>NZ_CP133990.1:0-4084881 GCF_031582905.1 Cellulomonas sp. ATA003
GGTGAGAGTGACAGCCTGATGTGGCCCCACTTGGGGCCGTAGTGATGGCTTGATTTGGCCCCACCCCGACCTGCCTGTCCCTACGTTCGTGACGTCGACCAAGACGATCACGAGGGGCGTAGGTGGAAGCGAGATCGAGGGTGGAGATGTTCGAACGTATCCGCAGAGACCATCGAGTTGAAGGGTTGTCGATCCGTGCGTTGGCGGATCGGCACGAGGTGCACCGGCGCACGGTGCGGCAGGCGCTGGCCGACGCGACACCGCCGCCGCGCAAGGTCCCAGTCCGGCAGTCGCCGGTGCTCGGGGCGCACGAGGCGCAGATCCGGGCGTGGCTGGTCGAGGACCTGACCGCGCCGCGTAAGCAGCGCCACACGGCCCGGCGGGTGTGGCAGCGGCTGCGTGATGAGCACGGTGCGCAGCTGGCGGAGTCGACTGTGCGCGGCTTGGTCGGGCAGATCCGGGGAGATCGCGGCGAGCACCCGGGTGGTGCCGATCGCCCAGGAGCACCCGGCCGGGGTCGAGGCGGAGGTGGACTTCGGGGAGTTCATGGCCTGGATCGACGGTGTCTACGTGAAGCTGTGGATGTTCGCGCTGCGGTTGTCGCACTCCGGGCGGGCGGTGCATGTGGCGTACGCGAACCAGGCGCAGGAGTCGTTCCTGGATGGCCACGTGCACGCTTTCGCGGTGCTGGGTGGGGTGCCGACCGGGCAGATCCGGTACGACAACCTGCGCCCGGCGGTGGTGCGGGTGCTGCTGGGCCGGGAGCGGCTGGAGAACGAGCGGTTCATCGCGTTGCGCTCGCACTACGGGTACGACTCGTTCTTCTGCGAGCCCGGCATCGGCGGGGCGCACGAGAAGGGCGGGGTCGAGGGAGAGATCGGCCGGTTCCGCCGCCGGCACCTGACCCCGGTCCCCCGAGCGGGGAGTCTGGCGGAGTTGAACGCACAGCTCGCCGCCGCCGACCTGCTGGATCAGGACCGGCACATCGCCGCCCGGGTCGAGACCGTCGGGCAGGCCGCGGCCCGCGAGCAGGTGACGCTGCGGGCGTTGCCGGGCGAGCCGTTCGACGTCGCGACCGCGCTGACGTGCCACGTCGATGCGAAGGCGCGGATCTGCGTGCGCCAGTCGTACTACTCCGTCCCGGCGCACCTGGCCGGCGCGCGGGTGTCAGTCGCGTTGGGGGCGCGGTCGTTCACCGTCCGCGACGCCCGACCTGGCCGGCCGGCGGTGGTGGTCGCCGAGCACGTGCGCAGCCTGCACAAGAACACCCAGACCCTGGTGCTGGACCACTACCTGGAGGTCCTGGCCCGCCGTCCCGGGGCGCTGCCGGCCGCGACTGCCCTGGCCGGTGCACGGGCGGCGGGGTTGTTCACACCGGGCCACGACGAGTTCTGGGCCGCCGCCCGCCGCGCCCACGGCGACGCCGTCGGCACCCGGGAGCTCATCGGGGTGCTGCTGCTGCACCGCCGGCTGCCGAGCGAAGCGGTCCTGGCCGCGATGGCCACCGCGGTGAGGCTGGGACGGCTCGAGGCCGACCTCGTCGCGGTCGAGGCCCGCCGACACCTCGAACCCACCCGGCTCGCCCCCGACACCCCCGACACCCCCGACACCCCCGACACCCCCGACACTGTCCGGGACGCGGCTGAGCTCCTTCGCCCGGTCCCGACGCTGGGCGGCTACGACAGCCTGCTGGCACCGTTGGCGGCCACAGCATGAGCGCCGCCACGAGCGTCCCGGACGCCGACCAGCGGCCGGTCACTGCGCGGTCGGAGCAGGCCGCCGACCTGGCAATCGCGGCCGGGGCAGCAGCGCTGCACCTGCCCACGATCCGCACCGAAGCGACCCGGATCGCGGCCGCCGCGGTCAAGGAGCGCCTCACCCACAAGGCGTTCCTCGCCGAGGTCCTCACCGCCGAACTCGACGACCGCGACGCCCGCCGCCGCACCAGACGGATCCACGAGGCGAAGTTCCCCCGCCTGAAACGCCTCGAGGACCTGGACCTGCGTCAGCTGCCCGGCCTACCGGCGCCGCTGCTGGCCGCGCTGTCCGCGGGGGCGTGGATCGACCGCGGCGAACCCGTCGTGCTCCTGGGCGACTCGGGCACCGGCAAGACGCACCTGCTCATCGGCCTGGGCGTCGCGGCCGCCGAAGCCGGCCGCAGGGTCCGCTACGTGACCACCGCCGCACTGGTCAACGAGCTCGTCGAGGCCGCCGACGCCAAACAGCTGTCCCGCGTCGTGGGCCGCTACGCCCGCCTGGACCTGCTGTGCCTGGACGAGCTCGGCTACGTCCACCTCGACCCCCTCGGCGCCGAGCTGCAGTTCCAGATCATCACCGAACGCGAAGAGAAAGCGTCCATCGCCTGCGCGAGCAACGCCCCATTCAGCGAGTGGGGCACCACCTTCACCGACCCCCGACTGGCCGCCGCGATCGTCGACCGGCTCACGTTCAACGCCCACATCATCGCCACCGGCACCGACTCCTACCGGCTGCGATCCAGCCGCGCAGCGCGCGAAGGAGCCGCCCCTGGCTGACCCCCACAGCGACGTCCCGCACGCGTCACCCGAAGTGACGCTGCAGGACCGTGGCACACCGCAGATGACCGCGGGGGTGGGGCCAAATCAGGCCATCACAGTGGGGCCAAATGGGGTTGTCATTCTCATCCACGGCGAATCGGGTGGTCGACCGCCCGCCAGCGCCGTCGTACTCCATGGGTCTGTCCGAGTAACGGTGTAAGTGCTGTCCGGCCTGACACGCCGAGCGTGGGCTTGGCGGGAAGGCAGCATGATGACCGAGACGATTGATCCTGTGACGACGACGCACACGGTGATGGACGAGGACGCTCAGCGTGAGCTGGCGGTACGGATGGTGGAGCAGGCCCGCGCGGCCGGCATCGACCTGGTCGGCCCGACTGGTCTGTTGACGGGGCTGACGAAGCAGGTGCTCGAGACGGCTCTGGAGGAGGAGCTGTCCGAGCACCTGGGCTACGACAAACACGACCCGGTGGGACGCAACGGGGAGAACTCCCGCAACGGCACCCGCGCCAAGACGGTGCTGACCGAGATCGGTCCGGTGGAGATCGAGGTCCCGCGCGACCGGGACGGCACGTTCGAGCCGGTGATCGTCAAGAAGCGGCAGCGCCGGCTGGACGGTGTGGATCAGATCGTGCTGTCCCTGACCGCCCGGGGCCTGACGACCGGGGAGGTGGCGGCGCACTTCGCCGACGTGTACGGCGCCACGGTCAGCAAGGACACCATCAGCCGGATCACCGAGAAGGTGGTCGGGGAGCTGGCGGAGTGGCAGAACCGGCCGTTGGACCGGGTGTACCCGGTGATCTTCATCGACGCGATCGTGGTCAAGGTCCGCGACGGGCAGGTCACGAACAAGCCGTTCTACGTGGTCATCGGCGTCACCACCGCCGGTGAACGCGACATCCTGGGGATCTGGGCCGGTGACGGCGGGGAGGGCGCCAAGTACTGGCTGAGCGTGCTGACCGAGATCAAGAACCGCGGCGTTGCCGACGTGTGCATCGTGGTGTGTGACGGCCTGAAGGGGCTGCCGGACGCGCTCACCACCACATGGGAGCTGGCGGCGGTGCAGACCTGTGTGATCCACCTGATCCGTAACACCTTCCGGTACTCCGCCCGGCAGGACTGGGATCAGATGGCCAAGGACCTGCGCCCGGTGTACACGGCGGTCAACGCCGACCAGGCGCAAGCACGGATGGACGACTTCGCCGAGAAGTGGCAGGGCAAGTACCCGGCCGCGGTCAACTTGTGGCGGTCCGCCTGGAACGAGTTCATCCCGTTCCTGGACTACGACGTGGAGATCCGCAAGATCATCTGCACGACCAACGCGATCGAGTCCCTCAACGCCCGCTACCGGCGCGCGGTCCGAGCCCGGGGGCACTTCCCGAACGATGCCGCGGCGCTGAAGTGTCTGTATCTGGTGACCCGGTCCCTGGACCCCACCGGGCGCGGTCGGGCACGCTGGGTCATCCGATGGAAGGCCGCCCTCAACGCCTTTGCCATCACCTTCGACGGGCGCATCAACCCGTCGATCAACTAGAACGCCGGACGGCACTTACACCGGAAATCTGACAGTCCCACGCTCGGCACAAGAAGAATTAAGAAAAGACCACCCGATTGGCCGCAGGAAGCCGGATGCGGCACACCCGCTACAACGAAATCCGCGTCCGGCCGGGCGAGAATGAGCGCTATATCCCATTCGTTCCGCGCGGCGAGTATGGGCGGAGGTGACATCTGGTCGTGCGGTTCTGAGGCAAGTCGCCGGGGCTTGTTTTGGATCTGGCGGCGAAGGTCACCCGAGCCAGGCTTACTCAAGGCCTTCGTGGTCGGCCTGACGTGTGCCGGGCAGGCAGCGTTGGTAGCGGTGGAGGAAGGGCAGTGCAGGCAGGTCGGGGAGGTAAGGGCAGGGCTGGTCCGCGGCGAGTTGGGTGTAGAGGGTGGCGGTGTGGTCGGCCCATCGGTCGGCGGTTGGTGGGTCGAGTGCGCCGGGTTGGCCGGTGCGGCGGGTGAGGACGGTGCGCGCGGCGTCGGCGGGGTCGTGTCCGGGTGGGAGGTGGTCGGGCAGGGTGAGGACGGCGTGGGCGACGACGAGGCCCTGGGCGGCGATCTCGAGGGTGGGGCCGTGGGGCGGGGTGGGCTGGTAGCTGAACCCGCCGGCGCTTCAAGGGGGCCGCCAGGTCAGGGGTTTGCCCAGGCGTAGGGGGCTGGAGCGGTCGAGGATCTGGAACGCGGCGTCGAACTGCTCGGTGTAGGCGGCGTCTGTGTCACCGCGCTGCTGCGCCCAGTGGGGGTATTGGTCGGCGCTGATGTTGAGGGGCTCGGGGGCGTAGGTGGCGTCGCCGCCGGTGAACAGCTCCCAGAAGCGCCGCCGGGCGTCGATGCGCGTTGGGCCGGGGTGGGCGGTGGTCAGGGCCTGGTCGAGGAGGTCGAGGTCGTCGGCGAGGACGCGCCGGTTGCGGTAGTCGATCCAGGGCGGGTTGGCGCGCAGGTGCTCCAGGACGTGGTCGAGCTTGGTCAGGAGTTGTGGCCAGGTGCCGTCGGAGCGCCGGGCTCGGGTGCGGGCGACGATCTTCGCGTGGAACGCGTGGGGTAGGCCGAGCTCGACGGTAAGTATCGACCAGGGCCGGGTGGTGCCGAGGTGGGCCAGGAGCAGCGCCACCTCGGCGCGTGCGATGGGGTCCTCGCCGAGGTCGGGGACGGTGCCGGGCCACAGGACCTGCGGGATCCATGCTGCTGAGGGGATGGGGAGGTCGGGGCGGTGCTCGGGCAGCTGCAGGTGCCGGCGGGTGGCCGGGGACTGGCCGGCTTGGAGGGGGTACTGAGCGTGGTGGGCGCTGGTGCGGAAGGTGAGCTGGCTGGTGGCGGTCATGGCGTGACGGTGGTGGTCGAGCTGCAGGGCGCCGAGCAGCGGGTTCTTGGGCGGCGGGGTCAGGGCGGCGGCGATGGTGCCGGGTGCCTTGCGGCTGGTGGGCAGCAGCAGGCCCTGCAGGTGGTGCCCGGCCCGGTCCGGTGAGGTCGCGTCCAAGACGTCGAGGGTGTCGGCCAGGGCGGTGGCGATCTCGTCCGGTGGTTCTGCGAGGTCGAGGAACCCTGCACCGCGGGAGTGCAGGGGGCCGGTGGTGAGCTCGACCATGGCGTCGAAGGCGATGCGTCTGGTGGCGGTGATCCCGCACACCTCGAACGTCTCGTCGGGCCTGCGGGCGAGGTCGAGCAGGAGTCGTTGGGCACGCGACTGGGCGGGTGTGGCGTGCTGGGTGGGGGCGGTGCGCAGGTCCTGGCTGCACCAGGGGCGGACCTGGCGGCGAGGCGAGTGCGCGGGGGTCGTGCGGGCGGCGCAGCGCCACGGCTCGATGGGGGCGGCGAGCCATGTCGGGCTGGCGTAAGGGGCGGCGTCGCAGACGGGGCACCGGTCGAGCAGGAGGACGTCGTGGTCGGGGCACAGGGCGAGCAGGGGGTTGGCCCAGTCCTTGGCCCAGTAGGGCTCGGTGCCGGCCAGGCACGCCGGGCAGTAGCGGCTCGTGGTGGCTGCCTCCCAGTCGTCGGGCCGCTGGTAGAGGCGGGCGTAGGCGCGCAGCGCCGTCCCGAGCGGGGTCGGTGCGCGCAGGGTCGCCTGGTCGTCGTCGGACAGGCCCAAGCGGGTTGTGAAGCCGTTGTGGGGGGACAGCGTGCGGGTGATGGCGGCTCGGGTGGAGGTGATCTGGCGTACGGCGCCGCCCTCGCGCAGGACGTCGCGGGGGCTGATCTGGTAGCGGACGGCAGTGCGCCGCAGCCAGGAGACCGGGCTCTCGGCGGGGATGGGGGCGACGTGGATCGGCGGGGTGTCGAGGTCGTACCCGCCGGGGATGCCCCGCAGCGAGGCCAACCATGGCGGGGGCGGGTCAGACGGAGCTGGCGAGGGTCTGCGCGGCATTGTCGGTCGTGACCTGGGTGATGAGCTCGGTGGTGATGGTCTCGGCGCCGGTGGCGATCGCGAGGTAGCAGACTCGGTCCAGGAGGTTGGTCAGGGAGCCGATGCACCCTTGGGTGCGCCGGTGGAGCTGGGTGGCGTGGTCGGTGAGCATGCCCGGGCGGGGCTCGGCGAGCAGGACGTGCTGCTCGAGCGCGGCCAGGAGCGCGGTCCAGGCCCGCGCGCCGGCAGTGGTGTGGATGGCGAACGGGGCGACCTCGCAGCGGGTGGCGCGCCGTGAGGTCTGGGCGTAGGCGGCATCCTGGCCGAGGAGTCCTTCGTCGAAGAACTTCTTCTCCCGCAGGCGGACCCCGACGTAGATGAACGTCACGGGCATCTCGTTGGCCAGGCCCTTGAGGTGGTTGGAGACCTCGTGGCCGTTGCGGTGCTTGAAGTCGATGAAGTGCAGGTCGTCGATGACGATGACCTGGGTCTGGCAGGACTGCACGCAGTCCACCGCCAGGGCGCCGAGCTCGCCGCGGGTGGCCCGGGTCGCCGCGGGGTGGCCGTAGAAGCGCAGCAGCTTGAGGTTCAGGTCTTTGAGGGTGGTACCGGCGTTGAGGGGCACGTAGACCACGGGCAGGCGCTGGTGGCCGTCAGGTGTGCGGTTACCCAGTCGCCGGATGGTCTTGCGGTGGAAGTCGCGGGCGTAGCGGGTGGCGATGGTCGTCTTGCCCAGTGCGGGCGCGGCGTCGATCACGACCGCGCCGCGCAGCTTGTCGCTGTCGCGGCGGTTGGAGGCCATGACCTGGTCGATCACGCCGTAGGCGCGGGTGAGCTGGGCGGTCTGCACGGTCGGGGGTTGGCGTTCCACAGGCCCCTGGCGTCGTTGTAGTCCTCGAGCTCGTACGTGCTCAGCCGGGTCATCTCGGCGCGGTTGAGCTGCTGCAGGGGTGTGCGCGCGGCGGTGTGCACGAACGCGTCCCATCCCTGCTTGGTGGCCAGGTTGTACCGGGTCGGTTCGTTGTGGCGAAGCCACACCGCCCACGGGTTGCTCGCCGCGGTCACTCGTCGAACACCTCGAAGGCCGCTTCGTCGGGATGCTCGGCGTAGTAGCGCTCGAACACGTCCACGTCGTCGCTGACCTGCGGCTCGTGACGGCGCCGCTCGAGGTGGGCGAGCAGGTCGATCACCCCGGCGTGGACGCGGCGTCCGGGGCTGTGGTGGCCGTGGCGAGGTCGTTGGTGGGCCTCGCGGCGAGGCGGCGGGCGATGTTCTGGTCGCGCCGGCTGGTGACCGCGCCCTTGCTGTACCGCTCCAGCAGGTCTGCCAGCGCCGCCCCGGGGTCGACGTGCCGGTCGTTGTCCACGCTCAGCCGGCGGGTGTAGTCGGCCGCCTCGGCGCTGAACGGGGCGTCCAGGCCTGCGGCGTGCTCCCAGACCAGGTCGTGCCAGGACCGGGTGTCGGGGTCCTGGAAGAAGACGGTGCGCACGTCGTCGCGGTCGACCATGATCGGCCACCGGCCCGGGTGGGCGCCCCCGTAGGAGGACTTGGTGCCGCGGTGCAGGTTCAGGCCCGGCCCGTCGTAGCGGCGCCCGTCGATCTCGACGCCGTAGTGCTGGATGGTGCGCCAGGCGACGTCGAGGAACTCCATGCGCAGGTCCTGGGTCGCCGGCAGCCGCAGGACGCCTGCGACGGCCATGCCGCGGGCGAACATCTCTGCCGGGGACAGCTCCGCTTCGGGGAGCCGTGGGTCGCACAACCCCTGGTGGGGGTGTGGTGGTAGATCCCGACCCACTCGCGGATGATCGCCTCGAGCTCGGTGACGTAGTAGAACGCGCCCTTCTCCACGTCCTTGCGACGTGAGTAGATGTCCGGGCCCTTGTAGGCGGGCAGGTGCTCAAGGAGCTGCTGGCGCAAGGTGCGGAAGAACCGCTCGATCGTGGGCTTGTCCGTCGGCTTGTGCGGGGTCGCGGGCTGGAGGTTGATCCCCAGGCGGTGGCAGACGGCTTTGGTGTGGTTGGCGAGGTAGACCTTGCCGTGGTCGACCACGATCGTGTCGGGCAGCGCCCCGGTCTGTGAGGTGATCAGGTTCTGCGGTACGCCGACGTACGGCGCGGGGACCTCGTCGTCGACGGCCGGTCCCCAGTGCTGGGCGGTGACCATCTGGAACAGGACCGCCGCGACGTCTTGAGCCGTGGTGGACACCGCGCGCAGGGCCAGGCCGAGGACGCATCGTGAGTACAGGTCCATCGCGACCGTCAGCTCGGTGTTCAGCCACCGGCCGGTCACCGGTTCCATCGCGAACACGTCCAGCCGGGTGGTGTCCAGCACGACGTACTGACCGGGCCGGTCGGCGCGCAGACGCCCCAGCACGCCCTCGGGTCGCTCCGCCACCGACCGTCGCTGCTTGGCCGCACCGAAGGTGTATCGGCCCTTATCCAGCTCGCGAACACGACGGTAAGCGACCGCCCGGGAGGGGAGGACCCTCTGAGGATGCCGGGTGAGGTAGAGGGCGTTCGCCTTGCTCAGCACCGACTTCATCGTCGGGTTCGACGCGTCTCGATAGCTCCGGAGAACCTCCAAGCACGCAGCGTCCCACTCCGGGGCGACGGTGGGCCGGCGGGGCTGGATCCGGCGCGTGTCGACCAGTCCGACGAGTCCCTTGTCCGCGTACCGCTGCCCGCGGCGGTAGGCGGTGCGAAGGAGATCCCAAGCTTGTCTGCCGCGGCTTGGTACCGGTCATTGGCTGGCGTCTCAGTCTCGGAGGGGGCCAGGACGAGTTCGTCGAACACTCTCGCCTGCTGCTCGATCTCTGCTCGCTGCTTCGGACTCAGGGCGGCGAGAAGGATCGCGTCCAGCTCCGTATCCGCGTCTTCAACGGGATGATCGTCGAGCGGCTCGGCGACGCCGACCAACGAGGGGGCGTGAACCACCTTGAAGTGCTCACCGGAGCGAAGTGTCACGCCGGCGCCATCGTGCTCGACCACGGTCCATACCGCTCCCTGGTGCCAGAGCCGGGCACCGACGGAGACGTCCAGGGTTTCCACCTTCATGCCGCTACTCCCGTCGAGGGGCTCAGGATCGTCTCCGCGCTCAGGGCTTGTCGGGGATCGAAGGCGGTCTCCCAGGACCACAGGCAGGCCAGGACCGCCACGCGCCAGGAACTCTCGTCGCAGGCCACAGGCTTGTGGGCAAGGACCTCGCCCAGGGCGACCTTGCCCTTGCCCAGAGCGGCTCTCGCCTGGTCGAGTTGGCCCGGTGGCAATCGCCCGGGGCGGCGGCCAGTAGCCAAGAACTTGATGTTGCGCAGCACCGTGGCATCGGCGCCGGAGAAGACCTCGTACTGCCACCCCTTGACTCGGCACAACCCGCGCGTCCAGTCGAACTGGGCCCGGACCGCTGGCTTCTTCAGGAAGGCGGCCGGCTTCACGTCGACCAGCGTGACGCGCCGGTCCGCGTGGACCAGCAGGACGTCGGGCACATGCGAGCGCTGGGCGGCGCCGTCGCGACCGGTGATCTGGAACGGCTGGGTGGCGATGCCGGTGACCGTCGGGTCGAAGTCGGCCAACCACAGCCGGTCCAGCTCGAGCAGGCTCTCGTACACCAGCGTGCGGCAGTTCGTCGCGGTCCAGAACAGCCCCGGATAGCTCCGCTGGCCCTGGTAGGTCGGAGGGATTCGGATCGGGAGGCCGTCGATGATCAGATCAGCGCGCGCCTGCTCCCACGTCGTCGTGACCACGTCGCCGGCGACGTTGCAGTACTGAAGAGTGACGCCGCATCCGCCCACGTGGCCATCGTCGCCCACTGACAGATAGATGAGACTACTGACACGCCGCTGTCAGATAGGTGAGACCACTGCCAACTTCGCGAGAACCTACAGCGGGAGACAGCCGGGCGTGCCCTCCCGGCGGGAATGTCACCGTCCGCTGCGAGGTTGAGCCATGCAGACTCAAGTTGACCCGTCCGAACTTGCGCACAGCGGCTCGGCCGCGCAGACTTGAGCCAGCAAGACTCAACACGAGGCGCCCGCGTCGCCACGAACGGCGTCGGGCACATCACCGGTACGGAAAGAGGCATCCCCATGGCACGAGCAGTCGGCATCGACCTCGGCACCACCAACTCCGTCGTCTCCGTCCTCGAGGGCGGCGAGCCCACGGTCATCGCGAACGCCGAGGGCGCCCGGACGACGCCGTCGGTCGTCGCGTTCTCCAAGACGGGTGAGGTGCTCGTCGGCGAGGTCGCCAAGCGCCAGGCCGTCACGAACGTCGACCGCACCATCAGCTCGGTCAAGCGCCACATGGGCACCGACTGGAAGGTCGGCATCGACGACAACAGCTACTCCGCGCAGGAGATCTCCGCGCGCATCCTCGGCAAGCTCAAGCGCGACGCCGAGGAGTACCTGGGCGAGCCCGTCACCGACGCGGTCATCACCGTCCCCGCGTACTTCAACGACGCCGAGCGCCAGGCCACGAAGGACGCCGGTCAGATCGCCGGCATGAACGTCCTGCGCATCGTCAACGAGCCGACCGCGGCGGCCCTGGCCTACGGCCTGGAGAAGGGCAAGGAGGACGAGCTCATCCTCGTCTTCGACCTCGGCGGTGGCACGTTCGACGTCTCCCTCCTCGAGGTGGGCAAGGACGAGGACCAGTTCTCGACCATCCAGGTCCGTGCGACCTCGGGTGACAACCGCCTCGGCGGCGACGACTGGGACAACCGCATCGTCGAGTTCCTCATCAAGCAGGTGAAGAACAACAACGGCGTCGACCTCTCCAAGGACAAGATCGCCCTCCAGCGCCTGCGCGAGGCGGCCGAGCAGGCCAAGAAGGAGCTCTCGTCCGCGACGAGCACCAACATCTCGATGCAGTACCTGTCGATGAGCGAGAACGGCCCGATCCACCTCGACGAGAAGATCACCCGGGCGCAGTTCCAGCAGATGACGTCCGACCTGCTCGACCGCACCAAGGCGCCGTTCCACGCGGTCATCCGCGACGCCGGCATCTCGGTCAACGACATCGACCACATCGTGATGGTCGGTGGCTCCACGCGGATGCCGGCCGTGGCCGACGTGGTGCGTGAGCTCACCGGGGGCAAGGAGCCCAACAAGGGCGTCAACCCGGACGAGGTCGTCGCCGTCGGCGCCGCGCTCCAGGCGGGCGTCATCAAGGGTGAGCGCAAGGACGTCCTGCTCATCGACGTCACACCCCTGAGCCTCGGCATCGAGACCAAGGGCGGCGTGATGACCAAGCTCATCGAGCGCAACACGGCCATCCCGACCAAGCGCAGCGAGATCTTCTCGACGGCGGACGACAACCAGCCGTCGGTGCTGATCCAGGTGTTCCAGGGTGAGCGCGAGTTCGCCCGGGACAACAAGCCGCTGGGCACCTTCGAGCTGACCGGCATCGCCCCCGCCCCGCGCGGCGTGCCGCAGATCGAGGTCACCTTCGACATCGACGCGAACGGCATCGTGCACGTGTCCGCCAAGGACCGCGGCACGAACAAGGAGCAGTCGATGACGATCACCGGTGGCTCCGCGCTGCCGAAGGACGAGATCGACCGCATGGTCAAGGAGGCCGAGGCGCACGCCGCCGAGGACAAGGCCCGCCGCGAGGAGGCCGAGACGCGCAACTCCGCCGAGCAGCTCGTCTACTCGACCGAGAAGCTCCTGACGGACAACGCCGACAAGCTCCCCGAGGACGTCACCACCGACGTCCGCACGGCCGTCACCGAGCTCCGCGAGGCGCTCGAGGGCACCGACGTCGAGCAGGTCAAGGCCAAGCAGGCGGCCCTGGTGACCGTCAGCCAGCGCATCGGTGAGGCGCTCTACTCCGCGCAGGCCGCGGACGGTGCGCCCGCCGACGGCGGCGCCGACGGCAGCGCCTCGTCCAACGGCACGCCGTCCGGCGCGGCCGACGACGACATCGTCGACGCCGAGATCGTGGAGGAGGACGAGGCCAAGTGACGGACACCCCGACGGGCGCCGCGGCTCCCGACCCCACGGGCGATCCGGCAGGGGAGCCGCGTTTCACCGACAAGCGACGGATCGACCCCGAGACCGGCGCGGTGCGCGAGAGCGCACCGGCCGGGACCGGTGGCGAGGGCGCACAGGAGGCGAGCACCGTGCAGGACAGCAGCGCGAACGAGAGCAGCGCGGCCGGCGACGCCGACCCGTTGGCCGGCCTCGACTTCGAGCCGTCGACCGACGACGCCGAGCTGATCGCCGCCCAGACGACGGCGGCCGAGCGGCTCGAGGACCTGCAGCGTCTGCAGGCCGAGTACGTCAACTACCGCAAGCGCGTCGACCGGGACCGCTCGGTCGCCCGTGACCAGGCGGTGGCCGGCGTCCTCGAGGCGCTGGTCCCCGTGCTCGACGACGTCGAGCTGGCACGCCAGCACGGCGAGCTGGAGGGGACGCCGTTCGCGGCGATCGCCGACAAGCTCGAGACGACGCTCGGCCGCTTCGGCTGGGAGCGGTTCGGGGCGGTCGGCGAGGCGTTCGACCCGCAGGTGCACGAGGCCCTCATGCACCAGCACTCCGGTGACGTCACCGAGCCGACCGTCTCGATGGTCATGCAGCCGGGGCACCGGGTGGCCGGCCGTGTCGTGCGGGCAGCCCGGGTCGGCGTCACCAGCCCCGACGCCTAGCCCGGTACCACCCGGACGCCGTCCGCCCGCGCCCGTCGGGGCGGACGGCGTCCGGAACCACCGGCGACGCACACGGCCGACGGTGACGGCCGACGCGTCCGGTGGACCGGCCAGCAGATCGACGGCCTGCACTGCCCGACAGCTCGCACCACCCACACGACCCGTACCGAGAGGAGGCGTCATGACCGGCCAGGACTGGTTGGAGAAGGACTTCTACGCCGTGCTCGGCGTCTCCAAGACCGCCGACGCGGCGGAGATCAAGAAGGCGTACCGCAAGCTCGCCCGCACGCTGCACCCCGACCACAACCCCGGGGACGCGCGCTCGGAGTCGCGGTTCAAGGAGGTCGGCGAGGCCTACGCCGTGCTCTCCGACCCCGAGCAGCGCCGCCAGTACGACCAGCTGCGCGCGATGGCAGGCGGCGCACGGTTCTCGGCCGGCAGCGGCGGCGCAGGTGCCGGCGGGGCCGGGTTCGAGGACCTGTTCGGCGGGATGTTCGGCGGGGCCGGCGCCGGGGCCGGGCCGCGGATGCGGTACCAGTCGACCGGCGGGGGCGGGCCCCGCGGCGGCGCTGGACCGGCCGGGTTCGAGGACATCCTCGGTGGTCTGTTCGGCCAGGGGGGCGGCGGTTTCCGCCAGCCCCAGCCCGGCATCGACCTGTCCGCGACGGCCACGCTGGCATTCCGGCAGGCGGTCGAGGGGTCCACGGTGACGCTGTCCGTCGACGGGCAGAACCTCACCGTCCGCATCCCGGCCGGGGTGCACGACGGCCAGAAGATCCGCATGCGGGGCAAGGGGCGCGCCGCCGAGCCCGGCGGCCAGCCCGGCGACCTCATCGTCACCGTCACGGTGCAGCCCCACCCGGTGTTCTCCCTCGAGGGCAACGACCTGCGCGTCACCGTGCCGGTGACCTTCCCCGAGGCAGCGCTGGGGGCGACGGTCGACGTCCCGACCCTGGACGGCTCGACCGTCCGCATGCGCGTCCCGGCGGGCACGCCGTCCGGCCGGGTGCTGCGTGCCCGCGGCAAGGGCGTCACCACCACCAAGGGCACCGGGGACCTCCTGGTCACGGTGCAGGTCGCGGTGCCGCAGCGGCTCGACGGCGCCGCGCGTGAGGCCGTCGAGGCCTTCGCGACCGCGACCGCGGGCCAGGACCCGCGCGCCGAGATGGCGGCCCGCGCCCGGGAGTGACGACCGACGAGACCTGACGACGGCCCGACGGCGGCCCGACGGCGGGCCGACGGCGGGCCGACGACAGGGAAGGTGGAGGGCATGCAGGACGACGCGCAGGTCTTCGTCATCTCGGTCGCGGCCGAGCTCGCCGGCATGCACCCGCAGACGTTGCGGCAGTACGACCGCCTCGGCCTCGTCTCACCCAGCCGGGCCCGCGGGCGCGGCCGGCGCTACTCGCTGCGGGACATCGCGACCCTGCGCGAGGTGCAGCGGCTCTCCCAGGAGGAGGGCATCAACCTGGCCGGCATCAAGCGGATCCTGCGCCTGCAGCAGCAGGTGGAGCGGCTCGAGGCGCAGGTCGAGGCGCTGCGCGCCTTCGCCGAGCCCGGCCATCGCGTCTTCACGGCCGGCCCGGGCGGTGAGGTCGTCGCCGTCCCGCGCGGCACCCGCCGACGTCGCGACGAGCGGTCGACCGCCGGAGCCCTGGTGCTGTGGCGGCCGAGCGGCCGGTAGCCCGGCGCGCTCGGGCCGCAGGCCGGCCGGCCGCTGGCCGCACAGCGGCGGGTCAGCCGCGCACGCCGCCGTCGGGCACCGCTCCGTCGTGGGGCACCGCTCCGCCGTCGGGCACCCGGCCCGCGAGCCGCTGCCACAGGAACGTGTAGGCGAGCGCGGTCATGTGCGCCGCCTGCGCGTTCGTGGCCGCGCCGCCGTGCCCGCCCTCGATGTTCTCGAAGTACGTGACGTCCTTGCCGAGCTCGAGCAGCCGGGCGGTCATCTTGCGTGCGTGACCGGGGTGCACGCGGTCGTCCCGGGTCGACGTCGTCAGCAGCACCGGCGGATACGCCCGTTCGGCGTCGACGAGGTGGTACGGGGAGAAGGTCCGGATGAACCCCCACTGCGCGGGGTCGTCCGGGTCGCCGTACTCGGCCATCCACGACGCGCCGGCGAGCAGGTGGCTGTAGCGCTGCATGTCGAGCAGCGGCACCTGGATCACCGCGGCGCCGATCAGCTCGGGGTAGCGCACCAGCATGTTGCCCGTCAGCAGCCCACCGTTGCTGCCGCCCTGCACGCCGATCCGTGCGGGGAGGTGACGCCGGTCGCGACGAGGTCGCGCGCGACCGCGGCGAAGTCCTCGTACGCGCGGTGCCGGTTCTCCTTGAGGGCGAGCTGGTGCCAGCGCGGCCCGTACTCACCCCGCCGCGGATGTTCGCCACGGCGTACACGCCACCGCGCGCGAGCCAGCCGCGCCCCAGCCCGCCGGAGTACGACGGCGTCAGCGAGATCTCGAACCCGCCGTACCCGTACAGCAGGGTGGGTGCGGTCCCGTCCAGGGGGAGGTCCGTCGGCCTGACGAGGAAGTACGGGACGCGGGTGCCGTCGTCCGACGTCGCCATGTGCTGGCTCACGGTGTGCGTGGCGGCGTCGAAGAAGGTCGGCGTCGACTTGAGCGCCTCGGGCTCGCCGCCGACCGTGACCAGCGACAGCGTCGTGGGCGTCAGGTAGCCGGTGGTGGTCATCCACAGGTCGTCGAGCTCGTCCGGGTCGACGCCGCTCACGGACACCGTGGTGAGCTCCGGCACCCCAGGCAGGTCCGACGACGCCCACCCCGCCTCACCGGGCGTGAGCACCCGGAGCCGGTGCCGGACGTCGTCGAGCAGGGTCAGCACGAGGTGCGACCGCGTCCAGGTGACGCCGGCGAGCGACGTCGTCGGCGTCGGGTCGAAGAGGACCTCCAGGTCGCGCGACCCGGCGAGGAAGTCGTCGAGTCGGATCGCCAGCAGGGACCCGGCCGGGTAGCTGTGCCCCTCGACCACCCACTCCTCGCGCGGCTCGACGAGCAGCCACTCGCGCTTGAGGGTCACCTCGGCGCTCTCGGGCACGTCGATGAGGGTCAGGGCGTCGTCGTCGCCGAGCAGGAAGACCTGCTGCCGGTAGAACGCGATGGCGCGGACCACGAGGTCGCGCTCGAAGCCCGGCGTCCGGTCGTGGTGGGCGGAGATGTACAGGTCGTCCGGCTCGCCCTCGAAGACGACGGGCGCGTCGGCCAGCGCGGTCCCGCGCGTCCACCGGCGCACCGTGCGGGGGTAGCCGGACGTCGTCATGGTCCCCGGGCCCAGGTCGGTGTAGACGAACACCGTGTCCGGGTCGACCCAGCCGAGGCCGCCCTTGGCCTCCGGGCGGACGAAGCCGTCGGTCACCCACTCGAGCGTCTCGAGGTCGAGCTCGCGCGTGACGTCGGCGTCCGAGCCGCCGCGGGAGAGCGACACCAGCGCCCGGCGGAAGTCCGGCCGCCGCACCTGCGCGCCGTGCCACACCCAGCTCTCGCCCTCGGTGGCGCTCAGCGCGTCGAGGTCGAGCAGCGTCTCCCACGCGGGGTCGTCGGTGCGGTACTCCTCGAGCGTGGTGCGTCGCCACAGCCCGCGCTCGTGCTCGGCGTCGCGCCAGAAGTTGTACAGGTGGTCGCCGGCGCGGCCGACCATCGGGATCTTGGCGTCGGAGTCGAGGACCTCGAGCACCTCCCCGCGGATCTCGGCGAAGCCGGGGCTCTCGGCGAGGCGGTCCAGGGCGTCGGCGTTGCGCTCGCGCACCCAGGCCAGCGCGTCCGCGCCCTCGACGTCCTCGAGCCATGCATAGGGGTCGGTGTCCACGCCCCGCATCATTCGTGGGCCGGGACGCAGGGGCAAACGCCCGCGCGTCGCGGCGCGGGGCTTGCCCGCCCCCCGGCGGTCCCGACGCCGCCCGACGCCGCCTGACGCCGCCCGACGCCCCCGCAACCGCCCGACGCCGCTGCGCCGCGGCGACTACCGCGGCAGCGCCGCGGCGAAGACCTCGGCCACCTTGCGGTGCCCCTGACCATTCGGGTGCAGGCAGTCCGCCCCGCCGACGAAGTCCCCGGCGCCGAGCGAGCCGAACGTATCCACCGCGGTGGCGCCGTACCTCGCCGAGACGTCGCGCACCACGTCGTTGAACCCGTCGACCATCGGCCCCAGCCCGATGTCCCCGCCCTCGAGCACGAAGTCCCCGATCGCCGTCGCGCCGGCCGGGTCGGCGGCGCCCAGGACGCAGAACGGGAGCGGGTTGTCGTACGTCGTGGTGAGGATCGGCACGTCGGGCCCGGCCGCCTCGCGCAGGCCGGCGAGGATCCGGTCGTACCGCGCGGCGACGTCGGCGAAGGTCGTCGTCAGCGTGGGCACGCACGCGGCCGTGGCGGGGACGCAGGCGGCCACGGCCGGACCGAAGATGTCGTTCCCGCCGACGGTCAGCGAGACCACCTCGACGTCGTTGCGCGGCGACGCGTCGCCGTTGCGCTCGGTGAGGATCGCCACGGCACGGTCCAGCTGGTCGCCGGGCTGCAGGACGGTCGCGGTGGTGACGCCGCCCGCAACACCCGGGATGCCGGTCCGGGAGAGGTTCACGACCTGGAGCCGGCGGCAGCCCTCGCGCGGGTTTCGAGGTCGCTCGGGGCCGCAGTCCAGGCGGTCGCGCAGCACGTCGTGGAACTGCGCGACGAAGCCGAACCGCTTCCAGCGCGTCGTCGTGCTCACGTACCCACCCGTCGCCGGCACGGACGCCTGACCCGCGGCGAGCGAGTCGCCGAGCGCGAGGTAGACGGGACGGTTGGAGGGCGCGTCCGGCGGAGCCGCGGACGCCGGGGACCCGGTGAGCCCGACGGCGACGGCGAGGGCGACGGCTGCCGCGGTGGAGGTGGCGATCGACACGATGCGCTTCACGGTGGGTCCGTCCCTCGTGGGTGGGCGGCGTCGTCGCCGCCCACGCGTGACCGTACGCCCGGGCGCTCCGGGTGCGGAAGGGCCACGGAGCACGGCTGCCGCGCCTGGTCGTGGCCCGCCGCGCCGGGGCGACACGCGGCCCGGTGGACCGGTCGACGGCTCTTCCGGCGGCGTGCGCCGATGGGACGGGCCTGTGGGTCCGCCTGTGCGTGTACCGGGGTGGGCCTGGGGACGGCCGGGCGCCGGTGGCATCGGTGCAGCGGTGATCCTGCAGGTGAGCGGCCTGCGGTCCGCTGTCCCCAGGCTGGGGACGGGCCCGTCCACAGTGACCACTACACCTAGTGGTCGAGGGGGCGGCCGACCCCCAGGTCTGGTGTTGCACCGTTGTGATTACCCGGGAGTCGGGCTAGGGTGGAGGCATCGCGGGACCTGCCGCGCACACCGATTCCGTGGGGGAAGACGATGAGCATCACCGTGTACAGCAAGCCCGCTTGCGTCCAGTGCAACGCGACCTACCGCGCGCTGGACAAGGCCGGCCTGGACTACACGATCGTGGACATCAGCACCGACCCCTCCGCCCGTGAGTACGTCATGTCGCTCGGGCACATGCAGGCCCCCGTCGTCGTCGCCGGCGCCGACCACTGGTCGGGCTACCGCCCCGACCGGATCCGGTCGCTGGTCGAGGGCGCGGCCGTCGCCGTCGCCTGACCCGCCGTCCGCGCCGGAGCTGCTGACGCGCTCGCCGTCGCGCTCCGGCCGCCCCTCGAGGGGCACCCGTCGTCACGAGGAGAGGGGCTCGCCATGGGCTCGCTGGTGTACTTCTCGAGCGCGTCGGAGAACACGCACCGCTTCATGCAGAAGCTCGGGCTCCCCGCGCAGCGCATCCCGCTGCTCCCCAAGGACCCACCGCTACACGTCACCGAGCCGTACGTGCTCGTCGTCCCCACCTACGGCGGGGGCAACGGCGCCGGCGCGGTCCCCCGCCAGGTCATCAAGTTCTTGAACGACGAGGCGAACCGTTCGCTGATCCGCGGCGTCATCGCGGCCGGCAACACCAACTTCGGCGAGGCCTACTGCCTCGCCGGTCGAATCATCTCCGCCAAGTGCTCGGTGCCGTACCTCTACGGCTTCGAGGTCATGGGCACACGTGAGGACGTCACCCGCGTCCGCGAAGGATTGGGACACCTGTGGCAACAACGACAGCAGATACCGGCGTAGACGCGGGGCTCGACTACCACGCGCTCAACGCGATGCTGAACCTCTATGGCCCGAACGGTGAGATCCAGTTCGACAAGGACCGTGCGGCGGCTCGCCAGTACTTCCTGCAGCACGTGAACCAGAACACCGTCTTCTTCCACAACCTGCAGGAGAAGCTCGAGTACCTGGTCGAGAACAAGTACTACGAGCCGGAGATCCTCGCGAAGTACGACTTCGCGTTCGTCAAGACCCTCTTCGAGTACGCCTACTCCAAGAAGTTCCGGTTCCAGACGTTCCTCGGCGCGTTCAAGTACTACACCTCGTACACGCTGAAGACGTTCGACGGGAAGCGTTACCTCGAGCGCTTCGAGGACCGCGTGTGCATGGTCGCGCTCACCCTGGCCGACGGCGACCAGGACTTCGCGGTCAGCATGGTCGACGAGATCATCGCGGGTCGCTTCCAGCCGGCGACGCCGACGTTCCTCAACTCCGGCAAGGCGCAGCGTGGCGAGGCCGTCTCGTGCTTCCTGCTGCGCATCGAGGACAACATGGAGTCGATCGCACGCGGCATCAACTCCGCTCTGCAGCTGTCCAAGCGTGGCGGCGGTGTGGCCCTCCTGCTGTCGAACATCCGTGAGCACGGCGCGCCGATCAAGCACATCGAGAACCAGTCCTCCGGCGTCATCCCCGTGATGAAGCTGCTCGAGGACTCCTTCTCCTACGCCAACCAGCTCGGTGCCCGCCAGGGCGCTGGTGCGGTGTACCTGCACGCCCACCACCCGGACATCCTGCGGTTCCTGGACACCAAGCGTGAGAACGCGGACGAGAAGATCCGCATCAAGACGCTCTCCCTCGGCGTCGTCATCCCGGACATCACGTTCGAGCTGGCCAAGCGGAACGAGGACATGTACCTGTTCTCGCCGTACGACGTCGAGCGCGTCTACGGCAAGCCGTTCGCGGACATCTCGGTGAGCGAGAAGTACCACGAGATGGTCGACGACCGTCGCATCCGCAAGACGAAGATCAAGGCGCGCGAGTTCTTCCAGACTCTCGCCGAGATCCAGTTCGAGTCCGGCTACCCGTACCTCATGTTCGAGGACACGGTGAACAAGGCGAACCCGATCGCCGGCCGAGTGACGCACTCCAACCTGTGCTCGGAGATCCTCCAGGTCTCCACGCCGTCGGAGTACAACGAGGACCTGTCCTACAGCCACATCGGCAAGGACATCTCGTGCAACCTCGGCTCGATGAACATCGCCCTCGCGATGGACTCGCCCGACCTCGGGGCCACCGTCGAGGTCGCCATCCGTGCGCTCACCGCGGTGTCCGACCAGACGAGCATCGAGTCGGTGCCGTCGGTCAAGCGCGCGAACGACGCCGGTCACGCGATCGGCCTCGGGCAGATGAACCTGCACGGCTACCTCGCCCGCGAGCGGGTCCACTACGGGTCGGCCGAGGGCCTGGACTTCACGAACATCTACTTCTACACGGTCGCCTACCACGCGATCCGGGCGTCCAACCGCCTGGCGATCGAGCGCGGTCGCGCGTTCGAGGGCTTCGAGGACTCCGCGTACGCGAGCGGCGAGTACTTCGCGAAGTACATCGACCGTACGTGGGAGCCCGAGACCGAGCGGGTGCGCCAGCTGTTCGCCGAGGCCGAGGTGCACATCCCGACGCAGGACGACTGGCGCGCACTGGCCGAGTCGGTCCAGCAGTTCGGCATCTACAACATGTACCTGCAGGCCGTGCCGCCGACCGGGTCGATCTCGTACATCAACAACTCGACGTCGTCGATCCACCCGGTCGCGTCGAAGATCGAGATCCGCAAGGAGGGCAAGATCGGGCGCGTCTACTACCCGGCGCCCTTCCTGACGAACGACAACCTGGAGTACTACCAGGACGCGTACGAGATCGGCTACGAAAAGATCATCGACACCTACGCGGCGGCGACCCAGCACGTCGACCAGGGACTGTCGCTGACGCTGTTCTTCAAGGACACCGCCACCACGCGTGACATCAACAAGGCGCAGATCTACGCCTGGCGCAAGGGCATCAAGACGCTCTACTACATCCGGCTGCGGCAGATGGCGCTCGAGGGCACCGAGGTCGAGGGCTGCGTGTCGTGCATGCTCTGAGCCGTTCCCTGGTGGGGTCCGCGAGCCGGCGGCGGCCTCGACTCTGCCCGGCGCCTCCTTCGTCGGCGCTTGACGCCCACCACACCGGAGCCGAGCCCGCCGCCGGCTCGCTCGTGCAGGTGTCGCCCTCGCGCCCCGCACCCCTCGACTCGATGGAAGTTGGACTGTCATGACGGAGAAGCTCAAGCTGGTCAGCCGGGTCTCGGCGATCAACTGGAACCGGGTCGAGGACGAGAAGGACTCCGAGGTCTGGGACCGGCTGGTCGGGAACTTCTGGCTCCCCGAGAAGATCCCGGTCTCCAACGACATCCAGTCGTGGAACACCCTCACGATGGACGAGAAGGTGCTCACCAGCCGGGTCTTCACCGGCCTGACGCTGCTGGACACCATCCAGGGGACCGTCGGCGCGGTGTCGCTGATCCCGGACGCGCTCACGCCGCACGAGGAGGCGGTGTACACGAACATCGCGTTCATGGAGTCGGTGCACGCCAAGTCGTACTCGTCGATCTTCTCGACGCTGAACACGACGGCGGAGATCGACGACGCCTTCCGCTGGTCGGAGGAGAACCCGAACCTGCAGCGCAAGGCCGCGATCGTCATGGACTACTACCACGGTGACGACGCGCTCAAGCGCAAGGTCGCGAGCACGCTGCTCGAGTCGTTCCTGTTCTACTCGGGCTTCTACCTGCCGATGTACTGGTCCTCGCGGGCGAAGCTGACGAACACGGCCGACCTCATCCGTCTGATCATCCGTGACGAGGCCGTGCACGGGTACTACATCGGCTACAAGTACCAGAAGGGCCTCGAGCGGGTGGACGCCACCCGTCGCCAGGAGCTCAAGGACTACACGTACGAGCTGCTGTTCGAGCTGTACGACAACGAGGTGGAGTACACCCAGGACCTCTACGACGGCGTCGGGCTCACCGAGGACGTCAAGAAGTTCCTGCGCTACAACGCCAACAAGGCGCTGATGAACCTCGGGTACGAGGCGCTCTTCCCGCGGGACGAGACCGACGTCAACCCGGCGATCCTCTCGGCCCTGTCGCCCAACGCGGACGAGAACCACGACTTCTTCTCCGGCTCCGGCTCGTCGTACGTCATCGGCAAGGCCGTGAACACCGAGGACGAGGACTGGGAGTTCTGACCGGAGCGTCCCGACGCGGATGACACGACGCAGCGCCCCCGCTCTCGACGAGAGCGGGGGCGCTGCGTCGTGTCGGGGGTGGCGGCGCGGTCACGCGGCGCGGTGCGGCCGCCCGGTCAGACGGTCAGATCGAGCAGAAGTGCCGCACGAGCTCGGCAGCGGGTGCGACGAGCGCGGTCTCGCCCGGCACGATCGACGGGTCGTCGAAGCGGATCCGCGCGGCCGCCTCGAGGTGGGGGACCGGATCGCCGTCGGCGGCGGCGAGGAAGGCGGCGAGCAGCGCACGCGCCGCCTTGGAGTACTCGACGTCGTCCTCGTCGACGGCGACCTCGGCGATGATCACCGCGGTGACCGCGACGTCGAGCGCCGCGGGACCGGTGCGGGCGGTCGCCCAGTCGATGAGGACAGGGCCACCGTGGCGCTCGCTGAGGATGACGTTCGCCGGGTGCAGGGCCAGGTGGACGACGACGTCGTCGCCCGCGCCCTCGGGCGGTGGCACCGCGTGCAGACGCTGGTGCAGGTCCGCGAGGAGCTGACCCGCCTCGGGGATGCCGGTCTCGCCGGCGGCCAGGGACTGCAGGAGCGTCGGGCCGTGCAGCCGCTCCATCTCCAGGTCGAGGCCCTCGCCGGAGTAGGCCTGCGGGACGGGGAAGTCGTGCGCGCGCAGGTGCTGCATGATCGCCACCTCGCGGGAGAGGTCGTGCTGCTCGCGGTATCGGCGCAGGACGCGATCGTCGTCCAGCAGGTAGATCACGGCCGTCGTGCCCACCGTGAGCACCGGCCCGGGGCCGGTGTCGGTCTCTGCGGCTTCCGGTGACGTCATGTCACGACCGTAGTACGGGCGCCCGACGTTGTCCGGTCAGCGCCCGAGGTGCTCGAGCAGCTCCACGGCCCGCAGGCGGGACTCCGGCAGGGGCTCGAGCCACACCCGGGGTGGCTGTCGGACGAGGTCCTGGGCGCCGTGCGAGCGCGCGTGGTCGGCCAGACGGGTGCGCAGCTCGAGCGCCTGCGCCCCCAGCTCGTCGGTGCGCTCGACCAGGATCGCGAAGACACCGCGCCCGAGCGCGGCCATCGGGTGCCCCTCGCCGTAGAGGAGCGAGAGCCCCTCGCCGACGATCGCCGACCGCACGATCCGCGACCACGGCGCGAGCGGTTGCGCCTCGACGTCGACGACGAGCAGCGCGTGCGTGTCCACCGCGCGGACGCCGGCGCGGTCGGCCCGGCCGTAGGTCTCGCCCAGCCGGACGCCGAGGTACTCGACGGTGGGCAACCCCGAGTCGGGGTCGATGCAGTGGGTGAGCACCGGCGCGGCGGCGTGCTCCGCCGCCCAGCCCTCGCAGAGCGCCCGGACGAGCTCGAGCGGCGGCACCTGCGCCCCCAGCTCCGTGAACAGGCACGCGAGGTCGTCGATCGCCTCGCTGATCCCGACGCCCGCGGCGGCGCGGGCGGCGCCGAGCCGCTCGGCAGCGGGAACGGGGTCGGCGCCGTCGAGGACGGCCTCGACGAGGGCGTCCACCGCGGGGTGGTACCAGTCGGTCGGGCGCAGCCAGACGGACGCGGCGCTGCTGGACTGCCAGCGGTCGCGGACGTGGGGCGGCGGATCAGCCGACCGGTAGGTGGTCGTCACAGGGGATGAGAGTGTCCGAGCGGTCCGGTATGACGCGACTTGGAGGCCGAGATTTCACCATGTAGGCGCATCGCCACCAGGAGCGGTTCCATGGCACCCTGACGGGTGACGTGCCCGGCTGGGGTGGACGGGGCGGAAGGGCGGCAAGGGTGAGCGAGACAGCCGCGGTGTGGGGGGACGACTCCTCCGACGCCGAGCTCATCACCGCTGCCCGCGGAGGCGATTCCGAGGCGTTCGGCGCGCTCTACACCCGCCACGCCGGTGCCGCCCGGACGGTCGCCCGGCAGTACACGCGGTCGAGCGCCGACGCCGAGGACGTCGTCGGCGACGCCTTCGCCAAGGTCTACGCGGTCGTACGCGGCGGCGGCGGACCCGATGTCGCGTTCCGCGCGTATCTCTTCACCGTGGTCCGCCGGCTCGCCCACGTGCGCGCCGAGGGTGGGCGGCGGGTCCAGCCGACCGATGACATGGCCACCTTCGAGACGGCGTTCGGCCCCGTCAGCGGCGTCGACGACCCGGCGCTGGCCGGATTCGAGCGAGGCGTCGTCGCCCGGGCCTACGGATCGCTCCCGGAGCGGTGGCAGGCCGTGCTCTGGTACACGGAGATCGAGCGCCTTCCCCCGGCCCAGATCGCGCCGCTGCTGGGCCTCACGGCGAACGGCGTGGCGGCCCTGGCGTACCGGGCGCGTGAGGGACTGCGGGAGGCGTACCTGCAGCAGCACCTCGTCGGCGCCCCGACCGAGGCGTGCCGTGCGGTCAACGGCAAGCTCGGCGCGTACGTGCGCGGTGGCCTCGCGAAGCGTGAGACGGCTCAGGTCCGCTCGCACCTCGAGACGTGCGCCGACTGCCGGGACCTCGTGCTCGAGCTCGGCGACGTCAACCACGGCCTGCGCGGGATCATCGCTCCGCTCGTGCTCGGCGTCGCGGGCCTGGGGGTGCTCAACGCGCCGCTCCCGGTCGGAGTGCTGGGCGCGGTGGGGGCTGCAGGCCTGGGTTCGACCGCCGCGGGGTCCGGGGCCGCCGCCGGTGCGGGTGCCGGAGCGGGTACGGGCGGTGCCGTCGCCGGATCGGCTGCGGGTGGTGGTGCCGCGGGTGGTGGTGCGGCCGGTGGCGGGGTGGCCGCGGGCTCCACGACGGCGGCGGCCGGGACCTCGGGCGCGGCCGCCGGGTCCCTCACGGGCGTCGGAGGAGCGGGCGTCGGTGGAGCGGGCGCGACAGGCTCCGTGGTCGGAAGCGGCGCGACCGCTGGGGCGGCCGCCGGTGGGGCCGGTGCCTCGGGTGCCGTGGCCGGTGGCGCCGCCGGGACCGCGGGCGCCGCTGCAGGCACGACGGCTGCGGGTGCGACTGCTGCCGGCACGACGGCTGCAGGTGCGACGGCTGCGGGTGCGACGGCTGCGGGCACGACGGGTGCCGCCGCATCGGTCGCTGGGACAGCGGGTGCGGCGTCGGCCGTGGGGGGCGCCGGCGTGGCCGCCGGTTCCGCGGGCGCGGGCGCTCTGGCGGGCGGTGCCGGGACGGCCGTGGGTGCGGGTGCCGCGCTCGGTGCGACCGCGGGCGGAGCGACCGCGGTCGGCGCCGGCGCCGTGGGTGCAGGCGCGGCGGGGATGACGGCCGCCGGGGCAGGAGCGGCCGGCGCTGCGGTGGTCGGTGCCGTGGGTGCGACGGCGGCCGGTGCGACTGCTGCGGGGGCGACAGCTGCCGGGGCGACGGCGGCTGGTGTGACGGCGGCGGGGGCGACGGCGGCCGGTGCGACTGCCGTGGGCGCGGGCGCAAGCGCCGGCGCTCTCGCCGGTAGCGGTGTCGGTGCGCTCGTCGCGGCCCTCCCGGGTGGAGTGGCCGGAGCGGTGACCGCGGGTGTCGTCGGTGTCTCGCTCGCCGTGGGCGGGGCGGTCGCGACCGAACCTGTGCCGCGGCCTGCGGTGAGCACGTCCCAGGGGGCGGCGCAGGGATCCGGCCAGGGCTCGGGCGGCCGGGGCTCGGGCGACCAGGGGAGCGGGCAGGGCTCGTCCCAGGGGACGATGCCCGCACCGGGCGCCACCACGCCTCCGAAGGACGAGTCCGCTCCAGGGCGGGCGGAACCGAGCACCCCGACCCCCGTGCCGGCGCCCCTCGTCCCGCCCGTGGTGCCCACGCCTGCGCCCGCCCCGGCGCCCACGCAGGCGGCCCCGGCCCCGGAGGTCGTCCCTCCTGTCGACGTGGCGCCGAACCCCGCCCCCGATCCCCAGCCCGAGCCGCAGCCCGAGCCCGCCCCCGATCCCCAGCCCGAGCCGCAGCCCGAGCCCGAGCCCCAGCCGGAACCGCAGCCCGAGCCCGAGCCGGAGCCCGTCCCCGAGCCGGAGCCCGTGGTGGGGAGCCTGGTCCTCGCCGGGTCGACCGAGTCCGTCGTCCTGGTCCCGGGTTCGTCGCAGCGGGTCCGGGTGACGGTCACGAACACCGGCTCAGGCGGTGCGACCGACCTGCGCGCCGCGCTCGAGGTCCCCGCAGGCATCCGGGTGGACGGCGCGACCTCCGGCGGGACGGACGGCTGGGCCCCGTGCGCGGACGACGCGCCCGGTGGGTCGGTGGACTTCTGCCTCCCCGAGCTCGACGCGGGTGAGGTCACGGTGCTGACGGCCGTGGTGCGACCGCGCGACGGCGCGACGCTCGAGCCGGGGGCGGCGATCGGTGTGCGGGTGCACGGTGTCGGCGTGACGCCCGCGCAGGCGTCGGTCGCCACCGGGCTCGTCTCGCCCGCGTTCAGATTGTCCGGGCTGGACCCGGTGGCGATGGTGGTGAACGAGCCGGGGGCGGTCCGGTTCGCGGTGGCGAACACCGGCGACGCTGCTGGTCGCGACGTGGTGGCCACCGTGACGCTTCCCGACGGCGTGCGGTGGTCCGGGTCGGCGGACGAGTCGCCGCCGTGGCGGTGCAGCTCGGACGGACAGCGGGTGCTGTGCCGTCTGGACGCGCTGGGCGCACCGGGGCAGGCCGTGTCCTCGGTCGATCTGCGGCTGACCCTCGTCGCCGAGCCGCAGGCCGTCGGGAGCGCGGGCATCGTCCTCACCGTGAGCGACGCGAGCGGGGCGTCCGTCGCCGGGCACCTGCCGGTCTCCGTCACCGCGCGCGATGTGGCCGCCGCGACCGACCCCGAGGGGTCGGGGACGTCCTCCGTCCCGGATCCCGCAGGGACTCCGGGCTGAACCCGACGGGCCGGGCCACCGCCCGGCCGCGACGCGCGTCGCGGCACGGCCGACGCCGGTGACTCAGGCTCCGGCGTTGCCCGTCCCGTGGGTGCGCACGAGGTCCGCCACGGCGGCGTCGGCGGGCCAGTCACCGCCGACGAGCTCCAGCACGAGGCCCGCGGTCCGTGGCTCCTCCAGGAGGTGCGTCAGGACGAGCGCGACGTCGTCGCGGGGGATCTCACCCTGCGGGACGCTCGGCTGCAGGCGCACGCGGTCGGCGCCGGCGTCGTCGGTCAGGCCGCCCGGTCGCAGGACCGTCCAGTCCAGGTCCCGCGCACGCAGGTCCTCCTCCGCTGCCGTCTTCGCGTCCAGGTAGGCGACGAAGGTCTCGTCGGTCCCGGCGGGCGGCTCGCTCCCCGCGCCCATCGAGGACACGAGCACGTAGCGCCGCGCGCCCGCGATCTCGGCCGCGTCGGCGAGCAGGACGGCGCCGCCGCGATCGACGGTGTCCTTGCGCTCCGGTCCGCTGCCCGGCCCGGCGCCCGCGGCGAACACCACGGCGTCGGCGCCGGTCAGGTGCGCGGCGAGGTCGTCCGCCGTCGCGGTCTCGAGGTCGCAGACGGCGGCGGTGGCACCGGTCGCCTCGACGTCGGCGGTGTGGTCGGGGTTGCGGACGAGGGAGACGACCTCGTGGCCGCGGTCGGTCAGGAGACGGGACAGGCGCAGGGCGATCTGGCCGTGTCCACCGGCGATGGCGATCTTCATGACCTCCACGCTAGGTCGGTGCGGCGCTCCCCGCTGGCCGAGGCCGCGTGGACGTCGTCCCCGACCACGGCGGGGCGTGTGATGCAATGGAGCACATGTCCGGCCCGTGCACGTCCCGCTCCTCGCTCGCGCACGTCGCGACGCGGCCGGGCTGCATGACCGGGCGCTCCAGCTGTCGCAGCTGAGCGCGCCCCGCGGCTGCCCCGACCGGGCCGCCCTCGCGGTCCCGGTGACCGCACAGCCCCCGCACCTGGCACCGCCGCCGCGCCCGTCTGCCGCGGCCTTCCGCGCCGCCTGCGCGGGCCGTCCCGAGGAGTCCCATGGCCCCCGCTCACATCGAGCTCTCCGCGCTGCGCAAGGTCTACCCGACCCGCGGTGGCGGGGACGTCGTCGCGCTCGACGGCATCGACCTGGCCGTCCCGCGGGGCGCGATCCACGGCATCGTCGGGCGCTCCGGGGCCGGGAAGTCGACGCTCATCCGGTGCCTGACGGTGCTCGAGCGACCGACGTCCGGCACGGTCGCCGTCGACGGCGAGGTGCTGTCCGACCTGCCCGAGGCGCGCCTGCGCAGCGCCCGCCGACGCATCGGGATGGTGTTCCAGCACGTCAACCTGCTGGACTCGCGCACCATCGCGGCCAATGTCGCCTACCCGCTCGAGGTCGCCGGGGTCCCGCGCGAGGAGCGTGCCGCCCGGGTCGCCCAGCTGCTCGAGCTCGTCGGCCTCGGCGAGCGTGGTGACGCCTACCCCGCGCAGCTGTCCGGCGGGCAGAAGCAGCGCGTCGGCATCGCCCGTGCGCTCGCGACCGAGCCCGCCGTGCTGCTGTGCGACGAGCCGACGTCCGCGCTGGACTCGGCGACGACGCGGCAGATCCTCGGGCTCATCCGCGACCTGCGCGACCGCCTCGGGATCACCGTGCTGATCATCACGCACGAGATGGCGGTGGTCCGCGAGATCTGCGACTCCGTGACGCTGCTCGAGCACGGCCGGGTCGCGGAGAGCGGACCGGTCGGCGACGTCGTCGCGGTGTACGGGTCGAGGCTCGCGCGCGAGCTCATCCCGGTGCCGGACCTCCCGCTCGGGGAGGCGCGCTCGCTGGTCGAGGTGTCCTACACCACCGACGACGTCGCGACCCGTGACGTGCTGGCCGCCGTCGCGGGGCTCGGGCCGGGCGTCGAGATCGCCGCCGGGACGATCGAGACCCTGGCCGGGCGTCGCGTCGGGCGCCTCCAGCTCGACGTGCCGGCCGGTGACGTGACGGCGGCGATGGCCCGGCTCGGCGCGGCCGGCGTGCACGCGGAGGTGACCCGATGAGCTGGTGGGACGCGCTGGTGACCAACCGGGTCATCCTCGAGCGGCTGCCCGAGGCGACCTTCGAGACCATCGCGATGGTCGCGGTGTCCTCGGTGCTGACCGCGCTGCTCGGGCTGCCGCTCGGGCTGCTCCTGCACGCGACCGCTGCCGGCGGCCTGGCCCCGCAGCGCACGGTCAACCGGGTGATCGGGGTCGTGGTCAACATCGGCCGCTCGCTGCCGTTCGTCATCCTCATGATCGCGGTGCTGCCCTTCACCCGATGGGTCGTGGGCACGACCCTGGGCTGGGAGGCCGCCGTCGTGCCGCTGACCCTCGGCGCGGTGCCGTTCTTCGCCCGGCTCGTCGAGTCGGCGCTGCGCGAGGTGAGCCCCGGCAAGATCGAGGCGGCCCGCGTCATGGGCTCCACGCGGCGCAAGATCATCGGCGCGGTGCTCGTGCGCGAGGCGCTGCCCGCGCTCGTCGCGGCCGGGACGGTGACCATCGTCTCGCTCATCTCCTTCTCCGCGATGGCGGGCGTCATCGGCGGCGGGGGGCTCGGCGCGCTCGCCATCTCCTACGGCTACCAGCGCTTCGACCCGCCCGTGATGGTGGCGTGCGTCGTCGTGATCCTCGTCGTCGTCCAGGTCGTGCAGACGATCGGGGACGCCGTCGCCCGCCGCCTCGACCACCGCTGACCCACCCGACCCACGGCCCCCGGGCCGCGACAGACCCACGGCCCCCGGGCCGCGACAGACCCACGGCCCCCGGGCCGCGACAGAGAGGGACACCCATGAAGAACCGGACCCACGCGTCCACCCGCGTCGCCCTGCTGGCTGCCACCGCGCTCGCGCTCACCGCGTGCGGCGGCGGCGAGGCGGAGCCGGCGGCCGGCCCCACGGCCGAGGGCGGCATCACGACGCTCACCGTCGGTGCGAGCCCCACGCCGCACGCCGAGATCCTCGAGTTCGTCGACACGGAGCTCGCCCCGGACGCCGGTCTCGACCTCGAGATCGAGACGTACGACGACTACGTGCTGCCCAACACCGCGCTGGACGAGGGCGACCTGGACGCCAACTACTTCCAGCACCTGCCGTACTTCGAGTCGCAGGTCGAGGCCCAGGGCTACGACTTCGACCACTTCGAGGGCGTGCACATCGAGCCGTACGCGCTGTACTCCGCGAGCCTGGAGTCCCTCGACGACCTGCCCGACGGCGGCGTCATCGGCATCACCAACGACCCGGGGAACCAGTCGCGCGCGCTGGACCTGCTGGTCGAGGCCGAGCTCATCACCCTCGAGGACACCGGCGGCGAGCTCGCCACGCTGCTCGACGTCGCGGACAACCCGAAGAACCTCGAGTTCATCGAGACCGCGCCGGAGCAGCTCGTCCGGGCGCTGGAGGACGTGGACGCCGCGATCATCAACGGCAACTACGCGCTCGAGGCCGACCTGAACCCCGCCACGGACTCGCTGCTGCTCGAGTCCGGCGAGGACAACCCGTACGCGAACTTCCTCGCGGTCCGCTCGGCCGACGCGGACAACGAGGCGATCCTCGCGCTCGACGAGCTGCTGCACTCCCCGGAGGTCAAGGCCTTCATCGAGGAGCGGTGGCCGGCGGGCGAGGTGCTCGCGGCGTTCTGACCGACGCGCGGCACTCGCACTGCTCGCTCGGTGCGCGACGACGGGGCGTGACCTCCACCGCGGAGGTCACGCCCCGTCGTCGTCGGGCAGGCCGGTCGTGCGGGCCGCGTGCACCGGGCCCCGTGCGCCGGGGTCAGACGACGCCGTAGAGCCGGTCGCCCGCGTCGCCGAGCCCGGGGACGATGTAGGCGTTCTCGTCCAGCCGCTCGTCGACGGCGGCGACGACGACCTTGACGTCGACCCGGTCGCCGACCGCCCGCTCGAGGACCTCGAGCCCCTCGGGTGCGGCGAGCAGGCACACCGCGGTGACGTCCCGGGCCCCGCGGGCGAACAGGAAGTCGATCGCCGCGACCAGGGTGCCGCCGGTCGCGAGCATCGGGTCGAGGAGGAAGCACTGCCGCCCGGACAGGTCCTCGGGCAGGCGGTTGGCGTAGGTGATCGCCTCGAGCGTCGTCTCGTCGCGCTGCATCCCCAGGAAGCCGACCTCGGCCGTGGGCAGCAGGCGCGTCATCCCCTCGAGCATGCCGAGGCCGGCGCGGAGGATCGGCACGACCAGCGGGCGCGGGTCGGCGATCTTCGTGCCGACCGTCTCGGTGACCGGGGTGACGATGGGGTGCGGCTCCGTGTGCACCTCACGCGTCGCCTCGTACGCGAGCAGCGTGACGAGCTCGTCGACGAGCAGACGGAACGTGGGCGACGCGGTGTCGCGGTTCCGCAGGACGGTGAGCTTGTGGGCGACGAGCGGGTGGTCCGCGACATGCAGGCGCATGGCGCCAACCTACCGCCCGGGCCGGTGCGGGCCGCCCACGTGCCGGGCCGGGCGCTCGGGGTGCGCGAGGATGGGCCCGTGCTCGGGACCCCCCACGACGCCCGCTGGATGGCCGCCGCCCTCGACGAGGCCCGCGCGGCGACCGCCACGGGCGACGTGCCGGTGGGCGCCGTCGTCGTCGGGCCGGACGGCGCCGTCGTGGGACGCGGGCGCAACCGGCGCGAGGCGACCGGTGACCCGACCGCGCACGCGGAGGTGCTCGCGCTGCGGGAGGCGGCCGCCACCCTCGGGCGCTGGCGGCTGGACGACTGCGTCCTCGTGGTGACCCTCGAGCCGTGCCTCATGTGCGCGGGCGCCACGGTGCTCGCGCGGGTCTCGCGGCTCGTGCTCGGTGCGTGGGACCCGAAGGCCGGTGCGTGCGGGTCGCAGTGGGACGTGGTCCGCGACCGACGGCTCAACCACCGCGTCGAGGTGGTCGGCGGGGTGCGCGAGGACGAGTGCGGCGCGGTGCTGCGGGACTTCTTCGCCGAGCACCGCTGACGCCGAGCACCGCTGACGCGGCGGTCAGCCCGCGGTGGGCAGGGTCAGGCCGGGCTCGGCAGGGTGCGCGCGAGCGCGGTGAGCGTCTGGGAGGTCCCGGCGTCCACGCGGACCGTGGCCAGCGGGTCGCCGCGCGTGGCGCCCCGGTTGACGACGACGACCGGCTTGTCGCTCTTCGCGGCGTGCCGCACGAACCGCAGCCCCGACATCACCGTGAGCGAGGAGCCCGCGACCAGCAGCGCGCCGGCGTCGTCGACCATGGCGTACGCCCGCGCGACCCGCTCCTTGGGGACGTTCTCGCCGAAGTAGACGATGTCCGGCTTGAGCATCCCGCCGCACCGCTCGCACGGGGCCACGACGAAGCGCGCCGTCGACTCGATGACGGCGTCGGCGTCCGGCGCGATCTCGACGTCCGCGACCGCGCCGACGGACTCGACGAACCCGGGGTTGAGCGCCTCGAGGCGCCCGGCCAGCTCGGCCCGCGGGATCACGGTCCCGCAGTCGAGGCACACGACGCGGTCGTACCGGCCGTGCAGGTCGATGACGTGGCGCGACCCGGCTTCCCCGTGCAGCCCGTCCACGTTCTGGGTGATGAGGCCGCCGACGACGCCGCGCTCCTCCATCGCCGCGAGCGCGCGGTGCCCGTCGTTCGGCCGGGCCCGGCGCACGTGCGCCCAGCCGACGTGGTTGCGGGCCCAGTAGTGCCGGCGGAAGGCGGGGTCGCCGACGAACTGCCCGTAGGTCATGGGGTTGCGCGGTGGGGAGTCCGGGCCCCGGTAGTCCGGGATCCCCGAGTCGGTCGAGACCCCGGCCCCGGTGAGCACGGCGAGCCGGTGACCGCGCAGGGCGTCGACCGCCGCGTCGACGGCGTCGGCGAGGGCCGCGTCGTCGGTGGTGGCACCCGTGGCGATGCTGAGCCGGGCGGCGGCGGTGTCGAGCGGGGCGGCCGGCTGGGTCACCGCACGAGTCTAGGCAGGGGGCCCGGCCGCGGCGCGGCGCGGGGCTGCGGATGCCGCCGGGGGTGCGGGTACGGCATGCTCACGGAGGACCGCCGGCCACCGGACCTGGGGCGCGACCAGGAGAAGGACCACGGTGCCGAGGGCGCCGATGGGTGCGAGCGGTGCGCACAGGGCGTCGGGCGAGAGGGCGGGGGCGGGATGAGCGAGCGCACGGACGCGGGCCGCACCGCGGCGTACCTCCCCGGCGCCGACGTCGACCTGCTCGCGGTCGTCCTGGACGCCATCGCCGCGGTCGGCACCGACTCCCTGACCGTGCTGCGGCCGGTGCGCGGGCCGGACGGGACGGTGGACGACTTCGTCGTCGTGGCGGACGCCGGCCTCACCGCCCAGCTGGCGCAGGCGCCCAGCCTGGGACGGACGCTGCGCGAGATCATGCCCGGGCCGTTCGCGGAGCGGCTCGTGCGCCGCAACCGCGACGTCCTGACCACCGGGCGCGTCCTGCGGGAGGACTTCATCCTGAGCGCGGACGCCGACGGTGGCGCCCTCCCCACGACCCCCGACCCCGACGACCACGTGGCCGAGGCGGCCGCGCGCGTGGGCGACGTGCTGCGGGTGCCGGTCGCGGACCACGTCGTCGTGCTCTGGCGCGACGTCACGGAGGCCAGGTCGGCCCAGCGTGACCTCCTCGCGGCGCGTGAGCGGTTCGAGCGCATCCTCGAGCACGCGAGCGACACGCTCGTCGTGACGACGGCCGACCGCGTCATCACCTACGCCAGCCCGTCGCTGGCGGCGGTGCTGAACATCGACCCGGAGGCGCTCATCGGCACCCGGTTCGGCAACTTCTTCAGCGACCGTCAGGACGTCACGGTCGGCGCCGAGCTGTTCGAGCGGGTGCTCGCGGTGCCGACCGGGGGCACCGCGCGCGCCGAGGCGGAGGTCCTCAACGGTGCCGGGGAGACGCGGCGGGTGGCGTACGTCGCGACCAACTGGGTCGACGACCCGGTGGTCGGTGGCGTCGTGATCAACGCGCTGGACATCACCGAGCAGCACGAGGCCCAGCGCCGGCTGCGGATCCAGGCGCTGTCGGACTCGCTGACCGGGCTGCCGAACCGGCGCTGGCTGAACCGGGCGCTCGACCGGGCGCTCGACCGCAGCCGACGGACCGGAGCGGCGTTCGCGCTGCTCATGCTGGACGTCGACAACTTCAAGGTGCTCAACGACAGCCTCGGCCACTCCGCGGGGGACCGGCTCCTCGTCGAGATGTCGAGCCGGATGGCGTCCGTCCTCGGCGCGTCCGAGTCCATCGCCCGGCTGGGTGGCGACGAGTTCGTCGTCCTCGCCGAGGGGGTCGACGGTCCCGACGGTGCCACCGCGGTCGCGGACCGGATCGCCGCCGCCGCCGGGACGCGCTACGACTTCGGGTCGCTCGCGACGCACGTCACGGTGTCGATCGGCGCGGTCACGAGCGACGGCCGCGACATCGAGGTCGCCGGCGCCCCCGGGCCGGTGGCCGCGCCGCCGCGTGGTGCGACAGGCATCCCCGTCACCGACCTGGAGGAGCCGCCGAGCGCCGAGGCGGAGGCCCTGCTCGCCCACGCGGACGCCGCCCTCTACGAGGCCAAGCGCCGCGGGCGCAACCGGGTCGAGGTGTTCGACCCCGAGCTGCGCGCACGGGTGCTCCACCGCGTGCACCTGGAGAGCGAGCTGCACCGCGCGCTCGAGCGCGACGAGCTCACGGCGTACTGGCAGCCGATCGTGCGGGCCGAGGACGGGCGGCACGTCGCGGTCGAGGCGCTCGTGCGCTGGCAGCACCCCGCGCGCGGGCTGGTGGCGGCGGCCGAGTTCCTGCCGGTCGCCCTCGAGGTGGGCCTGGTCCCCAGCGTGTGCACCCGCGCGGTCGACCTCGCACTGGCCCAGGCGGCGCGCTGGGAGGGAACCCCGGGGCACCGGAGGTCTTCATCAACCTCGCGACCGTGCAGCTCGGGCGCCCCGCGCTCGCAGACGAGCTCGCCGAACGGGTCGCGCGCTACGGCGTCTCCCCGCAGCGCATCCAGTTCGAGGTGGCCGAGGACGTGCTCGGCGCCGACGTCGCCCGCCTCGCCGACCAGCTCACGCGCCTGCGCGAGCACGGCTTCCGCGTCGCGCTGGACGACTTCGGTGCGGGCAACACCGCCCTGACCTGGCTGCGCCGCCTGCCGATCGACACGCTCAAGCTCGACCGGGCCTTCGCGGCGACGCTCGCCGAGCCGGCGACCCGCACGATCGTCCGGTCGATCCTCCAGCTGGCGCGGGACCTCGGCGTGCGGACGGTCGCCGAGGGGGTCGAGACCGCCGAGCAGCTCGCCTTCTTCACGGACGCGGGGTGCGACTTCACCCAGGGGTACCTGCACGGGTGCCCGGCGCCCGCGGACGCCGTCTGGCCCCCGCCGGGCGGCGTCCTGCGCTGAGCGAGCCCGCCGATTCGGACCTCACCGGCCGACCGGGTATGGTCTGCGGCGAGGTAGCGTGTCCGAGCGGCCTAAGGAGCACGCCTCGAAAGCGTGTGTGGGTGAAAGTCCACCGTGGGTTCAAATCCCACCGCTACCGCTGGTCACAGGGGTCGCCCCTGTCGCGACAGAGCCCCTCGTCGGGCGCCCGGGAGGGCGTCCGACGAGGGGCTCGTCATCGTGCGGGCCGGCCGTGCGCGACCCGCCGGCCGATCACGGACGTGAGCAGCACACCGGCGACGACGAGCGTCACCACCCGCACCAGGCCGGCAGCGTCCCAGCCGTCGCCGGCACCGCCCGGGAGGCCGCCGCCGGTCACGGCCCGGACCCCGAGGGTGAGCAGCAGCGCCGGCTGCAGCACGAGCTGCGTGGTCAGCACCGACCGCCCGACCCGCCCCGCGACGGCCCACTCGACCCGGCTGCGCCACGGCGTGTGCACGGCGAGGGCGACGGCGCGCAGGGTGAGGTCGAGGACCGCGAGCACGGCGGCGAGGCGCGCCGCACCGACGACGTCGACCGCGGCGCCGCCCGCGGCTCCGGCCCCCTCGCCACCGCCTGCGCCCGCGCCACCGCCCCCGACGGCGAGGGCGTCCGGCCCGACCAGGACCAGGAGGCCCACCAGGAGGACGAGCGGCGGACCGACGAGCCAGCCCGGCCGGACCGTGGCGAGCACCGCGACGGCGCCCAGGGCGGCCCACACGACCTCGTGACCCGCGAGGAGCAGGCCGAGCACGGCGACGAGCACCGCCGGCAGCACGCGGACCAGGGCTCCGGGCAGCGTCGGTCCGAGGTCGACCTCGACCCGCGGCGGGTGCCGCGGGGCGGCCGGAACGCCGCCGTCGCCGACGCCGACCAGGCGCTCCCGGAGAGCACGCAGGGCGCGCAGCACCGTGCCGCCGGTCATGCCGACCTCCGCGAGCCGGCGTGCTGCGGCGCGCGCAGGGACCGGCGCGCGATCTCGTCGAGGTGCGTCGCCGCGTCGTCGTCGGCCCACCGGACGACGTCGATCCCGGCCCCGCGCACCGCGGCGAGCCGATCGGTGCGGTCGAGGAGCACCATCCGCAGGGCGAGGCGCAGGCGGACGTCGGCCGTCGGTCGCGGCGGGGGCAGGACGTCCACTGCGACCACACGGTGCCCCGTGCCCTGCCACGTCCGCGCGAGCTGGACCGGCTCGTCGTCCAGGAAGGTCGAGAACAGGTAGACCAGGCTCCCGGCGGGCACCTGCGGCGGCCGGAGGCGGGCCGCCGGGCGACCCTCGGGGCGCAGCAGCGCGAGCCCGTGCATGAGCCGGTTGAGCTGGCGCCGCCCGGTCCCCACCCGCAGGGCGCGGCGGCGCACGCCGAGGTCCTCCATGCCGACCCGGTCCCCGAGCACGAGGTGGCCCTCGGCGACCGAGGTGGCGGCCTGCCGGGCCAGGTCGAGCGACGTCGAGTCGTCGGGGCGCACCGGTCGCTCACCGCTCCACGTCGCGGGGTCGGGGCCCAGGTCGTCCCGGGAGTCGACGACGAGGGTCGCGGTCGCCTCGGCGAGGGCGAGCGTCCGGCGGACGTAGAGCTGCTCGAGGCCGGGGGACCGGCGCGCGGTGACCCGCCAGTCGACCCGGCGGGGCGCGTCGCCCGGGCCGAGCGGGTGGACGTCGCGCAGGTCGCCGCCGTCGCCTGGGCGGCGTGAGCGGTGCTGCCCGGTGGACCCGCGCAGGCGCGGGGGCAGCGGCAGCCCGCCGAGGTCGCGGCCGCGGGGCAGCACGACGACGTCGCGCGGCGGCACCGTCAGCGTGGGCGCGGTGCGGTCCCCGCCGCTCGCGAGCGCCTGCGCCTGCACGCCCAGGAGCGGCAGGCGGCCGGTGCGGACCGAGGCGGCGCGCACGGCGATCTCGCGCTCGCGGTCGACGGCGACGAGCGCGTCGACCGCCCGGTGCCCGGGCCGGTGCACGCGGACCCGCACCGCGTCGGTCCCCGCCGGAGCGGCCAGGCGCAGCGCGCCGCGCAGCGTGCCCGGGGCGGCGCCCGGCTCCGGGACGTGCTCGACCTGCGCGGTCACGTCGACCGGGACCTCCCCACGACCGCGCGCGGCGACGAGAGCGGCCAGGACGCCGAGCAGGGCGACGTCGGGCCGCCCGGTCAGGAGGCCGACCACCACCAGCAGGACGCCGGCGCGTGCCGTCCACGCGGTCGCGGGGCCGGTGCGCCAGGCGCCCCGCACCGCCGCGCCCCCCATCACCTCGTCGTCCGTCACCGGCCCGCCGGCACCGTCGCCGGTCCGGCGACCTCGACGAGCACCTCGCGCACGACGTCGTCGGCGGACACCCCGGCCGCCCACGCCGCGGGCGTGAGGGTGAGGCGGTGCGCGAGCGCGGGCACCGCGACGGCCTTGATGTCCTCCGGGGTCGCGAACCGCCGACCCGACAGCACCGCGAGCGCGCGCGAGACGAGGAGCAGCGACTGCGACCCGCGCGGTGACGCGCCGACGTCGACGGAGCGGTGCGCCCGGGTCGCCGCGGCCAGGTCGACGCAGTACCGCGCGACGTCCGGGTCGACCTGCACGTCCTCGACGCCGGCCTGCATGGCCAGGACGGTCGGCTCGTCCACCACGCGCCGCACCGGGGCTGCCTCGCGGCGGCGGTCGACGCGCCGCAGCAGCACGTCGGTCTCGGCATCCCGGTCGGGGTAGCCGACCGCGAGCCGGACGAGGAAGCGGTCCAGCTGCGCCTCGGGCAGCGGGTAGGTGCCCTCGTACTCGACCGGGTTGGAGGTCGCGAAGACGTGGAACGGCGCCGGCAGGGGGTAGGTGGTGCCCTCCGCGGTGACCTGGCGCTCCGCCATTGCCTCGAGCAGCGCGGACTGCGTCTTCGGGGCGGTGCGGTTGATCTCGTCGGCGAGGAGCAGCCCGGTGAAGACGGGCCCCGGGGTGAACCGGAACCGGGCGTCGCCCGGGTCCCACACCGACGATCCCGTGATGTCGGACGGCAGCAGGTCCGGCGTGCACTGGATGCGGCGGAAGTCGAGCCCGAGAGCCGTCGCGAGGCTGCGCGCGGCGAGGGTCTTGCCGAGCCCCGGGACGTCCTCGAACAGCACGTGGCCGCCGGCGAGCACCGCGGCCAGCGCGGTGCGCAGCGCGCCCTCCATGCCGACGACGACGGTGCCCACCTCGGTGAGGATCGCGTCGGCGAGACGGGCCACCTCGGCGGGCGGGAGTGCCGCGGGCGGCGGGGTGGTGCGTGGGGGTGTGGTGGGTGGGGGTGTGGCGGGCGGGGATGCGGTGGGTGCGGGCCCGTGGTCGGGGTGCGTGGTCATCGACGCCTCTCGGGGTGGTCGGGTGCGAGCTGCTCGAGGGCGTCGACGCAGCGCGCGACGTCACGGATCGTGGGCAGGTCCCCGCGGGAGGTGAGGACCGCCCAGGCGTGGTCGCCCAGCAGGGCGCGGGGTCCGGCGTCGTCGTCCGCGGTGCGGTCACCGGCCGGCAGCAGGTAGCCGCGACCGTCCTCGAGGACCACGCCGTGGGGCGCCAGTCGTCGCCCGGCCTGACGACGGAGCGCCCGCAGGGCGGCCTCCGACACCGTGCCGTCCCGCCCCGCGAAGCCCCACATGAGAGAGGAGACGGCGGACCGGGCGCCGTCCGGCTCGGCGGGCACCGGGCGCGGCCAGGGGTGGTGCGCGCCGACGTCGCGCGAGGCCGCCACCGCGGTGAGGACGGTGGCGAGGACGCCCGCGACGACGGAGTCGAACGGGCGCAGCACGAACACGAGCGACACGACGGTCACCCCGGTCCCCACGGCGAGCGCCAGGAGGACCTCGCGCCGGGTCACCGGGCCGGCCCCGGCGCAGATCCCTGCCACCGCTGGGGAGGCGCCGGCGGTGGGGTGGCGGTCAGCGTCCGGACGAGGGTGCGTGCGGCGTCCGCGGCGGACACCGCGTCGTCGTCACCGAGCGGGACGTCGTCGAAGCGTGCCCGCAGGTACAGCGCGAGCAGGGTGCGGGCGGCGTCGTCGTCGGCCGCGGTGCGCCGGAGGACCCCGAGGGTGAACTCGGTCGCGGTGGCCGACGGCAGGCGGGTCATGCCGGAGCGCGCCGCGGCCTCCTCGAGCGCGACCCACGCCGCGATGACGCCCTCGGCCGGGGCGACCGAGCGCTCGAGGTGCTGCTCCGCGGCCCGGGCGCCCTCCTCGAGGACCCGGGCGTCCGGCGCGGCCTCGTCGGCGGCGGCCACGGCGACGCCGGGGTCGGTGAGCGCGGGCCCGGGCGCGGACAGCCGGGGGAGCGCTGGCGCCGCAGCAGCCACCGGGCGAGCAGCACGAGCGCCACCACGACGCCCACGACCACGAGCGTCCGCCACAGCCACGTCAGGTCCGGCGGGGCGCCCCGGTCGGCGAGGTCGCCCTCGAGCTCGGGCAGCGGCGGCGGGGTCGCCCGCGGCGGCGCCTCGACCGGTGCGGGCGCGATCTCCCCGCCGTTGCGCTGCTGGGGCTGCCACGGCCCGATCACCCCGGCGGCGAGGACGCACACCACCGCGATCACGACCGTCGCGGCGCCCGCCCGCGTCCTGGCCGTCAGCCCGCGGGCGGGTGGGTCGCGGTGCGGCATGCGAGCACGCTACGCGAGCGGGGTCAGATGATCCCGAGGGCGAGCATCGCGTCGGCGACCCGGCGGAAGCCCGCGATGTTCGCGCCGACGACGTAGTTGCCGGGCATCCCGTACTCCTCTGCCGTCTCGGCGCAGCGGTCGTGGATGCCGGCCATGATCTCGGCGAGGCGGTCCTCGGTGTGCTCGAACGTCCAGGAGTCGCGCGACGCGTTCTGCTGCATCTCGAGCGCGGACGTCGCCACGCCGCCGGCGTTCGCGGCCTTGCCCGGGCCGAACAGCACGCCCGCGCCCTGCAGGGCCGCGGCCGCCTCGGGGGTCGTGGGCATGTTGGCGCCCTCGGCGACGGCGACGACGTCGCTCTTCAGCAGCGCCCGCGCGTCGGCCTCGGTGAGCTCGTTCTGGGTCGCGCACGGCAGGGCGACGTCCACCGGGACGTCCCACACGGAGCCGTCGGTCACGAGTCGGGCCGAGGAGCGGGCCGCGACGTAGTCCGCCGCCCGGCCGCGGCGCACCTCCTTGATCTCGCGCAGCAGGTCGAGGTCGATCCCGGCGTCGTCGACGACGTAGCCGGAGGAGTCGGAGAACGTCACGACCCGGGCGCCGAGGTCCTGCGCCTTCGCGATCGCGTAGATCGCCACGTTGCCGCCGCCGGAGACCGACACCCGCAGGCCCTCCATCGCCATGCCCCGGGTCGCGAGCATGCGCTCCGCGAACAGCACGGTGCCGTACCCGGTGGCCTCGGTCCGCACCAGCGACCCGCCCCACGTGAGGCCCTTGCCGGTCAGGACGCCGGACTCGTACCGGTTGGTGATCCGCTTGTACTGGCCGAAGAGGTACCCGATCTCTCGCCCGCCGACGCCGATGTCACCCGCCGGGACGTCGGTGTGCTCACCGATGTGCCGGTAGAGCTCGGTCATGAAGGACTGGCAGAAGCGCATGACCTCGCCGTCGGACCGGCCGCGGGGGTCGAAGTCGGACCCGCCCTTGCCGCCACCGATCGGCATGCCGGTGAGCGCGTTCTTGAAGATCTGCTCGAAGCCGAGGAACTTCACGATGCCCAGGTACACCGACGGGTGGAACCGCAGGCCGCCCTTGTACGGGCCGAGGGCCGAGTTGTACTCGACCCGGAAGCCGCGGTTGATCTGGACCCGCCCGGCGTCGTCGACCCACGGCACCCGGAAGATGATCTGACGCTCCGGCTCGCAGATCCGCTCGAGCACGCCGGCGTCGACGTAGTGCGGGTGCTTGACGAGGACGGGGCCCAGGCTGTCGAAGACCTCACGGACGGCCTGGTGGAACTCGGCCTCCCCGGGGTTGCGGCGCAGCACCTGGTCGAAGACGGGCTCGAGGGAGCTGTCCATGGCGATCTCCTGGCGGGTTCGGACGCCGGTCGGCGTGGTTCTGGCGGTCGCCAGCCGACCATCGCCGGGGGACCGCTCGTCGTGGCAGTCCGGTGTGTGGACGCCGCCGTACGGTAACCCGGCGGGGTCTACTCGAGCATCGCCTCGACCTCCTGGGTCAGCCCCGCCGCGGCGTCCTGCGGGCTCATCGACCCGAAGTACACCTCCGACGTGTAGCGGCGCAGCGTGTTCTCGAGCTCCGCGGAGCCGGCGGGCGCGAGCTCCGCGACGCCGGGCGACAGCACCGGGACGCGAGCTACACCGGTGTGCGCGGCGGCGCCCGGGCGGCATCCGGGGCCCTGGCGTAGCGTCGTCGACCGTGCCAGAGGGACACACCGTTCACCGGATCGCCCGCCAGCTCCGGGCGGACTTCGTCGGCGAGCGCATCGCCGCCAGCTCGCCGCAGGGCCGGTTCGCCGCCGGTGCGGCGCTGCTTGACGGGTCGGTCATGACCGAGGCGCGCGCGGTCGGCAAGCAGCTGCTGGTGGCGTTCGAGGGTGAGCGGTGGCTGCGGGTGCACCTGGGCCTGTACGGCGCCTGGGACTTCCACGGCCGCATCTCACCGATCGATGCCGACGGCGGGGTGGTGCGGGAAGCCTCGGCGCCCCGCGCGTGGACCGGGCCCTGCGCATGGGTGAGGGCGAGTACCCCGTCGCGGCGCCCGAGGCACCGTTCCCGCCAGCGCCGGTCGGTGCGGTGCGGGTCCGGCTGCTGACCGCGGCGAGCCTGGCCGACCTGCGGGGCCCGACCGCGTGCGAGGTCCTGGACGCGGAGGCGGTCGGGGCGGTGCTCGCGCGGCTGGGCCCGGACCCGGCGTCCGACCCCGGGCCGGAGGCGGAGGCCGAGTTCGTCCGCCGGCTCACCGCCCGCGCCGTGCCCGTCGGGCAGCTGCTCATGGACCAGGGCGTGGTCGCCGGGATCGGCAACGTCTACCGCGCCGAGATGCTGTTCCGGGCCCGGATCGAGCCGCACACCCCCGGGCGCCGCATCCCGGTCGACGTCGCCCGTGCGCTGTGGCGGGACTGGGCCGCGCTGCTCGCGGACGGCATCGCGACCGGCGCCATGCTCACCCGCGACGAGCACGACCCGGCCGCCCGCGCCCGCGCCCTGGCCGACGTGTCCGAGCGGCACTGGGTCTACAAGCGCACCGGGCAACCGTGCCACGTGTGCGGCACGGCGGTCGCGGTGGAGACGATGGCGACGCGCAACCTGTACTGGTGCCCGACCTGCCAGGCCGGTCCGTAGGCCGTCGCTCGAGCGCTACACGCCCAGCAGCCGGCGCCACGCGCGGTGCGCCTTGACCGCGACGCCGTCGAACCCGGGGACGTCGGCCAGCGCGGCGGCCACCGCCCCGCACTCGCGGATGAGGGCGACCGGTCCCTCGTCGAAGAAGGTGTGCTCGGTCCCGCCGGCGAGCTCGGGGACGTCCGTCTGCACGCCGATCGTGAACGGGCGCCCCGCGGCGACCAGCAGCTCGACGGCGGGTGCGGCGAGCTCGAGCACGCCCCCGGGGCCGTGCGCGCTCGCGCCGGGCGCGGCGAGCGCGACCCGGGAGGCGCCGGTCAGCACCGGCTCGAGGAGCGGGTGCCCGTCGTCGGTCGTGGCCGTCGCGAGCCACCACGGCACGCACGCGTCGACCGGGACCCCGGCCGCGGCCGCGGTCACCGCGCCCAGCGCGTCCGTGACGGACCGGCCGACGTCGGCGGGCGTCCGGCCCTCCCCGGGCGTCGTCCACGGCACGACCGCGACCTGCAGGCGGTCCCACGGGGCGACCGCCAGGGTCGCCTCGACCCACCCCGGCGTCGCGCCCCGCGTGCCGGCGACCGCGCTGACCGTGAGCCCCGCGTCGTGCAGCGCGGCGACCACCTCGGCCAGCCAGGCGTCGACCGGCCCGCCCGCCGTGCCCGACGGCGCCAGCACGTGCACCTCGCGCAGCCCGCCCGCCCGGGCGAACGCGGCGAGGCGGTCGGCGGCAGCCGGTGCGTACCCGCGGCCGCGCGGGTCGTGGGCCGGGTCGACCGGGTTGTCCCACGCCCACATCGCGGTGATCGCCGAGCCGGGGCGGTGCGCTGTCATGCCCCGATCCTGCCCGGTCCGGCGCCCCGGCGTGCACACGGGCTCTGCCGCCGTGCCCGGCGACCACGACACCGTGCGCGGCGAGCCCGCCGTCCGGCACCGTCCGGCCCCGTCCAGCACCGTCCGGCCCCGCCCCGCGGTGCGTGCCAGGCTGGGCGGCATGGATCTGCGCATCTTCACCGAACCCCAGCAGGGCGCGACGTACGACGACCTCCTCGCGGTCGCCCAGGCGACCGAGCGCCTCGGCTTCGACGCCTTCTTCCGCTCCGACCACTACCTCCGGATGGGCGACGGCGACCCGCTGCCGGGCCCGACCGACGCCTGGACGACGCTCGCCGGTCTCGCGCGCGAGACCTCGCGGATCCGGCTGGGCACGCTCGTCACCTCGGCGACCTTCCGCCACCCCGGCGTGCTGGCGATCCAGGTGGCGCAGGTGGACCAGATGTCCGGCGGGCGCGTCGAGCTCGGGCTGGGCGCCGGGTGGTTCGCCGAGGAGCACGCCGCGTACGGCATCCCGTTCCCGTCCCGGCGCTTCGGTCTGCTGACGGAGCAGCTCGAGGTCGTCACCGGCCTGTGGGGCACGCCGGTGGGGGAGACGTTCGACCACGCCGGCGAGCACTACACGCTCACAGACTCCCCGGCGCTGCCCAAGCCCGTGCAGCGCTCGCCGCTGGACCCGTCGCGGGCGGGCGTTCCGGTGATCGTCGGTGGCAACGGGCCGCGCAAGACGCCGGCGCTCGCGGCGCGGTTCGCGTCGGAGTACAACGCGGCCTTCCCGCAGAACGAGGACATCCCGGCGCGCTTCGCCGCCGTGCGGTCCGCGTGCGAGGACGCCGGTCGGGACCCCGGCAGCCTCACGTACTCCGTCGCCCTCGTGCTGTGCGTCGGGGCGGACGAGGCCGAGGTCGGCCGCCGTGCGGCGGCCATCGGCCGCGAGCCGGCCGAGCTGCGCGAGCACGGGGTCGCGGGGACCGTCGCGGAGGCGGTCGACACGCTCGGCGCGCTGCGCGAGGCAGGCGCGGACCGGGTCTACCTGCAGGTGATGGACCTGGCGGACCTCGACCACCTCGAGCTCGTCGCCGCGGAGGTCATGCCGCAGGTCGGCTGACCCGGCGCGGCCCGCCGACCGCGCGCAGCGCGCCGACCAGGAGGGCGACCAGCCCCAGGTTGCGCGCCACCAGGGCGGCGGTGACCCACGGGTCCCCGCCGACGACACCGTCGGCGCCCCACGGGAACACCACCTGGGTCAGCGCCGCGAGGGTGAGGACCCCGGCGGCGGCCGGTGCCCACGCCCGCCGGTCCGGTGCCACCGTGAGGGCCACCGCGACCGGCGCGGCGAGCCAGCCGACGAGCTGCGGCGACCCGACCGCGTTCACGACGAGCAGGGTCGCCGACGCGGCGAGGGCGCCCCGGAGCAGCACGTCGACCGGGCTCGCGGCGCTCCGCACCAGGAGGGCCGCGAGCCCGGCGAGCGCGACCGGCAGCGCGAGGGCGAGCGCGCGGGCGGTGGCCGCCGTCCCGGGCCCGGTCACCTCCCAGGTCGACAGCACGGTGTCGAAGACGATGCGCACGCGGTCGTCGACCAGTGCCGTGATCACCCACGGCGTCGCGGCCACCGACTCCACCTGCAGGCCGCGCCCGCCCTGGGTGGTGACGAAGCCGGCGATCCGGGACAGCCCGCCACCGAGCGCCACCGCGCCGACGACGACGGCGCTGACCGCGGCGGCCGGGAGCACGACGGTGCGCCCCGGCCGCCGGACGGCGACGACGAGCGGCAGCAGCAGGGCGCCGGGGGCCACCTTGACCCACGCCCCGGCGGTCAGCAGGGCGGCGGCCACCCGTGGCCGGCGCAGCCCCACGGCCAGCGCGACCACGCACAGCGGGGCGACGACGGCGTCGAGCCGCCCCATCGCGACCGGTCCGAGCGCGAGCTGGAACGTGACCCACCACCAGGCACCGGCCGGTACGCGGCGTCGTCGGCCCGCCCGCAGCAGGACGGCCACGGCGAGCGCGTCGAGGACGGTGATCCCGACGCTCCAGCCGGCCGCGTAGTCGACCGTCGAGCGGGCGCCGGTCAGGGCGGGGGCGAGCACGGGGACCAGCGCGCCGGCCGGGTAGACCCACGGGTCGTCGAGGACGGGCCAGCGGCCGCCGTCGAGGGCGAGCGTCGCCCACCACCGGTAGAGGTCGACGTCCCAGAAGGCGCGGCCCGGGATCGCCACCACGCCGAGCCAGGCGAGCCAGCCGTGCACCGCGGCGAAGGCCGTCCACAGCGCGGCACGGCTCGCGAGGAGCCTGCCCCCAGCGCCCGGCTCACGGCGCCGAGCATGGCACAGCGACGCACGCCGGGCGGGCCGGTCGCTAGCCTGCCCCCCGGTCCGGCGGCGGGCCGGTCCGCACGAGGCGCACCCGCGCGTCGCGGGCCACAGGACGAGGGAGGCCCGCGATGAGCGGCATCGGATGGCGGCTGCACGGGGACGGCCGGACGATCGGCGTCGGCGAGGTCGTCCGGCCCGAGGAACGGCTGTCGTGGCCCCGGACCATCGGCATCGGGCTGCAGCACGTGGTGGCGATGTTCGGCGCGACCTTCCTGGTCCCGATCATCACCGGCTTCCCCGGCGACGACGCTGTTCTTCTCCGCGGTCGGCACGGTGCTGTTCCTCGTGCTCACCGGGAACCGGCTGCCGAGCTACCTCGGGTCGTCGTTCGCGTTCCTCGCCCCGATCGCGGCGGCGCAGAGCTCGGGGGCGACGCGGTCGCGCTCGGCGGGGTCCTGCTCGCCGGTGTGCTGCTCGCGGCGGTCGGGCTGGTGGTGCACGCGGTCGGCTCGCGGTGGATCGACCTGGTCATGCCGCCGGTCGTGACCGGCACGATCGTGGCGCTCATCGGGCTCAACCTCGCGCCCACGGCGCGGACGAACTTCGAGGCGGCGCCTGTCACGGCGGTGCTCACGCTCCTCGCGATCATCCTCGTCACCGTCCTCTTCCGCGGCATCCTCGGCCGGCTCGCGATCCTCGTGGGCGTGCTCATCGGGTACGGGATCGCGGTCCTGCGCGACGAGGTCGAGTTCACCACCGTCGGTGACGCCGCCTGGGTCGGGCTCCCGCAGTTCACCACCCCGGAGTTCGACCTGTCCGTCCTCGGGCTGTTCGCACCGGTCGTCTTCGTGCTGGTCGCGGAGAACGTCGGGCACGTGAAGTCGGTCGCCGCGATGACCGGGCGCAACCTCGACCCGCTGACCGGGCGCGCGCTCCTGGCGGACGGCCTCGCGACCACCTTCGCCGGTCTGGGCGGCGGCTCCGGGACGACCACCTACGCCGAGAACATCGGCGTCATGGCCGCGACCCGCGTCTACTCGACCGCCGCCTACTGGGTCGCGGCCGGCGGTGCGCTCCTGCTGAGCATGTCCCCGAAGTTCGGCGCCGTCATCGCGACCATCCCGGCGGGCGTGCTGGGCGGCGCGACCACGATGCTCTACGGGATGATCGGCATCCTCGGTGCCCGGATCTGGGTGCAGAACCGGGTCGACTTCTCCGACCCGGTCAACCTCACGACGGCGGCGGTCGCGCTCGTCGTGGGAATCGCGAACTTCACGTGGTCACCGGGCGAGGTCGCGTTCGAGGGCATCGCGCTCGGGACGGCCGCCGCGATCGGGATCTACCACCTCATGCGCACGCTGGCCCGGTGGCGCGGCACGGACCAGGAGCCGGCGAGCCCGGCATCGGTCCCGGGCGGCGCCGAGCTGCGGCACTGAGGGCGGCGAGCCGCGGCACCGAGCCAGGGCTGCCGAGGCGCACTCAGCCGGCAGGCTGCTCGGGCTCGGGGGCTGTCTCGGCGGGCTCCGCGCTCACCTCGGCCTGGTCGAGAGGCAGGCAGCCCTCGCGGCCCGCGAGGGGGCGTTCGGGTCGAGCGGGATGAGGCCCGGGTCGAGCAGACCCACGAACTCGCTGCCCAGGGCGAGGTCCACGGTGGCGTCGGTGCGCTCGTCGAGGGTGAGGCGAGCGCCTTCGAGGTGCGCGGCGAGGGTGTACGCGGCGCCCACCCCGGGGGCGCCGAAGCTGATCCGCGCGGGGCCGACGACGGACGACGTCGCGTTCCCGACCGCGGCGACGGCGAAGCCGCGTGCGGTGAGCGCGTCCGCGGTCTGACCGGCCAGGCCCCGGCGGTCGGTCGCGTTGAGCACCCGGACCTGCACCTCGCCGTAGGCCACCGGGAGCGTGCCCTCCGGGGGCACGGTGGTGCCTCCACCGTCGGCATGGCCGTGGGGGCGCGAGTGGTGAAGGGGCGGCTGAACGGCGCCTCGATGCCGCCGGTGAAGATGGCGACGGCGCCCAGGGCACCGACCGCGAGCGTGGCGATGAGCAGGCCGAACACCACGGCCTGGCGTTCACGCTTGTGGCGACGGCGCAGCGTCCGCTCACGGTCGGGGTCCGTCGGCGCACTCACGCAGGCGAACCTAGCCGATGCCCGGTGCCGCGCGGCGCAGTCCGCCGGAGGTCAGCGGGTGAGGGGCGCGGGCATCACCCGATGGGGGTGTCACTCGATGACGAGGACGCGCGCGTGCAGCACCGGCCGCTGCTGGAGCGCCGCACGCACGGCCCGGTGCAGGCCGTCCTCGAGGTACAGCACGCCCCGGTAGGACACGACGTGGGCGAACAGGTCGCCGTAGAACGTCGAGTCGTCGGAGAGCAGGTTGTCGAGGCTGAGCGTGCGCTTGGTCGTCACGAGCTCGTCGAGGCGCACCTGGCGCGGCGGCACCTGCGCCCACTGCTTGGGCGTGACGAGGCCGTGGTCGGGGTAGGGGCGCCCGTCGCCCACGGCCTTGAAGATCACGGGCGTCAGTCTAGGTCGCGACTGCTGTGACTCGATCCGGTGACGCGCCCTCGTCGTCCGGTGCGTTCCACTCCTTGACCACCGTCCAGGCGACGGCCGCGATCGGCACGGCGAGCAGCGCGCCAAGGATGCCGGAGAGGATCGTGCCCGCGGTCAGCGCGATGAGGATGGCGAGCGGGTGCAGCGACAGCGCCTTGCCCATGACGACGGGCTGGAGCAGGTCGCCCTCGAGCTGGTTCACCAGGACGACGACGCCGAGCACGATGAGGGCGGTCGTCGGGCCGTTCGACACCAGCGCGACGAGGCCGGCGAGGATGCCCGCCACCGTCGCACCGACGAGCGGGATGAACGCGCCGAGGAACACCACGGTGGCGAGCGGCAGCGCCAGCGGCACCCCGAGGATGACCAGGGCGATGCCGATCACCACGGCGTCGACGGTCGCGACGATCGCGGTCCCGCGGACGTAGCCGCCCAGGACGTCGACCGACCGGTCGCCGATGCGGTGCGCGCGGCGCGTGCGGGGCGCGTCGAGGGGCTGGAGGAAGAACTCCCAGATGCGGCGGCCGTCCTTGATGAGGAAGAACAGCACGACGGCGCCGAGGAACATCCCGGCGAGCACCTCGGCGACGGCGGTCGCGCCGGCGATCGCGCCGCTGGTCACCTGGTCGCTCGCGAGCAGGTCGGTGGCCGCGTCCCGGGCCTGGTCGATCTGGTCCTCGGTGATCTCCAGCGGGCCGTCGGTGAGGTAGGCCTGGAGCTCGTCGAGCCCCTCGCTGGCCGAGGCGGCGAGCTCGTCCCAGCCGTTGCGGATCCCGCGGACGACGAGCCAGACCACGACCCCGAGCGTCCCACCACCGAGCAGCAGGGCGATCCACGTCGCCAGGCCGTTGGGCACGCCACGGCGGCGCAGCCACCGCACGAGCGGCGCGACCGCAGCGGCGATGATCGCGGCGATCAGCACCGGGATGACGATGAGCTTGAGCTGCGTCAGCGCGTACACGACGACCGAGGTCAGGACCAGCACCAGCAGGAGCTGGGCGCTGCGGATCGCGGTGCGGCCGAGGAAGTCCTGCCAGATCGGCCGCCCGGTGGCCGGGCTGACGGGCGTGGGGGTGGGGTTGGCCATGCGGTCAGCGTAGGGAGCGCACCCTGGACCGGCGCGGTGAGCCGCGCGCCGAACCGTGCAGCGGACGGGCAGGCGGGTGGGCGCGGGAATGCGCGCACGGCGGCGCGGGCCGCGTCAGGGCGGACCGGGCAGGCCCGCCAGCGCGAGACCGGCCGCGCACGCGGCGACGCTGAGCACCAGCGTGCCCACCGACGTCAGCACGGCGGCGGCGTACCGGCCGGCCTGGAGCAGTCGGACCGTCTCGGTGCTCGCCGTGCTGAACGTCGTGTAGCCGCCGAGGAAGCCGGTGCCCAGGACGGCCGCCCACGGTCCGGCGAGCCCGTGCCGGAGCGTGAGGCCGGCCAGCAGCCCGAGCGCCAGCGAGCCGGTGACGTTGACCGCGAGCGTCGTCGCGACGGACAGCCGGGCGCGCAGGGCGCCGTCGACCACGAAGCGGGTGGCCGCACCGAGCCCGCCGGCGAGGGCGACGGCCACCGCGACGAGGACCCCGGTCACGCGCGCGCCGTCCGGCGCCCGACCGCGAGCCCGGCGGCCGCCGCGACGACGCCCAGGACGAGGCTCGACCCGGCGTACAGCAGCGCGGTGCCGAGCGCGGCCGTCCCCGCGCCGACGCCCGCGTTCGTGCCCACGAGCGTCACGGTGTCCAGCGCGAGGGTGCTGTAGGTCGTGTACCCGCCGAGGAAGCCCGTGCCGGCGAGGAGCCGGACGTCCCGGCGGCGTCCGTCGTCCGGACCGGACCGCACGAGGCGCTCGAGCAGCACCCCGAGCACGAACGCGCCGCTGACGTTCACGGCCCACGTCGCCCACGGCGCGCCGTCCCAGCCGCCGGCAGGCGCGGCGACGCCCACGCGCACCGCGGTCCCGAGCGCCCCGCCGACGGCGACCAGCGCGATCGCGCGTGGCCGGGTGTGCAGCGGTCGCTCGGGCCGGATGGCTGGGTCGGTGCTCACGGAGCGACGGTAGAGCCGCACCGGGCGCCGCACTGCCACCGACGTCCCCGCCGGGCATCATGGAGCCATGCCGTCGTCCCACCCGCCCCTGCCCGTGCGCCCGGCCACCGTCGACGACGCGGAGGCGGTCGCGGACCTCGTGCACTCGGCCTACCGCAGCGAGGAGAGCCGCCGCGGCTGGACGACCGAGGCCGACCTGGTGGGCGGGCAGCGCGCCGACGCGGCGATGGTCCGGCACGTCGTCGGGCTCGAGGGCCACGTCGTCCTGGTCGCCGTCGGCGTCGACGGCGTGCCGTACGCGTGCTGCCACCTCGAGCAGCGCGACGGCGCGGCGTACCTCGGCATGTTCGCGGTCCGGCCCGGCCGGCAGGGACGCGGCGTGGGCCGTGGCATGCTCCGCGCCGCCGAGGCCTTCGCCCGGGAGCGCTGGGGCGCCACGACGCTCGAGATCACCGTGCTCGATCACCGGCCCGAGCTGCTCGCCTGGTACGAGCGCTGCGGCTTCACGCCGACCGGCGAGCGGCACCGCTTCCCGTACGGCGACGACCGCTTCGGGGTGCCTCGCCGCCCGGACCTGACGCTCCTCGGGATGACCAAGCCGGTCGAGCCCGCCGCCGCGCCGGCGGTGTGACGTCCCGCCGTGCCGGCGGTCCGACCGACCGGCGACCGCGCGGCGGCCGGGGGCGGCCGCACCGGCTGCTAGCGTCCGCGGCGTGGTCGAGCGACGGCGTGCCCTCATCGTCAGCACCGGCCGTGACCGGGGCGCTCTCGCCGGCGCGCGCGCTGCACGCGGCCGGGTGGTTCGTCGGGATCGGGACGCCGGACGGCGGCGGGATGCCCGGGGCCTCGCGTGCCTGCGACGCCCGGCACGTCGTGGCGCGCCCCCGCGGGGACAGCGCCGAGTTCATCGCCGGGGTCCGCGCCGCGGTGACCGCGGGCGGCTACGACGTCGTCTTCGGGGGCGGCGACGACTGGATGGCCGCGCTCGCGACCTACCGCGACGCGCTCGGCACCCGGGTCGCGCACCCACCCGCCGACGTCGCGCAGGCCGCGCTGGACAAGGTCACGCTGGCCGGGCTGGCGGACGAGGTCGGTCTGGCTGCGCCGCACACGCGGGCCGCGACCGACGAGGTCCTCGCCGCGTGGGACGGCCCCGCCGTCGTCAAGTGCCGAGCGCACTGGTCACCCGGGCAGACCCACCCGCACCGCATCGACGCCCGCCTGTTCCCCGCCGCCGCCGCCGCCCGTCCCCAGGTCGAGCGGATCCGGCGCGCGGGCGCCGAACCCGTGCTGCAGGTGCCCGTCCGCGGCGACCTCGGTGCCCTCGTCGGGGTGTTCCACGACGGACGGCTGCACGGCCGCGTGCAGCAGGCCAGCCCCGGCTCTGGCCGACCCCCTACGGTGCGTCGGCGCGCGCCGAGACGGTCCCGGTCGACGCCGACCTCGTCGCGCGGTCCGAGGCGCTGCTGACCCGGCTCGGGTGGTCGGGTCTCGTCGAGCTGCAGTTCCTCACCCCCGACGACGGCGCCCCGCACCTCACCGACCTCAACGGCCGGTTCTACGGGTCGCTGGCGCTCGCGGAAGCGGCGTGCCCGGGGCTCGTGGACGCGTGGGGACGGCTCGTGGTGGGCGAGCCCGTCCCCGAGCTCGGCGACAGCCGGGTGGGCGTGCGCTACTCCTGGATCGCCGGGGACCTGCGGCGGGCCGGGGTCGAGCGGCGCGGTGGTCTGGCCGCCGACGTGCGCGAGACGCTGCGGTGGGCCCGTGGCGCCCGGCACAGCGTGTGGGACCCGCGCGACCCCGGCCCCGCTCGGTACCTCGCCGCCGCCCGGCTGCGCCCGGGCGCGGCCGGCACGACCGACGCCGTGCGCGTCCCGGGCGCGGGGCCCGCCCGCGCGCGGGGCTGACGCGTCAGCGGCGGCGCGCGGCGCGCAGCATCTCGCCCGGCAGCCGGCGCTCCGGGGCGCGCAGCAGCACCAGCCCGAGGGCGTGCACGGCGGCCACGACCGCCGCCACCACGACGACCTGGGCGAGTGCCGGCAGCTCGACGGCGACCGCCCGGACGGCGAGCCCGGCTGCCGTCCCCGCGGCGGCGAGCACGACCGCGCGCAGCAGCAGCGCGATGACGGGGCGACCGTCCAGCCCGCGGTGCCGACGACGCAGCAGCCACCCGTTGGCCACCGCGGCGGCGACGAGCGACACGCTGGTCGCGAGCGCGATCCCGCTCAGCCCCATGACCGGGGTGAGGACGACGTTCCCGACCACGTTGAGCACCATCCCGCCCACCGCGACCGTCACCGGGGAGCGGGAGTCGCCCACCGCGTACGACGCCCGGACGACGACCTGGCGGCACCCGAGCGCGAGCAGGCCCGGGGTGAACCACACGACGGCGGTCGCGGTAGCCGCGACGTCGTCGGCGTCGAAGGCGCCGTGCCCGAACGCGACGTCGACCGCGGGCACGGCGACGAGCGCGAGCACGACGCACAGGGGCACCAGCAGCGTCACGGTCACCGACAGGCCGCGGCCGACCAGCCGGCGCACCTCCGCGGGATCACCCGCCGCGGCACCGAGCGCCGGGTAGAGCGGGACGAGGAGGGACGCGATGAGCAGCGCCTCCGGGAGGTTCACCAGCCGCCACCCGTAGGAGAGCGCGGTGATGCTGCCGTCGGTGAGGGTCGAGGCGAACGCGCGGTCGACCAGGGTGTTCACGTTGGCCAGCGCGCTGCCCACCATCATCGGCGGGGCGAGCCGGGCGATCTCCCGGAACGCCGCGTCGCGCGTGTCCCACCGGGCCCGGACCGGCGTGCCGAGCGCGCGCAGCGGGATCACCTGGAGCAGCAGCCGTGCGCCCGAGCCCACCACGAAGCCCACGGCGAGCGCGGTCACGCCGTACCGGGGGCCGAAGAGCCCGGCCGCGGCGACCATGACGAGGTTGAACGGCACGCCCTCGAGCGACGACCACGCGAACCGGCCGTGCGCCTGCGCCAGCGCCGCCAGCAGGTTCGTCCCGGCGACGAGCACGGTCGCGACCAGCACGATGCGGGTCAGGCTCTGCACGGTGGCGGCCTGGGCGTCGTCGAAGCCGGGCGCGAGCACCGCGGTCACCGGCCCGACGAAGATCCCCATGAGCACACCGCCGACGCCCAGCACCGCCAGCGTGAGCGTCAGGGCGACGTCGAACCCGCGGTGGCCGGTGCAGCCGTCGGTCTCGGCGGCCGCCTCGCGCGCGGTCACCGGGGTCACCGATCGCGCCATCGCACCGGCGATCAGCGCCAGGACGATGCTCATCAGGCCCTGCGCGACGAGGTAGGCGTCGAGCCCCGCACCGGCACCGAACACGGCTCCGAGGACGACGTCGCGGGCGAACCCGAGCAGCGTCGATAACGCCGTCAAGCCGGTGACCAGCACCGCGGCGCGCGCGATGCTCCACCGTCCACGCGGCCTAGCCACGACCGCTCACACCCACGTCCTTCGCCTCGCGCACGGCCGGTCAACCTAGCAGCGCCGCCCCCGCCGCGGCCCGGGCGCGGACCCCACCGCGGCCCGGGCGCGCGCCTGACCGCGGCCGTGGCCGCGTTAGCCTCGCACCGTGCAGCGTCGCCCGGACCGCCTCATCGAGGTCGAGCTCGTCGAGGACGACGCCGATCTCGCCGCCGCCGATGACGCCGCTCCCTCCGACGTCGTCGCGGGGGACGGTGGCCGCGGCTCGGGAAGCCGCTCGGCCGGGTCGCCCCGACCGACCCGGGCGCGCATCCCGCGCGAGGTCGTGCTCACCGCCGTGGGAGCCGTGGCGCTGTGCGCTGCGGGGGTCGCCGTCGCGCAGGTGGGTGCGGAGCGCGCGCGTGACGCCCGGCTCGCCGAGGTGCCCGGGCTGACCGCGTCCCTCGCGGCCCCGCTGCACGAGGCGTGGCGCACGCCCGGCGGCGAGGTCGTCGCGGTCCTCGACGACCTCGTCGTGCACTGGGACTCCGGGTTCGGCGGCGTGGTGGGGACCGACCTGCGGGACGGCTCGCCCCGGTACACGGCGCCGGGGGACTGCCGGCTGGAGGCGCTCGAGGGGGACGCGCGGGCCTCGCTCGCCGGCGGGTCGAGCTCGGTGAGGCAGGCGGGCCCCGGTGACGTGCTGCTGTGCGTCGTGGGCGGGGGCGCGGCATGCTCGGCGGCGGGGAGGGCACCGCGCGGGTCCTCGACCCCGCGACCGGCGACGTCGACCTGACGATCGCGCTGGCGGCGGGCGACGCGTGGCACGTCGTCGACGGCGACCTGGTGACCATCGGGCTGGACGCCGACGGGCGGGCGGCGGCGGGGCGGTGGTCGCTGACGACCGGTGAGCAGCAGTGGGCGTACCACGGCGCCGAGGCGATCGCCGTCGACGCGTCCACCGGGTGGGGGACCTGGCTGGACGGCCGGACCGTGGGGCTGGAGGTCGGGGACTGGTCGGTGACGCTCGACGTCGGGACCGGCGTCGAGACCGCCCAGGGCGGCGGCGAGAGCCTCGCGGGGGGCGGCGACGCCGAGAACGTGCAACGGGTCGAGCTCGCCGACGGCCGCGTCCTGGTGTACGGCCCGACGCCGTCCGGTGACGTGCGGACCACGGTCCACCCGGCCGACGGCGGCGAGCCGGCCACGGTGCCCGGGATCGTGCCGCCCCTCGCCGTCGACGACGGCTCCGTGCCCGGCGCGGTCGTCGCGATCGACGTCGAGAGCACCGGGCCGTGGGGGCTGGGGATGGTGGACCTCGACTCCGGCGAGTGGCGCTGGACGTCGGAGGCGGAGGGTGCCGGGGTGGCGGTGCTCGCCGGGGTCGTGCTGGTGTCCGACGGGTCGCGGGTCACGGCGCTCGACGCACGCACCGGGCAGACGCGGTGGAGCTCCGCGCCGTCCTCGTCGCCCAGCTTCTCCGGCTGGGAGGTCGCCACCGACGGACGGCGCGTGCTCGTCCTGGACGGGCAAGGATTCGAGCGCGAGCTGGTCGCCCGGGACGTGCGGACCGGCGAGCGGGTGTGGGCGACCGAGCCTCCGCTGAGCGACGGCGCGCTGGTGCCCCTGCCGGACGGCACCGTGCTCATGGTGGGTGCCGGCGACCTCGCCGCGCTGCGTCCCTGACAGCCGGGGCGCCCCCGGCGGACCGGGGCCGCCCTACGCGTCGAGGACGCCGCGGATGATGCTGTCGCCGGAGTGCGCGGGGTCGCCGTCGAGGGGCTCGTCGGAGACGTCCACGACCGGGAACTCGCCGAGGTCGAGGCCGGTCGGCACGGTGAAGCGCCCCTCGGTGCCGGTGAGGATGCCGACGCTCACGAGCCGGGTCACCTCGCGGTCGATCAGCCAGACCTCGTGGTACCCCTCGTCCGTGCCGTCGCCCTCGAGCGTCACGACCAGCACACGCTCGCCGTCCGCCGCGACCTCGACGCGGGCGGCACCGCTCGACGTCCATCCCGGCAGGGGGTCGAGCGTGGTCTGGGCGACGACGTCGGCCGGCGCGACGTCGTCACGTCCGGCCCACCACGCGCCGCCCACCCCGCCGAGGACGACGCCGCACGCGGCGGCGGCCGCGAGCCACGGCGTGACGCGACGGCGCAGCGGGATCACGGGCGCGAGCTGTGGTTCGACGTGGTCGGGTGCGGGTGCGGGTGCGGGTGCGGGGGCCGGTGGTGCGACCGGGCCGGGGGTCGCGGTCGGCGCCGGAGCGGTGGACGGGCCCGTGGGCGGGCCGGGCGTCGCGCCCGGAGCGGTGAGGCCGCCGAGGTCGAGCTCGGCCCGGATGCGGTCCCAGACCGCGGGGGCCGGGGCGACCAGCGTGTCGGCGGGCGTCACGGAGCGTCCGACCGCCACGACGGCGGCCAGCGACGCGACCTCAGCCGCGCACCGCGGGCAGTGGTCGAGGTGGGCCCGGTCGGCGTCCGGCACGGGCTCGCCGAGCGCGACCAGGGCCAGGCCGTCGTCGTCAACGTGCTCCACCATCCACCTCCAACCGGTCTCGCAGGCGCAGCAGGCTACGTCTGATGTGGCTCTTGACGGTCCCCAGCGGCAGGTCGAGCCGCGCGGAGATCTGGTCGTGCGTGAGGTCCTCGTAGAACGCGAGGGCCACGATGGTCCGTTGCGGCTCGCCGAGCCGGCTCAGCTCGTCGGTCACGGTGAGACGCTCCGCGAGGCTCGCCGTGACGGGCTCGGGATCGGGCCCCGTCCGGGTCGCGACCGCCAGGGCGTCGCGCCGCTCCCGTGAGCGCCGGGCGTGCACGTCGGCGATCGCGTTCCGCGTCACGCCGACCAGCCACGCCGGCAGCGGGGAGCGGTCCGGGTCGAACCCGGCCCGCCCGCGCCAGGCGTTGACGTACACCTGCTGCGTGACGTCCTCGGCGTCCCCGACGTCGTGCAGCGAGCGCAGCGCGAGCGTGTGGACGAGCGAGGACCACCGACGGTACGCCTCCGCCATCCCGTCCTCGTCACCCGCACGGAATGCCCGGCCGACGGTGTCGTCGGTCCAGGCGTCCGGGGTGTCGAGCGCGGGGGCGCGCGGCACGGGTGTCAGGGCGGGCCTCCGGGTCGGGATCGGCAGGGGCGGCACGGGCGGCGGGGCGAGGCGAGGGCGGCCAGGACGGCCATCATGCACCGACAGGTTCCGCCGTCACGATGACGTTGTCCGTGTAGTGCCCCACGTCGCGCTGGAACGTACCACCGCAGGTGACGAGCACGAGGCGGTGCGCGCCGTCCCGCGCGAAGACGTCGCCCCAGGCGACCTCGGGCTTGGCCTGCCGGGTGACCGCGGTGACGGCGTACCGCCGGACACCGCCGTCGGCGAGCGTCACGTCGACGACGTCGCCCACCTCGGCGTCCGGGAGCCGTGCGAACGGGCCGAGCCCGGCGGACGCGACGGAGTCGACGTGCGCCGCGATGACCGCGGTGCCGGCGGCGTCGGCCGGGGACGCACCGAAGCGGTACCAGCCGCCGCGCTCGGCGAGCGGCGGGATCTCCATCTGGCCGTCGCCGGCCACCCCGACCGGGTCGACCGGCAGGGTGATGTCGAGCTCGGGGATCGTCAGGGCGACCGGGGTGACCGCCGTCGGGACGGTGGCCGCCGCATCGAGGGCCGCGCTGCGGACCGGTACGTCGGCGACGGTCCCGGACGACGCGTCGCGGGTCGGCTCGGGTTTGGGGTCGACGGCGGTGCCGGTGGGGGCGCCGGTAGGGGCGGACGGCGACCGGACCGGTTCACCACCGGGGGCCGCCGCGCCGCACCCGACCAGCCCGACGGCGAGCACCGACACGAGAGCGGCGGTCGCCACCCGGCGTGGTGCCCGTCGCAGGGGGCGGTCGAGGGACGGCACGGCGGGCCTCCGGGGGTGTGCGGATGACGGACAGGACGGACGGTCGTGCGGAGAGGTGCGGCACGGGGCCTGCGTCGCTGCGACGGTGCGGGTGTGGCAGCGGGGCGCGGCGCCCGGGGCGGGCGGAGTGGGCGCCGCGGCCCCGTGCCGGTCGGGTGGCGTGCTCGCGCACGCCGGTCGAGGGGCGCGCCCGGTCGGGCGCGCCGGTTCAGTCGCGGGTCACGCGCACCGGGCTGCGGCGGGAGAGCGCGAGCGCCCCACCGGCGGCGAGCAGGAGCGCGGAGCCGATCATCCAGCCGGCCGCGGGCGAGGAGTCGCTCGCGAGGCCGAGCTCACCGGACGGGACGCCGGCCGGTGCGGAGTGCAGGCCCTCGATGGTCTGGGTCGCGAGCTGCAGGTTGCCCGCCTCGAGGCTGCCCCACGCGTAGACGATCGTGCTGACGCCCTCGCGCACCGGGACGTCGGCCGGCCCGATGACCGGGTCGGTGGTCCCCGTGGCGGCGACCGCGGCGGACACGGTGCCGGCCGGGAGGTCGAGGACCTCCTCGTTCGGGTTGGACAGGTTCGTCACGACCGGGGAGCCACCGGCGAGCACGTCCACCGCGGGAGCGGCGGCCGTGTGCCGGACGGTGAGCCGGCCCTGACCTGCGGCGGTGTTCGACGTGTCGTTGGTGAACAGCGTCGCGGTGGGGGCGCCGGCGGCGTCCAGGTGCGCGACGGCGGTGTAGTTCGACCCGCCCGCCAGGGTGAGGTCGATCGGGCCGATCGCCGGGGCGGAGGCGTCGGCGGCGTCCGCGGCGGTGATGGCGACGCTGTAGGTGCCCGCGGGGAGCTCGAGCGGACCCGCCAGGTCACCCGGGGCGAAGTCGTCGAGGGTGCGCTCGCCGTTGACGTAGACGTCGACCGTGAGGTCCGGCACGCCGTGCAGCACGGAGAGCATGGCCTCGTGGTTGTCGGCCGAGGCGGGCATGGCGCCGGTGAGGGCGAGAGCGAGGCCGGCTGCGCTGCCGGCGATGAGACGAGTGCGCATGGTGTTCCTCCTGGTTCCGCCCGCTGGGGGCGCACTGAGAACTGCCTGACACACCCACTACGGCGCACGGTGCCGGTCTGGATGCAGACGGATCGATCGACTTCTCGCCGTTGCGCGCGGCTCGTTCCTCCTCACGACGGACGGGCCCGCACCTGCTCGTCGCAGGGTGCGGGCCCGTCCGTCGTCCGGGGCCGTTCAGTGCCCCCGGTCGATCCACTCCTGCAGGTGGGGGGCTTCGTCCCCGATCGTCGTGGAGTCACCGTGGCCGGTGAGCACCCTCGTCCCGGGCGGCAGCGTGAGCAGCCGGGTCCGGATCGACTCGACGATGGTCGGGAAGTCGGAGAACGACCGACCGGTCGCCCCGGGCCCGCCCGCGAACAGCGTGTCCCCGGTGAACACCGTGTCGAGACCGGGCGCGTACAGGCACACAGAGCCGGGGCTGTGCCCGGGCGTGTGCAGCACGTGCAGGTCGGTGCCCGCCACGGTGAGGACCTGACCGTCGGCCAGGTCGGTCGTCGTCGCCTGTGCGGGGTGCGTCAGCTCCCACACCGGGCGGTCGGCGGGATGCAGCAGCACGGGGGCGCCGAACCGGCTCGCGAGCTCGGGCGCGTGCCGCACGTGGTCGTCGTGCGCGTGGGTGGCGACGACGGCGACCAGCCGCCGTCCGCCGACCGCGGCGGCGATGACGTCCGCGTCGTGCGGCGCGTCGACCACGACGCACTCGTGGTCGTCCCCGACCACCCAGACGTTGTTGTCGACGTCGAACGTCTGCCCGTCCAGGCTGAACGTGCCGGACGTGACGAGGTGGTCCACCCGGGCGCTCACGCCTGCCCCCGTCCAGCACGACGACGGACCGCAGGACCTCGCCGCGCTTCATCGTGGCGAAGGCCGCCTCGACGTCGGCCAGGCCGATCCGTTCGGAGACGAAGGCGTCCAGGGGCAGCCGGCCACGCTGCCAGAGCTCGAGCAGCGCCGGGAAGTCCCGCTCGGGCAGGCAGTCGCCGTACCAGGACGACTTGAGCGCGCCGCCGCGACCGAACACGTCCGCGAGCGGGACGGTCAGCTGCATCTCGGGCGTCGGGACCCCGACCAGCACGACGGTCCCGGCGAGGTCGCGGCCGTAGAACGCCTGCCGCCAGGTCTCCGGTCGGCCGACCGCGTCGATGACGACATCGGCGCCCACGCCGTCGGTCTCGGCCTGGATGGCGGCGACGACGTCGTCCTCGCCCATGTCGCGCGAGCAGATCGTGTGCGTGGCGCCGAGCTCACGCGCCCAGGCCAGCTTCTTCTCGTCGAGGTCGATCGCGATGACGCGCCGGGCACCGGCGAGCACCGCGCCGGCCACGGCGGCGCAGCCCACCCCGCCGCAGCCGATCACGGCGACCGTCTGACCGCGGCGCACGGGCGCGGTGTTCACGGCCGCCCCGATGCCGGCCATCACGCCGCAGCCGAGGAGGCCGGCGACGGCCGGGTCGACGTCGGGGTCGACCACGGTGCACTGCCCGGCGTGCACGAGGGTCTTCTCCGCGAAGGCGCCGATCCCGAGCGCCGGCGAGAGCGGGGTGCCGTCGGTCAGCGTCATGGGCTGTGCGGCGTTGTGGGTCGCGAAGCAGTACTGCGGCTCACCGCGCTTGCAGGCCCGGCACTCCCCGCACACGGCGCGCCAGTTGAGGACGACGGTGTCGCCGACGGCGACGTGCGTGACGCCGTCGCCGATCGCGGACACGACGCCGGCGGCCTCGTGCCCGAGCAGGAACGGGTAGTCGTCGTTGATGCCGCCCTCGCGGTAGTGCAGGTCGGTGTGGCAGACCCCGCAGGCCCGGACGTCGACGACGGCCTCGCCGGGGCCGGGGTCGGGGACGACGATGTCGACGAGCTCGACGGGTGCTCCCTTCGCGCGGGACACGATCCCCTGGACGGTGTGCGGCATGTGCGTGCTCCCTGGTGTCAGGTGGGTGGTCCGGCGGCGTGCGTGCGGCGCACCGGGCGGCTGCTCGCCACGGTAACCGCACCCGGTGACGCCGGGCACGGGAGCGGCGCGGCGCCCGGCGCGGGAGGATGGTGCCTCGTGACCCCGTCGTCCTCCGCCCGGCTGCCCTCGTCGTGGTACGCGCTCGCGGTGTGGGGCACGGCGGTGGCCGCCTACGTGGTCGCGGTGCTCCACCGGTCGTCGTTCGGTGTCGCCGGCCTCGAGGCGTCCGAGCGGTTCGGGACCGGTGCGTCGACCCTGGCCACGTTCGTCGTCGTGCAGCTCGTCGTCTACGCCGGGCTCCAGGTCCCGGTCGGCGTCGTGCTCGACAGGCTCGGGCCGCGGCGCCTCATCGCCACGGGGGCCGTGCTCATGGCCGCCGGGCAGCTCCTCCTCGCGCTGGCCACGACGACGGGGCTCGCGTTGGCGGCTCGGGTGCTCATCGGGACGGGGGACGCCCTGACGTTCGTCTCGGTGATCCGGCTGCTGCCGTCCTGGTTCACCCTGCGCCGGGTCCCGCTGGTCACGCAGGTGACCGGCCTCCTCGGCATGCTCGGCCAGGTGCTCGCGGCGGTGCCGCTCGTGCTGCTGCTGCACTCCGCCGGGTGGACGACGGCGTTCGGGACCGCCGCCGGGCTCGGCCTGGCGGCGGCGGTCGCGGTGGCCGTGGTGGTGCGTGACTCGCCCGACCACGCCCCGGGACGGGCCGCGGGACGGCGGTTCCGGCGGGTGCGGCGCCCGGCCGAGCGCGCCGAGACGCTGCCGCTGGCCGAGCTCGCCGCCTCGTCGCCGGCGCCACGCCCGACGCGCGCCCCCGGGCTGCTCGCGGCGACGCTGCGCGAGCCCGGGACGTGGCTCGGCTTCTGGGTGCACTTCGTCGCGGGCTTCTCCGTCTACGCGATGGTGCTGCTCTGGGCGTACCCCTTCCTCGTCTCGGGCCAGGGCCGCACGCCCACCGAGGCCAGTGCGCTGCTGACCGTGACGGTCGTCGCGGCGGTCCTCGCCGGCCCGGTCGTCGGTCACGTCAGCGGACGCCACCCCGAGCGCCGCCTTGTCATGGTGGTCGTCGTCGCGGTCGTCGTCGGGATCGCCTGGGCCGGGCTGCTGCTGCCCGCCGACCCCTTGCCGCTCGGGACGCTCGCCGCCTTCATGACCGTGATCGGCGTGGGTGGGCCCGTCTCGCTCGTCGGGCTCGACATCGCTCGTGCGCACAACCCCCGGGAGCGGCTGGGGACGGCGACCGGCCTCGCGAACGCCGGTGCCTTCCTCGGCGCGCTGCTCATGATGATGGGCGTCGGGGTCGTGCTGGACGCCCGCGGCGGCGGCGCCGGTGTCGCGTACCCGCTGGCGGATTACCGCGTCGCACTGCTGAGCGCGGGTGCGGTGTGGGTGGTCGGGATGGTCGGCCTCGCGGTCGCGGCCCTGCGGCTGCGACGCCGACCCGCCGACGACGCGAGGCAGGCTCGGTAGCGGCCGACGCGCGACGCCCCACCGACGCGCGACCGACGCGCGACCGACGCGCGAACGACGCGCACCGCGAGCGCGGGGTCACGGCTCGGCCAACACTCGGCATCAGCTCGGGTCGATCCGTTGCCCCCGGGGTGCACCGGAGCAGCGTGGGGTGCCTACCGAGGAGGTGCACCATGCGCCGCCGACTCCTGGCGTTGCTGTGCTCGCTGTCCCTGATCGCAGGCCTCAACCTGCTCGTCGCGCCGGCTGCGTCGGCGCATCCCTTCTGCGGCCAGGTGTGGGGGTCGCACGCACGGTCGGTGGGCTCCTGTCCGACGGTCAGCTCGTGAACGTCCGCGCCGGACGGCACGCCTGCTTCGAACGTCTCGTCCTGGACATCGACGCTCCCCTGACGGGGTGGTCGGTGCGGTACGTCGACCAGCTCACGCAGTCCGGGTCCGGGTTCGTCGTGCCGGTCGCCGGTGGTGCGCGGCTCGAGGTCGTCGCTCGCGTCGGGGTGATCCCGACCGACAGCTTCTTCGTCGGGCCGGGGCGTCTGATCGACACGTCGTCCTACCGGACCTTCCGCGACGTCGCCTGGGTGGGCAGCTTCGAGGGCGTCACCACGGTCGGGCTGGGGGTCCGGGCTCACCTGCCCTTCCGGGCGTTCGTCCTGGCCGGGCCGGGGGACGGTTCGCGCCTGGTGGTCGATGTGGGGCACCGGTGGTGCGCCCCGGGCCACTCGCGCTGCTGAGGGTCCGGGCGGCTCACGGTCCGACGAGGGAGTGTCACCGGTCCGCTGGTGACCCTCCTCGTCGTCGTGCCCGGGTGCCGTGCCGGACGCCGTGCCGGGTGCCGTGCTGGACGCCGTGCCGGACGCCGAGTGCGACCCGACGCGGGCGACGGCATGATCGATCGCACCCAGACCCGGGCTCGACGTGAGGATGCGGAGTGCAGCGACCCGTGACGGCCGGACCCGGACCGGACCCGGCGACGAGGGCGCCCGAAGCCGTTCTGCCCGGCGCACCCACCGACGACGCGCGCTCGTGGCCGCGCGTCATGGTCGACCGCACGTTCGGGCGCTACCTGCTCGGCAACGTGCTGACGATGCTCGGGATCTGGGTCTTCAACATCGTCGCCGTCGTCGTCGCCTACGAGGCGACCGGGTCCGCGCTGGTCGCGGGCACGGTCACCGCCGCCCAGTTCGTGCCGCACATCCTGCTGAGCATCCCGGCCGGCGCCGCGGCCGACCGGTGGAGCCGCCGCACCCAGGCCGCCGTCGGGCACGCGATCGCCGCGTGCGGGTCGGGCGGGCTCGCGGTGTGGTCCGCGACCTCCGAGCTCGACGACGGCGCCGCGGTGCCGCTGGTCCTCGCGTCGGTGGTCGTGGGGGTCGGCACGAGCATCGCCGGGCCCGCGATGCTCGCGATGGTCCCGGCGCTCGTGCGGCCCGGCGAGCTGCCGACGGCCGTCACGCTCGGGATGGCGCCGCTGCCCATCGGTCGCGCGGTGGGGCCCGTGCTCGGCACGGCGATCGCCGTCGCCACCCAGCCCGCCGTCGCGTTCGCGCTGACCTCCGCGCTGAGCGTGGCGTTCGTCGTGCTCGTCCTGACCCTGCACCCCCGGCCCACGCCGCGCCCCGCCGAAGACGGCACCCCCCGCCTCGGCGTCTGGGCGTACCTGCGCGAGAACCGCCCGCTCGTCGTGCTGCTGCTGTGCGTCGCCGCGGTCGGCGCCGGGACGGACCCGCCCATCACCCTGGCGCCCGTCGTCTCCGCCTCGCTCACCGGGGGCACCGGGCTCGCCGGGCCGGTCGCGACCGCGTTCGGGGTGGGGGCCGGGCTCGGGTTCGCCCTCATCCCGGTCGCCCGCCGCGCGCTGGGTCTGCGCCGGTACGGGTACGCTGGGCTCCTCGTCATGGCGCTGGGCAGCGCGGTCGCGACGATCCCCACCGTCCCGGCCGCCGTCGTCGGCTTCGCGGTCTCCGGGGCCGGGCTCACCCTGACGATGACCGGGCTGAGCGCGACGCTCCAGGCGTCGCTGCCCGAGGCCGTCCGCGGTCGCATGATGGCGCTGTGGTCGGTCGCGTTCGTCGGCACCCGGCCGCTGGCCGCCGTCGGGAACGGGCTGGTCGCCGACCACCTGTCCCCGCAGGCGGCCCTGCTCGGCATGGCGCTCCTGGGCGCGGTCGCCGCCGGGTTCGGGCTCACGCGGGGTGCGGGGTCCCGTCGGGCGCCCTGACGTCGCCCACCCGTGCAGTCCCCGACGCCGCCTCTCGGACGGCGCCCCGGACGCCGCAGTGGCGGCGCCGGACGATGTCCGGCGCCGCCACGTCTGCTTCCGCCAGCGGGCGGAGTCCGCTGTCGATCAGGCGGTGCGACCACCTCGCCGGCGTGCCAGGACCAGAGCCGCAGCGCCGGTGAGCACGAGCAGCGCGCTCAGGCCCACGAGCGGCCCGGCGGTCGAGCCCGTGCGGGCGAGCGCGGTCGGACGGGCCGGACCGCTCGGCGCCGGTGCGGTGGTCGCCGGTGCGGTCGGCGCCGTGAGCACCGGGCCGACCGGTCCCGCGGGTGCGGTGACCGGCGCCGCCGGCGCCGGCGCCTCGGGGACCGCCGCGACCGTCACCGGGATCTCGGCGACGCGCTCGGAGGTGCCGCCGATCGCCCGGACGGTGTGCTGACCCAGCTCGGTGCCGGCGGGCAGCGCCGCGACCTCGAGCGTGGCGCGGCCGTCGTCGTCCGCGACCGCGGTGCCCAGGATGACGGGCTCGGAGTACAGGACGAACACGACCGTCTCGCCGGGCACGAACCCGTCGGCGGTGATCGACACCGGCGCGGCCGGCGCGAGCGTCTGGGACGACACGGTCACCTGCACGTCACCCCCGCTGGCCGTCGCCGGGCGCGGCGGGATGCCGGCCACGGTGAGCCGCACGGAGTGCTCGCTCGCGGTGTAGCGGTCGTCGCCGGCGTACCGGACGACGAGCGTGTGGTCACCCGCGGGCAGCGCCCGGTCGAGGCGCACGGGGTGCGCTCGCCGGTCACCGTGGCGGACCCGACGCCCTGGCCGTCGAGCTGCACGGTGAGCGCGCCGCCGGTCGGCACCGCTGCGGTGCCGCCGTCGATCCGCACGTCGAGCACCGCCGGCGTGCCCACCGTGGTGGTGGCGTCGGGGACGACCAGCGTCGTCGTCGACGGCACGACCGTGACGTCCACGCGCTGCTCGGCCGGGAGGTAGTGGGCGTCGCCCGGGAAGGACGCGGTGACCGTGTACGTCCCCGGTGCCCACGGCATGGCGCCGTCCGGTGCGACGACGACGCCGCCGGTCGCCGTGAGCGTCGCGGTTCCCGGCTGGGCGGCACCCGCGTGCGGGACCCCGTCGTCCGTGCGACCACCGACGACGCCGCACCGTAGGACCAGGTGCTGTCGCCGCGGACCTCGAGCAGGACCGCGGCCGGCGCCTTGGTGACGACGACGGGCAGCAGCTCGCTGGTGCGGGCCCGGTAGGACGTGTCACCCGAGTACACCGCGGTGACCGCGTAGGCCCCGGGGGCCAGCAGTGACAGGTCTGCCGTGAGCTGGTCGGATCCCACGTCCAGCCCGGTGCCGAGCGGCTCGGACGTGCCGTCGGTGCGCTGCACCCGGAACGTCAGCGAACCGGTCGGGGTGTCGGCGCCCTCGACGCCGGGCACGGCGCCGGTGACGACCGCCGGGGAGCCGTAGGCCCAGGTGGCCGGCCCCGAGACGGTCACACCGGCGTCGCCGGTCCGCACGTGCACGGTGGCGTCGGCCTTCGCCTCGGTGTAGCGCGTGGTCCCGAGGTAGCGCACCCGCGCATCGAGGTCACCCGCGGTGGTGGTCGGCACGGGGACGGTCACGGTGCCGTCCTCGCCCAGGTCGAGCGTGCGGGCCTCCCCGCCGACCGTGACGACGACCTGGCCCTCGGTGACCGGCGTGGTGGTGCCGTCGCGCACGACCCGGACGGTCGCGGTGGCCGGTGCACCGAGCAGGACATGCCCGTCGCCGGGGACCTCGACCTGCACGGCCGTGGTGATGGCGTCCACGGTGACTGGCCGGTCCTCGCTGCGCGAGGTCCGGTAGAGGGCGTCACCCGCGTACGTCGCGGTGATCGTGTGGTCGCCCGGCTCGAGCGACCCGAGGTCCAGGGTCGCCGCCCCGGCGGCGTCCACGGCGACCGGCTGCGCCGGTCGCCCGTCGACCGTGAAGGTCACGGCGCCGGACGGCACCGCCGTGCCGGACTTCGGGGTGACCGTGGCGGTCACGTGCGCGGGGTGCTCCCACGTCCACCGGTCCGGCCCGGACAGCGTGACGGACGTGGCGGCGGGCGTGACCTCGACCGACGCGGTGCCGGTCGCCGGCAGGTAGAAGGCGCTACCGGGGTAGGTCGCGGTCACGGTGTAGCGGCCGGGAGCCCAGTCCATGGCCCCGTCCGGGGCGATCCGGTCGCCGCCGTCGACGGTGAGCGTCGCGTCCCCCAGCTGGGCGAGGTGGCGGCCGGCGGGACCGGTGACCCGTGCCGACACGGTGGAGTGCGCGCCGTACACCCAGGCCTCCGGGCCGTCGACGACGGCCTCGACCGACACCGGGGCGCGCTCGACGACGACCTCGATCGGTGCGGTCGTCACCGGGACGTAGGTCGAGTCACCTGCGTAGGTGGCCGTCACCGTGTAGGTCCCCGGGGCGAGCCGGCTCAGGTCGGTGCCCGCCTGACCGTCCTCGAGCGGACCGTCGCCGTGCGGCATGCCGTCCACGTGGAAGGTCACGGTGCCGGTGGGCGCGTCGGCACCCGGCAGCCCGGCAGCCGTCGCCGTGAAGCTCGCGGGGGAGCCGTAGGCCCACGTGGTCGGTCCGGTGAGCCGGACCGCCGCGTCGCCCGCGGCGACGGACACGCGTCCCGTGCCCGCGCTGCCGATGTGCGTCCGGGTGCCGAGGTACTCGGCGTGCAGGACGACGTCGCCGACGCGGCTGGTCGGGACCTCGACGGTCACGGTGCCGTCGGCGCCGACCTCACGCATGACGTCGAACACGCCGAGGCGGCTGTCCGTCCGGAGGCGGACGGTGCCGGAGGTGATCGGCGTGCCGGTGCCGGTCCGGGTGACGGACACGGTGGCGGTGGTCGAGGTGCCGACCGTCGTGCTCGCCGTCGGCGTGGTCGTCAGCGTCGTGGTGGTGGGCACCATGCCGACGACGACGTGCTGCGGCGTGATGGAGGTCGAGCCGGCCTGGAGCGCGCTGCCCGAGTAGGTCGCGACGACGTCGTGCGCACCGGGGTCGAGCGCGTCGAGGGAGAGGGACGCCAGCCCGTCGACCAGCGGCACCGGCGGCTGCGCGATGCCGTCGACGACGAACGTCACCGACCCCGAACGCGGGGCCGGGCCGGTACGCGCCTGGACCAGGGCGTGGACCTGGCCCTCGTCGCCGTATGTCAGGAAGCCGGTTCCGGACAGGACCGTGTCCGTCTCGGCGTGCGTGACCTCGAAGGTGAGCTCGGCCGTGGCGGCCGCGTAGTGGTCGTCGCCGGGGTAGTGCGCGGTCACGGTGTGGTTGCCGGGCTTCCAGTCGCGCGTGTCGACGTGGGGCTGCGGGTCGCCGCCGTCGACCGTGTAGGTGACGGTGCCCGTGGGGTCGTGCCCGGTGACGTGGCCGATGCCGAAGAGGTTCGCGGTGATCGGTGCCGCCTCCCCGTAGGCGCGGGTGGTGCGGCCGTCGTGCACGACGATCTCGAGCGACGGCGTCGCCCTGGCGACCTCGACGACGACGGGCTCGGTCTGGGTCGGGACGTAGCTCGCGTCGCCGGAGTAGCGGACGGCGACCTCGTGGCGGCCGGGCGCGAGCCGGTACAGGTCGATCGGCAGGGTGGGTATGCCCGCGTGGAGGAACGCGGCGTGTCCCCAGGGGGCACCGTCGACGAGCGCCTCGACGATGCCGGTGGGCGCGTCGGCGTCGGGCACGCCCTTCAGGTGGGCGGAGAAGCCCGCGCTGTCGCCGTAGGCCCAGGCCGTGGGGCCCTCGAGGTCGATCGTCGGGGTGGCGGGCTGCACCGCGAGGGTGGAGCCGGTGTGGCTGGCCGTCCACTCGCCGCGACCGAGGTACTCGGCCTGCACGGACAGGTCCCCGGCGGTGCCACCGCGCAGCTCCCAGCGCGCGGTGCCGTCCGGCCCCAGGGGCACGACGACGCTGTGCAGCGACGTGGTGAACCGGACGTCGCCGCCCGTGACGGGTGACCCGTCGTCCTGGCGGACGACGGTCGCGACGGCCGTGGTCGGTGCGCCGAGGAGCGGCGCCCCGTCGAGGAACGAGACGGTGGTGCTGGTGGGGAAGGCGGTGACCTCGACGACGAACGGCGCGTACTGCTCGACGGGGGCGTGGGTCTTGTCACCCAGGTACACCGCGGTGACGTGGTACGTCTGCGCGGGCAGGCCGCTGAGGTCGAGCGTCGCGACGCCGTGCGCGTCGAGCTCCGCGTGCACCGAGGTGTGGCCACCGCTCAGGGGCTCGAGGTCGAAGAGGACGGTGCCGACCGGCGCAGGCAGGTCGGCGTGCGCGCCGCGGTGCGCGACCGTGGCCTGGACAGACGCGGGACGGCCCTGGGGGTGGTCGACGGGCCGGTCAGCGTCAGCGTGCTCTCGGCGCGCGAGACGTCGAGCCGCGCGGGGACGGACTCGGACGCCGCCAGGCGACCCGGCACACCCGGGAACGTCGCGACGACGTCGCCGCCCCACGCGGAGCCGGGGAGCTCGCAGGTACCGGACCACGTGTCGACCGACAGGGGCACGAGGGTCGCCTCGCATGCCGTGGCGGACCCGAGCGAGACCATGACGGGCGGCACGACGACATCCGACGGGACGTGCCCGCCGTGCGTGGTCACCGTGGCGGTCGCGGTGACGGGCTGGCCCGGGAGCACGCGGGAGGGGTGAGCGCGAGCTCTGTCGTCGTCTCGGTGACGGAGGCGACGTGGAAGGTGAAGGTCGCGTCAGGCGCCGAGTACAGGTGATCGTCCCCGGCGCACCAGACGGTGACGGGCTCGGTGGAGTCAGCCCGGTACTCCGCCTCGAAGGTGTCGGAGCCGGTAGGTCGGCCCCAGTCGCCCCAGCTCCAGCCTCCGATGTTTGACCAGTGCGTTCCCGCGGGGCAGGACCATGTCACTGAGGTGGGTTGGCCGGGAGCCGCCGGCATCGGCGACTGCTGGAAGTTCGTCGGTCCGGCCGGCATGGCCGACCCGGGCGCGGCGAGCGCCGTCATGCCGGCCAGCGCGACCGCGAGGCTCACTCCGGCGGCCGCGGCGCGGCGGAGCCGGCGCGGCAGAGGGATCGAGGATGCGGCGTGCATCGGGGGATGTCCTTCGGGCGGTGGGAGCGCGCCGCCGGGGCCCGGGGCGCGGCGGAAGGCACCCGTCTGGCTGTCACGCACCCGTGCGCACACGCTCGTCCGTCTTCCGCGTCGGACAGATCGGCGGTCGACCGGCCGATGTGACGACTTCCCGCGCTGCGCGGGTGACCGGTTGCGCGATTTCGTGCATGATCTCGGGGCGCGCCGCGGGCCGCCAGGCGTCAGAGTGTGCCCGTGACCGACACCTACGACGTCCTCGTCCTCGGGGCCGGCCCCGCCGGCACCTCCGCCGCGCTGCGCGCCGCCGAGCTCGGCGCCCGCGTCGCCGTCGCCGAGGAGCGACGGACCGGCGGCACCTGCGTCAACACCGGGTGCGTGCCCACCCGGGTGCTGGCGAAGACCGCGCGCCTCGTGCGCGAGGTCCGCACCGCCGGCATGTACGGGATCACGGTCGCCGCACCGACCGTCGACTGGCCGACGACGGTCGCCCGCGTCCGCGCCACGGTGGATCGCGTGCTCGAGGCGAAGTCCGACCCCGGGCGGCTCGAGGCCGCCGGGGTCGACCTGCTGCTCGAGGGTCGCGCGCGCTTCGTCGGCCCGCACGAGGTCGAGCTCACCGGGACGGGTCGCCGGGTGCGGGCGGACTCGGTGATCCTGTGTGTCGGCGGGCACTCCCGCCGGCTCCCGGTCCCCGGTGCGGAGCTCGCGACCCTGCCGGAGCACGTGCTCGACCTGCCCGACCGGCCCCGCCGGGTCGCGATCATCGGTGCCGGCAACACCGGCGCCCAGCTCGTGACCATCCTCAACGCGTTCGGCAGCGACGTCACGCTGCTCGAGGTCGCCCCGCGCATCCTCATCTCCGCCGACGCCGCCGTGTCCGCCGACGTCGCCGGTGCCTTCACCGACCAGGGTGTGCGGGTGCTCACCTCGGTGGAGACCGTGGTGTCACTCGCCCGGGCCGACGACGGCGCCATCGACCTCACCTGGCGAGTGGACGGCGCGGAGGAGACCGCGCGGTTCGACGCGGTCATCATGGCGGCCGGCTGGCCCGCGTCGGTGGAGGGGCTGGGCCTGGAGGCGGCCGGCGTGACCGTCGAGCGCGGGCGGATCCCGGTCGACGAGTACCTGCGCACCGACGTCGGGCACATCTTCGCCGCGGGCGACGCGAACGGGCAGGCGATGCTCGTGCAGGCCGCGCACTTCGAGGCGGAGGCCGCGGCACGCAACGCGGTGCTCGGCGCGACCCAGCGCAGCCCGCACCACCTGCTCCCGTCCGGCGGGTTCACCGACCCCGACTACGCCGGCGTCGGGCTCACCGAGGAGCAGGCGCGCGAGCGTGACCGCGACTGCCTCGTCGCGCACGTGCGGTACGACTCCATCGAGCGCCCGATCATCGACGACCGGCCCCGGGGTTCCTCAAGCTCGTCGCCGACCGTCGTCGCGAGCTCCTGCTCGGGGCGCACGCGGTCGGGGAGAACGCCGTCGAGGTCATCCAGGCGGTCACGACCGCGATGGCGGCCGGGATCGACGTCGCGACGCTCGCCCGCGTCGAGTTCGCCTACCCCACCTACAGCGCCGTCATCGGCGTCGCGGCCCGGCAGCTGCTCGCGCAGCCGGCGTCGCAGTGACGCCGGCCGCGCGAGCCGCCGCTGGTCGGTCCGGCGGTGCGGGTCAGCCTTCGTAGCCGGCGATGACGTCCAGCGTGGCCTGCGCGGCCTGCTCCGGTGTCATCGACCCGAACAGGACCTCGCTGCCGATGCGGCCGACCTCGGCGTCGAACGTCGCCGCGCTGCTCGGGGTGACCTGCGGCGGGTCGACGACCTCCTCCTGCATGGTCGAGGCGAAGTCGAGAGCCATCACGCCGGTGGGTGACAGCTGGGGCCGGATGACCTCCTGGATCGCCGGGATGCCGGGGACCCCGCGCTCGACCCCGAGCACCAGGGCGGCCTCCTCGTCGTTCAGCATGAAGTCGACGAGTGCGGCCGCCTCCGCCGGGTGCTCCGTCGTGGAGGCGATCGACCAGTACATCGACGCCTTGTTGACCATCTGCGGCTCGCCGGGCTCGACCGACGGGAGCCGCAGGAGCTGCAGCTCGGTGCCGCTCGCGTCGACGAACGCCTGGATCTGGGTGTGGAACTGCAGGTGGAACGCCGAGGTGTTCGTGCCGAACGGGCTCTGCTCGATCGAGGTGACGATGGTCTCGGTCTGCAGCGACGGCTGCGGGGTCGCGCCCGTCTCCTCCATGCGCTTGGCCAGCGCGTAGAACTCGGTGAGCGTCTCCTCGCTCACGGGCTCCTCGCCCTCGCGCGGGAACACCTGCTCGCCGTTCTGCCGGGCGTAGGCGGCCACCTCGGCCGAGTCCATCCCGAAGAAGTCCATCCCGGTGATGCCCTCGTCGCCGAGCGCCTCCGTCACCTGCGCCGACATCTCGACGAAGTCGTCCCAGGTCCAGGTCGTGTCGTCCGGCATCTCCAGGCCGGCGCGCTCGAGGATGGTCGGGTTGACGCCCACGGAGTAGATCGCGATGCCGACCGGTGCGCCGACGATCGTGCCGTCCACCTCGCCGGTGAGCAGCACCTCGGGCTCGATCGTGCTGACGTCGAGCGCGTCGGGCTGGGACTCCAGGTCCAGCAGCGACCCCTGCGTGCCGTAGGCGTTGATCTGGCTCTCGTCCATCTGGACGACGTCCGGCATGTCGCCGGCCGCGGCCCCGGTGGCGAGCTTGTCCCAGTAGCCGTCCCACGTGCTCCACTCGGGGACGACCGTGACCCCGGGGTTCTCGGCCTCGAACATGTCGATCACCTCCTCGGTGATCTCGGCGCGGGCGTCCGCGCCCCACCACGTGAAGCGGAGCTCGACGTCCCCGCCGGCGGCGGCCGGGTCGTCGTCGGTGGCGGTGCCCGGGTCCTCGCCCTGGCCGCAGGCCGTCAGGACGAGGGAGCCCGCGGCGACGAGGGTCACCGTGGTGACGAGCGGCCGATGCGGGCGGCCGGAGCGGGATCGGGTGACGGGGCGGGGGATGCGCATGGTGTCTCCTCGGGGTGGACAGCGGGCCGGAGCGGTGCGGCACCGTCCGCACCCGACGTCGTCGTCGACGCCGGTCTGTCGGGGCTCAGGTGGCGGGGTGTCTCGCCCGCCACGCGGACTCGGGTCGCCTCATCGAGGTCCCTCGTCGAGCCTCGTCTCTCTCCCCGAGCCTACGCCGGTCGCCGTCCCTCCACGCCCGCCGGAGGGGTCGCCATGGTCGCCACCGCCACCGCCACCGCCACCGCCGCCGCCGCCGAGCGCAGCGACGGCGCCGCTGACCCCTGAGGGCCAGACTGTCGCCATGGAGCGACGACGTGTGCAGGACCGTCTGGTCGGGGCGGCCGTCGCCGTCGGGGTGCTGGTCCTGGTCGCGGTGGTCGGGCTGTGGTGGGTCACCGACCCGGTCGCCGACGAGCCCGCGTCGCCCCCGAGGGTGACCTCGGACAGCACCGGCGGCACCGGCGGCACCGGCGGCACCGGCTCACCGGTGGGCGTCGACCCGCCGTCGGACCTCGCGGCGGGAGAGACCTGGCTCGGTGACTTCACGCTGGACGCGGGTGCGCTCGCCACCCCGGACTCGCGGCTGCGCGACGTGCGCGCGGTCGGCACCGACGCGCGCACCGGGCCGGACGGGGTGACCGTCGGGACGCTCGCGGTGGACGCCACGGTGCCGTTCGACGTGGTCGCCGACGGGATCGGGGGCGGACCACGATCCGCGCCACCGACGACCCGTCGCAGGCGACCGTCGTCCGGACCGTCGAGATCGCGGGCCGCGAGCTGCGCGTGGCCGCCACCGGCACGATCGAGGTGGAGCGCGGGCGCCTGGTCATCGAGCCGCGGTCGGTGGACATCGGCGGCCCGGACCTCCTCTCCGGAGCGCTCGGTGGGATCGCGCGCCGCCTGGTGACGATCGACCAGGACGTCGAGGGCCTGCCGGAGGGCCTCGTCCTGCAGGACGTCGTCGTGCAGGACGACGGCTTCCGCGCGACGCTGCGCGGCGACGACGTCGTGCTCGCGCAGTAGGTCGTTCGCGCACGGGTCTGGCGCGCTGCGGCAGAGCGACCGCGGGACGCCCCGGGTGACGCGGCCGGCGAGGGCTCAGCGGCCGCGCGGCCGGTCCGTCCCCGGGAGGACCCGCGGCGTCAGCACCGGCTCCGCCGCCGGCTGGTCGAGCAGGAACCCCTGCACGGCGGGGCACCGCATGGCACGCAGCGCCGCGAGCTGGGCGGCGGTCTCGACGCCCTCCGCGACGACGTCGATCCCGAGCTCCCGGCTGAGCGTGACGAGCGACTGGACGACTGCCGCGTGATGACGGTTGTCGGGGAGGCCGGCGACGAACGAGCGGTCGATCTTCATGGCCTGGATGGGCAGCTGGGTCAGATGCGTGAGGGACGAGTACCCGGTGCCGAAGTCGTCGAGGAACAGCTGGACCCCGATCTCGCGCAGACGGGCGAGGGAGCGGCGGTGGTCGTCGTCGCCGGCCAGGATCGCCGACTCGGTGAGCTCGAGCGCCAGGGCGTCCGGCGGCAGGCCGGTCTCCGTGAGCACGGCGGCCACGGTGTCCGGCAGCCCGGGGTCGTCGAGCTGACGGGGGACACGTTGACGGACACCCACGGTGTCGCACCCGGCTCGGTGCCCGGCGCCGCGTCCCGGTGCCACGCGGCCGCCCGGGCGCACGCGGTGCGCAGCACCCACGTGCCGAGCGGGACCAGCAGCCCGGTCCGCTCGGCGCTCGGGACGAAGAGGCTGGGGAGCTGCAGGCCGCTCGTCGGGTGCTGCCAGCGGACCAGCGCCTCGACCCCCGCCACCGCGAGGTCGTCGGCGCGCCGGACCGGTTGGTAGTGCAGGCGGAACTCGCCGTCGGCGAGGGCCTGCTCGAGCTCGGCCTCGAGCTCGCGGCGGCGGCGGGTGGAGCGGCGCAGCCCCTCGTCGAACAGCTGGACGTGGCCGCGGCCGCGAGCCTTGGCGCCGTACAGCGCGGCGTCCGCCTCGCTGAGCAGGGCGGCGGCGGTGCGGGCCTCGGGCGGTGCTCCGCCGGCCCAGGTCACCCCGAAGCTCGCGCTGAACGCGAGCGGGGTCCCGGACACGACCGCGGGCTCGGTGCACGCCGCCTGCAGCCGGTGCGCGAGCCGCATCGCGGCCGTCTCGTCCGGCACGGGCTCGCAGAGCACGGCGAACTCGTCCCCGCCCAGGCGCGCGACCGTGTCCTGCGGGCGGACCACGTCGACGAACCGACGTGCGGCCAGGGTCAGCAGGTGGTCGCCGGCGGCGTGGCCGTAGGTGTCGTTGACCGACTTGAAGTCGTCGAGGTCGACCATGATGACCGCGACGTCCGCGCCCCGGCCCGCCTCGTCCGACGTCGGCCGGCGGGCGAGCGCCTGGTCGAGGCGGTCGAGGAGCAGGGCGCGGTTCGGCAGACCGGTCAGCGGGTCGTGCAGCGCCTGGTGACCCAGGTGCTCGCGCTGCGCGACCTGCTCCCAGGCCGTCGCGACGACGCGGGCGAGCCGGCCGACGGCGTCGACGTCGTCGGGGCGGAACCGGTGGCGGCGTCGGGCGTGCACGGCCAGTACGCCCGTGACCTCCTGCGCGCCGCGGACCGGGACCGCCAGGCCGCTGACGACGCCGCGGGTCAGCAGCGGCTGGGGTGGCGCGATCCGGGGGTCGGACCGCAGGTCGGCGGAGACGAACGGCTCGCCGGTCTCGACCACCCGCATGACGTAGGACCGCTCGGGCGCGATCGGCAGGACCGTGCCCGGCGCCAGCGGCTCCGGACCGAGCTCCTCGGCGACGCGCATCCGGCCGTCCGGCAGGCGCCGCACCGCCGTGCCGTAGTCGGCGTGCGTCACGGCGACGGCGACCCGCAGCGCCTCGCGCAGCAGCGCGTCGGGCTGGTCCGCGGTGAGCGCCCGGTGGCTGAGCTCGGCGACCGCCTCCGAGACGACGGCGCGGCGGCGGAGCCGGGCGGTCAGCAGCCGGTCCCGCACCGCCAGCGCCGCCGCCAGGCCTGCCCCGGCGACGCCGAGCAGGGGAGGCCGCAGGGTCCGGGGCGGGCGCGGACCGGGGCGCGTCGGGGGACACCTAGTCCCCGGTCGCCGCGTGCTCGGCGCAGTGGCGGGCACGCCGGTCGGAGGACGTCAGCGGAGGCAGGTAGTGCGTCCCGGTGACGATCGTCTGCGCGGTCAGGGCCGCCTCGAGCTCGATCGTCCGGGCGACCAGCGCGCGGGTGACGTCGTCGGGGGCCGCGGCGAGCAGCTCGGCGTGACGCCACGCGGACTCGCGCCACGTCTGCAGCACCTGCAGGAGGGCGGTGTAGCCGACGCCGTACGGCGTCCACGGGACCCGCACGGTGGGGTCGAGGTCGGCGGCGATCTCGGCGACGAGCGGCTCGACGACCCCGTTGAGCATGCGGTTGATCCGGTCGTGGTCCACCTTGCGGCTCGTGCCGTCCGGCGCCACCAGCCCGATCGCGGCCAGGGCGAACGGCAGGTCCCGGTTGACGTGGGCGTTCATCCCGAGCAGCAGGTCCCCGACGCCGGCGACCCGGCGGTCGTCCGCGGCGCCGAACGCGATCCGCCACGCGGGTGGCACCCGCTCGGCCCGGCCGGCCGACCAGGCGTCCCACGCGTCGAAGTACATCTTGGCGAAGACGACGTCCTGGTGGTTGACGAAGGACGGGTCACGCAGGAACCCCGGCGTCAGCGCTGCGTCGAGGTAGCTCTCCGTCGTGCGCAGGTAGGCCAGCCCGAACACCGCCCCGTGCGAGCAGTCCGCGACCAACGGCTCGAGGCGGCGCTCCATCTCGCGGATCGTGCGGCGCACGCAGGACGTCCGGCCCGCCACGCAGTCGTCCGCGCTCGTCGGGGAGAACTGCCAGGCGAGGGCGGGCAGGGTCGCCGTCCACCCGACGAACGGCGGGTCCTCGGTGGCTGCGGCCGCCACGGAGTGTGGGGCGGCGAGGGCGGGAGGGGAGGCGGTGGCGGCGGTGCCCGCGCGGGCGGACGTCGCCGCCGTGGCCCCTGCCGGCAGCGCGGGCGCGGTGATCGCGAGTGCCGCGAGGGTCGCCACGACCGCTGCGCGGCGTGGTCGCCGCGACCTGCGGCGACGGTCTGCTCCAGGCATCTCGGCTCCGTCCCTGCGCAGCGACGCCGGTCCGCGTCGCGCCCTCGTCGTCGGTGCACGCCGGTCCACGTCGACCTCGATCGACCCTAGCCGGGGGCGCCCGGATCGGCTCGACGGGCCGGTGACGGCCGGGCGCACGCCCGGCAGGTGTGGTGAGGTCGGTGGCGACCCGGAAGCCCCACGGACGCGAGGTGCGAGATGACCAGGCCTGTCGACGACGTCGGACTCGGTGCGGCGCAGGACCCGCTGGTCGTGGCGCTCGACGTCGGGTCGACGGCGAGCCGCGGCGGGGTCTACGACGCGACCGGACGACCGGTCACCGGGCTGCAGCACAAGGTGCCGCACGCCTTCACGACGGCCCCGGACGGCACCTCCGAGATCGACCCCGACGCGGTCGTCGCGGAGATCGAGGAGATCCTCGACGCGCTCACCCGCGACCCGGCGCTCGGCACCCGGATCGCCGGGGTCGCGATGGACACCTTCGCGGCGTCCCTGCTCGCGGTGGACGCCGACGGTCGCCCGCTGACCGGGTGCCTGACGTACGCCGACTCCCGCTGCGCCGGTGAGGTCGCGGCGCTGCGGGCCGAGCTGGACGAGCACGCCGTCCAGCAGCGCACCGGCACCCGGATCCACACGAGCTACCACGCGCCGCGGCTGCGGTGGCTCGCCGGTGCGGACCCACGGACCTTCGCCGCAGCCGCGGGCTGGTGGTCGCTCGGGGAGTACGTGCTGCACCGCCTCACGGGGGTGGACGCGGCCGGGACCGCCACCGCCGCGTGGACGGGCCTGCTCGACCGGCGCACCGGCGAGCTCGACGCCGAGCTGCTCGCGGCGGCCGGGGTGCGGCCCGAGCAGTTCTCCCCCGGCACGACGTCGACGACCCGGTGCACCCGACCCACGGCGTGCGGTGGCCGGCGCTCGCGGACGCCGTGTGGTTCCCGGCGATCGCCGACGGCTTCGCGAGCAACGTCGGCGCCGGCGCGACCGATCCCGGCGTCATGGCGGCCGCCACGGCGACCAGCGGCGCGATGCGGGTGCTGTTGGACGGCCCCGCCGACCCGCTGCCGTTCGGGCTGTGGAACTACCGCGTCGGCGCGCACCGGTCCCTCCTGGGCGGAGCGCTCAACGACGTGGGCCGCGCGATCAGCTGGGCGCAGAGCACCTTCGACGTCGGCCGCGACCGCGCCTCGGTGCTGTCCGCGGCGCCGTCGTCGGGCACGCCGCTCGTGCTGCCGTACCTGACCGGGGAGCGCGCCCCGGGCTGGGTGGCGGACGCCCGTGCGGTGCTCGCGGGGGTCACCGCGTCCACCGACGGCGACGACCTCTTCCGCGGGACGGTCGAGGGCATCGCGATGACCTACGCCCGGGTCGCCGCCGAGCTCGCCCCCGCCGCGCCGGACGCCGCGCAGATCATGGCGTCCGGCCGGGTCAGCAACGACCAGCCCGATTGGTTGCAGATCCTCGCCGACGTCCTGGGCCGGCCGGTCACGCACGTGACGCTCAAGCGGTCGACGCTGCGGGGGACCGCCCTGCTCGCCCTGGACGTCCTGGCGCCGGACGTCCCGCGCGCCCCGCGGGCGACCGGCGCGACGTACGAGCCGGTCCCCGATCGTGCCGACCACTACGCCGAGCGCCGGGCGCGCTTCGGCGCGGTGTACGACGCCGTCGTGGCGCGCTGACGCGCACGCGTCACCCCACCCGGACGTCCCGCGGGAAGAGCCGGGCCAGGACGTCGGCGAGCGTGACCACCCCGACGAAGGCGCCGCCGTCGGTCGCGACCGCGAGGTGGTTGCGGGACTCGCGCATCGCGGTCAGCGCGCTGTGCACCGCCATGCCCGCCTCGACCGTGAAGACCGGGCGCATGAGGTCGGCCGCCGGGCGGTCGTCGGGCTCGGTCAGCGTGTCGCGCACGTGGATCACGCCCTGGACCGACCCGGCGACCCCGACCAGGACGCGCAGGTGGCCCGACGCGCGGGTCGCGGCCCGGACGTCCTCGACCGTGGCGTCCGACGCGACCGCTGTCGGCCGTGCGCCCGGACGGAGCAGGTCGCGGACGGTGAGCGACTGCAGGTCCAGCGCACCGGCCAGCTGGGCGGAGTAGCTCGCGTCCAGCGCCCCGACGTTGGTCGAGTGCTCGAGCAGGTGCCGCAGGTCCTCCGGGCTCTGGCCGGTCGCCAGCTCGTTGGCCGGCTCGACGCCCACCCGTCGCAGGCACCAGTTGGCCATCTCGTTGAGCGCGACCAGCAGCGGCCGGGTGAAGAACATGAACGCGCGCATGGGCAGCGCCAGGACGGTCGCCGACGTCTCCGGGTGCGCGATCGCCCACGACTTGGGTGCCATCTCGCCCACGACGAGGTGCAGGAAGGTCACGACGACCAGCGCGAGCACGAACCCGGCGACGTCGGCCAGCCACAGCACGACGCCCCAGGACTCGAAGATCGGGGTCAGCCAGTAGTGGACCGCCGGCTTGGTCAGGGCGCCGAGGGCGAGCGTGCAGGCGGTGATGCCGAGCTGGGAGCCGGCGAGCAGCACCGTGAGCTCGGTCGAGCTGCGCAGCGCGGCGCGCGCGGAGCGGCTGGTCGCGGCGGCGTCCTCGAGGCGGTGCCGGCGCGCGGCGAGCAGCGCGAACTCGACGGCGACGAAGAAGGCGCTGAGCGCGATCAGGCCCGCGGTGACCAGGGTGAAGACGATCGGGTCGCTCATCGGTGGGCCCCCTGGGCGTCGGTGCGGGCGGCGTGGTCGGCGCGGGCGGCCGGGACGGCCGGCACCGCGGGGACGGTCACCCGGACCGTCGCGGGGACGTGCCGCTCGATGGCCAGGACCTCGACGCGCATCCACACCGGGGCGGGCGGGTCGGCGAGAGCCAGGTCGGCGGGGTCGGGCGGGAGCTCGAGCTCGACGGTGGTGCCGACGTCCGGCAGCGCACCGTGCCGCTCGATCACCAGGCCGGCGATCGTCTCGTAGTCGTCGCGCGGCAGGTCGTGCCCGACGGCGCGCTCGACCTCGTCGATGTGGACGTCACCGGCCATGACCCAGGTGCCGTCGTCCGCGACCGGCAGGACGTCGGGCTCGGCCGGGTCGTGCTCGTCGGTGATCTCCCCGACCAGCTCCTCGGCGAGGTCCTCGAGGGTGATGACGCCCGCGAAGCCGCCGTACTCGTCGACGACGCACGCCATCTGGTTGCGGGACTCGGCCAGGAGGCGCAGGACGTCCGGCAGGGTCATCGCCGTGGGGACCATGACCGCGGGCCGGATGAGGCCGGTCAGGGCGGCCGTGTCGGCGTGCACGCCGACGAGGACGTCCTGGAGGTGCACCACGCCGACGACCTGGTCGTCGTCGTCCAGCACGGGGTAGCGCGAGTGCCCGGTGCTCATGAGCTCGCGGACCTGGCCGACATGGTCGCCCGTGCGGACGACGTCGACCCGGGCGCGGGGGATCATCGCGTGCTCCACGTCGCGCTCCGGGAAGTCCAGGATGCGGTCGAGCAGGAGCGAGAGCTCCTCGGGCAGGTCACCGCTCTCGCGCGAGTCGGCGACGATGTGCTCGAGGTCGCGGACCGTCGCGGAGTGCTCGACGTCGTGCACCGGTTCGATGCGCAGGGCCCGCAGCAGGACGTTGGAGGCGTGGTCGAAGACCTGGATGAGCCAGCCGAAGGCCTTGAGGTACAGCGTCGTGGACGTCGCCAGGCGCAGCGCGACCGGCTCGGGCCGGGCGATCGCGAGGTTCTTCGGGAACAGCTCGCCGAAGAGCATCTGCACGAAGGTCGAGAGCACCAGGGCGAGCACCGTCCCGATGGCGATGCCGACGCCGGTGGGCACGCCTACACCGCCGAGGGCCGTGCCCAGCGACTCGCCGATCAGCGGCTCGGCGACGTACCCGACCAGCAGCCCGGTGACCGTGATGCCGAGCTGGGCCCCGGAGAGCATGAAGGACGTGCGTCGCGTGACGGCCAGCGCCCGCTTGGACGACGGGTCACCGGCCGCGGCCCGGGCGCTCAACCGTGACCGGTCGACGGCCATGTACGCGAACTCCTGCGCCACGAAGTAGCCGGTGGCCGCGGTGATCGCGAGCACCACGAGGATGCCCAGGAGCAGGGACAGCACCCACATCAGTGGTTCCCCCTCTCGCCACGTCGTCTGCGTGCGGCTCGAGGGGGCTCGTACTGTCGCTGTCCATCTCTCTCCAGGGTCGGTGACGTCGGTCCACGGTGCCAACGCCCTGCGGGGCGCGCCGGTTCCGTCGGACGAGGGTATGCCGCCGGGTTAGCGGGACCGACTCACCAGCTCTTGTTTCGAGGCGCTTCTATATAGACTAGATTCGAAGCAGTACCACCTCACGTCCCCGTGTTCCCTCTCGTGCACCGCGGGCGTGTCACCAGCAGGGAGGAACCTCCAGTGACGCACACAGTCGCCGTCCCCCGGCGGTCGGCTGCCGGACGGCTCTCGGGCCTCGACCGGTGGCTACCGGCCTGGATCGGGCTCGCGATGCTCGCCGGACTGGCCCTGGGTCGGTTCGTTCCCGCCCTGGCCGACGTCCTGGCGCGTTTCGAGGTGGGCGGCATCTCGCTGCCGATCGGCGTCGGCCTGCTCGTGATGATGTACCCCGTGCTGGCCAAGGTGCGGTACGACCGTGTCGCCGCCGTGACGGGTGATCGCCGCCTGCTGGTCAGCTCGCTCGTCCTCAACTGGGTCGTCGGGCCGGCGCTCATGTTCGCCCTGGCCTGGGCGCTGCTCCCGGACCTGCCCGAGTACCGGACCGGCCTCATCATCGTCGGGCTCGCCCGGTGCATCGCCATGGTGGTGATCTGGAACGACCTGGCGTGCGGGGACCGGGAGGCCGCCGCGGTGCTGGTCGCGGTCAACTCCGTGTTCCAGGTCGTCGCGTTCGCCCTCCTCGGCTGGTTCTACCTCACCGTGCTCCCCGGGTGGCTGGGGTGGGACACCCAGGGGCTGGACGTCTCCGTCGGGCAGATCGCGGTCAACGTCCTGGTGTTCCTCGGGGTCCCTCTCGTCGCGGGCTTCGCGTCCCGCGCGGTGGGGGAGCGCGTGCGAGGGCGGGACTGGTACGAGGCCGTCTTCGTCCCACGGGTCGGCCCGTGGGCGCTGTACGGGCTGCTGTTCACGATCGTGCTGCTGTTCGCCCTGCAGGGCGATGCGGTGACCCGCAACCCGCTCGACGTCGTGCGCATCGCGCTCCCGCTGCTGGCCTACTTCGCCCTCATGTGGGGCGCCGGTCTCGCGACCGGGAGGGCGCTGGGGCTGGGGTACGCGCGGTCGACGACCCTGGCGTTCACCGCGGCGGGCAACAACTTCGAGCTCGCGATCGCGGTGGCGATCGGCACGTTCGGCGCCACGTCCGGGCAGGCCCTGGCGGGGGTCGTCGGGCCGCTGATCGAGGTTCCCGTGCTCGTCGGCCTGGTCTACGTCTCCCTGTGGGCCGCCCGCCGGTGGTTCGCGACCGACCCGTATGCCACCGCGCCGGACGTCACCGTCCCGGTCCACGAGGAGGCCCCGCGATGACCACCGTGACCCCGCCACCGCCGTCGTCCACCTCCGCCGCCGACCCCGGCTGCGCCCCCACTGAGGCCCGTGCCATGGGCCCGGACGTCGCGGGGCAGGTCGCCGTCGTGCTCAAGGCCCTGGCGGACCCCCTGCGGCTGCGGATGCTGTCCTTCCTCACCGCCAGCGCCACCGGTGAGGCCTGCGTGTGCGACATCGCAGGGGTCGCCGACGTGTCGCAGTCGACCGTCTCGCACCACCTCAAGGTCCTCAAGGACGTCGGGCTCCTGACGTCCGAACGGCGCGGCACCTGGGTCTGGTACTCCGTCGTGCCCGAGGCGCGCCGTGCGGTCACCGCGCTGCTGGAGTCCTTCGCGCCGGCGGCCCTGGACGCCGCGCGGCACCGGGCGCAGCCCCTGGGCGGGCTGACCGACGTCGACGCGGCGCTGGCGCGGCTCGCCGACGACCTCGCCCCCGGTACTGCGCTGGACCCCGGCACCGTCCTGCGCACGGTGCGCGAGTCCTACGCCGCGCTGGTGCGCAACGCCGGGGTCAGCGGTCATCTCGTCGCCCTCACCCGCCGGTTCGCCGAGCAGCGCCTCGCCGACCTGGCACGCACCGCAGCACCGCAGGCGCCGGGCCGCCCACCTCAGGTGCTGTTCGTCTGCGTCGCGAACGCCGGTCGGTCCCAGCTGGCCGCGGCGCTCCTGCGGCACCACGCCGGCAGTGCCGTGATCGCCCGCTCGGCCGGCTCCGCGCCCGCCGGAGCGGTGCACGACGCCGTCCGCCCTCTGCTGGGCGATCTCGGCGCCGACGACGCCTACCCCAAGCCACTGACCGACGACGCCGTCCGCGCTGCCGACGTCGTCGTCACGATGGGCTGTGGGGACACCTGCCCCGTGATCCCGAGGGTGCGGTACGAGGACTGGGTGGTCGGGGACCCGGCGCTCGCCTCGACCGACGGCGTCGCGGCGATCCGCGACGACCTCGACGCGCGGGTCCGCGCCCTGCTGGCCGATCTCGTCCCCGACCTGCCCCTGCCCGTGCGTCCGGACGGCGCCCGGCGCGACGACCACCCCGACCACCACCGCGACGAGGAGAACGAACCGATGAGCGACCTGCCCACCACCACCACCACGCCGAGCGCCCTGTTCGTCTGCGTGCACAACGCGGGCCGCTCGCAGATGGCCGCCGGGTTCCTGCGCCACCTGTCCGGCGGCAGCGTCGAGGTGCGGTCCGCCGGCTCGATGCCGGCCGACGCCATCAACCCCGTCGCGGTCGAGGCCATGCTCGAGGCCGGCATCGACATCCGTACCGAGCGCCCCAAGGTCCTCACGCCCGAGGCCGTCCAGGCCTCCGACGTCGTCATCACCATGGGCTGCGGGGACGTGTGCCCGATCTACCCCGGCAAGCGGTACGAGGACTGGGCGCTCGCGGACCCCGCGGGGCAGGGGATCGACGCGGTGCGGCCGATCCGCGACGAGATCCGCGGTCGCGTGCTGGCGCTGCTCGACGAGCTCGGGGTCGAGCCCGTCGAGCAGCACGAGCCGGCCGAGCGCACGAGGGGCGTCGAGCCGCTCGAGGGTGACCGCTCAGTGCGCGCCGGGCTCGGCGACGTGCGCCGAGTGCTGGGCGTCGCCGTCCTTGCCGCGGGTGGTGTAGAGGCTCGTCGCGGTGACCACCGCGAGCACCACGAGGATGACGACGAGCGAGAGCACCGTCGGGATCTCCGGGACGCCGGCCCACTCGCCGTGCGCCCAGTGCAGGACGAGCTTGACGCCGATGAACGCGAGGATCGTCGCGAGGCCGTAGCCGAGGTGGACGAGCTTGCTCAGTGCGCCCTGGAGCACGAAGTACAGCGCGCGCAGGCCGAGCAGGGCGAACGCGTTCGTGGCGAACACGAGGTACGGGTCGCCGGTGATGCCGTAGACCGCCGGCACGGAGTCGACCGCGAAGACGACGTCGGTGGCGAAGACGGCGGCGACGACGACGGCGAGCGGCGTGAGGATCCGCCGGCCACCCTCCTTCACCGACAGGCGCGGGCCGCGGTAGTCGTCGGTCACGGGCATGACCCGGCGGATCAGCCGCACGGAGCGCATCGTCGACACGTCGACCTCGTGGCCGGCGCCGGTGAGCTGGTCGCGCAGGATCTTCACCGCGGTGAGCAGGAGGATCACGCCGAACAGCAGGAACGCCCAGCTGAGGTTGGCCAGCACGGCCGCGCCGAGCGCGATGAAGATCCCGCGCAGCACGAGCGCACCGGCGATGCCGAAGAGGAGGACGCGCTGCTGGAGCACGACCGGGACCGCGAACGCCGACAGCAAGAGCATGAAGACGAAGAGGTTGTCCACGGACAACGACTTCTCGACGAGGTACCCGGTGAGGTACTCGACGCCGGTGGTGGAGCCGTAGCGGGACCAGATCCAGGCGCCGAACCCGAGCGGCAGGGCGATGTAGAAGGCGCTCCACCCCAAGGCCTCGCGCATGGAGACCTCGTGCGGCTTGCGCGTCACGGCGAAGTCGAGGGCCAGCAGGGCCAGGACGCCGGCGATGGTCACCGCCCACAGCGAGGGGGTGGCGATGGTGGCCAGGACGTCGTCGGTCACGGCGACGGGGGCGAGATCGAGCACGGAGTCTCCCGGGATCGGTGGGGTCCCGAGGTCTCCTTCACCCTGAGCAGGGCCACCGTCCGAGGTCGCTGGTGCGCCGTACTGACCGGATCGGTGCTGGGAAGTACTCCCTCGCCCGCGCAGCATAGGCAGGTGCCCGTGGGTCGCGCACCGTGGGCCGGGTCACGCCGGGTCACGCCGGGTCACGACTGGCAGCTCAGCCCCGTCCGCAGCGCCTCGAGGTTGGCGTGCATGGTGTCGAGGTAGTCGCGGTCCGGGTCGGTGCGCCCCTCCAGCGGGTCGAGCACCGCGGTGGCGACGCCGAGGTCGTCGGCGAGCACCCGGGTGACCTCGGGGTCGGCCAGCACCTCGAAGAACAGCCGCCGGACGCCGTTGTCCTCCACGACCTGACGGACGCCCCTCAGGCGTGCCGGGGACGGCTCGACCTCGGGGTCGACGCCCGTGATCCCGACCTGCTGCAGCCCGTACCGGTCGGCCAGGAAGCCGAAGGCGGCGTGCGACGAGACCACGGTCGCCCCGGCGCAGCCGGCCAGTCCTTCGGCCATCGCCTCGTCGAGCGCCGTGAGGTCGGACTCGAGCTCCGCTGCCGCGGCGGCGTAGTCGGCGGCGTGGTCGGGGTCGACCTCGGCCAGGGCGTCGGCGACGTCGTCCACGACGAGGGCCAGCCGGGTCGGGTCCAGCCAGAAGTGCAGGTCGGTCGGGCCGTCGGGCGCTCCTGCAGTGGTCCCGGCCCCGGGGTCGTCCGCGGCGGCGCCGACGGCGTCCACGACTCGCGCCCGTACGCCGGTCGCGACCGCCTCGTCGGTGGCCGCTTGCAGCCCGGACAGCATCACGACGACGTCGGCGTCGCGGATGTCCCGGACCTGCCGCGGCGACAGCTCGAGGCTGTGCGGGTCCGCCCCGGGAGGGTGAGCGAGCCGACGTCGGCGTGCTCGCCACCCACCCGGTCGGCGACGAACTGCAAGGGGTAGAACGACGCGAGCACCTGGGGGCGGCCGCCGTCCGGCGGCGAGGTCGGTGCCGCGGCGCAGCCGGTCAGCAGTCCGGCCGCGACGAGCGCGGACGTGAGGGTGTGGAGCGGGCGGGTGGCGGGCATGTGTCCTCGTGTCAGCGGAGCGGTGGGCGTGCGCCGGCCGGCCGCCTCGCGCGCAGGGGCGGAGGCGGCCGGTGCGGGGAGCTGCCGGGCGGCGGGGTGACGGCGGTCAGTCCTGGTGGACGTCCTCGTCCGCCTCGTCCTCGTGCGCGGGGTCGTCGTGCGCGTGGTCGTGGTCGTCGGCCGGGACGTCGCCCGTGACGCCGGTGAGCTCGTTCGGCGTGACCGGGAGCCGCACGCTGTTCCAGATCTCACCCGTCTCGATGTCCACCGCGTGCAGGGTGTCGGTGCTCGGGTCGGTGACGTACGCCGAGCCGTCGAGCACGAACAGGGTCGGTCGCGGGCTCTGCCAGTCGTCCGGCTCCTCCCACGCGTCGACCACGGGGATCGACCGCACGAGGGTCCCGGCCTCCGGGTCGATGACGTGCAGCGCGCCGTCCGTCCCGAGCACGAGCGCCTCGCCGGCGTCGCCGCGTCCGAGCGAGCGGAAGCTGTAGCTCGCCGGGAGGTCGACGAGGGCCAGTCCGGCGGTCCGCGTGTCGATGAGCGAGACGCGGGTCGGGCGTTCGAGGTCGGCGTCCGGGTCGGACTTGTAATCCCCGAGCACCACGGGCGAGACGTCGCTGCCGGCCTGGTTGCCGATCCGACCGTACGGGTCCGGGCTGGACACCTTGGTGATGGTCGCGCCGACGTGGACGAGGGCGCCGTCCTCGCACCCGATGACGACGGCGTCGTCGGCCGCGACGGCCTCGCCGTGCACGCCCGGGCAGTCGTCGGACGACGCCACGGTCCTCCCGTTCGCGTCGAGCACGCGGGTCCCGGTCCGCTCGTCCTCGGTCCCCTCGGAGACGACGAGCGTGCCGTCGGCCAGCTCGACCGCGACGCCGTGGTGCGCGGACGGCGTGGTCAGCTCGCGCAGTGCGCGGTGCTCGCTCTCGGCGACGGCGGCCGAGTCGAAGGCGACGACGTCACCCGTGCCGTCGTCGAACAGGACGGTGCGCCCGTCGTGGACGACGACGTGCCCGGGCTTCTCGGCCTCCCAGGCGACATCCGGGAACGTGGGGGCCTGCGTGTAGTGGTGCGCGTGGTCGCCGTGCGGCTCGGACCACGTGCCGGCGTCGAGGAGCTGGAAGCGTCCGGCGGTCGACACGAGCAGGTGGCGACCGTCGCCGGCGCCGTTGAGCCGGTTGAAGCCCGGCAGCTCGAGGTCACCGACGGTCTCGAGCGAGGTGGCGTCCAGGACGAGGACGCCGCCGTCGTAGGTGAGCGCGAGGCGGGGCGTCACCGTCGCTGCCTCGCTCGGGCGCGGGGTGGCCGAGGGCGCGGCCTCGGTCGGCGTCCCGGTGTCGGGACCGGACTGCGTGGCGGTCCCGCCGGAGGCGCACCCGGCCAGGAGGAGCAGCGGGACGGCGAGCCCGAGGGCGGCGCGGGAGCGGGAGCGCGGGCGCGGACGGGGCGAGGGCATGGGGGTCATCGGCGGGTCGGGTGCGCCGACGCAGGGCGCGGCGCACCCGTCTCCTCTCTGGGGAGGTGGGACGGACGCCGGTGACGCTAGCAGCAAATGAGAATCATTATCGAGAAGCACCGACGGGCGGGGGCGCCGGTTCCGCGGGGTCGGGCGTCGACGCGGACCGCACCACCCAGGCACCGATGGCCGTGGTGACCGGGATCGCCAGGACGAGGCCGATCGACCCGACGAGCGTCCGCGCGACCTCCTCCGCGATGTCGCCGCTGGTCAGGGAGTCGAGGATCGACCGGTCGGAGATGCTCAGGAGCAGCACGAGCGGCAGGCTCGCGCCGAGGTACGCGAAGACGATCGTGTAGACGGTCGAGGCGATGTGGTCGCGGCCGATCCGCATGCCGCGGTCGAACAGCTCGCGCCAGGACGCGTGCGGCGACGTCGCGTGCAGCTCCCAGACCGCCGAGGCCTGGGTGATGGTGACGTCGTTCAGCACGCCGAGCCCGGCCAGGACCATCCCGCACAGCAGCACGCTGCGGAGCTGGATCTGGGGTGCGTACGACTGCAGGTCCATGGCGTACTCGCCGGCCAGCCCGGTCAGGTGAGCGGCGCCGCTGGCCCACGCGGCGATGCCCGCGGTCGCGACCAGGCCGACCAGGGTGCCCAGCAGCGCCGTGGACGTCCTGGTCGTGAACCCGTGCGCGAGGTACAGGACGACGAACATGATGAGCGAGGACGACACGAGCGCGACCGGCATCGCCGGGCGCCCCTCGAGGAGCGCGGGCAGGGTGAACGCGCCCACCACGGCCAGGGACAGTCCAAGCCCGATGAGCGCAGCCAGCCCGCGCCAGCGGGCGACGGCGACCACGAGGACGCCGAATACGGCCGCCAGCCAGCCGAGCGGCGGGCCGCGGACGAAGTCGACGAAGAGGTGCGGCGTGCCCTCGACGGCGGCCTCGGCGACGTACGCGATCCGCACCCGGTCACCCGGCGCGACCTCGGGCAGGTACTCCTGTGGGACGAGGACGCCGACGTCGGTGCCGTCCGCCATGGTCGCGCGGACCTGCTCGGACACCGCGGCGGCGTCCGGCCGGACCGTCGTCACCTGCACCGCGTGGAACGTCATCCCGGGGCCGGTCGTCTGCATGACCGGCCGGTCCTCGGCGGTCGGTCGCAGGAGGACCGCCCCGGCGAGGGTCGCCAGGAGCGCGGGCACCAGGATGGCGGCGAAGATCACGCGTGCCCGCCGACGCACCGGCGGCGCTGCCGTCGTCACCGCGGCCCCGTGGGTGTGGGTGTGGGTGGTCATCGCACCAGGGTCGGCGACGCCGAGGGTGCGACCGGGCGGGACGCGCCGCGGGTCGTCCGCCGAGCGCGTCGCTCAGGCGCCGGTAGGGCGCCCCGGCGCACGAGCCGACCGTCCCGCGGCGACGACCGCCGCGCCGGCGCGCAGGAGCGCTCGCCGCACCTCGGCCGCCGGCACGTCGTCGCCGGCGGCCATGGCGCCGTCGCGGAGCATGACCAGCTGGACGGCGATGCGGTCGGGTCGGGCGAGGCCGAGGTCGTCGAGCAGGTCGCGAGCCTGGCCCCGCAGCCACGTCCGGTGCTCCTCGGCGGCCAGGTGCACGGGGTGCGCCGGCTCAGGGTGCGCGGCGAGCGCGTTGAGGAAGGGGCACCCGCGGAAGTCGGGACCGTGCGCCTGGGCCCCGAGCGACCAGGCGTACGCGACGAGGACCCGTCCGGGCGCCGTCGGGTGCCGCGCGCGCCATCCGGCGACCGTGGCGCGCTCCGCGGCCGCGACGGAGCGCAGGTAGACGACCACGACGTCGTCCTTGGTGGGGAAGTGGCGGTAGAACGTCGCCTTGGTGACCCCGGCGGCCTCGATGATCGCGTCGGCCGCGACCGCCCGCACGCCACGGCCGTACAGGAGCGGGGCCGCGGCGGCGACGATGCGCCGCGCCGCCTCTGCCTGGCCGCCGTCCCGGGTCGGGCGCCCGACGACGAGCGCGGCGTCGACTGCCGGGGCGAACGCGGGTGGCGGGGTCGGAGCCATCAGCGGGGCGCGCTCGTCGACCGTCCGGTGCCGGTGCCGGTGCCGGCGGCGCGGTGCGCGTCGCTCCGGGCGCGCCAGGCGGCCCAGGCGCCGGTCGACCACAGCGCCCACAGCACGAGCAGCGGCTGGAAGGCGAGGCGGACGGCCCGGGCGCGATCGGTGTCCAGGCCGAACCCGTCGGTGCGCTCGACGTACTGCGCGATGTTGCCGGGGAAGATCGCGACGAAGAACGCCCCGACCACCCAGCCGACGATCCAGCGGTGGCGGCGAGGGTGACCAGCAGGGCCAGCCCGAGGGCGATCTCCACGACCCCGGACGCCACGACGACGACGTCGGGATCCAGCGGCACCCAGCTCGGGACCTGCGCCTGGAACTCCTGCCGGCTCACGGTCAGGTGGCTCACGCCGGCGAACGCGAGCACGCCGCCGAGCGCGAGCCGCCCGGCGGTCCGCGCCGGGGACGCCGGGCCGGGAGGTGCGTCCGGCGCCGCACGCAGCGACGCCGGCGAGCGGTGGGCGGGTGTGCTGCTCATGGGTTTCCTTCGGTGCGCGCTGGTAGACAGACGAGTTCGTCTACCCTAGGCGGTCATGGTGCTGCGACGGCTGTGCTGACGCCGTGCCGTGCGGCGCCGCGGCGTCGTCGGTGGTGGACTAGGGGCCCAGGGGCACCACACCAGCGTGCCCGCAGAGAGGCCCCAGGTCGGTCTCCACCTGGACCGTACGGGGAGGGTCGTTGAGCGGGCACACGCCGGACCATCAGGACATGGACGAACGGCGCGCGGACGAGGGCCTGGTCACCGCCCGACCGCCGGCCGGCTTCACGCTCGTCCGGCAGTGGCGGCTGGACACCACGCCGCAGCTGGCGGGACTGCGCGCGAGCCTGAAGAGCGAGCTCGCCGAGGGGACGCGCCCCGAGCCGGAGCTGGACCCGGTCGCGCACGACATGGTGCTGGTCGCGTCCGAGCTGGCGACCAACGCGCTGCGGCACGGCATCCCGCCGACCATCGTCCGGCTGCTGCGCTCGGTGGGCACCTATCTCCTGGACGTCGCCGACCACGACCTCAGCTCGACCCCGCACATCGCCGGTCCCCGTGCCCCGGGCGAGGGCGGCTACGGACTGCAGATCGCCCGCCGCGTCGCCGTGGACGTCGGCTGGTACACCACCGACGCCACCAAGCACGTGTGGGCGCTGTTCCCGGCGCGCGAGGCGTCGATCTCGTAGACGTCCGCCCCGCGCCGGGTACTGGGTACACGACGGCACGACGGCGTCAGGGCGTGCTGCGGAGGCGCCAGATCAAGATGGCGAGTGCCGCCGCGACGGGTGCCCACACGCGCTCCACGGGTGACTGTGTCGCCAGGTTCCCGACGATGCCGAGCACCATGAACAGGCTCGTCCCCGTCAGCGATCGACGCCGTGCGGTCGGCGAGAGCCTGTGGGTGGCCACCAGGGCGGCAAGCCCGCAGTAGATGAGCATCGAGCCGGTGCTGGCAGCCCGTAGCGGCCCGGGCAGCACGCCCGGCGCTACCCCGCCCCACGCAGCCGCTCCCCAGGGCGCGCCGGCTGCCAGCGCGAGCTGGAACGCTGCGACGACGCCCAGCAAGCTGAGCGCAGCGCGGCGGTCAGACGTTCGCTGTCCCGAGGGATGAGCTGCTCCGACGCCGGTCACGGTGTTCGCGCTCCAACGCCGACCGGGGTGATGGGCACGAGTGACCTCCACACGGATGGCTGGGGCATCGAGCGGGATGGTCGGACGGACCGGTCGCGGGTCACGCGTCGACCAGGAAGCGCTCGGCCGGCTGCCGGTTCAGGACGCCCTTGGCGAGGAGGAACACGAGCAGCGACCCCTCGGCGAGGACGAACAGGCTCACGAGCGCTGGGTTGACCAGGTCGGCGGCGGTGGGTGCCAGGAACTGCAGGAGGACGTCGACGAGGTACCCCGTGGAGGCGGCGATCAGGACCGCTGCGATGGCGCGGGGGAACATCCCGGACCGCCAGGCGAGGAGGCCGAGGGGGAACAGCCACAGGCCGAAGAAGATCTGGGCGGCGAGGTACCCGTAGTGCTGCAGGTCCATCAGGAGCATCACCAGAGAATCCGCGCCGTCGGCGCCGAGGGCTGCGGCGTAGGACGGTTCGGTCGCGACGAGCAGCGCGCCGAACTGATGCACCATGTTGAGCGTGATCATGGCCACGGCGATCACCACGAACAGGACCATCGCCCGCGCCACCCGGGCGTCGACGTGGTGCAGGAGCCGATGGAGCGCCAGGACGACGAAGACGAGGAAGGTCGCCTGAACCAGGTCCGCCGCGACGCTGTACCGGACGAGGGCGACGTTCTCGACCACGCGCGCGGCGGTGGTCGTCGCATCGCCGGGGACGTACACGATGCCGCGGACGATGTGTGCGAAGGCGCCGAGGACGGCGACGACGAGGTAGTACAGACCTGCGGTGCGGGCGAGCCGCTGGGTGGGCTTCATGACGTGCTCCTCTGATCGGGGTGGGCCGTGCTGTCGTCCGACCGTCGCAGCGACGGGTTGAGCCCGGGTCGAGCCGTGGTCGAGGGCAGCGAGCGCCGGCAGGAGTCGTGCGAAGATCGGTCACCGACCAGGAGGGACGTGCCGTGGTCCGGATCCGGCTCTTCGGCGAGGTCGGCGCCACGGATGACCGTGGCCGGCCGCTCGATCTGGGGCCCGCGAAGTGTCTGGCGGTCCTGGCGGTCCTCGCCCTCGCGCCGCGGTCGGCGATCCCGGTGTCCCGGATCGTGGAGGCGGTCTGGGAGGGGACGCGCCGCGGACCGCGGAGAAGACCCTGCAATCCTACGTCACACGCCTGCGCAAGGCCCTGGGCAACGATGCGATCGTCCGCGCCGGTGCGGCTTACCGTCTGGATGTGCCCGGCGGGGCGATCGACGTGGTCCGCTTCCGCAAGCACCTGGACGTCGGCGAGGTCGAAGCGGCACTGGCGGAGTGGACCGGGGCGCCTCTCGCCGGCCTGGATGCCCCGGGCCTCGCCGCCACGGTCGACGGTCTGCTCGAGGAACGACTCGCTGCCCTCGAGACGGCGCTCGGGCGGCAGGTGGACGCGGATCCCGCCGCCGTGATCGGCGCCCTGACGGAGCTGACGGTGGACCACCCGTTCCGCGAGGGCTTCTGGGCGCTCCTGATGACAGCGCTCTACCGATTGGGCCGGCAGGCGGACGCCCTGGCTGCGTTCCAGCGGGTCCGGTACCACCTCGTCGACGAGCTGGGGGTCGAGCCCGGCCGGCGGCTGCGCGACCTCGAGGCTCGCATCCTCGACCAGAGCCCATCCCTCGGTGATCCGCAGGGGTCGCAGCCCGTGCGGGGCGACGGCACGCGGCAGGAAACCTTCCGGCGCGGCGCGAGCGGCTGATCGGCCGCGAGGCCGACCTGGAAGCCATCGCGGGTGCATCGGCGACCTCGGCGGTCGTCACCCTCGTCGGACCAGGGGGAATCGGGAAGACGCGCCTGAGCCTCGCCACGGCGCAGGCCTGGGGAGAAGGCACAGGTGAGGCATGGTTCGTCGCGCTTGCCGGCCTCACCTCCCCCGCGGACGTGCCGCGCGCCGTCGCCGAAGTCGTCGGGGTCGCCGAGGGGCCCGGCAGGACGACGACGCAGGCGGTCGTCGCGGCGCTACGACCCCGACGGGCGCTCGTGGTGCTCGACAACTGCGAGCACGTGATCGCTGGGGCGGCCGCGATGGCGACGGCGCTCGCCGAAGGCTGCCCCGAGCTGTGCGTCCTCGCCACCTCGCGCTCGCGGCTCGGGGCACGCGGGGAGCGCCTCCTCGCGGTGCCTCCGCTGGACATCGCCGGACCGGCCGTCGAGCTGTTCACGGCGCGCGCGCGAGCCGTGTCCCGAACGGTCGACATGGAGGCCCATCGTGCCGAGATCGAGGAGATCTGCTGCGCCCTTGACGGGGTGCCGCTCGCGATCGAGCTCGCGGCCGCCCGGACCACGACGCTCTCCGTGCCGGAGATCGTCGGACGGCTGGACGACCGTCTCCGGCTCCTGACGCGGAGCCCACGGACGAACGAGGACCGGCACCGGACCCTGCGCGCGACCATCAACTGGTCGGTCGACCTCCTCACCCAGGAGCTCCGCACGTTGTTCGCCCGGCTCTCCGTCTTCGCGGGAGGGGTCGATCTCCGGGCGGTCCACCGGGTATGTGGCGAACCGGGGCTCGACGAGGCGCAGGTGGAAGATCTCCTGGAGGACCTCGTCGACCAGTCGATGCTCGTCATCGAGCCCGAGCCGGCCGGGCGCCGCTTCCGGTTGCTCGAAACCCTGCGGGAGTTCGGGGCGGCCGAGCTCGCCGCAGCCGGCGTGACGGACCAGGTCGCGGCACGCCACGCAGGGTGGTGCCTGGAGGAGGTCGACCGCATCCATCGCCAGCTGGTGGGGCACGCCGAGGTGGAGGGCGTCGCGCGGCTCGGCGTCCTGTGGCCCGACCTGCGCGTGGCCGTCGACCGCGCCTGCCGGATCGGGGACCACCTCCTGGCGGACGCGCTCGTCCGGCCGCTCGTCGCCGAGGTGACCCTGCGGCGGCAGGGGGAGATCGGCGAATGGAGCGAACGGATCCTCGCCGTCGTCCCGCCCGACGACGTGGACCGGGTCGTGTTCTGGCTCACCTGGGCGGCGCACCGCTCCATGCACAGGGGGACAGAGAGCGCTACGAGCAGGTCGTCGGCCGCCACGGCCACCGCGATCACCCGCTGATCGCCTACACGCGCGCCTACCTCTACGAGGACAGCGCCGCGCTCAGCGGTGTCTCACCCGCAGCGGTCGCAGAGCTGCGGCGGATGGGTGAGCCGTACCTCGCCTCGCTCATCGAGCTGTCCGGGGTGGCGTCCGGGTTGATGGCCACCGGACAGCTGGCCGCCTTCGACACGTTCGTGGCGCCCCTCGTGGCCCGCTACCGAGCGGACGGCCCACCGGCGATGCTCCACCTCGCACTTCTGGGCCTGGGGTACTCGGCCCTCTTCCAGGGCAGGACGCAGGACGCGGACGACCTCTTCGACCAGGTGTCCCACATCGATGTGCCCGAACGGACCTTCTCGGTGAACCGCCCCGTCGAGGCGCGCGCCGCCTTCCGACGCGGCGACCGTGAGCGCGCCTACACCGTCCTGCGGGACCACGTCGACGATCTGCTCGACACCGACGTGATGGACACCGCCCGGCTCGCAGCCCTCGAGTTCGTCACGATCATGCTGGCGGTGGGCCGTGCGGACGACGCCGGCCGGGTCCGGCCCTACCTCGAGTCGACCGGTGGCTTCGGCGAGCTGGCCGCCCGCGTCGTCGGGGCCTTGGGGGATCCGCCCGTGAGGGCTCCCGCGCCCGGCCAGGTGACCACGCCACCAGCCGCCGTGGACGCGGACGCGCGCCGTGCGCTGGAGCACGTCCGTGACGTCCTCACGTCCATCCTCGCCCGCTGACGACAGCCCACGGCGAGCGCCGTCCACGAGGTCGGGCGCACCGCCGCCCGCGCACACGACGAAGGGCCCGTGACCTGGCAGCAGGTCACGGGCCCTTCGACCGGCGGAGGATGGGGGATTCGAACCCCCGAGGGCTCTCACCCAACACGCTTTCCAAGCGTGCGCCATAGGCCACTAGGCGAATCCTCCCGGCCGGACGAGGATACCGGAGCCGGACGCGTGCGCCGAACGTGACCTCGGGCACGGCGCCGCGGGTGACCGATGGGGCGGTGTCTCCCGGTGTGCGCTGCGTGGCGCCCCCGCTGCCGGCGGCGGTCCGCGACCGGTTCGCCAGCACGCCCGCGGGCTGCGTTAGGCTGAGTGCAGACCCCTCGTGCGGCGTCATCTCGCTGAACTCCCCCAGGGCCGGAAGGCAGCAAGGGCAGGCGGGCTCTGGCGGGTGTGCGGGGGTCCTTCCATGCCCGGAGACGCCAGGCCCCGAAGGCCCCGCGACCCTGAGGTCGCACCCTGACGGCGTTCGGGGTCCGACCGGTCCGCGGGTACGACTCAGGGTGGACCGTGACGCGACCCGGGTCGTAGCCCACGCCGCCACGGACCGTGCCGGGGGCCGATGTGCCGCCCCACCGGTCCCGGCCAGCCTGGGGGCATGACCTCAGCACCCGCCTCCGCCACCCCGCGTCTGCAGGCCCGCGGCCTCGTCAAGAGCTACGGCCCGACGACGGCCCTGGCCGGCGTCGACCTCGACGTCGCCGAGGGCGAGTCGCTCGCGGTCACGGGGCCGTCCGGGTCCGGCAAGTCGACGCTGCTGCACACCCTGGCCGGCGTGCTGACCCCGGACGCGGGCTCGGTCCGGCTGCGCGGTCGTGAGGTCGCGGACCTCAACGAGCGTGAGCGCTCCCTGCTGCGCCGCCGGCACTACGGCTTCGTCTTCCAGTTCGGTCAGCTGCTCTCCGAGCTGACCGCGGCCGAGAACGTGGCACTGCCGCCCATGCTGCTCGGGACGTCGCGCAACCAGGCGCTCACGCACGCCCGGCAGTGGCTCGGCGCGCTGGGTCTGGCCGGCATGGAGGACCGGCGCCCCGGCGAGCTGTCCGGTGGCCAGGCGCAGCGCGTCGCCGTCGCGCGGGCGCTCATCACCGGGCCGGACGTCGTCTTCGCCGACGAGCCGACCGGCGCGCTCGACCAGTCCACCGGCGCCGAGGTGATGCAGGTGCTGACCGACGCGACCCGCGCCGCCGGCGCCTCGCTCGTCGTCGTGACGCACGACCGCGACGTCGCGGCGTGGTGCTCGCGCCGGATCGAGGTCCGTGACGGTCTGGTGGTCGCCGACGAGCGCACGCCGATCGGCGTGGCCGCCCGATGAGCGTGATGGTCCCGCTCGCCGTCCAGCTCGGCCGGGCCGGTGGCCGCCGCGGGCTGACGACGACGGCGCTCGCGGTCGTCGCCTTCGCGGTCACCGCGACGTTCGGGCTGAGCGTCCTCGGCGGCCTGCGCGGGTTCATGCGCCGCGACGCCGCGCCGACGTCGTCGGCGATGGCCGAGTACTCCGACATCTACGTCGTGCTCGCATGGGCCGCCGTCGTGCTGCTGCTGGTGCCGCTGGTCGCCCTCGGAGGGGCCGCGGCCCGGCTGGGGCTGTCCCGGCGGGACGCGCGCCTGGCGACGTTGCGGCTGCTCGGCGTGACCCCGCGCGAGGTGGTCGGTCTGACCGTCCTGGAGACCGCGGCGCAGGGGCTGGTCGGGGCGCTCCTCGGGATCGTCGGCTACCTCGTGCTCCTCCCGGTCTGGACGTCCATCCCGTTCCAGGGCGCCGACTTCACGGTGGGCGAGGTGTGGGTCGGCGTGCCGTCGCTCCTCGGTGCGCTCGTGGCGGTGCCTGCCCTGGCGGCGGTGAGTGGCGCGGTGTCCCTGCGTCGCGTCGTCGTCGCCCCGCTCGGGGTGGCGCAGCGCACGACGCCGCCGCGGCTGCGGGTGGTCCGCCTCGCCGGCGCCGGGATCGCGCTGCTGGCCTTCGCGCTCGTGACGCAGGGCGGGGACGCGTTCGGTGCCTTGCTCTTCGTCGTGCTGATCGGGATGGTCGGCGTCGTCATGCTGTCCTTCAACGCGCTCGGGCCGTGGCTGATCGGCCGGCTCGGGCGGGTCATGGTCCGGTTCGCCCGGAGGCCCGCGCAGCTCCTGGCGGGCCGGCGGCTGCTCGACGAGCCGCGCGCCGCGTGGCGCGTCGTCGGTGGGCTGGGGCTGGCCGGCTTCGTGGCGGGCGTGCTGGCGGTCGTCCCGGTGGCCGGCGCCGGGGGCGGTGACAGCCCCGACGCGGTCCTCATGCGGGACCTGACGACCGGTGCGCTGCTGACTCTCGCGATCGCGTTCACCGTCGCCGCCGCGTCGGCCGGGATCATGCAGGCCGCGAGCGTCCTGGACCGCCGCCGCGAGTTCGCCCTGCAGCGCCTCGCCGGCGTACCCGTCGAGCTGTTCGACGCCGTCCGGCGCCGCGAGGTGCTGGCCCCGATGGTGCTCGTCGCCGGCTCCGCGGTGGCGACCGCGTGGCTCCTGCTGCTGCCCCTCTTCGGCATGTCGCTGGTGGCCGGGCCGCAGGGCGTGATCCTGCTGGTCGGGTGCCTCGTCGGCGGTGGGCTGCTCGTCTTCGGAGCGACCGAGCTGAGCCGACCGCTGCTGCGGTCCGTGCTCGCCGAGACGGTCGTCCGCGCAGACTGACCCGCTTCGCCGACGCCGAGCTGGGGGCGGCATCGGCAGGCGGGTCGAACGGCCTCGGCGCCGCCCGTGACGACAGGGTCAGGGGCGGCGTCCGAGGCAGCCGGTGCACCGCCCGCGCGCGTGGACGAGTGGTGCGGGGGAGCGGCGGGGAGCGGCTGGGGTGCGTGGGTGGCGGCGTCTAGAGTTCCGTGGGTGACGACCGCCCTGTACCGCCGCTACCGGCCCGAGAACTTCGCCGAGGTGATCGGGCAGGAGCACGTCACGGTGCCGCTGATGCAGGCGCTGCGCACCGGGCGGATCAACCACGCCTACCTGTTCAGCGGCCCGCGCGGCTGTGGCAAGACGACGTCGGCCCGCATCCTCGCGCGCTGCCTCAACTGCGCCGAGGGCCCGACGGACACTCCGTGCGGTGTGTGCCCGTCGTGCGTCGAGCTCGCCCGCGGCGGCGCGGGGTCCCTCGACGTGGTGGAGATCGACGCCGCGAGCCACGGCGGCGTCGACGACGCCCGCGACCTGCGCGAGCGTGCGACCTTCGCCCCGGCGCGCGACCGCCACAAGATCTTCATCCTCGACGAGGCCCACATGGTCACGCCGCAGGGCTTCAACGCGCTGCTCAAGATCGTCGAGGAGCCGCCCGAGCACGTCATGTTCATCTTCGCGACGACGGAGCCGGACAAGGTCATCGGCACGATCCGCTCGCGCACGCACCACTACCCGTTCCGCCTCGTCCCGCCGGACGTGCTGTCCGGCTACCTCGAGACGCTGTGCGCGTCCGAGGGGGTGCCGGTCGGTGCGGGCGTGCTGCCGCTGGTCATCCGCGCCGGCGCGGGGTCCGTCCGCGACTCGTTGTCCGTCCTCGACCAGCTCGTGGCCGGTGCCGACGAGCGCGGGCTCGACTACGAGCGTGCGGTGCAGCTGCTCGGCTACACCCACGCGACCCTGCTCGACGACGTCGTGGAGGCGATCGCCGCGGGCGACGGCGCCAGCGCGTTCCGCGTGGTCGAGCGGGTCATCACCACCGGGCACGAGCCGCGCCGCTTCGTCGAGGACCTGCTCGAGCGCCTGCGCGACCTCATCGTGCTCGCCGCCGCGGGCGAGGCCGCCGACGCCGCGCTGCGCGAGATCCCCGGTGACCAGCTGACCCGGATGCGTGCGCAGGCCACCCACCTCGGTCCGGCCGAGCTCTCTCGCGCCGCCGACGTCGTCAACGCGGCGCTCGGAGAGATGACCGGGGCGACGTCACCGCGCCTGCACCTCGAGCTGCTCATCGCCCGGCTGCTGCTGCCCGCCGCCGACGACGGCGTCCTGGGTCACGCGGCGCGCCTGGACCGGCTCGAGCGCGGGACCGGCGCGCCCGTCGCGTCTGTCGCGTCCGCCGAGCGTGCGGTGGGTGGTGGGGCGGCCGTGCCCGCGGTGGCCGCCGCGCAACCTGTGCCTGCTGAGCCGGCCGTGGCACCGCTGCCGGCACCTGTGGTGGCAGCGCCGGTCGAGCCCCGGCCGGACGGTCCCCCTGCGCCCCGACCGGTGGCGGGGCCGGTCGGCGAGACCGCCGACGGCCACCCCGGGCAGCCGCCGGAGAGGACGGCCGAGCGCGCCGTCGCTGCCGAGGCTGCGTCGGCCGCTGAGCCGACGGACCGGCCGACGGACCGGCCGACGGACCGGCCGACGCCGGAGGCCGCGCCCGTCGGGCCCCCGCAGCCGGGGCCGTCGCTGATGGCGTCCGGCACACCCAACGCCGCGCCGGCGACGTCGACCCCGGTGACGCCGACCCCGGTGACGCCCTCGGCGCCCGCGCACCCGGCCGACGCGCCGGCTCCCGCCCGGGGCGATGCGGCGCCCGCGCCCGCGGCGCCGGCCTCGCCGCCCGCGCAAGCCGCTGCGCAGGCCGCGCCCGCACCCGCCGGTCGGCCCGCACCTGCGTCCGGGGTGCCCGGCCTGGAGACCGAGGTCCTGCGCCGCCGGTGGCCCGAGGTGCTCGAGACGCTCAGCCGGCTCAAGAAGGCGACGTGGGCGATGGTCGGCCAGCACGCGCAGGTCGGCGAGCTCACCGGGACGTCCCTCACGTTGCTGTTCCCCGGGCCGGGGCTCGCGACGGCGTTCCGCGGCGGCCCGCACGCCGAGGTCGTGCAGCGCGCGGTGCGCGAGACGCTCGGGTTCGACGTCCGGGTCGAGGGGCGGGTGGGCGACGGCGCGTCCGCGGCGGGCGGCGGCTCGTCGTCCGCGCCGGTCCGTGCGGCGGCTGAGCCGACCCGCCCGGCGGAGGCGCCGTCGGGTCGTCGGGTCGTGGACCGCGCGGCGGCCGAGGCGTCGTGGGCGACCGTCGAGCCGCCCGACGACGACATCCCCGAGGGGCCGACGGTCGACGCGGTGCCGCCGGACCTCGAGCCGGAGCGCCCGGCCGGTCGCCCCAGCGCCCGCGAGGCCGGGGAGCGCGCGCACGCCGCCGCTGCCCAGCGCGCCGCGGCGTCGGGCCCGGCCGTCGAGGACTCGCCGGACCCGGACGACCCCGACATCGCGAGCTCGCACCTGACCGGTCCGCCCCTGGTCGCGCAGATGCTCGGCGGCACCGTGATCGACGAGCAGGTCGGGGACGAGGTCTGACGATCCGGCACGCCACGGCCCCGTGCCCGGTCCCTCTCGCGCACGGGTCGCGGACCGTGGTTCGCTCGTCGCCGACCTCGGTTCGCTCCCAGCGCGACCCTGCCCGGCCCCGCCGAGGGGCGGCGTCGGTGGGACCCCCTAGGCTGGTGGGGTGTACGAGGGCGCGGTCCAGGACCTGATCGACGAGCTCGGGCGACTGCCCGGCGTCGGTCCCAAGAGCGCGCAGCGGATCGCGTTCCACCTGCTCGCTGCCGACCCGATCGACGTCCGGCGGCTGACCGACGCGCTGACCGAGGTCAAGGCGCGCGTCCGGTTCTGCGAGATCTGCGGGAACGTCTCCCAGGAGCCGCAGTGCCGCGTCTGCCGCGACCCGCGGCGGTCGGACGAGGTCATCTGCGTCGTCGAGGAGCCCAAGGACGTCGTCGCGATCGAGCGCACCCGCGAGTTCCGCGGCAAGTACCACGTGCTCGGCGGGGCCATCAACCCGATCGCGGGCGTCGGCCCGGACGACCTGCGCATCAAGGACCTGCTGTCGCGGCTCGCCAGCGGGGTCGTCACCGAGGTCATCCTGGCGACCGACCCGAACGTCGAGGGGAGGCCACGTCCACCTACCTCGCACGCATGCTCGTGCCCATGGGGCTCACCGTGAGCCGGCTCGCCTCCGGGCTGCCGGTCGGCGGTGACCTCGAGTACGCGGACGAGGTCACCCTCGGCCGCGCCTTCGAAGGAAGACGGCGGATCCATGCCTGAGCTCATCCCCGAACCCCGCCCCGCTGTCGACGCGGTCGACGAGGCCGTCGTCGCCGAGGCCACCGAGCTGCTCGAGGTCGCCCGCGCCGTCGCGGAGGAGTCGCGCAGCTACCTCAGCACGGTCACCGAGGTCGCCGCCGGGTCCAGTCCCGACGCGACGATCCCGCTGCTGCTGCTGGCCGTCTCGGACATGCTCGCGGCCGGTGCCCGGCTCGGTGCGATGCAGGACATCGTGCCGCCGGAGCGGTTCGAGCCCGACGTCGGCCCCGACCCGGACGTCGACCCCCTGCACACCGCGCTGGCCAACGTGCTCGACGGGCTCGACGAGTACCCCGAGATCGTCGACCCCGTGCTGGGGATCGAGGTCGGCGCCGCGACACTCTCCGGCGACCTGGTCGCCGTCGCCGGGGCGATCGCGCAGGGCCTGCGCCACTACGAGGCCGGCCAGGCGCTGGAGGCGCTGTGGTGGTGGCAGTTCTCCTACCTGTCGGTGTGGGGTGAGCGGGCGTCGAGCGTGCTGCGGGTGCTGCAGCTGCTGCTCGCCCACCTGCGGCTCGACGTGGAGGACGACGTCGCCGCCGAGGCGGAGTACGACGCCCTCCAGGCGTGAACCGCACGCCGCACAACCCTCACAGTCAGGCCACCCGGGTCCCCCGCGGCAGCCGGCGCTGCGGGATCGACAACCGCCGGATCGCCACCGCCAGCCCGGCGCCACCGAGCAGAAGGTTCGCCGCCAGCCCGTACGGCCACACGACGCTGCGGTCCGGCTCCGGCTCCTGGACCGGTGACTGCGCCGCGTCGGCCGGGGTGCCGTCCGCGGTCAGCTCACCCCACGCGCCGGTGCACCAGTCCTGCTCGGTCGCGGGTCCGGTCCGGGCCGTGCGCACGCCGGCGCGGATCGCCCCGAGCGGGTCCGCGACGCTCGCGGTGGACGCGCGGGCCTCCGGGGCGGCGTCGGCCAGGATCACGAACGGGTTGACCGCCAGCAGCCACCACGTCCGCTCGGTGTGCGCCACGCTCATGGTCTGGGTCTGCCACTCGCACACGGGTGGCTCCCCGCTCTCCCAGTCGTAGGACGCCGGGATCGTCCAGACCCGGACCTCCTCCTGGGCGGTGACCGACGGCAGGCTGAGGGCGAACACGATCGGGCTGAGCACACTCAGCGCCGCGACCGACAGGAAGGTCAGCACGGCCGAGCCGGAGGTGCGCGGCGTGACGGCGGAGAAGCCCAGGCCGATCGCGCACACCACGGCGAGCAGCAGCGCGAGCACCACGAGGGACACGGGGACGGACGCGACCGGCACCCCGCCCGCCGCCAGGGCGACGACGAGGAACGGCACGCTGACCGCGAGGAACGCGAGCGCGGCGGCCCACGCGGCGAGCAGCTTGCCGACGGCGATCTCGGCCGGGCTCAGCAGCGTCACCTGCAGCGTGGCGAGCGTCCCGGCGTTGCGGTCGCCGTTGACCGAGGTCGCGCTGAGGGTCGGCGAGACCAGCAGGCCGAGGAAGAGCACGAAGAAGACGACGACGCCGTAGACCGGCGGTCCGACGAACACCCCGCCGGTCTCGCCGGGGTCGCCGACGAAGCCCTGGCCGAACCGGCTCACGGCCGCCCACGTGAGCGCGGTGATCGCACCGACGATGACGAACCACACGACGAGCGCGACGACCCAGCGGGTCGAGCGCACGCGCTGGCGCAGCTCGAGCACCGCGACGGTCCGGACGCCGTGCCAGCTCACCGCGCTCATCGCCGCTCCTCCTCGAGGGTCAGGTAGGCGCGCTCCAGCGCCCCGCCCGCCGGTGCCAGCGCGGTCACCGGGACCCCGGCCCGGACGGCGTCGGCGAGGAGCTGCGCCGCGCCGACCTCGCCGGCGACCGGCAGGAGCACACCGCCGGACCCGGGCGGGGCGTCACCCCCGCCCGCGTCGTCCGGTCGCCACGGCGTCCCGGTCGAGTCCAGCCAGGTCGTGAGCGCCTCGAGCGACAGCGCCCGCACCCGCCACTCCCGGGCGCCGTCGGCGGCGCCCCCGAGCTCGTGCGGGTGGACGGTGCGGCCGCCGGAGAGGAACACCGCGTCGTCCGCCATCTCGTCGAGCTCGCTGAGCACGTGGCTCGAGACGAGGACGGTCGTCCCGGCTGCGGCGAGGTCGCGCAGGAGGACCCGCAGGTCGACGCGCGAGCGCGGGTCGAGGCCGCTGGCCGGCTCGTCGAGCAGCAGCACGTCCGGCCGGTGCACCAGGGCGCGGGCCAGACCGAGCCGCTGCTTCTGGCCGCGCGACAGCACGCTCGCGGGACGGTCGGCGTACTCCGTCAGGTGCACGGTCTCGAGCAGCTCGGCGGCCCGCTCGCTCGCGACGGCGCGCGGCAGTCGGTACGCGGCGGCGAAGGTCAGCAGGACCTCGCGCGCCGTCAGGGAGTCCCAGGTGCCGAAGGCGTCCGGCATCCAGCCGGTCGCGGCGCGGGCGGCGCGGCCGTCGGTCACCGGGTCGTGCCCGGCGATCCGGACCTGACCGCCGTCCGGGACGAGCAGCCCGGCCAGGACCAGCAGCAGTGTGGTCTTGCCGGAGCCGTTCGGCCCGACGAGCGCGGTCACCGCGCCGGCGCGCGCGACGAGGTCCACCCCGTCGAGCGCGCGCACGGTGCCGAACGACCGGTGCACCGCGGTCACCTCGATGCCCGGCGGGACGGACGGCGCGGGCGGCGGGACGGCGGTGTCCGTGGCGGTCGACATGGTTCGACCGTAGGCCCGGTGCGGGCTCGGGCGGGTCAGACCCGCCCGCCGACTCCTGTGGTAGACCAGCGCGGTGACCAGCGGAGGCGTCGAGATCGCGACCACCGCGGTCGCCCTCCTCGTGCTCGCCGGCTTCGTCGCCGGGTGGATCGACGCCGTGGTGGGCGGCGGGGGCTGGTGCAGCTCCCCGCCCTGCTGCTCGTGCCCGGCCTGAGCCCGGTGCAGGCCCTCGCGACCAACAAGCTCGCCGGGATCATGGGCACCTCGGTCAGCGCCGCGACCTACTACCGGCGCGTGCACCCGGACATGCGCACGGCCACACCGATGGCCCTCGCCGCGCTCGGCGGGGCGGCCGGGGAGCGCTGCTCGCGAGCTCGCTGCCCGCCGCGGTGTTCCGCCCGGTGATCCTCGTGGCGCTCGTCGCGGTGGCCGTCTACACCGTCGCCCGGCCGTCGCTGGGCCGGGCGACGTCCCTGCGCTGGACCGGACGACGGCACCTCGGGGCCGCCGCCGGGCTCGGCGCCGGCATCGGCTTCTACGACGGGCTGCTCGGTCCAGGGACGGGCACGTTCCTCGTCATGGGCCTGGTCGCGGTGCTCGGCTACGCGTTCCTCGAGGCGTCCGCGAAGGCGAAGATCGTCAACGCCGCGACGAACCTCGGCGCGCTCGCCGTGTTCAGCGTGCAGGGCGCGCCGCTGTGGAAGCTCGGGCTGATGGTCGGCGCCGCGAACATCGCCGGCTCCTACCTCGGGGCCCGGATGGCGGTCGCCAAGGGCAGCACGTTCGTCCGGGTGGTGTTCATGGTGGTCGTCGGCGGACTGATCCTGCGCCTGGGCTGGGACGTGTTCGCCTGAACGACACCCACCGGCGACCTCGTCCGCCATGTGACACCGGCACCGTCCACACTCTGGTCCCGCCGTAGACTCGGCCGCCGACCGACCGCTGTCCCACCCCCGGAGCGTCCAACGTGGCCCTGATCGTGCAGAAGTACGGCGGGTCGTCCGTCGCGGACGCCGCCAGCATCAAGCGCGTCGCGAAGCGGATCGCCGAGTCCAAGCGGGCCGGGCACGACGTCGTCGTCGTGGTCTCCGCGATGGGGGACACGACGGACGAGCTCATCGACCTCGCCAACGAGGTCTCCCCGCTGCCGCCGTCGCGCGAGATGGACATCCTGCTCACCGCGGGCGAGCGGATCTCGATGTCGCTGCTCGCGATGGCGATCGCCAACCTCGGGGTGGAGGCGCAGTCGTTCACCGGCCAGCAGGCCGGCGTCATCACCGACACCGCGCACGGCAAGGCACGGATCATCGACGTCACGCCGTCGCGGATCCGCAACGCGATCGCCCAGGGCGCGGTCGCGATCGTCGCCGGCTTCCAGGGCGTCACCCAGCACACGAACGACGTCACCACGCTCGGCCGCGGCGGGTCGGACACGACCGCCGTCGCCCTCGCCGCGGCGCTGATGGCGGACGTCTGCGAGATCTACACCGACGTCGACGGCGTCTTCACCGCGGACCCGCGGATCGTGCCGACCGCCCGCAAGATCGACCGGATCACGTACGACGAGATGCTGGAGATGGCGGCCAGCGGCGCCAAGGTGCTCGTGCTGCGGTGCGTGGAGTACGCCCGCCGCTACGACGTCCCGATCCACGTGCGGTCCTCGTTCTCGGGGCGCCAGGGGACACTGGTGACGTCGCGTGCCGCGTCCGGGGACCCGGCCGCCCCGGGGGCCACGTCCAGACCGACGACCAGGCCGACGACCAGACCGACGAGCAGGGAGAGGGAGCCGTGGAGCAGCCGATCATCTCGGGCGTCGCGCACGACCGCACCGAGGCCAAGATCACGGTCGTCGGGGTGCCCGACGTCCCCGGCAAGGCGGCGCGGATCTTCGAGGTCGTCGCCGGTGCCGGCGTCAACATCGACATGATCGTGCAGAACGTCTCCGCCGCGGCCACCGGCCTGACGGACATCTCGTTCACGCTGCCCGCGACCGACGGCCAGGTCGGCATCGCCGCGCTCACCGCCGTCCAGGGCGACATCGGCTTCGAGTCGCTGCAGTACGACGACACGATCGGCAAGCTCTCGCTCATCGGTGCCGGCATGCGCTCGCACCCGGGCGTCTCGGCGAAGCTGTTCGCCGCGCTGAGCGGCGCCGGGATCAACATCGAGATGATCTCGACGTCGGAGATCCGCATCTCGGTGGTCACCCGGGCCGACCACCTGGACGACGCGGTCCGCGCCGTCCACACCGCGTTCGAGCTCGACAGCACCGAGGACGAGGCCGTGGTCTACGGCGGGACGGGGCGGTAGTCATGAGCGGGACCAACGGTCTGCGCGTCGGCGTCGTCGGCGCGACCGGTCAGGTCGGCGCCGTGATGCGCCGGCTGCTCGAGGAGCGGGACTTCCCGGTCGCCGAGATGCGGTACTTCGCGTCGGCCCGCTCGGCCGGCACGACGCTGCCGTGGCGGGGCGCCGACGTCGTCGTCGAGGACGCCGCGACCGCCGACCCCAGCGGGCTGGACATCGCGCTGTTCTCCGCCGGTGGGGCGACGTCGAAGGCGCAGGCGCCGCGGTTCGCGGCGGCCGGCGCGATCGTCATCGACAACTCCTCCGCCTGGCGGATGGACCCCGACGTCCCGCTCGTCGTCGCGGAGGTCAACCCCGAGGCGGTCCGCGAGGCACGCACGGGCATCATCGCCAACCCGAACTGCACCACGATGGCCGCGATGCCGGTCCTCAAGGTGCTGCACGACGAGGCCGGTCTGCAGCGGCTCGTCGTCAGCACCTACCAGGCCGTGTCCGGCAGCGGCCTGGCGGGCGCGACCGAGCTGGACGAGCAGGTCCGCAGCGCCGTCGAGCAGGACACCCTCGGGCTCGTGCACGACGGCGGCGCGGTGACCTTCCCCGAGCCGCAGAAGTACGTGCGCCCGATCGCGTTCGACGTCGTCCCGCTCGCCGGCAACCTCGTCGACGACGGCTCGCACGAGACCGACGAGGAGCAGAAGCTCCGCAACGAGAGCCGCAAGATCCTCGGCGTCCCCGAGCTGCGGGTGTCCGGCACGTGCGTGCGGGTGCCGGTGTTCACCGGCCACTCCCTGTCGGTCAACGCCGAGTTCGACCGGCCGCTGCCGGTCGAGCGCGCGCGCGAGCTGCTCGCCGGTGCGCCCGGGGTCGAGCTCACCGACGTCCCGACGCCGCTGCAGGCCGCGGGCGCGGACCCGAGCTTCGTCGGCCGGTTGCGGCAGGATCCCGGTGTGCCGGACGAGCGCGGGCTCGCGCTGTTCATCTCCAACGACAACCTGCGCAAGGGTGCGGCGCTCAACGCGGTGCAGATCGCCGAGGTGCTGGTCGCGGACCGCGCGGCGCGGGAGTCCGTCGCCGGTTGACGGCGGGGGCCGCCGGCCCCTCACCCCGGCCTCGGCCGTGCCGATGGGCAGACGTGGCCGGACGTGCGTCTCGCGTGTTCCTCGCCCTCGGCGGCCTCGCCGTGGCGGGGTACGTCGTGCTGCCCACGGCGGCCCGGGACGCCGTCTACCTCGCGGTCGGCCTCGCCGCCTGCGTCGCGATCGTCGTCGGGGTGCACGTGCTGCGGCCCGTGCGGCGTGCGCCGTGGTGGCTCATGGCCGCGGGGCAGCTCTCCTGGATCGCCGGTGACGTCGTCTACACCTGGTACGAGAGCGTCCTGGCCGTCGAGCCGTTCCCGTCGCCCGCGGACGTGCTGTACCTCGCCGCCTACCCGCTGCTCGCGGTGGCGTTCGCGCTGCTGATCCGCGGTCGGCGGTCCGGTCGGGACCGCGACGGTCTGATCGACAGCGCGATCTTCACCGTCGCCGTCGGCCTGCTGTCCTGGGTGTTCCTCATGCGCCCGACCCTGCTGGGCGAGGGCGTCGACGTCGTCGAGCGCGCCATCGCGCTCGCGTACCCGCTGGGCGACATCCTGCTGCTCGGGGTCCTGCTGCGGCTTCTCGCCGGTCCGGGCGCGCGGAGCCCGGCCTTCGGGATGCTCGCCGCGGCGTGCGGGCTGCTGGTCCTGGCCGACGCCGCCTTCGCGGTGCTCGCGACGACCTCGTCGTACGGCGGCGGCTGGGTCGACCTGCTGTGGCTCGGCTCGTACGTCTTGTGGGGTGCGGCGGCGCTGCACCCGTCGATGCGCGGGCTGTCCCTGCCGTCGCCGGACGGCACGGCGCCGTTCACGCGCCGCCGTCTGGCCGCCCTCACGGTCGCGATCCTCGCCGCCCCGGCGACGCTCGCGGCGCAGCTCCTGCTCGGGATGGCGCTCGACGGCTGGGCCGTCGTCGTCGGCTCGACCGTGCTGTCCGTCCTCGTCGTCGTCCGGATGTCCGGGCTGCTCACGCGGCTCCAGGCGCAGGCGGGACGGCTCGACGAGCTGGCCCGGACGGACGCGCTCACCGGTCTGCCCAACCGGCGCAGCGCGGACGCGGAGCTGGCGCGCATGCGGCGGGTCAGTGCCCTCGACGGTCGCCCCCTGGTCGTCGCGATGCTCGACCTCGACCGGTTCAAGGCCTTCAACGACACGTACGGCCACGGGGCCGGCGACCGGCTCCTCACCGAGGCCGCCGACGCCTGGCGCGGGGCGCTCGGGAGCGGGCCGCTGCTCGCCCGCTACGGCGGTGAGGAGTTCGTCGTCGCCTTCACCGGGTTGTCGCTGCCGGACGCCGTCGACGCGCTCGACCGCGTCCGCGCCGTGACCCCCGGGGGGCAGACCGTGTCGGTCGGGGCCGCGCTGTGGGACGGCGTCGAGGACACCGCCGCGTTGACGCAGCGCGCGGACGTCGCGCTGTACGCGGCGAAGCGCGCGGGGCGGGACCGGGTGGTGGCCGCCGAGGGCGCCGCGCGCACCGGAGCGGTCCTGCCCACCCAGGCCGACGCGGCCACCCGGCCCGGCACCGTCCCGACCGGCTGATCCGCCGCCGTCGGGCGCGACCCCGCAGTCGGTGCCCCGGTCAGTCCCGCGCGAACCAGGGCCCGCGCCCCGGGTCGGCGTGCAGCGCCAGCGCCCGGTCGATCCGCATCCGCGACGACGCGACGAGTGGCTCGGGCAGCGCGTCCGGGTGGAACCAGGCCACCTCCGTCGACTCGTCATCGGCCACGTGCGCCTCGCCGCGGACCGCGCGGCACAGGAAGGTCACGTCGAGGTACTGCGCACGGTCCCCGTTCGGGTAGACGACGACGTCGCTGTCCGTGCCGACCGAGGCCAGGGCCTCGATCCGGGCGACCACCCCGGTCTCCTCGAGGACCTCGCGCACCGCGGCGACCCCGGGCTCCTCGCCCGGTTCGAGGATGCCGCTGATGACGGCCCACCGGCCGTTGTCCGACCGCCGCCCCAGCAGGACGCGGCCCACGTCGTCGACGACGACGGCGCTCACGCCGGGCAGCCACAGCAGCTCGGTGCCGACGTGGGCGCGCAGGCGGCTGACGAACTCGGGGATCGGCACGCGCTGACCCTAGCCAGCCGCCCGTCCCGCCGTGGCGCGGGCGAGCCGGACCCGACGGTGCAGTCGCCGCCCGAGGGTGATGTGGCGGACGTCGCACGCCCTGCGGCTCACCGAGGTCCGCGCTGCGCCGATGGACGGCCGGAGGCGCGGGAGGACCCGCGCCCGCCCCCCACCACCCCGCAGCCCGCGCACGTGACCCGTGCCGGGTCTGCTCCTGCGCGTCGACCCGCACGCAGGTCCTGCACCGCCTGCCCACCCGCAGGTTCGACATCGGAGAGACATGCACGCCGCCACGGAGGTCATCGGGATGATGGCCTCGCTCACCTCGTTCCTGCTCTGGCTGCCCCAGGGGCTGCGGGTCTGGAGGCACCGCCACGAGCCGGCCCGGCTCGCCGGGATCGCGATGAGCACCCAGCTCATCTCGGTGGCCGGGAACGTCCTGTGGACGGCGTACGCGGTCCTGCTGGGCTCGTTCTGGCTCGGGGCACCGGCGATCGTGAACCTCCCGATCGCGGTCGCGACGATCGTCGTCCTGCGGCGAGGGCCGCGGCGTCGCCCGCGCGGGCGACGGACGACGACGCCCGCGGCGACGCGCTCGGCACCGCGCTCGACATACCGCAGGACACCGCGGTGGGCGTGGTGGCGGACCCGGCCACGGACCTCGACCTCGCCGCCTGAGCGGGACGCGGCGCGGGTCCGTCGCCGTGCTGCCCACGCCACCGACCGGCGACGTCGCCCCGGACGGATGACGCCGCGGTCGCGGCGGCGCCGCCGTCGTTGACAACCACCCCGACGACGTGGAAACGTCTCCACCAGCAGACGTGGAAACGTTTACAAGGCCTCGACGACGAGGCCACGACCTCGACGGGGAGGTGCGGTGAAGCAGCGTGCGACCATCACGGACGTCGCCCGGCGTGCGGGCGTCTCCGTCGCGTCCGCCTCGCGCGCGCTCAACGGTCTGAGCGCGAGCGCGGCGACCGTGGAGCGCGTGCGCACCGCGGCGGGTGACCTCGGGTACATCCCGGACGCCACCGCCCGGGCGCTCAAGATGGGCCGGACGCTGCAGCTGTCCTTCGCGGTCGACGACATCGGCAACCCGGTCTACGTCGAGATGATGAAGGCCGTCCAGTCCGTCGTCACCGTGCCCGGCTACCGCCTGATGATCTCCTCCACCGGCGACGCGGACGACACGATCGACCTGCTGCGCAGCCTGAGCAAGGGGTACGCGGACGGGATGATCCTCTCCCCGCTGCGGGTCACCGACCGGCTCGTCGAGGAGGTCCGCGCAGCACCCGTCCCGGTGGTCGTCATCGGCCGCCTGCCCGAGGGCAGCGGCGTGGACACCGTGATGACCGACTCGGCGCGCGGCGTCGGCATCGCCGTCGACCACCTCGTCGAGACCGGCCGGCGCCGGATCGGCTTCGTCAACGGACCGCTCGACACGACGCCCGGCCGCGCCCGTCAGCACGGGTTCGAGGCCACCGCCGAGCGCCTCGGCGACCGCCACGGACCCGCCGTGGCGGCCGCGGACTTCACCGTCGCGGCCGGGTACGACGCCGCCCGGACGCTGCTCGCCGGGCACGGCGCCCCCGGCGGGACCGGGCCGGGCCCGCACGCCCTGGACGCCGTCGTCGCGGCGAACGACCTGCTCGCGATCGGCGTGATGCACGCCGCGCACGACGCGGGCGTGCGCGTGCCGGACGACCTCGCCGTCGTCGGCATGGACGACACCGAGCTCGCGCGGGTGTTCCAGCCCTCCCTCACCAGCGTCAGCCTCGGCTCGGGCGAGCGCGGGACCCGCGCCGCCGAGCTGCTGCTCGCCCGCCTCGCCGACCCGCAGCGCGAGGCCACCACCGTCGTCGTGCCGCCCGCGCTGCACGTGCGGCACTCGACCCGACCCCCGCACGGAAGGGACACCCCATGACGGCCTCCACCCCGTCGGCCGCGTCGACCGCGGCGCTGCGCCGCCAGGCCGACGTCCCGCCCGGGCCGCCGCGGCCGCCGATGCGGACCGGCGGTGTGGGCCGCAGCCAGCGTCGCGAGGCGATCGGGCTGGTCATCCCGGCGATGCTGCCGGTGGTGATCTTCTCGGTGATCCCGCTGGTCAACGGCATCTACCTGGGCTTCACCGACGCTTCGCTGCGACGCAACGCGGAGACGAGCTTCGTCGGCCTGGAGAACTTCGCCCGGCTGATGGGTGACCGGCTGTTCTGGGAGTCGTTCCGGATCGGGCTGGTGTGGTCGGTGTCGGTCGCGCTGCTCACGCTGATCGCCGCGATGGGGCTGGCGCTGCTCCTCAACGCGGACCTGCGCCTGAAGTCGCTGACCCGCATCCTCGCGCTCATCCCGTGGGCGATGCCCCCGGTCGTCGTCGCGATCATGTGGCGGATGATCTACTCCCCGACCTCGGGGCCGCTCAACGCGGGCCTGGAGATGGTCGGGATCCCCGGCGTGAACTGGCTCGGCGACTTCTCCACCGCGCTGCCGGCGGTCATCGTCGTCGCGGTGTGGAGCGGCATCCCGCAGACCACGGTCCTGCTCCTGGCCGGCATGCAGCAGATCCCGGACGAGCAGTACGAGGCCGCAGCCGTCGACGGCGCGGGCGCGGTCCGCCAGTTCTGGCACGTGACCCTGCCCGCGCTGCGCCCCGTGATGTTCGCCATCACGTCGCTCGACTTCATCTGGAGCTTCAACTCCTTCGGCCTCGTCTACGTCATGACCGAGGGCGGTCCGGGCGGCCGGACGATGCTGCCGATGCTGTTCACCTACCTCGAGGCCTTCAAGAACCGCAACACCGGCTACGCGGCCGCGATGGGCGACGTCCTCGTGCTCGCCGTCGTCCTCATGCTCTCGGTCTACCTCGTCCACCAGTTCCGCAAGGAGGACCGCATGAACCAGCGCGCGTGGTTCGTCCGGCCGGGGCAGTACGTCCTGCTCACCGGCTACCTGCTGTTCCTCGGGTTCCCGCTGCTGTGGCTGGTCTCCGCGTCCCTCAAGTCGTCCGCCGAGCTGAACTCCCTCGCGGTCAACCTCATCCCGAGCGAGTTCGTCTGGCAGAACTTCACCGACGCGATCGAGCGGCAGAACCTCATCCGGTCCGGGCTGAACTCGCTCCTCGTCGCGGTCGCGACGATGGTCATCTCCGTCGTGCTGTCGCTGCCGGCGGCCTACGCCCTGGCCCGCTTCCGCGGGCGGATCAAGACGATCGGGACGACGTGGATCCTGGTCAGCCAGGTGTTCCCGACCATCCTCATCATCATCCCGCTGTTCCTCATCCTGCGGACGCTGCTCCTCAACGACACCCTCATGGGCCTGATCCTCGTGTACGTCACGTTCACGATGCCGTTCTCGCTGTGGATGCTGCAGGGCTACGTCGCGGCCATCCCGCGCGAGCTCGAGGAGGCCGGGTCCATGGACGGCGCCACCCGCCTGACCGTCCTGCGCACCATCGTCTTCCCGCTGCTCATGCCGGGCATCATCGCGACCGCGATGTTCACGTTCGTCGCGGCGTGGAACGAGTTCTTCATCGCGCTGGTGCTCATCCAGTCGCCGGAGAACTACACGCTCCCGCTGACGCTCAAGATGTTCATCGGCATCGAGGGCCAGCTCGCCCTCGGTCCCCTCGCCGCGGGCTCGGTGCTCGCGACCATCCCCTCCCTCGTCGTCTTCGGCTTCCTCCAGAAGAAGCTCACCGGGGGACTCCTCTCCGGTGCCGTCAAGGGCTGACCCGCACCGCCACCCACCCCGAAGAAAGGGTCGATCATGAAGTCACGTGGTCTCACCGCCATGGCCGGAGCGGCAGCCGTCGCGCTCGCCCTCACGGCCTGCCAGCAGGGCAGCGCCACCGCCCCCGACGACGCGGACGCCGGCGGCGACCAGGCCGCCGGGGAGCCGATCACCCTGGAGTTCCAGTCCCTCGCCGGGCAGCCGGCGGCGATCGCCGCGGTCGACGACATCGTCGCGGCCTGGAACGCGGACAACCCCGACGTCCAGGTCGAGATCGTCCCCGCCGGCTGGGACGGCATCTACGACAAGCTCGTCGCGCAGTTCAACGGCGGCGCCGCGCCGGACATCCTCCACTTCGAGGCGGCGAGCATCATCCCGTTCGGCGTCGACGGCTACCTCGCCGACCTCACCGACCACATCACGCCCGAGGTCCGGGACGACGTGCCCGAGGGCATCTGGGAGTCCGTCACGGTCGACGGCCAGATCATCGCCTACCCGACCATGCTCCAGTCGTACATGGTGTTCGCGAACACGGCGCTGCTGGAGGCCGCCGGGGTCGAGGTCCCCACCGGCGACACGATGACCTGGGACGAGCTGCGCGAGATCGCCCGCGCCACCACGTCCGACGGCGTCTACGGCCTCACCTGGGGCCTGCGCAGCCCCACCGCGACCGTCATGAGCCTGTCGATGGGCTTCGACGGCGACTTCTTCGAGGGCGAGGGCACCGACGTCACGATCGACGTCGGCGACGACGAGCTGGCCGTCCCGCAGCGCATCCACCAGATGGCCTACGAGGACGGCTCGATCGACCCCGTGTCCCTGACGCAGTCCGGCTCGGAGGTGCTCGCCGGCTTCTACGGCGGGACCGCCGCGATGACGGTCCAGGGCTCGTTCCAGGCCGCGAACATCGCCGACGACGCCCCCGAGGGCTTCGAGTGGACCGTGCTGCCCCCGCTCGAGGGCTCCGCCGACGCCGAGCAGGCCGCCAACCCGCAGACGTACTCGGTCAACGTCGACTCCGAGCACGTCGAGGAGTCCGCGGAGTTCCTCAACTTCCTCATGTCCGCCGAGAACCTCGCCGCGCTCAACATGGCCGACGCCCTCATCCCGACCACCGAGTCGGCACGGGCCGAGCTCGCGACGATGACGGCCGACCAGACCGGCTGGGACCAGATCCTCAAGTCCGCCGACCACCTCACGTCCCCGGCGTTCATGCACGTCGGTCCCTACACGCAGTGGAAGGACACCATCGCGACGCCGTCGCTGCAGCGCTACCTCGCGAACGAGATCGACCTCGAGGGGCTGCAGACCGAGCTGACCGAGGGCTGGGAGCAGACCAACCGCTGACCACAGGTGCCGGTGCCGGTGCCGACCGACGACGACCGTCCGTCGGCACCGCGCACCGCGTACGAGCACGAGCACGAGCACGAGCACCGAGCAGCGGGCCGTGCGCCGCCCGGCGCCGGCGCACGGCCCGGCGCAGACTGCCGCCGCAGGCGACGACGAGGAGAGACACGTGAACTGGCTCGACGACCGGGTGGGTGCGGTGCTGACCGGCGCCGCCGTGGGGGACGCGCTGGGTGGTGCCACCGAGGGGTGGACGCCCGAGCAGATCGCGGAGCGGCACGGGGGCCGCGTGACCGGGATCGTCCCGCCGTACTACGACGACTGGCGCACGGCGCGGCCGATCGCGCCGTACCACAAGGGTGACGGGCACGTCACCGACGACACCCTCATGACCCACGCCCTGGTGGACGTGTACGCCAAGCGGCGCCGGCACCTCGACGCGTTCAACGTCGCGGAGGACCTCGTCCCGCTCATGATCGGCGCGACCCGCTGGGTGCCCGAGCTCGAGGCGGACGCACTCATCCTCCAGCGCGTGTTCCTCGCCGAGAAGTGGATCGTCGCACGCCTGCACTACGGCCACGTCGACCCGCGCGAGGCGGGCGTGGGCAACATCGTCAACTGCGGCGCCACGATGTACATGGCACCGGTCGGCCTGGTGAACGCCGGCGACCCGGAGGGCGCGTACCGCGAGGCCATCGACCTGGCCGGGGCGCACCAGTCGTCCTACGGCCGGGAGGCGGCGGGTGTCTTCGCGGCGGCCGTCGCGGCGTCCGTCGTCCCGGGGGCCACCGCGCGGTCGGTCGTCGACGCCGCCGCGGCGCTCGCGCACGACGGCACCGCGGCCGCGGTGGCCGCGGTGGTCGGCGCCGTCGAGCGCGCCGGGGCCGTGGGACCGGACGAGCTGGGCCGGGTCATCCGCGACGCCGTCGCGCCGTACGACACCGTCGGGCCGGAGTACCGCAGCCCCGCGATGGACGCCCGGCTGCCCTCGCGCACCAAGTCGATCGAGGAGCTGCCCGCCGCCCTGGGGTTCGTCCTGGCGCACGACGGCGACTTCAGCGCCGCCGTCCTCGGCGCGGTCAACTACGGCCGCGACGCGGACTCGATCGCGACGATGGCCGGTGCGATCTGCGGCGGCCTGGGGGGACGTGAGGTCATCCCGGCCGACTGGGCGCGGGACATCGCGGCCGCGAGCCGCATCGACCTCGACGCGGTCGGTGCCACCATGGCCGACGTCGTCCGCGACGTCGCCGCGGCGGACGCCGAGCGCGCCCGTGCCCGGGTGGAGACGCTCGCCGCGCTCACGGCGGCGCAGCCCTCCCCGGCGCAGCCTTCCGCGGGTCGGGACCTGGGTTGAGGCTCACCTGGGCGCAGCCGGAGGACCTCGTGCCGGCCGAGCTGGTCGCGCTGCACGAGCAGGGCGCCGACCCCGGGCCGGTCGACGCGGTGGCCGAGCGGTGGGCCGCCGCCGGCGGGGCGGTCGTCCCGTCGTCGGCCGGGGCGAGCGACCGCCCGGCCGACGCGGGGCTGCGCGCCCTCGCCCGCGACCTGCTCGACGAGCTCGCGACCCTGCAGCCGACGTCGGCCACCGAGCCGGACGGGTGGGACGAGATCGTGGCGCTCCTGCCCGCGTCGCCCGGCCGGGGGCCGGTCGGCGGAGCGCCGACCACCGAGACGGCCGCTGTGCCGGCCACCGTGCCGAGCCTCGACCGGTTCCTCGGTGCGTGGACGGGCCGGGCGGCCGGGTGCCTGCTCGGCAAGCCGGTCGAGAAGATCCCGCGCGCCGGCATCGAGGAGATCCTGCGCTCGACCGGTCGCTGGCCGCTGGACCGGTGGTTCACCGCGGTGGGCCTCGACCCCGCCGTCGCCGCACGCTGGCCGTGGAACCGCCGCAGCGCCCCGACCTCCTCGAGGAGACCATCGACGGGATGCCCGAGGACGACGACCTCAACTTCCCGATGCTCGCCCTCGACCTGCTCGAGGTGCACGGGGACGCGCTCACCACGGACGACGTCGCCCTCGCGTGGCTCGCGAACCTGCCCGCCGGGCGGGTCTTCACCGCCGAGCGCGCCGCGTACCGCAACCTGCTCGACGCGCGCCCCGTGCCGCAGACCGCGACCCACCACAACCCCTTCCGGGAGTGGATCGGCGCGCTCATCCGCACCGACGCCTTCGGCTGGGCCCACCCCGGCGACCCGCTCACGGCGGCCCGGCTCGCCTGGACGGACGCGCGTCTGAGCCACACCCGCAACGGCCTGTACGGCGCGATGTGGGCCGCCGCGCTGTGCTCGGCCTCCGTGGTCGCCGACGACGTCCGCGCCGTCCTGGACGCCGCCGACGGCGTCGTGCCGCCCGGGAGCCGGCTCGCGGCGGCGGTCGCGCTCGGGCGCGAGCTCGGCGACTCCGGCCGCCCCGTCACCGACGCGCTGGACGTGCTGCACGCCGAGCTCGGCCGGCACCACTGGGTGCACACCCTCAACAACGCCGCCCTGATCGCCTTCGCGCTCGCCGGGGTGGCGCCGGTGGCGCCGACCTGGGGCGCAGCATCGCGATCGCGGTCACCGGCGGGTGGGACACCGACTCGGCCGGCGCGACCGTGGGGTCGGTGGTCGGCGGCCTGCGCGGCGCCGCCGCGATCCCCGCGCAGTGGTCTGAGCCCCTGCGGGGCCGGATCGCCACGTCGCTGCCCGGCGGGGCGACGCGTGACATCGAGGACCTGGCGCGGCGGACCCGCGCGCTGAGCGGAGGTGACCGGTGAGCGGTGTGGTGGTGGTCGGCAGCGCCAACCTCGACGTGGTGGTGCGGGTGCCGCGCATCCCCGGGCCCGGCGAGACGCTGCTCGCGGGCGGGATCGCGCGGGGTGCGGGCGGCAAGGGCGCGAACCAGGCGGTCGCGTCCGCGCGGGCCGGCGGCGCGCCGACGGCGTTCGTCGGCGCGGTGGGCCGGGACGACGACGGCGCCGCGCTGCGCGCCTCGCTGACCGCCGCCGGCGTGGGTGTCGAGGCGCTCGGGGAGTCCGGCGAGCCGTCCGGGACCGCGCTCATCTCGGTGTCCGACGACGGCGAGAACGCGATCGTCGTCGTCGGCGGGGCGAACGCGTCGTGGGACCGGCTCTCCGACGCCCAGCGGGCGACCGTCGCCGCGGCCGACGTCGTCCTGGCGCAGCTCGAGGTGCCGCTCGACGTCGTCCTCGGCGCCGCGCACGCGCGGCGCCCCGGTGTGCCGTTCGTGCTCAACGCCGCGCCGTCGCGCGACCTGCCGCCCGCGCTGTGGGCCCAGGTCGACGTCCTGGTGGTCAACGAGCACGAGGCGCGCGACCTGGCCGGCGGTGCGTCGCTCGACGACGCCGTCGCCGCGCTCGCCGCCCGCGTCCCGGCGGTCGTGGTGACCCTGGGGGCGCAGGGCTGCGTCGTCGTCGAGGGCCAGCGGCGCACCGACGTGCTCGGCACCCCGGTGCGCCCGGTCGACACCACGGGCGCGGGCGACACCTTCTGCGGCGTGCTCGCCGCGCGTCTCGCCGCCGGGGACGGCCTCGTGGAGGCGGCCCGGTGGGGTGGCGCGGCGGCCGCGCTCGCGGTGCAGCGTCCCGGCGCGCAGTCCGCGGTGCCGACCGCGGACGAGACCCGCCGCGCCCGCGCGGCGCAGGACGACGGGGCCGACGGTGCCGACGGCGCGGACCTTGCCGACGGTGCCCGGTCCGCCCGGACCGAGGGGACCCCGCGATGAGCGACGGCTTCGACCCCCTGGTCCCGCGTTCCCTGGACCTGCCGACGGCCGTCCCGCTCGACGTCGACCTGTCGTCCGGCCCCGCGGCGGAGGCGCTCGACGAGGCGAAGATCCTCGCGGCGCCCGACGACCCGGCCGACCTGCCCCGCTGGCGCGCGCAGCTCGCCGCCTGGCGGGCGGGGCGCGGGCCCGGCACGGGCACACCGGCGAGCGGTACGACCGCCCCGAGGCCGCGTGGGCGGCGACCTGCTTCACGGTCGCCCAGGTGTGGCTGTGGGACGAGCTGTTCTTCGACGCCGCCGCCCAGCGGTTCACCCCGGACCGCTTCCTCGCCGACGCCCGCGAGCGCCTCGGCGGCGTCGACGGCGTCGTGCTGTGGCACGCGTACCCGGTGATCGGGATCGACGACCGCAACCAGTGGGACTTCTACCGCGACGTCCCCGGCCTGCCCGACGTCGTCGCGGCGCTCCAGGGCGCGGGCGTGCGGGTGTTCGTCGACTACAACCCGTGGGACACCGGCACCCGGCGCGGCCACGACGACGTCACCGAGCTCGCCGACGTCGTGCGCCTGCTGGGTGCCGACGGGGTCTTCCTCGACACCCTGAAGAAGGCCGAGCCCGCGCTCGTCGGCGCGCTCGAGGCGGCCCGCCCCGGGATCGCGCTCGAGGGCGAGTCGAAGCTCGCGACCGAGCGCGTCGCCGACCACGCGCTCTCCTGGGCGCAGTGGTTCGCCGACTCCGGTGCCCCCGGCGTCCTGCGCGCGCACCTGTACGAGCGGCGGCACATGCAGCACCACGTGCGCCGCTGGAACCGGGACCACTCCGCCGAGCTGCAGTCCGCGTGGGTCAACGGCGTCGGGCTCATGGTGTGGGAGGTCGTGTTCGGCGTCTGGGTCGGCTGGAACGAGCGGGACGCGACGACGCTGCGCCGCATGCTGCCCGTGCAGCGCCGCCTGTCCCGGCTGCTCGTCGACGGCGAGTGGGTGCCGCTCGCGCCGCTGCTGCCGGGTGCGCGCGAGGCCGGCGTGCACGCGTCGTCCTTCACCCGGAACGGCGTCACGCTGTGGACGCTGGTCAACCGCTCCACCGCCGACGTCACGCTCCCGGTGCTCGACGCCGCACCCGGCCGCTGGGTCGACCTGCACGCCGGGCGGGACGCGGACCCGCGGCCGGCGACGGGCCCGGTGACGGTGCGCGTCCCGGGCCGCGGCGTGGCCGCCGTGCTGCACGTCGCCGAGGGGGCACGGCGCCCGCGGACCTGGACGCGCTGCTCGCCGAGCTGGCCGCCGTGCCGCAGTCCGGCGACCCGGCGTTCGTGCACCGCCGCGCGGTGCGCGTGCCGCCGCCCGTGCCGGTGGCGGCCCGGGACCGTGACGCGCAGGGCGACGTCGTCGTCGTGCCGGCGGGGAGCACGTCCTCACGGTCCGCCACCGCGCGCGGGAGACCGGGATGTACGACGGCGCTCCCTACGTCGAGGAGTGGAAGCCCCTGCCGCCGCGGCTGCACGACCCCGGACGCTCGAGCGCGTCGTCCACCTCGACGTCCCCGTGCAGGTCGCGGCGCGCGAGGTGTCCGTCGCCGAGTGGGACGCCTTCGTCGCCGCGACCGGGTACGAGCCCCGCGTCCCGAACCGCTACCTGACGGGCACCGCGGGCCCGTCCGACCCCTCCGACCCCGAGGCGCCCGTCACCCGGATCGGGCTCGACGACGCGCGCGCCTACGCGGCGTGGGTCGGCGGGCGGCTGCCCACCGAGGACGAGTGGCAGCTCGCCGCCGCGCTCCCCGGGTTCCGGCGCCGCACCCCGGCGGTGTGGAGCTGGACCGAGAGCGAGCACACCGACGGCCGCACCCGGTTCGTCATGCTCAAGGGCGGCGCCGACCACGTCAGCACCGGGTCCCACTGGTACTTCGACGGCGGGGTGCGCGGGCCCGAGTTCACCGCGAAGTACCTGCTGCCCGGGCTGGGCGTCGAGCGCTCGGCGAGCATCGGGTTCCGCTGCTGCTGGGAGGACCGATGACCGACCACGGGCGAAACCACGACCACGACGCCGGCGCGCTGGCCGGGCTGCGGGTGCTGGACGTCTCGACCCTGTTCGCCGGGCCGATGGCGGCGATGCACCTGGGGGACATGGGGGCGGAGGTCATCAAGGTCGAGCACCCGCGGCGACCCGACCCGTCCCGCGGGCACGGCCCCTCGCGCGACGGGCACAACCTGTGGTGGAAGACCCTCGGCCGCAACAAGCGCACGGTCACCCTGGACCTGTCCGTGCCCGCCGGGCAGAGGGTGTTCACCCGGCTCGCCGCGACGGCCGACGTCGTCATCGAGAACTTCCGCCCCGGCACGCTCGAGCGCTGGGACCTCGGGCCCGACCGCCTCGCCGCGGTGAACCCGGGTCTCGTGCTCGCGCGCGTCACCGGCTTCGGCCAGGTCGGCCCGTACCGGCGCCGGCCGGGCTTCGGGACGCTCGCGGAGGCGATGAGCGGGTTCGCGGCGATGACCGGCGAGCCGGACGGCCCGCCCACGCTGCCACCCTTCGGGCTGGCAGACGGCGTCGCCTCGCTCGCGACCGCCTACGCCGTCATGGTCGCGCTGCACGCCCGCGAGCGCACCGGGCTCGGGCAGGTGGTCGACCTCGCGATCATCGAGCCGATCCTCGCGATGCTCGGCCCGCAGATCACCCGCTGGGATCAGCTCGGGACCACGCAGCCCCGCACCGGCAACCGGTCGGCGAACAACGCGCCCCGCAACACCTACCGGACCGCCGACGGCCTGTGGGTCGCGGTGTCGACGAGCGCGCAGAGCATCGCCGAGCGGGTGATGACGCTGGTCGGCCGGCCCGACCTCGCCGCGGAGCCGTGGTTCGCGTCCGGCGCGGAGCGCGCCGCCCACGCCGACGAGTTCGACGACGCCGTCGGGGCCTGGATCGCCCGCCGCACGCGCGACGAGGTGGTCGCCGCGTTCGAGGAGGCGCAGGCCGCGGTCGCACCCGTCTACGACGCGCAGGACATCATGGCCGACCCCCAGTTCGAGGCCCTCGGCACCATCCGTCGGGTCCACGACGACGACCTGGGGGACATGGCCATGCAGGGGCCGCTGTTCCGGCTGTCCCGGGACCGGCCGGTGCTCGGGTTCACCGGCCGGGTGCCGGGCGCGGACACCGACGCCGTGCTCGGCGAGCTCGGGTACGACACCGACGCGATCACCGCCCTGCGCGCCGGCGGTGCGGTGTGACGGCGCCCGCCGGGCGCCCGGTGCTCACGCTGCTCTACGTCCCCGGCGACCAGCCCGCGCGCATCGCCAAGGCGCTCGCCTCCACCGCGGACGTCGTCATCGTCGACCTGGAGGACGCCGTCGCGCCCGACCGCAAGGACGTCGCCCGGGCGGCCGCCGTCGAGGCCGTCGCCGCCACCGACCGGCCGGTCCAGGTACGGGTCAACGCGCTGGGCTCGCCGTGGGCGCTCGACGACGTCGCCGCGGTCGCCGACCTGCCGCTCGGCGTCGGGTTGCGCGTGCCCAAGGTCGTCGACGTCGACGACGTCCGGACGCTCGCCGCCTCGGCGCCGGGTCGGGGGCTGCACCTGCTGCTCGAGTCGGCGCTCGGGGTCGAGCGCGCCTTCGACCTCGCGACCGCGAGCCCCGACGTCGCCGGGCTGGGCCTCGGCGAGGCCGACCTGCGGTCCGACCTCGGCCTGACCGGCGACGCGGGCCTGCTCTACGCGCGCTCGCGGGTCATCGTCGCGGCCCGGGCGGCGGGTCTGCCGGCCCCGGCGATGTCCGCCTACACCCGGGTGGGCGACCCCGAGGGGCTGCGCGAGTCGTGCCTGGCCGGCCGTGCGCTCGGCTTCCTCGGCCGCACCGCGATCCACCCCGCGCAGCTCGACGTCATCGTGGCGGCGTTCCGGCCGTCCGCCGAGGAGGTCGAGCGCGCCGCTGCGGTCGTGGACGGGGTCGCCGCCGCGACGACGGTCGGGCGGGGGACGGTCGTCCTGCCCGACGGCACGTTCCTCGACGTCGCGATGGTCGAGCAGGCGCGTCGCGTGCTGGCGCTCGCGGACCGCGACCGGTGAGCGCCGGCCGCCTCGTCCTGCTGCGGCACGGGCGCACCGCCTGGAACGACACCGGCCGGCTCCAGGGCCGCTCGGACGTCCCCCTGGACGACGTCGGGCAGCGGCAGGCCGTGGCCGCCGCGGCGACGCTGCGCGACCCCGCGCCCGCACTCGTGCTGTCGTCCGACCTGCGCCGGGCGCACGACACCGCCCGCGTGCTCGCGCACGCGTCCGGCGCGCCGCTGCGCACCGACCCGCGACTGCGCGAACGCGACTTCGGCGCGTGGGAGGGCCTGACCGGCGACCGGATCGCCGCCACCTGGCCCGACGCGTACGCCGCGTGGCGCCGCGGCGACGAGCCGGTCGAGATGGCGGCCGAGGCGCGCGCCGCCGTCGGGCACCGGGTGGCCGCCGCCGTCACGGACGCGGTCGGATGCGTCGCGGACGGCGGGACGCTCGTGGTCGTCGGCCACGGCGGGGCGCTGTCGACCGCGATGGCGGCGCTGCTCGGCATGACGCCGGGGGAGTGGTTCGGCGTCTACGCGATGGGCAACGGCCGCTGGTCCGTCCTCGAGCCCAACCCGCGCCGGGAGCCCGCGTGGCGCCTGCGGCGGCACGACGTCGCCCCGGATGCCGGCGCGGCGTGTTCAGATCTCGCCACTGGCTGATGGTGGACGCCGCCGGCATCCGCACCCTCCTACCGTCGTCGGGACACGGCACACCACGTGCCCCGACCTCGACGACGAGGAGAGACCGTTGGCCACCACCCCGGCCGCCACGCACCTGCCCGACCCGCCGCCCCGGCACCCGCCGCCCCCTCGGCGGCGTCGCCCCGGCGAGCCGAGGCCGCGCGATGACCGCCCTCGGGTCGCCGGCGAACTCCGGCCACACCGACGCGACCGGCGCCGTCGTCGCCAGGCCGGCGTCCTGCAGCGCCCACGCCACCGTGAGCCCGGCGACGCCCTTGGTCGCCGACGCACACGGGCGTCTCGCGCCGGTAAGCATGGCGCGCTCCGGCACCGCCCGGTCGCGGTCGGGGAAGCCGACCTAGCGTCGACGGCACCGACCGGCCGCTGCCGCACCCAGGGTGGCGCCGGACCGACCACGGGGCGCTGCGCCCCCGCAGGAGGTTCAGCACAGATGACGACCACCGTCGAGAAGTCCATCATCGTCGGCGTCCCCGTGGGCGTCGCCTACGCCCAGTGGACGCAGTTCGAGAGCTTTCCCCGCTTCATGAGCGGCGTGACGTCCGTGACCCAGCTGACCGACGACCGGCTGGAGTGGGTCGCCGAGATCGCCGGCGTCAAGCGGCAGTGGGAGGCGAAGATCCTCGAGCAGGTGCCCGACCGCAAGGTCGCGTGGGCTGCCACGTCCGGGGCCACCAACGCCGGGTCGGTGTCCTTCGAGCCGGCCGGGGCGGACCAGACCCACGTGCACCTGCACCTGGAGTACGAGCCCGAGGGACTCGTGGAGACGGTCGGGGACAAGCTGAACGTCGTCGAGAAGCAGGCCGAGGGCGACCTCGAGCGGTTCAAGGCATTCATCGAGTCCGAGGGCGCCCCGACCGGTGAGTGGCTCGGCGCGGTCGCCCCCGGCCGGGACGCGCACCCCGGCGTTGCCGACGCGGCCGCCTCGCAGGGCGACTCGGGCAAGGCCGGCGTGTCCACGGGCGCCGTCGCCGCCGGGGTCGGCCTGACCGCCGCGGCCGTGGCCGGTGCGGTCGCCGCGACCCGGTCGGGCTCGGACGACACCGACGACGTCGACGTGAGCCACCCCGCCCCGGTCGACACGGTGGTGACCGACACGGTCGTCGTCGAGCCCGCGGGCACGCCGGACCTGCCGGTCGAGCAGACCGGCGCCGTGCCGGGCGACGAGGCCAACCTCATCTGAGCCCTGAGCCCTGAGCCCTGAGCCCTGAGCCCTGAGCCCTGAGCCCTGAACCCTGGGCCCTGGGCCCTGGGCCCTGGGCCCTGAGCCCTGGGCCGTCCCGCTCGCCGACCGATCGGCGAGCGGGACGGCGCCCCTCGCTCAGGCGCCGGGCGACCGGACGCGGCGCAGTTGCGCCCGGCACGTCACCGCGAGCCGTGCGGTGGTCACCCGCGTCGACGCTCCAGGTGCGCCCGGAAGCGTGCGGCGCACCCGGGGCACACCGGCATGGTCTGCAGGCGGCGTCGTTCCGCCTCGCTCAGGTGCACGAGCACGCTGCGAGCCCCGCACAGCGTCATCTCGTCGCGGACGACGTGCGCCCACGACGTGGGCCACCGGTAGGAGTATTCGTATCCCTCGACCAGCTCGAGGTCCGGCACCCGCGGGCCGGTGGAGTGCGCGATCGAGTGCGCCCGGAGCTCCTCGTCCCCGGTGCCCTGACGGGTGAGCCGGCAGGTGTGGCGCAGGAGGAACGGCTCGCCGACCGGGCGCCGAGCGACCGTGGCCGGGACCGCGCCCCGGGTGCGCGAGACGTACCAGCGCACCGACTCGGGAGCGGCGGGGTTGGTCACCGGCTCGACGTCGAACCGCTCCCGCTGGCCGTTGTACGTGTCCAGCAGCAGCGTGGGTGCGCCGCACGTCCGGCAGGCTTCCGTGCTCACCTCGGTCGTCCTCCCTCGGATCGTGCGTCGCCACCCGGCCGGTCACCCTGCCCCGGGTGACCGTGGGCAAGCAGAAGGCCCGCGCCAGCGTTTCCGCTGAGCACGGGCCTTCCTTCACCGGTCGGGGTGGCGGGATTCGAACCCACGACCTCCTCGTCCCGAACGAGGCGCGCTACCAAGCTGCGCCACACCCCGATGAAGCCTGCTCAGGATAGCCGACGCGCGAGGGTGCCACGAAACCGAGACGCCTAGCGGGCGACGAGTGTGAGCAGCGTCGCTTCCGGACGGCACGCGAACCGCACCGGTGCGTACGGCGAGGTGCCCAGACCGGCGCTGACGTGCAGCCACGACGACTCGTCCCCGCCGGCGGCGTCGGGCCGCGGTCCGGGCCAGCCGTGCAGCCCCTTGACGCGGCCGCGGTCCAGGTCGCAGTTCGTCACGAGCGCGCCGAAGCCGGGCACCGCCAGCTGACCGCCGTGGGTGTGCCCGGCCAGCACCAGGTCGGCGCCGTCGGCGTGCATCGCGTCGAGGACACGCGTGTACGGCGCGTGCGTGACGCCGAGGTGCAGGTCGGCCGCCGGGGTCGGTGCGGGGTCCGGGAACCGGTCGCTGTCCATGTGCGGGTCGTCGACGCCGACCAGGGACAGCGTGCGTCCGTCGGTGTGCACGACGTCGCGCCGGTTGGTGAGGTCCTTCCACCCGGCCTCGCGCAGCCGTGCCGCGAGCTCGTCCGCGGGCAGCTGCGTGGGGTCGCCGGGCAGCGGCAGGCGCGCGTCGGGCAGCAGGTACCGCGCCGGGTTCTTCGGGCGGGGGGCGAAGTAGTCGTTCGAGCCCAGCACGAAGGCCCCTGGCGTGCCGAGCAGGGGCTCGAGCGCGTGCAGCAGGCTCGGCAGCGCCTCGGTGTCCGCCATGTTGTCGCCGGTGTCCACCACGAGGTCCGGCCGCAGGGTCGCCAGGTCGCGGACCCAGTCGATCTTGCGCTGCTGCCGGGGCACGAGGTGCAGGTCGGACAGGTGCAGCACGCGCAGGGGTGACTGGCCCGGCGGCAGCACCGCCACGGTCACCTCCCGCAGCGCGTACCAGCGGACCTCGACCAGGCTCGCCCAGGCCAGCGCGGCGGCGCCGGCGACGGTCAGCGCGCCGGCCGCCCGGACGACGGGGGACGTCACCGGCTCAGTCGCCCTCGTCCGGGGTCGCCTCGTCCGGCGCGGCGTCCCCCGGCTCGGGCTCGGGCTCCGGCGCGGGTGCGGGCGCCGGCCCGCTGGACAGGTAGATCGTGATGACGCCGCCGCGGGTCACCCGGCTGCCCGAGCCGGGCGACGTCGAGGCGACGCGTCCGGGAGTGACGTTCGCCTCCCGCCGCTCGCTCGCGACCCGGACGATGAACCCGGCGTCGCGCAGCGTCGCCCGGGCCTGCGCCTCGGTGCGACCGATGACCCGCGGCACGGTGACGCGCTGGCCCTCGACCTCGAGCACCCCGGGCGCCGGGAAGGCGGCCTCGGGCAGGCCCTCGTGCGCCTGGCGCATGAACCGCTGCCAGGTGGGCGCGGCGATGGTCGAGCCGTACGCGTTCCGCACGAACTTGCCGTTGATGGTCGTGCGCTGCACCGGGATCATGCCCTCGGAGTACCCGACCCACACGGCGGCGGCGAGCTGCGGAGTGTAGCCCACGAACCAGGTGTGCTCGTTCTGCGACGTCGTGCCGGTCTTGCCCGCCGACGGGCGCCCGATCCCGCCCAGGCCCTCGCGGTGCCCTCCCAGACGTGGCCGAGCGCGTAGCTCATCGCCGCGGCGATGCGGGGCTCGATCGCCTCCCGGCAGTTCGCGGACGGGACCGGCAGCTCGTTGCCGTCGGTGTCGCGGACGCTGAGCAGCGCGACCGGCTCGCAGAAGGTGCCGTTCGCCGCGAAGGCGGCGAACGCGGACGCCATCGTCAGCGGGGCGATGGAGTCGCTGCCGAGCACGTTGGCCGGCGTCACCTTGAAGTCGGAGCCGTCCGGTGCGTGGACCCCGAGGGACTTCGCGGTGTCGAAGATCCCGCAGATGTCCAGCTGGCTGGCCATCTCGATGTAGCCCGAGTTGACCGAGTTCTTGGTGGCGTTGAGCACGCTCATGACGCCGCCGCTTCCCTCGGCGTTGCCGAACTTGTACTCACCGACGAACCGGCCGCAGGTCGAGTTGAAGTCGCTCATCTTGTACGGCCGCAGGTTCGCGTTGATGACCTCGTTGAGGCTGTGCCCCTCCTTGAGCCACTGCACCAGCGTGAACGGCTTGAAGGTCGAGCCCGGCGCGAAGCCGCTGGAGCCGCCGTACGCGAAGTCGGTGTTGTAGTTGACCGCCGTCTCGCGCGGGCCCGCCGTGGAGGTGTTGTTGTAGATGCGGTTCTGCGCCATCGCGAGGATCTTCCCGGTGCCCGGCTCGACCACGGAGATCGCCGAGGCGACGCCCGACGGGTCGTCGACGGGGACGCCGGCCTTCACCTCGGCGTCCGCCATGGCCTGCCTGGCCGGGTCCAGCGTCGTGGTGATCGTCAGACCACCGCGGTACAGCAGGTCGATGCGGTCCTCCGCGGTCTCGCCGAAGGCCGGGTTGTTGCGGATCACCTTGGTGACGTAGTCGCAGAAGTAGCCCGCGTTCGCGACCGCGTTGGCGTTGATGCACCCGCGCATGGTCTGCGTCACGTTGAGGTAGTCGGCCAGCGGGGTCGCGACGCCGGCGTCGAACTGCGCCCGGTCGATGTAGCCCTGGTTGAGCATCACCCACAGCACATCGTTGCGGCGCTGCTCGTTGTTCTCCGGGTACAGCACCGGGTCCCAGTGCCCCGGGCTCTGCGTGACCCCGGCGAGGGTGGCGGCCCGCAGGTAGTCGAGCTCGCTCGCCGGGATGCCGAAGTAGTACTGGGAGGCTGCCTCGACGCCCCACACCGATGCGCCGAACTGCGCGATGTTGAGGTACTTGCCGAGGATCTCCGATTTGGAGTACTGCTGCTCGAGCGCGATGGCGAGCTTCGCCTCGCGCAGCTTGCGGCTGACGCCCGCCGTGCCCTCCGCCCCGCGAGCCGCGATGATCGCGGCCTCGCGCTCCTCCGGGGTCTTCATGCGGGTCGCCGACTCGATGAGCACGTTCTTCACGTACTGCTGGGTGAGGGTCGAGGCGCCCTCCAGGTCGTCGGTGAGGACGTTCTTCGCCGCGGCACGCAGCATGCCCGTCGGGTCGATCCCGCCGTGCTCGAAGAAGCGCTTGTCCTCGATGGCGACGACCGCGTTCTGCATGTCGACCGAGATGGCCTCCAGCGGCACCACGATCCGGTTCTGGTTGTAGAACGTCGCCAGCACCGTGGTGCCGTCCGCCGCGAGCACCGTCGACTTCTCCGACAGCGGCTCCTCGCGCAGCTCGGTCGGCAGGTCCTCGAAGACCTCCGTCGTCGCACCCGTCAGCGCGCTGGCGCCGGCGACGGCCGGCATGAGCAGGCCGGCGGCGAGGACGCCACCGACCCCCGCGACGAGGAGCAGGGCGAGCAGGAGTGCGAGCGCCTGGAAGAGGTTGACCTGGCGGCCCCGCGAGTGGGCAGAGTAAGGCATTGGATCAGACTACGCGGGGCGTTGCCGAAGGCCGATGTCGTCCACCCGACGCGCCGCGATCCTGCACGCCTCCTTCACACGGTTGCCAGATCTGACCCGTGGGGCTCCTGTTGCGGGTGACGATTGACGGGTACCTTTCCGGCACGGGCGACAATCTTGGGGTCGCCATTTGCTCGAGGAGGCACCGTGCGCGTCACGGACGACGTCAACTGGACCAGCCGCGGAGCCTGCCTGACGGTGGAACCCGACGACCTCTTCGTCCAGGGGGCCGCTCAGCGGTCCGCCCGCAGCGTGTGCGCGGCCTGCACCGTCCGCCTCGAGTGCCTGGCCGACGCGCTGGACAACCGGGTCGAGTTCGGGGTGTGGGGCGGGATGACCGAGCGCGAGCGCCGCGCGCTGCTGCGCCGCCAGCCCGACGTCGCCTCGTGGCACGAGGTGCTCGTGGTCGCCGGCCGGTCCCCGGACGACGCCACCGTGAGCGCCTGACTACGCTCACCCCATGGCCACCACGTGGGAGTACGCGACCGTTCCTCTGATCATCCACGCCACCAAGGCGATCCTCGACCAGTGGGGCTCCGACGGCTGGGAGCTCGTCCAGGTCATCCAGGGCCCGGACGCCGGCCTCGTGGCCTACCTCAAGCGGCCGACGTCGGCCTGACGTGCCGGACCACCCCGGCGGGCGCGCGACAGGCGGCGTCGCGGCTCGCCTCGCCGACCTCGGCCTCACCCTGCCCGACGTCGCCGCGCCGGTCGCCGCGTACGTCCCCGCGGTCCGGTCCGGCGCCCTCGTCCACACCTCGGGGCAGCTGCCCTTCGTGGACGGTGTCCTGCCGGTCACCGGCAAGGTCGGCGTGGGACCCGGGCTGGTCGATCCCGACCGCGCCGCGGAGCTCGCCCGGACTGCCGCCCTCAACGCCCTCGCGGCCGTCGACGCGCTGGTCGGGGACCTCGACGCGGTCGTCCGCGTCGTCAAGGTGACCGGGTACGTCGCGAGCGACCCGTCCTTCACGGGGCAGCCCGCGGTGATCAACGGCGCGAGCCAGCTGCTGGGTCAGGTGCTCGGGGACGCGGGCGTGCACGCACGCAGCGCCGTGGGCGTCGCGGTCCTGCCGCTCGACTCCCCGGTCGAGGTGGAGATCGTCGTCGAGGTCCGCTGACCGCAGCGGCGCGGCGCGCGCCCGGCTGACCGTCCCGGCGTGGGCGGCGGAGCCGACCGGGCCCACGCGCGCCGGCTACGCCCGCCGTGCGTCAGCGCGCGCGGCGCTCGAGCCGGTCGATGTCCAGCAGGACGACCGCGCGGCCCTCGCGCCGCACCCAGCCGCGTGCCGCGAAGTCCGCGAGCGCCTTGTTCACCGTCTCGCGCGAGGCGCCGACGAGCTGGGCGAGCTCCTCCTGCGTGAGGTCGTGGGCGACCCGCAGGCCGTCGTCGACCGGCTCGCCGAAGCGCGTGGACAGGTCGAGCAGCGCCTTCGCGACGCGACCGGGGACGTCGGAGAAGACGAGGTCGGCGAGCGCCTCGTTGGTCCGGCGCAGTCGGCGCGCGAGCGCCTCGAGGAGGTGCTTGGCCACGGTCGGGCTGGACTGCAGCCAGTCGACGAGGTCCTGGTGACCGAGCTCGAGCAGGTGCGCGTCGGCGACCACGCTGGCCGTGGCGGTGCGGGGACCGGGGTCGAACAGGGAGAGCTCGCCGAACATCTCGCCCGGCCCGAGGACGGCGAGGAGGTTCTCGCGGCCGTCGCTCGAGCGCCGACCGAGCTTGATCTTGCCGCTCGCGATGACGTAGAGCCGGTCACCCGGCTCGCCCTCGTGGAACAGGACCTCGCCGCGGGTGAGGTCGAACGGCGTCATCGACGCCTGCAGTGCCCGCGTCTGCTCGCGGTCCATGTTGGCGAAGAGGGGGCGGAGAGCACAACGTCGTCGTCCACGTGCGTCCTTACTGTGCCGGGGGTCACGTCCTCGGGACAGTCTGCCCCATGCCACCTCTCGCCGCCTCGATCGCCTGGTCGACACCCTGGGCGTGCCGGGCCAGGCGGGCGTCGAGGTCACGCAGCGACTCCAGGCGGTCCAGCTCGCCCTGCGGGCCACCGGCGCTCACGGCGTCGACCAGTGCGAGCAGGTCGGGGACGTCCGCGTCGGGTCCCAGCGCCTCGGGCAGGACGAGCGCGGCGACCGCGAGGTCCATGCGGGCCCTCACCAGCCGGCGCCAGTGCGTGACCCGGGACCGCTCGGCGCGCAGCGCCCGCAGGAGGTGCGCGGGGTCCACGGGGCCGGTCAGGAGCGGCGCAGCCGGTCGGTCGGGCGAGCTCACGGTCATGGCGGACCTCTCGGACGGGCGCGGGGACGCGGGTGGGCGCGTGCCGGACGCCGGGGCGCCGTGCAGCACGTCGACGTGCCGGTGGTGACCCGTCGACGTCACTGCTTCGGCGCCCCGGCGCGCGCACTTGAGCCGGAGTCGTGCACGTCACCGCTGTGGCGCAGCGGTCGTAGGCTCGACGGGTGACGACGACCGGGAGTCCCGCCTCGCGCTGGTGCGGCGCGCGCGGCGCATCAACCGGACGCTGGCCGAGCGGTACCCCGACGCCCGGTGCGAGCTGGACTTCCGCACGCCGCTGGAGCTGCTGGTCGCGACCGTGCTCTCGGCGCAGACCACGGACGTCCGGGTGAACCTCGTGACCCCGGAGCTGTTCTCGCGCTACCCGGACGCGGCCGCCCTCGCCGCCGCGGACCGCACCGAGCTCGAGGATGTCATCCGCAGCACGGGCTTCTTCCGCGCCAAGGCGCAGTCGCTCATCGGGCTGGGGCAGGCCCTGGTCGAGCGCTACGACGGCGTCGTCCCGGGCCGCCTCGACGACCTCGTCACGCTCCCCGGCGTCGGGCGCAAGACCGCCAACGTCGTCCTGGGCAACGCGTTCGGCGTCCCGGGCCTGCCGGTCGACACCCACGTGGGGCGCGTCGTGCGGCGGCTGGGGTGGACCGCCGAGGAGGACCCGGTGAAGGTCGAGCACGTCGTCGGCGGCCTGGTCGAGCGGCGCGAGTGGACGATGCTGTCCCACCGGCTGATCTTCCACGGGCGCCGCACGTGCTTCGCCCGCAACCCCGCGTGCGGCGCGTGCCCCGTGGCGCGGGACTGCCCGTCGTCGGGCATCGGCGAGACCGACCCCGTGCGCGCCGCCGCGATGCTCAAGGGCTGACGGCGCTCACGGGCCGACGGCGGGGACCGGCGCGACCTCGCGCAGCCAGTCGGCGAGCAGCGCGTTGACCCGCCGGGGCGCCTCCTCGGGCAGGAAGTGCCCCGCGCCGGCGACGACCTCGAACCGGTACCCGCTGCCCGCCAGCCGCGCCTGCGGCCCGTCGAGCCGCGCGGTCGCCAGCGGCAGGCACCGGTCCATCGCGCCGTGCACCTGCAGCACCGGCACCGGCACCGGCGTGTCGAGCGCCTCGAGGTAGCGGCGCCCGTCGGCGCGTGGGGTCGACCGCACGAGCCAGCGCAGCTGCTCCATCGCGCTGTGCGCGGCGAACGGCACCTGGGCGGCCGCGCGGTAGGTGGCCAGGGTGGCGGCGTCCGGCCACCCCGGGGCGCTCCACTCCCGCAGCACCCGGTCGACCCGGTCGCCCTGGGACATCGCGCGCTCGGGCAGCGCCGGCAGCTGGAAGAAGGCGAGGTGCCGCAGCGGACCGGGGCGCAGGGTGCGGGCGACGGCGGCGTGCAGGCGCACCGGGTGCGGCGAGGACACCGCGGCGATGCCGCGGGTGACCCCCGGGTGCAGGGCCGGCATCGCCCACGCCACGGTCCCGCCCGTCCCGTGCCCGACGACGACGGCGCGGTCTGCCCCGAGGGACCGGACGAGCCCGGCGACGTCGGCGGCGAGGGTGGGGACGTCGTAGCCGAGCGGTGGCTTGTCGGACGCGCCGGTGCCGCGCAGGTCCATCGCGGCGACCCGGTAGCCGGCGTCGGCGAGCGCGGTCAGCTGGTGCCGCCACGCCCACCAGAACTGCGGGAAGCCGTGCAGCAGCACCACGAGCGGCGTGTCCCGGTCGTCCGGGCCGGCGACCGCGACGTGGAAGCGAGCGGCGTTGGCCGGGACGAACCGGTGCTCCCAGGGTCCGTCGACGAGCACGGTGCTGGTGTCCGACGTCATCGGGCGCTCATCGGGCGCTCATCGCTTGTCCGGTCTCATCGCGTCGAAGGCTACCGAGTCGCCACCGCGGAGCGGGACACCCGGACGGGGGTCGTCGCCGGCGTCGCGGCTACGCGCCGTCGGGCAGCCCGGACCGGCGCGCGCTCGTCACCCGGTCGGCCGGGCCGCCCGCGCCGCCCGGGCCGCCCGGGTCGGCGGCGTCGGCCCGGGGCTCGCGGCGCTCCTTGGGGGCGTCGTAGCGGTAGCCCACGTTGCGGACGGTACCGATGAGCGCCTCGTGCTCGAGCCCGAGCTTGGCGCGCAGGCGACGCACGTGGACGTCGACGGTGCGCGTGCCGCCGTAGTAGTCGTAGCCCCACACCTCCTGCAGCAGCTGGGCGCGGGTGAACACGCGGCCCGGGTGCTGCACGAGGTACTTGAGGAGCTCGAACTCCTTGTAGGTGAGGTCGAGCGGGCGCCCGCGCAGGCGGGCGGTGTAGCCGCCCGCGTCGATGGTGAGCTCGCCCGAGGAGATCTCCTGGGGTGCGCTGTCCAGGCTCTCGCGAGCGCTGCGCTCGATGACGAGCCGGATGCGCGCCTCGACCTCGGCCGGCGACGCGTTCTCCAGGACGATGTCGTCTGCGCCCCACTCGGCGGTCAGGGCGGTGAGGCCGCCCTCGGTGAGCACGAGCAGGAGCGGCACCGCCAGGCCGGTGGCGCGCAGCAGGCGACACGTGGTGCGCGCCGTGACCAGGTCGCGGCGCGCGTCGAGCACGACGACGTCGGAGTCCGGCGCGTCGACGAGAGCGGAGGGCTCGACCGGAAGCACCCGGACCCGGTGGGACAGCAGACCCAGGGCGGGCAGCACCTGCGCTGAGCCCCCTGCGGTCGGTGTGAGGAGCAGGAGGTCTGCCACGTCACCTCCTCGAGGGGCGGGGCGTCAGAGTAGCGCGCGGCGCCGCGCCGACGGTCGCGCTCGATGTTCTGCGAGACTCGCGCCGTGCTCGCCCTCCGACGACCCCTGCTGACCTGCCCGTCCCCGACCCCGTCCACGGGTGTCGCCGCCCGATGACGGTCGCCACCCGCGCGGTCCTCAGCGCGGCGCTCGCCGCCGCGGTCGCCGGCGCCGCGCTCCTCGGTGAGGTCGCCCTCGTGGTCGTCGCCGCGCTGCTCGCCATCACCGTCGCGGTCGGGTGGCCGGCACTGGCCGACGCGCCGGCGCGTCGTGGCGCCGGCGTGGTCATCGGTCTGGGCGGGGTCGGCGGTGTGGCGGCGGTCGTCGCCACCACCGGGGAGCCGTACCTGCGTGAGCTGCCCGAGGTGTTCGCGCTGGCGATCGTGCTCGCCTTCGTCCGCGAGCTCGTGCGACGGGACGGCCGCGAGCGGCTTGTGGAGTCGGTCGCCGCGGTGGTGTCCGGTGTGCTCGTCGCGGCCTCGGTCGCCGGGTGGGTCGCGGCCGGCCGGACGACCGCCGGGGAGGAGGTCGTCGTGACGGGGGCGCTCGCGCTCGCGGTGGGCTCGGTGGTCTCCGCGGTGCGCCTGAGGGGCTGGCTGTCCGCGGTCGTCACGGTCGTCGCGGCCGCCGGGGCAGGGGCAGGGGCCGCCGCGCTCGTGCCGGACGTCGACCCGCTCGCGGGCGGTCTCATCGGGCTCGCCGTCGGGGTCCTCGTCGCGACGCTGCACCGGCTGTTCGACCGGTTGCCCACGACGGGCGACCGGTGGCCCGCCGTCGCCGGTGCCGTCCTGCCGGTGACCGTCACCGGCGTCGTCGTCTACGTGGTCGCGCGCGTCCTCGTCGGCTGAGCGCGTGCCGGCGCGGGGTGCCGGCGGCCCTGCGGGCGCTGTGGTGTCGACCACTCGCGACGCCCGGGCGTCGCGCGGTCGGTAGGCTCACCCCCATGTCCACGCACGCGCTCGAGATCCTCTTCATCGGCCTGCTGGTCGCCGCGACGATCGCGATCGGTTGGATCGCCGGCCTGGTGATCCTGCGCCTGTACAAGGGTCAGCGCTGACCTGAGCGCTGACCTCACCGCACGACCGCAGGGGGCGGCTGGTCGCCGCCTGCGCTGACGGAAGGCTCCCGCGAATGGCGTTCTCCCTGCCCGACGGTCTCGCACCCGAGGTGTACCCGCTGGCCTGGTTGGTCGGCCGGTGGCGCGGTGAGGGCGTCGTCGGCTACCCGGGGATCGAGGAGGCGGCGTTCACCCAGGACGTCGAGTTCGACCACGACGGCGGGCCGTACCTGCGCTACACCTCGACCATCCGTCTCGTCGTCGTGCCCGACGACGCCGCCGCGCTCACCGGGGACGACGCCGCCGGCGCCGCGCCGGACCCGGCCGCTCCGGGCGCCTCGGGCGAGGCCGAGCCGCTGCGGACCGCGGGCGGCGTGGTGCCCGAGCCCGCGGGGTCGGGCGCCGGTGGCGGCGCGTCGCCCGACGACGGCCCGGTGTGGTCGACGGAGTCCGGGTTCTGGCGGATCTCCTCCGAGCGTCCCGCGGGGCTGAGCGAGAACCAGTACCCGGTGGAGGTCCTCATGGCGGACCCCGCCGGGCACGTCGGCGTGTACGTCGGGGCCGTCGGCAACGGCCGCATCGACCTGGTCAGCGACCTCATCGCCCGCACGTCCACCGCCGCCGAGGTCGCCGCCGCCAAGCGGCTCTACGGCTTGGTCAACGGCGAGCTGATGTGGGCGTGGGACCTCGCCGCGTTCGGCCACCCCATGCAGACGTACGCGTCCGCGCGTCTGACCCGTCAGGAGGCGTGACATGGCGAGCCCCTGCTCGGGCGCCGCGGTGCCGTCGCGGCCGCCGGCGTCGACGACGGCGTCGCGTGGCACCTCGGCGACCCGACGGCCGAGCAGCGTGCGCTCGCGGCCGGTGGCGCCGTCGTCGACCTCTCCCACCGCGGTGTCGTCCGCGTCGAGGGGCCGGACCGGCTCAGCTGGCTGCACTCGATCACGTCCCAGACCCTGCTCGGCCTCCCGCCGCGGGTGTCCACCGAGCTGCTCGTGCTGAGCCCGCAGGGCCACATCGAGCACGCCGCGGGCGTCGTCGACGACGGCGAGGCGACCTGGCTGCTCACCGAGGGCCCGGGGGCGGCGCCGCTCGCGGCCTGGTTGGACCGCATGCGGTTCATGCTCCGCGTCGAGGTCACCGACGTCTCCGCCGACTGGGCCACGCTCGGCGAGCCGGTCGCGTCCGAGGGCGTCGAGGGCGAGCCGGTCACGTGGTGCGACCCGTGGCCGCGGACGCTGCCCGGCGGGACGCGCTACGGCCGTGACGACGCCGACCACCCCGGTGCGGACCGTCCCTGGCGGCTCGTGCTCGTCCCGCGCGCCGACCTCGTCGCCGCGGTCGCCGAGCGGGAGGCGGCGGGCTGGCGCCTTGCCGGCACCTGGGCCGCCGAGGCGCTGCGCGTGGAGGCGTGGCGCCCGCGGGCGGCCACCGAGGTCGACCACCGGTCGATCCCGCACGAGCTCGACTGGCTGCGCACCGCGGTGCACCTGGACAAGGGCTGCTACCGCGGTCAGGAGTCGATCGCGCGCGTGCACAACCTTGGCCGCCCGCCGCGCCGGCTCGTGATGCTGCACCTGGACGGCTCCGGGCACCTGCTGCCCGAGCGCGGCGCCGAGGTCCGCGCCGGCGACCGCGTTGTCGGTGCCGTCACGACCGTCGCGCGCCACCACGAGCTCGGCCCGATCGCGCTCGCGGTCGTCAAGCGCAGCACCCCGGAGGACGTCGACCTCGAGGTGGACTGCGACGGTGGCGCGATCGCCGCCGGCCAGGAGGTCGTCGTGCCCGGTGAGGGCGTCTCGGTCGACCGGCCGGCGCAGCGGCGCCCGGTGGCCCGGGGCCTGGGGCACCGACCGAGCCTGTGAGCGCCCGGTGAGCAGCCGGTGAGCCGCCCGTGAGCACCGCGTACGCGGTGCCGGTGCCGCGCCGGCGGTCGGTGCGGCTGCGTGCGCGGGTGCGTCAGGGCGTCTCGCGCGTCCGGGGCTCGGCCGTGGCGATCCTCCAGGCCGGGGTGGCCGCCGGTGGGTCGTACGCGATCGCGCGCTACGGGCTCGACCACCCCTACCCGTTCTTCGCGCCGGTCTCGGCGTGGATCGCGCTCGGCTTCAGCCAGACCCGACAGCTGCGCAAGGTGGCCGAGCTCGCGATCGGCGTCGCGATCGGGGTGGCGCTCGGCGACCTGCTGGCCCACCTCATCGGTGCCGGGTGGTGGCAGATCGGCCTGGCGCTCGTGCTGGCGGCGTCCGTCGGCCGCTTCCTCGACCGCGGCGGCATGCTCGCGACCCAGTCCGGCGTGCAGGCGATCGTCGTCGTCGGGCTCCCGGCGTCCGTCGCGAGCGGCGGCGCGTTCGGCCGCTGGACGGACGCGCTGGTCGGCGGTGCGGTCGCGGTCGCCGTCGCCGCGCTCACCCCGGGCGACCCGCGCCGGCTGCCGCGCCGGGCGGCGCGCGCCGCGCTGCTCGAGCTCGTCGCGACGCTGGGGCAGCTCGTGCGTGGGCTGCGCGCCGGCAGCGTCGACGAGGTCGAGGACGCGCTGCTGCGCGGGCGGGCGTCCCAGCCGGCGTTCGACGAGTGGCGCGCCGTCGCGCTCGGGGCGCGGGACATGGCGCGGGTGTCCCCGCGCTGGCTGCGGCACCGCGACGAGCTGACCGCGCTGCAGACGGCGTCCGCGCTCGGGGACCGCGCGCTGCGCAACGCACGGGTCATCGCCCGCCGCTGTGGTCCGCTGTGCCAGGGACCGCACCGGGTGGAGGGCCTCGCGCTCGTGCTCGAGGAGCTCGGCTCGGCGACCGAGGCGCTCGCCGAGGCGTTCGGGGCCGGGGCGGGCCTCGACGCTCCGCGCCGGACCCTGGAGGCCATCGCGGTCCGGATGGACCCCTTCGTGCTCGCCCCCGACGACTGGCAGGTGCAGAGCGTCGTGCTGCTGCTGCGGTCGCTGGTCGTGGACCTCCTCGAGGTCGCCGGAGCCGACCCGGCGGTGGCGCGGGCGCTGCTGCCGGAGATCTGACCGCAGGGTCCGGCCGGCGCCGCAGCCCGACCGACCGGCCCGACCCGACCCGGTTCGACCCGGCGTCCGGGCGACCCGCGGACGTCGGATCGCCACATGTCTCGTACCCTCGGCACGTGAGTTCGATCGCTGCTGCGCAGAGCCTCGTCTACCTGGCCGTGGGCCTCGTCGCCTTCGGGCTGTCCGTGTGGTCCCTCGTGGACGCGGGCTCCCGGCCCGCGGCGGCCTTCACGAGCGCCGGCAAGCGCACGAAGAAGTTCTGGCTCGTGCTCACCGGGGTCGCGACCGCGCTGACCTTCATCGCCCTGCCCCCGCTGGGGGCGGGCGGGCTGTCGCTCTTCACGCTGGGCAGCGCGGTCATCGCCGGCATCTACCTGGCCGACGTCCGGCCGGCGGTGGCGCCCTACTCGGGTCGGCGCGGCCCCCGCGGGGGACCGTCGGGGCCGCGCAGCGGCTGGTGACCGGCCGGTGACCACCACCTCCATCACCACCACCGCTGACGTCGCCACGCGCGCCGTCCCGCTCGCCCGCGTCACCCGCGGCGACCTCGTGGAGTCCGTGCACCTGGGCCACCTCGTCGTGCTCGGGCCGGACGGTGGGACCCGCCTCGCCCTGGGTGACCCGGACGCCGTCATCTGGGCACGCTCGTCGCTCAAGCCCCTGCAGGCGCTCGCGCTGCTGGACGCCGGCGCCGGTCTCGACGGCGCCCCGCTCGCCCTCGCCTGCGCGAGCCACTCCGGCGAGCCGGTCCACCTCGACGTCGTCCGGTCGGTGCTGCACGGTGCCGGGCTGACCGAGGCCGACCTGCGCAACACCCCGACGCTGCCGCTCGACCCGGCCGCCGCGCTGGCCTGGCAGGTCGCCGGCCGCGGGCCGGAGGCCCTCGCGCAGAACTGCTCGGGCAAGCACGCCGCGATGCTCGCGACGTGCGTCGCCGCCGGCTGGCCCACCGCCGACTACCTCGACCCCGAGCACCCGCTGCAGCGCGCGGTCCGCGCCCGGGTCGCGGCGGCCACCGGCGTCGCCGTCGACCACGCAGGCGTGGACGGCTGCGGCGCGCCCTCTTCTCGACGACGCTGCGGGGCTGGCCCGTGCGTTCGGCGCGATCGCCGTCGCCCCGATTCGGGGGCCCGGCAGCGCCTCCGCCCGGGTCGCCGCGGCGATGTCGGGCCACCCCGAGCTCGTGGGCGGGACGGGCCGGGACGTCACCCGGTTCATGCGCGCGCACCCCGGCCTCGTGGCCAAGGACGGCGCCGACGGCGTCTACGCGGCCGGCCTGCCGGACGGCGGCGCCGTCGCCTTCAAGGTGCTCGACGGCGGCGACCGGCCGCGTGCGGCGGTGCTCGGTGCGGCGCTCGCCCTCGCGGGCGCGGACGGCGAGGCCGTGCGGGCCGCGGCCCGCACCCCGGTCCTCGGCCACGGCCGGCCGGTCGGCGCCGTGCTGCCCACCTTCGGCCCGCCGGACGGCGCGTGAGGGCGGTCGTCCAACGGGTCACCCGCGCGTCGGTGACGGTCGACGGCGAGGTGGTCGGCCGGATCACGGAGCCGGGGCTGCTCGTGCTGGTCGGCGTCACGCACGACGACGGCGCGGAGCAGGTCGCGACCATCGCCCGCAAGGTCGCCGAGCTGCGGGTGCTGCGCGGCGAGCGCTCGGCGGTCGACCTCGGCGCGCCGGTGCTCGTGGTCAGCCAGTTCACGCTCCTCGGCGACACCCGCAAGGGACGCCGACCGACCTGGAACGCCGCCGCCCCCGGACCCGTCGCAGAGCCGCTCGTCGCCGCCGTCGTCGACGCGCTGCGCGCCCGTGGGCTGACCGTGGCGACCGGCGTGTTCGGCGCGGACATGGCCGTCGAGCTCGTGAACGACGGCCCGGTCACGCTGCTGCTCGAGGCCTGACGCCGCGCGCCGCGGGTGACACCTCGCGTGATCGCCTGGTGACCGCGTGGTGACCGCGCCGTGACCGCGTCCCGGGGGCGTCACGCCTGCGGCGAACACGGGCAGTCCGCGTGGGTCCCCGCGGTTAGCCTGGTCAACACGCTGACCCAGGCCGGGCTCCCACGCCCGGCTGCACGCCGCTCGTGAGGAGTGCACATGTTCGAGAGATTCACCGACCGAGCCCGCCGGGTGGTCGTCCTCGCCCAGGAAGAGGCGCGGATGCTCAACCACAACTACATCGGCACCGAGCACATCCTCCTGGGTCTGATCCACGAGGGTGAGGGTGTCGCCGCCAAGGCGCTGGAGTCCCTCGGGATCTCGCTCGACGCCGTGCGCTCGCAGGTGCAGGAGATCATCGGCGAGGGCCAGCAGGCGCCGTCCGGTCACATCCCCTTCACCCCGCGCGCCAAGAAGGTGCTGGAGCTCTCGCTGCGCGAGGCCCTGCAGCTCGGCCACAACTACATCGGGACCGAGCACATCCTGCTCGGGCTGATCCGCGAGGGCGAGGGCGTCGCCGCCCAGGTCCTCAACAAGCTCGGCGCCGACCTCAACCGCGTGCGCCAGCAGGTCATCCAGCTCCTCTCGGGCTACCAGGGCAAGGAGCCGGTCGCGGCCGGCGGCCCGGCCGAGGGGCAGCCGGCGGGCTCCGCGGTGCTCGACCAGTTCGGGCGCAACCTCACCCAGGCCGCTCGCGACACCAAGCTCGACCCGGTGATCGGTCGCGAGAAGGAGATCGAGCGGGTCATGCAGGTGCTGTCCCGCCGCACCAAGAACAACCCCGTCCTCATCGGCGAGCCCGGCGTCGGCAAGACCGCCGTCGTCGAGGGCCTCGCGCAGGACATCGTGCGCGGCGACGTGCCCGAGACGCTCAAGGACAAGCAGCTCTACACGCTGGACCTGGGTGCGCTCGTGGCCGGCAGCCGCTACCGCGGTGACTTCGAGGAGCGGCTGAAGAAGGTCCTCAAGGAGATCCGCACCCGCGGCGACATCATCCTGTTCATCGACGAGATCCACACCCTCGTCGGGGCGGGTGCCGCCGAGGGCGCCATCGACGCCGCGAGCATCCTCAAGCCGATGCTGGCGCGCGGCGAGCTGCAGACCATCGGTGCCACGACCCTCGACGAGTACCGCAAGTACGTCGAGAAGGACCCGGCCCTCGAGCGCCGGTTCCAGCCCATCCAGGTCTCGGAGCCGAACCTCAAGCACGCCATCGAGATCCTCAAGGGCCTGCGCGACCGCTACGAGGCGCACCACCGCGTCTCGATCACCGACGGGGCGCTCGTGGCGGCCGCGACGCTCGCGGACCGCTACGTCAACGACCGCTTCCTGCCGGACAAGGCGATCGACCTGGTCGACGAGGCCGGCGCCCGCCTGCGCATCCGCCGCATGACGGCTCCGCCGGAGCTGCGGGACCTCGACGAGCAGATCGCCGAGGCGCGCCGGGACAAGGAGTCCGCGATCGACGAGCAGGACTTCGAGAAGGCCGCGCGCCTGCGCGACACCGAGAAGCAGCTCGGCCTCAAGCGGATCGAGAAGGAGAAGGCCTGGAAGTCCGGTGACCTGGACTCCGTCGCCGAGGTGGACGAGGACCTGATCGCCGAGGTGCTCGCCATCGCGACCGGCATCCCGGTGTTCAAGCTCACCGAGGAGGAGAGCTCGCGCCTGCTCCACATGGAGGACGCGCTGCACAAGCGGGTCATCGGTCAGGACGCCGCCATCAAGGCGCTGTCCCAGGCGATCCGTCGCACCCGGGCCGGGCTCAAGGACCCGAAGCGTCCCGGTGGCTCGTTCATCTTCGCCGGCCCCACCGGCGTCGGGAAGACCGAGCTCGCCAAGGCGCTCGCGGAGTTCCTGTTCGACGACGAGGACGCGCTCATCCAGCTCGACATGAGCGAGTTCTCCGAGAAGCACACGGTCTCGCGGCTGTTCGGCTCGCCCCCGGCTACGTCGGGTACGACGAGGGTGGCCAGCTCACCGAGAAGGTGCGTCGCAAGCCGTTCTCGGTCGTCCTGTTCGACGAGGTCGAGAAGGCGCACGCGGACATCTTCAACTCGCTGCTGCAGATCCTCGAGGACGGTCGCCTGACCGACTCCCAGGGTCGGGTGGTCGACTTCAAGAACACCGTGATCATCATGACCACCAACCTCGGGACCCGGGACATCGCCAAGGGCGTGCAGACCGGTTTCCAGGCCGGCGGCGACCTGTCGACGTCGTACGAGCGCATGAAGGCCAAGGTCAACGACGAGCTCAAGCAGCACTTCCGGCCGGAGTTCCTCAACCGCGTGGACGACGTGGTCGTGTTCCCGCAGCTGTCGCAGCCCGAGATCTTCGCGATCGTCGACCTGATGATCGCCAAGCTCGACCAGCGGCTGGCCGACAAGGACATGTCCATCGAGATCACCCCGGCGGCCCGCAAGCTGCTGTCGGAGAAGGGCTACGACCCGGTGCTCGGCGCCCGTCCGCTGCGTCGCGCGATCCAGCGCGACATCGAGGACCAGCTCTCCGAGAAGATCCTCTTCGGCGAGCTGCACGCGGGCCAGAAGGTCGTGGTCGACGCCGTCGGCGAGGGCCTGCTCGGTGAGTTCACCTTCCGGGGCGAGCCCAAGGGCGACCGGACGTTCGAGCCCGTGGGCATCGGCGCGAAGGGGACGCCCGGCTCGGGCGTCGACGTCCCGCCCGCGCCGCCCGCCTCCTCGCTCGGCGACACCGGCACGATGCCGCAGCTCGGCTGACGGCCGGCGGACGCCGACCGGCGCAGCCGGCTGACGGCCGGCACCGACCACGAAGGGCCCGGATCCACACGGATCCGGGCCCTTCGTGCCGGGCGACCACGGGGCGGACCCGTCGCGCGCCCCCGGTTGACCGGGGCTAGCGTTGTCGTCGGCCGCCCGCACCGGAGCGCGGCCACACCCCTGAGCGCGGAGGATCGACGCCCTCTCATGCCGTCCTCGGACAGACCGGTCACCCCACCCCGCCGTGACGGCGGTGCCCCCGTCGTCTCGACGGTCTCGACCTTCCGGCGCCTGGGGCCCTTCGTCCGCCCCGTGCTCCCGCGGCTGGTCGCCGGGATGCTCTGCGCGCTCGGGGCCAGCCTCGCCGCACTCGCCGTCCCGCAGGTGCTCGAGCACCTCGTGGACGGGACGCTGCTCGACGCGCAGTCGGGCGACCGGTCCGGGCTGTGGGCCGCGGTCGGCGCGGTCCTCGCGCTCGGGGTCCTCGAGGCCGGGCTGATCTTCGCGCGTCGCGCCTTTATCCTCGTCCCCGGCACGCACGTCGAGGCACGTCTGCGGCGCACGCTGTTCGCCCACCTGCAGGACCTGCCGGTGGGCTTCCACGACCACTGGCCGGGCGGTCAGCTGCTGTCGCGGGCCATGTCCGACCTGGGGCTGCTGCGCCGCTGGCTGTCCTACGGCATCGTCATGCTCGTCGTGAACACCACGACCATCCTCGTGGGCGCGGCGCTCATGATCTCCCTCGGCGGTCCGCTCGGCCTGGTGTACCTCCTCGGCGCCGTCCCCGTCGTCGTGCTGAGCTTCCGGTTCTCGCGGCGGTACCGGGTCATCTCCCGGCTCAGCCAGGACCAGGCGGGCGACCTCGCCACGACCGTCGAGGAGTCGGTCCACGGGATCCGGGTGCTCAAGGCGTTCGGCCGCGGCAACCACGCCCTCTCCGGGTTCGCCGAGCAGGCGGGCACGCTGCGGGACACCGAGCTGCGCAAGGCCCGCACGCTGTCGACCATCTCGTTCGCGCTGTCGACGATCCCCGAGGTCGTCCTCGGGGTGTGCCTGTTCTGGGGGATCTTCCGGGTCACGCAGGGGCAGCTCGACGTGGGGGCGCTCGCCGCGTTCTTCGCGACCGCCTCGGTCGTCAACTCCCCGGTGGAGCAGGTCGGTCAGCTGCTGTCGATGACGCTCACCGCCAAGACCGCCGTGGACCGCCACTTCGAGGTCGTCGACACCGTCAACGACGTCGCCGACCCGGCCCGTCCCGTCGAGCTGCCGCGGGACGCGGACGGCCGACCGACCGCGCGGGGTGCACTGACCTTCTCGGACGTGCGCTTCCGGCACGACGGCGCTGCCGGGCCGGGTGGCGTGCTCGACGGCGTCGACCTCGAGATCCGCGCCGGGGAGACGATGGCGCTGGTCGGGCTCACCGGTGCGGGCAAGACGACGATGGCGATGCTCGTCCCGAGGCTCTACGACGTGACGGCCGGCAGCGTGCGCATCGACGGCGTCGACGTGCGGGACATGACGCGCGGTGACCTGCGCAGCCTCGTCGCGGTCGCGTTCGAGGACGCCACCCTGTTCTCGGACACCGTCCGGGCGAACGTGCTGCTCGGTGCGCCACCGTCCGCGCGCACCGACGCGGACCTCGAGCGCGCGCTCGCCGTCGCGCAGGCGCAGTTCGTCCACGACCTGCCGCACGGCGTCGACACGCAGATCGGGGAGGAGGGGCTCGCGCTGTCCGGGGGCCAGCGTCAGCGGCTCGCGGTCGCCCGCGCCATCGCGGCGCGCCCCCGCGTGCTCGTGCTCGACGACCCGCTCTCGGCGCTCGACGTCTCGACCGAGGAGCTCGTCACCGCGGCGCTGCGGCGCGAGGTCGAGGGCACCACGGCACTCGTCGTCGCGCACCGGCCGTCGACCGTCGCGCTGGCCGACCGGGTGGCGGTCCTCCAGGAGGGCCGGATCAGCGCGGTCGGGACCCACTCCGAGCTCGTCGCCACGCACGAGCACTACCGCTACGTCATCTCCAGCCTGGCGGAGAGCGAGCAGATGGCGCAGGTGCGGGTGTGAGAGCACGTCGGACGTCCGTCACCGAGCCGGTCGACGCCGCGCCGGCCACCGCGTCCGCGCGCGCCGCCGACGCCGCGCAGGCCGGGGCGGCCACGCATCCGGACCCCCGCGCGCTCGCGGGCTTCGGGGTCGCGGACGAGGAGAACAGCGACCCGGACCGCCGGCAGTCACGCAGCATCCGCCGGCGCTCGCTGCGCCTGCTGTCCTCGCTGCTCGAGTCACGACGCCCGGACTTCGCCCTCGCCGTCGTCCTCGTCGTGGTCGCGCAGGCCGCGCGCGTCGCGGGGCCGCCGCTCATCGCCCTGGGGATCGACGAGGCGCTGCCGGCGGCGCGGGACGGCGACTGGACGCGCACCGTTCTGGTCGGGGCCGCCTACGTCGCGGCGGCGGTGCTCGCGGGTGCGTGCACCGCCGGGTACATCCGCGTCGCGGCCCGGGTGAGCCAGGCCGTGCTGCTCGACCTGCGCCGGCGGGTGTTCCGCCAGACCCAGCGCCTGAGCCTGGAGTTCCACGAGTCGTACACGTCCGGGCGGATCATCTCCCGGCAGACGTCGGACCTCGAGGCGGTGCGCGAGCTGCTGGACTCCGGGCTGACCGCACTGGTCCAGGGTGCGCTGTTCATGGTCTTCACCGGGATCACGCTGTTCGCGCTGGACTGGCGCAGCGGGCTCGTCCTCGGCGTCGCCGTCGTGCCGGTCTACCTCCTCACGCGGTGGTTCCGGAAGCGGTCGCAGCTGTACTACCGCACCTCCCGGGTCGCCTCGGCGCGGCTCATCGTCAACTTCGTCGAGACCGTGACCGGGATCCGCGCGGTGCAGGCGTTCCGGCGCGAGCGCAGCAACGACGACACCTTCGCCGAGCTGACCGAGGACTACCGGGCGGTCAACGCCCGCGCGATGGGCCTCAACGGGGTGCTCGACCCGGGGCTCGTCCTCATCGGCAACCTCACCGCCGCGACCGTGCTCGCGCTCGGCGGGATGCGCGTGCTCGACGGGACGATGGACGTCGGCGTGCTGCTCGCCGTCGTCCTGGCCACGAAGCGGTTCTTCGGCCCCGTCCAGCAGATGGCGATGTTCTACAACGCGTTCCAGTCGGCGGCCGCGGCGCTGGAGAAGATCTCCGGTCTGCTCGAGGAGGAGCCCACGATCCGCGAGCCCGCCCGTCCGGTCCCGCTGCCCCGGGCGTCGGGCGCGGTCCGCTTCGACCACGTGGCCTTCGGGTACGCCGCGGGCACGACCGTCCTGCCGGACCTCCACCTCGACATCCCGGCCGGTCAGACCGTCGCCGTCGTCGGGCAGACCGGCTCGGGCAAGTCCACGCTCGCCAAGCTCCTGTCCCGGTTCTACGACGTCACGGACGGCCGGATCACGCTCGACGGCGTCGACCTGCGCGACATCCCCACGGCGGACCTGCGCCGCGCCGTCGTCATGGTGACCCAGGAGGCGTACCTGTTCTCCGGCAGCGTCCGGGACAACATCGCGCTCGCGAGGCCGACCGCGACCGACGAGGAGATCGTCCGGGCGGCCCGGGCCGTGGGCGCGCACGACTTCATCACCGCGCTGCCCGACGGCTACGACACCGACCTCAACAAGCGCGGCGGGCGCGTCTCGGCCGGGCAGCGCCAGCTCATCTCGTTCGCCCGGGCGTTCCTCGCCGACCCCGCGGTGCTCATCCTCGACGAGGCCACCAGCTCGCTGGACATCCCGGGGAGCGGCTCGTGCAGCACGGCCTGCAGACCCTGCTCGCCGACCGGACGGCCGTGATCATCGCGCACCGCCTCTCCACGCTCGCCATCGCCGACCGCGTGCTCGTGATGTCCGACGGGCGGGTCGTGGAGGACGGCACCCCGGCCGAGCTCGTCGGCGGCAGCGGCCGGTTCGCCGCCATGCACGCGGCCTGGCGCGACTCGCTGGTGTAGGGCGTCGGCCGCGGCTCAGTGCGGGCCGGCCGCGGCCGCCCCGGCCGCGAGGACGGGGCGCGCGGGCGCATCGGCGGGTGGCGGGGCGCCGTCACGGTCGGGGCCGGCCGGTGGGTCGGTCCGGTGCAGCCACTCGAGGATGCCGCACACGGCGTCGGTGCAGCCGCCGCACCCGGTCGTCGCGCGCGAGGCGTGGGCGACCTCCTCGACCGTGCGAGCCCCCGCACGCCAGTGCCCGACCAGGTCGCCCTTGGTGACCCCGTTGCAGCGGCAGATGGTCGTGCGGTCCGGCATGAGCGTCGGCGACGGGTCGGACGCGGCGTCACCCGCACCGGCCAGCGGACCGAGCAGGAGGTAGGCGGGGTCCCGCGGGGTGGGGGTGCGCCGGGTGTACGCAGCGGTGAGGGAGGCCGCGACGGAGCCGGCACCCACGCACGTCGCCCCGACGACGACGCCGTCGGCCACCACCACCTCGACGTGCCGCCCGGCGCCGGGGTCGCTGAGCCGGACGCAGCGGTGACCGGTCGGCGCCTCGCCCCGCCCCGCGCCGACACCCATCGTGACGACCTCCAGGCCGGACGCCTTGAGTCGCACGACGTCCGTGCCCGGGGCGCCGGGGCTGCCCGGACCGACCGCACCGACCGGGTTGCCGGCACCGACCGCACCGCCGGGGCCACCGGCGCCGCTCGGGACGCCCGGGCGGTCCGGTGCCGGTCCGGACGGACGGGTCGCTCGGTCGGCGAGGTGGGCCGCGAGCCGACGTGCCTGCTCCCAGCCCTGGGCGATGAGACCGCTCGCGCCCTCGGGCGGCTCGGCGCAGTCGCCGATCGCGTGGATCGCGGGGTCCGCGGTCGCCCCGTCGGGGTCCACGAGCACGCCGCGGCGCACCGGCAGGCCGGCAGCCTCCGCGAGGCCGGCCTCCGGGACCGTCCCGGCGGTGAGGACGAGCAGGTCGGCCGGCAGCCGCTCACCGTCGGCCAGGACGAGCGCGCGCAGACGGCCGTCGGGGCCGGCGTCGACCCCGACGGCCCTCGCGTCGACGCGGTGCTCGATGCCCAGGCCGGCCAGGCCGTGGGCGACCGCCTGTGCGGCCGCAGCGTCCAGCTGGCGGTCCATGACGTGACCACCACCGTGCACGACCGTGACCGCCAGCCCCCGGCGGGCCAGCCCGCACGCCGTCTCCAGACCCAGGACGCCGCCGCCGAGGACGACCGCCCGGCCTGCGTTGACGGTCGCCGCGACGATCTCCCGGGCGTCGTCGAGCGTGCGCAGCGCGTGCACCCCGCCCGGGAGGCCGGCGTCCGGGTCGATCCCGATGAGCCGGGGCACCCGGGCGCGCGCCCCGGTCGCCAGGACGAGCGCGTCGTACGGGACGAGGTCCCCGGCGCCGGTCGTCACCGTGCGGGCGTCGCGGTCGACGGACGTGGCGACGGCGCCCGGGTGCACCGTGACCCCGGGGAGCGACGTGCGGGGCAGGGTGAGCGACGCGACGTCGACCCGGCCGGCGACGACCTCGCTGAGCAGCACCCGGTTGTACGGCTCGTACTCCTCCGCGCCGAGCACGGTGACGCGTGCGCCGGCGTCGCGCCGGGCCAGCTCCTCGACGAAGCGGGAGCCGACCATCCCGTGGCCGACCACGACGACGCGCGTCACCGCGCCACCGCCACGCCCGTGCGCACCGTGCGCGCCCTGCCCGGGTCAGCCTCGCCGTGCGCCGCCGTCCCGCCCGGCGGCGCCGCGTCGGCCGCCCGCACGTCGACGGCGCACACCTTGAACTCCGGCATCCCGGAGACCGGGTCCGTCGCGTCGCTCGTGACCCGGTTCGCGCTGCCGTCACCGGACCAGTGGAACGGCATGAAGACGACGTCCGGCCGGGCGGTGCCCGTCACGTGCGCGACGGCGACCGCGGACCCGCGGGACGACGTGACGCGCACGGGGTCGCCGTCGGCCACGCCGATGCGGTCGGCGAGCAGTGGGTGCAGCTCGGCGAACGGTTCGGGTTGCGCGGTCGCCAGCGCCGGCACCCGCCGGGTCTGGGCGCCGGACTGGTAGTGCTGCAGCACCCGCCCGGTGACGAGGTAGACGGGCGCGTCGGGGCGCAGGTCGTCGGCGGGGCCGTGGTGGTCGACGGCGACCATGCGGGCGCGGCCGTCCGCGGTCGGGAAGCCGTCGGCGAACAGCCGCGGGGTGCCGGGGTGCGGTGCGGCGCCGTCGGGGGTCGCGGGGCAGGGCCAGAAGGGGCCGTCGTCCCCGGCGGCGGTCGCGGCGTCGAGGCGGGCGTGGCTCAGCCCGCTGTAGTCCGCGGGCCCGCCGGCACTGGCCCGCGCGAGCTCGTCGAACACCTCGGCGGGGTCGGTCGGGAAGCCGCGGTGCACGCCGAGGCGTGCGGCGAGGTCGTGCAGGACCTCGAGCTCCGAGCGCACGCCGGCGGGCGCTGGCAGAGCGCGACGGCGGCGCAGCACGCGCCCCTCGAGCGACGTCATGGTCCCCTCCTCCTCGGCCCACTGGGTGACCGGCAGGACGACGTCCGCCAGTGCGGCGGTCTCCGACGGCACGAGGTCGCAGACGACGAGCAGGTCCAGCGCGGCGAGACGGTCCCGGACCGGGCCGGCGTTCGGTGCGCTGACCACGACGTTGCTGCCGTGCACGAGGAGCGCGCGGGGGCCGTCCGGCGTGCCGAGGCGACGCAGCAGCTCGACGGCGGGGATGCCCGGGCCGGGCAGGTCCTCCGCGTCCACCCCCCACACGCCGGCGACGTGCGCACGTGCGGCCGGGTCGTCGATCCGCCGGTAGCCGGGCAGCTGGTCGGACTTCTGGCCGTGCTCACGCCCGCCCTGACCGTTGCCCTGGCCCGTCACCGCGCCGTAGCCGCTCCCCGTCCGGCTGGGCAGGCCGAGCGCCAGGGCGAGGTTGATGGCTGCGGTCACCGTCGCGGTGCCCTGGGTGCTCTGCTCGGCGCCGCGTCCGGTCAGGACGTACGCCCCACGGCCGCCGTGGACCGGAGCGGCGGCCGCGAGCAGCCGGGCGACGCGGCGCAGCTCGTCCGCCGGGACCCCGCACACGGCCTCCGCACGCTCCGGCCACCACGCGGCGACGCTGCGCCGGACGTCGTCGGCGCCGGACGTCCGGGTGTCGAGGTAGGCGGTGTCCGCCAGCCCCTCGGCCCACACGACGTGCAGCAGGGCGAGCAGCACGACGAGGTCGGTCCCGGGCACGGCCTGCAGGTGCACGCCGGCGCCGTCGTCGGTCAGGGCCGCCGTCGCCGACCGGCGCGGGTCGACGACGACGAGGCCACCGGCGGCCCGCGCCCCGGCGAGGTGCGCCGACGACGGCGGCATCGTCTCGGCGACGTTGCTGCCCAGCAGGAGCACCGCCCCCGCGCCGCCGAGGTCGGCGAGCGGGAACGGCAGCCCGCGGTCGACCCCGAACGCCCGGTTGGCGCCCGCCGCGGCGCTGGCCATGCAGAACCGGCCGTTGTAGTCGATGAACGGCGTCCGCAGCACGACCCGGGCGAACTTGCCCAGCGCGTACGCCTTCTCGTTCGTCAGCCCGCCCCCGCCGAAGACGGCGACCGCCCCGGCGCCGTGCTCGGCCTGCAGGGCCTGGATGCGGTCCGCGACGACGTCGAGCGCGGCGTCCCAGGTCGCCGGGTGCAGCTCGCCGTCGGCCCCCCGCACGAGGGGCTGGTGAGCCGGTCCGGGGCCCGCAGCACCTGGGCGCTGGTCCAGCCCTTCTGGCACAGCCCGCCGCGGTTGGTCGGGAACTGCCGCCCGGTGACGGTGAGGGGGCGCCGACCTCACGGGCGGCGGCGTCGGGCGGGGTCAGCGTCATGGCGCACTGGAGGGCGCAGTACGGGCAGTGGGTCGCGGTGGCGGGCGGCACTCAGATCCCCGCCGCGCTCATCGCGGCGCCGCGCCGCCGGTAGACCGCCCACGTGGTGGCGGCCATCACGAGGTAGAGGCCGACGAAGGCGACCAGGGCGGGCTGCAGGCTGCCCGCGACGTCGTTCGACACCGCGAAGCCGCGCGGGATGAGGAACCCGCCGAACGCGCCCACCGCACCGGCGATCCCGATGCACCCCGCGGCGGCCTTGCGGCTGCGTGCCGTGCGCTCGGGGGTGGTGGCGCCGACCCGGAAGACCGCCGGGATCATCCGGTAGGTCGCCCCGTTGCCCACACCCGTCGCCACGAACAGGACGAGGAACGAGGCGAGGAACATCGGGAAGCTCGACGCCCGCAGGGCGGCGGCGGCGCCCAGACCCGCGACGGCCATGGTCCCGAACGCGGCGATCGTCATCCGCGCCCCGCCCCAGCGGTCGGCCAGCATGCCGCCCGCCGGGCGGGCCAACGAGCCGACGAGCGCACCGAGGAACGCGACGCTCAGCCCGACCTCGGGGAACTGGTTGTTCAGCAGCGTGGGGAAGGCGCCGGAGTAGCCGATGAACGAGCCGAAGGTCCCGATGTAGAGGAACGAGATGATCCAGGTGTGCCGGTTGCCCGCGGCGGCACCGAACGCCCGGAAGTCGGCCTTCGCCGCGGTGAGGTTGTGCATGGTGCGCCACGCCAGGACCGCGGCGCACAGGACGAGCGGGATGAACATCAGGCCGGCGCGCTGCAGCTGCAGGCCGGCGGCGGAGACGATGACGATCGGGACCGCGAGCTGGACCGCCGCGGTGCCGAGGTTGCCGCCGGCGGCGTTGAGGCCCAGCGCCTTGCCCTTCTCCCGCTCGGGGTAGAAGAACGAGATGTTCGCCATCGAGGACGCGAAGTTGCCGCCGCCGAGCCCGGCGAGCGCGGCGACGACGAGCAGCGTCCCGAAGGGCGTCTCCGGCCGGCTGACCACGAACGCGAGCGCGCTCGCCGGCAGGAGCAGCAGCAGCGCCGAGACGACCGTCCAGTTGCGGCCGCCGAGGAGTGGGACGGCGAACGTGTACGGGATGCGCAGCGTCGCGCCGACGAGGCTCGGCACCGCGATGAGCCAGAACTGCTGGTCGATGCTGAGCGCGAAGCCGGCCGCGCCGAGCTGGGGGACGACGATGCTCCACGACGCCCACACCGCGAAGCCGAGGAACTCGGCGACGATCGACGGCACGAGGTTCTGCCGGGCGATGCGTCGGCCGCCGGCGGCCCAGAACCCGGCGTCCTCCGGCTCCCAGTGGTCGATCCACCGGCCCCGCCGGACGACGGGGCCGACGTCCGTGCCGACGGCGACGGTGTCGACCGTCGGGCTGTCGATCGTCGTGGTGCCGCTCGTGATCGCGGTCGATCCGTGCTGTGCCGTCATCGCTGCCCTCCCGCCTCGCCGCCCGTCGGAACGGGCCGCGCGGGCGCCCGGCGGCGCCCCCTGTGGTGCCCACGACGCTAGGGAGCGGGTGTTTCGGGCGACCGTGCCGGGGCGTTAAGGGTCTGCGACCGACATCGCACGGTCGGGAAGCGGAGGCTGTGAGATCGACGCGCGCCGGAGGTCAGGGGGCGCCGTCGAACCCGAGCTGGCGCCACGCCTCGTACACCGCGATGGACGCCGAGCTCGTGAGGTTGAGGGACCGGCGTCCGGCGAGCATGGGGATGCGGACGGCGTCGGCGATGCGCGGGTCGGCGAGGACGTCGTCGGGCAGGCCGGTGGGCTCCGGACCGAAGAGCAGGACGTCGTCGGGCCGGTAGGCGACGTCGGTGTAGACGGTGGTGGCGCGCGTGGTGAAGGCGAGCACGCGGGCGTCGCCGAGGGCCGCCCACGCGGCCGCGAGGTCGGCGTGCACGACGACGTGCGCGAGGTCGTGGTAGTCCAGGCCGGCGCGGCGCAGCTTGGGCTCGGACAGGTCGAACCCGAGCGGCTCCACGAGGTGCAGCTCGGCACCGGTGACGGCGGCCAGCCGGATCGCGTTGCCGGTGTTCTGCGGGATGCGGGGCTCGAAGAAGAGGATGCGGACCACCCGAGGATGGTGCCACCCCGGCGTGCACCTGCGGCGTGACCACGGTGCAGGCGCGAGGATGGAGGGCATGAGCACGATCGGCATCCAGCAAGAGCCCTGCCCGTCACGGTCTCCCGACGGTGACCCGTGCATGCGCGCCGCGGCGCACCTGGACCCGCACCGGCGCGACACCGACGGACGCCGGTGGACCGGCGGGGTCTACCGTCCGGCGGCCTGGGCCGCCGGGTACGTGCCCCACCAGAGCAGTGCCCACCACAGCTCGCCGGCCCACTTCAGGTCTTACCGCTGAGCGCCCGGTCCGCGCGGCGCCGACCCGGCGCGCCGCCCGTGACCCGGGTCGGGCACTACGCTGGCGGCCGCTCCCACCGAGAGGACTGTCGATGACGACGCCGTACCGCGCCGCGGACGACCGCTACACCCGCATGCCGTACCGCCGCACCGGTCGCAGCGGCCTCGACCTCCCCGCGCTGTCCCTCGGGCTGTGGCACAACTTCGGCGACACCACCCCGATGGCCACCCAGCGCGACGTCCTCCTGCGGGCGTTCGACCTCGGCGTGACCCACATCGACCTCGCGAACAACTACGGCCCGCCGCACGGCTCGGCGGAGGAGAGCTTCGGGCGGCACCTCGCGCGGGACCTGCGGCCGTACCGCGACGAGCTCGTCATCTCGACCAAGGCGGGGTACGACATGTGGCCCGGCCCGTACGGCGACGGCGGCTCGCGCAAGTACCTGCTCAGCTCTCTCGACCAGTCCCTGGCCCGGATGGGCCTGGACCACGTCGACATCTTCTACTCCCACCGGCCCGACCCGACGGTGCCGATCGAGGAGACGATGGGGGCGCTGCACACCGCCGTCGTCAGCGGGCGGGCGATCTACGCCGGCATCTCGAACTACAGCCCTGCGCAGACCCGGGCGGCCGCGCGCGTGCTCGCTGACCTCGGGACGCCGCTGCTCATCCACCAGCCCTCGTACTCGATGTTCAACCGGCACGTCGAGATCGCCCAGCCCGGGCCTGACGGCGCCGCAGCCGAGTCCCTGCTCGACGTCGTGGGGGACCTCGGCGTCGGCACGATCGTGTTCTCCCCGCTCGCGCAGGGCCTGCTGACCGGCCGCTACCTCGACGGCGACATCCCGGCCGACTCACGCGCCGCCGTCGGGCACTTCCTCAAGCCCGAGCGCATCGACGAGACGTACCTGGCCCGGGCCCGGGCGCTCGCGGAGGTCGCCACCGGGCGCGGGCAGTCCCTCGCGCAGCTCGCGCTCAGCTGGGTGCTGCGTGACGAGCGGGTGACGTCGGCGCTGATCGGCGCGAGCAGCGTGGCCCAGCTCGAGGAGAACATCGCGGCGCTGTCCGCGCCCGCGCTGACCGCCGAGGAGCTGGCCGCGATCGAGCCGCACGCCGTCGACGGCACCGCCCGCTGACGTCCCGGCCCGCTTCCGCACCGCGTACCGACTCCCGCACCACCTGCCGAAGGGATGCCCATGACCTCCACCGACCGGCTCCGGATGGTCCTGGCCACACCCTGCCCGAGGAGCTGTGCCGGCTGGTCGAGCAGCTCGAGCCCCGCGTCGAGCTCGTCCGCGACCACGACCTCCTGCCGCCCATGCGTCAGCCGGGCGACCACGGCGGTGACCCGGCGTGGCGGCGCACGCCCGAGCAGCAGGCCCGGTTCGACGCACTGGTCGATTCCGCCGAGGCGCTCTACGGCATCCCGGACGTCTCGTCGCAGGCGCTCGCCCGGACGGTCGCGGCCAACCCGGGGCTGCGCTGGGTGCAGACCATGGCCGCGGGTGGGGCGGCGTCGGTCGCGGCTGCGGACCTCGACGCCGACGCGCTGGAGCGCGTGACCTTCACGACCTCGGCCGGCGTCCACGCCGGGACGCTCGCCGAGTTCGCGCTCTTCGGGGTGCTCGCCGGGGCCAAGACGCTGCCGCGGCTGATCGCCCAGCAGCACGCGCACGAGTGGCCCGCGCGCTGGTTCATGGGCCAGGTGCGCGAGCAGACCGTCCTCGTCGTGGGGCTGGGGGCGATCGGCCGGGAGACCGCGCGGCTGCTGCGTGCGGTCGGCGCGCGGGTGCTGGGCGCGAACCGCAGCCCGGTCGAGGTCGAGGGCGTGGAGCGCGTCGTCGGGCTGGACCGGCTCGCCGACGTCGCCGCGGACGCGGACGCCGTCGTCGTGACCCTGCCCGGGGCGGCGGCGACGACCGGGCTGGTCGACGCCGCGGTGCTGGCCGCGCTGCGGCCCGGCGCGACCGTCGTCAACGTCGGCCGCGGGACGGTGATCGACGAGGACGCCTTGGTGGCCGCGCTGCGGGACGGCTCGGTCGGCTGTGCGGTGCTGGACGTCACGGCCGTCGAGCCGCTGCCCGGCGACAGCCCGCTGTGGGACCTGCCGAACGTGCTGCTCAGCCCGCACACCGCGGCGCTCAGCGTCGAGGAGGACCGCCGGATCGCCGAGCTCACCGCCGAGAACGCGCGGCGCCTGCTCGACGGCGAGACGCTGCGCAACGTGGTGGCGCCCGAGGACCTCTAGGGTCGGCGCGCGGCCGCGAGCGAGCTCGCGAGCGACTGCCCCAGCGGGAGCCGGGGAGCAGGGTCGCCTGCAGCGCGTGGTACGCGTCGGCCTTGCCGGGCCGGATGGTCGCGGCCGGACGGTTGTGCGGGTCGAGCTCGTGGTGCCACGACCCGTGCTCGTGGTCGACGAGGTAGCGCTCGGCGTACGCCCACCAGGTCGCCTCGTGGTCGCGGTACCGGTCGTCCCCGGTGACCTGCCGCAGCACCGTCGCCGCGCCGAGCGCCTCGCACAGCACCCAGTGCAGGCGCTGGCGGACGCGCGGATTGCCGTCCCAGTCGACGGTGTAGATGAACCCCGGCTCGCCGTCGACCGCCCACCCCTGCTCGACGGCGGCGTCGAACAGGTGGACGGCGCCGTCGAGCAGCTCGGCGGCGAGGGTCAGGGTCGCCTCGTCGCCGGACCGGGTGAGTAGCGCCGCGCGCACGTGCAGCGTGAGGCGGCTCCACTCCAGCCAGTGGCCGACGGTCGAGCCGTAGGGACGGAACGGGTCGTCCGGGGTGTCGCTGTTGTGGTCCAGCAGCGGGCGCCAGGCGGCGTCGTAGTGCTCGGGCAGCCGCCACGCGTGCGCGCGCGCCTCGGCGTGCGCACGCCGGGTGATCCGCACCGCCCGGTCCAGCCAGCGGTCGTCCCCGGTGGCCGCGTACGCGGCGGTGAACGCCTCGACGGTGTGCATCGCGGAGTTCATGCCCCGGTACGGGTCGAGCGTCGTGAAGGTGCGGTCCCACGTCTCGACCATCATCCCGGCGGCGTCGTCCCAGAAGTGGCGCTCGACCACGTCGAGGGCGTCGGTCAGCAGCGCGGACGCACCGGGGCGGCCGGCGATCGCCGCGCTCGACGCGGCGAGGACGACGAACGCGTGCGGGTAGGCCGACTTGTCGTCGTCCACCGGCGAGCCGTCGGCGTCGACCGCCCCGAACCACCCGCCGTGCGCGGCGTCCCGGAACAGCCCGGTGAGCGCCCGCAGCCCGTGGTCGGCCGCGTCGGCGCTGCCCGGGTGGCCGAGCAGGGTCCCGAGCGCGTGGACGTGGGTCATCCGGCAGGTCACGTAGAGCCGCGCCGGCAGCCCCGGGGTGACGGCGCCGCGCGCGTCGAGCCAGCCCCAGCCGCCGTCGGGCAGGGCGGCCGCACGGCTGAAGTCGAGCAGGTCGCGCCCGAGCCCTCCGAGGCGGCGGTGGTGGTCGGGGGAGTCGACGTCGATCGGTGGCGTGCCGGACGGCGCGGGTGGCTCGGCGGTCATGACGGCTCCTGGTTCGCGGAGGGGGCCGGGTGCCCGGGCCCGGTCCGGTAGACCAGGACGCGGCGTGGGTCGGCCGTGAGCTCCACGATGCTGCCCACCCGGGGGGCGTGGTGCGACCGGGCGTGCAGCGCGAGCCCGCTGGACGTGAGGGCCTCGACGGCGAACTCCCGGCCGTGGTACTCCACGACCGAGACCCGCGCGGTCGTGGTGGTCCCGCCCTGGGTCGGCGCGCCGGGGGCCACGGTGAGGTCCTCCGGGCGGACAGCCACCCGCACGCGGTCACCGACGGCGACCGGGCCCATCGCGGTGCCGCGGAGCGTCAGGCCGCGGCCCGCGACGGTCACGGCGTCCCCCGCGACCGCGGTGACGTCGACGTCGAGGAGGTTGCGGTAGCCCATGAAGTCCGCGACGTGCCAGCTCACCGGGGCGTCGTGCAGCTCCTGAGGGTGCCCACCTGCTGCACCCGGCCCTCGCGGAGCACCACCAGGCGGTCGGCGAGGGACAGCGCCTCCTCCTGGTCGTGCGTGACGTAGATCGTCGTCCACCCCAGTGCCTGGTGCAGGCGGCGGATCTCGGTGCGCATCTCCAGGCGGAGGTTGGCGTCGAGGCTGGACAGCGGCTCGTCCATGAGCACCAGGCGCGGCCGGAGGACGACGGCGCGGGCGATGGCCACCCGCTGCTGCTGGCCGCCGGAGAGCTGGCCGGGGAGCTTCTTCGCGTGCTGCGCGAGCCCGACCATCGTGAGCGCCTCACCGACACGGCGTGCGATCTCCGGCTTGGTCACCCCCGCATCTGCAGGCCGAAGGCGACGTTGCCCTCGACGGTCAGGTGCGGGAAGAGCGCGTAGTCCTGGAAGACCACCCCGAACCCGCGCCGCTCGGCGGCGACGGTGTCGACCCGTTCGCCGTCGATGAGGATCTCGCCGTGGGTGAGCGGGATCAAGCCGGCGAGGCAGTGGAGCGCGGTGGTCTTGCCGCAGCCCGACGGGCCCAGCAGGGCGACGAGCTCCCCGGACCGGACGGTGAGGTCGAGGTCCACGAGCGCCTCGGTCTCCCCGAAGGTCCGGCCGACGCGGCGCAGGGTGAGCGTGTCCCAGCCGCCGGTGGCGATGGCCATCTCAGCCGCCAGCGGCGGACCGGGCGGACCGCGCGTCGTTCCTCAGGAGCACCATGTCGCCGCCAGACGTTACCCGCGGCAGGTGCGGCGTCCGACCTGTGGCGGACGAGCCGGCCGGCGGGGCCGTCGTGGAGCACGGGTAGCATCCTCGACGTCCAGCCCCACTCCAGGTCGCGACGCGTCGCGTCCTGGTCAGCGCTTCGAGGAGGAGACGTCATGCCGGCTCATCCCCATCGCGCGGTCGGCGCGCCGCGCCGCCGTGCAGTCCGTGACTCCAGGAGCGGTGCCCGTGCGGACCGGACCGTCGAGGTGGCCGCGTGAAGATCGCCAGTGCCGAGGTCCTCGTCACCAGCCCGGGTCGCAACTTCGTGACGCTGCGTCTGACCACCACCGACGGCGTCGTCGGGCTCGGTGACGCGACGCTCAACGGGCGCGAGCTCGCCGTCGTCTCCTACCTGCGCGACCACCTCGTCCCGCTGCTCGTGGGACGCGAGGCGGACAACATCGAGGACACCTGGCAGTACCTGTACCGCGGGGCGTACTGGCGTCGTGGTCCGGTGACGATGTCGGCGATCGCCGCGGTCGACATGGCGCTGTGGGACATCAAGGGCAAGGTGGCCGGCCTGCCGGTCTACCAGCTGCTGGGTGGCCGGAGCCGGCGGGGGCGCTGGCCTACGGGCACGCATCCGGCTCGACGCTCGAGGCCCTGTTCGACTCGGTGCGCAACCACCTCGACGAGGGCTTCCGGGCGATCCGGGTCCAGACCGGCGTGCCCGGGCTGAAGAAGATCTACGGCGTCGGCGGCGACCAGGCGCGAGGGCAGAAGTACGACTACGAGCCCGCCGGTCGCACGGCCGTCCCGGTCGAGGAGGACTGGGACACCCGGTTCTACCTGCAGCACATCCCCGGCGTGTTCGCCGCGGTGCACGAGGAGTTCGGTGCCGGCCTGCCGCTGCTGCACGACGCGCACCACCGGCTCACGCCCAACCAGGCCGCCCAGCTCGGCCGGTCGCTGGAGCCGTACGACCTGTTCTGGCTCGAGGACTGCACCCCGGCCGAGAACCAGGAGGCGCTGCGGCGCGTGCGGTCGATGACGACGACGCCGCTGGCGATCGGCGAGGTCCTCAACAGCGTCCACGACTACCAGACGCTGATCACCGAGCAGCTCATCGACTACGTGCGCTCGTCCGTCACGCACGGCGGCGGCATCACCGCGATGAAGAAGCTCATGGACTTCGCCGCGATCTACGGGATCAAGTCCGGGTTCCACGGCCCGACCGACATCTCCCCGGTCGGCATGGCCGCCGCGCTGCACCTGAGCATCGCGCTGCACAACTTCGGCATCGTCGAGTACATGCAGCACAACACCCAGACGCTCGAGGTCTTCCGGACGAGCTACACGTTCACCGACGGGCTGCTCGACCCGGGCGAGACGCCGGGCCTGGGAGTCGACATCGACGACGAGCTCGCGGCCACGTTCCCGTACACGCCCGCGTACCTGCCGGTGAACCGGCTGCTGGACGGCACCGTCCACGACTGGTGACGCGGGGGCCGGGGCGCGGAGCCCCGGCCCCGGGCGTTGTGCCCGGTCCGGAATGCGCTTACCATCGAGGGAGGCGTGGCCGACGACGTCCCGGTCCTGCGCCTGCCGGCGCCGCTGCCGCTGCGCGCGACTCGCGCGCCCCTGCGGGACGCGCCCGGCGCGACACGTCCGAGGAGATGTCAGCCGTGATGCCCCAGGAGGCCCGGACATGACCACCACAGACCCAGGTGTGCTGCCCCTGGCCGAGTGCGCCCTGCTCCTGCGCCCCGACGACGACGTCGCGGTCCTCACCCGCGAGCTGCCCGCCGGGACCCGCGTGCTGACCCCCTCGGGCGAGATGGTGCTGCCCGGCGACGTGCCCCGCAGCCACAAGCTCGCCGTGCGCGCGGTCGCGGCCGGGGCGCCGGTGCACAAGTACGGCCAGTCGATCGGGCTCGCGACGGCCGACATCCGCCCCGGGGACCACGTGCACGCGCACAACCTCGGGATGGACGACACCGCCCGGGCCTACGAGTTCGGCACCGTGCGCCGGGACCTCCCGGCCCCCGAGGGCGAGCTCCCGACCTTCCAGGGCTACCACCGCGCCAACGGCAAGGTCGGCACCCGCAACTACATCGCCGTCCTGACCTCGGTGAACTGCTCGGCGTCGACCGCGAAGATGATCGCCGCCCACTTCGGCGGGATGGCCCTGGACGCCTACCCGAACGTCGACGGCGTCGTGGCGCTGACCCACGGCAGCGGCTGCGGCCTCGTGCCCGGCAGCGAGGGCTCGAACATGCTGGTGCGGACGCTGCGTGGGTACGCCCAGCACCCGAACGTCGCCGGTCTGCTCGTCCTGGGCCTCGGGTGCGAGATGGTCCCCGTGCAGTCGCTCGTCGACGGCCTGGAGCTGCCCGCGGACACCCTCGTCGAGACGCTGACCATCCAGGCCACCGGCGGCATCCGCGCCACGGTGAAGGCCGGCATCGACAAGATCAAGGAGATGCTCCCCGAGCTGGACGCCCGGCGCCGCGCACCCGCACCCATCAGCGAGCTCGTGCTGGGGCTCAACTGCGGCGGGTCCGACGGGTACTCCGGCATCACCGCCAACCCGGCGCTCGGCCACGCCTCGGACCGGCTCGTCGCCGCGGGGGCACGTCGATCCTCGCCGAGACGCCCGAGGTGTTCGGCGCCGAGCACCTGCTGACGCGCCGCGCGGTCTCCGAGGCGGTCGGCCGCAAGCTGCTCGACCGGATCGACTGGTGGCAGGACTACGCCCGGGCCGGCGGCGGCAGCCTGGACAACAACCCGTCGCCCGGCAACAAGGCCGGTGGGCTCACGACCATCCTCGAGAAGTCCCTCGGTGCGGTCGCGAAGGCCGGCCAGGCGGACCTGTCCGCGGTGTACGAGTACGCCGAGCCGGTCACCGAGCGCGGCATGGTCTTCATGGACACCCCGGGCTACGACCCGGTGTCCGTCACCGGCATCATCGCCGGCGGCGCGACCGTCGTGTGCTTCACGACCGGCCGCGGCTCCGTGCTCGGCGGGCGCCCCACGCCGGTGATCAAGCTCGCGACCAACACCGAGATGTACGAGCGCATGAGCGACGACATGGACCTCAACGCGGGGCGCATCGTCGACGGCATCGCGACGGTCACCGAGGTCGGCGAGGAGATCCTCGAGCGCATCATCGCGGTCGCCTCGGGCGAGACCACCGTCAGCGAGGAGCTCGACCTCGGCCAGGAGGAGTTCATCCCCTGGCAGCTGGGCACGGTCACCTGACGCCTGGGCTGCCGGCGGGCGGTCACCGGTCCCGGACGTCGCCCTCCCAGTCCACGAGTTGCACGATGACGCCGTTGGGGTCGCGCACCTGGAACGCGCGCTCGCCCCACTCCTCGACCGTCAGCGGCATCGTGATCGCGACGCCCTCCCGCTCGAGCCGCGCGAGCTCGCCCTCGAGGTCGTCGACGACGAACGCGAGGATCAGCCCGGTGGCGTGCACGTCCCGCTGGTCGGCGGGGAGCGTGGGCAGGCCCCGCCGCAGGAGGACGACGTTCATCCCGGCGTCGTCGCGGGCCAACGAGGCGAAGCCGTCGGCCGACATCTGCTCGACGAAGCCGAAGTGGTCGCGGAGGAAGTCGCGCGACGCGGGGACGTCGTCGACGGTGAGCGACACGGCGCTGGAGAGGATCTTCATCGGGGTCCGTTCGTCGGGCGGCCGACCGTCGGCTGGACGGTGTACGTCGTACAACGTACGGCGAGCGAGGATGTTCCCGTGAGCCCCGACCGCACGAGCGCCGGCGACCCGGCGCGGACCCTCGCCCTGCTGTGGCGCGACCCCACGTCGGTGCCGCGGCGCGGGCCGCGCCGCGCGCTCGACCTGGACGCGGTCGTGACCGAAGCGATCGGCGTCGCCGACGACGACGGGCTGGCGGGGCTCACGATGCGCCGTGTCGCCGACCGCCTCGGGGTCGCCACGATGTCCGTGTACACCTACGCGGGCAAGGACGACCTCCTCGACCTCATGCTCGACGCCGTCCTCGCGGCCGCGCCGCGCGCCGACACGTCCGGGCGGGGGTGGCGCGAGCGCGTCGGCGCGGTCGCGGAGGAGAATCGCGACCTCTACCGGGCACACCCGTGGGCGGCCGAGGTGTCGACCCTGCGTCCTCCGCTCGGCCCGGGCCAGATGGCGCGGTACGAGCACGAGCTCGCGGCGTGGGACGGCTGCGGGCTGGACGACGTCACCATCGACGACTGCCTGACCCAGCTCCTCGGGTTCGTCCGGACGTGCGCGCGCGACGCCGGGGCGGTGCGCGCCGCGCGACGTGACTCCGGGATGGACGACGCCCAGTGGTGGGCCGGTGCGGCCCCCGTCCTGGCGCGTGTGCTCGACCCCGCGCGCTATCCCCGCGCGATCCGCATCGGCGAGGCCGCGGGTCGTGCGCACGGCAGCGCGCACGACCCGGAGCACGCCTACCGGTTCGGCCTCGAGCGGCTCCTCGACGGGTTCGCCGTCCTCATCGACCGGGCGGTGCCCCGCTGAGGGCCGCGAGCCCCCGCGCTCAGCGGGCGGGCACGGTGCCCAGCAGGTCCGCGACCTCGGACCGCAGCGCCGACCGGAAGCCGTCGTGCTCCCGGACCGGCTCGCTGAACACCTCGTGGATGCCCAGCATGCGGTCGGCGAGACCGGCGTCGTCACCGGCCGCGACCTCGCGCAGGCGGTCGGCCAGCGGGTCGTCCAGCGGCAGGTCCTGGCCGTTCACGTCCCGGCCGCGGGCGACGAACACGACCCAGGCCGCGACGGCGCGCGTCGCCGCGGCGGGGACGGATCCCGCGGCGAGCCGGTCGGCGACGGTGCTGATGAGGCGGATCGGCACCTTCTGCGACCCGTCCCCGGCGACCTGGAGGGTCGTGTAGCCGGTGGCGGGGTTGGCGTAGCGGTCGAGGATGTCGTCGCGGTAGTGCGCGAGGTCGAGGTCGGCCGGCGGGGTGAGGGTCGGGATGACGTCCTCGTCGAGCAGCCGGCGGGCCAGCCCGGCCACCTCGGCGTCGAGCATCGCCTGATCGATGAGGCGGTGCCCGCGCAGGGCACCGAGGTACGCGACGGCGGAGTGGCTCCCGTTGAGCATGCGCAGCTTGGCGCGCTCGTACGGGGCGACGTCGTCGGTCAGCGTGGCGCCGGGGACGAGCTCCCAGCGTGGCCGCGGCCCGGCGAACAGGTCCTCGACGACCCACTGCGTGAACGGCTCGGCGACGACGAGCGCCTCGTCGCGCCACCCGGACAGCGCGCTCGCCTCGGCCTGGTGGGCCTCCGTGGTCGCGGGCGTGATCCGGTCGACCATCGTGACCGGGAAGCGGACGGACTCCTCGACCCAGGACCGCACGCGGGCCGCGTCGGCGCCGCCGGCGGCGTCGAGGATCCCGGCGACCAGGCCGGCGACCACCCGGCCGTTGTCCATCATGTTGTCGCAGCAGACGACCGTCAGCGGTGCGCCGTGCGCGCGCTGGCGGCGGGCGAGGCCGCGCACGAGCGCGCCGATCGGCGTGCGCGCCGGGGCGCCGGCGTCACGGCCGGACAGCTCGGCCGTGAGGGCGGCGATGTCGGCGGCGAGGTCCGGGTTGGTCAGGTCGGGGCCGCCCGCGGCGTTGCGCCGGTAGCCCTTCTCGGACACCGTCGAGGACACGATGTGCGTGGTGGGGGCGGCGATCGCGGTCAGCACCCGCTCGGACTCGTCGCCGAGCGACGCCGCGCCCCGCATCGAGCCGATCACGCGCAGCGACGTGCTCTCGCGGCCCTTGGTGAGGACGCCGTACAGGCCGTCCTGCGGGGCGAGCTGCTCGGCGACCCGGGGGCTGCGCCCGGTGACGCCGAGGATGCCCCAGCGGTCCTCACCCGCCGCGGCCGCGGCCTCCTCGGTGAAGACGGCCTGGTGGGCGCGGTGGAAGGCGCCCACGCCGAGGTGGACGATGCCGATCCCGGTGGTCCGCGGGTCGACGGCGGGCGGCTGGACGGTGGCATCTGCCGAGGCGCCGGAGGGCCGGGCGGCGGAGCCGGCGCTCTCGAGGGTGCCCAGGGACAGGCGGGGCAGCGGGTCGGGGAAGTCATCGCGTCAGCTCTCGGTCGGGGGTGGGGACGGTGCCGGTCAGGCAGTCAGGCAGTCGGGCAGTCAGGCGGTGGAGCGGTGGGAGCGGTGGAGCGGTGGAGCGGTGGGGCGGTCAGTCGGTCAGTCGGTCAGGCGGGAAGGGCGGATCGGCGGGGGCCGGTGGAGGCCCGCACCACGAGCGAGACGGCCGTCGGCCTCGAGCGCCGGTCGCCGGCGTCGCCCGCGTCGGGGGCGTCGGGGGCGGGGTCGAGCAGGGTGTCCACGCACGTGCGCCCCAGCAGGCGCAGCGGGATGGCGACCGTGGTCAGGGCGGGCGTGACCTGGGTGGCGGCGGGCACGTCGTCGAACCCGACGACGGAGACGGCGTCGGGCACCGGGACGCCGCGCAGCCGCAGCCGGTCGAGGATGCCGAGCGCGATGAGGTCGTTGTGCGCGAGCACGGCCGTCGCGCCGCTCGCGGTCACCAGGTCGGCCGCGGCCACGCCGCCCGCGAAGACCGGGGAAGTGGCCGAGGTCGACGAGGTCGACGTCGGGCAGCGTGCCGACGACGGCGGCGAGGCCGCGGCGCCGCTCGAGGTCGGACCACGAGTCGGTCGGGCCGCCGGCGTAGGCGATGCGCCGGTGCCCGAGCGCGTGGACGTGCTCGAGCGCCTGCCGGATGCCGTCGACGTTGTCCACGGTGATCGAGCGCAGTCCGGGCGCGTCCCGGTTCACGAGCAGCACCCGCGGGCGACCGGGGCGGGCGGCGAGCGCGGCGAGCGCGCGGTCGGACATCCGCGGGGAGCACAGCAGCAGGCCCTCGACGTCCGGTGCCAGGTGGTCGACGAGCTCGGCCTCGACCTGCGAGTCCTCGTCCGCGTCGGCGACGAAGACGGTCAGGCCGGCCGCGCACGCCCGGTGCTGGATGCCCTTGACGAGCCCGGAGAAGAACGGGTTCTCCATGTCCGGCACGATCACCCCGAGCCGCCGGGTGACCCGCGGCGTGCCCAGGTCGACGGGGCCGGGCGCGCCCACGACGCCGCCCACCGGCCGGTAGCCGAGGTCGTGCGCGGCGCGCAGGACGCGCTCGCGCCGGACGGTCGCGACCGCGCCGGGGTCGGCGAGCGCGCGCGACGCGGTGGCGGGCGAGACGCCCGCGGCGCGGGCGACGTCGCGCAGCGTGACCACGGGGCCTCCCTGGGCGTCGTCGGCGTCGTCCGATGTGAAACGCGATTTCACCATGTCTCACGGTGTCTCACAAGGGACGTGCGTCGGTTGCCTCCGGTTGCTGCACGCTGTTGCCGTGAGCAGCGACGATGCCGCACACTCGACCGGCACCCGTGTGTTTCACACCGTCTCAACGTGGAGGTCTGTCGTGACCGTTCCGTCCCCGGGCACCTGGGCCCTGCACCCCGACCGGGCCCTGCCGGCCGATCCCGTCACCCGGGACCTGGCCCGCGCGGTCTACGCCCAGACCCGTGACCTGCCGATCGTGTCGATGCACGGGCACGTCGACGCGGCGATGCTCCGGCGCAACGAGCACTTCGGTGACCCGGCCGAGGTGTTCGTGGTCCCCGACCACTACCTCGTGCGGATGATCGTGTCCCAGGGCGTGCCGCACGACGCGCTCGGCGTCCCGCGCAAGGACGGCGGCGCGGTGGAGACCGACCCGCGCGCGATCTGGCGGACGTTCTGCGCCAACTGGAAGCTGTACCGCGGGACCCCGACGCGCTACTGGCTCGAGCACGTGTTCGTGGAGGTCTTCGGCCTCAGCGCGCGCCCGTCCGCCGAGACCGCGGACACGCTCTACGACGAGATCGTCGCCAAGCTCGCCACCGACGAGTACCGCCCGCTGGCGCTCTTCGACCGGTTCGACATGGAGATCGTCGCCACCACCGACCCCGCGACGGCGACCCTGTCGGACCACGCCGCGCTCGCGGAGCGGGGCTGGGGCCAGCGCGTGGTCCCCACGTTCCGCCCCGACGCGGTGCTGCAGCTCGACAAGCCCGGCTGGCGCGACGACGTCGCGCTCCTCGCGGAGCGCGCCGACATCGCGGTGGACTCCTATCCGTCGTACCTGCGCGCGCTCGAGGCCCGCCGGGCGGCGTTCGTCGCCGCCGGTGCCCGCGCGACCGACCACGGTCACCTCTCCGCGGACACCACGCCGTTGCCCGCGGACGAAGCCGCCCGCATCTTCGCCGCCGCACTGCGCGGCGAGGTCACCACGGCCGAGGCGGACGCGTTCAGCGGGAACATGCTGTGGGAGATGGCCCGCATGTCCACCCAGGACGGCCTCACCATGCAGATCCACCCCGGTGTGCTGCGCAACCACAGCGCCGACGTGTTCGCCGCCCGCGGCGCCGACGTCGGGTACGACATCCCGGTGCCGACCGAGTACACGCACAGCCTGCGGCCGCTGCTCGAGTCCTTCGGCCACCACCCGGACCTGCGGCTCATCGTCTTCACGGTCGACGAGACGGTGTTCGCGCGCGAGCTCGCCCCGCTCGCCGGCGTGTACCCGGCGATGAAGCTCGGCGCGCCGTGGTGGTTCCTGGACACCCCGGACGGCATGCGCCGCTACCGCGAGGCCGTCACCGACACCGCCGGCTTCTACAACACCACTGGCTTCGTGGACGACACCCGCGCGTTCTTCTCCATCCCGGCCCGGCACGACCTGGCCCGCCGCATCGACGCCGGGCACCTCGGCCGCCTGGTCGCCGAGCACCGCCTCGACCTCGACGAGGCCGTGGAGACCGCCGTCGACCTCGCCTACAACCTGCCGAAGGCGGCGTACCCCGCGCTCGGCTGAGGTCCCCGACGTCCGCCCGGCGCCCGTGCACCGTCACGGGCGCCGGGCGGACGTCGCTCAGCGGTCGCCGGTCGTCGGTCAGGCGAGCGTCGCGGCGACCGCCAGCATGACCGGGACGGCGAGCAGCGTCGTGACGAGTCCGGCGTCCCGCGCGACGGCCTGGCCGCGCCCGTACTGCAGCGCGTACACGAGGACGTTCTGCGCGGTGGGCAGCGCCGCCATCGTCACCACCGCGAGGAGCTCGGGGCCCTCGAGCCCGAGCAGCCGGCCCACGCCCGCGGCGAGCAGCGGGTGGACGACCGACCGCAGGGAAACGGCCAGCACGAGCTCGCGCCTGCCGCCGGGTCGGCCGCCGGCCGGGCGGGGGACCGCGAGCGACATGCCGAAGGTCAGCAGTGCGAGCGGTGCGGCCGCGGCGCCGACCAGCCGGAACGGCTCGAGGACGACGTCCGGGACCTCCCACGGGAGCCCGGACAGCACGAGCCCGGTGAGCGTGGCGATGATGATGGGGTTGCGCAGCGTCCGGCCCAGAACGCCCCGGGCGCCGGTGTGCACCGCGCCCACGCCGACCGCGGCGTCGTCGGCCCGGTCGTCGGCCCCGGGGCGTCGCGAGTCCAGGACGACGAAGGCGATCGGGGCCAGGACCAGCAGCTGGAACAGCAGCGTGGGCACGACGGCGGTCGCGTCCCCGAGCAGGTAGACCGCGAGCGGCAGCCCGAGGTTCCCCGCGTTGACGTACGACGACGCCAGGGTCACGACGGTCGCCTCGCCCGCGGCGAGGTGCCACAGCCCGCGGGCGACCGCGAGTGCGACACCGGCGACGACGAGCGTCGAGATCGCGATCGTCAGCGCCGTCCGGGACGCGAGCAGGTGCAGGTCGGCGCGGGCGATGGTCACCAGCAGCAGGGCCGGGGTCGCGACGGCGAAGACGGTGCGGGCGAGCACGGTCTCGGCCCCCGCACCCAGCCAGCGGTACCGCCCGATCAGCCAGCCCGCGACGCCGATCGCGGCCATCGTCCCGAGCGCGGTCGCCACCGCTCCCATCAGCGGCCCACCGAGGTGGACGGGGCAGGGACGAGGCGCGCGGTCACCGGGCGATCCTCGCAGGCCCCCGCCGACGACGTCCCGTGGGGCGCAGGCGTGGACGCCCCGCCGCGACCGCCGCGTCCGGAAATCGCCCTACGCTGGCGGGCGCGGGCGCGGGGCGCGGACGCGGACCCGAGGCAGAGGAGGGCGACCCGATGACGGAGCCTGGACCGACCGGCGCGTCGCCGGTCGAGAGCGTCGACCGGGCGCTGCTCACGCTGCAGGCGCTCGCGGGCGCCGGAGCCCGCGGGATGTCCCTCGCCGAGCTCGCCGGGACGCTCGGGCTGAACAAGTCGACCGTGCACCGCGCGCTGGCCGCGCTGCGGTTCCGGGGGTTCGTCACCCAGGACCCGGCGTCCGGTGCGTACGTCCTCGGGTCGGCGGCCACGCAGCTCGCCGACGACTTCCTCGGGGACGAGAACCTCCCCGTCCTGCTGCACGCGGCGCTCGTCGCCCTGTGCGGGGTCGCCGACGAGCTCGTGCACCTGGGCGTGCTCAGCGGCACGCACGTGGTCTACCTCGACAAGGTGGAGCCCGAACGGTCGGTGCGCGTCTGGTCCGCCGTGGGGCGGCGTCGCCCCGCGGTGACGACCGCGCTCGGACGTGCGCTGCTCGCCTTCCGCGGGACCGACCGCTCGATGCTCGCGGGGTACGTGCGTGCGGCGGGTGAGGGCGTGGAGGTGGACGTCGACCACGTCTGGGACGTGCTCGAGCGCGCGCGGGAGACCGGCTACGCGACCGAGGACGAGGAGAACGAGGTCGGCATCAGCTGTGTCGCGGTGCCGCTGCTGCGCTCGGGGTCGGCCGTCGCGGCGGTGAGCGTGACGGCGCCGGCCGAGCGGATGACGGCGGAGAGGATCGCGACGGTCCACGCACAGGTCCGCGAGGTGCTGCCCCCGCTGCTTCCCGCCGGACTGCGCCTGCCGTGACCGTGCCGAGGCCTTGAGCGGACCGATCTCGTGTGGCATCCTAATTCCGGAGAGCGACACCCTCATTCCATCCAGCGAAACGGAGTCCGCGATGGACGTCCTGTCATCCCTGCGCGCCGCCCGCCTCGTGCCCGTCGTCGTGCTCGACGACGCCAAGGACGCCGCCGGCCTCGCCGGTGCCCTGGTCGACGGCGGTCTGCCGGTCGCGGAGGTCACGTTCCGCACCGCCGCGGCGCAGGACTCCATCCGGACGATGGCGGACCGCGGCGACATGCTCGTCGGCGCCGGCACCGTCCTGACCGTCGAGCAGGTCGACCAGGCCGTCGCCGCCGGGGCCAGCTACGTCGTCTCGCCCGGCCTGAGCCGCGCCGTCGTCGAGCGCTGCGCGGAGCACGGCGTCCTCGCGCTGCCTGGGGCGGTGACCGCGACCGAGATCCAGGCCGCCCTCGAGCTCGGTCTGACCACCGTGAAGTTCTTCCCGGCGGGCACGTCCGGCGGTGCGCCGGCGATCGCCGCGCTCGCCGCGCCGTTCACCGGCGTCTCGTTCGTGCCCACGGGCGGCGTCGGCCCCAAGAACCTCCAGGACTACCTCGGCATCGCCGCCGTCGCCGCCGTCGGCGGCTCGTGGATGGTCCCGCGCGACGCGGTCAAGGCCGGCGACTTCGACCGGATCCGGACCCTCACCGCCGAGGCCGTCGCGCTCGTCCAGGGCTGACCCGCCCGCGCCGCGGGTGAGGCCGTCGACCCGCAGCGCCCGCTCCACCGCCGTGCACGCCACACCACCCCCAGCACAGCCCGTCCGACAGATCAGCGAGGACCTGACGATGACCGAGCCGATGACCGCCCTGACCATCCGCCCCGCCGCGGAGTGCCGCTACGACGCGGTCTCCCTCGGTGAGGTCATGCTGCGCCTGGACCCGGGCGAGGGGCGCATCCGCACCGCGCGCTCCTTCCGGGCGTGGGAGGGCGGCGGCGAGTACAACGTCACGCGTGGCCTGCGCCGTGCCTTCGGGCTGCGCGGGGCGATCGTGACCGCGCTCGCGGACAACGAGATCGGTCGGCTGGTCGAGGACTTCATCATGACCGGCGGCCTGGACACCGACTTCATCCGCTGGGTGCCGTACGACGGCATCGGCCGCAGCGTGCGCAACGGCCTCAACTTCACCGAGCGCGGCTTCGGCGTGCGCGGCGCCGTCGGCGTCTCGGACCGGGGCAACACCGCCGCGTCCCAGCTCAAGCCGGGCGACGTCGACTGGGACCACCTGTTCGGCGAGCTCGGGGTGCGCTGGCTGCACACCGGCGGCATCTTCGCCGCGCTGAGCGAGACCGCCGCGGAGACCGTGATCGAGGCCGTGACGAAGGCCAAGGAGCACGGGACCGTCGTGTCCTACGACCTCAACTACCGCCCGAGCCTGTGGAAGGCGATCGGCGGGCAGGCGAAGGCGCAGGAGGTCAACCAGGAGATCGCGAAGTACATCGACGTCATGATCGGCAACGAGGAGGACTTCACCGCCTCGCTCGGCTTCGAGGTCGAGGGCGTGGACGAGTCCCTCTCCGCGCTCGAGGTCGACTCGTTCGCCGCCATGATCGAGACCGCCGCGGCCGCCTACCCGAACTTCAAGGTCATCGGCACCACGATGCGGACCGTGCACTCGGCGAGCATCAACGACTGGGGCGCGCTGGCGTGGTCCCGCGACACGGGCGTCGTGCAGTCCACGCACCGCGAGCGGCTCGAGATCCTCGACCGCGTCGGCGGCGGTGACTCGTTCGCGTCCGGGCTCATCTACGGCCTGCTCGACGGCCAGCCCCTGCAGACCGCGGTCGAGTACGGCGCCGCCCACGGCGCGCTGGCGATGACGACGCCCGGCGACACCACGATGGTCACCAAGGCCGAGGTGCTCAAGCTCGCCGGCGGTGGCGGGGCACGCGTCGACCGCTGAGCCCTGCGCCCGCACCGACGACGGCGCCCGTCCCCCCACCGCGGGGGACGGGCGCCGTCGTCGGTGCGGGCGGACTACTTCACGTCGTCGTCGACCCAGTCGAAGGTCTTCGTGACGGCCTTCTTCCACAGGCGGTACTGGCGGTCGCGCTCGCCGTCGTCCATCGCCGGCTCCCAGCGCTTGTCCTCCGCCCAGTTGTCGATGACGTCCTGCTCGCCGTTCCAGAAGCCGACCGCGATGCCGGCCGCGTAGGCCGCACCGAGGGCGGTGGTCTCGGCGACCTGGGGCCGGATGACCGGGACGCCGAGGATGTCCGCCTGGAACTGCATGAGCGTCTCGTTGACCACCATGCCGCCGTCGACCTTGAGCTCGGTGAGGTCGACCCCGGAGTCGGCGTTCATCGCGTCCAGGACCTCGCGCGTCTGGAACGCGGTCGCCTCCAGGACGGCGCGGGCGATGTGCCCCTTGTTGACGTACCGCGTCAGCCCGACGAGCGCCCCACGGGCGTCCGACCGCCAGTACGGGGCGAACAGCCCGGAGAACGCGGGGACGAAGTAGGCGCCGCCGTTGTCGTCGACGGTCGCCGCGAGCTTCTCGATCTCGGGAGCCGAGCTGATCATCCCGAGGTTGTCCCGCAGCCACTGCACGAGCGACCCGGACACCGCGATCGATCCCTCGAGCGCGTACACGGTCGGCTGGTCGCCGATCTTGTAGCAGACCGTGGTGAGCAGCCCGTTCTTCGACGGGATGGGCTCGGTGCCGGTGTTGAGCAGCATGAAGTTGCCCGTGCCGTAGGTGTTCTTCGCGGTGCCCACCTCGAAGCACGCCTGGCCGAACGTGGCGGCCTGCTGGTCGCCGAGGATCCCGGCGATCGGGACACCCGGGACCATCCCGCCCTCGCGTCCCTTGCCGTACACCTCGGACGACGACCGGATCTCGGGGAGCATCGACATCGGGATGCCCATCTCCGCCGCGATCTCCTCGTTCCAGCTGAGGGTGTCGAGGTTCATGAGCATGGTGCGCGAGGCGTTCGTCGGCTCCGTGACGTGCAGGCCGCCGTTGGTGCCGCCCGTCATGTTCCACAGCACCCAGGAGTCGGTGTTCCCGAACAGCAGGTCGCCCTGCTCGGCCTTCTCCCGTGCGCCGTCGACGTTGTCCAGGATCCACTTCACCTTGGGACCCGAGAAGTAGGTCGCCAGCGGCAGCCCGACGCGGTCCTTGTACCGGTCGGCCCCCGCCGAGCGCGGCGAGCTCGTCGCAGATCTTCTGGGTCCGGGTGTCCTGCCAGACGATCGCGTTGTAGACCGGCTTGCCGGTGGTCCGGTCCCACACCACCGCGGTCTCGCGCTGGTTGGTGATCCCGACGGCGACGATGTCGCGGTAGGTGAGGTTCGCGCGGGTCAGCGCGAGGCCCACGACCTCACGGGTGTTGCGCCAGATCTCTTCGGCGTCGTGCTCGACCCAGCCGGCCTTGGGGAAGATCTGCTCGTGCTCGAGCTGCCCGGTCTCGACGATGAGGCCGGAGTGGTCGAACACGATGGCGCGCGTGCTGGTGGTGCCCTGGTCGATCGCGAGGACGTACTCAGCCATGATCTACGGCCTTTCTCTCGGGGGAGGCGCCGTCGGGGACGGCGGGGAGGGCGGGAACGGCGGGGAGGGTGCGGCGGGTGCGTGGAGGCACGGCCGCGTCAGGCGACGAAGCGGGCGAACAGGCCGGCGAGCATGCCGCCGGCGATCGGACCGGCGATCGGGACCCACGCGTAGGCCCAGTCGCTCGACCCCTTGCCCTTGATGGGCAGCACGGCGTGCGCGATGCGGGGCCCGAGGTCACGAGCCGGGTTGATGGCGTACCCGGTGGGACCACCGAGGCTCGCACCGATGCCGACCACGAGGAGCGCGACGGCCAGCGGGCCCAGCTGGTTGGGGGTGTTGCCGAACTGGATGACGATGTACACCAGCACGAAGGTGCCGAGCAGCTCGGTCATGAAGTTCCAGACGTAGGACCGGATCTCCGGGCCGGTCGAGAACACGCCCAGCTTCACGGCCGGGTCGGCCGGCTCGTCGAAGTGGTTCTTGTAGGCGACGAACGCCAGGACGGCGCCGAGGAAGGCCCCGATGAGCTGGGCCGCGATGTAGACGAGGGTCGAGGTCACGCTCACCTCGACCCCGGGGGCGTACTCCTCGGCGCCGTTGGCGAGCAGGCCGAGGGTCACGGCCGGGTTGATGTGCGCACCCGAGCGCCATGCGGCGAACACACCGGCGAACACCGCGAGGCCCCAGCCGAAGTTGATGAGGAGCCATCCGCCGCCGAACCCCTTCGTCCTCGGCAGGATGACGTTGGCGACCACGCCGGCACCGAGCAGGAGCAGCAGCCCCGTCCCGATGACCTCGGACAGGAAGACATCTCCCAGGGAGACAGAATCCACGTTGACCTCTCAGGTTGTGTTGACGGGACGTCCTTGTCACGTTCTGCACCGGGGAGCCATCCGCACGCCCCGGTGCGTCGCCGTCGGCGCAGCGGTGCGCCGGCGGAGCTCCTCTACGCGCCCGCCGCGAGCTGGCGCAGCGGGGTGATGTCCGGCGCGGCGTGCCGCGCACTCTGCGCGGCCTCGTCGTCCGGGGCCTGCTCGGCCTCGGCCTCGGCCTCGGCGCGCGCGGTGTAGGCGGCGACCTCCTCGGCGCGCGTGGACGCGTCCCAGCCGAGCAGCGGGGCCACGATGTCCGCGATCTCCTCGATCGCGCCGACCCCGCGGTCCGCCTGCTCGTAGTTGAGCCGGGTCCGGTGCAGGAAGACGTCGTCCAGGTGCAGGGCGCCCTCGTGCGTCACCGCGTACGCGATCTCGGCCCGTAGGTACGCGGGCGCGCCGGTCAGCCGCTCACCCAGGCTCGGATCGGCGTCCACGGAGGCGATGAGCTCGGGGAGCATCGAGCCGTAGCGGTGCAGGAGGTGGTCGAGCATCGTGCGGGACCAGCCGTACCGCCTCGCGATGGTCGGCGCCTGACGCTGGAGCACCTGCAGCCCCTCGGCCCCGGCGAGCGGGATGGTGTCCGTGATGGACGGCAGCCCGTGCGCGCGGCCGCCGATCGCGAAGTCGATGGCGTCCTTGGCCATCACGCGGTAGGTGGTCAGCTTCCCCCGGCGATGACGGTCAGCCCCGGGGTCGGGGAGGCGACGGTGTGCTCGCGCGACACCTTCGCCGACGACGTCCCCTCCTTGGTCCCCGGCTGCAGCAGCGGGCGCAGTCCGGCCCAGGTGCCGATGACGTCCTCGCGGCTGATCGGCCGCGACAGCACGGTGTTGGCGTGGTCGATGACGTAGTCGATGTCCGCGGCGTTGGCGACGGGGTGGACGAGGTCCTGGTGCCATGCGGTGTCGGTGGTGCCGATGACCCAGTAGCGGGACCACGGGATGATGAACAGGACGCTCTTCTCGGTCTGCAGGATCAGCCCGACGTCACCGGCGATGCGGTCGCGCGGGACGACGATGTGGATGCCCTTGGACGCCAGGACGCGCAGGCCGCCGTCGGTCCCGGCGAGCGACTCGGTCTCCTCGGTCCAGACCCCGGTCGCGTTGATCACGTGTCGGGCCCGGACGTCGAACGTCCGGCCGGTCTCGAGGTCTTCGACGGTCGCGCCCGTGACGGTGCCGCCCTCGGTCGTCGTCATCCCGACCACCTGCGTGCGCGACGCCGCGTGCGCGCCGTACGAGACCGCGGTGCGGATCAGGGTGGAGACGAGGCGGGCGTCGTCGACGCTCGCGTCCCAGTACCGGACCGCGCCGATGGCGGCGTCGTGGCGCAGGTCGGGGAAGAGCCGCTCCATGCCGCGACGCGTCACGTGCTTGTGGATCGGCAGCGCCCGACGGCGCCCGTTGACGCTGGCCAGCGTGTCGTACAGCGCGACGCCGGCGCCGACGTACGCCCGCTCCCACACGCGGTGCTCGAGCGGGTAGAGGAAGGACACCGGGCGCACGAGGTGCGGCGCGAGCCGGGTGATCAGCAGGTCGCGCTCGGTGAGCGCCTCGCGCACCAGGTGGAAGTCGAGCATCTGCAGGTAGCGCAGGCCACCGTGGACCAGCTTGCTCGAGCGGCTCGAGGTGCCGCTCGCCCAGTCCTGCGCCTCCACGATCCCCACCTTGAGACCCCGCGTCACGCCGTCGAGGGCGATCCCGGCGCCGGTGACGCCGCCTCCGATCACCAGGACGTCGAGCTCGTGGCCCGAGGTGGTGCTGGCGTCGAGCTCGTCCAGAGCCGCGCTGCGTGCCTGCGCCGTCAGTGCCGCTGTCTTCACCGTGTCCTCCTGTCGGTGCGAGCCGCTCGGCGCGCACGTCGCACGCCGACCGTCTCGTCCCCCGTGTGTCCGGAATGTCGCGCGTGCGACCCCTATGCTTCTCACCGGACGAACGGACGCGCAAGGAACGTGCACGAACGTGCACGCCACGAAAGGCTGACATGCCCGAAGAGCGCGAGCAGGACGTCCTCCGCGCGGCGTCGATGTACTACCTCCAGGACATGAAGATGGAGGTGATCGCCCGGCAGCTGCACACCTCACGCTCGACGGTGTCGCGGCTGATCAAGCGCGCGCGGGACACCGGCCTCGTCGAGATCACGCTGCGGCCGGCGAGCACGCGGGCTCCCGGGCTCGGGCAGACCCTCGGCACCCGCTTCGGCGTCGCGGCCTACGTGGTGCCCGTGCCGGACTCTGCGGCGCAGATCGACCGGCTGGACCAGGTCGCGGTCACCTCGGCCAAGCTCCTCGCGTCCTGGTTCGACTCCGACATGGTCATGGGGATCGCCTGGGGGACGACGCTCGCGGCGGTCAGCCGGCACCTTCTGCACAAGCCCACGCGGGGCAGCGCGGTCGTGCAGCTCAACGGTGCCGCCAACATGCGCACGAGCGGGATCGAGTACGCGAGCGACCTCATCTCGAGCTTCGGCTCGGCGTTCGACGCCGCGGTGCACCACTTCCCGGTGCCGGCCTTCTTCGACTTCCCGGACACGAAGGCGGCCATGTGGCGCGAGCGCTCGGTGCGCCGCGTCCTGGACGTGCAACGACGTGCAGACATCGCACTGTTCTCGGTCGGTGCCGTCGCCGGGGCGGTGCCGAGCCACGTGTACTCGGCGGGGTACCTCGACGACGCCGACATCCAGACGCTGCACGGCGAGGGCGTGGTCGGGGACGTGTGCACGGTCTTCCTGCGCGCGGACGGCAGCTACGCGGACGTCGCGCTGAACGCGCGCGCGACCGGTCCGACGCCCGCCGAGCTGCACCGCGTGCCGCGCCGGGTGTGCGTCGTGGCCGGTGACAACAAGGTCGTCCCGTTGCTCGCCGCGCTGCGCTCGGGTGTGGTGACCGACCTGGTGATCGACGAGCTGACCGCGCAGCGGCTGCTCGACGTCGCGGCGAGCGGGCACGGCGGGGCTGGGCACGGTGCAGCCGGGCACGGCGGGGCTGGGCACGGTGCGGCCGGGCACGCGGCCGGGCACGGTGGGGCCGGACGCGCGCCGCTACGGTGAGGGCGTGACCCGGACGCCCCTGACCGTGCGCCCCGCCGTGCCCGCCGACGTCCGCGCGATCCGGGACCTGGTGGCGCCGTACGCGACCGAGCGGATCCTGCTGGCCAAGGAGATGGTCGGGTACTACGAGTCGGTGCAGGAGTTCCTGGTCGCCGAGGCGCCGCCGACCAGCGAGGAGCGCGAGGGCGGGGCGACGCCCGCGGCGGGGGACGGCGGGCGCGAGCTCGCGGGCTGCGGTGCGCTGCACGTCATGTGGGACGACCTCGCCGAGATCCGCACGCTCGCCGTGTCACCGCGGTGGCGGCGTCGCGGGGTGGGCCACGCCCTGCTCGAGGCGCTCGTCGAGCGCGCCCGGACCCTGGGCCTGCGTCGGCTGTTCTGTTTGACCTTCGAGGTCGACTTCTTCGCCGCGCACGGCTTCCGGCCGATCGACGGCACACCGGTCCCATCCGACGTGTACGCCGAGCTGCTGCGCTCGCACGACGACGGCGTCGCGGAGTTCCTCGACCTCGCCCGGGTCAAGCCCAACACCCTCGGCAACACCCGGATGCTCATCGAGCTGGACTGACGCCGGGCGGCCGCCGACGACGGCCGCACCGGCGCCGGTGCTCGCCCGGCGTCCCGGCATGCTTGCGCGGCGTCGCGGCATCCCGGCGTCCCGGCGTCGCGGCGCGTGGGTGCGGCCTCAGGCCGGCAGCTGCAGGGACACGTCGTCGTCCGGCCCGACTCGCTGCACGAGACCGTCCGCGACGAGCCCGTCGACGCACCGCCGCAGCTGGGCGGCGTCGTCCCCGTCGGTCGTGAACGTCGCCAGCGGCACCGGTCCGGCGGCCGCGCGCAGCAGACCCATGACGCGCCCGCGGACCTGCCGGTCGGTGCCGGCCCAGCCCTGGGCGCGGCGCCGGTCGGCGTGCACGTCCCCGGGGTACCCGGCGGCCCGCCACGCGCAGAGGTCGGCGACCGGGCACCGGGCGCACCGCGGCGACCGTGCCGTGCACACCACGGCACCGAGCTCCATGGACGCCGCCGCCCAGGCGGCGGCCTGCGGAGCGCTCGCCGGGACGAGGGCGGCCGCGCGCCGTACCTCGGCCGCGGTCTGCGTCGGGGCGGGCAGCGCGTGCCCACCGATCACCCGGGCGACGACCCGCCGTACGTTCGTGTCGAGCACCACCGACCGTCCCCCGTACGCGAACGCGACGACGGCCGCCGCGGTGTAGGCGCCGATCCCGGGCAGCGCCCGCAGGGCGTCCTCGTCGTCCGGCACGACGCCGGCGTGCCGCTCGGCCACCGCGCGGGCGCACTCCTGGAGCCGCAGCGCGCGCCGCGGATACCCGAGCCGACCCCAGGCCCGCAGGACGTCCGCGGTGCTCGCGTCGGCCAGGGCGCGCGGCGTCGGCCACCGCTGCATCCACGACGTCCAGACCGGCGCGACCCGCACGACCGGCGTCTGCTGCAGCATCACCTCGCTGACCAGGACGCCCCAGGCGGTCCGGTCCGGCGCGCGCCACGGGAGGTCACGGCGGTTCTCGCCGAACCAGGCGACCGTCCGCTCGACCAGAGCCGCCGCGGGCGGGAGCGGGGTCGGGGAGGGCGGACGCACGCGCCCATGGTGCCCGACGCCGGCGACCGGACCGAGCCGTCGCCGTCGCCGCTGCCGTCGCCGTCGCCGTCGACGTGGCCTCGACGGCGACCGGCGTGCCGTCCGGGTCACCGTGCCGGCCACCCGTACGGTGAGCGGGTCGAGCCGGCCGACGACGGCGAGGCCGGACAGCAGAGGAGTGGTGATGAGCACGGTCCTGCATCCCGTCGGCCCGCAGCGCGCCCGCGTGTACTGGATCCGGCGGTTGCTGGTCGTGCTGCTCGTGGTCGCGCTCGTGGTCGGCTCCGCGAGCCTGGTCTCCTGGCTGCGTGGCGACCGCGGCGGCGACGCCGGGGCCGCGGCGGCCACCGAGCAGCAGGCCGACGTCGACGCGACCTCGGGTGACGACGGCGAGGCGGGGGCGGCCGACGACGCCGGTGCTGTTGACGACGCCGCCGACGGCGAGGACGGCGGCGAGGACGACGCCCCGGCGACCCCGGTCGACTGCACCCCGGCCGCCCTCCAGCTGACGCTCACCGCGGCGGACGTCGAGGTCGCGCCCACCGCGAACCCGGTGCTGACCGCGACGGTCACGAACGTCGGTGACCTGCCGTGCACGGTCGACGCCGGCGACGCCGCACGCGAGGTCGTCGTGACCTCCGGCGAGGACCGGGTCTGGTCGACCAAGGACTGCGCGCCCGACGACCGCGCCTCCCGCCAGCTCCTGCTCGCCGCCGGGGCGGCCGACTCGGTGCCGATCGAGTGGGCGCGGGTCCGCTCCGCCGAGGGGTGCCCGGCCGACCTGCCCGCACCGCGCGCCGGCACCTACCAGGCGGTGGCGACCCTCGGCGCGGCGACGTCGCAGACGGTCGTGTTCATCCTGGAGTGACGCGGCGGACGGGCCTCGCGCGTCAGACGTAGCGCTCGAGGATGCTCGACTCCGCCAGGCGGGACAGCCCTTCGCGGACCGCGCGGGCGCGCTGCTCCCCGACGCCGTCGACGGCCATGAGCTCGTCGATCCCCGCGGCGAGCAGCTTCTGCAGGCCGCCGAAGTGCCCGACCAGCCGGTCGACGATGGTGTTCGGCAGCCGCGGGACCTTCGACAGCAGGCGGTACCCGCGCGGCCCGACGGCGGCGTCGAGCGCGTCGCCACCGCCCGGCAGGCCGAGGATCCGCGCGATGTGCGCGAGGTCGAGGAGCTCGGTCGAGTTGAGCGCCGCCAGGGCGGCCTGCACGGCGGCCGGCTCGCGGTCCTTGCGGGACGTCTCGACGTAGTCGCGGATGACCAGCTCGTGGTCCGCGCCGATGCCGCCGATGAGCTCGTCGAGCTGCAGCGCGAGCAGACGCCCGTCCGTCCCGAGCTCGACGACGTAGCCGGCGATCTCCTCGGAGATCCGGCGCACCATCTCCAGCCGCTGCACCACGGCCGACACGTCGCGGACGGTGACGAGGTCCTCGATCTCGAGCGCGGACAGCGTGCCGCTGACCTCGTCCAGGCGCGACTTGTACCGCTCGAGCGTGGCGAGCGCCTGGTTCGCACGGGACAGGATGGTGTCGGAGTCCTCGAGGACGTACCGCAGCCCGCCGACGTACAGCGCGACGATCCGCATGGACTGGCTGACCGAGATCACGGGGTAGCCGGTCTGCTTGGCGACGCGCTCGGCGGTGCGGTGCCGCGTCCCGGACTCGGTGGTCTCGATGGACGGGTCCGGCAGCAGCTGCACGGCGGCGCGCAGGATGCGGGTCGCGTCCTTGTCGACGACGACGGCGCCGTCCATCTTCGCGAGCTCACGCAGGCGGGTGGCCGAGAACTCGACGTCGAGCACGAAGCCGCCGGTCGAGATCGACTCCACGGTCCGGTCGAAGCCGAGCACGATCAGGGCCCCAGTGCGGCCGCGCAGGATGCGCTCCAGGCCGTCGCGGAGCTCCCCGCCCGGGGCGACGGCGGCGAGCGTCGTCCGCAGCAGGTCGTCGGGCGTGAGGGAGGGGTGGCCACGTGCGGATCCTACGCGGGCGGTCCCGGCCCGGGGCGGAGGACGGCGGCGCCACGCCCGGGCCGCGCCGGGTCGGCGCCCGGCGTCAGTGCGTCGTCGCCTCGCGCGGCCCGCTGGCGTGCAGCACGGCCTCCGCGAGGTTCCCGGCCTCGGCGACCGTCATGCCGTCCGGTGCGCCGCCGGGCTCGACCGAGCCGAGCGGCACGACGGCGTTGGTGAAGCCGAGGCGGGCGGCCTCCGCCAGCCGGCGGGACACCCCGGCGACCGGGCGGATCTCGCCGGCCAGGCCGATCTCACCGAGCGCGATCATGTTGGTCTTGAGGGCGACGTTGTCCCGCGCGCTCACCGTGGCGAGGGCGATGGCAAGGTCGGCCGAGGGCTCCACCGTGCGCGCGCCGCCGACCGTCGAGACGTACACGTCCACGTCGGCGAGGCGGGCCCCGACGCGGCGCTGCAGCACCGCCAGGACCATCGCGAGCCGGCTGGAGTCCACGCCGCTGGTCGTCCGGCGGGGGTTGGTCAGGACGCTGGGGGCGACGAGTGCCTGGACCTCGGCGGCGAGCGGTCGACGGCCCTCGAGGGTCACGGTGACGCAGGTGCCGGGGACGTGGTGCAGCGCCTGGGAGAGGAACAGGCCGCTGGGGTCGGTGAGCCCGACGATCCCCGTCTCGGACAGGTCGAAGCAGCCGACCTCGTCCGTGGGCCCGTACCGGTTCTTGGTCGCGCGGACCATGCGCAGCCGGGAGTGGCGGTCCCCCTCGAACTGGCAGACGACGTCGACGAGGTGCTCGAGGGTGCGCGGCCCGGCGATCGCGCCGTCCTTGGTGACGTGCCCGACGAGCACCGTCGGGATGTCGCGCTCCTTGGCGACCGCGATGAGCGCCGCGGCGACCTCACGGACCTGGCTGACACCCCCGGCCGCCCCGTCGACCTGGGCGGACGCGATGGTCTGCACCGAGTCGACGACGATCATGTCCGGCCCGACCTGGTCCACGTGCCCGAGCAGCGTCGCGAGATCCGTCTCCGCGGCGAGGAGGAGCCCGGGGTCGACGGCGTGGATCCGCTCGGCGCGCAGCCGCACCTGACCGGCCGACTCCTCACCGGTCACGTACAGCACCCGCCGGCCACCGCGGGCTGCGCGGGCCGCGACGTCGAGGAGCAGCGTCGACTTGCCCACACCGGGCTCGCCGGCGAGCAGCACGACCGCCCCGGGCACCAGCCCGCCACCGAGCACGCGGTCGAGCTCCGCGACCCCGGTCGGCCGGGCACGGGACAGCTCGACGTCGATCTCCCCGATGGGGCGCGCCGGCGTCCGGATCGTGGTGGTGGCGACGGTGCGGGGGCCCCGCCACCCGGGCCGGTGTCGTCCACGACGGTGCCCCAGGCCTGGCACTCGCCGCAGCGGCCGACCCACTTGGTGGTCGTCCAGCCGCACTCAGCGCATCGCAGACCCGTCCGCGGGGTGCGCTCGGGACGTCGGGCGGTGGAGGAGGTGGCCATGCGTCGGAGGCTAGCCCGCGCCACCCACACGCCCGACCGACCCGCTCGTGCCTGTGGACCGGGTGCCGGAGGGGCGCCCACGCACGGGCACGGGCACGGGCACGGGACCGGGCACGGGCACCGGACTGGGGTCCACCCGGCGGCGGGTCCCGGTGCGTAGGCTCGCGCCGACGTGGCCCGCGAGATGGCCCTGGACACGGTCGGAGGCACGGATGACGGATGCGGGGCGGCGGCCGACCACCGCCGGGCCGCCGGGCGATTGGCCGTTCGAGCCGACGACCGCGTCCCGGTCCGGCCTCGGTCCCCCGACGGCCCCGGACGGCGACATGGCCCCCGCGGCGGAGACCGCCGACGCCGCGACGCCGCGGCGTCGGCGGTCCCGTCGGGCGATCGCGCTCGGTGCCGTCGCCGCCGTGCTGGTGGCCGGTGCCGGCGCGGCCGCCGCGGTGGGTGCGTTCCGGCCGGATCCCGTACCTGCGCCGCCGCCGCACGTCGTCGTCCTGCCGTCCCCGACGCCGACCGTCGCGCCGGTCGAGCGGCAGCCGACCAGCCCGTTCGCGGATGCGCTGCCGTCGACCGTGCTCGCGTTCGCGCTGACCGGGATCACCGAGGAGCGCTCCCTGCTCCTCGACGGTGCGCTCGAGGGTCACCGTCTGGACTACGCGGACGGCGCGGGTGGCACCCTCACGGTCCTCGCGGGGCAGTGGCCCACCCCGGAGGACGCGCGGGACGCCTGGACGCGCGCGGTGCGCGAGCCGGGCGGGGGAGCGGACGCGAGCGGCGAGGCGTCCGCCGACGACCCGACCTCCGGCGAGCCGGACCCCGACGCCCCGGACCCCGGCGACCCGACGTCGGGCGAGGTCATGGTCGACGGCACGCCCGTCGGGCGGTGGGCGCTCACGCCGGTCGACGACGGCACCGCCGTCGTGACCTGGACCAACGGGACCGCGCTGCTGCAGGTGACCGGGCCGGCCGACGTCGTCCGGGACGTGCACGCGGCCTTCCCTCTGTAGGTCCGCCCACGCGGGCCGCCTGCCGACCGGACGGCCCGCTCACCTACGCTGACGGGCGACGTCCCGCCGTCCGGCGCGGACCACCGCCGGAGAGGGACGAGATGACCGACGACGTGACCACCCCTCGGCTCGCGGTGCTCGGCGGTGGGGTGATGGGCGAGACGGTCGTGGCCGCCGCCCTGCGCGCGGGGTGGACGCTGGACGACGTCCGGGTCGCCGAGCGGTCCGCGCTGCGGGCGAACGAGCTGGCCGAGCGGTACGGGGTCCGCGCGATGGACCCGGCGCCCGCGGTCGCGGGGTGGGCGGACGTCGTCGTCGTCGCGCTCAAGCCGGGCGACGTCGGCGGCGTGCTGACCGAGATCAGCGCGCGGCTGCGCCCCGGGACGCTCGTCGTCTCGGTCGCGGCCGGTCTGACCTGCGCGTTCCTCGAGTCGCGGTTGCCCGACGGCACCCCGGTGGTCCGCGTCATGCCGAACACCCCGGCCGTCATCGGGCAGGGCGCGAGCGCGATCAGCCCGGGCACGCACGCCGGCGAGGACCACCTCGCGCTCACCGAGCGGGTGCTGGCCCGGACCGGGCTCGTGGTCCGTGCGCCGGAGAAGGACCTCGACGCCGTCACCGCGATCTCCGGGTCCGGGCCGGCGTACGTCTTCTACGTCATCGACGCGATGGCCGAGGCCGGCGTCCTGCTCGGGCTGACGCGGGACCGGGCGCGCGAGCTCGCGGTCGCGACGGTCCAGGGCGCGGCCGCCATGGTGCAGCAGACCGGTGAGCACCCGGTCGTCCTGCGCGAGCGCGTGTCCTCACCGGGTGGGACGACGGTCGCGGGGTCCGCGAGCTCGACGCGCACGGCGTGCGGGCCGCGTTCGTCGCCGCGGCGCAGGCTGCGCACGACCGCTCCGTCGAGCTCGGGGCGCAGTAGGTGGCCGAGGCCCCGACCGACCCGGTGCGGACGCGGCCGCGCCCACCGGCGATGAGCGACGTCGCCCGCGTCGCCGGGGTGTCCCACCAGACGGTCTCCCGCGTGCTCAACGACCACCCGAGCGTGCGGGACGAGACGCGGGCGCGGGTGCTCGCCGCGATCGCGGACCTCGGCTACCGGCGCAACACCGCGGCGCGGGCCCTGGTGACCCGGCGCACCGGGACGATCGGCGTCGTGACGTCCGGCTCGGCGCTCTTCGGGCCGACCAGCACGCTGATCGCGGTGGAACGGGCCGCGCGGGAGGCCGGCCTGTTCGTCAGCATGGCGACGCTCGCACGCTGGGACGCCGCCGGCGTGCACCAGGTGCTCGAGCACTTCATGTCCCAAGGGGTCGACGGCGTCGTCGTCATCGCGGCGCACGACCACGCGGTCGAGGCGGTCCGGGCGTTCGGCGCCCCCGTGCCGCTGGTCATGGTGGGCCCGCGCGGGCTCGACCACCCGGGGCTGCAGGCGATCGCCGTCGACCAGTACGCGGGTGCCCGGATCGCGACCCGCCACCTGCTCGACCTCGGGCACCGGCACGTGCTGCACCTGGCCGGGCCGCAGGACTGGCTCGACGCGCGCTCGCGCGTGCGGGGTGGCGCGACGAGCTCGCGGCCGCCGGCGTCGCGGCGGGCGAGCCGGTCGCGTGCACCTGGCACGCCGGCCAGGGTTACGAGGTCGGACGCCGGCTGGTCGCCGACGGGCTGCCGACCGCGGTGTTCGCGGCGAACGACCAGCTCGCCCTCGGGCTGCTGCGCGCCTTCGCAGAGGCCGGCGTCCGGGTGCCCGACGACGTCTCGGTGGTGGGCTTCGACGACGTCGACGGCTCTGCGCACTTCTTCCCCCGCTGACGACCGTCCGGCAGGACTTCGGCGAGCTGGGCCGGCGCTGCCTGCAGCTGCTGGTCGAGGTCATGGAGGGACGGTCGGCCGACCATGCGCCGATCGTCCCGCGGCTCGTGGTGCGGGACACCACCGGAGCGCCCCGGGCCTGAGTCGGGGTGCCGCCTTGACGTCGCTGGTGTGAGCGTTAACATCGACGTGCCCCCGGCGACCCGCCGGAGGCGCACCCGCTCGTCGCGTTGTGGCGCAGGCGGTGCACGAGCCGTCCCGGACGGGAGCGACATGGCCGTCGACCCCCAGCAGCCCCCCGCGCGTCCCCCGCCGAGCTCATCACCGAGGGCGCCACGTCGCTCGGCATCGAGCTCGGCTCCACCCGCATCAAGGCGTGCCTCGTCGGGCCGGACGGCGCGGTGCTGGCGACCGGCAGCCACGACTGGGAGAACCAGTTCGTCGACCGCGTGTGGACCTACGACCTCGACGCCGTGTGGACCGGGCTGCAGGACTGCACGGCCGCACTGCTCGCGGACGCCGAGCGTCGGCACGGTGTGCGCCCCGCGACGGTCGGCGCACTCGGGGTGTCCGCGATGATGCACGGCTATCTCGCGTTCGACGCCGACGACGGGCTCCTCGTGCCCTTCCGGACGTGGCGCAACACGACCACCGAACGGGCCGCGACCGAGCTCACCGAGCTCCTCGGGTTCAACATCCCGCTGCGCTGGTCGGTCGCCCACCTCCTCCAGGCCGTGCTGGACGACGAGCCGCACGTGCCCGCGATCCGCTCCCTGACCACGCTGGCCGGCTACGTGCACCGGCGGCTGACCGGGCGCCACGTGCTCGGCGTGGGCGACGCGTCCGGCATGTTCCCCATCGATCCGGCGACCCACGACTACGACGCCGCCATGCTCGAGGCGGTCGACGGGCTCCTCGCCGGGCGTCGTCCGGGTCTGCCCGCCCTGCGGGACCTGCTGCCCGAGGTGCTGGTCGCGGGGCAGGAGGCCGGCCGGCTCACCGCGGAGGGTGCCGCGCTGCTCGACCCGACCGGCACCCTGACGGCCGACGTGCCGCTGTGCCCGCCGGAGGGGGACGCCGGCACCGGCATGGTCGCCACGAACGCGGTCGCCCCGCGCACCGGCAACGTCAGCGTGGGCACGTCGATCTTCGCCATGGTCGTCCTGGAGCGCCCGCTCGCCGGCGTCCACCACGAGCTCGACGTGGTGACGACACCGGCCGGGGACCCGGTCGCGATGGTGCACTGCAACAACGGGGCGAGCGAGCTCGGGGCGTGGGCCGAGGTCTTCGGTCAGTTCGCCACCGCGCTCGGTCACCCGACCGCGCCCGACGACGTCTTCGGTGCACTCCTGCGCTCCGCCCTGGACGGCGACGCCGACGGTGGCGGGCTGCTCGCCTACAACTACCTGTCCGGCGAGCCGATCACGGGTCTGGCCGAGGGGCGTCCGCTCCTCGTGCGCACCCCCGGCAGCCGGCTCACGCTCGCCAACGTCGTGCGCACCCAGGTGTACGCCGCGTTCGGCACGCTCAGCCTCGGCATGCGCGTGCTGGAGGCCGAGGGCGTCGCCGTCGACGCGATGTACGCCCACGGCGGCATGTTCCGCACGGCCGGGGTCGCGCAGCGCCTGCTGGCCGCCGCCGTCCGGGCCCCGGTCGGGGTCGCGACGTCCGCGGGCGAGGGCGGGCCGTGGGGGATGGCGCTCCTCGCCGGCTACCTCGGTGCGGCCGACGACGCCGACCTCGGCACCTACCTGCGCACCCGCGTGTTCGCCGGGGCCGCGGTCGACGTCGTGGAGCCGGACGCCGCCGACCTGGCGGGGTACGCCACGTTCCTCGACCGCTACGTCGCCGGCCTCCCGGTCGAGCGGGCGGCCGTCGAGGCGGTCGACCCGGCGTGACCGGCCCCGGCCGCACCGCACGACCGGACGCACGATCCCGATCCCCCGCCGCACGTCGGCGGCACCACGAGCAGGACGCACGGCAGGAGGCCGGACATGACGACGCAGGCACTGAGCACGTACCCGGAGGCGGTGCGCGACGCCGTCGCGCGGACCCGCGACGTCGTCGCGGCCCTGCACGCCGAGCTGCCCCGGTGGGGCCTGGTGGTGTGGACGGCCGGCAACGTCTCCCAGCGCGTCGTCGTCGACCCCGCGGCGGGGCCCGGCCCGGACGACCTCCTCGTCATCAAGCCCTCGGGCGTGACGTACGACGACCTCACGCCCGCGGCCATGGTCGTGTGCGACCTGGACGGCACCCTCGTGGACGGCGACCGGTCGCCGTCGTCGGACACCGCGGCGCACGCGTACGTGTACCAGCACATGCCGCACGTGGGCGGCGTCGTGCACACCCACTCGACGTACGCGACCGCCTGGGCCGCGCGCGGCGAGGAGGTGCCGTGCGTGCTGACGATGATGGCCGACGAGTTCGGCGGGCCCATCCCGATCGGTCCGTTCGCGCTGATCGGGGACGACTCGATCGGTCGCGGCATCGTCGAGACGCTGCGTGACAGCCGGTCGCCGGCCGTGCTCATGCGCAACCACGGTCCGTTCACGATCGGCAAGGACGCGAAGGCGGCCGTCAAGGCCGCCGTCATGGCCGAGGAGGTGGCCCGGACGATCCACATCGCCCGCCAGCTCGGCGAGCCCGTGCCGATCGCGTCGTCCGACGTCGACTCGCTGTACGCGCGCTACCAGAACGTCTACGGCCAGGGCTGACGCCCCACCGCCCGCCCGGGCGGGCGCCCGTCGCCCCCGAGTAGCACCCGACCCGCACCCGACCCGCACCCGACCCGCACCCGACCCGCACCGTCCGACCGCACCAGGAGCCCCGTCATGACCAAGCCGTACGCCGACCGCGAGATCTGGTTCCTCACCGGCAGCCAGGACCTGTACGGCGAGGAGACGCTGCGCCAGGTCGCCGAGCAGTCCCAGGTCATCGCCCGCGCCCTCGACGAGTCCGACGAGGTCCCGGTGACGGTCGTGTGGAAGCCGGTGCTGAAGAGCGCGGACGCGATCCGCCGCATGGCGCTCGAGGCGAACGCCAGCGACGCGTGCGTCGGCGTCGTGGCGTGGATGCACACGTTCTCGCCGGCCAAGATGTGGATCGCCGGGCTGGACGCGCTGCGCACGCCGCTGCTCCACCTGCACACGCAGGCCAACGTCGAGCTGCCGTGGTCCGAGATCGGCATGGACTTCATGAACCTCAACCAGGCCGCGCACGGTGACCGCGAGTTCGCCTACATCCAGACGCGGCTCGGGGTCGCCCGCAAGACCGTCGTCGGCCACGCGTCGAATCCGGCCGTGCGCACGCGCATCGGGGTGTGGGTCCGCGCCGCCGCCGCCTGGGCGGCCACGCACGACCTGCGCCTCGCGCGGTTCGGCGACAACATGCGCAACGTCGCGGTCACCGAGGGCGACAAGACCGAGGCGCAGCTGCGGTTCGGCGTCGAGGTCAGCACCTGGGGCGTGAACGACCTGGTCGAGGTGGTCGACGCCGTCGCGGACGCCGACATCGACGCGCTGGTCGCGGAGTACGAGGAGATCTACGACGTCGCCCCCGAGCTCCGGGCCGGCGCGGAGCGGCACGAGTCGCTGCGCTACGGCGCACGCCAGGAGATCGGGCTCCGGACCTTCCTCGAGGGCATCGGCGCCCGCGCGTTCACCACCAACTTCGAGGATCTGGGCGGGCTGCGTCAGCTCCCCGGGCTCGCGGTCCAGCGGCTCATGGCCGACGGGTACGGCTTCGGCGCCGAGGGCGACTGGAAGACGGCGGTCCTCGTCCGGGCCGCCAAGGTCATGGGGGAGGGGCTGCCCGGCGGCGCCTCGCTCATGGAGGACTACACCTACGACCTCGTGCCCGGTGACGAGAAGATCCTCGGCGCGCACATGCTCGAAATCTGCCCGACCCTCACCACCGCGCGGCCCTCGCTCGAGGTGCACCCGCTCGGCATCGGGGACCGCGAGGACCCGGTCCGCCTCGTGTTCGACACCGACCCCGGGGTGGGCGTCGTCGTGTCGCTGGCCGACATGCGCGACCGGTTCCGCCTCACCGCGAACGTGGTCGACGTCGTCGCGCCGGACGCCGAGCTCCCCACCTCCCCGTCGCCCGCGCCGTGTGGAAGCCGCGCCCGGACTTCGCGACGTCGGCCGAGGCGTGGCTCACCGCGGGCGGGGCGCACCACACGGTGCTCACCACCCAGGTCGGCATCGAGGCGTGGGAGGACTTCGCCGAGATCGCCCGCACGGAGCTGCTCGTCATCGACGAGGACACCACGCGGCGCTCGTTCGCGCGGGAGGTCCGGACGAACCAGGCGTACTACCGGCTCGCCCAGGGCCTGTAGGGCCGGCAGGGCCGGCGGGGGCGGCAGGGACGGCCCGCAGGGGCATCCGGCGGGGATGGGCCGGACCGGCTCACCCCCGCCGCTCACCCCCGCCGCTCGCGTGCGGGCAGCGGGGTGCGCCGGTGATCGCGCCGATCACGTCCTCGTAGCTTGCCGTCGCGGTGTCGAACGACCCGCTGTTCCGGCCGTGCCGGAGCACCTCGATGCGATCGGCGACGGCGCGCACGTCGGTCATGTTGTGGCTGATGAGGATCACGCCGAGACCGAGCTCGCGCAGGCGCTCGATGTGGGTCAGGACCTCGGCGGTCTGCACGACCGACAGCGCCGCGGTCGGCTCGTCGAGCACCACGATCCGCGGGGACCCGATGAGGGTGCGGGCGATCGCCACCGACTGGCGCTGACCCTTGGAGAGCCCGGACAGCGGTGAGCGCGCGGACGGGATCCGCGAGTTGAGGCTGCGCAGGATGCTGCGGGCGATCTCCTCCATGGAGCCGTCGTCGCGCACGCCGTGGCTCGTGAGCTCCCGGCCCAGGAAGAGGTTGGCGGTCACGTCGAGGTTCTCGCACAGGGCGAGGTCCTGGAAGACCATCGCGACGCCGGCGCTGCTGGCGACCTGCGGGCTGGTCAGGTCGACCGGCGTCCCGCCGATGGCGATGGTCCCGGTGTCCGGCTCGAGGACGCCGGACACCATCTTGGCGAGTGTCGACTTGCCCGCGCCGTTGTCCCCGACGAGGGCGACGACCTCGTGCTCGTGGACGACGAGGTCGACGTCGACCAGCGCCTCCACCGCGCCGAACCGCTTGGTGATGCCGTGCATCGCCAGCAAGGGCGCGCGAGCGTCGTCGGTCATGCCCGGTCACCCCGTCCCTGTCGGTCACGTCCCCGCGGCTGCGTGGGGCGTGCGTGCGTCGTGCGGTGTCGTGCTCGGGCCCACGGTGTCATGGCGCCACCTCCTGCTCCGAGCGGGCGAGCCTGAGCTCGTCCAACGAGACGTCGGTCGACTGCAGCGCGAGGACCATCGCACCGAGGACCTCCGCCCGGGCGCCGAGGGCGCCGGGGACGACCTCGAGCGGGGCCACCCGGTTGGGCAGCACCCCGCGACGGACCGCCTCGCGCAGCGGGCCCAGGAGCAGCTCGCCGGTCTCGGCGAGCTCCCCGACCACCACGCACTGGGGGTTGACCGCGACCGCGAGCGAGGCGATCACGGTGCCGATCGTGGTCCCCGCGTCGGCGACCACCTGGGCGCAGCCGCGGTCGCCCTCGCGGGCGCGGGTGATGACGTCGCGCAGCGTGAGGTTGCCGTACGCGCTGCGCAGCGCGTCGATCAGCGCGGTGGCGCCGACGACGGTGTCGAGGCAGCCACGACTGCCGCACCGGCAGATGTCGCCCTGCGGGTCGAGCTGCAGGTGGCCGATCTCGCCCGCGGTGCCGGCGGAGCCGCGGTGGAGCGCGCGGCCCAGGACGATGCCCGCGCCCGTCCCGTAGGAGGCGCGGACGTAGACCGAGTCGGCGTGGGCGCTCGAGGCGCCCAGGGTGCTCTCGGCGAGCGCGCCGAGGTTGGCGTCGTTGTCGACGTACACGGGGCGTCCGAGCCGGCCGGCCATGATCTGGCCGATGTGGACGTCCTCCCACCCGCGCATGATGTCGGCGACCGAGATGAGGCCGGTCGCGGCGTCCACCGGTGCGGGGATCCCGATCCCGAGCCCGACGACGTCGTCGAGCACGGAGCCCATCTGCTCCAGGAGGTCCACGACGAGCAGGGCCGCCCGGTCGAGCGTGGTGTCGACGCGGTGGTCGTGCGGCAGCGGGAGGGACTGCTCGGCGATCACCTCGTGCGTGAAGTCGCCGAGCGCGACCCGCAGGTGCCGGTGCCCGATCTGGATCCCCACGGCAAGCCCCACCCGGCGGGCGAGCGTGACCATCTGGGCACGCCGCCCGCTGCGGGTGGTGCCGGCGATGTCGACGACGCCCGCGGCGAGCAGCTCGCGGACGATCGTCGACACCGTGGCGGCGGACAGGCCGGTGGCCGCGGCGAGCTCGACCTGGGTCAGCCCGCCGTAGTGCTTGACCGTGTCCACCACGAGGGTCCGGTTGGCGGCCCGCAGCCCCTGCTGCGAGCCGGCCGCGCTGCCGCGCCTGCTCACTCCTACCGTCCCCCTGCCCCTGTGGTGCGACCGGCCGACACCGCCCTCGCGTCAGCGCGTCCCGGCGCGACGCTTGTTGAGCAGGTCGAACGCCACCGCGAGCAGCAGGACGAGACCCTTGATGGCCTGCTGCCAGGCCGGGTCGACCGCCATGATGGACAGGCCCATGTTGAGCACGCCCATGATCAGCGCGCCGACGATGGCGCCCGAGATCCGCCCGATGCCGCCGGTGACCGCGGCGCCGCCGATGAAGCACGCGGCGATCGCGTCCAGCTCGTAGTTCTGGCCCGCGGCGGCGATGGCCGCGCCGGCCCGGGACGTGGTGACGATGGCCGCGACCGCCGCGAGCACGCCGATGTTGACGAAGATCCAGAAGTCGACGCGCTTGGTGCTGACGCCCGAGAGGGCGGCGGCGGGACGGTTCCCGCCGATCGCGTAGATGTGCCGGCCGAAGACGGTCCGGCCCATGAGGAAGGAGTACGCCACCACCAGGACGCCGACGATCACCAGGACGATGGGCGTGCCGCCGGCGGAGAAGGACAGGATGACGGTGAGCGCACCGATGCCCAGGCCGATCACGACGAGCTTGGCGATGAACAGCCCGAACGGCTCGGCGTGCAGGTTGTGCTTGCGCAGCGACTGCCGGGCCCGGACCTGCGTGAACGCCAGGGCGACGAAGGCCGCGGCCCCGATGAGGAGCGTCACGACGTCGGCGTTCCCGACGAAGCCGAGCACGTTGGGCAGCGAGCCGCCCGCGATGTCGATGAACTGCGACGGGAGCCCGGCCACCGTCTCGCCGACGATGACGAGCGCCAGACCGCGGAAGATGAGCATGCCCGCGAGGGTCACGATGAACGCGGGTATCCCGATGTAGGCGACCCAGAAGCCCTGCCAGGCGCCGACCAGCGCGCCGGCCGCGAGGCCGACGAGGATCGCGACGACCCACGGCAGGTCGAAGTCGCGCATGGCGAGGGCGACGATGCCGCCCACGAACGCGACCACCGAGCCGACGGACAGGTCGATGTGGCCGGCGACGATGACCATCACCATGCCGATCGCCAGGATCATCACGTAGGCGTTCTGCTGGAACAGCGACGCGACGTTGTTGGCGAGCAGGAGCTTGCCGTCGGTCAGCACCTGGAACAGCAGGATGATGACGACGAGCGCCCCGAAGATGCCGTACTGGCGGGCGTTGCCGCCGAGCCCGCCGAGCCGTTGCGCGAGCGGCACGCGGGCGCGCTCACCGGCCGGCATGTTCGGTGTCGTATTCATGTCGACGCTCATGACGCCTTCCCGTCCTTCTCCATGGTCATGTACTGCATGAGTCGTTCCTGGGTGGCCTCGGCGCGCGGCACCTCACCGGTCACCCGCCCCTGGCTGAGGGTGTAGATGCGGTCGCAGATCCCGAGCAGCTCGGGCAGCTCGGAGGAGATGACCAGGACGCCCTTGCCCTGCTCCGCGAGCTTGTTGATGATCGTGTAGATCTCGTACTTGGCGCCCACGTCGATGCCCCGGGTCGGCTCGTCGAGGATGAGCACGTCCGGGTCGGCGTAGATCCACTTGCTCAGCACGACCTTCTGCTGGTTCCCGCCGGAAAGCTTCCCGACGAGCGCCTGCACGGTGTGGGTCTTGATGTTGAGGTCCTTGCGGAACCGCTCCGCGACGGCGCCCTCCTCGCGGCGGTCGACGACGCCGCCCCGCGACAGCTTCCCGAGGGCCGCGGCCGACACGTTGTGCTGGACCGTGTCGATGAGGTTCAGCCCGTAGTGCTTGCGGTCCTCGGTCGCGTAGGCGAGACCGCTCTTGATCGCCTGGTCGACGGTGTTGAGCTGGACGAGCTTCCCGTCCTTGAACACACGACCGGAGATCCGGGAGCCGTAGGAGCGGCCGAAGACGCTCATCGCGAGCTCGGTGCGGCCGGCGCCCATCAGTCCGGCCAGCCCGACGATCTCCCCGCGGTTCACGGTGATGCTGGCGCCGTCGACGACGAGCCGGCTCTGGTCGATCGGGTGGTGCACCGTCCAGTCCTCGATCCGCAGCACCTCCGCGCCGATGCTCGGCGTGTGCTCGGGGAAGCGGTTGTCGAGCGAGCGGCCGACCATCCCGCGGATGATGCGCTCCTCGCTGACCGGCTCGGCGCCGTTCATCTCGAGCGTCTCGATCGTCCGGCCGTCGCGGATGATCGTCGTCGAGTCGGCGATCGCCTCGATCTCGTTGAGCTTGTGGCTGATGATGATCGACGTGATGCCGCGGTCCCGCAGGCCGCGGATGAGACCGAGCAGGTGCGCGCTGTCCTCGTCGTTGAGCGCGGCGGTGGGCTCGTCGAGGATGAGGAGCTTGACCTCCTTGGACAGCGCCTTGGCGATCTCGACGAGCTGCTGCTTGCCGACGCCGATGTCCATGACCTTGGTGTCCGGCCGCTCGGTCAGCCCGACCTGGCTCAGCAGGTCGGCGGCACGCGCGTTGGTGCGGTTCCAGTCGACGATGCCGCGCGCGGAGCGCTGCTCGTTGCCGAGGAAGATGTTCTCGGCGATCGACAGGTAGGGGCTCAGGGCGAGCTCCTGGTGGATGATGACGACGCCCTTGGCCTCGGAGTCCCGGATCCCGCGGAACTCCACCGTCTCGCCGTCGAGGACGATGTCGCCCTCGTAGTCGCCGTGCGGGTAGACGCCCGACAGCACCTTCATCAGCGTCGACTTGCCGGCGCCGTTCTCGCCGCAGATCGCGTGGACCTCGCCGCGGCGGACCGCGAGCGTGACGTCCTGGAGCGCGATCACGCCGGGGAACCGCTTCGTGATCCCTCGCATCTCGAGGATGTTGTCGTTCATGCTCCTCGCCCCTGTCGGTGACCCGACGGTCGATGTCTGGTGGTGCGCGGTGGTGGGCAGTGGTGGGCACGGGCCCAGCCACGGGCCGCCGGCGCCCGCGGGTGCGGACGCCGGCGGCCGGTGGGGGTGGGGTCGGTGCTACAGGCCCAGGTCGCCGGCCTCGTAGAAGCCCGAGTCCACGAGGGTCTCCTGGACGTTCTCGGGGGTGACGACGACCGGCGGGAGCAGGAAGGTCGGGACGACCTTGACGCCGTTCTCGTAGGTCTCCTCGTCGTTGACCTCGACGGTCTCGCCCTGGGCGATCTGGTCGACCATGGTCGCGGCGCGTGCGGCGAGCTCGCGGGTGTCCTTCCAGACCGACATGGACTGCTTGTCGGCGAGCATGTTCAGCACGTTGGCGTTGTCGGCGTCCTGGCCGGTGATGATCGGCCAGTTCTGACCGGGGGTGTAGCCGGCGCCCTCGAGGGCCTGCGCGATGCCCAGCGCCAGGGAGTCGTTCGGGGACAGCACGACGTCGACCTGCGTGCCGCCGCTGTAGAACGAGTTGAGGCGGTTCTCCATCTCGGCCTGGGCGGTGTCGGAGCCCCAGCCCTGGATGCCGATGCTCTGCCAGTCGTCGTTCGACGCCGGGGACTTGCCCGACGGGACGACGAGCTGGCCGCTCTCGACGTAGGGGAGCAGGACGTCCCACGCGCCGGAGAAGAAGAACTTGGCGTTGTTGTCGTCCGGGGAGCCGGCGAAGGGCTCGAGGTTGAACGGGCCGGCTCCGCCGGCGAGGCCGAGCTGCTCCTCGATGAACTGCCCCTGGAGCTGGCCGACCTGGTAGTTGTCGAACGTCGCGTAGTAGTCGACGTTCTCGGTGTCGTTGATGAGGCGGTCGTACGCGATGACCGTGATGTCGCGGTCCGCGGCCGTCTGCAGCACGGGCGCCAGGGCGGTGCCGTCGATGGAGGCGACGACGAGGATGTCCGCCTCCTGGTTGATCATGTTCTGCAGCTGGGTGATCTGCTGGTCGACCTTGTTGTCCGCGTACTGCAGCGTGGTCTCGTACCCCGCCTCCTGCAGCTGCTCCTCGAGGTTCGCACCGTCACGGTTCCAGCGCTCGAGGCTCTTGGTGGGCATCGCGATGCCGACGAGGGTCTCCTCGGCCGACGCCGCGCCCTCCTCGGTGCCGCCGCCGCCCGCGGCGGGCTCGCGCTCGCTGCTGCACGCGGTCAGGGTGACCACCATGCCGGCGGCCAGGAATCCGGCCGCGGTCCTCTTCCACACACGAGACATCCTTGTCCACCTTCTGCTCGTTACGCGTCCGGCCGCGTGGGCGACTGCGAGGCTTCGACGCCTCGCTCCGGGTCCGACTCGGTCGTCCGCGACCGTGGCCGTCCCGTGGCCGGTGTTGTCGAAGTTGAATTTAGGACCTGAACTCAAGGGCAGCAAGGGCCGTGACCAAACCGTGTCCTGTGGGCGCAGAAGGGTCCCCCGTCGGGGTGACGCGGGTGTGTGGGTTCAGAGGGTGAAGGCAAGTGCCGCCAAGCCGACTATGGCCGGGCAGCGAACCGCTCGAGCAGGTCCGCGTGGCCCGAGACCACCAGGAGGTCGTCGGGGGAGATGCGGGTGTCCGGCTCGGCGTAGACGAAGTCCTGGCCCGGTGACTTCACGCCGACCACGGTGACCCCGTAGCGCTCACGGATCTTGGTCTGGCCGATGGTGAAGCCCTGGGTCTCGCGCGGCGGCCGCATCTTGACGATCGTGAAGCCGTCCTCGACCTCGATGTAGTCGAGCATCTTGCCCGAGACGAGGTGCGCGACCCGCGCGCCGGCGTCGGCCTCGGGGAGCACCACGTGGTGGGCGCCGATGCGCTGGAGGATGCGCGCGTGCTCGTTCGAGGTGGCCTTGGCCCAGATCTGCGGGATCTCGAGGTCGACGAGGTTGCCGGTGATGAGCACGCTCGCCTCGAGGTACGAGCCGACGCCGACCACCGCGACCGGGAAGTCGCGGGCTCCCACCTGCTCGAGCGCCTCGGGGTTCGCGGCGTCCGCCTCGACGAGCGGGATCCGTCCGGCCCACTGCGCGACGAGCTCGGGCGAGCGCTCGACGGCGAGGACGTCGCGCCCGAGGTTGTCCAGCGTGGTGGCGATCGCCGAGCCGAAGCGCCCCATGCCGATCACCAGGACGCCCGCGTCCTTGGCCGGCTTGTCCCGGTCCTTCTCCCGGGCGGCCGACGACGACCAGCCCCCGCGACCGGACCGCATGCTCTCAGCCAATGATCGGCCTCTCCTCGGGGTAGCGGATGACGCGCCGTCGGCTACGCAGTGCCAGGGCGGCGGCGAGGGTCATCGTGCCAGTACGGCCGACGAACATGAGCAGGGCCAGCACGTACTTGCCGGAGTCCGGCAGCGTCGGGGTGATGCCGGTCGACAGCCCGACCGTCGCGAACGCCGAGATCACCTCGAACAGCACGACGTCGAGGGTCAGCCCGGTGACGGCGAGCAGGGCGAGGCTCGCGACGAGCACGATGGTCGCGCTGACCAGGGAGACGGCGATGGCCACCTGGAGGGCCTCGCGCGGGATCCGCCGGCCGAAGGCCTCCACGTCCCGGTCCCCGCGGGCCTCGGCGACGATCGCGAGCAGCATGACCGCGAGGGTGGTGACCTTGATCCCGCCCGCGGTGGAGGCGCTCCCGCCTCCGACGAACATCAGCGCGTCGAGGAGGAGCCACGTGCCCTCGTGCAGCTGGCCGACGTCCACGGTCGAGAACCCGCCCGAGCGCGGCATGACACCGGCGAAGAGCGACGCGAGCAGCGTCGCGTCCCAGTCCAGGGGGGCGAAGGTGCGCGGGTTGGTCCACTCGAACGCCGCCACGATGAGCGCGCCGAACACGACGAGGACCAGGCTGGTGACGAGGGTGAGCTTGGCGTGCAGGCTCCACCGCCGCGGCGTGCGCCACAGCGTGAGGAGGTTGAGCAGCGCGGGGAACCCCAGCGACCCGACGAAGACGCCGATGATGATCGGCAGCAGGACCCACCAGTCCGAGACGTACGGGTCGAGGCCCTCGGCGGTCGGGATGAAGCCGGCGTTGTTGAACGCCGAGATCGCGTAGAACACCCCGTGCCAGACCGCCTCGCCCCAGTCCTCGCCGAGCATGCGGAAGCGCGGGATCAGCACGAGGGCGATCGCGACCTCGAACGAGGCCGACGTGAGCACGACGATCCGCAGCAGCGACCCGACCTCGCCGAGCCGGCCGGTCTTGGTCTCCGCGCTGACCAGCAGGCGCTGGGTGAGCCCGATGCGCCGGGACACCGCGAGGCCCAGCAGGGACGCCAGGGTCATGACCCCCAGGCCACCGATCTGGATGCCGACGAGGATGACGACGTGCCCCCACGTGGACCAGTAGGTGCCGGTCGGCACCGTGACCAGCCCGGTCACGCAGACGGCGGACGTCGCGGTGAAGAGCGCGTCGGCGAACGGCGCGCGCTCGCCGGTCGCGGTGGCGGCGGGCATCGACAGCAGCGCGGTGAACAGGGCGACGACCGACGCGAACACGCCGATCGCCAGCCGGGCGGGGGACTGGCGTGCGAGCCGGTCGAGCGCCTCGCGCCCCGGTGCGCGGTCGCGCAGGCGCGAGCGCGGCCCTGCACCCTCGCCCCGACGGTCACGGTCGCCCACTCTGGCACGTCCGTCGGGCGACGGCGTGCGGGCGTGCGGTGCCCTCGGTGTGAGCGGTGTGCCGGGTGGGGTCGCCACCCGGCTACCGTGACGCCCATGACCGACTCCGTGCGCGTGGTGTGGTCACCTGCGCTGCTCGGCTACAGCTTCGGTCACGGTCACCCCATGTCGCCGCTGCGCCTGGACCTGACCATCCAGCTCGCCCGCGCGCTGGGCGTCCTGCGGCCCGACGGCGTGCGCCTCGTCGACGCCGAGCCCGCGTCCGACGAGACCCTGCGCACCGTCCACGACGCCGACTACCTCGCCGCGGTCCGCGCCGCGTCGGTCGAGGGGCGTCCGGACCCGTCGCGCGGCCTGGGCACGGACGACGACCCGATCTTCCCCGGCATGCACGACGCCGCCGCGCGCATCGTCACCGGCAGCCTCGACGCCGCGCACGCGGTGTGGAGCGGCGAGGCGGTGCACGCGGTCAACATCGCCGGTGGCATGCACCACGCCATGCCGGACGCCGCGTCCGGGTTCTGCGTGTACAACGACGCCGCCGTCGCGATCCGCGCGCTGCTGGCGGCGGGCGCGCGCCGGGTCGCCTACGTCGACGTCGACGCCCATCACGGGGACGGGGTGGAGCGGATCTTCTGGGACGACCCGCGCGTGCTCACCGTGTCCGTGCACGAGAGCGGACGCACCCTGTTCCCCGGGACCGGGCACGTGACCGAGGTCGGCGGTCCGGGTGCCGAGGGCACGGTGGTCAACGTCCCCCTGCCCGCCGGCACCGGCGACCGGGGCTGGCTGCGGGCGTTCGACGCCGTCGTCGAGCCCGTGGTGCGGGCGTGGGCTCCGGACGTCGTGGTGAGCCAGCACGGGTGCGACGCGCATCGCGAGGACCCGCTGGCGCACCTGAGGGTGAGCGTCGACGCGCAGCGGTACGTCGCGCAGCGGGTGCACGCGCTCTCCCACGAGCTGGCCGACGGCCGGTGGGTGGCCCTCGGCGGTGGTGGCTACTCGCTGTTCGACGTCGTCCCGCGCGCGTGGGCCCACCTCCTCGCGATCGCGGCCCACGCCGACCTCGACGCCGCGACCCCCGTGCCGGAGTCGTGGCGGCGGACCGTCGAGACGCTCTCGGGGTCACCGGCGCCGCTGACGATGAGCGACGGGGTCGAGCCGGACTTCGCGCGGTGGGCGGACGGCTACGACCCGGCCGACGACCTCGACCGCGCGCTCCGCGCGGCCCGGCAGGCGGTGTTCCCGCTGCTCGGGCTGGACACCCACTACGACTAGGTGGCTCCGCTCGCCGGTCGCGGTGGGACGCCGGCGTCGTCCTCTTTCACACCGGCCGTGCAGGCCCTAGGGTGATCGCTGCACGTCCCGCCGTCGGCGGAGCACGAGTCCCCGTCGGCGCACCGCCGGCCCCGTCCCGGAGGAGCCCTGCGGCCCATGTCGAGCGACCAGCCCCGCGTGCGGTTCCTCACCGTGGCCGAGGTCGCCGAGATCATGCGGGTGTCGAAGATGACGGTCTACCGGCTCGTCCACTCCGGTCAGATGCCCGCCGTCCGGGTCGGCCGCTCGTTCCGGGTGCCGAAGGACGCGCTGGACCACTACCTGTCGACGGCGTACATCGAGGGCGACCGCCTCACCTCCTGATCCGGCCGGCCGGCCGCGCGTCGCGGCACCGTCGACGAAGACGGTAGGGTGACCACGGAATTGGCGTGCGTGGACGATCCGACCGCGCCGCGTGTCGATCCGACCAGCACCCGCAGATCGTGAGGACTCATGGGCTCCGTCATCAAGAAGCGCCGCAAGCGCATGGCGAAGAAGAAGCACCGCAAGCTGCTGCGCAAGACGCGCCACCAGCGTCGCAACAAGAAGTAGTACTCCGGGCCCGGCAGCTGATGCCGGGCCCGTGGTGTGTCCGCCGCCGGTCGCTCCGGACGGCCGGCTACCCCTGGAGACGGCGCTGCACCGAGCGCAGCGCGAGTCCGACCACCCAGGCCACGCCCGCCCAGCTCGCCGTGCGCACTCCGCGCCGCGTCGCCGCCCGCCGCCGCCCGCGGAACTCGCGCACCGGCCACCCGGCGGCCAGCGCGTGGCGGCGCAGCCGCTTGTCGGGGTTGATCGCGAACGGGTGCCCGACGGCGGAGAGCACGGCGACGTCGTTCGCCGAGTCCCCGTAGGCGTAGGAGAGGTCCAGGTCGATCCCGTCCCGCTCGGCCAGGGCCCGGACCGCGCTGGCCTTCGCCTGGCCGTGCAGCAGGTCCCCGACGAGCCGGCCGGTGTAGAAGCCGCCGCGGTGCTCGGCCACCGTCCCGACGCAGCCGGTCGCGCCGAGACGCCGGGCGATGACGTCGCCGATCTCGACCGGGGTGGCGGTCACCAGCCACACCTCGTGACCGGCGGCGAGGTGCTCGTCGAGCAGCGCGCGGGTGCCGGGGAAGATCCGCAGCTCCATGACCTGGTCGTAGACCTCCTCGCCGATCGCGACGACCTCGGCCACGGAGTGCCCCGTCATGATGTTCAGCGCCGACGAGCGGATCTCGTCGATCTGCTCGGTGTTCTCCCCGAACAGCTGGTAGCGCGCGTTCATCACGCCCGCCCAGGCGATGTCACGCAGCCGGAAGAACCCACGCTCGTACAGCCCGCGTGCGAGGTGGAACGCGCTCGCGCCGCGGATGATCGTGTTGTCCACGTCGAAGAAGGCGGCGATCCGGGGTCCGGTCAGGGGGCGGAGGTCTCGCCGGGCGTCGGATCGGGCACCCGGTCACTGTAACGAGCGTGCCAGGGTTGTCCCATGACTCTCCGTGCGTCGATCGACGAGCCCGCCGACGAAGGGCCCGACGAGCGGCCCGACGAGCCCCGCGTCGTGCTCCTCGGGCGTGCCGGCTGCCACCTGTGCGACGAAGCGCGCGAGGTGGTCCGGGCGGTGACGGCCGAGACCGGGGACGCCTGGCGCGAGGTGGACGTCGACGCCGCGGCGGCGCACGACGGCGGCGCGCTCCAGCGGGAGCATGGCGAGGAGGTGCCCGTCGTGCTCGTCGACGGCGTCCCCCGCGGCTTCTTCCGGATCGACCCCGACCGGTTGCGCAAGGCCCTCGCCGCGCCGCCCCCACGCCCTAGCCTGACGGCGACGACGGCGAGGGAGCCCCGGGTGACCAGTCTGAGCACGAGCGGTCCGATCACGAGTGGTCTGGGCACGACCGTGCGCCCGGCCACCCGCCCCGCCGCGGCGGGGGTGCGCGACATCCCGCCGGCCACCGTCGGCCGGCTGCCCGTCTACCTCCGGGCCCTCGGCGTGCTCGCCGAGCAGGGGGTGACCACGACGTCGTCCCGGGCGCTCGCGGCGATGGTGGGCGTCGGTCCGGCGCAGCTGCGCAAGGACCTGTCCCACCTCGGGTCCCACGGGACCAAGGGGGTCGGCTACGACGTCGGCCGCCTCTCGCGGCGGATCACGGTGGTGCTGGGGCTGACCAGCCGGCGGCACGTGGTGATCATCGGGGTCGGGCACCTGGGACACGCGCTCGCCAACTACTCGGGCTTCGCGGGCCCCGACTTCGCCGTCGCCGGGCTGGTCGACGCCGACCCGGTCGTCGTCGGCACCACGGTGGCGGGGCTGCAGGTCGAGCCGACCGACCGGCTGGAGGACGTCGTCGTGCGCACCGGCGCGACCATCGCGGTGATCGCGACCCCGGACGTCGCGCAGCAGGTGTGCGACCGGGCGGTCGCCGCAGGCGTGTCCGGGGTGCTGTGCTTCGCACCTCGCGCGCTGCGGGTCCCGCCCGACGTCGACCTGCGCGCGGTCGACCTGGGGTCGGAGCTGCAGATCCTCGCCTTCCACGACCGCAAGCGCGGCCGTGCGGCGGGCGGGACGCTCGGGCCCTGACCGCTCGGGCCCCGACCGCTCGCGCGCCGGCCCACGACCGCTCGGGTGAGCGGGCGTCGACGCCCGCGGCGGCACCACGCGCGCGAGGGGCGCCGAGCCCGCGTGGTCGCGGTGCTCGACGCCCCTCGCCGGGCGTGCGGGGGTGCTGCGGCTTAGGCCTGCTTGATGGCCGAGATCTCGAGCGCGACCTTGACGTTGTCGCTGACCAGGAAGCCGCCGGTCTCCAGTGCGGCGTTCCAGGTGAGGCCGAAGTCCTTGCGCGAGATGTCGGTGGTCGCGGAGAAGCCGGCGCGGGCGTTGCCGAACGGGTCGGTCGCGGTGCCGTTGAACTCCAGGTCGAGCTCGACGGTCCTGGTCACGCCGTGGATGGTGAGGTCGCCGACCAGCACGTAGTCGTCGCCCTTCGCAGAGACGGAGGTCGAGGTGAACGTCCACGTGGGCATGGTCTCGACGTCGAAGAAGTCGGCGCTGCGCAGGTGGCCGTCGCGGTTGGCGTCGCGGGTGTCGATCGTCGCCGGGTCGAGCACGGCGGTCACGGAGGAGGACGCGAGGTCCTCGCCGATGACGATGGAGCCCTCGGTGATGGCGACGGAGCCGCGGACCTTCGCGATCCCGGCGTGACGGGTGGTGAAGCCGGCCTCGCTGTGGGACGGGTCGATGGTCCAGGTCCCGACGAGGGTCTCGGTCGGCAGGGTCGTGGTGCTCATGGGGTCCTCCGTGGCGGTCGCGGTGGATCATTGAAGACTCAACGATCCGTTAGTTGATATTTCTACTATGCTTGGGGCTGTCGCGCAAGGCCTCGTCCGTCCCGGCGGGTTGCCGCGTCCCGGAGGAGGTCCGTCCCATGTCCACGTCGTCGTCGCAGACGCCCACGCCCAGCACCGCGTCCGGCGTCGAGCCCGTGCGCTGGCTCGACGCCGAGCAGCAGGGGCACTGGCGTGCGTTCCTCGTGGGCACCGCGCGGCTGCAGGACGCGCTGGGTCGCCAGCTCGACCGGGACAGCGACCTGTCGCTGAGCGAGTACGAGGTGCTCGTCCGGCTCTCGGAGTCGCCGGACCGCACGCTGCGCATGTCGCTGCTCGCCGACGAGCTGGCGCACTCCCGCAGCCGGATCACCCACACCGTGCGCCGGCTGGAGGCGGCCGGCCTCGTCGAGCGCCAGGCCTGCGACTCCGACGGGCGCGGCGTCAACTGCCACATGACCGACGCCGGCCTCGCGCGCCTGGAGGCCGCCGCGCCGGGCCACGTGCAGGCCGTCCGCACCCACCTCGTGGACGTGCTGACCGACGACCAGCTGCGCGCGGTCGGCGAGGCGATGACCGCGGTGCGCGAGGCGCTCGAGCGCGGCTGACACGGGCCGATCTCACACCGGCCGGACCCTCGCGGGCACCCAGCACGGGTGGTGGTTTGCGAGACTGGGGGCATGGTCGCCACCACGGTCCACCTCATGCGGCACGGCGAGGTCCACAACCCCGCCGGCGTGCTGTACGGCCGTCTGCCCGGGTACCACCTGTCCGAGCGCGGGGTCGCGATGGCCGAGCGGGTCGCCGCGCACCTGGCCGGGGACCGGGAGCCGGCACCGGGGCACGACGCGACCGAGCGGGCCGACGTCGTCGCGGTGTTCGCCTCGCCCATGGAGCGCGCGCAGGAGACCGCGGCACCGGTCGCCGCCGCCTTCGGCCTGACCATCCGGACCGACGACCGCCTGCTCGAGGCCGGGAACCGCTTCGAGGGCCGGACCTTCGGGGTCGGTCCCGGGTCGCTGCGCCGTCCGGCGAACTGGCCGCTGCTCGTCAACCCGTTGCGGCCGTCGTGGGGTGAGCCCTACCGGCACCAGGTGCGACGGATGCTCGCCGTCGTCGACGTCGCCCGGGAGGCGGCGCGCGGCCACGAGGCGGTCCTGGTCAGCCACCAGCTCCCGGTGTGGGTGACCCGTCTGGCGCTGTCCGGCGAGCGGCTGTGGCACGACCCGCGCCGCCGCGAGTGCACCCTCGCCTCCCTCACGTCGCTGCGCTTCGACGACGACCGGCTCGTCGGCCTGCACTACACCGAGCCCGCTGCCGACCTGCTGCCCGCCGCGAAGCCCGTCCCGGGGGCATGAGCGTGCGCCGCGGAGCGGTTGTCGCCCTCGTCGCCGCGCTCGCCCTGGGCGGGTGCACGGCCGGGACGAGCACCGGCAACGGGTACACCGAGGACGGGCAGTCGAGCGGGTACATCTCGAGCGACGGCAGCACCCAGACGTGGGCCCCGGACGAGCGCGGGGAGCCCGTGGAGGTGAGCGGCACCGACTTCACCGGGGCGCCGGTCGACGTCGCGGACTGGCGCGGCGACGTCGTCGTCCTCAACACCTGGTACGCCGCCTGCCCACCGTGCCGCGCGGAGGCGCCGGACCTCGTCGCGCTGGCGACCGAGTACGCCGACGACGGCGTCCACCTCCTCGGCATCAACGGCACCGACGACGCCGGCGCGGCGCAGGCCTTCGAGCGGACGTTCGACGTCCCGTACCCGTCGCTCGCGGACACCGACAACGGGGCCGTCGCGGCCCTGCAGGGCTACGTCTCGATCAACGCCGTCCCGACCACGGTCGTGCTGGACCGCGAGGGCCGCGTCGCCGCGCGCGTGCTCGGCCTGGCCGACGGGTCCACCCTGCGGGCGATGGTCGACGACCTGCTCGCCGAGCCGGTCGCCGCGGCATGACGAGCGGGCTGGGCGTGAGCGGGCTGGGCATGAGCGGGGGGCTCGTGACCGGCATCGGCGCGGACTTCGCGACCACCGCCTTCTCCGGCTCGATGCTGCTCGCGGTCCCCGTCGCGCTGGTCGCCGGGCTCGTGTCCTTCGCCTCGCCGTGCGTGCTGCCCCTCGTCCCCGGGTACCTGGGGTACCTCGGCGGCATGAGCGGCGCCGCCCTGGGGCAGACCGGGCTCGGCCGGGGGACCCGAACGGCCCCCGCGGCCGGCCGCGGCCGGCTGCTGGCGGGTGTCGCGCTGTTCGTGGCCGGCTTCACGGCCGTCTTTGTCGTGCTCGGCACGCTCGCGGGCTCGGTGGGGGCGCTCCTGGGGCAGTGGGAGGACCCGCTCACCCGCGTGCTCGGCGTCGTCGTCGTGCTCATGGGGCTCGCGTTCCTCGGGTTCGTGCCGTTCCTGCAGCGCGACACCCGGCTGCACGTGAGCCCGGCGGCGGGTCTGTGGGGGGCGCCGGTGCTCGGCGTCGTCTTCGGGCTGGGCTGGGCCCCGTGCATCGGCCCGACCCTGGCGGCAGTCATCGCGCTCTCCCTGGACGGTGGCTCCCCGGCCCGCGGTGCGGCCCTGTCCGTCGCCTACTGCCTCGGCCTCGGGCTGCCGTTTCTCGCGATCGCGCTCGGCCTGGGGCGCAGCGCGGCCGCGCTCGCGTTCCTGCGCCGGCACCGCCTCGTGATCAGCCGCATCGGCGGGGGACTGCTCATCGTCATCGGGCTCGCCCTGGTCACGGGCCTGTGGGGCACCTGGACGCAGTCGCTCCAGGGCCTCATCGCCGGCTTCCGGCCGGTGGTCTGATGGCCGGCTACCGCCCCGAGGGCATCGAGGACACGTTCGACGAGCGCACCCGTGCCGCCGACGGCCCCGCCCAGGCCGCAGCGCCCGCCGCGACGCGGGGTGCCGCGACGCCGGGGGCCGCGAGCCCGGGCGCCGCGACCCCGGGTGCCGGATCCGGACGCGGTGACCGGCCGGCCGAGCTGCCCCGGCTCGGCGTCGTCGGCTGGCTGCGGTGGACGTGGCGCCAGCTGACCAGCATGCGGGTCGCGCTGCTCCTGCTCATGCTGCTCGCGGTCGCCGCCGTCCCCGGCTCCGTCCTGCCGCAGCGACCGCAGGACCCGGCACGCGTCGCGGAGTACCTCGCCGACCACCCCGACCTGGGCCCGTGGCTGGACCGCCTCGGCGCGTTCGACGTCTACGCCTCGGCGTGGTTCTCGGCCATCTACCTGCTGCTGTTCATCTCGCTGGTCGGCTGCATCGTGCCGCGCACGCGTGCCCACCTCGGCGCCCTGCGGGCGCGGCCGCCGCGTACGCCGCGCCGGTTCGACCGCTTCCCGGCGCGCGCCGGGTGGACGACGGCGCAGACGCCGGCCGAGGTGGGCGAGGCCGCACGGACCGCCCTGCGTGGTCGGCTGCGGTGGCTGCCCCGGTTCCGCGTGGACGTCCGCGCCGAGGGCGCCGGCGTGACCGTCTCCGCCGAGCGCGGGTACCTGCGCGAGAGCGGCAACCTCGTCTTCCACCTGGCGCTCGTCGGGCTGCTCATCTCGGTCGGCACCGGCCAGTTCCTGCACTACCGCGGGCAGGCGATCGTCATCGAGGACCGCGGGTTCGCGAACGCCGTCGTCGGCTACGACACGTTCGAGAGCGGCTCCGGCTTCGACCCGGCGAGCCTCGAGCCGTTCTCGCTGACCCTCGACGCGTTCACCGCCGAGTTCGACCCCGAGACCCTCGCGTCCCGCTACTTCCGGGCCGACGTCACGGTCCGCGAGCCCGACGGCGCCGAGCGTGCCGAGTCGATCCGGGTCAACCACCCCTCACCGCGGGCGGCGCGAAGATCTACCTCCAGGGCAACGGCTACGCGCCCGACCTCACCGTGCGCGACGCCGCCGGCGAGGTCGCCTTCAGCGGTCCGGTGCCGTTCCTCCCCGAGGACGACGTCTACACCTCCCGCGGTGTCGTCAAGGTGCCGGACGTCTCCGACGGACCGCAGATCGGCATGGTGGGCTACCTGCTGCCGACCGCGGACGAGTTCCTGCCGGACCGCTGGCGGTCGGTGCACCCGCAGCCGCAGGACCCGCTGCTGGTGCTGTCGGTCTGGTCCGGCGACCTGGGGCTGGACGACGGCGTCCCGCAGAACGTCTACCAGCTCGACGAGACCGGCCTCGAGCAGGCGGTCGACGCCGAGGGCACCGCCGTGACGCTCTACCTGCGCCCCGGCGAGACCGTCGCGCTCCCCGACGGGCTGGGCGAGCTGACCTACGAGGCGACCCCGCGGTTCGTCGCGCTCGACCTGCGCCACGACCCGACGCTGGCGTTCGTCCTGGTCTTCTCGCTCCTCGCGCTCACCGGTCTCGCGGTGTCGCTGTTCACCCCGCGGCGGCGGCTCTGGCTGCGGGCGGTCCCCGGGGCGGACGGTCGTACAGTGGTCACCGCCGCGGCGCTCGCCCGCGGCGACGACATCGGCCTGCAGGGTGAGCTCGACGCGGTGGTGGCCGCGGTCGCCGGCCCGGACGCCCCGTCCGACGACGACGCCGGCCCGCACGACGCCGCCCCGCCCGCCGACGCCGCCCCGCGCGACGCCGGTCCGCGCGCCGGTTCGCACGCCGGGGCCCCGAACCCCGCGGGCACCCCGTCGGCGCCCACGCATCCCCTGCACGACACGCACGACCCCGACCACGACGCGGTGACGCGACCGGAGGCACGATGACCACGGCCCAGCTCGGAGACCTCAGCACCGGCCTGGTGTGGGCGGCCGCGACCGTCTACACCGTGGCGCTGGTGGCGTACACGCTCGACCTCGCGCGCCTGGTCGACCGTCTGCCGGCCGCCCGCGCCGCCGCGGCCACGGCCGTCGCCGCGGGGGCGCGGACCTCCGCCACCGGGGCGACGACCGCCGTCGTCGACCGCGGCCCGACGGCGCCCGGGGCGTTCGCCGGGTCCGCCGACCCCGGCCGTCGCCGGTCCAAGGCCCGCGGCATCGCCCGCTCGACCACCGTGCTCGGGCTGCTGCTGCACCTCGTCGCGGTCGTGACCCGCGGCCTCGCGGCGGGGCGTGCGCCGTGGGCCAACATGTACGAGTTCACGCTCGTGGGCACGCTCGTCGCGGTCGCCGTCCTGCTCACGGTGCTCCGCCGCCGTGACCTGCCGTTCCTCGGCGTGATGGTCACCGGCGTCACCGTGCTCGGCCTGGCCGCCGGGCTGCTCGTGTTCTTCATCCAGGCGGACGGCGTCCAGCCCGCGCTCGACAGCTACTGGCTGGTCATCCACGTCGGGATCGCCATCACCTCGACCGGCATCTTCACGGTCGCGTTCGCGGCCAGCGTCCTGCAGCTGCTGCGCGACTCGCGCGCCCAGGGCTCGGCCGCGCTCGCCGGCAACGGGTGGCGGTGGCTCGAGACGGTCCCGCGGGCGAGCGAGCTCGAGGCGCTGTCCTTCCGGCTCAACGCGGTCGGCTTCGTGCTGTGGACGTTCACCCTCATCGCCGGGGCGATCTGGGCCGAGCACGCCTGGGGCCGGTACTGGGGCTGGGACCCCAAGGAGGTCTGGACCTTCGTCATCTGGGTCGTCTACGCCGCCTACCTGCACGCGCGCACCACGCGCGGCTGGGCCGGTCGTCGGGCGGCGTGGTTCGTGATCGTCGGCTACGCGTGCGTGATCGCGAACTTCACGATCGTCAACATGTTCTTCGACGGCAAGCACTCGTACTCGGGTCTCTAAGGCCGAGCCGACGCCGCCTGCGTCGTCGCTGACGCCGGAGCCGGCGTCGCTGACGCCGCGGCGGAGCGTCGGGCGCCGCTTCCCGGGAGCGTCAGGCGCCGCTGCGGGGCCCGGCGTGCCGTGGCCCGGGGAGTCGTGCCCGGGGAGTCGTCCTCGCTGTCCGCTGGGCCGGTCACGGGACCGTCGGCCGAGCTGTCCGGCTGGGGCGGCACCCCGTCCGTGCTGCGGCCCGCGGCGTCCGCCCGGCGCTGCATGCGCTCCAGCCGCCAGAGGAACTCCGGGTCGTCGTCGGGGGCGACCGGGCCGGACGGTCGCCGGGGCCTCGGGCCGGACGGACGCGGGCGTGTCCCGCCGCCGCCACCACCGCCCCCGGCGCCGCGCGCGCGGGCTTGGGAGCGGGCGACGAGCCACGCGATCGCACCGAGCACCGGCAGCAGCACGATGAGCAGGATCCACAGGGCCTTGGAGATGCCCCAGCGCTCGTCCGCCTCGCTGCGCACGACGTCGATGATCGAGTAGACGACCAGCCCGATCAGCACGACGAACAGCAGGTTCCGCATGGCTCCACCCTATGTCGGGGTGCCGCATGGGCGGGCCTACCCTGGTGGGGTGCCGCTGGTGACCTACTCCGCCCTGAGGATCGCCCTGCTCGCCGCCTGCTTCGGCCTGGGGTACCTGGCCGGGCTGCGGACGTGGTTGCTGCTGATCGTGGCGACGCTCGTGGCGTGGGGGCTGTCCTACGTGCTGCTCCGGGGGCCGCGTGACCGCGCCGCGCTGTACCTGGCCGAGCGCGCCGAGCGCCGCGCGAGCGGTCACCGGTTCTCCGCGCACGCCGAGTCCGACGCCGCGCACGAGGACGCCGTCGTCGACGGCGCGGCCGGCGGACCGACGGTGGGTGGGGCGCCGGAGCACGGCACGCCGGGGCGTGGGTCGACGTCGTCCTCGACGACGGGGCCGGACGACCGCTGACCGCTCGGCGGTCAGCGGGAGACCGCGAGCCCCAGACCGAGCAGCACGCCGTACCCGAGCTCGAGCATCCCCGTCCCGGCGAGCACCGGGACCAGCGCGATCCCGCGGGCACCGACCCGCACGGTGATCGCGAGCAGCGCGGCCGGCGGGACGAGGCCGAGCACGAGCAGCGTCCACGGGGCGGTGAACGCGCAGGCCGCCGCGAGCACCAGGGGGATCGCGAGGAACGCGACGTACAGCCGGCGGGCGCGGTGCTCGCCCAGTCGGACCGCGAGGGTCCGCTTGCCGACGACGGCGTCGGTGGGGACGTCGCGCAGGTTGTTCACCATGAGCAGCGCGCACGCGAGCAGGCCGACACCGACCGCACCCGCGACCGCCGGCCACGTGATCCGGTCGGCGAGGAGGTAGGTGGTGCCGAGCACCGCGACGAGCCCGAAGAAGACGAACACGCCGACCTCGCCGAGGCCGCGGTACCCGTAGGGCTTGCGGCCCCCGGTGTAGAACCAGGCCGCGAGGATCGACGCCGCCCCGACGGCCAGCAGCCACAGGTGCCCCGTGACGAGGACGACGACCAGCCCGAGCACCGCGGCGACGCCGAAGCACGCGAACGCGGCGCGCTTGACGTGCCCGGCCGGGGCCGCACCGGACGCGGTGAGCCGCATCGGCCCGACCCGGTCGACATCGGTCCCCCGGACGCCGTCGGAGTAGTCGTTGGCGTAGTTGACGCCGACCTGCAGCGCGGCGGCCACACCGAACGCGAGGAGGGCGATGCCGGTCTCGCGCAGCCCCCAGGGCGCGACGTGCGCGGCGGCCCCGCTGCCGACGAGCACCGGGGCGGCGGCCGCGGGCAGGGTGCGCGGGCGCGCACCGGCGATCCACTCGGCGGGGGTGGCCATGCGGGCTCCGTTCAGCTCGGCGTGCGGGGGTCGGCGCGGCGGTCGAGGCGGGCTGCGGCGAGCCCGGCCACACCGCGGCGGTCGACCTTGCCCGGTCCGCGCAGCGGGAGGCGGTCCACCGCGACGACGTGCCGCGGGGCAGCGGGCGCACCCAGGGTAGCGGCGACGTGCGCGCGCACCTGCGCCGCCTCGGGCGGCGTCTGACCGGCCCGGGGGACGACGACGGCGACCACGACCTGTCCCCACTCGGCGTCCGGGACGCCGACGACGCAGACCTCCCCGACGCCCGGCAGGCCGGCCATCAGGGCTTCGACGGCCGCGGGGGCGACCTTGACCCCGCCGGTCACCACGACGTCGTCGGCGCGGCCGAGGACGGTGAGCCGGCCGTCGTCGATCCGGCCGAGGTCGTGCGTGCGCAGCCACCGGGCACCGCCGTGGTCGTCGGTGTGCTCGCCGGCTTGCGCGCCACCCTGGTCACCGGCCTGCGCGCCGGCCTGCTCGTCGGCCCGCCTGCCGGCCGGGACGGTGAAGGTCTCCGCGTCCAGGTCCGGTCGGCCGAGGTACCCGGTCGCGAGCACCGGGCCGGCGACCAGGACCGCGCCGTCGTCGTCGAGCCGGACGCGCACGCCGTCGAGCGGGACGCCGTCGTACACGCAGCCGCCGCACGTCTCGGACATGCCGTACGTGGTGACGACCGCGACCCCGGCCGAGCGAGCCCGGTCCAGCAGCGCGGGCGGTGCGGCGGCGCCGCCGAGCAGGACGGCGTCGAAGGTGCGCAGGGCCGCGCGCCCGGCGTCGTCGTCGAGCAGGCGGTGCAGCTGGGTGGGCACGAGGGAGGTGTAGCGCCGGTCCCCGGTGAGGCGGGCGGCGTCCGCGACGAAGCCGTCGGGGCGGAAGGCGCCCGGGCCGGCGACGACCGGGACCGTGCCGGCGAGGAGCGACCGGACGACCACCTGCAGGCCCGCGACGTGGTGCGCGGGAAGGGTGAGGAGCCACTGGGCGGGGCCGCCGAGGCGGGCGTCGGTCGCGGCGGCCGAGGCGCGCAGGGCGCTCGCGGACAGCATCACCCCGCGTGGTGTCCCGGTGGAGCCGGACGTCGTCACCACGACGGCGACGTCGTCGGGCACGAGGTCGGGCCGACGGGTGACGGGGCAGGTGGGCGCCGTCGCGTCCGTCACGAGGTCGGGCGTCGTCGCCGGCGCGACCGGCACGACGGCCGGTCCGTCGCCGTCCAGGGCGGCCCGCAACGCCTGCGCGAGGTGCCCCACGTCGCCCGGGCCGGCGGGCACGGCACGCAGGTCTCGGGTCACCGGGTCAGGGTAGGTGCCGCCGTAGAGTGTCGGCGGATCGCCGCCCGCCACGGTCGGTGCGAAGAGGAGTTCCTGTCGTGCGCACCACCCCAGCCCGGACCCGTCCCACCCTGCTCGTCGCGACGGTCGCCGCGCTGCTCGCCCTCGGCGGGTGCTCCGCCGAGCCGCCGCAGACGCAGGCCACGGTCACCCGGGGCCCGGACGTCGCCGTCGACAAGGGCGCCCCGCCCTCGCCCGACGTCCCGGTGAGCTGGCCGCTGACCGGCGTCGAGGTCACCGAGGTCGCCGACCGGCCCGCGCTCGCGGTGAAGATCGAGAACCCGGTCTCCGTGCGCCCGCAGAGCGGGCTGGACGAGGCGGACGTCGTCTGGGAGCAGGTGGTCGAGGGCGGCGTGACCCGGTTCGTCGCCGTCTACCACTCCGCCGTGCCCCAGGAGGTCGGCCCGATCCGCTCCGTCCGGCCGATGGACCCCGCGATCGCCGCGCCGCTCGGTGGCGTCATCGCGTTCTCCGGCGGGCAGCCCCGGTTCGTGGACGCGCTGGCCGACGCCGGTCTGCAGGTCGTCAGTCACGACGCCGGCGACGCCGGGTTCTGGCGCCGCTCAGGTCGTGCCGCGCCGCACAACGTCTTCGGCGACCCGACCCGGTTCCTCGAGCAGGCCGACTCCCGCCACACCGCCCCGCCGCCCCCGCAGTTCACCTTCGCGACCCGGCCGGACCTCGCGACCGCGACGGAGGGGCACGCCGACCGGCTCGATCGCGCTGACGATGTCCACCTACTCGCAGCCCGGCTGGACGTGGGACGAGGCCCGCGGCGCGTGGCTGCGGACCGAGAAGGGCGTGCCGGCGACGGCGGCGTCCGGTGCGCGCCTGGCCGCCGCCAACGTCGTGGTGCTGCGGGTCGACCTCGTCGATTCCGGCACCCGGGACCCGTCCGGCGCGGTGGTCCCCGAGACGCTTCTCGAGGGCACCGGCGACGCGCTCGTCGCGACCGGCGGGCGCACGCTCGACGCCACGTGGTCCAAGGGGGCGGTCACCGAGCCGGTGCGCCTGACGACCGCCGACGGCGCCCCGGTGCGCCTCGAGCCGGGCGTCACCTGGGTCGAGCTCGTGCCGAACGAGACCGGCGGGGTCACCGCCGGCTGAGCCGCACCGTGCTCGGCGGCCCGGGGCCGCCCGCGCCCGCTCTGGCCCGCCTGCCTGCGCCCGTGCGCCGGCGCGCCGCCTGCGGGGCTCAGAAGGCGTACGGGAAGCGCGACCAGTCCGGGTCGCGGCGCTCGAGGAAGGCGTCGCGCCCCTCGACCGCCTCGTCGGTCATGTACGCGAGACGGGTCGCCTCCCCGGCGAAGACCTGCTGCCCGGCCAGGCCGTCGTCGGCCAGGTTGAACGCGAACTTGAGCATGCGGACGGCCTGCGGGGACTTGGTCGCGATGATCCGGGCGTACTCGAGCGCGAGGTCCTCCAGGTCGTCGTGGTCGGCGACCTCGTTGACGGCCCCCCACCGCTCGGCGTCCTCGGCGGAGTACTCCCGGGCGAGGAAGAAGATCTCCCGTGCCCGCTTCTGCCCGATCTGCCGCGCCAGGTAGGCCGAGCCGTAGCCGCCGTCGAAGGAGCCGACGTTCGCGTCGGTCTGCTTGAAGCGCGCGTGCTGACGGGAGGCGATCGACAGGTCTGCCACGACGTGCAGCGAGTGCCCGCCGCCCGCGGCCCAGCCGTTGACGACCGCGACGACGACCTTGGGCATCGTCCGGATGAGGCGCTGCACCTCGAGGATGTGCAGCCGTCCGGCGCGCGCCGGGTCGATCGCATCCGCCGTCTGCTCCTGCGTCGTGCCCGTGTAGCGGTACCCGTCACGGCCGCGGATGCGCTGGTCGCCGCCGGAGCAGAACGCCCAGCCGCCGTCCTTGGGGCTGGGCCCGTTCCCGGTCAGGAGCACCGTGCCGACGTCGGACGTCATGCGGGCGTGGTCGAGCGCGCGGTACAGCTCGTCGACGGTGTGCGGGCGGAACGCGTTGCGCACCTCGGGCCGGTCGAACGCGATCCGCACGACCGGGAGGTCCCGCTCGGTCCCGTCGTCGTGCCGCTCCACCCCGCGGTGGTAGGTCAGGTCGGTCAGTCCCTCGAAGCCCGCCACGGTGCGCCACCGCGCCGGGTCGAAGGTCGCGGACACGGGCGCGGGGAGGTCGCTCACCCGCGTCACCCTAGCCGCGGGTACCGACAGCGTCCGGGCCGCCGGTGGCGGGCGGCCGCGGGGTCCGCGGGCGGTGCGCCCCGGGTCGGTGACGACGCCTAGCCTGGGTCCGTGACCGCCCCGACGCCGCCGACGCCCGAGGACGTCGCCGTGTGGAGCGTGCCGATGCGCACCCGGTTCCGTGGCATCACCGTCCGTGAGGGCGTGCTGGTGCACGGCGCGGCGGGCTGGGGCGAGTGGAGCCCCTTCACCGAGTACGACGACGACGAGGCGGTGGCCTGGTGGCGCGCCGCACGCGAGGCCGCGGACGACGGCTGGCCGGCGGCCGTCCGGGACACGATCCCGGTCAACGTGACGATCCCCGCCGTCGACGCCGCCACCGCGCACCGGCTGGTGACCGCGTCCGGCGGCTGCCGTACCGCGAAGGTGAAGGTCGCCGAGCCGGGCCAGGACGTCGGCGCCGAGATCGCCCGGCTCGAGGCGGTCCGGGACGCGCTCGGGCCCGACGGGGCGATCCGGGTCGACGCCAACGCGGCCTGGGACGTCGACACCGCGGTGACCCGGCTGCGCCTGCTCGACCGCGCCGCCGGCGGGCTGGAGTACGCCGAGCAGCCCGTCCCCGGCGTGGCCGATCTCGCGGCCCTACGCCGGGCGACCCACGTGCCGATCGCCGCGGACGAGTCGATCCGCCGCGCCGAGGACCCGCTCGCCGTCGCCCGAGCCGAGGCGGCCGACGTCGTCGTGCTCAAGGTGCAGCCCCTCGGCGGCGTGCGCGCGTGCCTGCGGCTCGCCGAGCAGGTCGGGCTGCCGGTCGTCGTGTCCTCGGCGCTCGAGACGTCGGTCGGGCTCGCGGCCGGGATCGCGCTCGCCGCCGCCCTGCCGGAGCTGCCGTACGCGTGCGGGCTCGCCACCGCGCAGCTGCTCACGTCCGACCTCGTCACCGACCCCCTGCTCCCGCTCGACGGTGCCATCCCGGTGCGCCGTCCGGAGCCCGATCCCGCGCGGCTGGCGGCTGCGGCGGCGTCGTCCGACCGGGCCGCGTGGTGGGCCGCGCGCGTCGAGCGGGTCCGGGCGCTGGACCGGGGCACCACCCGGCGCTCACTACGGTGAGCGGTATGACCGAGCCCCCCGCCGCCTCGGCGACGACAGCGGCGACCACGGCGGCCCGGGTGCTCGTCCAGGCGCTGGCCCGGCTCGGCGTGCGCGACGTCGTCCTGTCGCCCGGGTCCCGCTCCGCGCCGCTCGCGTACGCGCTCGCCGCCGCCGCGCTGCCCGACGGCGAGCGCCCCGCCGGCGCACCCGCGATGCGGCTGCACGTCCGCGTCGACGAGCGCGCCGCCGCGTTCCTCGCCCTGGGCATCGCCCGCGGGACCGCGGCGCTCGACGGTGCGCCGGACGACGTCGGGCCGCGGCCGGTCGCCGTCGTCACCACGTCCGGCACCGCGACGGCGAACCTGCATCCCGCGGTCCTCGAGGCCCACCACGCCGGCGTCCCGCTCCTGCTGCTCACCGCCGACCGCCCGCACGAGCTGCGCGGGACCGGTGCGAACCAGACCACCGACCAGGTCGGCCTCTACGGCGGCGCGGTCCGCTTCGCCGTCGACGTCCCCGCGCCCAGCGGGCGGGCGGGGAGGCCCGCGACCTGCGCCACCTCGTCGCCCGTGCCGTCGCCGCCGCCCGGGGCGCGCGCACCGGCGACCCCGGCCCGGTGCACCTCGACCTCGCCTACCGCGAGCCGCTCGCGCCGGGCGCGGGCGACGCCGCGTGGCCCGAGCCGAGCGAGGACGGCCTCGTGTCCGTCGTGCCGCGCGGGGCCCTGGGGGCAGAGGTGTGGCACGGCGGCGTGGCGGGTGCGGGGCCCCGGGGGCCGGCGTCGGACGGTCAGGGCACCGGCGACGGGAGCGGCCCGGATGCCGCCGGCGACGGGCGCCGCCCGGACGACGTCGTGCCGACCGCCGTCGTCGCCGGGGACGGTGCGGGCCCGGTCGCGCGGCGGATCGCCGAGGTGAACGGGTGGCCGCTGCTCGCCGAGCCGTCGTCCGGTGCGCTGGGCGGGCCGAACGCCGTCCCGGCGTACCGGCTGCTCCTCGCCCGCGACGAGCTCGGTGGGGCCGTGCGCCGCGCCGTCGTGCTCGGGCGGCCCACGCTCTCGCGTCCGGTGCAGGCGCTGCTCGCCCGCGACGACGTCGAGGTCCTCGTCATCGCCCCGCGTGGGGCGACCTGGCCCGACGCCGCCCGCCGCGCCGGCACCGTGCTCGCCGACGTGCCGCCCCGGCTGGTCGGCGAGAGCGACGGCACCGCGGTCACGCCCGTCGCGCAGCCCGGCCCGTGGATCGAGCGGTGGCGGGCGGCCGGGGAGCGCGCCGCCGCCGTGATCGACGCGGTGCTCGACGCCGGCGCGCACGGACCGGGCGCCCCCGGCGACCTCCCGGTCAGCGGACAGCAGGTCGCCCGGGCGGTCGCGCGCGCGTGCCGGCCCGGCGACGTCCTGGTGATCGGGTCCAGCAACCCCGTGCGCGACCTCGACCTCGTCGGCGCGTGGGGTGACGCGGCGCCGACGGTGCTGGCGAACCGCGGCCTCGCGGGGATCGACGGCACCGTCTCCACCGCCCTCGGCGTCGCGCTCGCCGCCCGGGAAGCGCCCGAGGTGGGGCACGTGCGTGCCCTGCTCGGTGACCTGACCTTCCTGCACGACGTCGGCGGGCTGCTGGGTGGGCCGCTGGAGGCCCGGCCGGACCTGCAGGTCGTGGTCGCCAACGACGACGGCGGCTCCATCTTCGCGACGCTCGAGCACGGGGCCGCCGAGCACGCCGACGTCTTCGAGCGCGTGTTCGGCACCCCGCACGGCGCTGACCTGGGCTCGCTGTGCGCGGGGTACGGCGTCCGGCACGTGTTGGTGCGCGACAAGGACGAGCTCGCCGTCGCCCTGGCCACCCCGGGGCCCGGGGTGAGCGTCGTGGAGGTCGCGGTGGACCGCACCCGGCGCCGTGCGCTGGGCGAGCAGATCGCCGCGGCGGTGACGCAGGCCCTGGACTGAGCTCGTCGTGCGCCTGGATTCTCACAGCGAACGTCCAGGGAACGCCGAGGGTCGTCGCAGGTACGGGGACTTCCATGGTGGCCAACGACAGGAGGCCACCACATGACCGAGCACGACCAGACGCCCCAGGCCGCACGCCCCGACGGCGCGACGGCCCCGCAGCGCGACGACCAGCCGACCCAGACGTTCCCCGCCCCGGGCCCGACCGCACCCATGCCCACCGTCGACGCCCGCGCCGAGGCGCCGACGCCGACGGTCGACACGTCGGCCGCGACGCCGATGCCGACCGTCCAAGGGCAAGGCGCGACGCCGACGCCCGAGGTCGCCGCTGCACCGGCGCCGGCGGGCTGGACGCTCGCCGGCTCGCCGGCGGCGCCCGCGCACGGGCACGCCGCTGCCGCGCCGTCGGCCGCCGGCGGGTCCGGGGCCGGGTGGGCCGGCACGCCCACCGATGCACCGGCACCGGAGGGTCCGTCCGCCGACCGGCGCCGCCCGACGTGGGTCCCCTCGTGGGTACCGCAGCCGCAGCCGCCCTGCTCGCGAGCGTGACGACCGCCGGCATGACCGGTGCGTTCGGTGACGACGCGGCGGCGACCACGACTCCGGCGTCGCTCGCGGACATCGGGCAGGCGTCGACCGCGACGGTGCCCGTCGCGGGCTCCACCTCGGACGACCCCGACTGGGAGGCGGTCGCCTCCGCGGTGAGCGCGTCCGTCGTCGCCATCCAGGTCAGGACCGCGAACGGTGGTGGGGAGGGCTCGGGCGTCGTCATCGACACCGACGGGCACATCATCACGAACAACCACGTGGTGGCCGGCGCCACGGACGACACGGTCCAGGTGACGCTGACCGACGGCCGCCTCTTCGAGGCGACCATCGTCGGCCTCGACCCCTCGACGGACCTCGCGGTCATCCGGATCGACGACGCACCCGACGACCTGTCGCCCGCCGCTCTCGGCGACTCCGACGACGTCGTCGTCGGCGCGCCGGTGATGGCGGTCGGCAACCCGCTGGGCCTGGCCAACACGGTCACCACGGGAATCGTGTCCGCGCTCGACCGGCCGGTGTCCGCATCGTCGAGCACCGCGACGAGCGCCTCGGACGTGGTGGTGACCAACGCCATCCAGATCGACGCGGCGATCAACCCGGGCAACAGCGGTGGTCCGCTGTTCGACGCCCGCGGTCGGGTCGTCGGCATCACCTCGTCGATCGCGACGCTGTCCAACGGGTCCTCACAGGCAGGCTCGATCGGTCTGGGCTTCGCCATCCCGGCGAACCTCGCCCGCGACGTCGCGCGGCAGCTCGTGGAGGACGGTGCCGCGGAGCACGCGTTCCTCGGTGTCGCGCTGAGCGACGGCACGGCGACCGCGGACGGCGTGACCCGTCGGGGCGCCGTCGTCGAGCAGGTGACGGCGGGCTCGCCCGCCGAGGGCGCCGAGCTGCGGGTCGGTGACGTCATCGTGGCGATCGACGGCGACGCGGTCGCCGGGTCCGAGTCGCTGACCGGCTACGTGCGCGAGCGGTCGTCCGGTGACACCGCCGAGCTCACGGTGGTCCGCGACGGGGAGGCCCTCGACGTGACGGTCACGCTGGCGACGCGGGAGACTCCGGTGCCCAGCGAGCCCGGGAGCGGCGACGACCGGTCGAGCGACCCGACCAACCCGAACAACCTGCCGCCGTTCGACTGGTTCGGCGGTCGGGGCTGACGGGGCGCCTCCTCGTCGGGTGCAGCGCCACCGCGGGGGTCCGCGGTGGCGCTGCGTCGTCTTCTCCGACTCCGTGACCGGTGTCGCGGGTCAGGTGGTCGGTCCGGCGACGAGGTGGGAGCGCGCCTCGTGGACGGTCAACGGGTCGCTCGACGACGTCGTGGTCGCGGTTCCGGCCACCGGCTCCCACCCGGTCGTCCCCGCGATCTGGAAGACCGCCGACCACGTGGTGGTGAGGGTGATGCGGTGGGTTCCCTCGCCGCGGTAGCGGTGCGCGACGGTGTGCTCGGGCCACGGCCGGCCGGGGTCGTCCGTGCGCAGCGGGTCGGACCCGTCGCCGAAGTCCCAGGTGAACGTCTGCGGCGTCGCGCGGATCCGCACGCCGATGCCGAGCACCGTGGTGTCGATGACCTGCTCGGCGTCGTCGGTGAACACGACGGTGTCCGCGTTGACCAGCGTCCAGCCCGACGGCGGCTCGACCGACAGCGACGACGGGGTCAGCGGCAGGCGCTGCAGCTCTTGCGCGATCGCAGCGCGGATGTCGACATCGACGACGCATCCCCCGGGTCGACCATCGACCAGTCGGACCAGCCGCCCGGTGCGGCGGCATCCGGGGTGCGGCGGAACAGCGGCGCAACGGCGCGCTCATCCGGAAGGCATTCACGAATGGCGGTGATGGTCCCGGGCGTGTCTGCGGTGCAGTCGGGTCCGAATTGGAGATCGGTGATCTCCGGGGCGAGACCACATGAGAGAGCGAGTGACCGTCGGTACTCGCTTGCAGAATCGGCTCCGCCATTCCGTGCGGCCCCCACAGCCTCCGCAGGCCGCCCCATTGTGCCCGCGACGAGATAGCTGTCTCGGTCCGAGTGAGCGCGCCAGCTGTCGTTGCCGGAAGCGAATGCTGTAGTAGGAACCGAGAGAATCCCCATGCATACGAGAGCGAGCGGGCCATGAAGGTGAAGCTGCTTCACCGTCATGCTTCGCCCACGACCACTGCAAGGATTTTCCATCCGTTGTTCGTCCACAACGTGTCGACTCGTACGGGTCCTGAGTCCCCCACGGTTTCGTTGATAACGGTTCCGTCGTTTGCGGTGTGCCGAACGGGTGCTTGCACAAAGTGTGCGTCGACCGGGTAGCCGCCGAGAAGATCGTCCTTGGCCAGAACGGTGACATCATCCAAAGCGATCTCGCCGCCAATGTACTGTTCTTCGTTTGCGAACATAGTGGCCGCGTCGCTCGCAATGCGCGAGCAAAAGCCGCAGACGTCGGAACTCATAGACAACCAGTTCGCCGTGTCCCCGGATTGCATCGTGTACGAGTACAACGACACAAAGTATTCCGCCGCCGCAGCCGCTCCGACCTCGTCAATGCGCTCGAGCTCAGCTGGTGGCTCGGGCGCGACGACCGGCGCCTGGGTCGGAGTCGGGGTCGGGCTCGGCGTGGGACTCGGCTCCGGCGCCGTCTCGGACGGCGACGACACGATCGGCGGAGGCTCCGGGTCGTCCTGCGACGTGCACCCGGCGGCGAGCAGCACGGCAAGCACCGTGGTCAGCGTGATGCCGCGCCTGTGCAGCATGCGCACCCCTGGCATGAGGACCGGCCGTGACCGTACCAACGCCGCCCTCGCCCGGAACAGACCCCCGATCGCGTGCTGTGGACGACGTCTCAGCCGGTCAGGCGCGGGTGGTGAGCGGCGTCAGTCGCTCGCGAGCGCGTGCCGCATGGGCTCGAGCTTCGCCTCGGACTCCGCGAGCTCAGCCGCGGGGTCGGACGCGGCGACGATGCCGCACCCGGCGAACAGCCGCAGGCGGTGCGGGTCCTGCGGGTCGATCTCGGCCGAGCGCAGCGCGATGCCCCACTCGCCGTCGCCGTCGGCGCCCAGCCATCCGACCGGCCCGGCGTAGCGGCCGCGGTCCATGCCCTCGACCTCGGCGATGAGCTCGCGCGCGGCGCGGGTCGGCGTCCCGCAGACCGCAGCGGTCGGGTGCAGCGCGGCGGCGAGGCCCAGGCTGGAGGGTGCGGCGGCCCCGCCGACGTCGTGCGCCAGCACACCGGTGATGTCGCTGGCCAGGTGCAGCACGTTGGGCAGGTGCAGCACGAACGGCACGTCGGGCACGTTGGTGGAGGAGCAGAACGGCTCGAGCGCGTCGGCGACGGAGCGCACGGCGTACTCGTGCTCCTCGAGGTCCTTGGAGGAGTGGGCGAGGATCGCAGCGCGGGCGAGGTCGGCGTCGTCGTCGCCGGTGCGGCGCACCGTCCCGGCCAGCACGCGCGACGTGACCAGGCCCTTCTCGCTGCGGACCAGCAGCTCGGGGGTCGCGCCCAGCATCCCGTCGACGCTGAACGTCCAGCACGTCGGGTAGGCGTCGGCCAGGCGCCCCAGCACCCAGCGCGGGTCGAGCGGCTGCGCGGTGCGCGCCACGACGTCGCGCGCCAGCACCACCTTGTCCACCCGGCCGGCCCGGATCGCGGCGACGCCGTGCGCGACGACGTCGCGCCACCCGTCAGCGGGCACCGCGCCGTCGGCGTAGGTGACCTCGCCCGGCGCCCGGACCGGCGCGCGGTGACCGACGACCCCGCGCAGCGTCGGGGCGCGGCCGATCACGGCGCCGCTCTCGATCGTCGTCAGCCAGGTGGTGCCGCCCCGTCGCCCGACGACGACGCGTGGCACCACGAGCGCGCCCGCGGAGGGCCCGGACGCGTGCGCGTCGAACGCGAAGGACCCGAAGGCGACGGGGCCGCTCCCCGGGAGCCGGACGTCGTCGCGCACGACGGCGTGCGCCAGGACGCGGCCCCACGCGGCCTCGGCGTCCGCGAAGCGGTCCGGTCCGGAGACCTCGAGGCGCAGCGCCTCGCCCCAGCCGACGAGGCCGTCGCCGCGTCGCACCCACGCGAGCGGCGCGTCGGCGGGCAGCAGGTCGAGGAGGGCACCGGGATCCTCGACGCGGACCGTGCGCACCACGAGCGGGTGCGGGACGGTGGTCGGCGTCGGGTCGGCGGACATCCCCACCAGGGTAGGTCGGCCCCTCGCACCTCGTGGCGCGAGGGGCCACCGCGGACCTGAGACGATGAGCACATGTCGCGCGCCAGCCTGGAGAAGCAGCCGCATGAGGTCGCCCGGATGTTCGACGGGATCGCCCGCCGCTACGACCTGACCAACGACGTGATGTCGCTGGGGCAGGACCGCGCATGGCGATCGGCCACCCTCCGCGCCCTCGACGTCGGCCCGGGGGACCGGGTGCTGGACCTCGCGGCCGGCACCGGGACGTCGAGCGCGCCGCTCGCGGACCGTGGCGTGCTGGTGGTGCCGTGCGACCTCTCCTTCGGGATGCTCGAGGTCGGCAAGCGCCGCCGCCCGGACCTGGGGTTCATCGCCGGTGACGCGACGCGGCTGCCGTTCGCCGACGCGTCGTTCGACGCCGTGACCATCTCGTTCGGGCTGCGCAACGTCGTCGACACCGCCCGGGCGCTGGGCGAGATGCTCCGGGTGACCCGTCCCGGCGGACGGCTCGTGGTGTGCGAGTTCTCGCACGCCACCTGGGCGCCGTTCCGGACCGTCTACGAGAACTACCTCATGCGGGCGCTGCCGACCGTCGCGCGGGCGGTCTCCAAGGAGACCGACGCCTACACCTACCTCGCCGAGTCCATCCGTGCGTGGCCTGATCAGCGCGCGCTCGGCCGCGAGATCCGCGCCGCGGGCTGGGACGAGGTCGCCTACCGCAACCTCACCGGGGGCGTGGTGGCGTTGCACCGCGCGACCCGCCCGGAGGCCTGACCGGGACCGCGACCGCGCGCGGGCGCCGGCCGCGCCCCGGCGTCCGACGTGGTGGCGCGGACCGGGGCCGTCGTGCGCCCGGACGAGGGACCGGCGACACCGGCACGGCCGGGTGAGGCAAGCCTTCGCAGACAGCGCCCGGACGCCTGACTACAGTGGGCGCCGCTGTAGTTCGTGAACGTCTTCACAGGTGAGGCGAGCCGTGACCGGTGCACTGAGCGATGACGCAGACGTCATCGTCGTGGGCGCAGGACCCGCTGGGTCCGCGACCGCCTACTGGTGCGCCTCCGCGGGCCTGAACGTCCTCCTCCTCGAGAAGGCCGCCTTCCCCGGGACAAGGTCTGCGGGGACGGGCTCACCCCACGCGCGGTCAAGGAGCTCGTCGCGATGGGGGTCACCCTGCGCGAGAGCGACGGCTGGATCCGCAACCAGGGGCTGCGCGTCATCGGGGGCGGTCACCGCCTCGAGCTGCCGTGGCCCGAGCTGTCCTCCTACCCGTCGTACGGGCTCGCGCGGTCCCGGATGAGCCTGGACCACGCGCTCGCCGACCACGCGCGCGCCGCCGGCGCCAAGCTGCTCGATCGGACCCAGGTCACCGGGCCGCTCGTCGACGAGCGGACCGGCCGCGTCGTCGGCGTGACCGCCCGGCCCGTGGACGACGCCGGTCGCCGCAACGGCGACCCCGTCGAGTACCGCGCCCCCGTCGTCATCGCCGCCGACGGCGTCTCGGCGCGGCTCGGTCTGTCCCTGGGGCTGGAGAAGCGGATGGACCGGCCCATGGGGGTGGCCGTCCGGACCTACTTCCGCACCCCGCGGCACGACGACGCCTGGATGGAGAGCCACCTCGAGCTGTGGGACGGCGCCCCGGGGACCTCGAACCTCATGCCCGGGTACGGCTGGATCTTCGCGCTCGGCGACGGCACCGCGAACGTCGGCCTGGGCAGCGTCGCCTCGACACCCAACGCGACGAAGGTCGACTACAAGGACCTGTTCGCGCGGTGGATGGCCAACGCCCCTGCCGAGTGGGAGTTCACCCCGGACCACCAGGTCGGTCCCGTGCAGGGGGCCGCGCTGCCGATGGGCTTCAACCGCACGCCGCTGTACGGCCGCGGGCTGCTCCTCGTCGGTGACTCCGGCGGCATGGTCAGCCCGTTCAACGGCGAGGGCATCGCCTACGCGCTGCAGGCGGGCCGGGTCGCCGCGGACGCCGTCGTGCAGGCGCACGCGCGGACCACGCCCGAGGCGAAGGAGCGCGCGCTGGCGACCTACGCCACGACGATGCGCGAGGACCTCGGCGGCTTCTACACGCTGGGCCGGTACTTCGTCCGGCTCATCGAGCACCCCGAGGTCATGCGGCTGTGCACCCGGTACGGGCTGCCGCGGCCGCTGGTCATGCGCTTCACGCTGAAGCTGCTCTCGGACTGCTACGAGCCACGCGGCGGCGACATGGTCGACCGCGTCATCTCCGGACTGACCCGGCTGGTACCGGCGGCGTGAGTGCGACAAGGAGTCAACGGTGAATCCCTTCGTCCCCATCCTGGTCCTCATGGCCGTCGCGGCCGTGCTCGCGCTCGGCGGCGTCGCGTCGAGCGTGCTCATCGGACCCAAGCGGTACAACCAGGCGAAGCTCGAGGCGTACGAGTGCGGCATCGAGCCGACGCCGCAGGCCACCGGGGTGGCCGGTTCCCGATCAAGTACTACCTCGTCGCGATGACCTTCATCATCTTCGACATCGAGGTGGTCTTCCTCTACCCGTGGGCCGTCGCGTTCAGCGAGGTCGCCCTGTACGGGCTCGTCGCGATGATGGCGTTCCTCCTGCTGATCACGGTGCCGTTCGTGTACGAGTGGCGCCGCGGCGGGTTCGAGTGGGACTGACAGGACGGAGCGTTTCCTGATGGGCATCGAAGAGGCGCCGTCCGGCTTCCTGCTGACGACGGTCGAGAACCTCGCGGGGTACTTCCGCAAGGGGTCGCTGTGGCCGGTCACGTTCGGCCTGGCGTGCTGCGCGATCGAGATGATGGCGACCGGCACGTCCCGGTACGACATCTCACGGTTCGGCATGGAGGTCTTCCGCGCGTCGCCGCGCCAGGCGGACCTCATGATCGTGGCCGGCCGGGTGAGCCAGAAGATGGCGCCTGTCGTCCGGCAGGTCTACGACCAGATGCCCGAGCCCAAGTGGGTCCTGTCGATGGGCGTGTGCGCGTCGTCGGGTGGGATGTTCAACAACTACGCGATCGTCCAAGGCGTCGACCACATCGTCCCGGTCGACATCTACCTGCCCGGCTGCCCGCCCCGCCCGGAGATGCTGCTCAACGCGATCCTCGCGCTGCACGACCAGATCCAGGCCGAGCCGCTCGGCGTGAACCGGCACGAGGCGGCCCGCGCCGCCGAGGCCGCCGCGCTCGCCGCCACCCCGACCGCCCACCAGAAGGGGCTGCTGCGATGACGACCGGACCGGAGGACAAGGGTCCGCTGGACGCCGTCGCGGCCCCCGCGCAGACGCCCCCGGCGCAGACCCGGGTCGACGCCTCGCCCGTGGAGTCCGACGCCGTCGTGCACACCGACGTCGAGCAGGCACAGCAGGAGCACACCCCGACCGGCCCCGACCAGGGCGGCCGGGCGCCGATCGACGTCGTCGACGTCCGGCGCGGCATGTTCGGCGCGGCCGACGGCGGCGACACCTCCGGCTACGGCGGGCTGGTCCGCACGATCACGATGCCCGGCGCGAGCGAGCGCCCGTACGGCGGGTGGTTCGACGAGGCCGTCGACGTCCTCGCCGAGGTGCTCGGCGAGGGCGACGGCCCCGGCTTCGACGCCGCCGTCGAGAAGGTCGTCGTCGACCGTGGTGAGCTCACCCTGTACGTGACCCCCGCCCACCTCGTCGCGGTGTGCCGGGCGCTGCGCGACGACCAGGACCTGCGCTTCGAGCTCAGCATGGGCGTCTCCGGGGTGCACTACCCCCACGAGACCGGGCGCGAGCTGCACGCCGTGATGCACCTCGTCTCCGTCACGCACTCCCGGCGCCTGCGCCTGGAGGTCGCGGTGCCGGACGCCCACCCCCACGTGCCGTCCACGACGTCGGTGTACCCGACGAACGACTGGCACGAGCGCGAGACCTGGGACTTCTTCGGGATCGTCTTCGACGGTCACCCCGCCCTGGCCCGCATCGAGATGCCCGACGACTGGCCCGGGCACCCGCAGCGCAAGGACTACCCGCTCGGCGGCATCCCGGTGGAGTACAAGGGCGCCACCGTGCCGCCGGCGGACCAGCGAAGGACGTACAGCTGATGGCCACCTCCCACGCACGCACGGCCGGGACCGGCGGTGCCACGCGCGCCCCCCACGCCACGAAGGGCTTCGACGACGGCGCCGGCGGCGCCCCCACGTTCGAGGCGTCCGGCGGCGACTGGTCGCAGATCGCCGAGGAGGCCGCGCGCCTGGGCGAGGAGCGCATCGTCGTCAACATGGGCCCCCAGCACCCGTCCACGCACGGCGTGCTGCGGCTCATGCTCGAGATCGACGGCGAGACCGTCACCGAGGCCCGGGCCGGGATCGGCTACCTGCACACGGGCATCGAGAAGAACATGGAGTTCCGCACCTGGACGCAGGGCGTGACCTTCTGCACCCGCATGGACTACCTGGCGCCGCTCTTCCAGGAGACCGCGTTCTGCCTCGGCGTGGAGAAGCTGCTCGGCATCACCGACGACGTCCCGGAGCGGGCCACCGTCATCCGCGTGCTCATGATGGAGCTCAACCGGATCTCGTCCCACCTCGTGTGCCTGGCCACCGGCGGCAACGAGCTCGGCGCGACGACGATCATGATCCTCGGCTTCACCGCGCGCGAGGAGATCCTCAAGGTCCTCGAGCTCGTCACCGGGCTGCGGATGAACCACGCCTACATCCGGCCCGGCGGCGTCGTGCAGGACATCCCGCCGGGTGCGCTGGAGAGCGTGCGCGAGGCGCTCGTCCTGGTCCGCGACTACATGAGCCAGCTCGAGGACCTCATGCTGGCCAACCCGATCTTCAAGGCGCGGCTGGTCGACGTCGGGCACCTGAGCCTGTCGGCGTGCATGGCGCTCGGCGTCACCGGGCCCGTGCTGCGCTCGACCGGGCTGCCGTACGACGTGCGCAAGGCCGAGCCGTACTGCGGGTACGAGACGTACGACTTCGACATCCCGACCTCGACCGACGCCGACGCGTTCTCCCGCATCGTGCTGCGCATCGAGGAGTGCTACCAGTCCATGCGCATCATCGAGCAGGCCGTCGAGCGGCTGCAGGCGATGGGCCCCGGACCGGTCATGGTCGCGGACAAGAAGATCGCCTGGCCCGCGCAGCTCGCCATCGGGTCGGACGGCATGGGCAACTCCCTCGACCACATCCGCGAGATCATGGGCACCTCGATGGAGGCGCTCATCCACCACTTCAAGCTGGTGACCGAGGGCTTCCGGGTCCCGGTCGGCCAGGTGTACCAGTCGGTCGAGGCGCCCCGCGGCGAGCTGCTCGTGCACCTCGTCTCCGACGGCGGCACCCGCCCCTACCGCGCGCACTTCCGCGACCCGTCGTTCAACAACCTGCAGGCCGTCTCGATGATGTGCGAGGGCGGCCAGGTCGCCGACGTCGTCGTCGCGGTGGCCTCGCTGGACCCCGTCCTGGGAGGGGTGGACCGCTGATGGCCGGCTACGACGAGACGACCGAGGCGCGGCTGACCGCGGACGCGCAGGCGATCATCGCCCGCTACCCGCAGGCGCGCTCCGCGCTGCTGCCGATGCTGCACCTCGTGCAGTCCGAGGACGGCTACGTCAGCCCGGCCGGCATCGCGTTCTGCGCGCGCACCCTGGGCCTGGCGACCGCCGAGGTCTCCGCGGTCGCGACCTTCTACACGCAGTACAAGCGCCACCCCAACGGCGAGTACACCGTCGGGGTGTGCACGAACACGCTGTGCGCGGTCATGGGCGGGGACGCGATCTGGGAGGAGCTGTCCACCCACCTCGGCGTCGGCCACGACGAGACCACGCCCGACGGCGCCGTCACCCTCGAGCGCATCGAGTGCAACGCGGCCTGCGACTACGCCCCGGTCGTGATGGTCAACTGGGAGTTCTTCGACAACCAGACCCCCACGTCGGCCGTGGACACGGTCGAGCGGCTCCGCGCCGGGCAGCCGGTCGCCCCCACCCGCGGCGCCGACTCGGTCTGCTCGTTCCGGCAGATGTCCCGCGTGCTCGCCGGCTTCCCGGACGGCCGCGCCGACGAGGGCGTCGGCGCGGGCGTGCCGACCGTCCGCGGGACCGTGCTGGCGCGCGAGCGCGGCTGGAGCGCCCCGGAGTTCGACGTCGTCGCCGACGACGCGGCCGGTGCCGGTGGCGGTGTCAGCGACGACGGGCAGCCGCAGTCCAGCGCGGAACGCCCACCGACCACCCCGGCCGACACCGAGTCCGGCCGCGGGCCCGGCCGCGGACCCGGCCGTGGATCCGGCCGCAAGCCCGGCACGACGACGTCCTCGGACAAGGAGTCCTGATGGCCGCGACCACCCCGCTCGCGCCCGTGATCAGCGCCCACTGGGACGCGGAGCGCTCCTGGACGCTGGCGACCTACGAGGCCCACGGCGGCTACGCCGGGCTGCGCAAGGCGCTCGCCCTGGAGCCCGCCGACGTCGTGACGACGGTCAAGGACTCCGGCCTGCGCGGCCGCGGCGGCGCCGGCTTCCCGACCGGGATGAAGTGGGGCTTCCTGCCCGCACCGGACGGCGGTCCCCGCTACCTCGTCGTCAACGCCGACGAGTCCGAGCCGGGGACCTGCAAGGACACCCCGCTGATGATGGCGTCGCCGCAGGCGCTCATCGAGGGCTCGATCATCACGTCGTACGCGATCGGCTGCCGGCAGGCCTTCATCTACGTGCGCGGGGAGATCCTGCACGTGTACCGCCGGCTGCTGCGTGCGGTCGAGGAGGCATATGCGGCGGGCTACCTGGGCACCGACATCCTCGGCAGCGGGTACGACCTCGACATCACCGTGCACGCGGGCGCCGGGGCGTACATCTGCGGCGAGGAGACGGCGCTGCTCGACTCGCTCGAGGGCCTGCGCGGGCAGCCGCGGCTCAAGCCGCCGTTCCCCGCGGTCGCCGGCCTGTACGCGCGTCCGACCGTCGTCAACAACGTCGAGTCGATCGCGTCGGTGCCCGGCATCCTGCGGGGCGGCTCGGACTGGTTCCGGTCGATGGGCACCGAGAAGTCCGCCGGGCACGGGTTGTTCTCGCTGTCCGGCCACGTGGAGCGGCCCGGCCAGTACGAGGCCCCGCTCGGGGTCACGCTGCGCGAGCTGCTCGACCTCGCCGGGGGCGTCCGCGCGGGTCACGAGCTCAAGTTCTGGACGCCGGGCGGCTCGTCGACCCCCATCTTCACCGCCGAGCACCTCGACGTGCCGCTGGACTACGAGTCCGTCGGTGCGGCCGGCTCGATGCTCGGCACCCGCGCGCTGCAGATCTTCGACGAGACGACGTCGGTGGTCCGCGCGGTCACGCGGTGGACCGAGTTCTACGCGCACGAGTCCTGCGGCAAGTGCACGCCGTGCCGCGAGGGCACGTTCTGGCTCAAGCAGGTGCTGCGCCGGCTCGAGGCCGGGCAGGGCACGCCGGACGACATCGACCTGCTGCTCGACACGTGCGAGAACATCCTCGGCCGCGCGTTCTGCGCGCTCGGGGACGGCGCGACGTCCCCGATCACCTCGGCCATCCAGTACTTCCGCGAGGAGTTCGAGGCCGGCACGCACACCCCGGCGTCGGTGCTGTTCCCGCCGGAGCGGTCCTCGCTCTTCCCCTACACGCCCCGGACGAGGGACCACCACCTGGCAGGGACGGTGCACGCATGACCGCGACGACGACGCCGAAGACGAAGCCGGGGGCCGGGGGCGCGATCGCCGCCCAGCCACCGAAGGCCGACGAGGTGACGTTCACCATCGACGAGCTCGAGGTCACGGTGCCCAAGGGCACCCTGGTCATCCGGGCGGCCGAAGGGGTCGGCATCCAGATCCCGCGGTTCTGCGACCACCCGCTGCTCGCGCCCGTGGGCGCGTGCCGGCAGTGCCTCGTCGAGGTCTCCACACCGGACCGCGAGGGCAACCTCAAGCCCATGCCGAAGCCGCAGGCGTCCTGCACGCTCGAGGCCACGAAGGGCATGGTGGTGCGCACCCAGCGGACCTCCGCCGTCGCCGACAAGGCGCAGCACGGCATCATGGAGATGCTGCTCATCAACCACCCGCTGGACTGCCCGGTCTGCGACAAGGGTGGGGAGTGCCCCCTGCAGAACCAGGCGATGAGCAACGGCCGCGCCACCAGCCGGTTCGTCGACGTCAAGCGGACGTTCCCCAAGCCGATCGCGATCTCCACCGAGATCCTGCTCGACCGCGAGCGCTGCGTGCTGTGCCAGCGGTGCACCCGCTTCTCCAGCGAGATCGCCGGGGACCCGTTCATCGACCTGCAGCAGCGCGGTGCCGCGCAGCAGATCGGGACCTTCTCGCCCGAGGTGCTCGGGTTCACCGGCGACCTCCCCGCCGCCGGCTCCGACGTGCCCGCGGGCGCGGGTGCCGACGGGGCAGGGGCCGGGGCCGGGTACACGCCGACCGGCGACGCGCCCCGCGGTCCGGCGCTGGCCGACGAGTCGGGGCGGCCGTTCGCCTCCTACTTCTCCGGCAACACCATCCAGATCTGCCCGGTCGGTGCGCTGACCGGTGCCGCGTACCGGTTCCGGGCGCGGCCGTTCGACCTCGTCTCGACCCCCGGCGTCTCCGAGCACGACGCGAGCGGCTCGGCGATCCGGGTCGACCACCGCCGCGGCGTCGTGCTGCGGCGCCTGGCCGGCGAGGACCCGGTGGTCAACGAGGAGTGGATCACCGACAAGGACCGCTTCGCCTTCACCTGGCAGTCCGCGCCGGACCGCATCACGACCCCGCTCGTGCGCGATGAGGCGTCCGGCGAGCTGGTCCCGACGTCCTGGGCCGAGGCGCTCGAGATCGCCGCCGACGGGCTCACCGCCGCCGCCCGCGCCTCCGGGGTCGGGGTGCTGCCCGGGGACGGCTGACCCTCGAGGACGCCTACGCCTACGCCAAGTTCGCCCGCGTCGCCCTCGGCACCAACGACGTCGACCTGCGCGCTCGACCGCACTCCGACGAGGAGGAGGCGTTCCTCGCCGCGCACGTCGCGGGCGCCGGGCTCGGCGTCACCTTCGCCGACCTGGAGACCGCGCCGACGGTCCTGCTCGTCGGCCTGGAGGCCGAGGAGGAGGCCGGGATCACGTTCCTGCGGCTGCGCAAGGGAGTGCTCGCCGGACGCACCCACGTCTTCGCGGTCGCACCCCTGGCCAGCCGCGGGCTGGAGCGGCTGGACGGCACCCTCGTCCCGGCCGCGCCCGGCACGGAGGCCGAGGTGCTCGACGCGCTGGGCGCCCTCACCGACGGCCAGGCCGACGACACCGACCCCGCCACGGGCGGACCGCTCCGCGCGACCGCGGACGCCCTCGCCGGCGGCGACGCGATCGTGCTCGTCGGGGAGCGGCTCGGGGCGGTCCCCGGTGGGCTGTCCGCCGCGCTGCGCCTCGCGGCCCGGACCGGCGCGCGGCTCGCCTGGATCCCGCGCCGCGCCGGGGAGCGGGGCGGCGTCGAGGCCGGTGCGCTGCCGTCCCTGCTGCCCGGTGGCCGCCCGGTCGCCGACCCCGGTGCCCGGGTCGACATCGCGGCGCTCTGGGACGTCGAGCACGTCCCGTCCGCACCGGGCCGCAGCACCGCGGGGATCCTGCGGGCCGCGCACGACGGCTCGCTCGCGGGTCTCGTCGTCGGCGGCGTGGACCCGGCCGACCTGCCGGACCCCGCCCTCGCGCTCGCCGCCGTCGAGCGGGCCGGGTTCGTCGTATCCCTCGAGGTGCGCCGCTCCGCGGTGACCGAGCGGGCCGACGTCGTCCTGCCGGTCGCGCCGCCGTCGGAGAAGCCCGGGACCTTCCTCAACTGGGAGGGCCGGCCGCGCCCGTTCCCGCAGGCGCTCGCGTCGACCGCGATGTCCGACCACCGCGTGCTCGACGCGCTCGCGGACGCGATGGGCGCCGACCTGGGCCTGCGGACGCTGGACGCCGTGCACGCCGAGATCGACGGGCTCGGCCCGTGGGAGGGGTCACGCACGCCCGCCCCCGCGGTCCCCGGTGCGGACCCGGTCCCGGTCGGCCCCGGCCAGGCGGTCCTCGCGACCTGGCACACCATGCTCGACGCCGGCCGCCTCCAGGACGGCGAGGCGTTCCTCGCCGGCACCGCCAAGCGCGCCGTCGCACGGCTGTCCGCGACCACCGCGGCCGAGGTCGGTGTCGCCGACGGCGCACCGGTGCAGGTGTCGACCGCGGCGGGCGCCGTCGTCGTGCCGGTCGCGGTGACCGACATGCCCGACCACGTCGTGTGGCTGCCGACCAACTCGACCGGCTGCGCGGTGCGGGCGACCCTGCGGGCCACCGCGGGCTCGCACGTGCACCTGTCACCCGCCGGGGTCGGCGTCGCCGCACCGGCCGGCGGGACGCCGGCCACCGGTGACCCGGACCGCGGGTGGGGGTCGCCGACGTCGGCGGCACGCATGCCGAGCACCACGGGCAGGAGACGTCCGGGCACGAGCCGTTCGAGCAGCGCGGCCACGCCGCGTGGGACGGCAAGGGTCTGGCCGGCACCACCGACACCACGGAGGCGGGGGCATGAGCGGGCTGGCGTCCGGTGCGCTCGTCGCGGCGACGGTCGACCCGTCGATCGCGGCCGACTTCAGCGAGGACACGATCTGGGTCTGGCTGATCAAGGCCGTCGCGATCCTCGTGTTCCTGCTCACCAGCGTGCTCATCGCGATCTGGTTCGAGCGCAAGGTCGTCGCCCGGATGCAGATCCGGCCCGGGCCGAACGTGCACGGGCCGTTCGGCCTGCTGCAGTCCCTCGCGGACGCGATGAAGCTCCTGCTCAAGGAGGACATCACCGTCAAGGCGGCGGACAAGCTCGTCTACATCCTCGCGCCGATGATCTCGGTGTTCTGCGCGCTGCTGACGTTCGCCGTGATCCCGTTCGGCCCCGCCGTCACGGTCCTCGGCGTCACCACCCCGCTGCAGCTCACCGACCTGCCGGTCGCGGCGCTCTACGTGCTCGCGTGCGCGGCCGTCGGCGTCTACGGGATCGTGCTCGGCGGCTGGTCATCGGGCTCGACCTACCCGCTGCTCGGGTCAGTCCGGTCCACGGCGCAGGTCATCTCCTACGAGCTCGCGATGGGCCTGTCCCTGGTGAGCGTGTTCATCATGGCCGGCTCGATGTCGACGTCGCAGATCGTCGCGTCCCAGGAGACGCTCTGGTGGGCCCTGCCCCTGCTGCCCGCATTCGTCATCTACGTCATCTCGATGATCGGCGAGACGAACCGGCTGCCGTTCGACCTTCCCGAGGCGGAGGGCGAGCTCGTCTCGGGGTACATGACCGAGTACTCGTCGATGAAGTTCGCGTGGTTCTTCCTCGCGGAGTACATCAACATGATCAACGTCTCCGCGATCGCGACGACGCTGTTCATGGGCGGCTGGCGCGCACCGTGGCCGCTGTCGGCGATCAACGACGGGATGCTCAACACCGGCTGGTGGCCGGTGCTGTGGTTCCTGGCCAAGATGTGGCTGTTCATGTTCCTGTTCGTCTGGGTCCGCGGCACCCTGCTGCGCCTGCGCTACGACCAGTTCATGAAGTTCGGCTGGAAGGTCCTCATCCCCGCGGCGCTCGCCTGGGTCGTCCTGGTCGCCGTCGTCCAGGGCATCCGGCAGTTCAGCACCGTCGACCTCACCACGCTCCTCGTGGGGCTGGGGGTCGCGGTCGTGCTGTTCGTGGCGGCCTCCTTCTTCATCCCGACCAAGCCCGAGCCCGAGCCCCCGGCACCACCGACCGGCGAGTTCGACCCGTTCGCCGGCGGCTACCCGGTGCCCCCGCTGCCCGGGCAGCAGCTGCCGCCCTCACCGCGCCGGCGCACCGCGTCGCGCGCCGCCGTGGGCGCGGCGTCGCCCGGTGCGCAGTCGGGCACCGCGACGACCACCGCCCCCGAGCACGACCCCGACCCGGAGGTGACCCGTGGCTGACACCCGCGACCCCCAGCCCGCCGACGACGCCGCCGCGACCGGCGCCGTCGCCCCCGGGGGCGGCGAGGCGGCGAGGTGGGCGAGGCGCAGCCCGCTCCGCAGCCGTACCAGCCGCTCATCGAGCCCAAGAAGGGGATCGGCGAGCTGCTCGCCCCGGTCGCCGGCTTCGGGGTCACGTTCGCCTCGATGTTCAAGCCGACGGTCACCGAGCAGTACCCGTACGAGAAGGTGCCGCCCAAGCCGCGGTACCACGGACGCCACCAGCTCAACCGGTACGCCGACGGGCTCGAGAAGTGCATCGGCTGCGAGCTGTGCGCGTGGGCCTGCCCGGCCGACGCGATCTACGTCGAGGGCGCCGACAACGCCCCCGACGCCCAGTACTCGCCGGGGAGCGGTACGGCCGCGTCTACCAGATCAACTACCTGCGGTGCATCTTCTGCGGGCTGTGCATCGAGGCGTGCCCGACGCGCGCGCTGACCATGACGAACGAGTACGAGCTCGCCGGGCCGACCCGCGAGGGGCTGATCTGGGAGAAGGAGGACCTGCTCGCGCCGCTGCGCTCCGGGCAGCTCGCCGCCCCGCACCCCATGGTCGAGGGCACCACGGACACCGAGTACTACCGCGGGGAGATCACCGGCCCGACGCCGCAGCAGGCGGACTGGGTGCGCGAGCACCGGCCGGACGACGCGAGCGCGGCCGGCGTCGCCGCCGGGTCGGCCGTGGGTGACCCCGGTGAGCGGACCGGTCAGCCGCACGCCCACGGGTCGACCGCCGCGGCCGCCGCGTCCGCCGCGACCGGCGCCGCACGCGCCGGCGCGCGGGAGACCGACCGGTGACCGGCGCGCTGCTCACCGGCCTGCCCGGAGCCCTCCCGACCGGCCTGCCCGCCGCGCTCGCCGGCTCCCTGACCGAGGCCGGACGCACCTCCACCGGCGAGGCCGTGCTGTTCTGGGTCGTCGCGCCGCTCATGGTGCTCGCCGCGCTCGGGCTGCTGTTCGCCCGCCGGGCCATCCACGCCGCGATGTGCGTCGTGTTCGTGATGATCTCCCTCGCGGTGCTCTACATCGCCGAGGACGCCCCGTTCCTCGGAATCGTGCAGATCGTCGTGTACACCGGCGCGGTCATGATGCTGTTCCTCTTCGTGCTCATGCTGGTCGGCGTCGACGCCTCGGACTCCCTCACCGAGACCATCCGCGGGCAGCGCTGGATCGGGCTCATCTTCGGCGCCGGGCTCGGCGCCCTGCTCATCGGGGTGGTGGCCCGGACGACGTGGGACCAGCCGGTCGGGCTGGTGGAGGCGAACGCGGACTCCAACCCGGTCGGCGTCGCGCTCCTCGTGTTCGGCGACTTCGTGTTCGCGTTCGAGGTCGTCGGCGTCCTGCTGGTGACCGCCGCGGTCGGCGCCCTCGTGCTGACGCACCGCCAGCGCCTGGCCCGCCGGGTCGGGCAGCGTGAGCGCGCCGACGCCCGGATGGCCGCCGGCGGCTCGATCACCCCGCTGCCCGCACCGGGCGTCTACGCGCGGACCAACGCCATGGACGTCCCCGCGCTCGACCCGCAGGGCCGGCCCATCGAGGCCTCGGTGTCGCGGGTCCTGCGCATCCGCGGGCAGGAGCGCGGCGTCGCGGACGTCGCCGTCGACCTCGGCCCCGGTGAGGACGGCGGCGGCCAGGTCGACCGGCCGACCCCGGTGGCCGGCGACCCCGGCGAGACGACCGGACCCACCACGTCCATCACGACCGGCCGCGGCCCGGAGGTCATCCCGTGACCCTGACCCACTACCTCGTGCTCGCGTGCATCCTCTTCGCGATCGGCGCCACGACGGTCCTGCTGCGACGCAACGCGATCATCGTGTTCATGGGCATCGAGCTCATGCTCAACGCCACGAACCTCGTGCTGGTCACCTTCGCCCGCATGCACGGGGACCTCTCCGGGCAGGTGATGGCCTTCTTCGTCATGGTGGTCGCCGCCGCGGAGGTCGTCGTCGGGCTCGCGATCATCGTGCAGATCTTCAACACCCGCCGGTCGGCCTCGGTCGACGACGTCAACCTGCTCAAGAGCTGAGAGGCTCCGGTGACCTCAACCATCGCGACCGCCCCCGTGGCCGCGGCGCTCGTCAGCGCCGCCCCGGCCGACGGCACGTTCACCCAGGCCTGGCTGCTCATCGCCCTGCCGCTGCTCGGCGCCGCCGTGCTCCTGCTCGCCGGCCGCCGCGCCGACCGGTGGGGGCACTGGGTCGGCGTCGCGGCGTCGGGCGCCGCCTTCGTCGTGGGCCTGGTGCTCCTGCTCGGCATGCTCGGCCGTGACGCCGAGGACCGCGTGCTCGACCTGCACCTGTTCCGGTGGATCCCCGCCGGACCGCTCGACATCGACGCCGGGCTGCGGCTCGACCCGCTGTCGCTGACCTTCGTGCTCCTGGTGACGTTCGTCGGCACGCTCATCCACGTGTACTCGGTGGCGTACATGGAGCACGACGCCGACCGGCGCCGGTTCTTCGCCTACCTCAACCTGTTCGTCGCGGCGATGCTCGTGCTGGTCCTGGCCGACAGCTTCCTGCTGCTGTTCGTCGGCTGGGAGGGCGTGGGCCTCGCGTCCTACCTGCTCATCGGGTTCTGGAACCACCGCACTCCCAACGCCGTCGCGGCGAAGAAGGCGTTCATCGCCAACCGCATCGGTGACCTCGGGCTGCTCATCGCGCTCATGCTCATGGTCGCGACGTGGGGCGCCGTCGACTTCGACACCGTGCTCCCGGCCGCGGCAGCAGCAGGGAAGGCACCCTGACCGCGATCGGCCTCATGCTGCTGCTCGCCGCGTGCGGCAAGTCGGCGCAGTTCCCGCTGCAGTCCTGGCTCGGGGACGCGATGGCTGGCCCGACGCCGGTCTCGGCGCTCATCCACGCCGCGACCATGGTCACCGCCGGCGTCTACCTCATCGTGCGGTCCGCGCCGATCTTCGAGGGGGCGCCCACCGCCCAGCTCGTCGTCGTCGTCGTCGGGGCGATCACCCTGGTCTTCGGAGCGGTCGTCGGGTGCGCGAAGGACGACATCAAGAAGGCGCTCGCCGCGTCGACGATGTCCCAGATCGGCTACATGATCCTCGCGGCCGGGCTCGGACCGATCGGCTACGCGTTCGCGATCTTCCACCTCGTGACCCACGGGTTCTTCAAGGCCGGGATGTTCCTCGGCGCCGGGTCCGTCATGCACGGCATGGACGACTCGGTCGACATGCGCCGCTTCGGCGGTCTGTCGCGGTCCATGAAGATCACCTGGCTGACCTTCGCCGCCGGGTGGCTCGCGATCATCGGCGTCCCGGGCCTGTCCGGGTTCTGGAGCAAGGACCTCATCATTGAGGCCGCGTTCACCGGGGAGGGCTGGCGGCCCTGGGTGTTCGGCTCGGTGACGCTGCTCGGCGCGGGGCTGACCGCGTTCTACATGTCGCGGCTGTTCTTCATGACCTTCCACGGCCGCCGGCGCTGGGACGACGGGCAGGGTGTGGAGCAGGGCGTCGAGCAGGGGGTGCGGCGGACGAGGCCGCACCGGTCCGCCACCCGCACGAGTCGCCGCTGCTCATGACCGTCCCGATGATCGTGCTCGCGGTCGGGTCGGTGCTCCTCGGCGGGCTGCTCGCGCTCGGTGACGGCTTCGTCACGTTCCTCGAGCCGGTGACCGGCCACGTCGAGCACCACGAGCCCGTCCTGCCGATCCCGGTCATCATCGCCCTCACGCTCCTCCTCGTCGCCGCGGGCGCCTTCCTCGCCTGGCGTCAGTACGCGTCGTCGCCGGTGGCCGTGGTGGCCCCGACCGGCTCCGCGCTGACCCGGGCCGCCCGCCGCGACCTGTACCAGGACGACGTCAACGACGCCGCCCTCGTGCAGCCGGGGCAGTACGCCACGCGCTCGCTCGTCTACGGCGACCGCGCCGTGGTCGACGGCGCCTTCACCGGGCTCGGGAAGGTGCTCGTCGGAGCCGGCGACGCCGGCCGGCGCGCGCAGACCGGGTTCGTCCGCTCCTACGCCTCGACGATGACGGTCGGACTGGTCGTCCTCGGCGTCGTCGTCCTGGCCACCCGGATCTGAGGGAGATCTGACGTGAACCTCGAAGGTTTCCCCCTGCTCACCGCACTGATCGTGCTGCCGCTCGTCGGCGCCGTCGTGCTCTGGGTGCTGCCCACCTCCCTGCGCGAGCGGGCCCGCACCGTGGCGGTGGTCGTCACGCTGCTCGAGCTCGCGCTCGGTGTGCTCGCGCTGACCGCGTTCGACACCGGCGTGGCCGCGACCCACCAGCTCACCGAGACCCACCCGTGGATCCCGGCGATCGGCGCGAGCTACGCGGTCGGCGTCGACGGCGTCGGGCTGCTGCTCGTGCTGCTGTCGGTCGTGCTGACGCCGCTCGTGGTGCTCTCGACCCGCCGGGACGAGGTGGGCCCGGCCGACCGGCTGCGCCACTACCTCGCGCTCGTCCTCGTGCTCGAGGCGTTCATGGTCGCGGTGTTCGCGGCCCGGGACGTGTTCCTGTTCTACGTGCTGTTCGAGGCCATGCTCATCCCGGTGTACTTCCTCATCGGGGTGTTCGGCGGGGCCCAGCGCCGGTACGCGGCGGTGAAGTTCCTGGTCTTCTCCCTCGCCGGCGGGCTGATCATGCTCGCCGCGGTCATCGCCCTGTACGTCGAGGGCCCGGGCGGGCCGGAGGGCTTCCTCACCAGCACCCTGACCGGTCTGGACATGCCGGTGGTCACCGAGCGGCTGCTGTTCCTCGCGTTCTTCCTGGCCTTCGCCATCAAGGCGCCGATGTGGCCGGTCCACACCTGGCTGCCGGACGCCGCGCAGAACGCGACCGCCGGGACCTCCACGCTGCTGGTCGGCGTGCTGGACAAGGTCGGCACGTTCGGGATGCTCACGCTGTGCCTGCCGCTGTTCCCGGACGCGTCCCGCTGGGCGGCGCCGGTGATCATCGTCCTCGCGGTGATCTCCGTGCTCTACGGCGCGGTCCTCGCGATCGGGCAGCAGGACCTCATGCGGCTGATCGCCTACACGTCGGTGTCCCACTTCGGGTTCATCGTGCTGGGGATCTTCGCCTTCACCTCGGTGAGCATCCAGGGGTCCGCGCTGTACATGGTCAACCACGGGCTCTCGACCGGGGCGCTGTTCCTCGTCGCCGGGTACCTGGTCGCCCGGCGGGGCTCCCAGCGCGTCGCGGACTTCGGCGGCCTGCAGCGGGTCACCCCGGTGCTCGCCGGGACGTTCCTCGTCGCCGGCCTGTCGGCGCTGTCGCTGCCGGGGCTCTCGACCTTCGTCAGCGAGTTCCTCGTGCTGGTCGGCACGTTCGCGCGGTCCGGCCCGGCCGCCGTCGTCGCCGTCCTCGGCGTCGTGCTGGCCGCGCTGTACGTGCTGCTCACCTACCAGCGCGTGTTCACCGGCCCCGTCCGCGACGAGCTCGCGACCACGCCGGACCTGTCCGCGCGCGAACGCTGGGCGGTCGCGCCGCTCATCGCGTTCATGGTGGTGTTCGGCTTCTACCCGGCTCCCATGGTCGACCTCGTGCGTGAGCCGTCCGGCCTGACGGTCGAGCAGGTCGGCGTCCAGGACGTCGCCCCGACGCAGGGGCTGCTGAGCGGCACCGGTACCGACGACGAGGAGCACGACGTGACCGGGGCCTTCGACGCGCCGCACATCGACTGGGCGCAGCTGTCGCCCGTCCTGCTGGTGCTGGGTGCGGGGGTGATCGGGGTGCTGGTCGAGGCGTTCGCGCCGCAGCGCCTGCGCCGCCCGATCCAGCTGACCCTCGCGCTCGGCGCGACCGCCGGCGCACTCGTGGCGCTCACCGCGCTGTGGGCCGGTGTCCGCGAGACCGGCGGGACGGTCGTGCTGGGTGGCTCGATGATCCTCGACGGGCCCGCGCTGATCCTGCAGGGCATGGTCGCGCTCCTCGCGCTCCTCGCGCTGCTCGTCGTCGCCGACCGCGGGCAGTCCGGTGAGGACGCCTTCTCGCCGCAGTCCGCCGCCGTCCCCGGCTCGGACTACGAGGAGGCCGCCCGGCGCAAGGGCCTGGCCCAGACCGAGGTCTACCCGCTCGTGCTGTTCGCGACCGGCGGGATGATGATCTTCCCCGCGGCGGGCGACCTGCTGACGATGTTCGTCGCCCTCGAGATGCTCTCCCTGCCGCTGTACCTGCTGAGCGGGCTGGCCCGCCGCCGTCGCCTGCTGTCGCAGGAGGCCGCGATGAAGTACTTCCTGCTCGGCTCGTTCGCGTCGGCGTTCTTCCTCTTCGGGGTCGCGCTGCTCTACGGGTTCGCCGGCTCGGTCCGGCTCGACGCGATCGGTGCGGCGACCGCGACGGTCGTGGGGATGGACCCGCTGCTGCTCGCCGGCGTGCTGCTCGTCCTGGTCGGGCTGCTGTTCAAGGTCGGCGCGGTGCCGTTCCAGGCGTGGACCCCGGACGTCTACCAGGGTGCGCCGACCCCGATCACCGGGTTCATGGCCGCGTGCACCAAGGCCGCCGCGTTCGGCGCGATGCTGCGGTTCGTCTACGTCGTGACCCCCGGCCTGGAGTGGGACCAGCGCCCCGCCCTGTGGACCGTGGTCATCGCGACCATCGCGCTCGGGACGCTCGTCTCCCTCGTGCAGACCGACATGAAGCGCATCCTCGGGTACTCCGCGATCGCCCACACCGGGTTCATCCTCACCGGGGTCGTCGCCCTCGACGTCGACGGCGTCTCCGGCGTCATGTTCTACCTGCTCGCCTACGGTGCGGCCGCCGTCGGCGCGTTCGCCGTCATCACCCTCGTGCGTGAGGTGGACGCCGACGGCGTCGTCCTCGGGGAGGCCACGCACCTGTCGCAGTGGGCGGGCCTCGGCCGGCGCAGCCCCTGGCTCGCGGGCGCCTTCTCGCTGTTCATGCTGTCCTTCGCGGGCATCCCGCTGACGGCGGGCTTCGTCGGCAAGTTCGCGGTGTTCTCCGCGGCGGTCCAGGGCGGCGCCGCGCCGCTCGCGGTGGCCGGCGTCGTCGGCTCCGCGATCGCGGTGTTCTTCTACATCCGGATCGTCGTGCTGCTGTTCTTCACCGAGCCGCCGGCCGACGCCGGGCACGGCGGCGTCGCCGTCGTGCGGTCCGAGGGGCTCACGACCGTGGGGATCGCCGTCACCGCGGTGGCCACGCTCGGCCTCGGCGTCCTGCCCTCGCCGGTTCTCGATCTGGTCGGTGAGGCGGCTAGGTTCATCCCGTGACCCCGACGACAGCGTTCCCGCTGCCCGACCCTGCGCTCGCGGAGCTGCTCACCGCCCGCCTCGCCGTGGTCGAGGAGCGCCTGCGGGACGCCGTCGCGCACGCGGACGTCCTCGCCGACGCGACCGCGCGGCACCTCGTCAACGCGGGCGGGAAGCGGTTGCGGCCGCTGCTGACCCTGCTCGCCGCCCAGCTCGGCGACGGGCAGCGGCCCGAGGTCCTCGACGCCGCCGTCGTGGTGGAGCTGACGCACCTCGCGACGCTCTACCACGACGACGTCATGGACAGCGCGCCGCTGCGGCGCGGCGCCCCCGCCGCGCACGAGGTCTGGGGCAACTCCGTCGCGATCCTCACCGGGGACCTGCTGTTCGCGCGCGCGTCGAGCGTGGTCGCGGGGCTGGGACCCGAGGCGGTCCGGCTCCAGGCCGCGACGTTCGAGCGGCTGTGCCTGGGGCAGCTGCACGAGACGGTCGGTCCGCAGGACGGCGAGGACCCGGTGGGCCACTACCTGCAGGTCTTGTCGGACAAGACGGGGTCCCTCATCGCGACGTCGGCCCGCTTCGGGGCGATGTTCGCCGGCTGCCCGCCGGAGATCCTGCGCACGGTCACCGGCTACGGCGAGAAGGTCGGCGTCGCCTTCCAGCTCGCCGACGACGTCATCGACCTCTCCGCCGACGGCGCCCGGACCGGCAAGACCCCCGGCACGGACCTGCGCGAGCGGGTGCCGACGATGCCGGTCCTCCTGCTGCGGGCACGCGTCGCCGGCGACGCGGCGTCCGAGGCGGACCGCGCGCTGCTCACCCAGCTGGACTCCGACCTGTCCGACGACGCCGCGCTGTCCCGGGCGGTCTCCGCCCTGCGCGCCCACCCGGTCGTCGCCCAGACGCGTGAGCTCGCGGTGACCTGGGCGCAGGACGCCGTCGCGGAGCTGCGGCCGCTGCCCGCCGGGCCCGCGCGCGACGCGCTGGTCGCCTTCGCCGACGCCCTGGTGGACCGGGCATCCTGAGCCGACGTGCGCGCCGCGGGCGGGGCACGCGGCGGGCGCTGAGGTGACCGCCGACCGACAGGGGGAACGACCATGACCATGACGCCCGAGCAGGCGACCGAGTTCGCCGGCACCTTCGAGCGGCTCGTCGCCCACGTGGGCGAGGCGGTGCTCGGCAAGGCGGACGTCGTCCGGCTCGCGCTGACCTGCATGCTCACCGAGGGGCACCTGCTGCTCGAGGACGCCCCCGGGACCGGCAAGACGTCGCTCGCCCGGGCGATCGCCGCGACCGTGGACGGCACCCACAGCCGCATCCAGTTCACCCCCGACCTGCTGCCGAGCGACGTCACCGGCGTGACCGTCTACGACCAGGGCACGCGCGCCTTCGAGTTCCACCGCGGGCCCGTGTTCGCCTCGATCGTGCTCGCGGACGAGATCAACCGGGCCTCGCCCAAGACGCAGTCCGCGCTCCTGGAGGTCATGGAGGAGGCGCAGGTCACCGTGGACGGCGTCACCCACGCGGCGCCGCGCCCGTTCATGGTGATCGCCACCCAGAACCCGATCGAGCAGGCCGGGACGTACCGCCTGCCCGAGGCTCAGCTCGACCGGTTCCTCGTCAAGACGTCCATCGGCTACCCGGACCACGCGTCGACCGTCGAGATCCTGGCCGGTGCGGCGCAGCGGGACCGGTCCGGGGCCCTGCAGCCGATCGTGGGCACCGCCGACGTCGCCGCGATGATCCGGGTCGCGACCACGACGCACGTCGACGGCGCGGTCCTGGAGTACGTGTCGCGGCTCGCGGAGGCCACCCGCGCCGCACCCGACGCCCGGCTGGGGGTGAGCGTGCGCGGTGCGCTCGCGCTCGTGCGCACCGCGAAGGTCTGGGCGGCGGCGCACGGCCGCCACTACGTCCTGCCCGACGACGTCAAGGTGCTCGTCGCGCCGGTGTGGAACCACCGGCTCGTGCTCGACCCGGACGCGGAGTTCGCCGGCACCACCGCCGAGGCGGTGCTCACGCGCGTGCTCGGCGAGGTCCCCGCGCCGCTGGAGCGTCGCGCCGCCGGCTGATCCGCCTCGGCCGATCCCTTCACCCGCGACCGCGTGCCGCCGATGAGGGGTGGACGGCTGTGGACGCAGGCGTGCACGCCCGCGGCGGTGAGGAGGGGCCCATGCTCGGACGACGCCTGGCGCGCGCCCGCGACGCCCGCCTGCCCGACGCGCGGGTGCCGGACGAGCCACCGGCAGCCGCGCGGGCGCGGGCCGACGCCGGCGCACGGGTCTCCCGCGCGCGGCCGTGCACGCGGCCACGGTCGGACTGGTCGGCGTCCTGGCGGCCCTCACCGTGTTCTCGGTGACGACCGCGGTGACCGACGCGCGGGCCGCGGAGCGCGCTCAGGTCAGCGCGGTCGTCTCGGCGTGGTCGCGGGAGGCCCTCACGGCGCTCGTGCTCGAGGAGAACCTGGTCGACCAGCTCAAGGCGCCCGGCCCCGAGGAGGACGGCGAGACCGCTCAGGAGTACCTCGACGCCCGCGCGGCCGTCGACGAGGCGCTCGACGGCCTGCGCGGATCCGTCACCCCTCCCGGCGCGGGACGGTCGAGGACTGGGCCACGCTGCACGCTCGGTACGGACGCGCGGTCGAGGCCATGCTGACCGGTGGGCCGATGGACCCGTCCGCGGCCGAGGACCACGAGGAGACCTACGTCGACCCGTACTTCGACCCGCTGGAGGCCGCCCTGGAGAACGAGGTGCAGCGCCACTTCGAGGAGGCCAGCACGGCGCTGACGGCGATGGGCAGCGCGCAGCAGGCGAAGCTCGTGGCCACGCCGGTCGTGTTCGGTCTCGGCCTGGCCTTCGTCCTGTTCTTCAGCGCGGTCGTCGTCCGCGGGCGGCGGGCCGTCGTCGAGCAGGGCGAGGAGAACCGGCGGCAGGCGCTGCGGGACCCGCTGACCGGGCTGCCCAACCGCCGCGCGATGGGTGAGCGGGTCGACGCCCTGCTGAGCGGATCCGCACCCGACGCCGCGCCGATCACCCTCCTGCTGATCGACCTGGACCGGTTCAAGGAGATCAACGACACCCTCGGCCACCGCTACGGCGACCGCGTGCTCGAGGTCCTCGCCGGCCGGCTGGGCGGGTGCGTGCCGGCGTCGGCGACCGTCGCCCGGCTGGGCGGGGACGAGTTCGCGATCCTCCTGCCCGACGTCGACGACGTCGCCTCCGCGCTCGCCGTCGCCGCGACCGTGCAGGCGACGATGGACACGAACGTCGACGCGCACGGCATCTTCCTCGACGTCGACGCCTCCATCGGCATCGCGCTGGGCGAGGGCGACATGGATGCTCAGGCGCTGCTGCGGCACGCCGACATCGCGATGTACCGCGCCAAGAGCCGCGGCACCGGCGTGTGCGTGTACGACGAGGACATCGACGAGCACAGCCGCGAGCAGCTCGCGCTGCTCGGCGAGCTGCGCGGGGCGCTCGACGCCGGCGACCTCGTCCTGCACTTCCAGCCCAAGCTGGCGCTCGCGGACGGCCGGCTGTGCGGCGTCGAGGCGCTGGTGCGCTGGCAGCACCCCGTCCTCGGGCTGCTGCCGCCGGCGCGGTTCGTCCCGGTCGCGGAGCGCACCGCGCTGATCCACCCGCTGACCCGGTACGTCCTGTCGGCCGCCCTCGCGGAGTGCCGCCGGTGGCACGACGCGGGCCGCGAGCTGCACGTGGCCGTCAACGTCTCGGTCCGCAACCTGCTCGACGACGCCTTCCTCGCCGACGTCACCGGGCTGCTCGCCGCCTGGGGCGTCCCGGCGCGGTGCCTCGAGCTCGAGGTCACCGAGAGCGCCATCATGGCCGACCCCGGACGCGCCCGCCTCATGCTCGCCGCGTTCGCCGACCTCGGCGTGACGCTGTCGATCGACGACTTCGGGGCCGGGTACACGTCGCTCGCGCACCTGACGCGGCTTCCGGTCCACACCGTGAAGATCGACCGGTCGCTGGTGGCCCGCATGGTGGCCGAGCCGACCGACGCCGTGGTCGTGCGGTCCGTCATCGAGCTCGCGCACCACCTCGGGCTGACCACCGTGGCCGAGGGCGTCGAGGACGCCGCGACCCGGGACCGGCTGGCGGCGCTCGGGTGCGACGTCGCCCAGGGGTACCTGTTCAGCCGTCCAGTGCCCGCTGCGGACCTGGCCGGGTGGGTGACCGGGCCGGACCACGCCCGTGCGGAGCGGCAGCGCACCGTCACGGCCGTGCGCCCGAGCCTGCGGCCGTGCCCGGAATCTCCCGCCCCGACCGGATTGCTCGCCGCCCGATCCTCATGACCCGGGCGATCCGGACGATGGGGACGGCAGAACGGCACCGCCGTCCGGTCACCGACCGGTGACGACCTGAGGAGTGGAGGGCCCTGTGCGCACGTCCTGGGGCTCGGCGACGGACCGAGGTCGGGTCCGTCGGCTCAACGAGGACGCCCTGCTCGCGCAGCCGCCCCTCTTCCTCGTCGCCGACGGCATGGGTGGTCACGACGCCGGTGACGTCGCGAGCCGGGTCACCGTCGAGGAGTTCTCCCGCCTCGCCGACCGCGACGGCGTCACCCACGACGACGTCCAGGCGGCCTTCGCGCGTGCCGCCGCTCGGGTGCGCGAGTCGGTGGGCGCCGGTCGTACCGCCGGCACGACCGTCGCAGGGGCCGCCGTCGCCGCCGGGGGCGCGCCGTACTGGCTGGTGTTCAACGTGGGCGACTCGCGCGTCTACCGCCTCGCCGACGGATCCCTCGAGCAGGTGAGCGTCGACCACTCGGTCGTCCAGGAGCTCATCGACGACGGGCGCCTGCGCCCCGCGGACGCCGAGTGGCACCCCGACCGCCACGTCATCACGCGCGCGGTCGGCACCGGCCCGGTCCCGGAGGCCGACTACTGGCTCATCCCCGCCGGCTCGGCCGACCGGCTGCTGCTGTGCTCCGACGGGCTCACCCAGGAGCTCGACGACGACGCCATCCGATACCTCCTCATGGACCAGCCCGACCCGCAGGCCGCGGCTCAGATCCTCGTCCAGGCCGCGGTGGAGGCCGGTGGCCGCGACAACGTGACCGCCGTCGTCGTCGACCTCGGCGACGCCCGCGCCGCCGGCGTGGACGAGGCGACCATCGAACGACCCGTGACCCCGCCGCTGCGCGGGGACGGAACGGAGCAGTGACCAGCGTGGACGCCCCCGAGTACACCCCCGGCGAGTGGGTCGCCGTCGTCGCGGACGGCGGCGTCGCGCTGCTCCCGCCGACCACACCGTCCGCGCTCGTGCACCGGCTGTGGGAGTCCCTGCGCCTCGCCGGTGCCGCCGGTCCCGCCGGTGTGGTCGACCACCTGCAGGTGCTGGTGCGGGACGGTCTGGCGACCCTGCCGCCCTTCGCGCTGCTCACGCTGGACGGCACCCGTCTGCACGCCGTCGTCCGCGGTGCGGTCGAGGTCGAGGTGACCGCGGCCGGCCGCGCGTTCGTGCTCACCGCCCCCGGGGTGTCCACGTGGTCCGACGAGGTCGTCGAGGGCGTCCGCACGGTCACCGTGCGCGCGCCGGGCGACGAGGCGGACGCTGATGCGACCGCGCTCCCCATGGCCGCCGGCGTCGCCCGTGCCGGCGGCGTCCGCCTGCGCCCGACCTGCCCGCTCGCCGCCGTCGAGCCCGTTGCCGTCGACCTCGCCGCTGTCGAGCCCGTCGCCGTCGACCTCGTCGCTGTCGAGCCCGTCGCCGTCGAGCCCGTCGCTGTCGACCCTGCGCCGGCCGTGCCGGTGACCGCCCTGCCGTCCGTCACCGCGGCCCCGGCCGGCACCGCTGACCCGTCCCGCGGGGCGGTGCCGTCCCCCGTGGGGAGCCGTCGCCCGCGGTGCCGGACGTCGTGCCGGCCCCGGTGCCGACCTCCGCGGTGCCCGCGGTGGGTCCGGGGTGGCTGCTCGTGCGGTGATGTCGGTGTCGGTCGCTGCACAGGTCGCCGCACCGGTCGCCGTGCTGCCCCACCCCGCCCGCGCCGCGGACCCCGTCGTCGGTGACGAGCCCCTCGACCTCACGATGCTGCGCCCGGCCGAGACGCCGCGGCACGCGGCACCCGCCGTGGCGGGGCCGACCGAGCCGACCGATCAGCCCACCGAGCAGCCCACCGACCGGCCGAGCGACGAGCCGGCCGGGACGCGCACCGACCGGTCCGGCGCGGAGCCCGCCGACCACCCGGTCGCGCCGGAGGTGCTGCCCACCGCGTCCACCGACCACGACGGCACCACGGTGCTGAGCGCGGACGTCGTCGCGCTGCGCCGTCGGCTGCCGGAGTGGGCGGGCCACGCGGTGGCCGCGCCGCTCGCCACGTCCCTGCCCACGCCCGCCTCGCCGGCGGCCGCCCGGCTGGCCCTGTCCACCGGCGAGCGCGTCACGCTGAGCCGGCCGGTGCTCATCGGCCGGGCGCCGCAGGCGTCGCGGGTGCACAGCAGCCAGGTCCCGCAGCTCGTCACCGTGCCCAGCCCGATGCAGGACATCTCGCGCACCCACGCCGAGGTCCGCATGGACGGCGACGACGTCGTGCTGACGGACCTGCGCTCGACCAACGGCGTGCTGGTCGTGCGTCCCGCCGCGGCGCCGCAGCGCCTGCAGCCGGGGGAGGCGACCGTCCTGCAGCCGGGCGTGCTCGTCGACCTCGGGGAGGGCGTCACGTTCACCGTGGAGCGCTCGCGGTGACGGTGCCCCGTCGCCCCTCCGCGCCGCCCGAGATCCCGGGTCACACCGTCGGGCGGCTGCTCGGCATGGGCGGGTTCGCGGACGTCTACCTCTACACCCAGCACCTGCCGCGCCGGCCGGTCGCGGTCAAGGTGCTGCCGGCGGACTCTCTTGACGCGGACGTCCTCGCGCGGTTCGGGACCGAGGCCGACCTGATGGCCCAGCTCTCCCACCACCCGTCGATCGTCACGATCCACCACGCGGCGGTCGCGGCCGACGGCCGCCCCTACCTCGTCATGGAGTACTGCGCGCGCCCCGGGCTGGGGGCCCGCTACCGCAGCGAGCGCATCTCGGTCGCGGAGGCGCTCCGCATCGGGATCCGCCTCGCGTCCGCGGTGGAGACGGCCCACCGGGCCGGCATCCTGCACCGCGACATCAAGCCCGCCAACGTGCTCACCACGGACTTCGGCTGGCCGGCGCTCACCGACTTCGGCATCGCCGCCACCACCGGCTGGAGCGGTGGCGCCGCGGTCGGCATGTCCATCCCGTGGTCGCCGCCCGAGCTGCTCGCCGCCGTCCCGGACGGCGACGTGCGGGCCGACGTCTACTCCCTCGCCGCGACCGTGTACTCCCTGCTCGCCGGACGGTCCCCGTTCGAGGTCCCCGGCAGCGCCAACGGTGCGGCCGACCTCGTCGCGCGCATCGAGCGGGACCCCCTGCCGCGCACCGGCCGCACCGACGTGCCGCCGAGCCTGCACGCCGCGCTCGCGCGTGCGATGGAGAAGAACCCGGTCCACCGGTTCCACTCGGCGCTCGCCCTGGCCCGCGCGCTGCAGGCCGTCGAGCTCGAGCTCATGCTCCCGGGGACGCCGGTCGAGCTCGCCCAGGAGGGGACCGACGAGACGGCCGGCCCGGTCACCCGCTCCGGCGCCGCCCCGCACGCGCCCGCCGACGACGCCGCGACGCGCCTGCGCCCCGTGGTGAGCATCGACCCCGAGGGGGACGACGCCGCCGATGACGAGCCCGGCCGGCCGCAGCGCACGGCGGCCGAGGAGGCCGCGACGGTCACGCGTCGGCGTCCGATCGCGAGCATCACGCCCGACGCCGAGCCGGTGCACGTCGGCCCCTGCCCGCACGCCGCCGGTCCGAGCACGCCGGCCACCGGCGTGCCGGTGCTGCCCTCCTTCACCGTCCCCGCGGCAGCCGACGAGCACGCGGGCGACGCGCACGACGACCCCGAGGTCGCCCCCGGACCCGGCCCGCCCGGTCGCGGCGCGTCCTCACCGCGCTCGCGGGCGCCGCCGTCGTGGCCGCGCTCGCGGCCTCGACCACCCTCGCGCTCGGCGCCGGCGACCCGGACGTCGCCGTCGCCGCCGAGCCCGCCCCGTCGGCCACGCCGGCCGCGGTCGTCACCGCGGTGCCGGCTCCGGTCGACGTCCGCGTCACCCCGCGGCCCGACGGCACGGTGACCGCGACCTGGACGAACCCCCAGCCGCAGGACGGCGACCGGTACCTGTGGGGCGTCGTCCGGGCCGGTGCCGACACCCGCCTCGAGCTCGTCGACGACACGCAGGTCACCGTCGAGGTCGCGACGGGGTCCCCGGCCGGGACCACGGCGGCCGCGGAGCGCACGTGCGTCGAGGTCTCCATCGTCCGGGCGGACCGGCGTGCGTCCAACCGGCCCGCGCTCGGGTGCACGCCGTGACCGCGCGCCGCGGCATGCCGAACCGGCGCACGTGGACCCGGACCGGCGCCGCCGTCACCGCCCCGGTGCTGCTCGCCGTGCTGGCCCTGATCCACCCGGGCCAGGCGGTGTCACAGCTCGACCTGCACGACGGCGGCGTGTGGCTCACCAACGCCTCGACCCTCGGCGTCGGGCGCTACAGCTCGACCGTCGGCGAGCTCAACGGCGGCCTGGTCGCGGGGTCGAGCGAGGTCGACGTGCTCCAGGACGGCGCCGACGTGCTCATCCACGAGCCCGGCGTCCTCGCCGCGGTCGACCCCGCCGCCGTCACCACGACCGCCGAGGTCGCGCTGCCCGCCGGTGCCCGGGTGTCGTCGGCCGCCGGGACCGTCGCCGTCGTCGACCCCGCGGACGGCGCACTGCGGATCGGGCGCGTGGGCACGCTGGCCGAGCTCGTCCCCGACGGCCCGGCGGACGCCGAGCTCGGCGTCGGCGGGGCGGCGGTCGTGGCCGTCGGCGGGGACGTGCTGACCGTGGCCGCGGACGGGACCCGCCGCACGCTGCGGGCGGACGGCGACGGGGCCGGGGCCCGCGTCCTCACCGCCGGGGAGCCGGACGCGCAGGCGTCCGCGGCCGGGCCGGTCGAGCAGGCCACCGCCGTCGGGGACCAGCTCGTCACCCTCACCGGGACCACGCTGCGCACCGCGACCGGTGCGGTGGACCTCGCCGGTGCCGGCACCCCCTGCGGCTGCAGCAACCTGGTCCGGATGCCGCCACGGTGCTGGTCGCGGGCCCGACCGCGCTGCTCGAGGTGCCGCTGACCGGTGCGACCACGCCGGACGACGTGCGCCGCCACCCCTCCGGCGGCAGCGGCGCGCCCGCCGCACCGGTGCGGGTCGGGGCGTGCGTGTACGGCGCCTGGGCGTCCGCCACCGGCAGCGCGCTGACCCGCTGCGGGACCGACGGCCCGACCGTCGTCGACCTCGCGGGCATGACGGCGCAGGACCGGCTCGTGTTCCGGGTCAACCGGTCCGTCGTCGTGCTCAACGACACCGCGCACGGGCGGGTGTGGGTCCCCACCGAGGACCCCGAGCTGCGCGAGCCGAACTGGCAGGACATCGAGCCCGAGGCCGAGCAGGACGATGACCCGCAGGACTCCGACACCCAGCAGGGCACGCTGTCCTCGGCCACCGAGTGCACCGGTGAGTCCGCGCCCGCCACCGCGTCGGACGACGCCTACGGCGTGCGGGCCGGCCGCACCGTGCAGCTCCCGGTGCTGGCGAACGACGCGGCGTCCGACTGCGGCGTCCTCGTGCTGTCCGAGTGGGACCCGGTCCCGGCGGCGTGGGGCACGCTCACGGCGGTCCACGGCGGCCGCGCCCTGCAGCTCACCGTCGACGACGCCGCCTCCGGCACCGTCGAGTTCACCTACACCGTCACCGACGGTCGCGGTGCCGCGGCCCCCGCGACCGCGACCGTGCGGGTCACCGTCCAGCCGGCCGGCAGCAACGCACCACCCACCCAGGCGCGTCTGGACACCGTCGTCGTCGAGCAGGGTGCCGCGGTCACCGCCGACGTCCTGCCCGCCTTCACCGATCCGGACGGCGACGACCTCGTGCTCGTCGAGGCGACCGTCACCGACGGCGGGACGGTCCACAGCCGGCCCGACGGCCACGTGACCTTCCAGGCCGCCGACGGCGCGCTCGGCGTCGTCGGCGTGCGGCTGGTCGTCTCCGACGGCGTCGCCACGGCCGTGGGGGAGCTGCGGGTCGACGTGCGGCCGGTCGGCTCCCTGGTCCCGGTGGTCGACCCCGTGCACGCCGTCGCCTACGTCGGCGAGCCGGTGACCGTCCACCCGCTCGCGTCGGTCCGCAGCGGCACCACCGAGGTGCCCCGCCTCGCGGGGGTCGAGCCCCTCGTCGGGGCGACCGTCGTGCCGGACGTCGCCGCCGGGACCTTCACCGTCACCGCCGCCCGGCCGGGCCCGCTGTACGTCACGTTCACCGTGGCCGCCGGGACCCAGCAGACCACCGGGGTCGCCCGCGTCGACGTGCGCGAGCGGCCCCTCGAGGCGCAGGGGCCCACCGCCGTCGCCGACCGCGCCCTGCTCCCCCGGGCGGCGAGGTGACGATCGACCCGCTCGCCAACGACATCTCGCCGGACGGCGCAATCCTCGTGCTGCACTCCGTCGAGGTGCCCGACGGCTCGGGACTCGAGGTCGCCGTCCTGGGTCACGGGCTGCTGCGGATCACCGCGACCGGGAGCCTGCCCGGACCCGTCGTCCTGCACTACGTCGTCTCCGACGGCCTGCGCGAGGCGCGCGGGGAAGTCCTCGTGCGACCGCTGCCCGCGTCCGCCACGCAGCAGCCCCCGGTCGTGCCGGACGCCACCGCCACCGTGCGCACCGGCGGCGTCGTCACGATCCCGGTGCTCGACGGCGCCTTCGACCCCGAGGGTGGGCCGCTCACCCTCCTGCCCGACCTCGCCGAGCCCCTCGGCGAGGACGAGGGCCTGCTGTTCGTCTCCGGCGACGTGCTGCGCTACCGCGCCCCCGACCGCCCCACCACGGCCCGGGCGTCGTTCACGGTGACCGATGCCACCGGCGCCGCCACGTCGGCACGCCTGACCGTCACGGTGCACGCCGCGGACGCCACCACCAAGGCGCCGCCGCAGCCCGCCCCCGTCACCGCGCGCGTCTTCGCCGGCGAGATCACCCGGATCACCGTCCCGCTGGTCGGCGTCGACCCGGACGGCGACGGCGTGACCCTGCTCGGTCTGGACCGCGCGCCCGAGAAGGGTCGGGTCGTCGACACCGGCGCCGACTGGATCGACTACGAGGCCTTCGGGGACGAGTCCGGTACCGACCAGTTCACCTACGCGGTCGAGGACTGGGTCGGGCAGCGTGCGGTCGCCACGGTCCGGGTCGGCATCGCCGAGCGCCCCGGCACGTCCGAGCGCGTCGTCGCCCGCGACGACCGCGTCACGGTCCTGCCCGGTCGCCGGGTCGAGGTCCGCGTGCTCGCCAACGACGTCGACGCGGGCGGCAGCGAGCTCACGCTGGACCCCGCCCTGGTGACCGACCCCGGTGTCGACGCCCGCACGGTCGGCCGGCGCGTCGTCGTGCAGTCCCCGCAGGCCCCCGGGACCCTGCAGATCGCCTACACCGCCCGCAACGACCGCGGCGGCCACGCCACCGCGGTGCTGTGGGTGACGGTCGACCCGGACGCGAGCCCGGTGCCCCCCGTCGCGCGGGACGTCGTCGTCCCGGCGCGGGACACCGTCGGTCGCACGGAGGTCGAGGTCGACGTCCTCGCGGTCGCCGAGAACCGCAGCGGGCCGTTGTCCGACCTCACCGTCTCGGTGCCCGACGACGCCTCGACCGCGCGCACCACGCCCACCGGCGCGGTCGTCGTGACCCTCGCCGAGCACGCCCAGACGCTGCCGTACGTGCTGACCAACACGGCGGCGGGCGGCGGCGGCCTGACCAGCACGGCGTTCATCACGGTGCCGGCGCTCGGCGACTTCCCCGATGCCGCGGCCCCGCGCGCCGCGGCTCGAGGTGCTCGCCGGCTCGGAGCTCGAGATCCCGCTCGCCGAGCAGGTGCAGGTGGCCCCCGGTCGCACCGCCACGATCTCGGACCCCTCGCGAGTCCAGGCCACCAAGTCCGACGGATCGGCGCTGGTGCGTGACGCGACGACGCTCGTCTTCCGTGCGCCACGCTCGTACGCCGGCCCCGCCTCGATCTCGGTGGAGGTGACCGACGCGACCGCGACGGGGGACGCCGGTGCGCGCCGCGCGGTGCTGACGCTCCCGATCACCGTCCTCGCGGTCGAGGACCACCCGCCCACGTTCGTCCCCTCGACGATCGACGTCGCGCCGGGTGAGGACCCGGTCGCCGTGCCGCTGACCGCGTTCACCTCCGACCCGGTCGGCGGCGCCGGGGACGGCTACGGCTACACCCTCACCTCCGCCGTCCCGCAGGGCTTCACCGCGGTGCTCGACGGGTCGGTGCTCAAGGTCGCGGCGCTGCCCACGGCCGCCCGGGGCACCTTCGGCAGCCTGGGCCTGGCCATCCGGTACGGCGTCGCCGGGACCCTCGATGCACGGGTCGAGCTGCGGGTCACCGCGAGCACGCGCCCGCTCGCCCGCGTCGTCGAGCGCACCGTCCCCGACGGCGTGGAGGACCGCGTCACGACCGTCCCGGTGCTCGACGGCGCCTACAACCCGTTCCCCGGGTCGCCGCTGCGGGTCGTCGACGCCGTCGTGGAGACGCCCGGTGCGGGCACCGCGTCGGTGAGCGGGTCCGAGGTCGCGGTCCGTCCGGCGGCCGGGTTCGTCGGGGCGATGGTCGCCCGGTTCACGGTGCGCGACGTGACGGGGGACGCCGCACGCGAGGTCACCGGCCGTGTCACCGTCATCGTCCGGGGCCGACCCGGCACCCCGACCGCACCGCGCGTCGTCGAGGTCCGCGACCGCACCGTCGTCCTCGCCTGGGACGCACCGGTGGCCAACGGCGAGCCGATCACCGCCTACCGCGTCACGACCCACCCGGGCGGTGCGGTGCGCGAGTGCGCCGGGACCACCTGCACCGTCGACGGCCTGGTCAACGACACCGAGCACACCTTCACGGTCGCCGCCCGCAACGCCGTCGACTGGTCGCCCGAGAGCGCGCCGTCGGCGCCGGCCCGGCCGGACGCGCGCCCCGAGGCGGTCACCGCCCCGACCCTGACCACCGACGACCGCCAGCTCACCGCGACGTGGGCCGCACCGGTGAGCCCCGGCTCCCCGGTGGACCGGTACACCGTCGAGGTCAGCCCGGCGCCGCCCGCGGGGGCGTCGCTGGCCACGACCGCGACGACCACCACGCTGCGCGGCCTGACGAACGGCGTCGAGTACGTCGTGCGCGTCCGGGCCCACAACCGCGCCCCCGAGCCGGGGAGTGGAGCGCCTGGTCGGCCGTCGGCGTGCCCATGACGACGCCGTCCGCGCCCGCGCCGACGGCGGTCCGGCACCCCGCGAGCGGCACCGAGGCCGGCCGCCTCGAGGTCACCTGGGCCGAGCCGGCGACCAACGGCGCGGCGATCACCGGGTACGAGGTCACCGTCGACGGCGCGACCGTCGCGTCCCTGCCGGCGTCCGCGGCGTCCTGGTCGTTCCCCGACGCCGAGCGCGGCCGCCGCTACACGGTGGGGGTCCGGGCGCGGAACACCGTCGGCTGGTCCGCCGCCGGCACGACCACGGCCCAGACGTGGAGTGCCCCTCCGCGCCGCTCGACGCGACCGCCACCGACGGGGGCGGCGACGCGGTGCCGTGGGGTGCCGGGCGGGTCGGGCTGACCTGGCAGCCGCCGGCCGACGCCGGCGGTGCCGGGCTCACCGTCACGGGGTACGAGGTCGAGGGTGTGGGCCGCCTGAGCGGCACGTCCGTCGTCGTCGACGGGCTGACCGCCGGGCCGGCGCCGACCTTCCGCGTGCGGGCGTGGAGCTCGCGCGGCGAGGCCGGCGACTGGGCCGTGATCGCGCCGGTCGCGGTCACCACCGCGCCGCAGGCCCCCACCGTGACCGCCACCGCCACGCCCACCGACGACGACGCCCTCGCGGTGGTCGTGCGGTGGACGCCCGGCCGTGACGGCGGCAGCCCCGTGACGGGGTACCGGGTCCGGGCCGGCGACGGCGACTGGGTCGTCCGGGGGCCGCCGACCGCGAGGCGACGCTCGTCGCGCCCACCGGTGCCGGCGCGCCACGGGTCGAGGTGCAGGCGCTGTCCGCGCGCGGCACCAGTGCCGCGGCCGCCGTGAGTGCGACCCTGCCGGTGGAGCCGCCCCCGGCCCCGGCTCCCGCGCCCGTGCCCGCGCCGGGTGCCGCGGGCCCGGCCCGCACCCCGCCGGCCGAGGAGAGGACCCGATGAGCGGCGTCACGTTCACGCCCGTGCCCGTGCCCGTGCCCGTGCCCGTGCCCGCTCCTGCGCCCGTGCCCGCGCCCGTGGCCGGTGCCGCGGCCGGCGACGGCGTCCCCGGCCGCGCCACCCACCGCCCGGCCGACCCGGGGTCGCGGCGCCGCACCGTGCCGCTGTCGGTGCTCGGCCGCCTGACCGCGCTCGCCGCGCTCGCGGCGTGCGCAGCGGGGTGGTGGTTCGGCTGGGTCGAGGTCGCCACCGCGGGGGTCGCGCTGACCGTCGCGCTGCTGGTCGCCGCGGTCCTCAGCCTGGGCCGCTCCACCTACGCCGTGACCCTGGACCTGTCCGGCGACCGGGTGCGGGTGGGCGAGCGTGCGGTGGGTCGCATCGTCGTCCGCAACACCTCGCGCCGCCGCCTGCTGCCGGCGGCTGTCGAGCTGCCGGTGGGCCGCGGTGCGGCCGACTTCCCGCTGCCGTCGCTCGGGCCGGGCGCCGAGCACGACGACGTCTTCGCGGTGCCCACGTCGCGTCGCGGCGTCGTCGTCGTCGGCCCGGTCCGGTCGGTGCGGGGCGACCCGTGGGGGCTCGTGCGCCGCCGGCTGGTGTGGACCGACCCGGTCGACCTCTACGTCCACCCGGCGACCGTGGCGCTCCCCGGCGGCGGCCACGGGCTGCTGCGCGACCTCGAGGGCACATCGACCCGCGCGCTGTCCGCGAACGACCTGTCCTTCCACACCCTGCGCGACTACGTGCCCGGCGACGACCGCCGGCACATCCACTGGAAGTCGAGCGCACGGCACGGCGACCTCGTCGTCCGGCAGTTCGAGGACACCCGGCGCAGCCACACCGCGGTCGCGCTCTCGCTCGACCCGGCCGACTACGCCGACGCCGAGGAGATCGAGCTCGCGGTGTCCGCGACCGCGTCGCTGGCCCTGGCGACCCTGCGGGACGCCGGCCGGACCACCGTGCTCGCCGGCGACGGACCCCTGCGGACCGGGACGGCCACGCGGCTGCTGGACGACTGCGCGACCCTCGAGCCGGCCGTGGGCCACCCCGGGGTGGGCGACCTCGCCGGGTGGGTCGCGGCCGCCGTCCCGCAGGCCTCGGTCGTCGTGCTCGTGACCGGGTCCGCCACCGACGCTGCGACGCTGCGCGCGCACACCGCCCGGATCGCCGTCGGCGTGCCCGTCCTCGTCCTCTCCTGCGACCCCGCCGCCGGCGTCGCCGTGCGCACCGACGGCGCCCTGACCCTCGTCCGGCTGCCCGCGCTCGCGGACCTCCCGCGGGTCGTCCGCCGCGTGGTGACGGCATGACCGCCCGCCGGGCCGCCCGCGCCCCGCGCCCGGGTGCGCACGCGCTCGCCGACGTCGCCGTGCTCGTGGCGGCGCTCGCCGTCGCGGCGCTCCCGGTCGTGCCGGCGTACGCGGTCGGAGCGGTGTGGCCGGCGCTGCTGGGCGGGCTCGCGGTGGGCGCCGCGATCGCCGCCACCGCCGCCCGCCGCGGCTGGGCCGTGCTCCCCACGCTCGCCGTCCTCGTGGTCGCGTTCGTGGTGGCCGGGGGCGCGCTCGCCGCGCCCGGGACGACCCTCGGCGGCGTCGTGCCCACGGGCGCGACCGTGCGCACCCTGCTCGGCGGGGTGGTCACCGTCTGGGCGGACGTCCTGACCCGGCAGGCCCCGCTCGGCGCGGACGGTGGGACGCTCGTCGCGCCGTACACGCTCGCCGTCGCCGGTGCCGCGGCAGCCGTGAGCGTCGCGCTGCGGGCCCGGACGGCGTCGCGTGCGGTCCTCGCGGCCGCCGCACCGCCCCTCGTCGGCGTGGCGGCGCTCGCGCTCGGCACCCGGGAGACCCTCCTCCCGATGGTCACCGGCCTCGTCGCCGCCGGCGGGCTGCTCACCTGGGTCGCGTGGCGCCTCGGGCGGCTCGCGGTCCGGCGCGTGGTCGCGCTCGCCCTGACCGTCGCGGTCGCGGGGGCGGGCGGCGTCGTCGTCGGGCCCGTGCTCGCCGACCAGCGTCCGCGGTACGTGCTGCGGGACGAGGTCACCCCGCCGTTCGACCCCCGCGAGCAGCCGAGCCCGCTCGCGGGCTACCGGCGCTTCGTCAAGGACTGGCAGGACACCCCGCTGCTCACCGTCCGCGGCCTGCCGGACGGCGCACCGGTGCGGCTCGCGACCCTCGACGCCTACGACGGCGTGGTGTGGTCGGTCGGCGCGCCCGGTGCCGCGTCCGGCTCGGGCGCGTTCCGGCGCCCCGCCGGTTCGGTCGACGCCGGTGCCGCGGGCGCCCCTGCGCCGGACGGCCGCGCCGCCACGGTCGACGTCGAGGTCCACGCGCTGCCGGGGGTGTGGCTGCCGACCGTGGGGAGGCCGCCGCGGTGCGCGTCACCGGCAGCTCCGCGGGCACCTCCGCGGACACCTCTGCGGACACCTCCGCGCAGGCCGACCCGGCCGACGGGCTGCGGGTCAACCGGACCACCGACACCGCCGTGCTCACCGGCGGCGTGCCGGACGGCCTCACCTACACCCTCGACACCACGGTGCCGCCGGTGCCCGACGACGCCGCGATCGGCGCCGCCGCCCCGGCCGCGGTCACGCTGCCGCCCGTCACTGCCGTGCCGGACGTCGTCGGCCTCGTGGCGGGGGAGATGGCCGGTCAGGCCTCCACCCCGCTGGAGGTCGCGCGCGCCCTGGAGGCCGGGCTGGCCGAGCGGGGCTGGTTCAGCCACGGGAACACCGACGCCGGCGACCACCCCTCGCTGTCCGGGCACGGCGCCGACCGGATCACCTCACTCCTCAGCGGCGACCTCATGGTCGGCGACAGCGAGCAGTACGCGTCCGCGATGGCGCTCATGGCCCGCGAGCTCGGCCTGCCCGCACGGGTCGTCCTCGGCTTCCGGCCGGACGCGGGCGCACCGGCCGACGGGGACGCCGGCGAGGTCGTCGTGACCGGCGACGACGCGCAGGCGTGGGTCGAGATCGCGTTCGCCGGCCACGGCTGGGTCCCCTTCCACCCGACGCCGGACGAGAGCCGCACCCCGGACGAGCGCACCCCGCAGGACGAGGCCCAGCCGGAGCCGCAGGTCGTCCAGCCGCCGCCGCCGCCCGCCGAGCCGGTCGCGCCGCCGGAGGTGGACGCGGAGCAGCCGATCACGGAGGACCCGTCCGGGCCCGACGCCGCCACGGCCGGCTGGCCGCGCGTCGTCGCGGTCGCGGCGGCCGTCGTCGGTGTGCCCCTGCTGCTCGTGCTCGCCCCCTCGCGGGGCTCGCGGTGCTGCGGATGCGGCGTCGTCGTCGGCGACGCACCGCCCCCGACGCGGTCACCCGGGTCGTCGGGGGTGGGAGGAGGTGCTCGACGCCGCCGCCGACCTCGCCCTGCCGGTCACCGTGGGCGCCACGCGCCGGGAGGCCGCCGCGTGCCTCGCCGTCGGCGTCGGGGCGGCGAGCGCCGCCCCGCTGACCGGGCTGGCGACCCGGGCGGACGCCGTCGTCTTCGCCCCCGGGCACCCGGGGGACGCGGAGGTCGACGGCTACTGGGCGGGCGTGGACGACGTCGTCGCCGCGATGCGCGCGGCCGTGCCACGCAGCCGTCGGCTGCGGTCCCGCTGGTCCACCGCGTCGCTGCGCCGGCGACGCGGTGCCCGGGCACCGGTCCCCGTCCCGCCCCGCGACCGCACCGTCGAACAGGGCGCGCGCCCCGCCGTGCCCGCGCCGGTGACCGGTCCCTCGCCCCGCACCGTCCCCTCCCGCACCTCCACGCCCCACGCCGTCTCCGCCCGCACCGCCCCGCCCCACCCCGTCCGCACCCACCCGCGCCCCATCCGTCCGGGTCGCACCGGCCGCCACACCGTGCCCACCGCCCCGACCCCACGACCCCGCGGACGATCGTCCCGCGACGGAGAGTCATGACGCCGCTGCCCCTCACCGCCCAGGCCGAGCCGACGGCCTTCCCCGCCCCGCTCGCCGGCACCGTGCCCACGCCGCTCGCCGGCACCGTCCCCGCGCCGCCCGGCCGCCGGACGGTCGCCTACCTCGTCGACGCGGCGGTGCTGCTGCCCGGTCTGCTCGTCGGTGCCGTCGGTGTGCTCGCGCCCCTCGGCAGCGTGGCCGACCCGCGCCCGGGCGTGCGCGTCGTGCTGGTCCTGCTCGGGCTGCTGCTCGCGGTCGGGGCCGTGGGCGCCCAGGCGTGGACCGACGCGACCCGTGGCTGGACGGCCGGCAAGCGGGCCATGGACCTGCGCACGGTCGCCGCGCGCACCGGCGCACCGGCCGGTCGGGTCGGTGACCTCGTGCGGGGTGGTACGACCTGGCGGACGGCACGCTCGTGATCGACGTCCGCGACGGCCGCGACCCCACGGTGCCGGTCGCGCCGGTGCCGGTCCCGGCCACCTCGCCGACCGCCGAGCCGGCCGCGGGGTCGTCGCCCGCCGAGCCGGCCGAGCAGGCCGCGGCCACCACCTCGTCCGTCGCCCGCACCGCGACCGCCGCCGCGGCCGCGGGCGCGTCACCGCTCGTCACGCTGCCGGTTCGCGTCCCGCTGCCGCGCGCCGCAGGTGGGACGCTCCCCGTCCTGCCCACCCCGCGGCCGGCCGTGGAGCCGGCGCCGGCGGTCGGGACCCCGGGGGCGGAGCGCCGGTGAGCGGGGCGCCGACGGTGGCCACCCCCACCACCCCGGCGGCCCCGACCGGCCCGGCGGCCCCGACCGACCCGGCGACCGCACCGGTGCCGGTCGCGGCCCCCGCGCCGAGGCCGGCGGCGCCCGTCGACCGTCCGCACGGTCCGTGGGTCGAGCTCGCGCTGTCCGACGGTCGCACCGTCACCGTCGCGGGGAGCGCGCTCCTCGGCCGCGACCCGGTGCCGCGGGCCGGCGAGACGCCCGGCACACTGGTCACCATGGACGATCCCGAGCGTGCCGTGTCCAAGACCCACCTCGCCGTCGGGGTCGACGCCTCGGGTGCGTGGGTCGTCGACCGCCGCTCGACGAACGGCACGGTCGTGACCCTCGAGGACGGCCAGCAGATCATCTGCGTGCCCGAGGAGCGCGTCCGGCTGTCCGAGGGCGTCGCCGTCGGCTTCGGCGGTCACTCCTTCGCGGTCACCGCGCTCGCCCCGGCCGGCGGTCCGGACCCGCGATGAGCGGCACGACGGGCGGCACGACGGGCGGCACGGTCCGGTTCCCCAGCGAGGCGTTCCCCGCGTTCCCGGCCCTCGAGCTCGACCACCCCGCAGGCTGGTCCCCGATCGCCGCCCCGGGTGTCGTCCTGGCCGTCGCGAAGCGTGTGCCGCCGCGCAGCTTCCAGCCGGTCGTCGGCGTCACTGTGACCCGGTTCGGCCCCGGTCGCACGCTGGCCGACGCGATCGACACCGTCGTGGCGAGCGTCGCGCCGCTCGCCCAGTACTCCGAGCTGGGCCGTGCCGAGCTCCCGGTGCTCGGGCTGCCCGGCTTCCGGATCGAGGGGGCCTTCGTGCACCCGCAGCTCGGCGGGCTGGTCCAGGCCGCGCGCCTCGCCGTCGTCGACCACGGCTCCGCGGTCGACGTCGTCCAGCTCACCGGCACCTGCACGGCGCTGCAGATGCGCACCACGCTCGAGGAGATCCGCGCCATCCAGGCCGGCGCGCGCCTCGGCTGACGCCGCGCGCGGACGGCGCGTCGGGCCGCGGTCGGCCCGCGGTCGGGCCGTGACCTGCGCCGCAGCTAGTGCCGCGTCGTGGCCGTGACCGCGCGTCGGGCCAGGGCGTCCGCCCGCCCGGCCCGCAGCCCGTCCGCGGTGAGGATCACCAGCGCCAGCCACACGAGCGCGAACCCGAACCAGCGCGCCGGCGGCATCTGCTCGCCGAGCACGAGGACGCCGATCGCGAACTGCATGGTCGGGGCGATGTACTGCAGCATCCCGACGACGGACAGCGGCAGCCGCCGGGCCGCCGAGCCGAACAGCAGCAGCGGGACCGCCGTGACCACGCCGCTCGAGACGAGGGCGAGCACGTGACCGGTGCCGTGCGCACCGAACGAGCCCGTGCCGTTCGCCGCGAGCAGGAGCAGGTAGCCCAGGGCGAGCGGCAGGAGCACGAGCGTCTCGACCGCGAGCCCCGCGATCGCCGGCACGGTCCGTCCGGCACGGTTCTTGATCAGCCCGTACAGGCCGAAGGTGAACGCGAGCGACAGCGCGATCCACGGCAGCCGGCCGTAGCCGACCGTGATGACGACGACGGCGACCGTCCCGCACCCGAGCGCCACCCATTGCGCACGGCGCAGCCGCTCCCCGAGCACGAACACCGCGAGCAGCACCGTGACCAGCGGGTTGATGAAGTAGCCGAGGGCGGCGTCGACCACCTGGTCGCTCAGGACGCCGTACACGTACACCGTCCAGTTGCCGGCGACGAGCACGGCCGCGACCGCGAGCAGCGCCAGGGTGCGCGGGGTGCGCAGCACCCGGACGAAGGTGCCCCAGGTCCGCGTGACGACGAGCAGCAGCAGGCAGAAGCCCAGCGACCAGACGATCCGGTGCCCGATGATCTCGACGGCGCCGGCCGGTGCGAGCAGCGGGAAGTACAGCGGGAGCACGCCCCACAGCAGGTACGCGCCCGCGCCGAGCGCGAGCCCCGTGCGGTCCGGCAGGCCGGCGGCCGGGGCGGGGAGCGACGTGGTGGGGCGGGTGCTGCGGGTGCTGCTCACCGGGTGAACCTAGCCCTGTCGAGGGGGTCCCGTGTCGTCGGTCCCGCGGCCCGTGTCCCGGCCGACGACGAGCCCGGCGACGAGCCCGGCGACGAGCCCGGCGACGCGGCCGGGACCCGGTGTCGCCAGCGCCACATAAGGCTGACCTCACCTCAGCCCGTAGACTCGGTCCCGAGAACCCCGCGACGGCCGCACGCCATCAGCTGTGCCCACGCGGGAGTCCCCGACCCGGAAGGTCCCGCTCGTGAGCAGCACCCGACCCCTGCGCGTCGCCGTCGTCGGCGCCGGTCCCGCCGGCATCTACGCGGCCGACATCCTGTCCAAGACGGACCTGGACGTCAGCATCGACCTGTTCGAGCGACTGCCCGCGCCGTTCGGCCTGGTCCGGTACGGCGTCGCGCCCGACCACCCCCGCATCAAGCAGATCATCGTCGCGCTGCACAAGGTGCTCGACCGCGGCGACATCCGGCTCCTCGCGAACGTCGACTACGGGGTCGACCTCAAGCTCGACGACCTGCGCCAGTTCTACGACGCTGTCATCTTCTCCACCGGCTCCATCCGCGACGCCTCGCTCGACATCCCCGGCATCGACCTGCCGGAGTCGTACGGCGCCGCGGACTTCGTCTCCTGGTACGACGGCCACCCGGACGTCCCGCGCACCTGGCCGCTGGAGGCCCGCGAGATCGCCGTCCTCGGCGCTGGCAACGTCGCGCTCGACGTCGCCCGCATGCTCGCCAAGCACCCCCAGGACCTCCTGCCGACCGAGATCCCGGCCAACGTCCATGAGGGGCTGCTGGCGTCGCCGGTGACCGACGTGCACGTCTTCGCCCGCCGCGGCCCCGCGCAGGTCAAGTTCTCGCCGCTCGAGCTGCGCGAGCTCGGCCACGTGCCGGACGTCGACGTCGTCGTCCACCCCGAGGACTTCGACTTCGACGAGGGCTCGATGGCCGCGATCCACTCCTCGAACCAGGTCAAGCAGGTCGTCAAGACCCTCACCGACTGGACGCTCAAGGAGCCGGAGGAGATGACGGCGAGCCGCCGCATCCACCTGCACTTCCTGCACCGCCCGGTCGAGGTGCTCGGCGAGGACGGCCACGTCGTGGGGGTCCGCACCGAGCGCACGGCGCTCAACGGTGACGGCACCGCCAGCGGCACCGGCGAGTACCACGACTGGCCCGTGCAGGCGGTCTACCGCGCGGTGGGCTACTTCGGGTCGCCCCTGGTGGACATCCCCTTCGACGACGTCGCCGGCGTCATCCCCAACCGTGCGGGCCGCGTCGTGGACGTCGACGGCGACCCGGTCCCCGGCGTCTACGCGACCGGCTGGATCAAGCGCGGACCGGTCGGGCTCATCGGGCACACGAAGTCCGACGCGACCGAGACCGTCCGGCACCTCGTCGAGGACGTGCTGTCCGGCGACGCCGGCGACGGCCCGGTGCTGCGCACCGCGACGGACCCCGACCCCGAGGCCGTCACCGAGTTCCTCGCCTCGCGCGGTGTCCCGCTCGTCGAGTGGTCGCAGTGGCAGGTGCTCGACGCCTACGAGCGCGCCCTGGGCGAGGCCGAGGGACGCGAGCGCGTCAAGGTCGTCCCGCGCGACGAGATGACCGCCATCGCCCGCGGGGAGCAGCCGGGCGCCTGACCTCCGGGTCGCCCCCGGGGTCCACCGCTCAGCGGGGCGTCAGCCCCGGCCGGCGTCGGTGATCCGGCGCAGGAACTCCTGCGTGCGGGGCTGCTGCGGGTCCCCGAGCACCTGCTCGGGCGTCCCGCGCTCGTGCACCCGCCCGGCGTGCAGGAAGCACACCTCGTCCGCGACGTGCCGGGCGAAGCCCATCTCGTGCGTCGCGACGACCATGGTCATGCCCTCGGCCTTGAGCTCGGTCAGCAGGTCGAGGACCTCACCCACCAGCTCGGGGTCCAGGGCGCTGGTCACCTCGTCGAGCAGCATGAGGCGCGGCGAGTGGACGAGGGACCGCGCGATCGCGACCCGTTGCTGCTGCCCGCCGGACAGCTCGTCCGGGAAGGCGGTGGCCTTGTCGGCCAGGCCCACCCGCTCGAGCATCGCGCGGGCCCGCTCCTCCGCCGCCCGGCGCGGCACCCGGTGCACGAGGCGGGACGCGAGGGTCACGTTGTCGAGCACCCGCATGTGCGGGAACAGGTTGAACGCCTGGAACACCATGCCCATCCGGGCCCGGACCTCGTCGGCGTCCCGGCGCGGGTCCGTGATGTCCTCGCCCTCGAGCAGGACGACGCCGTCGTCCACCTCCTCGAGCAGGTCCACGGTGCGCAGCAGCGTGGACTTCCCCGACCCGGACGCGCCGATGAGCACCACGCAGCGGTGCGCGTCGACGGCCAGGTCGATGCCGTCGAGCACGACGTTGCGGCCGAACGCCTTGCGCACCCCGCGCACGTCGAGCAGCGGACCCGTCACCGCGGCACCCGTCACCGCAGCGCCCCCGCGCCGGCCAGGCCGCTGGTCGCGCCGGCCCACCCGCCGCGACGGGCCAGGGCGTCGGTGAACCGGGTCAGCGGGATGGTCAGCAGGACGAACAGCACCCCGGCCACGACGTACGGCGTGAAGTTGGCGTACTGCGCGGTCGAGATCTGCGCCGCACGGACGGCGTCGATGGCGCCGAGGATCGAGATGAGCCCGGAGTCCTTCTGCAGCGCCACGAGGTCGTTGAGCAGCGGCGGGACCACCCGGCGCACCGCCTGCGGCAGCACGACGGTCCGCATGGTCTGCGCCCGGCTCAGCCCGAGCGAGCGCGCCGCGGCGACCTGGGACGGGTGCACCGACTCGATGCCGGCCCGGAACACCTCGGCGACGTACGCCGAGTAGGTCAGCACGAGCGCGAGCCCGCCCAGCATCACCGCGGACGACGGGATGCCCTGCAGCCGCAGCCCCGGCAGCCCGAACCCGACCAGCAGCAGGACCAGGATGAGCGGCAGCCCGCGGAAGATGTCGACGTACGCCGTCGCGGCCGCTCGCAGCGGGAAGAACACCGGGCCGCGCAGCGTCCGCGCGATCGCCAGGGTCAGCGCGACCACGAGGATGACGACCGCCGCCACGGCCATGACGCGGACGTTGAGCCACAGCCCCTCGACCACACGGGGCAGCGAGGCGAGCGCGACGTCGGGGTCGAAGAACGACTGCCGCACGCGCGGCCACCCCGGTGAGCTCGTCAGCGCGAGCACCGCGGCCGCGACGACCGCCGCCGTGCTCGCCACGGCGACCGCGGTGGACCGCCGCGACTGCCGGCGGCGGTAGGCGAGCCGCTCGCGCTGGACGGCCGACGGCTCCCAGGCCGCGGCGCCGTCGTCCGGCACCTCGCGGTCGGTCACTGCAGGACGGGCGCGCCCGCGGACTCCGTGAGCCACTGCGCCTCGAGCTCGGCGAGCGTGCCGTCCTCGCGCAGCGCGTCGACGGCGGCGGTCACCGGCTCGGTCAGCGGGCTGCCCTGATCCAGCACGAGGCCGAACTGGTCGGGGAGTCCCCGGGGGCAGCTGCCCGACGAGCACGCCGCCGTCGAGCTCGGCGGCCGTGATGTAGAGCGCGGTGGGCAGGTCGACGACGATCGCGTCCACCAGACCGGCCGTGAGCGCCTGCTTGACCTGGTCGTTGTCGTTGAACTGCTGGACCGGGGTCGTCGGCGCGATGACCTCCGTCGCGACCTGCGCGCTCGTGGTCGCCACCATGGCCTCGATCCGGGCCTCGGCGAGCTCGGCCAGCGACGTCGCGCCCGCGACGGGTGAGCCCTCGATCGTCACGACGGCCTGCGCGGTGTCGTAGTAGCTCGAGGAGAAGTCCAGGCTCTCGCGGCGCTCGTCGCTGATCGAGACCTGGTTGATCGCGACGTCGAACGCCTTGGCGCCGGGCGCGATGATCTGGTCGAACGTCACGGTGGTCCACTCGACGTCGTCCGGCCCGTAGCCCAGCTCCTCGGCGACCGCGTATGCGACCGCGGACTCGAACCCCTCACCGCTGCTCGGGTCGTTGCCGCTGACCCACGGCTCGTACGCCGGGTCGGACGTCCCGATCGTCAGCACGCCCTCGGTGAGGGTCGGCAGGGTGCCACCGGACGCGGTGCCCGCCGTCGGCGCGGCGGGCGACGACGCGGCGTCGTCGGCCTCGTCCACCGGTGCGCACGCGCCGAGGGCGAGCGCACCGGTGAGGGCCAGGAGGAGGACACGAGAGGTGCGCATGGGGGCTCCGGGGACGGTCGACCGAGACGTGTCCGCCCCGGCGGGAGCGGCGGGGCCACAGCATAGGGAACGCTGACCGGCGGTGCGGCGTTGGTCCGGGCAGCACAGGTCGGCGGGATGGTCCGCCACGGAGGGGAGAACTGCGTCCATGGGTCGTCGGCACTACAACGGTCTGAAGACCGCCGCGCTGTTCGGCGTCATGTGGGCGGTGCTGCTGGGGCTGTACGCGCTGGTCGGCGGCGGGAACCAGAGCCTGTTCTTCGTGTTCGCGGCCGTCGGCCTGTTCGGCACGGCGTACGGCTACTGGAACTCGGACAAGATCGCGATCCGCTCGATGCGCGCGTACCCGGTGAGCGAGCTCGAGGCCCCGGAGATGTACCGGATCGTGCGCGAGCTCTCGAACCAGGCGCGCCAGCCCATGCCCCGGCTGTACCTGTCACCCACGGACGCGCCCAACGCGTTCGCGACCGGTCGCAACCCCCGCAACGCCGCCGTCTGCTGCACCGAGGGCATCCTCGACCTGCTCACCGAGCGCGAGCTGCGCGGCGTGCTCGGTCACGAGCTCATGCACGTCTACAACCGGGACATCCTCACGTCGTCGGTCGCGGCCGCCGTCGCGGGGCTCATCACGTCGTTCGCGCAGTTCCTCATGTTCTTCGGCGGCGGGAACCGCGAGCGGGGCGGCAACCCGCTCGCCGCGCTGGCACTCGCGATCCTGGCGCCGTTCGCCGCGATGCTGGTGCAGATGGCGATCAGCCGGACGCGCGAGTACGACGCCGACGAGGACGGCGCCCGGCTCACCGGCGACCCGCTCGCGCTCGCCTCCGCCCTGCGCAAGCTCGAGCACGGAACGCAGCGTGCCCCGCTGCCCCAGGACCGCGACCTGGTGGACGTCTCCCACCTCATGATCGCCAACCCGTTCCGCGGCGGCGGGATGGGCCGGATGTTCGCCACGCACCCGCCGATGGCGGACCGGATCGCGCGGCTCGAGGCGATGGCCGGCGGTGCGCATGGCGCAGGGTCGTCCGGCGGACCCCAGGTCAGTCCGCCGCTGTACTGAGCGTCCCGGTACGCGGCGACCCACGCCCCGCTCCAGGGCCTATGAGCCGCCCCGGTGCGACGTCCCGGACCGTCGGTGACGCGCCATCGGTGGCGTGCCAACGGTCCGGGACATCGCTCCCGGCTCCCGGCCGCCGGTCAGCGGTAGTTGACGAACTGCAGCGCGACGTCGAGGTCGGCGCCCTTGAGCACCGCGATGACGGTCTGCAGGTCGTCACGGCTCTTCGCCGACACCCGCAGCTCGTCGCCCGTGATCTGGGTCTTGACGCCCTTGGGGCCCTCGTCGCGGACAATCTTCGCGATCTTCTTCGCGTCCTCGCTGCTCAGGCCCTGCTTGACGGTCGCCTCGAGGCGGTACTCCTTGCCGGACGCCTTGGGCTCCTTCTCGCCGGTGTCGAGCGACTTGAGCGAGATCCCCCGCCGGATCAGCTTGGTCTCGAAGACGTCGAGGACCGCGAGCACCCGCTCGGAGGAGTTCGCCGTCATGACGATCGTCTCCCCGCTCCACGCGATCGACGCCCCCACGCCCTTGAAGTCGTACCGCTGGGCGATCTCCTTGGTGGCCTGGTTCAGCGCGTTGTCCACCTCCTGCCGGTCGACCTTGCTGACGACGTCGAACGACGACTCGCTCGCCATGTCTCCTCCAGTGCTCGTGGGTTCTCGTGGTCGGTCGGTGGTCCGTCCGCAGCGGGCCGCGGACGGCGCCCGGGGGCCGGTTCCTCCGCGCCCCGGAAGTCTTGCTATCCTTCCATCCGCACTCGCCGGTCCGGACTCGCGTCCGGCGCGGCAGGGCACGGCGGGTTACCCGAGTGGCCAAAGGGGGCTGACTGTAAATCAGCTGGCAACGCCTACGGGGGTTCGAATCCCTCACCCGCCACCAGCGCACGGGGCGTCCTCGAACGAGGGCGCCCCGTCGTCGTCCCGGTCCCGGCGCGGCTCCGGCGGTGTCCGCCGGCGACGTCCGGGGTCGGCCCGGGGTGGCGGAGGGGGTGGCGGAGGCCACGGCAGGACGATTTCGCAGCCACCCCGCGGGCGTGTAACCTGGTCCGCGCTGCCCCGATAGCTCAGTCGGCAGAGCGTCTCCATGGTAAGGAGAAGGTCAAGGGTTCGATTCCCTTTCGGGGCTCTGTTGCCAGGTCGAGGGCCGGCGCGCATGCGTCGGCCCTCGACTGGTGACACGGCGGGGTAGCTCAGGTGGTTAGAGCACACGGCTCATAATCGTGGTGTCGCGGGTTCGAGTCCCGCCCCCGCTACTGCACTCGTAGCGAACGTGCGTCGGCCGGCCGGCGGCGCGCCAGACAGGTCCGAGCGTCGCGCCAGCGGCCCGATGATGTTGAGAGAAGGCTTCAAGTGGCCAGCAAGTCGCAGGACGTCCGCCCGAAGATCACGCTCGCGTGCGTGGACTGCAAGGAGCGGAACTACATCACGAAGAAGAACCGCCGCAACAACCCCGACCGTCTCGAGATGAAGAAGTTCTGCCCTCGTGACGGCAAGCACACGGTCCACCGCGAGACCCGCTGACCCTCCCGACGTCACGCTGACGATGGGTGTCGACCCGGGCTACGCAGGCCGTCAGTACCCCGACCGAGCCGTACGAGGTCGGGCGGGAGAAGATCCGCGACTTCGCCGACGCCGTCGGTGCCGCCCATGGCGCGCACCGGGACGTCGGCGTCGCGCGTTCCCTGGGCTACGCGGACGTGGTGGCCCCCATCACCTTCGCGGTCGTCGTCGCGCAGCGCGCCGAGCAGCAGCTCATCGCCGATCCGGGGGCCGGGATCGACTTCAGCCGGGTCGTGCACGCCGAGGAGCGGTTCACCCACCACCGGCCGATCACGGCGGGGGACCGGCTGGTGACGGTCCTGCACGTCGACGCGATCACCGAGCGCGCGGGGCTGTCGATGGTGACGACCCGAGCCGAGATCAGCGCGGAGGACGGCTCGCCGGTCTCGACGGTCGTCTCGACCCTCGCCGTCCGCGGGGAGACCGCATGACCAGCACACCGGCGCCGCGTCCCGTCCTCGCCGACCTCTCGGTGGGCGATGTCGTCGCGACCGCGGCCCTCGAGGTCGACCGGTCCCGCCTGGTCCGGTACGCCGGGGCGAGCGGTGACCTCAACCCGATCCACTGGAACGAGCGCGTCGCGACCGAGGTCGGGCTGCCGGGCGTCATCGCGCACGGCATGTGGACCATGGGCGCCGCCGTCACGGTCGTCGCCGACTGGGCCGGTGACCCGGGCGCCGTCGTCGACTACGGCGTGCGCTTCACCCGACCGGTCCCGGTGCCCGACCCTGGTGCCGCCACGGTCGCGGTGTCCGCCGCGGTCGGCGCGATCGACGCCGACGCCGGCACGGCGCGCATCGACCTGACGGTCACCTGCGACGGCGCACGCGTCCTGGGCAAGGCGCAGGCGGTCGTCCGGCTCGGCTGACCACCGACGCCGCTGAGCCGCGACGGTTCCTGCTCAGCGATCCGGCTCAGCGGTCCGGCGGTGGTCCGGTCGTCGTGCCGACCTGCAGGTCGACCGGCAGCACCACCTCGGCGACCGGGCGGCCGGCCGCGAGCTCCACCGCCGCCTCGCCCGCGAGGCGGCCCTTGTCGGCGAGCGGCTGGTGCACGGACGTGAGCACGTCCGGGGCGAGCCACGGCAGCTCGATCCCGTCGAAGCCGGAGACCGACACGTCCTCGGGCACCCGCAGGCCGAGCTCGCGGGCGGCGAGGACGACGCCCGAGGCGAGCAGGTCGCTCAGCGCGACGACGGCGGTGGGCGGGTCCGCGCGGCGCAGGATCTGGTGACCCGCGCTGCGCCCGTGCTCGACGAGCGACGCGGGCGTCTCGATCACGACCTCGGGCACCACACCGGCGTCGGCGATCCCGGCCAGGCGGCGACGGGTGTGCGCGTACCCCGCACGCGTCGGGCCGTCGGCCTCCGGCGCGCCCAGCCGGCGGTCGTGCCCGTACGGCAGGGCCACCACCCCGAACCGTCGGTGCCCGAGGGCCAGCAGCTCGCGCACCATCCGCGTCGTGCCGCCGCGGTCGTCGATGCCGATGTTCGCGGTCGCCGCTCCCGGTCGCCCCGGGTCGTCGCCGATCTCCCCCTCGATCGACACCACGGGGATCCCCCGGCGGGTGAGGGCGAGCACGACGCCGTCGTCGGGACCGTTGGCCAGCACGACCACCGCGGCGTCCATGGCGGCGTTCTGCACGAGCGGTGGCACCTCGCCGGCCTCGGACGGGATGAGGAGGAGACCGAGGCTCTGCTCGCTCAGCGCGTGCGCGAGGCCGTCGAGCATCTGGGTGGAGACCGGGTCGCGGAAGCTGCGGCGCAGGCGGTCGCCCACGACGACGCCGACGATCCCCGACCGGCCGCTGCGCAGCTGCTGCCCGAGCGGGTTCGGCCCGGCGTAGCTCAGCCGGGCGGCGGCGGCGAGCACGCGGTCACGGGTGGCCGCGGCGATCGGTCCTGCGCCGGAGAACGCGAGCGACGCGGTGGAGACGGAGACGCCCGCCTCGGCGGCGACGTCGGCGAGCGTGGGTCGGGTCACGTCGGTCCATCCTCCTGGGCGCGCGGTCGCTCGTCGGCGCAGCGCGCCGCCGTCGCATGCGGGCGGCGTCACACGGCGGACCGTTTGACGCCGCGGCCAGCGTACCGAGACACTGGTCCCTCGCGATCGAATCGATTCGACGGCCGTGTCGCTCACCTCGCGCCCGCTGCGCCCCTTCCTCATGCGGCTGTTCGGGCTGAGGGGCCTCCTGTTCTCGAGCCGGCCGACGCGCCGCCCGCCGCGCACCCGCGTACCGGCACCACCGCCCGCACCACCGCCCCCGAGGTGACCCGATGAGCACGACCCGCACCACGACCGTTCCCCGCGCCGTGCAGGCCGCCTCGCGCGCGGTGTTCATCGTCTTCGTGCTCAACGGCTTCAACTTCGCGAGCTGGGCGTCCCGCATCCCCGCCGTCCGCGACCAGCTCGAGCTGTCCGCCGCGCAGGTCGGCGTGCTGCTGCTCATCGGCTCGATCGGGTCGCTCCTGGCGCTGCCGCTGTCCGGCCTCGTCGTGCAGCGCCTCGGTGCCCCGCGGACGGTCCTCGCGTTCGCCGCGGCCAACGTCGCCGGCCTGCTCGTCGCCGCGAGCGGGGTCGCGGCCGGTGAGATCGTCGTCGTCGGGGCCGGGCTCGTGCTGTTCGGCGTCGGCACGGGCGTGTGGGACGCCGCGATGAACCTCGAGGGCGCGCTGGTCGAGCAGCGACTGGGCCGCACGATCATGCCGCGCTACCACGCCGGGTTCTCGGTCGGCACGATGGCCGGCGCCGGCATCGGCGCGCTGGCGGCGGCCGCGGGCACCTCCGTGCTGCTGCACCTCGCCTTCGCCCTCCTCGCCAGCCTGGCGGGCGTCGTCTGGGCCGTCCGCGCGTTCCTGCCCGCCGGGCACGGCGACCCTGTGGCGGCCGACGCCGCCGCGGGCGTGGGGCCCGACGGCGGCGGGGCGGCGGGGGCCGGCGCCCGCGGGGCGCTGCGCGCCTGGACCGAGCCGCGCACGCTCCTCGTCGGGCTCGTCGTGCTGGCCGCGGCGCTCACCGAGGGCGCCGCCAACGACTGGGTCGGGCTGGCGGTGGTGGATGGGTTCGACCAGACCAACGCCGTCGGCGCCCTGACCTTCGGCCTGTTCGTCACGGCGATGACCGCCATGCGCCTGCTGGGCACGAAGCTGCTCGACCGCTACGGGCGGATCGCCGTCCTGCGGCTGTGCGGCGGGCTCTCGCTGACCGGCCTGCTGATCTTCGCGCTCGTGCCGTGGCTGCCGCTCGCGCTGGTCGGGGTGGTCCTGTGGGGGCTGGGTGCCGCGCTCGGCTTCCCGGTCGGGATGAGCGCCGCCAGCGACGACCCTCGCGCGCACCCGCCCGGGTGAGCGTCGTCTCGACGATCGGCTACAGCGCGTTCCTCGCCGGCCCGCCGCTGCTCGGGCTGCTCGCCGAGCACGTCGGCTACCGCGCCGCTCTGCTCGCCATCGCCGTGCCCGTCGCGATCGGACTCGTCGTCGTGCGTGCGGCCGCCCCGCTGGTCCCCGGTCCGGTCCCGCCCGGGCCGGGCGAGGCGGCACCCGCCGGTCCCGCTGACTCCACCGACCCCACCGACCCCGCCGACCCCGCCGGCTCCGGCGCCGAGCCCGACGGACCCCGTGCGGCGGGCCGTCCGACGTCCGGCGTAGCCTCGGACGCATGACTGCCGACGTCCGCACCGCCGTGCTGGCCGACCTGACCACCCTGCGGCTCGGTGGTCCGGTGAGCCGGTACGTCGAGACCGACTCCGCCGACGCCCTCGTCGAGGTCGTCCGGGCCGCCGACGCCGCCGGTGAGCCGCTGCTCGTCCTCGGCGGCGGGTCCAACCTCGTGGTGGCCGACGACGGCTTCCCGGGCGTCGTCGTGCGCGACGTCCGCAGCGGCGTCGAGGTGGAGGCGGCCGACTCGTGCGGCGGTGCGAGCATCCGCGTCCCGGCCGGGCAGGACTGGGACGCCCTCGTCGCCCGGACGGTCGACGAGGGCTGGGTCGGCGTCGAGGCGCTCTCCGGCATCCCGGGCTCCACCGGCGCCGCGCCGGTGCAGAACATCGGCGCCTACGGCCAGGAGGTGTCCGGGGTCATCTCGACCGTCCGGGTCTGGGACCGCGAGCGCCTCCGCGTCCGCACCCTGCCGCTGGTCGACCTGCAGTTCGGCTACCGGACGTCCCTGCTCAAGCGGTCCCTCGTCGATCCGGGGTCGCCGTGGGGCCCGACGCCCCGCTACGTCGTCCTCGAGGTCGGCATGCAGCTGCGCTCCGGTGACCTGTCCGCGCCGGTCGTCTACCCCGAGCTCGCGCGCCGTCTCGGTGTCGCGATCGGCGAGCGTGCCCCGCTGCGTGCCGTCCGGGAGGCCGTGCTCGCCCTGCGGCGCGGCAAGGGGATGGTGCTCGACGCCGTCGACCCCGACACCTGGAGCGCCGGGTCCTTCTTCACCAACCCGGTCCTGGCCGAGGGGCAGGCCACGACCCTGCCCGACGGCGCGCCGCGGTTCGGCGTGCGCACCTCGCGCCCGGAGCGATCCACCGGGCCCAGCCTGGGTGCGGTCGACCCCGGCCTGGTCAAGACGAGCGCTGCCTGGCTGATCGAGCACGCCGGGTTCGGCAAGGGCTTCGGGCTCCCCGGGGCCGTGTCGCTCTCGACCAAGCACAGCCTCGCGCTGACCAACCGCGGCGAGGGCTCGACCGCCGAGCTCGTCGCCCTGGCGCGCACGATCCGCGACGGCGTCCGCGACACCTTCGGGATCACGCTGGAACCCGAGCCCGTGCTCGTCGGGGTGTCCCTGGACGACGCCGCCTGACCTGCCCCACATCGCCGTCGTCGGCGGCGCCGCCGCGGGGGCGAGCAGCGCGCCCCGCACGACGTCGAGCACCTGGGCGTCGTCCAGCCCGGCCGCGCGCGCCTCGCCGACGAGGACGTGCGCCGCACGCGCGACGGCGTCGTCGGCCTGGGTGCGGCCGTCCGCGACCACGGTGCCGGTCCGGCGGCGCGTGGTGACCACGCCCCCGGTCTCGAGCTCGCGATAGGCCCGGGCGACCGTCCCGGCGGCCACGCCGAGGTCGCTGGCCAGCGCCCGGATCGTGGGGAGCCGGTCACCGGCGCGCAGGCGGCCGGCTGCGACGTGGGCGAGCACCTGGGAGCGGATCTGCTCGAAGGGCGGGACGCCCGACGCGAGATCGACCTCCAGCTGGAGCGTCACGCGGGGGTCCGGTCCCGGTGCTCGGCCGGGGCGGGTCGCAGCTCGCCGACCGCGGTCGCCGGCACGAGCGCGATCACGAGCCCGGCCAGGGCGACCACCAGGCCGAGGACGACCGCGGCGGTGCCGAGATGGTGCATCGGCAGCAGCTCGGCCACCTCGCCGTCGAGCCCGTACCGCGTGCCGACGTTCCGCAGCGGTCCGCCGGCGACGAGCAGCACGCCGGCCGCCGTCCAGGCGAGCACGAGCTGGGCGCCGCGCAGGGCCCGGTGCGCCGACAGGCGACGCAGCGCGAGGTCCCACGCCGGGTCGGCGTCGGACACCACGGGGCGCCGAGCCACGAGTCGCAGCAGCCCCTCCGCAGCGAGGAGGACGACGGCGACCGCCAGCATCAGCGGCACCCCGTAGTACCAGCCGGGGAAGGGACTCGCGCTCCTGGAGCCGAGGTCCCACGTGCGGGTCAGTGCGCGCCCGTCGTCCGCGACGAGGCCGCAGGCGACGAGCGTGACCACCGCGAGCAGGGCCCAGGCCCACGTCACCCGGCGCAGCCGGCCGGGTGCGACGTCCCGGGCGGTGCGACGCGCGAGCGGGGCGCGGCGCACGGTGCCGGACGGTCGCGGCCAGGTCGCCTCGCCGACCACCTGGACGGCCGCGAACGCGAGTCCGGCGACCGCGGGCACGAGGCCGAGAAGGACGCCCTGGGTGAGGTCCGCGGGGCGGCCGGCGACCAGCGTCGGCCCTGCGGCCAGGGTCAGCACGAGCGCCACCAGGGCGATCGCATGCACGACGGCGGCGTGGCGCCGAGCGGCCTCGGCCGCACGGGACGGCGGCGGGGCGGGCGCGCGCACCCCCACGACGGCCACCGCGACCAGGGCCACCAGACCCGCCAGCACGAGCGCGGCGAGGAGCAGGACGATCAAGCCGGGACCTGCCATGGGGACCTCCTGGAGCATCGTCCATCAATGTATCGAGTGATTGACACAATGATGCCTCGGTGTCCGGTCCGTCAAGCGTGGACGGTGCCGCCCTGGGCCCCGACCGGCGCCAGCCAGTCCTCGACGGCGGCCAGGGCACGGCCCCGGGTGGCCTCCGACGCCCGCGACGCCCGGATCGACCCCTGGCCAGGTCGGCCAGGGCGTCGTCCTCGAACCCGTGCACCTCCCGGGCGACCGCGTACTGGTCGACGAGGCGCGAGCCGAACAGCAGCGGGTCGTCGGCGCCCAGGGCGATCGTCGCCCCGGCGTCGACCAGGGCCCGCAGCGGGACGTGCGCCGGCTCCGCGTACACGCCCAGCGAGACATTGGACGCCGGGCACAGCTCGAGCGCGATGCCGTCGGCGACGAGGCGCTCGAGCACCCGGGGGTCCTCGGCTGCCCGGACCCCGTGCCCCAGCCGGTCCGGACGCAGGTGCGCCAGGACCTCGCGCACGTGCGCCGGCCCGAGGAGCTCCCCGCCGTGCGGGACGGACGCGAGCCCGGCGTGGCGGGCGATGGCGAACGCCGGCCCGAACTCGGAGGTGTCACCGCGCCGCTCGTCGTTGCTCAGCCCGAAGCCGACCACCTCACCCGGCCCGTCGCCCGCGTACCGGGCCGCGAGGCGCGCGAGGGTCCGCGCCTCGAGCGGGTGCCGCATGCGCGACGACGCGACGACGACGCCGACCTCCACGCCGGTGGTCGCGGTGGCGGTGCGGGCGGCGTCCAGCACGATCTCCAGCGCCGGCGTGACGCCGCCGACGAACGGCGCGTAGGACGTGGGGTCGACCTGGATCTCCAGCCGCAGCGACCCCTCGGCGGCATCGTCCTCGGCGGCCTCCTGCACGATGCGGCGCATCGCGGACTCCGAGCGCACGCAGGCCCGCGCGGCGTCGTACAGCCGCTGGAAGCGGAACCAGCCGCGGTCGCCCGGGGCGATCTCCAGCGGGTCGCCGTCGAGGAGGGCGGCCGGGACGCGCACGCCGGTCTGCTCGGCGAGGTCGGCCAGGGTCGACGTCCGCATCGACCCGGTGAAGTGCAGGTGCAGGTGGGCCTTGGGGAGCCGGACGAGATCGCGCATCGCGGTCAGTGTGCCAGCCGGGACGATGCCGCACGTGGCGGGCCGGTGCGCGGCCGGGCCGCCCCAGGGGTCGGCGCGCCGGCCGGTGGACGCTGGACGGCACCGACGTCGGGCGGGCGCTACTCGGCTTCCGCGAGCAGGCGCTGGATGCGCGTGACGCCCTCCGCGAGGTCGTCGTCACCCAGGGCGTAGGACAGCCGCAGGAAGCCGCTCGGGCCGAACGCCTCACCGGGCACGACGGCGACCTCGGCGTGCTCGAGGATCACCGCGGCGAGGTCCGCGGACGTCGACACCGTCGTCCCGCGCAGGGTGCGGCCCAGCAGGCCCTCGACGCTGGGGTAGGCGTAGAACGCGCCCTGCGGCGTGGGGCAGACGACGCCGTCGATCGCGGACAGCATCTCGACCATCGTGCGGCGGCGGCGGTCGAACGCGCCGCGCATCGCGTCCACGGCCGAGAGGTCACCGGTCAGCGCGGCGATCGCGGCGCGCTGCGAGACGTTGGCGACATTCGACGTCAGGTGCGACTGCAGGTTGGTGGCGGCCTTGGTGACGTCGGGCGGGGAGATCATCCAGCCCACCCGCCAGCCGGTCATCGCGTAGGTCTTCGCGACGCCGTTGAGCACGATCGTGGTGTCCGCCAGCTCGGGGACGACCTGCACGATCGGCGTGAACGCCGCGTCGTCGTAGGTCAGGTGCTCGTAGATCTCGTCCGTGAGTACCCAGATGCCGTGCTCGTGCGCCCAGCGGCCGATCGCCTCGGTCTGCTCGGCGGAGTAGACGGCGCCGGTCGGGTTGGACGGCGAGCAGAACAGCAGCGCCTTGGTCCGCTCGGTGCGCGCCGCCTCGAGCTGCTCGACGGTGACCAGGTAGCCCTGGTCCACGCCGGCGAACACCTCGACCGGGACGCCGCCCGCCAGGCGGATCGCCTCGGGGTAGGTGGTCCAGTACGGGGCGGGCAGCAGGACCTCGTCGCCCGGGTCCACGACGGCCGCGAACGCCTGGTAGACCGCCTGCTTGCCGCCGTTGGTGACGAGCACCTGCGACGGCGACACCTCGTACCCCGAGTCCCGCAGCGTCTTCGCGGCGATCGCCTCCCGCAGGGCGTTCAGCCCGGCAGCGGGGGAGTAGCGGTGGTTCGCCGGGTCGCGCGTCGCCGCTGCGGCGGCCTCGACGATGTAGTCCGGGGTGGGGAAGTCGGGTTCGCCCGCGCCGAAGCCGATGACCGGCCGGCCGGCCGCCTTGAGGGCCTTGGCCTTGGCGTCGACCGCGAGCGTCGCGGACTCCGCGATGGCGGCCAACCGGGTGGACACCCGGCGGCGGTCGGCGGGCTGAGGGGCGGCGGCGGGTGTGTTCACGGTCACGCGCTCCATCTTGGCACGCGCGGGTCGTTCGACCCGCGGCCCCCACTCGCGTACTGTGGTCCCTCGGTGGACGTCCGCCATGATCAAGCGCGCCTGCGAGGCGGTATCCTCGTTGCTCGGCTCGGTCGAACGGCGTCGATCGACCACCGAAGGGCAGTGGCGCAATTGGTAGCGCACCGGTCTCCAAAACCGGCGGTTGCGAGTTCGAGTCTCGCCTGCCCTGCGCACGCGGCAGCCCGGTCGGCCTCAGGCCGGCCGGGTTACCTCCAGGCCTGACACGTGCCGGTCCACGTGCCGGATGCCAGCACCCGGCCACACCACGAGACGTAGGGACGAACCTGTGAGCGAATCCGCACCCGCTGCGGCGTCCGGCGCCGGCGGCGCCGCCGCCGACGGTGCGCACACTGCCCGCAGCGCGCCGGAGAAGGACAGCGGTCGGGGCAACGTGTTCGCCCGCATCGCGCTCTTCGTCCGCCAGGTCGTGGCCGAGCTCAAGAAGGTCGTCCGCCCGACCCGGTCCGAGCTGTTCACCTACACGTCCGTCGTGCTGGTCTTCGTGGTCGTCGTGATGGCCTTCGTCACGGTGCTCGACCTCGGCATCGGTCAGGTCACGCTGTGGGTCTTCGGCGACTGAGCCCCGCCCGGTCCGGCGCCCCGCGGGCGACCGACGTCGCGCCACGAGCGCAGGCGTGTCCATGAACGACGGCATTCCCCAGAAAGCAGGTCACGACGTGTCCCAGGAGTCGCAGGAGCAGACCGCCGGCACCCCCGCCGAGGCGGAGCTCGAGGACGCTCTCGCCTCGATCGGTGCCGTCGAGTCCGCCCACACCACCGACGAGCTCGACCCCGCCGACGAGGCGTCCACCGAGGACGTCACGGCCGACGAGCCCGAGGCCCCGGCGACCGCCGACGAGCCGGTCGCTGACGAGCCCGCAGCCGACGACGTCGTCGTCCCCGCGGAGCCCGAGGAGGTCGACCCGGTCGAGGAGTTCAAGAAGGACCTGCGCCGCCAGCCGGGCGACTGGTACGTCATCCACTCGTACGCCGGGTACGAGAACCGCGTGAAGACCAACCTGGAGAACCGCATCCAGAGCCTCAACATGGAGGACTACATCCACCAGGTGGAGGTCCCCATGGAGGAGGTCACCGAGATAAAGAACGCGCAGCGCAAGATCGTGCGCCGCGTCCGGATCCCGGGGTACGTCCTGGTCCGCATGGACCTCACGGACGAGTCGTGGGGCGCGGTGCGCCACACGCCCGGCGTCACGGGCTTCGTCGGTCACACGCACCAGCCGGTGCCGTTGACCCACGACGAGGTCTTCTCGATGCTCGCGCCGACGCTCGCGCCCAAGGCCCCCGCGGTCGGTGGCGGTGCCAAGCCCGCGGCCGAGATCAAGGTCGACTTCACGGTCGGCGAGTCGGTCACCGTCACCGACGGCCCGTTCGACACGCTGCCCGCCTCGATCTCCGAGATCAACGCCGAGAGCCAGAAGCTCAAGGTGCTCGTGTCCATCTTCGGCCGGGAGACCCCGGTCGAGCTGTCGTTCAGCCAGGTCGCCAAGATCTGACCGGCAGGCGACGGGCCGCCCTCGGGCGGCCGCACTCTGCTGGCCGGTCGCGCGCCAGCACTGCAACCGGGTCATCGCCCACGGCGTCGGCCCACAACACGAACGGAAGGCATCATGCCCCCCAAGAAGAAGGTCACCGGCCTGATCAAGCTCCAGATCAAGGCCGGCGCCGCCACCCCGCGCCGCCGATCGGTCCGGCGCTCGGTCAGCACGGCGTCAACATCATGGAGTTCTGCAAGGCCTACAACGCGGCGACCGAGGCCCAGCGAGGCAACGTGATCCCGGTGGAGATCACGGTCTACGAGGACCGCTCCTTCACCTTCATCACGAAGACCCCGCCGGCCGCGGAGCTCATCAAGAAGGCCGCCGGTGTCGGCAAGGGCTCGCCCACGCCGCACACCGTCAAGGTCGCGACCCTCACGGGTGCGCAGGTCCGCGAGATCGCCACGACCAAGCTCGAGGACCTCAACGCCAACGACCTCGCCGCCGCCGAGAAGATCATCGCCGGCACCGCCCGCTCCATGGGCATCAAGGTCGAGGGCTGACCCTCGTCACCGGCCGGGCCCACGGGCCCGGCCTCCGGCAGGACCCGGCGCGCGCACCGCGCGCCGGCGCAGGACGGCGTCGGGCACGGGCCCGCACCGAGAACGTCAGTGGGAGGGCCACGCGCTGGCCCGCCGGATCGTCCGACCACGACTGCACAGAGAAGAGAAGCAGATGACCAAGCGCAGCAAGGCCTACCTGGCCGCCGCGGAGAAGATCGAGCAGGACCGCCAGTACGCGCCGCTCGAGGCGGTCCGCCTCGCCAAGGAGACCTCCGTGGCGAAGTTCGACGCGACCGTCGAGGTCGCGTTCCGCCTCGGCGTCGACCCCCGCAAGGCGGACCAGATGGTCCGCGGCACGGTGAACCTGCCGCACGGCACGGGCAAGACCGCCCGCGTCCTGGTCTTCGCGACCGGTGAGCGTGCCGAGCAGGCGCTCGCCGCCGGTGCCGACGAGGTCGGCGGCGACGAGCTCATCGCGAAGGTCGCGGCCGGCTACACCGACTTCGACTCCGCGGTGGCGACCCCCGACCTCATGGGCAAGGTCGGCCGGCTCGGGAAGGTGCTGGGGCCGCGTGGCCTCATGCCCAACCCGAAGACGGGCACGGTCACCATGGACGTCGCCAAGGCGGTCTCCGAGATCAAGGGCGGGAAGATCGAGTTCCGCGTCGACAAGCACGCGAACCTCCACTTCATCATCGGCAAGTCCTCCTTCAGCGACGTTCAGCTGGTCGAGAACTACGCCGCCGCCCTCGACGAGGTGCTGCGACTGAAGCCGTCGGCCTCCAAGGGTCGCTACATCACCAAGGCCGTCATCACCACGACGAACGGCCCCGGCATCCTGCTCGACCAGAGCAAGACCCGGAACCTCACCGAGGTCGACGCCGACGCCGCCTGACGCGTCCTCCAGCGGTCCCTGCGGGGCCCGGCAGCCACTGCGGCTGCCGGGCCCCGCGGTCGTCCGGGTTCGGCCCGCGGCCCGCGGAGGTGCACGCGGCCGCCCCGACCTGGCCGTCCGCGGCCCGCCGCAGGCCCGCCCGTCGACGGCGATTTGGTCCCGCCCGATCCGTCGCGTACAGTCGTCCACGCCCAAGACCGCCGGTCGTCGGCTGCCCCTCTGCGGAGTGCAGCTCACCGAAGTCCCGCAGCAGCGGAGGCCAGCGCAGGTGAGAGTCTCGTCGTCGGACCGTGTCCGGTGTGCATCCGAGCCCCGCGCCTGCGCGGGGCTCTTGTCGTCTGTGGGGCCGAGGTGGCGAGCGGTGGCACCACCATCGGAAGGATTGCCATGGCGAGGCCGGACAAGGCAGCCGCAGTCGCAGCGCTCACGGACCAGTTCCGCGAGTCGAACGCGGCCGTGCTGACCGAGTACCGCGGGCTCACTGTCGCCCAGCTCAAGCAGCTGCGGCGCACGCTCAGCGGCAACGCAACCTACGCCGTGGTGAAGAACACGCTGACCTCCATCGCGGCGAAGGAGGCAGGGGTCGACGTCGACGACGCGCACCTTGCCGGCCCCTCCGCGATCGCCTTCGTGACCGGTGACCCGGTCGAGGCTGCCAAGGGTCTGCGTGACTTCGCCAGGGCGAATCCCGCGCTGGTCATCAAGGGGGCGTCCTCGACGGTCGCGCCCTGACCGCCGAGGAGATCACCAAGCTCGCGGACCTCGAGTCCCGTGAGGTCCTGCTGGCCAAGACGGCCGGCATGTTCAAGGCGACGCTGTTCCAGGCGGCGTACCTGTTCACGGCGCCTGCGGCCAAGGCCGTGCGCACCGTCGAGGCCCTGCGCGAGAAGCAGGCCTCTGCCGAGACCGCTGCCTGAGCCGACCCGGCTCGCGCACACACCCCCAGCTCCGGGGCGTGACCGACAGGTCGTGCCTGGACAGAACGGAAGGAACGCCATCATGGCGAAGCTCAGCACCGACGAGCTCATCAGCGCTTTCAAGGAGCTCACCCTCATCGAGCTCTCCGAGTTCGTGAAGGTCTTCGAGGAGACCTTCGAGGTCACCGCCGCCGCGCCCGTCGCCGCGGCCGCCGCCCCGGCCGCCGGTGGCGGCGCCGACGCGCCCGCCGAGGAGGAGAAGTCGGAGTTCGACGTCGTCCTCGAGGCCGCCGGTGAGAAGAAGATCCAGGTCATCAAGGAGGTGCGCGCCCTCACGAGCCTCGGCCTGAAGGAGGCCAAGGACCTCGTCGACGGCGCCCCCAAGGCCGTCCTGGAGGGTGTCAACAAGGAGGCCGCTGACAAGGCCGTCGCCGCGCTCGAGGGCGCCGGCGCCACCGTCTCGGTCAAGTGACCCCTCGCCCCTGACCGGGGGCGACGGCGTCGCGACCCCGCGAGGGTGCACGTCACGCGAGGCCCGCACCGGCTGCCGGTGCGGGCCTCGCTGCATGGTGCGGGGCGGCCGGCGGAGCGCCCGACGACGGCGTCGTGGCAGCGGGGTGTGTCGTGGGCCACGTGCGCCGGGGCAGGGTACGCCCATCCGGGGCCGGTGCAAAGCCGCGTTGCGCTGGACGGTGGACAGCGCGTGGGCAGTCGGATAGGCTAGCGCTTTGCGTTGGCCTGTGCCCGCGACCCCGTATAACCCGAGCCGGATCGACACCGCACATGCGGTGTGGACGGGCTCGCGGCCGGGGGTCGCGAACCGCCGGGCGGCGCAGCGTGCACACGATCCGCAGGAAGGACCCCTCTTGGCTGCCTCGCGCACCCCTTCTGCTCCGTCCGCCGACGCTATCGCAAATCGCACCGCGTCTCGCCGTATCTCCTTCGCCCAGATCCACGAGCCGCTCGAGGTCCCTGACCTCCTCGGCCTGCAGACTGAGAACTTCGACTGGCTGCTCGGCAACGAGAAGTGGCAGGCCCGCGTGGCCGCCGCCGTCGAGGCGGGCCGGACCGACGTGCCCGAGACCGCCGGCCTGGAGGAGATCTTCGAGGAGATCTCCCCGATCGAGGACTTCGGCGGCACCATGTCGCTGTCCTTCCGGGAGCACCGCTTCGAGCCGCCGAAGTACACGGCCGAGGAGTGCAAGGAGAAGGACTTCACCTACGCCGCGCCGCTGTTCGTCACGGCCGAGTTCGTCAACTACACGACCGGTGAGATCAAGAGCCAGACGGTCTTCATGGGCGACTTCCCGCTCATGACCGAGCGCGGCACGTTCATCATCAACGGCACCGAGCGCGTCGTCGTCTCCCAGCTCGTCCGGTCCCCGGGCGTGTACTTCGAGCGGGTCGCCGACAAGACGTCCGACAAGGACATCTTCACCTCCAAGATCATCCCGAGCCGCGGTGCCTGGCTCGAGTTCGAGATCGACAAGCGTGACGCCGTCGGTGTCCGCGTCGACCGCAAGCGCAAGCAGTCCGTCACGGTGCTGCTCAAGGCCCTCGGTCTGACCGAGTCGCAGATCCGCGAGGAGTTCGCGGCGTTCCCGGCCGTGCTCGACACGCTCGAGAAGGACCACGTCAACACAGAGGACGAGGCCCTGCTCGACCTCTACCGCAAGATCCGCCCGGGTGAGCCGCCCACGGTCGAGGCCGGTCGCGCGCTGCTCGAGAACTTCTACTTCAACCCCAAGCGCTACGACCTCGCCAAGGTCGGCCGCTACAAGGTGAACAAGAAGCTCGGCATCGACGCCCCGCTCGGCGAGAGCGTGCTGTCCGTCTCCGACATCGTGGCGACCATCAAGTACATGGCCGCGCTGCACGCCGACGTCGCGACCATCCCCGGCAACCGGAACGGCGAGGCCGTCGAGGTGCGCGTCGAGACCGACGACATCGACCACTTCGGCAACCGCCGCATCCGCGCGGTCGGCGAGCTCATCCAGAACCAGGTCCGCACCGGCCTGTCGCGGATGGAGCGTGTCGTCCGCGAGCGCATGACGACTCAGGACGTCGAGGCGATCACCCCGCAGACCCTGATCAACATCCGCCCCGTGGTGGCGTCGATCAAGGAGTTCTTCGGCACGTCGCAGCTGTCGCAGTTCATGGACCAGAACAACCCGCTCGCGGGCCTGACGCACAAGCGTCGCCTGTCCGCGCTCGGCCCGGGTGGTCTGTCCCGCGACCGCGCCGGCATGGAGGTCCGCGACGTCCACCCCTCGCACTACGGCCGCATGTGCCCGATCGAGACGCCTGAGGGCCCGAACATCGGTCTCATCGGCTCGCTCGCGACGTACGGGCGGATCAACCCGTTCGGCTTCGTCGAGACGCCGTACCGCAAGGTGGAGCACGGCGTCGTCACCGAGGAGGTCCACTACCTCACGGCCGACGACGAGGACCGCTACGTCATCGCGCAGGCCAACGCGGCGCTCGACGAGACGGGCCGCTTCGCCGAGGACCGCGTCCTCGTGCGGACCAAGGGTGGCGAGGTCGACCTCATCCTCGGCACGGACGTCGACTACATGGACGTCTCGCCGCGCCAGATGGTGTCGGTCGCGACGGCCCTCATCCCGTTCCTCGAGCACGACGACGCGAACCGCGCGCTCATGGGCGCGAACATGCAGCGCCAGGCGGTGCCGCTGGTCCGCTCGGAGGCCCCGCTCGTCGGGACCGGCATGGAGCGCCGCGCGGCGGTCGACGCCGGCGACGTCATCGTGGCGAGCAAGGCCGGCGTCGTGACCGAGGTCTCGGCCGACCTCATCGTGGTGTCGGCGGACGACGGCACGACGCAGACCTACCGCGTCGCGAAGTTCCGCCGCTCCAACCAGGGCACCTCGTACAACCAGCGTGTGCTGGTCGACGAGGGCGCTCGGGTCGAGCCCGGCTCCGTGCTCGCGGACGGTCCGGCGACGGACGAGGGCGAGCTCGCGCTCGGCCGCAACCTGCTCGTCGCGTTCATGTCGTGGGAGGGCCACAACTACGAGGACGCGATCATCCTCAGCCAGCGCCTCGTGCAGGACGACGTCCTGTCCTCGATCCACATCGAGGAGCACGAGGTCGACGCTCGTGACACCAAGCTCGGGCCGGAGGAGATCACGCGGGACATCCCGAACGTCTCCGAGGAGGTCCTCGCGGACCTCGACGAGCGCGGGATCATCCGCATCGGCGCCGAGGTCGCGGCCGGCGACATCCTCGTCGGGAAGGTCACGCCCAAGGGCGAGACCGAGCTGACCCCCGAGGAGCGCCTGCTCCGGGCGATCTTCGGCGAGAAGGCCCGAGAGGTCCGCGACACGTCGCTCAAGGTCCCGCACGGCGAGTCCGGCACGGTCATCGAGGTCCGCACGTTCAACCGTGAGGACGGCGACGAGCTGCCCGCCGGCGTGAACGAGCTCGTCCGGGTGTACATCGCCCAGCGCCGCAAGATCACCGACGGCGACAAGCTCGCCGGCCGCCACGGCAACAAGGGCGTCATCTCCAAGATCCTCCCGGTCGAGGACATGCCCTTCCTGCCCGACGGCACCGCCGTCGACGTCGTGCTCAACCCGCTCGGCGTCCCGGGGCGCATGAACGTCGGCCAGGTGCTCGAGACGCACCTCGGCTGGGTCGCGAAGCAGGGCTGGGACATCGAGCTGGCCGAGGGTGCGACCTGGACCCAGGACGTCCCGTCGGCCGCGGTCCGCAGCGAGCCGGGCAACCCGGTCGCGACGCCCGTGTTCGACGGCGTGCCCGAGGACGTCCTCACCGGTCTGCTCGACGCGACCCACCCGAACCGGGACGGGGACCGCATGGTCGACGGCACCGGCAAGGCCCGGCTGTTCGACGGCCGCTCCGGGGAGCCGTTCCCGGACCCGGTCGCGGTGGGCTACATGTACATCCTCAAGCTCCACCACCTGGTCGACGACAAGATCCACGCCCGCTCGACCGGCCCGTACTCGATGATCACGCAGCAGCCGCTGGGTGGTAAGGCGCAGTTCGGTGGCCAGCGGTTCGGCGAGATGGAGGTGTGGGCCCTCGAGGCGTACGGCGCCGCCTACACGCTGCAGGAGCTCCTCACCATCAAGTCCGACGACGTCCCCGGGCGCGTCAAGGTGTACGAGGCCATCGTCAAGGGCGAGAACATCCCCGACTCGGGAATCCCGGAGTCGTTCAAGGTGCTTCTCAAGGAGATGCAGTCGCTGTGCCTGAACGTAGAGGTGCTGTCCTCCGACGGCGTCTCCATCGACATGAAGGAGAGCGACGACGAGGTCTACCGCGCTGCCGAGGAGCTCGGCATCGACCTGTCGCGCCGGCCCAACGCCAGCAGCATCGAAGAGATCTGACGTCGCCCCGCCCGGCCCTTCCGCAACGGATGGGCCGGGCGGGGACCGACCACCTGAATGAGATCCATCGTGGCCGGGAGCGACACCGCCCCCGGCCAAGCGAAGAGAGTAGGACCCCCTTGCTCGACGTCAACGTCTTCGATGAGCTGCGTATCGGACTCGCCACGGCTGAGGACATCCGCGCCTGGTCGCACGGCGAGGTCAAGAAGCCCGAGACCATCAACTACCGCACCCTGAAGCCGGAGAAGGACGGACTCTTCTGCGAGAAGATCTTCGGCCCCACCCGGGACTGGGAGTGCTACTGCGGCAAGTACAAGCGCGTGCGCTTCAAGGGCATCATCTGCGAGCGCTGCGGCGTCGAGGTGACGCGCTCCAAGGTGCGCCGTGAGCGGATGGGCCACATCGAGCTCGCCGCGCCCGTCACCCACATCTGGTTCTTCAAGGGCGTGCCCTCGCGCCTGGGCTACCTGCTGGACCTCGCGCCGAAGGACCTCGAGAAGGTCATCTACTTCGCCGCTTACATGATCACGTCGGTCGACGAGGCCGGCCGCGCCGAGGACCTGCCGAACCTCCAGAACGAGATCGACCTGGAGAAGAAGGAGATCTCGGACCGTCGCGACAACGAGATCAACACCCGCGCCCAGAAGCTCGAGGCCGACATCGCCGAGCTCGAGGCCGAGGGGGCGAAGTCGGACGCCCGCCGCAAGGTGCGCGACTCCGCCGAGCGCGAGATGGCGCAGATCCGCAAGCGTGCGGACGCCGAGCTCGAGCGCCTGGACACGGTCTGGGACCGGTTCAAGAACCTCAAGGTCGCCGACCTCGAGGGCGACGAGATGCTCTACCGCCAGCTCACCGACCGGTACGGCAACTACTTCGAGGGCTCGATGGGCGCCGCGGCGATCCAGAAGCGCCTGCAGGCGTTCGACCTCGAGGCGGAGTCCGACTCGCTGCGCGACACCATCAAGAACGGCAAGGGCCAGCGCAAGACCCGTGCCCTCAAGCGCCTCAAGGTCGTCAACGCGTTCCTCACCACGAGCAACTCGCCCGAGGGCATGGTCCTCGACGCCGTCCCGGTGATCCCGCCGGACCTGCGTCCGATGGTCCAGCTCGACGGTGGCCGTTTCGCCACCTCGGACCTCAACGATCTGTACCGCCGCGTCATCAACCGCAACAACCGGCTCAAGCGCCTGCTCGACCTCGGTGCGCCCGAGATCATCGTGAACAACGAGAAGCGCATGCTCCAGGAGGCCGTCGACGCGCTGTTCGACAACGGTCGCCGCGGGCGTCCGGTCACCGGTCCGGGCAACCGGCCGCTGAAGTCGATCTCCGACATGCTCAAGGGCAAGCAGGGGCGGTTCCGCCAGAACCTCCTCGGCAAGCGCGTGGACTACTCGGGCCGTTCGGTCATCGTCGTCGGCCCGCAGCTCAAGCTGCACCAGTGCGGGCTGCCGAAGCAGATGGCGCTCGAGCTCTTCAAGCCGTTCGTCATGAAGCGGCTCGTCGACCTCAACCACGCGCAGAACATCAAGTCCGCCAAGCGCATGGTCGAGCGCGCGCGTCCGGTGGTCTGGGACGTCCTCGAAGAGGTCATCACCGAGCACCCCGTGCTGCTCAACCGCGCGCCCACGCTGCACCGCCTGGGCATCCAGGCCTTCGAGCCGCAGCTCGTCGAGGGCAAGGCGATCCACCTGCACCCGCTCGTGTGCGCCGCGTTCAACGCGGACTTCGACGGTGACCAGATGGCCGTCCACCTGCCCCTGAGCGCGGAGGCGCAGGCCGAGGCCCGCATCCTCATGCTCTCGAGCAACAACATCCTCAAGCCGTCGGACGGTCGTCCGGTGACCATGCCCTCGCAGGACATGATCATCGGCCTGTACCACCTGACGTCGGACCGCCCGGACGACGAGGCCAAGGGCTCCGGGCGCCACTTCAGCTCGGTCGCCGAGGCGATCATGGCGTTCGACGCGGGTGACCTCGACCTCAACGCGGTCGTGCAGATCCGCATGGAGGACCTCGTCGCGCCGGTCGGCGAGACGCTCCCGGAGGGCTGGAGCGAGGGCGACCCGATCGTCTTCACGACGACCCTGGGCCGGGCCCTGTTCAACGAGCTGCTGCCGGTCGACTACCCGTACGAGAACGGCGTCGTCGACAAGAAGCGGCTGTCGGTCATCGTCAACGACCTCGCCGAGCGGTACCCGAAGGTGGAGGTCGCGGCGAGCCTCGACGCGCTGAAGGAGGCCGGCTTCCGCTGGGCCACCCGCTCGGGCGTCACGATCGCCATCTCGGACGTCGCCACGCCGACGGCCAAGGCGGGCATCCTCGAGGAGCACGAGGCCCGGGCGGCGAAGATCCAGGGCCAGTACGAGAAGGGTCTGATCACCGACGACGAGCGCCGTCAGGAGCTCATCGAGATCTGGACCCAGGCCACCGACAAGGTCGCCGAGGCCATGCGGGAGAACTTCCCGGCCCGCAACACCGTGTACCGGATGGTCGGCTCGGGTGCGCGTGGTAACTGGATGCAGGTCCGTCAGATCGCCGGTATGCGCGGCCTCGTGGCGAACCCGAAGGGCGAGATCATCCCGCGCCCCATCAAGTCCAACTACCGCGAGGGCCTGTCGGTCCTGGAGTACTTCATCGCCTCGCACGGTGCCCGCAAGGGGCTGGCGGACACCGCTCTGCGGACCGCCGACTCCGGGTACCTCACGCGGCGCCTGGTGGACGTCTCCCAGGACGTCATCATCCGCGAGGAGGACTGCGGCACCGAGCGCGGCCTGGTCATGCCGGTCGGCGTGGCGGGCCCCGACGGGACGCTGCGTCGTCACGACAAGGTCGAGACGAGCGTCTACTCGCGCACCCTGGCCACGGGGGTCGAGGTCGACGGCCGCACGATGGGCACGTCGGGGGAGGACGTCGGCGACGTGCTCATCGACGCCCTGCTCGAGGCCGGCGTCACCGAGCTCAAGATCCGCTCCGTGCTCACCTGCGAGTCCCGGGTCGGCACGTGCGCGAAGTGCTACGGCCGCTCGCTGGCCACCGGCAAGCTCGTGGACATCGGCGAGGCCGTCGGCATCATCGCGGCCCAGTCGATCGGTGAGCCCGGCACCCAGCTGACGATGCGGACGTTCCACACCGGTGGTGTGGCCTCGGCCGACGACATCACCCAGGGTCTGCCCCGTATCCAGGAGCTGTTCGAGGCCCGTACCCCCAAGGGTGAGGGCCCGATCGCCGAGTTCACCGGCCGGGTCACGATCGACGAGTCCGAGCGGACCCGCCGCATCGTGCTCACCCCGGACGACGGCTCGGAGGAGATCGCCTACCCGATCACCAAGCGGTCGCGCCTGCTCGTCACCGACGGGCAGCACGTCGAGGTCGGCACCCAGCTCGTCCAGGGCGCCGTCGACCCCAAGAAGGTGCTGCGCATCCTCGGCCCGCGGGCGACGCAGAAGCACCTCGTGGACGAGGTCCACCAGGTGTACCGCTCGCAGGGTGTGGACATCCACGACAAGCACATCGAGGTCATCGTGCGGCAGATGCTGCGGCGCGTGACCGTGCTCGACTCGGGTGACACGGACCTGCTGCCGGGCGAGCTGGCCGAGCGCGGCCGGTTCGAGGACGCCAACCGTCGGGCGGTCGCCGAGGGCGGCCAGCCGGCGTCCGGGCGTCCGGAGCTCATGGGGATCACGAAGGCCTCGCTCGCCACCGACTCGTGGCTCTCGGCCGCCTCCTTCCAGGAGACGACCCGGGTGCTCACCGAGGCGGCCATGAGCGGGCGCAGCGACCCGCTGCTCGGGCTCAAGGAGAACGTCATCCTCGGAAAGCTCATCCCCGCGGGGACGGGCCTGGCCCGGTACCGGAACGTCACGGTCGAGCCGACCGAGGCGGCCAAGGCCGAGCTGTACCCGAGCTTCGGCTACGACGAGATCGACTTCCCCGCCCTGGGCCTCGGCTCGGGCGAGGCGATCCCGCTCGAGGACCTGGACTTCGGCGACTTCCGCTGATCCGGACCCTCACCGGCTCCACCACGGCCGGAGCCCTCGGCGCCCACGCGGCGCCGGGGGCTCCGGCCGTGTCAGCCTGGTCACATGCCTTTGACCCGCCCATGCGGGCCAGGTAATGTGGTCCACCGTGCCCGCGCCGTCGGGCCCTGCGTGCATGCTCCCGCACGCGATCGCCTCGCCGGCGACGCGGAGGGAACGGGTGGACCAGTCCACCGCACGCGCACACACCACCTGCTCACCGTGGGTGATCGATGTGCCGGAGTGGGGCGACACGCCCGGCTGCGGGGGTCGGAGCGGGACTCAAGGCCTCCGGGCCGAGGCCGGGGCGCAGCCCCCGGATCGGTCCAACGGACCGGACAGCCGGTCGATCAGAGATCCACACTTCGCAACAGACACGGAGACGTAGTGCCTACGATCCAGCAGCTGGTCCGCAAGGGCCGCTCGCCCAAGGTGACCAAGTCCAAGACCCCCGCGCTCAAGGGCTCCCCGCAGCGCCGCGGTGTGTGCACCCGCGTCTACACGACCACCCCGAAGAAGCCGAACTCGGCCCTCCGCAAGGTCGCGCGCGTCCGCCTCTCGAGCCAGGTCGAGGTCACCGCCTACATCCCCGGTGTCGGCCACAACCTCCAGGAGCACTCCATCGTGCTCGTGCGCGGCGGTCGTGTGAAGGACCTGCCGGGTGTCCGCTACAAGATCGTGCGCGGCGCGCTCGACACCCAGGGTGTCAAGAACCGCAAGCAGGCTCGCAGCCGTTACGGCGCGAAGAAGGGCAGCAACTGATGCCTCGTAAGGGTCCGGCCCCGAAGCGGCCGCTCATCGTCGACCCGGTCTACGGGTCCCCGGTCGTCACGCAGCTCATCAACAAGGTGCTGCTGGACGGCAAGAAGTCCGTCGCCGAAGCGATCGTCTACGGCGCGCTCGAGGGCGTCCGCGAGAAGACCAGCGGCGACCCCGTCGTCGTGCTCAAGCGCGCGCTCGAGAACGTCCGTCCCGCGCTCGAGGTCCGCTCGCGCCGCGTCGGTGGCGCCACCTACCAGGTGCCCGTCGAGGTCCGCCCCGTGCGGTCCACGACCCTCGCGCTGCGCTGGCTCACCGACTACTCCCGCGCCCGTCGCGAGAAGACGATGACCGAGCGCCTCATGAACGAGATCCTCGACGCGAGCAACGGCCTCGGGGCCGCGGTCAAGCGTCGCGAGGACATGCACAAGATGGCCGAGTCGAACAAGGCCTTCGCGCACTACCGCTGGTAGCCCCAGCTCGCGCCGGGGAGGACCCGGCGAGACCCGCTGGGCCGAGCCCAGCTGCGCCGGGTCCCTCGGCGCGAACCAACTGCTCAGAAGGGCGACAACGTGGCACTCGACGTGCTGACGGACCTCAACAAGGTCCGCAACATCGGCATCATGGCGCACATCGATGCCGGCAAGACCACCACCACCGAGCGGATCCTGTTCTACACCGGGGTCAACTACAAGATCGGTGAGACGCACGACGGTGCGTCGACGATGGACTGGATGGAGCAGGAGCAGGAGCGCGGCATCACGATCACGTCCGCCGCGACGACCTGCTACTGGAAGGACAACCAGATCAACATCATCGACACCCCGGGCCACGTGGACTTCACGGTCGAGGTCGAGCGCTCCCTGCGCGTGCTCGACGGCGCCGTCGCGGTCTTCGACGGCAAGGAGGGTGTCGAGCCGCAGTCCGAGACGGTGTGGCGGCAGGCGGACAAGTACAACGTCCCGCGCATCTGCTTCGTCAACAAGATGGACAAGCTGGGCGCCGACTTCTACTTCACGGTCAAGACGATCGTCGACCGCCTGAAGGCGAAGCCGCTGCCGATCCAGCTCCCGATCGGGGCCGAGAACGACTTCATCGGCGTCGTCGACCTCATCGAGATGCGTGCCCTCGTGTGGCGTGGCGAGACCGCGCTGGGCGAGAAGTACGAGGTCGAGGAGATCCCGGCCGACATGCTCGAGCAGGCGAACGAGTACCGCGCCGCGATCGTCGAGGCCGTCGCCGACACGAGCGAGGAGCTGCTCGAGAAGTACCTCGGCGGCGAGGAGATCACGATCCCGGAGATCAAGAAGGGCATCCGTGCCCTCGTGCTCTCCGGCGACGCGTTCCCGATCCTGTGCGGCTCGGCGTTCAAGAACAAGGGCGTCCAGCCCATGCTCGACGCCGTCATCGACTACCTGCCGTCCCCGCTGGACGTGCCGGCCGTCGAGGGGCACGCGATCGGCGACGAGGAGACCATCCTGCGCCGCGAGCCGAAGTCGACGGAGCCCTTCGCGGCCCTCGCGTTCAAGGTCGCGTCGCACCCGTTCTTCGGCAAGCTGACGTACGTCCGGGTGTACTCCGGCCACGTGGCCTCCGGCGCGCAGGTCTACAACGCGACGAAGGACAAGAAGGAGCGCATCGGGAAGCTCTTCCAGATGCACTCCAACAAGGAGAACCCGGTCGAGGACGCCACGGCCGGCCACATCTACGCCTTCATCGGTCTCAAGGACGTCACCACCGGTGACACGCTCTGCGACCCGGCGAACAAGATCGTGCTCGAGTCGATGAGCTTCCCGGAGCCCGTCATCACCGTCGCGATCGAGCCGAAGACGAAGGGTGACCAGGAGAAGCTCTCCCTGGCCATCCAGAAGCTCGCCGAGGAGGACCCGACGTTCCGGGTGTCCCTCAACGAGGACACCGGTCAGACCGAGATCGCCGGCATGGGCGAGCTCCACCTGGACATCCTCGTGGACCGCATGCGTCGCGAGTTCAAGGTCGAGGCGAACGTCGGCAAGCCGCAGGTCGCCTACCGCGAGACCATCCGCCGTGCGGTCGAGAAGATCGACTACACGCACAAGAAGCAGACCGGTGGCTCGGGCCAGTACGCGAAGGTCCAGATGACCTTCGAGCCCCTGGACCCGTCCGAGGGCGAGCTGTACCAGTTCGACAACAAGGTCACCGGTGGTCGCGTCCCGCGCGAGTACATCCCGTCGGTCGACGCCGGTATCCAGGGCGCCATGCAGCTCGGTGTCCTGGCGGGCTACCCGCTCGTGGGCGTCAAGGCGACGCTGCTCGACGGTGCCGCGCACGACGTCGACTCCTCGGAGATGGCGTTCAAGATCGCCGGCTCGATGATCCTCAAGGAGGCGGTCCGCAAGGCGGATCCCGTCCTGCTGGAGCCGGTCATGGCCGTCGAGGTGCGCACGCCCGAGGAGTACATGGGCGACGTCATCGGCGACCTCAACTCCCGTCGCGGCATGATCCTCTCGATGGAGGACGCGACCGGCGTCAAGGTCATCACCGCGCAGGTCCCCCTGTCGGAGATGTTCGGGTACGTCGGCGACCTGCGGTCCAAGACCCAGGGTCGGGCCGTGTACTCGATGGCCTTCGACAGCTACGCCGAGGTTCCTCGGAACGTTGCCGAGGAGATCATCAAGAAGACCCGGGGCGAGTAGGCCCCATCGGTCGACCGGCCGCCCCGAGCGGCCGGTCGACCGGAGCGGGCCGAGCGCCCGTGCAGATGCCACCATGGCGCCTGCACCGTATGAGCAGATCACTACCTTGAGTCCGAGGAGGACACAGTGGGCAAGGCCAAGTTCGAGCGGACCAAGCCGCACGTCAACATCGGGACCATCGGTCACGTCGACCACGGCAAGACGACGCTGACCGCTGCCATCTCGAAGGTGCTGCACGACAAGTTCCCGGAGCTCAACCCCTTCACGCCGTTCGACGAGATCGACAAGGCGCCCGAGGAGAAGCAGCGCGGTATCACCATCAACATCGCGCACGTCGAGTACCAGACGGAGAAGCGCCACTACGCGCACGTCGACGCCCCCGGGCACGCCGACTACATCAAGAACATGATCACGGGTGCCGCCCAGATGGACGGCGCGATCCTCGTGGTCGCCGCGACCGACGGCCCGATGGCCCAGACGCGTGAGCACGTCCTGCTCGCCCGTCAGGTCGGGGTCCCGTACCTGCTGGTCGCGCTGAACAAGTCCGACATGGTCGACGACGAGGAGATCCTCGAGCTCGTCGAGATGGAGGTCCGTGAGCTGCTCAGCTCGCAGGGCTTCGACGGCGACGACGCGCCGGTCGTGCGCGTCTCCGGCCTCAAGGCGCTCGAGGGCGACCCGACCTGGGTCAAGTCCGTCGAGGACCTCATGGACGCCGTCGACGAGAACGTCCCGGACCCCGTCCGCGAGATCGACAAGCCGTTCCTCATGCCCATCGAGGACGTCTTCACGATCACCGGTCGTGGCACGGTCGTCACCGGTCGCGTCGAGCGCGGCGCGCTCAAGGTGAACGAGGAGGTGGAGATCGTCGGCATCAAGGAGAAGGCGATCAAGACCACGGTCACCGGCGTCGAGATGTTCCGCAAGCTGCTCGACTACGCCGAGGCCGGCGAGAACGTCGGTCTGCTGCTGCGTGGCACGAAGCGCGAGGACGTCGAGCGCGGCCAGGTCGTCGTGAAGCCGGGTTCGATCACCCCGCACACCGACTTCGAGGCCCAGGTCTACATCCTGGCCAAGGACGAGGGTGGGCGTCACAACCCGTTCTACGCGAACTACCGTCCGCAGTTCTACTTCCGCACCACCGACGTCACCGGCGTCATCACGCTGCCCGAGGGCACCGAGATGGTCATGCCCGGCGACAACACCGAGATGACGGTCGCGCTGATCCAGCCGATCGCCATGGAGGAGGGCCTCGGCTTCGCCATCCGTGAGGGTGGCCGGACCGTCGGCTCGGGCCGGGTCACCAAGATCATCAAGTGATCCACCGGAAGGGCCCGGGTGCTCGCACCCGGGCCCTTCCGCATGTCCCCGACCGACCGCCTCGTCGGTGGGTCGGGGGAGTGTCGTCGCTCACGCCCGCCCGAGGGGGTTGGCCAGGGCGGCGATCGTCTGGCAGACTAGCCAGGTTGCCCGGGGTCGATCGTGCGTGCGCGTAGCGCGCATGCGCAGACATCCAGGCACATCAACGTTGGAGCTCAGGTCGGCGGGGAACGTACCTGCGGCGGGGCTCAGACAGCATCCAACGGCCCCGCACCTCGAACAGGTGCGCAGCGCGACGGCGTGGCGCAAAATGCGACACGCCCGAGTGCGTGGGCCGGACAGCTAGCGGTTCGAGAGAGAGTCAGACGACGCCATGGCGGGACAGAAGATCCGCATCCGGCTCAAGTCCTACGACCACGAGGTCATCGACAGCTCGGCGCGCAAGATCGTCGACACGGTGACGCGCGCTGGTGCGACGGTCGTGGGTCCGGTGCCGCTCCCGACGGAGAAGAACGTCTTCGTCGTCATCCGGTCGCCCCACAAGTACAAGGACAGCCGCGAGCACTTCGAGATGCGCACGCACAAGCGGCTCATCGACATCATCGATCCCACGCCGAAGGCGGTCGACTCGCTCATGCGTCTCGACCTGCCGGCCGACGTGAACATCGAGATCAAGCTCTGAAGCTGGGAAGGAACTGATCATCATGACCACCCAGCAGAACGCGCGCGCCGTCACGGCCGTGCTCGGCACCAAGCTCGGCATGACGCAGGTGTGGGACGACAACGGTCGTCTCGTGCCCGTCACCGTCGTGCAGGTCGGCACGAACGTCGTCACGCAGGTGCGCACCGCTGACACGGACGGGTACTCCGCGGTCCAGCTGGCCTACGGCCAGATCGACCCGCGCAAGGTGACCCAGCCGCTCAAGGGCCACTTCGAGAAGGCCGGGGTCACCCCCGCCGGCACGTGGCCGAGATCCGTACCTCCGACGCGGCCGAGTACACGCTCGGCCAGGAGATCACCGCCGCGGCCTTCGAGGCCGGGACGACGGTCGACGTCACGGGCACCACCAAGGGCAAGGGCACTGCCGGTGTCATGAAGCGTCACGGCTTCTCCGGCGTCGGCGCCTCCCACGGTGCGCACCGCAACCACCGCAAGGCCGGCTCGATCGGTGGGGCCTCGACCCCGTCGCGCGTGTTCAAGGGCATGCGGATGGCCGGTCGCATGGGCCACGACCGTCAGACCACTCAGAACCTGACCGTCCACGCGGTCGACGCCGAGAAGGGTCTGCTGCTCGTCAAGGGCGCCCTCCCGGGCCCCAAGGGCGGCGTCGTCCTCGTGCGCAACGCAGTGAAGGGGCATGAGCGACGTGGCTGACACCGGACTCACCCTGACCGTCGACGTCCTGGACCCGAGCGGCACGAAGGCGGGCACGACCGACCTGCCCGCCGAGGTCTTCGACGTCCAGACGAACGTCCCGCTCATCCACCAGGTCGTCGTGGCGCAGCTCGCCGCGGCGCGCCAGGGCACCCACGACACGAAGAACCGTGGCGAGGTGCGCGGTGGTGGGCGCAAGCCGTACAAGCAGAAGGGCACCGGCCGCGCCCGCCAGGGCTCGACGCGTGCGCCGCAGTTCGCCGGCGGTGGCACGGTCCACGGCCCGACGCCGCGTGACTACAGCCAGCGGACCCCGAAGAAGATGAAGGCCGCGGCGCTCCGCGGTGCTCTCTCGGACCGCGCCCGCGCCGGTCGCGTGCACGTCGTCACGGGCTTCGCCCCGGGTGCCGCGCCGTCGACCAAGTCGGCTCTCTCGATCCTCGACACCCTCTCCGGACGCAAGCACGTCCTGGTCGTCGTCGAGCGCTCGGACGAGATCACCTGGAAGTCGCTGCGCAACGTCGAGCGGGTCCACCTGCTCGTCGCCGACCAGCTCAACACGTACGACGTGCTCGTCTCCGACGACGTCGTCTTCACCCAGGGCGCGCTCGACGCGTTCCTGGCCGGCCCGACGCAGGGTCGCTCGGTCACCGCCACGGCGACCGAGTCGGAAGAGGCTGCACTGACCCAGGAGGGCACGAAGTGACCGCCGTCACGAAGGACCCGCGCGACATCCTGATCGCACCGGTCGTCTCGGAGAAGAGCTACGGGCTGCTCGACGAGGGCAAGTACACGTTCATCGTGGACCCCCGCGCGAACAAGACCGAGATCAAGATCGCGATCGAGCAGGTCTTCGCGGTCAAGGTCGAGTCGGTGAACACGATCAACCGCAAGGGCAAGACGCGGCGGACGAAGTTCGGGCTCGGCAAGCGCAAGGACACGAAGCGCGCGATCGTCACCCTCCGCGAGGGCACGATCGACATCTTCGGCGGACCGGTCGGCTGAGGCCGACCGCCACGAGCTACAGATTAGGGACAGATCCCCATGGGAATCCGTAAGTACAAGCCGACGACGCCGGGGCGCCGCGGCGCGTCCGTCGCCGACTTCGTCGAGATCACGCGCTCCACGCCGGAGAAGTCGCTGGTTCGCCCGCTGCACAAGACGGGTGGTCGCAACTCGACCGGCCGCGTGACCATGCGTCACCAGGGTGGCGGACACAAGCGTGCCTACCGCGTCATCGACTTCCGTCGTCACGACAAGGACGGCGTGCCGGCCAAGGTCGCGCACGTCGAGTACGACCCCAACCGCACGGCGCGCATCGCGCTGCTGCACTACGCGCGGACGGCGAGAAGCGCTACATCGTGGCGCCGAACAAGCTCCGCCAGGGCGACGTCGTGGAGAACGGCGCCGGCGCCGACATCAAGCCCGGCAACAACCTGCCGCTGCGCAACATCCCGACCGGTACGGTCATCCACGCCATCGAGCTCCGGCCCGGTGGCGGCGCGAAGATCGCCCGCTCGGCCGGTGCGTCGGTGCAGCTGGTCGCCAAGGACGGGCCGTACGCGCAGCTGCGCATGCCGTCCGGCGAGATCCGCAACGTCGACCTGCGCTGCCGCGCCACGGTCGGCGAGGTCGGCAACGCCGAGCAGTCGAACATCAACTGGGGCAAGGCCGGCCGCATGCGCTGGAAGGGCAAGCGCCCCTCCGTCCGCGGTGTCGCCATGAACCCGATCGACCACCCGCACGGTGGTGGAGAGGGCAAGACGTCCGGTGGGCGTCACCCCGTGAGCCCGTGGGGTCAGCCCGAGGGTCGTACCCGCCGTCCGAACAAGCCGAGCGACAAGCTCATCGTGCGCCGTCGGCGCACCGGCAAGAACAAGCGCTGATAGGGAGCCGACAGATGCCACGCAGCCTGAAGAAGGGCCCGTTCGTCGACGGTCACCTCCAGAAGAAGGTCGACCTGCAGAACGAGAAGGGGACCAAGAGCGTCATCAAGACGTGGTCCCGCCGGTCGCTCATCACGCCGGACTTCCTCGGCCACACGTTCGCGGTCCACGACGGCCGCAAGCACACGCCCGTCTTCGTGACCGAGTCGATGGTCGGGCACAAGCTGGGCGAGTTCGCCCCCACGCGCACGTTCCGCGGCCATGAGAAGGACGACCGCAAGGGCCGTCGCCGCTGATGACGATTCAAGAAGGCAGGACAGCAATGGAAGCCAAGGCGCAGGCGCGGTTCGTCCGCGTCACGCCCCAGAAGGCCCGGCGCGTCGTGGACCTCATCCGTGGCAAGCAGGCCGAGCAGGCCGTGGCGACGCTGAAGTTCGCGCCGCAGGCCGCGGGGGAGACCGTGCTCAAGGTTGTCGAGAGCGCGATCGCCAACGCCCGGGTCAAGGCGGACCGTGCCGGCGAGGCGTTCGACGCCGCGTCGCTCGTGGTCCGTGAGGCGTACGTCGACGAGGGTCCGACCCTCAAGCGGTTCCGCCCGCGTGCACAGGGACGGGCGAGCCAGATCCTCAAGCGGACCAGCCACATCACCGTGGTCGTGGCCCCCGTCGAGAAGAAGGAGAGGGCCCGATAGTGGGACAGAAGGTCAACCCGCACGGGTACCGCCTCGGCATCACCACCGACCACCGGTCGCGGTGGTTCGCCGACAGCACCAAGCCCGGCCAGCGGTACCGCGACTACGTCCGCGAGGACGTGCAGATCCGCAAGCTCATGTCGACGGGCCTCGAGCGCGCCGGCATCTCCAAGGTCGAGATCGAGCGCACCCGTGACCGTGTGCGCGTCGACATCCACACCGCCCGCCCGGGGATCGTCATCGGGCGTCGTGGCGCGGAGGCCGACCGCATCCGCGGCGAGCTCGAGAAGCTCACCGGCAAGCAGGTGCAGCTGAACATCCTCGAGGTGAAGAACGCCGAGATCGATGCGCAGCTCGTGGCCCAGGGCATCGCCGAGCAGCTCGCGAGCCGTGTCTCGTTCCGTCGTGCGATGCGCAAGGGCATGCAGTCCGCGCAGCGCGCCGGCGCCAAGGGCATCCGCGTGCAGTGCGCCGGCCGCCTCGGTGGTGCCGAGATGAGCCGGAGCGAGTTCTACCGCGAGGGTCGGGTTCCGCTGCACACGCTGCGCGCGAACATCGACTACGGCTTCTACGAGGCCCGGACCACCTTCGGCCGCATCGGCGTCAAGGTCTGGATCTACAAGGGCGACATGACGGAGAAGGAGTTCGCCCAGCAGCAGGCGACCCAGGCTCCGCGTGCGCCGCGCGGCCCGCGTGCGGACCGTCCGGCTCGCGCCGGCGCCCCGCGTCGGACCGAGCGGACCGACGCGCCGGCCGCCCCCGCCGAGGCCGCTGCGGCCCCGGCCGAGGCGCCCACTTCTGGAACGGAGGCCTGAGCCATGCTGATCCCGCGCAGGCTGAAGCACCGCAAGCAGCACCACCCGGGGCGCTCCGGCGCCGCGACCGGTGGCACCGTGATCTCGTTCGGTGAGTACGGCATCCAGGCTCTCGAGCCGGCCTACGTCACCAACCGCCAGATCGAGGCTGCTCGTATCGCCATGACCCGCCACATCAAGCGTGGTGGCAAGGTCTGGATCAACATCTACCCGGACCGCCCGCTCACCAAGAAGCCGGCGGAGACCCGCATGGGTTCGGGTAAGGGTTCGCCCGAGTGGTGGATCGCCAACGTCAAGCCCGGCCGAGTGATGTTCGAGCTCGCCGGTGTCCCGGAGCCGCTGGCTCGCGAGGCCATGCGCCGCGCCCAGCACAAGCTCCCGATGAAGACCCGTTTCGTGGTCCGCGAGGGTGGTGGCAACTGATGGCTATCGGAACCAAGGAGCTCGCCCCCGACGAGCTGGACGGCTTCGACGACGAGCGACTCGTCGCCGAGCTGAAGAAGGCCAAGGAGGAGCTGTTCAACCTGCGCTTCCAGTCGGCCACCGGTCAGCTCGAGAGCCACGGGCGGCTCAAGGCCGTGCGCCGCGACATCGCGCGGATCTACACGATCCTGCGTGAGCGCGAGCTCGGCATCCGTACTGCCCCGAGCGCGAGCGAGTGAGGTCGACCATGAGCGAAACCCAGGAGGGCGCCGTGACCGCGGCCCCCGAGAGCGCTGAGCGCCGTCCCGACCGCAAGACGCGGCGTGGCTACGTGGTCAGCGACAAGATGCAGAAGACCGTCGTGGTGGAGGTCGAGGACCGGGTCAAGCACCCGCTCTACGGCAAGGTCATCCGGCGCACGAGCAAGGTCAAGGCGCACGACGAGGCCAACGCGGCCGGGATCGGCGACCTCGTCCTCATCATGGAGACGCGACCGCTCTCCGCCACCAAGCGGTGGCGCGTGGTCGAGGTCCTCGAGAAGGCCAAGTAGGCCAGCAGTACTCAGTTGCCCCCGGGGAATGCGGTGGTGGGACCACGGGTTCCACCACCGGCCCCGGGTGCATGACGGCAGCTATCCGTTCGGCCAGGCTCAGATCCCCCAGCAGGGCTCGAGAACCGGCAGACGACAGGAGTAGGTACATGATCCAGCAGGAGTCGCGACTTCGGGTCGCCGACAACACGGGTGCCAAGGAGATCCTCTGCATCCGTGTTCTCGGTGGTTCGGGACGTCGCTACGCCGGAATCGGTGACGTCATCGTCGCCACCGTCAAGGACGCGATCCCCGGCGGCAACGTCAAGAAGGGCGACGTCGTCAAGGCGGTCATCGTCCGTACCCGCAAGGAGCGTCGGCGTCCCGACGGCTCGTACATCAAGTTCGACGAGAACGCCGCCGTGATCCTCAAGAACGACGGCGACCCCCGTGGGACCCGCATCTTCGGCCCGGTGGGCCGTGAGCTTCGCGACAAGAAGTTCATGCGGATCATCTCGCTGGCTCCGGAGGTGCTCTGACCATGGCGAAGATCAAGAAGGGCGACCTCGTGGTCGTCATCTCTGGCCGCGACAAGGGCAAGGAAGGCCGTGTCCTGGAGGTCCTCGTCGAGACGCAGCGCGTCGTCGTCGAAGGCGTCCAGCGGGTCACCAAGCACGTCAAGGCCGGCCAGACCCAGCGCGGCACGCGGACCGGTGGCATCGAGACCGTCGAGGCCCCGATCCACATCAGCAACGTGATGGTCGTCGACCCGGAGACCAAGAAGGGCACCCGGGTCGGGTACCGCACCGAGGAAGTCGAGCGTGACGGTCGGACGAAGACCGTGCGGGTCCGCGTGGCCAAGCGCTCCGGGAAGGACATCTGATGACCACCGAGAGCACGGTCACCACCGGCGGGGACACCGCGCGCGACCAGTTCGCGCGCCCCGTGCCCCGCCTCAAGGCCCGGTACGCCGACGCGATCGCCCCGGAGCTCCTCACCGAGTTCGGCCACGTCAACGTCAACCAGGTGGCGCGACTGACCAAGGTCGTCGTCAACATGGGTGTCGGCGAGGCCGCCAAGGACTCCAAGCTCATCGACGGTGCGATCCGGGACCTCACCGCGATCACCGGCCAGAAGCCGCAGGTCACCAAGGCCCGCAAGTCGATCGCCCAGTTCAAGTTGCGCGAGGGCATGCCGATCGGCGCCCACGTGACGCTGCGCGGCGACCGGATGTGGGAGTTCCTGGACCGCCTGCTGTCCACGGCCCTGCCGCGCATCCGTGACTTCCGCGGCCTGTCGCCCAAGCAGTTCGACGGCCACGGCAACTACACGTTCGGCCTCACGGAGCAGTCGATGTTCCACGAGATCGACCAGGACAAGATCGACCGCGTGCGTGGGATGGACATCACCGTCGTCACCACCGCGACCACCGACGCAGAGGGCCGCTCGCTGCTGAAGCGTCTCGGCTTCCCCTTCAAGGAGGACTGACATGGCGAAGACCGCCCTGATCCAGAAGGCCGCCAAGACGCCGAAGTTCAAGGTGCGCGCCTACACCCGGTGCCAGCGGTGCGGACGTCCGCACTCCGTGTACCGCAAGTTCGGGCTCTGCCGGATCTGCGTGCGCCAGATGGCGCACGCCGGCGAGCTCCCCGGCGTCACCAAGAGCAGCTGGTAACAACTACGCCGCTGGTCCGGGCCAACCGCATCGCGGTCCCGGATACCCCGGCGAGGAAGGGCTAAGCCCACATGACCATGACCGACCCGATCGCAGACATGCTGACGCGTCTGCGGAACGCGAACTCGGCGCACCACGACACGGTGACCATGCCGTTCTCGAAGCTGAAGTCGCACATCGCGGAGATCCTCCAGGCCGAGGGCTACATCGCCGGCTGGAAGGTCGAGGACGCCCCGGTGGGGCAGTACCTCACCATCGAGCTCAAGTACGGCCCCAACCGCGAGCGCTCGCTCGCCGGTGTGCGCCGCGTGTCCAAGCCGGGCCTGCGCGTGTACGCCAAGTCGACCAACCTGCCCAAGGTGCTCGGCGGCCTCGGCGTGGCGATCCTGTCCACGTCCTCCGGCCTCCTCACCGATAAGCAGGCCGCCAAGAAGGGCGTGGGTGGGGAAGTCCTCGCCTACGTCTGGTAAGTCCGAGACGGAAAGGAGCTAGCCATGTCTCGTATCGGCAGAGTCCCCGTCCCGGTCCCCACCGGCGTGGACGTCACGATCGACGGACGCGTGGTGACGGTCAACGGCCCCAAGGGCGCCCTGACCCACACCGTGGCGTCCCCTATCCAGGTCGTCCAGGAGGACGGTGCCCTCGTGGTGTCCCGTCCGGACGACGAGCGCGAGTCGCGCTCGCTGCATGGCCTGACCCGCACGCTGCTCGCCAACCTGATCACCGGCGTCACCGAGGGCTACACCAAGCGCCTCGAGATCGTTGGCACCGGGTACCGCGTCACCGCCAGGGGCGACACGCTCGAGTTCGCGCTCGGCTTCAGCCACCCGGTGAACGTCGCGCCGCCCGCCGGCATCACGTTCGCCGTCGAGGCCCCGACCCGCTTCTCGGTCAGCGGCATCGACAAGCAGCAGGTCGGCGAGGTCGCAGCCAACATCCGCAAGATCCGCAAGCCCGAGCCGTACAAGGGCAAGGGTGTGCGTTACGCCGGCGAGGTCGTCCGGCGCAAGGTCGGAAAGGCTGGGAAGTAAGCGATGGCTCTCAAGATCATGGGCAAGGGCAAGGCGATCAGCCGCGCCCGTCGTCACCTGCGTGTCCGCAAGAAGGTCAGCGGCACGGCCGTCCGTCCTCGCCTCGTCGTCACCCGGTCCACCCGGCACATGACGGCCCAGGTCGTCGACGACACGGTCGGGCGGACCGTCGCGTCCGCCTCGACGCTCGAGGCCGACCTGCGCGCCCTCGGCGCGGACAAGACCGCCAAGGCGCGTCGCGTCGGTGAGCTCGTCGCCGAGCGTGCCAAGGCTGCCGGCGTCGACGCGGTCGTGTTCGACCGCGGCGGCAACAAGTACCACGGCCGGGTGGCAGCAGTCGCCGACGGGGCCCGCGAAGGCGGACTGGCCCTGTGACGACCACCACCTCCGTACGGAAGAAGAGGATTCACTGATGGCTGCTCCTCAGCGCAGCAACACCGGCGCGCCCGCGGGCGGCGCCGGCGGCGGCGGCGACCGTCGTGACGGCGGACGCCGTGACGGCGGACGCCGGGACGCTCCCGAGAAGAGCCAGTTCCTCGAGCGCGTCGTGACGATCAACCGCGTGTCCAAGGTCGTCAAGGGCGGACGCCGCTTCAGCTTCACCGCGCTCGTCGTGGTGGGTGACGGCGACGGCACCGTCGGCGTGGGCTACGGCAAGGCCAAGGAGGTGCCCGCGGCGATCGCCAAGGGTGTCGAGGAGGCCAAGAAGAACTTCTTCCGGGTCCCCCGCATCCAGGGCACCATCCCGCACCCCATCCAGGGTGAGGCCGCGGCCGGCGTCGTGTTCCTGCGTCCCGCGTCCCCCGGTACCGGTGTCATCGCCGGTGGTCCGGTGCGTGCGGTGCTCGAGTGCGCCGGCGTGCACGACATCCTCAGCAAGTCCCTCGGCTCCACCAACGCCATCAACATCGTGCACGCCACGGTGGCGGCGCTGCAGGGGCTCGAGGAGCCGGAGGCCGTCGCGGCGCGCCGTGGTCTGTCGCTCGAGCACGTCGCTCCGGCGCCGCTGCTGCGGGCCCGGGCAGCCGGGACCGCCGCGAAGGTGGGTGCGTGATGGCCCGCCTCAAGGTGACCCAGACCAAGTCCGCCATCGGCGGCAAGCAGAACCAGCGCGACACGCTGCGGACCCTCGGGCTGAAGCGCATCGGTGACGTCGTCGTCAAGGAGGACCGTCCGGAGATCCGGGGCATGGTCCAGACGGTGATCCACCTCGTCGCGGTCGAGGAGGTCGAGTGATGAGCGAGAACACCCAGGAGACGCCGGCCAAGGCCGGCAAGACCACCGCCGGCGCGGGCGGCACCCTCAAGGTGCACCACCTGCGTCCGGCCCCGGGTGCCAAGACCGCCAAGACCCGCGTGGGTCGTGGTGAGGCGTCCAAGGGCAAGACGGCCGGTCGCGGGACCAAGGGCACCAGTGCCCGGTACCAGGTCCCGGCCGGCTTCGAGGGTGGCCAGATGCCGCTGCACATGCGTCTGCCCAAGCTCCGCGGGTTCAAGAACCCGTTCCGCACCGAGTACCAGGTCGTCAACCTGGACAAGCTGGCGGAGCTGTACCCGGCCGGTGGCCAGGTCACGGTCGCCGATCTCGTCGCCAAGGGGGCGGTCCGCAAGGGTCAGCCGGTCAAGGTGCTCGGGACCGGCGAGATCACCGTGGCCCTCACGGTCGCGGTGGACGCCTTCTCGGCGTCCGCCAAGGAGAAGATCGTCGCTGCCGGCGGGTCCGTCGAGCAGGACTGACCACGCCAGGACGGGGTCGGAGGGGCACTCGTCCCTCCGACCCCGTTTTCGCATCCGGGCGATGATCCGTGAGGATGGCCCCTGCGTCCGCCCCGGACGCACGCACAGATGGACCGGCGCCGCCGGGACACGAGACACACACCGCCGCCAGGCGGAGCAGGAGGATCGGTGCTCAGCGCATTCGTGCGGGCGTTCAGGACGCCCGACCTGCGGCGCAAGCTGCTCTTCACGATCGCCATCATGGCGGTCTTCCGGCTCGGGTCGTTCCTCCCGACACCCGGGGTCTCCTACCCGAACGTGCAGACGTGCATCGACGAGAGCGCGGGCGGCAACGACCTGCTCGGGCTGGTCAACCTGTTCAGCGGCGGGGCGCTCCTGCAGCTGTCGGTGTTCGCGCTGGGGATCATGCCGTACATCACGGCGAGCATCATCGTGCAGCTGCTGCGTGTGGTCATCCCGCGGTTCGAGGCGCTGCACAAGGAAGGTCAGTCCGGCACCGCGAAGCTCACGCAGTACACGCGGTACCTGACCATCGGCCTCGCCATCCTGCAGTCGACGACCGTCATCACGGTCGCCCGCAACGGCGGGCTGTTCCCCGGGTGCACCGTGGACGTCATCCCGGACTCCGGCATCGCCACGACGCTCCTCATGGTCCTGACCATGACGGCCGGCACGGGCCTGATCATGTGGCTCGGTGAGCTCATCTCCGAGCGCGGCATCGGCAACGGCATGTCGCTGCTCATCTTCACGTCGATCGCCGCGAGCTTCCCCACCGCGCTGTGGTCCATCGCCGGTGGCGACGGCGGCATCGCGAAGTTCCTCATCGTCCTCGCCGTGATCGTCGTGGTGATCGCCCTCGTCGTCTTCGTCGAGCAGTCGCAGCGCCGCATCCCCGTGCAGTACGCCAAGCGCATGGTCGGACGCCGCATGTACGGCGGCTCGAGCACCTACATCCCGATCAAGATCAACATGGCCGGGGTCATCCCGATCATCTTCGCGTCGTCGCTGCTCGCCGTCCCGGGCCTGCTCGCGCAGTTCGGCGACCAGACCGCCGGCTGGGTCCAGTGGGTCGCCGTCCACCTGGTCCCCGCGGACGCGCCGCTGCACCTGGCGATCTACGTCGTCCTGATCATCTTCTTCTGCTACTTCTACACGGCGATCACGTTCAACCCGGACGAGGTCGCGGACAACATGAAGAAGTACGGCGGGTTCATCCCCGGCATCCGGGCCGGTCGACCGACCGCGGAGTACCTGTCCTACGTGATCTCGCGGATCACGGCCGCGGGCTCGGTGTACCTCGCGCTCGTGGCGCTGGTCATGACCATCGTCTTCATCCTGCTCGACGTCACCCAGGCCATCCCGCTCGGCGGCGCGTCGATCCTCATCGTCGTCGGCGTCGGCCTCGAGACCGTCAAGCAGATCGAGTCCCAGCTGCAGCAGCGGCACTACGAAGGGTTCCTCCGATGAGCGCGCGACTGATCATCATGGGTCCGCAGGGCTCCGGGAAGGGCACCCAGGCGGCCCGGCTCGCCGAGCGCCTCGGCGTCCCCGCGATCTCCACCGGCGACATCTTCCGGGCCAACGTCAAGGGCGGGACCGAGCTCGGCAACCAGGCGAAGGCGATCATGGACGCCGGCGACCTGGTCCCGGACTCCCTCACCAACGCGATGGTCCGCGACCGGCTCGCCGAGGCCGACACCGCCGAGGGGTTCATCCTCGACGGGTACCCGCGCAACGCGGCCCAGGTCGAGGCGCTCGACGCCGTCCTGGCGGAGCGCGGCGTAACCCTGGACGCCGTCGTCGAGCTGTCCGCCGACCGGGACGAGCTCCTCGCCCGGCTGGCCCGGCGCGCCGTCGTCGAGGGCCGTGCGGACGACACCGAGGAGGCCATCTCGCGGCGCCTCGCGATCTACGCCGAGCAGACCGCGCCGCTCACCGACGCCTATGCCGAGCGCGGGCTGCTCGTCGCGGTCGACGGCATCGGGGACGTCGACGACGTGACCGAGCGGCTGATGGCCGCGCTCGCGTCCCGCGTCGGCTGACGCCCGGGACCCGTGATGTTCGGACGCGACCGGATCGAGTACAAGACGCCGGAGCAGGTGCTCCTCATGCGACGCGCCGGGCTCGTGGTCGCCGACGCGCTGGCCGCGGTGCGCGCCGAGATGCGTCCGGGGCTGACGACGGCGGACCTCGACGCGGTCGCGGCGGACGTCATCCGGTCCGCCGGCGCGACGCCGTCGTTCCTCGGGTACCACGGCTTCCCCGCGACGCTGTGCGTCTCGGTCAACGACGAGATCGTGCACGGCATCCCGGGGCCCCGGGTGCTGGCACCGGGTGACGTGGTGTCGGTGGACTGCGGTGCGATCGTCGAGGGGTGGCACGGCGACTCGGCGATGACCGTGGTGCTCGACGACGCCGACCCGCTCGACGTCGAGCTCGCCGCGACGACGGAGCGCGCGATGTGGGCCGGGATCGCCGCGCTCGCCGGTGCCGACCGGCTCGGGGCCGTGGGGGAGGCCGTCGAGGACGTCGTCGACGGGGCGGCCGCCGCCGGTGCGAACGGTGGGTCGCGGTACGGCGTCGTGCAGGAGTACGTCGGTCACGGGATCGGCAGCGCGATGCACCAGCCGCCCGAGGTCCTCAACTACCGCACGCGCGACCGTGGCGCCCGGCTCAAGCCGGGCATGTGCCTCGCAGTGGAGCCGATGCTCGTGCGTGGCAGCCAGGCGAGCCGGGTGCTCGAGGACGACTGGACGGTCGTGACGGCGGACGGCTCGCGCGCCGGCCACTGGGAGCACTCCGTCGCGGTGCTGGCCGGCGGCATCACCGTCCTCACCGCCCACGACGGCGGCGCGGCGCGGCTCGCCGAGCTCGGCGTCGAGGTCGTGGCGCTCGAGGTCTGAGCGGCACGTCACACGGCGTGGCCGGTTCCCCGGCGGGTGCTCATAGCGTAGGATCGACCGTTGGGCGTGTGCCTGCTGCACTGCACACGTCCTTCCCACTGCCAGCCGCCGGTCCGTCGACCTGCCCGGGTGGGGGTGGAAGTCGTTGCAAACCGAGAGTTAGCGGAGGATATGGCAAAGAAGGACGGTGTCATCGAGATCGAGGGCAGCGTTGTCGAGGCCCTGCCGAACGCGATGTTTCGCGTGGAGCTGGCCAACGGCCACAAGGTGCTCGCCCACATCTCGGGCAAGATGCGTCAGCACTACATCCGGATCCTCCCCGAGGACCGGGTGGTCGTTGAGCTGAGCCCGTACGACCTGTCCCGCGGCCGGATCGTCTACCGCTACAAGTAACCACCACTCGATCATGCCGCCTGCTCTCGCGCCGTCCTGCGGTGCGGGCACGGTCGCGGCGGCGAAGGAACACCGATGAAGGTCAAGCCCAGCGTCAAGAAGATCTGCGACAAGTGCAAGGTCATCCGCCGGCACGGTCGCGTCATGGTGATCTGCGAGAACCTGCGCCACAAGCAGCGCCAGGGCTGACGTCCTGACGCTCGGCCCGTTCGAGCGAGAACCCGGGGGACCCTCGACCTGAGGGCGACCCACCAGCGCACAGCCACTACGCCGTAGTCCCTCGCGGGACGCGGCGCAGAACCCCCGGTCGGAGGCCGGGGCCCGCGGAACGACGCGGGAGGGCGGTGCGGCAGACCTCCGACGCAGTACAGGAGACACCGAGAGATGGCACGTCTTGTCGGCGTCGACCTCCCCCGCGAGAAGCGGCTGGAGATCGCGCTCACCTACATCTACGGCGTGGGTCGTACCCGCGCACAGCAGACCCTGGCGGCGACGGGCATCAGCCCCGACGTCCGCGTGAGGGACCTCGGCGACGCCGAGCTGGTCGCCCTGCGCGACTACCTCGAGGGCAGCTTCAAGCTCGAGGGTGACCTGCGGCGCGAGGTCGCCGCGGACATCCGTCGCAAGGTCGAGATCGGCAGCTACGAGGGCATCCGCCACCGCCGCGGCCTCCCGGTGCGCGGTCAGCGCACCAAGACCAACGCGCGTACCCGCAAGGGCCCCAAGCGCACCGTCGCCGGCAAGAAGAAGGCCGGTCGCAAGTAGCCGTGCTGCGCCGCCGCACCGGGTGAGTCACCCGAGCGCGCGGCCCACGGACCGCCGACCTCGAAGCGAGAGAGAACAGACATGCCTCCCAAGTCCCGTACCGCCGTGCGCAAGCCGCGCCGCAAGGAGAAGAAGAACGTCTCCCACGGCCAGGCGCACATCAAGAGCACCTTCAACAACACCATCGTGTCGATCACGGACCCGTCCGGTGCCGTGATCGCCTGGGCCTCGTCCGGCCAGGTCGGCTTCAAGGGGTCGCGCAAGTCGACCCCGTTCGCGGCGCAGCTCGCCGCCGAGGCCGCCGCGCGCCGTGCCCAGGAGCACGGCATGAAGAAGGTCGACGTCTTCGTCAAGGGTCCCGGCTCCGGCCGCGAGACCGCGATCCGCTCGCTGCAGGCGACCGGCCTCGAGGTCGGCTCGATCTCCGACGTGACGCCCCAGGCGCACAACGGCTGCCGCCCGCCGAAGCGCCGCCGCGTCTGATCACCCCGCGAGCGCGCCGGGCCTGGACGACCGGCCCGGTGCGCCCGCCGGCGTGAGCCGGACCGACCTTCCGACGCGGGCCCGCCCGTCGCCGGACCTGCGCATGACGCCCGCCCCGGGTGGACAGATACCCGGCGGGCACGCACCACCGCGGACGCGTCATATGGCGGACGCCCGCTGAGAGGAACCCAGAAAAGTGCTCATCGCACAGCGCCCCACCCTGACCGAAGAGGTCATCTCCGAGCGTCGCTCGCGGTTCTCCATCGAGCCGCTCGAGCCGGGCTTCGGCTACACGCTCGGCAACTCGCTGCGCCGGACCCTGCTCTCCTCCATCCCGGGTGCCGCGGTCACGTCCATCCGGATCGACGGCGTCCTGCACGAGTTCACCACCGTCCCGGGGGTGAAGGAGGACGTCACCGAGATCATCCTCAACATCAAGAACCTCGTCGTCTCCTCGGAGAACGACGAGCCCGTCGTGATGTACCTGCGCAAGCAGGGCTCCGGCGCGGTCACCGGTGCGGACATCGTCCCGCCGGCCGGTGTCGAGGTGCACAACCCGGACCTGCACATCGCGACGCTGAACGAGAAGGGCAAGCTCGAGATCGAGCTGACCGTCGAGCGTGGCCGCGGGTACGTCTCCGCGCAGCAGAACAAGTCCTACGACGCCGAGATCGGCCGCGTCCCGGTCGACTCGATCTACTCGCCGGTCCTCAAGGTGACCTACAAGGTCGAGGCGACCCGTGTCGAGCAGCGCACGGACTTCGACAAGCTCATCGTCGACGTCGAGACGAAGAGCGCGATCGCGCCCCGTGACGCGCTGGCCTCGGCCGGCAAGACGCTCGTCGAGCTCTTCGGGCTGGCCCGTGAGCTCAACGTCGAGGCCGAGGGCATCGAGATCGGGCCGTCGCCGACGGACGCCGCGCTCGCCGCCGACCTCGCCCTGCCGGTGGAGGAGCTGCAGCTCACCATCAGGTCGTACAACTGCCTCAAGCGTGAGGGCATCCACACCGTGGGTGAGCTCGTCGCCCGCAGCGAGGCCGACCTGCTGGACATCCGGAACTTCGGTGCGAAGTCGATCACCGAGGTCAAGGAGAAGCTCGCCGAGCTGGGTCTGTCCCTCAAGGACAGCCCGCTGGACTTCGACCCCACGCAGGCCGCCGGGTACTACGACGGCGACGAGGCCGAGTTCACCGAGGACGAGCCCCAGCAGTACTGACGCGGGGCCGACGGCGCCTCGGCGCCCGACCACCCATCACCTTTCCAGACTTGAGGAGTTAGACGATGCCCACGCCCACCAAGGGTCCCCGGCTCGGTGGCGGTCCGGCGCACGAGCGGCTGATGCTGGCGAACCTGGCCACCAGCCTGTTCGAGCACAAGCGGATCACCACCACGGAGGCCAAGGCCAAGCGCCTGCGCCCCCTGGCCGAGCGCCTCATCACGTTCGCCAAGCGCGGTGACCTGCACGCGCGTCGTCGGGTCATGACGGTCGTCCGGGACAAGGGTGTCGTGCACACCCTCTTCACGGAGATCGCGCCGGCCGTGGCCGAGCGTCAGGGCGGCTACACGCGCATCACGAAGATCGGTCCGCGCAAGGGCGACAACGCCCCCATGGCGGTCATCGAGCTCGTGCTGGAGCCGCTGAGCGCCAAGCAGGCGACCGTGCGCGAGGCCGAGGGCGCGACGCGCCGAGCCGCTGCGCCGACGGCCGCTGCCGCGCCCGCCGTGGACGAGACCGCGGTCGAGGCCGACGAGTCCGTCGTGGTCGGCGACGCCGAGGTGGCCGAGGACGTCGTCGTGTCCGACGACGCGGCGACCGACGAGACCGCGGCAGCCGACGAGGCTGCCGCTGCCCCCGAGGCCGACAAGGCCTGACGGGAGCGACCTGGAGGGCCCGGCACCGAGATCACCTCTCGGTTCCGGGCCCTTCGTCGTCCCGTCGTAGGGTCGCCGCCATGGGCGGTCTCCCGGTGGTCCTCGTGCACGGCGTCCGCACGTCCGCGACCATGTGGCGCGCGCAGGTGGCCGCGCTGGAACGCGCGGGTCACCGGGCGGTGGCCGTCGACCTGCCCGGGCACGGCACCCTGCGCGGCCAGCGGTTCACGCTGGACGGTGCGGTCGACCGCGTCGCCGCCACGGTCGACGACGTCGGCGGGCGCGCCCTGGTCGTCGGCCTGTCGCTCGGCGGGTACGTCGCGATCGCGCACGCGGCGCGGCGCCCCGAGCAGGTCGCCGGGCTGGTCGCCGCGGACTGCTCGACCCGTCCGCTCGCGGCGGTGGTCCACGGGTGGGTGCTGCTCGCGCGCGGCATCGGCCGGCTGCCGGACGCGGGCGCCGGCCTCAACCAGCTCATGGTCGACCTCACGCTCGCGGCCGAGGCCGCCGCCGACGTGGGCGCCGGTGGCTACGCGCTCGACGTCATGGACGACGTCCTGCGGGAGATCGGCCGGTCGCGCCCGGTCGAGGACCTGGCACGCGTCCAGGCCCCGGTGTGGATCGTCAACGGCCGGTGGGACCACTTCCGCTCCGAGGAGCGCCGGTTCCTGCGGGCCTGCCGCGACGGGCGCCTCGTCGTGCTGCGCGGTGCGCGTCACCTGGCCAGCCTCGACCAGCCGGTCGGGTTCTCGCGCGTGCTGCTCGAGGCGCTCGACGTCGTGGGTGGCTAGCGCAGGCTCCAGGCCCGCACCCCGCCCACGATGCCCGCGGAGTTGGGCACGACGACGACGTCGTCCCCGAGGCGCGCGAGCACCTGCGGGGTGAGCCGGCGGGAGTTGCCGCCACCGAGGTACAGGCGGTCCCAGAGGAACACGGGCCGCAGGCCCTCGACGACCCGCCGGACGCGGCGCGACCACAGGGCGTCGCCCAGCCGCGCGCGCTCCACCTCACCGATGAACGTGTCGTAGCTCGTGCCCCACCGCACCGGCGCGTGGGACAGCTCGAGGTGCGGGGCGAGGCGGCCGCCGTCGAACAGGGCGGACCCGAGCCCCGTGCCGACCGTCAGGACGAGCTCCAGGCCGCTGCCGGCGACGACGCCCGCACCGTGCACCTCGGCGTCGTTGAGGACGAGCGCGGGGACCCCCAGCGTGCGCGCGACGGCGGCCTCCATGTCGAAGTCCGTCCACGCGTCGACGAGCTCGGGCAGCACGCGGCTGTGCGGTCCGGAGCGGGTGATGTAGTGCGGGGTCGCCACGACGACCCCGTGCCGGATCATCCCCGGCATCCCGACGGTCGCGCGGTCGGCGGGTGGCAGGTCCGCCGCGATGCCCGCGATCGTCTCGAGGAGCCGCTCCGGCGGCAGGGGGTAGGGCGTGGGCACGCGGACCGCGGGCGCCCGCAGGGTCCCGGCGGCGTCCAGCACCGACGCCTTGATGCCGCCGCCACCGCAGTCGACGGCGAGGGTGTGCGCGGTGCTCGAGGGAGGAGTGGACACCGTCCCGACGGTACCCGGAGAGGGTGCGTAGGTTGTGGCGGTGCCTCGCATCCGACTCGACCTGTCCTACGACGGCACCGACTTCGCCGGGTGGGCGCGTCAGCCCGGTCTGCGCACCGTGCAGGGCACCCTCGAGCAGGCGCTCGGCACGGTGCTGCGTCGTGACGCGCCGCGAATCACGGTCGCCGGGCGGACCGACGCGGGCGTGCACGCCCGCGGACAGGTCGCGCACGTGGATCTCGACGACGAGGCGTGGCGGGACGTCACGGGGCGCTCCGACCGGGCGCCGGGCGTCGCGCTCGTGGCGCGGCTGACCGGGGTCCTGCCGCGCGACGTCGTCGTCCACCGCACGGGGGTCGCACCGGCCGGGTTCGACGCCCGCTTCTCCGCGCTGCGGCGGCGGTACGCCTACCGGATCGCCGACGACGCGGCGCTGCGCGACCCGCTGCGCCGCGCGCACGTGCTGTGGCACCCGCGCCCCCTGGAGGCCACCGCGATGCACGACGCCGCGCGGGCGCTCGTCGGGCACCACGACTTCGCGGCGTTCTGCAAGCCGCGGGAGGGCGCCACGACCGTCCGCACGCTCGAGGTGCTCGACTGGGACCGACCGGCCCACGGCCCGGACGCCGGGCTGGTCGTCGCGGCCGTCCAGGCGGACGCGTTCTGCCACAGCATGGTCCGGGCACTCGTGGGCGCGTCGATCGCCGTGGGGGAGGGACGGCGCCCGGTGGACTGGCCCGCTGCCCTCCTCGCGGGTCGGCGCCGGGACGCGGGCGGCGCCGTCGTGCCCGCGCACGGGCTCACGCTGGAGGAGGTCACCTACCCCCGGACGACGAGCTGGACGCCCGGGCCCGGCAGACGCGGGCGGTGCGGGTCGCGCTCGACCCCGGGCACGGCGGCGGCCGGCCCGCGGGGTGACCCCGCGGACCGGCCGCCGTCCGCCGGACCTCAGACGTCCGGGTCCTCCACGACGCGCACGGCCGCCTCCTCGGCGCTCGCCGCGCCGCCGTCGATCCCGGCGTCGGTCGCGAACATGTCGGTGCCGCCGCTCTCGACGGCGTCGCCGTCGGCGACCAGGCGCCCGGCGCGGTCGGGCTGGGTCGCGCCCTTCTCCGGCGCGTCCCAGATCTCGGGCTCCTCCTGCGCGACGCGCTGGTCGAGCGTCTCGCCGTGCACCTCCTCCCACGCCGTCTCGCCGAAGTGGTTGCTGCGGTCGCGCTCGGGCGGGGACGTGCCCAGGTCGAGCAGCTCGTCGGGGCTGCCGCCGGACATCGAGTCCTCACCGGGGATCTGGTTGCTGTCGCCCTCGGTGCCGGTGGCCGCGTCCGTGCTGGTGGCTGGTGTGTCGTCCATGGTGCTCATGACTCCACGGTGGCACCGGCTCCCGCACTTCGCCATGCGAGGTCCCCGGGCGTCGTCGGCGGCGCCGCACATCCACCACACTGGGGCGGTGGGACACGTCGACATCAGCTCCGTCAGCTTCTGGCTCCCGGACGGCCGCCCGCTCCTGGACGAGGTCGACCTGCGGGTCGGGGACGGCGCCAAGGTCGCCCTGGTCGGGCCGAACGGGGCGGGCAAGACGACGCTCCTGCGCATCGTCGCCGGCGACGTCGCGCCGCACGCCGGCACGGTCGCGCGCAGCGGTGGGCTCGCGGTCATGCGCCAGTTCGTCGGCCGGATCGACGACGACCGGTCGGTCCGGGACCTGCTCGCGTCCCTCGCCCCCGCCGCCGTCCGGGACGCGGCGGCCGAGCTCGCCGCGGCCGAGCTCGCGATCATGGAGGTCGACGACGAGCCCGCGCAGATGCGCTACGCGACGGCGCTCGTCGACTGGGCCGACGTGGGCGGGTACGAGGCCGAGGCGGGCTGGGACCAGGTCACCGACACCGTGCTGTCAGTGCCGTTCGAGCGGGCGCAGTTCCGGGAGGTCCGCACGCTGTCCGGCGGCGAGCAGAAGCGGCTCGTCCTCGAGGCGCTGCTGCGCGGCCCGGAGGAGGTCCTGCTGCTGGACGAGCCGGACAACTACCTCGACGTGCCGACCAAGCGCTGGCTCGAGCGCGAGCTCGCCGCGAGCCCGAAGACCGTCCTGTACGTGAGCCACGACCGCGAGCTGCTCTCCCGCACCGCGACCCAGGTGGCCAGCGTCGAGCCGACCCCCGCGGGGTCGACGGTGTGGGTGCACGGGGGCGGGTTCCTCACCTTCGGTGCGGCCCGGGAGGACCGGCGGTCCCGGCTCGAGGAGCTGCTGCGCCGGTGGGAGGAGGAGCACGCCAAGCTCAAGGAGCTCGTCCACACGCTGAAGAACAAGGCGGCCTTCAACGACGGGCTCGCGTCGCGCTACTCGGCCGCGCAGACCCGCCTGCGCAAGTTCGAGGAGGCCGGGCCGCCGCAGGTCGTCGCCCGCGAGCAGAACGTCCGCGTGCGCCTGACCGGCGGCCGGACCGCCAAGCGCGCCGTCGTCGCGACCGCGCTGGCGCTGACCGGCCTCATGCACCCGTTCGACCTCGAGGTGTGGTTCGGCGAGCGCGTCGCCGTCCTGGGCTCCAACGGGTCGGGCAAGTCCCACTTCCTGCGGCTGCTCGCCGCGGGCGGGTCGGACCCCGACCGGGAGCACGAGCCGGCCGGCGACGCCGTCGTCGCGCCGGTCGCGCACACCGGACGCGTCGTGCTGGGCTCGCGCGTGCGTCCCGGCTGGTTCGCGCAGAACCACGCCCACCCCGAGCTGACGGGCCGCACGCTCCTGGAGATCCTGCACCGCGGTGACGAGCGCCGGTCCGGGATCGGCCGGGAGGCGGCCAGCAAGGCCCTCGACCGGTACGAGCTCGTCGCCGCGGCCGAGCAGGCGTACGACACGCTCTCCGGCGGGCAGCAGGCGCGGTTCCAGATCCTGCTGCTCGAGCTCGGCGGGGCCACCCTGCTGCTCCTGGACGAGCCGACCGACAACCTCGACCTGCACTCGGCGGAGGCGCTCGAGGCGGGGCTCGCGGCGTTCGAGGGCACGGTGCTCGCGGTGACCCACGACCGCTGGTTCGCCCGGGGTTCGACCGCTTCCTGGTCTTCGGGGCCGACGGCGACGTCGTCGAGACGCCGGAGCCGGTGTGGGACGCCGGCCGGGTGCGCCGCGCGCGCTGAGGTGGGTGTGACGCAGAGCGTTTTGACCCCCGCGAGTCGTGCGGCTACTCTGGTGTGTCGTTGTGCGTCCCGTCGTGGACCGGTGCTCCCACTCGCCGGCTCCTTCGCGTGGATGCGCACGCACCAGCACTCATCGGTCGTCCGCCCATGCGGGCGCGCCGGAGACCTCACTAAACGAAACGAAGGCTTACGACCGTGCGCACGTACACCCCGAAGCCCGGCGACGTCGAGCGGACCTGGCACGTCATCGACGCGACCGATGTCGTCCTGGGCCGCCTCGCCACGCAGGTGGCCACCCTGCTGCGCGGCAAGCACAAGGCGACCTTTGCCCCCCACGTCGACAACGGTGACTTCGTCATCGTCATCAACGCCGACAAGGTCGCGCTGACCGGCAACAAGCGCGAGACCAAGCTGGCCTACCGCCACTCGGGCTACCCGGGCGGTCTGCGGTCGGTCACGTACGCCGAGCTGCTGGACAAGCGCCCGGACCGTGCCGTGGAGAAGGCCGTGCGCGGCATGCTCCCGAAGAACTCGCTCGCCGCCCAGCAGCTGAGCAAGCTCAAGGTCTACACCGGCTCCGAGCACCCGCACGCGGCCCAGCAGCCGCAGCCCTTCGAGATCACCCAGGTCGCGCAGGGGGCCTGAGCCCGCTGACGCCAGCCGTACACACAGGACGCGAGGACACCACCAGTGGCCGAGACCACGGTCGACATCGACCTTGAGGGCGACGACACGCCCACCAGCTACACCTCCGAGAGCGCGGCCCCGACGGGCCGTGGCCAGAGCATCACCGCGCCGGGCAACGCCCTGGGCCGCCGCAAGGAGGCCGTCGCCCGCGTCCGCCTCGTGCCCGGCACCGGCACGTGGAAGATCAACGGCCGCACCCTCGAGGAGTACTTCCCGAACAAGGTGCACCAGCAGCTCGTCAACTCCCCGCTGGCGCTCGTCGACGTCGAGGGCCGCTTCGACGTCGTCGCCCGCATCACCGGCGGTGGTGTGTCCGGCCAGGCCGGCGCGCTGCGCCTGGGGATCGCGCGTGCCCTCAACCTGATCGACGAGGAGCACAACCGCCCCGCCCTGAAGAAGGCCGGCTTCCTCACCCGTGACGCCCGCGTCGTGGAGCGCAAGAAGGCCGGCCTCAAGAAGGCGCGCAAGGCCCCGCAGTACTCCAAGCGCTGATCGCCCCGCGCTGACCGACGGCCCCGATGGTCACGACCATCGGGGCCGTCGGTGTGTCACGACCTCTCGCTCTCTCCGCACACGACAGGAGCACACACCCATGGGACGTCTCTTCGGGACGGACGGCGTCAGAGGCGTGGCCAACCGCGACCTGACCGCCGAGCTCGCGCTCGACCTCTCCGTCGCCGCCGCGCACGTGCTCGGGTCGCTCGGCGCCTTCGCCGACAGCCGGCCGCGCGCCGTCATCGGGCGCGACCCGCGGGCGTCGGGGAGTTCCTCTCCGCCGCGACCGCCGCCGGCCTCGCCAGCGCCGGCGTCGACGTCGTGAACGTCGGGGTGCTGCCGACCCCGGCCGTGGCCTACCTCACCGGCAAGCTGGGCGCCGACCTCGGGGTCGTGCTGTCCGCGTCGCACAACCCGATGCCGGACAACGGGATCAAGTTCTTCACCCGGGGCGGGGTCAAGCTGGACGACGCCGTCGAGGACGCCATCGAGGCGCGGCTGCGCGAGCCGTGGGAGCGCCCGACCGGCGCTGCCGTCGGGCGGATCAAGATGGACACCGGCCACGCCGGTGACGAGTACGTCGAGCACCTGGTGGCCTCGATCTCCACCCCGCTCGAGGGCCTGCGCATCGCCGTCGACTGCGCCAACGGCGCGGCCAGCGAGGTCGGCCCGCAGGCGCTGCGCGAGGCCGGCGCCGACGTCGTCGTCATCAACGGCTCGCCGGACGGCCGCAACATCAACGAGCAGTGCGGGTCCACGCACCCCGAGCAGCTGCAGGCCGTGACGGTCGCGTCCGGCGCCGACCTCGGCGTGGCGTTCGACGGTGACGCGGACCGCTGCCTCGCGGTCGACCACACCGGTGCGCTGGTCGACGGCGACCAGATCATGGGCGTGCTCGCGGTGGCGATGCGCGACGCGGGCACCCTGGCGCAGGACACGCTCGTCGCGACGGTCATGAGCAACCTCGGCCTCAAGCTGGCGATGACGGCGCAGGGCATCCGGATGCTCGAGACCGGCGTCGGCGACCGGTACGTGCTCGAGGAGATGCGCTCGGGCGGCTACAGCCTGGGTGGGGAGCAGTCCGGCCACGTCATCATGGCCGCGCACGCGACCACCGGCGACGGGGTGCTCACCGCGCTCCAGCTCGCGTCCCGGGTCGCGGCCACGGGGCAGAAGCTCGCCGAGCTGGCCGGCATCGTCCAGCGGCTCCCGCAGGTGCTCGTCAACGTCTCCGGCGTCGACAAGAGCCGGTCGGCGACCGACCCCGCCCTGCTCGCCGCGGTGGCGGACGCCGAGGCGGCCCTCGGCACCACCGGGCGCGTGCTGCTGCGGTCCTCGGGGACCGAGCCGCTCGTGCGGGTCATGGTCGAGGCCGCGAGCCAGGACGACGCGCAGCGCATCGCGAGCGACCTCGCCGGCGTGGTCCGCACCCGGCTCGCGCTCTAGACCCGTGAGCACGTCTGGGGTACCCAGCGTCGCCGAGCTGGTCGACCGCCTGCTGTCCGGGCCGGACCCCGCCCCGATCGTCCAGGCCGGTCACCCCGTCCTGCGACGCCCGGCGCTCCCGTACGACGGTCAGCTCGCCGACCTCGAGGACCTCCTCGCCCTCATGCGCCGCACCATGCACGCGGCTCCCGGTGTGGGTCTCGCGGCCCCGCAGGTCGGCATCCCGCTCGCCATCGCCGTCCTGGAGGACCCGGGGGTCGCGGACCCGGGCGTCCAGGTGCTGCGGGAACGCCCGCCGCTGCCGTACCGCGTGCTGGTCAACCCGCGGTACACGCCGGTCGGCGACGAGCGGGTGCCGTTCTACGAGGGCTGCCTGAGCGTGCGGGGCTGGGCCGCCGTGGTCGCACGCCACCGGCAGGTCCACCTGACCGGCCAGGACGAGACCGGGCGGGCGCTCGACGAGGTCGTCACGGGGTGGCCCGCGCGCATCGTGCAGCACGAGACGGACCACCTGAACGGCACGCTCTACGTGGACCGCGCCGAGCTCCGGTCGCTGACCTCCGACGACGGCATCGGAGCCGCACTGGCGGCCGAGCCGTCGCCCGCGACGGCGGCCCGGGTGCTCGGGTTCGACCTCGGTTGAGTCATCCTGCGGGCCCCCGGGATCCACCCCGAGGCGGATGCCGAGCGCTCCGGCGGCGCGTGAGGATGGGTTCGCCCCGTCGCCGGACCGGTCGGGGTGAACGTCCGGCCAACCCGGGGCCAACCAGGGAAAACCCTGATGACCGCGGGTGGCACCCGTCCCTAGGCTGGCGGTCGTGCGCAGGCGATCTGCGCACCCGGCCCGCCGGACGCCGACACCAGGAGCTGATGACACGTGCTGGAGGAGTGGCTCCTCGCGCTCGCGGCGTCCCCCTGGTCTACGCCGCCATGTACCTGTTCGCGACGATCGACGGGTTCTTCCCACCGGTCCCCAGCGAGTCGGTCGTCATCGCGCTGGCCGCGGTCGCGATGGCGACGGGTGAGCCGAACCTCTGGCTCGTGATGGCGGTCGCAGCCGCCGGTGCGTTCACCGGCGACCAGGTCGCCTACGCGATCGGTCGCCGGGTCAAGGTGCGCAGCACCCGGCTGCTGCGCAGCCGCCGGGCACAGCGCACCCTGGACTGGGCCGAGCTCGCCCTGGCCAGCCGGGGGGCCTCGTTCATCATCGGCGCCCGCTACATCCCCGTCGGGCGGGTCGCGGTCAACATGACGGCCGGCGCGGTCGGCTACCCGCGCGGCCGGTTCACCGGGCTGACCGCGCTCGCGGCCGTCTCGTGGGCGCTGTACTCGACGGCGATCGGGGTCGGCGCCGGGGCCTGGCTGCACGACCGGCCGATGGTGGCCGTCGTCGTCGGGGTCGTCGGCGGGGTCGTCATCGGGCTCGTCGTGGACTGGGCCATCGGGCGGGCGCAGGGGCGCCCACGGCTGCGTGCCCGGGTGAGCTCGCCCCCGGTCACCGTGCGCCGTGAGCCGGCCGCTGCCCTGGTCGCACCGGCCCGCGACGTCTGACCAGCCGTCAGACCTTGCGCAGCCGGGCGCGCTGCACGGCGTGGTCCGCGCCCTTGGTCAGAACCAGGGTCGCGCGGCTGCGGGTGGGCAGGATGTTCTGCACGAGGTTCGGTGCGTTGATGGAGTCCCAGATCATCTCCGCCCGGGCCACCGCCTCGTCGTCGCTGAGGTCGGCGTAGCGGCGGAAGTACGACTCCGGCCGGGAGAACGCCGTCCGGCGCAGCGACAGGAACCGGTCCACGTACCACTGGCGCACGTCGGACGTGCGCGCGTCGACGTAGATGGAGAAGTCGAAGAAGTCACTCACGGTCAGGCTCGACGCGCCCTCGACGGTGGGGCGCGACGGCTGCAGCACGTTGAGGCCCTCGACGATGAGGACGTCCGGGCGGCGCACGACGACCTCGCCGCCGGGCACGATGTCGTAGCGGAGGTGGTCGTAGACCGGAGCGGTCACCTCGGGCCGGCCCGCCTTGACCTTGGACAGGAACCGCACCAGCGCGCGGCGGTCGTAGGACTCCGGGAACCCCTTGCGGTCCATGAGGCCGCGCCGCTCCAGCTCGGCGTTGGGGTACAGGAAGCCGTCGGTCGTCACGAGCTCAACCCGGGGGTCTGCGGCCAGCGCGCCATGAGCTCGCGCAGCAGGCGTGCGGTGGTGGACTTGCCCACCGCGACCGAGCCGGCCACCCCGATGACGAAGGGCGTCCCTCCGGAGTCCTCGCCGAGGAAGGTCGTCGACGCCCGGTGCAGGTGCCGGGTCGCCTCGACGTAGAGCGTGAGCAGCCGCGACAGCGGGCGGTACACCGCGTCGACCTCGGCGAGGTCGATGGGGTCACCGAGCCCGCGCAGGTGCTCGACGTCCGCGTCGGTCAGCGGCAGCGGCGTCGACCCCGACAGTCGCGTCCACGCCTCCCGGTCGAGCTCCACGTAGGGGGTGGACGGGGTGAGGTCGACGGGGGCTGGCACGGGGCAATCTTGCCCGACGGTTCACCCGCCCGCGGCCCGTGATCAGCGGGGGCGCCCCATGGTCGCCGGTAGAGTTCGGGCCCATGTGCGGAATCGTCGGGTACGTCGGTACCCAGCAGGCCAGCGGCCGTCCCCTCGAGGTCGTCATGGAGGGACTGCGGCGTCTGGAGTACCGCGGCTACGACTCGGCCGGGGTCGCGCTCGTGTCGCCCGACGGTGGTCTGAGCACCGCGAAGAAGGCCGGCAAGCTGGCGAACCTCGTCGGTGAGCTCACCGCGACCCCGCTGCCGGCGGCGACGGCGGCGATCGGCCACACGCGGTGGGCGACCCACGGCGCCCCGAACGACCTCAACGCGCACCCGCACGTCGCGGGTCCGGTCGCCGTCATCCACAACGGCATCGTCGAGAACTTCGCCCAGCTCAAGGCGGAGCTGCTGGCGGACGGCGTCGAGTTCGTCTCCCAGACCGACACCGAGGTCGCCGCCCACCTGCTCGCCCGCGCGTACGCCGAGGCCGGTGACCTGTCCGCCGCGATGTGCGCCGTCGCGCGGCGCCTCGAGGGCACCTTCACGCTGCTCGCGGTCCACGCGGACGTGCCCGACGTCGTCGTCGGTGCGCGCCACGACTCCCCGCTGGTGGTCGGCCTCGGGGAGGGAGAACTTCCTCGGCAGCGACGTCGCCGCGTTCATCGCCCACACCCGCGAGGCGCTCGAGCTCGGCCAGGACCAGGTCGTGACCCTCGGCCCGGGCGACGTCCAGGTCACCGACTTCTTCGGGGTGCCCGCCCAGGCGCACCGGTACACGGTCGACTGGGACACGGCCGCCGCGGAGAAGGGTGGCTTCGCGTCGTTCATGGACAAGGAGATCCACGACCAGCCGCAGGCCGTCGCGGACACCCTGCTCGGCCGCACCGACATCGACGGCAAGCTCGTGCTCGACGACCTGCGCATCGACGAGTCGGTGCTGCGGTCGATCGACAAGATCGTCGTCATCGCCTGTGGGACCGCCGCCTACGCCGGGCACGTGGCCAAGTACGCCATCGAGCACTGGTGCCGCATCCCGGTCGAGGTCGAGCTCGCGCACGAGTTCCGGTACCGCGACCCGGTCGTGGGCCCGCGCACGCTGGTCGTGGCGATCTCCCAGTCGGGGGAGACCATGGACACGCTCATGGCGGTGCGGCACGCCCGCGAGCAGGGCGCCAAGGTGCTCGCCATCTGCAACACCCACGGGTCGACCATCCCGCGCGAGTCCGACGCCGTCCTGTACACGCACGCCGGCCCGGAGATCGCGGTCGCGTCGACCAAGGCGTTCCTGTCGCAGATCACCGCCGCCTACCTCCTGGGGCTCTACCTCGCCCAGCTGCGCGGCAACAAGTTCCCGGACGAGATCGCCGAGACGTTCGACCAGCTGCGCGCCATGCCCGAGCGCATCCAGACCGTGCTGGACCGTGCCGACCAGGTCCGCAAGGCGGCTCGTGCGATGGCAGACGTCCCGTCGGTGCTCTTCCTCGGGCGGCATGTCGGCTTCCCGGTCGCGCTCGAAGGTGCGTTGAAGCTCAAGGAGCTCGCGTACATCCACGCCGAGGGCTTCGCCGCCGGTGAGCTCAAGCACGGGCCGATCGCCCTGATCGACGAGGGGCAGCCCGTCTTCGTGATCGTCCCGTCGCCGCGGGGTCGCGACTCGCTGCACTCCAAGGTGATCTCCAACATCCAGGAGATCCGGGCGCGCGGGGCGCGGACGTTCGTCATCGCCGAGGACGGCGACGACGCCGTCACCCCGTACGCCGACGAGGTCTTCTACGTCCCGCAGTGCCCGACGCTGCTGTCGCCGCTGCTCGCGACCGTCCCTCTGCAGGTGTTCGCGTGCGAGCTCGCGACGGCTCGCGGGCTCGACGTGGACCAGCCGCGCAACCTGGCGAAGTCGGTCACCGTCGAGTGACGACCGGCGGGCGACCGACGTGATCATCGGGGTCGGGATCGACGTCGTTGACGTCGGTCGCTTCATGGCGACCATCGAGCGGGTGCCGGCGCTCCGGGACCGCCTGTTCACGCCGGACGAGCGCGAGCTGCCGCCCGCGTCGCTCGCCGCGCGGTTCGCCGCCAAGGAGGCGATCGCGAAGGCGCTCGGCGCCCCTGCCGGGATGAGCTGGCAGGACGCGACCGTGCGCCGGACGGTCGGTGCCCAGCCGGTCGTCGAGGTGACGGGCACCGTCGCCGCGCGCGCCGACGAGCTCGGTGTGGCGCGTTTCCACCTGTCGATCTCGCACGACGCCGGCATCGCGTCCGCCGTGGCGATCGCGGAGGGTGACCCGGCGTAGCTCCCGCACGCCGCACGTGGCGAGCGCGAGGAGGCCGCTGCCTCCCCGCCGTATCGGACCCGCCGGTGCGGGCCGGATCCTGGCTGACGTCGGCGCGCCCCGTGCGGCGGCAGGCGGGACTCCGTCGCGTGGCCGTGCGCACCGCCGTCGCACCCCGTCCCGCGAGCCCCTCGGCACGTCTCCCGCTCATGTCAGCCGTGCCTCGACGGGGAGCTCGGCACTCGGGCGCCGGCAAACGGGTCAGTCGTCCACGTGGCGTCCAGTTCATCGTTCGCCTCTTCGCCCCGGGACCGCCGACCGCCCCGTGGGTCGGCTGCGCCCGACGACGGGCCGTCGCTCGTCGGGTCGCCGGGTCGTCGTCGGTGGACGCGGTACCGCCACGTCGGTCGGCCGCGCTAGCGGGCTGACCCGCGCTGCGTCGCACCCTGTGCCGGGTGGCCCGGCGCCGCCGAGGGACGGATCCTCCACGGCCGGAGAGGGGGCGTCGGGTGTGGGGTGGTGGCGCTCCCGCGGCGGCGCGGCGCCGGGGTGCGTGCCGACGTCTCGTCCGGTGCGGTCGCGGAACCGGTAGGTGGCCCGGGCGAGTGGTCCGGGCGGTGCGGTGCCCGGTGATCGACCCGGCGGTGACGTCGCCGTTGCGGTGCCGGGGGCGCGGGTGATGACCAGGTCGCGCCGGTGGGTCTCGTGGTGGTGGAACCCGCACATGAGGATGCCGTTGTCGGCGGAGGTGGGGCCGTTGTCGCGGTCCCACCAGGTGATGTGGTGGATCTGGCACCACCGCGCCGGTGCGTGGCAGGAGGGCCATCCGCACTCGCGGTCGCGGGCGATGATCACCTTGCGCAGCTGCCCGGTGAACAGCCGCTGCGACCGGCCCAGGTCCAGGGGCGTGCCGTCGGCGTCGATGACGGCGCGGGTGAGGTCGCAGTCGCACATCGCCGCCGCGAGCTCGCTGACCGGGACGGGGGTGCCGTCCTCCAGCGTCGCCGCCGGGTAGGCCACCGGTTCGGTGCGGGCCACGGGGCCACCGGCCGCGTCGCCGGCTGAGTCGCCGGCGACGGGCCCCACGCCACCAGCGCCTGCGCGCATGCCCGTGGCAACGCGGGCGCCCGTGCGTGCCTTATTCACGGTGCTGGCACCGGCTGCGCGGCGTCGCCGGTCGCGTTCGGACCGGGCGGCCACCCAGGTGTCCGGGGTGAGGATCATGGTGATCTGCGGCGGGACGTGCCCGCCGGGCTTGGTGCCCGGGTCGGCCAGCACGTGCTCGGCCATGTCTGTCAGCGCGTCCGCGCGCCGCTGCCCGGGGTCACGGTCGTCGTCCTCCGCCGGCCGCGGCGACAGCGCCTCCAACGCCAGGGCGACCTTGTGTCCGGCGATCGGGTCCAGGCGCCCCTTGAGGAACGTCCCGGTCGAGGACTGGGACAGGTGCAGGTACCGCTCGCACCGCTCCGCCTGGTGCTGACGGTCGAACCCGTCGGGGTCCACCCCCGCTACCCACTGGTCCACGGTGACCTGGAACGTGCCCGCGTCCTGGCGCTCGGCGACCTCGACCAGGGCCCTCTGCACCGCCGGGTCGGCGATCAGCGCACGTTGGGTCGGCGTCCCGGTCGCCGCGACCTTCCCGAGCACCGCGGCGTGCCCGGCCGTGATCCGCCCGTCGACCACCGCCGCGGCCGCCACAGGGGCCGCGTCGAGCTGCTCCGCCTGCCGGACCTGCGCCCCGGCAGCTCGCGCACCCGCGCCCGACGTGCGTCCCCGTGCTGCCTCGTAGGACCGGTCGCCCGCTCCCCGCCATACCCCGGCGTCCCGGTCAGCCACCAGGACGGCTCCGCGGACCACGCTGAGGCCGTCGATGGCTCGGTCCAGGTCCGCCAGCAACGCCGACCGGTCCCCGGGTGACCACCCGGCTGCCTCACCGACCTGGCTCGTCAGTGCCGTCATCGCGGCCACGATCGCCCGCCCGGAGGCCAGGGCGGCCGTCGCGCCAGCCGTCGACGGAGCCCCGGACCCAGCGGGGGCGGCAGGCGGTCCCGCGGTGGCCGTCGTCGCGCCCGGAGCGGGCGCCGCCGACGAGGCGGCCACGCGCGTGGCGAGCATCGACTCGATCGCCATCGCCGCCACCTCCGCGCTTCGAACGTTTGTTCGAAGTCTACCGGGGCCCTCTGACATCGTGGGGTGCCGGGAAAAGGCTGTGGACAGCGAACACTCCGAGCGAGCTGGGTCTTCTCCTCGCCTGACAGCACCCGTACGGGCTTGTCCGCGTCGTCCCCGGAGAGCAGGACCCGGCGCCGTGCGACCGGGCGCCCCTGGTGAGGTCGCACGTTCCGCAGAACCGGCGCGCGGGGGCAGGCATCCGGGGCGAGGCCGGGGCAGGTCCGCAAGACCGCGGCGTTCGATCCGCCGTCGGCCCCGGCTAGTCCCGGCATCAGCCCCGCGACCGAACCGGCCCGCAGTCGGCTCCGCCGACCCCGCCCCGGCCCACCGTCACACGGACCCGCCCCCCGCCCCCGTCACCGCAGCGCCGGGACGACCTGGCTCTCGAACAGCTCGATGCCGGACCGGTCGTACGCGGCCTCGGCGAAGTACGTGATCGCGTACGTCATCCCCAGGCCCTGCAGCTCGGTCAGCTTCTCGACGATCTGCTCCGGCGTCCCGACGAGCGGGCCGTTGCGGAACTCCTCGAGCACCCCGTCGGCCTTGGCCGGCACGGTCTGGCGGTAGTGGTCGTGGACCCACGCCAGGCGGTCCTGGACCTCGGCCTCGTTCTCGCCGATGACCACGTTGTAGTTGGCGGACCGGACGATCTCGCCGAAGTCCCGCCCGAGCGTCTCGCAGTGCCCGCGCAGCACCTCGGACTTGTGCGTGAACGTCTCGGGGTCGCCGGCGAAGTTCGTGTACGCCGCGTGCTGCGCCGCGATCCGCAGTGTCTTCTTCTCGCCGCCCCCGGCGATCCACAGCGGCGGGCCGTCGGTCTGCAGCGGCAGCGGCGACAGCTGCGCGCCGTCGACCTGGTAGAAGCGGCCGTCGAGCGACGCCACGCCCGTGCTCCACAGCTGGCGGAAGATCTGCACGCCCTCGTCCAGCGCGGCGATGCGGTCCCCGGCGGACGGGAACCCGTAGCCGTAGGCGCGCCACTCGTGCTCGTACCAGCCGGCGCCGATGCCCATCTCGACGCGCCCGCCGCTGATGACGTCCGCGGTGGCCGCGACCTTCGCGAGGTACGCGGGGTTCCGGTACGCCATGCAGGTGCACATCTGACCGAGCCGGACGCGCCGCGTGCTCGCGGCGTACGCGTTGATGAGGCTCCACGCCTCGTGCGTCGCCTCGCCGTTGGGCTCGGGGACGGCGTGGAAGTGGTCGTAGACCCAGATCGACTCCCACGCGTCGCCGTCGTCGGCGTGCTGCGCCAGACCGTTCATCACCGCCCAGTGCTCGCTCGCGTCGATGCCGGTGAGGTCCTGCCGCCAGCCCTGGGGGATGAAGAGTCCGAATCGCATGCGCCGGACCCTAACCGCGGCCGGTGGCCGGCGCGCGCCCGTGCACCGAGGATGAGACGCGTGATCCTGGGGTACACCGCGCAGCAGGTCAGGGACGCCGAGGAGCCGCTGCTCGCGGCCGGTCCGGAGGGTGCGCTCATGGCGCAGGCGGCGTTCGGCCTCGCCGTCCGCGTCTGCCGGCTGCTGCGCGAGCGCCGCGGCGGCGTCCGGGGCGCGTCGGTCGTGGCCCTCGTCGGCCCGGGGTCGAACGGCGGGGACGCGCTGCACGCGGGCGCCGAGCTCGCCCGTCGTGGCGTCGCGGTCGTCGCCGTGACGACGTCGTCGGCCGTGCACGGCCCGGGTCTCGCCGCGCTGCGGGCCGCGGGCGGCCGGGTCCTCACCGTGGTCGACGACGGCGCGGGCCGCCGGGTCTGGGTGGGTGACGCCCTCGCGGAGGCGGTCGCCGCCGACGTCGTCCTCGACGGGCTCCTCGGCATCGGCGCGCACGGTGCGCCGCGCGGGGTGGCCGGCGAGCTCGTCACGCTCCTCGCCGAGCTCCTGGCCGACGACGCCGCCCCCGGCGCCCCGGACGTCGTCGCGGTCGACGTCCCCAGCGGCATCGGCGTCGGCGACGGCGCCCGATCCGGCCCGGTCCTGCCCGCCGACCTCACGGTCACGTTCGGGGCGGTCAAGGCCGGCCTCCTGCTGCCGCCGGCGACCGGCGCCGCCGGGGACGTCGACCTCGTCGACATCGGCCTCGACCTGAGCCCCACGCCGCCGACCGTGGCCCGCCTCGAGCCGCACGACGTCGCGGACCTGTGGCCGGTGCCCGGAGCGGGCGCGCACAAGTACACACGCGGCGTCGTCGGCGTCGTCGCCGGGACCTCGGTCTACCCGGGAGCGGCCGTCCTCGCGGTCAGCGCGGCGGTGCTCGCCGGGGCCGGGATGGTGCGGTATCTCGGCCCCGAGCGGGTGGCCGACGCGGTGCTCGCCGCGCGCCCCGAGGTCGTCACCGGTGGCGGGCGCGTGCAGGCGTGGGTGCTCGGCCCCGGCGTCGACCCGGACGACGCCGAGCAGGCCGGACGCGTCCGGGACGCGCTGGCCGCCGCGCTGCGCGACGACCTGCCCGCCGTCGTCGACGCCGGTGCGCTCCGCCTCCTGCCCGACCGCGTCCCGCCGTCGGTCGTCCTGACGCCGCACGCCGGGGAGCTCGCGACGCTCCTCACGGCGCGGGGGAGTCCGTCGACCGCGGAGACGTCGACGCCGAGCCGTTGCGCTGGGCGCGCCGCGCGCACGAGCTGACCGGTGCCACCGTGCTGCTCAAGGGGCCGACGACGCTCGTCGTCGGTGCTGGCGGGTCGGTGTGGAGCCAGGCCGACGCACCGGCGTGGCTCGCGACGGCCGGGGCCGGGGACGTCCTCGCCGGGGTCCTCGGGACCCTGCTCGCCGGCCGGTCGGCCGACGTCGCCGCCGACCCGGCGCTCGCCGCCGCGCTCGCGGCCGCCGCCGCGCTGCTGCACGGCCTCGCGGCGCACCGGTCCGGTCCCGGTGGCCCCGTGCACGCGCTCGCGGTGGCCCACGCGGTGCCGGGCACGGTCGCGGCCCTGCTGGGCGGCGCAGGGACGGCCGTGCCGGGGCCGCACGCGCTGCCCGCGGTGCCGCCGGGCGCACGGGGCCAGGACCTCCCGGTGGGACACTGGCGCGCGTGAGCTCCTACCCCGCCCGCGCCGTCGTCGACCTCGGTGCGATCCGGTCCAACGTCCGCGCGCTCGCGGACCACGCGCCGACCGCCGCGGTCATGGCCGTGGTCAAGGCGGACGGGTACGGGCACGGCCTGCTGCCCACGGCCCGCGCCGCCGTCGACGGTGGCGCGACCTGGCTGGGCGCCGCGCAGGCGGACGAGGCCCTCGCGCTGCGCGCCGGTGGCCTGGACGTCCGGGTGCTGACCTGGCTGTACTCCACCGGCGTCCCCATGGAGGCGCTGCTCCTCGCCGACGTCGACCTCTCCGTCGCCGCCCCGTGGGCGCTGGACCGCGTGGTCGCCGCCGCCCGCGCGACCGGCCGCACCGCGCGCGTGCACCTCAAGGTCGACACCGGCCTCGGGCGCAACGGGCTGACGCCGGCCGACCTGCCGGACGTCCTCGACGGCGCCCTGCGCGCCCAGGCCGAGGGCGCGCTGCGGGTGACCGGCGTGTGGTCGCACCTCGCGTTCGCCGACGAGCCGGACCACCCGACCGTCCGCCGGCAGGCGGAGGTCTTCGCCGACGCCGTCCGGGTCGTCGAGGCCGCGGGGGCCACGCTCGAGGTCCGGCACCTCGCGAACTCCGCTGCCACGCTGACCAACCCCGCGATCCACCACGACCTCGTGCGGCCCGGGCTTGCGGTCTACGGGCTGTCCCCGGTGCCGGCGCTGGGTGGTCCCGGCGCGTACGGGCTGACCCCGGCGATGACCCTCGAGGCCGAGCTCGCCACGGTCAAGCGCGTCCCCGCCGGCCACGGCGTGTCCTACGCGCACGCCTACGTCACGCCGGCTGAAACGGTGCTCGGCGTCGTGCCGATCGGGTACGCCGACGGCGTGCCCCGGCACGCGTCCGGGTCGCTGCCGGACCACCCCGGCGGGCCCGTGCAGGTCGGCGGTCGGCGCAGCGCGGTCGCCGGACGGGTCTGCATGGACCAGTTCGTGCTCGACCTCGGGCCGGACGCCCGGGACGTCGCGGGGGATCGGGTCGAGCTCTTCGGCACCGGCGCCGCCGGTGGTCCCACCGCCGAGGACTGGGCCCGCGCCGCGGGCACGATCTCCTACGAGATCGTCACCCGCGTCGGCGCGCGCGTCCCGCGGGAGTACGTGGGCGAGGCGCCGTCCGACGCCGCCGCGGCCGGCGCCGCCACGGACCACGAGGGCGGCCTCGCCGGCGCCGTCGCGACCGGCGGGAGCGCGGCATGACCGAGCCGGACGTGACCCGCACCGAGCTCGCCGACGCGGACGCGACCCGCCGGCTGGGCCGCGCGCTCGCCGGGCTGCTGCGTGCGGGCGACCTCGTCGTGCTGACCGGCGACCTCGGTGCCGGCAAGACGACGTTCACCCAGGGCATCGGGGCCGGTCTCGGCGTCCGCGGTCAGGTCGCCTCGCCGACGTTCATCATCGCCCGGGTGCACCCGTCGCTGACCGACGGACCGGCGCTCGTGCACGTGGACGCCTACCGCCTGGGGTCGCTCGACGAGGTCGACGCGCTCGACCTGGACGCGAGCCTCGACGAGTCGGTCACGGTGGTGGAGTGGGGCGAGGGGCTCGTCGAGTCGCTCGCCGAGGACCGCCTCGAGGTGTCGCTGCGCCGCCCGCGTGGCGGTGCGGGCACGCTCGGCGTCGGCGGGTCGGGCCCGGCCCGTGCGGCGTCCGGGGAGGACGAGGACGCCTCCGCCGGCACCCGGGTCGTCGAGCTGCGGGGCGTCGGACCGCGCTGGGCCGGGGTCGAGCTGCCGGTCGTAGGCTGACGCGCGTGCCCGTCCTCGCTCTCGACACCTCGGCCGCCGTCGCCGTCGCGCTCACCACCGACGAGGGCGCCCCGCTGGCCGCCCGCCACCTGACCGAGGAGCGGCGCCACGCCGAGCTGCTCGCGCCCATGGTCACCGACGTGCTCCGCGACGCCGGGGTCGACCGCCGGGACCTCACCGCCGTCGTCGTCGGCACCGGTCCCGCGCCGTTCACCGGCCTGCGCGTCGGGCTGGTCACCGCGCGCACCCTCGCCCTCGCCCTCGGGGTGCCGGTCCTCGGGGTGTGCAGCCTCGACGCGCTCGCGGCGCAGGCCGTCGCCGACCTCGGGCTCGCGCCGGGCGGCGAGGTCCTCGTCGCGACCGACGCCCGGCGCCGCGAGGTCTACTGGGCGCGGTACCGCGTCGGCCCCGCCGGCGACCCAGCCGGCGACCCAGCCGGTGCTGCAGAGGTCGAGCCGCTGACCGGACCTGCGGTCGCCCGTCCCGCGCAGCTCGCGGACGACGGCGTGGCCGACGGCGCCGTCGTTGTCGGGCGCGGCGCGGCGCTGTACCCCGACCACCTCACCGGGGCCGCGGGTGCCCCGCTCGACCCCGACCCGGCGGTCCTGGCGCGGCTCGCGCTGGCCCGCCGGACCCGCGGCGTCGCGCAGCCGTCCGAGCCGCTGTACCTGCGCCGCCCCGACGTCATGGAGCCGGCCGCACGCAAGCGGGCGCTGGGATGAGCACGGGGACGAGCGGAGCGCCGGGCGACGCCGTCGCCGTGCTCCGGCCGCTCACCACGGCGGACCTGCCGGCACTGGTCGACCTCGAGCGCGAGCTGTTCGGCGCGGGGGCGTGGTCGGCCGCCATGCTCGCCGAGGAGCTGGCGGGGCCGGGACGCTGGTACCTCGGGCTCGCGCCGGGACGGGAGGCGCCGCCCGTGGGGTACGCCGGCCTGTGGTTCGACGGCGACGACGCCCAGGTCATGACGATCGGCGTCGCGACCGCCCACCAGGGACGCGGCCTCGGGAGGCTGCTGCTCGACGGGCTCGTCGACCGCGCCCGCGAGCTCGGGGCCGCGTCCGTGCTGCTCGAGGTGCGCGTCGACAACGCGCCGGCGCTCGCGCTGTACGAGCGCGCCGGCTTCGCGCGGCTCGGCCGGCGGCGGGGCTACTACCAGCCCGAGAACGTCGACGCCTTCACGATGCGGCTCGCGCTGTGAGGGCCGGTCGCGATCCGGCCGACGACGCCCGCACCCGGGTGCTGGTCGACGCCGCCACCCTGGCCCGGCTCCTGGAGGCAGGTGCGCCGGTGACCGTCCTCGACGTCCGCTGGGCGCTCGGCCGCACCGACGGGCGCGCCCAGCACGCCGCCGGGCACGTGCCGGGCGCCGTCTACGTCGACCTCGACACCGAGCTCGCGGCGCCGCCGTCGGCCGCGGCGGGACGTCACCCGCTGCCCGTGCTCGCCGACCTGGAGCGCGCGGCCCGGCGCTGGGGCGTGCGCGCCGGTGTGCCGGTGGTCGCGTACGACGCGGTCGGCGGGATGTCCGCCGCCCGCGCGTGGTGGCTGCTGCGGTGGGCCGGGCGCACCGACGTGCGCCTGCTCGACGGCGGCGTCGACGCGTGGGTCGCGGCCGGTGGGACGCTCGAGATCGGCGACGTCGTGCCCGCGCCGGGGGACGTCGTCCTGCGCCCGGGTGCCCTGCCCACGCTGGGCGCCGACGGCGCGGCCGCCCTCGCCGCGGCGCCGGACGGCGTCCTCCTCGACGCGCGCGCGGCCGAGCGCTACCGCGGCGAGGTCGAGCCGGTCGACCCGCGCGCCGGGCACGTCCCCGGTGCGGTGAGCCTGCCGACCGCCGGGAACCTCACGGCGGACGGCCGGTTCGCCCCGGCCGGCGTGCTCCGCGACCGCTTCGCCGCCACCGGGGCGGTGGACCGGCGTCCCGTCGGGGTCATGTGCGGGTCGGGGGTCACCGCGGCGCACGAGGCGGCCGCCCTCGCGACCCTCGGCGTCGAGGCCGCGCTGTACCCGGGGTCGTGGTCCCAGTGGTCCGCCGACGGCGCCCGCCCGGTCGCCGTCGGCCCCGACCCGGGCTGACGCGCCGCGGGAGCGTCAGACCTCGGCGGAGACCTGGTCCCAGCTCAGCCGCGGCGCGCGGGGCCGGACCGACTCCGGACCGGCGGGCGTGCCGACGTTGAGCACCATGATCGAGCGCCAGCCGTTGTCGGCGAAGAACTCCGCGTCGATGCCGGTGGCGTCCATGCCGGCCATCGGGCCGACGTGCAGCCCGGCCGCGCGCAGCCCGACGATGAGGTAGCCGGCCTGGAGCCAGGCCGAGGACCGGGCGAGCGCCTCGCGCGCGTCGGGGTCGGGGAACATCCCGTGCGGGTCCGGCAGGTGCGGGGCGAGCACGTCGAGGTGCTCGTGGAAGTCCCGGTCCGCCGCCACGACGAGCGTCAGCGGCGCGGCGAGCACGCGGGCGCGGTTGCCCTCGGCCATGTGCGCGGCGAGGCGCTCGCGGCCCTCCGCCGAGCGGACGACGAGCGTCCGCATCGGGACGGTGTTCATCAGCGTCGGTCCCCAGCGCACGAGGTCGTGCACCGCCTCGAGCTGGGCGTCCGTGACCTCGCCGTCGGCGAAGGCGTTGACCGTCCGCGCCTCCCGGAAGAGCAGGTCCGCGACGTCGTCGCCCACGGCCAGGCCGCTCGGGGTGAAGTCGAGGTCGTCCAGGGCGGTGGTGTCGGTGCTCATGACAGGTCGAACCAGCGGGCGGGGAGCGGCTTCCGGCGGCCGGTGTGGGCTGCGTCACGCGGCGGGCGCGACGGTGTCCGGGCGCACCGGTGCGGCGCGGCCGGACGCCGCACCGCCCCACCCGCCGCCGTTAGCCTGACGCCATGGCGCTCCCCCTCGTCCTCGGCATCGAGACCTCGTGCGACGAGACGGGCGTCGCCCTCGTGCGCGGCGACGATCTGCTGGTCGACGCGGTCGCCAGCTCGATGGACGAGCACGCGCGGTTCGGCGGGATCATCCCCGAGGTCGCCTCGCGCGCCCACCTCGAGGCGATGGTCCCCACGGTGCAGCGCGCGCTCGACACCGCCGGCGTCGGGCTCGCCGACGTCGACGCGATCGCCGTCACCGCCGGCCCGGGGCTGGTGGGTCCGCTGACGATCGGCGCGGCCGCCGCCAAGGCGCTCGCGGTCGGCCTGGACGTCCCGCTGTACGGCGTCAACCACGTCATCGGGCACGCCGCCGTCGACGAGCTCGTGCACGGGCCGTTCCCGGAGCGGCTCATGGCCCTCGTCGTCTCCGGCGGGCACTCCTCGCTCCTGCTGGTCGACGACATCGCCACCGACGTCACGGAGCTCGGCTCGACCCTCGACGACGCCGCCGGTGAGGCCTTCGACAAGGTCGGCCGCCTGCTCGGCCTGCCCTACCCCGGCGGGCCGCACATCGACCGGCTCGCGCGCGAGGGCGACCCCGACGCGATCCGCTTCCCCCGTGGGCTGACCGCCGCGAAGGACCAGGAGCGCCACGCGTACGACTTCTCGTTCTCCGGCCTCAAGACCGCGGTCGCCCGCTGGGTCGAGTCGTGCCAGGACGCCGGCCGCCCGGTCCCGGTGCCCGACGTCGCCGCGTCGTTCGCCGCCGCCGTCGCGGACGTCCTGACCGCGAAGACCGTCGCCGCCTGCCGTCGGCACGACGTGGGCACGCTCGTCGTCGGCGGCGGGTTCTCCGCCAACTCCCAGCTGCGCGAGCTGATGGCGACGCGGTGCGCCGACGCCGGCATCGAGCTGCGCATCCCGCCGATCCGGTACTGCACGGACAACGGCGCGATGATCGCCGCGCTCGGCGCCGCCGCGGTGCGCCGCGGACTCGAGCCGTCGTCGCTCGACCTGCCGGTCGACTCGTCGATGCCGCTCACCCGCGTCACCGTCTGAGCCGCGTCACCACCTGCGCCGCGTCTCCACGTGGCGCGAGCAGTCCGAGCCGCGTCGGCGCGTGACGGCTCGCTACAGCGGCCGGCCCGCCCGCATCTCGTCGACGAGCGACTGCACGACCGCCCCGAGGTCCCCGCCGTTGCGTCGGGCGACGGCGCGCTGCCGCTGGTAGGACGCGCCGCGGTCGAGGATGGTGTGCACCCCGCCGAGCTCGTCGGTGCAGCCGAGCCGCGCCGCGGTCGGCTCGAGGTCCGACACCAGACGGCGGACGGCGTCGGTGACGAGCTCTTCGTCGCCCTCCTTGTTGAGGATGATGATCGCGTCCATGCCGTAGCGCGCCGAGCGCCACTTGTTCTCCTGCACGAACCACGGCGGCATGACGGGCAGCTCGCGGCCCTCGTCGAGCATCGTCGAGAAGTGCTCGACCAGGCAGTGCATGAGCGCGGACAGCGCCATGAGCTCGGTCTGGTTCGTGGTGCCGTCGCAGACGCGCATCTCGAGCGTGCCGAACCGCGGGGACGGCCGCACGTCCCAGCGGACCTCGTCGAACTGGTCGATGACGCCGGTGTGCAGCATGTCCGCGACGTACCCCTCGAGCTGCTCCCAGCGCTCGAACTGGAACGGCAACCCGGCCGTGGGCAGCTGCTGGAACATCAGCGCACGGTTGGAGGCGTACCCGGTGTCCTTACCGCCCCAGAACGGGCTCGACGCGGACAGCGACTGCAGGTACGGCAGCGCGGTGAGCACCGCACGGGAGATCGGCAGGACCTTGTCCCGGTCCTCGATGCCCACGTGCACGTGGACGCCGTAGATGAGCATCTGCCGGCCCCACCACTGGGTGCGGTCGATGAGCGTGGCGTACCGCTCCTTGTCGGTGACCTTCTGGTTGTTCCACCGCGCGAAGGGGTGCGTGCCGGCGCACATGAGCTCGACCCGCAGCGGGTCGGTGACCGCGCGCACCTCGTCGATCGCGCGCTGGAGGTCGGCGCCGGCCTCGCCGACCGTCCGGCACACCTTGGAGACCATCTCGACCGTGTTGAGCAGCAGCTCCTGGCGGATGTTCGGGTGCTCACCGCCGTCCGCGGGCCGGACGGCGTCCAGCACGGTCGTCGCGACCTGCCGCAGGTCGCCGGAGTCGGCGTCGACGAGCGCGAGCTCCCACTCGATGCCGACGCTCGAGCGGGCGGACTCGGCGAAGGGGAGCCGCATCAGGCCACCTCTCCGATGCTCGCAGGGGGCGTCACGGGCTCGACCACGAGGACCTGCTGGGAGCCACCGACCCGGGTGAGGACGACGGTCGCCTCCGCGTCACCGCGCAGGTCGAGCTGCTTGCGCAGCTGCTCGGGGACGACGGCGGTCCCGCGCTTCTTGATGGTCAGCCGTCCCACCCCGCGCTCGCGCAGGTACGTGCGCAGCCGCTTGAGGCCGAACGGCAGCGTGTCGACGACCCGGTACGCGGTCGCGAGCGGGGTGTCGTGCAGGGCGTCCGCGGTGACGTACGCGATGGTCGGGTCCACCAGTCGTCCGTCCACGTCGCGGGCGACCTGGGACACCAGGCCGGCGCGGATGACGGCGCCGTCGGGCTCGTACAGGTAGCTGCCCACCGCGCCGACCGCGGCCTGACCCGCGCCCTCGTCGCGGACCGCGAGCGCCGAGCCCGCGCGCAGCACGAGGGCGCTGCGGCCCGGGCCGTCCGTGCGCAACGGGCCGAACCACAGCCCCGCCTCGACGACGTCGCCGCCGACCGAGACCCACTGCGTCTCCGCGTCCGGTGGCAGCGCGCCGTGCGGGATGCCGGGGCCCACCTTGATCCCGAGTGCGGGGACCTGGGCGGTCAGCGCCTGCACGGCGTCCAGCGGGGGCTCGTAGGCGGCCGGGTCCCACACACGCCGGCCGGACGTGACGCGGCGGGCCGGGTCGGCGTAGACGCCGTCGACGCCCTCGGCGCGCAGGTCGAGCGTCAGGCCGTCGTCGTGCCGGACGACGGCGTCGGGGAAGTGCCGCAGGTTCACCGTCGCGAGCGCCGCGGTGAGCTCGTCGCGGTCGACCGCCAGCACGGCGAGGCCGACACCGGCGAACGCCAGGGCGTCGGCGCCGATCCCGCACGTGAGGTCGGCGACCCGGGTGACGCCCGCGTCGACGTAGCGGCGGGCGTGGTGGGCGGCGACCGTCAGTCGCGTGGCCTGCTCGAGGCCGGCCGCAGTGAACAGCATCCCATCGGCGAAGGTGTCGAGCTTCGCGTGGGCCCGGGCCCGCAACCGGGACTGCGTGAGCGCCGCGGCGACGAGGTCGGGGTCGACGCCGTCGCGGCGCAGCTGCTCCGAGATCGCCATGGTGCGGCCTTCGTCGTACGGCGGCAGGCCCGACAGCAGCGCCCACCCCTCAGGGCTGAGCAGCTTGGTGAGCCCCGCGGCGTCCATGCGCCGATCCTGCCACGACCCCCTCACGGGCGACCTGGGGAACCGCGCCACCGGCCCGGGTTAGCACTCGCCTTGACCGAGTGCTAACGCGTTCCTAGAGTGACCGGTGGCGCTCCCGTCAGGGCGTGCCACCGCACCCCATCCCGGCTCGACCGGCACCCGCGACGACGGCGGGCCGGACCAGGGTGCTCCACCGGACATCAGCAACTCACACGCGAAGGGGAGGTCCGCAGTGTCGGTCTCCATCAAGCCGCTCGAGGACCGCATCGTGGTCAAGACGCTCGAGGCAGAGCAGACCACGGCTTCCGGCCTGGTCATCCCGGACAGCGCCAAGGAGAAGCCCCAGGAGGGCGAGGTCCTGGCAGTGGGCCCGGGTCGCATCGACGACAACGGCAACCGCGTCCCGCTGGACGTGGCCGTGGGTGACAAGGTCATCTACAGCAAGTACGGCGGCACCGAGGTCAAGTACTCCGGCGAGGAGTTCCTCATCCTCTCGGCTCGCGACATCCTCGCGATCGTCGAGAAGTGACGACTGCCTGATCTCAGGCGACGGGCCTCGCGCCCGGCACCACGACAGCGCCCCCACCCGGTCCTCCGGGTGGGGGCGCTGTCGTCGGGGAGGGGCCTGTCGCGTCGACTCGTCAGCGGGGGTCGGCGGCTGCAGGGACGACGACGCCCCCGCACCCGGATCTCCCCGGGGGCGGGGGCGCTGCCTGTCGTGCTGTTCGCTGAGCTGGTCTCAGACCGCTTCGCGGGCGGCGGCCGGCTTGGCGAGGACGGCGGCACGCTCGTCCTCCGAGAGCCCGCCCCAGACGCCGTAAGGCTCGCGCACCTTCAGCGACTGCTCGCGGCACTCCTGGATGACCGGGCAGGTCGCGCAGATCGCCTTGGCGGCCTCCGCGCGACGGCGGCGGGCCGAGCCTCGTTCACCCTCGGGGTGGAAGAACAGGGTGTCGTCCGCATCGCGGCAGGCGCCTTCGAACTGCCACTCCCACAGGTCCATCACGGGTCCGGGCAGACGCGAGATCTCGGTCACGAGGTCCTCCTTGACGATGCACGGCCCGCTCCAGGTGCGGAGGGGTCCGTCCGTTCTTGCGATGTTGGTGACCGGCCGTTGCTGCGCCGGTGACCCGAACGCTACAACCGAGCCAGAAGTTGTTCAAGTACCTCGTCGGACCGATTCACGAGCAACTTCGGCTGCAACGGTGCAGGCCATCCGGCCCCCGGCGCAGATGCGCCCCGTGCCTGGCCGCCGGTCCCGCCGGTGGTGATCGCTCCATGGGGTCGGCACAATCGGGCCATGACCTCCACTCGGGACCGTGGCGACGACGTCGCCCGGCCTCGGCCGTCGCGCTCCGACGCCCCGCCCGAGGTCCCCGCGCTGACGGTTGCCGCCGTGGCCCGCCGCCTCGGGGTCGCGCCGGCGACGCTGCGGACGTGGGACCGGCGGTACGGCCTCGGTCCCTCCGAGCACTCGGCCGGGTCGCACCGTCGGTACACCGCCGACGACGTCGCCCGCCTCCTCGTCATGCGCCGGCTGACCCTCGAGGGAGTCGCACCGGTCGAGGCGGCTCGCGCCGCGCGCGACGCCGACCCGGCGCTCGCCGGTGACTCCGGCGCCCGGATCCTGCCGCACACCCCGACCGGCGATGCCCCGGCGCGGGCCGCCACCCCCGCCTCGCTGGTCGAGGCCGCTCTCGCCCAGGACGAGGCGGAGTGCCGCGCGCAGCTCGCGTCGGCCGCCGACGACGTCGCCGCGTGGTGGACCGGTCTCGTCGAGCCCGCCCGGGCCGGCCTCGCGAGCCGGACCGTCCTCGCCCGCCCCGGCGAGGACCCGGAGGCGGTGCTCGAGGCGTCCGTGCTCGCCGTCCTGCGTGCCCGCCCCGTGCCGGCCGAGGTGCTGGCCGCCGTCGGGCAACGGGTCGTGCTGCTGCTGGCCCCACCCGACCACGCCCGTCCGCTCGCGCTGCACGCGCTGGCCGCCGCGCTCACCGACCGCGGCGTCGACGCACGGGTGCTGGCGGGGCCGGTCGACCGCCATCGCGTCCTGGAGCTCGCGGTCATGGTCCGACCGGTCGCCGTCGCGCTGGTGGGCGAGCAGCCCGCACCCGACCTCGCGATCGTCGGCGAGCTGCACGCGGCCCAGCCCGACCTCCCGCTGTTCGTCGGGCTGGTCGACGACGAGGCGGCCGCGACGCTCCCGCTCGACCACGCCGTGCACCGGGCGCGCAGCTTCACCGGCTTGTTCCACGAGGTCCTCGCCGTCTCGCGTCCCTGAGCGCGTTCGACCGTGCCGCCCGGCGGGACCCGTGACGCGGGAACCAGTGGCGCGCGCCGACGGGGAGCACACAACGGGGCCGCGCAGGAGCGTGCACGCGGACTGAACACCTTCGGGTGACGTCGGTGTGGCGTTTCACCCGTGGACCACACTCATCCGGAGCATCGCGGCGTCGATATTGGACCTGAACGAGTTGGCGCCACGGGGCGCCGACCCCCGCGCCATGGACGGTGCGGGCCTGACGTGAGGAGACGTCGATGACAGGGGTCGTGGTGTGCCACGGCTCGCCGGCCGTGCGCGAGCGGCTGGTGGCAGCCGCACAGGGCGTGCCGGCGCTGACGCCGGTCCGTGCAGCCGCATCCGGCGAGGAGCTGCTGCTCCTCGCCCGCCGACAGGCTCCCAGCATGGTGCTGCTCGACGCGCACCTGCCCGGGACAGGGCCGGTGGAGGCGATGCGTCGTCTTCGTCTGATGAACATCGGCTCCGCCGTCGTGATGCTGGCGCAGCCGGGCGACGAGATCGCCCTGGACCGCGCCGTCGCGCTCGGCGCCCGGGGCTTCGTCGCGCCGGACGTCGGCCGCTCCGAGCTGGCCGCGGTGGCCGCGCACGTGCTGGTCGCCGGTGCGGGGCCGAGGACTGGCCTGCCCACGCGGCTGCCCGCGGTCCCCGCCCCGGCGAACGGGTCGGCGCGCCGGCTCGGCGGCTCGACGGTCGGCGCCGGGGTCGGGGCGGTGCGCGCGGTCGCACCCGCGGCCCGCGAGCGGGAGGTCGAGTCGGCCACGGTGCAGGTGCCCAAGCCCGAGCTCACCAAGCGCGAGATCGAGGTGCTGACCGGGATGAGCAACGGGCGCTCGAACGCCCAGATCGGCGCCGACCTCTTCCTGTCGGAGGACACCGTCAAGACCCATGCTCGCCGGCTGTTCCGCAAGCTGGGGGCCGCGGACCGCGCGCAGGCGGTCGCGATCGGGCTCCGTCGGGGGCTCATCCGCTGACCCGTCCGCTGACCCGTCCGTCCCCGGACCGCTGACCCGTCCGCCTCCGTGCCACTGGTCGGCACTGAGGCGGACGGCACATCGGCTGCCCCGAGGGTGCGACGTAGGATCGGCGGATGACCGAGTACGGCACCCCCGGGCCCGACGCGTCCCACGATCCCTTCGGCCTGATCGGCCTCACCTACGACGACGTGCTCCTCCTGCCGGGCGAGAGTGACGTCGTGCCGTCCGAGGTGGACACCACCGCGCGGCTCACGCGGAACATCACCGTCGCCGTGCCGCTGCTGTCGGCCGCGATGGACACCGTGACCGAGGCGCGGATGGCCATCGCCATGGCCCGCCAGGGCGGCATCGGCGTCCTCCACCGCAACCTGTCGATCGAGGACCAGGCCCACCAGGTCGACCTCGTCAAGCGGTCCGAGTCGGGCATGGTCACCGACCCCGTCACGGTCGGCCCGCACGCGACGCTCGCCGAGCTCGACGCGCTGTGCGGCAAGTACCGCGTCTCCGGCCTGCCGGTCGTCGACGTCGACGACCGCCTGCTCGGCATCATCACCAACCGTGACCTGCGCTTCGTCGCGCCCGGTGACTTCCCGGTGCGGCGCGTGCACGAGGTCATGACCCCCATGCCGCTGGTGACCGCGCCGGTCGGCATCTCGCGCGAGGACGCTGCGGCCCTGCTGGGCAAGCACAAGATCGAGAAGCTGCCGATCGTCGACGCCGAGGGCCGGCTGTCCGGGCTCATCACGGTCAAGGACTTCGTCAAGACCGAGCAGTACCCGCACGCCACCAAGGACGACGAGGGCCGGCTGCGGGTCGCGGCCGGCGTCGGGTTCTTCGGCGACGCGTGGGAGCGCGCCATGGCGCTGGTCGACGCCGGCGTCGACGTCGTCGTCGTGGACACAGCGCACGGGCACGCCCAGGCGATGCTCGCGATGATCCACCGGCTCAAGACCGACCCCGCGGCGCGCGGCGTCGAGGTGATCGGCGGCAACGTCGCCACCCGCGCGGGGGCGCAGGCGCTCGTCGACGCGGGTGCGGACGCGGTCAAGGTCGGGGTCGGCCCCGGCTCCATCTGCACCACGCGGGTCGTCGCCGGCGTCGGCGTCCCGCAGATCACCGCGATCCACGAGGCCGCCAAGGCCACGCGCCCGTCCGGCATCCCGGTGATCGGCGACGGCGGCCTGCAGTACTCCGGCGACATCGCCAAGGCGCTCGTCGCCGGTGCGGACACCGTGATGCTCGGCTCGCTCCTCGCCGGCTGCGAGGAGAGCCCGGGCGACCTCGTGTTCGTGGGCGGCAAGCAGTTCAAGAACTACCGCGGCATGGGGTCCATGGGCGCGATGGCCTCGCGTGGACGCGTCTCGTACTCCAAGGACCGCTACTTCCAGGCCGACGTCGCCTCCGACGAGAACATCGTCCCCGAGGGCATCGAGGGGCAGGTCCCGTACCGCGGTCCGCTGCGCGCCGTCGCCCACCAGCTCGTCGGCGGTCTGCACCAGTCGATGTTCTACGTCGGCGCCCGGACGATCCCCGAGCTCCAGGCGCGCGGCCAGTTCGTGCGGATCACGCCGGCAGGGCTCAAGGAGTCCCACCCGCACGACATCCGGATGACCGTCGAGGCGCCGAACTACGGCGGCGGCCGCTAGGGCTGACCGGGCGAGCGGATGCGGACCGGCGCCCGCCGGGTGAGGCTGAGGGTCGCGTCCTCGGCGGCCGTCAGCCGCCACGCACCCCGACCCGAAGGAGCACCATGGCGAAGCTGTCCGGTACGACCGTCGCCTTCCTCACCAGCAACGCCGGCGTGGAGCAGCCCGAGCTGACCGAGCCGTGGCAGGCCGTGATCGACGCGGGCGGGAGCCCGGTGCTGATCGCGCCCGAGTCGGGCGAGGTGCAGGCCGTCGTCGGCGACCTCAACCCCGCGAGCACCTTCCCGGTGGACCGCACGGTGGACCAGGTCACCGCGGAGGAGTTCGTCGGGCTCGTCATCCCGGGTGGCACGGTCAACGCGGACACCCTGCGGACCAACGTGGCGGCGCAGAACCTCATCCGGGCGTTCGTCGAGCAGCGCAAGCCGATCGCGGCGATCTGCCACGCCCCCTGGACGCTGATCGAGGCGGACGTCATCGCCGGCAAGACCACGACGTCGTACCCCAGCCTCGCCACCGACCTGCGCAACGCCCGCGCGACCTGGGTCGACGAGGAGGTCGTCGTCGACGACTCGCAGGACTGGACGCTGGTGACGTCCCGCAACCCCGGCGACCTGCCGGCCTTCACCACGGCGCTCGTCGCGGCGTTCGCGAAGTAGGCACCCGCTCGGCCACGACGGCCCGCTCCCGGCTCCGGGGGCGGGCCGTCGGCACGTCGGCCTGCCCGACCCTGCCCGACGCTGCCCGGGCGCCCCGGTAACCTGAGCCGGTGAGCAACGAGATCGAGATCGGTCGTGGCAAGCGCGGACGGCGCGCCTTCTCCTTCGACGACGTCGCCGTCGTGCCCTCCCGGCGCACGCGTGACCCGGAGGAGGTCTCGGTCGGCTGGCAGATCGACGCCTACCACTTCGAGCTGCCGCTGCTCGGGGCGCCGATGGACTCGGTCGTCAGCCCGGACACCGCGGTCGCGCTGGGTCGCATGGGCGGTGTCGGCGTCCTCGACCTCGAGGGGCTGTGGACGCGCTACGACGACCCGACCCCCACCTCGAGGAGATCGCCGGCCTCGACGGGTCGGTCGCGACAGCGCGCATGCAGGAGCTCTACGCCGCGCCGATCCAGCCCGAGCTCATCACGCAGCGCCTCAAGGAGGTGCGCGCCGCCGGCGTGACCGTGGCGGGTGCGCTGTCGCCGCAGCGCACGCAGGAGTTCTCGCAGGTCGTGGTGGACGCCGGCGTCGACCTGTTCGTCATCCGCGGCACGACGGTCTCGGCCGAGCACGTCTCGGGGCGCGCGGAGCCGCTCAACCTCAAGCGCTTCATCTACGAGCTGGACGTCCCGGTGGTCGTGGGAGGTGCCTCCACCTACAGCGCCGCGCTGCACCTCATGCGCACCGGTGCGGCGGGTGTGCTGGTCGGCTTCGGCGGCGGCGCCGCCCACACGACCCGCGTCTCGCTGGGCATCCACGCGCCGATGGCGACCGCGGTGGCCGACGTCGCCGCGGCGCGCCGGGACTACCTGGACGAGTCCGGCGGCCGGTACGTGCACGTCATCGCCGACGGCGGCGTCGGGCGCTCGGGCGACCTGGTCAAGGCGATCGGCTGCGGTGCGGACGCCGTCATGCTCGGGGCGGCGCTGGCGCGTGCGTCCGAGGCGCCGGGCCGCGGGTGGCACTGGGGCCCCGAGGCCCACCACCCGCAGCTCCCGCGCGGCGAGCGGGTGAGCGTCGGCACCGCGGGCACGCTCGAGGAGATCCTGTTCGGTCCGGGACGCCGCGCCGACGGCACCCTCAACCTCATCGGAGCGCTCAAGCGGGCCATGGCGACCACGGGGTACTCCGACCTCAAGGAGTTCCAGCGGGTCGAGGTCGTCGTCTCGCCGTACCAGCCGCACTGACCCGTCTCCTCAGAAGGGCCACGGCTGTCGGCCTGACGGTCGTCCGTCAGGTCGACAGCCGCCGCACCTGCGACCAGACGGTGCTCCACGGCTCGGTGGGCCCGTCGCACACGCGGACCGGCGCACCCTGCTCCTCGTTGTCGACGCCGGCGCCGTTGTCGATCGTGTCGACGGTCCGGCACCCGGTCAGCCACGACGGCACCTGCCGGTAGCCGACGAGGACGACCGGCCCGGCCAGGGTGTCCGGCGGCGGTCCCCAGTCGGCGTAGCCGTTGTGCCCGCTGTGGACGGGGACCGTCGTCCCGTACCACTCGAGGGCGCCGGCCTGCCCGTAGTTGGCGGTGACGACCACGACGGCGCCCGACCGGTCCACCGCGTCCTGCACCTGGGCGACGAGCTCGGGCCAGCCGATCATCTCGCCACCGTCCTCGATGACGTCGTGGAGCACCGAGCCGCCGTACACGGACGCGGGCAGCAACGGCAGGGCTGCCGGCCACGACACCATCCCGGCGAGGGCCAGCACCACGCCCGCGCGCCGGACGCCGGCGCGCGTCGACGTCCGGACCAGGGCGTCCGCGCCGACGGCCACGAGCGCCGGCAGCACGCCCGCCAGGTAGTACGCCTTGCCGCCGGTGACCGCGTAGACGAGCACGAGGACGACGGCGGCCACCCCGACCGGACGGGCCCGCTCCAGCGCCGAAACCCGCCACAGCCGCGCCGCCCCGCGGACCGCGAGCACGGTCGCCACCGGGCTGAGCAGCACCACGAGCAGGAGCACGAAGCCCAGCCGCTGCCCGGCAGTGCCGTACTCCTCGGTGATGTCGGCGGCGAGCGCGAGCTGCGGCCAGCCACGCGACGCCTGCCACCAGAGGTTCGGAGCCCACAGCACCAGGGCGACGAGCGCGCCGCACCACGCCCACGGCGAGCGCAGGTGGTGCCGGACGGCCGGGGTCGCAGCCACACCGATCACCAGCGCGACGAGCAGCAGCGCCACCAGGTGCTTGTTGAGCAGCCCGACGCCGCCCACCAGCCCGACGGCGAGCCACCACCGGGCGTCGTCGCGCACCAGCGCCCGGGCCGCGAGCCACACCACCGTCGCCGACAGCAACGCGTCCGTCGTCGCCGTGGACAGCATGTGCCCGAGGACCACGGTGACCGCGCCGGTGGCGACGGTCAGCGCGGTGAGCACCTGTGCCGTCGGCCCGGCCCGCAGCTCGCGTGCGGTGAGCGCCGCGACGACGACCAGCGAGGCGGCGAGCAGCGCGGGCACGAGGTGCAGGACGACGAGCGAGCCGGGCGCAAGGGTGTCGGCGGCGCGGGCGAGGAGGGCGTCAGCGGCGGCTGGTCGGGGTAGCCCCACGCGGGCCGGCGCCCGGCCGCCACGAAGTAGAGCTCGTCGCGGTGCGGGCCGTAGCGCCCCGACACCAGGACGAGGACGGCGAGCAGGCCCGCGGCGATCGCGAGCACCGGGCCGGCGGCGAACGGCTCGGGGTGCGGGCGCCGGGTGATCGGCGCGGGGACGGCCACGGCGTCGGCCACGCAGGCGACCGTAGCGCTGCGGGGCGCACCACGTCGCGGGTCCGGCGCGGACGTGGCCCCCGCCGTCGACGACAGCGGGGGCCACGCGGTGGGCCGGAGGGGGTGAGGCGTCGTCAGCCCTCGGCCCCGGGCGGCGCCGAGCCGTCGCTCGCGCCGCCGCCGATCGCCGCGACCGACTGCCGGGCGATCGCGAGCTCCTCGTTGGTCGGCACGACCATGACCAGGGTGGACGTCCACGACGGGGAGATGATCGTCGGCTCCTTCTTGGGGCCGGCGTTGCGCTCCGGGTCGATCGCGATGCCCAGTCCCTCGAGCCCCGCGACCGCCAGCTCGCGCACCCGGGCGTCGTTCTCGCCGACGCCTGCGGTGAAGGTCAGCACGTCGACCCGGCCGAGGACGGCGAGGTAGGCGCCGATGTACTTGCGCAGCCGGTGGATGTACACGTCCAGGGCCACCTGCGCGTCGGCGTCGCCCTCGCCGATGAGGCGGTGCAGCTCGCGGAAGTCGTTCTCGCCGGACAGACCCTTGACCCCGGAGCGGCGGTTGAGCAGCTCGTCGATCTGATCGACCGACATCCCGGCGTTGCGGTGCAGGTGGAACACGACCGCGGGGTCGATGTCACCGGTCCGGGTGCCCATCACCAGGCCCTCGAGCGGGGTGAGGCCCATCGACGTCTCCACCGCGTCACCGCCGCGGACCGCCGACGCCGACGCGCCGTTGCCCAGGTGCAGCACGATCTGGTTCAGGTCCTCCAGCCGCCGGCCGAGGGCGCGCGCCACCTTGCCCGAGACGTACTGGTGCGACGTGCCGTGGAAGCCGTACCGGCGGATCGCGTGCTTCTCGGCGACCTCCCGGTCCAGGGCGTAGGTCGACGCCGCCTGGGGAGTGTCTGGAAGAACGCGGTGTCGAAGACCGCGACGTGCGGGACGTCGGGCAGCAGCGAGCGGGCGACCTCGATGCCGCGCAGGTTCGCGGGGTTGTGCAGCGGCGCGAGCGGCGACAGGTCGGCGATCGCGTGCTGGACGTCGTCGTCGACCACGGCGGGTGCGGAGAAGCGGGAGCCGCCGTGCACGACGCGGTGCCCGACGGCGACCACCTGGGCCTGCGCGAGGTCCGGGCCTGCCTCCTCGAACAGGGCCAGCGCGGTGCGCAGCGCCTCGCCGTGGTCGGTGACCGGACCGGTGCGGCGCGTGGTGTTGCCGGCGAAGGTGTGCTTCGCGACGCCGTCGGGCTCGCCGATCCGCTCGACGAGGCCGGACGCGATCGCCTCGCCCCCGACCGGGTTGACGAGCTGGTACTTCAGGGACGACGAGCCCGAGTTGATGACGAGCACGCTGCCGTGCGCGCCGTGCGCCAGGTGCGGGCTCGGGCGGTCGCCGACTCCGGGGGTGAGGCTCATGCGGACGTGCCCTTCTGGTCGGCGGCGGCCCGGTCGGCGGCGGAGGAGGCCGTGGCGGCGGCCCCCGCGAGCGCCTGGGCCTGGATCGCGGTGATCGCGACCGTGTTGACGATGTCACCCACGAGTGCGCCGCGGGACAGGTCGTTGACGGGCTTGTTCAGACCCTGCAGCACCGGCCCGACGGCGACCGCACCCGCCGACCGCTGCACGGCCTTGTAGGTGTTGTTGCCGGTGTTGAGGTCGGGGAAGACGAACACGGTCGCGCGTCCGGCGACCAGCGAGTCCGGCAGCTTGGTGCGGGCGACCGAGGCGTCCACGGCGGCGTCGTACTGGATGGGGCCCTCGACGCTGAGCTCGGGCCGGCGCTGCCGGACGAGCTCGGTGGCCGTGCGGACCTTCTCCACGTCCGCGCCCGAGCCGGACTCGCCGGTCGAGTACGACAGCATCGCGATGCGCGGCTCGATGCCGAACTGCGCCGCGGTCGCGGCCGAGGAGATCGCGATGTCCGCGAGCTGCTCCGCGGTCGGCTCGGGGTTGACCGCGCAGTCGCCGTAGACGAGCACGCGGTCGGCGAGGCACATGAGGAACACGCTGGAGACGATCGAGACGCCTGGGACGGTCTTGATGATCTCGAACGACGGCTTGATGGTGTGCGCGGTGGTGTGCATCGCGCCGGAGACCATGCCGTCGGCGAGCCCGAGGTGGACCATCATCGTGCCGAAGTACGACACCGAGGAGACGATCTCCCGGGCCCGCTCGAGCGTCATGCCCTTGTGGGCGCGCAACGCGGTGTACTCCGCCGCGAAGCGCTCGTGCAGCTCGCCGGTGCGCGGGTCGACGATGTGCGCCTCGTCCAGCGCCAGGCCGAGCTCGGTGGCCCGGGACCGGATGGACGTCTCGTCGCCGAGGAGGGTGAGCTCGGCGACCCCGCGCTGCAGCAGCGTGCTCGCCGCGCGCAGCACGCGGTCGTCGGCCCCCTCGGGCAGCACGATGTGCTTGCGGTCGGCTCGGGCGCGGTCGAGCAGGTCGTACTCGAACATCAGCGGGGTGACGACCTCGGGTCGGGGCAGCTCGAGCCGGGCGAGGAGGGCGTCGCCCTCGACGTGCTGCTCGAACAGTGCGAGCGCGGTGTCGACCTTGCGCTGGGAGTCCGCGGACAGCCGGCCGCGGGTGCCGGCGACGGCGCTCGCGCTGCGGAACGTGCCGAGGTCGGTGCGGATGACGGGCACACGCTGGCCGAGGCCCTCGACGAGCCGGCCCATCGACCCCTCGGGGTAGAACCCGCCGTTGAGGATGATCCCGGCCAGGGACGGGAAGCCCGACGCGGCGTGCGCCATGAGCAGTCCCAGCAGCACGTCCGTCCGGTCCCCGGGGGTGATGACCACGGCGCCGTCGGACAGCCGGTCGAGGAGGTGCTCGAAGGACATCGCACCGACCAGGACGTCCAGCGCCTCACGGCCGAGCAGCTCCTCGTCGCCGACCACGAGCCGCCCGCCGACCGCCTCCATGAGCGCGCCCACCGTCGGTGCGACGAGGAACGGCTCCTCGGGCAGCGTCCAGGCCGGCACGTCGCCGGTGAGGGTGGCGCGCACCTCGTCGAGGTCGCCGGTGCACCGGTTGGCGACCACCCCGATGACCTGCGCGTGGTTCGTGCGCATCTCACCGATGGAGACCTCGACGACCTGCCGGACCTCGGCCGAGGTGCGCCCGTTGCCGCTGACCACGAGCAGGGCCGGCGCGCCGAGGTTCGCCGCGATCCGGGCGTTGAAGGACAGCTCCGTCGGCCCGGCGACGTCGGTGTAGTCCGTCCCGACGATCACCACGACGTCGCAGCGCCGGGCCACCTCGTGGTACCGCGCGACGATGTCCGCCAGCGCGCGCTCGGGGTCGGTGTGCACCTGGTCGTAGGTGACCCCGAGGCACAGGTCGTACGGGAGGTCGACGGCGTCGTGGGCGAGCAGCAGCTCGAGCACGTAGTCGGTCCGGTCGGTGGACCGCGCGACGGGCCGGAACACGCCGACCCGCTCCGCACGCCGGGTCAGCAGGTCCAGCACGCCCAGGGCGACCGTCGACTTGCCGGTGTCCCCCTCGGGGGACGTGATGTAGACGCTGCGTGGCGCGTGGTCGGCGGCCGGCGGGGCCGCCCTCGTGTCGAGCGTGGTCACTCGTTGTCCCCTCCGGTGGCGGTCGTGCCGGCCCCCTGGCCGGTGTAGGTCGGGCCGGCGCCCTCGGTGCCCGTCTCCCCGGCGTCCGGCCACACCCAGGCGGCCACCTCGGGGATGTCCTCGCCGTGCACGCGGGTGTACTCCCGGGCCCGGATGCGCGAGTCGACCATCCGCTGGCGCAGGCCCGCGGCCTTGGACCGCAAATGCGGCACCTGGTCGATGACGTCGATGACGAGGTGGTACCGGTCGAGGTCGTTGAGCATGACCATGTCGAACGGCGTCGTCGTCGTGCCCTCCTCCTTGTAGCCGCGCACGTGGATGTTGGGGTGGCCCTTGCGGCGGTACGTGAGGCGGTGGATGAGCCACGGGTAGCCGTGGTACGCGAAGACGACCGGCTTGTCGGTCGTGAACAGGGTGTCGAAGTCCCGGTCGGAGAGCCCGTGCGGGTGCTCCTTGGCGTCCTGCAGGCGCATGAGGTCGACGACGTTGATGACCCGGACCTTGAGGTCCGGCAGCTCGCGGCGCAGGATGTCCGCGGCCGCGAGGGTCTCCAGCGTCGGGACGTCACCGGCGCAGCCGAGGACGACGTCGGGGTCCTCGCCCGGGATCTCCGACCCGGCCCACTCCCAGATGCCCAGGCCGCGGGTGCAGTGCGCGACCGCCTGGTCCATGGTGAGGAAGTTGGGCGCCGGCTGCTTGCCGGAGACGACGACGTTGACGTAGTCCCGGCTGCGCAGGCAGTGGTCGTAGGTGGACAGGAGTGTGTTCGCGTCCGGCGGCAGGTACACCCGGACGATCTCGGCCTTCTTGTTGACCACGTGGTCGATGAACCCGGGGTCCTGGTGGCTGAACCCGTTGTGGTCCTGGCGCCACACGTGGCTGGACAGCAGGTAGTTGAGCGAGGCGACCGGACGGCGCCACGGGATGTCCCGGGTGACCTTGAGCCACTTGGCGTGCTGGTTGAACATCGAGTCGACGATGTGGATGAACGCCTCGTAGCAGTTGAACAGCCCGTGCCGCCCGGTCAGCAGGTAGCCCTCGAGCCACCCCTGGCACTGGTGCTCGGACAGCACCTCCATGACGCGTCCGGCGCGCGCGAGGTGCTCGTCGACGTGGTCCCCGGTGAGCTCGGCGTTCCACTGCTTGTCGGTCACCTCGAACACCGGCTGGAGGCGGTTGGACGCCGTCTCGTCCGGGCCGAAGATCCGGAAGTTGTCCGGGTTGAGCCGGATGACCTCCGCGAGCCACTGCCCGAGCACGCGGGTCGCCTCGCTGATCGAGCCGGCCGGGGTCGGGACGTCCACCGCGAAGTCGCGGAAGTCCGGCAGGCGCAGGTCCTTGAGCAGCAGGCCGCCGTTGGCCACGGGGTTGTCGCTCATCCGCAGCGTGCCCGCCGGGGCGAGACGAGCGATGTCCTCGCGGAGCGTGCCGGCGTCGTCGAACAGCTCGTCCGCGCGGTACGACTTCAGCCAGCCCTCGAGCACCTGCAGGTGCTCGTCGGTGTCGCGGGCGCTGGCGAGGGGGACCTGGTGGGAGCGCCACGAGTCCTCGACCTGCTTGCCGTCGATGACCGGCGGGCAGGTCCAGCCCTTCGGGGTGCGCAGGACGATCATCGGCCAGGCGGGGCGCGAGTCGTCGCCCGCGGCGGCCCGGGCCTTGATGTCGGCGATCTCGTCGAGCACGGTGTCGAGCAGCTCGGCGAACCGGCGGTGCACGGCCGCCGGGTCCTCGCCGTCGAAGCCGCCGGAGAACAGGTGCGGCTTGTGCCCGTACCCGCGCATGAGGTCCATGAGCTCGGACTCGGGGATGCGCGCGAGGACCGTCGGGTTGGCGATCTTGTAGCCGTTGAGGTGCAGGATCGGCAGGACCACGCCGTCCTTGACCGGGTTGACGAACTTGTTCGAGTGCCAGGACGTCGCGAGCGGGCCGGTCTCCGCCTCGCCGTCGCCGATGACGGCGGCGACCAGCAGGTCCGGGTTGTCGAACGCGGCCCCGTAGGCGTGCGACAGCGCGTAGCCGAGCTCACCACCCTCGTGGATCGAGCCGGGCGTCTCCGGCGCGACGTGGCTGGGGATGCCGCCGGGGAAGGAGAACTGGCGGAACAGCCGGCGCATGCCCTCGGCGTCCGGGGTGATGTCGGAGTAGGTCTCGGAGTACGTGCCATCGAGGTAGGCGTTCGCGACCAGGCCCGGGCCGCCGTGCCCGGGGCCGGTGACGTAGATCGTGGACTGCCCGCGCTCGACGATCGCGCGGTTGAGGTGCGCGTACAGGAAGTTCAGTCCCGGGGTGGTGCCCCAGTGACCCAGCAGCCGCGGCTTGACGTGGTCGCGGTGCAGCGGCTGACGCAGCAGGGGGTTGTCGAGCAGGTAGATCTGCCCGACCGACAGGTAGTTCGACGCCCGCCACCACGCGTCGACCCGGTCCAACGTCTCGTCGGTCAGTGGCTCGTCCGGTCGGCGCGCCCAGGCGCTCGGTGCGGTCGTGGCGGTCGTCTGCACGGTCATCGGTATCCCTCATCCCGTCAGCCGACGACGCGGCTGCGTCGTCGGACACTTGCCTGGTGGTGCTGCCTCGTGCTGCTCGTGGTGGTGCGGGTCCCGCTGCTCGTGCTCCTCGGGCGGCCGGCGTGGGGCGACGACCGCACGCGAGCCTCGGGTGGCTCGACCCGCGTCGTCATTCTCATCACATCCCCGTGTCCGCCGCACAGGCCCTTCGTCACGGGAGGGCTGCCGGCCGTGTGCTCCCGGGTAGCGTGCGAGGGTGCCCCCGCGTGAACCGACGTCGATGCTCCGCGCCGCGCTGCAGCCCCGGATGCTGGTGATCCTGGTCCTGCTGCTCGCGGCCGCGGCGGTCTGCGCGCGGCTCGGTGTGTGGCAGCTCGAGCGGGCCCAGCTCCGCGGCGAGATGGCCGATCGCCAGGAGGCGGCCGCGGCGCAGGGCGAGGCTCCCCGTCCCCTGGGCGAGGTCCTCGCACCGCAGACGACGTTCAGCGGTGAGCTGCTGGGGCGCGCCGTGAGCGTCGAGGGGACCTACGAGCCGGACGGTCAGCTGTTGGTCACCGACCGGGCGCTCGACGGCCGGGACGGCCTGCTCGTCCTCACGCCGCTGCGCGTCGCGGCTGCCGGCTCGGCTCCTGACGCCGAAGGGGCCGAGGGCACTGCTGACGGTGGCGCCGAGGGCCGCCCCGGTGCTCGCGGTGGTCCGCGGCTGGGTCGAGTCCCCCGACGACGTGGGTGACGTCCCGTCCGGCCCGGTCGAGCTCACCGGGTACCTGCAGGCGGCGGAGGCGGCCGGCGCCCTCGACGCCGCAGGCGGACGGGCGGAGGCGATCAGCGCCGCGCAGCTCGTCAACGTGTGGGGCGGGCCGATCTACTCGGGCTACCTCGTGCTCGCGACGTCGCAGCCGTCGCAGGACGCTGCCCTGGAGCCCCTCGGGCCGCCGCAGCCGCGCGGGGGCAGCGGGTGGGACCTGCGCAACCTCGGGTACGCGCTGCAGTGGTGGATCTTCGGGCTGTTCGCGGTCGCGCTGTGGCTGCGACTCGTGCGCGACGAGGCCCGCGGCGAGCTCCCGCCGGGTGAGGAGCTGCCCGACGGGATCGTGGCCGGGGGCTCGTCCGGTGAGGGGCCGTCCGGTGAGAGCCCGTCCGGTGAGGGCGTCGCCGACCCGGACGTGGCCGGTGAGGACGCGGGTCGCGACCGTTCCGTCAGGGGGCCGGCGGACGCCGACGCATCTGCTTGACCGACCGCCGCTGGCGCTCGGCTGCTGCGCGCCGGACGCGCGAGCTCCGGCTCGGCCGGGCGGCACGCCGGGGCGGGGCCGGGGAGCGAGGGCGTCGTCGAGCAGGGTGGTGAAGCGCTGCAGGGCCGCCTGCCGGTTGCGGAGCTGCGAACGGTGCTCGGACGCCGCGATGACGAGCACACCGCGGCTCAGCCGGGACCCGAGCCGGGCGGCGACGCGATCGCGCTGCTCCTCGGTGAGCGCCACGGTCGCCGTGAGGTCCCAGACCAGCTCCACCCGGGAGTCGGCCGTGTTGACGGACTGACCGCCCGGGCCGCCGGACCGCGAGAAGCGCCAGACCAGCTCGTCGTCGGGCACGACGACGCCGCCGCGCAGGGTCACCGGTCCGAACATGGGGACAGCCTCCCGCGGCCCGGGCGCCCGACGCGAACGGCACGGAGATCGACAGCCGTCGCCGGGCGCGGCACAGTCGGCCCGTGCAGATCCTCGTGGTGGGTGGGACCGGCTGGCTCGGTGGCGAGGTGGTGCGGGCCGCGCTCGCGCGCGGGCACGACGTCGCCACGCTGGCTCGTGGGGTCTCGGGTGCCCCGCCCGCCGGTGTCCGCGCGCTCACCGCGGACCGCGACGACGCGGCGGACGTCGCCCGGGCGCTCGCGGGCGTGCGCCCCGACGCCGTCGTCGACACCTCCGGCTACACCGTCGCCGGTGCGCGGACGACGGCCTCGCACCTCGCCGGCGTGGGCGCCTACGCCTACGTCAGCAGCCTCAACGCGTACCGCGACTGGCCTGGCTCGCCCATCCGTGGGGTCGACGACCCGGTGTTCGGTGAGCCCGACGACGACCCCGCCGACTACGGCCCGATGAAGGCGGCGAGCGAGCGCGTGCTCGCCCGGGCGCTGGACGACCGTCTGCTCGTCGTGCGGTCCGGGCTCATCGCCGGCCCGGGCGACCCCACCGGACGACTGGGCTGGTGGCTGCGGCGGATGGCGCGCGGCGGGCCGGTCGTGGTGCCGGTCGACGTGTGGGACCAACCGGTGACGTTCGTGGACGTCCGCGACCTGTCGGGCTGGATGGTCGAGTCGGTCGAGTGCGGACGCTCGGGCGCGGTGAACGCGACCGGCGACGTCGGGGTGACGACGTTCGGCCGGTTGCTCGAGCTGTGCCGGGACGTGGTCGGGGACGACGCGCGCTCCCCGGTGACCTGGGCGGAGCGGGACGACGCGACGCTGCTCGCGGCAGGCGTCCAGCGGTGGGTGCACCTGCCGTTCTGGGTGCCGGCCGACGAGGCCCGTGCGCTGTGGGACATCGACACGAGCAGCGCGCGGCGTGCCGGCCTGCCCAGCCGCCCGATCGAGGAGACGGTCACCGACCTGTGGGCGTGGCTGCGCGGGCAGCCCGAGGCGCTCGACGACGACGCCGCACCCGCCGGACGAACGCGGCCCGGGTTGCCGGACGACGTCGAGCAGGCGCTGCTCGGGTAGTCGCGCTGGCTCAGCCGGGAGGCGAGGGAGTGCGGTGTCGCTCGGCGGTCATCCGGCAGGGCGGTTCGCGAGGGGGTCGAGGCGGCCCGGGCCGGGTACGTCGTCACGGTAGGTATCGCCGCGTCGCAGCCGTGTGGGTCGGTTGCAGACATCAACCGTTGTCCTGTGCGTCTTCGGCTGGAAATCCCAAGTGCCCGCAGGCGGAGGCCGAATCCTTTGTTCCACAGCACCAGCGGCGGCGCGCCGGAATGTCAGAGTCGTCCGTAGAATTGCGGTGTCGGCACAGGTGGTGCGGCAGCGATCGGGAGGAGGGCGGTAATCATGACCGAAGGTGTTCCGCCCTCATCGGACGACGCGGGCGGCGTACCCGTGCCCCTTTCCCCGGAGGTTGCTGCCGCTCTGTCCGCGATCGATTCCGCCGTGTCATTCCTCGCAGGACTCGACCTGTCGGTGCTCGACGGTCGCGAGGCCGCGGTGGTGGCGCGCCGGCTCGCGGAGGTGACCAGCCGGGCGGGGGTGGCGAAGGTGCGGTTGCTGCCGGTGATCGACGACGACGGCGTGTGGGCGCTCAGCGGTGCGCGGTCGTTCCCGGTGTGGCTGTCCCACGACCACCGCCTGTCGGTCGCGACTGCCCGGGCGCAGGTGCGGCTGGGGCGGACGCTGCGCGACCACCTGCCGGTCACTGCGGCTACCGCCGTGGCCGGTGACGTGACGGTGGAGCAGGCGCAGGTCATCGCGACGCTCGCTCCCACGAGCGAGCAGCGTCGCGAGCTGCTCGCCGACCCGGAGCACGAGTGCAACGAGACCCTCCTGGTGGAGCAGGCGCGGCAGCTGTCGGTCGACGAGACCCGGGTGTTCGTCCGGCACTGGGCCGCCTATGCCGACCCGGACGCCGACGACCGCGGGTACGTGGACTCGTGCGACCGGGAACGCCTGGACATCGCGCGCCTCGGGGACGGGTACCGGGTGGAGGGTCAGCTCACCGCGGAGCACGGTCAGGCGCTCAAGGCCGCCCTCGCCGCGGTGACGCCGGTGCCGGCGGCTGATGACGACCGCACCTCGTCCCAGCGGCGGGCGCACGCCCTGGGCGACGTGGCCCAGATCGTGCTGGACAACGGGCTCGCCGGGACCGGGCGGGCGGTGCGCCCGGTGGTGACCGTGCTGGTCGACTACCCGACCCTGGCGGCCCTGGTCACCACCGCAGACACCCGGCCCCGGCAGGGCAGCCTCCTCGACGACGACGGCAGCGGGGACGGCTCAGGTGACGAGGTCCCGTCCCGCACCCCGCCGGTGCTGACGAAGGCGATGCTGACGGGTCAGACGGTCGCTGGTGGACCGCAGTACGAGGACCGCACCCCCGTCCCCCGCAGGGTTCTCGACCGGATCGCGTGCGACGGCGGCGTCAACCGGATCCTGTTCGGCCCGGACTCCGAGGTCCTCGACGTCGGCCGTACCGAACGAACATTCACCCGGGCACGGCGAGCGGCGATCATCGCCCGCGACAAGCACTGCCGATATCCCACGTGCACCGCACCACCGATCATCTGCCAGGCGCACCACGTCGAACAATGGGCCCGCGACGGCGGAAAGACGAGCGTGGACAACGGCATCCTGCTGTGCGCATTCCACCACCGGATCGTCCACGACCGGAACATCGCGATCCGTCGCCACCGCGGTCGATGGGAATTGACCGACCGCCACGGAGAGGTCATCGACCCCGACCGGGACCGGCCCTTCGCGGCGCGGTGGCGGAAGAACAGACCCACGACGGAATGACCGGTTGAGCACGCACGATTCGTGTCCGTGTCGGTGGGCGTGCGAGCCGCCCGCCCCTCACTCCCGCTGCCACGAGTGCCACAGGGCGGCGTAGTCGCCGTCCGCGGCGACGAGCTCGTCATGCGACCCGATCTCGGTGATGCGGCCTGCGTCCACCACCGCGACGCGGTCGGCGTCGTGCGCGGTGTGCAGCCGGTGCGCGATGGCCACCACCGTGCGTCCCTCGAGCACGGCCGAGAGCGAGCGCTCCAGGTGCCGCGCGGCACGCGGGTCCAGCAGCGACGTCGCCTCGTCGAGCACGAGCGTGTGCGGGTCGAGCAGGACCAGCCGGGCGAGCGCGAGCTGCTGCGCCTGCGCCGGGCTCAGCACCGTCCCGCCCGAGCCGACCGCGGTCGCGAGACCGTCCGGGAGCGCACCGACCCAGCCCCACGCGTCCACGGCCTCCAACGCGGCGACCAGCTCGTCGTCGGTCGCCCCGGTGCGCGCGAGCCGCAGGTTGTCCGCGATCGTGCCGACGAAGACGTGGTGCTCCTGGGTGACCAGCGCGACGTGCCCGCGCAGCTCGTCCAGCGGCAGGTCCACGAGCGGCACACCACCGACGGCGACCTCCCCGCCGGTGGGCGGGTGCACCCCGGCGAGCATCCGCCCGAGGGTCGACTTCCCGGCCCCGGACGGCCCCACGACGGCGAGCCGCTCGCCGACCCGCAGCTCGAGGTCCACCGAGTGCAGCACGTCGTGCCCGGGCCGGTAGGCGTACCGGACCCCACGCCCGACCACCTGCTCGTCGGCCGGCTGGGCCTCGGTCGCGGTCCGGTCCGGCGGCACGCCCTGCACACCGACGATGCGCGCCAGCGACGTGCCCCCACCTGGATCTCGTCGAGCCAGAAGATCAGCTCGCCGATGATCGGGATGACCTGGACCGCGTAGAGCGTCACCGTGGTGACGGCGCCGATCATCGCGTCCCCGGTGGAGATCAGGTGGGCGCCCCACACCAGCACCCCGACGACCGGCAGCAGGAACGCGATGTCGACGCCGGGGAACAGGATCGTACGCAGCCGCAGCGTGGCCCGCTCCGCCTCGAACGCCTCGCGCAGGTCGGCGTCGACGCGCTCACGCCGCCGTGCGCCCAGGCCGAGGGCGTCCACGGTGCGCGCACCCTCCACCGACTCGGTGATGGTGCCGTTGAGCCGCGAGTACGCGGCGGACTCGCGCAGGTACGCCGGTGCCGCCCGCCGCAGGTACCACCGCGTCACGGTCACCAGGAGCGGGACACCGGCAAGGAGACCGATCGCCACCAGGGCGTTCGTCAGTGCTGCGGCCACCAGGGTGAGCACGACCGTCGCCGCCGTCACCAGCAACCGCGGCACCCCGAACCGGACGGTGTACTGCACCCGGTCGATGTCGTTCGTCATCCGGGCCACGAGGTCCCCGGTGCCGGCCCGCTCGACCGTCGACAGCGGCAGCCGCGTCACGGTGGACACGAACTCCTCGCGCAGCTCGGCGAAGGCGGTCTCGCCGAGCACCATCGCGGTGCGACGGGCGAACCGGGTGAGCACCGCCTGGGCGAGGACGGCACCGACGAGCAGCGCGACCGCGCGGTCGATCGCGTCGACGGTCGTGCCGCGGGTCACCCCGTCGACCAGCGTGCCCAGCAGCCACGGCCCGGCGAGGCCGGCGAGCGCGGCCAGACCGTGGAGGACGACGGCGAGCGCGAGCCGCGCACGGTGGCGACGGAGCAGCGTGCGGGTGTGCCGGCGCAGGCCGGTGGCGTCAGCAACGGGCAGCTGCACGGTCGTCCTCCCTCGGGGTCTCGATCTCGGTCTCGGTGACGGGCTCGGTGTGGGCCTCCGCGATGGCGGGCTCGGTGTGGGCCTCCGGCTCCGCGGCGGCGCGGGACACGACGGCGCGGTACGCCCGCGCGTCGGGCCCGTCGCCGTCCATGAGCGAGCGGTGCGTGCCGACCGCCCGCACCCGCCCGCCCTCGACCAGCGCCACCTCGTCGACGGCGTCCAGCACGAGCGGGCTCGCGGTGACCACGACGGTCGTGCGACCGCGCCGGGCGTCGGCGAGCCGTGAGGCGATGCGGGCCTCCGTGTGGGCGTCGACCGCGCTGGTGGGCTCGACCAGCACGAGGACCTCGGCCTCGGTGAGCAGCGCACGGGCCAGCGCGACCCGCTGCCGTTGACCACCGGACAGCGAGCGGCCCTTCTCGGCGAGCTCGCCGTCCAGCCCACCGGGCACCGAGTCCAGGACGTCGCCGGCGTCCGCGACGTGCATCGCGCGCTCGAGGTCGGCCCGGCTCGCCCGGCCCCGGACGTCGAGCTCGTCCGCGAGGCGCCCGGTGAACAGGTGCGGGGTGGACTCGGCGACCACGACGCGCTCGCGCACGTCGGCCAGCCGCAGCTCGGTCAGCAGCGTGCGTCCCCAGCGCACCGGCGGCACGACGCTCTCCCCGCCGAAGCGCCCCAGCCGGGCCGCCACCCGGGCGCTGTCGTCCGGGTCGGCGCTGACCAGTGCGAGGAGCACCCCGGGCCGGACGACGAGGCCGCTGGCGTCGTCGACCAGGGGCGCGGCCGGCTCCGGCGTCACCGGCGTGACGGGGTCCTGCGCCGCGGTGACCGGCACCCGCAGGACGGCGAGGATCTTGCGCGCACCGACGACGGCGCGGGTCGTCACCCGTAGCGCCTCGGTCGCGGTCCACAGCGGCTCGGTGAGGAAGGCCGCGAACCCGTAGAACGCGACGAGCTGTCCGGGGTGATCTCGCCCGCCAGGGCGAGCCGCGCGCCGTACCAGACCACCGCGGCGAGGAAGAGGCCGGGCAGCAGGGTCTGCAGCGCGTCGAGGAGCGACTGCGTCTGCGCGACCCGCACCCCGGTGCGCCGCACGGTCTGGGACTGCTCCGCGTACCGCCCGGCGAACACCTCCTCGCCACCGATCCCGCGCAGGATGCGCAGGCCCGAGACGGTGTCCGCGCCGAGCGTGGTCAGCCGGCCGGACGCCTCGCGCTGGGCGGACTGCCGTCCCTGCAGCGGCTTGACCAGCAGGGACAGGATCCCGACGACGACCGGCAGCCCCACCAGCACGAGCACGCCGAGCGCGACCGACGTGCGCATGAGGAGCACCGCGATGGTCGCGTACGCCGCGACGCCACCGAGGAAGCGCGCCGCGATGGCGAACACCTCACCCATGCGCAGCGCGTCGCTCGCGACGGTGGCGACCACCTCGCCGGTCGGGAGCTCGGCGGTGACGGCGTCGCCGGTCCGGGTGACGTGGCGACCGATGAGCTGGGACGACGTGAAGGCCGCGCGGAGCCAGTTCTCGACGTCGAGCCGGTGCCCGACGACGTTCGCGGCCGCCTGCACGAGCCCGACCCCCAGCAGCGCGGCGCAGCCCGCGAGGAGGGTCGACGAGACGCCGTCGTCCAGGCCGCCGTCGACCACGCGGCCGAGCATGTACGGCAGCAGCGCGCCGGCGACGTTGGCGACGACGCCGACGCCGATCGCGGCCAGCAGGACGCCGGCCTGCCGACGGGCGTGCCACCACAGCAGCGCGCGCGGCGACGTGAGCGGGGAGTGCCGGGGTCGGCGAGGGGAAGGGGCGCACAGGGGGCAACGGTAGGCGTGACCACGGACACCCCGGTACGCATTTACCCCCGCCGCCCACCGTGGGCGATGATCACGGGGTGACCACGCCGCAGCCCGCCCCGTCCGCCGCGAGCTCCGCAGCGAGCTCAGCCGCGAGCCCCGCCGCCACCCCGGCCGTCCGCGAGCCGGCCAAGGCGCGCGCGGCCCTCGGTCGCTACCGCGTGATGGCGTACATCACCGGCGTGATGCTGCTCGTGCTCGTGGTCGAGATGGTCCTCAAGTACGTGGTCGGGGCGCCGGACGACCTCATGCGCTGGATCGAGTGGATCCCGTTCGCGCACGGCTGGATCTACGTGGTCTACCTCGTGACCGTGCTCGACCTGTGGTCGAAGCTGCGCTGGGGCTTCGGCCGGCTCGCGGTCATGGTGCTCGGCGGCGTCGTTCCGGTCATGTCGTTCGTGGTGGAGCGCCGCGTCCACGCCGACGCCGAGGCCCGGCTGCCTCACTAGACTCAGCGCCGTGACCGACACCCCGCAGCCCGTCGCGCCCGAGCCCTCCGACCTCGCAGAGGTCGACCCCGCACAGGCCGCCTCCGTGGTCGGTGCGCCGTCCCACCGGCCGGTCCTCGTCGTGGACTTCGGCGCCCAGTACGCCCAGCTCATCGCCCGGCGCGTGCGCGAGGCGAACGTCTACTCCGAGATCGTCCCGCACACCGCGAGCGTCGACGAGATGCTCGCCCGCGACCCGTCCGCGATCATCCTGTCCGGCGGGCCCTCGAGCGTGTACGCCGACGACGCCCCCGGGGTGGACCCGGCGCTGTTCGAGACCGGCGTGCCCGTGCTGGGCATCTGCTACGGCTTCCAGGCGATGGCGCAGGCCCTCGGCGGGACCGTGGCCCGCACCGGACGCAGCGAGTACGGCGGCACGTCCGTGGCCGTCGCGCGCTCCGGCGACCTGCTGCAGGGCTCGCCCGCGCAGCAGGCGGTCTGGATGAGCCACGGTGACGCGGTGCAGTCCGCGCCCGAGGGCTTCGACGTCCTCGCGACGTCGCCCGGTTCACCGGTCGCCGCGTTCGAGGACCGGGAGCGGCGCCTGTACGGGCTGCAGTGGCACCCCGAGGTCAAGCACTCGCCCATGGGGCAGCGCGCGCTCGAGAACTTCCTGTACGACGGCGCCCGCCTGAAGCCCGACTGGAACGCGGGCAACGTCGTCGCCGAGCAGGTCGCCGCGATCCGCGCCCAGGTCGGCGACGCGCGCGTCATCTGCGGGCTGTCCGGCGGGGTCGACTCGTCGGTCGCCGCCGCCCTCGTCCACCAGGCCGTCGGGGACCAGCTCACCTGCGTGTTCGTCGACCACGGCCTGCTGCGCGCCGGTGAGGCCGAGCAGGTCGAGGAGGACTTCGTCGCCGCGACCGGGGTGCGGCTCATGGTCGTCGACGCCCGCGAGCGGTTCCTCGGGGCGCTGGCCGGCGTGACCGACCCGGAGACCAAGCGCAAGATCATCGGCCGCGAGTTCATCCGCGTCTTCGAGGACGCAGCCCGCGCGGTCGTCGCTGACGCGGGCGCCCACGGCGACGAGGTCAGGTTCCTCGTGCAGGGGACGCTCTACCCCGACGTCGTGGAGTCCGGCGGTGGCGAGGGCGCGGCGAGCATCAAGAGCCACCACAACGTGGGCGGTCTCCCGGACGACCTGCAGTTCGAGCTCGTCGAGCCGCTGCGGGCGCTGTTCAAGGACGAGGTCCGTGCCGTCGGGCTCGAGCTCGGGGTGCCCGAGGGCATCGTGTGGCGCCAACCGTTCCCCGGGCCGGGGCTCGGCATCCGGATCATCGGCGAGGTCACGGCCGAGCGGCTCGACGTGCTGCGCGCGGCCGACGCCATCGCGCGCGAGGAGCTCACCCGGGCCGGGCTGGACCGCGAGATCTGGCAGTGCCCGGTCGTGCTGCTCGGTGACGTCCGCTCGGTCGGCGTCCAGGGCGACGGCCGCACGTACGGTCACCCGGTCGTGCTGCGGCCGGTCTCCTCCGAGGACGCGATGACCGCCGACTGGACGCGGCTGCCGTACGAGGTCCTCGCGACCATCTCGACCCGGATCACGAACGAGGTGCCCGAGGTCAACCGGGTCGTGCTCGACGTGACGAGCAAGCCGCCGGGCACCATCGAGTGGGAGTAGACGCCCCCCGCGAGCGCCAGGGCACGACCGGCCGGTCACCGAGGTGAGGTGACCGGCCGGTCGCACGTCCGACCCGGGGCCGGCGACGTCGCCGGCCGGGTCCTGTGTCGTCAGCTCACCCGGCAGGGCTCGCCGTCGAGCAGGACGAGCAGCGGCTCGGCCGCCAGGTCGCCGCGCGCAAGGAACCCGACGGTGTGCGACCGGCCGGGCCGCAGGTCGGCGCGGTGATCGGGCGCCCGCCCGGTCACCACGAGGCCCGACTGCGACACCTGCGCACCCCAGGCCCGCTCCACCGTCACGTCGCCGGGCAGCGCGAACTGCAGGTCCCAGCCCGACACGGTGTCGGTGCCGGTGTTCGTCAGGCGCAGCTTGCCCCGGACCAGGCCGTGCCGCTCCCGCACGTCCACGCGCACCGCGCAGGTGGGCTCGGCGAGCGGCTGCTCGGCGAGGGCGAGCAGCTCGGCGGCCTGCTCGGGGAACCACTGCCCGGCGGGCGGGTCCTGGATCCCGCGGACCGGGTCGAGCGGGCCCCCGAGGCCGCGGTAGCACTGCCCGTCGGACTCGCCCGGCACCTTGATCCACAGCAGCGCGTCGATCACGGGGTTGCCGGTGTCCGTCGTGGGGAGCAGGCCCAGCCCGCGGTCCGGCGGGTTGCACCAGTCCTCGGGGTCCGGGTAGACCCCGGCCGGCGGCGTCCACGGGCCCTGGCCGTTGCGGCTGGTGTCCAGGACCGCGTGCTTCTGCGCGGCCCGGTCACGGACGAGACCGGTCGCGGCGAAGTCCTCGTCGAACTTCGCGTCGGTCATGTCCCAGGTGGCGAGGTCGTCTGGTGAGGCCGGGAAGTACTGGCTCCCGCACATGGACGGCTCGTACCCCTCGGCCGACGGCTCGGACGACGTCGACAGCGCGAGGCAGTCCGAGACCCACCCGGCGTACCGCTCGAGCCTCTCGGTCCGCTGGTAGTTCGACGCGTTGAGGAAGAACCCGTCCGCGCTCTCGACGCCGGCCTTGATCAGCCGGTCGGTCACGTCGCCCACACTCAGCCAGCCCGTGTGGGTGCCGTCGAGGTAGACGGCCGTCTGCGGGAGTGCGGTGAGGGCGTCGACCGCGTGGTTCAGCTGGGTGAACCGGTCCGCCGCGGCGGTGGCGGGGTCGAGCTCCGCGGGCTGGCACCACTCGGGCGACGTCGCCCCGACCGGGGTGTACCAGGGGATGATCCCCAGGCCGTCCGGCTCCAGGACGACGATCGCCTCCCGGTCGCCGATGCCCGCGGCCACGCCGTCGATCCAGGCGGCGTACTCCGCGGTGTCGCGCGCGCCGCCGGCGGAGTACTGGGCGCAGTCCCGGAACGGCAGGTTGTAGGCCACGACGGTGGGGACGGCGCCCTGGGCGGCGGCCGCGCCGACGAGCGCGTCCACCTCGGCCTGGACCTGCGCCGGTGTGCCCGAGGTGAACCACGTCGCCGTGGGGACGGAGGCGAGCAGCAGCGCGTCGTCGCGCTCCTCGCCGTCGAGGCCGGCGGCGTGCTCGAGCGTGGAGCTGGTCCAGTCGACGTACAGCGTGGTCGACGGGTCGAGGACGTCGTCGGCGGCGACGGCGGGCTGCGCCACCAGGGCGGAGCCGACGAGCGCGAGGCAGGCTGCCGCCGCCGCGGCGGTCGCAGGTCGGTGACGGGAGGAGGAACGTGGCATGGAAGCGCTCCCAGATGTCGGGCGGTCCACGGTGCGTCGGTGCAGTCGTGGTCGACCGGGTCGGGCGTCCTCGCCCGGGCGGCGCCGCTCGCGGCGCCCCGATCGGCACTCACCGTGACCCGGGTCACAGGCGAAGTCAAGCCCCCGTGACGGATCGCGGTCGCGGCGGTGCGAGCTCGGGGTCGACCGCTGCGGGGCAGGACGCCGCGCCCATCCCAGGGGCTGGCACCGCCTGGACGACCCGGCGCGATGGTGGCAGCCTCGTCGGAAATCGTTATCCCGTCGCCCGCGCGGTCGTGCCCGGAGCGACCAGCCCATCGGCCTGTGCCGGACGGGCGTGCACACCGACATCCAAGGAGCTCATCGCGTGACCATGACGCCGGACATCGACCCGTGCTGGCTGCCGGCCCGCGCCCTGGCATCGCTCGGCACCCGCCGCGTCCTCGTCCTGGCCGGTGACGCCCCCGTCGCGGGCGCGGTGACGGCGGAGGTCGCGACGGCGACGTCCGCCCACGGTGGTGCCCAGGCGGCGCCCGGCGAGCACGCCGACGTCGTCCTCGCGACCCTGAGCGGGCTCGCGTCGCTGCCGTCGGGCGACCCGGAGAGCGCGGACACCGTCGCGGCCGCGCTGGTCGCCGCGCGGGACGCGGCCGAGGCCGAGCCGCTCGGTCCGGAGTCGTTCCTCACCGTGCGCCGCGACGGCGTCACCGTCGTCCTCGGCGGGGAGGGTGCGGGGCTGCTCTACGGGCTGCACCACCTCGTGCGCCGTGGTGCGGCGGCAGGGGTGGCGGCAGGGAGGACGGTGCCGGACGCAGGGGAGGCCGCCGTCGAGCGGCACGCGCCGGCGCAGCCGATCCGCATGCTCGACCACTGGGACAACATCGCCGCCGACACCCCGATGGGCGCGGTCGAGCGCGGGTACGCGGGTGCGTCGATCTTCTACGCCGACGGCCGCGTGCGCGAGGACCTGAGCCGGGTCGAGCAGTACGCGCGGCTGCTGGCGAGCACCGGCGTCAACGCGGTCGGCCTGAACAACGTCAACGTGCACCGCCGCGAGGCCGAGCTGCTCACCACCGCGCTGCCCGACGTCGCGCGTCTCGCCGCGGTCTTCCGCGCCCAGGGCATCCGCGTCTACCTCAGCGTCGACTTCGCCGCCCCGATCACGCTGGCCGGGATGGCGACGTCCGACCCGCTCGACGAGGGCGTCCAGGACTGGTGGGCGCGGGCCGCCGCCGACGTCTACGCGCAGATCCCGGACTTCGGCGGCTTCGTCGTCAAGGCCGACTCCGAGGGTCGACCCGGTCCGTTCGCCTACGGCCGCGACCACGCCGACGGCGCCAACATGCTCGCCCGTGCGCTCGCGCCGTTCGGTGGGACGGTCTTCTGGCGCGCGTTCGTCTACGACCACCGCCAGGACTGGCGCGACCGCACGACGGACCGCGCCCGCGCCGCCTACGACCACTTCGCGCCGCTGGACGGCCGGTTCGACCCGAACGTCGTCGTCCAGGTGAAGAACGGGCCGATCGACTTCCAGGTGCGCGAGCCGATCTCCCCGGTGATCACGGCGATGCCGCGCACCCGGCTCGCCGTCGAGCTCCAGGTCACCCAGGAGTACACCGGCCAGCAGAAGCACGTGTGCTACCTCGGGGCGCAGTGGGAGGAGTACTTCGGCGTCCGGCTGTGGGGCGACGACCGCACGCTCGCCGACGTCGTCGGTGGCGTCACCGCGGTCTCCAACGTCGGCGACGACGCCTTCTGGACCGGGCACCCGCTCGCGCAGGCCAACCTCTACGCCTTCGGGCGGATGGCGTGGGACCCGACCCTCGGCGCGGGCGACGTGCTCGACGAGTGGATCGCGCTGACCTTCGGCTCGGACGAGGCGGTCGCGGCGACGGTCCGGGCGGTCATGGCCGACTCGTGGCGCACTCTCGAGCTGTACACCGCCCCGCTCGGCGTCGGGTTCATGGTGCGCCCCAACCACCACTACGGCCCCGACGTCGACGGCTACGAGTACACCCCGTGGGGCACGTACCACTTCGCCGACCGCGACGGGATCGGTGTCGACCGCACCCGGGCGACCGGCACCGGGTACACCGGTCAGTACCCCGCGCCGTGGGACGACGTGTACGAGTCCCTCGACACGTGCCCGGACGAGTTCCTGCTGTTCTTCCACCACGTGCCGTACTCCCACGTGCTGCACTCCGGGAGCACCGTCGTCCAGCACATCTACGACACCCACTTCGCAGGCGTCGAGCGGGTCGAGGAGATGGCCCGCGCCTGGGCGACCCTCGAGGGCGCGGTGCCGGACGCCGTGTTCGCGCGGGTGACCGAGCGCCTCGTCGAGCAGCGGCGCAGCGCGGTGGAGTGGCGCGACCAGATCAACACGTACTTCCTGCGCAAGTCCGGCGTGCCGGACGCGCACGGGCGCCGGATCTTCTGACCGCAGCGCCGGGTGCACGACGGCGGCGCCGTCCGGGGCAGGTCCCGGCGGCGCCGTGGTGCGTCCGGCGTCAGGCGGTCGCGGGCGGGGAGCGGTGCTCTCCCGGACGACGAGCTCGATCGCGAGGTCGATCCGCAGGTTGGTCGGCTGGACGCCGTCGGCGAGGTCGAGCACCATCCGGGTCGCGGTGCTGGCCATCTCGAGCAGCGGCTGACGCACCGTGGTCAGCGGCGGACCGACCCAGGAGACGATGGGGAGGTCGTCGTACCCCACGACCGAGAGGTCCTCGGGGATCCGCAGCCCGAGCTCGCGGGCGGCGCGCAGCACGCCGAGCGCCTGGTAGTCGCTCCCGGCGAAGATCGCGGTCGGCCGGTCCGGTCGGCGCAGCAGGTCGAGCCCGTGCCGGTACCCGCCCCCGACGAAGAAGTCGCCGTACCGGACCAGGGCCGGGTCGACCGGGATGCCCGCCTCGTCCAGCGCGCTGCGGTAGCCGTCGATCCGGGCGCGGCTGCACAGCACGTCGGCCGGCCCGGAGATGACGGCGACGCGGCGGTGGCCGAGCTCGACGAGGTGGCGGGTCGCGGCGAGCCCGCCGTTCCAGTTCGCGGAGCCGACCGTCGGCACGCCCGGCGGCGGCTCGCCGGCGGTGTCGACGACGACGAACGGGATGGACCGCGCCTCGAGCTGGCTGCGCTGGGCGGTGTCGAGGTCGGAGAGCACGAGGATCACCCCGAGCGGTCGGCGGGCGAGCACGTCGTCGAACCACTCCTGCGGTGGACGGTGCTCACCGCCCAGCTCGGAGAGCACCACGCCCAGACGCGCCGGCCCGGCGACGGCCTCCACCCCGCGGATGATCTCCGCCGCCCACGGGGCGCCGTGGTCGTGGAAGACGAGGTCGAGGAGGCGCGAACGGCTCTCGGGCCGGCCGACCCCACGGCGTGCGCGGTACCCGTGCTTGGCGATGGTCGCCTCGACCCGGGCTCGCGTCTCGGGGGCGACGTCCCGCCGGCCGTTGAGCACCTTGGACACGGTGGGGACCGACACGCCGACCTCAGCGGCGATCGCCGCGATCGTCGAGCGGGGTGATCCGGTGGTCGTCATCGTCCGCCTCATGTGAGCGCTCATCCAGCCGGCGCGCCGTGACCCGGGGACGTCCTCGGCGCCCTGTGCGGCTGGTTTTCGATCGTGAAGGTACCGCACTTTCGGTGGGTCCCCGCAAGGTCGGACATCGCGGAACAGCACCGCATCGGCCTCCGTCAGGCGCGGGAAGCGCTTGCTCCTCCACGGAGAGCGCTTGCTGCCGGTGTCGCCCCGGGGTTGACCGGTTCCGTCACGCCGCCTACGGTTGCGGACGATGTCGGCGTGGACGCCGACAGTTTCGAACCACGACGCGGTGGCGGAGGGCAGGACATGACGAGACGCACCCGGCTGCCGAGGACAGGTGGCAGCCAGTGACCACGCCACAGAATCTCGAGGCGTCCTCGCCGGCAGGCGGTAGGCCGACCGGTCCCCTGGGAGACGCGGCGGCCGGCATCGCGGTGGCGAACACCAGCAAGCGGACGCTCGGCAAGCCGCGGTCCTGGAAGAAGGCGCTGCGGCGCGACTGGCAGCTGTACACGCTGCTGGTGCTGCCCGTGGTCTTCCTGCTGATCTTCCGGTACGTCCCCATGCTGGGGAACGTCATCGCCTTCCGGCGGTTCCGGCCCGGTGGCAGCATCTTCGGTGACGAGTGGGTCGGCATGCGGTACGTCGAGCTCTTCATCAACGACGCGAAGTTCTGGGACGTCTTCCAGAACACCGTGATCCTCGGGGCGCTGTCGCTCATCATCGTGTTCCCGCTGCCCATCATCCTCGCGCTGCTGCTCAACGAGGTGCGACGGATCTGGTTCAAGCGGCTGGTCCAGACGATCTCCTACCTGCCGCACTTCATGTCGATCGTCATCGTGGCCGGCATGGTCCTGCAGATCTTCTCCGTGCAGGGGACGGTCAACCAGATCGTCACGGCGCTCGGCGGGGAGCCGATCGCGTTCATCCAGCGTGCGGAATGGTTCCGCGACATCTACATCTCGTCGGAGATCTGGCAGACGGTCGGCTGGGGCACCATCCTCTACCTCGCCGCCCTGACCACGGTCGACGCCAGCCTCTACGAGGCGGCGCGGATCGACGGCGCCAACCGGTGGAAGCAGACCTGGCACATCACCCTGCCCGGCATCCGGCCGACGATGGTCACGCTGCTCATCCTCAACATCGGGACGTTCATGGCGGTGGGCTTCGAGAAGGTCCTGCTGCTCTACAACCCGCTGACGTACCCGACGGCCGACGTCATCTCCACCTACCTGTACCGCATCGGCATCGAGTCCGCGAACTTCAGCTACGCGACCGCGATCGGCCTCTTCGAGGCGATCATCGGTCTCACCTTGATCCTGTCCGCCAACGCGATCTCTCGCCGAGCAGTGGGGACGAGCCTGTGGTGACCGTCGACCCGACCACGACCGACCGCCGGCTCGGGGGCCCGACCCCGCTGCCCGGACCGTCAAGGACACCCGCGGCTATCGCGCGTTCTCCGTCGTCAACGCGATCGTCCTGGTCCTGGTCATGATCGTGACCCTGTACCCGTTCGTGAACATCCTTGCGCAGTCGTTCTCGGGCGAGGCGTTCATCACCTCCGGGCAGGTGAACCTGGTGCCCCGAGGGTTCAACCTGGACACGTACGGGACCGTCATGGGTGACCGCCTGTTCTGGGTCAACTACCGCAACACGGTGGTCTACACCGTCGTCGCGACGGCGATCGCCATGGTGCTCACGACGACGTTCGCCTACGCGATCTCCAAGAAGCACCTGCGCGGGCGCGGCCTCTTCATCGGCCTCGCCGTCTTCACGATGTTCTTCAACGGCGGGCTCATCCCCAACTACGTGCTGATCAACGAGCTCGGCATGACGAACACCATCTGGGCGATCGTCATCCCGAACGCGATCAGCGTCTTCAACCTGCTGGTCATGAAGTCGTTCTTCGAGAACATGCCGGAGGAGCTGGAGGAGGCGGCGGCGATCGACGGCCTCAGCACGTACGGGACCCTGCTGCGGATCGTCCTGCCGCTCAGCAAGGCCGTCATCGCCACGATGGTCCTCTTCTACGCGGTGTCGTTCTGGAACTCCTGGTTCACCGCGTTCCTCTACCTCGACGACGCCGAGCTGTACCCGGTGACCGTCTACCTGCGGAACCTCATCGCCGGCGCGACGACGGCGTCCTCGTTGGGCGCCGGCGGCGAGGGGGCCGCGCAGGTCTCCGCCAACATCCAGTCCGTGACGATGGTGCTCACCGTGCTGCCCATCGTCCTGCTGTACCCCTTCGTCCAGAAGTACTTCGTCTCGGGGATCATGCTCGGCTCCGTCAAGGGCTGATCCGCCGACCCACCCAGCTGTTTCGTGACCTGAACGACGACGTTCGACCGAGGAAAGGCAGTCAACGATGAGGACCCACACCAGGCGTGTGCTCGGCGGGATCACCGCCGGAACGCTGGCGCTCACGCTCGCAGCGTGCGGCGGCTCCGACGAGGGCGAGGGCGAGGGCGACGGCACCGTCGACGCCGCCGCGCTCGAGGACAACATGGTCGGCGCGATGGAGGACTACTCGGCCGGCGACACGTTCGTGGCGACCGAGCCGGTGGAGTTCGGGCTGCTCTACCGCGACCACCCGAACTACCCTCTCCAGGACGACTGGCCGATGCTCCAGAAGCTCGAGGAGAACCAGAACGTCACCTTCGACATCACGACGGCACCGCTGAGCGATTGGGAGCAGCGCCGCAGCCTCCTCATCGGGGCGGGTGACGCCCCCTGCATCATCCCGGTGACGTACGCGGGGCAGGAGAACCAGTTCGTGTCGTCCGGCGCGATCCTGCCGGTCAGCGACTACGTCGAGTACATGCCCAACTTCCAGGCCAAGGTCGAGGAGTGGGAGCTGGAGCCCGAGCTCGACACGCTGCGTCAGGCGGACGGGAAGTACTACCTGCTCCCGGGCATCCTGGAGCAGCTGCGGTACGACTACACCCTCGGCATCCGCACCGACGTCTTCGAGGCGGCCGGTGCCGAGACGGCGCCCGAGACGTGGGACGACCTGCGTGAGTCGTTCGAGGCCGTCAAGGCCGCGCACCCGGACCAGTACGTCCTCTCGGACCGCTTCAGCGTCCCGACGCCGCTCGGTGCCCTCTTCAACGTCGCCGCGCCGAACTTCGGCACGGTCGGCGGCTGGGGCTTCGGCGAGGGGCTGCAGTGGGACGAGGCGGCCGGTGAGTTCAGCTTCGCCGGTGCGACGGACGAGTACCGCTCGATGGTCGAGTACTTCCACGGCCTCGTCGAGGCGGGGCTCCTGGACCCGGAGAGCTTCACCCAGGACGACGACACGGCCGTGCAGAAGCTCACCTCGGAGCAGAGCTACGCGATCACCACGAACTCGCAGGAGATCCTGCGGCACCGGGAGACGCTCGACACGACGGTCGGCGCCGGCAACTACCAGCTGAACAAGATCCGCGTGCCCGCCGGGCCCGCCGGTGACCTCGTCGCCGGCACCCGGATGGAGAGCGGGATGATGATCTCGGCGGACTGCGCCGAGAACGAGAACTTCGTCGCGATGCTGCAGTTCATCGACTGGCTCTACTACTCCGACGAGGGCCTGGAGTTCGCCAAGTGGGGAGTGGAGGGCGAGACGTTCACCACGGAGGGCGACGGCACGCGCGTGCTGAACTCGGACATCACCATCCAGTCGCTCAACCCGGGCGCACCGACGAACCTCCAGGTGGACCTCGGGTACCACAACGGCGTGTTCATGCTGGCGCAGGGCTCGACGCAGGACCTGGTGACCTCGATGCTCTCCGAGGAGGAGCAGAACTTCCAGGAGGTCATGGCCACCAAGGAGCAGGCCGCGGTCGCCCCGCCGCACCCGCTCGACGAGCTCGAGCTCGAGCAGGCCAGCCTGTACCAGACCGCCCTGACGGACTACGTCACGCAGAACACCCTGGCCTTCATCCTCGGCCAGCGTGACCTGTCCGAGTGGGACGCCTACGTCGCCGAGCTCGAGGGCCAGAACATGACGGCGTACGTGGACATCATGAACGCCGCCCAGGAGCGCTTCGCCGAGAACAACGGCTGAGCCCTTGATCACCTCCGCCCGGTCGCACGGCCAGCAGGCCGTGCGACCGGGCGGACGCGTTCGGTCCTCCGGACGCGCTGCCGCACCGTGTCGAGAGAAGGAGCAGGAGAGCGTGCCGACGTCGTTCGTCCCCGGGCAGTGCCTGGGCCGGCCGAGGAGTCCGTCCCGGACCGACCACGACGTGCTGCACGCGACCGCCGTGGCCACCGAGGCGGTCCAGGACGAGACCGGGCCGTGGATCGGCGACCCGCGCATCCCGGGCGACCATCCGTGAGCGGGCCCGCCCCCGACCGCAACGGCCCGCTCACGCGTGCGGCGTCCGCCATCTACTGGTTCGTCGTCGTCGAGGTGCTATGGGTCCTGCTGACCGCGCCCGGCTTCGTGGCGGCGCTCTTCCTCGCCCGCGACGCGAGCAACCTGCCGCTGTACGCGCTGGCGGCCGTCCCGGTCGGTCCGGCCACCGCCGCCGCCCTGTTCGCCTGGCGGGTGTTCTTGCGCGAGCGGGACCCGTCCCCGGCGCACCAGTTCGGTCGCGGGCTGCGGCTCGGGTGGGCCGACGCGCTGCGGTCCTGGGTACCGGCACTCGTCGCTCTCGTCGTGCTCGGCACGAACGTCGCGTACGCCGGCGCCGCCGGGCTCGCCGCACCGGTCGTGCTGCTCCAGGTCGTCCTCGGCGTCGTGGTCCTGCTGTGGGCGGTGCGCATGCTCGCCCTGGCGTCGTCCTTCTCGTTCCGGTGGCGCGACGCCGCCCGGCTCGGGATCTACACGCTGCTGAACCGCCCCCTCGTGACGCTCGGGATGGTCTCGCTCCTCGTCCTGGTCGCCGGCCTCGCCGTGGTCACGTTCGACGCCGTGCCGGTCCTCCTCGCGTCCGTCCTCACCTACTTCCTCGCACGCAACGAGAACCCCGTGCTGGACGACGTCCAGCGCCGCTTCGTCGCGCCGTCCCCGCCCACGTCGTCCTCCACCACGCCGTAGCACCGACCCGTAGTCCCACCCATCACGAACGAGGGAAAGCCCATGACCGTCGACCACACCGTCCCCCTGCGCACCGAGCTGTCCGTCGACGGCGAGGCGCGTGTGCGCGAGCTCATGGGGCGCATGACGCTCGAGGAGAAGCTCGCGCAGCTCGTCGGGCTCTGGGAGGGCCGCGGCGGCAGCGGCGAAGGGGGCGACGTCGCCCCGATGCAGGACGCGATGCAGGCCGAGATCGACGAGCTCGAGGCGTATGCCACGCACGGCCTCGGCCAGCTCACGCGCGTCTTCGGCACCACGCCGGTCGAGCCGCTCGACCAGGCGCAGGCGCTCGCCCGCAAGCAGCTGTGGCTCCAGCAGAACACCCGCCTCGGCATCCCCGCGCTGGTGCACGAGGAGTGCCTCACCGGGCTCGCGGCGTGGAAGGCGACGACCTTCCCCGCGCCGCCGTCCTGGGGCGCCAGCTTCCACCCCGAGCTGGTCGAGGAGATGGGCCGCGCGATCGGAGAGTCCATGCGCTCGCTCGGCGTCCACCAGGGCCTCGCGCCCGTGCTCGACGTGATCCGCGACGCCCGCTGGGGCCGCGTCGAGGAGTGCATCTCCGAGGACCCGTACCTCATCGGGACCGTCGCGACGGCCTACGTGCGCGGCGTGCAGAGCACCGGCGTCATCGCGACGCTCAAGCACTTCACCGGGTACTCCAACTCGCGCGCCGGCCGGAACCTCGCGCCGGTGCACGCCGGACCGCGCGAGATCCAGGACGTGTTCCTGCCGCCGTTCGAGATGGCGGTCCTGGACGGCGGCGTCGACTCGGTCATGAACTCCTACTCCGAGATCGACGGCATGCCGTCCGCCGCCGACATCGACCTGCTCACCGGGGTGCTGCGCGAGCGCTGGGGCTTCACCGGCACCGTCGTCGCCGACTACTTCGCGGTCGCGTTCCTGCAGACGCTGCACGGCCTGGCCGGTGACCTCGGCCACGCCGCGGGCATCGCGCTCACCGCGGGCATCGACGTCGAGCTGCCGACCGGTACCGCCTACCTCGAGCCGCTCGCCGAGCTCGTGCGCTCGGGCGACATCGACGAGGCGCTGGTGGACCGCGCGCTGCTGCGCGTGCTCGGCCAGAAGGAGCGCCTCGGCCTGCTCGACGCGACGTTCGACCCGGACGCGGTCGGCGACATCGACCTCGACCCGCTGCCGCACCGCGAGCTCGCGGCCCGGATCGCGGAGGAGTCCGTGGTCCTCCTGACGAACGACGGCACGCTGCCCCTCGCGGCCGCGGAGTCCAGGCCGACGATCGCCGTCGTCGGGCCCAACGCGGACGCCACCGAGGCGCTGTTCGGCTGCTACTCCTTCTCCAACCACGTGCTGTCCCAGCACCCGTCGTTCGAGCTCGGGCTCGACGTCGCCACCGTGCGCGAGGCGCTCGGGCGCGAGCTCGCGGACGCCGATCTGCGCTACGCCAAGGGCTGCGACGTGCAGGGCGACGACACGACGGGGTTCGCGGCCGCCGTCGAGGCCGCCGAGGGCTCGGACGTCGTCGTCGCCGTCATGGGCGACCTCGCGGGGCTGTTCGGCCGCGGGACGTCGGGGAGGGCTGCGACGCCGACTCCCTCGAGCTCCCGGGTGTGCAGCGGCAGCTGGTCGAGGCGCTCCTCGCGACCGGGAAGCCGGTCGTGCTGGTGCTGCTCACCGGCCGGCCGTACGCGGTCGACTGGGCGGTCGAGCGGTGCGCCGCCGTCGTGCAGTCGTTCTTCCCCGGCCAGGAGGGTGCGCAGGCGGTCGCCGGCGTGCTGTCCGGGCGCATCAACCCGTCGGGTCACCTGCCGGTGACCATGCCGCGGTCCGTGGGGGCGCAGCCGTACAGCTACCTGCACCCCAAGCTCGGTGCGCAGAGCTCGGTGAGCAACCTCGACACCGCGCCGGTCCTGCCCTTCGGGCACGGGCTGTCCTACACGTCGTTCGAGTACACCGACCTGACCCTCGAGTCCGAGACGGTGCCGACCGACGGGGCGATCCGGGCGACCGTCCGGGTGCGCAACACCGGCGAGCGCGACGGCGCCGACGTCGTCCAGCTCTACGGGAAGGACCCGGTCGCCTCGGTGACCCGTCCGGTGATCCAGCTGCTCGGGTACGCCCGGGTCGAGCTCGCCGCCGGCGAGAGCGCCGAGGTGGCGTTCGACGTCCCGACCACTCGCCTGGCGTTCAGCGACCGTCGCATGGTGCGGGTCGTCGAGCCGGGTGAGGTGCAGGTGTCGGTCGGGAACTCCTGCGCGGACCTCGTCCTGACCGGGACGGTGACGTTCGACGGCGCCGTCCACGAGGTCACCACCGCGGACCGCCGCGTGGTCGACGTGGAGGTCCGCCGGGACGCCTGATCGGCACCGGGGGCCGGGCGCGCATGCCGCGCCCGGCCCCCACTGCACGGCTGACCTCCCACCGGCCCCGCGCTGCCGACGGCGGATCGCGGCCCGGTGGACGGTGCGCCGCCCCATACGGCCGGCGACGGTGCCGGCGTGACGAAGGGAATGGATCGATGACGATCTGGAGATCACGACGCGTGCCCACGGTGGGTGCGGTCCTGATGACGGTGGCCCTCGGGCTCGGCGGTCAGTCGGCCGTGGCCGTGCCCGGTGCAGCGCCCGGCTCGGGTGACGGGCCGGCCGGCGGGGCGGTCGTCGTCCCGCCCGGGACACCACCCAACCCCGCCGCACCGCGGCCCTACTTCCCGGCCGACGTCACGCAGATCCCCGCGACCGAGAGCCTGCCCGATCTGTTCACCTTCCTCAGCCCGACGGCCGACCCCAACGGCAACGGGACCGTGGACGACGCGGGCGAGTGGGACGCCCGGGCCGACGAGCTCGCCGACGCGCTGCAGTACTACCTGTACGGGTACCAGCACCCCACCCCGGAGGACGGCTCCGTCTTCACCAGCGTCGACGTCCCCGAGACGACGACGGTCACCTTCTCCGCCGTGTTCGACTTCTCCACCTTCACCACGCACCTGCCGGCGGGCTCGTACACGTTCGCGCCGGGCGGTGGGTTCACGCTGCTCCCGGTGCCGGACTTCGTGGCCGAGGCCGCGTACGACGCACCGGACGGGTACCCGGACTGGGCGGCGGGCGACACCTGGGACGACCACCGCGACCTGCTCACCGTCACCCCCGCAACCGCCCGCACCGAGGTGCGGGTGAGCGACCCCGAGGCACCGGGGGCAACGACGGCGTCGATCCGGCTGGACGCCTTCGAGGTCCCCGTGCAGGGGGTCGACACCGACCTGCCCGGCCCGTACCCCGTCGTGCTGACCGTCGGGGGCCTCTCCGCCCAGCAGGTCACCACGCTCAAGGCCAACGGGTACGCGTACGTGTCGATGAACACCGGCTCGGTGTACTCCGACAGCGCCGCGCACACCGGCGCGTACAACGAGCTGTACCCGTACCGGGCCGGCACCTACGAGTACGACAGCGGCACCCTGCTGGGCTGGGCGTGGGGGATCAGCCGCATCGTCGACGCCATCAAGAACGACGCCGAGGCCGCGAACTCCCGCGACCTGGCGTGGGACCAGACCGCGGTCACCGGGGTGTCCCGCAACGGCAAGGCGGCCGTGCTCGCGGCGGCGTTCGACGAGCGCATCGCGGTGGCGGCGCCGAGCGACCCCGGCGGCGGCGGGCTGAGCGGCTTCCGGTACTCGACCGAGGGGCAGATGTTCACGTACGACACCCCCGACGGCTTCGACGGCATCTACTCGCGCAACGAGACGGTGCTGCGCGCCATGGGCATGCCGTACTGGTTCACGTCCAAGGCGCTGGACTTCCGCCCCGACAAGGCCGAGCACGCCCCGTTCGACCTGCACGCCGTCGCCGCGCTCGTCGCGCCGCGACCGCTCATCACGTGGACCGGCGAGGCCCAGCAGGCCTGGCTCAACTCGCCGAGCACGGTCGTGAGCCTGCAGGCGGCGCGGGAGGCCTACGAGCTGCTCGGTGCGGGGGACGACATCGCGTGGGTCGTGCGCGACGCCGCCCACGCCAACCAGGACCGCGACCTGCCCGACCTCGTCGCGATCATGGACCGCGAGTTCGGCCGCAGCGACACGCTGACCCGCCGGCACCTGGCGACGCTGGCCGAGCCGGACGGCTCCGCCAAGGACGGCAGCGGCGTCATCTACCCCGAGGCCACCTTCGACAGCATCGCGGCGATGTCCCGCAGCCCGTACGAGCTCGAGCTCGTCGATCCGGTGGTCCCGCCCCGGCAAAGACACCCTGTGGAGCGAGGACACCTACGTCACCGCCGGCCAGGAGCGCACCCTGCGCTTCCACACCGACGCCCGCCAGGTCACCCTGACGCTCCCCGACGGACGCCGCCTCGTCCGCCCGGCCCCGCGCGGTGTCGCGACCTTCACGCTGCGGCCCGCCCAGGCGCAGGCCGGGCGGTACGTCGCCGAGACGCGCGACCACGGCCAGGACCCGAGGACGGTCGAGCTCGCCGGCTTCTCGCTCGCCGACGCGCTGCGCCACGGGCTCAACCTCAGCAGCGGCTCACCGGACGGGATGGCGATCGGCTTCTCCAGCCCCGTCGACCTCGAGGCGGGCGACCCCGAGCTGCTCGTCGACGGCGTCCCGCTCAGCACGAGCGTCCACGACGACGGCACGACCGACGGCTACCTCCAGCGGTACGGCGTCTCGCTCAAGACCCGCGGCGCACCCGAGGGACCCTCGGACGGCACGACGAGCTTCGTGCTCGGCGTGCGTGACCTCCACCTGGAGGCGCTGCCGGGCTGGACGCTCGGCGTCGACGTCGCCGTGACGAAGGACCAGGTGCCGGACTGGCGGGGCGTGCTCGTGGACGGCTTCACCTCCCCGTTCGGCGAGGCACCGAGCTGGGCGTCGGACGACCTGCAGAACACCCCGCTGCACGGCAACCTCCATGGCGCCTGGCCGCTGTACCCCAACTCCGTCGACGACGACGGTGCCCGGCCGACCACGGTCCCGACCGCGACCGCGTTCGACACCGCGATCACGGCCACCGACGGCGACGCCACCGGGGTCACGTTGCGGTTCAGCGAGGCGCTCGACCCGCGCGAGCTGGGTCTGGGCGTCGAGGACGCGGGCCCGTGGACGGTGCAGTGGGCCGCCGACGCGCGGTCCGCGCGCGTCACGTTCGACGAGCCGCTGCCCCGCCGGGCGAAGGACGTGCGGCTCGTCGTGTTCCGCGCGGTCGACACCGAGGGGAACATGATCGGCGGCCCGCAGACGCTCAGCGCCCGCGTGCGCTGAGCTGCGTGCGCTGAGCCCGCGTGCGCTGAGCCCTGAGCGACGGCCGAGGGGCGGGACGTGATGGCCACGTCCCGCCCTTCGCCGTGCGCGGTCAGCGGTACCGGTACAGCCGGACGCGCTGGATCGCGAAGCGGCCGGGCTCGAGGCGCACATGGCGACCCTGGTGGGTCTGGTCGCCGTTGAGCCACCGACGGTGCTGCCAGACGCCGGCGTCGTCGTAGCGGCCCTCCTCGCAGCTGAGGATGCCGACGGTCTCGGTGCCGGCGTCGACCGGGTCGAACGTCAGGGTGACCCCGATGCCGCCGACCACGAGCTCGTCTGGCCCGGTGGCGATGACGATCGCGCCTGCGGGCAGCCGGGTGGTGTCCTTCGCCCGGTCCCCGACCTCGTTGATGACGCCGTCGGCCAGGCTCGGCGCGGCGATGCGCTCGTACCTCGCGGCGAGCACGACGTCGCCCAGCGGCACCCGGTGCGGCACCCGCTGGTCGTCGGCGGGCGGCAGCAGCCCGGTCATCGTGCCCTTCCCCGCGTGCTGCACCAGGAGCGGGGTGAGCTGCCGGACGACGTCGTAGGACGCCGCCAGCAGCCGTGCGGGTGTCTCCTCGATGGTCTCGATGCCGAACGGGGAGAATCCGATCGCGGCGTGCTTGCCGTAGGCGTACAGCGCATTGGCGGCGGCGTCGACGCTCCGAAGCGCCTCCGGGATGAACAGCGGGTTGCCGCTGCGGACGTACCTGTCGGCCCACTCGATGAAGTTCGGGAAGTAGATGTCGGGCGCGATGAAGTCCAGCGCCGGCGCGCCCGCGCGCCACACGTCGATGAGGTGCGGCAGCGGCCCGGCGCTCGGGTACTGGCCGGGCTGCGTCCCGGGGCGGATCAGCGCGGCGTTGGTGTACATCGGGAGGTCGAGCTCCGCCTTGCCCGCCGCCGTCACGGCCTGGACGTAGCGCGCGAACGCCCACGCCATGAACAGCTCGTCCGTCGCCGGCCCGGCGCCGAAGACGTCGGTCCAGGTGCCCTCGCTGCGCCCGCCGGCTGCGGACCACTGCGCGGCGAGCTCGGGGGCGAGGGTCTCGCGGTGCTCGCCCAGGTAGGCCATGAGCGCGGCGGGTACCGGGCCGGCGAAGGCGGCGTCGGCCTCGGGCGTGCGGTCGCGCGCCTCGGGGATCATGCCGATCTCGTTCTCCACCTGCACGAGGACGACGACGTGCTCGGGGTCCGCCTCGCGCAGGTGACCCATCAGGGCCGCGAACGCCCGCGCGTCGGCGTCGCGGTTCGCGTCGTCGAAGGGGGTGAGGATCTCCAGCGCCTTGCCGCGCGAGTCACGCGAGCGCGGGAAGCGCGCGACGTCGGTCTTGACCCAGCCGGGTACGTAGGACGACATGCTGTTCTTCCAGCTGCCGAACCACAGCAGCACCAGGCGCATGCCGTACCCGTGGGCGTCCTCGACGAGCTCGTCGACACTTCTCCAGTCGAACTGGCCCTCGACGGGCTCGACCACGTCCCAGTACACGGGCGCGACCACGGCGTTGAGGCCGAGCGCCTCGAGCCGTGACCAGTGCTCGGCCAGGAACGTCCGCTCGGCGCTGGAGTTGCCGAGCTCGCCGCCGCGGATGATGAACGGCGCGCCGTCGACGACGAGCTGGGTCGCGGTGCCGGACCGCTCCAGCCGGGGCAGCGGGGATCGGTCCTGCGGGTCGGGGCCGGGGGATGTGGAGGGTGTCGTCACGGCCGTGGAGTCTGCCACGGGGCGCTCACGGCCTCCGGGTGCGTCCTGTGCTCGGACGCACGCGCGGCTAGCCTGACCCGCGTGCTGATCGCCCACGTCTCGGACTGCTACCCGCCCCGGACCGGTGGCATCGAGTCCCAGGTCAGCGACCTGGCGGCGCGGCAGGTCGCCGCGGGGCACGAGGTGCACGTCCTCACCGCGACCCTGGGCGAGGGCGGCGAGCGGGGTGGGGTGGTCGACGTCGAGCAGGGCGTCCACGTGCACCGCCTGGGCGCCCGGATGCCGTTCGACCTCCCGGTGAACCCCGCGCAGTCGCGGCTGATCACCGCCGCGCTGCGCGACGTGCGCCCGGACGCCGTCCACGTGCACGCCGGGGTGCTCTCGCCGTTCGCCTTCGACGGCGCCCGCGCCACGCGCCGCGCGGGCCTGCCGCTCGCCATCACGTGGCACTGCATGCTCGACGGCGTCGTGCCGCTGCTGCGGGCCGGTGCCCGTGCCTCCGGGTGGGCGGGTGCCCCGGCGGCGCTCAGCGCGGTGAGCGGGGTCGCCGCGGCACGGGTCGCCGAGGTCTTCGGGGCGCCGGTGTCGGTGGTGCCCAACGGGCTCGAGCTCGACCGGTGGGCGCCGGTGTCGGCCGTGCCTGCCGACGTGCCGGCCGATGTGCCTGCCGACGTGCCTGGCGACGTGGCTGGCGGCGCGGGTGCCGTGCCCCCGTCCACCCCGAGCGGCCGCTGCGGCTGGTGGCGACCATGCGGCTCGCGCCGCGCAAGCGCGCGGTGCCGCTGGTGGACCTGGTCGGCCGCGCTGCGGCGCGGCTGCCCGCGGGTGCGCTGCGTCTGGACGTCATCGGTGACGGTCCGGACCGGGCCCGGGTCGCCGCCCGGGTGGCACGGCTCGGACTGGACGACGTCGTGACGCTGCGGGGGCGGCTGCCCCGTGCCGAGCTGCGGGCCGCGTACGCGGAGGCCGACGTGTTCCTCGCACCCGCCGAGCTCGAGGCCTTTGGGATCGCCGCGCTCGAGGCGCGCACGGCGGGCCTCGCGGTGGTCGCGCGCCGGGGCACCGGGATCGAGGAGTTCGTGGCCGACGGCACCGACGGCCTGCTCGTCACCGACGACGACGCGATGGCCGACGCCGTGCTGCGGCTCGCCGAGGACCCCGCGCTCCTGGCAGCCATGCGCACGCACAACGCCACGGTCCGCCCGGACCAGGGGTGGGACCGCGTGCTGCGCGCGGCCCAGGCGGAGTACGACCGCGCGGGGGTGCTGGCCGGCGCCTGACGGGCACCGGCCAGCACCCCCGCGTCACGTGGCGGGTTGGACGCGCACCACGCGTCAGCGGCGGCGTCGTGCCCCGGTGACGACCGAGCCGACCACCAGGGCGATCCCGGCGAGCGCGAGCAACCCGATGAACGCCAGCTCGACGTCGAAGCGGGCACCCGACGCGATCGCGATGAGACCCGCGCCGATGATCGCGATGACGAGCCCCCACACGACCGTGCCCACACGCAGGGACGGACGGGGCCCACGGTCGCCGTCGGGGGCCCCGTCCGGCGCCGCGTCACGGTCGCCCGGGACGGGCAGGGCGGTCGACCCGGATCCCGGCACGGCGGGCGGCACGCTGGCGGACCCCTGCTCGGCCGAGGGGTGCGGTCCGTCCGCTGCGGGTCCGGTCGCTCCGGGTCGAACGTCTCGAACACGAGCGTCGGGTCGTCGGTCCGGGCGTTCGCCGGGCGCCGGATCGGCGCGGTCGGCTGGTCGGCGTGCTGGCCGGCGCGCTGCCCGCCGAGGGGCAGGGGGCGGTCGCGTCGTTCTCGGTGCTCATGAGTTCTCCTCCACGACGCGGACCTCGCCCGCGCCTGCTGTGATGCGGACGGCGAGGTCGACGTCGCCGTCGCCGTCCTGCACCTCGTCGCTCCTGAACTGGGTGCTGATGCCGGGCGAGAAGCCCGTGTGGAGCTCCCGGCCGTCCACGTCCCACCGGATCTCACCGGCGGTGAGGGCGATGTCGCCGGTGACCGCGGCGTCGTCGGGCACGACGACCAGCAGGCTGCCCGCGCTCGCGGAGATCGGGACGTCGATCGTGCGAGCGCCGAGCGGGACCTGCGTGAGGTCGACGGTCAGGTCGCCGAAGCCGGTGGAGATGCCGTCGCGGGCCTCGTCGGCCGTCATCGGCGTCCACACCTCACCGGACGAGACGCGGAACCGCCCGGAGTCACCGAGGAAGCCGACGCGCTCGTCCGAGCCGGTGACGAGAGCGACCGGGATCGCGGCCAGGATGCCGACGATCGCGAGGAAGCCGAGGGTGCCGCTGGACCGCCCCCGCAGGCCGGCGATCATGATGGCGAGGCCGGTGAGCACGATCCCGATCGCCAGGCCGGTCAGGCCGAGCGGGAGGTCGCCGAGCTGGTCCTCGCGCTCGAGCACGAGCAGGGTGGCCAGCCCGAGCAGGGTCAGGCCGACGACGGCGCCGACGGCTCCGACGCCCGGCCCCTGGACGCGGGGCTTGCGGGGGCGGGGCGGCGGCGGTGGGACCGGTGGTCCCGGCCGGTAGCCGCCGGTTCCGTACGGACCGCCGGGTGCACCGGGGGCGTGCCGGCCCCACCGGTGGACCAGCTGGGTGCGGGCGGCGGGGGAACGGTGCCCGACGACGACACGGTGCCCGACGACGAGCCGGTGCCCGACGACGGCACGGTGCGCGACGCCGAGCCGGGGGAGGCGGGACGGTCCCCGTCCCGGGATGCGGTGAGGTCGCCGGGACCGCGCCGTACCCGGGGTGCGGGACGGAGCCGCGCGGGTCCGCGGGGCGCGGGGCGGCCTGCCACGTGCCTTCGGCGGGGCCGGCCGTCCCGACCGGCTGACGATCGCGGCGCCCGGCGGCGGCGATCACGATGGCGATGAGCGCGGCGAGGGCGGCCGCCCACAGCAGACCGTTGACCCACCCCAGCCCGCGGTCGTCCCACCACCCGAACCAGCCGTTGCCGCGGTTGAGCCCGACCACCACGAACGCGATCGCTCCGAGCAGCGCGGCGTCGAACCGGCCGCGGATCGTCTCCTCGAGGTGGATGCGGCCGTCGATCTCCTCGGGCAGGAGCGCCCAGGCGAGGCCGTACAGCAGGAGGCCGGCGCCGCCGAACAGGACCGTGACGCCGAGCAGCCCACGCACGAGGAGCGGGTCGATGCCGAAGCGGCGCGCGAGGCCGCCGCACACGCCACCGATCCAGCGGTCCTGCGTGCGCAGCAGGCCGGTCCGCCGCAGCGCGGGGAAGAAGCCGTCAGCGCGCGGCGTCGGGCCGGGAGCGGAGCTGGGCGTCGGGCCCGGGGTCGGGCCGGGAGTGGAGGTGGAGGCCCAGCCGCCTGCGGCGCCGGGCGTGGGGTCGGGGCGGGGCCCGGGGGCGGAGTCCGGCGGGACGGTCTGGTCGCCCGCCGGGGGTGTCGTCGATTCCATGCCCCGATCGTGTCGCGCCCGGGGCGCGGTGGGCATCGGGTACCCCCTGACCGGACCCTGAACGGGCCCCGGCCGTCCCCTGGCAGATGTCGTCGTCCGCCCCGGAGCGGGTCCGGGACGTGTGACGATCGGGGCGTGGAGACCCCTCTCGACCCGACCATGGGTGAGCGAAGTCCGCGGCCGCTGGGCCGCGTCGGCGTGCTGCCGCTGCGCCGGCCGCCCCACGGGCGCTGGGTCGCCGGGGTGGCGGCCGGGCTGGCCGCACACCTCGGCCTGCCGGTCGGGGTGCTGCGGTTGGCCCTGGTGGTCGGGACGCTCGCCGGCGGTGCGGGTCTCGCGCTCTACGTCTTCCTCTGGGTCACGGTCCCCACGGCGGATCCGGCGCAGGTCGCCGAGGAGAGCCGCCCGGCGGCCCTGGCCCGGCTCGCGCCCCGGCTGCGGTCGACCGACCGGACCGTCCCGGTGACCGACATCGCGGTCGGCCTGCTGCTGCTCGCGGGAGCGGGACTGCTCGTCGCGACCCGCAACGGCGTCGACATCCAGCTCTCCTGGGTGCTGCCGACCCTCATCGTGCTCGTCGGGACGGCGCTGGTGTGGAGCCAGCTCGACTCCGTGCAGCGGGAGCGGTGGCTGTCCCGAGCCGGTGGGCGCACGCCGGTCAGTCTCGTCCGGCTCGCCGGCGGGATCGTGCTGGTCGGGGTCGGTGTGCTGCTGCTCGTCGGTCAGGACGAGCCGGTCGACGCGCTGGTGCGGTCGGGGGTCGCGGCGCTCGCGGTCCTCGCCGGTGCCGGTCTGGTCCTCGCCCCGTGGGGGCTGCGGCTCGTCCGTGAGCTGGGGGACGAGCGGGCCGCGCGCGCCCGCGAGGCGGAGCGGGCCGACATCGCCGCGCACCTGCACGACTCCGTCCTGCAGACCCTCGCGCTCATCCGGGCCCGGGCGGACCAGCCCGCCGAGGTCGCGCGGATGGCACGCGCGCAGGAGCGCGAGCTGCGCGAGTGGCTCTACGACGACCGCTCCGAGCCCGGGACGTCGGTCGCGGCGGCGCTGCGGTCGGTCATCGCCGAGGTGGAGGACGGTCGCGCGGTGGCGATCGACGCCGTCGTCGTCGGCGACCGCGTCCCGGACGCGGACACCGAGGCCCTGCTGCAGGCGACGCGCGAGGCGCTGGTGAACGCCGTCGTGCACGGGCGGCCGCCGGTGTCGCTGTACCTCGAGGTCGCCGACGACGCCGTGGAGGTCTTCGTGCGGGACCGCGGCGAGGGCTTCGAGCTGGCGACGGTGCCGCTCGACCGGTTCGGGGTGCGGGAGTCCATCATGGGGCGGGTCCGGCGACGCGGCGGCACCGCGACGGTGACGTCCCGGCCCGAGCGCGGCACGGAGGTGCACCTGCGGGTCCCGGTCCGGACGAACGGCCATCATGACCCGGGCACGGACGGCGACAGCCGCCCGAACGGGCGGCGGGAGGACGGACGATGAGCGAGAGCGGTGGGCCGGTGGCCGGGTCGGCCGGCGGGCCGGTCGGCGGCGCGGTGGACGTCGTGCTGGTCGACGACCACCTGATGTTCCGCACCGGGGTGCGGGCCTCGCTCGACGCGCGCGTCCGGGTGGTGGGCGAGGCCGACGACGTCGGCTCCGCGATCGCTCAGGTCCGCGCGCTGCGGCCGCCGGTGGTGCTGCTCGACGTGCACCTGCCCGGGGGCGACGGCGGTGGTGGTGCGGAGGTCATCACCGCGTGCGCCGATCTGCTGGCCACCACGCGGTTCCTCGCGCTGTCCGTCTCCGACGCCGCGGAGGACGTCGTCTCGGTGATCCGCGCGGGCGCTCGCGGCTACGTCACCAAGGCGATCTCGGGGCCGGACCTGTCCGACGCCGTCCGGCGCGTCGCCGACGGCGACGCGGTCTTCTCGCCGCGGCTGGCGGGCTTCGTCCTGGACGCGTTCGGCACCGCGGCCGGTGACGTCGCGATCGCCGACGACGAGCTCGACCGCCTCTCGGCCCGGGAGCGCGAGGTCATGCGGCTCATCGCCCGCGGCTACAGCTACCGGGAGGTCGCCTCGGAGCTGTTCATCTCGATCAAGACCGTCGAGACCCACGTCTCGGCGGTGCTGCGCAAGCTGCAGCTGTCGTCCCGGCACGAGCTCACGCGGTGGGCGGCGGCGCGGCGCCTGCTCTGACCGCCGCGCCGGCCGCACCGGCCGCGCCGGCCGCACCGGCACGATCGGCGCCGGCAGCACCGGGCCGGAGCTCTACGCTGGGCGCCCATGGAGACCCTCTACGACGTCCTGCTCGTGCTGCACCTGATCGGCTGGGCCATCGTCCTGGGCGCCGCGGTGGTGAGCATGCGGACGCCGACCATCCCGCGCGGGATGCTCCACGGCATCCTCACCGCGCTCGTCACCGGCATCGTGATGGTCGGGCTGGCGTCCGCGGGGCTCGCGGCCGACGAGCCGAACAACGTGAAGATCGGTCTGAAGCTGCTGATCGCGGTCGTGGTGACGGCGCTCGTCGTCCTCGGTGGGCGTCGGGAGCGCGTCACGACCGGCCTCCTCGGGGCGATCGCCGGGCTGACCGTCGTCAACGTCGCGATCGCGGTCCTGTGGCAGTGACCGGGCCCGTGGGGCCGGTCGGGTCGGTCGGCGCGACGGGGCCGGTCGGGCCGGTCGGGCCGGTGCCCGCGGCCGAGCTCCGCTCCCCGGGGCAGCCGTGAACGCGCTCGGCGAGGTGCTCGTCGGGCTGGTCATCCTCATCGGTCTCGTCGGCGTCGTCGTCCAGGTGATCCCCGGGTCGCTGCTCGTGCTGGGCGCCGTGATCGTGTGGGCGGTCCTGGAGGGCACCGGGATCGGGTGGGCGGTCGCGGTGCTGGCGACCCTGGTCACGGCGGCAGCCCTGGTGGCGAAGTACCTCGTCGCCGGGCGGCACCTGAAGCGGGCCGGTGTGCCGAACCGGACGCTGGTCATCGGCGGGCTGGCGGGGATCGTCGGCTTCTTCGTCGTGCCCGTCGTCGGGCTGTTCCTCGGCTTCGTGCTCGCCGTGTACCTCGTCGAGCTCAGCCGGCTGGGGGACGCCACCCGTGCCTGGCGCGCCACCGTGGTGGCCCTGCAGGCCACCGGCATCACGATCCTCATCGAGCTCGCCGGCGCCCTCATCGCCTCGGCAGCGTGGCTCATCGCCGTCCTCGCCACCTGACGCGCACGCCGGTCGCCGGAACGGCTCCACTAGGGTCGTCGCGCTCGTCCCGACCGACCCCTGGAGCCCCCACCGTGCCTCGCCCCACCGCCCGCCTCGCCGTCGTCCTCGCGTCTGCGGCGCTCCTCCTCGCCGGCTGCACGTCGTCGGACGACGAGCAGGACACCGCCGACTCGGCCGCCCCGACCGCGTCGGCCGAGGAGGCGCAGGCCGCCGACGAGACGACCGAGGCCATGCGCGAGGGCGCCGGCGAGGACGCCCAGGAGCAGCCCGTCACCGCGACCCTGCCCGTGCTCGGGTCACGGGAGACCACGGCCGGGAGCACGCCGCTGCGGGTCGACCTCAACGAGGTCGCGGTATCGGGCGAGGTGATGACCGTGCTCTTCACCGTCCACAACCTCGCCGAGGACACCGACAACTGGCAGGTCGGCCAGTTCTTCGACGACGGCACCAGCACCGCGCCGCTGGACGCCGACGGCGAGCGCGGCGAGGAGACCAGCACGCTGCGGGCCTTCACCACCGACGGTGTGACCGTCGTCGATGCGGTCAACGGCATGGCACACCGCGCCGCCTACGACACGGCGGGCGCGTGCGCGTGCTCCGGTGGCCTGTCCAACACCTTCGTCGGCGCGGGGACGGCGCTCGTGCTGAGCACGTCGTTCGCCGCGCCGCCCGAGGACGTCGACACCGTGACCGTCCAGATCCCGGGCGCCGGGTCCTTCGATGGCGTCGCGCTGACCCGATGAGCGACCGACGCGCGGTCCCCGCCGCTCGCTCGCTCGCGCACCCGTGCGGGGCGTGCGGCGGACACAGGGGGTCAGCGCGCTCGGCGTGCTGGGTGTGGTGGGTCTGCTGGGCGTGCTGGGCGTCGCCGGCGCAGGAGCGGCCCCCGCCGCGGCCGTGGCGACGTCGTCCGCGGCTGCGGCGGCGTCGCCCAGCCCGACGCCCTCGGAGCCGAGAACCGTCGCTCTCCCCGATCACGACCGACGTCGCGATCGCGCCGGTGGTCCCGCTCACCGGGCCCGTCCTGCCGGTGGTCGCACCGGTCGCCGAGCTCATCGCGCGGACGGCGAGCGTCGACGGCGCCGTCGGGCGGGACGAGGCGCCCGAGCAGGAGGCGTACACGCTGTCCGGCGACGTGTTCTTCGAGCCCGACTCCGCCGCGCTCACGCCGCGGGCCGAGGCCGAGCTGGCCACGATCGCCGCGTCGCTCGGCGACGGGCGCCCGGCATCCGTCGAGGTCGTGGGGCACACCGACTCCGTCGACGACGACGCCCACAACCAGGCGCTCTCCGAGGCGCGCGCGGCGGCCGTCCAGCAGTCTCTGCTCGCGCAGGTCCCCGGACTGCCGGTGACCACCCAGGGGCGCGGCGAGACCCAGCCCGTCGCGCTCGAGGAGGGGTCACCCGCCGAGGTCGACCGGGCGCGTGCGCTCAACCGGCGGGTCGAGATCACCGCGACGCGCTGAGGGCGACGGAGGGCTCGACCCCTCACGCCACGCCGGACGAAGCCGATGGGTGCGGGAGCACCCGTCCGCTCCCGCACCGTCGAGGAACCCATGAAGCGCTTGAGCTCACTGTCGATCGCCCGCCGGCTGGTCGCCGTCGTCCTGGTCACCGCGATCGGGCTCGTCGCCCTGTCCGTGGTCGCCTCCGTCCAGGTGCGTGACCGCATCATGACGGAGCGCCAGGCCGCGACCCGCACCGTCGTGGAGACCGCGCTCGGCGTCCTGCAGCACTACGGCGCCGAGGAGGCGGCCGGGCGGCTCTCCCAGAGCGAGGCGCAGGCGTCCGCGATCGAGGCCGTGCGCGCGCTGCGCTACTCGGGCCAGGAGTACTTCTGGATCAACGACATGGCCCCGACCATGGTCATGCACCCCATGAAGCCCGAGCTCGACGGCACCGACCTGTCCCAGAACGAGGACCCGGACGGCAAGCGGCTGTTCGTCGAGATGGTCGACGTCGTGCGGGCCGACGGCGCGGGCTTCGTCGCCTACCAGTGGCCGAAGCCGGGCATGGACGCGCCCCAGCCCAAGGTCTCCTACGTCGCGGGCTTCGAGCCGTGGGGCTGGGTCATCGGGTCCGGGGTGTACGTCGACGACGTGCAGGGCGCTGCGCTCGCGGACGCCCGCCGTCTGCTGATCGCCGCCCTGATGATCGTCATGGTCACCGCCGGCGTGAGCGTGGTCGTGGGGCGCAGCATCGTGCGGCCGCTGCGGCGGGCCACCGATCTGCTCGCGGCCGGTGACCTGGCCACGCGTCTGGACACCGGTCGGGGGCGGACGGAGCTCGACCACCTCGCCGCCCAGCTGAACGCCACCCTCGACCGGGCGTCCGCGGTGACCGCGGGCGTCACGGCCGCCGCCGGTGAGCTGGACGCCGCCGCCGTCCGCCTCGTCGCGAGCAGCGACGGGCTCGCCCGTGGGGCCGAGGACGCCGCCCGGGTGACGGAGTCGGTCTCCGGCACCGCGGAGGAGGTGAGCGTCGGGATCGACACCGTGGCGTCCGGCACGCAGGAGATGGGGACGTCGATCGCGGAGATCGCGCGCAACGCGAACGCGGTCGCGAAGATCGCGGCCGAGGCCGTCGAGGTCGCGACCGCGACGAACGCCACGGTCGCCGAGCTCGGCACGTCGTCGGCCGAGATCGGCAGCGTCGTCAAGGTCATCACGTCGATCGCGGAGCAGACGAACCTGCTCGCCCTCAACGCCACCATCGAGGCGGCTCGCGCCGGGGACGCGGGGAAGGGCTTCGCCGTCGTCGCCGGGGAGGTCAAGGACCTCGCGCAGGAGACCGCCCGCGCCACCGGCGACATCTCGGCGCGCGTGGTCGCGATCCAGAGCGCCGCGTCGCAGGCAGCCGGGGAGATCGCGCGGATCAGCGAGATCATCGCGCGGGTCAACGACTTCCAGACGACGATCGCCGGCGCGGTGGAGGAGCAGACCGCGACGACGGCGGCCATGGCCGACAGCGTGGAGCGGGTCGCCGTCGGCGGGCGCGGGATCTCGGTCGCGCTGGCCGCCGTCGGCGAGTCGTCGCAGCGCACCGGCGTGGACATCGAGGCCATCCGGTCCGCCGCGCACGACCTCGCGGAGACGTCGGCGCGCTTGCAGGGTGCGGTGGCGGTGCTGGGTGGCTGACGGCGCGGCGCAGCTGACGGCTCCCGTGTGCGGCCGCGTGCGGCGGGCGGGCGGCGGGCGTGCGGCGGTGCGTCGGAGGGAGGCGTGACGTAGCGCTCGTCGTCGCGTGTGGGTGGTCGCGCCTACCCTGGTGGTGCCATGACGTCGCTCTTCGAGAACCTCCCGCTGCCCGGACTCACCCCTGCGGAGCTGAGCCCGCGCGACGCCGCCGGGACGCCTCGCGGGGGCCCGCGCGCACCGGGGGCCGCGCCCGGCGCTGCGCCGACCGAGGTGTCGACCGCTGCGCCGACCGATGCGTCGACGGGCGCCCCAGACGGCGCAGTCGGGGCGTCCAGGCGTTCGTCCGGCGTCCCCGGACACGGGTCGACCCCTCGGCGCGCGACCCGGAGAGCCTGCTCACCGGGCTCAACCCGCAGCAGCGCGAGGCCGTGCTGCACGCGGGGAGCCCGCTGCTCATCGTCGCCGGCGCCGGGTCGGGCAAGACGCGGGTGCTCACCCACCGCATCGCGTACCTGCTGGGCACCGGACGGGCCCGGCCGGGCGAGATCCTCGCCATCACGTTCACCAACAAGGCCGCGGGCGAGATGCGCGAGCGGGTCGAGTCCCTCGTGGGGCCGGCCGCCCGGATGATGTGGGTGTCGACGTTCCACTCCGCGTGCGTGCGCATCCTGCGCAAGGAGGCGGCCACGCTCGGCCTGCGCTCGACGTTCTCCATCTACGACGCCGCGGACTCGCAGCGGCTCATGACGATGGTCGCCCGCGAGCTCGAGCTCGACCCCAAGAAGTACCCGCCGAAGGCGCTCGGCTCGCGGATCTCCGCGCTCAAGGACGAGCTCGTCGACCCCGAGACCTTCGCCCGCGAGAGCGGGGCGTCGTCGGGCGCCGCCAACGACTTCGACGCCGTGCTCGCCCAGGCCTACGAGCGATACCAGGCGCGGCTGCGCCAGGCGCACGCGCTCGACTTCGACGACCTGATCATGACCACCGTCAACCTGCTGCAGGCGTTCCCTGCGGTGGCCCAGCACTACCGCCGCCGCTTCCGGCACGTGCTGGTCGACGAGTACCAGGACACGAACCACGCGCAGTACACGCTCGTCCGTGAGCTCGCGGGGCACGACCCCGCACGGGACGCCGAGGACGGCGTCGCCACCGCCGGCTCGGCCGACGGGGGCGACGTCGAGCCCGGGAGCTCACCGTCGTCGGCGACGCCGACCAGTCGATCTACGCGTTCCGCGGTGCGACCATCCGCAACATCCTCGAGTTCGAGGCCGACTACCCCAGCGCGCGCACCATCCTCCTCGAGCAGAACTACCGCTCGACCCAGACGATCCTCACCGCCGCCAACGCGGTCATCTCCCGCAACCCGGGCCGCAAGCCCAAGCGGCTGTGGACGGACTCGGGGGCCGGCGCGCAGATCGTCGGCTACGTCGCGGACAACGAGCACGAGGAGGCCCGCTTCGTCGCCGAGGAGATCGACCGGCTGAGCGACTCCGACGGCGTGCGACCCGGCGACGTCGCGATCTTCTACCGCGCGAACGCCCAGGCCCGCGCGCTCGAGGAGGTGCTCATCCGCGTCGGGCTGCCCTACAAGGTGGTCGGGGGGACGCGGTTCTACGAGCGTCGGGAGATCAAGGACGCCGTCGCCTACCTGCGCGCGGTCGACAACCCCGACGACGACGTCAACGTGCGCCGCATCCTCAACGTGCCCAAGCGTGGGCTGGGGGACCGGTCCGAGGCGATGGTCGCGGCCTTCGCCGACCGCGAGCGGATCTCGTTCGGCGCCGCGCTGGACCGCGTCGACGAGGTGCCCGGGCTTGCGTCCCGCTCGGCCAACGGGCTCCGGGCGTTCGCGGCGATGATGGCCGACCTGCGCGCGCTCGCGGCCTCCGGTGCCGGCGCCGCCGCGGTGCTCGGCGCGGTGCTCGACCGCAGCGGCTACCTCGCCGAGCTGCGGGAGAGCGAGGACCCGCAGGACCAGTCCCGCGTGGAGAACCTCGCCGAGCTGCACGCCGTCGCGACCGAGTTCGAGCAGAGCGACCCCGAGGCCGACCTCGCGGACTTCCTCGAGCGCATCTCCCTCGTCGCCGACGCCGACCAGATCCCCAGCTCCGACGACGCCGACGGCGCCCCCGGGTCGACCAGGGCGTCGTCACCCTCATGACGCTGCACACCGCGAAGGGCCTGGAGTTCCCGGTGGTGTTCCTCACCGGGCTCGAGGACGGCACCTTCCCGCACATGCGGTCCCTCGCGGACACCGACCAGCTCGCGGAGGAGCGCCGGCTCGCGTACGTCGGCCTGACCCGCGCCCGGCAGCGGCTGTACATCTCGCGCGCCGCCGTCCGGACGTCGTGGGGGTGCCGAACGAGTTCCCGGCGAGCCGGTTCCTCGACGACCTGCCCGACGAGCTCCTCGACTGGCGCCGTCGGGAGTCGAGCATGGCCGTCCTGCGGTCCGGCGCCGGGTACGGGTCGGGGTACGGCGTGGGCGGGTACGCGCCCGGGTCGTACGGCAACGGGTCGGGCGCACCCCGCACCGGTCCGGCCAAGCGCGCCGTGCCGCCGTCGCCGGACGGCCCGACGTTCGGGTCCGCGACCCCGCGGCCGGCCGGCGACGTGCCGAGCCTGCAGGTCGGCGACCGCGTCACGCACGACGCGTACGGGCTCGGCACGGTGGTGGTGGTCGAGGGCGCCGGACCGAACGCAGTCGCGAAGATCGACTTCGGCTCCGAGGGGACCAAGCGGCTGCTGCTGCGGTACTCGCCGGTCAGCAAGCTGTAGGCGCTCCGAGGGCTCGAGCTGCTCCCACGACCGGACGTCGACCCGCAGGCGCCGCACACCGGCGGGCCTGTGGTCGGGGCGACATCGGCTCGATGTGAAGTGCACCGAGCGCCGCGACTACCATCACCGAGGCGGCGTGGTCATCGGACGGCACACGTCAGCGGCGACGGAAGGACCCATCCAAGGTGGACCTGTTCGAGTACCAGGCACGAGACATGTTCGAGAAGCACGGCGTCCCCGTGCTCGGCGGCATCGTCGCCACGACGCCCGAGGAGGCTCGCGCAGCTGCCGAGCAGCTCGGTGGCGGGACCGTGGTCGTCAAGGCCCAGGTCAAGACGGGTGGTCGGGGCAAGGCCGGCGGCGTCAAGCTGGCGCACAACTCCGACGAGGCGGCCGAGAAGGCCGGTGACATCCTCGGCATGGACATCAAGGGCCACACGGTGCACCGCGTGATGATCGCCGCGGGCGCCAAGATCGCCGAGGAGTTCTACTTCTCGCTCCTGCTGGACCGCGCCGAGCGCCGGTACCTGGCGATGGCGTCCGTCGAGGGCGGCGTGGAGATCGAGCAGCTCGCGGTCGAGCGCCCCGAGGCGCTGGCCCGCGTCGCCGTCGACCCGCAGGTCGGGATCGACGACGCCAAGGCCCGTGAGATCGCGCAGGCCGCCGGCTTCCCGGACGCGATCCTCGACGCCGTCGCGAACGTCTTCGTCAAGCTGTGGGACGTCTACCGGAACGAGGACGCCACGCTGGTCGAGGTGAACCCGCTGGTCCGGACCGAGGACGGCGAGATCGTCGCGCTCGACGGCAAGGTGACGCTGGACGAGAACGCGGAGTTCCGCCACGCCGACCACGCCGAGCTCGAGGACGCCCAGGCGGCCGACCCGCTCGAGGCGAAGGCCAAGGAGAAGGGCCTCAACTACGTCAAGCTCGACGGCGAGGTCGGCATCATCGGCAACGGCGCCGGGCTGGTCATGAGCACGCTCGACGTCGTCGCGTACGCCGGCGAGGAGCACGGCGGCGTCAAGCCCGCCAACTTCCTCGACATCGGCGGTGGCGCGTCGGCCGAGGTCATGGCGAACGGGCTCGACATCATCCTGTCCGACCCGCAGGTCAAGTCGGTGTTCGTCAACGTCTTCGGTGGGATCACCGCGTGCGACGCCGTCGCGAACGGCATCGTGCAGGCGCTGGCGATGCTCGGGGACAAGGAGAACAAGCCGCTCGTGGTCCGGCTGGACGGCAACAACGTCGTCGAGGGCCGCGCGATCCTCGAGAAGGCCGCCCACCCGATGGTCACGCTGGCCGACACCATGGACGGCGGCGCGGCCAAGGCCGCCGAGCTGGCCAACGCCTGAGCCCCGGCCGAGAAGAAAGAGACTGATACCCCCATGGCAATCTTCCTGACCGAGAGCTCCAAGGTCATCGTCCAGGGCATGACCGGCTCCGAGGGCCAGAAGCACACGACGCGCATGCTCGCGTCGGGCACCGCCGTCGTCGGCGGCGTCAACCCGCGCAAGGCGGGCACGTCCGTCGACTTCACCACCGCCGACGGCGCCGTCTCGGTGCCGGTGTTCGGCTCCGTGAAGGAGGCCGTCGCGGAGACCGGCGCCGACGTGTCCGTCATCTTCGTGCCGCCGGCCCACACCAAGGGCGCCGTCCTCGAGGCCGTCGACGCGGGCGTGCCGCTCGTCGTCATCATCACCGAGGGCGTGCCGGTCGCCGACACCGCCGAGTTCTTCTCCTACGCGCAGTCCAAGGGTGTCCGGCTCATCGGCCCCAACTGCCCCGGCCTCATCAGCCCCGGGAAGTCGAACGTCGGGATCATCCCGGCCGACATCTCCGGCGCCGGCAAGATCGGCCTCGTGTCGAAGTCCGGCACGCTGACCTACCAGATGATGTACGAGCTGCGGGACTTCGGGTTCTCCACCGCGATCGGCATCGGCGGCGACCCGATCATCGGGACCACGCACATCGACGCCCTCCAGGCGTTCGAGGCGGACCCGGAGACCGAGGCGATCGTCATGATCGGCGAGATCGGTGGCGACGCGGAGGAGCGTGCGGCGGCCTTCATCAAGGACAACGTGACGAAGCCGGTCGTCGGCTACGTCGCCGGGTTCACCGCGCCCGAGGGCAAGACGATGGGCCACGCCGGCGCGATCGTGTCGGGCTCGTCCGGCACCGCGCAGGCGAAGAAGGAGGCCCTCGAGGCCGCCGGGGTCAAGGTCGGCAAGACGCCGAGCGAGACCGCGGAGCTCATGCGGTCGATCCTCTCCGCCTGACCTCTCCTCGAGCGGCGCCCGCCTGACGGCGCCGAGCACGGCTCACGACGGCGTCGGTCCACCCGGACCGGCGCCGTCGTCGTCTCTGCCGTCGCGCACGAGCCGCCGTCCCGCACAGGCTGCCGTGCCTCGCGAGCCGCTGTCCCTCCCCAGCCGCCGTCCCTCCCCAGCCGCCGTCCCGCGCGAGCCGCCGTCTCTCGCGAGCCGCCGTCTCTCGCGAGCCGTGTGGCGCGGCGGGCGGGTGGGCGGACGGGCCCGGTGCGGCGACGTCGGGCACGTCACAGGGCGTCGATGACGGTCCGCCCGGCGCGGCGGGAGCCGGCCGGACGGTCGCGTCGGTGACCATGGAGCGGTGAGTGGCAGCAGCTGGGGGTCCGCGGGTACGGCGACGCTGTCCCGGTGGGGGCACCGGTTGCTGACCGCCGAGGACGGGTCGCGCCGCTCCCTCTCCGGGTCGGTCGACGGTGCACCGCGATGGTTCGGCGGTCTCGCCGCCGGGCTGCAGGCGGCCTTGCTCTCGCTCGCGGTGGTGGTGCTCCCCACCGTGGCGGCCTACGTCGCGACGTCGGCCGATCCCTCCAACCAGGACGTGGGCTGGCTGCGGTCGGTCGCGTTCGGTGCCGGGCTGTGGCTCCTGGGTCACGGTGCGCCGCTCGACGTCGGCGACGTCCGCATCTCCCTCATCCCGCTGGGGCTCACCGCGATGGCGGTCTTCGCGTGCTACGCGTCGGCCCGTCGCTCGGGTCGCCCGACGTGGAGCGGGTACGGGGCGGGCGTCGCGGGCTACGTGGCGGTGGCACTCGGGGTGGCCCTGCTGTCGGACGGCGGCGGGGCGCTGCGCGGTGTCGTCGGCGCCGTGTGCGTCTCCGCCTTGGGTCTGGGCAGCGGCCTGCTCGCCCAACCGGGGGCGCCGCGGCTGCACGACCTGAGCCAACCGCTCTGGCGGCGCGTCCCCGCGCCCGTCCGGGTCGGCGCCGCAGCCGGCGTCATGGCTGTCGCCTCGCTGGTCGTGGTGGCGTGCGTGGTCGTCGCCGCGTGGTTGCTCGGCAGCCGGTCGCGCGTGTGGGCCGTCACCGAGAGCCTCGGGGTCGACGTCGTCGGCGGCACCGTCCTCCTGCTGAGCCAGCTCGCGCTCGTCCCCGACCTCGTGATGTGGGCGCTCGCGTACGTCGTCGGGCCGGGGTTCGCGGTCGGGGCAGGGACGCATCTGACGTCTGCCGAGGTGATCGCCGGTCCGCTGCCCGCGCTGCCCCTGCTCGCCGCGTTGCCCGGGTCGGAGTCCGCCACGGGTGCGTGGAGCGCGTGGTGGCCGCTGCTGACCGTGATCGCCGGAGCCGGCGTGGGGTGGTGGGTGCACACGCGGCTGCGGCGAGGGCAGTGGTGGCACCCGCTCGTCGCGTGCCTGACGACGGCGGCGGTCGCCGGGCTGGGTGCCGGCGTGCTGGTCGGCTTGGCCAGCGGTTCGGCCGGACCCGGCCGGATGACCGAGGTCGGCGGGTCCGGGGTGCTGGTCGGGGCGGCGGTGGCGCTCGGCACCCTGATCGGCGCCGCCGTGGTGGCGCTGCCGTTCAACCCGGAGGTCCGCAGCGAGGCGTCCCGGCACTGGCGTCGGGTGCGTGCGGGCGACCGCGTGCCCACCGGGGCGGTGCCCGTCGTCGGCCCCATCCTCACCGAGGACGACGCGACGGACGACGACGTGTCGCACGACGCCTCAGCGCCCGACGCCGCAGCGCGCGATGCCTCAGCGCACGACGCCGAGCCGGCCGACGACACACCTGCCGAGGGGGTGCTCGTCGACCACGCGCGCACCCACGACGTGCGCAGCGACGCTGTGCGCACCGAGGACGCTCGCAGCGACGACGTGTGCACCGACGACGTGTGCACCGACGACGCACGCACCGACGACGGGCGTCCGGCAGGGTGACGCCCTGACGGCTTGCGCCGTGACGCTCTGCGCGCCCTGACGCCCCGACGCCCGGCTCAGCCGGTCGGGGCGGGACGGGTGCCGACGAGCCGCTCCTGGACGGCGCGTTCGAACTGGTCGTCGCACTCCCGGGTCGCGGAGATCGTCACCGCGCCGGCGAGGCACCGCTGCCGTTCGAGCTGCTCGGGCCACACGGCGAGCAGCGAAGCCATCATGAGCGCGACCAGCCCCGCGACGCCGACCATGATCCCGAGTGCCGCGAGCGTGGCTCCGCGGACGCCGCCGCGCCACGCCTGCACGAACCCGTGGACACCGACGCCGACCGCGGCCAGCACGAACACCAGGGAGGCGCCCTGCCAGGGCACGGGCAGCGGCAGCGTCACCAGGCCGGCGATGAAGAAGGCGTAGAACCGCAGCGCGCGGCGCGAGGCGACCCGGGTCGCCTCGACCTGCTCCGGGGTCAGGGGCGGCTTCTCCGGCGGGGTCGGTCCGGCGAGTGGGGTTGGCCCGCCGGGCGGGGTCGGCCCGCCGAAGGGATTCGGTACGCCGGGTGGCCGGGCGCCACCTGCGCCGGGGCCACCACCCTGCGACGACGACGACGACGACGACGGCGCGTCGCCGTCCGGCGGGGTGCTCGCCGGGTTGGGCCATGCCGCCGGACCGGGTCGCCCCTCCGCGGGCGGGCGGCTGTGGCCGCCGGTGCTCTCACCGGGGGTGCGTACGGGTTGCCCACGACGACGTGTTCTCCTCACCTGCGGCATGCTCACCTGCAGCATCCTGATCCGCGGCCCGGGAGGGCACGGCGAACCATTGTCACCCACCGTCGATAGGGTCGTCGGCGTGACGAGCGCCCCACCGCCCTCAGCCCGGTCGACGAGCGACGCGTCGTCCTCGCAGCCCTCTCGGCCCGTGCAGCAGTCACGGCCGGCGCCGACGACGACGCCGCACGGCGAGCCGGTCGCGGCGACGTCGGCCCGTCGCGTGGTCGTGCTGGTGTCGGGAGCGGGTAGCAACCTCGCGGCGCTCCTGGCCGCGCACGACGACGCGTCGTACGGCGCACGCGTCGTCGGCGTCGTCAGCGATGTCGCGGGTGCTGGCGGGCTGGACGTCGCGCGGGGGCCGGGGTGCCGACCGCCGTCGTGCAGCCGCGCGACTTCCCCGACCGGGCGACGTGGGACCGGGCGCTGGCCGAGGCGGTCGCCGTCTTCGGCGCCGATCTGGTGGTGAGTGCCGGGTTCATGCGGATCCTCGGGGCGGCGTTCCTCGACCGGTTCCCGGGGCGGGTGGTCAACACCCACCCGGCGCTCCTTCCGTCGTTCCCCGGTGCGCACGGTGTGCGTGACGCCCTGACGTACGGGGTGCGCGTCACCGGAGCGACGCTGCACGTGGTCGACGCCGGGGTCGACACCGGGCCGATCATCGCCCAGGTGGCTGTGGCGGTGGACGACGCGGACGACGAGGTGTCCCTGCACGAGCGCATCAAGGTGGCAGAGCGCGCCCTGCTCGTGGAGTGGGTGGGGCGCGTCGCGCGCGGGACGATGGCGGTCGACGGGCGACGGGTGACCGTGCGCTGACGCGTCCGGCGACCGCGCCCGGTAGCCTGGGGTCGGCCGTGACTGGCGTACCTGAGGTGGGCACAACCACCGGGGAGCGGCCGAGAGCGAACCCGCCGGTGCACCGTCCGCCTGGGTGCCTGGGTCCACGAGCACACCGTTGCCGCACCGACCCATGAGGAGCGCCATGACCCACGTCCAGGCCCCGCTCGACGCCGTCGCCGACCCGACCGCCGACTCCACCCGCCGCCCGCTGCGCCGCGCGCTGGTGAGCGTGTACGACAAGGCCGGCCTCGTCGAGCTCGCCACCGCCCTGCACGCCGCCGGCGTCGAGATCGTGTCGACCGGGTCGACCGCGGCGACCATCGCGGGGGCCGGCGTGCCCGTCACCCCGGTGGAGGCGCTCACCGGGTTCCCCGAGTGCCTCGACGGCCGGGTCAAGACGCTGCACCCGCGGGTGCACGCCGGGATCCTCGCCGACACCCGCCGTCCCGAGCACCTGGCGCAGCTCGCCGACCTGGGCATCGAGGCGTTCGACCTCGTGGTCGTCAATCTCTACCCGTTCACCGCGACCGTGGCGTCCGGCGCCGGGCCGGACGAGTGCGTCGAGCAGATCGACATCGGCGGGCCGTCCATGGTCCGTGCCGCCGCGAAGAACCACCCGAGCGTCGCCGTCGTCGTCGACCCGTCCCGGTACGGCGACGTCGTGGCGGCCGCAGGTGCGGGGGATTCACGCTCGCCGAGCGCCGTGCGCTCGCTGCGGCGGCCTTCGTGCACACGGCCACGTACGACGTCGCGGTCGCGAGCTGGATGGGCAACGTGCTCGTCCCGCACGAGGACGCGGAGGGGGACGCGCCGGCGATGCCGTTCCCGTCCTGGGTAGGCGCGACGTGGGACCGCCGCGCCGTGCTGCGGTACGGCGAGAACCCGCACCAGCCCGCGGCGCTGTACACGCACGGGCACGGCACGGACGGGCTCGCCCAGGCCGAGCAGCTGCACGGCAAGGAGATGAGCTACAACAACTACGTCGACGCGGACGCCGCCTGGCGTGCCGCGCACGACCACGACGGCCCGGCGGTGGCGATCATCAAGCACGCCAACCCGTGCGGGATCGCCGTGGGCGCGGACGTCGCCCAGGCGCATGCCCGTGCGCACGCGTGCGACCCGCTGTCGGCGTTCGGCGGCGTGATCGCCGCGAACGTGGTGGTGACGGCGGCGATGGCCGAGCAGGTCGCGCCGGTGTTCACGGAGGTCGTCGTCGCGCCGGACTTCGAGCCGGCGGCGCTGGAGATCCTCACCGCGAAGAAGAACATCCGGCTGCTGCGGGTGGCGAACCCGCCGGCCGCATCGGTCGAGCTGCGCCCGATCAGCGGGGGCTGCTCATGCAGCACGTCGACCGGGTGGATGCGGCCGGTGACGACCCGACGACCTGGACCCTGGCCGCGGGGAGCCCGCCGACGACGCGACGCTCGCGGACCTCGCGTTCGCGTGGCGGTCGGTGCGTGCGGTGAAGTCGAACGCGATCCTGCTGGCGTCCGACGGTGCGTCGGTCGGCGTGGGCATGGGCCAGGTGAACCGGGTCGACTCGTGCCGACTGGCGGTCGAGCGGGCCGGGACGGGTGAGGACGGTCGTGCGCGGGGTTCGGTCGCCGCCTCGGACGCGTTCTTCCCGTTCCCGGACGGGCTGCAGGTCCTGCTGGACGCCGGGGTGCGTGCAGTGGTGCAGCCGGGTGGGTCGGTGCGGGACGACGAGGTCATCGCGGCTGCGCAGGCTGCCGGGGCGACGCTGTACCTCACCGGGACGCGCCACTTCGCGCACTGACGGGCTGCTTGACGGGCGCCGTTGGTCGGTGGGTCCTGGAGTCGTCTCGGCGGGTCGGACGGATGCGCTCCGTCCGACCCGCCCTGCGACACCTGCGGGCGGGCGGCGGTGTCGCTTCGAGTTCCGGGCTGGGTCCTCGCGCGAGGTGGACTGCCAGTGCAGGCTGCCGCTCGGGGCCGCTATCCGGGCCGCCGATCCGAGTGCCCACTCCACATGGGCTGCCCAGTTCGAGTTGAGTCTGAGGGCTGAGCCCGAGCACTGGCGCCGGACGGGATCCTGAGTCGGACGTCAGCCGGGCCCGTCCGTGCCCGGCGGGTCGGCCGCGCTCAGCGAGTCCATGGTGCTGCGGATCGGGTTGCCGAATCGGTCGGTGAAGCGCCAGGTGTGGGTGTCGCGGGTGATGGTGATGTTCATGCGGTGGATGAGGTCGTGGTGGTGCCAGCACAGGAGTATCCCGTTGGTGACGCTGGTGGTGCCGTGGTCGCGGGCCCATTGGTCGACGTGGTGGGTCTCGCAGAGCACGGGTGGGGCGGTGCAGCCGGGGTAGGCGCAGTGTTTGTCGCGGGCGATGATCGCGGCGCGCATGTGCGGGTGAAGAGTCGTTTCTCGCGGCCGACGTCCAATATCTGGGAGTCGGCCGAGAAGAGGAACCTGGTAAATCCGCCGTCGCACATCAACCGGTTCAGTGCGGCCCGGGGGACAGGGGTGCCGTCGTGGTACTGGGGGATGCCGATCGGTGAGGTGCCGCTGACCGCGGCTGCGGTGAGCAGGTCGTCAGACCCGGGCTGGTGGACGGCCGCCTCGGCCGCTTCGGTGGCCTCGGCTCCCTCGGCGTGGCCGGCCTGCTTGGGTTGGTCGGTCTGTGCGGCGTGTGCGCTCAGCGCGGCGGGGGCCACGCCACCGGCCGGCGCCACGACGCCGTCCGTGCCGTCCGTGGAGTGCGCGGTGGACATCTCGGGACCGGGGCCGGCGCTGTCTTCGGCCTGGCCGCCGTCCGCGCCGGCTCTCGTTCCGTTGGCCGCGGCTGTCGCAGCGGTTGTTGCTGCGCCTGCCCGGGCGTGTGCGGCTGCTTCGGCGTCGGTGATGACGCTGTAGGGCACCAGGACGCTGACGTGGGGGCGCACTCCGCCGCGGGTGCCGGTCAGGCCGCGGTCGAGGACGACGCGGGCAAGGTCGCCGAGCGCTTGGGCGCGCCGCCGGGCGGGGGTCCGTTCGTCACCGACCGCGGGTACGGGGGTGATCGCTTCGAGGGCGGCCTTGAGGTACTGGCCGTTGTCGATGGTGAGCTGCCCGGCCAGGTGGTACCCGTCGGACGTGCGGGACATGGTGAAGTGCTCGCGGTCCGCGGCGTCGCGGTAGCCGCGGTCGTCGGCGTCGGGGTCGGCGGCGGCGGCCCACCGGCGGGTGAGGATCCGCAACGAGTCGACCGGCCACACCTTGGCCTGCCCGACGAGGAAGTCCTCGTTGCAGTCGTTGCCCGGGTCGGCGAGGACCTCGCACCGCAGCGAGGTGGTGGGGGCGATGGTGCCGATGACCTGGACCTGCTCGTGAGTGATCGCCCCGGCGACACCGGCAGCCGCGGTGGCGGGCAGGTGGTCGCGCAGCGCCCGGCCCAGGCGCACCTGGGCGTGCGCGGTGCGCACCGAGACCCGGTGCCGGGCGGCGACCCAGCGGGGGAACGACCGTGCCCCACCCAGGGCCCACAGCCCGTCCGCCTCGACCACCGGCAGCATCCGCACACCGACCACCCCGAGGCGGCTGACGACCGACGCCGCCGCAGCAGCGATCACCGCCGCCTGGGCACCGTCCAGCCCGGTGGTGTCCACCCCGGCCACCGCGTCGGTCGCGGACAGCAACGCACCCACCGCCGCGGCGACGTCGGGCGGCAACACGGACAGATCAAGCGACCCGGTGCGTGCATTTCCCGAAGGAGTGGGCGTGACGTCGTCGGAATCCACCGCACCCACCTCCCCGCCGGACGGTCGCGGCGTCGTCGCCGCTTTTCTTCAACTCCCTGACCTCCATGCTAGGAGGAGCTACTGACACGCCCGATAATGGAACCGGCTGTTGTGGACGGGGCGACGAGCGAAGCGGCTGAGGGTGGTTCGCGCGATCGTGAACGGGCTGCTTCGGTAAGCTGCTGCGCGCCGGGATGGGGTCGCGATGGCAAGAGGCCGAGAATCTCCACACCCCGTGGCCATCGGTGGATCACACGCGAATCCTCGGCCACTTCTTCGCAGGCTGTGCCGGCGCTACCGACTACCTGCGGGCAGGCTCTTCCCGGACGACGGCGTCCCGCAGCTGTCGTGACGCGTCGGCGGCGACCTCGGGGTCGAGCACGGGCAACGTCGGACCGGTGAACAGGCGCCGGGCCGCGGCGACATCGCGCGGTCGGTCCACGGCGAGCATCGCGGTGAGGACGCGCCCCCGCCCGTCCGCCGGCATCCCGCTGGCTGCAGCCACGCCGCTCGTGTCCGACTCACCCGCCACGCCGGCCGAGCCCGGTGCGGCGAACCACAGCGCAACCCAGCCGGCCCCACCATCGGGGTCCCCGCGAAGCACGAGCTCGTCGCCCGGTTGCTGCTGGCCGTAGAGGGTCAGGTCGTGCCCGAGTTGGGTGGAGAACACGTACGGCGCTGGATCGTCCGGCACCGGCTCGACGTCATCCGTCCCCACTCCACCCGGTACCCCGCCCAGCAGCGCGCGCACAGCCGTCGCCGGACCCCGCAGTGCACCGTCCCAGTGCCCGCCGGCCACCCAGCCGTGCCGCGGCGACCAACGCCGCGCGATGTCGCCGACCGCCCGCACATGCCCCGGTGCGCCCACGACGCCGTGCCACGCGTCGACGCGCAGCGACCCGTCGGGGTCGCGGGGGAGCGCACCGTCGAGCCACTGCGTGTCCGGCCGGGCGCCGACGGCGGCCAGCACGACGTCGGCCGGGAGGCGGCGTCCGTCGGCGAGCCGGACGCCGTCGTCGGCCACGGAGGTGACCTCAGCGCCCAGCTCGAGCCGCACGCCAGCCGCGGCGTACCACCCCCGGGTGAGGTCGCCGACCCGAGCCCCGAGGGCGGCGCTCAACGGAGCACTCGTCGCCTCGACCACGGTCACGTCGACCCCCGCAGCGGCAGCGACACCGGCGACCTCGGCGCCGATCCAGCCGGCGCCGACGATCACCAGGCGTGCCCCGGTGATGAGGCGCGACCGCAGGCGTGCGGCGTCGTCGGCGGTGTGCAGCGTCACGGCGTCCCGCCACGCCGCCGGCAGGACGGCGCGAGATCCGGTCGCGAGCACGACGGCGTCCGCCCGCACCTCGGCGTCACCGGCGCACACCGCGACGCCGTCGGTCTCGACGACGAGGCGGTCCGCGGCACTGCCGACGTGGACGTCGTCGGCAAGCGCGTGCACGTCGACACCGAGCTCGTCGGTGAGCCAGGCCGGCTCCGTGCGGTCGATCAGGTGCTTGGACAGCGGTGGACGGTCGTACGGCGGGACCGTCTCCCGTCCCAGGAGGGTCACGCGGCCGTCGAAGCCCTGCGCCCGCAGCGCGGCGACCGTCTGCGCGCCGGCGAGGCCACCACCGACGACGACGACGGAGCGCACGGCATGAGCGGGGGCCGTGACGGCCGGGGGCGTGGTGGCAGGGCGACGGTCGTCAGGCACCCGGCCAACGGTAGTCTGGCGCGCCGGGAGGCCAGTCGATGCCGGAGCAGGACCGCGCGCACGCGCCGGACCACGCGCGCGTGGACGCCGCGCCCCCGCTCGGCCCCCTGCCCCAGCCGCACCCGACGACCCGCGCGCCGCCGCACGTGCGTCCCTCGCCGCCGGTCGCAGCCCCTCGCTGTGGTGGGTGTGCGCCGGGCTCGTCGTGGTCCTCGTGGTCACCGTCGCTGCCGGACCGACGCCCGGCGGGCTCGTGCTCGCCGGTCTGCTCGCCGGCTTCGCCGTCGCGCGTGCGGTCCTGCGCCCCGCGCCGGTCGCGCTGGCGGTGCGCTCGAGGGCGTCGGACACCGCGGTCCTGGCGGCGCTCGCCCTCGCGGTCGGCGTCCTGTCGGCCGTCATCCCCACGCCCTGATACGCACGGCCAACGCCGGCGCATGGCGCCTGCCACCGGGGGACGCGGTCACAGGTCGCCACGCCGCCGGGGGCAGCGGTCACAGGTCGCCACGCCGCCGCGCCGGACCCGCGCGTGCCGGCGTCCACCACGACCGAGGATGGGGCCATGCGCACACCGTCCTGGGTCGAGCTCCTGGTCCTCATGGTGCACGGGCCCGGCGGGCCCGATCCCACCGTCCGCGGCACGATCCGCAGCCGCGACGCTGCCGACGCACGGGGCAACGCCATGGACTGGGTCGTGCTCGGTGGCGCGCCACAGCCCGTCATGGCGGGTGCCGGTGCGACGCCGGGTGAGGACGGCGACGTCGTCGGGCACGTGTGGCGCGACGGAGCGCGCATCCGCCTCGAGCACGCCGACCGGGTCCCGCGGGTCATCGCGGACGAGCGCACCGTCTGGTCGTTCAGCGACGACCCGACGACGCCCACGGCGGCGCCGCGCTCGACTTCGTCCTCGCCGGCGCGGGCCACCACCTGCTGACCAGGCGCGACGCGAACGAGTTCGTGGGCGACGACTTCACCCGACCCACCGGCGGTGTCGACGGGACCGGCGTCGTCGGCGCCACGACGTTCCTCGGCCGCCCGGCGTGGTCGGTCGAGCTCGCGCCTCCGGCCCGCAAGCCGTACCCGATGCAGGTCGTCGTCGACGCGGAGACGGGGTTCGTGCTCCAGCAGCGGATGGATGCCGTGGGCGCCGTGGACGAGTGGGTCGAGCTCGAGGTCGGTGTGCCTCTGTCGCCCTCCCTGTTCTCGTGGCAGGGCCCGGTTCGCCCGGCGACCTCGGCCCGGGACGCGGCACGGGCCGCTCAGGAAGCGGACCGGCGCCGATGGGCGGACTGGTTCGGTGACGCGGTGGGCCCGCTCGAGCGCACCGCGGTGGTGGGTGTCGAGCTCGACCTGACCGTCCAGTGGGTGCACACCTTCGACCCGGCGACCGGCGCGTTCGAGGCCAGTCTCGGCAAGGACTTCACGACGGCCACGCTCGCTCGACGCCCGCGGTCGGCGGAGCCGTGGGACCTGTCCGGCGCCGGGATCCACCACCGCTGGAGCACAGCCGACCACGACTGGGCCTTCCTGTGCCTCGACCTCGAGCTCACGCCCGAGGGGTTCGCCGCGGTGGAGCGCCTCTTCTCCGGCCCGTGACCGGCGCCCACACAGACGAGCAGCCGCCCACGACGACGAGGTCAGCGCCCACGACGACGAACGGCCGCCCACCCCGAGGGGTGAGCGGCCGTCGTGACGCGAGAGGTGTCAGGCGCGGGGGCCGACCGTGAGGTCGTCCACGTCGTCGTCGAGGAGCGAGTCCTCGTCGACGACGACGTCGTCCTCCTCGAGCAGGTTCTCCGGGCCGGCGTCGACGGCGAACGCGCGGTGCGCGAGCCCGGCGATCGCGGCACCGACGAGGGGCGCGGCCCAGAAGAGCCAGAGCTGCTCGAGCGCCCAGCCGTCGGAGAACAGCGACGCGGCGGTGGACCGTGCCGGGTTCAGGCCGGCGTTGGTGATCGGCGCGGCGAGCAGGACCAGCGCGCCGTAGGTCAGGCCCATCGCGACCGGCGCGACGGCGTGGGAGACGCGGCGGCTGGACGCGGCCAGGACGATCCCGACCAGCACCGCGGTGGCGACGAGCTCGATGAGCAGCGCCGGCATGAGCTCGAACGTGACCTGGCCCTGCGACTGCGTGTACAGGGGCGAGTGGTCGCCGTACCCGTTCGCGGTGTTCGAGAAGAGCTGGCGACGGCCCTCCTGGCCGATGAGCACGGCGAGCTGCTCGGGCAGCGTGACGAACAGCGCGGCGGCGGCGAGCGCGCCACCGATCAGCTGCGCGAGCCAGTAGGGCACGAGGTCGCGGACCGGCGTGCGGCCGGCGATCACGGCACCGAACGTCACGGCCGGGTTGAAGTGGCCGCCCGAGACGTGACCGAGCGCGATGGCTGCGGCGGTGAAGGCGAACGCGAACGCGAGCGCCACGCCCAGGGTGGTCGCACCGGACAGCGGCGTGTAGAGGGCGATGCCGACACCCAGGAGCACGAGCACGAAGGTGCCGAGCGCCTCGGCGCCGAGGCGGGCGCCCAGGCTCGGCCGCTCCGATGCGAGGACGACCAGGTCGCCCGGGAGCTCCGGTGGGGCGGGCAGGTCGGTGGTCGGCGCCGGGTCGGCCGTCGTGGTCTGCGGCGTGGTCGACGTCGTCCCGACGGCCTCGGTGGGAGCGTCACCCGACGTCGTGCCGAACGACTCGGTGGGCGGGGTGGGCCGGCCGGCTGCGGTCGACCCGCTGCCGGTCGGGTTCAGGTCAGGGTTGTCCTGCGACATGTGGTTCCCGTCGATGTGGAGGTCGGTGGAAGTTCGGTGGACGCCGGGCGTCGGCGTCGGGCGTGCACACGAGCGCCGTCGGCCTCGGTGCATACCCACCCAGCATGGCAGGCCCCGCGGGCGGGCGCCCACCGCCTCGACGGCCCCCCGAAGCGTCGATCTCTCGATGTCGAGTAATCTGGCCGGAGTGGTCACGACGTGACCGACAGGGGCGAGGGTGCACCCGGGCACCTCGCGGCGAGGCACGATCCCAACGCACACAAGGAGTCCCGCATGGCCAAGATCAAGGTGGTCGGACCCGTCGTCGAGCTCGACGGCGACGAGATGACGCGGATCATCTGGCAGTTCATCAAGGACCGCCTCATCCACCCGTACCTCGACATCGACCTGCGGTACTACGACCTGTCGATCGAGAACCGCGACGCGACCGACGACCAGGTCACGATCGACGCCGCCCACGCCATCAAGGAGCACGGCGTCGGCGTCAAGTGCGCCACGATCACGCCCGACGAGGCGCGCGTCGAGGAGTTCGGCCTGAAGAAGATGTGGGTCTCGCCGAACGGCACCATCCGCAACATCCTCGGCGGCGTCGTCTTCCGCGAGCCGATCATCATCTCCAACATCCCGCGCCTGGTCCCGGGCTGGAACAAGCCGATCATCATCGGCCGTCACGCCCACGGCGACCAGTACAAGTCGACGAACTTCAAGGTCCCCGGCGCCGGCAAGATCACGATGACCTTCGAGCCGGCCGACGGCTCCGAGCCGCAGCAGTTCGAGGTCGTGACCATGCCCGAGGCGGGCGGCGTCGCGATGGGCATGTACAACTTCAACGAGTCCATCCGGGACTTCGCGCGCGCCTCGTTCGCCTACGGCCTGCAGCGCAACTACCCGGTGTACCTGTCGACGAAGAACACGATCCTCAAGGCCTACGACGGCGCCTTCAAGGACATCTTCCAGGAGGTGTTCGACGCCGAGTTCGCCGACCAGTTCGAGAAGGCCGGCCTCACCTACGAGCACCGCCTCATCGACGACATGGTCGCCGCGGCCATGAAGTGGGAGGGCGGCTACGTCTGGGCCTGCAAGAACTACGACGGCGACGTGCAGTCCGACACCGTCGCGCAGGGCTTCGGCTCGCTCGGCCTCATGACCTCGGTCCTCATGACCCCCGACGGCAAGACCGTCGAGGCCGAGGCCGCCCACGGCACCGTGACCCGTCACTACCGCCAGCACCAGCAGGGCAAGCCGACGTCGACCAACCCGATCGCGTCGATCTTCGCCTGGACCGGTGGCCTCAAGCACCGTGGCAAGCTGGACGGCACCCCCGAGGTCACGCAGTTCGCCGAGACGCTCGAGCAGGTCGTCATCGAGACCGTCGAGAGCGGCAAGATGACCAAGGACCTCGCCGCGCTGGTCGGGCCGGACCAGGCCTGGCAGACGACCGAGGAGTTCCTCGGCTCGCTCGACGAGAACCTCGCCGCCAAGCTCGCCTGACGCAGAAACGGAGCCCCTCCCCATGGCCACCACCCCGGTCAACGTCACCGTCACCGGCGCCGCCGGCCAGATCGGCTACGCGCTGCTCTTCCGCATCGCGTCCGGTCAGCTGCTCGGCCCGGACACCCCGGTCAAGCTGCGCCTGCTCGAGATCCCGCAGGGGGTCAAGGCAGCCGAGGGCACCGCGATGGAGCTCGACGACTGCGCGTTCCCGCTGCTCGCCGGCATCGACATCTTCGACGACCCGAACGCGGGCTTCGAGGGTGCGAACGTCGCCCTGCTCGTCGGTGCTCGCCCGCGCACCGCGGGCATGGAGCGCGGTGACCTGCTCTCCGCCAACGGCGGCATCTTCAAGCCGCAGGGTGCGGCGATCAACGCGGGCGCGGCGGACGACGTCCGCGTCCTCGTGGTCGGCAACCCGGCCAACACCAACGCGCTCATCGCGCAGCAGCACGCGCCGGACGTCCCGGCCGAGCGGTTCACCGCGATGACCCGGCTGGACCACAACCGGGCGCTGTCGCAGCTGGCGAAGAAGGCGGGTGTGCCGGTCTCCGAGATCACGAAGCTGACGATCTGGGGCAACCACTCGGCCACCCAGTACCCCGACATCTTCCACGCGGAGATCGGCGGGCGTCCGGCGTCGGACGTCGTCTCGGACCAGGCCTGGCTCGAGGACGACTTCATCCCGACCGTCGCCAAGCGCGGTGCCGCGATCATCGCCGCGCGCGGGGCGTCGTCGGCGGCGTCGGCGGCCAACGCGGCCGTCGACCACGTCTTCGACTGGGTCAACGGCACGCCCGAGGGCGACTGGACGTCGGCCGGCATCGTGTCGGACGGCTCCTACGGCGTCCCCGAGGGGCTCATCTCGTCCTTCCCGGTCCGCTCGGTCGGTGGCCGGTGGGAGATCGTCCAGGGGCTCGAGATCGACGACTTCTCGCGCGGCCGCATCGACGCCTCGGTCGCCGAGCTCGTCGAGGAGCGCGACGCGGTCACCGAGCTCGGCCTCATCTGAGCTCGCCTGAGCCGAGCCGAGCCGAGCCGAGCCGAGCCGAGCCGAGCCGAGCCGAGTTGAGGCGGTAGCCGGACGCGGAGCCCTCCGCACGCAGTGCCTGACGGCGCCGCACCCCACCCGGGGTGCGGCGCCGTCGTCGTGGGTGGGGCGTCGTCGGGACCCTGGTCTCGGGGCCCGGTGGCGGGGGACGGAACCTGCGGGCGGCGGTGTGGCCGCCACGCGAGGGTCACCGGCGCATCACGATCCGCGAACGGCCCTTGACACACGTGCGGGCCGGTTGACTACGTTGTCAACGCGCGATGTGAACGCTGTCAACGGAGATGGCATGTCGATCGAGGCTGACCTGGGCGACGCTGACCTGGGCGCGGGCCGGACGGACGGGCGGGTACCCGTCATGGCCGATGTCGCGCGCCTGGCCGGCGTCTCGCAGAAGACCGTCTCCCGGGTGATCAACGAGGCACCCCACGTGCGCGACGTCGTCCGCGACCGGGTGCTCGCCGCGGTCGCCGAGCTCGGGTACCGCCCCAACGCCGCCGCCCGCGCGCTGGTCACGCAGCAGAGCCGGGTGCTGGGCGTGGCGATGCCCGGCTCCACCGACTACGGCCCGTCGGCCCAGGTCTTCGGGATCGAGACCGCGGCATGGGACCTCGGCTACTCCGTCGTCGTCGCCTCGGCTCCCGCCTCCGCGGAGGGCTTCGCCCGCGCGGTCGCGCGCCTCGTCGCCCAGGGGGTGGCCGGCCTGGTCCTCAACGACCCGTACGTGCACCACGGGCTGTCCACCCGCGCCCTGCAGACCCTGCCGACCGTGAACGTCGGTGAGGCGCTGTGCCCGGGCACGGTGTGCGCCGCCGTGACGGTCGACCAGGAGGGTGGGGCGCGGCAGGCGGTCGAGCACCTGCTGTCGCTCGGCCACCGCACCGTCCACCACCTGGCGGGTCCGGTGGACCAGGGCGCCGCGGTCCGCCGTGCCGAGGGCTGGCGCGAGGCGCTCGTCCGGGCGGGGGCGTGCGTCACCGCTCCGCTGGTGGGGGACTGGTCAGCGCGGTCGGGGTACGAGCAGGGGCGCCGGCTCGCCGGTGACCCCGACGTGACCGCAGTCTTCGCCGCGAACGACCAGATGGCCGTCGGGGCCATGCGCGCGTTCATCGAAGCCGGACGTGACGTGCCGGCCGACGTCTCGGTCGTCGGCTTCGACGACGCCCCGGACTCCGCCTACCAGGTCATCCCGCTCACCACGGTCCGGCAGGACGTCGCAGCGGTCTCGCGTCGCGCGGTCACCGCGCTCGTCGCCGCGATCGAGGGGCAGCCGTGGCCCGCTGCGTCGCCGACGTCGCCGGCGTTCGACGCCCACCCGCTCGGCGGTCAGCACGCCGGGTCCGCGGACGCCTTCCGGTTCCCCGTGGGCCTCGTCATCCGCGCAAGCACCGGCCCGCCGGGCCGGCGCCCCGGTGGACCGTCGCCGTGACCGGCGTGCCACCGCCCCCGCCGTCCGCGGCACCCGCCCGACCCGTCCCACCCACCGTGAAAGCTGGTTCGACGATGCACCGATTCACCATGAGGCCCACCTTGCGGCTGGCCGCCGCCACCGCCGCGGGAGCGCTGCTGCTCACCGCGTGCTCCGGGGGCGGTGACGACGGCGGCGGGACGGACCCCGACGCGCCGGCTGCCGGCGAGATCACGCAGGCCGAGATCGACGAGGCGCTGTCCACCCCGACCGACCTCGTGTTCTGGACCTGGGTGCCCGACATCCAGAACCAGGTCGACATGTTCATGGAGGAGTACCCCGAGATCGACGTCGAGGTGGTCAACGTCGGCCAGGGGGCGCCGCACTACCAGAAGCTGCGGACCGCGCTCGAGTCCGGTCAGGGGGCGCCCGACGTCGCACAGGTGGAGTTCCAGCACCTGTCCTCGTTCACGCTCGGCAACTACCTGCTCGACCTCGCGCCCTACGGCGCCTCCGAGCTCGAGGGCGAGTACGCCGAGTGGATCTGGGACCAGGTCACCCAGGACGACGCCGTCTACGGCATCCCCCAGGACGTCGGCCCCCTCGGTCTGCTCTACCGCGAGGACCTCCTCACGGCGGCCGGCATCGAGCCGCCCGCCACGTGGGACGCGTTCGTCGAGGCCGCCCGGACCTACCGTGCCGCCAACCCCGACTCGTACCTGACGAACTTCCCGGGCAACGACGGCGGCCAGTTCGTCAGCCTGCTGTGGCAGGCCGGTGCCCGTCCGTTCGCCTACGACGGTGCCGAGACGGTGTCCATCGAGCTCGGCACGCCCGAGGTGGCCAAGGTCATCGACCTGTGGAACACCATGGTCCAGGACGACCTCATCGCGACCGACCCCGACTTCACCGACCAGTGGTACCAGGGCCTGGCCAACGGCAAGTACGCGGCGTGGCCGGCGGCGGCGTGGGGTCCGGTGTTCCTCCAGGGCACCGCGGGCAACACCTCCGGGCTGTGGCGCGCGACGACCATCCCGCAGTGGGAGGACGGCGAGACCGTGTCCAGCAACTGGGGTGGCTCGACGGACGCCGTCATCGCGTCGTCGGAGAACCCCATCGCGGCCGCCGAGCTCGCCACGTGGATCAACACGGCCGAGGAGCCGGCGCTCACGCTGGCGACGGAGCAGTTCCTGTTCCCCGCGTACAACCCGGTCCTCGAGGACCCGGCGTTCATCGACCAGGAGTCGGAGTTCTACGGCGGCGAGAAGGTCAACCAGATCTTCGCCGAGATCTCCGAGACCGTGACGACCGACTTCGGGTGGCTGCCGTTCATGGACTACGTCTACTCCTCGTACGAGGAGACGGTCGGCAAGGCGTTCGCCGACCGCACCGAGCTCCAGCCGGCGCTCGAGGCGTGGGAGGCCGACCTCATCGCCTACGCCGAGGACCAGGGCTTCACCGTCGAGTGACCCCGAGGGTGGGCCGGTCCGGCGGCAGCCGGCGCGCCGGCCCACCCTCCCCGAACCGGCCAACCCCGAACCGGACAGGAGGTGGACCCCGCATGTCCACCCGCACCACCACCGCCCCCCGGGCGCCGCACGCCCCCGGCCACCACCGGCGGGTCCGGGCGCCGCAAGTCCCTCAAGCGCCCCGAGATGATCGCGGCCTACCTCTTCGTCGTGCCGTTCTTCGTGGTCTTCCTCGCCATGATCGTCACGCCGCTCGTCTACTCCGGATACCTCTCGTTCTTCCGGGCGCAGCTCATCGGAGGGACGGCCTTCGTCGGCCTCGAGAACTACACCGAGGCGCTGGGCGACTCGAACTTCATCGACGGCGTCCTGCGGATGGTGCGGTTCTTCCTCATCCAGGTGCCGATCATGCTCGGCCTGGCCACCCTCTTCGCGCTGGTGCTGGACTCGGGACGCCTGCGGCTGCAGCGGTTCGTCCGGCTGAGCATCTTCATGCCCTATGCCGTCCCGAGCGTCATCGCGGCGCTCATGTGGGGATACCTCTACGGCACCGACTTCGGCCCGTTCACCCAGGTCGCCGACATCGCAGGGCTGCCGGCGCCTCGATTCCTCAGCAACGAGTGGATGCTCGGCTCCATCGCCAACATCGTCACCTGGGGATTCGTGGGCTACAACATGATCATCCTGTACGCGGCCCTGCGGTCCATCCCCACCGAGCAGTACGAGGCGGCCCGCATCGACGGCGCCAGCGAGGTCCGCATCGCGTGGTCGGTCAAGCTGCCGGCGATCCGCCCGGCGCTCCTGCTCACCCTGATCTTCTCGGTCATCGGGTCGTTCCAGCTCTTCAACGAGCCGAACCTGCTCGGGATCATCGCGCCCAACGTGATCGGCAACTCGTACACGCCGAACATCTACGCCTACAACCTGGCGTTCGTGAACCAGGAGGTCAACTACGCGGCGGCGATCGCGTTCCTGCTCGGCTTCGTCATCATGATCGTGTCCTACGTGGTGCAGCTGAGCGCTCAGCGACGGGAGCGACGCTCATGACCCAGCCGCCCACCTCCCAGCCGCTGGCCGCCGCCCCGGCCGCCGGAGCCGACGTCGTCGGACGGGATGTGCCCGCCGAGGCTCGCGGCAAGCGCCGCCCGACCTCGAACCGCCCCAGCACCGTGCTGACGGTCGCCATGCTGGCCGCCGTCGCGTACTTCCTGCTGCCGCTCGTCTGGATCGCCGTCGCGTCGACGAAGTCCAACGCCGACCTGTTCTCCTCGTTCGGGCTGTGGTTCGCCGACGACTTCAACCTCGTCGCCAATCTGCAGGACGTCTTCAGCGCCCAAGGCGGCATCTACGCGACCTGGCTGCGCAACAGCATCATGTACGCGGTGGTGAGCGGCGTCGGCGCGGCCATCCTCGCGACCATGGCGGGGTACGCGTTCGCGAAGCTCCACTTCCCCGGCGGCACGCTGCTGTTCTCGATCATCCTCGGCGCGATCATGATCCCGACGACCGCGCTCGCGATCCCGACCTACCTGCTGTTCGCGAAGGTCCAGCTCACCGACACCCCGTGGGCGATCATCCTGCCGTCGCTGGTGAGCCCCTTCGGCGTGTACCTCATGCGGGTGTACGCGGCGGGCGCGGTGGACGACACCCTGCTCGAGGCCGCCCGCGTGGACGGCGCCGGCGAGGGCCGCATCTTCCTGCGGGTGGTGCTGCGCCTGCTGGCACCGGGGTTCGTCACGGTGCTCCTGTTCCAGCTCGTCGCGACGTGGAACAACTACTTCCTGCCGCTCATCATGCTGAACAGCGCCGAGTACTACCCCCTGACGGTCGGACTCGCGCAGTGGCAGGCGACGTCGCAGGCGGGATCCGGCTCGCAGGCACTCTTCTCCACCGTCATCACCGGCTCGCTGGTCTCGATCATCCCGCTGATCATCGCGTTCCTCTTCCTCCAGCGGTACTGGCAGTCCGGGCTCACCGCCGGTGGTGTCAAGCAGTGACGCCCGGTCCCACGCCGCGCCCGGCATCCACCCACCACCCCGTCACCGAGAGGTCCCCGCACCCCATGCCCGACCTGCCCCGCCCCGTGCTCTTCGGCGCCGCGTACTACCACGAGTACCAACCGTCCCCCCGGCTCGAGCAGGACCTGGACCTCATGGCCGCGGCCGGGTTCACCGTCATCCGGGTCGGGGAGTCCACCTGGTCCACGTGGGAGCCCGAGGACGGGCGCCTCGAGCTCGACTGGCTGCAGCCGGTGATCGACGGCGCCCACCAGCGCGGGATCGCGACGGTCCTGGGCACCCCGACGTACGCGGTCCCGCCGTGGCTGGCCCGCAAGTACCCCGAGATCGCGGGCGAGCGGGGGACGGGCCGGCGCATCCCGTGGGGTGCCCGGCAGGAGGTCGACTTCACCCACGCCGCGTTCCGGTTCCACGCGGAGCGGGTGGTGCGCGCCGTCGTCGGCCGGTACGCCGACCACCCCGGTGTCATCGGGTACCAGGTCGACAACGAGCCGGGCCTGGAGCTGCTGCACAACCGGGCGATCTTCGAGTCCTTCGTGGACCACCTGCGCCGGACCTACGGCGACGTGGAGACCCTGAACCGCGAGTGGGGACTCGTGTACTGGTCGCACCGGCTGTCCACCTGGAGCGACCTGTGGACGCCGGACGGCAACTCCGCCCCGCAGTACGACCTCGCGTGGCGGCGCTTCCAGGCGCGCCTCACCAGCGAGTTCATCGCCTGGCAGGCCGGCATCGTGCGCGAGTACGCGCGGCCCGACCAGTTCGTCACCACCTGCCTGGCGTACGCCCGCCCCGCGATCGACGACGCCGACCTCACCGCGGCCCTGGACGTGACCGCGGGCAACCCCTACTACGCGATGCAGGACTCCCTCGCCCTGCCGTGGTCGCCGGGGGCGCCGCAGGGCTGGACGACGTCTGGCACCTGGAGCGTGCTGCAGAGCGCCGACCGGATGTACTCCTCCAAGGGCGCGCCGTTCCTCGTCACGGAGACCAACGCCGGCGCCATCGGGGGACCGGCCGCCAACTACCCCGCCTACGACGGGCAGTGGCGGCAGGTCGCGTGGGCGATGGTCGCCCGCGGTGCCCAGATGATCGAGTACTGGCACTGGCACACGCTGCACTTCGGCACGGAGACGTACTGGATCGGGGTGCTGCCGCACGACCAGCAGCCCGGCCGGGTGTACGAGCAGCTCGCCGCGCTCGGTGGCGAGCTGCGCACCGCCGGCGACGCCGTGGCGGGGCTCGTCCCCGACGCGCAGGTGGGCCTGCTGTACTCGAACGCGTCGAAGTTCGGCCTGACCTTCCAGCCGTCGCTGTCCCACGGCAGCGAGCCCGACGCGCGGTCGTACGAGCACATCGTGGAGGCGTTCTACCGCGGGGCGTTCGACGCCGGGGTGGGCGTGCGCATCCTGCACGACGCCCACGTCACCGGGCCGCACGGGACCCGGGAGCCGGCGGACGTCGCCCGCGAGCTGCCGGTGCTGCTGGTCCCCGCGCTCTACGTGGCCGACGACGCCCTGCTCGACTGGCTGCGGGCGTACGCGGACGCGGGCGGGCACCTCGTGCTCGGGCCACGGACGGCGTACGCCGACCACGAGGCCCGCGCCCGCCTCGAGCCGAAGCCCGCGCGCCTGGCCGACGCCGCCGGCGTCGGCTACCAGGAGTTCACCAACCTGGGTGCGCCGGTCCCGGTGCGCGGGACCGACGGCGGGCTCGACCTGCCGCCGGGGGCGAGCGCGACCGCGTGGGCGGACGCACTGGTCCCCGCGGGCGCCGACGTGCTCGCCGAGTACGAGCACCCGCAGCTCGGTCGCTGGGCCGCGGCGACCACGGCGCGGCACGGCGCGGGCCGGGTCACGACCGTCGGCACCGTGCCCGACGACGCCTTCGCACGAGCCCTGCTCACCTGGCTCGTGCCGGTCGGCGACGACTGGCGGCGGCTGGCGGTGCAGCCCGTCACCGTGCTGTCCGCGACGTCCGGCGAGGGGCGGCGGCTGCGGTTCGTGCACAACTGGTCCTGGGAGCCGACATCGGTGGCGGTGCCGGTCGCGGTGACCGACGCCGTCTCCGGGGCCGAGATCAGCGCTGGGGACGAGCTCGCCCTGGGGGCGTGGGACGTCCGGGTCCTGGTGGAGGACCGCGGGTGACGCGTGGCGCTGCCGCTCCGGAGCCGTCGCGGCGTCCGGAGCGGTGGCGCCGTCACGCTGGGGTGACACGATGACGCGATGAGCGGACCGACGGACTGGGTCAGCGGGGAGCGCGTGTTCGCGCCGCCGAACGGTGTGCTCGACGTCGACTGGCTCGTCCCCGCCGTGATCGACGGCCTCCCCGGGACGAGCCCGGCCGAGGCCCGCGCGGCGACCGCGGCCGCCTGGGCCGACCAGCGCGCGGGCCGGGACGCCGATCGCTCCGACCCGCTCCGGGCCCGTGCCGCCGACGTCGTCGCCGACGCGGTCCGGACGTTCGGCGCCTGAGCCGCGCTCGGCCGCTCCTCCCATGACCGAACCCAGCGACAGGTCCGGCGACCCGCTCTTCGTCGGCATCGACCTCGGCTGGTCGAGCGGGGGCACGGGCCTCGCCGCGGTGGACGACACCGGTCGCCTGACGGCGTCCGCGCGGGTCCGGACCGACGACGAGATCGACGACTGGTTGACCGCGCAGCACGGGCACGTCGCGGTGGCTGCGGTCGACGCACCGTTGGTCGTCCCGAACGAGACCGGGCAGCGCGTCGCGGAGCGGCTCATCGGGCGGACCTTCGGCGCCTTCGGTGCCTCGGCGCACACGTCCAACCGGGCCCGCTTCGGAGGCGCGGACGCTCGCGCGATGCGGCTGGCGCGCCGCTTCGGCTGGGACGTCGACCCCAGCACGTCCCCGGCCGACGCCACCGGTGGCGTGTGCATCGAGGTCTACCCCCACCCGGCCATGGTCGGCCTGTTCGGGCTCGACTACCGGCTGGACTACAAGAAGGGGAACGCCGCGCGGCGGTCACCCGGCTTCGCGCAGCTGGTCGGGCACCTGGAGTCGGTCCCGGAGCTCGGGCTGCCTGGTCAGCCGCGATGGGAGGAGCTGAGGCGGACGGTCGCCGCCCCACGGCCCGGTGACCTGAACCGTGCCGAGGACGAGCTGGACGCGATCCTCTGCGCGCACCTGGCGTGGCTCTGGGCCCACCGTCCCGGCGACCTGCACGTGTACGGCGACGTCCACGAGGGCTACATCGTCGCTCCGCCGCCGCCCACCCACCGCCCCCGTCGTCCCGCGACGGCACGACGGACCGGCACGACGGACGGCGCGACGGACGGCACGGCGGACGGCGCGGTGATCGGCACGGCGGTCGGGGTGGGTGGCCGCATCAGCCCAGGCCGATGACCTCGGCGCCGGTCGCGGCGACCAGGCGATGACCGACGACCCGCAGCGCCACCGTCCCCTCGGGCGCTGCGGCTCTCCACACCACCGTCCCGTCGGCGATGCGGTGCGCCACGAGGTCCAGGACGTCGCCGTCCCGGACCGGCAGCAGCACGACGTCACCGTCGGTGAGCGCCGGCCCGTCGGTCGCGTCGGCGTCCACGCCGCGGCGCCAGAGGTCGTCTCCGGTGCGGACCTCCAGCGCGGTGACGCCCGCGCCGTCGTCGAGGAGCATGACGCCGTCGACCAGTGCCGTGGCCCGCGGTCCGGCGGGGGAGGACGCGGCCGGGGTGGGGCGGCTCCACTCGATCCGTCCGCTGCGCAGGTCGAGCCCCCGCAACCTCTCCCGCTGGGCGGTCCGGACGACGAGCACGCCGCGGTCGTCGCCGTCCGTGAGGGTCGGCCGCAGCGGAGGTCCCGGCAGCGGGTACGTCCGCGCGGCGCTGCCGGACACCTGCCCCCGCCCGGACGCGCGGTCGGGCCGCCACGCCCACGTGGCACGCGCGCCGCCCGGGAGGGCGTGCTCCTCGTACGGGTGCGGCCGGCCGCTCTCCACCTCGGCGTCGAGCTCCTCACCGGTCGCGAGGTCGACGGCGAACGTCGCGACGGTCACCGACCCGGGCCGGCGCTCGACGGCGACCGGCTCCCCGTCGGCGAGCACGGACCGGGGGCTGAGGGCATCCCACCGGGGGTCCCGGTGGCGAGGTCCCAGCGGGTGACCCGCACCCTGCCGTCGGCGCGCGCGGCGGTCACGAGCAGGTCCCGGGCGACGGGCTCGGCCCGCAGCAGCTCGCCGTCCACGGTGACGGTGTGCCGGGTGCGTCCGGTGGCCGAGTCGACGACGACCACGGGAGACTTCGAAGCCGCTGAGGTCCCCGGGGCCTCCGACGCCGCCTCCCTCGCCGGCGCACCGGCGACCGGCGCACCCTGTGGTCCGCCCACCGCGCAGGCGACCAGGCCCCGCGGGCCGGCGCCGTCGTCGACCGGTGCACGGTCCGGCCGGAGCCCCTCGTCGACCCCGAAGCAGCCGCCGCCCGCCGCGGCGCGCCCCGCGGCGGCCGAGGCCGTCCACACGACGCGGCCGGTCCCGGGATCGACGGACCGCAACGAGGCGCCGTCGACCACCAGGAGCGTGTCGTGACCGTCGCCCACCACCCGCCCCGGCACCCGCCAGCGCTCGACCGGCGCGTGGGCGGCGTCGGCCAGGACCGCGGGCATCGCCGCCAGCGCCGCCGCCCGGGCGGCGACCTGACGTGCCTCGACCACGGCGGTCGTGCCCAACGCGGCGACGACGAGCACCGCCGCCGTCACCGCCCGCCGCCGGTAGCGCAGCGCGATCCGCCGGACCGGCCCGGGGTCGGGGGGCCCTGCGACGGTGACCCGGTCCTCGGGCAGCGGCTCGCCGGCCCACGTCGCGCGGCGTGCCATCGCCTCGAGAGCGAGCTCGTGCAGCACCGACCAGACCTCGTCCGCAGCCGCGTCGTCCTCGTCGTCCTCGACGAGGAGGACGTCGACCACGTCGAGGTCCTCGGGGACCGCGACCGGGACCGGCGCACGTCGTCAGGGTAGGTCGCGACACCGGCCGCTCGCGCCCGTCCGCGTGGCCGCCGGCGAGTGGAGAGGCCGGCTCACGGCGGCCGGCTCAGGACACCTGACTCAGGGCCGCCGGCAGGTCGTCATGCCGACGCCGTCGTCCTCCACGACGTCGGCCCAGTCCGCGGAGTCCAGGGCGGGCCGGTAGCCGAGGTCGTCGCGTGCGGTGTCCAGCGACCAGCGGCCGCCGGTGTTCGCCGAGACGGCGGCGTACACCCCGGTGTGCACGTCGGCCTCGAGGGCCCGCACGACGAGCTGGCGCAGGTCGTCGGGGCCCAGCCACCCGGGCAGCTGGCGGGCCGCGTACGGCTCCGGCTCGGTCGCGCCGAGCCGCAGGCCGATCGTGCTGACACCGTTGCGATGCGCGAACACCCCGGCGATCGCCTCGTCGAACGCCTTGGTCGCCCCGTACGGGCAGCAGGGAGCCGGCGCCCAGGTGGCGTCGATGGGGTAGCGGCCCTCGGCCTCGTACCGGCCCATCGCATGCACCGAGCTTGCGTAGACCACGCGCCGCACACCGTGCTCCTGGGCCGCCCCGAGCAGCGCCACGAAGCCGTCGACGTTCGGCGCCTCGAGGTCGGCCCAGTCGGCGTCGGGGCTGGGCTCGCCGGCCAGGTGCACGACGGCGTCGACCCCTGCCATCGCGCGGGCCAGCAGGTCGCGGTCGGTCAGCTCACCGAGCAGCACCTCACCGCCGTACGTCTCGTCGGGGGCGCGGCGGTCGAGCAGGCGCAGGGCGACGTCGGTGAGGCCGGGCAGGAGCTGCCCGCCCACCCGGCCGGCGGCGCCGGTCACGAGCACGGTGCGTGGGGTCATGCGGTGATCCTGCCCGCGTGACGGGCCGACTGCCCGCCGGAGCAGGCGGGCGTGCATCGGTCAGCGAAGCGGCGCGCGGCCATCGATCCCGCACCTGCAAGCCCCTTGCTGCAAGTTGCAGCATCTCGTTACAGTCGGTCCTGGCCTGCTGTGGTGCAGGCCCGGATGAGGTGACGAAGGAGTCCCCGATGCCCCTGGCCCACGGCCGCACCCCTCGGCGAGCGCACCGCGCACCGCCACCGCATGTCTGGCGGCCGCAGCGGTCGCCCTGTCCGGAGTCGTCGGCGTCGTCGGCGCGGCGGCTCTCCCCGCCGCCCCGGCCACCGCCGCGGACCGCACCGTCGCCCTCGTCGGCAACCTGCAGGACGAGCTCGGATGCCCCGCCGACTGGGCGCCGGACTGCGCCGAGAGCGAGCTGCAGCCCACCGGCACCGCCGGCCTGTACGCCGCCGAGTTCACCGTCCCCGCCGGCACCTACGAGTACAAGGTCGCGCTGGACGACTCGTGGGACGAGTCCTACAACGGCGCCGGTGAGGGCGGCGGCGGCGCCCCGAACACGCCGCTGACCATCGGCGGTGACACCCGGCTGCGCGTCACGTACGACGACACGAGCCACCGCATCGGCCTGACGCCGCTGGACCTGCGCGCCGGCTACGGCGAGACCGACGCCGACCTCGTCGCGGCACCGGTACGCCAGCCGGGCAGCGACGAGCGGTTCTACTTCGTCATGACCGACCGGTTCGCCAACGCGGACCCGGCCAACGACACCGCGGGCATCGCGGGGGACCGGCTGGCCCACGGGTTCGACCCCACGGACAAGGGCTTCTACCACGGGGGCGACCTCGCCGGGCTGATCGAGAACCTCGACTACATCGAGGGCCTGGGCACGTCGGCGATCTGGCTGACGCCGTCGTTCAAGAACCGCCCGGTGCAGGGCGAGGGGAGAGCGCCTCCGCGGGCTACCACGGGTACTGGATCACCGACTTCACGCAGATCGACCCGCACCTGGGCACGAACGCCGAGCTCGAGCAGCTCATCGCGGACGCCCACGCGCGCGGCATCAAGATCTACTTCGACATCATCACCAACCACACCGCCGACGTGATCTCCTACGCCGAGGGCGAGTACTCCTACGTCGACCAGGCCACGCGGCCCTACCGCGACGCCGGTGGCGAGCCGTTCGACCCGGCGCAGTACGCCGGCACCGGCACCTTCCCCGCGCTCGACCCGTCCGCGGGCGGCTCGTTCCCGTACACCCCGGTGGTCACGGACGACGACGCCGACATCAAGGTCCCGGGCTGGCTGAACGACGTCACGCTCTACCACAACCGCGGGAACTCGACGTGGTCGGGGAGTCGGTGACCCTCGGTGACTTCGACGGCCTCGACGACCTCATGACGGAGCACCCGACGGTCGTCGACGGCTTCGTCGACGTCTACCAGGACTGGATCGACCTGGGCATCGACGGCTTCCGCATCGACACCGCCAAGCACGTGAACTTCGAGTTCTGGGAGCAGTGGAGCGCCGAGGTGCTCGACTACGCCCGGGACGTCGCCGGCAAGCCGGACTTCTTCATGTTCGGCGAGGTCTACGACGCCGACCCGGCGCTGCTGTCGCCGTACGTGCGCCGCACCGACATGAGCTCGGTCCTGGACTTCACCTTCCAGTCCGCGGCCAGCGCGTACGCCTCCGGCTCGGGCGCGAGCACCCTGCAGCGGCTGTTCGCCGGCGACGACCTGTACACGACCGCGGACACCTCGGCGTCCGCGCTGCCGACATTCCTCGGCAACCACGACATGGGCCGCATCGGCTACTTCGTGCGCACGAGCGAGGCGCCGCTCGAGCGGTCAGAGCTCGCCCACTCGCTCATGTACCTCACCCGTGGCCAGCCCGTCGTGTACTACGGCGACGAGCAGGGCTTCATCGGCGACGGCGGCCCGGACGGCGGCAACGACAAGTCCGCCCGGCAGTCCCTGTTCGCCTCCGGCGTCCCCGAGTTCGTCGACCAGCCCCTGCTGACCGGCGAGACCGCAGGCGCCGTCGACCGGTACGACACCGACGCGCCCCTCTACGACCACATCGCCGCGCTCGCGGACCTGCGCGAGTCCCACCCCGCGCTGTCCCACGGTGCGCAGCTCGAGCTCGCGGCCGACGGCGCCGTCTACGCGTTCGCCCGCGTGCACCGCGAGGAGAAGGTCGAGCACGTCGTCGTCGCCAACAACGCCGACGCCGCGACCACCGCGACCGTCACCACCCTCACCCCGGGAGCGACCTACACCGGCGCGTGGGGCACGGGCGCCACGGTCACGGCCGACGCCGACGGTGTCCTGACCGTCGAGGTCCCGGCGCGCAGCGTCATGCTGCTCGTCGCGGACCGGCCCGTCGCGGCCGCCCCCGAGGGCACGGTCGCCGATGTCGTCGCCCCCGCGGAGGGTGCCGGGCTCTCCGGCATGGTCCCGGTCACGGCCGACGTCGCCGACGACCGCTACGCCGAGACGTCGTTCGCGTTCCGCGTGGTCGGCAGCGACGAGTGGACCCCGCTGGGCACCGCCGAGACCGACGCGCCGCGCGTCTTCCACGACCTCGCGACCGCCGGCCTGGCCGCGGGCACGCTGGTCGAGTACCGCGCCGTGACCGTCGACGCCGCGGGCACCCGCACCGCGGACTCGACCTTCGCGTCGGTCGGCAACGGCGTCAGCCTGACCGACGACGCCGGGCCGGAGCCCGAGCCGACCTTCGGCGCCGCCGCCGTGGCCGGCAGCCACAACAGCGAGATGGGGTGCGCCGCCGACTGGCAGCCCGCCTGCGCTCAGGCTCAGCTCACCCTGCGCGACGACGGCGTCTGGGCCGGCACCTGGGACCTGCCCGCCGGCGACTACGAGTTCAAGGTCGCGATCGACGAGAGCTGGGACGTCAACTTCGGCGCCGGCGGCGTCCCGGGTGGCGGCAACATCGCCTACACCCACACCGGCGGGACCGTGTCGTTCTTCTTCGACCCGGTCACGAAGTACGCCTTCGCCACCGCGATGCACCCGGTCATGACGCTGCCGGGGAGCCTGCAGAGCGAGCTCGGGTGCGCCGCGGACTGGTCGCCGGACTGCCTGCGGACTCTGCTCACCGACCTCGACGGCGACGGACTGTTCACCCTGACGACCGACGCCCTGCCGGCCGGGACCTACGAGGTCAAGGTCGCGCACGGGATGAGCTGGGACGAGAACTACGGCGCCGACGGCGCACCGGGCGGCGGGAACATCGCCGTCACGGTCACCGAGGGGGAGTCGGTCACGTTCACGTACGACCCGACCACCCACGTCCTGACGGTCGGGGGCGACGGCGGCGCGGGTCCCGGTCTGCCCGGTGCCGGCGACGACGCCGCGCACTGGCTCGCCTCCGACGTCCTGGTCGTCCCCGCCGACTTCCCGGCGGACGCGACCTACACCCTGCGCACCGCCCCGGCCGGCGGCATCGCCGTCACCGACGGCGCCCTCGTCGTGCCCGACGACGCCGGCAGCCTCGCCCTCGTGCCCGACGACGCCGGCCTGCCGGCCGAGCTCGCGGAGCAGTTCCCGCACCTGACCGGGTACACGGTCCTGCGGCTGCGCACGGCCGAGGGCGAGGCGCCGTCCGACGACGTCGTCGGCGCCCTGCTCACCGGACAGGTCGCCCTCGTCGGCGAGAGCCCGGACGGGCTCGCCGCGTTCACCGGCGTGCAGGTGCCCGGCGTGCTCGACGACCTCTACGCCGCGGACGCCGCGGACCGGCCGCTCGGGGCGACGTGGAAGGGCGCCCGCCCCACGCTCGCGTTGTGGGCGCCGACCGCGCAGGACGTCGACCTCCTGCTCTGGGAGGACGCCGACCTGTCGGCCGAGCCCGAGCGGGTCGCGATGACCCGGACGGACGACGGCACCTGGACCGTGCGCGGGAAGCGGGCGTGGAAGGACGCGGCCTACCGGTACGCGGTCACCGTCTACGTCCCGACGACCGGGCAGGTCGAGGTCAACGAGGTCACCGACCCGTACTCCGTCGCGCTGACCCTCAACTCGACCCACTCCGTGCTGGTCGACCTCGACGACCGGACGCTGCGGCCCCGGCTGTGGGAGCGGGCCGACCAGCCCGTCGTCCGCCCGGTGGACCAGACCATCTATGAGCTGCACGTCCGGGACTTCTCCGCGCACGACGAGACCGTGCCCGCCGAGCTGCGCGGCACGTACCTCGCCTTCGCCGAGGAGGGCACCCAGGGTCGCGAGCACCTGCGTGACCTCGCCGACGCCGGACTGACCACGGTCCACCTGCTGCCGACGTTCGACATCGCGACCATCGAGGAGGACCGGACCGCCCACGTGCAGCCGGCCTGCGACCTCGCGGCGCTCGCGGCGGCCAACCCGGCCTCGGAGGAGCCGCAGGCGTGCGTCGAGCCCACCCGGGACCTCGACGCCTTCAACTGGGGCTACGACCCCTTCCACTTCACCGCACCGGAGGGCTCCTACGCGGTGGACCCGCACGGCGGTGCCCGCGTCGCCGAGTTCCGCACGATGGTCGGTGCGCTCCACTCCGACGGGCTCCAGGTCGTCCTGGACCAGGTGTTCAACCACACCAACGCCAGCGGCCAGGACCCGCGCTCGGTGCTCGACCGCGTCGTGCCGGGGTACTACCACCGGCTCGACGCGACCGGTGCGGTCGAGACGTCCACCTGCTGCCAGAACGTCGCCACCGAGCACGCCATGGCCGAGAAGCTCATGGTCGACTCGGTCGTCACCTGGGCGCGGGACTACCGGGTCGACGGGTTCCGCTTCGACCTCATGGGCCACCACAGCGTCGAGACCATGCAGGCGGTCCGGGACGCGCTGGACGCGCTCACCCCGCGCCGCGACGGCGTCGACGGCTCCGCCGTGTACCTCTACGGCGAGGGCTGGAACTTCGGCGAGGTCGCGGACAACCGCCTGTTCACGCAGGCCACGCAGGGTCAGCTCGGCGGGACCGGCATCGGGACCTTCAGCGACCGGCTGCGCGACGCCGTCCGCGGCGGCGGCCCGTTCGACGAGGACCCGCGCGTGCAGGGCTTCGGCACCGGGCTGTACACCCAGCCCAACGACGCCGCGGTCAACGGGTCGCCCGAGGAGCAGCTCGCCCGCCTGCGGCACGCGACCGACCTCGTCCGGCTCGGCCTGGCCGGCAACCTGCGCGACTACGCGTTCCTCGCCTCGGACGGCGAGGTCCGCACGGGCGCCGAGCTGGACTACAACGGTCAGCCGGCGGGGTACGCCGAGTCCCCGGAGGAGGTCGTCACCTACGTCGACGCGCACGACAACGAGACGCTGTTCGACGCGCTCGCGTACAAGCTCCCGCAGGCGACGTCCATGGAGGACCGGGTGCGCATGAACACCCTGTCGCTCGCGACCACCGCCCTGGCGCAGACGCCGTCGTTCTGGCACGCGGGCACGGACCTGCTGCGGAGCAAGTCCCTGGACCGGGACAGCTACAACTCCGGTGATTGGTTCAACGTGCTGGACTTCTCCGGGCAGACCAACGGCTTCGGCCGCGGGCTGCCGTTGGCCGAGGCCAACGAGGCGAAGTGGCCGTACATGCGGCCGCTGCTGGCCGACCCGGCGCTTCAGCCGGAGCCCGAGGACATCGCGACCTCCACCGCCGCCGCGCAGGACCTCCTGCGGCTGCGCTTCTCCACCGACCTGTTCCGGCTCGGCGACGCGGGGCTGATCGGCGAGAAAGTCACGTTCCCGGGCAGCGGCCCGGACGCGCTGCCCGGCGTGATCACGATGCACGTCGACGACACGGTCGGCGAGGACGTCGACGCCGACCTCGACGGGCTGCTCACCGTGTTCAACGCGTCGGACGAGGCGGTCACGGTCCCGGTCGAGGGACTGGCCGGTGCGCAGTACGCGCTGTCACCCGTGCTCGCCGAGGGCAGCGACCCGGTGGTCCGCGGGACGACGTGGGACGCGGCGTCCGGCTCGGTCACCGTGCCGGCACGCACGGTGGCGGTGCTGGTCGACGATCAGGGGTCGGACGGCGGTCCGGGGTGGCCCGGCTGGCCGGGCTGGGTCGACGGCCCGGGCTCGTCCCTGGCCGACCTCTGGGCCTGGATCCGGGGTCTGTGGGGCCAGCTCTTCCCGTGGCCGCGCCCCTGACGACGCCAGAGCGCCCGGCGGGACCCCGTCCCGCCGGGCGCGCCCGCGCCGAGGCACGCGCGGGGCGTCGTCGGGCCTAGCGGAAGACGACGGTGCGGTGACCGTTGACGAGCACCCGGTGCTCGGCGTGCCAGCGCACCGCTCGAGCCAGCGCACGGCGCTCGACGTCCTGCCCGAGCGCGACGAGGTCGTCCACGGTCCGGCTGTGGTCCACCCGCTCGACGTCCTGCTCGATGATCGGGCCCTCGTCGAGGTCGCCCGTGACGTAGTGCGCCGTCGCGCCGATGAGCTTGACCCCACGGTCGTGCGCCTGGGCGTACGGGCGCGCGCCCTTGAACGACGGCAGGAACGAGTGGTGGATGTTGATGATCTGTCCGGACAGCTCGCGGCACAGGTCGTCGGAGAGGATCTGCATGTACCGCGCGAGCACGACGAGCTCGACGTCGAGCCTGCGGACGAGGGAGAGCAGAACCTCCTCCGCCTCGGGCTTCGTCGCCTTCGTGACCGGCACGTGGTGGAACGGGATGCCGTAGAACGCGGCGAGGTCGGCCAGGGCGGTGTGGTTCGAGACGACCGCGACGATCTCGATCGGCAGGTTCTCCGACCGCTGGCGGAAGGCGAGGTCGTTGAGGCAGTGCGCCGCCGTCGACCCCATGACCAGCGTGCGCACGGGGCGTCCGGCGAGGTCGAGGTGCCAGCTCATGGCGAACCGGTCGGCGAGCTCGCCCAGCGCGCCCTCGAAGCTCGCCGCGCGGCGAGGTCGACTCGACCTGCACACGCATGAAGAACAGCCCGGTCTGCGGGTCGCCGAACTGCTGGGACTCGGTGATGTTGCCGCCGTGCTCGGCGAGCAGCCCGGCGACCGCGTGCACGATGCCGGGGCGGTCCGGGCAGGACAGCGTGAGCACCCAGTGCGAGCCGTTCGGGTGGACGGCGGATTCCGATGCGTGGGACACGGGGGTCAGAGTAGTCGGGCCCCGGAGGGGCTGACACGATGAGTCCATGACCGCACCCGACGTCACCATCGCCCGCGTCACCGACGACGAGGCCGGCGAGCTGCTGACGCTGCGTCGGGCCGCGTTCGTCAGCGAGGCCCAGGTCTACGGCGACCCCAACATCCCTCCGCTGACCCAGACCCTCGCCGAGCTCCGCGCGGACCTCGCCGCCGACGACGTCGTCACGCTCGGCGCCCGCGCGGGCCACCGGCTCGTCGGGTCGATCCGGGTGAGCCTGGAGGACCACCGGGCAACCCTGGGCCGGCTCGCGGTCGCCCCCGACCTGCAGGGGCAGGGCATCGGGACGCAGCTGCTGTTCGCCGTGCTGCCGTACCTGCCCGAGGACACCCAGGAGATCTGGGTGTTCACCGGTCAGGACTCGGCCCACAACATCGCGCTGTACGAGAAGCACGGCTACGAGCACCAGTACGACAAGACGGCGGGCGACCTCACCTACGCCTACCTCCGCAAGATCCTCGGCGACGACGACGCCTCCGACGACGACGCCTCCGACGGCGCCTGACGGCACCCCCACCGACGTCCGCCGGGTCGCGGCCGCTTGCTAGGCTGACCGGCGTCGCGACTGGCGAAGGGTGGGTCACCACCGGGGAGCGACGAGCAGCAGCAGACTTCGGGGTCGTACGCCTGGGCCCGGCGGTCACCACACCCGCGTGTGCGTGCCCGGCAGACCCCGCCGAACCCCACCACACTGCTCCGAGGCCCGAGGAGACCCATGCCCTCCGAGTCCGACGTCCCGACCGACAACGTCCTCGACCAGTCGCTGTCCCAGCTCGACCCCGAGATCGCCGCCGTCCTGGACGGTGAGCTCGCCCGGCAGCGCGGCACGCTCGAGATGATCGCGAGCGAGAACTTCGTCCCCCGCGCCGTCCTGCAGGCGCAGGGGTCGGTGCTGACCAACAAGTACGCCGAGGGGTACCCCGGCAAGCGGTACTACGGCGGCTGCGAGCAGGTCGACATCGCCGAGAGCCTCGCGATCGAGCGGGCCAAGAGCCTCTTCGGTGCCGAGCACGCCAACGTCCAGCCGCATTCCGGGGCCAGCGCCAACGCCGCCGTCCTGCACGCGCTGATCAACGCCGGGGACAAGATCCTCGGCCTCGAGCTCGCGCACGGCGGTCACCTGACCCACGGCATGAAGATCAACTTCTCCGGCAAGCTCTACGACGTCGGCGCGTACGGCGTGGACCCGGACACCTTCCTGGTCGACATGGACGTCGTCCGCCAGCGGGCCCTCGAGCACCGGCCGGACGTCATCATCGCCGGCTGGTCCGCCTACCCGCGGCAGCTCGACTTCGCCGCCTTCCGCTCCATCGCCGACGAGGTCGGCGCGAAGCTCTGGGTCGACATGGCGCACTTCGCCGGCCTCGTCGCCGCGGGCCTGCACCCGAGCCCGGTCCCGCATGCCGACGTCGTGTCCTCCACGGTGCACAAGACCATCGGCGGGCCCCGGTCGGGCTTCATCCTCTCCACGGCTGACCACGCCCGGAAGATCGACTCCGCGGTGTTCCCCGGGCAGCAGGGCGGGCCGCTCATGCACGTCATCGCCGCGAAGGCGGTCTCGTTCAAGATCGCCGCGTCGGCCGACTTCGCCGCCCGTCAGCAGCGCACGCTCGACGGCGCGCGGATCATCGCCGAGCGCCTCTCCGCGCCCGACGTCGCCGCGGCGGGCGTGTCGGTGCTGACCGGCGGCACCGACGTCCACCTGGTGCTCGTCGACCTGCGGAACTCGCAGCTCGACGGTCAGGGGGCCGAGGACCTCCTGCACTCCGCCGGCATCACGGTCAACCGCAACGCGGTCCCGTTCGACCCGCGCCCCCGCGCGTCACGTCCGGCCTGCGGATCGGGACGCCCGCGCTCGCGACCCGCGGGTTCGGGGACACCGAGTTCACCGAGGTGGCGGACATCATCGCGACCGCGCTGCGCGACGGCGCCGGCGCGGACCTCGAGGCGCTCAAGGCGCGCGTCGCGAAGCTGACCGACGCGTTCCCGCTCTACCCGGGGCTCGCCCAGTGACCGCGCAGATGCTCGACGGCACCGCCACCGCGAAGGCGATCAAGGCCGAGCTGACCGAGCGGGTCACCGCGCTGCGCGAGCGCGGCGTCGTCCCGGGCCTGGGCACCGTGCTGGTCGGTGACGACCCGGGCAGCCGCGCCTACGTCGGCGGCAAGCACCGGGACTGCGCCGAGGTGGGCATCGCGTCGATCCGCGTCGACCTGCCCGCCGACGCGACGCAGGAGGACATCGAGGCGGCGGTCGAGCGCCTCAACGCCGACCCGGCCTGCACGGGCTACATCGTGCAGCTGCCGCTGCCCGCGGGCATCGACACCAACCGCGTCCTGGAGCTGATCGACCCGGCCAAGGACGCCGACGGGCTGCACCCGACCAACCTCGGGCGGCTCGTGCTGCGGGTCAGCGAGCCGGTCGACTCGCCGCTGCCGTGCACGCCGCGCGGGATCATCGAGCTGCTCGTGCGGCACGGGATCACCCTGGCGGGCCAGGACGTCGTCGTCGTCGGGCGGGGGACCACCGTGGGCCGCAGCATCGGGCTCCTGCTCACCCGGCGCGAGCACAACGCGACCGTCACGCTGACCCACACCGGCACGCAGGACCTCGCCGAGCACACCCGGCACGCCGACGTCATCGTCGCCGCGGCGGGCGTCCCCGGGATCATCACCCCGGACATCGTCAAGCCGGGCGCGATCGTGCTCGACGTCGGCGTCACGCGCGTCGTGGACGACTCGGGCAAGACCCGCCTCGCCGGCGACGTCGACCCGGGCGTCGCCGACATCGCGGCGTGGGTCTCGCCCAACCCGGGCGGGGTCGGCCCGATGACCCGGGCGATGCTGCTGGCCAACGTCGTGGACAGCGCCGAGGCCGCCGCGGACTGACCCGCGCACCTGCCGACGACGGCGCCCGACCCCGCCGGGGTCGGGCGCCGTCGTCGTCCGCGGGCGCGTTTGCCCGCCCGCGGCACGGCTGCGACGCTGGCGAGCAGAGCCCGCCGCCGGGCTCCCGGACGAGCGGTGCCGTACCCGGACAGCGACAAGACGGCGCCCGAGGAGATCGTGATGGCCTGGCTCGTGCTCGTGGTGTCCGGTGTGCTGGAGGCGGTGTGGGCGACCGCGCTCGGGCGGTCCGAGGGCTTCACGCGGCTCGGACCGTCGCTGCTGTTCCTCGTCTCGGTGGTGCTGAGCATGGTCGGGTTGGCCTACGCCATGCGCGAGCTGCCGGTCGGGACGTCGTACGCGGTCTGGGTCGGCATCGGCGCGTCGCTCACCGTCGCCTACGCGATGGCGACCGGCACCGAGACCGTGTCCCTGATCAAGATCCTGCTGCTTCTCGGCATCGTCGGCTGCGTCATCGGGCTCAAGCTCGTGCACTGACGGCGGGGCTTCCGGCGCCGCCCTGTCGCGGCCAGGATCGGCGCATGCCGTCGCCCGCCGTCCCCAGCCCCGCCCCGGATCTGGACCACCTCGCGCTGCTCCGGACGCTGCAGGGGGCCTTTGCCGCGTCGATCGGCGCGGTGGCCCCGGACTCGCGGGTGCCGTGGTGCGGGCGGTGGCGCGTGCGCGACGTCGTCGTGCACCTGGCCCGGATCCACCACTGGGCCGCCGCGGAGGCACGGGGCTCCCGCGAGGTGCCGCTCGGGCGCGGACCCTTCGACCTCGAGCCCTTCTACCGGGCCTGCGCGGCAGAGCTGACCGAGACCCTCGCCCGGCTCGGACCGGACGCGGTGTGCTCCACGCTGGTCGGCCGCGGTCCGGCGTCGTTCTGGCGCCGCCGTCAGGTGCACGAGACGCTCGTGCACCTGTGGGACGTGCGCACCGTGGGCGGGCTGGCGGTCGACGTCAACCCTGCGGTGTGGGCGGACACCGTCGACGAGGTCGTCACGGTGATGCAGCCCCGTCAGGTGCGCCTGGGGCGCATGCCCCCGCTCGCGCACACGCTGGCGCTGGTCGCCGACGACGTCGTCGCGCCGGACGGGGCCGTGCGGAGGTGGCACCTGGGCGGCGACGACACCGACCCGACGCGCGACCCGACGCATGACAGGACGGCCGGCCCGTGCGACGGCGCGGCCGTGGAGGTGCGAGGCCCTGCCCGCGCCGTCGCGCTGCTGCTGTGGGGCCGCACCGCGCCCGACGACGCGGCGCTGCGCGTCACCGGGGACCGCGCCGTGCTCGACGACGTGCTCGCGCAGCGGCTCACGCCGTAGGTCGGGCCGGCGCGTCAGCCGTAGGTGAGGCAGAACGGGTGACCGGCAGGGTCGGCGTACACGCGGAACCCGTCGTGGTCGTCGGAGATCAGACGCGCACCCAGCCCGAGCACGGCGTCCTGCGCCGCCGAGATGTCGTCGACCGCGATGTCGAGGTGGAGCTGCTGAGGGACGGTGGGGTCCGGCCAGGTCGGCGGGACGAGGTCCGGAGCGAGCTGGAACGACAGGCGACGGTCGTCCGGACCGCCACCCGGCGGGCCGAGGTCGATCCAGTCGTCGTCCTCCCGCACGATCTCCAGCCCCAGCACCGCGGCGTAGAACTCGGCGGCCGCACGCGGGTCGGGGCAGTCCAGGACCACGGTCTCCAGGCGTCCGATCATGCGCCCATGCTGGCGCCGACGTCCGGGCGCCGCCAGAGGTGAGGCAGCCCACGCCGCGGACCCCGGCCGGCGTCGGTCCGGTGTCGGCGGTGTGGGCGAGGATGGTCGGGTGCTGACGATCGCGACCGCCAACGTGAACGGGATCCGCGCCGCCCTCAAGCGCGGCATGGGGGAGTGGGTCGACACCCGCAAGCCCGACGTGCTGCTGCTGCAGGAGGTACGCGCGCCGGAGGCGCTGCTCGGCGAGCTCCTCCCGGCCGACCGGTGGCACCTCGCGCACGCGGAGAGCGAGGCGAAGGGCCGGGCCGGGGTGGCGATCGCGTCCCGGCTGCCGGTCCGTGCGATCCGCATCAACCTCGACCAGGGCGTGGCGACCAACACCGGCCGCTGGGTCGAGGCCGACCTGGACGTCCCCGCCGACCACGACGGCCCGAGCCGGCCGCTCACGGTGATCTCGGCGTACCTGCACTCCGGCACGGTGGGCACGCCGTCCATGGACGAGAAGTACGCGTTCCTCGACCTCGTGACCGCGCGGATGGCGCAGATCGCCGCCGACGGCGGTCTCGCGGTCGTCGCGGGCGACCTCAACATCGCGCACCGCGAGGTCGACATCAAGAACTGGAAGGGCAACCTCAAGTCCGCCGGCTTCCTGCCCGAGGAGCGCGCCTACGTCGACCGCTGGCTCGACGGGCAGGGCTGGCGTGACCTGGGGCGGGAGCTCGGCGGCGAGGGCCCGGGGCCGTACACCTGGTGGTCGTGGCGCGGGAAGGCCTTCGACAACGACGCAGGATGGCGCATCGACTACCAGCTCGCGACGCCGGCGCTCGCCGCGCTGGCCCGCAGCGCGGTCGTGGAGCGGGCCGAGTCCTACGACCGGCGCTGGAGCGACCACGCGCCGCTGGTCGTGGAGTACGACCTGTAGCGGCCGCGACGGGCGCGGGTCCGACGGACGCGGGGCACACCAACGCGGGTCCGACGGGCGCGGGTCAGACGAGCGCGGGGGCTTCGGTGCTCACGCGGGTCGACGGGGCGCCGACCCACCACGGATCCTCGTGGCGCCACGGGAACTCCGCCGCGTCGGCCATGCGGATCCGACGTGCGAGGGGCAGGCCGAGGGCGACCGAGAGGGCGCACCACACTGTGACGAGCTCCACGATGAGCATCATGTGAGATTCATACGCCTCCGACCGGCACTACGCCAAACGGGGGACCGGCGTGTCCGCGCCGCGAGACGACGCGGACACCCGCGCGCCGCGGGTTGCGGGTCGCGCCGAGTAGCGGGTCGCGCCTAGTAGCGGATCGCGTCGATCACCTTGACCCGGACCGCCACGACGGCGGGGATGAGCCCCGCGAGGGCGCCGACACCGGTCGCGCACGCCATGCCGAGCAGCGCGGCCGACGTCGGGAACGGCGGGGTGTCGTCGAGGGCGACGCCGAAGATCTGCTCGACCGGGATGTTCTTGATGACGACGATCGCGAGCATCACGCCGACCACGCCGGCGACGAAGGTCGCGACGACGGACTCCATGAGCACCCCGAAGAAGACCCGCCCCGACGTCGCACCGAAGCTGCGCCGGATGCCGATCTCGCGGATGCGGTAGCGGACGGTGACGAGCGAGATGTTCACCAGGCCGAGCCCGCCGAGCAGCAGGGCGACGGCCCCGATCCCGGTGATGACCCACCGCACGCCGCCCTCCAGGACGTCGAAGCCGCCGCCCTGGTGCCACACGTCGGCCTGCGTCCCCGGCAGCGCCCCCTGCAGGTCGCGGCGCACGACCTCGGTCAGCTCGTCCGCCATGTCCGGCGGGACCCACAGGTTCAGCGCGGGCACCGAGGGCCCGTACATCGGGTCCGGCGACGCCCAGCGCGTGAAGTGGTCGTAGAGCACGTAGGCGCTCGGGCCCTCCTCGGCCCACCGGTTGGCGACCACCCCGATGACCGTCGACCGGACCGGCGTCTCGCCGCCGAGGACGACGGTCGGGTGGCCGGACAGGTCCGCGACGCCGAGCTGGGCGAGGAACGTCTCGTTGACCACGAGCGCGGGGGCGAGGCGGTCGACGTCGTCGGCGTCGAACCACACGCCCTGCTGCGTCTGCACGCGCCGCATGAGGCCGTACTCGGCGTCGACCGCGCGGACCTCCACGGGCTGCGCGCCGGTCGGGAAGCGGAAGGTGAGCTGGGTGTACATCTCCCGGCTCGCGTACTCGATGCCGTACCGCTCGACCACCCGGGTGTACTCGGCGTCGTACTGGGCGGTCGTCGGGGCCTGCGGACCGGTGGCCCACGCGTTGACGACCAGCGTGGTGGGGCGTCCGGCGTCGCGCTCGACCTGCTCGCGCATGACCTGGTTCATCATCTGCGCCGCGGCGGTGATGCCGGTGATGGCCGCGACGGCGACGGCGACGCCGATGAGCGCGAGCAGCACACGCAGCTTGTGGATGCGCAGCTCGTCCCACGCCTCGACGACGGCGCCCACGAGTCCGGTCATGCGGGTGCCCCGGTCGGGGCGCCGGTGACCACCGGGGCGGGCGGGGCAGTCGCCGGCGCGTCGGACGACGGGCTGGTCACGGGGCGGTCGCCGACCCACTCGGTCACCTGGCCGGGCGCACCGAGGGTGATCGGCACCAGGACGCCACCGGCCAGGCGGTAGTGGCGCTGCGCGCGGGCAGCGACCGCGAGGTCGTGGGTGATCGCGATGAGGGCGGCGCCGGTGTCGGACGCGATCTCGTCGAGCAGCGACATCACCTCGCCGCCGGTGTCGACGTCGAGGGCGCCGGTGGGCTCGTCGGCGAGGATCACCCGCGGCCGGCGCACGAGGGCCCGGGCGATGGCGACCCGCTGCTGCTCACCGCCGGACAGCTTCTCGGGCATGGTGTCGAGCCGCTTCCCCAGGCCGACCCGCTCGAGCATCTCGGCCGCGAGCCGGGACCGGGACCAGAACGCGCGCCCCCGCGCGTACAGCAGCGGGGCGGCGACGTTCTCCAGGGCCGTCCGGCCGGGCAGCAGGTTGAACTGCTGGAAGACGAAGCCGAAGTCGTCGCCGCGACGCCGGGCACGCGCCCGGCTGGACAGCCGCCCGATCGGGGTGCCGTCGAGCACGTACTCCCCGGACGTCGGGGCGTCCAGGAGCCCGAGGATGTTGAGCAGGGTCGACTTCCCGGTGCCCGAGCGGCCCACCACCGAGACGTGCTCACCCGCGTCGACGGACAGCGTGACGCCGGTGAGGATCTCCAGCAGCGAGTCGTCCGGGAGCCGGACCGACCGGGTGACGCCGTCGAGCTCGAGCAGCGCCATCAGCCACCGAACCCGGAGACGAAGCCGCCCTCACCCATGGCGTCGGGCCCGACGACGTCGCCGACCGGGATGAACTCCAGCACCTTGTCGCCCTCGGCCAGGCCCTCGGTGATCTGCACCTGCTCGCCGTCGTTGAGGCCGAGGCCCACGGAGCGCTCCTCCTGCGTGCCGTCCGGGAGTATGACCCAGACCTTGCCGGTCTGGATCGAGCCCTGGACCGCGGTCACCGGCACGACGAGCGCGTTGTCCGCGGACCCGTTCGTGATGGCGAGGTCGGCGCCCAGGCCGGCGAACGCGGTGACGCCGGCCGGGACCGCGCAGGTGACGACGCCGGAGGCGGTCACCGGCATGCCGGTCATCGGGTCGACGGCGCCGGACGTGGTGTCGTCGTCCGGCGGGCCGATCCGCAGGCCCGTGCACACGAACGGCGCGGGACCGCCGCGGAGGGTCACCTCGGCCTCGGTGGGAGCCGTGAGGAGGCGGTACTGCTGGTCCGGCGTCAGGGTGCCGGTGATCGACAGGGTGCCGGGGGTGACCGCGCCGATCGGGTCGCCGACCGAGACGACCTGGTCCTTGAGCGCCGTCAGCGTGACCGTGCCGGCCACCGGCGCGGCGACCGTCTCGCGGCGGATCTTCGGCTTGTTCTCCTTGACGGTCTGCTCACCGGTCTCGGGGTTCACGGTCACGGTCGGCTCGACCGGCGTCTCGAGGGTGATCTCGAGCAGCGGCGCACCCGCCTCCACGGCCTGGCCCTGGGTCGCGACGAGCTTGGTCACGGTCCCGGCCAGCGTGGCCTTGGCGGGGACCGCCGCGTCCGCCACGACCGCTCCGGTGACCGTGACCGTGTTGGTGATGGTCCCCGTCGACACCGGGACGGTCGGCTCGACGATCTGCGCCGTCGGCTGCAGCGGGTCCTCCGTCGCGGTGATGTCCGTCCCGGCGAAGGCGATCTTGACCAGGGCGGCGGCGATCACCGCCCACAGGACGATCCGGATGGCGGGAAACACGATCCTGCGGGTGACGCCCACGGGGCACTCCTTGCCTTCGATGCGGCAGGCGGCCGGGCGCGCGGCCATCGGGACCGGCAGGTGCCGCCCGGTGCCGCGTCGGCGGCCGGTCGGCCGCCGCGTCCCCCGCATGCTCCGGTGGCAAGGTAGCGCGTCCGGTGGTAAGCGCGGGCACGAAACCGCCACTCACCACCCCGCCCAGTGCGACGTTCTCCACCCTTCACGTGCGCTGAAGGGTGGAGAACGTCGCACTCGGCGGGGTGGGGGCCGGGTGCGACCGGTCGGATCAGGCGGTGCGGGAGGCCGGTCCCGACGCCTCGGCGACGAGGAAGGCCGGCGGGTGGAAGCCCGCGTCGTCGAACGCGCGCGCGACGGCCACCGCGACGTCGTCGACGGCGCCGACCTCGACCAGCGCGATTGCCGACCCGCCGAAGCCGCCCCCGGTCATCCGGGCGCCGAGGGCGCCGGCCGCGCGGGCGGCGTCGACCGCGACGTCGAGCTCCGGGGCGCTGACCTCGTAGTCGTCGCGCAGCGACGCGTGCGAGGCGTCCATGACCGGACCGACGTCGCGCACCCGTCCGGCGTCGAGCAGGGCGACGAACGTCTCGACCCGTGCGATCTCGGTCACCACGTGCCGGACGCGGCGGCGGGTCACGTCGGCGGGCAGGTCCGCGTCGGCGATCCGGGCGAGGGCGTCGTCGAGCCCGTCGGGGCGCACCTCGCGCAGGGTCGCGACGCCGAGCTGCCGGGCGGCTGCCTCGCACGCGGTCCGCCGAGCGGCGTACTGGCCGTCGGCGAGCCGGTGCTCGGCCTTCGTGTCGATCACGAGCAGCGCCAGGCCGCTGCCGGCCAGGTCGAACGGCACGTGCCGGACCGACTGGTCGAGGGTGTCGAGCAGCAGGGCGTGCCCCGCCCGGGCCCGCAGCGACGCGGACTGGTCCATGCCGCCGGTCGGCGCACCGGCGACCTCGTTCTCCGCGCGGATGCAGGCGGCGACGAGGCGGGTGCGGCCGGCGTCGTCGTCGGCGAGCCCGAGACCGAAGGCCTCGTCCAGCGCGACGGCGACCGCGCACTCCAGCGCCGCGGACGACGACAGGCCGGCGCCGTACGGGACGCACGAGTCGACGACGGCGTCGAAGCCGCCGACGGTGTGCCCCGCCGCACCCAGCGCCCAGGCGACGCCGGCGGCGTAGGCGGGCCAGCCGTCGACGCGTCCGGGGCCGGTGTCGGCCAGCGGCGCCGACCACAGCCCGGCGTCGGGCTCCTGCGCGGACGCGAGGCGGACGACGGCGTCGGCTGCACCGGGCGTGCCGGCGGCGGAGGTGCGGCGCAGCGCCACGTAGGTGCGGTGCGGGAGGTCGATCGGCAGGCACAGGCCGCCGTTGTAGTCCGTGTGCTCCCCGATGAGGTTGACCCGGCCCGGGGCGGACCAGACGCCGTCGGGCTCGGCGTCGAAGCGCGCCCGGAAGGCGGCCGCGGCGCGCTCGGCGCCCGCCGCCGGCTCCCAGGCGTCGACCCAGGTGACTCCGGTCGCGGCGTGCCGGCTCATCGGGCCACCTCCTGCAGGCGGGCGGCGATGCGCTCGGGGGTGGTGTCGCTGATCCACGCGCCGAGGCCGGACTCGACGCCGGCGAGGTACTTGAGCTTGCCCGGCGCGCGCAGCACCGAGAACACCTGGAGCGACAGCCGGGACAGCTCGCGGCCCTCGCGCACGGGCGCCTGGTGCCAGCCCGCGATGTACGGCAGCGTCAGCGGCTGGCCGTCCGCGCCGACGAAGAACAGGTCGAGGCGGCGCAGCAGCTCGAGGTACACCGGGGCGAGGTCGGCGCGCTCGGCGTCCGTGAGCGCGGGCAGGTCCGGCACGTCGCGCCGGGGGACGAGGTGCACCTCGACCGGCCACTTGGCCGCGAAGGGGACGTAGGCGACCCAGTGCTCGGACTCGAGGACGACGCGCTCGCCGCTGCGCAGCTCCGCGGCCAGCACGTCGGCCCCGAGGAGCCGACCGGTCGAGGCGTGGTGCGCGCGGGCCTGGGCGAGCACGGCCTGGGTCCGCGGCGGAAGGTACGGGAACGCGTAGATCTGCCCGTGCGGGTGGTGCAGCGTGACGCCGATCTCCTTGCCGCGGTTCTCGAACGCGAAGACCTGCTCGATGCCGGGCAGCGCGTTCAGATGCGTCGTGCGGTCGACCCACGCCTCGATGATCGTGCGCATCCGGGTCGGGCTGACCGACGCGAGCGACGCGGACGGGTCGGGGCTGAAGCAGATGACCTCGGTGCGGCCGCTCGCCGGACGGACCGGCCACAGCTCCTCGCCGTCGCGCAGGGTCACCTCGTCCGGCACACCGGGCACGGCCATGAGGGACGGGAACCGGTTCTCGAAGACGACGACGTCGTAGTCCTCGGCCGGGATCTCGCCGTCCTGGTACGCGGCGCCGGGCCGCGCGGGCGCGAGCGGGTTGGAGTCGGCGGCCGGCAGGAACGTCCGGTTCATCCGGTGCGCCGCCATGGGGATCCACTCCCCGGTGAGCGGGTCGCGCCGCAGCTCCGGACCCGTGACGGGCCGGGCGACGCCGTCCTCGCCGACGACCGGGGCGAAGCGGTCCGGCAGCGGGCGCGGGTCGTCCAGCCGGCGGGTCGCGCCGCCCGAGACGTACGGCTCGGAGTCGTCGAAGTAGATGAGGTCACGGCCGTCCGCCATGCGGGTGGCGGTGCGTCGCACGCGTGCGGCATGCGAGCCGGCGGCCGGGGGGCTGTCGGCGGGCGGGGTGTCGGCGTGCGACGTGTCGGCGGGCGGGGTGTCGGCGGTGCTCAACGACAGACTCCTCGGCGAGTGGTGGCGGCGGCGCGGGTGCGCGTGGCACGTGACCGTGACACGACACGTTCCCACACGCCGGACGAGGCGTGACGGGGACGGCCAAGACGGGCACGGGCCGTGACTGGGACGGGGCCATGACCGGGTGAGGAGGCCGTGACGGGGTGGGGGACTCTGCCAGGCTGGCGCGATGAGCCTCTGGACCACCCGCGAGTCCACCGTCGTCTACGAGAACCCCTGGATCCGGGTGCGCGAGGACGCCGTCGACCGGCCGGACGGGACGCCGGGGGTCTACGGCGTGGTCGAGCTGCGGAACGCCGCGGTGTTCGTCGTGGCCCTCACCGACGTGGACGAGGTGGTTCTGGTCGAGGTGGACCGGTACACGGTCGGGGCCTCGCTCGAGGTGCCGGCCGGCGGTGCGGACGGTCAGGACCCTCTCGCCGCGGCGCGGCGGGAGCTGCGGGAGGAGACCGGGCTCGTCGCCGACCGGTGGGAGGCGGTCGGGACGATGGCGGCGCTCAACGGGGTGTGCCGGGCGCCCGAGCACGTGTTCCTCGCGCGGGGGTCCGTCCGGCGCGCGAGGCGGCGGGTGACGCAGCGGAGCAGGCGGCGGAGCAGGCGGAGGCGGACGCGGCGGCGGCGCTCGCGGGGGAGCAGGCCGAGGAGGGCATCACGGCGGTCCGGCGGGTGCCGTGGTCGCAGGTGCTCGGCATGGTCGCGGACGGCACCATCACCGACGGCGAGACGGTCGCGTCCCTCATGTACGCCGCCATCGCGCTGGGCCGGGTCGCCTGAGGCGGAGCCGCGCCCGCGTTCGCCGGCCGACCCGGCGGGCGCTCGCGGACGGCCCGCAGGGCCGTGCACGCCGCAGCGTGACCGCGCGCTACCGGCCGACCGGTGACAGCCCGAGCGGGCGCCCGGCGAGGCCGCGCGACCGCCCCGCGAGCGAGCGGGCGACGTCGCGCAGCACGACGGCGGCGGGTGCGTCCGGGTCGGCGAGGACGACCGGGGTGCCGGCGTCCCCGGCGGCGCGCAGCCGCACGTCCAGCGGCACCTGCCCGAGCAGCGGCACGTCGGTCCCGGTCGCCCCCGAGAGGTTCGCAGCGACCGTCGCGCCGCCGCCCGCGCCGAACACCTCCAGCCGTGAGCCGTCCGGCTGCTCGAGCCACGACATGTTCTCGACCACGCCGACCACCCGCTGGCTGGTCTGCAGCGCCACGGACCCGGCGCGCTCGGCGACCTCCGCCGCGGCGACCTGCGGGGTCGTCACCACCACGATCTCGGAGGTCGGCAGCAGCTGGGCCACCGAGATCGCGATGTCCCCGGTGCCGGGCGGCAGGTCGAGCAGGAGGACGTCGAGGTCTCCCCAGAAGACGTCGGCGAGGAACTGCTGCAGCGCCCGGTGGAGCATCGGCCCGCGCCACACGACCGGCTGCCCGGCAGGGACGAACATCCCGATCGAGACGACCTTGACGTCGTGCGCGAGCGGTGGCAGCAGCATGTCGTCCACCCGGGTCGGGGGACGGGACACCCCGAGCATGCGCGGGATGGAGAAGCCGTAGACGTCGGCGTCGAGCACGCCGACCCGCAGGCCGTCGGCCGCCATCGCGACCGCGAGGTTCGCCGTCACGGACGACTTGCCGACGCCGCCCTTGCCGGACGCGATCGCGAACACCTTGGTCAGCGAGTGCGGCTGGGCGAACGGGATGACCGGTTCGGGGGACCCGCCGCGCAGCATCGAGCGCAGCTCGGTGCGCTGCTCGGGGCTCATGACACCCATCGCCACGTGCACGGACGTCACGCCGGGGACCCGTGACGCCGCCGCGGTGACGTCCCGGGTCAGCGTCTCCTTGAGCGGGCAGCCGGGCGTCGTGAGGTCGAGCCCGACGGTGACGAGCGTGCCGCCCGCGCCGTCGGGGGCCGCGTCGACCGACCGCACCATGCCGAGCTCGGTGATCGGCCGTCGGATCTCCGGGTCCTGCACGGAGGCGAGCTCGGCCCGGACGGCGTCGACCAGGGCGGTGGCATCGACGGGGTGCGGCATACCTCCATCGTAGGTGCGGTCCGGCGGCGCCCGGTCGTGCGCCCGCGCTCCGGTCGCCCGCCGCCCGGTTGCCCACGCCCGGTTCGCCCGCGCCTGCTCGCCCGCGTCCGGTCAGTCGCGGCGGCTGCGCCGCACCGGGTCCGGTGCGGCCCCTGCTCCCCACGCTCGCGGACGTCGCGCTCGCTGCGGTCCTCGGCCTCGCGGTCCGCGGTGAGCTCCTCGAGCAGGTTGCGCAGCTCGGACCGCACGAAGTCACGCGTGGCGACCTCGCTCAGGCCGATCCGCAGCGCGGCCATCTCCCGGGCGAGGTACTCGGTGTCGGCGAGGTTGCGCTCGGCGCGCTGACGGTCCTGCTCCAGCGCGACCCGGTCACGGTCGTCCTGCCGGTTCTGCGCGAGCAGGATGAGCGGCGCCGCGTAGGACGCCTGCGTCGAGAAGAACAGGTTGAGCAGGATGAACGGGTAGGGGTCCCACTGCAGCCCCCACAGGCCGACGACGTTGATGGTGATCCACACGACGACGAATGCCGTCATGTAGAGCAGGAAGCGGCCGGTCCCCATGAAGCGGGCGAAGCCCTCGGCGATGCGACCGACGGCGTCCGGGTCGGCCTTGAACCGCGGCACCCAGCTGCGTCGGGTCGCCTTCGGGGTGTCGAGGCGGTCAGGCACGGCCGGCCTTCGTCCCGCCGAGGTGCACGATGCCGTCGCTCGCGTCGTCCGGCCGCTCGCGCCAGTCCTCGGGCAGGAGGTGGTCCAGGACGTCGTCGACGCTGACCGCGCCGAGCAGGCGCCGCTCGGAGTCCAGCACCGGCACGGCCAGCAGGTCGTAGGTCGCGAGCAGCCGGGTGATCTGCAGCAGCGGCGCGTCGGCGGTGACGCCGTCGATCCCGGAGTCGACCAGGGATCCGATCGGCTCGTGCGGCGGCTCGCGCAGCATGCGCTGCAGGTGCACGACGCCGAGGAAGCGGCCGGTCGGCGTCTCGGCCGGTGGCCGCGCCACGAACACCATGGAGGCGAGCGCCGGCGTGAGGTCCTGGCGGCGCACGTGCGCGAGCGCAGCGGCGATCGGCGTCTCCGGCGGGAGGACGACCGGCTCGGTGGTCATGAGACCACCGGCGGTGTTCTCCCCGTAGGCGAGCAGGCGGCGCACGTCGCGCGCCTCACCGGGCTCCATGAGGCCGAGCAGCTCGGTGGCCTGCTGCTGCGGCATCTCACCCAGCAGGTCCGCGGCGTCGTCGGGCTCCATGGCCTCGAGGACGTCGGCGGCGCGCCCCTGCGTGAGGCCGGACAGGATGAGGACGCGGTCGTCCTCGGGGAGCTCCTCCAGGACGTCGGCGAGGCGGTCGTTGGTCAGCGCGGTCGCCACCTCCAGGCGCCGCGGCGCGCCCAGGCCGTGGAGCACCTCGGCGAGGTCGGCGGGCTTGAGGTCCTCGTAGGCGGCGAGCAGCAGCGCGGCGCCCTGGCCGGCGTCGGACCGCGCGAGCCCGGTCACGCCCGTCACCGGCACCAGCAGCGTCTCGCCGCGGCGACGCAGCAGCCCGCCCTTGCCGCGCACGTGCCGCCGCACGAACAGCTGGGTCACCAGCCAGTCGCCGTTGCGCTGGCGCTCGATCGCGAGGTCCTCGACCGCCGCGCTCCCCGAGCCGTCGGTGAGCTCGACCGTCCGGTCGAGGAGCTCGCCGACCGCAAGGGTCTCCATCGACCGCTGCTCGAACCGGCGCATGTTGACCAGTCCGGTGGAGATGACCTGGCCGCCGTCCATGCTCGTCACCCGGGTCAGCGGCAGGAAGACGCGACGCCTCCCGGGCACCTCGACGACGAGCCCGACCGCCCGCGGCAGCCCCTTCGGGCGCAGGAGCACGACGACGTCGCGCACCCGCCCGACCTGGTCCCCGATGGGGTCGAACACGATGGTCCCGGCGAGGCGCGCGACGAAGACCCTGGTCCCTGCGCTGCTCACGGCGGCCAGCCTAGTGCGGCGGCCCTCGGCGGGTCGGCCTCGCCCCTCCCGGCCCGACGACGCCGCCCGGCCGGGCACCCCGGGCTGCGTGGCCCTCGGTCGCGTCGTGGGGGAGGATCGGGGCATGTCGTTCGCGAACCCGAACCGTGTCCCGCGCACCCCGACCCTGCCGCAGGGCGAGCAGGTCGCCGCCTACGGCACGTACCTGGAGGCGCAGCGGGCGGTCGACCACCTCGCGGACAAGCAGTTCCCGGTGCAGCTCGTGACCATCGTCGGCGGGGACCTGCGGATGGTGGAGCGGGTCACCGGGCGGCTGTCGTACCCGCGGGTCGCGCTCGCGGGACTGGCGTCCGGGGCATGGTTCGGACTGTTCGTCGGGTTCCTGCTGCTGCTCTTCAGCTCTCCTGAGGGCCAGACCTTCCCGCTGATCGCGGCCATCCTCATCGGTGGTGCGTTCGGGATGCTGTTCTCGGTCGTCACCTACGCGTTCACCGGGGGCAAGCGCGACTTCACGTCGCAGAGCCAGATCGTGGCGGCGACCTACTCCGTCCTGTGCCAGGCGGAGCAGGCGCACAAGGCCCGCCAGCTGCTGCAGGAGATCGGCGGCACGACGTCGGGCTGGCCGACTCCGCCGGCGTCCGGCCCGGGGCCCGGCCGTCCGACCCGACGGCGGCGCACCCGCAGCCGCCGCACGCGCCGGCGCCGTCCGGGTCGCCGACCGCCCCGCCGCCGCACCCCGCGCAGCCGCCGACGACCCCGCAGCCGCCCACGCAGACCGGGCGACCCGGCACTCCGCCGCAGACTTCCGCCGGCCCGTTCGCCCCGCCGAGCGACCCGCGGTCCTGACGCAGACCGCGCGATCTCTCCCTGCGCGGCGTCCCGCCGCCGTTCCGATTCCGACGCTGGGGTGAGCGTCCGCGTGCGCCGGTGGCGGTACGGATCGAGGCGCCCGCACAGCGCAGCGCCGATCGTGTCGTGGGAGGCCGCGGCGCTGCGGGCGGCTGCCCGGACCCATCGCTGGACGGATGGCCGACCCGCGCGTCGCGGCCTGGTTCTGTGCTGCTACGCCGGCTCGCTCCTCTCGTCCGGCTTCGGCAGCGCGATGTTGACAGTGGCGCCGCCGCCGGAGGTGTCAGTGATCCAGATGCGCCCACGGTGGCGCTCGACGATGCGTTGACACGTGCTCAGGCCGATGCCATGCCCGGTGCGGGCGGTGGGGTCGAGCGTGGTGAACATGGTGAACGCGCGTTCCCGGCTGTCCGGGGGATGCCGCGGCCGTTGTCAGCCACGGAGATGATCCACTCGCCGGCGGCACTCCGGGTGGTGACGCGCACGCGGCACCGCTGGTCCGGGCGGCGGTACTTGATGGCGTTTCCGAGCAGATTCTGCAGCAGCTGCTGCAGCAGCACCTCGTCACCGACGATGGTGGGCAGCGGGCCGGGTTCGATCAGTGCGCCGGCGGCGGCGACCTCGTGCCGGAGGTCGATGACCGCGGCGTCGAGCGCCTCACGGACGTCCACGGGCTGCTGGGCGCAGCGCGCGGCGCCGGCCTGGGCGTAGCCCAGCAGGGCGTTGGTGAGCCCGAGGGTACGTCGCACGCCGCGGCGGGCGGTGGCCACCCAGCTGCGGCCCTGGTCGCCGAGCGCGTCGGCGTAGACCTCACCGAGAAGTTCCAGGTAGCCGTCGACCACCGTCAACGGCGAGCGCAAGTCGTGGCTCACGGTGGCCGCGAACTGCTCGAGATCGCGGTTGGAGCGTTCGAGTTCCCCGGTGCGCTCGGCGAGCTGGGCGTAGGCCTGCTGCAGTTCGGCCTGGTGCGCCCGGTCCTGGGTCACGTCGCTCATCGCGACCACTGCACCGAGCGGTGTGCCGTCGGCGCCGAGCAGCGCGCGCCCGGAGACGGTCACGCGCACCGGGGCCCGGCCGGCCGCCGCGATGACCATCTCGTCGCCGCTGACCGCACCTTCGATGAGTGCACGCTGCAGCGGAATCTGTTCGGTCGCCAGCGGAGTACGACCGTCGACTGCGTACAGGCCGTACCGGCCCGCGTGCTCGGTCGGGTCCATGGAGGGGTCCACCTCCAGCCCGTGCCAGTCACGGGCGGCCCGGTTGAACAGGGAGAGCCGTCCATCGGGGCCAGCGACGACCACGCCGACGTCGATGGTCTCCAGGATGACGTCGATCAGCTCGTGCCGCTCTTCCAGCGCGCGCATCGTCCACTCGACCAAGGTGCGTTGCTCATGTGCCTCAGCCGCCAGTGCGGCGTTGGCGCGCGCCTGGCGACGGCGCTCGAAGAGAGCCACCACCACGCCGGCGGCATCCTCGAGCAGCCGCACCTGGTCCTCGGTCAGGCTCTTCGGGGCGGAGTCGAACACGCACAGCGTTCCCAGCACATGGCCGCTGGGACTGATCAGCGGGACGGAGGCGTAGAAGCGGACCGTCGCGAGCAGTCCCGTGACCCAGGGGTTGGTGGCGTAGTCCGGATGGGTGCTCGCGTCCGAGGTCCACACCGTGCGTCCTTGGCGGAACCGCACCGCACACATCGAGTCGCGGCGTGGCGTGTCGGCGCCGTCGAATCCCACTGACGTCAGCTGGCACTGGCGGTAGGCGTCGATGAGGTTCAGCGTCGCGGTCGCCACCCCGGCCACGGCGGCCGCCATGCGCACCACAGCCTCGAGCTCGTCGTCGACCGGGGCATCGAGCAGCCCGTACTCGTGCAGCTCGGCAACCCTCTGCGCGTCACCCATGTCGACCTCCTGCGCGTCAGCCTCCACGGTGGAGCGGATCGGCACCCCGAAGCACTCCGTGAGAGTTCAGCCTGGGTCGATCCGATGATCCAGTGATGCCGAGCGGCTTTCGTCCTCTCTGCGTGAATGATCCGACCAGCTCGTCACGACCTGCCGACGGTTGCGCATCCAGAGCGTTACGCCGCCAGCGCTCGGCAGCAGAACCGCCAGCAGCGCCATCTGGGCGGCTCCGCTCCCGGTGTAGGCGAGCATCCCGCCGCTTGCCGTGGCTACCGCCGCGCCGACGCCAGCACCGCCCGTGCCGTCGGCGGCTGCGCCGTAACGGACGGGAAAGTTGCCCTCGGTGAAGAGGCCGATCACGGGCGCGGTCTGATCGGCCCGGGTGACGGCGGCGAGTTCTGCGGAGTCGGTGAGGTAGGTGCAGCCGCGGTCGGCGGCCTGCTCCGCGAGCGTGCGACCGGCCCAGGGACCGGCGACCGCGGGCTCGCGCATCGTGGCGCTGCCACCGCCGAGGGTGACGTCGGCACGGGCGTCGTGCAGCTCTCGGTCGTGGCGACCGGCCGTAGCACCCGCGCTTGTTCACGTGGGCGAACAGCGCGGCGGGAGTCGCGTCCTGGATCTCGGACGTCGACACGTTGCCCGTCTTCAGGCCGTTGGCCTCGGCGATCTCCAGCAAGGTGTCCTGGGGCTCGTCCTCGACGTCGACCGACAGTGCGCCGGTGGAGGTCTTCGTCCCCGTCGACCAGGCGCTGGCGGGTGAACCTGCGGTGAGCACCAGCGACGCGTCGACGATGTGCAGTCGGCTGCCGCGCACGTCGCACGGGCTGAGCGGTCCTTGTGGCGCCACCTGCCGGGGTCGCCCGCGACCGGCCGAACTCGCCGCCCCACCCGGCCGATCCAGCTTCCGCGATCGCAGTCAGTCGCCGAGGATCGTCGCCATCCACTGCTCGACGTCGTCGGCACGTCGCGGCAGCGCGGCCGAGAGGTTCTCGTTGCCGTCGGCGGTCACCAGGACGTCGTCCTCGATGCGCACGCCGATGCCGCGGTACTCCTCGGGGACGGCGAGGTCGTCGGACTTGAAGTACAGGCCGGGCTCGATCGTGAAGACCATGCCGGGCTCGAGCACCGCGTCGAGGTACATCTCGCGGCGGGCCTGCGCGCAGTCGTGCACGTCCAGGCCCAGGTGGTGGCTCGTGCCATGCACCATCCAGCGCCGGTGCCACTGCCCCTCGGGGTCCAGGGACTCCTCGGCGGTGCCGGGCAGCAGGCCCCACTCCGCGAGCCGCGTCGCGATGACCTCCATCGCGGCGGCGTGCACGTCGCGGAAGCGGGAGCCGGGGACGGCCACCGCGAAGGCGGCGTCGGCGGCGTCGAGCACGGCGGTGTAGACCCGGCGCTGCACCTCGGTGAACGTGCCGTCGACGGGCAGCGTGCGGGTGACGTCGGCGGTGTACAGGGAGTCGGCCTCGACCCCCGCGTCCACGAGCACCAGGTCGCCGGACCGGACGGGCCCGTCGTTCTGCGTCCAGTGCAGCGTGGTCGCGTGCTCCCCGGCGGCGGCGATCGTCTCGTAGCCGACGGCGTTGCCCTCGAGCCGGGCGTGCGCCCCGAAGGTCCCCTCGATGACGCGCTCACCGCGCGGGTGCTCGACGGCGACCGGCAGGTCACGGACGATCTTCGCGAAGCCGGCGACGGTCAGGTCGACCGCGACGCGCATCTGCTCGATCTCGTGGTCGTCCTTGATGAGCCGCAGCTCGGACAGCGCCTCGGCGAGCCGGGTGTCGTCCTGCCCGGCGTCCTGGGCGGCGCGGATCTCCTCGACGACCGCCTCGACCGCCGCGTCCGCGTCGGGCACCACGACGAGCTGCACCCCGTCGGGGCCGACGTCCTTGGCCAGGTCGTCGCGGAGGGTGTCCAGGTGCGCCGTCCGCAGCCCGGTCAGGGCCGCGACGTCGTCGAGCGTGGGACGCGCACCGACCCAGAACTCCCCGTACCGGGAGTCGGAGTAGAACTCCTCGGTGTCCCGCCCGGCCAGCGGGCGCAGGTACAGGACCGCGGTGTGCCCGCTGCCCTCGTCCGGCGCGGTCTCGTCCGGGTGCAGGACGAGGACGGCGTCGGGCTCCTGCTCCGTGCCGAGGCCGGTGAGGTGCGCGAACGCGGTGTGCGGGCGGAACCGGTAGTCCGTGTCGTTGCTGCGGACCTTGAAGCCACCGGCGGGCACGACGAGCCGGACGCCGGGGAACTGCGCGGACAGCCGGGCGCGCCGCAGGGCCGCGAACGGGGCGGCGGGGCCGGGCTGCGGTCGCAGGTCGGGCCGCTCGCCCCAGCCGGACGTGATGAAGGACCTGAACGCCGCCGAGCTCGGACGCTGGGACCGGTTCTCGCCGCGGGACTCCAGCGGCTGGGCGTCGGTCGCGGCCTCGGGCGTGATCTGCTCGCTCATGTGCCCATCGTCGCACCGTCACGCGTCCGGCTCCGGCCGGGGACCTCGGGGACGGCCGCCCGTGCGCGGCGCCCTACCCTGAGCACGTGCTGATCGACCTCCATGCCCACTCGACCGCGTCGGACGGCACCGACGCACCCGCGGGCGTGGTGGTCGCCGCCGCTGCCGCCGGCCTCGACGTCGTCGCGCTGACCGACCACGACACCACCGCGGGCTGGGACGAGGCGGCCGCGCAGGCGGCGTCGTCCGGCATCGCCGTCGTGCTCGGCAGCGAGATCTCGGCGCGGTGGGAGGGCATCAGCGTCCACCTGCTCAGCTACCTCCAGGACCCCGACCACCCCGCCCTGCTCGCCGAGATCGAGCGCACCCGCGCTGCCCGGCTGGTGCGGGCGCGCACGATGGTCGACCTGCTCGGCGAGGACTTCGACCTCACCTGGGACGACGTCATGGCGCAGACCGGCGCCGACGCGACGGTCGGCCGCCCGCACATCGCCGACGCGCTCGTCGCCCGCGGCGTCGTCCCCGACCGCAGCGCCGCGTTCGCGACGATGCTCGTGCCCTCCTCGCGCTACTACGTGCCGCACTACGCGCCCGACGCGGTCGACGCGGTCGCCGCGATCCGCGCGGCGGGTGGCGTCCCGGTCTTCGCCCACCCCGGCGCGGACGTCCGCGGCCGCGTGGTGCCCGACGACGCCGTCGCGCAGCTCGCGGAGGCCGGCCTCGCCGGGCTCGAGGTGCACCACCGCGACCACGGACCCGCGCAGGTCGAGCGTCTCGGCGCGCTCGCCGAGCGGCTCGGGCTGCTGGTGACGGGCTCGAGCGACTACCACGGGTCCGGCAAGCCGAACGGGCTGGGGGAGCGGACCACCGCACCGGACGTCCTGGCGCGGATCGAGGAGCAGGGCACGACCGCGGTGGTGCGGCCGTGAGCGAGGTGTGGGACGGCCGGCTGTTCAGCGAGGTCTTCATCACGCTGTTCGTCATCATGGACCCGCCCGGGACCGTCCCGATCTTCCTCGGGCTGACCGGGTCGATGACCGCGCGGCAGCGGACGCGCGCCGCGCGCCAGGCGATCCTCGTCGCCTTCGGGGTGATCGTGGCGTTCGCGCTCTTCGGGCAGCAGCTGCTCGGCTACATGCACATCTCGCTGCCGGCGCTGCAGGCGTCCGGCGGGCTGCTGCTCCTGCTCGTCGCGATGGAGCTGCTGACCGGGAAGATGGAGGACCCGACGCCGTCCGGCAACACCGGCGTCAACGTCGCGCTGGTCCCGCTCGGGACGCCGCTCCTGGCCGGTCCGGGCGCGATCGTGGCGACCATGGTGTTCGTCGCCGGTTCGGAGGAGACCTGGTCGGACTGGATCGCCATCGGGCTCGGCGTCGTCGCCGTCCACCTCTGCCTGTACCTGTCGATGCGGTTCGCGAACGTCATCCACCGCGTGCTCAAGGACAGCGGCGTCATCCTCGTCAGCCGGATCGCCGGGCTGCTGCTCGCGGCGATCGCCGTGCAGCTCGTCGCGGACGCGGTGCGCGCCTTCATCGAGGCCTGATCGGGGCCTCGTCCGCGCCCAGGGCGCCGACCGGGTCGCCGACGGCATCGCGGCCGCCCACCTGGTCGTGACGCACGACGGCGGCCGCGGACGTGGAGTCCGCGGCCGCCGTCGTCGTGCGGTGGTCCGGATCAGGCGTCGGGGCCCGCGGTCGGCGCGCTCGCGGCCGAGCCCGAGGTGCCGGCGCCGCCGCTACGGGTGCGGCGACGGCTGCGGTTGCGACGCGGACGGTCACCCGTGGTCTCGGCCGGAGCGCTTCCCTCGGCAGAGGGAGAGGCCGAGGCAGGGGTGGTGCGGGGCGCGTCGTCGCCCGCGGTCCGCGGAGCGCCCGACGCCTCGGTCCCGCGGCCGGCGCCGCCGTCACGCCGACCGGACGCGCCGCGACCACGACCGGAGTCCCGGCCGCCGCTCTCGCGTCCGCCGTCACGTCCGCCGTCACGCCCACCACGACCGCGGCCGGCATCACGCCCGCCGCCGTCCCGGGAGCCGCCGCCGCGGACGCTCGCGCTGTGGCGCTTGCCGGTCTCCCCGAGGTCCTCGAGCTTCTCCGCGTCCAGGCCCTCGCGGACCCGGGCGGCCTGGGGCAGCGTGCCCTTGGTGCCGGCCGGGATGCCGAGGTCGGTGAAGAGGTGCGGGGAGCTCGAGTACGTCTCGACCGGCTCGGGGATGCCGAGGTCGAGGACCCTGTTGATGAGCCCCCAGCGCGGCATGTCGTCCCAGTCGACGAACGTGACCGCGGTGCCCTTCTTGCCCGCGCGACCGGTGCGTCCGATGCGGTGCAGGTAGGTCTTCTCGTCCTCGGGGCACTGGTAGTTCACGACGTGCGTGACGTCGTCGACGTCGATCCCACGCGCCGCGACGTCGGTCGCGACCAGGACGTCGACCTTGCCGTTGCGGAACGCGCGCAGAGCCTGCTCGCGCGCACCCTGACCGAGGTCGCCGTGGATGGCGCCGGCGGCGAACCCGCGGTCCACGAGGTCGTCGGCGACCTTGGCGGCGGTCCGCTTGGTCCGGGCGAACACGATTGTCAGGCCGCGGCCCTCGGCCTGCAGCAGCCGGGCGAGCACCTCGACCTTGTCGAGCGCGTGCGCTCGGTAGACGACCTGCGTCGTGTTCTTGACGGTGGCGCCCGCGTCGTCCGGGTCGTTGGCCCGGATGTGCGTCGGCTGCGTCATGTACCGGCGGGCCATCGCGACGACCGCGCCGGGCATCGTCGCGGAGAACAGCATGGTGTGGCGTGACGCGGGCGTGCGGGAGAGGAGCCGCTCGACGTCGGGGAGGAAGCCGAGGTCGAGCATCTCGTCCGCCTCGTCCAGCACGACGCAGCGCACGGAGGTGAGGTCGAGATAGCCCTGGTTGAGCAGGTCGATCATCCGGCCCGGCGTGCCGACGACGACGTCGACGCCCGTCTGCAGCGCGGTGACCTGCGGCTCGTAGGCGCGGCCCCCGTAGAGCTGCAGCACGCGCACCGAGCGCCGGCTCGAGGCGGTGGCGAGGTCGCCGGCGACCTGGACGGCCAGCTCGCGCGTCGGGACGATCACGAGGGCCTGCGGCTTGCCCGGCGCGGGCAGGGCGTCGTAGCCGTCCTCGCCGGGGGCGACGACGCGGTGGAGCAGCGGGACGCCGAAGCCGAGGGTCTTGCCGGTCCCGGTCTTGGCCTGGCCGATGATGTCGTGCCCGGACAGCGCGACCGGCAGGGTCATCGCCTGGATGGGGAACGGCGAGATGATGCCCGCCGCGGCGAGCGCCTCGACGATCTCGGGGCGGACGTCGAAGTCCGCGAAGGTGGGGTTGTCGGCCTGGACGCTGCTGCGCGCAGCGGGACCCGGGCTCTGGTCGGTCGTCGTCACGTCGTCGGTGCCTCACGTGCTGGTCGGCGAGGAGTCGCGGGGTTGCGCCACGTGGCGTGCGTCGGAGCGCGTGCGCCGGGTCGCCGAGCGGGCCTCATCGCCGAGGGTGGCCGGCAGCCGATCGTGATTTTCACTGCCGCGGCGCGAGGGCGCTGCGCGGCGATGCGGTCGGGACGACCGGGCAACCGATGTACCCGGTCATCGTATCCGACGGTGTCCACACGGGCGTTAGGCTCGCGGGATGACCGCAGCGCCGACGCATGCCCGCCCGAGCACCGACCGGGGGACGTGCTCGCGCTGCTGGGTCTGGTGGGCCACCTGGAGCTGGTCGCGTTCACGCGGCTCGCGGCCGACTCCGCGCTCGCGCCGACGCTGGACACGCGGCTGCGCCTCATGCACTTCTCCGCCGGTGCGGTCGCCCGGCTGGACCGGATCTTCGAGCGGATCACCGAGCTCGGCGGGGCACCGGACGCCGAGCTCGAGCGGTTCGCGCGGGTGCTGGACGACTTCGACGCGCGCACGGCCCCGGGGTCGTGGTGGGAGCGGATGCTCAAGGCGTACGTCGGGTACGGCGTCGCGGACGACTTCTGCAAGGCCGCGGCGGCAGGGCTCGACGACGACACCCGCGAGCTCGTGATGGACGTGCTCGACGGTGCGAGTCACGCCGAGCTGACGGTCGCCACGCTCGCGGCGGCGGCCACGGACGACGAGGTGCTGACCTCTCGGCTCGCGCTCTGGGGGCGCCGGCTGGTGGGGGAGGCCCTCGGGGTGGTGCAGACGCTGCTGCTCACCGAGCCGTCCCTCGCGCGCCTCGCGCTGGCGGGGGTCGACGGCTCGGGGGCCGGTCCCGACCTGCCGGGGGACGCCTCGGGCGAGGCGTCGACGCGCCTGTTCGGGGTCCTCACCGCGGAGCACACCCGGCGCATGGGGCGCCTGGGCCTGACGGCCTGATCATTCCTGGGCCGGACGGCCTGACCGTCCGACCGCCGAGAGCGGTTGGGACGCACAGCGCCCCGCCCCGGCCTGAGCCGGAGCGGGGCGACGACGTGTGTCAGAGCGTGCCGAAGCCCACCCGACGCGTCTCCTCGGTGCCGATCTCGACGTACCCGATCGACGCCGTCGGGACCATGACCCGACGGCCACGGGTGTCGCGCAGCTCGAGGACCGGCTTGCCGTCGAGCGCCGCCGCCACGAGCTGGGCGACCTCATCGGACGTCTGGTCGGACTCGATGACCAGCTCGCGCGGCTGGTTCTGCACGCCGATCGTGATGTCCACGGTGCTCTCCTCGTCGATTCCCCGCGACCCGGCGAGGATCGCCGGAGCACGGTGCTCCCCGCCAGCTTCGCGGGCCCGGTCAATCCTAAGTGGTCGCGTCGTACTCGACGTCGGGGCGGATCAGCCCGGCGACGCCCTGCCAGGCGAGACGCGCGACGAGATCGACGGCGTCGTCGACGTCCAGCCCGGCCTCGGCGCGGAACCGGCTGGTCGCGCCGGCCTGCGCCATCCCGATGAGCGTCGCCGCGAGCAGCGACGTGCGCTCCGGCGGCAGCCCCGTGAAGTCCCCCAGCACGCGGGCGATGCCCTGGGCGGCCTGCGCGCCGGCCTGCTCCACGCGGGCCCGGACGGCGGCGTCGTGCGTGAGGTCGGACTCGAACAGCAGGGAGAACGACTCCCCGGCGACCTCGACGAACTCGAAGTAGGCCCGCACGAGGGAGTGCACGACCTGGCGTCCGTCCCCCCGGTGGACCGGACCGGTCACGACCGGGTCCAGGGCTCGGTCGACCGCGCGCAGCAGCTCGACGCCGCGCTCCTCCACGACCGCCAGGTACAGGTCGAGCTTGGACGGGAAGTGCCGGTACAGGACGGGCTTCGACACGGCCGCCCGCACGGCGATGTCGTCCATCGACACGTGGTGGAACCCCTCGCCGGCGAAGAGCTCCTGCGCCACCGACAGCACCTGGGCACGTCGCGCGTCCCGGCCCATGCGTGGGCTGCGCGGCCGCATGTGCGTGGGCTGGGTCACGCGCCGATGGTAGCCAGCGCCTCGTGGACCGGGTGACGATAGGGATCATGACCCCGCGCCCCTCGCCCGCGGTGTCCGGCTGGGTCGCGGCGGGCGCGATCACCGTGGCCGTCGCGGGCGGCGTGGGCACCGCCGCGCTCGTGCAGATCGCCGGAGCGCGCACCGGGCCCGACGCCGCGGCGGACCAGGCCGTGTCCACGGTCCGCGCGACACCGGTGACGGTCCCCGAGGACCTCACCGGGGACGTGCGCCCGCTGCCGCTGCCCCAGCTCGTGGACCGGGACACCGTCGGCCCGCTGTGGCTGACCCCGGCGGACGAGGCGGCCGGCGTGCTGTCCCTCGACGTGCCCGAGTCGGCGTCCGGCGTGCTCGACGTCGTCGCGGGCTCGAGCCCGCCGGTCGGCACCGGGCCGGTGCGCACGGTGCGCGTGGAGGTCGAGCGGGGGCTCCCCGTGGACGGCGCCGTGTTCGCGGCGACCGTGATGAGCACGCTCACCGACCCGCGCGGCTGGGGTGCCCGCGGTGACGTCGCCTTCGCGCAGACGGATGGGCCGGCCGACATCCGCGTCGTCCTGGCGTCCCCCGACCTCGTCGACGCGATGTGCGCCCCGCTGGACACCGGGGGGCAGGTCTCCTGCGGTCGCAACGGGCACGCCGCTCTCAACTTCCGTCGCTGGGTGCACGCGACGCCGGAGTTCGCCGACCGCGGGCAGTACCGCCAGTACCTCGTCAACCACGAGGTGGGGCACCTGCTCGGCCACCCGCACGAGGGGTGCCCGGGTGAGGGTCAGCCGGCGCCGCTGATGCAGCAGCAGTCCCTCGCGGTCGCACCGTGCGAGCCGAACGGCTGGCCGTACCCGCAGGGGTGAGGTGCCGTGCGCGGGCATGTGGGTGGCCCGTGATGTGATCGTCGCGTGAACCGCTCCCTCGTGATGGACGCCCCCGGGGTCCGCCTCGTGCGGCCGTCCGTGGAGGCCGGCCCTGACGTCCGGCTCGACCCGACCCAGCGCGCCGTCGTGGAGCGGCTGACCGCACCCGGCACCGGCGCGCTGCTCGTCCTGGGGGCCCCCGGTACCGGCAAGACCACGACGGCGATCGAGGGCGTCGTCGCCGCGACCGACGCGCTCGGGCTGGCCCCGGACGACGTGCTCGTGCTCGTCCCGACCCGCCGCGCCGCGGCCGACGTCCGTGACCGGCTGTCCGCGCGCCTGCGCCGCACCGCCGGTCAGCCCGTGGTGCGGACCGCGGCGTCGGCGGCGTTCTCGGTCCTGCGCGCGCGGGCGGCCCACCTCGGCGAGCCGCCCCCCACCCTCATCTCCGGCCCGGAGCAGGACCTGCTGCTCGGCGAGCTCCTCGCCGGGCATGCCGCGGGCGACGGCGTCCCGCTGGACTGGCCCGCCACGGTGCCTGCGCAGGTGCTCGGCCTGCGCAGCTTCCGCGACGAGCTGCGCGACCTGCTCATGCGGGCCGCCGAGCGGGGCCTCAGGCCGGAGGACCTCGCTGCCCGGGGGCGACGGCACGACCGTCCGGAGTGGGTCGCGGCGGCGCACCTGTACCGGGAGTACCTCGACGTCACCGAGCTGCGCCAGTCCACCCCGGACGCGGGGGACCGGTACGACCCCGCGGTGGTCGTCGACGAGGCGGCGCAGGCGCTGCTCGCGTGGGACGACGAGCTGCCCGGTGCGCCCCGGCCGCGCTGGCGCCTGGTCGTCGTCGACGACCACCAGGAGAGCACCGCCGCCACCGCGCGCCTCCTGCGCGTGCTCGCCGACGACGGCGCGCGCCTGGCCCTCTTCGCGGACCCTGACGAGGCCGTCCAGACGTTCCGCGGTGCCTCCCCGGCCCTGGTGGGGCGGGCGCCGGTCGCCGGTCGCGGTCTGGGCGAGCTCGGTGCCGACCGGCTCGTCCTGGGCACGGCGTGGCGTCAGGGCCCGGCGCTGCGAGGGGTCACGGCTGCGGTCACGCAGGAGATCGGCGCCGTCGCCGGGGTCGCGCACCGGCGGGCGACGGCGCGTGGGACGGGGGCGGCGACCGAGCACGGGCCGTCGCCGGCGGTCGAGCACAGGCCGCGGGGCGCGTCCGGGCCGGGGACGACCGGACCGGAGACGGCCGGGCCGGACCGGTCGACGGCGCGCGTGGCGATCCTGCCGAGCGCCCCGCAGGAGGCCGCGTACGTCGCCCACGCGCTGCGGGCGGCGCACCTCGAACGGGGCGTGGCCTGGGACCGGATGGCCGTGATCGCGCGGAGCGGCGGGCAGGTCGCGTCGTTGCGTCGCGCCCTGGCCGGCGCTGCGGTCCCGGTGTCCGTGCTGGGCAGCGACGTGCCGCTGCGCGACGAGCCGGCCGTGCGCCCGCTGCTGCTGGCGCTGCGGTGCGCGCTCGACCCGTCGGCCCTGGACGCCGAGGCCGCCGTCGCGCTCCTGACGTCGCCGTTCGGCGGTGCGGACGCGGTCGGTCTTCGCCGCGTCCGCCGCGCGCTGCGGGCCGAGGAGCTCGCCGGCGGCGGCGGCCGGGCGAGCGACGCCCTGCTGGTCGAGATGCTGGGTGACCCGGCGCGGACCGCGGCGCTGCCGGCCGCCGTCCGGCGCGGGCCGCAGCGGCTCGCGACGCTCCTCGCCGCCGGGCGCCTCGCCGGGCTGGAGCCGGCCGCGACCGCCCAGACGGTCCTGTGGGCGCTGTGGTCGGCGGCGGGTCTCGCCGAGCCATGGCGCCGCGCCGCGCTCGCCGGTGGTCCCGCGGGCGCTCGGGCCGATCGTGACCTCGATGCGGTGCTCGCGCTGTTCCGGGCGGCGGAGACGTTCGTCGACCGGATGCCGCAGTCACCGCCGCTGGCGTTCGTGGAGTACCTCGAGTCCCAGGACCTGCCGTCGGACAGCCTCGCCGCGCAGGGCGCCGCCGGGGGCGGTCGCGGTGCTGACCCTGCCGGTGCCGCGGGGCGCGAGTGGGACGTCGTCGTGGTGGCCGGAGTGCAGGACGGCACCTGGCCCGACCTGCGCCTGCGGGACTCGCTGCTCGGGGCCCAGGCCCTCGTGGAGGTGCTGGCCGGACGCGCCGACGACGGCCGGCTCGACGGCGCGCAGGCGCGCACCGCGGTCCTCGCCGACGAGCTGCGGTCCTTCGCGGTCGCGACGTCGCGCGCCCGCCGGGCGCTGCTGGTCACCGCGGTCTCCGACGCCGACGAGCAGCCGTCGCCGTTCGTCGACCTCGTCCAGTCCCCGGACCCCGGACCGGGCGCCGGGCCGGACGCCGCCCCGGCGCCGGGCGGTGACGAGCGCGACCCCGGACGGCGAGCGCCCCGACCCCGCTCGACCTGCGCGGGCTGGTCGGGCTGCTGCGCTCGCGGCTCGAGGCGAGCGTCGCGGTCCCCGGCGGCCTCGTGGACGAGGAGGCGGCGCGGCTGCTGGCCCGGCTCGCGCGAGCCGGCGTCGACGGCGCCGACCCGGCCGGCTGGTACGGGCTCGCACCGGTGACCACCGACGCGCCGCTGTGGACCGAGGACGAGAAGGTGCCGGTCTCCCCGTCCAAGGCGGAGACCGTCTCGACGTGCGCGCTGCGCTGGGCGTTGGAGGCCGCCGGCGGGACGGTCGCCGACGGCACCTCCCAGACGCTCGGGACCCTGGTGCACGCGATCGCGCAGGCGCTCCCGCGCGGGACGGAGGCCGAGATGCTCGCCGAGCTCGACCGCCGCTGGCCCGAGCTGGGCCTGCGCCCCGGGTGGCCGTCGGTCGCCGAGCGCCGCCGCGCCGAGAGGATGGTCGGTCGGCTGGCGGCGTACGTCGCCGAGTCCGGTGATCCCGTCCTGCGGGAGGCGGAGTTCAGCGTGGAGCTGGACCGCGCGGTGCTCCGCGGCGTGGTGGACCGGGTGGAGGACGTCGGTGAGGGCGTCGTGCGCATCGTCGACCTCAAGACCGGCAAGCGCGCGCCGAGCGCGGCCGAGACCGATCTCAACCCCCAGCTCGGCAGCTACCAGCTCGCCGTGGCGGAGGGGCGTTCGAGTCGCTCCCCGCGGGCACCCGTAGCGCCGGCGCACAGCTGGTGTTCGTCGCCCTCGGGTCGAAGGCGACGGTGCGCGCGCAGGGAGCCCTCGAGGTCGAGGAGGACGGCTCGAGCTGGGCCCGGACGATGGTGGAGGGTGTCGCGACGACCATGGCCGCCTCCGCGTTCACCGCCTGCGTCAACGACCTGTGCGAGATGTGCCCCGTGCGAACGAGCTGCCCCGTGCGGGCCGAGGGTCGGCAGGTGATCGAGTGAGCGCCCTCACCGCGGTCGAGATCGCCCGGCTCCTCGAGCGCGACCCGCCCACCCCGGACCAGGTCCGGATCATCGAGGCGCCGCTGGAGCCGTTGCTCGTGGTCGCCGGCGCGGGGTCCGGCAAGACCGAGACGATGGCCGCCCGGGTGGTCTGGCTCATCGCCAACGGGCACGTGGCACCGCACGAGGTGCTGGGGCTGACCTTCACGCGCAAGGCCGCCGCCGAGCTCGGGGACCGCGTCCGGCTCCGGCTGCGCCGGCTCGTGCGCGCCATGCCCGCCGCCGGCATCCCGCTGCCCGCGGCGTTCGCCGCCGACGGCGAGCGTGCGGGGAGGGGCGGTCGGGCGGCACCGGGGGTGGTGACCAGCGCGGTGGTGCGGCGACCGGTGGTGGCCTCGACCTGGCCCGGCCCACGGTGTCGACCTACAACTCCTACGCGGCCGCGATCGTCACCGACCACGCCCTGCGCCTCGGCATCGAGCCCACCTCCCGCCTGCTCGGTGAGGCGGGCCAGTGGCAGCTCGCGCACGAGGTGGTCGAGTCCTGGGCCGGTGACCTGGACACCGAGGCGGCGACCTCCACCCTGGTCGACGCGGTGCTGTCGCTGTCCGGCGCCCTCGCCGAGCACCTGCGGACGCCCGCCGAGGCCCGGGCGGAGATCGAGGACCTCGCGGCGGCGATCGGGGAGGTCCCGGACGCCCCGCGCAAGAAGGGGCCGTACGCGGAGGTGGGTGCGCTGGTGCGCTCGCTCGGTGAGCGCGCGCGCCTGCTCGACGTCGTCGAGGCCTATCACCGGCGCAAGCGCGTCGCCGACGCCATCGACTTCGGTGACCAGGTCGCGATCGCTGCGCGGCTGGCCCGTGAGGTCGAGGCGGTCGGGGTCACCGAGCGCGGGCGCTTCCGGGTCGTGCTGCTCGACGAGTACCAGGACACGTCGCACGCCCAGCTCGAGCTGCTGTCGGCGCTGTTCGGCGGCGGGCACCCGGTGACCGCCGTGGGCGACCCGCACCAGTCGATCTACGGGTGGCGCGGGGCGAGCGCCGGCGGGCTCGAGCGCTTCCCGCAGCGGTTCCCGCGGGTGATCGACGGCGTGGCCGTGCCGGCGCCCGTGCGCTACCTGTCGACGTCGTGGCGCAACGACCACGCGGTGCTCGACGCGGCGAACCACGTCGCCGGACCGTTGCGCGTGCGCCGTGACGCCCCCGGCGACGGTCCCCAGGACGACGGTGCCCAGGACGACGGTGCCCAGGACGACGGTGCCCAGGACGACGGTGCCCAGGACGACGGTGCCCAGGACGACGGTGCCCAGGGCACGCCGGGCGCCGAATACGCACTCGGCACCGGGGCCGGTGCCGAGGCAGGGCGCGTGGATGTCCCGCGCCTGGAGGCGGCCCCGCGCGCGGGTGCGGGCACGGTGGTGTCCGTGTACCCGGCGACGGTCGAGGAGGAGGCCGCCGCCGTCGCGGAGTTCGTGCGCGCTCGCTGGCGACCCGCGGGACGCGGGCCGGGTGGTGGCCGCGTGACCGCTGCGGTGCTCTGCCGCAAGCGGTCGCAGTTCGACGCCCTGGAGCTCGCGCTGCGGGCGGTGGGGCTGCCGGTCGAGGTGGTCGGCCTCGGCGGTCTGCTGCACACGCCGGAGGTCGTCGACCTCGTCTCGGTGCTGCGCGCGGCGCACGACCCCTCGCGCGGTGACGCCCTGGTGCGGCTGCTCACCGGCGCCCGGGCGCGGCTGGGCGCGGCCGACCTGCACGCGCTGGCGCAGTGGGCCGGTGAGCTCGCGCGGGACGGCGGCGGTCCGGTGCGCGGCGCCGGTGGGGTGGCGACGCAACAGGGCGACGCAGCGGCCGGTCTGCTCGGCGTCCCGGTTCACGGTCAGGCGACCGCGGAGACGGTGGCCGAGGCGCGCGTCGACGACCCGTCCGGCGACGTCAACCTCGACGCCCGCGGCGGCGTCGTGGTGGAGGGCGACGTCGTGGACGAGCGCAGCATCGTCGACGCCCTCGACGACCTGCCGCCCCGCGGCTGGCGCAGCCACACCGGACGCACGCTGACCGACGCCGCCCGAGCCCGGCTGGAGCACCTCGGGGGCCTGCTGCGCACCCTGCGGTCCCACACCTACCTGTCCCTGCCCGAGCTGGTCGGCGAGGCCGAGCGGCTGCTGGGCCTGGACATCGAGGTCGCAGCCCGGCCCGGACTGAGCCCGGGCCGGGCGCGGGCACACCTGGACGCGTTCCGCGACGTCGCCGTGCAGTTCAGCGACGGCGCCGACGCACCGACGCTGGGTGCCTTCCTCGCCTGGCTCGACGCGGCGGCGCGGGAGGAGCGCGGACTCGACCGTCCGGTCACCGAGCCGGACCCCGACGCGGTGCAGCTCATCACCATCCACGCCGCCAAGGGGCTGGAGTGGGACGTCGTCGCGGTCGCGGGGATGACCGACGGCGTCCTGCCGGCGACGGCGACGTCCGGGCCGCAGGGGCCGGTGGCGAGCGGTTGGCTGACCGGTCTGGGCGTCCTGCCGTACCCGCTGCGCGGCGACGCCGACGAGCTGCCGGTCCTGGCGATCGAGGCTGCCGTCGACCAGAAGGAGATGGAGTCGCTGCGCAAGCAGTTCCGACGCGACGTCGGGGCGCACGAGGTCGCCGAGGAGCGCCGGCTCGCCTACGTGGCGATGACCCGCGCCCGGTCGGCGCTGCTGCTGAGCGGGTCGTGGTGGCGGGACCGCAAGGACCCGCAGCCGCCGTCGACGTTCCTCGCCGAGCTCGCCCGCGCCGGGCTGGTGCGGCCCGACGGGTGGTCGGACGAGCCCGCGCTCGGCGCGGCGAACCCCCGCACCGCCGAGCCGCTCGCGCAGGTCTGGCCCACCGACCCGTTCGGCAGCGGCCCGCGGCGTGCCCACGTCACGGCGGCGGCCGCGGCGGTCCACGCGGCGCTGTCCGAGGTCGACGGAACCGGCGGGGAGGGCTCCACCCTGTCCCTCGGCCGGCCCGGCGCCGGGTCGCCGTCGACGGACCGGCCCGCCTCGACCCGGCCCGCCCCAGCTCGACCTTCCGCCGACGGGCCTGCGGCCGACGGGCCTGCCGACGAGCGCGCCGGGCTGGGCGTCGGCACGGAGCTCTCCCTCGCCCGCACGACCGACCTCTTGCTCGCCGAGCGGGACCGGCTGCGTGAACCGCGCGCCGACGTCGCGCTGCCCGCGCACCTGTCGGCGTCCGCGGTCGTGCGGCTCGCGGCCGACCGCGACGCGTTCGCCGAGGCCCTGCGCCGCCCGGTGCCGCTCGAGCCGTCGGTCCAGGCCCGACGGGGGACCGCGTTCCACGCTTGGGTCGAGCGCTACTTCGGCGCCGCCTCGCTGGTCGACGTCGAGGCGCTGCCCGGTGCCGACGACGACTCGATCGCGGTCGACGCCGACGCCGCGGAGCTGCGCGCGCGGTTCCTCGCGACGCCGTGGGCGTCGATGCGACCCGCGCCGTCGAGGTCGACATCGAGACCCCGGTCGCCGGCTACGTGCTGCGCTGCCGCGTCGACGCGGTGTTCGAGCAGCCGGACGGTCGGGTCACGGTCGTCGACTGGAAGACCGGGCGCCCACCGGCCGACGCCGTCGCCTCGCGCGCCCGCGAGGTGCAGCTCGCGGTCTACCGGCTCGCCTGGTCACGCTGGTCCGGGACGCCGATCGACCGCGTCGACGCGGCGTTCTGCTACGTGGGATCCGGGCAGACCGTGACCCCGGAGCGGCTCCTGGACGAGGCCGAGATCGAGGCGCTCCTCGACGAGGCTGCGACGGCGTGACCGGCCGAGGCGTGTGACCGGCGAGGCGTATGGGCGGCTGCGACGGCATGACCGGCGAGGCGTGGGACCGGCGAGGCGTGGGACCGGCTGCGACGGCGTGACCGGCGACGGTCCGCGCGAGGAGGCTCAGGCGAGCGACGGCTCGGTGTCCGCCGCCCGGGTGTGCTCGTCGAGCTCCTCGAGCATCTGCACCGCGTCCGCGACCACGCTCGGATCCCCGGCGCGCACGCCGTACAGCAGCCATCGGGCCAGCGCGAGCTCCCCGGCGAGCAGGGCGCGGTCGAGCAGGTGCGGGTCGGTGAGCTCGGTGCGGCGCAGCTGGTACGCCTCCAGGATCGACTCGACGGCGTCCTCCGGTGCGGCGACGACGAGCCACGCGAGGTCGTCGGCGGGGTCGGCGACCTGAGTGTCACCCCATGCCAGCACGCCGGTGATCGAGACGCCGTCGCTGAGCACGTGCTCGGCGCTGAGGTCGCCGTGCACGACGGTCGGCTGGAAGCGCCACATCGCGACATCCTCCAGGCGCTCCTCCCACCGGCGCAGCAGCGCGGGCGGCACCTTGCCGGTGCGGGCTGCCTCGTCCAGCTCGGCGAGCCGGCGGGCCCGGTAGGACTCCGCGTCGTACGTCGGGAGCCCCGCGTTCTCGACCAGGTCGACCGGCAGCTCGTGGAGCGCGGCGATCGCGCGACCCAGCGAGGCAGCAAGACCAGGTCCCGCGGCCAGGGCGTCGATCCGCAGCGGCCGGCCGGCGACCTCACGGTGCACGACCGCACGGCCGCCCTCCGGCAGGTGCGCGAAGCCGGCGGGGCGGGGCGCCTGGAAGGGCACGCGACCGGCGTCGACGTGCTCGGCGAGCAGCTCGAGCAGGGCAGTCTCGGCCTCGAGCGTGGCGCCCGCGGCGGGGGTGACCGGTGCCCGGACCACCCAGCGGCGCCCCTGGGCGTCGATGACGACGGCGACGTCGTGGTCTCCGCCGGTCTGCGCAGGGCGCCGGACGTCGAAGGCATCCATCCCGGGGATGGCCACCGTCGCCAGGGCGGCGAGCGCGAACGGAGAACGAGGCACGGCGTAGAGCGTAAGCGGCGTGGACGCCGATCCGGCGCCCCGGCGCGGGTGTGTCACGTCCGGGTTAGCGTGACGTCCGTGAACTGGTCCGAGATGCCCCTGGCCCGCGCCACCGTCGACCGCGCGGCCGAGCGCCGGACCGACCCCGACCTCGTCGCGCACCTGCGCGCCGACCCGACCACCCGGGTGGTCCTCGTCCGGGGCGCGACGGTTGCGACCGTCGGTGCCAGTGCCAGTGCCAGTGCCAGTGCCGGTGCTGGTGGTGGTGTCCGGCTCGACCTGCTCGAGCCGGACGACGCCGACGGCCTGGACCCGGCCGAGGAGGGATGGCTCTTCCTCGGCGCCGACGCGGACCACGGCTATCTGGCGCGCGTGCTGCCCGACCCACGTCCCGAACCGGTGCCGCCGGCGGAGCCCGCCGACATGGAGGGCTTCTGGCCACCGCAGGCCGACGAGGACCCCGCCGCGGCCGCCCGCGCGGAGCGGATCGCCGCCCGCGAATGGTCGCACCTGCGCACGGTCGGCGCGGCCATGCCCGCGCGGGACGCCGGGCTGGGCACCACGGCGGTCGCACTCGCCGCCTGGCACCGCAGCCACCGGTGCTGCCCCCGCTGCGGGACCCCGACCGTCGTCGGGCAGGCCGGCTGGGTGCGGAGCTGCCCCGCGGACGGTCGGGACCAGTACCCGCGCACGGACCCCGCCGTGATCATGGCGGTCGTCGACGACGACGACCGGCTGCTCCTCGGGCACGCGTCGCACTGGCCGGAGCGGCGCTTCTCGACGCTCGCCGGATACGTCGAGCCGGGCGAGGGGCTGGAGCAGGCGGTGCGGCGCGAGGTCGACGAGGAGGTCAGCGTCGCGATCGGCGAGGTGACCTACCGCGGCAGCCAGCCGTGGCCCTTCCCGGCCTCGCTCATGCTCGCGTTCGTCGCCCGCGCCACGACGACGGACATCACGGTCGACGGCGCCGAGGTCACCGAGGCGCGGTGGTTCACCCGCGCGGAGCTCGCCGCGGCCGCAGGGTCCGGCGAGGTGCTGCTGCCGAGCCGGACGTCCATCGCCCGCGCCCTCATCGAGGAGTGGGCGGGCGCGCCGCTGCCGGGCGAGTAGACCGGCAGCGGCCGCGGGCACCGACCGGCCGGCGTGCAGCGGGACGGCGCCGGTCGCCGGAGCCGAGCGTGCGGCCGAGCCGTCAGCTGCCGAGTCGCGCCTTGACGTCGGCGAGCGAGGGGTTGGTGGCCGCGGAGCCGTCGGGGAAGACGACCGTGGGCACCGTCTGGTTGCCGCCGTTGACCTGCTCGACGAAGGCCGCCGCCTGCGGGTCCTCCTCGATGTTGACCTCGGTGTAGCCGATCCCGACGGAGTCGAGCTGCGTCTTGAGGCGACGGCAGTACCCGCACCAGGTGGTCGAGTACATCGTGATGCTGCCCGGGGCGGGTGTGGCGGTCGTCGTCATGGGTCCTCCGTGGTCGGCGCGTGCGTGCGCATCGTGCCCGAAGGGCCGACGCGGTCGCCAGCACAACCGCGCCGGCGGGCACCGCCATTCCCGGGTCAGCGCACGTGGTCGTCCGCGTCGACGGGCGGCAAATCCTCTGCCGCGCGTGCCGGCCCCGGCGCCGTGGGGGACCACCGCGCAGCCGCGCTCCCGACGCCCGACGCCGCCCCCACCGTCAGGAGGGCGAGTGCGAGGCCCTGCCGCTGCGCCCGGAGCTCCGTGCACTGGAGCAGCGCGTCGGTGTCCACGGCGCCGTCGGGGCCGAGGCCCTGGCCGACGAACGCCGACCCGCAGGAGAAGAAGAAGCCGGGCAGCGGGGCGAACCCGGCCACCAGGCCGCCGGCGACGAGTGCGGCACTCGCGGCGTACGCCGCTCGGTGCAGGGCGGACCGTGGGGTCGTCATGACGCGGACCGTAGCGGCCGCCACCCGGCGGCGGGCGGATTCGGTGGTCGGCGGCAGGTGCGGTCTGCTGTCCGGCTCCGGCCGGGCGTGCAGCACCGGGGAACGGGGACGTGTGTCGGTCCGTGTGGGTGGCGGCTGGGAAGATCGTGCCGATGTCCGCCGACGAGATCCTCGAAGCCCTCGACCCCGACCAGCGGGAGGTCGCCCTCGCGCTGCGCGGGCCCGTCTGCGTGCTCGCCGGCGCCGGTACCGGCAAGACGCGGGCGATCACGCACCGCATCGCCTACGGGGTGCGCACCGGCGTCTACACGCCGACCACGGTGCTGGCTGTCACGTTCACCGCGCGCGCCGCGGGGAGATGCGGACCCGGTTGCGTGAGCTCGGCGTCGTCGGCGTGCAGGCCCGCACGTTCCACGCCGCGGCGCTGCGCCAGCTGGGGTTCTTCTGGCCGAAGGTCGTCGGCGGGGCGCCGCCCCGCATCCTGGAGCACAAGGCGCCCGCCGTCGCCGACGCCGCCGGGCGCCTGTCCCTGTCGGTCGACCGGATCGCGATCCGCGACCTCGCGAGCGAGATCGAGTGGGCCAAGGTGTCCCTCGTCACCGCCGACGACTACGTGCGTGCGACGACCGCCGTCGACCGCCCCGCGCCCGCCGGCTTCGACCGGCAGACGGTCAGCCGGCTGCTGGCGCGGTACGAGGACGTGAAGACCGAGCGCGGCGTCATCGACTTCGAGGACGTGCTGCTCATGCTGGCCACCATGCTCGGCGATCGCGGTGACGTCGCCGAGACGGTGCGTGCGCAGTACCGGCACTTCGTGGTCGACGAGTACCAGGACGTCTCCCCGCTGCAGCAGTACCTGCTCGACCAGTGGCTGGGTGGTCGCGACGAGCTCTGCGTGGTCGGCGACCCCAGCCAGACGATCTACTCCTTCACCGGTGCGACCCCGCACCACCTGCTGACGTTCCCGAGCGTGCATCCCACGGCCCAGGTGGTCCGGCTGGTCCGCGACTACCGCTCCACGCCGCAGGTGGTCGGCCTGGCGAACCGGGTCATCGCCCAGCGCGGACGCCGCGGGGCGCCGGCGCTCGAGCTCGTCGCCCAGCGTCCGTCGGGTCCTCCGGTCCGCTTCACCGCCTACGACGACGACGAGTCGGAGGCGGCCGGCGTCGCCGCTCGCGTCGCACGTCTGATCGCGAGCGGCACGCGGACGAGCGAGGTCGCGGTGCTGTACCGGACGAACGCGCAGTCGGAGGCCTTCGAGCAGGCCCTGGCGGCCGCGGGGGTCGGCTACCTCGTGCGCGGGGGCGAACGGTTCTTCGCCCGCCGCGAGGTCCGCGAGGCGATCGTCCTCCTGCGCGGCGCGGGACGGTCCGCGGACGCCGACACCCCCATGCCGCAGATCGTGCGCGACGTCCTGCTCTCGGTCGGCTGGTCGACGGAGCCGCCCGCGGCCCGCGGGGCGGCCCGCGAGCGTTGGGAGTCGATGCAGGCGCTGGTGGCGCTCGCCGACGACCTCGCAGGCCGGCAGGGGGCCTCGTTCGCGGACCTGCTCGCCGAGCTCGACGAGCGCGCCGCCGCCCAGCACGCCCCGACGGTCGAGGGGGTCACGCTCGCGTCGTTGCACGCCGCGAAGGGCCTGGAGTGGGACGCCGTGTTCCTCGCCGGCATGAGCGAGGGCCTCATGCCCATCTCGCTCGCGGAGACCGACGAGGCCGTCGCCGAGGAGCGGCGCCTGCTGTACGTGGGCATCACCCGCGCCCGCGAGCACCTCGAGGTCTCCTATGCGCGGTCCCGCAATCCTGGCGGTCGCGCGTCGCGACGGCGCACACGCTTCCTCGACGGGCTCTGGCCGGAGGACGGCCCGCGCCGGCGCACCGGTGGAGCCGCGGGGCGCCCGCTGCTGACCGGGGAGTACGACGAGGCGCTGCTCGCGGCGCTCAAGGACTGGCGCGCGCAGGTCGCGGCGGAGGTGGACCGGCCCGCGTTCACCGTGGTGTCCGATGCTGTGCTCGCGGCCGTCGCCGAGACGCGTCCGGCCTCCATGGCGGACCTCGCCCGGATCAAGGGCATCGGCCCCCTCAAGCTCGATCAGTACGGCTCGTCGTTGCTCGCGCTCGTGTCCGGCCGGACGCGCTGACCTGCAGCGACGCGCCGCGGGGCGACGCGGTGGGACGACGTCAGGCATCCGGCGGATAAATCGCTTGTGTCCCCTGATCGGGCGGGTCTACCTTCATCGGTGTCCGAGGTCGAGAGCGCGCGCCGTAACGGTGCGGGCGTAGGGAGTGAGGAGGCGGGAGTGATGGAGAAGAACACGTATGTCCAGGCGGCTCTCGTCGCCGACCGGGCACGGCGCATGCCGGTGCCCACCCTCGCCGGACTCCGGGGCGGAGCTGTGCCCTTCGACAGCTCCTTCCTCGCCCGCGACTCCGCTCACCCCAGGATCCTCATGGTCTGACCCGACCAGATCCAGGCCGCGGAGTCCGTCACGGAACCGCGGCCTTTCTCTTTGTCCGGACGTCGTCCGGGGAGAGGTGTCACGGCCACCGCGTCGGACCCCGCCTCACCCCGTACCGACGCCAGGACAACAGGAGGACATCGTGCGGCAGAGCATGCTGCTCGACGCAGACCAGGGCGGATCCGGACCCTGGCCGGCCACCGTGGCCGACCCGACCCAGGACCGCCGCGACTTCGACGAGATGGTCGCCGGCCTCGTGCCGTGCCGGAACAACGACCCCGAGCTGTGGTTCGCCGAGCAGACCGCGCGGGTCGAGCAGGCGAAGGCGCTGTGCCGGGAGTGCCCGCTGGTCGCCGGGTGCCTCGCGGGTGCCCTCGAACGTGAGGAGCCGTGGGGCGTCTGGGGCGGCGAGGTGTTCGTCGGCGGCGTCGTCGTCGCGACGAAGCGGGGCCGGGGACGTCCGCGCAAGGACGCGTCACCGGCCGCCTGAGGCCTGCCGCCGGTCTGCCGGGCTGCGCACCAGCGCGCCCGGCAGACCGGCGCACCCGCACTCGGGGTGCACGGCCCACCGGCGCAGGCGTGGGACGGCGTCGGGGAGCGCGATCTCGAGGCTCGCGCCGACAGCCGTCGGCGTACGGCCGTCGAGCTGCGCCAGGACCTGGCCGGCGGCGAGCGCACCACCGACCGCCGCGAGCACGGACTCCTCCGCCGGTCGTCGGCCGCGGGGTGCCGCCGCGAGCTGCGCCGCCAGCACCGGCCACACCGGGTCGGCCGCGGTCCGGTGCAGGTCCACGCAGCGCAGGCACGGCGACGCACCCGGGCGGACCAGCGGTCCGACCAGGATGTCCGCCTCACGCACCACCACCGACAGGTGCACGACCTCGGCGGACATCATCGTCCGGGCCCGCGCCGCGTCCGCGACCCCGTGCTCGACGCTCACGACGACGTCCGGGTGGGCGGCGGTCGGCGCGGACGTGCGCACCTGCGGCGCGAGGTCGCGCATGATGCGCGCCGCGGCCGCCGCCCGCGGCGACCCGACGTCGCGGGCACCGAACCCGCCGACGCCCAGGTCGGCGGTCGTGACCGGGGCGTCGTCCTGGAGCAGGAGCGTGCCCACACCGGCCGACGCGAGCACGCACGCCGCGGTGAGCGCCAGACGTCCCGCGCCGAGGAACCCCACGACGCGGTCACCCCGGGCGCGGACCAGCGCGTCGCCGTCTCCGTCGTCGAGGACGAGCGACCAGGCGGCGGCGTCCGCAGCGGTCCCGGACGGCAGCGGCGCGGTCGCGGGTGCCGTCCGCCGGGGCGCGGCGCGACCAGCAGCCGGGCGTCGGTGAGCGCGCTGACCAGGGCTCCGGCGCCGGGTCCGGCCGGGGACGGGAGGGCATCGGCGTCGTCCCCGGAGCCGGTGGGTGCCCCGGCGGGAGCGTCGACGGCGTCCTGCGTCGCGCGGGTCCCGCGGGCGCCGCCCGCGGACGGGCGGTCGAGGTCGGGGAGCGCGGCGCCGTCGGGCAGCGAGGTGAGCGCGTCGACCTGGTCGGGGCGCAGGCCCGCCAGCCGGACGGCCCACCGCGGGTCGGTGCCGACCTGGACCTCGTCGGGGCCGCGCCACAGCACGGTGAGTCCCGGTCGCAGCCGCACCGGCAACCACCTCCCGGCCCCCGTCGGGACCGCGCGTGCGCCGGTCCGCCCCTGCCAGGGTGCCAGCCGGCAGGTCGCCGGTGCCGTCGTCCACAGGGGAAGCCGAAGGGGCGGCCCGGTACGCCGTGATCGACGTTCGGGCCGCCCCTTCAGCGGTGTGCGGTGAGCTCAGGCCTTGCCGAGGATCCGGTTCAGCTTGGTGCCGCACACGGGGCAGATGCCCTTGGCCATCTTGCGGCCCGACTCCGAGACGACGACGTTGCCCTCGGTCTCGCGCTTCTCCTTGCACTTCACGCAGTAGAACTCGCCCTTGTAGGTCTCATCGGCCATGTGATGGGTCTCCGTTCGATGTCTGTGCGCCGTCGCGGGGTCCGGCGGTCGGCGGCAGGGGCGTTCGGCCGGGCGGCCTCGGATCCCCCTGCACGGCCACAGTAGTGGCCGACACGCTCGACCACGCGCGATCGGGCCCGCGCGCCGCCGCTCGCCGCGGCCCGTCCGGGCGACTTCGGCCTGTCCCGCCCGTGCGTGTGGGACCCGCCCGCTAGCGTCAGCATCGTGCAGTCGTCCACGCCGTCCGGCCCTATCGAGGTGCGCCGGAGCCGCAAGCGGGTGCGCACCGTGACCGCCTTCCGCGACGGCGAGACCACGGTGGTGTCCATCCCCGCCCGGTTCACGCGCGCCCAGGAACGGGAGTGGGTGCACCGCATGGTGACCCGCCTGGCGGCCCAGGAGCGCCGCCGCCGCCCGTCGGACGAGGGACTGGCCGCACGGGCGGTCGAGCTCTCGGACCGGTACCTCGACGGCCGCGCGCGCCCGACGAGCGTCACGTGGTCCTCCCGGCAGGGGCGCCGCTGGGGCTCGTGCACGCCGGTCGACGGCACCATCCGGATCTCGACCCGGGTCCGCGGCATGCCGCGCTGGGTCACCGACTACGTCCTGCTGCACGAGCTCGTCCACCTGCTGCACCCGGGGCACGGGCCGGAGTTCTGGGCGGCGCTCGAGGCCTACCCGCGCACCGAGCGGGCCCGCGGCTTCCTCGAGGGCTTCTCCTACCGGGACGACCGCGGCCCGGGCGACGACGACACCGACGACACCGACGTCGGCGACACGGACGCCGACGACACGGACGCCGAGCGCGACGACGGGCACCGCGGCGCCGAGGACGACGTCGTCGGGTACCCACCCGACGACGTCGCCGGTCACCTCCCCGACGAGGTTGACGGCCCGCGCGAGCAGGCCTGACCCGACGTCGCCGGCGGGACTACGCCTTCTCGTCCGAGGGGTCGCCGTCCGCGGCGTCGTCGCCGGCAGACTCGTCGCCGACAGATCCGTCGCCGGCGGACTCGCCACCGGCGTTCTCGTCGGCGGCCGGGGAGGGGGCGGCTCCCGGCGCCGCTGCTGCCGCGGCGTCGTCGGAGCGGCCGAAGATCTCCTCGAGCGCACGGTCGACGTCGGCGTGCGCGTCCTCGCTCTCCGAGCGCCGGGCCGCGTAGCCGGTCGGGTCGTCGAGGTCCTCCGCGGTGGGCAGCAGGTCGGGGTGGTCCCAGACGGCGTCCCGAGCGCTCGTCCCACCCGCCCGGGTGATCTGCGCCCACAGCGCGGCGGCGTCCCGGACCGCCGGGGGCGCAGCTCCAGGCCGACGAGCGACGCGAACGTCTGCTCGGCGGGGCCCCCGGCGGCGCGACGGCGCCGGATCATCTCGCGCAGGGCGACGGCGTGCGGCAGGTGGGGGAGCGCCGCGGCAGCCACCACCTCGTCGACCCACCCCTCGACGAGCGCGAGCGCGGTCTCCAGGCGACCGAGCGCGGCCTGCTGCTCGGATGTGGTGTGCGGCGAGAACACCCCGCCGGACAGTGCGGCCTGCAGCGCCTCCGGGTCGGTGGGGTCGATGGACCGGACGGCCTCCTCGAGGCTCTCGACGTCGATCGTGATCCCGCGGGCGTAGGCATCGACGATGCCGAGCAGGTGCCCGCGCAGCCAGGTGACGTGGGTGAAGAGCCGGGCGTGCGCCGCCTCGCGCAGCGCGAGGAACAGCCGCACCTCCTCCAGCGGGGCGTCGAGGCCGTCGGCGAAGGCCGCGACGTTGGTCGGCAGCAGGACGGTCGCGGGCTCGCGGAGCAGCGGCAGCCCGATGTCGGTGGCGCCGAAGGCCTCGCGGGACAGCGTCCCCGCGGCCTGGCCCACCTGCATGCCGAACACCGCCGAGCCGAGCTGGCGCAGCAGCTGGGTGGGGTCGATGCCGCCCGCGCCACCGAGTGCGTCACCCGTGCCGCCGGGCAGCGCGAACCCTGCGGGCATCCCGAGGCCGGGCGGGAGGCCGAGACCGGCCGCTCCGTCGGCGCCGTCGGTCCCGAAGGCGTCCCCGAGCTGGCTGCTCAGCGCGGACGCGAGCGCGTCGGCGAGCGAGCCCGCGACCGGCTCGGCCAGGGTGCGCCAGGTGGGCAGGGTGTGCTCGACCCACTCTGAGCGGCTCCACGCGCGGGAGCCGCCACCCGACGGCGGCAGGTCCGTCGCGGCGTCGAGCCACAGCTCCGCGACCGACAGCGCCTCGGTCGTGGCGCGCACCTGGGTGCGGGTGAGGGAGGGGTCGCCCTCGGCCACGGCGGCCTGGCGGGCGACGTCGTGCGCGACGTCCCAGTTCACCGGCCCGTCACCGGACGCGGCCAGCATCCGCTGCACCTGCGCCAGGACGTGGCCGAGCGACTGGGCGTCCGCCGGCAGGCCCGCCGCGGCGGCCATCGATGCCGGGTCCATGCCGCGGGCACGCAGCTCGCGCATCGCCTCGTCGGCGTCCGCGCCGAACATCGACCGCAGCAGCTCTTCCCACTGCGGGGCTCGCCGCCGGCGCCGGCGGGGTTCTCGCTGGTCATGGGTGCCTCCTGGTCGACGGCGGCGGACGGTCCACGGTAACCACACGCGCCTGGGCGCCCGGGGTGGTGCGCCCCGCTCCACGGGCCGGTTCGCTCTCGGCGCAGCCCGTCCGGGCGGCACGGCTGCGCGGGCCGTCGTGGGGGATGATCGTGCGGTGCCCGAGCCGTCCCACCCTTCCGAGACCGTCGCGCGCGCCCAGGCCGGAGCGGATGCCGAGCCGCTCGTGAGCCCGGTCGACGACCGTGTCGCCGGCGCCGACCCGGCTGCCGTGGACGCCGACGCCGACGGCGACGGCGCCGCGCCTGACGCACCGATGGCGCCCTCGCCGCGATCGGTGACCCTGAGCATCGCGGTGCTCGTCACCCTGCTCCTGCTCACGGTGCTCGTGTTCCTGCGGGTGCCGTACGCGGTGAGCGCACCCGGCCCGACGCGGGACACGCTCGGCGAGGTCGACGGTCGACCGCTCATCGAGGTCGAGGGCACGGCCACGTACGAGTCGACCGGTGAGCTCCTCCTGACGACCGTCTCGGTCGCCGGGGGTCCGGGCTACCCCGTGACGCTGCCGCAGGTGGTGGCGGGATGGGTGTCGTCGGCACGCACGGTGCGGCCCGTCGAGGCCGTCTTCGCCCCCGACATCACGCAGGACCAGCTCGACCAGCAGAACCAGGCGGCGATGACGTCGTCGCAGGAGAGCGCCACCGTCGCGGCCCTCGAGGAGCTCGGCTACGAGGTACCGGCCGAGCTGCTCGTGGCGGGCGCGGTGGAGGGCACCGGCGCCGCCGGTGTCGTGCAGGAGGGTGACGTCCTCGTCGCGTTCCGGGGCGAGCCGGTCGAGTCCTACACGGCTCTCATCGGCGCCCTGGACACGACCGAGCCGGGCACCACCGTGACCCTGAGCGTCCTGCGGGACGGCAAGCCGCTCGACCTGGACGTCGTGACCGGCGAGCGGCCCGACGGCGGCAGCCAGCTCGGGGTGTTCATCGACCCGCAGTTCGACCTGCCGGTCGACGTGACGATCCGCATCGACGACATCGGCGGTCCCAGCGCGGGGCTGATGTTCGCCCTCGGGATCGTCGACCACCTGACACCCGAGGACGAGGTCGCGGGTGAGGTGGTGGCGGGTACCGGGACGATGGACGTCGACGGCGCGGTCGGGCCGATCGGCGGCATCCGCCAGAAGCTCGCCGGCGCCGAGCGTGACGGGGCGGACTGGTTCCTCGCGCCGTCCGACAACTGCGCCGAGGTCGTCGGGCACGTCCCGGACGGGCTGCGCGTCGTCCGGGTCGCGACCCTGGCCGAGGGGCGCGACGCGATCGAGGCGATCGGCGCCGGAACGGCCGACGACCTCGCGACATGCACCGGCTGACGGTCGGGCCGGCTGACGACCGCCGTCAGCCGGCGGTCGGCCTCAGCTGAACGTCGCGCGGAGCGCCTCGAGCAGCCCGGGCACGAGGTCCGGGCCGATCGCGACGTCGTCGTCGGCGTCGTGCGCGCGAGTGCGCAGGGCCGTCCACGACTCACCGCTGCGCAGGGCGCCGACGGCGATCCGCACGTCCTGGCGGTCGGGGTGCGCCATGAGGTAGGCGAGCGCGGCGTCGTCGTCGGTGGGCATGCCCTCCTCCGCGGCGGGCGGCAGCATGACCCGCTCGACGACGACGGCGGCGCCGTCCACGGTCGAGGGCCACTGCAGGCCGCCGAGGAGCTCCTCGAGGTCGGTCGCGGGCGGCAGGCCCTCCTGCTCGACGGAGGTCAGGTGGGTCGGGTCGGTGCGCGCGGCGTCGACGACCTCGGCGGGAAGCTGGTCGGCGAGCTCCGGTGACGCCTCGAGGGCGCGGGCGGTGCGCACGAGGGCGAAGACGCGCACCGGGCCGTCCCAGCCGGCGGTCGCGACGTGCCGCTCGATCTCCCGGACGGCATCGGCCAGGGCGGCTTCGACCGGTCCGAGGATGCGGTCGGGGACGGGCGGGACGGGGGCGTCGGGCGTGGCGGCGGGCCCGGGGGTCTCGTCGGTCATGTGCCTCATCGTCGCACCCGTGTGGGAACCTGGGCCTCACCCCAGGCGTTCACCCGGTGCCGGGTGCACCGCCCGGGAATCCATCCGTTCGTCGACGACGAGGACCGCCACGCCGTGAGCTTCACCGCACAACCCCGCCGGCCCGCCGGCCCGCCCCCACCCCGCCGCCGCCGCGGCCCGCTCGTGCCGACGCTCGTGGTGCTCGCCGGTCTCGCCGTGCTGCTGATGTTCCTGGCCCAGATCTGGACCGAGGTCCTCTGGTACAACCAGGTCGGGTACACCCAGGTGCTGCGCACCGAGTGGTTCACCCGAGGCGGCCTGTTCGTGGGCGGGTTCCTGCTCATGGCCGCCGCCGTCGCCGCGTCCCTGCGCATCGCCTACCGGTCGCGCCCGGTCTACGCGCCGAGCACGCCGGAGCAGGCGAACCTCGACCAGTACCGCGAGGCCGTCGAGCCGCTGCGCAAGCTCGTCATGGTCGCCGGTCCGGCGCTGCTCGGCTTCTTCGCCGGCGCCGCGGCCTCCCAGCAGTGGGAGACGATCCAGCTGTGGATGAACGGCGTGCCGTTCGGCCAGGACGACCCGCAGTACGGCATGGACCTGTCGTTCTTCATCTTCACGCTGCCCGGCCTGCGCTTCGTCGCGTCGTTCCTCATGGCGGTCGTGGTGATCAGCGCGATCGGTGCCATCGCCACGCACTACCTCTACGGCGGCATCCGCATCGGCGGGCCCGGCCCGCACACCACCAAGGCCGCGCGCGTGCAGCTGTCCGTCCTGGCCAGCCTGCTCCTGCTGCTCGTCGCCGCGAACTACTGGCTCGACCGGTACTCGCTGCTCATGGAGTCCGGCTCGGGGCAGCGCTTCCAGGGGGCCTCCTACGCCGACGTGAACGCGGTGATCCCGTCCAAGGAGATCCTCGCGGCCATCGCCGTGCTGGTCGCCCTGATGTTCGTCGTGTACGCGGTGCGCGGGAACTGGCGCATCCCGGCGATCGGCGTCGGCCTCATGGTCGTCTCCGCCGTCGCGATCGGCAGCATCTACCCGATGGTCGTGCAGCGGTTCCAGGTGACGCCGAACGCGCAGGAGCTGGAGGAGGAGTTCATCCAGCGCAACATCAACGCGACCCGGACCGCCTTCGACCTCGACGACGTCGAGGTCACGCCGTACTCGGCCACCACCGAGGCGACCCCGGGCGCCCTGCGGCAGGACGCCGAGACCGCGGCGAGCATCCGTCTGCTCGACCCGACGATCGTCAGCCCGTCCTTCCGCCAGCTGCAGCAGAACAAGCAGTACTACGGCTTCCAGGACACCCTCTCGGTGGACCGGTACGACATCGACGGCGAGAGCCGCGACACGGTCATCGCCGTGCGCGAGCTCAACCTTGAGGGCCTGGGCACGCAGCGCACCTGGGTCAACGACCACACGATCTACACCCACGGGTTCGGCGTCGTGGCGGCCTACGGCAACACGACCAGCGCGGACGGGCAGCCCGCGTTCTACGAGGGCGGCATCCCGCCGGTCGGTGAGCTCGGCGACTACGAGCCGCGGATCTACTTCGGCCAGAACTCGCCGAACTACTCCATCGTGGGTGCGCCCGACGAGACCAACCCCTGGGAGCTCGACTACCCGGACGACGAGGCGGGCGGGCAGGTCAACAACTCCTTCCCGACCGACCAGATCGAGGCCGGCCCGAGCGTGGGCAACATGTTCAACAAGCTGCTCTACGCGCTGAAGTTCGGTGACGAGGAGCTGCTGTTCTCCGAGCGCGTCACCGAGGAGTCGCAGATCCTCTACGACCGCGACCCGCGCCAGCGGGTCGAGAAGGTCGCGCCGTACCTGACGATCGACGGCCGGGTGTACCCCGCCGTCGTCGACGAGAAGGTCGTCTGGATGGTCGACGGCTACACGACCACCGACTCCTACCCGTACTCCACCCTCGCCCAGCTCGACGACATCACGGAGGACTCCCTGACGGCGCGCGGTGCGGTCGCCGGGCTGCTGCCGCAGCAGGCGAACTACATCCGCAACTCGGTCAAGGCGACCGTCGACGCCTACACCGGCGAGGTCACGCTGTACGCGTGGGACCCCGAGGACCCGCTGCTGCAGGCGTGGTCCGGGATCTTCCCGAACACCATCGAGCCGATGTCCGAGATCAGCGGCGACCTCATGAGCCACATCCGGTACCCGGAAGACCTGTTCAAGGTGCAGCGCACGCTGCTCGCCCGGTACCACGTCGAGGACGCCAACGACTTCTACACGACCCAGGACTTCTGGACGGTCCCGAACGACCCCGTCCAGGAGGTCGCGGTGGCCCAGCCGCCGTACTACCTGACCCTCCAGATGCCCGGGCAGGAGCAGCCGGCGTTCTCGCTGACGTCGACGTTCATCCCGATCGGTGGTGAGCGCGAGGTGCTCACCGGGTTCCTCGCGGCCGACGCGGAGGCGGGCAACGTGGCCGGTGAGCCGGCCGAGGGCTACGGCAAGCTGCGGCTGCTGGAGCTGCCGCGGAACACCACGGTCTCCGGTCCGGGTCAGGTGCAGAACCAGTTCAACTCCGACCCGACCGTGTCCCGTGAGCTCAACCTGCTGCGGCAGGGCGACTCCACGGTGCGGAACGGCAACCTGCTGACCCTCCCGGTCGGTGGCGGTCTGCTCTACGTGCAGCCCGTCTACGTGCAGTCCTCCAGCGGCACGCAGTACCCGCTGCTGCGCAAGGTGCTGGTCGCGTTCGGTGACGAGGTCGGCTTCGCCGACACGCTCGGTGAGGCGCTCGACCAGGTGTTCGGTGGCGACTCCGGCGCCGACGTCGACGCCGACCCGGTGGACGTCGGCCCGACGGCGCCCGACCCCGAGGCGCCGCCGGAGGCGCCCGCGGCCGACCCGGGTGACGACCCGGCGCCCACGCCGACCATCGCGCCGGAGCCGGACGAGACCGAGGCGCCGGACGCGCCGACCACCCCGGTCCCGGTGCCCGACGCCGGTGACGCGCGCGCGCAGCTCGACCAGGCGCTGGCCGATGCGAACGCCGCGTACACCGAGGGCCAGGAGGCCCTGGCAGCCGGTGACTTCGCCGCCTACGGCGCGGCGCAGGAGCGGCTGCAGGCTGCGATCGAGGCCGCGATCGCGGCCGAGGGAGCGCTCGGCGGCGGGTGAGTGGTGCGTCGGCGCCGGGTGACCGGCGCCGACGTGATCGGCCTCACGTCCCGGGCCGGGCTCTGGATTTCCCAGGGCCCGGCCCGGTGACGTAGAGTACGGATCACCGACGCGGGGTGGAGCAGCTCGGTAGCTCGCTGGGCTCATAACCCAGAGGTCGCAGGTTCAAATCCTGCCCCCGCTACATGTGAAGTGGCACGTCAGAGGCCTTCTCGATCTCAGGATCGAGAAGGCCTCTGGCGTTCTGGTAAGCACTTGGTCAGCGGCGGACGCCCCCGGATGCTCGCGGACGTGTGCGCCCGCAGCGGGACTCAAGTCCTTGCTCGCCGACTCTGGACCCCCCGCGCGATGCCCCCAAGGCCCACGCCACGGCTTCGTTAGCGGGCAAAGCAGCGCGGAAGTCCGTTGCCGTCCCGCGATCTTCAACACGCCGGGTCCACACGCGCGTGCAGCGGCATGACCGGGCGATCAGCTCACGCCACCAGCGCGACCTCGCGCAGCCACCGCTCGACGTCCGGGCCGGCATCGGTGACTTCCTCGCCCTGGATGGCGAGGCCGGCGCCGATCGTGGCGCCTGCGGCGAGCTCGGTGTACACGGCGACGGAGCGCCCGAGACCGCTCATCGCGTGAGTCGTGACGGGCAGCACGCGCTTGCCTTCGAAGGAGACGGACTCGACGAAGGTGGACATGATCATCGGGGGCCGCACGTTCCAGATCGGGCTGGCGAGGATCACCGTGTCGCACCCGGTGAGGTCGGGAAGGGGTGAGGCGATTGCGGGCCGGGCGTCCTGGTCCTGCTCACGGACGTTGCGCGCGACTGTCTCCTCGTAGTCGGCCGGGTATGGCTCGGCGGCCTCGATCCGGTAGGTGTCGAGCTCGACGCGGTCAGCGATCATGGCCGCCAGGACCTCGGTGTTGCCCACCTCGAGGGTCCGCCGTTCGCCGTACCAGTAGTTCTCCCCGGGCCGGGAGAAGTACACGAGCAGCGTGCTGGTTCCCGGTGAGGGCGAGGCTGTCGGCGGCATCGGCGTGGGCTCCTGGCTCTGGGTGGGGCCCTGTGCGGTGTCGGGGGCGGCGCAGCCGGCCATGGCGAGCAGGGTTGCCCCGCCGCTGCCGGCGAGGAGCGCGCGCAGGAAGGTTCGCCGGCTGGTCGGCGGTGTCACGCGTCCGGCGCGGTGAGCGCGTCGGTGCGGGTGGCGGCCAGGGACGCGAGGAGGGCCAGGCCGTCGGCGGCGGGTGTGCCGGGGGCGGAGCTGTAGGCGATGAAGACGAGCCCGGGCTGCTGCGTGAGTTCCATGACGTCGTACTCGAGCGAGAGGACGCCGACCTCAGGGTGGCGCAGTCGCTTGATGCCGGTCCGGTGCAGACGGACGTCGTGGGTGGCCCACAGGGTGCGGAAGGTCTCCGAGCGGGTGGACAGCTCGCCGACGAGGTCGGAGAGCGGCTTGTCGTAGGGGTTGTGGCCGGCGGCCCCGTGCAGGGCGGCGACGCAGTCGTGGGTGACCTGCTCCCAGTCGGGGTAGTAGTCGCAGGCCGAGGGGTCGAGGAAGGCGTACCGCGCGCTGTTCGGTGGGGTGCCGGTGTGCTGTGCGAAGCGGTAGACGGGGCTGAGCAGTTCACGGGCCATCGCGTTGTCCGCGACGACGTCCATGCGGGAGTCGCGGACGTAGGCCGGGACGGTGGCCATCGCGTCCAGGACCCGCTGCAGCGAGGGCTGGACCTGGTTGCGCGGCGTCGGGGTGCGGCGCCGACGCGCGGGCTGGTTGGCGGCGTGGGCAAGGTTGCGCAGGTGCAGCAGCTCGGCCTCATCCAGTCGCAGCGCGGCGGCGATCGCGTCCAGGACGGCGTCGGAGGCGCCGGCGAGGTTTCCCCGCTCCAGGCGGGCGTAGTACTCGGAGGAGACACCTGCCAGGACGGCGACCTCGTCACGGCGCAGGCCCGCAACGCGCCGTCGCCCGGTGCCGGCGGGCAGGCCGACGTCGGTCGGGTTCAGCCGGGCGCGACGGGAGCTGAGGAAGTCGCGCACCTCATCACGTTGGTCCATGCCCTCGACGGTACGAGCGCGCGTGCCGGCTAGGGCGTGTCTCCCATAGATGCGGTGAGGCTCGCGGCACTGTGACGGGGTGACGACTTCTCGGTACCGGGTGTTCTCCGATGATCAGTGGGCACGGGTCGAGCCGTTGCTGCCCTCGAACGCGGGCCGGCGTGGGCACCCGTTTGGTGACAACCGTCGGGTGGTCGAGGCGATCGCGTACCGGTACCGCACCGGGATCGCGTGGCGTGACTTGCCGCGGGAGGAGTTCGGGCCTTGGCAGACGGCGTGGAAGAGACATCGCCGCTACGCCGCCGACGGCACGTGGGACCGGGTGCTGGCGCGGCTGCTGGCCGAGGCTGACGCTGCGGGCAAGGTCGACTGGGCGGTGTCGGTGGATGCCACGATCACCCGGGCGCACCAGCACGCGACGAACACGACCCGTCCCGAGCAGGACACAGGGGGCCGGGTCGAATCACAGGAATCAGCTGCCGGCTGAGCGTGAACCTGCAGGTCACGGCATCGGACGCTCGCGAGGTGGGCTGACTACGAAGATCCACGCGGCGGTCGACGGGCGCGGACGCCCGCTGGCTGCGGTCGTCACCGGCGGGCACCGCAACGACGGCGCCGTGCTCGCCGCGGTCCTCGCCGACATCCGGGTCCCCAGGATCGGTCCGGGCCGCCCGCGCACCCGTCCCGATTCCGTGATCGCGGACAAGGCGTACTCGGCCGGGACCTACCGGCGCGCCTTGCGCGCCCGCGGGATCGCCGTCGTCATCCCGCAGAAGTCCGACGAGATCGCCGCCCGCAAACGCCGGGGCTCACGCGGCGGCCGACCACCCGGCCTGGACACCGACGCCTACAAGCGCCGCAACGTCGTCGAGCGCCACTTCGCCCTGGCCAAGCAGTGGCGAGGACTGGCCACCCGCTACGACAAGCTCGCCATCACCTACCGCGCCGCCGTCATCCTCGCCGCCTGCCTCATCTGGTCACGCATATAGGAGACATGCCCTAGCCATGCACTGCCAGTGCACCCATAGCCGGGACGTTCCTCGCGGTGGTCCTAGGTGATGTGGTGGGAGCACACCACCCGACAGCCTCACGAGCCCACGAAGGACACCACCCCATGCAGACAGTGACCCTGAACAACGGCGTCGAGATGCCGATCCTCGGCTTCGGCGTCTTCCAGGTCCCCGAGGACGAGACCGAGCGCGTCGTCACCGACGCCCTCGCCGCCGGCTACCGCCACCTGGACACCGCCGCCTCCTACGGCAACGAGGCCGCCGTGGGCCGGGCCATCAGGGCCAGCGGGATCGCCCGCGACGAGCTGTTCGTCACCACCAAGCTGTGGATCCACTCCGGCGGCGAGGACGGCACCAAGCGCGCGTTCGACGCCTCCATGCAGGCCCTCGGCCTGGATCACCTGGACCTGTATCTGATCCACCAGCCGTTCGGGGATTACTACAGCTCCTGGCGCGCGATGCAGGACCTGCACCGTCAGGGCGCGATCCGTGCGATCGGGGTCTCCAACTTCCACCCGGACCGGCTCGTGGACCTTCTCGAGCACAACGAGATCACCCCGGCGGTGAACCAGATCGAGACCCACCCCTACCACCAGCGCATGACCGACCAGCAGGTCATGACTGAGCACGGGGTACAGATCGAGTCCTGGGGCCCGCTTGCCGAGGGCAAGAACGGCATCTTCAGCGACCCGGTCCTCACCGCCATCGGCCAGGCCCACGGCAAGTCCGTCGCCCAGATCACGCTCCGCTGGCTCATCCAGCGCGGCGTCGTCGTCATCCCCAAGTCCTCCCGTCCCGAGCGCATGGCGGAGAACTTCGACGTCTTCGACTTCGAGCTCACCGCGGACGAGATGGCGTCCATCGCCACCCTGGAGACGGGTGTCAGCGTCGCCTTCGACCACCGCGACCCTGCGATGGTCAGCTGGCTCAACAGCCGCCGGGCCGGCTGATGATCACGCGCACCCTGGGCCGCAGCGGCCTGCAGGTCTCCGCGCTCGGGCTCGGCTGCATGGGCCTGAGCCACGGCTACGGCGCCGCCGTCGACCACCGGGACGGGATCGCGCTCATCCGCGCCGCCGTCGACCAGGGCGTCACCTTCTTCGACACCGCCCAGGTGTACGGGCCGTTCACCAACGAAGAGCTCGTCGGCGAAGCCCTTGCACCCGTGCGCGACCAGGTCGTCATCGCGACCAAGTTCGGGTTCTCCTTCGACGGCTCGACGTCCACCGGGCTCGACAGCCGCCCCGGGCACATCCGCGCCACCGCCGAGGACTCCCTGCGCCGCCTGGGCATCGAGTCCATCGACCTGCTCTACCAGCACCGCGTCGACCCCGACGTCCCCATCGAGGACGTCGCCGGCACCGTCCGGGATCTCATCGCGGAGGGCAAGGTCAAGCACTTCGGCCTGTCCGAGGCCGGGGTCTCCACGATCCGCCGCGCGCACGCCGTCCAACCGGTCACCGCGCTGCAGAGCGAGTACTCCCTGTTCTGGCGGGAGCCGGAGGCCGAGATCCTGCCGACCCTCATCGAGCTCGGGATCGGGTTCGTCCCGTTCAGCCCGCTCGGCAAGGGCTTCCTCACCGGCGCGATCACCACGACCACGACCTTCGCCGACGGTGACCTGCGCAACTCGCTGCCGCGCTTCACGGAGGACGCCCGCGCCGCGAACCAGGCACTGCTCGACGTCGTCACGAACGTCGCCGCACGCCGCAGCGCCACTCCCGGCCAGGTCGCCCTGGCCTGGCTGCTCGCCCAGCACCCGTCCATCGTGCCCATCCCAGGCACCACGAAGCAGCACCGCCTCACGGAGAACAACGGAGCTGTCGAGCTCGAGCTGAAGGCAGAGGGCATCGCCGAACTCACCGACGCGTCCGACCGGGCGGACATCCAGGGGGCCCGATACCCCGAGCACATGCAGAAGTGGATCGACCGCTGACGGGCGCCGCTCGGCCCGTCTGGTCATCGGCTATGTCCGTGCGTTCAGGACCGCGTTGCCTACGCCATTGAGATCGCGCGTGCCTCTGTCGAAGCGGTGGCAGAGCGGCGGGCCGGGGCTGCGGTCGAGACGCCGATCGGGTGAGCAGCGACTTCGGCGTACAGCCGAGCGGTGATCCCGGTGACGGTCTCGGGGGCGTGGACGATGCGGCGTTCCAGGTGCGCTGTGGCCAGGTCGGGCCGTTCGCTCACCAGATCGCGAGGCAACGACCGAGCCGGCATGAACAGGAGGCCGGTCCGTGCGAGCCGATCGAACGTCGTTCCCTCGTGGACGGCGATATCGGCCATGACCTGTACGGCTCCGTTGAGAACGGCGGCGACGTGCCGCTCGGTCGGGGCGAACGGCGCGGGTGTCGGTGGGTGTTGCATCGGAGCGAGCTCCTGCAGCAGGCGGGCGGCCGCCGTGGCGTCATCACGAATGCTGGTCATGGGCGGGGCGAGGATCGCGAATTCCGAGAGGGCGTGGTGGAGGCGCTGCCACGCACGCGCGTGCCGGACGAGTGCGCCGACGCACCGATCTGCTGCCACTGGGTCTGGTGCGGAGAGGTCCGCGCCGTGGAAGGCGGCGGCGTGGGCATGGATGGCGATGCCGAGGCCGGCCATCGTCCGCAATGAGGCCAGCGCGTCGGACTGGTCGCCCGTGAGTTCCCAGGTGGCTTGGCGGAGCCGGACCATCCGGTCCGTCAGCTCGGTCGCAGGGTCGTCCGTGCGAGGCCGCGTCCGGACCTGACCGAGAGCGTCGAGTTGAGCCTCGAGCCGTTGAGGCATCTTGGTCGTGAGCTCGCGGGCGACGTCGGCAAGGTGCTCAAGCCCGGGCAGCGGTCGCGCGACGATGCCGCGGGGAACGCCGGCCTGGATCGCGCGAAGGGCCAAGGGGCTCTCGTGAGCGAGGACGGCCTGGGCAAGGTGGCCGAGGGCGGCGAGACCAGCGTCAAAGGTCGCCGTCGTGGTGTGGGCGGCATCTGGTGTTCGAGGTCGTCCTTCGCCTGTGTAGTGCGTCGCGACGAGGTCGGCGGCCGCGCGCAGCGACAGCGAAGCGCGCGCCCACGGTGTTCCTGCCCCGCCGATCTGCGACGGGTGAGGCCTCGCCTCGCCGGTGAGGGCCTCGATACCGGCGGCCAGCTTGATGGCGGCTCGCTCGACCGGTGGTATGCCGTCGCGGCGGCGGGCCAGGCCTATCCGTCCGAGTTGCGCCGGCCACAGCAGGCGTCGGGTGTGGGAAGCGACGGCGTCGAGGAGTCCGTGGTAGTCGCCGATCGCATCGAGGGCCTCCCGCGGGGTCCAGAAGCGGTCCGCGCGGAGGGCGGTGGCGGCGTCGCGCACGTGTGCCGACGTCTGGGCCAGGAGGTCGGCGTAGGTGGTCATGACCAACGTCCGGTGACCTTGGCCCGCCCGGTGATCAGCCGCGCCATCACGCGGGAGAGCGCTGCCTGCGAGAGGAGGTCGGTCTCGAGTTCCGCCAGGGCGGCCGCGCGGTCGAGGGCTGCCGCGACGAGGCGATCGAGGATCGCTCGGGCTTCGTTGGCATCCTCGGGGCGGACGGTGCCGAGCCGCACCGGGGCGGCGTCGGTTCGGACATCGGGGCGAGCCCACTCGAGTTCGTCCTGGGCCTCACGGAAGTCCATGGCGGCGTATGAGACCGACACCCCGACGCCGAGCGGCACGGTCATGGCCAGGTTCAAGGCCCCCATCGCAGCGGTGTGCGTCAGCGCCCAGATGCCCGACCACCCGGTGTCGGCGTCGCGCAGCAGGAGTTCGGCGGGGCCGCCCCAGGTCGTCGTCATCGAGTCCTCCTCGTCGCGGGCGACGTCGTCGTGCCGCCTTCGCTCTCAGGTGTGCGCGGCGGGCGCCGAAGATGACCGTCCCCCGGCCGGGCTGTGAGGCCAGGGGACAAGGGCACCGGGGGTGGAGAAGCGCACCGTGCCGTCGACACGCTCGAGCACGGTCGCGGTGTGCGACCCGCCGGCGTGGGCGAAGGCCGCCAGGTGGAGGTTCTCTCTGTCGAGGCCGGTGACGACGTCGACGACGTCGAGTGGGCGCTCGTCGAGCAGCGACGCCACCACGAACAGCAGGCGGCGTTCACCGCCCGACAGGACGGCGGCGTGCTCGCGCAGGGCGTCGGGGTCCAGCCAGGTGACATCGCCGTCCACCCGAACCCATGGGAGCGCCCGGTCCGCGAACCGGCCGCCGAAGGCGTGCAGCAGCAGCTCGACCGCCGCCTCAAGGGGGAGCAGGCCTGCCGCCCACTGCCGAAGGCGCGTGCTCCTCCTCGTGTCGACGTTGTGCATGACCGTCTCCTCCCGACTTACGTCGCCGCCAACTTTCACGCCCGCTGCCGAAGAGAGGTGCGACCGACCCCCGGGGCTGTGGACAGAGCCGTGGCAGAGAGAGGTGTGCACGAGGTGCGGCGAAGCCGAGCGCCGGGAGAGGGATGAGGCCATTGACACGTCTGGCATTCGAGGCTGGGCCGGGCGCGAGGCGGCGCATCTTGTAGCCCTGGTCTGCGCACCAGGTGGAGTGAGAACCACGAGGACGACGTCACCCACGGGCCGCATGCTGCGCCCAATGGGGCGCGGGCGCGGCTGCGGCGGCAGCAGTGGGCGGTGACCGGCCGTGGTCATGACGATGCACCGACTGACGGCGGGCGCCGGATACCAGTACCTGATCAAGCACACTGTGTCGGGTGACTGCCGGCGGTCAGCGAAGGACGAGCTGACGGCGTACTACACCGCCTCGGGCAACCCTCCCGGCCGCTGGTTCGGGCGCGGCTTGGACGCCGTGGGCGATCGGGGGCTCACCGCCGGGACCGTGGTCACAGAGCCGCAGATGGCGAACCTGTACGGCCAGGGCAAGAACCCCATCAGCGGTGTCCCGCTCGGCCGCGCGTATCGGACCTACACGCCGGCGGCGGAGCGCATCGCCGCGCAGGTGGCTGTCCTCCCGCGGGAGCTGACCGGTGAGGGCCGCGACGCCGCGACCGCCACGATCACCCGAGTCGAGCTGGCCAAACACACGCCGTCGGCGGTGGCCGGGTTTGACCTGACGTTCAGCCCGCCCAAGTCGATCTCGACGCTCTGGGCCGTGTCCGACGCGACGACCCAGACCGCAATCCTGGACGCCCACAGGGCCGCCGTCGAGCAGGCACTCACCTTCCTCGAGGACACCGCCGCCTTCACGCGCACGGGCACCAACGGATGCCAGCAGCACCGCGTCAGCGGCCTGATCGCCACCGGGTTCGACCACTGGGACTCTCGCGCCGGGGACCCCAACCTGCACACGCACCTCGTGGTCGCCAACAAGGTCCAGGGCCCGCGAGGAGCCTGGCTGTCCGTGGACTCCCGGGCGCTGCACCACGCCGTCGTCATGATTTCGGAGGTCTACGACGACCTGCTCGCCGACGAGATCGCCCGCCGCCTACCCGTGCAGTTCAGGTGGCGTCATCGCGGACCACGCCGCACCCCGGGTTCGAGCTCGACGGGGTCGATGACGCGCTGATGACGGAGTTCTCGATCCGCACAACGCAGATCGACGAGGTGATGACGGGAGTGCTGGGTAAGTTCTACGCAGCCCACGGCCGAGGCCCGAACCGCATCGAGGTCTCCCGGCTCCGCCAACAGGTCACCCGCGCCACGCGCCCGGACAAGCACGTCACCCCGCTCGCCGACCTGATGACGGTGTGGCGGGCACGGGCCACCCGCCGCACCGGCAAGACGCCGACCGAGCTCACCGCCGCCGTCCTGCGCCTGTCCCACACAGTCGCGCAGCGCGCCGACCAGATCCCGTCGCCCGTCATCGACCGCCTCGCCGAGCACACGATCGGACAGGTGATGACGCGAAGGTCGACCTGGACCCGGTGGAACGTCATGGCGGAAGCCGCTCGGTCCACGAGGGCGATCCGCGTGGCCACCCCCGCCGCCCGCCTCGCCCTGCTCGAGCGCGTCACCGACGCCGCTCTCGGCTCATGTTTGAGTCTGCAGGCACCGGACCCGCTGACCGTCCCTGTCACGTACACCCGGCCTGACGGCGCCTCGCAGTTCACGCGCGCGGGGAGGACCGTTACACCCACCACCGGGTCCTGGATGCCGAAGCCCAGCTCCTCGACGCCGCGACCCTCGACGCAGCGGCGCCCACCGCGCCAGCCTGGGTCGCGAAGGCTGTCACCTCCCGACCGGTGCATCGCACTGACGGGCGCGGGGTTACGCTCGCGCAGGACCAAGCCGATGCCGTCGAGCACATCGCCGTGTCCTCGGCACGGCTGACCGTCCTCGTCGGGCCGGCGGGCACGGGCAAGACCACGACGCTTGCCGCGTTGAAGAACGTGTGGGAGCAGACCTACGGCCGTGGCGCCGTCGTCGGCCTCGCCCCGTCCGCGACTGCCGCCGCAGAGCTCGGCCATGCCTTGGGAATCGAGTGCGAGAACACCGCCAAGTGGCTGCACGAGTCCACCGGCTCCGGCGCCGGGCGCCGCAGCGACCTCCTGGCGCACCTGCAGGCCGAACGCACCACCGCCTGCGGCATCGACCAGCGCACCAGGCTGCGCACGATCGACACCGCGATCAACACCCTGACCGCCCAGAGTGAGAGTTACCGCCTGCGGCGCGACCAGTTGCTCATCGTCGACGAGGCCTCCCTCGCCGGGACGTTCACTCTCGACGCCCTGACCGCCCAGGCGTCCGCCGCCGGAGCCAAGGTGCTACTGGTCGGTGACCACAAGCAGCTGTCTGCGGTCGACGCCGGTGGCGCCTTCCACCTCCTCGCCGAACGCTCGCGACCCGCCACTCTCACGTCGCTGTGGCGGTTCAGCCAGCCCTGGGAAGCTGCCGCCACCCGGCGCCTGCGCACCGGGGATCCGGCGGTGATCGAGGACTACGCCGAACACGACCGGATCAGCGCCGGTCCCGCGGAGGTCATGTGCGAGGACGCGTACACCGCCTGGCAGACCTATACCCAGAACGGCATCCCCGCGATCCTCATTGCTGCCGACTCGCACACCGTCGACGTCCTCAACGCCCGCGCGCACAACGACCGCGTCACGAACGGTCTCGTCGGCCCTGTCGGCATCACCAAGACCGACGGCACCCAGATCGCCGTCGGCGACCGTGTCCTGAGCCGCGCGAACAACCGGCGCCTACGCACTCCGCACGGCTACGTCCGCAACGGCGACCTGTGGCAGGTCACCGCCATCACCGGCGGCGCACTCACCGTCATCCCCGTCGCCCGCCCCGGCTCCGCGATGACGGCAACCGGGGAGGGGTCACGCTCCCGGCCGGATACGTCGCCGAGCACGTCGAACTCGGGTACGCCACCACCACGCACCGCGCCCAAGGCATCACCGTGGACCGGGCTCACGTGCTCGCGTCCCCCGGCATGGTCCGCGAGAACCTCTACGTCGCCATGACCCGCGGCCGCAACGACAACCACCTCTACCTTGCCCTGGACGATGTCGACCCGGCCTGCAACCACCTGCCTGGAGGCCAGAGCGGTTTCGACGGTCGCGACGCCTTTGCGGCGATCGGCTGTCTCCTGCACGATCCGCGCCGCGACCTCTGCAGGCCATCCAGCCTCGCCGAGTGCCTGGGCGGCGAGGCGTACGGCCGTGGTGAGCGGGCTGTCGTGCATCCCGGCCGAGGCCTCTGCAGGTGGTTCCCAGCCGTTCGTGAGGAGCGGCTCGAGGGACAGCGGTCGTCGGATGCCGCCGGCCCGTTCGGCGGCGTCGAGCTCCCAGGCCCGCCGCGGCGACACGCCCCAGCGGTCGGCGAGGATCTCACCGAGCATCGCTCGGCGCGCCGTCTGCCACAGGACGCCCCAAGGCGAGTGGGCACTGCGCAGCGACGGCTCGAGGAGCTGTAGCCAGACCGCCTCCCAGGCCGTCGCCTCGGCGTGAGCGGCGCAGGCTCCCCGGAGTCCGACGTCGACGGCGAGCGGACGGACGATGTGGCTGCGCAGGTAGGTCAGGAGGGCCGTCGCGGAGGGGCCCTCCCACCCTTCGACGTCGATGACGGCGAGGTGGCCGAGGAGGCCGTCGCGGTCCCGTCGGATGTCAGCCGGCGCCGTTCCTCGAGCGAGCGCGGTGGTACGCGTGCGGCGGTCGTCCATCGTTGCCTCCTCCGTGTGCCGGTCGGAGACGACGCTGCTCAGCGCCTATGCACGTGGCGATGACGCGGAGGCCAGGTTGTGGACGTCATCGATGACGCGCGAGCTGTGGACGGGGCGTCATCGGATCGGGACGCTGGGACTTCGGCTCCGTCATCGGTGCGGCTAGTGGATGCCCGGAGAGTGGTGCCCCAACATCCACTCGGAGGTGGGGCATGTCCGCGACAGCTCAGGTGCACATCACCACCGACCGCGGCGTCCGTGAGGACCGCGTCCTCAACGTCGTGGTCGAGAACGACGACAGGCTGCTCTTGAGCGTCGTCGAGGCTGCTCGGCGGCTCGGGATCGGCCGCACGCTCATGTACGACCTGCTCGCCGCCGGCGAGATCACGTCGGTCCACGTCGGACGGCTGCACAAGATCCCGGTAGGGGCACTCGACGCCTACATCGCCCGGCTCACAGCGACCGTCCCTGAGGTCAGGTGAGTTGGAGCGTCGTCAGGCAGGTCGGGCTGCCCTCCGTCGTGCTGAACGGGACGCTGCCACTCAGGTCGCCCTGCGTGATCTCCACCGTGCCCTCAACGTCCTCAGGGAGCCAGTAGCCGACGAACCCGTTGGAGTACGTCGTGGCGCTCTCCTCGACGAGGACGGCACCGTCCGCGTCGGTGATTCTCACCTCCACCGGCTCCTCGACGAGCTCGCCCTGGCAGCCGGCGAGGCTGTGGAAGAAGCACTCGTGCGTGCTCTCGATGTACGGCGCGATCGACAGGTAGAACTGGCCGTCGTCGAGCGGGACGGCGACCTCCGTGGTACCGTCGCCGACGAGCACCTCGTCCTCGCGCACCGATGCGGTGAAGTCCAGCGGCCGGCTCTCGGCGGAGGCGTCGAGCTGCGTGACAATCTCCTGACCGGTCAAGCCGTCGAGACCGAGGTCGGTGAGTACGTCGTCGTCCGACGTCGTGGCGGAGCAGCCGGCGAGCAGAGCGGCGCTGGCGACGAGGACGGTGGCAAGGTGGAACCGAGAGCGCATGTGGAGATCCTCGCTCACGATCTCGCGCAACTCCGTCGACTGAAGTCCCGTCGGCAATGAAGATCCGATGAAGGGTCGTCTGCTCAGGCAGCCGGCACCGCGGTCCGGGACGGCGGTCCGACACGCTTGGCCCCCTGTGCTGCGGCTGTCGAGGCCTCCGGGCTCAGGTCGAGACGCCGCAGGAGCTGGGCGTTCGCGGCAACGACCACCGTGGACAGGGACATCAGGATCGCGCCGATCTCCATCGGCAGCACGAAGCCCACCGGGGCGAGAACACCGGCTGCGAGTGGGACGGCTGCGATGTTGTAGCCGGCGGCCCACCACAGGTTCTGCGTCATCTTCCGGTAGCCCGCACGCGAGAGCTGGATGACGGACAGGACCGACCGGGGGTCGTCAGAGGCGAGGATGACACCCGCGGAGGCGATCGCGACGTCCGTGCCTGCGCCGATGGCGACGCCGACGTCGGCCTGCGCGAGGGCGGGTGCGTCGTTGACGCCGTCACCGACCATCGCGACGGTCCGCCCGGCGCCCTGCAGGGAGGCCACCTTGCTGCTCTTGTCCTCCGGGCGCACGCCGGCGAAGACCTGGTCGATGCCGAGCTCAGCGCCCACGGCCTTGGCCACCGGCTCCGCGTCGCCGGTGATCATCACGACGCGGATGCCGAGAGCGTGGAGGGCATCGACGGCTTCTCGGGACTCGTGCCGGACCTCGTCGGCGAGCCCCAGGGCGCCGGCGACCTGGCCGTCGAGGAGTACGTGCAGCACGATCTGCCCGCGATCGGACCAGGGCTGAGTCTCCGGCAGGGGGCCGAGCCCGTGCTCGGTCAGGAGGTTCGGTCCGCCGACAGCGACCCGGCGTCCCTGCACCGTGGCGGAGACGCCGACCGCCGTCGACGCCCGGAAGTCGTCGGCACGAGGCACGGTGAGGCCTCGGTGGTGTGCGGCTGCGGTGATCGCTCGCGCGAGGGGGTGCTCGCTGTCGGCCTCCGCCGCCGCGGCAAGACGAAGGAGCTCCTCCTCGCCGATCCCGGTCGTGACGACGTCGTGCAGGGCCGGCTCGCCCTTGGTGAGGGTGCCGGTCTTGTCGAACAGGACGGTGTCGACCACGCGCATCCGTTCGAGCGCGGCGCGGTCCTTGATCAGGACGCCACCTCGGGCCGCCCGTTCGGTGGAGATGGACACGACGAGCGGGATGGCCAGCCCGAGGGCGTGCGGGCAGGCGATCACGAGCACGGTGATGGCGCGGACGATCGCGAAGTCGGGTGTCCCGACGACGCTCCAGATCGTGACCGTGATGACGGCGGCGACCAGCGCGAACCAGAACAGCCAGCCGGCGGCGCGGTCGGCCAGCAGCTGCGCGCGCGTCGTGGACGACTGCGCCTGCGCGACCAGACGCCGAATCCCGGCCAGCACGGTGGAGTCACCGACGGCGTCGACCTTCACGCGCAGGGCGCTGTCGGTCGAGACGGTTCCGGCGACGACCTGGTCGCCGATGGTCCGGCGGACCGGCCGCGACTCGCCGGTGATCATCGACTCGTCGACCTCGGCGGAGCCGTCGACGACCTGGCCGTCGGCCGGAACCCGGCCACCCGGGCGGACGATGACGACGTCCCCAAGGACGAGTGAGGACGGCGACACCGTGACGACGGAGTCGCCGTCGACCTTCTCCGCCTCGTCGGGCAGCAGCGCCGCGAGGGAGTCGAGGGCGGTTGACGTCTGCGCCAGGGAGCGCATCTCGAGCCAGTGGCCGAGCAGCATGATCACGACCAGGAGAGCAAGCTCCCACCAGAAGTCCAGCTCATGCGAGAGCAACCCGAGGGTCGCGCCCCACGACGCGACGAACGCGACCGTGATCGCCATCCCGATCAGCAGCATCATCCCGGGCTTGCGAGCCCGGACCTCGGCGATCGCCCCGGTGAGGAACGGACGTCCACCCCACAGGTAGATGACCGAGCCGAGGATCGGCGCGACCCAGGTGATCCCGGGGACGTCAGGGATGGAGTACCCCAGCAGGTCGGCGAACATGCCGCTGAGCAGGACCGTCGGCGCGGCCAGGGCGAGGTTGATCCAGAACAGGCGCCGGAACAGTGCGACGTGGTCGCTGCCGCTGTGCGCCCCGTGCCCGCCGTCGGCGCCCATGTGCCCGCCGTGGCCGCCGGCGGAAGGCCGGCTCCCCGCATCGTGCGCCTCCACGTCCATGGGCATGTGGTGGCCCTCGTGCTCCATCTGGCCGGCGTCGTGCCCGCCGTGGCGGTCATGGGCCCGCGGTCCGGCGTCCCCGACCGACGGATCGTGCCGGGCGTCCGCGTGGCTGCGACCTGCGTCGGGCACGTGATGGCCCTGGTGCGCGTTGCTCATGGCTCTCTCCTCGACCTGTGCGCCCGCCGTGATCGGCTAACTATACCCCGGGGGTACCTTGCTGGCCGCAACGAGAGACCTTCGATCGGTATTCCCCAGGGCTCGGGACGCCACGGCGCCGCACAGGGATGCGGGCGGGAAGCTCAGTCGGTCGGGCACGACCGCAACGCTGTGCCCTCGAAGTCCGGTACGGGGCGCGCGTCCGCCTCGGCCGCCGTCTCCGCGATGCCGTTGCGCTCGATGTCCTCGATGAGCCAGTCCATCTCGGCGATCTCCCGCTTCTGCGCCTCGCTGATCTCGACGGCGAGCTCGCACACCCGCACGTCGTCGATCTGCGCCCGCTCGGAGCGGGTGATGGCCAGGGAGTGGTGCGGGATCATCGCGCGCATGAACGCGGTGTCGCCGACCGTGACCTGACTGCGATCGAGGACGACGCCGCCTGCGAGGAGCAGCACGCTTACGGCGACCACGGCGATGTTCGCCTTCGCGCTCTTGTACATGTTCAGCATCCAGGCGAGCATGATCAGCCCCATCGTGCCGCCCATGGTCACCGCCATGAAGACGCGGCTCTGGCTGAAGCGGACGTGGTCGAGCTCCCACGAGCCGACGAACATGACGAAGTACATGACGACCATGGCTGTGAGGATCATGGCGGCGAACCGCAGGTACATGCCCTTCATCTGGTGCCCCTGCCCGCCGCCGTGGTGGTCGTCGCCGTGCTGGGCGCTGTGGCTGTCGTGCTGGCTCTCCGCCGGGTCGCGGTCGTGCTCATGGTGCATGGACATCGGCTGTCTCCTTGTCGCTGCTACCGGTGGATTTCAGCGGATGGCGGCGAGGAGCTCGGCGCAGGCGGTCTCGCAGTCCCGGCACGCCTCGGCGCAGATGCGGCAGTGCTCGTGCATGTCCGCGTGCTGCTCGCACTCGTCACCGCAGGCCCGGCACGCGGCGATGCAGGCCTCGAGGTGGGCCCGGGTGATGTTCGCGTCGTAGCCGGTGTGGCGGGACAGGATGCGTGCGGTGGTCTGGCAGCTGTCCGCGCAGTCGAGGTTGGTCCGGATGCACGTGCGCAGCTCGGCGACCATCTCTTCGCTCAGGCACGCGTCGGCACAGGCGGTGCACGCCTGCGAGCAGGCGACCAGGGTGTCGATCACTCGCGCCAGCAGCTGACGGTCGAGGTTGATGGTGGCGGGGTAGGTCTCGATCATCTGCGTGGTCTTCATGTCGTTCCTCCTGGGCCAAGAACGTGCGGCGAGCGACGATCGCGCGCGCCGTGGGGACCTTTTCGACGCTAAGGAGAGGCCTGCACGCGCGCGCGGCGAGACGGCGCCGGTGGCCATGAAGGTTCGATGAAGGTGCGCGCGGCTCGGACGCGACGAGCCGTGTGCAGGGCGGGCAGGGCTACGCCGCGGGGCCGTCGGAAACCGTGTCGGAACGCTCGATGACGTGGCCGGCGAGCCCGTCGGGCAGCCCAGTGGCGCCGGGACCGCCGGAACGCAGCCAATCCCCGAGCTCGGCGGTCGCCTCGTCCCCGGCGAGGCGTTCGAACCACACCGATCGCGCGCCGGCGCGACGGCACGCCGCGGCCGGTCTCGCCACGACGACGTCGCCGCGCTCGCACTCGTCCAGGCACTCGACGAAGGTCAGACGCGCCACACGGTCGCGGGAGAGGCGACGGAGCCGTTCGGCCTGCCCGCCGGGTAGCGGGTCAGTCTCGGCGAGGGTCTCCCCGGCGCACAGCGAGCACGCCGTCAGCCCTGGCAGCGACCTTGCAACCTTCGAGGCGCTCCGCGGACCGGCAGGTGCGTCGCTGCTCATGCGGGAGTCGGGACGACGACGACGGAGCCGACGTTGGGCACCTGTTCCCGAGTTCGTACCTCGGCGTGGGCTGCCACAAGCGTGGCGGCGGCCAGGTCCGCACTCGGGTCCACCCTGACGGTGGCGTCGACGTGCAGGCGGTGCCCGATCCAGCGGGCCTGCAGCCGCGGCACGCCCAGCACGTCCGGGGTGTCGGCGACGGCCCTGGTGGCTCGTTCGACGAGTGCCGGCTCGACGCCGTCCATCAGGCGGCCCACGACGTCGCGCACGGTGCCGCGAAGGAGGGCCAGGATCATCGCGGTGATGAGCAGCCCGACGAGGGGGTCGGCGAGGGAAAGCCCGCGGCCACGCCGAGGGCGCCGGCGAGCACGGCGAGGGAGGTCAGGCCGTCGGTGCGGGCGTGGACGCCGTCGGCGACGAGGGCGGCCGACCCGATCCTCCGCCCGATGCGGATCCGGTAGACGGCCACGGCCTCGTTGCCCGCGAAGCCGACCAGGCCGGCGGCCGCGACCCACCACACGTTGTCGAGCGGCATCGGGTCGACCAGCCGGCGCACCGACTCGACCCCGGCGACGACGGCGGACAGGGCGATCATCGCGACGATGAACAGCCCCGCCAGGTCCTCCGCTCGCCCGTACCCGTAGGTGTATCGGGTGGTCGCCGCGCGGCGGCCCAGGACGAACGCGAGCCACAGGGGGAGCGCCGTGAGGGCGTCGGAGGCGTTGTGGACGGTGTCGGCCAGCAGGGCGACCGAGCCCGAGATCGCGACGACGGCCAGCTGGGCCAAGGCGGTCACGCCCAGCGCCACGAGGCTGATCTTGACGGCGCGGATCCCGGCGGCGCTGCTCTCCAGGGCGTCGTCGATGGAGTCCGCCGGGTCGTGGGAGTGCGGGGAGAAGAATCCGACGAGCAGTCCGCGTAGGCCGCCGGGGTGGTCGTGGTCGTGCCCGTGCCCGTGGTCGTGCCCGCGGTGGTGGCCATGACCGTGGTCGTGATCGGGGCCCTGGTCGTGATCGTGCCCGTGGTCGCCCGGCTGGTCGTGGTCATGCTCGGGGTGCCGCTTCGGTGCGCGCCGGCTGGGGTCGGTCATGCCTCGGAGCTCCTGAGCAGGCGGGGGCGGTGGTGGGCGGGGGTGTCCGAGGAGAGATGCTCGGCGTTGTGGACGGCGTCCGTGACGAGCTGCTCGACGTGGTCGTTCGCCAGCCGGTAGTACACGCTCGTGCCGACCTTGCGGGTCTGCACCAGGTGCGCCAGGCGGAGCTTGGCCAGGTGCTGGGAGACCGTCGGTCCTGGCTTCCCGACGTGGGCGATGAGCTCGTTGACGGACATCTCGCGTCCCACGAGCGCCCACAGCAGTCGCACCCTCGTGGGGTCCGCGAGCATCCGGAACACCTCGGCCGCCAGCTCGGCTTCGTCCGCGTCGAGCGGCGGGCGAAAGCTATCTTCACGCATGCGAAGATAGTACGACACGTGAGGTGGTCGCGCCGGGCCGTCCTGGGGCCGGCCCGGCGCGACCACTGCTCACAGGTCGCGGAGCATGCTCTCCATCTCGGTGACCTCGGTGTTCTGGTCGTCCCGGATCGTCCGGGCGAGCGCCAGGGCGTCGGGGTCTTCACCCTCGCCGATATGGGTCTGGGCCATCTCCATGGCTCCGCGGTGGTGGGCGACCATGAGCTCGAGGAACGTCCGGTCGAACTCGACCCCTTCGAGCTCGGCCAGGGTAGCCATCGCCGCCTCCTGGTCCATGCCGTCCATGTCCATCCCGCCGTGGTCCATGCCGCCGTGCTGAGCTTCTGCGGGCAGCTCCTCGTCCCACTCCTCCAACCAGCCGGACATGAGCTCGATCTCGGGGCCCTGCGCTGCGGCGATGCGCTCGGCCAGCGCGCGCACCTCCTCGGTGGAGGCGCGCTCGACCGCGAGCTCGGCCATCTCGAGCGCTCCCTCGTGGTGGACGATCATCATCTGCGCGAACTCCACGTCCGCGGCGTTGTGCTCGGTCGCCTCCTCGGCTACGTCGGTGCTGGAGGACTCTGGCGCCGCGGAGGGCGCCGCCGCTGGTTCGTCCGTGGAGCAGGCGGCCAGGGTGGCGACCAGGGCCAGCGCTGCTGTGGTCGCGGCGAGGCGCCGTCGTGTCGTGCTCATCAAGGGTGGTTCCTTCCCAGGATCGGTGTGCGGTCGGTCAGGCGGTGCTGCTGGTCGCGCAGCAGGTCTCCGTGCCCTGAGAGCCGCCGCTGCAGCAGCCGTCGCCGGCCGTCGTCTCGGTGCTCTCGGTCGTGGTGGTCGTCGTGGTGTCCTGGCAGCAGCCCATCGGGATCTCCTTCGTGATGTCGTGACGTGCGTCAGATCGGGGGCGTCGATGGTCAGAGACGGCTGGTGACCTCCTCGAGCAGGTCGGCGGGGGCGAGCCACATGGAGGGGTAGTTGCCGTGCCAGAGCTGCTGGCCATCGGCGTCGATCAGCACGAACCCGTGCCCCGGGAGCCCTTCGTGCATGCCCTTGCCGAGGGTGTCGTAGGCGGCGGAGACGGTGCCGTCGTCGAGCAGGAACGGCGCTTGGACGCCGAGGCGCTCGCGATCGGCGTTGATCTGCTCGGCGGTGTTCATCACGATCGGCAGCACGGTGATGCCGGCCTCGGCGAACGCGGGGTCCTTCTCGATCTCGGCCATCTGCAGCAGGCAGGAGTCGCACCCGGCGCCCTCGTTGAAGTACAGGACGACCGGCTCACCGCGGTAGTCGGCCAGGGAGACGTTCGAGCCGTCCGAGGCCGGCAGGGTGAAGTCCGGGGCTACCCGGACGTCGGTCGATGTGGTCGGCTGGGAGGTGATCAGCGCGATGGCGACGATGACCCCGATGATCAGTGCGGCCGCGCCCCACGCGGCCCAGCTCAGGCGCTGGCGGCGTTGGGCAGCGCCGGTCTGTGCCTGCTGGATCTCGGCGAGGACCTGCTGGCGTTCAGCGAGGCGGCGGGTGGCGGTTCCGGAGGTCATCGGGTCACTTCTTCCGTGGTCGGAGCGGCGTGGCAGGACGGGACGGGTGCGGCTCGGCCGTCGCTCGGCGCCGCCGCGGAGTCGTCGACGGCGGTGGTCGGTGCGGGGCCGGCCGGCTGGGTGGTGCGGCGGCGGTCGGCGAGGGTCACCCAGATGAACGCGGCGGCGACCCCGAGCAGCGCCAACCCCTGGATGGGTTCGGGCACTGGAGACAGGAAGCCCTGAACGGCGGCGAACACGTCCGTCAGCGTGCGGCTCGCGGCGTCCTGGAACGCCGACCCACCGGTCATGTCCTTGCTGCCGGCGAGGGCGATGACGAACACGCCCATCACGGCGAAGCCGACGGCGACCGCGATGTTGAGGGTGTTGGTGATCAACGTGCGGCCCGCCACGCGCAGTCGGACCGTCTTGGCCTGCAGGAGCTTGCGCTCGCCCAGCCGCGCCTTGTCCCAGACGAGCGCCATGACGAACAGCGGGAAGACCATCCCGAACACGTACGCCAGCCCGAGGGCCAGACCCCCGATCGGCGACCCGGACAGGACCGAGAGGGTCATCACCCCGGCCAGGACCGGTGCGCAGCACGAGGACGCGATCCCGGAGAACACTCCGAGGGAGAAGAAGCTCGCCGTGTCACCACCGGTGGTGTCCGGGGCGCGCAGGAACGACGGCAGGGACCACATCCGGCCTGACAGGGCCAGCGCCGCCAAGGCGATCATCAGCAGGCCACCGGCCCAGTACAGCGGGGCGTGGTACCGGGCGATCGCGCCGGCGAGCAGGCTCATCCCCAGGGTGATCGGCACCAGCACCACAGCCAGGCCCGCCGCGAAGACGAACGTCAGCGGCAGCAGCCGCCATCGGGCGTTCTTGACAGCGCCGGCCAGGTAGGACGGCGCCAGGAAGACGATGCAGCACGGGGCGAACAGGGCCACCCCGCCGGCGAAGAACGCCGCCAGGATGCTTCCCGTCGTCAGGAGCTCGCTGCCCATCTCAGGCACCGACCGCGAGCGTGCGCCGGCGCTGCAGGGCCTTGGTGAGCTTCTTGCGTGGCAGCCGGCCGGCGGAGAAGAAGCTCCCGTCCACCAGCACCAGCGGGTTCATCGCCGGACGGTGCTCGGCCACGAGCGCTCGGCCCTCGTCGGTGTCGATGCCAACACTGCGGACCACCAGCGGGAAGTCACGGGCCAGGACGGCGAGCGCCTCCTCGGCGTCGTGGCAGAAGTGGCACGCCGGAGCGTGGACGACGGTGACGACCGGTGGGTCGACGTTCTCGGTGGTGGACACGGGTTCTCCTGCAGGCTGTCGCGGATCGGACGTGTGAAGCGTCGACGTGCCGCACCGAACGACCGGTCGCCCTTGGATCAAGGTTCGATGAAGGTCCCCACCAGGTGCTCGACGGCAGCACACAATGGGGCGTGACCAGCACCACTGCCCTCGCCACGAGACCCATGCGACGCGCGGTCGTCGTCGACGACGAGCAGGCCTTGGCCCGGCTGGTGGCCGGATACCTCGAGCGCGACGGGTTCGAGGTGAGCGTGATCCATGACGGCGCACAGGCCGTCGGCGTCCTTCGCGAGGTGGACCCCGACGTCGTCGTCCTGGACCTGGGCCTCCCCGGTCTGGACGGGGTCGAGGTGTGCCGTCAGCTGCGCACGTTCTCGGACTGCTACGTCATCATGCTGACCGCCCGCGCCGAGGAGGTCGACACCCTCATCGGCTTGTCGGTCGGTGCCGACGACTACATGACCAAGCCCTTCAGCCCTCGAGAACTCATGGCCAGGGTCGCAGTCCTGATGCGACGGCCCCGCCGCCCGGAGTCCTCCTCGGCCGCGCCGCCCTCACGTCCGGCCGTGGAGATCGGGGCGCTGCGCATGGACCTGGACGCCCGGGAGGTGCACCTCGACGGCGGAGCGGTGCCGTTGACGCGCACCGAGTTCGACGTTCTGGCCGCGCTCGCCTCGGGCCCGGGACGGGTGTTCAGCCGGCGCGCGCTCATCGAGGCGGTCTGGGGAGCAAACTGGGTCGGAGATGAGCACCTCGTCGACGTGCACGTGCTGCATGTGCGCCAGAAGCTCGGCGACAGCGCCGAGCAACAGAGGTTCGTGCGCACGGTGCGAGGTGTCGGGTACCGGATCGGGACTGGGGAGTGAAGCCGATTCCGACGGGAGCCCGGTGGGGCCTTGCCGGGCGCCTGCTCATCGCGCTCGTCATCGTGCTCGCGACCGCTGCCCTGACGGCGTGGCTGGTGGCCTCCGCCGTTGGCCCAGGCCTGTTCCACGAGCACATGGTGCGCGCTGGTCTGGAGGACCACGACGACGCCGTCATGCACGCCGAGCGGGCGTTCCGCGACGCCAGTGCCGTCTCCCTAGCTCTGGCCCTGGGCGCCGCCGCCGTTGCCTCGGCCGCCGTGAGTCTGGTGCTCGCGCGGCGCATCGGCCGGTCCCTGGCCGCCGTGTCCACCGCCGCGGCACGCCTGGGCGCCGGTCGGTACGAGTCCCGCGTCCCGGCTGCAGGCCTGGGCGCGGAGTTCGACGAGCTCGCCGAGTCGTTCAACGCCATGGCCGCCCGGCTGCAAGAAGCCGAACGGCTGCGGGCCCGGCTCCTGGCCGACGTCGCCCACGAGGTCCGCACTCCCGTCGCCACCATCGCCGGGTACCTCGAGGCCGTGGAAGACGGTCTGCAGCCGATGGACGAGCCCACGATGGCCGTGCTGCGTGACCAGGCCGCGCGCCTGACCCGGCTGGCGCGCGACCTTGCCGCGGTGACCCACGCCGAGGCCGGTGACGTCGCACTTGCACTCGAACCGTTGACGCCCGATGAGTTGCTTGCCGCGACCGCCGGCACCTGGCGGGAGCGGGCGGCCGCCGCCGGGGTCGGCCTGCGGGTCCAGGTCGACCCCGAGCTGGGACACGTCCGTGTGGACCGCCAGCGCATGGGCCAGGTGCTGGACAACCTGGTTGCCAACGCAGTGCGTCACACCCCGGCCGGAGGCACGATCACGCTTCGCGCGACCGGCGATCACCAGCGGGTGGCCCTGTGCGTGTCCGACACCGGAGCCGGCGTCGGGCCGGAGCACCTGCCGCACCTGTTCGAGCGCTTCTACCGGGCCGATACCGCGCGGGACCGTGCCCACGGTGGTTCGGGCATCGGCCTGGCGATCTGCAAGGCGCTCACCGAGGCCCACGGCGGCACCATCGCCGCGACGAGCGACGGCCCAGGGGCGGGCGCGTCGTTCACCGTCACGCTCCCGGTGCCGCCACTCTGAGCTCAACTCAGCGGGCTTGCAGCGCCGCGTTCTGGCGGCGACGTCACGGGCGCGCCCTCCGTGATGTCGTGCGCGCCATGGTGGTGCTGCCCGGCCTGGCCGCGGCGGTGCATCCACACCATCATGGCGATCATCATCAGCGGGCACGCAAGCGCAGCTGCCAGCGGCAACGCCGCGCCAGGTCGCACACCAGCCGCCAGCGCCACGACCAGCACCGCCGCAGCAGCGACGACCATCCCCTTGAGGTGACTCTTCATCGCAGTCCTTCCGATCGCGCCGGCAGAGGTCCAGCGAGCTCCGCGCGAAGCCTGCGGTAGGTGTCCACATCGATCTGCCCGGCGGCCAGCCGGGCATCGAGCACGGTCACCGCGTCCGGCTCAGGTGCGGCGGGAAACAATCGCGTCACCGCCCAGACGGCCATGCCGAGCACCGCCAGGCTCGACGCGAGGACCAGCCACCCGCCGACTCCTAGATCAACGCACCACGGCATCGGTCCGCTCCTCTCGCTCCGGGGGCGCCAGCGGCGCCCACCGCCTCAGGCTCCCCGGGGCAGCCGCAAGGCGCGGTCGAGGTCCTATGAAGGCTCGATGAAGACCGCCTCGGTCGTCGTCGGACGCGGGCCTGGAACGGTCGAGACCGGGCGGCTCAGGACGCCGCTAGCAACGGCGCGAACGTCACGCCGCCATCGTCTGAGGCCAGCAGCCCGTTCGCGGTGACCATGACGACGTGGATCGAGCCGTCGGCGCGCCGCGTGGCGGCGACCGCCATCGCGGGTTCCCCGAGCTGCGCGGTCCGGGTCCACGTCGCCCCGGCATCCTCGCTGCGCGAGACCTCGCCGTGGGGAGTCACACCGACAGCGACGTTCTCGTCGGCGAACGCGACGAACTGCAGCAGAGGTGCTGCGGGTCGTGCCCACGACGAGCCGCCGTCCTGCGACCGGTAGACCCCGGACGCGCTCGTGATCAGCACCGCGCTGCCCGTCGGAGACGCCGCCATGGCGAAGGGGGTCCCAGGGGCTGTCTCCACCTCGGTCCAGGTCAACCCATCACCGGTGGCTCGCAGCGCGAACCCGTCGAACCCAAGGACTCCCGCGGCGGAGGCTGTCAGGGCGTGAAAATCCGACTCCCCGCCCCGTGACACCGGCGTCCACGTCAGGCCGCCGTCCCGGGACTCCGCCAGGCCCAAAGGCTGAGGAAGGTCCACACCCGGCCCCGGGTGTCCCGAGGCGTAGAAGTGGTCCGGGCCGGCCACCGTGAACCCCATGAGATCCACGACCGGGCCCACGGGCTCAGGCCCGCCTGCCCCGTAACGGAACAGACCGTCATGGGTGGCCAGGTACACGAGGCCGTCGGCAGGATTGACCGCTACGCCATGCACGTGGTCACTCGGCAGACCGCCGTCCAGCTCCAGCTGCTCGGCCTGCGGTGACGCGGCGTCCTCGCGGGTGATGTGCGGATGGTCGGAGGACGCCGACGGCGGGATGGTTGGCTCCGACGGCAGCCGTTCCGGCTCGGCGCAACCGCCAACCGCAGCGGTGACCAGCGCGGCCATGACGATCCGTGCGCAGGCCTGCGGCCGGCGACCGTGCAACGTAGCCAAGGAGACCACTTTCGCTGTCTAGCAGGGGCGGACGGTGCACGTGATCGCGATCAGGCGGGCGAGCGACTCGAACACAGCAGCGCGGCGCTGAAGCTGGTGACCGAGGTGTGCCCGACCGCAGCAGCGGTCAGAAGCGCAAGAACGTGGGGTTGGACTGCCAGATCTCGCGGATCTGGATCGTCTTACCGGGTACCGGAGCGTCGATCTGCAGGTTGCCGCCTGCGTAGATCGAGATGTGACCCGGGGTCCAGATGAGGTCCCCAGGCTGCGCCTGATCAGCCGACACCACGGTCCCGGCCTCACGCTGCGCGGAGGACGTCCGCGGCAGGGTGATGCCGACCTGCGCGTACACGTAGGAGGTGAATCCCGAGCAGTCGAAACCGTCCGGCGTCGTACCACCCCACAGGTACGGAACACCCACGTACTGAGCGGCGATCTCCACGATCGCGCTGCCGTTCGCGCTGGCCGGCGCCGGCGCGCCGATCGGCGCTGGGGTCGCCTCTTCGGCGGTCGGCGCTGCCTCACGTGCCTGGCTGCGTGAGGGCGCGGGCTCCGGCTCCGGCTCAGGAGCTGACGGCGGAGGCGGAGGGTCCGCGACAACCGTGATGGCCGGGACGTCGAAGGCCCAGGTCGCTTCCGCGGGCACCGACACCACAGGCGACGTGGCCAGCGCTGCGCGCGCCGATGCAGTCAGGGCGCTGGTGTCCACGGCCGGCACATGCGTGCCGCTGTCGGCCGACGCCGGAGCGGCCAGCATCGAGACGACAAGGCCGGACGAGGCGGCCGCCACGGCGGTGCGGCGGCCGGTCGCCACCGCCCTGTCGGCGACCACGCAAGCGGCCATCGACACCGGTGTCGTCGGGCGCCCGGGCGCGCGATGACGTGCGCGAGTGTGACCTGCAGGCATGCGGAGCCCTCCTACCGCCTGCGGGGTGAGCTGTCGGGTTCGGGCCGGAGCAGCCCGGCCGGTCGATGAGCGACCGGCTTCACCCCAAGGACACCGCCACGGTGCCCGGAAGAACGTGGTTCCCCCACTCCTGCCATCGCGCTGAAGCTCTGGACCTTCGACGGTGGCAGGACTCGGCGTCCGCGTCTGGCCACTCTGGACCACGTCGGGAGCGCCCCGATACTAGGCACGCCATCGACCGCACGTCACTGTGGCGCCGCCTAAGCGTGCTCGGCCCGCGAAAGCCCCTCGGGCTCGGGGCGCCAGAGCCGACCATGAGCGTGGCGCGCACCGGGAGTCCCCGCCACGCTCGGGACCGCGATCACCCGTGGTCGTGCGACCCCTCGTGTCCCTCTTCGGCGCCCGCGTCCGCCTCGGCGTAGTCCGGGACGGCGACCTCGGCGAGCGTGGGCGACGCCGCAGGAATGGACAGCGCGCTGAACGAGATGCCGTTCGGCTTGTCCCCCACCGGCACCGTCGCCACGATCTCCTTCGTCCTGAGATCAACCACGGAGACGGTGTCGTCGTACATGTTGGTGACCCACGCCATGGCCCCCGTCGGGTCCATGACCACCCCATGGGGACCTGCGCCCGTCTCGATGCTCGCAACCACGGTCATCTCGGAGGGATCGATCACCGACAGCGTGCGCCCCGGTGCCGTCTCGGTGCCCTGGTCGGCCGAGAGCAACGTCGTGCCGTCCTCGGACAGGTACAGCTGCACAGGCGCACTCGGGACCGCGACCGTAGCCACGACCTTCAACCCGTCGAGGTCGACCTTCGCCACGGCGTTCTCGCCGGCGAGGCTCACGTAGGCGAACTCGCCGTCGCCGTCCACCGCTACCTGAACCGGAGACGAGCCCACCGGGATGCTGGCGCGGACCGACAACGTCGCAGCGTCCACCACGTCCACGCCGCCTGCGGCCGTGTTGGCGACGACCAGCGTCGTCCCGTCAGCCGTTGCGCGAAGTCCATGGGGTCCATTGCTCAGCCTCACCGATCCGAGCGATGCCAGGTCTGATGTCTGGTAGGCGGTGAGCGTGCCGTCGCCGGCGTTGGTCACGTACGCCCTCTGCCCGTCCGCGCTCACCACGACGTGTGCTGGACCCGCGCCAGTGGCTTGCGTGCCGACGAGTTCCAACGTCGCGGCGTCGAGGGCGACCACGGCGTTCCGGTGGCCGCTCACCGCCCAGACCGTCGCACCATCCGGGCTGGCCTGGACGTTGTGCGGACTGTCGACACCGTCGACCGTCGCTACCACGCGGCTCGTCGCGACGTCGATGGCACTCAGGCTGCCGCCCTCCTCGTTGGCAACCCAGATCGTCCCCTCCACGGGCGAGCCCACCGGAGGTGCACCGTCCTTGATCGCCGCAGCGTCCTCCGAGGCCGAGGGACCCTCGGATGAGCTGCACCCGATCAGGACCGTTGCACTGGTCAAGGCGATGACTCCAGCGAGAGCACGCCGGCGGATGTGGTGCTTCATCAGTTCTCCTCACGTGCGCGAGCAGGTCTGCCCGCCCCGAGGAAGAACATCGTCGTGAAGCACTGTAGGCATCACAGTCATCCCATGAAGTTCCGTTGAAGAAGAGCCCCGGGGATAGGCCAGGGCTCGGAGCTCTCCCCGCTCGTGTCAGGTCAGTGCGACCGCAACTTGCTACCGCGTTCGAACTCTTTCGAAGGCGGCGAGCGCCTCGTCCTGCGCCTCGGGAAGCGTGTGGAGGTACCGCTGCGTCGTCATGATCTGCGCGTGCCCCATGCGCTCCATGACCGACTTGAGGTCGGCGCCGCCCGCGAGCAGCCAGGACGCGTGCGCATGTCGTAGGTCGTGCATGCGCACAGCGAAGTCGACCCCAGAGCGCTCGACCGCAGGCCTCCAGTGCCGTGTGTTGAACGTCGCGCGCGAGAGCGGCTGGCCTCCGGCGGTCTCACGCGACGGGAAGAGCAGATCGTCACGAGCCAGGCCGAGCTCGGCGATGCGCACCGCGAGAACGTCGAGCAGGCCTTGCGACACGCGAAGCGTCCGGGGCTCGTCGTCCTTCGGGTAGGGCTTGACGATGAGGCGCTCGCCGGTGGGGGAGTCCTTGCGCGAGACCTCGACGATGGTCTCCTCGACGGTGATCGTTCGGCGGAGGAAGTCGACGTGCCGCGGTCGGAGAGCGACGAGCTCGCCCCATCGGAGCCCGGTCTCGATCGCCGTCATGACCAAGGGTTTGAACCTCGGCGGAACCTCCGCCAGGACGGCGGAGTACTCCTCAGGTGTCAGGGTCCGAGCCTTCTTGGTCACCACCTTCGGCAGCTCCGTGCTCTCGCACGGGTTGAAGGCGATGAGCCGGTCCCGGACCGCGCGGGCGAAGATCGAGTGCAGTAGCACGTGGTACTTGGCGATCGATCGGGGGGACAGGCCCTGGTCGAGCGCAGACCGGACCCACGTCTGCACGTTCGACGCGGTGATCTGCGCCAGCCGCATCTCGCCGAAGAACGGGATGAAGTGCCGACGCAGGTAGGAGCGATACGCCGCGAGCGTCGACACCTCGAGGTGGCGTGACGGCAGCCAGACGTCCTCGGCATACGTCCGGAACGTCACCCGGCCCGCACGGCGATCGATCCACGTCCCGTCGGTGATCTTGTCCTCGGCCCGCATCGCTGCACGCTCCGCCTCTCGGCGGGAGTCGAACGTGCCGGCGGAGCGCAGGTGCCCGTGGGTGTCGCGGTAGACAGCCGTGTACCGCCGTCCGCGTTGCCTGGACCGCTCGACGACCCAGCCCATCGAGCCTCCTCTGGTGAGCAGTTGGTCAGCAGCCGCACCCGTACGAGCCCGTACGCGGCCGGACGCCGACGGACAGCAATATGGCGCCTGACCTGCGAAGATGTCGCTATCGACGCTAGCCGTGCGCACCGCATTGGGCAAGGTTGCGTCGCTCATAACCCAGAGGTCGCAGGTTCAAATCCTGCCCCCGCTACTCAAGTAGCACGACGAAGGCCCTCTCGATCTGCGGATCGAGAGGGCCTTCGTCGTGCTGGGGACTCAGTGGCGTGCCGCACCGCTTCCGACCAGCCCGCACTCGTAGGCGATGATCACGGCCTGCACGCGGTCCCGTGCCCCGAGCTTCGCGAACACGTTCCCCACGTGGGTCTTCACCGTGGTCTCCGACACGACGAGCTCGGCCGCGATCTCCGCGTTCGACGCGCCGTGCGCGATGAGGCGCAGGACGTCGAGCTCGCGCGGGGTGAGCACGCGCAGGCGGGGGTCCGGGCCGTCGCCGGAGGTGGCGTCGTGGTGGCCCGCCTCGCCGGTGGCGGGCAGGTGGGGCGCGAAGAGGTCGAGCATCCGGCGCAGCACGCGCGGGGCGACGACCGCGGTCCCCGCGGCGACCGTGCGGATCGCGTCGACGAGCTCGTCCGGGCGGGCCGACTTCAGCAGGAAGCCGCTGGCACCGGCGCGCAGCGCGGCGAACGCGAGGTCGTCGACGTCGAAGGTCGTGAGCACCAGCACGCGCGAAGCCGGGTGCTCGGCGACGATGTGCCGGGTCGCCTCGATGCCGTCCATGCCGGGCATGCGGATGTCCATGAGGACGACGTCGGGGGCCAGGGCGCCGACCTGCTCGAGCGCGACCCGGCCGTCGGCGGCCTCGCCGACCACCTCGAGGTCCGGCTCGGACTCGAGGACGAGCCGGAAGCCGACGCGCAGCAGCGCCTGGTCGTCCACGAGCAGCACCGTCGTCATCGTCCGTGCCCCTCCTGCGACCGCTCCTGCGACCGCTCCTGCGACCACACCGGCGACGACGGCAGCACCGCTCGCACCCGCCAGCCGCCGCCCGCGCGGGGCTCGGCCTCGACGTACCCGCCGAGCAGCGCGGCCCGCTCGCGCATGCCGACGAGGCCGCGGCCGGTCCCGGGACCGTCACCGGTGCGGGTGCCGCCGCTGTCGACGACCTCCACCTCGACCGTGTCGGGCGTGCGGCGTACCGCGACCTCGACAGACGCCGCCCCCGGCGCGTGCCGCAGCACGTTGGTCAGCGCCTCCCCGAGGATGCGGGTGACGGCGAGGCGCACCGACGTGTCGTCCGGCAGCGTGGTGTCCAGACCGGTCGCGGTGACCGGCATCCCCGCGGTCCCGAAGCGGTGCACGACGGTGGACAGGTCGACCTCCGTGGGAGCGACGCCATGGTCCTCGTGGTCGGCCCCCGGACCGAGCGCGCCGAGGACACGCTGCATGTCGGCCAGCGCGGACCGGCCGGTGCGCGCGACCTGGCGCACGGCGTCCCGGGACCCTGCCGGGGCGCGCTCGAAGGCGGCGTCGGCGCCGTCGGCGAGGGCGACCATGACCGACAGGCTGTGCGCGACGACGTCGTGCATCTCGCGTGCGATGTGCGCGCGCTCGGCGGCGCGGGCCAGGGCGGCGCTCTGGTCGCGCTCGCGGGCCAGCGCCCGGTAGCGCTCGACGAGGTCCTGCGCGTGCAGTCGGCGGGCCCGGGCGGCCGAACCCACGGCGACGCCGAGCAGCCCGAGCGCGAGCAGCAGGAGCACCGACCCCATGCGTCGGCCCGGCGAGAACAGCGGCTGCTCCAGGTAGCGCGTCGGCTCCCACGACGTGCCGGTCCCGGCGCTGAACCACGAGATGACCTCGATGAGCCCGAGGTCCTGCCAGCGCCACAGCGCGAGGGTGAGGGCCGTCAGGACGACCCCGAGGACGACCCAGGTGGTGAGCGTGCGGTGGACCGCCGCGACGCTGTAGAGGGCGCACGCGACGCAGGCGCCGAGCGCGCCGAGCACACCCGCGACGAGCAGGGAGAGCACGGCCACGCCGGTCAGCAGGACCGTGACGGTGATCGGTGCCGCGCGGCGCAGGAGCAGCAGGGCGGCACCGGCCGCGGCGCCGAGGAGCCAGGTGGCGGTGATCGGGGTGGCCACGTCCTCGTCGCGGGGGTAGAGGCCGAGGGCCTGGGCGCCGTCGGCTGCCTGCCAGACGAACATGGACCCGACGAGGCCGATGAGCAGGATGACGGCGGCGACGGCGAGGTCCATGACCCACGGGTGGGCCTGGATGAGCCGCGCGACCGGGCTGCCGCCGCTGACCTGCGCCTCGGTGAGCGGCGGATCCGGCGGCGCGTTGGTCGCGCCGGACCCTCCGGTCCGCGTCAGGGTGGCACGTCGGGTCGGCACCGTCCCACTCTCCCATCCCGGCTCCGGTGTGGTCCCTGACGCGGGCCCGGAGGCGGGGCTCGGTACCCGCGCGGCCGGTCGCCCGACCAACCGGGTGCCGGCACGGTCAGCGGACGTCATGGCGGCGCAGCCGGTACGCCGCCGCGGCGAGCACCACGAGGACCCACGCACCGAGGACGACCCCGCCGCCCCACGCCCCGAGCTGGGGGCCGCGCGTCGCCGCGTCGAGCGCCGCGAGCGCGGCGTCGTCCTGCGCGAGCCGGGCCCCGGACGACGGCAGGAGCGCGCGGATGGTGTCGGTGACGCGGCCGGGGTTGGCCGCGAGCAGGTGGTCACCGACGACGGCGAGCACCACCCCGGCGACGAGCGCGTCGGCGGGGCGGCGCAGCACAGCGCCCAGGCCGAGCCCGAGCAGGGCGACCGCCACGCACGCCACGACGAAGCCCACCAGCGCCCGGGACGTCCCCGGCACGGACAGGTCGAGCCCGGGGGCGTCACCGGCGCGCGCCGGTGTCGTCGCGAGGACCGAGGCGCCCAGCGCGGCGAGCGCCGTGACCAGCGCGGCGGCCGCCGTGACCCCGACCTGCGCGGCGAGGACGGGAAGGCGGCGGGGGACGGCGGCGAAGGTCGTCCGTGCCGTCCCGGTCGTGTGCTCCGACGTCCCGACCCCCGCGCCGAGGACCAGTGACCCGAGCTGGGCGACCAGGAGGCCCGAGGTGACCACCCAGGACCCGGACCGGCCGTCGTCGGGCCGGACGAACAGGCCCAGCCCGTACGCGACGCCCGCCGTGACGAGGACCGTGCCCAGCGCGAGCCAGGCGTTCGAGCCCACGCTCGTGAGCTTGGTCCACTCCGCGCGGAGCACCCGGGCCGGGGTGGGCCCCGTCCGGGCGGGAGCCCCGCGTGCCGCGCGGTGCGTTGCCCGGGGCGCCGGGGTGGCGGTCGTCATCGCACGTCCCGGCTGCGCAGGCGCACGGCCGCGGCCACGAGTGTGGTGACGACCCAGGCCGCGAGGACGAGGCCGCCGCCCACCGGCCCCAGGTCGGGTGTGCCGGGCACCGAGCCGGCCGAGGCGGGGACCGTCATGAGCTGGGCGGCGCCGCCGGGCGTGGCAGCCAGGAGCCAGCCGACGGCCGTCGTCCCGACGACCTCGTCGGTCGCGGCGAGCGAGGACGGGTCGGCGCCGCCCAGCAGCGGGTCGCTCGCCAGCGAGAGGACGACGGGCAGGATCAGCACCACGACGAGCGTCGTGAGCATGGCCGGGACGGTCCGGCGGAGCAGCGCGCCCAGCGAGAACCCGAGGAGCGCCAGCCCGACCCCGAACAGCACCATGCCGAGCAGGACCCCCGGGGTGTCGCCGGCGGTCAGCTCGAGCGGGAGGTCGCGCGACGCTGCTGCGGGCACGAGCGCCAGGACGCTCGTGGCCGTCGCGAGCACGGCCATGACGAGCGCGAACACCGTCACGGCCAGCGTCTGTGCGGCGAGCACCGGCAGGCGCCGGGGCACCAGGGTGAACGTCGTCCGGAAGGCGCCGGTGCGGAACTCGCCGGCCCCGACCAGCACCCCCAGGACGAGCGGCCCGATCTGGCCCAGCAGCAGGCCCGTGGAGACCGACCCGGTGGGCTGGAAGCCGGGGTCCGTCGAGGACGCCTGGGCGCTGAGGTAGGTGATCGCGCCGGTCACCACGACCGTCACGGCAGCGGTCCACCACGGCGAGCGCAGCGAGGTCAGCTTGGTCCACTCGGACGCGACGACGGAGGGGAACGTCGGGCCCGCGAGTGTGGGCGTCGCGGCCCGGCCGCGGTACGGCGCGCGCGTCGCGGCGCTCATCGGGCACCACCCCGGGCGTCGACCGCGCGGTACTCGACGGCGTCCCCCGTCAGCTGCAGGTACGCCTCCTCGAGCGTCCCCGACTCGGTGCCGAGCTCCAGGACGGTCACCCCGCACCGGCGTGCGGCGGTACCGACGTCGTCGACCGACGCGCCCCGCACGTGCAGGACCCCGCCCCCTGCGGCGCGACGTCCGCCCCGACGGAGACGAGCTCGTGGGCCAGCGGCTCGGGGTCGGTCGTCCGCACCCGCACGACGCCGGCGCGCTCCGAGCGGTCGACGATCTCGGCGACCGTGGCGTCGGCCAACAGCCGCCCGCGACCGATGATCACGACCCGGTCGGCGCACAGCGCGAGCTCGTGCATGAGGTGCGACGAGAGGAGCACCGTGCGGCCCTCGGCTGCGAGCTCGCGCACCAGCCGCCGCACCCACAGCACGCCGTCGGGATCGAGGCCGTTGACCGGCTCGTCGAGGACCAGCGTGGCCGGGTCGCCCAGCAGCGCCCCGGCGATGCCGAGCCGCTGCCCCATCCCGAGCGAGAACGTGCCCGCGCGGCGGTCGGCCGCCGGCTCCAGACCGGTCTGCGCGATGACCTCGCGCACGCGGGCCTTGCCGATGCCGTGGGTCTGCGCCATCGCGAGCAGGTGCTTGTACGCCGTGCGGCCCGGGTGCACCGAGCGGGCGTCGAGCATCACGCCCACCGCGTGCAGCGGCGCGGGCAGGTCGGCGTACCGGTGACCGGCGACGGTCGCCGTGCCGGACGTCGGGCGCTCGAGCCCGACGACGACGCGCATCGTCGTGGACTTGCCTGCGCCGTTGGGCCCCAGGAAGCCGGTGACCGTCCCGGGCCGGGCGGTGAAGGTCAGCCCGTCCACCGCCGTCGTGCTCCCGTAGCGCTTGGTCAGCGCCTCCACCTCGATCATGGCGTCTCCCTGTCCTCGGACGGCGGCCGGCTGGGCGTCCGTCGGCGACGCTACGGAGACGGTCGGGGTGCCCAGCACCTGCCGGCGGAGGAGATCCGGCCGGCGGCGCCCTCCTCCCGTGGGAGGAGGAGGCGGCACCGGGGACGACGGCGGGTGGGTGCGGGTCCGAGCAGGTCAGAAGTCGATGAGGACCTTGATGTTGCGCGCAGGATGCTCACGCAGGCCCTCCATGGCGTCCACCACCTCGGTGAACCGGCGGACCGAGGTGCGGACCGGTGCGATGTCCACCGTGCGTCTGCGGAGGAGCTCCAGCAGGGGACCGAACGCACCCAGACTGTTGCGGGACCCCACGACGTCGAGCTCCTTCTTGATGAGGACCGACTGGTTCAGGGTCACGTCGCGCGTGCCGTTCCCGATGAGAGCGATGACGCCCCCGAAGGCTGCCGCCTCGATGGCGTTGAGCAGGCTGACCGGGAGCCCGGTCGCCTCGCCGACGACGTCGAAGCCGTCGCCGCCGGTCGCAGCCGTCACGGCTTTCCCGACGTCGGTCCGGCGCAGGTCGTAGGTGCCCCGGGCGCCCATGGCTGCCGCGACCTCCAGGCGCTCCGGCAGGACGTCGGCGATCCACACGTCGGCGCCCATCGCCTGGGCGGAGACCATCGTCAGCATGCCGATCGCGCCGGCGCCGATCACCAGCACCCGGTGTCCTTCGACGACCCGCGCCCGCTTCATCGCGTGCCACCCGATCGAGAAGGGCTCGACCATGGCCGCGATCTGCGGATCGACGCCGGTGGCCGGGTGCAGCCGCTCGACGGGCATCACGATGTACTCCTGGAAGGCCCCGTCGCGGTGCACACCCATCGTCTCGTTCTGCTCGCAGCAGTTCACCCGTCCACGACGGCAGGGGTAGCACGCCCCGCAGTTGAAGTACGGGTTGCCGACCACGAGCAGCCCGGGGCGCAGGTGGGGCGCGTGCCCGTTGACGTCGACCACCTCAGCGGAGAACTCGTGCCCCGGGACGCGGGGATACGTCGCGAAGGGCTGCGTCCCTGCGACCGTCTGCAGGTCCGAACCGCAGATGCCCGCGTACCGCACGCGCAGCAGCGCCTCACCCGGGCCGGGAGCGGGTCTCGCTCGCTCGACGACGGCGATCTCGCCGGGGCTCACGACCTCAACGGCTCTCATCACATCTCCACCCTCGCAGGACACGACTCGATGCACGGCGGTGCGGCTCCACCGGGACCGGGAGCGTGGGGACCGCCGCGCCGACGGTTATTCATCAGATCTCTCACCGACAGTATCAACAGTCGGCACGCGACATGGTCGCGCTGGGGGGCGGAGGTGGGCGGCGAGCGCGGACCAGCATCGATCGCGGCCGCCGCCAGACTGAGGGGCGGGTCCGGCGTCGGTCCGCGCGAGCGCATGTCCGCGAGGAACATCAGAGGTCTGAGCGGGCAGGCTTGCTGGGCATCGAGCCGGTCGACCGTGCGCCACCGCGGGCCAGCGCGATCCGTGCCGGTAGCCAGCTCGCGCGCGCGACCTGCGCCGACGTTGCCATCTGGAGTCACCGGGCACCAATGTCCCGGCGCGCATCCGGCGCCGGGGAGGTCTCGCTGGGGGCCTGGTGTGCAGCAGGCTGAGCGTGCTATACATCAAACGTCTAATCATAGAAGGCCCGCACAGCGGCCCGTGGAGCAAGGACGCCCCGCGCGCAGCCGCCCGTGCCATGGAAGGACACCCACGCACACATGGCCACGATCACGGCACTCGAGACCCGGGATGTCAGGTTCCCGACGTCGCGCCAGCTGGACGGCTCCGACGCCATGAACCCGGACCCCGACTACTCGGCGGCCTACGTCGTCCTGCGGACCGACGAGGCGGCAGCGCCGGACGGGGCGGACCTGGAGGGGCACGGCCTGGTCTTCACGATCGGTCGCGGCAACGACGTGCAGACGGTGGCGATCTCGGCGCTCGCGCACCACGTCGTCGGCCTGGACCTCGACGAGGTGTGCGACGACCTCGGTGCGTTCTCGCGTCGGCTCACCGATGACTCCCAGCTGCGCTGGCTGGGGCCCGAGAAGGGCGTCATGCACATGGCGATCGGCGCGGTGGTGAACGCGGCGTGGGACCTGGCCTCCCGGCGCGCCGACAAGCCGCTGTGGCGCTTCATCTCGGACATGAAGCCGCAGCAGATCGTGTCCTGCATCGACTGGCGGTACCTGTCCGATGCCCTGACGCCCGACGAGGCCCTCGCCATGCTGAGGGAGGCGGCGGACGGCCGCAGCGACCGGCGTGCGTACCTCGAGGAGCACGGGTACCCGGCGTACACGACGTCGCCGGGCTGGCTCGGGTACTCCGACGAGAAGCTCGCCGTCCTGTGCCGCCAGGCGGTGGCCGAGGGCTACCGCACCATCAAGCTCAAGGTGGGGCTCTCGCTGGACGACGACGTCCGGCGCCTGGCGGTCGCGCGGGACGCCGTCGGTCCGGACGTCCGCCTCGCGGTCGACGCCAACCAGCGATGGGACGTCGAGGACGCCGTGCGCTGGATGTCGGCGCTGGAGCCCTACGACCTCGCCTGGATCGAGGAGCCCACCAGCCCGGACGACATCCTCGCCCACGCGGCGATCCGCTCCCGTGTCGGCGTACCCGTCTCCACCGGCGAGCACACGCCGAACCGCACGGTGTTCAAGCAGCTCATGCAGGCCGGCGCGGTGGACCTCATCCAGATCGACGCGACCCGTGTGGGCGGTGTGAACGAGAACCTCGCGATCCTGCTCCTCGCTCGCAAGTTCCGGGTGCCCGTCTACCCGCACGCCGGTGGTGTGGGGCTGTGCGAGCTCGTCCAGCACCTGGCGATGGCCGACTTCGTGGCCATCTCCGGGAGTCTGGAGGACCGCGCGGTGGAGTACGTCGACCACCTCCACGAGCACTTCGTCGACCCGGTGCGCATCGAGCGCGGGCGGTACCGGGCGCCGAGTGCACCCGGGATGAGCGCCCGCATGAAGCGGTCCTCGATCGAGGCCCACACCTACCCGGACGGTCGGGTCTGGCGGCACGACGCAGCGCACGACGCAGCGCCCGGCGCCGTCGTCGAGAGGGGGCCGTGGCGTGATCGGCCTCGGCGCCATCGACGTCGTGGACGACGTCGGGAGGAGGGCGGGGTCGCGTGCCCCGCGCTGCCACCCGTCCCGCGCCCGTCCGGCGTCGCGACGGTCGAGACCTGGTCGTGCCCGTCCGGCACTGACCGCACCACCACGAGCCTCCGACGGCCCGTGCCCTGCCCGATCGACGAAGGAGTCGGCATGAACTCGAAGAAGATGACCGCACTCGGTGCCGCCGGCCTGGCCACCGTGCTTCTCACCTCGTGCGGGGACGGCGGCAGCGGCGCCGGCGGCACCGGCGAGACCGCCGGCGGCGGGGCCTCGGCCGCCGCGTCCTCGATGTACACGTGGATCAGCAACGAGGGCGACCGCGAGCAGTGGCAGGCGTTCGTCACCGCCGCCCAGATGGAGGACCCGGACTTCACGCTCGAGATGGAGGGGCCCTCCTACCCCGACTACTGGACGGCGGTGCGCACGCGCATGGCCGCCTCGGACGCCCCGTGCATCCTCACCACGCAGGCCGCGCGCGCGCAGGAGCTCGCCGAGATCCTCATGCCGCTCGACGACCTCGCCGAGGACGCCGGCCTCGACGTGAGCATGTACAACGAGGCCATGATCGAGGGGATGACCCTCGACGGGACGCTCCGTGCCATCCCGTACGACGCCGAGCCGGTCGTCCTCTACTACAACAAGGACCTGCTCGCGGCCGCGGGGGTGGCCGAGCCGACCCTCGACTACACGACCGACCAGTTCCTCGAGGACCTCGAGGCGCTGACGACCGACGGCGTCTACGGGACCGCCGTGCCCCCCGCCTTCACCGGTGGCCCGGGCGTCCCGATCGCGTTCGCCAACGGTCACACCGCCGTGCAGGACGGTGAGCTGACCCTGACCGACCCCGAGTTCGTCGAGGAGATCCAGTGGGCCTTCGACCTCGTGGCCGAGCACGGCGTGGCGGAGGCCCCGCAGTCCGGTGACCCGGTGGACGTGCACCTCCAGGAGTTCATGGCCGGCAACGCGGCCATGCTCATCGAGGGCCCGTGGTTCTACGAGACCCTCAGCAGCGGCACGCAGGCCGAGGTGGGGATCGCCGTCGTGCCCTCGGACTCGGGCGAGCCGCGGGGCTTCATCCAGGGCTCCGGGTTCGGGATCTCGCAGTCGTGCGACGACCCGGAGGCTGCGTTCGCCACCATCATGAAGATCACCACGCCCGAGGTCGTCGGTGAGGTCGGCCGGAACCGCGGGACCGTGCCGTCGGTCGAGGCCTCGCTGGACGCGTGGGCCGAGGGCAAGCCGGAGTCCGACGTCGCGGTCGTCGAAGCACTGCTCGCGAACGGCGCGCCCCTGGAGACCACGGCCGACTGGAACCAGGTCGAGACCGCCTTCACGCGGTACTCCAGCGACGGCTACCGCGGCAACCGCACCGCGGAGGAGATCCTCACGGACGTGCAGGAATCGGTGCGATGACCACCGCCCCGACGGCCACCGTGCCGCGTGGGGGCGGTGGCGCCGCAGGACGGTCCGGCGAGCGACGGAGCGGGCCGGGTCGCCCCGGCGGGCGACGGGCGGCTCGCGCTGAAGTACCTCGCGCCCGGCATGACCGGGTTCGTGATCTTCATCGTCGTCCCGCTGGTCGCCTCGCTCGCGATCAGCCTGTTCCGGTGGCCGCTGTTCGGCGCGCCGGAGTTCGTCGGGGCGGACAACTACACCTACATGCTCGCCAGCGACCCGCAGTTCTGGCGTGTGCTCGGCAACACGGTGCTGTTCACCGTGGCCTACACCACGCTGAACCTCGTGCTCGCGGTCGCGATTGCGGTCTGGCTGCAGCGCCTGGGGTCGTGGGCGCCGTTCTTCCGGGTGCTGTTCTTCGTCCCGGTCGTGGTGCCGATGGTGGCGAACGCCCTGGTGTGGCGCCTGATGCTCGACGACGGCGGGCTCGTCAACTCGGTGCTGGCGCTGGTGGGGATCGACGGTCCGTCGTGGCTGGGCGACTCGACCCTGGCGATGGTGTCGCTGATCGCGATGTCGATCTGGCAGGGCATCGGCTACAACATCGTGGTCCTGTCGGCCGGCCTCAACAACATCAGCCCGAACGTCCTCGAGGCGGCGCTGATCGACGGCGCGACCGGGTGGGGCCGCTTCGCCAAGGTGATCTTCCCGATGCTGTCACCGTCGGTCTTCTTCTGCACGATCATGACCGTCATCGGTGCCTTCAAGGTCTTCACCCAGCCGTACATGCTCACGAACGGCGGGCCCGGTGACGCCACGAACACCCTGGTGCTGTACCTGTACCGCCAGGGGTTCTCGTTCAACGATCTCGGCTACGCCTCGGCGCTCGCCTGGGTGCTGTTCGTGTTCGTCATGCTGATCACGGCGCTGCAGTTCGTGGGCCAGAAGCGGTGGGTGAACTATGAGAGCTGACCAGCGCAGGACGTCGCCCTCGGCCGGGACCGTCGTGAGCCGGGTGGGCATCATCGTCGTCGGGGCCGTCTTCTTCGCCCCGTTCGTGTGGATGCTGGCGAGCTCCCTCAAGCCGAGCATGGAGGTCCTGTCCAGCGGCGGCAGCCTGGTCGGCTCGTCGGTCCAGTGGTCGAACTACGCCACCGTCTGGACGTCCATCCCGTTCGCCCGCATCATGCTCAACACCTTCTTCGTGGCCGCCACGGGGGCTCTTCTGGCCATGGTGGTCTCCCTGCTGTCGGCCTACGCGTTCTCCCGACTGACCTTCCGGTACCGCGACCGCTTCTTCCTCATCTTCCTCGGCAGCCTCGTCCTGCCGCAGGAGGTGCTCATCGTCCCCCTGTACATCATGGCCAACCGGGCGGGGCTGGTGGACACCTACGCGGTCCTCATCGTGCCGTTCGCTTTCGGCGCGTTCGGCGCCTTCATGCTCCGGCAGTTCCTGCTCACGCTGCCGCGCGACTACGAGGAGGCCGCGCGGCTGGACGGGGCCGGCCAGATCCGCATCCTCTGGCACGTCATCACGCCGCTGCTGCGCGCGCCGCTGAGCGTCGTGGGGGCGTTCATCTTCATCGAGTACTGGAACAGCTTCCTGTGGCCGCTCATCGTCATCAACAGCGCGGAGCGGGCGACGATCCCGCTCGGCCTGCAGATGTTCTCGGGGAGCGCGGGACGGACTGGGGGCCGCTGATGGCGGCGGCCACCCTCGCCGTCGTCCCGAGCCTGCTCATCGTCCTGGCCATGCAGAGGCAGCTCGCCAAGGGCATCAACCTCGGTGGCTTCGGCGGGCGCTGACGTCCGCCGACCGCCGCACCCCCACCGCAACGCACCCGCACCGCAACGCGCGCGACCACCCGCGCGACCACCCGCACGACCCACCGCACGAACCACACGCATACCGAAGGGGAACACGATGACCGACCGCGCCCGCTGGGACTCCCTGAGCCGACCCACCCCGGAGTGGTTCCGCAAGGCACCGTTCGGCATCTTCATCCACTGGGGCGCGTACTCGGTCCCCGCGTGGGGGAGCCGACCGGGGAGCTCGGGACGGTCGCCGAGGAGGAGTGGTTCGCCCACAACCCGTATGCGGAGTGGTACGACAACAGCATCCGCATCGACGGCAGCCCGGCGCAGCGGCACCACCGCGAGACCTACGGCGACCTGGCGTACGACGACCTGCTGGACATGTGGAAGGCGGAGAGCTTCGACGCCGGCGCGCTCATGGACGTCGTCGCCGGATGTGGCGCGGACTACGTCGTCCCGACCACGAAGCACCACGACGGGATCGGGTTGTGGGACGCCCCGGGTACCGGCACCCGCAACACCGTGCATCGCGGCCCGCAGCGCGACCTCATCGGCGAGATCAGCGCCGCGGCGAAGGAGCGAGGCATCCACCTGGGCCTGTACTACTCGGGCGGGCTGGACTGGCACGTGCGGCCGATGCCGCCGCACGTGACCTTCGAGAGCGTCCACGGCTCCGGGCGGCCCAAGGACGCCGAGTACGCCCGATACGCGTACGAGCACGTGCGGGACCTGATCGACCGCTACGAGCCCGACGTGTTGTGGAACGACATCGAGTGGCCCGACGAGGGCAAGCACTTCGGCGAGCACGGCCTGGGCACCCTGTTCGAGAGCTTCTACGCCCGCAACCCGCAGGGCGTCGTCAACGACCGGTGGGGTGTCCCGCACCACGACTACGCCACCAGCGAGTACCAGCTCGGGCGGGAGTCGGAGACCGAGGAGCAGTGGGAGAACAACCGCGGCATCGGGCTGTCCTTCGGCTACAACCAGGTCGAGGGACCCGAGCACTGCCTGGACGGCCCGGGGATCGCCCGCCACCTGACCGACGTGGTGTCGCGCGGCGGGCACTTCCTGCTGAACATCGGCCCGAAGGCGGACGGCACCATCCCGGGGAACCAGCTCGAGGCGCTGACCGTCATGGGCCGGTGGATGCGGGTCGCCAAGCCGCTGCTCGTCGGGGCGCAACGTGCGTCGACGGAGCCGGAGGCCGCCGGAGACGGGTGGGCGCGGGCGATCCGGACCGACGGCGGCGAGGTCTGCTTCGTCGACCGGCCGGACGGTGGTACCGAGCCGGTCGTGGTGACCGGCTGGACCCGCCCGGGTCAGCCGGTGACGAGCGTCGAGCCGTCGTGGGGAACCGCTGCCGTCCGGGACGACGGCGCCCTCGTCGTCGAGCCGGCCGAGGGCCGTCCCGGCCCCGTCGTCGTGCAGCAGGCGTGAGGGCCTCGGGGCCGGGGAGGGAGCCGACGATGCGTGTTGCCCTGCACACCCGCGTGACGGCCGGACGGAAGGAGGAGTACGACGCGGCGCACCGGGAGGTCCCCCGGAGCTGGTCGCAGCCATCCGCGCCGCCGGAGCCACCGAGTGGACCATCTGGCGCAGCGGGCAGGACCTGTTCCACGTGCTCGAGTGCGAGGACTACGCCGGGCTCCTGGCCGACCTCGAGCACCTGCCGGTCAACATCGCCTGGCAACGGCGTATGGCGACCATGCAGGAGGTCACCCACGACTACTCGCAGGCCGGCGGAGACGCGGGCCTGCCCGTGGTGTGGGACCTGACGGAGGAGGCGCGGTGACCTCGGTCTTCGGCTGCGCGGCGCTCGGCGGCCTGTACCGACCGGTCACGCGCGAGGACGCCCACGCCGCCCTCCGGGCGGCGTGGGACCTCGGCGTCCGGAGCTTCGACACCGCACCGCACTACGGCGTCGGGCAGTCCGAGGAGTACCTGGGCGAGTTCCTGCGGGACAGGCCGCGCGACTCCTTCACGGTGTCCACCAAGGTCGGTCGCCTGCTCGTGGCCGACACCGCGGTCGTCGACGGCACCGACGGGTTCTTCGGGACGCCCGCCCGCTCCCGGGTCCTCGACTACTCCACCGACGGGGTCCGCCGCTCGGTCGAGGAGTCGCTGGGCCGGCTGGGGCTGGACCGCGTCGACGTCGTCTTCGTCCACGACCCCGAGGACCACATGGCTCAGGCCCTCGGGGAGGCGGCGCCGGCCCTGGCCGAGATGCGCGACGCCGGCCGGATCACCGGCTTCGGGGTCGGCACCAACGACACCGAGGTCGCGGAGCGCTTCGTGCGCGAGACCCTGCAGTGACACGGTGATGATCGCCGGCCGCTACTCGGTGCTGGACCGTCGAGCCGAGCGGACGCTGCTGGCGGCCTGCGCGGAACGCGGCGTCCGAGTGCTCGTGGCGGGGGTCCTCAACTCGGGCCTGCTGGCCGACCCGCGGCCCGGCGCACCGTTCAACTACGCGCCGGCGCCGGACTGGCTGGTCGACACCGCCCGGCGGATGGCGGCGGCGTGCGAGGCCCGAGGTGTCACCCTGCGCGCCGCAGCGCTGCAGTTCCCGACCCGCCACCCGGCCGTGGATGCCGTGGTGACCGGGGCGGGCCGGGTCGCGTCCGTCCGCGACACGCACGAGCAGCTGCACGTGCCGATCCCGGACGACCTGTGGGCCGAGCTCGACGGTCTCGTGCCGGACCAGGACCGGCTGCCGTGACGGGACCGTGCGGCACCCGCCGGCTCGCGAGGCGCCACGAGAGATATGACCTCTTCCGCGGGCACTTCAGGTGTGTCCGTCCCGATGTTCGCGCGCGGTCGACCGCTCGCGTGGCGTCGGATGCCGCTCGGTGGTGGGCTACTGTCAGGTCATCCGACGAATGCAGCGGGGGAACCATGGCTCGACCCACGAGCGCCAGCGCCAGCGCCGGTGCCGGTGCCGGGAAGGTCCGGACGGCGACGTCGCCGTCGTCGACCCGGGTGCCCGGATGAGCGACGTGCGGGTGCGTCCCCGGTCCCGCAGCGACGAGGTCGTCGACGGCATCCGCCGGATGATCCTCGACGGTGAGCTGGTGCCGGGAAGCCGGCTCCCGGTGGAGAAGGACCTCGCGGACCTCCTCGGGGTCTCCCGCGGGTCGCTCCGCGAAGGGGTCCGGGCCCTGGCCATCCTCGGTGTGCTGGAGACACGTCAGGGCGACGGCACGTACGTGACCAGCCTCGGGCCCTCCATGCTGTTCGCCCCCGTCGGGCTGGCGGTGGAGCTGCAGGGCGAGACCGGTGGCGCCGAGTCCTTCCACGTCGTGCGACGCATCCTGGAGACCGAGGCTGCCGCGATGGCCGCGAGCACGATGGGCCCCGAGATGCTCGAGCACGCCCGCCAGGCCCTCGACGAGGCCACCGAGGTCCTCGGCCGTGCGCCGGTGGACCACGAGCTCCTCATGGGCTGCGACATCGCCTTCCACCGCGCGATCGCCATGGGCTCCGGCAACCCGGTGCTGGCCGCGTTGGTCGAGTCCCTGGCGAGCCGGACGGTCCGTGGCCGCCTGTGGCGCGGGCTGTCCGACGAGGGTGCGCTGCAGCGCACCCATGCCGAGCACGGGGCCATCCTCGCGGCGCTGGAGGCGCGGGACCCCGAGCGGGCCCGCGTGCGGATGGCCGTGCACCTGTTGGAGGTGGAGGACTTCATGCGGTCGCGCGACGCCGTCCCGGACGGCCAGCACCCTCACGAGCAGGTCGACCGGAACGGTGACCCCGACGACGTGCCGGCGTCGGCCGGCAGAGCAGAGGCACAGGGATGAGCGCAGTGGACCGGACGTCGCAGACGGGGAGCGCCGGCGGAGAGTTCGACGGGATCCGGGCGGTCGTCACCGGCGGCGCCGCCGGCATCGGTGCCGCCATCGTGACCGCGCTGCTGCGGCGCGGGGCAGCCGTGGTGTCCCTGGACCGGACGACGGACGGGGTGCCCGAGGGAGCCCTCGGCGTCGTCGGCGACCTCCGCGACGACGCCGCCGTGCGAGCAGCCGTCGCCCAGGCGGCCGACCACCTGGGCGGGATCGACGTGCTGGTCAACAACGCCGGCATCGGGGCGCGCGGCACCGTGGAGGAGAGCACGGACGAGGACTGGCTCCGCGTCCTGGACGTCAACGTCCTGGGGATCGCGCGGGCCACGCGTGCCGCCCTGCCGCACCTGCGCGCCTCCGCCCACGCCGCCGTCGTCAACACGTGCTCGATCGCCGCGTGGGCCGGCCTGCCCGACCGCGCCGTCTACGCGACGTCCAAGGGCGCCGTCCAGGCGCTGACGCTGGCCATGGCCGCCGACCACGTCGGGGACGGGATCCGGGTCAACTGCGTCAACCCGGGGACCGTCGACACGCAGATGGCGCGCGGCCACATCGCGTCCGCCGCGGATCCGGCCGCCGAGCTGGCGGCGATGGAGGCGCGGCAGGCGACCGGCCGGATGGTCACCCCCGACGAGGTGGCGCACGCCGTGTGCTACCTCGCCAGCCCGCTGGCGACCTCCACCACCGGCACGGCGCTCGCCGTCGACGGCGGCATGCACGGGCTGCGCCTGCGCGGTGCCGCCGCCTCCCAGCGCGGCTGAGGCCGCGGTACGCGCCACCACCTCGCCGGCCCGCGCCCGGCCACGTCCCAACCACACCTCTCGGAGGAGAACCCGTGCGACTCATGCGACTCGGCGCCGCCGGAGCCGAGGTGCCCGCCGTCCAGGACGGGAGCACCGTGCTCGACCTGCGCCCCGTCACCGCCGACCTCGACCCCGCGTTCTTCGCCGGCGGCGGGATCGCGGCGGTGCGCGCGGCGCTCGACGCCGGCGCGCTGCCCGAGCTCACCGGCGCGCGGTCGCTCCGGCGCGGGGCGCCGGTCGCTCGTCCCGCCGCAGTGATCTGCGTCGGGCAGAACTACGCGGCTCACGCGGCGGAGTCGGGGGCGGAGCCGCCCACCACCCCGATCATCTTCCACAAGCACCCGGGCACCGTCGTCGGGCCGGACGACGACGTGCTGGTGCCGCCGGGCGCCACCACCGTGGACTGGGAGGTCGAGCTCGCCGTCGTGATCGGCGCGCGCGCACGCTACCTGCCGGACCGTGGGTCGGCGGTCGCGCACATCGCCGGCTACACCGTCTCCAACGACGTCAGCGAGCGCACGTACCAGCTCGAGGAGTCGGGCGGGCAGTGGTCGAAGGGCAAGTCGTGCGAGACCTTCAACCCGCTCGGGCCGTCCCTCGTCACCGCCGACGAGGTGGACCCGGCGGGTCTCCGGCTGCGGTCCTGGGTCAACGGCGAGCCGCGCCAGGACTCCTCCACCGCGGACATGATCTTCGACGTCCCGTACCTCGTCTGGCACCTGTCCCAGTACCTCGTGCTCGAGCCGGGGGACGTCGTCAACACCGGCACCCCGCAGGGCGTGGCCCTGTCCGGACGGTTCCCGTACCTCCGGGCGGGCGACGTGATGGAGATCGAGATCGAGGGCCTGGGCCGCCAGCGGCAGACCCTGCGGGACGCCGTGGTTTGACCGAGAGGCCGACGGGCCGACGGGCCCCAAGGCGGCCGGCGCACCGACGCACGACCCCCGACCGACGACGACCACACCCGTGGCACCCGGCAGAGGACACACCGCACATGGCAGACCCCGCCCGCTCCCACGACGCCGCGACCCCTGGCTCGGCGACGACCCTGCGGTACACCTCGCCCCCGGAAGGGTGGGTGGAGGCGCTGCCGATCGGCAACGGACACCTGGGCGCCATGGTGTTCGCCGGGACCGCCCGCGACCGGCTGCAGATCAACGACGACACCTGCTGGTCCGGGTCCCCTCGGCTCGCCCCTGTACGCGGTGCCGACCTGCCGACGGGGAGGGCCCGGAGGTGCTGCGCGCGGCCCGGGCCGCCCTCGCGGACGGCGACGTGCGGGAGGCCGAGCGTCAGGTCATGCGGCTCCAAGGCGGGTACGTCGAGTCCTACCAGCCGCTCGTGGACCTGTGGCTGACCGTGCCCGACGGCGCGGCGGGCTCCGGCCCGGCGACCGACTACCGGCGCTGGCTCGACCTCGGTGAGGGCACCGCCGGGCACACGTGGAGCACCGGCTCGGGGACCGTCGAGCAGGAGGTGTTCGTCAGCCGCCCCGCCGGCGTGCTCGTGCTGCACCGCACCGGTACCGCCCCGATGGACGTCGACGTCGCGGTGACCTCGGTGCACACCCTGACGGGCGTCGAGCAGGACTCCGCGCCGGACGGCGCCGACTGGTCGGCCGCCGTCCGGATGCCGGCGACCGTGCTCCCCGACTACGTCCCCACGACCGGGACCGGCGTGACCCCGAGCCCGGGCCCCGGGGACGGCGTCACGTGCGCCGTCGGCGTGCGGGTCCGCACCGACGGCCGGTCCGCCCCCGTGCCCGGCGGCGTCGAGGTCCGCGGCGCGACCTGGATCACCGTCCTGCTGACCTCCGAGAGCGACTACGCCGACGCGGTCACCCCGCTCCACGGCGACCTCGCCCGGCTGCGTGCCGTCGCGCACGAGCGGCTGACCGCGGCCGCCGACGCCGGCGTGCCCGCGCTGCGCGAGCAGCACGTCGCCGACCACGGTGCGCTGTTCGGCCGCGTGGCGCTGCGACTGGGGCCCGTCGACGGGCCGCCCCAGCGGTCCCTGCCCACGGCCGACCGGCTCGCCCGCAACGCCGAGACCCATGACGACCTGGACCTGGCCGCCCTCGCGTTCCAGTACGGCCGGTACCTGACGATCGCCGGGTCACGCCCGGGGACCCTCCCGCTGAACCTGCAGGGCATCTGGAACGAGTCCCCGCGACCGCCGTGGAGCTCGAACTACACCATCAACATCAACACCGAGATGAACTACTGGCCCACGCTGAGCACGAACCTCGCGGAGTGCCAGGAGCCGCTGACCCGCTGGCTCGAGCAGCTCGCCGCGGCCGGTCGCGCGACCGCCCGCGAGCTCTACGACCAGCCCGGGTGGACCGCGCACCACAACTCCGACGCATGGGCGTTCGCCGAGCCGGTCGGGCAGGGCGGGGACAACCCGGGGTGGTCGTTCTGGCCGTGGGGTGGCGTCTGGCTGACCCGTCACCTGGTCGAGCACCACGACTTCCTGGGCGACGACGCGGCGCTGCTCCGGGCATGGCCGGTCATCGCCGGTGCGGTGGACTTCGTGCTCGGGTGGTTGGTCGAGCTGCCGGACGGGACGCTGGGGACGTGCCCGGCCACGAGCCCGGAGAACTCCTACCTCGCCCCCGACGGCCGCCCGGCCGCGGCGACGACGTCGACGACGTCGGACCTCGCGATGGCGCGGGACCTGCTGGAGAGCGCACGCCGGGTGTCGGCGGTCGTGCTGACCGGGGACCCCGCGGCCGAGCGTCAGCACGCCGAGCTGGTCGCCCGGATCGACGCGGTGCTGGAGCGGCTCCCCACCGAGCGCGTGACGGCGGACGGCCGCATCGCCGAGTGGCACCTCGCCGACCTGGTCGAGGCCGAGCCCGAGCACCGGCACCAGTCGCACCTGTACGGCGTGCACCCGGGCGGCCGGATCGACCCCGACCAGGACCCGGCGCTGGCCGCGGCGGCCCGCGCGAGCCTCGACGCCCGGGGTCCGGAGTCGACCGGGTGGTCGCTCGCCTGGCGGCTGAACCTGCGTGCACGGCTGCGCGACCGCCGGGGCGCCGAGCTCATGGTCGAGAACTTCCTGCGCCCGGTGCCGGCCGAGGCCGACCACGCGGTGTCCGTCCGTGGGGGCGGCGTCTACCGCAGCCTGCTGTGCGCGCACCCGCCGTTCCAGATCGACGGGAACTTCGGGTTCACGGCGGGGGTGGCCGAGCTCCTGGTGCAGAGCCACCGGTTCGCGGAGGGCGCCCCGGGGCGCCGGGAGATCCATCTCCTGCCGTGCCTGCCGCCGTCATGGCGGGACGGCGCCGTCCGCGGGCTGCGCGCCCGGGGCGGGCTCGTCGTGGACGTGGAGTGGTCGGGCGGCGCCCTCGACCGGGCGGTCCTCACGGCGGACCGCGACACGACGGCCGTCGTCCGCCTCGGCGACGCCACGGCGACGATGCGCCTGACCGCCGGCCTGCCCGTCGAGGCCCCGCTGCGTGGGGTGGTGTGACCGTGGCGAGGAGGTCCGTCGCAGCCGACCAGCCACACCGGGAGGACCGTCCGCAGGACGTCGTGGACGCCCACCACCACCTGTGGGTGCGGGCGCGACACCCCCAGACGTGGATGGACCCGACGAGCATGGCGGCGATCGACGACGACTTCACCGAGGCGGACTACGCCGACCTCGCCCGGTCGGCGGGTGTGACGGCGTCCGTCGTCGTGCAGTCGGTGCACGCCCCCAGCGAGACGCCCGAGCTGCTGGCCGTCGCCGGTACGAGCGATGTCGTCCGCGGCGTCGTGGGCTGGGTCGACCTCGAGTCGCCCGACGTGGCGGAGCGGCTCGCGGCGCTGCGGGCGGCGCCGGGCGGTGACCGGCTGGTCGGCATCCGGCACCTGGTCCAGTCCGAGCCGGATCCCGACTTCCTGGCGCGGCCGTCGGTCCGTCGAGGGGTCGCCGCCGTGGGTGACGCCGGGCTCGTCTACGACCTGCTCGTCAGCGACGGCCAGCTCGGGGCGGCGGCCGACCTCGTGGGCGCGCTGCCCGGGACCACCTTCGTCCTCGACCACCTCGCCAAACCGGATCTCGTGCACGGCGACCTGACCCGGTGGGCCGAGGACCTCCACCGTCTCGCCGCGCACCCGAACGTCGCCGCGAAGGTCTCGGGGCTGGTCACCGAGGCGGACTGGTCCCGATGGACCGTCGCCGACCTCCGCCCGGCGGTGGACCGTGCGTTCGACGCGTTCGGGCCCGACCGCGTCATGTTCGGCTCCGACTGGCCGGTCCTCAACCTCGCGGGGGACTACGGGCGATGGCTGGACGCGGCGGCGGCCCTGCTCCCCGCGGCCTGGGGCACCGACGAGCGCGCCGCGTTCTGGGGTGGCAACGCCCGGCGGACCTACCGCCTCGGGGGCCTCAGCGACCGCCCGTGAGGACGCGGTGACGCTGCTGGACCCCGGCGGGACCGTAGGGATAGTCGTCGGCGCGAGGAGCGCTCGCGCTCGACAGCGCCTCGAGCTCGGCCGCGGTCAGCTCGAGGTCGGCCGCCGCGAGGTTGTCGGTCAGCTGCTCGGTGGTGCGGGCACCGAGGATCACCGAGGTGACCCCGGGCTGGGCTCCGAGCCAGGCGAGTGCGACCTGGGGGGCGGAGACCCCGTGCGCGTCCGCCACCGCGCCGACGGCGTCGAGGACCTGCCAGGTGCGCTCGTCGGCGTTGCGCGCGGCCCACGCCTCCATGCCCCGGGTCGGGTTCTCCCCGAGGCGGGTGGCGCCGGTCGGGTCGACGTCGCGCTGGTACTTGCCGCTCAGCCACCCACCGGCCAGCGGTGACCACGGCAGCAGCCCGAGGCCGGCGTCCAGCGCTGCGGGCACGACCTCGTGCTCGATGTCCCGCACGAGCAGGTTGTACTGGGGCTGCAGGGTCACCGGCGCGGTCCAGCCGTGCGCGCGTGCGACGTGCACCGCCTTGGTCAGCTGCCAGCCCAGGTAGTTCGAGAAGCCGTAGTACGAGATCTTGCCGGCGGCGACGGCGTCGTCCAGGAAGCGCAGCGTCTCCTCGACCGGGGTGAGTGCATCCCAGGCGTGCACCTGGTAGAGGTCCACGTGGTCCTCCCCAGCCGGCGCAGCGACGCGTCGAGCGCATCACGCAGGTGCCGGCGGGACAGCCCCAGGTCGTTGGGGCCCTGTCCCATGGGGAACCTGCCCTTGGTGGCGACGACCATCTGCGCCGCGTCGGTCGGGTGCTGGGCCAGCCAGCGGCCGATGATCTCCTCCGACACGCCCGCGCTGTACACGTCCGCGGTGTCCAGGAAGGTGCCGCCGGACTCGACGAAGGTCTCCATGATCCGTCCGGAGGTCTCCTCGTCCGCCTCGGCGCCGAACGTCATGGTGCCCAGGCACTGGGTGGAGACGACGGCGCCGCTGCGCCCGAGAGTGCGGTACTGCACGGTGAGGCCCTTCGACGACGGGTGACCGGGACTCGGGTGTCCCGCGGCCGCGACGTCCCGACGGGCGTCGTACACCCACCTTGACCCGCCGGTCCGGGCGGCGCGAGCCCAGCACCTATCGCGTCGCACCATGACCGTGCGCCCACCTAGACTCCGTGCGCCGCCTCGAGCGGCACAGGTACCGCCTCGAGCGGCACGGCTCACCGTGGGGACCACCGCCGGTGCGCGCCCGGGCGGTCATGGCGCGGCCACGCGCGCGTGCCCCGGGTCGGGCGTTCCATCGACCACGCAGAAGGGCATCATGTGAGCGGCCGCACGGACGCAGACGTCGAACGCGGCGACGGGCGTCGACCTGTCGCCATCCCGCCCGCGCAGGTCGACCGCCCCGCCGTCGACGTCGACCCGTCGGCCCACCGGCTCTCGCGCCAGCACCGCAGCGTCATCCTCGTGCTGATGGTCGCCGCGTTCACCGTGATCCTCAACGAGACCGTGATGAGCGTCGCGCTGCCGGTGCTGCAGGTGGACCTCGGGGTCGCGCTGAGCGTGGCCCAGTGGCTGACGACCGCGTACATGCTGACCATGGCGGTCGTCATCCCGCTCACGGGGTTCCTCATCCAGCGCGTGCCGACCCGATCGCTCTTCATCCTGGCGATGAGCGTGTTCAGCGCGGGGACCCTGGCGGCGGCGCTGGCCCCCGGTTTCGGCATGCTGCTCGCGGCCCGCATCGTCCAGGCGTCCGGCACGGCGATCATGATGCCGCTGCTGATGACGACGGTGATGACCCTCGTCCCGGTGGCGCGACGCGGCCTGATGATGGGCAACATCTCGATCGTCATCTCGGTCGCGCCGGCCCTGGGGCCGACCCTCTCAGGGTTCATCCTCGGCCAGTTCGGCTGGCGCGCGATCTTCCTCGTCGTCCTGCCGATCGCGCTCCTCACGCTCGCGCTGGGTGCGAGGTGGCTCGTCCCCGTCGCGGACACCACGCGTGCTCGGGTGGATCTGATGTCCGTCCCGTTCGCCGCGCTCGGGTTCGGCGGACTCGTCTACGGGATGGCGAGCATCGGTGAGGCAGCGGAGGGCGAGGCGGCGATCCCGGTCGGCGTGCTGTTCACCGTCGGCGGTGCCTTCCTGCTCGCGTTCGTGGCGCGGCAGATCATCCTGCAGCGCAGCGACCGTGCGCTGCTCGACCTGCGCGTCTTCCGCTCGTCGGTCTTCTCGATCTCGATGGTCGCGATGCTGCTCGCGACCGCGACGATGTTCGGCGCCTTCGTCCTCATCCCGCTGTTCGTCCAGCGGGGGCTCGGGCTGGACCCGCTGCAGACGGGGCTCATCACCTTGCCGGGAGGCCTGGCGATGGGGATCGCCAGCCCGCTCGTCGGGCGGATCTACGACGCCCACGGACCGCGCGCGCTGCTCCTCACGGGCGCGCTGCTGATGAGCGGCAGCCTGTGGGTCCTGTCCACCGTGAGCGCGGCCACCTCGACGGCCCTGCTGGTCGGCGCCAACGTCGCGATCATGGTGGCCCTCGCGGCGACCTTCACGCCGCTCATGACGGCCGGCCTCGGATCCCTGCCGCCGCGGCTCTACTCGCACGGCAGCGCCGTGCTCGGCACCCTCCAGCAGGTCGCCGCCGCCTCGGGGACCGCCGTCTTCGTCACCGTGGTCGCCGTCGCCGCGACGGCGGCCGGGAGCGACACCACCGAGGCGACGGGCACGATCGCCGGTGTCCGTGCCGCCTTCCGGGTCGCCGCCGTCGTCTCGCTCGTCCTGATCCCCGCGGTGCTGCTCGTACGCAAGCCGACCTCGGCCGCGCCGTCCGGTGTCCTGGCGCACTGACCTCCCCGGCCGGCCGGGGAGGATGGGCCCATGACCACTCGCCGCGCGGTGTTCCTCGACGTCGACGGCACCTACGCCGACCGCGGGGTGGCGCCGGCAGGGCACGTCGCGGCGGTGCGTGCTGCCCGGGCGAACGGGCACCTGGTGCTCCTGTGCACCGGACGGCCGCGGTGCATGCTGCCCCCACGTCTGCTGGCGGCGGGGTTCGACGGGATCGTCGCGGCCGCCGGTGGGTACGTGGAGGTCGACGGCGTCGTGCTGCTCGACACCCGGTTCCCGCCCGAGCTCGCCGAGCGAGTCGTGCGGGTGCTCGAGGCGCACGACGTCGCGTACGTCTTGGAGGCCCCGGACGTCCTGCTCGGCCCGGCCCGCGCGGAGCGGCGGCTGCGGGACCTCCTCGGTGGGCACCTGGACCCGGACGAGCCCGGGGACCTGGGTACGGCGGAGGGGCCGGAGGACGCGCTCGCGGCGCTGCGGACGGCGGACGTGCTGACCGGGGCGTCGTTCGGGAAGGTCACCGTCGTCGACTCCTCCGTCCCGGTCGAGGATCTGGCCGTCGCGATGGGACCCGGTGTCGGTGCGCTGCCCAGCTCCATCCCCGGCATGGGCGGGTCGTCAGGGAGCTGCACCTGGTCGGGGTGCACAAGGCGGCGGGCATCGACGTCGTCAGCGCCCACCTGGGTCTGGTGGCGCACGACGTGATCGCGTTCGGTGACGGGATGAACGACGTGGAGATGCTCAGGCACGCCGGGGTGGGCGTGGCCATCGAGGGTGCGGATCCGCGGGTGCTCGCCGCAGCCGACCGCACGACGGGCGGCCCGCGCCGGGAGGGCCTGGCGACGGCATTCGCCGAGCTCGGCCTGATCTGACCCCGGAACCCGCCGACCGATCCCCGCCGAATGCCCGCGGCGAGCGAGCCCGAGTCTTGACAGGCGCAGGTGGGCACCCCAGCATTCCGCGTGAGGGTTTACGACGTCGTAAACGAGTAGGTAGCGGCGTGCCCCTCATCGGGGCACGGCGTCGTGCCGGTCCCTGAGCTGGAACTGCGGACGAGAGGCAAGTCGATGACGATGACATCTCAACCGGGGGCGACCGCCCGAACACGGCGACGGAGGCGGGGGCGCAGGACGCTCGCGACCGCCGCGGCGACCGCCCTGGGAGCGGCGGGGCTGCTCGTCGCGCCGCCTGCGACGGCGGACGCGGTGAGCGTCGACCCCTGGGTGGCGGAGGTGCCGAACAACCCGATCTCCGACGTCTACCGCTTCACGGTGCCGGCGGAAGCGGTGACCGAGGCCACCGGGATCGAGGACGGACTCGTCGCCGTCCACGGCAACTTCGGCCCCGGCAAGGCGTGGACCACCCTCAACACGGGCACCAGCGGACCGAACCTGACCGCGACGATCGGCCCGCTGGAGCCGGGCCTGTACCTCTACGAGTACGCCGTGCGTCCGGCCGTGGACCAGGACGCCGTCGCCTTCCGCAACCCCGACGCACCGCAGGAGGTGACCTCGAAGCCGACCCTCAGCACCCTGTTCGTCCGCGGGCCGGGGTCCGAGTGGCTCGACGACGTGGCCGGCGGCGGTGAGCTCCAGACGCTCGGCTACGGCAAGGGAGTCAGGCGCGACCACGAGGCGCTCGTCTGGACGCCCCCGGGTACGACGCCGACCGCACGCAGCCCTACCCGGTCCTGTACCTGCTGCAGGACGAGGGTCAGAGCCCACGCGAGTGGGTCGAGCTCGGCCGGCTCGGCCAGATCTTGGACAACCTCACGCTCGACGGGGACGCCGAGCCGATGGTGGTCGTCATGGGCGACAGCGGGGTCGACGACCGTGCCCGCGTGACGAAGGACCTGGTGCCGGACGCGGAGGACGCGTTCAACATCTCCGACGAGGCGTCCGGTCGCGCGATCGCCGGGATCGGCGACGGCGCCGGCCAGGTGCTGGAGAACCTGGCGCTCAAGCCCCGCGAGTTCGGATCCGTCGGCCTGTTCTCGGGCAGCTACGACCAGGAGATCAACCGGGGCCGGGTCAAGCGCATCAACGACTCGACCGACCTCATCCGCGTGTACGCGGGCAACGTCACCGACCCCGCCTACGACGACACCGTCGCGCTGGTCGACACGCTGACGAGCGCAGGCGTGGACTTCCAGTCCGACGGCTCGGACCCGGTGACCGGCGGGACCTGGGACACGTGGCAGAAGAACCTGCACGACTTCGCGCAGCGCCTCTTCCAGGACGTCGAGGACGAGGGCCCGAGCGAGGGTCACGTGCCGTTCGTGGCGCACGAGCTGCCGCCGGCAGGGACGACGCCGACGCCGTGGATCGACGAGAACGGCGTGGTCACGTTCGAGCTCGGCCCCGAGTTCGCCGGCGCGAACAACATCACGGTCTGGGGCAACTTCGGTCCGGCCGGGAGCTGGCCGCGCACCCCGATGGTCCAGCAGGCCGACGGGTCGTGGCGGCTCTCGCTGGTGCCCGAGGGGGCTCGTACTACTACAAGTTCGTGGTGGACGGCGTCGACCACAAGGACGCCGGCAACCCGACGACCGTGTTCTCCGAGCCGACCTGGAGCACCTTCACCGTCGAGGGCGACACGCTCCGCGGCCAGTACACCGCTGCGGTGCCGGCCGACGCGCGTGGCGAGGTCAGCGTCATGTCCTACCCGAGCACGGCGGGCGAGCAGGAGCGCTCGGCGTACGTGTGGACGCCCCGGACTACGACGCCGATCGCGCCGAGGCGTACCCCGTCTTCTACCTGATGCACGGTGGCGGGCAGACGTGGACCGACTGGCTCGAGGTCGGCCACATCGACCGCATCCTCGACAACCTCCACCTGCGGGGCGAGATCGAGCCGATGGTCGTCGTCATGCCCAACGGCAACGGCGTGGACTTCCCCACGGAGATCACCACGCGCATCGCGCCGGCTGCCGAGGCGCAGTTCAACGTCAGCTCCGAGGGCGACCAGCGTGCGCTCGCCGGCCTGTCGTTCGGCTCGGGCCTCACGCTGAGCACGCTGTGGGCGCACCCCGGTGAGTTCGGCTACATCGGCGCCATGTCGGCGTTCGGGGGCGTGCCGGCCGGCGCGGACGTCGCGGCGATCAACGACGGCACGGAGCTGCTGCGGGTGTACACCGGAGACCTGCAGGACTTCACCTACGGCGCGACGATGTCGCTCCTCGCGTCCATGGAGAACGCCGGGGTGGAGCACGAGTTCGCCCCGGTCATCCCGGGCCCGCACAGCTGGGACGTCTGGCAGAAGGCGGTCATCGACTTCCTGCCGCGGCTGTTCACGCAGGGGGACGGCGCGTAGCTGCGCGACGCGTCACCATGGTGCGGCCGACGCCGGTCACCGGCGTCGGCCGCACCGCTCGGTGGTCAGACCACCTGGGCGGTCTGACCGAGGTACGCCTCGCGGATCTCCGGGTTCGCGAGCAGCTCGGCGGCCGTGCCGGACAGCCGGACGGCGCCGTTGACCAGCACGTACCCGCGGTGCGCGATCGACAGGGCCAGCTCGGCGTTCTGCTCGACCATGAACACCGCGACGCCCAGCTCGCGGTTGATGCGCTCGATCGTGTCCAGCACCTGTTCGACGACGATCGGCGCGAGGCCCATGGTCGGCTCGTCCATGCAGATGAGCTGGGGGCGCGACATGAGCGCCCGCGCGAACGCGAGCATCTGCTGCTCACCGCCGGACAGGGTGCCGGCCTGCTGGGTGCGCCGCTCCGCCAGGCGTGGGAAGAGGTCGTACTGCGTCTGCAGGTCCGCGCGCAGGGCGGCCGCCCCCGCGCGCCGGGTGAACGCCCCGACCAGGAGGTTCTCCTCGATGGTCATCTCGGGGAACACCCGCCGGGCCTCGGGCACCGAGGCGATTCCGCGCCGGACGACGTCGGCCGTGGACTCGTGCGCGGTGCTGCGACCGTCGAACACGATGTCGCCGCCCGACGGCCGGACGAGCCGCAGGATCGTCTTCATCGAGGTGGACTTGCCGGACGCGTTGCCGCCCAGCAGCGAGACGATCTCGCCCGGCTGGATGGAGTAGGACACCGACCGCAGGGCGTGGAACTGCCCGTAGTGGACGTCGACGGACCGGACGTCCAGCAGCGGCGGCACGTCGGTCGCCGGGATGACGCGGCCGGTCGCCGGCGCGGCCACGGCCCCGCCGGTCGGCGGCGTCGCCACGGCCCCGCCGGTCGCCGGCGTCGCCACGGCCCCGGCGGTCGCCGCCGCGGCACCCTGCGCCTCCACCTCCGCGACGTGGGCCCGGTGACGACGGGTGCCCAGGTACGCCTCGACGACGCGGGGGTCGCGCTGGACCTGGGCCGGGGTCCCCTCGGCGATGATGGCGCCGTCGTCCATCACGATCACGCGGTCCGACACCGTCATGACCAGGTCGAGCTTGTGCTCGACGAGCAGCATCGTCTGCCCGTGCGCCTTGAGGTCGAGCAGCTGGTGCATCACCTCGTTGGTCTCGGACGTGTTCATGCCGGCCGTCGGCTCGTCCAGCAGGAGCAGGCGGGGCTGCGACGCCAGCGCGCGCGCGATCTCCGTCCGTCGCCGGTTGGCGTAGGAGAGGGTCGCGGCGACGTGGTGACGGCGCGGGGTCAGCCGGTCGCCGAACCGGGCCAGCTGGGCACCCACGCGCTCGTCGAGGTCGCGCTCCTCGGCGCGCATCGACGGCGTGCGCACCAGCGCCTTGCCGAGCTCGGCGACCAGCGCCACCCAGCGCAGCACGGGGACGCGTCGCAGCCGGCGCAGCGGCACGGCCGCGCGCAGCAGGGTCTGGCCGACGAGCACGTTGGCCTCGACCGTGCTGTTGCCGAACACGCGCCCGTTCTGGAACGTGCGCTTCAGCCCCGCGGCGGCGACCTCGTCCGGGGTCGACCCGGCCAGGTCGCGGCCGTCGACGACGATGCGCCCGGCGTCGGGGCGCAGCTCGCCGCTGATGAGGTTGATCGTCGTCGTCTTGCCCGACCCGTTCGGGCCGATGATGCTCACCACCTCGCCGTCCCCGATCGAGAACGTCGAGTCCGACACGGCGGTGAGCGCGCCGAAGCGGCGGGTGAGGCCCTGGACCTCGAGCAGCGGCCTCATGCCACGGTCTCCTCTGCGTCGTCGGTGGGTGCCGGGGCGGCGCCCCGACGGGCACGCGCCCACCTCAGCGGTGGGCCGCCCCGGGTCCACAGGCCCTGCGGGCGGAACCGGATGAGCAGCAGCAGCACGACCCCGTAGACGATGAGCCGGGTCTCGGCCGCTGCGCGGAGCACCTCCAGCCCGCCGACCATGATGACCGCGCCGACGACCGCCCCGAACGGGCTGAGCATGGAGCCGAGTACCGCGATGATGACGAACTGGAAGGACAGGTTGGGCGAGAAGATCTGCGGGTCGATGTACCCGTACTGCGCCGACCAGTAGGCGCCGCCGATGCCGGCGATGAAGCCACCGACGCCGAACGCGAGCGACTTGTACTGCGGTGTGGCGAGGCCCGCGGCGCGCGCCGCCACCTCGTCGTCCCGGACGGCGCGCCAGGCGCGGCCGACGTGGGAGCCGAGCAGGCGGTGCACGAGGGCCAGGGCGAGCAGCAGCAGGACCAGCCCGAGCGCGTAGAGCAGCGGACCGGTGCCGAGCTCGACCCCGAGGACGCTCGGCAGAGGGATGGCGGCGATCCCGCTGCCCCCACCGGTGAGGGGCGTCCACACCAGCGCCACCGACACGATCGCGGCCCCCGTCGCGAGCGTGGCGATCGCGGGTAGTGCCCGCTCAGCCGCCAGCCGGGAGCTGCCAGGGCCGTCACGACGACGGCGGAGATGACGCCGGCGGCGAGCATGGCCGGTACGAACGACCAGCCCACCTCCTTCGTCAGCAGCGCGGCGGCGTAGGCGCCGACCGCGACCGACCCGGCCTGCCCGAGCGACAGCTGTCCGGCCGCCCCGCCGATCACGACGAGGGACAAGGCCACGAGGGCGAAGGCGATGACCTGCGTGCCGACCTGCACCGCGTAGCCGTCCACCAGCCCGGGGACAACCGGCAGGGCGGCGAGGACGGCCAGGACGACGACCTGCCATCGCGCCATCCGGATGGGCCGGCCCTGCGCGAAGAACGTGCCGGTCAGCGGCTCGCGACGGATGCTCGCGCGGCCCAGCAGCCCGGACGGGCGCACCCACAGCACGAGGAGCAGGACGCCGAAGGTGATCAGCTGGCGCACCGCGTCGCCCCACCGCGCGACGCCGAAGGCCTCCAGCACCCCGAGGAGCAGTCCGCCGACGACCGCCCCCGGCAGCGAGCCGAGCCCGCCCAGGGTGGCCGCGGCGATGCCGGCGAGGCCGATCTGGAAGCCCTGCGTCGGGGCGATCGTCGTGAAGTAGGCCGCCACGAGGACGCCGGCGAGGCCACCGAGCGCGGACGCGATGACGAAGGCCAGGGACTGCACCCGGTCGACGGGCACGCCCATCTGCGCGGCCGCCTCGCGGTCCTGGGACGTGGCGCGGATGGCGCGGCCGGTCGCCGTGCGCCCGAGGAAGAGGGCCAGCACGGTCATGAGCACCACGCCGGTCACCAGGATGATGACGTCGATGAGCCCCACGGTGAGGCCGCCGAGCTGGAACGAGACGTCCGGCAGGCCGGTGTCGAACCGGCGGGTCTGCGGGCCGAAGACCTGCTGCGTCACGTTGTCGAGGATGATCATCACGGCGATCGTGGAGAGCACCGCCGCGATGGGGGCCTTGCCGCTGAACGGCCGGACCGCCACCCGGTTGATGAGCCAGCCGAGCGCTCCGGTGACGAGCACCGCCGCGAGCGCCCCGACCGGCAGGGGCATCCCCAGGTGGCTCGTCACCAGCCAGCCGACCATGGCGCCCACGGCGAACAGCGACCCGTGCGCGAAGTTCACGACGTTCGCGACGCCGATCACGAGGGAGAGGCCGAGCGCGATCAGCGCGTAGGCGTTCCCGTTGATCAGGCCGGCGAGAAGGATGTCGAGCACGGGGCTCCGATCGTGCAGCGGTCGGTCGGTCGGTCGGTCGGTGGGGTGGGTGCGGGGCGGCGCCGCGGGGAGCCTCGCCCGCGTCGGCGCCGCGGTGCCGACGCGGGTGACGCGTCAGCTGCCGGAGGTCAGGGTGTCCGTCTCCACGAAGGCGCCGTCCTGCACCTGGAGCCAGGTGAACGTCGGGTCGTCGATCCGGCGCTCGTCGTTGTAGGAGAACGGCCCGAAGATCACCGACGGGATGTCCGTGCCCTCGCGCAGCGCGTCCCGGACGCCCTCGCGGGTGCCGTCGCTGTTCCCGTAGGCCCACGCGAGCTGCTTCAGGCCGTCGTACGCGAAGGCCGCGAACTGGTTCGGCGCGACGCCGTGCATCTCCTCGAACGCCTCGACGAACCGCTGGACCTCCGGGTCGGCGGCCGCGGGGAAGAACACCGTCGCGACGTAGGTGCCCTCGGCCGCGTCGGCGCCGAGCTCGGTGAACTCCTCGGAGTAGTTGGAGCTCACGGCCACCACCGGGACGTCGGCCAGGCCGGTGCCCTGCGCCTGCTGCACGAGCAGGGCGGTGGTGTTGTAGTACGTGAGGAACGCCAGCGTCTCGGCGCCGGAGTCCCGGGCGCTGAGCAGCTGGGGCCGGAAGTCGGTCGAGGTCTCCTCCACCGGGGTGGAGTAGACGATCTCGGTGCCGTTCGCGGCGGCCTGGTCCTCGAAGACCTCGAACGCGGCGTTGCCCCAGTCGGTGTTGAGGTGGAACACGGCCACGGAGTCACCGAGGGCGGCGACGCCGTCCTCCAGGTAGCGACCCTCGACCTCCTGGGTGATCGACGGGCTGAAGATCCAGTCGCCGGTGCTGGTGAACTCCGGGTGGGAGTTGGTGATGCCCAGCTGCAGCAGACCGCCGCGCTGGAAGATCGGGCTCGCGACCATCGACGTCGCCGAGGAGAAGTCGCCCATGACGGCGAGGACCTCGTCGTCGCTGACGAAGCGCTGAGCGATCGCGGTCGCCTGGCTGGCCTCGCCCTGGCTGTCCTGGAAGTCGATCTCGACCGCACGGTCCAGGTCGCCCGAGGCGTTGATCTCCTCCAGGGCGAGGTCGAACCCGCGCTGCCAGTCCTCGCCGTACTGCGCCTGGTCCCCCGAGAGGGGACCGGAGACGCCGAAGACGACGGGGCCGGCGTCGCCGCTGCCGCCCGCGGCGCCGTCGGTGGCGCACGAGGTGAGGGCGAGGGCGGCGGCGGCCATGACGGCGGCGGGCAGGAACCGGGTGGCTCGTCTCATCGGTCTCTTTCGCAACAGGGTGAGGCGTCGCAGCGCGGCGGGCCCCACCCGAGGTGGTGGCACGGCGGCAGGCGCGACCGAGGGGGCAGCGCGCCGTCGCAGGACGGACGAGGACCGGCATGGGCCGGGCCGCGCGCCGGAGGCCCGGCGGTCCAGTGATCACGACAACGCGGGTGGGGTGATTCATTCCCGCTCGCCCGCATCGGTGCCGGGGCGGCCCGCGGGTGGCTGGGCGCGCGGGTGGCTGGGCGCGGTGGGGCGTGGGTGGGTGGACGGCGCCCGAGCCGCGTACAAAAGGCGCATGACCTCGACCACCGCCGCGCTGTGCCTCGTCGGCGCCGGACCGCGCGGCACCTCCGTCCTCGAGCGGCTGGGCGCCCACGCGCACCGGGTGCCGGCCGGCACCCGGCTCCAGATCCACGTCGTGGACGACGCCGAGCTGGGCAGCGGGCGGGTGTGGCGCACCGACCAGAGCCGGGAGATGTGCATGAACACCCTCGCCGGCGCGGTGACCCTCTTCCTCGACGACAGCGTCGGCGCCGAGGGTCCCCCGGTGCCGGGGCCGACTCTGCTGGAGTGGGCGCTGCTCCTGCGGCACGAGCTGGACCCGACCCCCGACCACGCCGCCGCGGCGGCTGCCGTCCCGCCGGAGCGCGTCGCCACCTTCCGCGAAGGGGCCGTCCGCGAGGAGCTGGGCGCGGACGCGGCCCTGCGCGAGGAGCTCGCCGGCATCCGGCCCGAGTCCCACCCCAGCCGCGCGCTCTACGGCATGTACCTCGTCTGGTGCTGGGACCGGGCGGTGGCGCGCCTGCCCGAGGGGTGGACGCTGGTCACGCACGCCGCCCGCGCGGTCGCCGTGGACCACGTGGGCGGGCGGGAGCACGTGCGGCTGTCCGACGGTCGGACCGTCCCGTGCGACGCCGTCGTCCTGGCGCCCGGCTGGGTGGACCGGGAACCGAGCGAGGCCGACGGTCGCCTGGACGCCGCGGCCGCGGAGCACCCCGACCTGCTGCACGTGCTCCCCGAGAGCCCGATCCGCCAGGACCTGTCCGGCATCCGCCCCGGCGAGCCGGTCATCGCGCGGGGCCTGGGCATGGGGTTCTTCGACACGCTCGCGCTGCTGACCCTGGGGCGGGGCGGGACGTTCGCCGCCCGGGACGACGGCGCCAGGGACGACGGCACCCTGGTGTACCGGCCGAGCGGCCAGGAGCCCGTCGTCCACGTCACGTCCCGCCGCGGCGTGCCTTTCCGGGCCAAGTCGCTGTACGGCGGCCTCCCGCCGGCGGCGCCGCACCGGCACCTGCGGTCCGTGGACTGGGCGGCGGTCCCGCGACCCGTGGACGTCGGCCGTGACATCTGGCCCCTGGTCGTGCGGGACGCGTTCACGGACTACTACGCCACGCTCCGGCGCGTGCGCCCGGAGGCCTTCGTCACCGGTCCGGGCCGGGACGAGGATGCCGCCCTCGCCCAGGTGCTCGCCGCCGTGGACAGGCTCGGGGACGACGTCGTCGCGCTCGACGCCCGCATCGCCGAGGTCGTGCCGGACCCGGCGCAGCGGTTCGACCTGCGGGCCGCGATGCACCCGGCGGACCACCTGTTCGACAGCCCGGAGGCGTACGACGCGTGGGTCCGCCGGTACGTCGCCGACGACCTCCGGGAGGCCGCGCTCGGCGCGGACAGCCCGCTGAAGGCCGCGCTGTGGTCGGTGGGCGCGGCCCGCAAGCCGGTCGCCCGGATCGTCGCCTTCGGTGGAGCGACGGCGGAGTCGTTCGACGGCGCCCTGCGGCGGTTCATGGCCTTCGGCGGGATGGTCGGCAGCGGCCCGCCGGCGTTCCGCAGCCGGCAGCTGCTGGCGCTCGCCGACGCCGGCCTCGTGCACTTCATCGGCCCGGACGCCACGGTCGTGGTGGACGCCGCGGCCGGGTGCTACCGCGCGGCGTCGCCGTTCGTCGCGGGATCGGGGTCGAGGCGCGCGTGCTCGTCGACGCCTGGATGCACCTGCACGACGTGAGCCGGACCCGCGACGTGCTCCTCGGGCACCTCATCGAGGCCGGGCGCCTGCGGCCCGCGCTGCACCCGACCGCGGACGGGGGCTGCCGACCGAGCGCCGCGATCGACGTGGACCCGGCGACGAGCCGGCTCGTGCGCGCCGACGGCACGCTCGACCCGGCGGTCCACCTCATCGGCATCCCGCTCGAGGACCTGCGCGGCGACACGGTCATCAGCCCCATGCCGGGCGCCGACGCCACCATGCTCCGGGAGACCGACGCGGTCAGCCGCAGCGCGCTCGCGGTGCTCGCACGGCGCCGGGGAGCGTGACGACGACCTCACCTCCGGTCGGCGGGTGGCGCCGTCGTCCTCGGCGCCGCAGGATCGACCTCGGACCACGCCGGCACCGGCAGGAGCCCGGCGGAGCGAGCCCCCGACCGACCCTGCTGACCATCCCGCCGAACCCCTGCCGGCCACCGTGCCGGCGGTCCATCCGCCCGCCTCACCCCGCACCTGGAGACCCCGTGCCCACCACCGTCAAGGCCATCGCCGCGACCGCCGCCGACCAGCCGCTCGTCCCCACCACGATCGAGCGCCGCGACGTCGGACCGCACGACGTCCGGATCGACATCCGCTTCGCCGGCATCTGCCACTCCGACATCCACACCGCGCGCGCCGAGTGGGGCCCGGTGCCGTTCCCGCTCGTCGTCGGGCACGAGATCGCCGGTGTGGTCGCCGAGGTCGGCTCCGAGGTGACGGGGTTCGCGGTGGGGGACCGGGTCGGCGTCGGCTGCATGGTGAACTCGTGCCGCGAGTGCGAGCAGTGCACCCAGGGGAACGAGCAGTACTGCCTGCGCGGCAACACCGGGACCTACGCGAGCACCGACCGCGACGGCACCGTGACCCAGGGCGGGTACGCCCAGGAGGTCGTCGTCACCGAGGACTTCGTGCTGCGGATCCCGGACGGCCTCGAGCTGGACGTCGCCGCACCCTGCTGTGCGCGGGGATCACGACGTACTCCCCGCTGCGCCACTGGGGCGTCGGCCCGGGGACCACGGTCGCCGTCGTCGGCATGGGCGGGCTCGGCCACATGGCCGTCAAGATCGCGCACGCCCTGGGCGCCGAGGTCACCGTGCTCTCGCAGTCGCTGAAGAAGCAGGAGGACGGGCTGCGCCTCGGGGCCGACCACTACTACGCGACCAGCGACCCCGAGACCTTCACGGCGCTCGCCGGGTCGTTCGCGCTGGTCCTCAACACCGTCAGTGCCGCGCTCGACCTCGACGCGTACCTGTCGCTCCTCGCGGTCGACGGCACGCTGGTCAACGTGGGCGCCCCGCCCGAGCCCCAGCCGGTCCGGGCGTTCTCGCTCATCGGGGCGCGTCGGTCGTTCGCGGGCTCGACGATCGGCTCGATCGCCGAGACGCAGGAGATGCTCGACTTCTGCGCCGAGCACGGCCTGGGTGCCGAGATCGAGGTCATCGCCGCCGACGCCGTCAACGAGGCATGGGAGCGCGTCGTCGCCTCGGACGTCCGCTACCGCTTCGTCATCGACACCGCGACCCTCGCCTGAGGACGCGGCGCCACCCGCCACCCACCCCGCCAGCCGATGAGCAGCCGATGAGCAGCCGATGAGCAGCCGATGAGCAGCCGATGAGCAGGGCCACCACGCGCCCGGCGCAGTCCCGCGCGGCGTCGGACAGCGCCGGGCTCCTCACCCGGGTGGCGCCGCTCGGCCGCCGCCTGCGCACGGAGGCGGGCGGCGCCGCTCTGCTGCTGGCGGCCACGGTCGCGGCGCTCGGGTGGGCGAACTCCCCGTGGGGCGAGACCTACGACGCCTTCTGGCACACCGACCTCGCGGTGCGGGTCGGGGCGAGCGAGCTCTCGCTGGACCTGCGGCACTGGGTGAACGACGGCCTCATGACGTTCTTCTTCTTCGTCATCGGGCTGGAGGTCAAGCGCGAGCTCGTCCTCGGCGAGCTGGCCGACCGCCGCCGCGCGGCGGTGCCCGCGCTCGCGGCGCTGATCGGCCTGGTCGTGCCGGCGCTGGTGTACGTGACGTTCAACCTCGGCGACGCGGCGGTGTCGGCCTGGGGAGTGGTCATCTCCACGGACACCGCCTTCCTCCTCGGGGTGCTCGCCCTCCTCGGGTCGGCCTGCCCGCCCCAGCTGCGTGTGTTCCTCCTCGCGCTGGCGATCGCCGACGACGTCGGCGCGCTGAGCGTCATCGCGATCTTCTACACCGAGGACCTCGCGCTCGTCCCGCTCGCGGTGGCCGGCGTGGGGTTCGCGGCCATGCTCGGGCTGCGCCGCCTGCGGGTGTGGCGCGGCCCGGCGTACCTCGTCCTCGGTGTCGCCGCGTGGGTGGCGATGTACCTGTCCGGGGTCCACCCGACCCTGCTGGGCGTCGCGGTGGCCCTCGCCACGCCGGCCTACCCGCCGCGACGCGAGGAGGTGGCCGACGCCGCCCGCCGGACCCGGGCGTACCTGCAGTCGCCCAACCCCGAGTTCGCCGACGCCGCGCGGCTGTCCATCGCCCGCTCCGTCCCGGTGGGGGAGCGGCTGCAGCAGCTGTGGCGGCCCTGGACCGGCATGGTCATGGTGCCCCTGTTCGCCCTCGCGAACGCCGGGGTGCCGCTGACCGGTGAGACCCTGCGCGCCGCGGCGACCTCGCCAGTGACCCTCGGCGTCGTCGCCGGGCTCGTGGTCGGCAAGCTCGTGGGCATCCTCATCGGGACCGGGCTGGCGGTCCGGCTGCGTCTGGGTGACCTGGCGCCCGGCCTCGGTGGCCTCCAGCTCGCGGGCGGCGCCGCGCTGTCCGGCATCGGCTTCACCATCTCGCTGTTCATCGTCGACCTCGCGCTCGCGGACGAGCGCCTCGCGGACCAGGCGCGCGTCGGCGTCCTCGCGGCCTCCGTGCTGGCGACCGCCCTGGGCGTCACGCTGCTGCGCCTCGCGGCCCGACGCCGGCCGGACGAGGCCGAGCTCGTGCTCGACCCGCCGGTCGACCCCGAGCGCGACCACGTCCGTGGACCCGTCGACGCGCCGCTGACGCTCGTCGAGTACGGCGACTTCGAGTGCCCGTTCTGCGGGCAGGCCACCGGGGCGGTGGCCGAGCTGCGGGAGCGGTTCGGCGACCGGCTGCGGTACGTGTTCCGGCACGCGCCGCTCGTCGACGTCCACCCGCACGCCCAGCTGGCGGCGGAGGCGGCCGAGGCAGCGGCCGCGCAGGGCCGGTTCTGGGACATGCGCGACCGGCTGTTCGCGGCGCAGGACCGGTTGACGAGCGCGGACCTCGTGGACCACGCCGCGGCGCTGGGGCTGGACGCCGCGCGCTTCGCCCGCGACCTGGGCGCCGGCCGCTACACCCGCCGCGTCGAGCAGGACCGGGAGTCGGGCCAGGTGAGCGGGGTCCGCGGCACGCCCACCTTCTTCGTCGGGGAGCACCGGCACACCGGGCCGTTCGACGCCGACACGCTCGCCGCGGCGCTGCTCGCGGACGCGGGCCTCGGCCAGGGGCCGGCGGCGCCCCGCGCCGTCGACGTGCCCACCGGCGACGTCACGCCCGGGTCCGCGGGTGCCGGGACGGGGCGGCCGCGGATGACGCCCGCCCTGCCGGAGCTGCCCGAGGACCTTCCCGAGACCCCCGCCCGCGGCGGCGACCACCCCCGGCTGACGGACGCCCAGGTCGCGGCACTCGACCCGCACGGCACCCGGGTGCCGGTCGCCCGCGGCGACGTCCTGTACCGGGTGGGCGACGACACCTACGACCTCCACGTCGTGCTGTCGGGTGCGGTGGCGGTCGTCGGGTTCCCCGAGAACGGGGGCGAGCCGCTGGTCAGGGTGCACGGCCCACGCCGCTTCCTCGGCGAGCTCGACCTGTTCGACGACGAGCCGGTCCGGCGGACGGCCGTGGTCGTGCGCCCCGGGGAGGTGCTCCGCATCACGGCTGACCGCCTCCGGTCGCTGCTCGCGGACGACCCCGCGTTGCGCGACCTCGTCACGCGCGCCTTCCTCGTCCGGCGTGCCATCCGCTACGAGCTCGACGCCGACCTGCGCATCCTGGGGCGACGCGACTCGCCGGAGGTCCGGCGCCTCGTCGACCACGCGCTTGCGCACGGGCTGACCACCGACGTGGTGGAGATCAGCGAGACCGGCGATGCGGACGAGCTGCTGGCGCACCTGGGCGCCTCCCCGGCCGACCTCCCGCTCGTCGTGGCCCGGTCCGGCCGCGTGCTGCACGACCCCACCGAGGAGGATCTCGCGCGCGAGCTGTGAGGTGCGCCGGCGCCCGGCGACGGCGGCGGCCGGGACCGACTACCTCGCCAGCTCGCGACGGGCGGCCGCGGTGACCGCGGCGCCGACCCGGTCCAGCGAGGCCGAGCGCAGCTTCCACTGCTGCCAGGACAGCTCCACGTCGACCGCCCCGAGGGGATCGAGGTCCACCAGGTCGCCGGCCCGCTCGCCGGCCCGGCTCTGCAGGTCGGGGAGCATGCCCCACCCCATGCCGAGGCGGATCGCCGTGAGGAAGTCCGCCGTGGCGGGCACGTGGTGCACCGGCGGCTGCGCGCCCTCGGCGACCCGGCCGCGCAGGTACCGGTGCTGCAGGTCGTCCTTGCGGTCGAACACGACCACGGGCGCGCGGCCCAGCGACTCGGGCGTGGGGCCGTCGGGGAACCACCGCTGCACGAACGCCGTCGCCGCCATCGGGCGGTACCGCATCGTGCCCAGGCGGGTGACCGAGCACCCCGCGACCGGGTCCGGGGCGGTGGTGACGGCGGCGACGACGGTCCCCGAGCGCAGCAGCGCTGCGGTGTGGTGCTCGTCGTCCCGGTGCAGGTCGAAGCTCACCGACGCGGCGAGCGGGGCGAGGGCGGGCAGGACCCACGTCCCGAGCGAGTCGGCGTTGACGGCGATCGGCAGGGTCGGCACCACCGGGCCCGTCCCGCCCGTCCCGCCCGTCGGCCCGTCGCCGAGCTCGGCGAGCGTGTCGGCCGCCAGCAGGTCGACCTGGCGAGCCAGGCGGAGCACCGCGCGGCCGGACTCGGTGACCTGCACGGGCTTGCTGCGGATGAGCAGCACCCGCCCGGTGGCCACCTCGAGTGCGCGCAGCCGCTGACTGATCGCCGACGGCGTCACGTGCAGCGCGCGCGCCGCGGCCTCGAAGGTCCCCTCGGAGACGGCGGCGCTCAGCGCGCGGAGCTGGGCGAGGTCGAGGTCCATGGACAGCAACGCTAATGCCGCCGCAGAAAAGTGAACTTCACTGCGCCCGGGCAGGCCGCCTACGGTCGCCGCATGCCCCTCGACCTCGCCGCCGCCCTCTCCGGGCTCGGGCTCGGACTGTCCCTCATCGTGGCGATCGGTTCGCAGAACGCCTTCGTGCTCCGCCAGGGCCTGCGTCGCCACCGGGTCGGCGCGGTCGTGCTCGTGTGCGTGCTGTCCGACGTCGCGCTCATCGCGGCGGGCGTGGCCGGGGCCGGCGCCGTGGTGCAGAGCCGGCCGTGGCTGCTGGACGCCGTCCGCATCGCCGGCGCGGTCTTCCTCACGGGGTACGGGCTGCTGGCCGCGCGCCGCGCGCTGCGCCCGGGGACCCTCGTGCCCGACGACGCCGCGCCGTCGTCCACGGCGTCGCTCGCGGGCGCGGTGACGGCGGCGCTCGCGCTGACGTGGCTCAACCCGCACGTGTACCTGGACACGGTCGTCCTGCTCGGCTCGATCGCGCAGAGCCACGCGGGGCGGCAGTGGTGGTTCGCCGCGGGAGCCGCCCTCGGCAGCACGCTGTGGTTCGTCGCGCTCGGCTACGGCGCCGCGCTGCTGCGCCCGCTGTTCGCCCGGCCGCGCGCGTGGCAGGTGCTCGACGCGGTGATCGCGGTCGTCATGCTCGCGCTGGCGGGGTCGCTGCTCGCCGCCGCCGGGTGATCGCACGGACCGGCGCCTATGCTCCCGAGGTGACGCCCGACGAGAGCCTCCCCGCAGCGCTGCGCGGAGTCCTCGACGCCGTCGAGAACGCACCGCCGGTCGAGGCGGTCGAGGCAGCCACTCGTGGGCTGCAGGCAGCGCTCGGCGCGCTGTCGGCGTCGTTCCTCATCGCGGACCTGTCGGGTCGTGCGCTGGTCCGCCTGTCCACCGCCGACGCTCCCGGCGGCGCGCGGACCGCCGCCGACGCCGTGCGCCGCGACGCGCGCGAGGTGGCGCAGTCCCAGCCGTTCGACGGGGGCGCGGCGGGGCGGGCGCTGCAGACCCAGAGGGTCCAGGTGCTGCCGCCGGGAGACACCGCCCTGGGCGTCGCGTCCCCGGGAGGGTGGACGGTGCTCGCCCCGGTGACGGAGCGGGGCGAGTCGCTGGGGCTGCTCGAGCTCGTCCTGCCGGTCGAGCCGACCCCGGCGGTGGTCGAGGAGATCGCCCGGACCGCGCACCTCCTGGGCTTCGTCGTGGTGGCAGGCAGACGCCACACCGACTTCTACGAGTGGGCGCAGCGCACCACGCCGTACTCGCTGTCGGCGGAGATCCAGCGACGGCTCCTGCCGCCCGGCTACACCTGCGAGGCCGACGCCTTCACGCTGTCGGCCTGGTTGGAGCCGTCGGCGACCGTGGGTGGTGACACGTACGACTACAGCCTCGCGCGCGACGTGCTGCACCTGTCGATGACCGACGCCATGGGGCACGGGGTGGCCAGCGCGCTGACCGCCACGCTGTGCGTCGGCGGTCTGCGCAACGCCCGGCGCCACGGGCGGTCGCTGCTCGAGCAGGCCGCAGCGGCCAACGCGGCGCTGTGCGACCACCACGCGGAGGTGTCCGCGGAGGCCTTCTCCACCGGCTTGCTCGGCCGGCTGGACCTGACCACCGGCGTCATGGAGCTCGTCAACGCGGGCCACGTCCCGCCGTTCCTTCTGCGCGACGGCGAGGTGGTCGAGGTCGCGCTGCCGCCGGGCGTCCCCCTCGGGCTGTTCCCGGACGCCCGGTACGTGGCCACGGCGCTCACGCTGCACGCCGGGGACCGGCTCGTCCTCGTGACGGACGGGCTGCTCGAGCGCAACGCGGAGCACCTCGACCTGCCCGCGCTCATCGGTGCCACGGCGGACCTGCACCCGCGCGAGGCGACCCGGGCGCTGACCGACCGGCTCCTGGAGGCCACCGGTCAGGCGCTCGAGGACGACGCCACGCTCCTCGTCCTCGACTGGCGCGGCCACCACGGCCAGGGCCGCGACACGCGCGCCGGGGCGAACGCGTCATGACGAGGGCGGCGCCGCCGAGGACTCCCGGACGCGCAGCGACGGGCTGATCACGACGCGGTGCGCCGGGCGCCCGGGGTCGGCGAGCCGGGCGGCCAGCAGCTGCACCGCGGCGCGCCCGATCGACAGCCGCGGCGGCCGGACGGCGGTCAGGCGCGGGCTGAACAGGCCCGCGACCTCGTCGTCGTAGGCGACCACGGACAGGTCGCGGGGCACGGAGAGCCCGCGCTGCTCGCACCGCTGCACGAGCGCCATCGCCTCGGTGTCCGCGTGGACGAGCAGCCCGGTGGTGCCCGTGCTCAGGCACCGGTCCAGCACGTCGTCCAGGGCGGCGTCGAACCGCTCGGCGCGCAGGTCGGGCACGACGACGTCCACGGTGGCGGACGGCTCGTGCCCCGCCTCCGCGAGGGTCTCGAGCCAGCCGCGGCGCACGTGCGGGCCGGTCGGGCTGTGCTCGCTCAGGACGAGACCGACGCGCTCGTGACCGAGGGACGCCAGGTGCCGGACGGCCATGGCAGCGCCCAGCGCGTGGTCGGTCACGACCGACTCCATCGCGGCGTGGTGCGGGCCCACCGTCGCGGACCGCTCCACGAGCACCACCGGGACCCCCGTCGACGCCAGCCACGCCATGGTGTCGGCGGCCCGCGGCACGTCCATCCGCGGCGCGATGAGCAGCCCGTCGACGGCGGCCTGCTCGACGAGGCGCGCCAGCTGCGGGCGGTCGTCGTGGGTCTCGTAGGACGACCCGCGCAGGACCAGCCGCATGCCGTGCCCGACCGCCTCGTCCTGCGCGCCGCGCACCACGCCCGGCCAGTAGTAGTCGAGCGAGGGCACGAGCATCCCGACCGGGCGTAGCACCGGCTCCCCGTCCGGCCTCGCCGTGCCCGACGACGAGGCGGTGCCCGACGACGAGGCGGTGCCCGACGACGAGGTGACGGGCGGCGCCGGTGCGCCGGGGGCGTCGTCGGGCACGACGAGCGTGGCGCCGCCGTGCACGCGTCGCACCAGCCCCTCCTTCGCGAGCTGGGCGATGTCGCGCCGGACCGTCACCGGGGTCACCCCGAGGACGTCGGTGAGCTCCGAGACGCGCACGGTGCCCTGGCGGTGCAGGGCATCGAGGAGCTGGGCCCGTCGGGTCACCGGGAGCGGGCCCCGGGCGTCGATCGTGCTCATCGGGCCTCCTCCACGGTCGTCGTCAGGGTGCCGGTCGGCACGGCGTCGAGCCTGAGCACGAGGCGGGTGAGGCGGTCGCCCCACACCTCGGTCAGCAGCGGGTCGTCCAGCTCACGCACCTCGAGCGCGGCGCAGGTCACCGGACCGTCCCACGTCAGCACGACGGTGCCCGCACCCCCCAGAGCGTGCACCACGACCCGGTCGCCCCGCTGGTGCACCTCACCGGCGAGCAGGAGATGCACGGTCGTGGCGCCCGTGTCCGACGCCGTGCCCGTGTCCGTGGCCGTGTCCGACGCCGTGTCCGACGCCGTGTCCGACGCCGTGTGGTCGTCGAGCTCCCAGAGGTCCACGACCTGCACGGCTCCGGACACCCGGTCCAGGGTGGCGGTCCGCCACCAGTGCCGCACGTCGGGCCGCGGGTAGGCACCGGCGAGGTCGAGCCGGAGCGCGCTGCGGTGCTCGCCGGTCTCCGCGCGGGCGGCGCGGGCCGCGTACCGGCGGCCCGCGGACTGCGCGCTGCCGCGCACCGTGGGCACGCTGTGCCACGTGCTCTGCATCGGCCAGAGCCTGTACCGGTCCGCGCCGAAGGTCTGGGCCGTGTAGGTGGGCCGTCCGGCGTCGACGACGACCGGGACACCGCCGAGGGCGACCGCCACGCTGCCGACGTCGTTGTGGTTGTGGTGCTCGTCGTTGTGGCCGCCCTTGGCCGCGAGCGTCAGCCCCCGCGGGCTCCCGCCCGCCGGGCGGGCCAGGAGCACCTGGGTGGACGGCAGCCAGACGTCCCGGGGGAGGGGAGCCGGGCGTGGGGTCCGCGGCGCCCCACACCGGGTCGGTGAGCGCGCGCAGCAACCGGCCGAGCCCCTCGCGCTCGGTCGCCACCGGACCGCCGGGCACGCGGTGCGCGGCCGCGTGCCGCACGGCGTCGTCGTCCCCGGCCGTCCGCGCGGCCCGGTGCAGCGCGTGCCACGGCTGGTCCGTCGGGGGCCGGGCCTGGCCGTCGGCCACATTGAGGTACCAGGGGCCGCCCAGGTGCATGCGGTGCGGGAACGCGACGGTCGCGCGCAGCGCCGGCACCGACGACGCCTCGAGGGCCCCGCCGGTCGCGTGCGCGAGGACGTCGAGCGCCTCCAGGGCGCGGCACGCCCCGTTCCACCAGTACGCGTAGCCCTCGTCGATCGCGCCGTCGTCCGGGAGTGCGGCGACGTAGCGGTCGAGGCCCTCGACCACGAGGGCGACGACGCGCGCGCGCTCGCCCGGGTCGGCGACCAGGGCCAGCGCGGCGACCAGGACGTTGCCGTGGATCCACGGGTTCCAGTTGTGCACGTCGCCGTCGAGCCCCAGCCAGTGCCAGTCCCGGCGTCGCACGAACGGCTCGAGCACCCGGGTGCGGACCTCGTGCCGGACCCGGGCACGCAGCCCGGGGTACCGGTCGTCCAGCGGTGCGCCGAGCAGGTGGTCGACCCACGCCAGCTGGGCGGCCACCTCGCCCGCTCCGAGGTCCACGAACGGATCGGTCACGGTGGCCACCACCGCGCCGTGCCGGCGCCGGGTGTCGTCGTGCGCCGCCCAGCACCAGGTGCTCTGCTCGCACAGCACCGTGATCCCGTCGGCGACCTCGTCGAGCCAGGCCGGGTCGAGCGTGGAGGCCGCGGCCACGGCGGCCCGCGTGAGCCGCGTCTGGCGGGCCGCGACGGCGTCCTCGTACTCGAGGCGGTCGCCGTCGCGGAAGAAGCGGGCGTAGGCGTGCGCGGTCGGCTGCGGCCAGGGCGTGCCGCGCTCGGCGTCGGCGCGGGCGAGGAGGTCCAGGCGGGTCGGGCGGTCCGCGGTGCCGGAGCGCAGGTCCCACGCGGCGCGGTCGGCCGCGCGCGGGACCGGCAGGGCGTGGCCGGCCGGGGTCAGCAGGGCGGCGAGCCGGTCGACGGTGACGTCCGGCCACCGGGCGGCGAGCGGTCCGGTGAAGGCGTGGTCGGTCGTCATGTCTCCTCATCGAGTGGACGCCACGGGCTTGATCGTTTGTGATCGTAACGGCTGACATCACGATCGGGACACGTGCTTGACAGCCCGGCGGGCGGCGGAGTTGACTCACGGTCAGCCAGAAACGATCAACACGGCACCGGCGCCGCCCTCTTGAAGCGATCACAGTCGATCATCGCGGGTGGTCGGTGTCGGCACTACCCCGACGGCAGCAGTACCTCGAACGGCAGGCAGTACCTCGACGGAGCGGTCCGGCCCGGCACGCCGCCGGCCACGCGGACACACCGGTCCGGTCGGGCGGACGGACCGGGGCCCGACGGTGGGCCCGGACATCGACAAGGAGCAGAACATGAAGCGCTCGATCGTGGGTGGCCTGAGCGTCGCCGCACTCGCCGTGACGACCCTGACCGCCTGTGGCGGCGACGACGCCGACGCGGGAGCGGGCGGGGGCGGTGCCGAGGCCGCGGACGGACCCGTCACGCTCTCCCTCGCCGGGTGGAGCCTGGCGACCACCCCGGAGTTCCAGGTGCTGGCGGACGCCTTCCACGCCGAGAACCCCGACGTCACCGTCGAGCTCGCGGAGTACGACGCGACCAACTACGACACCCAGATGATCGCCGACCTCGCCGCCGGCTCCGCGCCGGACCTGTACGTGCTGAAGAACCTGCTCAACTTCCACACGTACCAGGACGGCGGGCAGCTGCTCGACGTCTCGGACGCGGCCGCGTCCCTCGACGAGAGCACCAGTGGGCTCGGGGCCTACGAGGTCGACGGCGCGACCTACGCCGTCCCCTACCGCCAGGACTCCTGGTACGTCTACTACAACAGGGACCTCTTCGACGCCGCCGGCGTCGAGGCGCCCGGCGAGTGCTGGACGTGGGACGAGTACGCCGACACGGCCACGGCGCTGACCACCGCGCTCGCGGCGTCCGGCTCCGACGCCAAGGGTGCCTACCAGCACGTCTGGCAGTCGACCGTCCAGGGCTTCGCGAACGCGCAGAGCGAGGACGTCGACATCCTCGACGGCGACTACGACCACCTCGCGCCCTACTACGAGCGCTCCCTGGAGCTGCAGGCGACCGGCGCGCAGGTCGACTACGGCTCGGCGACGACGAACAGCCTCACCTACCAGTCGCAGTTCGGGACGCAGAAGGCGGCCATGCTGCCCATGGGCAGCTGGTACGTCGCGACGCTCATCGCCCAGCAGGAGAGCGGCGACGCCGACACCTTCGCGTGGGGCCTCGCCCCGGCGCCGCAGCTCGAGTGCACGGGTGACGACCCGGTGACCTTCGGTGACCCGACCGCCATCGGGATCAACCCGGCCATCGACGACGAGAAGGCCGCGGCCGCCCAGGAGTTCCTCACCTTCATCGGCAGCGAGGCGGCGGCCACCGAGCTCGCCGCGATCGGCATCACGCCGGCCTACGCGGGTGACGCCGTGACCGAGGCGTACTTCGCCCTCGAGGGTGTGCCCACCGACGAGCTGTCGCAGTGGACGTTCGCCCACCACGACACCCGCCCGGAGAACCCGGTCTCGGAGTTCACGGCGCCCGTCCAGAGCGCCCTGAGCGACGCGCACTCGGCGATCATGTCGACGAGCTCCAGCGTCGAGGAGGCCCTCGCCGCCGCGGAGGCCCAGGCCGCGGACGCCGTCGGCTGACCCTGCGGTCGCCGACCGACGACGGGTCCGGCGTGCGGCCTCGCGCCGCGCGCCGGACCCACCTCCCAGACTGGAGACACGCATGGCCACGACCCTGGAGCAGCGACGCCCGGGCAGCCGCCTCAAGCGGCGCAACACGCTCATCGGGCTGTCCTTCATCCTGCCGAACTTCCTCGGCTTCGCGACGCTCACGCTGATCCCGGTCGTCGTCCTGTTCTACCTGTCCTTCACGGACTGGAACGCCTTCGGCGTCGCGAACTGGATCGGCGCGGAGAACTTCGCCGACATGGTCGGCGACAGCATGTTCTGGACGGCTCTGACGAACACGCTGTACTACTCGGCGCTGCACATCCCGCTGACCTTCGCCGTGTCGCTCGGGCTGGCCATGCTGCTCAACCGCAAGCTGCGCGGGGTCGCTTTCTTCCGCACCGCGGCGTTCTTCCCGTACATCACGTCGATCGTGGCGATCGCCGTGGTCTGGAACGCGCTGTTCAGCCCGGAGTTCGGACCGATCAACCAGTTCCTCACCGCGATCGGGATCGACGACCCACCGGGATGGACGACGTCGGCGGACTGGTCGATGCCCGCCGTCATCCTGGTGAGCGTCTGGCGGGAGATGGGCTACTACATGATCCTCTTCCTGGCCGGCCTGCAGACCATCCCGCCGGAGCTGTACGAGGCCGCGCGCGTGGACGGCGCCAACGCGGTGCAGCGCTTCTGGAACGTGACCCTGCCGTGCCTGCGACCGACGACGTTCTTCGTCACGGTCATGCTCACCATCGGCAGCTTCAAGGTCTTCGACATCATCCTCGTGATGACCAACGGCGGTCCCGGCACCTCGACCCTCGTGCTGTCCCAGTACATCTACGAGAAGGGGTTCGTGGAGAACGACTTCGGCTACGCCTCGAGCGTCTCGGTGGTCCTGTTCTTCATCTGCATCTCGGTCACCGTGCTCCAGTTCGTCGTGAACAAGAGAAGGGCTCTGTGAGATGACGACCACGGAGGCGAACGCCCAGGCGGTCATGCGGGGCAAGGCGATCGGCGGTGACCCGGGGGCACGCCGTCGCGCCGCCCGCGGCGCGACGCACCGGGGTCGGTGGGGCGGGTCGTGGGCTACGTCGCGATGGTGGTGGCCGCCGCTGCGGTCCTGCTGCCGTTCTTCTGGATGGTGATGTCGTCGCTGAAGACGAACAACGCCGTCTTCACGATCCCGATCCAGTGGATCCCCGAGGACGTGCGCTGGGTGAACTACGTCGACATCTGGCAGAAGTCGGACATGGGGACGTGGATCAAGAACACCCTGCTGCTGTCCGTCGTCATCACGGCGCTGCAGCTGTTCACCGGGAGCTTCGCCGCCTACGGGTTCTCCAAGGTGCGCTTCCCCGGCCGCGACGTGCTGTTCCTGGTCTACATCGGGACGATCGCCGTGCCGTGGCAGGCCTACATGATCCCGCAGTTCATCCTCATGTCGAAGCTCGGCCTGTCCAACACGCTGTGGGCGATCGTCGCCCTGCAGGCGTTCAGCGCCTTCGGCGTGTTCCTCATGAAGCAGTTCTACGAGACCATCCCGGGCGAGCTGAGCGAGGCCGCCCGCGTCGACGGGCTCACCGAGTACGGCATCTACCGCCGCATCATGCTGCCGTTGTCGGTGCCTGCGCTGGCGTCGTTGACACTGCTCACGTTCGTGTTCGTCTGGAACGACTACCTCGGCCCGCTCATCTACCTGCGCAGCCCCGAGCTGTGGACCATCCAGATCGGTCTGAAGAGCTTCATCGGCCAGTACAACGCCGAGTACGCGCTCATCATGACGGGGTCGGTCCTGTCGGTCCTGCCGATCGCGATCATCTTCCTGCTGGGGCAGCGGTACTTCATCCAGGGCATCGCCACCTCGGGGCTGAAGGGATGACCGCTGAAGGGATGACCGCCGCGACGACCGGCGGCGGCGTGCGCCGGAGCGCCGGACGCAGCCAGGAGGCGTTCGACCAGGTCTTCGGGACCGCCTACGTGACCCTCATGACGAACGTGCTGCTGACCGTCGCGTGCCTGCCGGTCGTCGTGCTCGTCTTCGCGACCGACGTGACGACGTCCTGGCCGCTGCTGGCGCTGGTGGCGCCGCTGTGCGCGCCGGCGCTCGTCGGGGCGTTCGCGGTGTTCACGGCCTTCGGCGCGGACGGCTCGACCGCGGTCGTCCGCACGTTCGGCCGTGCATGGCGGCGCAGCCTGCGCCCCGCGCTGACGATCGGGGGCTCGTCGTGGTCGCCGTCGTCGTCCTGGCCGTCGACGCCCGGGCCGTGTGGGGCAGCCGGATCGGCGCCGTCGCCATCCCGTTCTTCGTCACGGTCGGGGTGCTCACGGTCGCGACCGCGACCCTGGCCCTGGTCGGCCTCGCCGAGCGCGGCGACGTGCGTGTGCGGGACCTGCTGCGGGCCGCGCTCTACCTCGCCGTCCGCCGCTGGTACCTCTCGGCCGCATCCCTCGTCGTGGTGGGGCTCGGGCTCGCCATGGTGGCCACCCGGCCCGTGCTCGGCCTGGGTCTCGCCGCGGCGCCCCTGCTGTACGTGGTGTGGGCCAACAGCCGGTACGCGATGCGGCCCGTGCTCCACCTCGACGACGCCGAGCCGGTCCCGGCGGCGTAGACGCGTCCGTCCCGCACTGCACCGGCACGCACGGCACCCGCACGCCCCGCACGCGCACCGGCACCCGCACGCTCCGCACCCGCACGCCCCGCCACGAGAGAGGGCCACCCGTGCCCCACGACGACATCGCGCTGCGCGAGGACTTCGCGCCGTGGTCGTTCACCGAGCTCGCCAGCCCGGCCGCCCGGCTCGACCAGGCGGCGTACCTGGACACGCTCCGCGCCCGGGGGCACGCCGTGGGTGACGGGTGCGTCGTCTCCCGGCTGGCCGCGGTGCACCCGGACACCCTCGTCCTCGGCGACCGCAGCACCGTCGCCGCGCACGCGCACCTCACCGGCGACCTGGAGCTCGGCGCCGACTGCTCGGTCAACGTCGGCACCGCGGTCCGCGGACGCGTCCGGATCGGCGACGGCGTCCGCATCGGCAGCCACTGCAGCCTGCTCGGCTTCGACCACGGGTTCGCGGACACGTCGGTGCCGATCCGGCACCAGCCCCTGACGTCGGCGGGGATCACCGTCGGCGACGACGTCTGGATCGGCAGCCACGCCGTGGTGCTCGACGGCGTCCGCGTCGGCTCGCACGCCGTCGTCGGCGCCGGTGCGGTCGTCACCCGGGACGTCCCCGACTGGGCGGTCGCGGTGGGCAACCCGGCGCGGGTCGTGCGGGACCGGCGCGCGCCACGGGGCGACGCGCTGGGCACGCTCGCCGGTCGGCTCCGTGACCTCGGCGACCGTGCCCGTGAGCAGGCCCCGGACGTCCTCGCCCGCAGCCTGGACGCGCGCACGGGGCGCTGGCTGGACCGGCCCGGCCAGGCCCCGACGGTCCGGGCGCACTGCGACGCCGTGGAGATCGCCGCCCTGCTCCTCGACGCGCCGCCGGACCCGTGGTCGCGGCACGAGCACGTCGCGGCGCTCCAGGCGCTGCAGTCACCGGACGACGGGCTCGTGGCCGAGCTCGGCGCCGACCCCGGGACCGGGCCCTCGGACGGGGAGCGGCCCTCGACCGGGGCGGACCGCCTGGCTCGGCTCGCGGACGGCACGCAGGCGTACCACGTGCTCGCGGTCGGCTACGCGCTCGACCTGCTCGGTGCCCGCGCCGGCGTCCCGCTCGCCGCGGTGGCCGACCTGACCCCGGACGTCGTCGTCGCCACGCTCGACGGCCTCGACCTGGACCACGACGCCTGGGGGCCGGTCACCTCGTCGACGCACTCGGGACCGCGCTGACGTGGGAGCTCCGGGCGGCACGCGGCGTCCCGCCCGGCAGCGTCGAGGCGCTCCTGGGGTGGCTCCTGGTGCACCGCGACCCCGCCACCGGCCTGTGGGGGCGACCCGGCGCGGACGGGCTGCGCCTGCCGGTCAACGGCTTCTACCGCACCGTCCGCGGGACCTTCGCGCAGTGGGGTGTGGGCCTGCCGGACCACCGCGTCGCGATCGACGCCGTCCTGCGCCACGCCGCGGACCCGCGCACGTTCGCGCCCGGGCGGGCGACGGCGTGCGACGTCCTGGACGTGCTGCACCCGCTGTGGTGGCTCACCCAGGGCGACCACGACCACCGCCAGCCCGAGGTCCTCGAGCTCGCCCGGGACCACGCGGCCCGGATCGTCGAGCGGTGGGCACCGTCCGGCGGGTTCGCCTTCGCGGCGCCCGCGCACCCCGGGCCGGACGACCCGGGCGACGTCGGGCTGCAGGGCACGGAGATGTGGCTCGCGACCCTCTGGTACGCGGCCGACCTGCTCGGCCTGGCCGGCTCCCTCGGGTACCGCCCGCGCGGGGTGCACCGTCCTGAGCCGGCCCTGCAGCTCGCGGCCGTGGCGTCGACCCCGGCCGCTGCGGCGGCACCAACGGAGGGAGGCGGTCGCCGTGGGTAGCGCCGGAACCCGGCGGGCCGACGCAGAGAGCGCCGTCGCGGACCGCGGGGCGGACGGTGCCCTCCGTGCCACGCCCGGCCGTCGCCCCACCGCGCTGCTCGTGATGGACGCGGCGACGCACGCGCTCCAGTTCGGCCCCGCGCAGCTCGAGCGGCTCGGGGGCTCGCCCGGCTCGGTGATCCGGTGTGGGTGGAGGAGCTCGACTCACCGGCCGCACGCGCACGCCTCGCGCGCGCCGACGTGCTCGTCACCTCCTGGGGCGCACCGGCGCTCACCACCGAGCGGCTCGACGCCGCGCCGGGACTGCGCGCCGTGCTGCACTGCGCGGGCAGCGTGCGCGGGCTCGTGGCGGACGAGGTCTGGCGGCGCGGGATCGTCGTGAGCAGCGCCGCGGAGGAGAACGCGGTGCCGGTCGCGGAGTACACGCTCGCGGCGATCATCATGGCCGGCAAGAAGGCGCCCTACCTCGCCGCCCGGGCCCGGCACGACCGCGACGGGTGGGCGGCGACCGTCGTCCGGCGCGACCTGTCCAACCGGGGCCGCACGGTCGGCGTCGTCGGGTTCAGCCGCATCGGCCGACGCGTCGTCGAGCTGCTGCGCGTCCTCGACACCGCCGCGGTGCTCGTGTCGGACCCGTACGCCGACCCCGCCGAGGTCGCCGCCGCGGGCGGCCGGCTCGTCCCGCTCGACGACGCCCTGCGTCGCAGCGACATCCTGTCGCTGCACGCGCCGTCCCTGCCCGCGACGCGGCACATGATCGGGGCGCGCGAGCTCGCGCTGCTGCCCGACGGCGCCACGCTCATCAACACCGCGCGCGGCGCCCTGGTGGACCACGACGCGCTGCTCGCCGAGTGCGCGACGGAGCGGCTGCACGCGATCCTCGACGTCACCGAGCCGGAGCCGCTGCCGGCCACCTCACCCTGCGGGACCTGCCCAACGTCATGATCACCCCGCACATCGCCGGGTCGCTCGGCTCGGAGACCCGGCGCATGAGCGACCACGCCCTCGACGAGCTGGAGAACCTGGTGCACGGACGGCCCCTGTCCACCCCGGTCACCCCGGACGCGTTCACGGTGAGCGCATGAGCACCCGGTCCACGGAGCACCGAGGCACCGAGCACCGGACCACCGTGCACCGGGGCACCGGCCCCCGGCCAGGGCGGGCGACCGGCACCCCGCTCTCGCCGCTGACCGGGTGGGAGCGTGCCGACTGGGCGCGGCTCGCCGACGGCATGCTGGCCGCCGTGCGGCCCTTCGCCTCGCCAGGGCACGCCCTGGTCACGCTCCCCGGTCCGCCCGGCGGCTACGGCACCGCGATCGACGGTCTCGAGGGCTTCGCCCGCACGTTCCTGCTGGCCGGCTTCCGGCTCGCCGGCGAGGGCGGTGGCGACCCGGACGGCCTGGCCGAGTGGTACGCCGCCGGGCTCGCCGCAGGGACCGACCCGGCCGCGCCGGACCGCTGGGTGCGCCTGGAGGAGCACGCCCAGGCGAAGGTCGAGGCGGCGTCGATCGCGCTCGTGCTCGACCTCACCCGGCCCTGGCTGTGGGACCGCCTGGACCCGCTCGTCCAGGAGCGCGTCGTCGACTACCTCGCGGCCGCCGTCGGCGACGACACCTACCCGCGGATCAACTGGGTGTGGTTCCGGCTCGTCGTGCAGACGTTCCTGCGGTCGGTCGGCGGGCCGCACTCCCTCGACGAGATGCGCGCCGACCTCGCCACGCACGACACCTTCGTCCGGCCGGGGGGCTGGCTGGCCGACGGGGACGAGCGCTCCTACGACCACTACGTCGGGTGGGCCCTGCACGTGTTCCCGGTGCTGTGGTCGCGCATGGCCGGTGCCGCCGACCTCGCCGCCGAGCGCCACGACCGCGACGTCGCACGGCTCGACCGCTACCTGCAGGACGCCGTCGAGCTCGTCGGGGCGGACGGCTCCCCGCTGCTGCAGGGCCGCAGCCTCGCCTACCGTTTCGCCGCCGCCGCACCGTTCTGGGTCGGGGCGATCGCCGAGGTGCCGTCGGTCCGGCCCGGGCTGCTGCGCCGGGCGGCGTCGGGCGTCGTCGGGCACTTCGTCGACCACGGGGTGCCGGACGACCGCGGGCTGCTGAGCACCGGCTGGCACCACGCGTGGCCGCGCCTGGCGCAGTCGTACTCCGGGACCGGGTCGCCGTACTGGGCCAGCAAGGGGATGCTCGGGCTCGCGCTGCCCGCGGACCACCCGGTGTGGACGGCCGTCGAGGAGCCGCTCCCGGTGGAGACCGGCGACCGGCTGCGGGTCGTCACCGCCCCGGGCTGGATCGTGTCCGCGACGCAGGAGGACGGCGTCGTGCGCGTCGTCAACCACGGCACCGACCACGCGGTGCCCGGGGCGACCACGGGGACTCCCCGCTCTACGCCCGGCTCGGCTACTCGACCGCGACGTCGCCCGTCCTCGGCGACGCCGCCTGGACCGACCCGCTCGACCAGTCCGTCGTGCTCGTCGACGCCGCGGGGCGCCGCACCCACCGCACCGGGATGGAGGTGCTGCGCGTGGAGGCGGTCGGCGACGACGCCGCCGCCGTCGGGGTCGCCGCCTCGCGGGCCCGGGTGCGCTGGCTCGACGCCGACACGAGCGGACGGCGCCACGGGTCCGGTCTGCCCGGGGTCGCCACGGCGGCGGGCACCGTGACCACGGTGTCCGTCGTCCGCGGTGCCTGGGAGGTGCGACTGGTGCGCGTGCGCGACGCGTCCCCGGAGGCCGTCGCGCTCCGGATCGGCGGGTGGCCGCTGGCGGGGTCGACGACGCCCGAGGACGCGGTGGACGCCGCGGGACGCTCGGCCGTCGTGCGGTGCGGGCGGCTGACCTCGGTGGTCAGCGGCTCGCTCGGCCTGACAGCGGCCGGTGTGGAGCGGTCCACGGACGCCTCCCCGCTCGGCGACGTGACCGCCACGCCCTGGCTCCAAGGCCCCGTGCCCGACGACTGGGTCGCCGCCGTCATCGGCCTCTCCGGGCGGCCCGCGGGACCCGGGGCCGTGGAGCCCGCGGTCCGCGTCGATGATGCGGCCGGTGCCTCCGGGCCCCGCGCGACGGTCACCTGGGGCGACGGCGCCGTCACCGACGTGGCGCTGCCGACGGGAGGCGGCGATGCCTGACGCCCTCGTCCTCGTGGGCCGCGGCCGGTACGCCGACCCCTGGCACGACGACGTCGCGACGTCGCACGTGGTCGCCGGCGCCCTGCGCGACCTCGGCGTGGGGGTCCGGGTCCGCGGTACGTCACCCGGCGCGCTCGACGACGCCCGGCCCGACGACGTGTCGCTCGTCGTCGTGGCCGCCGGCCGCGGCCGGGTGGACCCGGACTGGGACGGCGACGACGCCGCCTGGGCGCCGTTCCACGACCGGCTCGCCGGTCTCGTGCACGCCGGGGTGCCCTCCTCGCGCTGCACGCCGCGGCCAACACCTTCGCCGACTCCCCGCACTGGACCGGCCTGCTCGGCGGGCGGTGGGTGGTCGGGACGTCGATGCACCCGCCGATCGGCACCGCGACGTTCCGGGTGGTCGACGGGGAGCACCCGGTCACGGCCGGTCTGGGCGACGTCGAGGCGTGGGACGAGCGGTACTGCCACCTCGACGTCGCTGCGAGCAGCCGGGTGCTGCTCGCGACCGATCACGAGGGGCGTGAGCACCCGGTGGTGTGGGCGTCGGCCGGCGCGGCGCGCGTGGTCTACGACGGGCTCGGCCACGACGCCCGCTCCTACGCGAGCCCGTCGCGCCGGGCGTTGCTGCACGCTGAGCTCGCGTGGCTGCTCGGCGAGCGTGGGGCGACGGGCGCCGCGACGGGTAGTGCGGGCTGATCACCGCCGGCGGACTCGTGAGGCGGATCGCGACATCCGCGCTCTTCCCGAGCGACCCCACTGCCGTGGCCATGCCGCGCGCCTCGGCTGACCACGCATCGGCTTTTCACGTTGGACATTCGGGTATGCACAGGCGACGACGGGGTCGTCCTCTGCACAGTGCCACCAAGGCCTTTCTCGCCGGCGATCCGCGTGAGCACAGGCGACGCCGGAGTCGCCCTCTCGACAGCACGACCTCAGGCTTTCCTGCTGGAACGTCGGGTATGCACAGGCGACGCCCGAGTCGTCCTCTCCACAGCGCCACCTCGGCCCCTCGGGAATGTCAGTGGCGCACCGTAGAACTGCGGTGTCGGGACGAAGTGGCCCACGGTCATCGAAGGAGGTCGGCATTCATGGATGAACCCGACCTGCCCTCGTCGGACAGTGCGGACCGTGACGCCGTGTCGCTCTGCCTGGAGGTCGCTGCCGCGCTTTCCGCGATGGACGCCGCAGTGGCCGTGCTCGCAGGGCTGGACCTGTCGGTGCTCGACGGCCGCCAGGCGGCGGTGATCGCGCGCCGACTCGCGGAAGTGACCAGCCGCGCGGCCGTGGCGAAGGTGCGGCTGCTGCCGGTGATCGACGACGACGGCGTGTGGGCGCTGAGTGGTGCGCGGTCGTTCCCGGTGTGGTTGTCCCATGACCACCGGCTGTCGGTGGCGGCGGCGCGGGCGCAGGTGCGGCTGGGGCGGGCGCTGCGTGACCACCACCGGTCACTGCGGCTGCTGCCGTGGCGGGTGAGGTGACGGTGGAGCAGGCGCAGGTCATCGCGACCCTCGCTCCCACGAGCGAGCAGCGTCGCGAGCTGCTGGCGGACCCTGAGCACGAGTGCAACGAGACCCTCGTGGTGGAGCAGGCGCGGCAGCTGTCGGTCGACGAGACCCGGGTGTTCGTCCGCCACTGGGCCGCCTATGCCGACCCGGACGCCGACGACCGCGGGTACGTGGACTCGTGCGACCGCGAACGCCTGGACATCGCGCGACTCGGGGACGGGTACCGGGTCGAGGGGCAGCTCACCGCGGAACACGGGCAGGCGCTCAAGGCCGCCCTCGCCGCAGTGACGCCGGTGCCGGCGGCGGCGGATGACGACCGCACCTCGTCCCAGCGGCGCGCTCACGCCCTCGGCGACGTGGCCTAGATCGTGCTGGACAACGGGCTCGCCGGGACCGGGCGCGCGGTGCGCCCGGTGGTGACCGTGCTGGTCGACTACCCGACCCTGGCGGCCCTGGTCGCCGCCGCGGACACCCGGCCCCGGCAGGGCAGCCTCCTCGACGACGCCGGCGGCGGGGACGGGTCGAGCAACGAGGGCCCGTCCCGCACCCCACCGATGGTGACCGCGGCGATGCTCACCGGTCAGACGGTCGCCGGTGGACCGCAGTACGAGGACCGCACCCCCGTCCCGCGCAAGGTCCTCGACCGGATCGCGTGCGACAGCCGCCTCAACCGGATCCTGTTCGGCCCTGACTCGGAAGTGCTTGACGTCGGTCGCACGGAACGGACGTTCACCCGGGCGCGGCGGGCGGCGATCATCGCCCGCGACAAACACTGCCGATATCCGACGTGTACCGCACCGCCGATCATCTGCCAGGCGCATCACGTCGAACAATGGGCGCGCGACGGCGGAAAGACGAGCGTGGACAACGGCATCCTGCTGTGCGCATTCCACCACCGGATCATCCACGACCGGAACATCGCGATCCGCCGCCATCGCGGTCGCTGGGAATTCACCGACCGCCACGGCGAGGTCATCGACCCGGAGAGGGATCGGCCCCTCGGATTCCGTCGTCGACGCGCGCCCCGGAACGAATAGTCGACGGTCCTCGATCGGCGGGACCTGTGACGCCTCGAGTCGCGCCGATCTCACTGCACGCCCCGCCCACTGCAGGGTCAGCCCGCCGGTGGCAGGGTGTGGGCCGCGGCCGCCGTCGTTGGCGCGGTCTCGTCCGAGGTCGGTCAGAGGGAGAGCACGCATGAGTGGTCAGCGGGTCCTGTTCATCGGTGGCAGCGGCGTCATCAGCTCCGCGAGCACGCGTCTTGCGGTGGAGCGGGGGCTCGAGGTCACGCTCCTCAACCGCGGCACCGGTCGACGTGCGGTGCCCGACGGGGTCGAGCAGGTCGTCGCCGACGTGCGGGACCCGGCCTCGGTGCGCGACGCGCTCGGGGACCGCGAGTGGGACGCCGTCGTCGACTGGGTGGCGTTCACCCCGGAGCACGTGCGCACCGACCTGGAGCTGTTCGAGGGGCGCACCGGGCAGTACGTGTTCATCAGCTCGGCGTCCGCGTACCAGACGCCGGCGGCGCGGCTGCCGATCGTCGAGTCGACGCCGCTGCGCAACCCGTTCTGGCAGTACAGCCGGGACAAGATCGCCTGCGAGGACCTGCTCGTAGCGGCCTACCGCGACCGGGGGACGCCGGCGACGATCGTGCGCCCGTCGCACACCTACGACCGCACCCTCGTGCCGCTGGACGGTGGCTGGACCGCCATCGACCGGATGCGTCGCGGGAAGGAGGTCGTGGTGCACGGCGACGGGTCCTCGTTGTGGACGCTGACCCACCACGCGGACTTCGCCCGCGGCTTCGTGCCGCTGCTGGCCAACCCGCTGACCCTGGGCGAGGCGTTCCACATCACCTCGCACGAGGCACTGACCTGGGACGCGATCGCGCACACGCTGGCCGGCGCAGCCGGCGTCGAGGCGCGCATCGTCCACGTGCCCTCGGACGCCATCGCCGACGTCGACCCGGCGTGGGGTGCGGCTCTGCTCGGTGACAAGACGCACTCCGCGACCTTCGACACCACGAAGTTGCGCACCGTCGTGCCGGACTTCGTCGCGACGACGCCCTTCGCGCAGGGCGCCCGCGAGATCGTCGCCTGGTACGACGAGGACCCGGCGCGCCGGACCGTCGACGCCCGGATGGACGGGCTCATGGACGATCTGGTCGACCGGTTCCGCGTGGGCGGTCGCTGAGCCGGCCGGTCGGCCCTACCGGGCAGCCTCGTCCGAGCGATCCGAGCGGTCCGAGGCGTCCGGTCGGGCGGACCGCTGCCCTCGGTCGGGGCGCCCCGACCGGTGCGACCTCGGCGCCCCGCCACGCCGCCAGGCGTAGACGATCGTGCCGAGCAGCCCCAGCCCGCTGAGGATGAGCATCGAGGCGGTCAGCAGGTTGACCAGCGGCAGCTGGACGCCGACGACCCCGAGAACGCCGATGGTCAGGAGCCCGACGCCGGCCCCGACGGCCACGACCGTGCGCCAGCGGCTGTGCGCGACCTCGTCCATGCCGACCTGGGCGCGGTCCTTGGCGTACGCGAGGGGACGCGCGGCCCAGGCGAACTGGGTCGCGAGGAGCGCGAGCCCCGCGGCGATCAGGACGAAACCCGGGCCAGGCAGGACGAGCAGGGCGATGCCGGCCAGCGTCGTCGCCCCGCCGAGCACCGCGACCGTGGCCCGCTTGACCGATGCTCCGGCGCCGAGCCGGGCGGTGGCTGCTGCGGGGCAGGAAGCGGGAGCGGGAGCGTCGTCGCCGGCGGGCGTGCGGTCGTCGGCGGGCATGGCGAGGAGCGTACTGACGAGCACCCGGGCCCACGCACCGAGCACATCCCGCAGACACCGGACCGGGCAGCCGGCCTCGGGCGGCGGAAGGCGGGCGCATCGGCCACGCTGGTCGCGCGGACGAGGACGAGGACGAGCGAGCACGAGCAACAGCACGAGCACGACGACGACAGGGGACGGGAGGCGGCGTGGCGAAGCGCACGACGCGGTCGACCGGTGAGCTCGACACCTACCGGTCGATGCGGGACTTCGCGCGGACGCCGGAGCCGGCGGGCGGCGGGGAGTCGTCGTCGGCCGTCGCACCCGTCGTGCGTCGCTTCGTCGTCCAGCGGCACCGCGCGCGCCGCCTCCACTACGACGTGCGGTTCGAGATGGACGGCGTCCTGGTCAGCTGGGCGGTGCCGCGCGGCCCGACGCTCGACCCCGCGGCCCGGCGGATGGCCGTCCACGTCGAGGACCACCCGCTCGAGTACGAGGACTTCGAGGGCGTGATCCCGGCGGGGAGTACGGCGGCGGGGACGTCATCGTGTGGGACCGCGGCACGTGGGAGCCGCACGGCACCGACGACCCGGCCGCCGCCGTCGCGGCCGGTGAGCTGCACGCCGACCTGCACGGGGCGCGGCTGCGCGGACGCTTCGTGCTGGTCCGACGTGGCGAGCCCGCCGACGACGGCAAGGAGCAGTGGATCCTGCTGCACAAGCGCGACGAGCACGCCGTCCCGGGCTGGGACGCCGAGGACCACCCGACGTCGGTGCTCAGCGGTCGCACGAACGACGAGGTGCGCGCGGACCCCGACCGGCTGTGGCGCTCCGACCTCCCGGCGGACCAGGCGTCCGTCGAGCTGCATCCCACACCCATTGCCGCGTCGGTGCCCGGGCCGACCGCGGACGAGCTCGCCGCGCTCGACGACCTGCGGTCCGGCGGCACGTGGGAGGTGTTCGGGCGCCGCCTGCGGGTCACGAACCTCGACAAGCCGCTGTTCCCCGGGCGCGACGGCGAGCCGGCCGTGACCAAGCGCGACCTCGTCCGCTACGCCGCGCAGATCGCCCCGGTCGCGCTGCCGTACCTGCGCGGTCGCGCGCTGAACATGCACCGGTACCCCGAGGGGGCCGACCGCGGCGGCTTCTGGCACAAGGAGCTGCCCGGGCACGCGCCGGACTGGCTGCCGCGCTGGGACAACCCCGACGCGGACGACGGCGAGAGCACGACGTACCTCGTCGTGGACGAGCCCGCTGCGCTGATCTGGGCGGCGAACTTCGGCGCCCTGGAGTGGCACGCGTGGACGTCGCTGACCCGTGCGCCGGACCGTCCGACCTACGCGCTGTTCGACCTCGACCCCGGCCCGACGACGGCGTGGGACGACGTCGTCCTGCTCGCGCGCCTGCACCGCGACGCCTTCGCGCACCTCGGGGTGCGCGCCCAGCCCAAGCTGACCGGCAGGCGGGGCATCCAGGTGTGGGTGCCGATCGCGCCCGGACCGAGCTTCGACGAGACCCGCGCGTGGGTCGAGCGGGTGTCGCGCACGGTCGGCGCCGTCGTCCCCGACCTCGTGAGCTGGCGGTGGGAGGTGCGCGAGCGCGGCGGCCTCGCGCGGCTGGACTACACGCAGAATGCGGTCAACAAGACGCTCGTCGCGCCGTACAGCCCGCGCGCGGCTGCCGGCGCACCGGTGTCCGCGCCGATCACCTGGGACGAGCTCGACGAGCCGTGGCTGCGGCCGGACGCCTTCACCGTCCGGACGGTGCTGGACCGCCTCGCCGAGCGCGGCGACCCGTTCCGCACGGTGCTCGACGCCGGCCAGGTGCTGCCGCCGCTGGGGTAGGGCCGTCCGGGCCGGTCCGCGCTCAGGTGCCCGACGGCGCCGCCAGCGCCCGCACGGTCTCGATCGTGTCCGCCTCGGCGGCGGTCTTGTCGTCGCGGTACCGCAGCACGCGCGCGAAGCGCAGCGCGAGGCCGCCGGGGTAGCGGCTCGAGCGCTGCAGCCCGTCGAACGCGATCTCGACCACCTGCTCCGGGCGCACCCGGACCGTCCAGCCGTCGTCGTCGACGGCGAGCTCGCCGAACCGCTGCGTCTGCCACGCGAGCATCTCGTCCGTCATCCCCTTGAACGTCTTGCCCAACATCACCCAGCCGCCGGCGCCGTCCCGCGCCCCGAGATGGATGTTCGACAGCAGCCCGCTGCGCCGCCCGGACCCGCGCTCCACGGCGAGGACGACGAGGTCGAGCGTGTGCCGCGGCTTGACCTTGACCCACGCACCGCCGCGCCGGCCGGCCTCGTACGGCGCGGCGGCGTCCTTGACGATCACCCCCTCCTGGCCGGCCGCGACCCAGCCCGCGAAGGCGGCCTGCGCGGCGGCGGCGTCGTCGGTCACGACGCGCTCGACCAGGTGACCCGCGGCGACGGTGTCGAGCACCGCGAGCCGCTCGAGGAGCGGAGCGCCGAGCAGGTCGCGGCCGTCGGCGTGCAGCACGTCGAAGAAGAACGGGGTCAGCTCGGTCGCGCCGGCGAGCTCGGCGTCGCGGGTCGCGCTGCGCGAGGCGGTCTCCTGGAACGGCCGCGGCCGCCCGGTCGCGTCGAGGGCGAGCGCCTCGCCGTCGAGCACCACGGTCCGCACCGGCAGGGCCCGGACGACGGCGACCAGCTCAGGGACCCGCGCGGTGATGTCGTCGAGGCTGCGGGTCCAGACGCGGACGTCGTCGCCGTCGCGGTGCACCTGCACCCGGATGCCGTCGAGCTTGGCGTCGACGACGACGGGCCGGCCGCCGAACCCGTCGACGGCGGCCGCGACGTCCGGGGCGGACGCGGCGAGCATGGGTCGGACCGGCCGGCCGACGGTCAGCGTGAAGCCGGCGAGCGCGGCGAGCGCCGCCTCGGGCGACCCCGCACCGAGCGCTGCGACCGCGACGGGCTCGGACGCCCCGGCGAGCATCGCGGCCCGGCGGACCGCGTCCACCGGCACGCCCGCCGCCTCCGCGACCGCGTCGAGGACCAGCGCGTCGAGCGCTCCCTGCCGCAGCTCCCCGGTGACCAGACCACGCAGGAGCCCCTGCTCGTCCGCGGTCGCCGCCGCGAACAGCTCGGCCGCGAGCGCGGTGCGGGCGGTCGCCGAACCGGGGCCCGCGAGACCGGCCATCCGCTCGAAGGTGGCGTCCACCCCGAGCACGTCGAGCGACGGCTCGTCGGCCGGCCCGGGCAGCGCGGACAGCGACCGCCACCCGAGCCCGGTGCGGCGCTGACGCAGCTCACCGGCGAGGTACCGCACGACGACGGGGACCTCGTCCGGTGCGGTGCGGCGCAGCAGGTCGACGAGGAGGGCGCGCTTGGCCAGGCGCGAGCGGGTGGCGGCCAGGGCCGTGGAGGTGGCGGCGACGTCGGCGAGCAGCACGCCGCCATCCTCGCGTCCGAGGGCGGGTGCTGCTCGCCGATGTGAGCTGGCCCGCCGGTGCCCCGACGCGTGACGGGGCTCCGGCGGGCCGGCGGTCACCAGCGGTAGTCGAGGAACTTGCCGTCCAGCGTGATGACGACGCGGTCGCCGTCCGGGTGTGGGCGGCGCGCGATGTCGACCCGGAAGTTGATCGCGCTCATGATCCCGTCACCGAACTCCTCGTGGATGAGCTCCTTGAGCGCCGGACCGTAGACCGACACCGCCTCGACGAGCCGGTAGACCGTCGGGTCCGCGAGCCGGGCGGGGTCGCTGCCGCGCGAGGGCTGCCGGCGCAGGCTCTCCGCGACGGCGTCGTCCAGGCCGAGCAGGTCGCACACGCCCGCGGCCTGCTCGGCGGTCATGGGGTGCTGACCGAGGAGAGCCGCCGTCGTCCACACGACCGGCGCACCGATCGACTCGGCGACCTGGGCCCAGGTCAGGCCGCGGCGGATGCGCGCGGCGACGACGAGCTCGGCGGCGTCCGACTTGGGCAGGATCGGGGTCGTGACGCCGACCCGCGGCGCGACGGCGGTCACCGGGTCACCGCCGCGACCTTCTCGGTGGCGGACGGCGCGGTGGCGGACGGCGCGGTGGCGGACGGCGCGGTGGCGGACGGCTCAGTGGCGGCCGGCACGACGACGTCGGCAGGCCCGACGACGTCCGCGGGGGCCGGCGGCAGACGGCGACCCCGTGTGGGGCCGGTGCGAGCGTGGGTCGCGTACAGCGTCAGCCCGACGAACGTCAGGCCACCGACGAGGTTGCCGATCACGGTCGGGATCTCGTTCCAGACGAGGTAGTCCCCGAGTGAGAAGTCGCCGCCCAGCAGCAGGCCGGTCGGGAACAGGAACATGTTGACCACGGAGTGCTCGAAGCCCATGTAGAAGAACACGAGGATCGGCATCCACATGCCGATGACCTTCCCGGAGACGGACGTCGACATCATCGCGGCGACGACGCCGGTGGAGACCATCCAGTTGCACAGCACCCCGCGCAGGAAGAGCGTCAGCATGCCGGCGGCGCCGTGCTCGGCGTAGCCCAGCGTGCGGGCCTCGCCGATGGTGCCCAGCCGCTGCCCGATCTCGTCCGGCGGCAGCGAGAACCCGTAGGTGACGATCACCGCCATGATCAGCGCGACCGTGATCGCACCGGCGAGGTTGCCGAGGAACACCAGACCCCAGTTGCGGAGCATCCCGCGGGAGGTGACGCCGGGGCGCCGGTCGAGGAGTGCCAGCGGCACGAGGGTGAAGACCCCGGTGAGGAGGTCGAACCCCATGAGGTACAGCAGGCAGAACCCGACCGGGAACAGCAGCGCTCCGATGAGCGGCTCACCGGTCTGCACCGTCACGGTGACGGCGAACGCGGCCGCCAGCGCGAGGATCGCGCCGGCCATGTAGGCACGGATGATCGTGTCGCGGGTCGCCATGAAGACCTTGGCCTCACCGGCGTCGATCATCTTGGTCACGAAGTCCGCGGGACTCACATAGGACATGACGTCGCTCCGTCGCTCTCGCGTGTGGACGGGCGGCGGACTGCCGGCCCGTCCCCAGGCTGGGGCGCGGGTGTTTCGGGGTGATAACGCACCGTTCCTGCGGTGGAAAGGTCCGCTCACAGCCCGGGCGGCGTCGCTGTGAGCCGTTGCCGGTGTGAGCGGGCTACCGCAGGGCGCGGGCGAGCTCGCGGAGCCAGGCCAGCACGTCGACCGGACCGTCGAAGGCCGTGCCGGCGATCGCGGCGACCTCGGGGGCGACGTCGGGCCCGTGCACGACGAGCGGGTGCCCGCCGAGCTCGATGACCGCGGCGAACGCCGGCAGGTCGCCGCGGTCGTCACCCGCGTAGGCGACGACGTCGAGCCGGTGGTCCGCGACGAGGCGACGCAGCGCGGTGCCCTTGTCCTCCTCGACCGGCGGTCGCAGCTCGGCGACCATCTTGCCCGGCTCGCGGTGCAGGCCCGTGTCGGCGCAGACGTCCGCGACCGCGGCCGTCGCGAGCCGCTCAGCCGCCGCGGGGTCGTGCGCGCGGCGCCAGTGAACCGCGACGGCGAGGCCCTTGTCCTCGAGGTGGATGCCGGGCACGTCCCCGAGGGCTTCGGTCAGCCGGTCGCGCGCACCCTGCACGACCGGTCGCCACCGCTCCACCGCGGGAAGCACCTGCACGGCGCCGTCCACCCAGTGCTCGACCCCGTAGGCGCCGAACAGGTGGACGCCGGGGGCCGGGGCGCGGTCGGCGAGGAAGGCCGCGGGGCGCCCGGAGACGAGCGCGACGAGCGTCAGACGCTCGGCCAGCTCGGCGAGGACCTCGACCGCACCGTCGAGCGGGCGGCTCGCACCGGGGTCGTCGACGATGGGCGCCAGGACTCCGTCGAAGTCCATGACGAGCCCGGCCCGTCGCCCGGGCTCGGTCAGCGAACGGATGACCTCGGCTGCAGGTGTCATGGGTCCGAGTCTGTCACCGGGGGCGCGTCGTCCTCGTCCCGACCGAGGCGCGGGACCGGGCGGCGGGGTCCGTGCGGGCGTGCCGAGCCGTTCACCGAGTGTTCGCCGCGAGGACGTCACCGCGCCCGCGGACGGGCCTAGCGTCGGCGTCATGGCCAACGGGACCGTGGTGGACGTGCAGCGCACCGGCGAGGTCGAGGGCAGCGGCGGGCGACGCCCGGACGCGGAGGCGACATGGGGCACCGTGCCCGCGAGCGTGTGCCAGGGCGAGTGCGGCACGCACGGACCGCCGGCGCCGCAGGCCGACCCGCTCGCGCAGCTCGGTGACCGGTTGGACACCGTGATCGCGCTCCTGCGGGACCTCGCCGCCGCGTCGACCACTGCCCAGGACGACGACCCGCGGGACGGTCGACCGTCTGCACGCTGAGGTCCGTCGAGCGGGCGACGAGCCGCAGGCCGTGGGGCGGTCGGTCCGGTCACCGGTCCGGGTCGAGCGCGGAGCCGTCGCCGAGCTTCGAGCCCGTGATGACGCTCAGCGTGCCGTCGCTCTCGAGCACCACGGCGGCCACCTGGTCCAGCCCTCCCACGCCGGAGCTGCGCACCGCCTGCCGCACCTCCGAGGCGGTGATCCGCTGGTCCCGCATCGCCTCGTCCAGCAGGGCCCCGTCGCGCAGGAGCACCGTCGGCTGCGCCGTCACCACGGACCGGCCGTGCGGCAGGCGGGCCGAGGTCCACGACACGACGAGCTGGAGCAGCGCGAGCAGCGCGAACGCGAGCGCGCCCTCGGACCACGAGACGTCGGTGCTCAGCAGGATGGTGGCGAGCGTCGAGCCGAGCGCCACCGTGATGACGAGGTCGAAGGCGTTGAGCTTGGCGAGTGTGCGCTTGCCGGAGAACCGCAGCAGCGCGACGAGCGTGACGTACGCCGCCGTGCCGACCGCGAGCACCCGGCCGAGGTCACCCCAGGAGTCGAACCACATCGCTCCTGACTACCAGGCCTCGGCGTGCCGCGCCGGTCGGGCCGGTCGTCGCCCCGCCCGCGACGGCGCGCGGTCAGTCGGCCGGGGGCGGTGCCTGGGCGCCGGACGGCGTGGTGCCGGACGGCGCGGTGTCGGCGGGCGGGGCGCGCCGCCCAGCGGGCGCTGGAGGAAGTACGCGCCGAGCGCGCCGGCGAGGGTCGCGAAGACGGCGACCGAGTACGTCGCGAGGGTGACCTCGAGGACGCGCGCCGCGGGGTCGGGCGACCCGAACGGCTCGCCGGTCACCGTGGCGAGCGCCGCGGCGTGCAGCGCGTCCGCGTAGGAGTCGAACGCGCCCACGATGTAGAGCAGCTGGCTGGACGCCAGCACCACCACGCCGGTGACCATGGCGAGCCAGGCGACGCGCCCGCTGAGCAGCCGCCCCGCGGAGCGTGAGCCGCGCACCGCGCTGGACAGCACGCCGCCCACACGCGCGACCCGGGCGAACCGCAGCAGGCCGACCGCCCGCACGACCCGCAGGAACGGCAGCGCGAGGAAGATGACCTGCCACCAGTTGCGCCGCCAGAAGCGGCTCTGGTCCCGGGCGACGTAGGCGCGCAGGGCGAGCTCGGCGACGAAGACCGCCCACAGCACCCACCCGGCCACCGACAGCACCCCGGCCAGGCCGGGGCCGGCCAGGTTCTGCCCGAGGACGACGAAGAGGAAGACCAGACCCAGGACACCCATCGGGCGGTCGAGCCGGGCGGCGAGCGCCTGTGCCTGAGCGAGACCGCGACGCTCCGGCTCGTCGTCGGGCGTCGCGGGTGGCATGGGTCCTCCACGGGTCCGGGTGCGTGGGCGGGACGTCCGCCGGGCTGGGCGTGCCCACGCTAGGTGCGGACCGGCGCCCGTCCGGGTGCACGTCCACGCGGCGAGGCAACGTTCGGGTAACAGATCCGGCTCATTTTTGCCTCGTGACGCGCAGGTGTGCTGGTGTGGTGACCGGTCGCGGGGGCCGCGCAGGCCCCGCCCCACCCGTGGACGACCCGGTACGACCGATCTGGGAGCACCCATGAGCAGCACGTTCAACGCCCTCGTCCGCTTCGACATCCAGGCCCGTGACGTCGCGGTGAGCGTCGGCGGCCGGGTCGACGTCGCTGCGGTGGACGAGCTGTGCGAGGTCATCCAGCGGTCCGTCGACATCAGCGGCCGGCACGCGTGCGTCGACCTCAGCAGCGCCGACGTCGAGGACGGCACGCTGCTGCTCATCAGCGACCGCTGCCGCGACATCGCCGACATCACGGCGTCCGTCGTCTGACGCGAGCGGCGCCCGGCACGCGGGCTGCGGCGCTCAGCCTGCGCAGCACCCCGCCGCGCCCGCGGCGTCGTCGTCCCCGGGGCGCTCGAGCAGCGCGACGCGCACCCCGCTGACCGCGGTGCCGTCCACGGCCGGCACCCGGGCGGCGGGTGCCCGGGTGGTGCCGACCCGGTCGGTCGAGCACACGCCCGTCGCCGGCAGGACCAGACGGACCTCGTCGGCCGCGGCGACGTCGCCCGCGATCGCCGCCACGACGCTGCGGACCTGCTCGTTCCCGGTCGTGATGAGGAAGGTGGGCGCGCGGCCGTAGGACTTCATCCCGACGACGTACAGCCCGTCCTCCGGCTGGGCGAGCTCGCGGTGCCCGTGCGGGGGACGGTGCCGCAGCTGTGGAGCTCGGGGTCGATGAGCGGTGCCAGGCGCGCGGGGGCCTCCAGGCCCGGGTCCAGGTCGAGCCGGACCTCCGACAACGTCGACAGGTCGGGCCGGAAGCCGGTGGCGGCGACGACGGTGCTCACCCCCGCGAGGCGACGCTCACCGTCCGCCGTCCGGCCGACCACCGTGACCGCGTCGCCGTCGCCCTCCAGCTCGGTGACGGCGAACCCGGGGACCAGCTCGACCGCCCCGGACGTCACGAGCTCGCGCAGGCCGACACCGAGCCGGCCTCGAGCCGGCAGCGCGTCGGCCGCGCCGCCACCGAAGACCGCGAGAGGCGTGCTCCGGCGGATCGCCCAGAGGACCTGCGTGCCCGGCTCCCGCTCCGCGAGCTGGGCCAGGGCCGTGAGCGTGTTGGCCGCGGAGTGCCCGGCTCCCACCACCAGGGTGCGGCGCCCGGCGAACCGGGCGCGGTCGCGGCCGAGCACGTCCGGCAGCGGGCCGACGACGTGGGCGCCCAGCCGCTCCTCACCGAGGGCGGGCAGGCCCGAGGCCCCCAGCGGGTTCGGCTGCCCCCACGTCCCGGACGCGTCGACGACGGCGCGGGCCCGCAGGTCGACGACGTCGCCGCGGGGATCGCGCACGCGCACGAGGAACGGGTGGTCCGTCCTGCCGTCGCTGCGCACCTTGTCGATCCCGTCCCGGGCCACGCGGAGCACCCGGTGGCCGACGCGCACCGCGTCGCCGAGCACCCTGGCGAGCGGGGTGAGGTACTGGTCGACCAGCTCGTCCCCGGTCGGGGAGCGACGTCGTGGGCATGGACCACCCGGCCGCGGAGAGCAGGCGGGCGGCCGTCGGGTCGACGACGTGCTGCCACGGCGTGAACATCCGCACGTGCCCCCACGCGCGGACCGCGGCGCCCACGACGGGGCCGGACTCGAGCACCATGAACGGCAGCCCGCGTGCGGTGAGGTGCGCCGCCGCTGCTAGGCCGACCGGCCCGGCGCCGATCACGACGACCGGGAGACCCTGCGGGCCGGCAGGATGCGGGTCGGCGGGATGCGGGCCGGCGGGATGCGGGACGGCGGCGTGCGGGGCGCCAGCGCGAGCGGGGGCGAGGGACATGGTCGGTCCTCCTGGTGGGGCGGTGTACGGAGCGTTACCATCGATGAGCGTCGATGTGTTGATCGTGGCGCGTTATATCGATCTCTGTCAATGGTTGAAGGAGTGCATGGTGACGACCGTCCGGGAGCTGCCGGTGTCGATCCAGCGGTCGGTGGAGGCCTGCTGCATGCCGCTGCGCGCGACCGCGCTCGGGGAGGCAGACGCGGCGGTCCTGGCGCGGCGGTTCGCCGCGCTCGCGGACCCCGTCCGGCTGCGCCTGCTCAGCCTCATCGCGACCAGTGAGGACGGTGCCGTGTGCGCGTGCGACCTGGTCGTGCCGGTCGGCAAGAGCCAGCCGACCGTGAGTCACCACCTGAAGGTCCTGCGGGAGGCGGGCCTGGTCACCGGCGAGAAGCGCGGGACCAACGTCTGGTACGCCGCCGTGCCGGCCGCGCTCGAGGACCTGCGCGTCGCGCTCGGCCCGGCCGGCACCTGACCACTCGATCCCGCCCGAACCCGTCCCGTCGCCCCGAGGAGCCCCCGTGACCCGTCCCACCGTCCTGTTCGTGTGCGCCAAGAACGGCGGCAAGTCCCCGATGGCTGCCGGGCTGATGGCGCAGCGAGCCGGGGATGCCGTCGACGTCGACTCCGCCGGCACCCGTCCGGGGTCCGCGGTCAACGCGCTGTCCGCCGAGGCCCTGCTGGAGGTCGGCGTCGACATGCGGGACCACACCCCGCGTGCGCTCACGCCCGAGATGGTCGCCGCGGCCGACGTCGTCGTGGTGCTGGGGCGGGAGGCGCAGGTGGAGCCGGTGCCAGGGACCCGGGTGGAGGTCTGGGACACCGACGAGCCGTCGACCCGGGGCATCGAGGGCATGGAGCGCATGCGCCTGGTCCGCGACGACATCGCGGCCCGGGTCGACCGGCTCGCGGGGAGCTCGCCGGCGACACCGGCGCCGTCGGGTAGCACGGTCGGGGACTTCGGTCCTACCCGCCGCGTCGGCGCGTGACGGACCCTGGTGCCCATCGGTCCAGGGGCCGGGCACGAGCGAAGGGGACGACGATGCGGGTTCTGCTGGCAGTGGCGTCGCGGCACGGCGCGACGCGGGAGATCGCGTGCCGCGTCGCGGCCGAGCTCGGTGAGATGGGGGTGTTCGTCGACGTGCTGGACCCGGTGCGGGTCGAGGGTGTCGAGCCGTACGACGCCGTCGTGCTCGGCTCCGCCGTCTACACCGGCCACTGGCTCCCGGAGGCCCGTGCGTTCGCGCGGCGATTCGAGGACGACCTGGCCCGGCGCCCGCTGTGGCTGTTCTCCTCCGGCCTGGCCACGACACCCGCGGCCGCGGCGAACTCCCCGGCGCAGATGCGTGAGCTCATCAGCCGGACGGGGGCGCGAGGCCACCGTGCCTTCGCCGGGCGGCTGGACCTGACGATGCTGAGCCGCACGGAGCGCGCGGTCATCGCGGCGGCCCGCGCGCGGCAGGGCGACCACCGCGACATGGAGGCCGTCGCCCGGTGGGCCCGGGGCATCGGGGCGGAGCTCACCGCGACCGGTGGGGCGCAACCGCTGACCGGGCCGGCGCTGACCGTCTGAGCCGCCGGGCGCGCCGAGCGCCGCGGCACGCCTGGCGCCGCGCCACTCCGAGCGCTGCGGCACGGGCGGCACGCCGGACGGGCGGCGCACCGGACAGGCGGACGCGGATCAGGCAGACCCAACGCGTGCTCGCCCGGCGGGTGTGGTAGCCAGGGGCCATGACGGTGACCCGGGTCGGTGCGTGCGGGGGACGGGGCGCGGACCCGTGACGTCATCGCGACGACGGGTGCTGACGGGGGCCCTGGTCGCAGCGCTGGCCGCGGTGTCGTCGGCGTGCGGTGCGGGCTTCCCGGCGGACCCGGAGGGGACCCTCGATCGCGTGCGTGGCGGGGTGCTGCGGGTCGGGGTGTCCGCCGACCCGCCGTGGACCGAGCTCCCGGACGGCACCGGCACGGACGCCCCCACCGGCGTCGAGCCGACGCTCCTCGAGGAGTTCGCGCGCTCCGTGGATGCCGAGGTCGCCTGGACGGTCGCCGGTGAGGAGGCGCTGGTGCGCGAGCTCGAGGCCGGACGGCTCGACGTCGTCGTCGGCGGTCTCACCGGGCGCTCCCCGTGGGCGGAGAAGGTCGCGCTGACCCAGCCGTACGTGACGCTGACCAACCCGGAGGGCCGGCCGGAGCACCACGTCATGGCGACCCCGATGGGGGAGAACGGCTTCCTCGTCGCGCTGGAGCGGTTCCTGCTCGAGCAGGACGTCCAGGACGTCGCGCCGTGACGGCGTTCGGGCGGACCGCCCTGCCGCCGCAGCAGGGGGACGACCTGCGCCGTGCCGTCCGGCTGGCGTGGTGGACGATCGGCTTCCTCCTCACGGCGGTCACCGCGATGTACGTCGTGATGGGCAGCTCGCAGGCGATGAAGGCCGCGTGGCTCGAGGACATGCTGTCCTTCATCCCGCCGATCAGCTTCCTCGTCGCGGTCCGGATGACGCGTCGCCCGCCGACCGAGGAGCACCCGTACGGGTACCACCGGTCCATCGGTGTCGGGCACCTCGTCGCCGCCACCGCGCTGCTGACCATGGGCGCGTTCCTGGTGTGGGACTCGGCGTCCGGGCTCCTGGCGCAGGAGCACCCGCCGGTGGGTCTGGTCGAGGTCGCCGGGACGCCGGTGTGGTCGGGGTGGCTCATGATCGCGGCGCTCGCGTACACCGCCGTCCCGCCGGTCCTGCTCGGCCGGGCCAAGATGCCGCTCGCCGAGTCCCTGCACGACCGCGTGCTGCACGCCGACGCGGACATGAACAAGGCGGACTGGATGACCGCCGTCGGTGGCATCGTCGGGATCGTCGGCATCGGTCTTGGGCTCTGGTGGGCCGACGCCGCCGCGGCCCTGTTCATCTCGGGCAGCATCCTGCGCGACGGCGTCGGCAACCTGCGCACCGCGGTGGGCGCGCTGATGGACGCCCAGGCGCGCACCGTCGACGGCTCCGGTCCGCACCCGCTGCGGGCCGAGCTCGACCGGGTCCTGGGCGACCTGCCGTGGGTCGAGCAGGCGCGCTCGCGCGTGCGCGACGAGGGGCACGTCTTCCACGTCGAGTCCTTCGTCGTCCCCGTCGCGGGTCACGCGCCGAGCCTCACCGAGCTGGAGACGGCCCGCGAGCGCGTCGTCGCGCTCGACTGGAAGCTGCAGGACCTCGTCGTCGTCCCCGTCGCCGAGCTGCCGGACGAGTTCCTGCCCGGCCTGGCGGGCGGGCGTGTGAGCCCGGCCGGGCAGGCCGGCGACGGTGGACGACCCGAGGTCAGCCGACCCGCGCCACCTGCGCGGCGGCCCACCGCGTGACCAGCCCGACCACCCGCGGGTCGAGGGGCTCGCGCACCTCGCGGCGGTAACGGCTCATGGACGCGGGTCCGTCCTGCCGGCGCAGCAGGTGGCTGACGTCCGGCACCACGTGGGTCTCGACCGGTCCGGGCACTGTCCGGGCGACGGTCTCGAGGTCCGCCGCGTCGACCTGCAGGTCCTTGCCCCCGGTCACGGCGAGGACCGGGACCGTGATGCGCGCGAGGTCGTCACGCGGGTCGTACGCCATGAACTCCCGCGACCACCGCGCGTTGATGCGCGCGCCGTCGACCCGGGCGACGTCGGTCGTGGTCGCCCTGATCCGGGCGTGGTTCTTCGCGACGCGGGCGACGAGATCCGTGCGCAGCAGGCGCAGCAGCGCGCGGACCGGCGCGGGCAGGGTGGGTGCGATCTGCGCGGCCTGCCACAGCAGCAGCTCCTCGCCGCGGGTGGCGGACGGGCTGAGCAGGACGACACCGGTCGGCGGGGTCCCGGCTGCGGCCAGGGCCCCCGCGATGAGCGCTCCCTCGCTGTGCCCGACGACGAGCACCGTCGTGGGGTCGACACCCGGCGCCGCGGTGAGGGTGGCGAGCGCGCGGGCGGCGTCGGCGATGTTGTCGTGCAGGCCGGCGGCGCGCCAGTCACCCGTGCTGGCCCCGACCCCGCGCTTGTCGTAGCGGAAGGTGGCGAAGCCCGCGTCGTGCAACGCGTGGGCGAGGTGCCGGGTGATGCCCAGCGGCATCCGCTGGTGGTTCGAGTCCCGGTCGACGGGTCCCGACCCCGGGACGAGCAGCACGGCTGGCGCGGGGCCGTCGCCGTCGGGGCTGGTGAGGGTGCCGGCGAGCGTGTGGTCGCCGGAGCGGAAGGTGACGGTGGTCTCGCGCATCGGTGTCCTCCTCGTCAGGGGCGGGCGGAGTCGGGGGCGGCGGCACGCAGACGCGCGGCGACGGCGTCGGTGTCCTCGACGGCGAGCAGCAGGTCGGACCAGCGCTCGCCGGCGAGCGTGACGCGGAGCGCGGGACGGCGTCCGTGCACGGCCACCAACGACCTCCCGGTGCGGGAGCGCCAGGTGCCGATCAGGCGGATCCTCGGCAGGCCCAGCCCCGGGGACCGGATGCCCCGCGCGGCCGCGGCGCCGTCGGGCACGACCTCGATTTGCCGGACCGATGCGAGCGGCACCTGCTGGTCCCGCACGAGGCCGGCGATCTTCTCGCGAGTCGTGAAGGTGACGTCCAGGACGTCGTCGTGGAGAGTGATCGTCGTCATGATCGGTAGCATTATCGCAACTGATACCAGTGTCAAGAGTGAGAATGGTGGCGGATGAAGGCGACGGACGTGCTGCTGCACCCGGTGCGGCTGCGCATCGCCCAGGCGTTCCTGGGGGAGCGGGCGCTGACCACGGGTGACCTGCGCGCGGAGCTCCCGGACGTCGCGGCCGCGACCCTCTACCGCCAGGTCAGCGCGCTCGTCGACGGCGGTGTCCTGGAGGTCGCCGAGGAGAACAGGGTCCGGGGCGCGGTCGAGCGGACGTACCGCCTGCGCGCGGGGGCGGCCTCCGTGGACGCCGACGGCGCCACCACGATGACCGTGGAGGAGCACCGGCAGGGGTTCCTCACCTTCGTCGCCGCGCTGCTCGGCGACTTCGACCGGTACCTGGACCGCGACGACGCCCCCGACCTGGCGCGGGACGGCGTCGGGTACCGCCAGGTGGCGCTGCACCTGGGCGACGACGAGCTGCGCGAGCTCCTCGCTGACCTCGCGGCGGTGGTCGCCCCGCGTCTCGAGCACGGCCCGGGGGCGGGGCGCACCCGCCGGCTGCTCACCACCGTGCTCATGCCGGGGGATGCCGGCGCTGCCCCGCCCTCGCGGTGACCCGGGAGGGGCGACGGGCGTCGCCCCGCCCGCGGGTCAGCCGGCGTGGACGGTGCGGATCCGGCCGTCGGCGTCGTGGTGCAGCTCGACGACCTTGACGGTGCGCAGGTGCGTGCGCCCCCGGACCGCTCGGAGTCGTGGAAGAACAGGTACCAGCGGCCCTCGAGCTCGACGATCGAGTGCTGCGTGGTCCAGCCGCTCACCGGGGTGAGCACGGTGCCCACGTAGGTGAACGGTCCGTACGGGCTGTCGCCCGTCGCGTAGCCGATGAGGTGCGTGTCGCCGGTGGACCAGGACAGCACGTACCGGTCGTCGTGCTTGTGGACCCAGGCGCCCTCGAAGAACCGCCGGTCGTGGTCGCCGGCCCGCAGCGGTACGCCGTCCTCGTCGAGGATCACGACCTCGCGCGTGGCCCCCGCCAGGTGACGCATGCCGGCGTCGAGGCGCGCGACGCGCGGACCGAGGGCCGGCTCGTCGTCGGCGGGCTCGCCGTGGGCGTCGTCGTACCGGTCGTCGCGGTACTTGTGCAGCTGCCCGCCCCAGATGCCGCCGAAGTACAGATAGTGCGCGCCGTCGTCGTCGGCCAGGAGGGCCGGGTCGATGGAGTAGGTGCCGGGGATCGGCTCGGGGTCCGGGGTGAACGGGCCCTCGGGCTGGTCGCCCACGGCGACGCCGATGCGGAACAGCCCCTCGGCCGTCTTGGCCGGGAAGTAGAAGAAGTAGCGCTCACCCGAGCGGGTCGCGTCCGGCGCCCACATCTGCCGCTCGGCCCACGGGACGTCGCGGACGTGCAGGGCGACGCCGTGGTCGGTCACCGGGGCGCCGGGACGCTCCATCGACAGGACGTGGTAGTCCTCCATCGCGAAGTGGTCGCCGTCGTCGCCCGCGGTGACGCCCGAGTCGATGTCGTGCGACGGGTACACGTACAGCCGGCCGTCGAAGACCCGGGCCGAGGGGTCGGCGGTGTACATGTGCGTCACGAGGGGCTGCGCGGTGGCGATGCTCCCCGCGGCGTCGTGGATCGTCGTCATGGGGGAGGTGCCTCGTGCTCGCTCGGTGGGGGAACGGCCAGGCTACCGAGTCGTCGGCTGCTCGCTGGTCGCACAGATGGTTGACGATGCAACTATATGCGCGTACGGTGGTAGTTGCATCGTCAACTAACTGGAGGCTCGACCATGACGACGACCACAGCGACCGGCATCCTCTCCGCCGGCACCGCCATGGAGGGCGTGACCCTGCACGTCGAGGACCTCCCCGCGCAGGCGGCGTACTACCGCGAGGCCCTCGGCCTGGTGACGCTCGAGGAGGGTGACGGGACGATCGCGCTCGGCCGACCGGGCAGCACCGTGGTGGTGCTCCGGCACACCCCGGGCTGCCCCGCCCGGCCCGCAGCGGCGCCGGCCTGTTCCACACCGCGGTCCTGTTCGCCACGCCGACCGACCTCGCCGCGGCCGTCCTCACCGCGGCCCGCCACCCGCGCTCGCGGTACGTCGGCAGCGCCGACCACCTCGTCAGCGAGGCGTTCTACTTCACCGATCCCGAGGGCAACGGGATCGAGCTGTACACCGACCGGCCGCGCTCGCAGTGGGAGCACCGCGACGGTCAGATCACCATGGCGTCGCTCCCGCTCGACGCCCGGACGTACCTGAGCACCCACCTGACCGAGGACGCGGTCGACGCGATGACCGGCACCCGCGCGACGGTCGGGCACGTGCACCTGCAGGTCGGCGACCTCGCCGCGGCGGAGCGCTTCTACGTCGACGCACTCGGCTTCCGGACCACCCTGCGTGCGCCCGGTGCGCTGTTCGTCAGCGCCGGTGGGTACCACCACCACCTCGCGGTCAACACCTGGAACAGCCTGGGCGCCGGTCCGCGTGCTTCGACGCTGGGGCTCGGTGAGGTCGCGATCACCGTCCCCACCCGCGAGGAGGTCGACGCGGTCGCCGCGCGCCTGCGGGAGCGCGGCCTCGCCGTGGCCGACGACGGCGCGACCGTGCGCACGCAGGACCCGTGGCTCAACAGCATCGCGGTCACCGTCGGCTGACGGCGTCCCGCTCGGCGCCGTCAGCCGGCGGCGGGGCCGCTGAGTGCGGCGCGCACGCGGCCGGAGAGCTGCTTGCCGTCGACCCGTCCGAGGCCGGACGCAGCGGCGGTGGCCGCCTTCATGACCGCCCCCATGTCCTTCATGGTGGACGCGCCGGTGGAGGCGATGGCGTCGGCGACGACCGCGTCGAGCTGTGCCTCGGTGACGGCGGCCGGCAGGTAGGTCTCCACGAGGTCGGCCTCGGCGGTCTCGTTCGCGGCGCGGTCGTCGGCGCCGGCCCCGGCGTAGATGCCGGCGGTGTCGCGGCGCTTCTTCACCTCGGACGCCAGCACGGCCTGCACCTCGTCGTCGCTGAGCTCGCGCGCGGCCGTCCCGGACTTCTCCGCCGCCCGGACGGCGGCGATGACCTGCCGCAGCGTGTTGGTCCGGAACGCGTCCCGGGCCTTCATCGACGTGGTCAGGTCGGCGGTGAGTCTCTCCAGGGTGGTCATGGCTCCAGCGTGCCCTATCCGGGGGTGTCGGTCCGCCGACCGATGAGTCCGCACGCCCGCCGCGGTCCACCCCGGCGTCCGACCGCGGAGCACCGGGACGGACGACCAGGAACGGACGACCGATGGAGCCCGCGATGACGACCGACCACGCCACCACCACCCCCAGGACCGTGACCGCGCCCGCCGTCCACCGCGTGGACGTGCCCGGCGGGCAGCTGCACGTCGAGGTGCGCGGTGCCGGCCCGCTGCTGCTCGTCGTCGGTCAGCCCATGACGAGCGAGCCCTTCGCGCCGCTGGCCGACGCGCTCGCCGCCGACCGGACGGTCGTCACCTACGACCCCCGGGGCCTGGGTCGCAGCACCGTCGCCGACCCCACGCTCCCGGTGACCCCCGAGCGGCAGGCCGACGACCTCGCGCGCGTCGTCGAGGTGCTGGGCGGCGGACCGGCCGACGTGCTCGGCAGCAGCGGCGGTGCGGTCACCGCCCTGGCCCTGGCGGCGCGTCATCCCGGGCTCGTGGGCGTCGTCGTCGCGCACGAGCCGCCGGTCACCGAGCTGCTGCCGGACGCCGCGTGGGTGCGCGCCGTGGTGGACGGGATCGAGGACGCCTACCGGCGCGACGGCGCCGCCGCGGCGTGGGGCCTCTTCGTGGCGCTGGTCATGCACGACGGTCCGGTGCCGGCCGACGGGGTGTCCCCGGTGGCATGGCCGCCGCCGGGTGCGGGTCCCGAGGTCGACCCCGCCGCACCGGGTGGCGCGACGTCGGGGGACGCGCCCGACGACGGGTCGGCGGCGCCGCGCGGGCAGGAGGGTGAGGACAGGATGTTCTTCCTGCGCATGCTCAAGCCCTTCACGCGCTGGGTCCCGCCGACGGACGCACTCCGCGGGCCGCGACCGCGCGTGGTCGTGGCGGTCGGGGAGGACTCCGCGCAGCAGGTCGCCGCTCGTTCGGCCCGTGCGCTCGCCGACGCGCTGGGGACGGCGCCGGCGGTCTTCCCGGGTGACCACGGCGGGTTCATGCCCGATCCGGTGGGCTTCGCCGACGCCGTGCGCCGCGAGGTCGCCCGCATGCGCTGAGGGTGCCGCCGGGTGGCGGCCTCACAGGTCGTGCTCCGCGAGCTCCCGGAACGCGTCCGGCACGGCGCCCTCGCGGCCGAGCATCGCCGGCAGGTAGCCGACGGCGTCGCCGCCGAAGCGGGTGCGGATCCGGTCCATCGACCCGTCGACCGCGCGCCTCGCGGCCCCCGTCGAGGAGCCGGGGCGCCACGGCTCGTGCGGCGCGAGATCGAGCTCCAGCTGGATCGCGCGCTGGTCGGCGAGGTGGGACACCGACACCGCGAGCAGCGTGATCTCGGTGCCCGGGGCGTCGTCGATGGCCGACCACACGAGGCTCTCGGCGACCTCGGTGAGCGTCAGCGTGGTCGCGACCGGTGCGCTGAGGGTCCGGGAGCGGGTCACCGAGCGCATGCCGGCGAACCGCACCCGGACCGTGACGGTGCGGCCGGCGCGGTCCTGGGCGCGCATCCGGCGCGAGACCCGGTCCGCGAGGTGGGCCAGCACCGCGCGCACCTCCGCGCGCTCGGGGGCACGCCGACCCAGGGCGGACTGCGCGCCCACCGACCTCGCCCGGTGGGCGGTCGCGACGCGGCGCGGGTCCTCGTCGTGCGCCATCGCGCTGAGCTTGCGGCCGACGGCCTCGCCGAGGATCCGCTCCACCGCCGCTGACGGCGTCTGCGCCAGCTGCCCGATCGTGCGGATGCCGCGGTCGGCGAGGCGCTGGGTGTTCACCGGTCCCACGCCCCAGATGAGCCCGACCGGCAGCGGGTCGAGGAACTCGCGCTCGGTGCCCGGGGCGACGACGACGAGCCCGTCCGGCTTGGCGACCTGCGAGGCGATCTTCGCCAGGTGCTTGGTGCGGGCCGCGCCGACCGAGATCGGCAGGCCGACCTGCTCGCGCACGCGCCGCCGGATCAGTGCGCCGATCACGTCCGGCGGGCCGAACAGATGGGTCGCCCCCGAGACGTCGCAGAACGCCTCGTCGATCGAGATGCGCTCCACGATCGGCGTGATGTCGGCCAGGACGGCCATCACGGCGTCGCCGAGCCGCTGGTACTCGCCGAAGTGCCCGCGGACGAACCTCAGCTCGGGGCACAGCCGCGCGGCCCGCCACCCCGGCATCCCACCCTGCACACCGCGCGCCTTGGCCTCGTAGGACGCGGCGAGGACGACGCCGCCGGTCGGCCCGCCGCCCACGGCGATGGGGCGACCGCGCAGCGCGGGGTCGAGCAGCTGCTCGACCGACGCGTAGAAGGCGTCCAGGTCGGCATGCAGGATCGTCGCGCCACCGTCGGGCATGCGCACCAGCCTAGTCGAACACGTGTTCGAATCGCCAGGGTGTGGTGCGGGCCGCGCCACGCGCCCCCGGTGACGCGGACTTGGCCGCCGACCCGGCCACCGGTATTGGCCCGGGTGGCGCCCCGATGGACGACGACGCCCCGGCGGGGGACGTCGACGCCACCGCGGGCGGTGACGCGTCCGCCGACGAGCCCGGCGCCGGCGGGTAGGAGGCTGGCGAGTAGGAGCAGGGGCCCGTCAGGCCCGGGACGGTCCGGCGTCGGGCGGGCGGGGCTGGTCCTCGGGGTGGAAGCGCACCCCGAGCACGGCGACGTCGTCGTGCCGGGTGTGCCCGGTGAGGTCCGCGACGAGCACGTCGACCAAGTCGTCGAGGGGGACGGTCGCGTGCCGGGCGAGGGCGGCCCGCAGGGTCTCGAGGCCGTCCGCCAGGTGCCGGTCGCGCCGCTCGACGAGGCCGTCGGTGTAGAGCAGGAGCGTCGAGCCCTGTTCCACGAGGTGCTCGTGGTCGACCCGGACGGTGTCCGGCTGGACACCGAGGAGCGGCCCGTTCTCGATGGTGAGGAGCTCCGCCGTGCCGTCCGCGTGCAGCAGGGCCGCGGGCAGGTGCCCCGCGCTCGCCCAGCGCAGCCGCCGCAGGCCCGCGGCGGCCTCGGCGGCGCTCTGCTCGACCGTCACGAGCAGGCAGCTGGTGAGCACGTCGACGCCGAGTCCCGCCAGGGTCCGGTCCAGCCGGGTGAGGATCTCGGCGGGGAGGTGCCGTGCTCCCAGGCGAGCGCGCGCAGGATCGTGCGGACCTGACCCATGGCCGCAGCGGCGCCGATGTCGTGCCCGGTGACGTCCCCGATGACGAGCGCGGTGGCGCCCGAGGGGAGCAGGAGCGCGTCGTACCAGTCGCCGCCCACCTTCTCGTCCCGGGCGGCGGGGACGTACCGCGCGCGCAGCTCGAGGTGATCGGGCTCCGGCAGCGGCGTCAGCATCGCCTCCTGGAGCACGAGTGCCGCGTGCCGCCGCTCGGCGTACAGCCGGGCGTTGTCCAGCGCCATGCCGGCGCGCGCGGCGACCTCGCGGGCGAGGTCGAGCTCCTCGGGGTCCACGGGGCCGTGTCCACGTCCCGGTACAGGCTGAGCAGCCCCGCGACGCGGCCGCGGGCGAGACAGCGGGATGGTCACCATGGACGCCGCGCGGAGCCGCCTCAGCAGGTCGGACACGCAGGGGTCGTCGACGATCGTGCGCGCGATGAGGTCGACCGAGGCCTCGTCGCCGGCGCCGAGGGTGACCAGGGTGCCGGTGTCGATCGACTGCAGCGCGGGTGCTGCGGGCGTCAGGGCGGTGATCCGGGCCCGTGCGTACGCCTCGGCGAGCGTCTGGCGTTCGGGATCGTGGTGCGCGACCGCCATGTCGTGCAGACCGTGGTCGTCGACGAGGCTGACGATCCCCCAGTGCCCCAGCCGGGGCACGACCAGGCGGGCGAGGCGCCGGACGCCCTCCTCCGCGTCGAGGGTCGCCGTGAGCGCCTCGGTGACCTCGGTCAGGAGGCCCACGTCGGTGCGGACGGCGGCGGCACTCGTCGCCGCGGCACCCGGGACCGCGGCCGGCACGCGCTTGACCTCGGTGACGTCGGCGAAGACCACGTCGAGCCCGGTCGCGACCGGCTCGACCTCGATGCGGTACCAGCGGTCGTGCGGCGGGTAGTACTGGACGAACATCGCCGGCTCGCCGGTCTCGAGGCAGCGCCGGTAGACGGTCTCGAGCTCGGTGCCCCGGCTGGCGGGGAACAGGTCCCACTGCGTGCGGCCCAGCAGCTGTGCGCGCGGCACCCCGAGCAGTCGCTCCGCCGCGGCGTTGACGTGCGACATGCGCACCTCGGTGTCGAAGCTGATGGCGGCGACCGGGATCAGGTCGAGCAGCCGGGCCGCATGGGCCTGGCCGGCCTGACCGGGCGTGCCGTCGCCGGCTGGCCCGGTCGGAGCGACGTGGGACACGGGACCCCCTGGCAGTGGAGCGCCGCGGTCGCCGCTCACCTGCCCGCGAGCATAGGCGCTGCCGCCGGCCGGCGACCGTGTCGTCAGGCGCGCGGAGCGGGCTCCAGGTGGACCGCCTTGAGGACCGTCATCGCGGCGAGCAGGTCGGGGCCGTAGCCGGCGCCCGCGCCGCTGGACCGGCGCGGGTCGGCCGAGCCGCCGGGCGCGCCGCCGAACACCGCGTTGACCTTGACGGTGCCGACCTCGAGCTCGTCGGCGGCGCGCAGCGCGTGCGCCATGTCGGGGGTGAGCACGGTCGCGGCCAGGCCGTAGCGCCCCGAGCCGGCCAGTGCCAGGCCGTCGTCGAACGACGCCACGCGGGCGATCGCCGCGACCGGCCCGAACGTCTCCTCGGTCATGAGGTCGACGTCCGGCGGGCACCCGTCCAGGACCGTCGGGGGTACCAGGAGCCGGCCCGGTCCAGCGGGGAACCACCCGTCCGGCATCGTGCGCCCGCCGCGACGGCCTCGCGCACGTGCCGGTCGACGACGGCGAGCTGGTCGGCGTCGACCAGCGGGCCCAGCCCCGTGGCGGCGTCCGTGGGGTCGCCCACCGTCATGCCCGCCGCGATCTCGACCAGCGCGTCGACGACGGCGTCCGCGACGTCGTCGTGCAGGTAGACCCGCTCGACCGAGGTGCACAGCTGGCCGCTGTTGACGAACGCCCCGGTCGCGATCTGCTGCGCGGCCCACACCGGGTCCACCCCGGCGTCCACGAGGATCGGGTCCTTGCCGCCGTTCTCGAGCAGCACGCGCCCGCCGCGCGCGCCGACGGTCGTGGCGATGCGGCGGCCGGTCGCCGACGACCCGACCTGGGCGACCAGCGCGACGCGCTCGTCCGCCACGAGGGCGGCGCCCGTCTCGCCGTCGCCGGTGAGGACCTGCAGGACCCCCGGCGGCAGCGCCTCGGCGATCAGCCGGGCCATCTCCCAGCCGGGCGCGGCGCTGCGCTCGGACGGCTTGTGGACGACCGTGTTGCCGGTGACGAGCGCGGCGGCGAGCAGGCCGGCGGCCGCGGGGAGCGGGTCGTTCCACGGGGTGATGACCGCGACCACGCCGTGCGGCTCGCGCCGGACGACGTCCAGCGCGCCGGAGGCGCCGGCCAGGCTGCGCCCGGTGGGGCCGAGCCCGGTGACGGCGGCCTCCTCGAACAGCGACGCCGCGACGTGGGCGGACTCCGTCGACTGGCTGAGCAGACGCCCCGTGCTCGCCGTCAGCGTCGCCCCGAGCCGGTCGGCAGCGGCGGTGATCGCGGTCGCCGCGGCCCGCAGGGCGGCCGCGCGCTCGGACGGGGCGGTGCGCCGCCAGGCGTCCCTTGCCTCCCAGGCCGCCGTCACGGCGGCGTCGACCTCGGTCGCCGTCGCGGGGACGACGACGACGCCGGGCCCGCCGGTCACCGGGTCGGTGCGGTGCAGCTCGCGGTCACCGGTGGCCGCCACGACGCGGCCCCCGATGAGGTGCTGCGCCACGCGCACGGATGTCGCCGGAGGGTGGCCGTCGGTTGCGGCGCGGGTGGTGCCGAGGTCGGTCTGCGTCATCTGCCCATCCTGTCCGACAAGTGGGAACGGAACCACTTCAGGATGCGCGTGCGGGCGATGGCCGCCAGGGTGGCAGTCGGGCGATCACGCCCCTCTGCTCCCGGCCACGTGAGGAAGGTCCTGCCACCATGCGGGTGCTCGGCGTCAACGCGATCTACCACGACCCGTCCGCAGCGCTCGTGGTCGACGGCGAGGTGGTGGCGGCCGCGGAGGAGGAGCGCTTCAGCCGGCGGAAGAAGGGCAAGCGACCGGTGCCGTTCGCGGCGTGGGAGCTGCCCGAGCTCGCGATGCGCTGGTGCCTCGCCGAGGCCGGGCTCGAACCCGGCGACATCGACGCCGTCGCGTACTCGTTCGACCCCGCGCTGACGAAGCCCGCCGACGAGCTCGGCCTGCACGACCCGTGGGACCACCTGCGGATCACCTACGCCCAGCGCGCGCCAGGGTTCATCGCCACCGCCCTGCCCGGCCTCGACCCGGCCGCCGTCCAGTACGTGCCGCACCACGTCGCGCACGCCGCCTCGGCAGCGCTCGCCTCGCCGCACCGCAGCAGCAGCGTCCTCGTGCTCGACGGCCGTGGTGAGCGGGCCTCGCACCTGTCCGGTCGGTACCAGGAGGGCAAGCTCGAGATCCTCGCCCAGCAGGAGCTCCCGCACTCCCTCGGCCTGGTCTACGAGTCGCTCACCGAGCACCTGGGCTTCCTGCGGTCCAGCGACGAGTACAAGGTCATGGCTCTGGCGTCCTACGGCAAGCCGCGGTTCCTCGAAGAGCTGCGCGAGGTCATCCGGGCCACCGACGACGGCGGCTTCCAGGCCGAGGCACCCGACTGGTCGCGGTGGGCGCCCCCGCGGTCGGCCGACGCGACGCTCAGCGAGGAGTCGTGGCGCGGCCCGCACGCCGACCTCGCCTGCTCGGTGCAGCAGCGCCTCGAGGAGGTCCTCGTGGACCTCGCCACCTGGATCCACGCCCAGACCGGGGACCGCGTGCTGACGATGGCCGGTGGGACGGCGCTGAACTGCGTCGCGAACTCACGGATCTACCGCGAGTCCCCGTTCGAGGAGGTCTGGGTGCAGCCCGCGGCCGGGGACGCCGGGACCGCGCTGGGTGCGGCGCTCCAGGTCACCGCCGACGGCGGACAGGTGCCCGACCCCATGCCCGGTGCCGACCTGGGCCGCGAGTGGTCCGACGACGAGCTCGCCGCGTGGCTGCGCTCGGCCGCCGTGCCGTTCACCACGCCGGACGACCTGGGCGACGAGGTGGCCGAGATCCTGTCCCGCAACGGCGTCATCGCGTGGTTCGACGGGCGCAGCGAGTTCGGCCCGCGGGCGCTCGGCCACCGGTCGCTGCTCGCCCACCCCGGCCACGCGAAGAACCTCGAGCGCCTCAACGACGTCAAGGGCCGCGAGCAGTTCCGGCCGGTGGCGCCCATGGTCCTGCTCGAGGACGCGGCGGAGATCTTCCACGACGGCCCGATGCCCAGCCCCTACATGCTCTTCGTGCACCGGGTCGACCCCGCGTGGCGCGACCGCATCCCGGCGGCCGTGCACGTCGACGGCACCGCCCGGATCCAGACCGTCGACCCGGCCCGCCAGGTGCGGCTGGGGGCGACCCTCGAGGCGTTCCGCGCCCGCACCGGGCTGCCGGTGGTCATCAACACGAGCCTCAACACCGCCGGGCGGCCCATGGTCGACGACCCGCGGGACGCGCTCGAGCTGTTCGGGTCCGCGCCGGTCGACGCGCTCGTGCTCGGGCCGCACCTGGTCCGCCGGGCGCAGATGTTCGGCGGCGTCGCGGGGGACAGCCGGTGACGCCTGAACCCGTCTACGCCGTCGTGCTGCCGTCCATCGGGCGGCCCTCGCTCGGCGTGACGCTGCGCAGCCTCGCCGCCCAGGTCACGGACGCCGACGTGCCCGGCCCGGTCGAGGTCGTGGTCGCGGACGACCGTCCGCTCACCGCGACCGAGGCGCTGGACCCCGCCGAGATCGTCCCCGACGCGCCGTGGCCGGTGCGGGTCGTCCGCACCGGCGGGCGCGGCCCGGCCGCCGCGCGCAACGCCGGCTGGCGCTCGGTCCGGGCGCCGTGGGTCGCCTTCCTCGACGACGACGTCGTCGTCCCCGACGGCTGGGCGAAGGGCCTGGTCGCGGACCTGCGGGCCGCGGCGCCCACGGTCGGCGGCGTGCAGGGCCGGATCGAGGTCCCGCTGCCGGCCCACCGGCGCCCCACCGACTGGGAGCGCAACACCGCGGGGCTCGAGGGCGCGTTGTGGGCGACGGCCGACATGGCGTACCGCCGTGACGCCCTCGTGGCGGTCCACGGCTTCGACGAGCGCTTCCCGCGGGCGTACCGCGAGGACGCCGACCTCGCACTGCGCGTCCGCCGCGCGGGCTGGGAGCTGGTGCGGGGGACCCGCACCATCACCCACCCCGTCCGCCCGGCCGACGACCGCGTCAGCGTGCGCGTCCAGGCCGGCACCGCCGACGACGCCCTCATGCGCGCCCTGCACGGCGCCGCCTGGCGCGACGTGGCCGAGACCGGCCGGGGCCGGTTCCGCTGGCACGTCGCGACGGTCGCCGGTGCGGCCGCCGCCGTCGTCGGGACGCTGACCGGGCGCCGCCGCGTCGCCACGTGCGGCGCCCTGCTGTGGTCCGCGCTCACCGTGGACTTCGCGCGCCGTCGCATCGCCCCCGGGCCCCGACCTGGCGAGGACGGGTGGGCCGCCGAGTGGCGCCGGATGGCGTGGACGAGCGCGGTCATCCCCGTGGTCGCCGTCCGGCACCGGCTGCGCGGCGCCCTCGCGCACCGCGGCGGGGCGCCGGCCTGGCCGCCGCCGCTGCGCGCGGTGCTGTTCGACCGCGACGGCACGCTCGTGCACGACGTCCCCTACAACGGTGATCCCGCGCTCGTGCGGACCGTGGACGGCGCCCGCGAGGCGCTCGACGCGGTCCGCGCCGCGGGCCTGCGCACGGGGCTGGTGACCAACCAGTCCGGCATCGGCCGCGGCCTGCTGACCCGCGCGGACGCCGAGGCGGTCCACAACCGGCTGTCCGCCGAGCTCGGCCCGCTCGACACCGTCCAGCTGTGCCCGCACACCGACGACGACGGCTGCGCGTGCCGTAAGCCCGGGCCCGGCATGGTGCTGGCCGCCGCTGCCGCGCTCGGCGTCGCGCCGTCCGAGTGCGCCGTCGTCGGGGACATCGGGGCCGACGTCGGCGCGGCCGTCGCCGCGGGTGCACGCGCGGTCCTGGTCCCGACCGCTCAGACCCGGCCCGAGGAGGTCGTCGACGCCGAGGCCACCGCGCCCGACCTCGCCGGTGCGCTGCGCCTGCTCGGTGTGCCGGTGCCCGCGGGCGCGGCGGTGGGCCTGAGCGGGACCGCACGGTGACCGTGCCGGTCGACCGGCCGCTCGGGCGGGTCCTCGCGGTCCGCGCCGACAACGACGGCGACGTCCTGCTCACCGGGCCCGCGGTCCGCGCGCTCGCGGCGTCCGCGGACCGGGTCGACCTCCTGGTGTCCCCGGCGGGGCGCGCGGCGGCCGAGCAGTTGCCCGGCGTCGGCGACGTCCTCGTCTTCGACGCCCCGTGGAGCGGGTTCGTCCCGCCGCCGGTGGACGCCGCGGCGGTGCACGCGCTCGTCGCGGAGCTCGCCGAGCGGCGGTACGACCGCTGCGTCGTGTTCACCTCGTTCCACCAGAGCCCACTGCCGATGGCGCTGCTGGCCCGGCTCGCGGGCATCGGGCACGTCGCGGCGACCAGCGTGGACTACCCGGGCTCGCTGCTCGACGTCCGCCACCGCCGCCCCGACGGCCTGCACGAGGTCGAGGCCGCGCTGGACCTCGCCCGCGCCGCCGGTGGTGCGCCGGGCGCCGGCGACGACGGCCGCCTCGCCCTGCGCCGCCCCCTGCCGGACGTCGACCACCTCGCGCTGCCCGACGGCGCCGTCGTCCTGCACCCCGGCGCGTCCGTCCCGGCTCGCGGCCTGACGCCCGAGCACGCCGGCGCGGTCGCGCGTGCGCTCGTCGACGCCGGCCGCCCCGTGCTCGTCACCGGCGGACCCGGCGAGCGCGACCTCACCGCCGCCGTCGCCGCCGCCTCGGGTGCGCGCGACCTCGGCGGGCGCACGTCGTTCGCCGAGCTCGCCGCGGTCCTCGCACGCGCCGCGTGCGTCGTCGTCGGCAACACCGGGCCCGCGCACCTCGCCGCCGCGGTCGGGACCCCGGTCGTCTCGCTGTTCTCCCCGGTCGTGCCGGCCGAGCGGTGGGCGCCGTACGGCGTGCCGACCGTGCTCCTCGGCGACCAGGGCGCGCCGTGCCGCGGGACCCGCGCGCGCGAGTGCCCGGTGGCCGGTCACCCGTGCCTGTCGTCCGTGGCGCCGTCCGAGGTGGTCCACGCCGTCGAGGCGCTGACCGCCCGTCCCGTGGAGGTGGGGGCATGAAGGTCCTGGTGTGGCACGTGCACGGCTCGTGGATGACGTCGTTCGTGCAGGGCGTCGATCAGTACCTGATCCCCGTCGTCCCGGATCGCGGACCGCAGGGCCGGGGCCGGGCGCGCACGTGGGACTGGCCGGCCGCCGCGCGCGAGGTGACGCCGGAGGCGCTGCGGGACGAGGAGGTCGACGTCGTCGTCCTCCAGCGACCCGAGGACCTCGAGCTGCTCGAGCGCTGGACCGGGCGCCGCGCGGGCGTCGACCTGCCCGCGGTCTACGTCGAGCACAACACCCCGGCCGGGCACGCCGCCGCCACGCGGCACCCGCTCGCCGACCGGACCGACATCCCGATCGCCCACGTGACCTGGTTCAACGCGGTCATGTGGGACTGCGGCGTGGCCCCGACGACCGTCGTCGAGCACGGCATCGTCGACCCCGGCTACCGGTACACCGGCGAGCGCGCGCGGCTCGGCATCGTGGTCAACGAGCCGGTGCGCCGCTGGCGCGTGACCGGCACCGACCTGCTGCTCGAGGTCGCCGGGCACGTGCCCGCCGACGTCTACGGCATGGGCATGACCGCGCTGCGCGACGCCGCCGACGACGTCGCCCGGCGCGGGCACGCCGCCCCCGACCTCGCGCTGCACGACGACGTCCCGCAGGACGCCATGCACAGCCTGCTCGCGCGCGACCGCGTCTACCTCCACCCCTACCGGTGGACCAGCCTGGGGCTGTCGATGCTCGAGGCGATGGCGCTCGGCCTGCCGGTGCTCGGCCTGGAGACGACCGAGGCGCACCGGGCGGTGCCGGCGGAGGCCGGGCTGCTGACCAACGACGTCGACGCGCTGATCGCCACCGCGCGCCGCTGGGTCGCCGACCCCGACGAGGCCCGCGAGCGCGGGCTCGCCGCGCGCGAGCACGTCCTGCGTCGCTACGGGCTCGGGCGCTTCGTGGCCGACTGGCACGCGCTGCTCGAGGAGGTGGCGCGATGAGGATCGCGATGGTCTCGGAGCACGCGAGCCCGCTGGCCGCGCTCGGCGGGGTCGACGCGGGCGGGCAGAACGTGCACGTCGCCGCGCTCGCGACCGCGCTCGGCGCGCTCGGGCACGACGTCGCCGTCTACACGCGCCGGGACGCCCCCGACCTGCCGGAGCGGGTCGCGATGGCCCCCGGCGTGGAGGTCGTGCACGTGCCGGCGGGTCCGGCGCGTGTGGTCCCCAAGGACGACCTGCTGCCGTGGATGGGCGACTTCGGCCGGTGGCTCGTGACCGACTGGGAGCGCCACGGATCGCCCGACGTCGTCCACGCCCACTTCTGGATGTCCGGCCTCGCCGCGGTGGAGGCGGCCCGCGCGCTGCCCGAGCCGGTCCCGGTGGTGCAGACGTTCCACGCGCTCGGGTCGGTCAAGCGCCGCCACCAGGGCGACCGGGACACGAGCCCGGCCGGTCGCGTGGAGACCGAGGCGACCCTCGCGCGGTCGGTCGACCTCGTGGTCGCGACGTGCTCGGACGAGGTCGCCGAGCTGCGCGCGCTCGGTGTGCCGGCGTCGCGGGTGCGGGTCGTGCCGTGCGGTGTCGACCTCGAGCACTTCCGGCCCGAGGCCGACCCCGCCGACGCGGCGGTGGAGTCCGGGGGTTCGGGAGCGCGCCGGCCGCCCCAGACGCCCCGCAGCGGTACCGCCTGCTATCTCTCGGCCGGCTGGTCGAGCGCAAGGGCGTGGCCACCGTGGTCGAGGCGCTCCCGTCGCTGCCCGACGCCGAGCTCGTCATCGCGGGCGGGCCCGGCGCCGACGAGGTCGCCGCCGACCCCGAGGCGCGCCGGCTGCACGAGCTCGCGACCCGCCTCGGCGTCGTGCACCGGGTGCGCTTCGTCGGCAGCGTGCCGCGCGCCGACGTGCCGGCGCTCGTGCGCAGAGCGGACGTCGTGGTGGCGACCCCCTGGTACGAGCCGTTCGGGATCGTGCCGCTCGAGGCCGCCGCGTGCGGTCGTCCCCTCGTGGGGACCGCGGTCGGCGGGCTGCTGGACAGCGTCGAGGACGGTGTCACGGGCCTGCTCGTCCCGCCGCGCGACCCGGTCGCGCTCGCGGACGCGCTGGGGCGGCTGCTGGCCGACCCCGGGCTGCGGACCTCGCTCGGTGCGGCCGCCCGGCGCCGGGCGCTGGACAGGTACGGCTGGGACCGCGTGGCCGACCGGACGGTCGCCGCGTACGCGGCGGTCGGGGCCGGTGCCCGCGTCGGCCCCGACATCGGCGGCATGGTCGCCGGGAAGGTGAGTGCGCGATGAGCTGGATCGACGACCACGCCGACGAGGTGGGCGCGGCGCTGACCGGGCTGCGCGCCGACGGCCCGCGGATCGAGCGGTGGGGACGTGACCTCGCCGTGTCCCTGTGCGCGGGCGCCCGGCTGCTCGCGGTCGGCAACGGTGGCAGCGCGGCCGAGGCCCAGCACCTGACCGCGGAGCTCGTCGGCCGGTTCCTCGCCGACCGTCGCCCGCTGTCCGCGATCGCGCTGTGCGCGGAGACCTCGAGCCTCACCGCGATCGTCAACGACTACGGGATCGAGGAGATGTTCGCGCGACAGGTCGAGGCGCACGGGCGCCCCGGTGACGTGCTCGTCGTCCTGTCGACGTCCGGGCGCAGCCCCAATGTGCTGCGCGCCGCCGAGCGCGGCCGCGCCGGAGGGCTCACCGTGCTGGGGCTGACCGGCCCGGGGCCGAACCCGCTGCTCGCGCTGTGCGACGACGCGGTCGCGATCGACGCACCGTCGACCGCGGCGGTCCAGGCGCTGCACCTCGTCGCGGTGCACGCGCTGTGCGCCGCGGTCGACGCGCACCTCGCCGCGGTGGCGTCGTCCGGCACGTCGTCCAGCACAGCCGTCCACGGCGGTGCCGACGCCGACGTCGCCGCGGGGGTCGCCGACCTGCCGGCCCACGCCGAGGTCGGCGCATGAGCCGCCCGCACGTCGTCGTCGTCGGCGACGTCGTCCTGGACCGCGACGTGGACGGGCGCACCGACCGGCTGTGCCCGGACGCGCCCGTCCCGGTGCTCGACGTCACCGAACGGCGCGAGAGCCCGGGCGGTGCAGGCCTGACCGCGCTGCTCGTCGCGGCGTCCGGCGCCCGGGTGACCCTGGTCGCCCCGGTCGCCGACGACGACGCCGGGCGGTCCCTGACCGCCGACCTCACCGCGCACCTCGACCTCGTCCCGCTCGGCCACGCCGGGGCGACGCGGCGCAAGATCCGTGTGCGCAGCGCCGGGCAGTCCCTCGTGCGCATCGACGACGGCGGCCCCGGGACGCCCACGGACGTGTCCGCCGAGCGGCTGCGCGAGGTGCTCGCCGGCGCCGACGTCGTCCTCGTGTCCGACTACGGCGCCGGCACCACGCGCGACGCGACGGTGCGCGCAGCGCTGACCGAGGCCGCCCGCGACCGCCCGCTCCTCTGGGACCCGCACCCGCGAGGTGGCGGCCCCGTGCCCGGGACCACCCTGGTGACGCCCAACCTCGCCGAGGCGCGCCGCGCCGTCGCGGACGCCCCGAGCGCGGCCGACACCCCGACGGACGCGCTGGCCGGCACGGTCCGCGCGGTGTGGGACGTCCACGCGGTGTGCGTCACCGCGGGCGCGACCGGGGCGTTCCTCGCCGCCCGCGGCGCCGAGGCGGTGTTCGTCCCCGCCCCGACGGTGACCGGCGGGGACCCGTGCGGCGCGGGGGACCGGTTCGCGGCGACCGCCGCGGTCGTCGTCGCGCGCGGCGGCACCCTCGTGGCCGCGGTCGAGCGCGCCGTGGCAGACGCGTCCGCGTGGGTCGCCGACGGCGGGGCCGAGGGGTTCCGACGGCGGGACGGCGTCGCGGACCGGAGCGGCGCCCCCGAGCGTGCCGCCGGGGGCGACGCGACGGCCCCGACCGACCCGACCGACCCGACCGACCCGACCGACCCGACCGGGTCCACCGGCCCGGCCGACGCCGGCGGTGCGGACGCCGTCCCGGACCCGCTGCGCCCGGTCGCGCCGGAGGACCTCGGCCGGCTCGGCGCACGGCTGCGCGCCGGCGGCCGCACGGTCGTGGCGACCGGCGGGTGCTTCGACATCGTCCACGCCGGGCACGTCGCGACCCTGCAGGCCGCCCGCCGGCTCGGGGACTCGCTCGTCGTGCTCATCAACTCCGACGCGTCGGTCCGGCGGCTCAAGGGCCCGTCGCGCCCGGTCGTGACCGCCGCCGACCGCGCCCGCGTGCTCGAGGCGTTCGACTGCGTCGACGCCGTCGTCGTCTTCGACGAGGACGACCCCCGCGCCGCCCTCGACCGGCTGCAGCCCGACGTCTGGGCCAAGGGCGGTGACTACGGCGGGACGGAGCTGCCGGAGGCCGCCGTCGTGCGGGAGCACGGCGGCCGCGTCGTGATGCTGCCCTACCTCGGCGGCCGGTCGACGACGTCGATCATCGAGCGCTCCACCCGCTCGGCCTGACCCCCTCCAGCACGACCCCTCCACCACGACCTTGCTCACCACGACCTGATCCACCACGAAGGGACTCCCATGACGCAGGACATCACCCCGTCCGTCACGCTCCGCGAGGTCGGCACGGTGTTCATCACCGGCGGCTCGAGCGGCCTCGGTGCGGCGGTGGTCGACGCCGTCGCGGCCGCGGGCGGGACGCCGGCCGTGCTCGACCGGGTGCCCCCGCGCGACGGCGTGCCGTACGTCGAGTGCGACCTCGCGGACTCCGCCGCGACGGCCGCCGCCGTCGAGCAGCTGGTCGAGCTCGTCGGCCCGCCGGACGCCGTGGTCACCGCGGGCGGCACCGACGCGTGCGGCCCGCTGCTGGAGATCGACACGGAGACGTGGGAGCGCGTCGTGCGGGTCAACCTGTTCGGGACCGTCGCGGTCGTCCGCGCCGCCCTGCCGCACCTGGAGCGCGTGCGCGGCACCGTCGTGACCGTCGGGTCGACGCTGTCGCTGCGCGGGATGAGCGACGCGACCGCGTACAGCGCGTCGAAGTACGGCGTGCGCGGCTTCTCGCACGCGCTCGCGGCAGAGCTCAAGGGGCGGGTCGGCGTCACGCTGCTCATCCCCGGCGGCATGCGGACCGCGTTCTTCGACGGTCGCACGGAGCAGTACAAGCCGGGACCGGACGCCGACCTCAACGATCCCGCGAACACCGCGGCGACGGTCGTGCTGGCGCTCCGTCAGCCGGTCGGGTCGGAGATCCGCGAGATGCTCGTCATGGCGTCGGGCGAGTCGTCCTGGCCGTGACCGGCAGCCCTCCCGACGGCGCGGGGCACGTCCTCGTCCTGCGCGCCCTGGGGCTCGGTGACGCCCTCACCGGCGTCGCCGCGCTCCGGGGCGTGCGCCGGGCGTGGCCGGACCGCCGCGTCGTCCTCGCCGCGCCCGCCGGCGTCGGTGGGTGGCTGCGGGACCTCGGCGTGGTCGACGACGTCCTGCCGACGTCCGGCCTCGAACCGCTGCGGTGGGACGGCACCGGGCACGTCGCGGTCAACCTGCACGGACGGGGTCCGCAGAGCCATCGCGTGCTCGCCGCGACCCGTCCCGACCGGCTCGTCGCGTTCGCCTCGCCCGAGGCCGGGCACGACGACGGGCCGGTGTGGCGTCCGGACGAGCACGAGGTCGAGCGCTGGTGCCGCCTGGTCACCGCGGCGGGTGGACCGTGCGGACCGGCGGACCTGCGGCTCACGGTGCCGCCCGCCACGGACCCGGCGGACGCGGCGGACGCGCGGCACCCCGCGGACGCCGGGGAGGTGCTGCTGCACCCCGGTGCCGCGTCGGGCTCGCGCCGGTGGCCGGTCGAGCGGTTCGCCGCGGTCGCCAGGCGGCTCGTCGCGGACGGTGCGCGGGTGGTGGTGACCGGCGGACCCGCGGAGCGTGACCTCGCGGCCGCCGTCGTCGTCGGGCTGCCGCCCGACCGGGCCCGATCGACCGCGGGTGAGCTCGACCTGCCCGGTCTCGCGGCCCTCGTCGCCGGGACGCGGCTGGTGGTCTGCGGCGACACCGGCGTCGCGCACGTGGCCACCGCGGTCCGGACGCCGTCGGTCCTGCTGTTCGGCCCGACGCCGCCGCGGTGGTGGGGCCCGGCGATCGACCTCGACCGGCATGCCGTGCTCTGGCACGGCGACCCGGACCGGCCCGGGGACCCGCACGGCGACGCGGTCGACCCCGCGCTGGCAGCGGTCACGGTGGACGAGGTCGTGGACGCCGTGGTGAACCTTCTAGGGGCCGTGGCCTGAAAGCGACCTGGCCCCGCGCAGGCGCCCGGAGCCTGTCGGCCCGTCAGTCCCGTCAGCCCCCGTCAGCCCTGCACCGTCGGGGCTGCGGGATCGGTGTCGAGGAACGTCGTGACGGCGTCGAGGACCATCGTCGTGCGGCTCAGGCCGAAAAAATGGGTCGTGCCCGGGAAGACGGCGAGCTGGGAGGCCGGGACGCCCACGAAGTCGCCGTTGACGTCCCCGCCGCGCAGCCGCAGGAACCGGACGGCGTGCTCGAGCCGGACCATGTCGCAGTCGCCGACGGTGATGAGCGTGGGTGCGGCGATCCCGCGGATGTCGTCGTCCGACCACCCGGGGAAGCCCTCGTCGAAGTGGCCGATCTTGGTCAGCAGGTCCTGCAGCCGGTCCGGATGCGGTGACTTGGCGCGGTACGCCTCCTCCATCGGTGTCCCGGCGATCATGTCGACGGTCAGGTCGGCGACGGCGTCGGTGTTCTCGCCGCGGTCCCCGTCGGGGTGGAACGAGACGGACGAGACCACGAGCCGCCGCACGAGCTCGGGACGGTCGACGGCCAGCCGGAGCGCGACGGCTCCACCGATGCTGAAGCCGAACACGTCGACCTGCGCGAGGCCGAGATGCCCGAGCAGGCCCACGACGTCCGACGCGAGCCCGTGCGCGGTGAGCGGCCGGTCTACGTCGTGGGTGCGTCCGTGCCCCTGGAAGTCCGCCGCGACGACCTGCCGGTCCCGCGACAGGTGCGGCAGCAGCGCGCCGAACTGCTGGTCGATGTCGAACAGGCCCCCGTGCAGCAGCAGCAACGGCGTGCCGCCGGCTCCGTGGACCTCGTAGTACATCCGCATGCCGTTCACCGGGGCGTACCCGGTCGTCGGGTGCTGCGGCGTCGTCGTGCTGGTCGGCTGGGTCATGGTGACCTCCTCGTTCGGCTGACGGGTAGACGCTCGACCGCGCCGAACTCATCGGTGGTGTCACCGGGTGCGTGCGGGTCGGTCTCCCGCTGGACCGTCGCCGAAGCGGCCTCGTAGGTTCGAAGGATGGACGACATCCGTCAGCGTGTGCCCTCGTCACCCTTCTCCGCACCACCGGGACACGCGGTGCGCAAGGTCCAGGGCGTCGCCCTGGTCCTCTACGCGATCGCTCTCGTGCTGCACCTCACCGACCGGTCGTCGTCGGCGGTGTGGTTCACGGTGGCAGGACTCGTCCTGTTCCTGGGCGCGGCGGTGTGGGCGTACCGGCACCGACGCGAGCTCCGCAGCGAGGCGAGCGGGGGGCGCAGCGAGGCGAGCGGGGGGCGCAGCGAGGCGAGCGGGGGCCCGGCCGGCGGCGTTGACCTCCACGGCTCCGACGCAGGGCCGGACGGATGTCAGCTCCCGTCCAGCACGTCCGCGATCATGCGGTGCCCTTGCTGCTCGAACTGCTCGTCGCCGACCAGGTACGCCCAGACCGCCGTCCCGATCGCCTCGCGCAGCCGGTCGCGCCGCCAGGACCCCGGAGTGCGGGGATCGTCGCCGAGGCCCTCGAGGAAGTCGAGCAGTAGCTGGGGGCGCCCACGGAACTGCTGTGCATCGAGCCGTGCCAGGTCGGTGGCGGCGGGTCGCCAGTCGGCGCGGCCGAAGTCGATGACGGCCACCCGGCCCTGATCGACGATCCAGTTCCGCGGCTGCCAGTCGCCGTGTGTCGGTGTCAGGGGACGCGGTGGGACGGGGACGGCCAGCTCGGCGCGCAGTCGCTGCGCGATGTCGTGGGGGATGCGGTGATCGCGGTCGAGCCAGGTCAGCGCCTTGGCGTCCACCCGCCGCTCGTAGTCGTCGCCGGGCCTGGTGCCCTGGGCGTGGAGGAGGGCGAGCGCGCGCCCCGCCCGCCGGTAGGTGTCCGGCTCGGCCTCGGCTGGGGTGCCCTCGACGAGGACGCCGGGCAGGTACGTCGTCGCGAGCAGTCGCAGGGCGGGGTCGGCGTGGACCATGCGTGGCGCCAGTCCACGTGCGGCCAGCGGCTCGACCACGGTGGAGTGGGCGACGATCTCGCGGTCCATGTGGTGGTCGCCGGGGACGCCGGCCTTGACGATGTAGTGCCGATCGTCGGACCGCAGGTGCAGGACCGCTCGGCCGACAGGGTCCCAGCTGTGGTCAGCGACCAGCGTGGCGCGCGGGAACCATCCGGCGACGACGGCCCGCTGCGCAGGCCCGAGCCGGGGCAGCGACGTCACGACGACGAGGCCGCGACCGTCCGGAAGGGGTCAGCGGCCGCGACGAGCTCGACCGGGACCTCGGGCACGAGCCCCGCGAGCCAGCGACCGGCCTCGGCCATGCCCTCCTGCTCCGACGGCACATGCCCGACGACGACGACCCCGGCGCACACGCCCGCGGTGACCGCGTCGGCGGCGTACTCGCCCGTCTCCCACTCGTGGCCCTCACCCAGGACGATGACGTCGACGTCCGGCCGGGCGAGCATGTGCCGGTTCCGCTCGAACCCCTGGAACCCCGGCTGCAGGCCCACGGCCGAGACGGGCGTGCGCGGGTCACCGACGTAGCGCAGCGCACGAGCGTCCAGCGACCGGGCGACGTGCGCGGCCAGCGCGCCGAGCGTCGTCCGCGGCAGGTCGTAGATCCCCGGTGCGTCCGCACGCTCGGAGCCGAGCCAACCGAGCGCCCGTGCGATGCCGGTCAGGATGCCGTCCGGCCGGCGGTCGTGCCACGCGTCGTGCAGGTGCAGGACGACGAGGCCGTGGTCGGCGACGAACGCCGACTTCGCCGCGTACACCGGGTCGTCCTCCGTGGCGAGCACCGCGTCCGAGGCGCCCTGGTGGTCGAAGTAGAGCGGCTCGTGGGTGACGACGAGGTCGAGCCCCCGCTCGGCGGCGCGGTGCAGCACGTCGAGGGTCGCCATGACCGTCACGGCGACGCCCCGGATCGGGGCATCCGGGTCGCCGGCGAGGAATCCGTCCACCGTGCTCGCGCGCGCCGGCACGCCCACGTGCGCAGCGATCCGGTCCACGACCAGCCGGGCAGTCACCGTCATGGCGGCACCCTAACCGCGCAGGACGGCGACCTGCGCGCTGCTCCAGAGCGCGCTCCCGGGCAGGGTGGGCCGGTAGCGCCTCACCGCCGACGGAACCCGGGAGACGCGACAGGCGACAGGTCGCGCGCCTGTGTCGCACCCGCATCGACCCCTCGCGTGAGCGGCCTCTCCGCCCGCCGACCTCCGGCGCGGGCCGCCACGTCGTCGCTCGCGCCGCGACGGTCCGGACCGCACAGCAACGAAGGCGGCAGAAGCAGCCTCCGGGCATCGCCATGAACGAGTGTCGACGACCGAAAACTCGGGTCACTCGCTCCGGTGATCACGTCACGAGGCGATGAGTATGGGTGGCCTTCCGTGTCTGATGTCTTGTACCGATGACAACGCGCAAGGAGCTTCCCGTGCCGCAGTACTTCCTCACCGTCCCGCACGACTCCGCAGATGAGCCCACGATGGACTCGATGCGGGAGATGGACCCCGGGGCGCTCGAGTCGCTCGTCGCCGCCGTCGACGCCCTCAACGCGGAGCTGACCTCGTCGGGTGCGCTCGTGCACGCGGGCGGGCTGATGCCCCCGTCGACGGCCGTGACGGTCGACGCGTCCGGGGAGATCCCGGTGCGGACGCGCGCCCCGTTCGTCGAGGCACCGGGGTACGTCGGCGGATTCTGGATCCTCGACGTCGCCGACGAGGACGCCGCCGTCGGCTGGGCCGAGCGCGCGTCCGCGGTGCTGTCCTCGCGCATCGAGGTCCGCGCGCTCCAGGGCTGAGAGACCCACCGTTCCCAACCGCACCCACGACCCCCGGAGGACCCATGTCCGCACAGGCGTACCTCGACACCGTGGAAGCCCGCACCGGCCTGACCCCGCGCGAGCTCGTCGCCCGCGCCGCCGAGGCCGGGTTCTCCGGCCCGGGCGTCGCACCCGCCAAGGTCGGCGCATGGTTCAAGGAGACCTACGGCCTCGGGCACGGCCACGCGATGACGATGGCGCAGGTCGTCAAGCAGCTCGACCGCATCGACGTCCGCAACGAGGGCGTCACCGAGCCCCCGACGGGCAGCATCGGCCGCCTGTGGCTCGACGGCGCGGCGACCCGGCCGTCATGACGGACCCGCCACGCGCCCGGGTCGTCCCCGCCGACGCGCTGCGCCCGCCGGGCAGCCGCACGCTGCGTTTCGAGGGCCGCGACCACGGCTCGGGCATCAGCTTCTACCTCGTGACCAATGACGCCGGCCAGGGACCGGGCCTGCACCGCCACCCGTACACGGAGACGTGGACCGTCCTGGAGGGGACGGCGACGATCTTCATGGGAGAGGAGCAGGTCGTCGCCCGCGCCGGGGACACCGCGGTCGTCCAGCCGGGCACGTGGCACGGCTTCACGAACACAGGCGACGGCGTTCTGCGGATCATGTGCATCCATGCCTCCCCGGTGTTCGTGCAGGAGGACCACGTCCTGCCGGCCTGACGTCGGCCAGGCTGATCGGGCAGGGAACGAGCGTCACGACTCGTCGACGTCCCACGTCGTACCGGCGCGCTGGGTGCGCCTGCCGGCGGGGGTGAGGACCCGCACAGCATGTGGTCCGACGTTGCGGGCAGAGCCGTCGATGACCGCGACGCCACTGCGTTCCGGCAAGCCAAGGACCCACGTGCTGGTGCTGGCATGCCCACTGGCGCAGCCCGGCGTCGTGGGTCTGCCTCGGCGGCACCCGGGGACACCGTGGCGGTCGTCCTGCGCGGCGAGCGCTCGCAGCGGACGGTGTCCGCCGTGGTCGCCGGCGGCGACCACGCGATCTGGGTCGACGACGCGACCTCCGTGCGGCTCGCCGTCAGCGCGAGCCAGCCACCACCGCCGCGGGCTCGGCCGAAGCGTCCCGTTCGCCGGTCGCGGCGGTCTCCGCCGGTGCCGTCGCGAGCGCCTCGCGGAACCAGTCGACCGTGCGGCCGAGGCCCTCGCGCCAGTCGACCTGCGCCGACCAGCCGAGCAGCGTCTGCGCCCGGGTGGTGTCCGGACGCCGGACGGTCGGGTCGTCCACCGGCCGGTCGACGAAGGTGATCGTGGAGGTCGAGCCGGTCGCCGCGAGGACGTCCTGGGCGATCTGCAGGACCGTGCGCTCGGAGGGGTTGCCGATGTTGACCGGCCCGGGGTCGGCCGTCGCGGCCAGCGCGAGGATGCCGCGCACGAGGTCGTCGACGTAGCAGACCGAGCGGGTCTGGCTGCCGTCGCCGGCCACGGTCAGCGGCTCCCCGGCGAGCGCCTGCCGGATGAACGTCGGGATGGCGCGGCCGTCGTACGGCCGCATCCGCGGGCCGTAGGTGTTGAAGATGCGGACGATCGCGGTGTCGACGCCGTGGGTGGACCGGTACGCAGTCGTCAGGGCCTCGGCGTACCGCTTCGCCTCGTCGTACACCCCGCGCGGCCCGATCGGGTTGACGTGCCCCCAGTAGTCCTCGCGCTGCGGGTGCTCCTGCGGGTCGCCGTACACCTCGGACGTCGACGCGAGGAGGAAGCGCGCCCCTTCTCCTTCGCCAGGCCGAGGGCGTGACCGGTCCCGATCGAGCCGACCTTGAGGGTGTGGATCGGCAGCTGGAGGTAGTCCACCGGCGACGCCGGCGAGGCGAAGTGCAGCACGAGGTCGACGTCCCCGGGCACGTGGATGAAGTCGGTGACGTCGCACCGCACGAGCTGGAAGCGCGGGTCCGGCAGCAGGTGCGCGACGTTCGCGGGCGACCCCGTCAGGAAGTTGTCCAGGCAGACGACCTCGGACCCGCGGGCCAGCAGCTCGGTGCACAGGTGGCTGCCGAGGAACCCGGCCCCTCCGGTGACCACGACACGGCGGGGGTGGGTGCGGCGGGCGTCTGCGTCACGTGGGCTCCTGGGCCGTCGTCGGGGTTCGGTGGGACGGGGACGTCACGGGTGGCCCCGGAGCGGGGCCGGGTGCCCGTGCCAGCAGGTCGAGGTCCGCCAGCACCGCCGGCGGCAGCACCCGACGCCGCCGCAGCGCACCGGGAAGGCGCGGCACGGCGTCGAGCACTCCGCGACGCGAGGGGCCGTCGGCCCGCGCCGCCGCGGCGACCCGGGCGACCACCTGCGGCCACGGCAGCCGCATGGCGCCGCTCAGCACCCTCGAGCGCACCATGGCGCGCCGCCGTGCGTCGGGGGACTGGCGGCGGGGGAGGGGTGGTGGTGCACGACGGCGTCGTCCAGGTAGGCCAGCGACCACCCCGCCGCGGTGAGGTCCCACGAGAGCCGCTCCTCCTCGCCGGGGAAGCGGATCACGTCGTCGAACCCGCCGACGGCGAGGAACGCGTCCCGGCGCACCATCGCCGCGCACGCCATGAATCCCAGGATGCGCGGGCCCGGCAGGTCGTCGGCGCGCGGCAGCGGGCTGTCGGCGAGGAGCGCGCAGAAGGGGTCGAGCCGTTGGTCGGGGCCGACGAGCGTGCGGACGTCCACCAGCGCGAGGCGCGGGGTCCGCGCGAGGGCGTCCGCCGCGGTGCGCAAGGAGCCGGGGGCCCACCACGAGTCGTCGTCGGCGAAGGCCACGAACGGGGTGCGGGCACGTCGGACGCCGAGGGTGCGCCCCGCGGCGCCCGCGTTGCGCCCCAGCTCGAGCACGTCGACGTGCGGGTGCGCGTCCCGCACGGCCTGCGCGGTGCCGTCCGTCGAGCCGTTGTCCACGAGCACCACCGGGGCGCGGTGCCGGCCGAGGCTCGCGAGGAGCTCGTCGCGGCGGTTGCGGCTGGCGACCACGATCGTCACCCGGGGGTCCTCCGGCGTCCTGCCCGGCGCGTGGTCGGGGCAGGGGGCATCCATGGGGCAAGTCCTATCGCACATCGGCGCTGGTGGCGCACCGATCGCCCGGTCGCGGACGGGTCGACGCGGCGCGGGGGTCGCGTCTACGCTGGCGGCGGCCACGACGGCGGGCCTCGTCACCACCCGGTGCGCCGGCCGGTGGGCTGCGCCCGTCCGAGACACCTGTGGAGGTAGGCCCGCATGATCCCGGGAGACACCGAGTACCTCGCCGCGCAGCGCGCGGACCTGCTGCGCTTCGCCCGGGGGTCGCGCCACGACCTGGGCTTCGGCTGGCTCGACGAGGCAGGCGAGCTGGACCCGTCGCGGCCGGTCGAGCTGTGGATCACCTGCCGGATGACGCACGTGTTCGCGCTCGGTCTGCTCGCGGACGAGCCGCCGGCGCCGGGCGGCCCCGACCGTGCCGCGCTGCGCGCGCTCGTGGAGCACGGGGTCGCGGCCCTGCGCGGCCCGCTGCGGGACGCCGAGCACGGCGGGTGGTACGCCGCCGTCGGTGCCGACGGGCCCACGGACCCCACCAAGCAGGCGTACGGGCACTCCTTCGTCGTGCTCGCCGCGACGTCCGCGGTGGTCGCAGGCGTCGACGGCGCACGCGAGCTGCTCACGGAGGCCCTGGCCGTCCAGGACGCCCGGTTCTGGGACGAGCGCGCCGGGCTCGTCGTCGAGGAGTGGGACCGTACCTGGACCACGCTCGACGGCTACCGCGGCATCAACGCGAACATGCACACCGTCGAGGCGTACCTCGCCGCGGGTGACGTCACGGGCGACTCGATCTGGCACCGGCGCGCGGGGCGGATCGCCGGGACCGTCGAAGGCTGGGCCCGGGACAACGACTGGCGCATCCCCGAGCACTTCGACGCGGACTGGAACCCGCTGCTCGAGCACCATCACGACCAGCCCGCCCACCCGTTCCGGCCGTACGGCGCGACCGTGGGGCACGGGCTGGAGTGGGCGCGGCTGCTCGTGGCGGTCGACGCGACGCTCGCCGAGCCGCCGGCCGACCTCGTGGAGGCCGCTGTCTCGCTCTACGACCGCGCGGTCGGCGACGGCTGGGCCGCCGACGGCGCCGACGGATTCGTGTACACGACGGACTGGTCCGGCCGTCCGGTCGTGCGCGCCCGCATGCACTGGGTGCTCGCCGAGGCGGTGAGCACGGCCGACGTCCTGCTCCGCACCACCGGCGGTGGCCGCTTCGCCGACGACGCCGCCCGCTGGTGGGCCTATGCCGACCGCTCCCTGGTGGACCACGAGCGCGGCTCGTGGCACCACGAGCTGGACGCGTCGAACACCCCGTCGGCCGAGACGTGGCCGGGCAAGCCGGACGTCTACCACGCCTACCAGGCGGCGCTGCTGCCGAGGCTGCCGGTCACGCCGTCCTTCGCGACCGCGCTCGCCGCTCGCTGACGCGCGTGCCCGCGGCGTCGCGCGGCGTCACCGGCGGTCGGCGTCGCGCTCGTGAGCGCGCGTGACGAGGTCGCGGTCCGCGGGGTCCACGTGGTCGGTGGCGTAGGCGCACAGCAGCCGGAACCGGACCCGCTCCTGGAGGTCCGTCCACAGCCGCGCGAGCTGGAGAGCTCCGACGGAGTCGCCGCCGGCCCACAGCACGTCGACCATCTCGCCGAAGATGCGTAGCGGGGCGGCCGCGGCGTGGTCGCGGACCAGGGACCCGACGGTCCGGTCGAACAGGTCGGCGTCGGGCAGCCCGCCCCGCACGAACTGCTCCAGGGTGGCGGCCGCGTCGAGCTCGACGAGGCGGCCCTCGCCGAGCGATGCGGTCAGGCCGCGCACGGTCAGGCGGCGGCGCAGCGCCGCGCGGTGCTCCGGGGTCGCGATCACCAGGCCCGCGCCACCGGCCGCCCAGCCGGCGACCAGGTAGTCCTCGACGGAATCGAGCAGGTGGTCGTCGTCGTCGTAGAGCAGCGCGCCGGGCGTCCGCTGCATGTCGTCGGCGAGCACGGCGCGTCGGGCGGACGGGGAGGCACGCGGCGTCGGGGGACCAGGGAGCTGCGCACGGCGCTCGTCCTGCCAGCCGCACGACGAGCACCGGATGAGCCAGGCACCGGTCTCCGTCCGGATGCCGCGCAGCGCCCACGGGCGGCGGCACACGGGGCACGCATGGGCGGCGACCCGGCGTCGGGCGGCATGCGCGGGGCGGCGCTGCATCACGCCAGTGTCACCCATGGGTGCGCCGGGTCCAAGCAAACAGCGAGCAAAACGCCGGGCACGGCCACGCCGTCGGCCATGGGTCCGGTCAGGCCGAGATCGCGTAGCTGTCGCGGGTGACCGACGACGCCCCCGCGGATCGCGCGGGTGCCGGGGCGTCGTCGAGCAGCGCGACGAGCATCCCCTCGGTGTCGTCGTCCTCGACCAGGACGAACCCGCGGGCGCCGCACGGGCACAGCAGCTCAAGGTCGCCGTCGTCGAAGTAGGTGCAGGTGTGCAGGCGCGTGGTGACCATGGATCCGACGGTAACCGCGGCCACCCACACGCCCGCGCCGCCACGCCCGGCGCGTCCGCTCCGGGGGCCGGCGGAATATTTGTGGGACCTGTCGCCTTGATTCCCTCAGACTGCCTGCGTGCCCGCCGATGGGTGGGGTGTCGCGGCGAAGGCCGCGGCGCAGAGCAGTTCCCCGGTCTGCGTGGTGGTGCCAGCATCCCACCGCGAATGGATCGGCCCGGTCGTGCCGCGCACCTCTCGTGAGGGGTGGACGGGTACGGGTCGGGTGGCACGTCACCGACAGTCCCCAAGCAGGCCGGGGACGGTTCAAGCCGCGCGAGACAAGGACAAGCGGGCGCGGTGGGTGGTGACGCAGACGATGCTGGCGACTTCGGCGGCGGCCCGGTGACCTCATGGCGAGGACACCGGGCCGTCGCTCGTCCCGGTCCCCGCCGACCACCAGGGAATGGTCGCGACCCGCACCCGTGTTGGCCGGTGCGTGACCTCGAGACTCTTCAGCCCCCTCACCCTGCGCGGCACCACGTTCGCCAACCGGGTGTGGCTCGCGCCGATGTGCCAGTACTCCGCGACCGACGGCCTGCCGAACGACTGGCACCACGTCCACCTGGCCTCCCGCGCGGTCGGCGGCTTCGGCCTCGTCATCGCGGAGGCGACGGCCGTGGTCCCCGAGGGGCGGATCACTCCGCAGGACACCGGGCTGTGGAACGACGCCCAGGTCGCTGCCTGGCGCCGCATCACCGACTCCGTCCACGCCGCGGGCTCGCTCGCCGGCGTCCAGCTCGCGCACGCGGGCCGGAAGGCGTCCACGTACCGTCCGTGGTCCCCGACCCAGGGCACCGTCCCCGCCGACGACGGCGGCTGGCCCACCGTCGCGCCGTCCGCCGTCGCCTTCCCCGGGTACGACGTGCCGGCCGCGATGACGGTCGAGCAGGTGCAGCAGGTGCCCCGTGACTTCGCCGCCGCCGCGCGGCGGGCGCACGAGGCCGGCTTCGACGTGGTCGAGGTGCACGCGGCCCACGGGTACCTGCTGCACGAGTTCCTCTCGCCGCTGTCCAACGAGCGCACCGACGAGTACGGCGGGTCGCTGGAGAACCGCGCGCGACTGCTCGTCGAGACCGTCGACGCCGTCCGCGGCACCTGGCCGGACGACCGGCCGCTGCTCGTGCGCTTCTCCGCGACCGACTGGGTCGAGGGCGGCCTGACCGTCGACGAGGTCACCGAGGTCGCGAAGGACCTCGCCGGGCACGGCGTGGACCTCGTCGACATCTCGACCGGCGGGAACGTGCACGCGAGCATCCCGGTGGGGCCCGGCTACCAGGTGCCGGCCGCGCGAGCCGTGCGTGCGGGCTCGGGCCTGCCGGTCGCCGCCGTCGGCCTCATCGAGTCGCCGCAGCACGCCGAGGGCATCCTCGTCGACGAGGCCGCGGACGTCGTCCTGCTCGGCCGCGCCGCGCTGCGCGAGCCCTACTGGCCGCGGCGGGCCGCGCACGAGCTCGGCGTCCCGGTCACCGCGGTCGCGTGGCCCCCGCAGTACGACCGCGGCGCCTGGCGCTGACCCGTCGCCGGCCCGGCCCGCCGGTCGCCCCCGGGCCGGGCCGGCCGTCCGAGCCGGTCGCCCGAGCAGGCCGTCCGAGCTGGGCGACCGCCGGTCACTCCCGCGGGTCGGTCGTGCCCGGCGTGTAGTCGCCGTAGGAGAACTCGGTGATCGCGTCGCCCGGGACGGCCGCCGCGGCACGCGTGGTGACCGCCCGGATCTGCTCGACGGGCGCCTTCGGCGAGCGGTCCGCCGTCAGCAGCCCGTTGCGCTCCTGCTGGGTGTCGGTGAGCTGGGTCCAGCAGAAGCCGACGACCGCGGGGCTGTCCAGCAGGGCGGTGACCAGGTCCGTGTACCCGCGCACGAGGCCCTCGGCGTCCGGCACCCCGCCGTAGCCCCGCCAGCCGCTGCCGTCGACGTCGAGCGAGATGCCGCCGAACTCGCTGATCAGCACCGGCCGGTCCGCGCGCTCGGCGCCCGGCAGCAGGACCACGCGGTAGCCGGGCTGGGTGCGGGCGAGCGTGTGCTCGAGGGCCTCCCACGAGCCGTACCGGTGACGCAGGACGGCGCCGCGCGACGTGTAGTCGTGCACCGTGATGACGTCGGTGACGGGCTGCTCCCAGCCGTCGTTGCCGATGACGAGGCGGTCGGGGTCGACCGCCTTGGTCAGGTGGTACAGCGCACGGACGAGGTCCTGCTGCGCCGGTGAGCGCTCGAGCGCCGGGACGCCCCAGCTCTCGTTGACCGGCACCCACGCGACGACGCAGGGATGGCTGGCATCGCGCTCGAGGACCTCGAGCCACTCGCGGGTCAACCGCGAGATGGTCATGGGGGAGAACTCGTACGCCGCCGGCATCTCCGCCCACACCACCAGGCCGAGCCGGTCGCACCACGCGAGGAACCGCGGGTCCTCGACCTTCTGGTGCAGGCGGACGCCGTTGAAGCCGAGGTCCTTGACCAGCTGCACCTCCCGCCGCAACGCGTCGGAATCGGGCGCGGCGAGGTGGGACTCGGGCCAGAACCCCTGGGACAGGACGAGCCGCAGGAAGTACGGGCGCCCGTTGAGCAGCAGGTGGGACCACGAGCGGCTGCGGCGGCGCATGTTCGTCTCGCCGCTCCGGTGGGGGGACGACGGCCCGCACGTGCCGGGGTTCTGACGCGCGGCGGATCCGTGGCGCCCCCGTGGTGACTAGTCAGCCTGGCAAGGTAGACAGCCTGACTAGGTAGCCGTACTGTCTACCTCATGAACGAGACCTCCCCCTGGCCGGGGGACTGGCTCCGCGGCGTGCTCGAGGTGTGCGTGCTGCGGGTGCTGGCCGACGGCCCGACCTACGGCTACGCGATCGGCGCCCGGCTCGCCGACGCCGGCCTCGGCGCCCTCAAGGGGCACCCTCTACCCCCTGCTCGCCCGCTTCGAGACGGCCGGGCTGGTCGCGGTCGAGTGGCGGGCCGGCGAGGGCGGGCCCGGCCGGAAGTACTACGCCCTCACCGACGACGGCACCCGTGCGTGGCACGCGCAGGCGACCCGCTGGGCCTCCTTCGCGCGACTCACCACCGACCTGGTCACCTCGACCCCGGCCGCGACCGACACGCACGCCACCACGGGACCGAAGCCGGTCCGGAACGGAGCACGACCATGACGCACCCCACCTCGCAGCGCACGGACCGTCGCGTGCGGTCGTGGCCGCTCACCATGGCGCCCGTCTCCGCCCAGCTCGCCCCGGAGGTGGACCCCCGGTGGGCCGAGGACTTCATCCTCGAGCTGCGGATGCTCGACGTGCCGGGCCGGGCCATCGGCGACGCTCTCGTCGAGGTCGGCTCCCACTGCGCCGAGAGCGGCGAGACCGCGCAGGACGCGTTCGGGGACCCGGTCGCCTACGCGCGCAGCCTCGACCTGCCGAACGTCCCCTTCACCCGTGCCGACCTGGGACCGATCCTGCCGTGGGTGCTCCAGCCGATCGGGCTGCTCCTGGCGGTGGGATCGGCGTCGACCCTGCGGACGGGCGAGCCGGTCGAGATCACCACCGGCCTCCTCGCCGTCGCCACCGTGCTGGTGGTCGCCGTCGTCGCGCTGCTGAGGTGGTTCACCCCGTTCGTCCGCTTCGTCGTCCGGCGCCCGGTCGTCACCTGGGCGGTGCTCATGGCGCACTTCGCCCTGCTCGTCGTGCTCTTCCTGGTGCTCCGCGGCGTGGTGGCGACCGTGCCCGGCTCCCTCGCCCTCGGGACGGGGGTCCTCCTGCTCGCGGTCGGCACGGTCTGGGAGCTCGTGCACCTGCGCAGCGAGGCCGGCGACGACGACCCGGTCACGGCGACCGTTGACGCACCCGGGGCGCGTGCCGACGAGCGTCGGCGTACCCGCTGGGGGATGACCGCGCTGCGGTACGGCGGTGCCCTCATCGCGCCGATCGCGGCCGTGGTGCTGGTCGCGGTCGACGTGCTGCTGCTCGGCTGAGCCGGTCGCCTGAGCCGGCCGCTTGAGTCGGCCGCCTGAGTGAGCCGGCTGAGCCGGTCGGCCGAGCCGGACGGCGTCGTCGCGGGCAGCATGGACCCATGACGACCCCCTCCTCCGCTCCGCCCGTCCCACCCGTCGAGCCGCGCGTCGCCCTGGTCACCGGGGCGGGGCGCGGCATCGGCCGTGAGCTCGCCGTCGGCCTTGCCGACGCCGGCTACGCCGTCGGCCTCGTCGCCCGCAGCCGGGGCCCGCTCGAGGAGGTCGCGGCCCGGTGCGCGCAGTCCGGGGTCCGCACCGCCGTGGCGACCGCGGACCTCGCCGTGCCCGACGACGCCCGGCGCGCCGTCGCCGAGATCGAGGCCGCGCTCGGTGCCCCCGGCCTGGTGGTCAACAACGCCGGCGTCATCGAGCAGCGCGAGGTGCCGTTCGGCGAGGACGACCCGGACGACGTCTGGCGCGTCATCGAGACCAACGTGCGCGGTCCGCTCCTGGTCACCCACGCCACCCTGCCGGGGATGATCGCCCGCGGCGGCGGCCGCGTCGTCAACATCAACAGCGGGTCCGGGCACCGGGTGGCCGGCTCGTACACCGGCTACGGGATCAGCAAGGGTGCGCTCGCCCGGTTCACCGCGCTGCTCGACCACCAGTACCGCGACGCCGGGGTGCGCACGCTCGACCTCGCGCCCGGCGTCGTCGTCACCGACATGACGCAGGGCATGCCCGTGCACGACGACCGGACCGACTGGACGGACCCGGCGGACGTCGTCGCGCTGCTCCTCGGGTTCGCCGAGGGGCGGCTCGACGCGCTGTCCGGGCGGTTCGTGCGCGCCGGGACCGACACGGTGGAGTCGCTGCTCGAGCACGCGGACGCGATCCTGGCCGCGGACGCCCGGCTGCTGCGCCTCGCGCCGTACGGGCCGGGGGACCCGGTCGCCTGACGGGACGCCCGAGCCGTGGCCCGACGAGCCCCCGCGGCGGGTCGGCGCCAGCGGCGGATCGTTGCCAGCGGCGGATCGGTGCCCGCGGCGGCGGCGTCGGCGGCACGGGCGGACGCGACCTACGCTGGACGGCGTGACGATGCTCCCGGCCCCGCCCGCACCGATCCCCGCCGCGTACCCGTCCGGCTCCCGCGCACCCGTGCGGTGGACGGCGCGTGCCGCCGTCGCGGCCCTGCTCGGCGTGCTCGCCCTCGCGGGCCTGTCCGGGCCGGCGGCCGCGCACGACACCCTCACCGGGTCGACGCCCGCCGACGGCGCCAGCGTCGACGTGCCGCCCGCCGCGGTGGAGCTGACGTTCAGCAGCGCGCCGCTCGCCCTGGGCACCGAGGTGCAGGTCACCGGGCCGGACGGCGCCGTCGTGAGCGTGGGTGACCCGCAGCTCGGGGACGACACGGTGACCCAGCCGCTCACCGACGGGCTCCCGGCCGGGCAGTACGCCGTCGCCTGGCGCGTCACGTCCGCCGACGGTCACCCCATCTCCGGTGAGCTCGCCTTCACCGCGGCCGCCGCCGCGCCCGCCGCGCCCGCCGTACCCGCCGAGCCGGCGCCGACGACCACCGAGCCCGCCCCCGAGAACACGGCCGACGCCACCCCCGACGCGCCGGAGCCGTCCGCGACCGAGCCGCAGGACGCGCCCGGGGACGTCCTGCCGGAGGCCGACGCCGAGGTCGAGGAGGACGGCGAGGGCGGGGTGGCGCCGTGGGTCATCGGCGTCGCGATCGCCCTCGTGCTCGGCGGCGTCGCGGCCTGGGCGGTGCGTCGCCGTCCGGGCACGTCCGACCGGGCCTGAGCCGGCCGGCGACCGGCACCGAGCCGCGATGCCCACCCGCGACCGGCTGCTCGCGGGGGTCGTGGCCCTCGTCTGGGGGCTGAACTTCCTCGCGATCCACGCGTCCCTCGAGCAGTTCCCGCCGTACTTCCTCGTGTTCCTCCGCTTCGCGCTCCTCGCGGTGCCGACCCTGCTCCTCGTGCGGCGCCCGGCCGTCCCGTGGCGCTGGCTCGTCGGCTACGGCCTGGGGTTCGGCGTGCTGCAGTTCGTGTTCCTCTTCCTCGCGCTCACGGCGGGCATGCCGGTCGGGCTCGCGTCGCTCGTGCTGCAGTCCTCGGCGCCGTTCACCGTCCTCCTCGCGGGCCTGCTTCTGCGCGAGCGGATCACCGCGCGGCAGGGGGTCGGCATCGCGCTGGCCGTCGCGGGCCTCGGCGCGATCGTCGTCCACCGCGCCGGGCTCGACGGCGGTGCGGCGCTGCTCCCGGTCGTCCTCACGCTCGCCGGCGGGCTGGGCTGGGCGCTGGGCAACCTCTGCAACCGCCAGGCGCAGACCGACCGGCCGTTCGCCCTCATGCTGTGGATGACGGTGATCCCGCCGGTCCCGATGCTCGTCGTCGCGCTGGTGCTCGAGGGGCCGGACCGGATCGGCGCGTCGCTCACCACGCTCGGGACGCGGCAGGGCCTCCTCGCGGTCGCCGGGCTCGCGTTCACCGTGCTGATCGCGACCCTCATCGGCTCCGGCATCTGGACCGCCCTCATGAACCGCCACCCGTCGAGCACGGTGGCACCGTTCTCCATGCTCGTGCCGGTCGTCGGCATCCTGTCGGCGTGGGTCGTGCTGCGTGAGCCGACGGAGCCGGTCGAGCTCGCCGCGGGCGTCGTCGTCGTCGGCGGGGTGCTGCTCGCGAGCCGGCCGGCAGCCGGACGGCGCGGCGCGGCGGCAGGGCCGGACGACGTCGTCGTCGTCGCCCAGCCGGCCCCCGCGGAACCGGTCGCGCCGGCCCGCCCGGTCGAGGTGTCCCCGCCGGCGCGGACCTCGCCCTAGAGGTAGCGCAGCGGGTCGAACTCGGTGAGCGGGATGATCCGCAGGCGCGGCAGCTGCACGTTGAACGCCTTGACGTCGCCCTCGAGGTCGTACAGGTGCAGCCCGCGCTCGGTGAGCTGGGTGAGGCCGCTGGAGGTGAACTCGCGGAAGGCGAGCAGCCCGACGCGGCGGTCGTCGTCGTCGAGGAGACGGGCGACGTCGGCGGCGAAGTCGCCGTCGTGGCTCGCGAGGAGCACGTCACCGGCGCGGTCGGCGAGCGCGGCGAGCGTGCGCTGGATGCCGATGTCGACGACCTTCTCGTACGACTCGCCGGACAGCGGGATGGGCTGGAAGCCGATCGCCATGAGGGCCTGGACGAACGACATCGGCATGGTGCCCGACGACGCGTTGAGGAAGAACAGCCCCTTGACCGGCTGGTCCCACGTGCGGTGGGCGAAGTCGAGGATCCGCTCCCAGCGCGGGCGCTGCTCCGGGGTCGGGCGGCCCTGGAGGATCGCGGAGCCCAGGGTCGCGTCGATGTTCTCGCCGTCGACCAGGACGTAGGTGGTGCGCGGGCTGGCGGTGTCGACGGTCACGCCGGTCAGCCTAGGGGTGCGGGCGCCGCGCATGCCTCAGTCCAGGCAGAACTCGTTGCCCTCGGGATCGGCCATGACGAGGTGGCCGGCGTCGGACGGCGGACCGGGCTCCTGCCGTCGCAGCCGGGTCGCGCCGTGGGCGACGAGCCGATCGGCCTCCGCCTCGAGCGCCGCCATCCGCGCGTCACCGGTCAGCCCGGGCGCGGCGCGCACGTCGAGGTGGACCCGGTTCTTCACCTCCTTGCCCTCCGGCACGCGCTGGAAGTAGAGCCGCGGTCCGCGGCCGTCCGAGTCCACCACCGCCGAGGCGTCGTTGTGACGCTCGGGCGGCACCCCCATCGCCGTCAGGGCGGCCTCCCAGGACTCGAACCCCGCGGGTGGGTCCTGCACCCGGTAGCCGAGCGCCAGCGCCCAGAAGGTCGCCAGGCCCGCGGGGTCGGCGCAGTCGAACGTCACCTGGATCTCCTGAGCCATCTCACGGTCCTTCCGTCAGGGGGCGGGTCTGCCGGTACAGGTCGCGGAGCAAGGACACCTCGGCGAGGTGGTGGATGAGCTCGCGGTGGATGTGCAGGACGAGCATCGCGAGCGGCTCGTCGGCGAAATCCCCTTCCGCGGGGCCGCACGGCCGGGCCAGACCTGCTTCGCCGAGGGACTCGACGCCTGACAGCCAGACGGCGTACTGCTCGTCGAGCTGGCCCAGCGCGGCGTCCGCGGTCGCCGCGTAGTCCCACGCGAAGTAGTCGGTCGGCGCACCGGCGAAGTGCGCGGCGTTGCGCACCGCCAGCACCCCGACGATCACGTGACCCAGCCGCCAGGCGATCGTCGTCAGCGGCGGCGGGTCGGGCTCGGGCATCGCGAAGTCGATCGTCATCGCGCCCGACCCGGCCTGCACGGGTGCGGTGCCGGTCCCGCGCGGCCGGACGCTCCAGCACCCGGGAGCGGGTTCCCAGGCGTACTCGTCGTCGGTGAGCCCGACGAGCCGGGGCCGGACGGCGTTCGTCCAGTGCCAGTCGATCTGGTCACGGAGCAGGGGGTTCCATCCGAGTTCTGCCATGCGACCACTGTCGCGGTGGTCGCGGACAGCTCTGTTCCGTGATGTCCGGCGGCGTGCTTCGATGCGCAGGTGGCCGTCGAGGAGACCGTCGAGCGGGTGCTGCGGCTGCTCGCGCTGCTGCAGCGCCGCCCGTCCTGGACCGCGGCCGAGCTCGCGGTCGAGCTGGGCGTCACCGACAGGTGTGTGCGCCGGGACGTGGCCCGGCTGCGGGCGGTCGGCTACCCCGTGCGCGCGACGGCCGGGGTGGGCGGCGGCTATGCGCTCGGCGCCGGGACCCGGCTCCCGCCGCTCCTGCTCGACGACGAGGAGGCGATCGCGACCGCGGTGTCGCTGCGGCTCGCATCCGGGGGCACCGTCACGGGGGCCGCGGAGGCCGCCCTGCGGGCGCTGACCAAGCTCGACGCCGTCATGCCGCCCCGCCTGCGCGCCGAGGTGCGCGCGGTGCACGGCGCGACCGAGACGCTCGTCGGGCCCGGCGTCGAGATCGACGCCGACCTCCTGGTCACGCTGGCGCGCGCATGCCGCGACGGCGTCCGGGTGCGCTTCCGCTACACCGGCCGCGGCGCCCAGGAGAGCGAACGGACCGTGGAGCCGGTGCGCATGGTGACGACCGGACGCCGCTGGTACCTGATGGCGCGCGACGTCGACCGGGACGACTGGCGCACCTTCCGGCTCGACCGGATGCGCGCCGCGACCGCCACCACCTGGCGGTTCACCCCCGCGACCACCCCGACCCGGTCGCCTTCGTGCAGCGGGCCGTCACCGAGGCGCCGTACCGGCACCTCGCGCGCGTCCGGCTGCGCGCCCCGGCCGACCACGTCCGCGCGCTCGTGCCGCCGCAGGTGGGCCGGGTCGAGGACGACGGCGACGGGTGGTGCGTGCTCCTCGTCGGTGGGGATGACCTCGACAGCCTCGCTCTGCACGTCGCCGGGCTCGGCCTCGAGGCGCAGGTGGTGGACCCGCCGCAGCTGCGCGACGCGGCCCGCCGGCTCGCCCGGCGCGCCGCGGCGATGGGGGAGGGCTGAGGCGCGACTAGTTGTATGTCTGACTAGTCGCTGCGACGATAAGACGGTGACGGGCGACGAGTGGGTGCCGGAGTGGCAGCGCGGCGTGCTCGCGACGTGCGCCCTGGCCGTGCTGTCCCAGGGCGGTGCCCACGGGTACGCGGTCGCGCAACGGCTCCAGGCGGCCGGAATCGGACCGGTCAAGGGCGGCGCGCTCTACCCCGTGCTCAACCGGCTGGAGCAGGAGGGCGCGCTGACCTCGACGTGGCAGGAGGGTCAGGGCGGGCCCGGGCGCAAGGTCTTCACGCTCACCGACCAGGGCCGCACCCGCCTGGGCGCGCTGCGCGAGGGCTGGGGGCCGTTCGCCGCCGCCGTCGCGACGGTCCTGCTGCCACCCGCGGTCCTGCTGCCTCCCGGGGGCGACGCACGGCGAGCCGCCGGTCCGACCGACGAGCCCGACGCGTCCACCCGGGACCCCGACGCCGCACCCGTGAGGAGAGCACCGTGAGCACACCGGTCGACCGGCAGTGGCCGAGCGCCCAGGACCAGGCGTGGGCGGACCGGGTGCTGTGGCGCGTCGTCGTGCGCGAGGGCGCCCCGGCCGCGGTCGCCGACGTCGTCCTGGCGGAGGCCCGCGCGGCGTGCCGGGAGGCGGGGCGCCCCGCGGTCGAGCTGTTCGGGGACGCCGACGCCTACGCCGCCGCCGTCGCGCGCGACCGGGTCCCGGAAGGGGACCGCGCCGGGCTGGACCTGGACGGCTCGTCCCCCCGCGACGGGTGGACGCTGTGGCTCCTCACCACGGGGTGGACGGTGAGCGTGCTGGGCGTGGTCCTGCTGGTGGTCGACGGGTGGAGCGTCACGGTCACCGGGTGGGGGCTCGCCGTGGTCGCGGCCACCGTCGGCCTGGGCACCGGAGCGCTGTGGGGCCACCTGGAGCGCGGGGCCGGCCGGGTGCGGCGCGGCTGGGTCTGGTGGGGCGCCGGGATCGCCGCGCTCGTCGCCGCTCTGGGCGTCGGCACCCTGGTCGACGACCGTCCTGCCGTGGCGGAGCTGCCGACACCGCTGCTACTCGTGGCCGGGGTGGTCCTCGTCGTGGTGGGCTTCGCGCGCCCGGAGAGTCGCCCGGAGCCGGAGGTGCGGCCCACCTCCGTCACGCCGCAGCAGTGGTTCGACGGGCTGGCCGGACTGCTGCGGGGGCGCTACCACCTGCCCCGCGCGGAGGTGGCGCGTCAGGTGTCGGACGCGCGCGCCCACTGGCTGGACGCCGGCAGCGACCACCCCGGCGACGAGTTCGGGACGGCCGCCGCGTACGCCCTGCGCCTCATGGAGGGCTCGCCGCTGCCCCGGCAAGGGCGACGACGCCAGCGGGCATGGCTGTACACGGCGGCCACGGTGTTCTGGTGCGCGATGGTGCTCGACGCGGTGCTCACCGCGGGGATCGGGTGGCGCCTGGCGTGGACGGGCGCCGGACTCGCGGTGGTCGCTGCCGCGGCGGCGACGGAGTGGCGGGCGGTGCGCCGGGGCGACGCCCCGGTGTGAGCACGACGGCCGCCCGCGGCAGCGGCGCGGGTCGCCGCGGTGGCCGTCACCCGAAGGCGTCGCGGACCATCCGCAGGGCGCCGTCGACGTCGAACCCGAGCTCGCGCAGCCGGCGCGCGTACTGCTGCGCGGCCAGGGCGCCCTCCCGGTCCCGGTCGCGCCCGCGGGTGGCCACGAACGTCCCGTGCCGACCACGCGTCTGCACGACCCCGGCCTGCTCGAGCTCGCGGTAGGCGCGAGCGACGGTGTTCACCGCGAGCCCGAGGTCGCCGGCCAGGCGACGGACGGTGGGGAGTCGGTGCTCGGGGGCGAGGGTGCCGTCGGCGACGAGCTCCTCGATCTGCCGCTGCACCTGCTCGTACGGCGGCACGTGGGACGCGGGGTCGACGACGAGCATCATGCGCGTGTCCGCGCATCGAGGGCGTCCGCGTCGACCCGGTGGCCCGGCCCGACCGGCCCGACCGGCTCGCCCGGCTCGACCGGCTCGACGGGCTCGACGGTCAGCGGCCACAGCCGCCGACGGAAGTGCCGGTGCGGCTCGAGGATCGCGCTGACCAGCACCATGAGCATCCCGCCGCCGAGGATCACGGCGACGATCCCGCCCACGAGCCCGACCGCCGGGTTGCCGGGCCAGCCGCCCACGAGTCCGTCGCTCACCACGGAGAGCAGGGCGACCGGCAGGGCGAGGCCGATGGCGAGCGCCGCGCCGAGCATGTCCCGCAGGGTGCTCGCCCGCAGGGCGTCGTCCCACGCGAGCTCGAGGGTCGTGGTGGCTACCTGGGGGCGGTCCAGCAGCCGCGCGGCGGCGACCTCGTAGACCGCCATGACCGGCCCGGGCACGACGGCGGTCGCCACGACGAGCGCCCACGGCAGGGGGCCGACGTCGAACCCGGAGCCCGGAGCCGCGGCGATCACCACGGCGGCCGCGAGGGCCGCACCGGCGAGCACCCACGCGCCCCAGCGCTCGTGCCGGGCCACGTAGTCGCTGTGGACCGGGGTCGACGCGCGCGCGATCCGCGCGCCCGGACCGCTGGGTCGGGCGACCTCGCGCCACGCGGCGACCCCCTGACCGAGGGCCTGCCCGACGGCGGCGACCACCAGGGCGACGAGCCCACCCACCGCGAGCTCCTCCGGTCGGACGACGACGAGCCATCCCCGAGGAGGGCCAGACCGGTCAGGGCGCCTGCGGCACCGGCCCGGCGCCGACCGGCGAGCCGCCGGGCGACCGCCGCCTCGAGCTCGGCCGGCAGTGCGAGGTCGACCCGACGCGCGTAGCGGTGCGCCGCCCGTGCCGGGTGGTGCCCGGTGAGCAGTGCGCCGACGGCGGCCGCGGCGAAGAACGCGATGAAGAGGAGGGTGAGGGTCACGGCGTCTCCCGTGGTTGTCGCAACATTGTACTTAACGTAGCACGACAAACCTGCGACAAACGTGAGACGGGAAAGGGCGGCCCCCGACCCGGGTTCCTCGGTCTACCCGGCCTGCTCGACCTCGGCGCGCCGCAACGTCCGCAGGCGGTCCGCCACCGCCGCCGGCGTCGGGCGGGCGGCCGGCTCCGGGGAGAGCATCGCGGTCAGGAGAGCGGCCCAGCCGCGGCCCAGGCTGCGGGGCACCTCGACCGGCTCGATGAGGCGCGCCAGCGAGGAGGTCAGCGGTGCACCCGAGTAGGCGCGCTCCCCGGTGAGCGCCTCGAGCAGCACGAGACCGAGCGAGTAGACGTCCGACGCCGGCCCGAGCGGCTGCCCCAGGGCCTGCTCGGGGCTCAGGTAGCTGGCCGTCCCGAGCGTCGCCTCGGTCGGCCGGGCGTCGGGGTGGGCGGAGCCGCGCGCGGACTGGGCGATCCCGAAGTCGGCGAGCTTCACCGTGATCACCGGCGCCTCGGGGTCACCGCTGAGCGTCGTGTCGTCCGTGATGAGCACATTGGCGGGCTTGATGTCCCGGTGCACGACGCCGGCCGCGTGCGCGTGCCCGAGCGCATCGGCGAGCTGTCGGCCGACGTCCGCAGCCTCCCGTGCGCCCAGCGGTCCCTCGGCGATCCGTTGCTGGAGGGTCGGGCCGTCGACGAGCTCCATGACGAGGAAGGCGAGCGGCTCCTCACGCGGCCCGGTGTCCGCGCCGACGTCGTACAGCGTGACGAGGCTCGGGTGGGACAGGCCGGCGAGCACGCGCGCCTCGTCGGCGTAGCGCCGGATGTCCCGTGCGCCCGCGTCGGCGAGGGAGAAGATCTTGAGCGCGACGGGCCGACGCAGCCGGTCGTCGGTGCCGCGGAAGACGTCGCCCATCCCTCCGCTGCCGAGGTGGCTCTCGAGCCGGAAGCGGTGGCCGAGGGTCGCGCCGACGAGCACGGCACTGTCCTCCATGGCCGGTCCTCCAGGTTGTGCGACGGCCGTCGGTGACCGTGCTCGATCGCTCGGGTGAGTCGACTCGCGACCCCGGGTGCTCCGATCGACGCTAGGAGCCGACGGTCATCGACGCACCTCGGCTCGCCGAGGACCACCCGTCTGCGCGAGTTCGCCGGCGGTGAGGGAAACCGGGACGGTGGCCGGTCCGACCGTCGATGTCGACAACATCACGCGGGGGAGGGCGCTCCCACGCCTGGCGGTGTCGGTGGTCGGTGCGAGAATCGGTGCGTGTCCTCACCGACTGCGCCGCTGACGCCCAGCCCCTACGACGCCCTGCTGCTGTTCTCGTTCGGCGGGCCGAACGAGCCCGACGACGTGCTGCCGTTCCTGCGGAACGTCACCCGGGGCAAGAACATCCCCGAGGAGCGACTGGTCGCCGTCGGCGAGCACTACTACCACTTCGGTGGTCGCAGCCCGATCAACGAGCAGAACCTCGCGCTCCTGGCCGCGCTGCGGGCCGAGCTCGAGCGGCGCGGCGTCGACCTGCCGATCGCGTGGGGCAACCGCAACTGGGAGCCCTACACGACGCAGGCCCTCGCCGAGCTGCGGGACGCCGGGGCGACCCGGGTGCTCGCCGTCGTGACCAGCGCCTACGGCTCCTACTCGGGCTGCCGCCAGTACCGCGAGAACCTCGCCGCGGCGCTCGTCGATCTCGGCGCCACCACGCCGACCGGGGACGACGGCAGCGCGGGCCTGGTGGTGGACAAGCTGCGCCACTACTTCAACCACCCTGGCTTCGTGCGGGCGAACGCCGACGCCGTCGTCGAGGCGTACACCCAGCTGGCCGAGAAGACGGGCGACGACGTCGCCACGCTCGCGGGGTCCGCCCCGCTGGTGTTCGTCACCCACTCCATCCCGGACACGATGGAGGAGGCGTCGGGCGCGCAGCGCCCGAGCTACCGCACGCAGCACCTCGACGTCGGCGGCCTCATCGCCGCCGAGGTGGGCGAGCGGCTCGGGGCGCCGGTCGGGTGGAGCCTCGCGTTCTGCTCGCGGTCCGGCCCGCCGAGCCAGCCGTGGCTCGAGCCGGACATCAACGACGTGCTCGGCGAGCTGCACGAGGCGGGCACCCGCAGCGTCGTGATGTCGCCGATCGGCTTCATCTCCGACCACATGGAGGTCGCGTACGACCTCGACACCGAGGCGATGGAGACCGCGGGCGAGCTCGGCATGACGGCCGTGCGCGCCGGCACCGTCTCGACCCGGGCGCCGTTCGTCGAGGGCCTCGTCGACATGGTGCTCGAGCGCGCAGCCGCCGAGCGGGGCGAGGAGGTGGAGGCCGTGACCGTCGGGTCGCTCGGCGCCTGGCCGAGCCCGTGCCGCCCCGGCTGCTGCCGGCTGCGCGCCGGTGAGGACTCCGGCGTCCCCGCGGCGTGCGGCTCCGACCCGGTGGCCACGGTGGACGCCGCGACGGCGGTGGCCCGATGAGCGCCGCCGACCAGCGTCCCGGGGCGGGCTCGCCTGCCGCCGACCCGTCCGGTGCGGCGTCGTCCGTCGCTCCCGTCGGTGGGCACGCGCCCGACGTCGCCGACGACGTCAACAACCGCATCCGCTACGCGATGTGGTCCGTCTTCTCCCTCGAGGTCCCGCTGCCCGCCGACGACGCCGAGCGACTCGCCGTCGTCGTCCAGGCCGAGACGGCGATCGCCGAGGCCGGTGGCGACCTCGTCGTGCGCGGCTGGTACGACGTGGCCGGGCTGCGCGCGGACGCCGACCTCATGGTGTGGTGGCACGGCGAGACGGTCGAGGCCGTCCAGGGCGCCTACCAGCGGCTGCGCCGCAGCCCGATGGGCCGGTACCTCATGCCGGTGTGGTCCGTCGTCGCGCTGCACCGCCCCGCCGAGTTCAACCGCGGGCACGTCCCGGCGTTCCTGGCCGGCGAGCCGCCGCGCGACTACCTGTCGGTGTACCCGTTCGTGCGCTCGTACGACTGGTACGTCCTGCCCGAGGACGAGCGCCGGACCATGCTCATCGAGCACGGCCAGGCCGCGCGCGACTACCCGGACGTGCGCGCCAACACGCTCTCGGCGTTCGCGCTGGGCGACTACGAGTGGATCCTGGCGTTCGAGGCCGACGAGCTGCACCGCATCGTCGACCTCATGCGCGAGCTGCGGGCCACCGAGGCGCGTCGGCACGTGCGCGAGGAGATCCCGTTCTACACCGGACCGCGCGTGACGCTGCGGGAGTGGGCGGACAAGCAGCCGGTCGAGGACTGACGCCTCGGTCGGTCGCGCCCGCCTCGGTCGCGCCCGCCTCGGTCGGCCCGCCCCGGCGCAGTCAGTCGCGCTCGTCCCGGTCGGGCCCGCCCGCCCCGGTCGGGCCCGGCGGGTCCGTCCGTCGCACCGGTTGGCGCAGGATCGTCCGGAGCCGCTCCGGGGCGGTCCGGCGGGGGTCGGTCAGGTAGACCTCGTGGTGCCGGGCGGTCGGCTCCAGGCCGTGGGCGGGGAGGAACCGGTCGTGCAGGTCGGCGAGGACCGGGCCCTCGTCGTCGAAGGGCCCGACGTGCAGCGTCTGCACGCACAGCCCCTCGTCGAGCGTGTCGAGGCGGACTCGGTCGAGCGCCAGGTGGGGATGCCGGGCGGCGACCCCGGCCCGCGCCGCCGCCACGTGCTCGGCGCCGAGCCAGTCCGGCGCCAGCAGCATGAGGGTCCAGTCCCACGCGGACTTGTCCCGACGGGTCGTGAACGCGGCCATGTCCTGCGCCGACCACAGGGCCTCGAGCGGCGGGACGACGTAGTCGCGGCCGAGGTCGCGGCTGGCGAACTTCAGCGTGTACGCGATCGGGTACAGCACGCCCAGCGCCTCCGCGTACGCCGGGGTGGTGTTCGGGTCCCCGTGCCCGTCGACCATGACGTACTGCAGCGGTGGCACCTCGACCAGCCGGATCTGCCCCCGACGTGCCGCGTAGCAGTCCATGTCCTTCCTGACGTCGGTCCTCATGGGCACCGATGCTCCTCCCGCCCGGGGTGGCGACGTCAATGCTCCGTCCGTGCCTAGGCTCCGGGCATGGCCACCGTCATCCTCGTCCGGCACGGGCGCACCACCGCCAACGCGACCGGCGTCCTCGCGGGGCGCACCGCCGGGGTCAAGCTCGACGCGGTCGGGCGCGAGCAGGCGACGCGCACCGCGGAGCGACTCGCCGTCGTGCCGCTCGTCGCGGTGGTCTCCAGCCCGCTCGAACGCTGCCGGCAGACGGCGCGCGTCATCCTCGCGCGCCAGTCCGGCACGCCGGTGACGCAGGTGGAGTCCGCGCTCACCGAATGCGACTACGGGCAGTGGCAGGGAGGACGCTCGCCGAGCTCGCGCGCGAGCCGATGTGGTCGGTGGTGCAGACCCAGCCGTCGGCGGCGGTGTTCCCGGGGGCGAGTCGTTGGCCGCGATGCACGCCCGGGCGTCCGCAGCGGTCCGGCGGCACGACGCCGCGGTCGAGGCCCAGCACGGACCGCGGGCGGTGTGGGCGGCGGTCACCCACGGCGACATCATCAAGTCCGTGCTCGCCGACGCCCTCGGCATGCACCTCGACCTCTTCCAGCGCCTCAACGTCAATCCCGCCTCGGTGTCGATCGTCCGGTACGGGAGCAGCCGGCCCGACGTGGTGATGACGAACTCCGACGCGGGAGACCTCTCGTGGCTGCGGGCGGTCGCCCCCGTCGGTGACGCGGCGGTCGGCGGGGGTGCGGGCTCCGAGCCCGTCGATCAGCGGACCGACGCGACCCGCTCGTAAAGTGGGGGGCATGCCGACCCTCGTCCATGAGTTCGACTGGCCCGACCGCGTCGTCGTCGGCACCGTCGGTCGCCCCGGGGCGCGCACCTTCTACCTCCAGGTGCGCACCGGGTCCCGGACCGCCAGCGTCGCCCTGGAGAAGGAGCAGTCCGCCCTCCTCGCCGCGAAGATCGACGAGCTGCTGGACGAGCTGAGCACCCAGGGCGGCGCCACCGTCCCCGCGGACATCCCGGCCGAGCTCGTCGACGACGACCCGCTGGACCAGCCCGTCGAGGAGCAGTTCCGCACCGGCGCGATCCGCCTGGGCTGGGACCCGCGGACCGCGCAGGTGGTCATCGAGGCGTTCCCGTTCGTGGCCGCCGACGACGAGGACGACGACGCGGACGACGCCGCGGACGACCCCGGCCCGAGCGAGGTGCTGCTCGTCCGCATCCCGGTCGGCACCGCACGGGCGTTCGCGCACCGCACCCGCCAGGTCGTCCGCTCCGGGCGGCCGGCGTGCCCGCTGTGCGGGCAGCCGGTGGATCCCGACGGTCACGTGTGCGCGCTGCCCGAGGACCTGTGACCGCTCGGGGTCGCGCCGGTGACCTCGGCGGCGACCTCGACGGGGACGCGCCGGACGACGCCGAGCTGAAGATCGTCGGACGCATCCGGGTCGCGTCCAACGCGACCTTCCTCGGCCGGATCGGCGAGACGGCGGTCGTCTACAAGCCGGTGGCCGGCGAGCGTCCGCTGTGGGACTTCCCGGACGGGACCCTCGCGGCGCGGGAGGTCGCGGCGTACGCGGTCTCCGAGGCGCTGGGCTGGGGTGTCGTCCCGCGCACGTGGTTGCGCGACGGGCCGCTGGGTCCGGGCATGGTGCAGCTGTGGCAGGAGGCGGACGCCGAGCAGGACGCCGTCGACGTCGTCCCGGCGGACGCCGTGCCGGACGCGGGCTGGCGCGCCGTCGTCGAGGGAGCGGACGAGGGCGGGCGACCGGTCGCGCTCATCCATGAGGACTCTGCAGCCCTGCGGCGCATGGCCGTGTTCGACGTCGTGGTCAACAACGCCGACCGCAAGGGCGGGCACGTGCTGCCCATGTCCGGCGGCGGCCGCTTCGGCGTGGACCACGGCGTCACGTTCCACGTCGAGCCGAAGCTGCGCACCGTCCTGTGGGGTTGGGTCGGTGAGCCGTTGACCGACGACGAGCTCGCCGCGGTGCGCGGGGTCCGCGCGGCGCTCGACGGCGACCTGGGGGACGGCTCCGCGCGCTGCTGAGCGCCCCGGAGGTCGACGCCCTGAGGGCGAGGTGCGACCGGCTCCTCACCGAGCGGTGCTTCCCGGCGCCGGAGGGCGACATGCCCGCGGTGCCCTGGCCGTTGTTCTGAGGCGGCTCGCCGGCGGTCACCGGTGGGTGAGCAGGCGGTCCAGCACCTCGGTGAGGCCCGACAGCACGGACACGTGCCCGTGTCCGGGTCGTCGCCACAGCTCGGCACCGGGGACCGCGGCGGCGAGGCGATCGGCGTGCGTGGCGGGGACCATGCGGTCGTCGGCCCCGTGGACGAGCAGGACCGGTGCCCGGACGGTGGTGAGGTCGACGCCCCACGGGGTGACGAAGGCGACGTCGTCGTCCACCAGCCCGACGGCGCCGTCGGCGGCCGCCGCGTCGGTGCCGAGCGCCGCCCACGGGCCGTCGAGTGCGGCCCAGTCCGCGGCCGTGAAGACCGCCGGGTCGAAGGTCTCGGTCCGCGCGTAGCGCTCGCGTGCGTCCCGGCCTTCTATCGCGGACCGCAGGGCGCCCGGTGCGGCCATGCCGGCGAACCACGCGTCGGTGCCGTCGAAGGGTGCGGGTGACGCGACGGTCGCGGCGGCGAGCACCCGACCGCCCAGGAGCGCGGCGCAGGCGAGGGCGTGCGGGCCCCCACCGGACGCGCCGAGGACGGCGAAACGGTCCACTCCCAGGGCGTCGGTCACCGCGGCGACGTCCGCGGCGGCGGACGCCACGTCGCGCGCCGGCTGAGGGTGGAGCCGCCGTAGCCCGGGCGGGCGTAGGTGATGAGACGGATGGCGCGCTGCGCCGCCGGCGCGAGGAGCGGAGGCAGCAGCGCGCCGGTGTGCGGCGAGCCGTGGTGCCAGACGACAGTGAGCCTGGCGCCCGCGGCCGGGCGCGCGTCGTACGCGTCGAGCACCCGGCCGTCGGGGTGGGGACGACGACGCGTGCGCTCATGGGCACTCCAGAGGGTCGTCTCGCGCGGGCTGTGCCGGTGGTAGCCGGTGGTGGCCGCCGGTGGCCGGTCTCGCGCCACCGCGGCCGGGACGCTACTTCATGGCGGCGATCTGGATGAGGTTGCCGCAGGTGTCGTCGAGGACGGCGGTGACCACCGGCCCGAGGTCGGTCGCCTCCTGGGTGAACCGCACGCCCAGCGCCTTGAGCCGCTCGACCTCGGCCGGCACGTCGTCGACGGCGAACGCGGTGAACGGGATGCCGTCCGCGGCGAGCGCGTCGCGGAACGGACCGGCCGCCGGGTGTCCGGTGGGCTCGAGCAGCAGCTCGACGCCGTCCGGGTCGGCGGGGAGACCACGGTGAGCCAGCGGGCGTCGCCGGCGGGCACGTCGGTCTTGAGGACGAAGCCCAGCTTCTCGGTGTAGAAGGCGAGCGCCTTGGCCTGGTCGTCGACGAACACGCTGGTCAGGTGGATGCGGATCATGGCAGCTCCTGTCGGTCGGAGGGCCACCGGTCGGCGATCGTGCGCAGCGGACCGGTGTCCAGGTGGTGGAACTTGTACCGACCCTCCCGCCGGGTGCGCACCAGGCCGGCCCCCTCGAGCACCGCGAGGTGCTGCGAGATCGCCTGCCGGGACGACGACACGCCGTGCTTCATGGTCAGTCGGCCGCAGATCTCGAACAGCGTCTGCCCGTCCTTCTCGGTCAGCTCGTCCATGATCGTGCGCCGCGTGGCGTCGCTGAGGGCCCGGAACAGGTCGTCGGCATCCACGGGACCGTTATAGGCAAGGTGTCACTTGCATGTCAAGAGGTGCGCACGACGGTCGTCAGACCCAGGCGGTCCGTAGGCGCTCGAGCGTGTCGATGCGCGTGGCGATGTCGTGGGTCGTGGCCGTGACGAGCAGCTCGTCGGCGCGGGTCCGGTCGACCAGCCCCTGCAGCTCGGTGACGGCCTGCTCGGTCGTGGTGGCGACCTGGGTGCCGGGTAGCTGGGCGAGGACGGCCTCGAGCGGCCCGCCCTCCACCCCGGCGAGCACCTCCGCCGCCGTCGCCGGGTCGGTGATGGGGGCCAGACGCCCGGTCCGCAGGCTCAGCGACATGACCTTGCTCGGTCCGGCGAGGTAGCGGGCCTCGTCGTCGGAGTCCGCGAGGATGACCGACGCGCTGATCATCGCGTGCGGGGCGGCCAGCTGCGCGGACGGCCGGAACTCCGCGCGGTAGGCGGCCATCGCCTCCATGGTCTGGGTGGCCCCGAAGTGGTGGGCGTAGGCGAACCGGATGCCGAGGGCGGCGGCGAGCCGGGCGCTGAACGTGCTCGAGCCGAGCAGCCACACCTGCGGCGTCGACCCCTGCGCGGGGGTCGCGGAGAAGCGGCGCACGAACGGCGACGGCGGCCGTCCGGTGTCCTCCTCGTGCTGCTGGCCCAGCAGCCCGAGGACGTCGAGCAGCTCGCGGGGGAAGTCCTCGGCGCCGAGGCCATCGGTCGTGCGGCGCAGCGCGGCCGCCGTCGCGGGGTCGGTGCCCGGCGCGCGCCCGATGCCGAGGTCGATGCGCCCCGGGTGCAGCGCCTCGAGCATCGCGAACTGCTCGCCGACGACCAGCGGGGGGTGGTTGGGCAGCATGACGCCGCCCGAGCCGACCCGGATGCGGTCGGTGGACGCGGCGAGGTGCGCGATCAGCACGGCCGGCGACGTCGACGCCACCGCGGGCATGTTGTGGTGCTCCGCGACCCAGAAGCGGTCGTACCCCAGGCGGTCCGCGGCGCGGGCGAGCTCGGTCGTCGCCAGCAGCGCGTCCCGGCTCGTGGCGTCGTCGCTCACGGTGGAGAGGTCGAGCACCGACAGCGGCACCCGGGTGCGCTCGCTCGGGTCGGACGGGGCAGGGGTGGGGGCGAGCGTGGGGGCAGGGGCGGTCGGGGCGTCGGTGGTCACACCGGGGGCAACAGCCCGGGTGGCCCGTGCCTTCCCGGGTGGCCTGTGTCTTCCCCGGCGCGGCGGTGGCGGTGCCCACCTCCGCGCAGCGGGTTCGGATGCGGTGGGCCGCCTCGGCGACCCGCCGGGCGCCACCCTGTGGACGACGGACGCCGGCACCCCGCGCGTGGTGGCGCGGGGTGCCGGCGTCGGGCACCGCGGGGGCGGGACGGGCCCACCCCGGGGAGCGAGATCAGGCGACGGTGGTCAGGGCGTCGATCCGCGCGACCTCGTCCTCGGTGAGCGTGAAGTTCACGGCCCCGAGGTTGGCGTCGATCCGCTCGGGCGTCACGGACTTCGGGATGACGACGACGCCGTGCTCGATGTGCCAGCGCAGCACCACGAGCGACGCGCTGACGTCGTGCGCGGCGGCGATCTCGGTGAGCGTCGGGTCCTCGAGGTTCGTCCGCTTGAACGGGCTGTAGCCCTCGAGGGCCACGCCGCGCTCGGCGTGGGCCGCGACCAGGTCGGCGTCGAAGTCGGACGGGCTCCACGGGATCTGGTTGATCGCCGGTGCCTCACCGGTCGCCGCGATCAGCTCGTCGATCTGCTCGATCGAGTAGTTCGAGACGCCGATGGCACGCACGAGGCCCTCGTCGCGAGCGGCGATGAACTGCTTCCAGGTCTCCGGGGTGGCCTCCTTGTTCGGCGGCCAGTGCACGAGCCACAGGTCCAGCTGCTCGACGGCGAGGTCGCGCAGCGACGCCTCGAGCGTCTCGCGCTCGCGGCCCGCGTTACTCGGGGGAGCTTCGTGGTGAGGAAGACCTCGCCGCGCGGAACGCCCGACGACGCCAGCCCGCGGCCGACGAGCGCCTCGTTGCCGTAGGCGGTCGCGGTGTCGATGTGCCGGTAGCCGGCCTGCAGGGCGTGGTGGACGGCGCGCTCGGCGTCGTCGCCCTCGGACTGCCAGGTGCCCAGGCCGAGCAGCGGGATGTCCGCGCCGCGAAGCGCGAGGGTGGGTGTGGTGGGGATCGTCATGGTCCCCATCGTCACCCCGCGCGGGGGTGCGGTCGAATCGAATCGACCAGGGGTGGTCGGCTGGAGACCGCCCGCGTGTCAGACCCGGGCGGCACGATGGGTCCATGGCCACCACGACCGGGCCCGCGCTGGACGCCACGCTGACCGACGCCGCCGTCGACCTCGCCGACCGGTGGGTCGTCGCGACCACCGGCGGTCAGACCCGCGCGGAGCGGCGCACGACCGGTCGCCTGGCCGCGCTGGTCGCCGACCCGGCCGGGCTCGAGCTGGCGGTGCGCTTCGTCGACCGCGTCGCGCGCCCCGAGGACCTCGGTGTCGCCGCGCGCGAGCTGGGCGCCCTCGCCCGGACGGCGTCGGCCGCGCGCGGGTTCCTCGGTCCGGCGGACCTCGCGCTGCTGCGCGTCGGCGCCGTCGTCGCGCCGGTGCTGCCCCGCGTCGTCGTGCCCGCCGCCCGGCTGCGGCTGCGGCAGCTCGTCGGGCACCTCGTGGCCGACGCCGGCCGGGGGCTCGGCCGGCACATCGCCGCCGCGCGGGCGGACGGCTTCCGCCTCAACCTCAACCTGCTCGGCGAGGCCGTCCTCGGCGAGGCCGAGGCGACCGCGCGGCTGGAGCGGATCACCGCGCTCGTGCGCCGGCCCGACGTCGACTACGTCTCGGTCAAGGTGTCCGCCGTGGCGAGCCAGTTGTCCGCGTGGGACACCGCGGCCAGCCGGGACCGCGTCGTGGAGCGACTGCGGCCGCTGTACCGGACGGCCGCCGCGCACGGCACGTTCCTCAACCTCGACATGGAGGAGTACCGGGACCTCGAGCTCACCCTCGGGGTGTTCGAGCGGCTCGTCCTGGACCCCGATCTGCTGGGCGCCGAGGCGGGGATCGTCCTGCAGGCCTACCTCCCCGACTCGCTGCCTGCCCTGGACCGGCTCACCGACCTCGCCGCGCGGCGCCGCGCCGCGGGCGGTGCCCGGATCAAGGTGCGGCTGGTCAAGGGCGCGAACCTCGCGATGGAGCAGGTCGAGGCGCAGCTGCACGGCTGGCCGCAGGCGCCGCTGCCCACGAAGGCCGACGTCGACGCGCACTACGTCCGGCTGCTCGACCGTGCGCTGCGACCGGAGCGCACGCGTGACGTGCGGATCGGCGTCGCGAGCCACAACCTGTTCCACGTCGCCCTCGCGCACCTGCTCGCCGAGCGGCGCGGTGTCGGCGAGGCGGTCGACGTCGAGATGCTCCAGGGCATGGCGCCCGCGCAGGCGCGCGCGGTGCGCGACACCGTCGGTGACGTGCTCCTGTACACCCCGGTCGTCGCGCGGGCCGACTTCGACGTCGCGATCTCCTACCTCGTGCGGCGGCTGGAGGAGAACGCGGCGCCCCAGAACTACCTGCACGCGCTCTTCGCACCGAGCGAGGACGTCGTCCCGTCGCCTGCTCCGGGGCCGCACCGGCCCGTGATCCCGCTGCGCCGGTCGCGGGCGACGTCGGCCGTGGTGCGTCGGCGGGTCTCGACGCCCAGCGCGCGGCGTTCCGGGCGGCTGTCCGGGACAGCGGCCGGCCGCCTCCCGCGCCGCGGCGCGTGCCCCGCCCCGACCCGGTCGACCCGGTGGCCGGTGAGCCGTTCCGCAACACCCCGGACACCGACCCGGCCGTCGCCGCCTCCCGGGGCTGGGCCGACGACGTCGTCCACCGAGCGGTCGACGTCGGACCGGTGCCCGTGGTCAGGACGCCGGCCGAGGTCGACGCCGCGGTGGCCCGCGCCCTGGCCGTCGCCCCGACGTGGGCCGCGACCGAGCCCGACACCCGGGCGGCGATGCTGCGCCGTGCTGCGGTGCGACTCGAGGACGCACGCGGGGACCTGGTCGCGACGATGGTCGCCGAGGCCGGCAAGACCGTGGGCGAGGCCGACCCCGAGGTCAGCGAGGCGGTCGACTTCGCGCGCTACTACGCCGAGCGTGCCGCCGACCTCGCCGACGGCCGCGTCCCCGGAGCACGGTTCCACCCCGAGGGGCTGACCGTCGTCACCCCGCCATGGAACTTCCCGGTGGCGATCCCGGTCGGGTCGGTGCTCGCCGCGCTCGGGGCCGGGTCGCCCGTGCTCGCCAAGCCGGCCCCACCCACCCCGCGCTGTCTCGCCGTCGCCGCTGCGGCGATCCACCGCGCGATGGACGACGTCGGCGTCCCGCGCGACGTCCTGCAGGTGCTGCAGGCGCCGGAGGACGACGTCGGCCGGCGCCTCGTGACCCACCCGGCCGTCGCCCGCGTGCTCCTCACCGGGTCGATCGAGACCGCGCGGCTGTTCAGCGGCTGGCGGCCGGACCTCGAGGTCCTCGCGGAGACGTCCGGGAAGAACGCGCTGGTCGTGACGCCGTCGGCGGACCTCGACCTCGCGGTGGCGGACGCCGTGCGCTCGGCCTTCGGGCACGCGGGGCAGAAGTGCTCGGCCGCCTCGCTGCTGGTCCTGGTCGGGTCGGTCGGCCGGTCGCCGCGGTTCGCCCGTCAGCTCGTCGATGCGGTCCGGTCTTTGCGCACCGGGTGGCCGACCGACCTCGCCACGACCGTCGGCCCGCTCACCGAGCCCGCGTCCGGCAAGCTCCTGCGCGCGCTGACGGCGCTCGAGCCGGGGGAGCGGTGGGTCGTCCGGCCACGGCGGCTGGACGACGACGGGCGGCTGTGGACCCCCGGGGTCAAGGACGGCGTCGCGCCGGGGTCGTGGTTCCACCACACCGAGGTGTTCGGGCCCGTGCTCGGGATCATGCGCGCCGACAGCCTGGACGAGGCGCTCGACCTGCAGAACGCGGTCGCGTTCGGGCTCACCGGTGGGCTGCACTCGCTCGACGAGGCGGAGATCGAGCGGTGGTTGGCCCGGGTGCAGGTCGGCAACGCGTACGTCAACCGCCACATCACCGGCGCCGTCGTGCAGCGGCAGCCGTTCGGCGGGTGGAAGGCGTCCGTCGTCGGGCCGGGCGCGAAGGCAGGCGGCCCGCACTACGTCGCCGGGCTCGGCCGCTGGTCCGACGGCCCCGACGTCCCCGCCGACGACGACGGCTGGCTCGCCTGGGCCGATGCGGACGACGCGCGATGGTGGGCCGAGCGCGGTGCCGTCGAGCACGACCCGAGCGGGCTGACGGTCGAGTCGAACGTGCTGCGGTACCGGCCGGTGGACGCGCTGACGGTGCGGGTGGGCAGTGGTGCGCGCGAGCGGGAGGTCACCCGGGTGCTGCGGGCCGCGGCGCGTGCGGGGGTGCCGGTGCGCGTGAGCAGGGCGCCCGGGGTGGCGGGGGTCGACGCGGCGGTGGAAGAGGACGACGCCGCATTCGCCGCCCGTGTGCGTGACGGTGGGGTGCGGGGCCGCATCCGGGTCGTCGGACCGGTCGGGGGCTCCGTGCAGCGGCGCGGACACGCGTCGGTGAGGTGACCGTGCTCGACGCGCCCGTCCTCGCGAGCGCGGAGCGGGAGATGCTCACGGTGGTCCGGGAGCAGTCCGTGAGCCGGACGCTGCATCGTTTCGGGCACCTGCCGCCGGGGTGAGGGGGTGGAGCCTGCGTTCTCGGGGGGACTGGGCGGCAGCACGGTGTGCTCCGCTGTCGGGTACGGCTCGGCACGGTCGGGTACGGCTCGGCACGGTCGGGTAGGGCTCGGCTGGGCGGTCACCGGTTTCGATCACGCGAGGCGACGCCATACCGCGTGCCGCCTTCGGAGGTCGTGGCGGGCTCCGGGGGTGTCTGGTCTTCAATCGCGCCGAGGGGCCGGGTTCACGTCGACGTGAGCAGGAGCGGTGACAGTTGCACCGTCATCGGTACGACCCGCGTTGGGCGGGCAGCTCGCAATGGGGCTGGACCGGTGGGATCCCTCGTCCAGGACAGCAGACGTCTCGTCGTCCGTGCGCCCGATGTCGGCGGCAAGCGCCTGACGGTTCTCCATCCACAACGTCGGCCCACCCCCACCGCGTGTCAGACCCCGGCGGTAGAATTCGAACAGATGTTCGAAGCAAGGAGGTGGCGGCGATGACGACAGACACCGCTCGTGGCCCGCGCTCAGGCCTCACTGCCGGACGAGCTCTCGCATCCGTCCGCGACTCCGCCCCCACGCGCGATGTAGCGCCCAACGGCAACGGTGTCCTTCACGGTGCTGCACCGTCCACGGGCGCCGCCGTCTCGGCCGGTGACGGTCCATCTCCGGACTGCACTGTCTCGGCCCGCGCCGGTGCATCCACCGGCGTCGCCGCGTCGGAACGTGCCGGTTCGTCCACGGACGCCGCCGTGCGCACCGGTGCAACCGGTTCCTTCGACGAAGGTCTGCCCACCAGCGCCGACGCACTGGCCTCGGCCGGTGCGGTGGCCCGGTCTATGGAGGCGCTGGCCTCGGGGCGGTCCTTGGTGTCGGTGATGACGGCGTTGACCGGGCAGGTCGCCGGCGCGGCGGGGTGGACGGGCGAGGACCGGTCGGTGTTGTTGGCGGACCTGGACCGGGTGATCGACGGGCTGAGCGTGGTGCGCGGCGCTGTGCTGGTGGCTGATCGGGATGCCGGGGCGTGGCGCGGTGCCGGGGACCGGTCGTTCGAGGCGGCGCGCGGGCGCACCTGCGGTGTGGGTGTCCGGGCGGCGGGGGCGCAGGTGCGGCAGGCCGAGCAGCTGGACGCCGCCCCGGCGGCCGCGGCGGCGGTGACCGCGGGGCTGATCACGATCGGGCACGCCGCGGTGCTGGGGAAGGTCGCCGCGACCGGCACCGCGGTGCAACGCCAGGCGCTGGCGGACCCGGCGGTGCAGGAGGCCTTGGTCGAGGTGGCGCAGCGGCAGGACGCCGGAACGTTCCAGATCACCGTGGACCGGTGGGCCGCGACCGTGGACCCGGACGGGTTGGAACGCGACCACCAGGCCCGGCGCGCCGAGCGGTACCTGCACCTGACCCACGCCTCGACCGGGACGTTCCTCAAGGGTCGCCTGGACACGATCGCCGGGCACCGGCTGGCCTTGGCGTTGGAGGCGCTGACCCTCGCCCGGCGCAGGACGACGACCGTGGCCCGGGCGAGCGCTGCGCGGACGCGCTGACGGAGATGGCGGGGCGGGTCCTGGCGTCGGCGGACACCAAGCCCGGTGGGCATGTGCCGGCGCAGATCACGATGGTCATGACCCCCGAGACGTGGGCGGCAGCACGGGCCGAACGCGACCGGCGCCGCCACGCACCACAGCCCGCCACCACGGGCGCGGGCGCGGGCACCGGCGTGGGCGCAGACACGTTCGCCGGCACGGCCACGGGCACCGGCACCGGCACAGGCACCGACAGGGGCACAGGCGCGGGCACCGGTGGCGCCGGAACTGGCACGGGCACCGTGGACACCGGCGATGCGCCCTCGGGCGCGGGGGCTTCCGCCGGCGACTCGGTCACCCCATCGGCCACGACCGCCCCGGTGAGCTACCCGCCGGCGACCCTGGAGGACGGCACCCCCGTCCCGGTCACCGAGCTCGCCGCGGCGATGTGCGACTGCGACATCACCAGGGTCGTCATCGACGCCCACGGCGAGCTGCTGGACCTGGGTCGCACCCAGCGGTTGTTCACCGGGGCGCTGCGCAAGGCGATCATCGCCCGCGACCGAGAGTGCGGGTGGCCCTCGTGCCACGCACCGGGCCGGTGGTGCGAGATCCACCACATCGCCTGGTGGGACCGCGACGACGGGCCCACCTCTGCCGACAACGGCGTCCCCCTGTGCTCGTTCCACCACCACGAGACCCACCGACGCGACCTCACCATCACCCGCGTGCCCGCCGCTCCGCCGGTGGCTGCGACGGCGTTGAGCCGGCCGCCGGGTGAAGGACCGCCCCGCCCCGGTTCCCCACGCTGGGCGGGCGCTGCACCACCCCGGGCCGGCGCTGCATCACCCGGTGCTCCACCCTGCGCCGGCGCCGCACCGGCCGGTCCTCCACCCTGCGCCGGTGCCGCACCGGCCGGTCCTCCACCCTGCGCCGGTGCCGCTCCGCCGAGACCGCTCGCACGGGTGACCTACGAGTTCCGCGACCGCACCGGACGACTCGTCGGCGCGCACAACGGCGCCGCCAAGTCTGGCCCGGAGCTCGTACGAGCCGACGCCGCCTCGCCTCCCGTCGCGCGGCCCGAGCCGCCCGCCGACCCGCCACTTGCCCCCTGGGCGAGCGCGCCGACGAGGTCCTCAGCGGTGCCAAAGCACGAGTCGGAAGCGGACATCGAGTGGACGACCGACCCGTTCACGGGCGCGAGAGTGCCCTCCTTCTACCTCGGGACGGCACCGTCATGAGCAGACGGGTGAGGAGGCGGTGTCCCCGGCGGCCGCACCCGTTCGCACCCGGTCGGGGTTCGTCGCGGTCGAGGCGCGCACGCCGTCGAGGACGCGGACGAGTGCGACCGCCGCGTCGCGAGGCAGAGGGTCGGGTCACCGGCCGACCGGGAAGCGGCCGGTACGCGGACGGTGCGGGGCGCGGGGCGGGGCGGGGGAGGGCGGGGGATCAGGGTGTGTTGCGGAACCAGATGTTCTCGGTCAGCGCCGTGGCGAAGACGTTCCAGGCGAGGTACGGGACGAGGACGGCTGCGGCGGCACGGTCGTGCCGACCGACCGTGCGGATGAGGGAGATCGTCGACGCGTCGAGCGCGAGCGCCTCACCGACCGCGAGCCCCGGGCGCTCGGCGCGGAAGAAGGCCCAGGTCCAGCCTGCGTTGAGCGCGAGGTTGGTGCCGAGCGTCGTCGCGATGTCCGCTCGTCGGCTGGCGGGTGCCCGGTTCAGGGCGCGCGTCGACGACCAGGCGATCGCGCCGTACAGCGCCGTCCACACGATCGGGAACGCGGCCTGGGGTGGGTACCAGGACGGCTTGTCGAGCGAGCGGAACCACGGGCTGTTCGCCCGCACCCCGGCCGAGCCGGCTGCGGCAGCCGCAGCGACCGCAGCGCCGACGAGCACAGCGTGTCGGCGGCGCGGCCGCGCTCGGAGGCGGCGGCGTTCGGTGGTCGCGTCGGGCCTGACGTCCAGTGCGAGGTCCATGGCGAGCACGCTACGCCGGACGGCGGTGCTCGCCACCCGCGGGAGTCAGCCGGACTGCCGCACGACGAGCTCCGGGGAGAAGATCACCGGCTCGGTCGGGAGAGGGACCCGGCGAGCTGGTCGACCAGCATCTGCCCGGCCCGGCGAGCCATCGCGACGACCGGGTTCGTGATCGTGGTCAAGGGCGGCTTGGTGGACTCAGCGACGCCCAGGTTGTCGTACCCCACGACGGCGACGTCGTCGGGCACGGTCAGGCCGCGCTCGGCGAGCACGCTCAGGGCGCCGACCGCCATGAGGTCGGAGGCGGCGAACAGCGCGTCGATGTCCGGGTGGCGGTCCAGCAGCTCGGTGGCGGCGGCGGCGCCGCCGGCGACGGTGAAGTCGCCGGTGGCGACCGCGTCGTCGGGCAGCCCGGCCGCTCGGAGCGCGTCGTGCCAGCCGACGAGGCGGTCGAGACCCGCGGCCATGTCCTGCGGGCCGGCAAGGGTCCCGATGCGTCGGCGGCCATGCGACACGAGGTGCTCGGTGGCGATCCGGCCGCCGAGCCGGTTGTCGAGGTCGACGTGGCGGACCTCGCGGTCGCCCTCCAGCGGGCGACCGACGAAGACGTGGGGCAGATGCGAGTCGGCCAGCGCGCGGTCGAGGGCGTTGTCCTGGTGGTGGGACACGACGATCGCGCCGTCCACGTGCCCGTTGCGCAGGTACCGGGTGGCCCGGGCGTTGTCACCGGGACGGACGATGAGCAGCACCAGCTGCAGGTCCGTGGGTGCCAGCGCGCCGGAGAGCCCGTTGAGCGTTCCGGCGAAGAAGGGATCGGTGAGCACCCGCTCGTCGGGTTCGGGGACGACGAGCGCCACCGAGTCGCTGCGGCGCGTGACCAGGGACCGCGCGGCCCGGTTCGGGGTGAATCCGAGCTGGGCGATCGCGGCGTCGACGGACGCCTGGGCCTCCGGGGACACCCGAAGGCCACCGTTGATCGCACGCGACGCGGTCGACCGGGAGACCCCGGCGAGCTCGGCGACCTCCTCGAGCGTGGGTGCTCCGGCGCGCCGCCGGGGCGAGGTGGTGACCGTGCTGTCGGCCATGGCCGCCACCTCCGGGTCGGGCGCTGGACCGGACGTCCTGCGGGTGATCGCGAGGATACCGAAGCGCTGCGGGACGCCGTTCCTCGCGTCGGCCGTGGTCGGTCCGGTGGGTGAGCTGATGAGGGGTGCTGCGGTGAGCGGGTTGGGTGGGATCGATCCCGTGGGTGGGCTGATGGGTGGCGCTGCGGTGAGCGATCCGGGTGGGGTCGGTCCGGTGGATGAGTCGAGCGGGGCCGCACCCGTACGCCCGACGACGGACGGGAGGGGGCGGCACGTCGGCCGTGGTCGAGCACCGCCCCGCCCCCGTCAGTTCGACCCGGCAAGCACGGACGGCTCCGCGGGGCCGGACAGCCCGGGCAGCCCGGGCACGTGGGGAAGCGAAGCGAGCGACGGCAGCGCGTTGTCCCGGGCGACCTCCGCGTACCAGCGAGCACTCGCCTTGGGGGTGCGCTCGAGGGTGTCGTAGTCGACCCGCACGATGCCGAACCGCTTGTGGTAGCCCCACGCCCACTCGTAGTTGTCCATGAGGGACCACGCGAAGTAGCCGCGGACGTCGGCGCCCTCGTCGATCGCGGCGTGCACCGCGCGCAGGTGCAGGTCGAAGAAGCGCAGGCGCTCGTCGTCCTGCACGAAGCCCGTGGTGTCCGGGACGTCGTCGTAGGCGGCGCCGTTCTCCGTGACGTACAGCGCGACGCCGGCCGGGCCGGTGTAGTCGCGCTGCAGGCGCAGCAGCAACCGGGTGAGGCCCTCGGGCTGGACCTCCCAGTCCATCGACGTGACCGGCAGTCCGCGGGGGTGGTTGTGCACGCCGTCGGCCGCCGGGTACGGGCTGGACGTGGCCCGCGCGACCGGTGCGGCTCCCTGCCGCGCGCCCGGCGCGGGCTGCGAACCGACGACCTCGCCGTGGTAGTAGTTCACGCCGAGCGCGTCGATGGGGGCCGAGATGAGGGCGAGGTCCCCGTCGCGGACGTGATCCAGCAGCCCGTACGGGGCGACGTCCGCAAGGAGATCCTCGGGGTACTCCCCGCGGATGATCGGGTCGAGGAAGATCCGGTTGAACTGCGCGTCGATGCGTCGGGCGGCGTCGACGTCGGCCGGGTCCTGGGGGTCGGCGGGGTCGGCGACGGTGAAGTTGAGGGTGATGCCCAGGTCGAGGTCGGCATCGCGCGACCGCAGCGTCTCGACGGCCAGCCCGTGGGCGAGGAGCAGGTGGTGAGCCGCGGCCAGCCCGTCCTCGCGGCTCTGCCGCCCGGGGGCGTGGATCCCGCCGGTGTAGCCGAGGAACGCCGAGCACCACGGCTCGTTCAGCGTGGTCCACACGCCGACCCGGTCACCGAGGGCGTCGTGCATCGTGGCGGCGTACTCGGCGAAGTGGTAGGCGGTGTCGCGGTTGGCCCAGCCGCCGCGGTCCTCGAGGGCTTGGGGGAGGTCCCAGTGGTACAGCGTGAGCCACGGCGCGATGCCGGCCTCGAGCAGCTCGTCGACGAGCCGGGAGTAGAAGTCCAGCCCTGCGGCGTTGGGCGCGCCGCCGTCGGGGCGCACGCGGGCCCACGAGGTGGAGAACCGGTAGGAGCCGAGGTGGAGGCCCCGCATGAGCGCGACGTCGTCACGGAACCGATCGTAGTGGCCGCACGCGACCTCGCCGTCGTGGGCGTCGAGGACGGCGCCCGGCACGCGGGCGAAGGTGTCCCAGATGGAGTCGGTCCGACCGTCGCGGTGAGCCGCGCCCTCGACCTGGTAGGCCGCGGTCGCCGCGCCCCACAGGAAGCCGGGCGGGAAGGTCAGCGGGCCCGGGTCGAGCCGGACGCCGGGGCCGACCAGGAGGTCCGGCGTGGTCGCCGTGGTGGTGATCATCCCTTGACCGCTCCTTGCATGATTCCGGTCACGAGCTGCTTGCCCGCGACGATGAAGACGAGGATCAGCGGGATCGTCGAGGCGACGACGCCGGCCATGATCAACGAGTAGTCCTGGAAGTACGAGGCCTGCAGCAGCTGCAGCGCCACGGGGAGCGTCGGGTTGCTGGGGCCCAGGACGATGAAGGGCCAGAAGAAGTTGGTCCAGGACCCGACGAAGGTGAACAGCGCGAGCATCGCCGCGGCGGGCCGCGCGGCCGGCATGGCCACGTGCCAGAACGTGCGGATCATCGAGCAGCCGTCGACGCGGGCCGCCTCGATGAGTTCGTACGGCAGCGCCGACTCGAGGTACTGCGTCATCCAGAACACCCCGAACGCGGTGACCATCCCCGGGATGATCACGGCCGCGAGCTTGCCGGTGAGGTTCAGCTCGGACATCACGATGAACAGCGGGACGATGCCGAGCTGGGTCGGGACGGCCATGGTCGCGATGACGAAGACGAGCAGCGGGCCGCGACCGCGGAACCGCAGCTTGGCGAACGAGAACCCGGCGAGGGTGGAGAACACCACGACCGACAGCGCGGTCACCACCGAGACGATGACGCTGTTGATCAGCGCCGGCCAGAACCGGATGTCCGAGTTGATGACCCGGCCGATGTTGGTGAAGAAGTTGCCCTCGGGCAGCAGCGCGGGGATCGGGTTCTGCGCGATCGTCACGGCGTCCGACGACGCCAGCAGGATCGCGTAGTAGATGGGGTAGGCGCCGATGGCGAGCACCAGGCCGAGGAGGCCGTAGGTGACCCACCCCGGACGGCGGTTGGCTCCGCCGTCCAGACCGCGCTTGCGGGCGGCGGCGCGCGCGGCGCCCGCCCCGGCGGTCTGGGCGATCATGGGGACCGAGGTGGTCATCGCTTGCCTCCTGACGTGACCGGCTTGGGCGCCGAGGACGCCGACGAGATCCGGCGGGTGATGGCGAAGTTGATGAGTCCGATGACCACGATGATGAGGAACAGGATCCAGGCGACCGCGGCCGCCTTGCCGAAGCTCTTCTGCGAGCCCCACCCGAGCTCGTACAGGTACATGGTCACGGTCATCCACTGGCGGTCGGAGCCGCCCTGGCCGAGCTGGTCGAACATGCGCGGCTCGTCGAAGATCTGCAGGCCGCCGATGGTCGCGGTGATGACGATGAAGATGATCGTCGGGCGCAGCATCGGCACCGTGATGGAGAAGAACTGGCGCACGCGGCCCGCGCCGTCGAGCACCGCGGCCTCGTACAGGTCGCGCGGGATCGCCTGCATCGCGGCCAGGAAGATGAGCGCGTTGTAGCCGGTCCAGCGGAAGTTGACCATCGAGGAGATGGCGACGTGGCTGGCCAGGACGTCGGCGTGCCAGCGGATCGCGTCGATCCCCAGACCGCCGAGCACCGCGTTGATCAGGCCGGACTCGTCGGCGAAGAGCTTTGAGAAGATGAGGGAGACGGCGACGGGCGCCACCACGTAGGGGAGCAGCACGCCCATCCGCCAGAACGTCCGGGCCCGCAGGTTCGCGTCCAGGACCGCGGCGATGACGATCGCGGCGAGCACCTGCGGCACGGAGGACAGCAGGAAGATGCTGAACGTGTTGCGCAGCGCCGTCATGAACCGCGGCTGCTGGACGACGTCGGCGAAGTTGGCCATGCCGACGAAGTCGCCCTGGCCACCGATGAGGTTCCAGTCGTGGACCGACACGTACGCGGTGTACGCGAGCGGGAACAGGCCCGTGACCGCGAACAGCACGAAGAACGGTGAGATGTAGAGGTAGGGCGAGAGCTTGACGTCCCAACGGCCCGCACGCTGGCTGAAGCCGAGACGGCGTGGCTCACGGGGCGCCGGCGCGGCCCGGCTGGGCTTCGGCGGTGCGAGGACGGACATGGGTCTCCTGGGGACGGGGCGAGCGACGGTGGTCGGCCGGCTGGCGCGCACGGCGGTGCGGCCACGGGTCGCGGCCGGCGGGCCCGGTCGGACCGGGCGGATGGGCCGGACCGGGTGGGCGCCTGGCCCACCCGGTCCGGCCGTCGCTCACTCCAGGCCGAGGGCCGCGAAGTCGTCCAGGGCCTTCTGCCACGACGACGCGGCGTCGTCGGTCTTGGCGACGTCCACGCGGTCGATCGCGTCGGAGACGGTGCTGTGGATCGCGAAGTAGTTCGCACCCTTGAACGGCGAGGCGGTGATGGCCTCGGCGCGGTTGGCGAGGATCTGACCGGTCGGGGCGTCGTTGAAGAACGGGTCGGTCGTGCCCAGCAGGTCCTCGCTGTCGAGCGCGTCGACCTGGCTCGGGAACGTGCCCTTGGCCTGGAACGCCTTGATCTGCTGCTCCGGAGCCGTCAGCCACGCGGCCAGGGCCTTGGCCTCCTCCGGGTGCTCGGTCTGCGTGGGCACGGTGAGGTACGAGCCGCCCCAGTTGCCGCCGCCGCCGGGGAAGACGTCAGCGACGTCCCAGCCGGTCACGCCCGCCGAGTTGCCCTCGATGATGCCGAGCATCCACCCCGGGCAGAGCTGCGTGGCGAACGCGTTGCTCTGGAAGCCGGCCTTCCAGTCGGGCTCCCACTGCTTGAGGTTGGCGGACAGGCCGTCGTCGACCGAGGCCGACAGGACCTGCTCGTAGATGTCCTTGACGTCGGCGTGGTCGATGCCGATGACCGTGCCGTCGTCCTCCTCGTAGGGGTTCTCGACCTGGTTGATCATGCCCTGGTAGGTCGCGCCGGCCGAGTCGAACCAGGCGGCGTCGGAGTTCGCGACGAACTCGCGGCCGACTTCGAAGTAGCGGTCCCAGTCACCCTCGAGCAGGGCGGCGACCTCGTCGCGGTCGGTGGGCAGGCCGGCTGCCTCGAACAGGTCGCGCCGGTAGCAGACGCCCTCCGGGCCGGCGTCCGTGCCGTAGCCGAAGAGCTGCCCGTCCTCGCTCGTGGCCGCCTCGACCTTCCAGTCGAACCAGCGGCCGTCGAGCTCGGGGTCGGCCAGGTCGTGGAACATGTCGGGGTACTGCATGAACTCGGTCAGCCAGTCCACCTCCACACCCTCGATGTCGGACAGGCCGGAGCCGGCGGCCAGGCGGGTCGTGAGGTTCGCGCGGGCCTCGTCGGAGGTGGCCGCCCGCTTGTGCTCGACCGTGATGTTCGGGTTGAGCTCCTCGTACTCGGTGAGCAGCTCCTCGTAGCCCCACTCGTTGAAGGTCGCGATGGTCAGCGTGATGTTCTCGTCGCTGCTCGTGCTGCCGCTGCCGCCGCTGCTGCCCGCGTCCGTGCTCGTGTCGCCCGCGGCGGCGCCGCCGCATCCGGTGGTCAGGAGGGCGATGCCGGAGACCCCGGCCATGAGCGCCCACGTCTTGTTCGTGCTCTTGCGCACTGTGACTCCCTTGTCGTCGTGGGCGGCGTCCTCGCCGTGCCCGGTGCTGTGTCGAGACCGTGCTGTGTCGAGACCGCAGAGGGCGCCCGACCGGGTCGCTGGACCCGAGCAGGAAGCGCTCCCACCATGATGTGCGGGAGCGGTTCCATGCCGTGATGCGATGGTGGCGGGGCGCATGTCGACGTGTCAACCATCACACCGGGTGGTAGCGGTCCCATCGGGCGTCACTGCAGGTCAGCGCCTCGGGCAGCCGGGAGTGTTACCTGATCGTTATCGTGGAGCGACGTGTTCGGCGCGCGCGGAGGCTGGGGTCGAGCGGGTGGACGAGCCCGGGTCAGTGCGTCGCGAGCCAGCGCGCGCCGGCGTCCTGCTCCGCCTCGAGCGCCGACCGGACGGCACCCGCCGCGGCGTTCTCGACCGCCGACGCGAACAGCGGGATCGACGCCTTGAGGTCACCGTCGTACGTCAGGGTGGTGTGCCCGGCGCCGTCCGGCTCCAGGGACACGGTGCCGGTCAGCCGCACCGGCACACCGCTGATCTCGACGACGACGGTCCCCGGTCGCGGGGCACCGGACTCGGGTGCCTCCCAGGCCTCGACCTGGCGCACCTCGAGGGTCGAGCCGACGAACGAGCGGGCCTGCGCGGGGATCTGGTCGGTCGGCACCGAGCGTCGGGTGGTGACGGTGAAGGCGCCGTCGGCCCGCCCGGTGACGTCGGCCTGCTCGACCGTGGCGCCGCTGGCCTCGACCCGGGTCCGCGCGTAGGTCGGGTCGGCGAGCATCGCGGCGACGGCGGACGGCTCGGCGGCGTAGCGCAGCTGCACTCGGACGTGCACGGTGGACCTCCCCTCGGGCGCGGCCGGAGCCGGCGCCGGCATCTCTCCGGTCGCCCGAGGCTATCGTCCGCAGCCCGCGTGCGCCCCCGTGGGGGCGGTCGGCGAGCGGCGGGACGCACCGCGCCTAGGCTGGCGCGTGTGTCCACGCTGAGCGACCTCGTCACCCGCCACGCCGACCTGGCGCCCGCCGACGTCGAGTGGCTGCACCTGCTCGTGGGGGACTGGCAGGTCGTCTCCGACCTCGCCTTCGCCGACCTCGTGCTGTGGCTGCCGACCCGGGCGGGTGACTTCGTCGCGATCGCGCAGTGCCGACCCAGCACGGGCGCGACCGTGCACTACGACGACATCGTCGGGTCGAGCGCACCCGAGGGGCAGCGCCCGCAGCTCCAGGCCGCGCTGACCGAGCTGCGGCCGCAGCGCTCGCGCGAGCCGCGCTGGTTCGGCTCCTACGCCGTCCGCGAGGAGGCCATGCCGGTCGTCCGGCAGGGGCGCGCGATCGCGGTCGTCGCGCGCCAGACCAACCTCGGGGAGCGCGCACGCCGAGCCGGCTGGAGCTCAACTACATCGAGGCCGCCGACGACCTCATGGGCATGGTCGGTCGCGGCGAGTTCCCGCTCGCGAACTCCGCGACCGGCTCCCGGCGCGGTGCGCCGCGCGTGGGTGACGGCCTCATCCGCCTTAACTCCGAGGGCGAGGTCCTCTACGCGAGCCCGAACGCGCTCAGCTGCTTCCACCGCTTCGGGGTCATGGGCAGTCTGGTGGGACGGTCCCTCATCGAGGTCACCACGGACCTCGTCGAGCACCAGTCCCCGGTGGACGAGTCGATGCCGCTGGTGGTGATGGGTCGCGCGCCGTGGCGCACGGACCTGGAGGCGCACGGGGTGTGCCTGTCGCTGCGGGCGGTCCCGCTGACCGAGAACGGCCAGCGGATCGGCGCCGTCCTGCTGTGCCGCGACGTGTCCGAGCTGCGGCGCCGGGAGCGCGAGCTCATCACGAAGGACGCGACCATCCGGGAGATCCACCACCGGGTCAAGAACAACCTGCAGACGGTCGCGGCGCTGCTGCGGCTCCAGGCCCGCCGGATGACGTCGCCTGAGGCGAAGGACGCGCTCGAGGAGGCGATGCGCCGCGTGGCGACCATCGCGCTCGTGCACGAGACCCTCTCGCAGACCCTCGACGAGGCGGTGCCGTTCGACGACCTCATGGGGCGCAGCCTGCGGCTGACCGCCGACGTCGCCTCGGCGGGCGGGCACGTCCGCACCCGCAGCGCGGGCACGTTCGGGCTGGTGCCCGCGGAGGACGCGACGGCCCTGGCGCTCGTGCTCACCGAGCTCGTCACGAACGCCGTGGAGCACGGGCTGTCGAGCACCGACGGGGGGACCGTGGAGATCACCGCGACGCGCGAGGGTCAGTCGCTGTGCGTCGTGGTGGCCGACGACGGCGTGGGGCTCACGCCCGGGAGGGTGCGGGCACCGGGCTCGGCACGCAGATCGTGTCGACCCTGGTGAAGAACGAGCTGGGGGTCGATCGAGTGGCTGCCGCGCGACGGCGGCGGGACGCAGGTCGTCGTCGACGTGCGGCTGCGCACCCCGCAGACATGACGAAGGCCCGGACGACGGCGTCGTCCGGGCCTCCGAGGGTTCAGCTCGCGCGGCGCTGACGGGCCGTGCGGCGCTTGAGCGCGCGGCGCTCGTCCTCGGACAGCCCACCCCAGACGCCGGCGTCCTGCCCGGACTCCAGTGCCCACTTCAGGCACGTGTCGACGACGGGGCAACGACGGCAGACGGCCTTCGCGTCGTCGATCTGCAGCAGGGCGGGTCCGGTGTTCCCGATCGGGAAGAACAGCTCCGGGTCTTCGTCCAGGCATGCAGCGCGGTGGCGCCAATCCATGACAGCTCCTAGGCACACGTCGAGCCCGTCCCGGGGCAGGGACTGGCGGCTCGGTTTGAGGGAATGAACAAACTCTGAATAGGTTCACATCTGCCCGGCCGACGCACAAGGGGTGACGCCCAGGTTTCCGGCCGGTGAAGCCTGAGGCCTTGATCACACCGGTGACCTGTGGTTCTGCAGCGTGCGGCCACTCCTGCCCCGCGCGTACCGTCGGCTTGTGACTTCCTCAGGCCGCCCCCGCCCGACGGGCCCGCCGGCGCGTGGCGCTGTCCGGCCCGACAAGCGCCGCGAGACGACGGCGGCTCGCGGTCGGGGCGCGCGCCCGACGCCGGTCACAGCCGATGACAGCCCCCGGTCACGCCGCCCGGCCACGGTCGTCGTGGTGGGCACGCTCGTCCTGCTCGAGGCGGGCCTGCTGATCGGGCTCGCCGGCGCGTGGGTCGTCGACCTCGTGCGCGGCGCGAGCCAGCTGCCGGGCGCGACGGTCTTCCTCGCGCTGTTCGCGGCCGGCGTCGCGGCGGTGCTCGTGGCCGCGGTGCGCGGGCTGTGGTCCGGGCGGCGGTGGGCGCGGTCCCCGATCATGACGTGGCAGGTCCTCCTCGTCGTCATGTCCGTCGGCTGGCTCGGGGCCGATCCCGCCGCGTGGGTGGTCGCCGTCCTCGTCGTCGCACTCGTGGTGGCGGTCGGTCTGCTGCTGCGCCCGGTGGTGGAGTGGACGGCGGTTCAGTAGGCGACCTGCAGCGGCACGACGTCGCGTCCGCGGACGACGGCGCCCGAGCCCGGGACGTGCCGTCGCGCCGGGTCCGTGACCCACGACAGGTCGACGCCGAACGCCTCGCCGCTGCCCGGCTCACCCGGGTCGAGGACCACGCCGCAGCGGCCGGCCCGCAGCGTCGCGACGAGTCCCCGGAAGGCGACGGTGGCGGCGCCGGTCGTGACGGAGGCGACGACGGCGACCCGGGGGGCGGTGTCGTCGTCGGGCCCGGGGTTCGTGAGGTCGGCCAGGCGCTGTGAGCCACCGGGCGTGAGCTGCTCGAGGAGGTCGAGGTCGTCGACGACGACGACGGGGCGACCCGGCGCGGTGACGTCGGCCTCGTCCGGACGCAGCGCGTCGTCGAGGGCACGGTCGAGCGCGGTGCGGCTGTGCCCGCACGTCCGCGTGGGTGCGCGGAGGTCACCGAGGCGACGGACCGGTCCGTCGCGCGCGACGAGCACCACCCGACGGCCGTCGTCGAGCAGGCGCCGGGCGACCTCGGCGAGCACGGTGGAGCGCCCCGTCCCCGGCGGGCCGACCACGAGCGCTCCCCGGCCGACCGGGAGCCGGACGACCCCGGCGTCGTCGCCACCGAGCCCGACGGGCACGTCGTCGCCGGCCGTCCCGGGCGCGCCGCCGCCCTGGGCCGCCGCGTCGCCGATCGCGCGGTCGAGGCCCGCCGACGTGACGGCGGCCGGTACGGCCGCGAGGCGGGTCGGCGGCCGGGCCGCGTCCGTCGCGACGCGTGGCACGCGGCGTCTCGCGGGCGGTGCGCCCGGGAGGGCGACCTGGCACAGCGCGGCGCCGCTCCCGTCGGCGGTGTGGGTCCCGTGGGCCGGGGCCCCGGGCGGTGCGTCCGGGTGCGCGCCACCGGGGAGCCACACCCCGCGCCCGGGACCACGGCGCCCGCCGGACAGCGCCGCCGGGACGCCGGCCACCGCATCGGCGACCGCATCGCCGACCGCGAGCACCAGGCGGTCGGTGAACCGGCCGGCGAGCCCCTGCGGCACGCCGGGGCCGGCGGTCACCGCGACGGACACGCCGTGGCGTCGACCGTCGCGCAGGAGGTCGAGCAGGAGGCCCGCCCCGCGTCCCCGGGCGACCGCGCCGAGCGCAGCGAGCGCCGCCTCGACGCCGTCGACCAGGAGCAGCCGTGGTGGTCCGCCGGTGGTGGTCGTGAGGCGCTGGAGCAGGCGGGTGAGCCGCAGCGGGTCGTCGACCCCGACCGTCGTCCCGGCGCCGGGATGGCCCGGCCGGACGTCGAGGACCTCGGCACCCGACGTGACCACGTGGACGTGCCACCCCCGGTCGAGCGCGGCCGCCGCCAGGATCCGCAGCACGCCGGTACGTCCCGACGCGGCGGTCCCGAGCATGACCAGCGGACCGTGCGCCGGCCGCCAGGTGACGACCGCGCGGCGCTGCTCGGCGGGCAGGTCCGCGAGGGCGAAGGGAAGGCCGTCGACCGCCGGGGCGGTGACCTCCGTGAGCGCCTCGGCCGTGAGGTGGTCCGGCAACGGCGGGAGCCATGGCGGCTGCGGGCGCGGCAGGCCCTGCCGCTGCGCCGCCGCACACGCGGCAGCGACCCACCGGGCCGCCGTGCCCTCACCGGCCGGCGCGTCGCGCGTCGGGCTCGCCGCCGCAGGGGCCGCGGCCGGGCCCACCGCGAGGGTGACCCCGGCCGGCACCCGCCGGACCCCGACCGTGCGGGGGCGCGCGGCCGTGCCGGCGTGCGCGACCTGGACCACCTCGGGGGCGGCGGAGCCCCGCCGGACGAGTGCGCGGCCGACGAGCCGGTGCGGGATGGTCGCGGCGTCGGGGACGTCGAGGACGTCGACCGACTCGGCGGCGTCCATGACGCGCAGGGCGATCCGGACCCCGAGGTTGGCGCGCAGGTCGGGGCCGACCGCACCGCCCGGTCGCTGCGTGGCCAGCAGCAGGTGGACCCCGAGCGACCGGCCCTGCGCGGCGACCCGCAGCAGCCCCGGGACGAAGCCCGGCAGGTCGTCGACCAGCGCGCGGAACTCGTCCACCACGACCAGCAGACGGGGCGGGGCGGCGCCCGGTGCCCGGGTGCGCAGCGTGACCAGGTCGGGGACGCAGTGCTCCGCGAGCAGCCGCTCGCGCCGGCGCAGCTCGGCGCGCAGACCGGTCAGCGCCCGGGACGCACTCGCCGGGTCGAGGTCGGTGACCTGCCCGACGACGTGCGGCAGGCCGGCGCACGCCCCCAGCCCCGCTCCGCCCTTGTAGTCGACGAGCAGCACCGCGAGGTCGGCGGGGAGTGCGTCAGCGCCAGGGCCAGGACCCAGGTCTGCAGGAGCTCGCTCTTGCCGGCGCCCGTGGTGCCGGCGACCAGCCCGTGCGGACCGTCCCGGACGAGGTCGACCTCGACCTCGGCGCCGCCGGGACCGGCGCCGAGCGTGGCGCGCAGGCCCGTGCCGGAGCCCCAACGACGCAGGACGGCGTCGGGGTCGGGGGCCGGGATGCCCGGCAGGTCGGCGAGCGCCACCACCTCCGGGACGGCGCCGCCGCCCGCCCCGGACGCCGCACGACCGGCCCGGTGGTGCAGGGCGGTGAGCAGTCTCGCCTGACGCTCCGCCCACGCCGGCGACACGCCGCGCAGCGGGACCCCGGCCGCCGGGCGGGACGCGTGCGACACGACCACGGTCGGGGCGTCGTCCGGCACGTGCAGGACCGTCGTGCACCACGCCGGCACCCGGCCCGGGTCGGACTCCACGACGAGGACGGCGTCGCCCGACGACGCCGCCCGGGCGGCAGCCTCGGCCCGTCCGCCGCCACCGCGGGACCGGTCCGGAGGACCGCGCAGGCCGTCGACGACGAGCAGCCCGCGCGGCCGGTCCGGCGTCGGGGCTCCCCGGGACGGTGGACCGGGCTCTTCGGGGTCGACCCACCGGCACCACGACCACGCGTCCGGGTCGCCCGCGGCGGGCAGCACCTGCAGGCGGAGGACGTCCGGCGCCCGGGGGTGGTGGGCCGCGAGCTCGTCGCAGACCAGCAGCCGGGCCACCCCGAGCGCCGCCCCGCGCGGACCGACGACGGCGACGCCCCCGTCCGCCGCCAGGACGCCCAGGTGCCCGCTCCGGAGCCGAGGAGCGCCCCGACTTGGGTGACCCGTGCGCCCCTCGACCACCGGACCCCGCGCCGCCTCGTCGACCGCGCGCACCGCCCACGTGCGCAGGTCGGCCGGGTTGGGCAGCACGACGTCGCCAGGACCGCGGTGCCCGCGCCGACCGGTGCCGGGCCGTCGCGCGCGCCACCGGTCGGCTCGTCCGCTCGACCGGGCGGCCGTGCTGGTCAGGAGCGCGGTCAGCGGACCGACCACCGCGAGGCCGAGCAGCATCGGGTTGCCGGTCGCCGCGGCCAGGACGAGCGCGCCCGCGGCGGGGGCGACCAGGGTGGGCACCGCACCGGCGCCCAGCGCGGGCGCTCGCTGCGGTCGCGCTCCGCCGGTGCCCGGGTCGTCGGCGCCGGCCCCGGCCCCGAACCCGAACCCGGCGCCGGGTGGTACGGCTCCCCGGGCGTCCCGGCCGCCGGCTCCGGTCACGGCACCCGGGGATGCGGCCGCCCGGACCTCGATGGTCGTCCGGCCGAGCACGAGACGGTCGCCGTCCCGCAGCCTGCGTGCCCGTCCGCCGGGGCGCCGCCCGAGCCGCGCGCCACCTCGAGCACCGACCCGGTCCCGCGTCACCGCCCATCGATTCCGCAGCAACCGGGCCCGACCACGGCGCACCAGCACGGTGCCGTTGCGCGACCCGAGCTCGGTGACCACCGGGCCCCGCGCGACGTCCACCCGGACCTGCTCGGCGGACACGGCCGGGTCGGCCAGCGCGAGCCGGGCGGGACCTCGGCCCCGGCGAGCGACCGCACCGGTCCGGCCGATGACGACCGGACCGTCGAGGGCGACGAGCGCACCGGCGTCCGGGCCCGCGACGACCGCGAGGTGCCACCCGGAGCGCAGCGCCGCACGGTCCGGGTCGCGCGTACCGGGACCGACCCGCAGCACGCACCCCGCGACGAGCGGGGGCTGCCCCGTGAGCTGGTCGTCGCCCAGCACGACGTCGTCGACGGCGAGCGGCAGGGGCGACCGTCCGGCGACCGCGGCGAGCTCGCGCCGCCCGGTCGCCGGTGCGAGGTGCGGGCGCAGAGCCGCGAGCGGGACGTCGTCGGGCACCTCGAGGTCGACATCGGGCACGCCGGGGTGACCGGCGACGGTGATCCGCATGGCCCGACGCTCGCCGCCGTCGTGGCCCGGACGCGCCGATGGGCCCGTGGGGTGGGGATCGCTCCCCGCTCCACAGGCCCACCGGTCGGACGCTCGGTCGCGACCCGCTCAGTCGACGGCGAGTGCCGCCACGGGGAGGTGCGGGCCGCGGACCGGCCCGGCAGCACCGAGGCGATGAGCCCGGCGGCGACCGAGACGCCCAGCACGAGGAGGAGCTGACCCCACGGCACGTCCAGGCGCACGTCGCCGATCACCCCGAGCACGGTCACCGCCCCGGCCCAGCCGTAGGCGACCCCGAGCACGATGCCCAGCACGGCACCCACGCCGGCGATCAGCGTGCCCTCGAGGGCGAGGGTCCCGCGCAGCTGCCGCTTGGACAGCCCGATGACCCGCAGCGTCGCCGACTCCCGGCGGCGCTCCAGGACGGACAGCGAGAGCGTGTTGGCCACCCCGATGAGGGCGATGACCACGGCCACCGCGAGCAGGCCGACCACGACGGCGAGCAGGGTGTCGATGATCGTCGCGTACATGGCGCGCTCCACGGCCGCGCCGGTCACCATCACCGGGGAGTCGACCAGCGCGTCCTGGATCGCCGGGACGACCGTCGCCGGGTCGGCCGAGTCCGCGAGACGGGCCCATGCGGTCACCGACCGCTCGGTGGCGCCCACCGCGTCGGCGGTGGCGGGGGTGACGATCAGGCCGCCGCTCAGCGTGGTCACCACGACCGTGCGCTGGACGCCGGTGCCCACCGTGGACTCCAGCCCCGTGTCGGGGTCGGTGCGCGTGGCGACGAGCGTGACGGTGTCGCCGTCGACGACGCCTGCCGTCTCGGCCGCCCACGGGGCCATGACGACCGTGGAGTCGGCGAGCCCGGCCGCCATCTGGGGGGTGCGGCTGAGCGTGTCGACCTGGGTCGGCTCCAGGATCCGGGCCCCGAGCGTGGTCGCGTCCTGCGCGCCACCCTCCGGCCCGACGAGCAGCACGGCCTCCTCGACCAGAGAGCCGGTCTCGACCCCGTCGACGCCGGTCACCGTGCGCAGGACGGACTCGGTCACGGGCGGCGTCCCGGCGTCGGTGCGGTCCGAGAGCCCGCCGACCATGACGTCGACCGGGAACTCGGCGTTCAGCTCGTCGTTCAGCGTGACGCGGGCGCTCGCGGCGCCGGTGCTCATCATGGTCACGAGCGTGACGCCGATGAGCAGCGCGGTGCTCGTGGCGGCGGTGCGCCGCGGGTTGCGGACCGTGTTGGCCGCGGCGAGCCGGGCGGCCGGACCGGTGCGCCCGAACGCGCGGCCGGTCAGGGCGACCACCCGCGGCAGCCAGAACACCGACCCGACGACGACCCCGACGAAGGACATCGCTCCGCCGAGCACGCCGAGCGCCAGGGCGATGAGCGGGTCGGTGACCCGGCCCAGGACGACCGCCGCGGCCAGCAGGCCGAACCCGCCGAGCGTGGCGAGCGTCGACAGCACGAGCCGGGGTCGGTTGCGTCGATGGGTGACGGTCGGGGCGTCCGCCGGTCGCAGCGCGGCGAGCGGGGCGACGCGGGTCGCGGCGCGGGCCGGGGCGAACGAGGCGAGCAGGGTGACGAGCGTGCCGACCACGAGCGGCACGAGCACGACCGCCGGGGTGAGGGACACGACCGCCGGCAGGGGGACGTCGAGCTCCATGCGACCCAGGACGGTGAGTGCGACCTGACCGACGCCGGTCCCGAGCAGCAGCCCGGCCAGCGACGAGGCGAGCCCGAGCAGGGTCGCCTCGAGGAGCACGGAGCGGCGCAGCTGGGCGGCGTTCGCCCCGACGCAGCGCAGCAGCGCCAGGGTGCGGGTGCGCTGGGCGATGAGCACCTGGAAGGTGTTGGCGATGACGAGCGCCGCCACGAGCAGGGCGACGGCGGCGAAGCCGAGGACCACCGTGGTGAGGACGTTGGAGCCGTCGGTCAGGGAGGCCGCCATGGCCTGCGCCTGCTCGTCCTTGGTCCGCACGGTCGAGTCGGGCGCCACGCCGGCGAGCGCGCTGCGGGTCGCCTCGACGTCCGCACCCTCGGCGAGCACGACGACGACGGCGTCGTAGAGGACCTCGCCGTCGATCATGTCGTCCTGCGCCCACTGCGCGAGCTCGGCGTCGGAGAGGACCGCGGCGCCGCCGGACTGCGCGAACGCACCGGCCGGGTCGCTGCTCAGGCCGACGACCGCGAGCTCCTCGGGTCGCTCGACCCAGCGGGCCGACGACTCCTCGGTGGCCGCGTCGCCCGCGGCGACGTCGCCGGAGGGCTCCTCGCCGGCGTCGGCGGGCGTCGCGGTGACCCACTCGCCGCGGTACGCGGTGAGCGTGTCACCCACCGTGACCTCGAGCCGCTCGGCGAGCGGACCCGGGAGTGCGATCTCGCCGGTGCGCTCCGGCGGCCGGCCGTCGGTGACCGTCTGCGCATCGAGGCGCGGGTCGGCGGCGACCGCGGTGACCGGGGTGACCACGGTCCGTGAGCCGTTGCCCAGCTCGACGTAGAAGCTGAGCTGCCCTTGGGCGGCCGCGACGCCGTCGGTGTCCCGGACGGCGTCGAGCACGTCCGGGGTGAGCGTGTCCCGCCCGGTGACGACGAGGTCGGAGTCGGCGTAGGACGCGGCGAGCGCGTCATAGCTCGTGCGGGTGATGACGGCGCCGGCGATGAGGGTCGCGGCGACGAAGGCGGTGCCGATCGCGATCGCGATGCCGGCGGCGGCGAGGCGGCCGATGCTGCGCCGCATCTGGGCGAGGGTGAGCCGCAGCATCAGCGGGTCACCCGACCCGTGCCGTCGGCCGGTGCCACGGGCGCGTCGAGCGCCCGCAGCGCGTCGAGCCCGGCCAGCACGGACTCGGGGGTGGGGTCCACGATGTCGCCCGCGATCCGGCCGTCGGCCAGCAGGACGACGCGATCGGCGTAGGCGGCCGCGGCGGGGTCGTGCGTGACCATGATGATCGTGCGGCCGAGCTCGCGGACGGACTGGCGCAGGAAGCTGAGCACCTCGGCCCCGGAGCGCGAGTCAAGGTTCCCGGTGGGCTCGTCGGCGAAGACGACCTCGGGCCGGGCGATGAGGGCACGGGCGATGGCGACGCGCTGCTGCTGGCCGCCGGAGAGCTCGGCGGGCCGGTGGGTCAGCCGCTGGCTGAGACCAAGCGTGGTGACCAGGGTGTCGAACCAGGCGCGGACACCGCCGTCGACCTTGGTCCCGGCGAGCTCGAGCGGCAGCAGGATGTTCTGCTCCGCGGTGAACATCGGCAGCAGGTTGAACGACTGGAACACGAAGCCGATCCGGTCGCGGCGCAGGCGGGTGAGCTCGGAGTCGCCCAGCCGCGTCGTCTCGGTCGAGCCGAGGAACGCGCTGCCGGACGTCGCGCTGTCCAGCCCGGCCAGCAGGTGCATGAGCGTGGACTTGCCGGACCCGGACGGGCCCATGATCGCGGTGAAGGCTCCGGCCGCGAAGTCGACGTCGACGGCGTCCAGCGCGTGCACGGCCGAGCCGCCGGCGCCGTACACCTTGCTCAGCGAGCGGGCCCGGACGGCGGGCTCGGCGGCCGAGCCGGAGCCGGACGTGCTGCGTCCGTCGGTCGTTCGGTCGAGGGGTACGTACACGGTGGTGTCCACGAGGATGCTCCTGCAGGTCGGGGTCGGGCGACGACGACGACGCTACGGACGGGCCACCCCGGGGCGGATCGGGCTGGGGGCGGGTCGTGGTGTCATCCCCGGGGGACACCACGCCCCCGGGGGTCAGCCCGACGGTCAGCCGCCGGGCTGCACCAGCCCGGTCTCGTACGCCGTGACCACGGCCTGCACGCGGTCGCGTGCCCCGAGCTTGGCCAGGATCCGTCCGACGTGCGTCTTGACGGTCGCCTCGGCGACGAACAGGTCCTGCCCGATCTCGGTGTTCGACCGGCCCCGCGCCATGAGCACGAGCACCTCGCGCTCGCGGTCGGTGAGCTCGGCGAGCGCCGCCCGCGCGGTCGCGCCGGCGCCGTCGTCGTGGGCCTCGTCCGGCAGCACGGTGACGAGGTGCTCGAGCAGGCGGCGCGTGCTCGACGGCGCGATGACCGCGTCGCCGGCGTGGACGGTCCGGATGGCCGCGAGCATGTCCTCAGGCTGGGCGTCCTTGAGCAGGAAGCCGCTCGCACCGGCGCGGATCGCGGCGAGCACGTACTCGTCGAGGTCGAAGGTGGTGAGCACGATGACCCGCGGCCCGCCCGCGCCGGCGCCGGCGGTCAGCTGCGCGGTCGCCGCGAGCCCGTCCATCCGCGGCATCCGGACGTCCATGAGGACGACGTCGACGTCCGCGCCCGGCGCGGTGAGCATCCGCAGCGCCTCCTGGCCGTCCCCGGCCTCCATGACGACCTCGAGGTCGGGCTGGGAGTCGATGACCATCCGGAAGCCGGCGCGCACGAGCCCCTGGTCGTCGACGAGGGCGATCCGGACCGGTCCGGGGGCGCGGGCGGCGTCGGGCTCGGTCGGGTACGGCGTGGTCACGGCGGGCTCCTGCGGGTCGGGGATCGCCGCCATGGTGGCAGACGCCGTCCGGCCGGCCCCGGTTCGGCCGGCGACCCGGCGACCCGGCGACCCGGCGATCACCCGGTCGGCGACCCGGCGACGGGCTCGGCCGGGGGCGAGGCCGGCGGCAGGGCCGCCGGCAGCGGCAGCCTGGCGCGCACGCGGAACCCGCCGCCGGGGCGCGGGCCGGCGGTGACGGTCCCGCCGAACATCGCCGCCCGCTCGTGCATGCCGGTCAGGCCGTGCCCGGCGCCGTCGCTCACGGCGGCCGCGCCCCGGCCGTCGTCGGTCACCTCGAGCACGAGCGCCGACGGCGACCACTGCACCAGCACCGTCACCGACGGGTCCGGCCCGGCGTGCTTGAGGACGTTGGTCAGCGACTCCTGGCAGATCCGGTACGCGGTGAGCCCGGCGCCGGGCGGCAGGGTCCGGGGGTCCCCATCCGGACGAGCGACACGGTCATCCCGCTGTCCCGCATGGTCTCCACGAGGCGCTCGACGTCCTGGTCGGCGGGCTGCGGCACGAGCACGGCCGCGCCCCCGTCGTCGGCGTCGCCGTCGTCGTCGGTGCGCAGGACGCCGAGCAGCCGCCGCATGTCCGCGAGCGCCGCGCGCCCGGTCTCCGCGATGGTCCCCAGCGCGCGACCGGCGGCGTCGGGGTCGGCCTGGGCGGCGTACCGCCCGCCGTCCGCCTGCGCGACGACGACCGAAAGCGAGTGGGCGACGATGTCGTGCATCTCCCGGGCGATCCGGGCCCGCTCGGCGGCGGTCGCGATCCGCGCCTGCTGGTCCCGCTCGACCTCGAGCCGCTCGGCGCGGTCCCGCCAGGCCAGCAGCGTCTCCCGGCGCGCACGTTTGGCCAGCCCCGAGGCCCAGACCGCGACGACGGTGACGCCGGCGAACATGGCGATCCCGGCCGCCGCGACGATGTCGTAGTACCCGGTGAGGCCGGAGATCACGGCAGCCAGCACGAGCGCTCCCAGCAGCCCCCGGCCGCCGCCACGCGGTGTGCCCAGCGGGGCCCGTACACCGTGACGGAGTACAGCGCGACCAGCACGGCGAGGTCGGTGGGGAACAGGAACGGGTACCCCAGGACGGTGTGCAGGAGCCCGACCGTGTAGACCGCGACGGCGGACGCGAGGGTCGGGACCGGCGCCAGGCCAGCGGCACGACCGTGGCGATCGCCCAGATCGCGCCCCAGGGGCCGGGCCGGAGGGCGAACGTGTCGTGCCCGGCCGCGGAGACGGCCAGCAGTCCGAGCACGGCGGTGCCGGCGGTGTCGAGCAGCAGGGGGTGGTCGTCACGCCACGTGTTCGTCCGCTCCCACCAGCCCATGGGCGCCAGCCTAGGCAGGCCGCCGGACACCGTTCGTCGGCCCGCGGGGGACCGGCACGGCGCCGGGTCCGTCCCCGGGGGACGCTCGTACGGTGGGATGATCACACCGCAGGTCGCCCCCGCGTGGCTGGCCCGTGACCTAGCATGGCGGAATGACGCAGGTACTGCTGGCCGAGGACGACCCCGCGATTGCCGAGCCTTTGGCGCGCGCGCTGTCCCGTGAAGGCTATGACGTGATCGTGCAAGGGACCGGTCAAGGCGCCGTCGACCATGCCGCGACCGCGGACCTCGTGGTGCTCGACCTGGGCCTGCCGGACATGGACGGGCTCGACGTCGCCCGCGCGATCCGCAACCAGGGCCTGACCACCCCGGTGCTCGTGCTCACCGCACGCGCCGACGAGGTCGACCTGGTCGTCGGGCTCGACGCCGGCGCCGACGACTACGTGACCAAGCCGTTCCGGCTCGCCGAGCTGCTCGCCCGGGTCCGCGCGCTGCTGCGGCGCACCCACGAGGAGCCGGTCGACGAGGACGAGCTGCACGCGCAGGACGTCCGGGTCGACGTCGCCGCGCACCGTGCGTTCCAGTCGGACCGCGAGCTGCACCTGACCGCCAAGGAGTTCGACCTCCTGCGGGTGCTCGTCGCCGCCGCCGGGACGGTCGTGGCCCGCGAGACGCTCATGCGCGAGGTGTGGGGGACCGACCCGACCGGGTCGACGAAGACCCTGGACATGCATGTGTCCTGGCTGCGTCGCAAGCTCGGGGACGACGCCAACGCCCCCCGCTACGTGACGACGGTCCGGGGGATGGGCTTCCGGTTCGAGACCGGCGACCACGCGGCAGCCTGACCCGTGCGCCGCCGCGTCCTGCAGGCGACCATCGCGGCGGTGACCGTCGCCGTCGTGCTGCTCGGGTTCCCGCTCGCCTTCTTCGGTGCCCAGTTCGCCCGGGACAACGAGCTGCGCAACCTGCAGACCCGCGCCGACCAGCTCGCGTCGGCGATCGACTTCCGCGCCACGCGGGAGCCGCCCATCGAGGTCACCACCACGACCCTCGAGGGGTACGTCGGCGGCACCAACGGGCCGGCGGCCGCGGTCACCGTGCTGCTGCCGGACGGCACCCAGCTGCGCGCCGGTGAGCCGGTCGAGGGCCGCACGCTGTCCGCCCTGGCGACCGCGGAGTCCGGCGCGACCGTCGTCCTGGTGATCTCGTGGTGGGACGTCTTCTTCCTCAGCGCCCGGGTGGTCGCGGCCGTGGTGGCCGCGGCGGTGGTCGCGTTCGGCGCGGGCATCATCATGGCGATGTGGCAGGCGAACCGGCTGGCCGCACCGCTGGTGTACCTCGCCGCGTCCGCCGAGCAGCTGGGCTCGGGGCAGGTGCGCCCGCAGGTGGAGGCGTCCGGCGTCGAGGAGATCGACCTCGTCGCCGCCGAGCTCGCGCGCAGCGCCGACCGGATGGCGGGCCGGCTCGCGGCGGAGCGGCAGTTCGCCGCGGACGCCTCCCACCAGCTCCGCACCCCGCTCACCGCCCTGTCGATGCGGCTCGAGGAGATCATGCTCGCGACCGAGAAGTCCGAGGTCCGCGAGGAGGCCCGCATCTCCCTGGAGCAGGTCGAGCGGCTGGTCACCGTGGTCGACGACCTGCTCCAGCGCTCGCGGCGGGCCCAGGGCGGCACGACCGAGGCGCTGCGGCTGCTCGAGGTGGTGCACCAGCAGGAGGAGGAGTGGGCGCCCACGTTCGCCCAGGCGGGGCGCCGGCTGCGGATCGAGGTCTCCCCGGCCGCGCAGGTGCTCGCGACCCCGGGGGCGCTCGCCCAGGTGCTGGCCACCCTGCTGGAGAACTCGTTGCGGCACGGCGGCGGCACCACGACCGTGCGGTCGCGCACGAGCGGGCCGAGCGGCGCCGTCGTCGTCGAGGTCGCCGACGAGGGGCCCGGCGTGCCGGACGAGCTGGCCCCGCGGATCTTCGAGCGCGGGGCGACGTCAGGGGCGGGGACCGGCCTGGGCCTCGCGCTCGCCCGGGACCTCGTCGCGGCCGACGGCGGGCGGCTCGAGCTCGCCCAGCGCCGCCCGGCGGTCTTCGCGGTGTTCCTCGCCGGGGTGCCGCGGTCCCTGTCGCCCGACGTCGTCCTGCCCAAGGGGTCGCTCATCTCCGTGCGGCGCATGCGCCGCGGCGTCCGCTAGGTCCGCCGGCGGCCCGGTGAACACGAGCCGCCGGTAGAGCACGTAGCGGAACGCGGTCCCCAGCACGAGGCCGACGCCGTTCGCGGCGATGTTGTCGGCGAGCGGTGAGCGCAGCCCGAGCACGTAGTGGGAGAACGCCAGGCAGCCGACGCCGATGAGCAGCCCACCGACGTTGACCACGGCGAACGCCACCAGCTCGCGACCGCGGGTCGGGGTGCGGCGGTGGGCGAACGTCCAGTACCGGTTGCCGAGCCACGCGACGACGGTGGCGACCGTGACCGAGACCGCCTTCGCGGTCAACGGCTTCTCCCCGAGCAGCTCGCCCGGGCCGAAGCGCAGGAGGTTGAACACCCCGAGGTCGACGACGTACGCGATCGCGCCCACGGACCCGAACCGGCCGAGCTCGGCGACCCGGGCGGCCCGCCGGGCGCGGGCGGCGACGGACCCGAGCGACCGGCGCCCGGGTCGGGCAGCGGGTCGCGCGGCCGGGCGGGCAGCCGGGCCGGCAGCAGGGCTGGCCCGGCGGGGCGCGGGGGACGGGCGGGGACCCGTCGGGGCGACGGCACGCCCGCGAGCGTAACCGGGCGACCGCCGACGCTAGGCTCACCCCTGTGGCAGCACCCGTGGTGGCAGTGGTCGGTGGTGGGCAGCTCGCCCGCATGATGGCGCCCGCGGCGACCGCGCTCGGCGTGCACCTGCGGGTCCTGGTGGAGAGCCCGACGTCGTCGGCGGCGCAGGTCGTCCCCGACGCGCCGGTCGGTGCCGCGTCCGACGACGACGCGATCCGCGCGCTGGTCACGACCGCTCCCGCCGCCGACGTCCTGACCTTCGAGCACGAGCACGTGCCGAACGCGCTGCTCGAGGAGCTCGTCGCCGACGGCCACCCGGTGCACCCCGGTGCGCGGGCCCTCGTGCACGCCCAGGACAAGATCGTCATGCGGCACCGGCTGACCGCGCTGGACGTCCCGTGCCCGCGGTGGGCCGAGCTGCCCGACGCCGCCGCGCTCGAGTCGTTCCTCGCCGACGTCGGCGGGACGGCCGTCGTGAAGACCGCGCGCGGCGGCTACGACGGCAAGGGCGTGCGGGTGGTGCGGTCCGCCGCCGACGTCGCCGACTGGTTCGCCGCCCACGCCGACGGCGGCGTCCCGCTGCTGGCCGAGGAGCGGGTGCCGTTCACCCGCGAGCTCGCGGTCCTGGTGGCCCGACGGCCGTCCGGTGAGGTGCGCGCGTGGCCGGTCGTGGAGTCGGTGCAGGCCGACGGCGTGTGCAGCGAGGTCGTCGCCCCTGCCCCCGGCCTGGACCCCCGGCTCGCCCGGGACGCGACCGCGCTCGCCGTCCGGGTCGCCGAGGGGCTCGGGGTCACCGGGGTGCTCGCGGTCGAGATGTTCGAGGTCGTCGGTCCGGACGGCAGGGCCGCCGTGCTGGTCAACGAGCTCGCGATGCGCCCGCACAACTCGGGGCACTGGACGATCGACGGCTCGGTCACCGGCCAGTTCGAGCAGCACCTGCGTGCCGTGCTCGACCTGCCGCTCGGCGAGACCCGGGCGCGCGAGCCGTGGTCGGTGATGGCCAACGTGCTGGGCAGCGCGCACGCCGACCTCGCCGACGCGCTCGCCGCCGTCACCGCGCTCGACCCGGGCGCCAAGGTGCACCTGTACGGCAAAGACGTGCGCCCGGGGCGCAAGCTCGGCCACGTCACGGTGACCGGGGACGACCTCGCCGACGTCCGCGCCCGCGCCGTCGCGGCAGCCGCGGTGCTGCGCGGCGAGGCGCCGGCGCCCACCACGCACGACACGCACGACACGCACGACACGCACGACACGCACGACACGCACGACACGCACGACACCGAGGGGAACGCATGAGCACGGACGCGCACGGCCAGCCCGCACCGCAGGTCGGCATCGTCATGGGATCGGACTCCGACTGGCCGGTCATGCAGGCCGCCGCCGACGTCCTGGCCGAGTTCGGCGTGCCGGTCGAGGTCGACGTCGTCTCCGCGCACCGCATGCCCGAGGCGATGATCGCCTACGGCCGCGAGGCCGCCGACCGCGGGCTGCGCGTCGTCGTCGCCGGGGCCGGGGGCGCGGCGCACCTGCCCGGGATGCTCGCGGCGGTGACCCCGCTGCCGGTCATCGGCGTGCCGGTCCCACTGAAGCACCTCGACGGCATGGACTCGCTGCTGTCCATCGTCCAGATGCCCGCCGGCGTGCCGGTGGCCACGGTGTCGATCGGCGGTGCCCGCAACGCGGGGCTGCTCGCCGTGCGGGTCCTCGCGGCCGGCGCCGGTGCGGAGGCCGCGCGGCTGCGCGCGGCCATGGTGACCTTCCAGGACGACCTGCGCGCGCAGGCGACCGCGAAGGGGAGCGGCTGCGGACGGCGCGAGCCGGCGGCGCCGCCTGACCGTCGGTCAGTCCTGCGCCTCTGCCCGCCGTTCCCGCAGCCGGCGTCGGACGAACACCGCGACCGCCAGGGCGAACCCGGCGAGGATGGTGTAGTTCAGGACGTCGCTGTACGTGCCGATCTCGGTCCACCGGCTACCGAGGAGGTAGCCGGCGCCGACGAGAGCGGCGTTGTACACCGCGCTGCCCAGGGCGGTCCACGTGACGAACCGGACGAGCGGCATCCGCTCGACCCCCGCCGGGATCGACACGAGGCTGCGCACCACCGGCACGCACCGACCGATGAGCACCGACGTGCCGCCGTGCCGGTCGAACCACCGTTCCGAGCGCTCGACGTCCGCCCGGTCGACGAGCGGCAGCCGGTCCGCGACCCGACGCAGCCGATCGGCGCCCAGCGCGGCGCCCGCCCGGAACAGGACGAGTGCACCGACCACGGACCCCACCGTGGCGCCCACCACCGCGAGGACCACGGACATCCGGCCCTGCCCGGCGAGCAGACCGGCGACGGGCAGGACCACCTCGCTGGGGATCGGCGGGAACACCGTCTCGAGCGCCACGAGCGCGCCGACACCGATGGGGCCGAGCGCCTCGATGGTGTCGACCACCCAGCCGGCGAGGCCCGTGAGCTCGGCGGGGTCGCGCTGCGCGGACATGGCGCTCACGCAAGCATGCTGCGGCGGGGGTCGCATCTCATGCGCGTGCCAGCGTGGTGCGTGTCAGCAGGCGCGTGCCGGTGCTGCCCGCTCAGCGTGGGGTCCGTGGCGCCACGCTCAGGAGGTCGCCGGGCTGGCACCCCAGGACGTCGCACACCGCGGTGAGCGTGGAGAACCGCACCGCCCGGGCGCGGTCGTTCTTGAGCACCGAGAGGTTGACCACGGTGACGCCGGCGCGGGCCGCGAGCTCGGTGAGGGTCATCCCGCGCGTCGCGAGCAGCGCGTCGAGGTGGCACACGACCCGGTGGCCGCCGGCTGCGGACCCGTCGTCGTCGGCGCTTGACCGGCTCACACCAGCCCCGCGGCGTCGTCGGCGATCTGGGTGCCGCGCCGGAAGGCCTCCGCGACGACGAACAGCAGCGCGGAGAAGGCGATCGGTGCGAGGTCGACGCCGAACCCGAGCACGAACGGGTCGTCGGCGACCCCCAGGCCGAGGTCGTCGAGCACGGCGAGGCCGGCGATCTCCGGCAGCACCGGGGCGAACAGACCGGCGATCAGGACGGTCCCGGCCGTCCCCCCGATCCGTGCGGCGTTGCCCCGGCGGAACGGCTCGCCGACGGCGATCGAGCGCACCACGGGCGCGAGCAGGACGGCGCACAGCCCGACGGCAAGCCCGCCGAGGGCGGCGTCCCCGCGGGCGAGGAAGCCGATCCACCGGCTCGCCCCGGTGTCGTCGACGAGCACGAGCCCGTCCCCGACCGACCGCAGGGACGTCCGGTCGGGGAGCTCGACGCCGTCCACCTCGACGTACACCGGGCCGCTGTGCCCGCTGCCCGGCCACTCCTCGATCCCGACCGGGACGGACACCGTCGCGGGCGCCTGCGTCGCGCCGTCGATGGCGTAGCCCAGTCCGCCGATGGCGGCGACCGCACCGAAGACCAGCAGCAGCGCCGCGATCAGCCGGGTCGTCCGCGGCCCGACGTAGACCTCGTTCGCGGTCAGCGCCCGCCACCTCTGCTTCGCGTCCATCGCCCGCTCCGTTCACCCGCATATCGACGGTCGATATGACTCGGCCGACGCTAGTTATCGACACTCGATATGTCAACGGATCGCTCGACGGGCGGGTCCGGGGCGGGCGACCTAGCGTGGCCGGGTGGCTGCCCCGACCGTGACGACCGCCGCCCCGTGGGTGCCGACCCCGTCCCGCCGCGCGACGACGTCCGCGCCGCGCCCCGGCGCTCCGGCCGCGGCCCCCGCGACGCGCGACCGCCCCCGGCTCGTCGCGCTCGACGGCCTGCGGTTCGCCGCGGCCGTGGGCGTGCTGCTCTACCACTACGCGGTGCGCGACTCCCAGGCCTGGGGGCGCCCGCCGTCGGAGGTCTTCCCCGGACTGGGGGAGTGGCTGGTGTACGCGGCGCTGGGCCCCGAGCTGTTCTTCGTCATCAGCGGGTTCGTCATCCTCATGACGGCGTGGGGGCGCAGCGTCCCGCAGGTCGCCGCGTCGCGCGTCGCGCGCCTCTACCCGGCGTACTGGGCGTCGGTCCTGCTCACCGGGGCGCTCCTGCTGTGGCTGTGGCCGGACGGCAAGGACGTCACCCCGGGGCAGGTGGCGGTCAACCTCACGATGCTGCAGAGCCTGGTCGACGTCGGCAACGTGGACGGCGTCTACTGGACGCTGTGGACCGAGCTGCGGTTCTACGCCCTCGTCCTCGTGCTCGTCGCGATCGGGATCACCCGGCGGCGCGTGCTCGCCTTCGCGGTGCTGTGGCCGACCGCCGCGCTCCTCGCGGACGCCGCCGGCCCGCCCTGGCTGCGCGAGGTGCTGATCTCGGGGTACGCGCCGCTGTTCGCGGCCGGGATGGTGCTCTACGTCATCCTCCGCGACGGCCACTCCCGAGGGGCGTGGTGGCTCGTGGCGGCCAACACCGCCGCGTCGGTGTGGCTCGTGGTGCCCCACCAGCTCGCCCAGCAGGCGCGCAACACCGCCCAGAGCCCGTCACCGGTCGTCCTCGGTGCCCTCGTCGTGGTGTGCGTGGCGCTCGTCGCCGTGGTCACCCTGACGCCGGTCGCCCGGCTGCGCTGGCGCTGGCTGACGACGGTCGGCGCACTCACCTACCCGCTGTACCTGCTGCACGAGCACTGGGGCTGGTGGGTCATCGCGCACGTGCGCGACGTCGTCCCGGTGCCGGTGGCCTTCGCCCTGGCGACCGCGTTCTCCGTCGCGCTCGCGGTGGCGGTGCACCACGTCGTCGAACGGCGGCTGGGGCCACCGCTGCGGTCCGGGGTGCAGCGCGGCCTCGAGCGCCTGAGCGCGCGGGCCGGCGCGGTCAGCCGGTCGGCAGCCCGCCGACCGGCCCCGCGGGCAGCGACCCGGTCATGACGTCGGCGAAGAAGCGGGGCGTCGTCGCCGGGTCGAGCAGCACGGTCGACCCGAGGTTGCCCGGGCGGTGGTCGGGGTTCGCGATCGGCGGCGTGCCGCGGATGCCGTCGGGCCCCGTCGCGCTGCGGAACGCGAGCGCGAGCCGGCCCAGGTCGAGCACCCCGGTGCCGTCGCTCACGGTCAGCGCGCCGACCCCGGCGCCGAGGAGCCCGACCTGCCGGGCCGGGTTCACGGCCAGCGACGGCGACGCCGCGGTCGACGCCAGCGCGGCGATCAGCTGCTGCTGACGCTTGCCGCGGCCGATGTCGCCCTCGTGGTCGGCCTTGCGCATCCGCGCGAACGCGAGCGACGTGCTGCCGTCGACGACCTGGCAGCCGGGCTCGGCCCACTGGAGTCCCGAGTCCGGGTCGTCCACCGGGAACGTCATCTTGTTGACCGCCGGGTCCAGGCACAGCTCGACGCCACCCAGGGCGTCGACCACCTGGGCGACGCCGCCGAGCCCGATCTCGACGTAGTGGTCCATGTGCATGCCGGTCAGTCCCTCGACCGTCTCCACCAGCAGCGGTGCCCCGCCCCAGGAGTAGGCGGCGTTGAGCTTGCCGGGGCCCTGCCCGGGGATCTCGACGTAGGTGTCGCGCGGCAGGGAGATGAGCGCGGACGGTCCGCTCGGCGGCACGTGCAGGACCATGATCGTGTCCGTCCGTGCGCCCTCGGTGCCGTCCTCGGCGATGCCGCCCTCGCCACCGCGCGAGTCCGAGCCGGCCAGCAGGTAGGTCAGGCCGGGGGTGTCCGCGGTCGCGGCGAGCGCGTCGACGTGCTGGAGCCGGGCGTTCGCCCACACCATCAGGCCGAGGGGCCACGCCAGGAGCAGCACCAGGACGACCGCGACGGCCGTCGCCGCGCGTCGACGACGCGGGCGACCGGCACCCGTCCGGACGGCCGTGGCGGTCCCGAGGTGCGGCGCGGGACCGTCGGGCCGGCGGCCCGACCGGTCGGCGACGGGGCCGCGGCCACCGGCACCGCCACCGGCCCACGCGCCGTGACCGCCCTGCGGCGCCGGGGTGCGACCAGCCGGGGTCAGCGAGCGCGGCGGGACGGAGGACGCGGACCCCGCGCGCGACGGGTCCCCGGAGCGAGCGGGGGAGTGGAGGCGCTCGGGACGGGCGGCTGGGGGACGAGCGGGTGGGGGAGCGTCGCCGGACCGGGGTGCCGTCGGGCGCCCCACCGGGACGGCGTCGTCGACGGACGGACGCGAGCCCCCGCGGGCGCGAAGCTCGGCGGGACGCCGCCGGCCCGCGTACCCGCAGCGCCCGCACCTCCAGGGGTGCCCCGGCCGGGGTTGCCGGGGCGGCGGGGGCGGCGGCGCGAGCCGCGTCACCCCCGGGGCCGTCGTCGCCGAGCGGGCGGGCCGAGCCGCCCGCACGGGCGCGGCTGCCGCCCGTGGGTCGGGTGGGCTCACGACGTCCCGGACGCTCAGGCACAGACGGTCGAGACGTCGTCGGCGGTGATCGCGTCCTGGCCCGGGGTGGGCGTGGGTGCGGGCTCGACCGGGGCGTCGGTCCCCGCACCGGGCGGGGCGGGCGTCCGCTCCGGCTGGGTCAGCGCGGGCAGGTCGGCCGAGAGGTTCGCCCACACCTGATCGGCCTCCGGCGTCATCACGACCCGGTTCGGGTCGGACGGCGCCGCGGCGATCGGGATCGTCATGAAGGCGATGTTGCCACCGAGTGTGCCGCGCACGCTCCAGGCGAGGCCGCTGAGGTCGGGGATCGACGCGAGCCCCGGGCTCGCGGTGACGGACGACGTCGCGGCGTTGAGGAACCGCAGCAGCTCCGGGACGTCGGTGAGCAGGTTCTTGGACTGGACCGTCTGCACGGTCGCGGCGAGCAGCTGCTGCTGGCGGCCGAGGCGGTCGATGTCCGACCCGTTGCCGACGCCCTCCCCGGTGCGGGCGCGCGCGAAGGCCAGCGCGGTGGTGCCGTCGAGCACGTGCGTCCCGGCGGCGAGCTCGAGGCCGGCCTTGGGCGAGCGCATGTCGTTCGGGATGCACATCGGCACGCCACCGAGCGCGTCGATCATGCGGATGAACCCGGCGAAGTCGATGACGACGTAGTCGTCGATGAAGACCCCGGTGTTCTCCTCGACGGTGAGGATCGTGCACACCGCGGCGTCCGACACCTCACCGCTCTCGGACCCGATCGAGAACGCGGCGTTGAACTGCCCGGCCTGCGGGCGCGAGGTGGTCCCGTCGGAGCGCGGGCACGCCGGGATGTCCACCAGGGTGTCGCGCGGGATGGAGACGAGCTCGACCCGGCTGCGGTCGGCCGCGACGTGCATGACGATCGTGGTGTCGGACCGCATGCCCTCGACCTCGCCGCCGAGGTCGGCGTTCTCGCCGTCACGCACGTCCGAGCCGATGAGCAGGATGTTGAGCGCCTGACCGGCGTGCGGGTCGTCCGGGTCCGGGGTCCGGGTGGGGGTCGGGCGGTCCTCGCCGAGCAGGGCCGTGACGTCGACGGACTCGATGTTCGTCTGCAGCCGGGTGTATGCCGCGGCGACGCCGGTCGCCCCGAACGCGAGCACGGCGGTCAGCCCGAGCGCCGCGCCGCGCATGACGCGGTGGGACCTCGCGCGGCGGGCGTGGCGGGCGACGCGCGGAGGCGAGGCATGACGAGATGGCACGTGGAGGATCCTAGGCGCGCCTACGGGCGACCAGGAGCGAGCGTCGGGCCGATCGGGTGGAGGGTTTGTGAACCCCGGTCCCCGCCGTGACGACGCCGGTCAGCGGCCGAGCTGGGCGTACTTCGCCTCGGTGGCGTCCTTCTGCGGGCGCCACCACGCCTCGTTGGCGCGGTACCAGTCGATCGTCGCGGCCAGGCCGTCGCGGAAGCCGGGGTACCGCGGCTCCCAGCCGAGCTCCGTGCGCAGCTTGCTCGAGTCGATCGCGTACCGCAGGTCGTGGCCCGGGCGGTCGCTGACGAGGTCGTAGGCGTCGCGCGGCTGACCGGTGAGCTCGAGGATGAGCTCGACGACGGCCTTGTTGTTCTCCTCGCCGTCCGCCCCGATGAGGTACGTCTCGCCGATGCGGCCGCGCTCGATGATCGTCCAGACCGCGGAGTTGTGGTCCTCGACGTGGATCCAGTCCCGGACGTTCTCGCCGCTGCCGTACAGCTTGGGCCGCACGCCGTCGATCACGTTGGTGACCTGCCGCGGGATGAACTTCTCCACGTGCTGGTAGGGGCCGTAGTTGTTCGAGCAGTTCGAGATGGTCGCCTGCACACCGAAGGAGCGGACCCACGCACGCACCAGCAGGTCGCTCGCCGCCTTGGTGGAGGAGTAGGGGCTGGACGGGTTGTACGGGGTCTCGGGCGTGAACTTCGCCGGGTCGTCCAGCTCGAGGTCGCCGTAGACCTCGTCGGTGGAGATGTGGTGGAAGCGCGTCGAGTGCCGCCGGACGGCCTCGAGCAGCGTGTACGTGCCCACGACGTTCGTCTGCACGAACGGCCACGGGTTCGTGAGCGAGTTGTCGTTGTGGGACTCCGCCGCGAAGTGCACGACGACGTCGGCGTCCGCCACGAGGCCGTCCACCAGGTCGGCGTCGGCGATGTCACCGCGGACCAGGGTCACGGCCTCGGCCACCGGGGCCAGCGACGCCTCGTCGCCCGCGTAGGTCAGCGCGTCCAGCACGGTGACGCGCACGTCGGGACGCTCGCGGACCGTCTGGTGGACGAAGTTGGAGCCGATGAAGCCGGCTCCGCCGGTGACGAGCAGACGCACGGGGGATTCCTCCAGGTGGTGACGGCGGGACGTCCCGAGCGTAGTGGGCCGACGGGCGGGTGCCGGGCGGGTGCCGGGTGCCGGGCAGGCGATTTGTCCGGACCGCTCACGGCGTGCCGGCCCCTGCCGATGGGACCCGGCGTGGGAGGCGCCCGGCAGCGCTCGACCGATGCCGACGGCCTCCACGCAGTGCAGAGCCCCGGACCGACGTCAGGACACCCATGAATCTCCCTCTCGTGCTCGCCACGCTGCTGAGCCTGACCGCGCCGCTCGTCGTGGCCGGCGGGCCGCCGGCCACCACCGACACCGCCGCCCCGGTGGTCGCAGCCCCCGCCGCCGACGGCGTCGTGCGTGACGTGGCGCAGGCGACGGACGAGGACGGCGTCCGCCTCGCCGAGGTGGACCTCGCCGTGCCGGCGGCCGACGACGTCGTGGACGGCGCGACGGTGCTCGGCCCGTTCCCGGCGACGGCACCCGACGCGGCCGGTGCGCCGATCGAGAGCGAGGCGCCCGAGGAGGCCCCGGTGGCCCCGACCAAGGGGACGACCGTGGTCGCGGACGAGGTCGCGGGCTCGGGTCTCGTCGAGACGGCACCCGTCGACACCGAGGGCTACCAGACCCTCGGCATCACCTGGCCCGCCGACGTCGACCCCGCTGGGCTCGGCGCGCACGTGCGGACCAGCTCCGACGGGCAGTGGGGGAGTGGGTGGCCCTCGACGCGAGCGACTCGCCCGACCCCGGCACCGCGGACGCCGCGAACGAGCTCCGCGGCGGCACCGACCCGCTGTGGATCGGCGATGCGGACGCCGTCCAGCTCGCGTTCGCCGCGACCGACGACGGCGGGCCGGACGGGCTGAGCCTGGCGCTCGTCGGCTCCGAGGCCGAGCCGGCCGGGACGACGACCGCCGCCGCGGTGGAGACGGTCGCCGCTACCGACGCCGCGACCACGGCCGACGTCGTGTTCATGGCCGCCGCTCAGACCGCCCCGCGGATCATCTCGCGCGGTCAGTGGGGTGCTCCTGCTCCCACCTGCCGTACCGATTCGGCGGCCAAGCTGGTGGGCGCCGTCGTGCACCACACCGCGGGCAGCAACAGCTACAGCAGCGTGGCCCAGGCCATGCAGCAGATCCGCAACGACGCGAAGTACCACATGACGGGTCGCGGCTGGTGCGACCTCGGTTACAACTTCGTCGTCGACAAGTGGGGGAACATCTACGAGGGTCGCGCGGGGAGCATGACGAAGGCGGTCATCGGCGTGCACGCCGGTGGCTTCAACACCGGCACGGTCGGCGTGTCCATGCTCGGGACGTACACCGCGGCGCCGTCGGCGGCGACGCAGCGCGCGGTCGGTGAGGTCATCGGCTGGCGGCTCGGTGCCTACGGCGTCGACCCGCGCGGCTCGATGACCTACTGGACCGGCGCGGGGCAGAACTCCAAGTACAGCAACCGGAACGTGACCCTGCCCCGCATCTTCGGTCACCGGGACGTCGCCTACACGGCGTGCCCGGGGCCGGGCGGGTACTCCGCGCTGCCGGCCATCCGAGAGATCGCGGCGGACGCGGGGGCGAGCGAGCGCTTCGCCCAGGCACGATCGGTCGTCACGGCGCTGTACCACGACCTCCTCGGCCGGGCCCCGGACGCCTCCGGGCTCGCCATGTGGACGGGGAAGCTCGCCGCCGGTGTCGACCAGTCCGAGCTCGTCTATCTGCTCACCCGCAGTGACGAGTACATCGCCCTGCGTGTCGCGCAGGCCTACCAGACGGTCCTGGGGCGCGCACCGGAGCCCGCCGGCGCCCGGCACTGGCTCACGGAGATCCGTGGCGGCACCGCCTCGGTCGACGACGTCCAGCGCAGGTTCTTCGACAGCGACGAGTTCGCGATCCGTGCCGGCGGGACGTTCGACTCGTACGCGTCCGCCGTGTACCGCGCGGCACTCGGGCGTTCGATCAGCTCGATGGAGCGGCCCGCCCGTGCGGCGCAGGTCGCCTCCAACGGGCGCGGCTGGGTCATCGACGACGTCTGGTTCTCGACGGAGGCGGCCGCCCGCCGCGCCGGTACCTACTACGAGGTCTTCCTCCAGCGTGCGCCCGACTCCGTGGGCGTCGCCCACTGGGCGGGAGTGCTGCTGAACCAGTCGGAGAGCGCCGTCCGGACGGGGATCGCGGGCAGCGCCGAGTACCGCGACCGTGCCGTCGCGCGGTACCCGTGAGGGTGGACTGGCGACGTCGGTGAGGGTCGGCGCCTCGGTCAGCCGGTTGTGGCGGCCGAGGCGCCAGGACGTCCCGACGGCCCGACCGGGTTCAGGGTGCCGTCGGGGGTCACCTCGGCGACCCAGACCTGCGAGTCGGACCGGGTCCCGTCCGTCGGGAGGTGTGACAGCGCGTAGGCCCAGCCCGTGATCGTCGAGCTCAGGACGGGCTGCGGAGCGGCGCCTGCCGGCCACGGGAGCGCGGAGTCGCTGAAGGTCACGACGGACAGCGGCCGGTCGTCCCAGGCTCCGCTCAGGTCCGCGAGGTGCCGGGTCGTCGGGGCCTGCGCGACCTCGACGACCTCGACGTCGCAGACGCTCCGCAACGACGGCAGGTAGTCCGGTCCGCCGTCCCGGACGTAGACCACCCGGTCATGGGGCAGCGCCGCGCAGACCGCCTCCAGCTGCCCCCAACGGCCGCCCTGCTCGACCACCGTGAACAGCGACCCCCACGTGGTCAGCGGGAACGCGGCGACGACGGCTGCGAGCGCGAGGGATCCCGCACGGACCCACCCCCGGCGCGAGGACCACAGGGACGCCAGGGCGATCGTCGCGGCGAGCAGGAACCCCGGGATCGCGATGGGGAGCAGGCGACGCACCGCCCACACCTGGTCCGGGGAGATGCTCACCCGCCACAGGTACAGCAGGGTGGGAGCGGCGATCACCGCGAGGAGCACCAGCAGGCGGGAGTCCCGGCGGCGTACGGCGCAGTAGGCCATCAGGCTGAGCCCCGCGAAGGCGAGCACGACCATCGGCCAGCCGTGGTACCAGGCGATCCACGCCACCGACATCTCGTCGTAGCTGCGGGTGGGGTCGACCTCGAGCCCTTCGCGGGCCTGCAGTCCGCCGACGAGCTGCGAGTAGTTCGTCCCCAACGGGGTCCGGTGGCCCACCAGCCACAGCGGCCGGCTCACCAGCACCACGGCGATCAGCGGTACCGCGGCCGCGAGGACCCGGCCCGCGGTGCGTCGGTGGACGAGCAACCAGCGGCGCGCCGGGTCCCACCACGGCGGGACCACGAGTCCGAGGCCGACGACGATGGACCCGATGAGCGCCGCGACCAGCAGGGTGAACTGGTTCCCCAGGTCGTTGAGGTAGCCCGGGCTGTGCCACCACAGGTCGAGGTAGCCGAGGCCCACCATGAGCAAGGCGGACAGCGTCGCCCCGAGCAGCCAGACCTGCAGCCTGCTGCGGGATCGGGCGCGTAACGGGGCCGCGGCGACGAGGGCCAGCCCGACCACGAACCCGATCACGGAGGCGGCGCCGTCGATCCGGACCAGGGCCGGCGAGCCGACGAGCGCACCTGCCAGCAGCAGACGCCACCCGCTGCGCGTCTCGAACGCGGACCAGGCCATGGTCAGCCCGCCGAACGCGAGCGCGATGGTCAGGGGTTCGGTGTAGGCGGCGCGGGAGAAGGCGGCCAGAGGGACCGCCGTCGCGAGCGCCGTGGTGGGCACCAGACCCCACCACGGGCCGACCACGCGCCGGGCGGTGCCGTACAGAGCCAGGAGCGCCAAGGAGCCGACGAGGAGGTTCCCGGCCAGCACGGCCTGGTCGCCCCCCACCCAGGCGAGCAGGCCGAGCAGGCCGGGCAGGAGCTTCGCGCCCTGAGCATGGAGATCACCGTCGAGGGGAAGAAGGCGCTGGTCGACGCCTGCGCACCGGGTACGGCCTCGGCCACGGCCCGGGCTCGACCCTGCGGGATCTCGGGCGTCGCGTGGTCGGCGAGCCACAAGCCCTCGAGCGTGAGGAACCCGGGGTCACGGGTGACGGTGACGTACTCGGACGCGTACGGCAGGTGGACCAGCGCCCAGGCCGCGCACAGCCCCAGGCACACCGCCGCCCCGGCAGCGGTGTTCCGTGTGGCGGGGAGCGGCGCGGGGACCGCGCGCCAGGTCGCGACGAGGACGACCGCGAGCAGCGGTCCCACGAGCCACGGCGAGAAGCGCCCCACCAGCACGGTGACGGCGACGACCAGGCAGGTCCAGAACAGCGCCAGCACGAGCCGGTCCGGCAGCGAGACGAGCAGCCGCGCCCACGGCGACCCCGGCGCGGTCGCGCGGCGGTCGCCGTGCTCACCGGGAGACCGATCGGAACTCCACATCCGCCCAGACGTGGCCGACGGTGGCGCCGTCGGCCCGCACCGCGAAGCTCGCCGCGTCCCGGAGACGGTGCAGCTCGATGCCCGCCTGGTCCGCGACGGCGCCGTGCACCATGTACGACCCCTCGCCGAGCCGGAGGTCGTTCAAGCGGAAGTGGAACGTCGCCCGGCCGTGGACGGGCGGGAGCCGCTGCCCGAGCAGCTTGGTGTTGGTCCCGAAGATGCTCTGCCCGAGCGGTGTGTCGATGCCGACGCCGAGGACGGGGTCCGCCAGGGGCTCGTCGGCATCCAGGGTGACGGCGAGGGTCAAGGAGGTGCCCGGCTTCATCTCGTGCGCGGGACTGCCCTGCTCGTCGAGCAGTGCCACGGACCGGATCCGCACCTTCTCCGGGGTGCGCTCGCGCCCGCACCGGGCTCCACCTCCGCGGCGGTCTCCTGGGCCCGCTCCATCTCCTCCTGGCGCACGTGGTCGAACTCGTCGCGCAGTGCCCGCAGGGCGTCGCGCGGGGCGCCGTCCGCGATGATGTGCCCGCTCTCGAGCACCACCGCGCGATCGCAGAGGTCGGCGACCTGGTCGAGGGAGTGCGTCACCAGGATGATCGTGCGGCCCTCCCGCTGGAAGCCACGGATCCGGTCCATGCACTTGCGCTGGAACGGCTCGTCACCGACCGCGAGCACCTCGTCCACGAGCAGGATGTCCGGGTCGACGTGCACGGCCACCGCGAACGCGAGCCGGACGTACATGCCCGACGAGTAGAACTTCACCTGGGTGTCGATGAACCGCTCGATGCCCGAGAAGTCGACGATCGCGTCGAAGTGCTTGTCCGTCTGCGCCTGGCTCAGGCCGAGGATGGCCGCGTTGAGGTAGACGTTCTCCCGTCCGGTCAGGTCGGGGTGGAAGCCGGCGCCCAGCTCGAGCAGCGCCGCGAGCCGGCCCCGCAGGTGCACCGTCCCGCTCGTGGGCTGCAGGATGCCGCCGATCGTCTTCAGCAGGGTGCTCTTGCCGGAGCCGTTCGGACCGATCAGGCCGACGGTCGAGCCCGAGGTGATGTCGAGGTCGATGTCGCGCAGCGCCCAGAAGTCCTCCTTGTGGAGGTTGGACCGGCCGAAGTTGACGACGCGCTCCTTGAGCGACTTCTCCTTGCGGATGACGAAGCGCTTGGAGACGCCCTGGACGCGGACCACGGTGGGGGATGTCATCACAGCTCCTGCGCGAAGTTGCTCTGCAAGCGGGCGAACACGCGCTGGCACAACCACAGCAGCACGACGCCGACCGCGAACGCCACACCCAGTCTCTGCAGCAGGTCGTCCGGCCGGAGCTGGTCGTCACCCGCGACCCAGAAGGCCTCCTGGAAGCCCATGATCACGAGCGTCATGGGATTGGTCAGGTAGAGGTCGGCGGCCCAGGCCGGGACCTCGCCGACGACGAGCGCCCACGAGTACACGATCGGCGACGCCCAGAAGGCGATCATCAGCGCGATGTCGACCAGGTACTGCACATCGCGCAGGTAGACGTTGACCGCGGACAGCAGGAACGACAGGGCGGTGGCGAACAGCAGGAGCACGACCAAGGAGAGCGGGAGGTACAGCCACCGCGCTCCGGTGGGGAAGCCGCCCGCCACGACCGTCGCCGCGACGAGGATGGTCAGCTGGATGCCGAAGTTGAACAGGCCGGATCCCACCACGCTGAGGGGGAACACCTCGCGGGGCAGGTACACCTTCTTGATCAGGCCGGAGTTCACCACGATCGAGGCCGTGCCCGCGGTCACGATCTCGGAGAAGAGGGTCCACGCGGTCAGACCGGTGTAGATGAAGATCGCGAAGTCGGGGATGTCCCGGGCCGCGCCGAGGAACCTGCCGATCGCGACGTAGTAGATGCCGAGCAGCGCCAGCGGACGCAGCAGGCTCCACAGGAACCCCAGCGTGCTGTCCTTGTACTTCGCCTTGAGCTCACGGCGGACGAGCATGCCGAGCAGCTCACGCTGGGCCACGATGTCCCGCACCGACTGCAGCGTGCCGGCGGCGAAGCCGGGCCGGGGGCCGGCGATCCGCATCGGTTCTGCCGCGAGCCGCGCGGAACGAGCCTCACCGACGTTCGTCATCTGCTCCCTGTCCATCACGAGTGACCACGGCACGCCCAGCGGGCCATCGGACCTGGTCCCGCCTCCGGGCGCCTCGACGGCCGCCGGCGACCGACCTACACCCTACCGGCGCGGCGCCGCCCCTCGTCGGGCGGTCGACTGGGTGCCGCCCGGGGCTGCGGGATGAGGCCGGTTCCGTGATGCAATGGCCGGACCGTCGTCCACCGGAGCCCGACATGAACCACACCCGCAGCCACACCCGCACGGCGAGCCGGCTCGCCACGCTCCTGCTGAGCGTCCTCCTGATCGGCGGTGCGGTGCCCGGCGCGACGGTCGCCGTCGCCGCAGACGGCGACCGCTTCACCTTCACGGGGCAGGGCTGGGGGCACGGCCGTGGCATGGGGCAGTACGGCGCCCTCGGCTACGCCATCGACCACGGCTGGGGCTACGGGCCGATCCTCGACCACTTCTACGGTGGCACCCGTCGTGGCTCGGTGGGTGACCGGCAGATCTCCGTCGAGCTCACCGCGCTCACCGGCAACGAGCTGCGGGCGGTCGGGCGTGGGCTCACCGTCAACGGGGTGGCACGGACCGACGCGAACGCGGCCGGCAGCGCAGTGCGAGTGACCCGGCAGCCCGACGGTCGCTTCCGCGCGGAGGTGGGTGCCGGCTGCTCGGGCCCGTCATGGACGTCCCTCGGCGTGTTCGACACGGTCAGCGTCGGGACGACGTCGCAGGCATCCGTCGACCGACTCGTGCGCGTGTGCGAGAGCGCGGGGGAGCGGGCGTACCGCGGGTCGCTGAGCGTCCAGCGTCATGCCGGCACGGGGGTGCAGACCACGTTCAACCGGGTGTCGGCCGAGGGGTACCTGCGGGGGTCGTCCCTCGCGAGTCCCCCGCGAGCTGGGGATCGCTCGCCGGTGGGCGCGGGATGGAGGCGCTCAAGGCGCAGGCGGTGGCCGCCCGCTCCTACGCGCTGTCGGGATCCCGGCCCTCGGGCGCCACCACCTGCGACACCACCGCGTGCCAGGTGTACCGGGGCGCGGCCTTCCAGCCGTTCGGCCAGCCCCGGGAGAGCCTCGAGGCCGCCAACACCGACACCGCGATCGCTGCGACGTCCGGCGAGGTGCGGGTGCGGGCCAACGGCGCGGTCGTCCGGACGGAGTTCAGCTCCTCGACGGGCGGCTGGACCGCGGGCGGCGAGTTCCCGGCGGTCGTCGACGAGGGTGACGACACCAGCCGCAACCCCAACCACCGCTGGGTCACGACGCAGGCCGGCTCGGCGGCGACCTTCAGCGCCGCCGACGTCGCGGCACGCCTCGGTGTCCAGGGCATCCGGTCGATGACGGTGACGGGGCGCAACGGGCTCGGCGCGGGCGGTGGCCGGGTCACCGAGGTCACCGTGGTCGACGGGGCAGGTCGCTCCCGGACGTACACCGGCAACCAGGTGCGGGTCGCCCTCAACCTCCGCAGTGACTGGTTCAGCATCTCGGCGTTCGTCCGTGCCGAGGCCGAGGCCGTCGTCAAGGCTCTCTACCAGGACCTGCTCGGGAGGGGACCGACCCCACCGGGCTCGCGACCTGGAGCGACCGGCTCATGGCCGGGGTCAGCCAGGACGAGCTCGTCGGCACGCTGACCCGCAGCGACGAGTACATCCGTCTCCGCGTGGCTCAGGCGTACCGCGAGGTGCTCGGGCGCGAGCCGGAGCCCGCCGGCGCCGCCGGCTGGCTCGCTGCCATCCGCGCGGGGCACGCGACGGTCGACGACGCGCAGCGCCGCTTCCTCGACAGCGCGGAGTTCTTCCAGCGGTCCGGTGGAACGCCGCAGGGATACGTGTCCCGTCTCTACGCCACCGTCCTGGGCCGGACGGCGGGTGCTGCGGAGGTGAGGCACTGGACCGACCAGATGGCTCGCATCGGGCGCGGTGGCGTCGCCGACTCGATCTGGTTCTCGGTCGAGGCGGCCCGCATCCGCGCCGGGGCGTACTACGGGACGTTCCTGCAGCGGCAGCCCGACCCCGCTGGGCGGGACGGCTGGGCCCGCGTCCTGCTGACGCGGGGCGAGGGTGCGGTCCGGCAGGGGATCGCCGGGAGCGCCGAGTACCGCCAGCGGGCGATCGCACGCTTCCCCTGACTGGTCCCCGGTGGCCCGCCCGGGCATCCCGCGGTCGACCCGGGAGGGTCGCCCGCGGGACTCGGCGGTCAGCCGGCGTCGTTCCTCCCGGTCAGGGCCGACCAGGTCTCCCGTGCGTACATGTCCCAGGTGCGCACGGACCGCTGCGAGGCCTGCTCGCGCAGCCGGGCGTGGACGCGGTCGTCGGTCACGAGGGTCCGGATGGCGGCGGCCAGGGCGTGGTCGTCGTGCGGGTCCACGGTGAGGGCCCCGCCGTCGTCCGCCAGCTCGAGCATGCTGCCGAATGACGAGGTGACCGCCGGGGTCCCGACGGCGAGGGACTCGGCGACGGGGAGCCCGAAGCCCTCGTTGAACGAGGGGAACACGGTGCAGCGGGCGAGCCGGTACGCCGCCCACAGCACGTCGTCGGGGAGCCGGCTCACGGTCTGCAGCGGGCGTCCGGCGCTCTGCAGCTCGGCGCACCTCGCCGTGAAGGCGTCGCTCCCCCAGGAGTTGCCGCCGATGAACGAGAGGCTGAACTCGATCCCCTCACGCCACAGGAGCTCGGCGGCGTGCAGGACGGCCAGGTGGTTCTTGCGGGGCTCGTGGCTGCCGACCACCAGGACCAGCGGCAGCCGTCCGACCAGGAACAGGTCGCGGGCCGCCTCGAGGATCAGCGGGTGTGGACGTGGGCGCCTCGACCGGCAGGGGCACCGAGGTGACGGTGGGGCCGTCGACGCCGATGGCGTCGAGCATCCGGGTCCACCCGCTGTACTCGACGCGGGCGGCCTCCGAGATGGTGGCCACGTGCTCGAAGTGCCGGACGGCGGCGAGGTTCCCGGCGAAGACGCCGCTGAAGCCGAGCTGCGTGGTCTCGGCCGAGGTGAGCGGTACGCAGTCGAAGCCCAGGACTCCGGTCCGGTTCGGTGAGAACCGCGCGAGGGCGAGCAGCCGTGCACTGCGCGCCGGCTCGGCGGCCAGCTCGGGCAGGAGGTAGGTGCTGCGCCACGGCACGACGACGGCGGCCTCGGGTCGTGCCCGGGTGTCCTCCTCGGCCGCGCCCTGCTGGATCCGCTGACGCTCCGCGGTGGTCAGCTCCCGGATCGACTGGAAGTCCGTGGACCACGAGACGGCGACGCAGTCATGGTCGGCGAACCACCGGCGCGCGGTCTCCCGGGCCACCCGCTGGATACCCGTGGTGAGCCCGGTGGAGACGGTGTGGGCGAGATCGACCAGCACCTCGCCGTCGGCCACACGGACCGTCCAGCCGGCACTCTGGGACGTGGTGTGCACGGACAGGGCGTCCCACAGGGCGGTGGGCGCGTCGAACCAGGCGTCCCGGGCGAGCTCCACCACCGTGGTCTCGTCGGGCAGGCGGCCGGTGAGCACCGCGAGCAGCAGCCACAGGTGCCCGCGGTCGCGGGTGTCCAGGCTCGTCCCGAGCGCGTCCGACAGGTCGTCCGCGCAGGTGAGCGGGACCGGCGTGACCGTACGTCCGGTGAGGGCGTGCACGAGCACGGGCAGCCGACGCGACCACGCCTCCTGGAAGACGTCCGGCAGGCCGGGCTCGTCCGCGTCCGCTCGGCGCGAGCGCGCCACCGCATGGGTGAGCGGTCCGAGTCTCATGGTGCTGCCTCCTGCGCCGGGGACTGGTCGGTGGTCGTGGCGCCGGGCGATCGGACGTCCACCTGCGTCGAGACGTCGTCGGCCACCAGCGCCGCCCACAGGTCGTCGGCGTACTCGTCCCACGTGCGCCGCGGCCGGGCGAGCGCCTCGCGGCGCAGCCGCGCCAGCCGTTCCGGGTCCGTGAGCAGGGACCGCATGGCCGCGGTCACGTCGTCGTCGTCCCGCGGGTCGACCGTCAGGCAGCCGCCCAGCTCCGCGATCTCCTGCTGGCTGCCGAAGTTCGACGTGATCACGGGGGTGCCGGACGCGAGCGACTCGGCGACCGGAAGCCCGTACCCCTCGTGCAGGGAGACGAAGACGGTGAAGTCCGCGCGCCGCAGCTCGCGCCACAGCTCGCTGTCGCTCACCCGGCCGACGTCGTGCACGGGGAGACCGGCCTGCTGCAGGCGCTCGAGCGCCGGACGCAGGACGGCGTCCGACCAGCCGGGGCCGCCGACGAGTCGAACGTCGAAGTCGAGGCCCTCGCGCCAGAGTCGTTCGGCCGCGTGCAGGACCGTGCGGTGGTTCTTGTGCGGCTCCCGGCTGCCGACGCAGAGCACGACGGGACGGCTGGGCCGCGGTGCGGGCTCCTCGACCACCGGTGGGGCGTCCTCGGTGAGCTGGACCTCGGTGACCCGCGGGCCCGGCAGGCCTTGCGCCTGCACGGCCTCGGCGAAGCCGGTGAACTCCGCGGTGGCGGAGCGGCTGATCCCGGCGACACGGTGGGCGTGCTTGACCACGGTGAGGTACTGGGCGAACGTCACCGCGTCCGAGGCGGGGCGGGTGTCCGCGCTCGTGATGGGGATCATGTCGTACCCGATCATGGAGAGCGTGTTGCCGGACGTCGCGGCGAGCGCGGCGAGCTCGGCGGTCGACCCAGGGTTGGGGACGTCCGGCAGCACGACCACGCTCTGCCAGGGGACGACGAGCCGGGGGTGTACCCCGCCTCGTCCGCCGGGTCGATGTCGAGGTCGAGGCCGTAGGCGGTGACCCGGGCCTGCTCGCGAGGGGCCAGAGCGCGCAGCGCGGTGTACTCGTCGATCCACGCCGCCGTCGTCACCGGCCCCGACCGCTGCCAGCGGGGATGGTCTCGCGGACCACCCGGTGGATGCCGGTATGGGTGTCGAAGCGCGCGCAGTGGTCGACGTCGACGACGACGCCGGACTGGACCACCGTCATCTCCAGGTCCACCCGGCCGTGGTCGAGGTGGTCCAGCACCCACCGCAGGATCGTCGACTGCACCTCGTGCGCGGGGACGAGCTCCAGGAGGCGGGAGAAGGCGCGCAGGCCGTCCAGCGTCGGGAAGGCGCCGGTCGTGGCGACGAGCAGCAGCCAGCGGACGTCGGACCGTCCCGGCTCGCGGGCCAGCGCGACGAGCCCGGGCAGGAGCAGGGCGGCGAGGGTGCCAGGCGGTCGCTCGCCGGCCGGGTGACCGCCTGCGGCCGCAGCGACCTCCGGGTCCGGGAGGGCGGCGGCCGCGGCGGCCCCCACCCGCTGGTCGAGCGCCGCGAGCAGCGTCGCGCCGTCCGGTGCCACCGTCATCGAGCGGCCCGGGCAGCGGCGCCCGCCACGCGACGCACCAGCCGCAGCGGTCCGGTGAGCCGCCAGGACACGGTGCGGCGCATGGCGTCGAGCTCGGCGAGCGCCCGGCGCTCGCCCTCGCGGTCCTCCACGACGACCGGGGCCCGCGTCGCGAGGGCCTTGGCGGCCGTCTCGCCCCAGGCGGTGATCGCCGTCGTGCGCCAGTGGACGATCTGCTGCAGGAGCGTCTGCCGCTCCTGCAGCAGGTCGTGGACGGAGGCGGCGACGTGGCGGTCCAACACGCAGGCCGGGTAGCTGAGCGCGGGGGCGAGCGCCTCGGCGTGCTCCTCCGCGACGTAGAAGCGCGACAGGCCGTCGAACAGGCAGAAGCGGTACCCGGCCGCCAGGACGTCGGGCTCCCAGACCTCGTGGGTCTGCACCGAGGAGTTCGGCGCCGTCGACTCGATGACCAGCACCCACGGGCGGGACTGCCGCAGGTCGAGGCTCGCCAGCACCTGGGGCTCCGCGCCCTCGGTGTCGACGACGAGGAAGTGGACGGTCTGGTCGGTCCCGCCGTGGTCGGCCAGCACCTGGGACAGGCGCGTGGCCGGGACCGCGTGGTCGACGACCTCCTCGCCGCGGTCGCGGTAGGACGACCCGACGGAGTCGACGATCGACGAGAGCCCCGTCCCGGGCACCTCGTGGAGCACCACGTGGTCGGACTCCTCGTCGGTCACCACCGCCTGGATGAGCGTGTCGGCCGGCCGCTGCGCGCGGTGCGCGTCGGCGAACTCCTGGACCGGCTCGACGGTGATGCCCGTCCACCCGCGGTCGTAGAACGCGCGCGTGATCGAGTCCGTCGTCGGGTCGTTCGCGCCCACCTCGACGTACCGGCCGCGCGGCACGTGCCCGAGGGCCCGCCACAGCACGACGTCCTCGCGGTTCTGGGCATAGGAGATGAACGGGGCGTCGGAAGGCACCTCGGAAGCATAGGGCGGCTCACCGCAGCGACGCTCCGTACCGTGCCGCACGCCCGTACCGTCCCGGACGCCGCGGCTACGCTGTCCCGGTTACCGACCACCGAGCTTCGAGGGACCATGCCGCGCGCACTCATCACCGGGATCACCGGCCAGGACGGCCTCTACCTGTCGGAGCTGCTGCTCTCCAAGGGCTACGAGGTGTACGGACTCATCCGGGGCCAGAACAACCCCAAGCTCGACCTGGTGCGCGAGACCGTGCCCGACGTGAAGCTCCTCACCGGTGACCTCACCGACCTGTCGAGCCTGCTGCGCGCGCTGGAGTCGTCGAAGCCGGACGAGGTCTACAACCTCGGGGCGATCTCGTTCGTGGCGTACTCGTGGGAGAACGCCATGCTCACCACGGACGTCACCGGCAAGGGCGTGCTCAACATGCTCGAGGCCGTCCGCCTGTACTCGCACGACGACCCCACCCGCGTCCGCTTCTACCAGGCGTCCAGCTCGGAGATGTTCGGCAAGGTGCAGGAGGTCCCGCAGCGCGAGTCCACGCTGCTGTGGCCCCGCTCGCCGTACGGCGTCGCGAAGGTGTTCGGCCACTACATGACGATCAACTACCGCGAGTCCTACGGGATGCACGCGTCCTCGGGGATCCTGTTCAACCACGAGTCGCCGCGCCGTGGCCCGGAGTTCGTGACCCGCAAGGTCAGCCAGGCCGTCGCCCGCATCAAGCTCGGCCTGCAGGACGAGATCGTCATGGGCAACCTGGACGCCAAGCGGGACTGGGGCTTCGCCGGGGACTACGTCGACGCGATGTGGCGGATGCTCCAGCAGGACACCGCGGACGACTACGTCGTGGCGACGGGCGAGACCCACTCCATCGGCGAGCTTCTCGACCTCGCGTTCCGGGCCGTCGACATCGACGACTGGGCGCCGTACGTCCGGCAGGACGAGCGGTTCATGCGGCCGGCCGAGGTCGACCTGCTCATCGGGGACCCCGCGAAGGCCCGCTCCGTGCTCGGCTGGGAGCCCAAGGTGGACTTCGGCGAGCTGGTCGCGATGATGGTCGAGAACGACCTGCGCGAGCAGCGCGCGCTGTCGGGACGGTAGGCGCGTGCGACGCGTTCTCGTCACGGGGGTCACCGGGCAGGACGGCGGCTACCTGGTCGAGCGGCTCGCCGCGGAGGGTGCCGAGGTGCACGGCCTGGTGCAGAGCCGGGACGGTGCGACTGCCCGGTTCGCCGCGGCGCACCCCGAGGTCCGGCTGCACCCGGGCGACCTCGCCGACCACGACGGGCTGACGCGACTGGTCCACGAGGTCGCACCCGACGAGCTGTACAACCTCGGCGGCATCTCCTCGGTGGCGCTCTCCTGGCAGGAGCCGGTGCGCACCGCCGAGCTCAGCGGCGTCGCCGCGGCGGTGCTCTTCGCCGCCGCGCTCGAGGTCCAGCGGGTCACCGGCAGCCCGGTCCGGTGCGTGCAGGCGTCGTCGGCGGAGATCTTCGGCGACCCGGCGGTCTCCCCGCAGGACGAGTCGACCCCGGTGCGGCCGGTGTCGCCGTACGGCGCCGCCAAGGCGTACGCCCACCACATGGCGCGGGTCTACCGCGGGCGCGGGCTGCACGTGGCGAGCTGCATCCTGTTCAACCACGAGTCCCCGCGGCGGCCGACGACGTTCGTCACGCGCAAGATCACCGCCGCCGCTGCCCGCATCGCGCGGGACGGCGGCACACTCACGCTCGGCAACCTCGACGCCCGGCGGGACTGGGGCTGGGCCCCGGACTACGTCGACGCGATGGTGCGGGCGGCCCGGCACGGCGAGCCCGACGACTTCGTCGTGGCGACCGGCACGCCGCACTCCGTCGCCGACTTCGTCGAGACCGCGTTCCGGCGGGCCGGCGTCGACCGGTGGCGCGAGCACGTCGAGACCGACCCCGCCTTCGTCCGGCCGGCGGACGCGGCCCAGCAGGCCGGTGACGCCGGCAAGGCCCGGGCGGTGCTCGGCTGGGAGCCCACGGTGGACTTCACCGGGCTCGTCCACCGCATGGTCGACCACGACATCGAGCTCCAGGGGAGACAGCATGAGCACCACGGGTCCCGGCGAGCAGGACGCCGCCCGCGAGCCGGTCGTCCGCGCGGGCGTCGTCTCGGTCGTCCTGGTGAACTATCGCGGCGCGGAGGACACCATCACGTGCCTGCGGGCGTTCGCCGACGTCGACTGGCCCGCCGACCAGCTCGAGCTCGTCGTCGTCGACAACGACTCGGGCGACGGCAGCGCCGAGCGCATCCGGGCCGCCGTCCCGCACGCCGTCGTGGTGGACGCCGGCGCGAACACCGGCTTCGCGGGGGCTGCAACCTCGGCGTGGCGCACGCCACCGGGGAGTTCGTCGGGTTCCTCAACAACGACGCCCGCCCGGACGCCGGCTGGGTGCGCGCCGCCGTGGACACGTTGCGTGCCGACCGCACCATCGGGGCGGTCGCGAGCAAGGTCCTGGACTGGGACGGTGAGCTCGTCGACTACGTCGACGGGTCCCTCACCTGGTTCGGCATGGGCTACAAGCGCGAGGTGGAGAAGCCCGACTCCCCGGAGTACGACGAGCCCAAGGACGTCCTGTTCGGCACGGGCGCCGCGATGTTCATGCGGACCGACGTCTACCGGGAGGTCGGCGGCTTCGACGAGCGCTTCTTCATGTTCTACGAGGACGTCGACCTCGGGTGGCGGCTGAACCTGCTCGGCTGGCGGGTCCGGTACGAGCCGCGCTCCGTCGCGTTCCACAAGCACCACGTGACGATGAAGAAGTTCGGCAACTTCCGCGAGAGCTACCTGCTCGAGCGCAACGCGCTGATGTCGATGTACAAGAACCTCGACGACGAGTCCCTCGCCAAGGCGCTGCCGGCCGCACTCGCGCTCGCCGTGCGCCGGTCCCTCGCACGCACGGGGACGGACGCCACCGCGCTGGACCTCCAGCGCTCGCCGGGCGGCGACGACGTCGGCACGCTCGAGATCGACAAGATGGCGCTCACCGGTCCGTACGCGATCGACTACCTCGTGGAGCAGATGCCCACGCTCCTGCAGACCCGGCGTGAGCTGCAGGGCCGCCGTCGCCGCAGCGACCGGGAGCTGTTCCCGCTCTTCCGGCACGCCATCGAGCCCGCGTACGCGGTGGACAGCTACCTCGAGGCCCACGCCGTGCTCGTGGAGGCCTTCGGAATCGCCGAGCACTTCGTCTCGCGGCAGCGGGTGCTCGTCGTGACCGGTGAGCCCCTGCTCGAGCGGATGGCCGGGCCGGCGATCCGCGCCTGGGAGATCGCGACGGCGCTGTCCGGCGAGCACGACGTGCGCCTGCTGTCGACGGCCGGCGCGCAGGTCGCGGGCCGCGGGTTCGAGGTCCTCCACGCGTCCGGCCACGCGTTGCGTGCCGCGACGGACTGGGCCGACGTCATCATCTTCCAGGGCTTCCTCCTCGAGGGGGCTCCGTGGCTCGTCGACAGCGCGAAGATCCTGGTCGCCGACGTCTACGACCCGATGCACCTCGAGCAGCTGGAGCAGGCCCGGGACCTCGGCCCCGGCGGCCGGGCGCTCGCGGTCAAGGAGACGACCCGGGTGCTCAACGACCAGCTGCGCCGCGCCGACTTCCTGCTGTGCGCCTCGGACAAGCAGCGCGACTTCTGGCTGGGGCAGCTCGCCGGTCAGGGGCGCGTGAACGCCGCCGTGTACGACGAGGACGAGAGCCTCGACGCGCTCATCGCCGTCGTCCCCTTCGGCATCCCGGACACCGCGCCGGTCCAGGCACGCCACGCGATCAAGGGCGCGGTCCCCGGGATCGGCCCGGACGACAAGGTCATCCTGTGGGGTGGCGGGATCTACAACTGGTTCGACCCGCTCAGCCTCATCCACGCGGTGGACCGCCTGCGGCACCGGCACCCGGACGTGCGGCTGTACTTCCTCGGGCTCAAGCACCCGAACCCGGGGGTGCCGGACATGCGGATCGCCTGGGAGACCCAGCAGCTGGCCCAGCGGCTCGGGCTGGTCGGCAGCCACGTCTTCTTCAACGAGGGCTGGGTGCCCTACGCCGAGCGGGCCGACTACCTCATGGACGCCGACGTCGGCGTCTCGACGCACTTCCACCACATCGAGACCGCGTACAGCTTCCGCACCCGGATCCTGGACTACCTGTGGACGTCGCTGCCGATCGTGGCTACCGGGGTGACACGTTCGGGACGCTCATCGCCGAGCACGGGCTCGGGCGCACCGTCCCGGCCGAGGACGTCGACGCCCTGGAGCGGGCGCTCGAGGAGATGCTGTACGACGACGCGGCGGCAGCTGTGGCGCGCGAGAACGTCCGCGCGTTCGCCGCGGGCTACACCTGGCCGCGTGTGCTCACCCCGCTGGTCGAGTTCTGCCGGTTCCCGCGGCGCGCCGCCGACCTCCAGTACGTGCTCGGCGACCCGGGGACGACGGCGCACCCGTTCGAGCGGCGCACCTCGCTGCGCAGCGACGCGGCCCTGGCGCTGCGCTACCTGCAGGCGGGCGGCGTCGGCGAGGTCGCCCGGCGGGCCACCGGCCGGGCCCGTCGCGTGCTCGGCATCGGCTGACGCGGCACTCGGCGCGTCCGTCAGTGGCTGCGGGGGCGTAGCCGGGCCTGCAGGCGCGACCTCGCCGAGCTCGCTGCCGGCGTCGCTGCGGCACGCTCCGCGCGGATCTGCTCGATGCGCGCGGCCATCCGTGCGCCGGCGACCGCGGGGAGTGCAGTGCCCGGATGTCCTCGGCGGCCCGACGGCCGACCGCGGCTGCCGCGTCGGGGGCATCCACCACCCGGCGCAGGAGCGCGGCGGCGGCGTCGAGGTCGGGGTCGGCCCACGTCGACCCGGCGGGGTACGGCGGGTGGCCGGGCGGGATCGGCGTCGGGGTCCACGGGACGAGGTAGCTGTTGTCCTCGGTCATGAACTGAAGGTTGCCGCTGTAGCCGGTGGCGACGACGGGCTTGCCGGCGGCCATCGCCTCGGCGAGCGTCAGCCCGAGGCCCTCCGCCCGGTGCAGCGAGACGTACACCGTGCACGCGGCCATGAGGCCGTCGCGGTCCTGCGCGCTGAGGTACTCCTCGAGGAGCACGACGTCGGGCTCGTCCCGCACGAGCAGCCGGAGCCGTTCCGCGTCGGCGACCGCACGGTCGGCGTTGATCGACTTGAGCACCAGCACGGGCCCCTCACCGGGGGCGAAGGCGCGACGGAACGCGGTGACGACGCCTGCCGGGTTCTTCCGCTCGGTCGTGCTGAGGTGGTCGAACGCGAAGAGGACGACGGGGCGGTCCGTGGGGACACGGGCCAGGGCGGGACCACGCCCGTCCGGTCCGGTGGTGCCGGGGGTGGCGTCGCCCGAGCGTCCGCGGGGACGGACCTGCGGGAGGGGTGGCGGCATGGTGAGGACCGGCACGGGCGAGTGCGGCGCGACGGCGTCCCGCACGAAGTCGGTCGCCACCCAGACCTCGTCGACGTGCGCGAACCCGACGTGCTGCTCCGACGGGAACGCCTCCACCTCCCAGTACCACATGCCGATCCGGTGGGTCGTGGACAGGTGCGGCAGCGCGCCGGCGACCCGGGGCGTCTGATCGGCGTTGACGCACAGCAGGGTGACGTCGTGGAGGTCGGTCGACGCGCTCGGCACGAAGGCCGCCTGCTGGCGGCTCTGGAGCTGCAGGGACACCGGCACCGTCGTCACGGAGGCACCGGTGGTCTCGAGAGCCGACCGGACGAGGCGGGCCGACTCGCCGACGCCGAGCTCCCCGGTGAGGTAACCCACGACGTTGACCCCGGGGGTCGGGGGCTTGGCAGGGTCGACGCGGACCGCGGTCGTGGCGCCCCGGGTCGCCGCCACCGCGGCGTCCAGCAGGGCGGCGTCGTGGCCTGGCTCATGGCGGCCGTACGCCTCGGCCCATGCGGCGAGGTCCAGGGAGTGCGGGCCCGGGACGAGGGGGAACGCGGCCTGCAGGTCGGGCCGGGACGACCAGATCGAGGCCAGGTAGCGCGCGACGGGCGCCGTGTGGGCCACCGGCAGCGGCTCGACGAGCCAGGCCCGCAGTGCCTGGGCGGCGGCCGGGTCGAACGGGTCGGGGCCGATGGGCCTGGCGTCCCCGGACCCGGGCGGCGCCGGCTCGGCCCGCAGGAGGGTCCGCAGCTGCGGGTGGACCGGCGTGCCGGTGCTGAGCGCCGTGAGGGCGGCGGCGTCGTGCCCACCGTCGCGGCACGGGTCGCCGTCCGCGGCGCGCTCTGCAGCGGCGTCCGCGCACGCGCGCGAGCACGGGGTGCTCGCTGAGCAGGAGGCGCGGCCGGTCGAGCGACGCCGCGAGGACCCACGGCCGGTGCGGGTCCAGGTCGCAGAGGTCGACGGCGATCACCTCCTCGCCGTCCACGAGGAGGCCGCCGTCGGCGCCGTCCTCGATCCGGACGTCGGGGGCGCTCCAGGCCGAGAGGAGGGCGGCCGGGGCGCGCACCGTGTCGTGCGGCACCTGGCTCGCGACGACGTCGAGCACGGCGGCGTCCGAGCGCCAGTCGCCGAGGGCCTCGACGTACGCCTCGACAGCGGGTGCCCCGTCCGGGCCGAAGGCGAGCAGGTGCGGGGTGTGACCGCCCCCGGCGACGAGATCGGCGAGGCCGGGTCGGCGGTCGTCCGCCACGACCGTCGCCCGGGTGCGGGCCACCAGGCACAGCCCTGCGTCGGTGGCACGCCGTGCCAGGTCGGTGGGCGTGGCCTGGAGCTCGACACCGGCTCGTACGGCGACGACCGGCTCGCCGTCGTCGAGCAGCGACGCGACGAGCGACGCGAGGAGGAGCTGGTGGAAGGCCTCCGGGTCGAGCGTGATCGCGGCCCGGTGGAGATCACGCGTGGTGAGCTGGAGGTCACCGAGGGCCCGCACCTCCTCGTCGTCGACCGGCCGGTAGCCGGGGCACGCCGCGAGGACGACGACGGCGCGGTGGTCCGGCACGTGGCGCAGGGCGGCGCGGACCGACGAACGCGCCGCGGCCGTCGACCCGTGCGGCGCCACCACAGCGATGCGCATGGTCTCCCCGGGGAACGATCGGCACACCCAGCGGCGGGCTCGGACCGGTGGACTCTACTCATCGGTCCCCACCGGCTCGCCTCAGCACGGCACCGGCGCGCCGGTGCGGTGCGCCCGGGCACCCGTGCGCACGGCGCTCTGCGCGGCGGCGACGGCTCGGAGGGGCGGGAGCGGGCTCCGCTAGCATGAGGTGGATCCCCGATGCTTCGCGGTGGCATCGCGTCATACCGACGCTGCCTCGCCCCCGGCAGTAAAGAGTGTGCATGAAGGTCTTCATCCAGGTCCCCTGCCTCAACGAGGAGGAGACCCTGGCCTCGGTGCTCGAGTCCATCCCGACGCAGATCCCCGGGGTGGACGAGATCGAGGTGCTCGTCATCGACGACGGCTCCACCGACCGCACGCTCGAGGTGGCCCGCGCGCACGGCGTCACGCACTTCGTCCACCACACCCGGAACATGGGGCTGGCACGGTCGTTCCGGGACGGCATCGACTACGCGCTCGCGCACGGGGCCGACGTCGTGGTCAACACCGACGGGGACAACCAGTACCCGCAGGACCGCATCGGCGACCTGGTGCGCCCCATCCTGCTCGGTGAGGCGGACATCGTCATCGCCGACCGTCAGACCCACACGATCGAGCACTTCTCGGCGTTCAAGAAGCTCATGCAGCGGTTCGGCAGCCACATCGTCAACCGCGCGGCCAGCACCGAGCTGCCGGACGCGGCGAGCGGGTTCCGCGCCTACTCCCGGGCGTCGCTGCTGCGTCTGAACCTCGTCACGCAGTTCAGCTACACCATGGAGACGATCATCCAGGCCGGCAACATGCGCCTGCAGATCGCCAGCGTGCCCGTGGTCACGAACCCCAAGACCCGGGATTCCCGGCTGTTCAAGAACATCTTCCACCACATGGCGAAGTCGGGCTCCGCCATCGTCCGCAGCTTCCTCATGTTCAAGCCGTACGTCATCTTCGCGAGCCTCACGCTGCTGTTCGGCGTGCTGGCCGCGATCCCGCTCGTGCGCTTCCTGCTGCTGTGGGTCACGGGCGGGGACACCTCCGGCAACGTCCAGTCGCTCATCTACGGCGCGATCATGGCCGTCGCGGCCCTCCTGTCGATCGCGCTCGGCGTCCTGTCGGACCTGCAGCGCACCAACCGCGTGCTGCTGGAGGACCAGCTCGAGCGGGTCAAGGAGATGCAGTACCGGCGAGAGCCCGCGGTCCACGCCCGCGTGGTGGTCGACGGCGGTGCGTCGGGGCGCGTGCTGCCCGACGGGTTCGACCTGGACCGGACGCTCCCGCGGTCCGCGGTGCCCGGTCCCGCCTCGAGCCGCGCGGACTCCAGCCCCACGGACGGCCGCCGCGTGGTCGGTCGGGCGGACGACGTCGCCGAGGACCTCACCCGCGCGCCGGGGGCGCGTCAGACCAGGTAGCGCGCGACCTCGGCGCGCCCCACGGCGGCCGACCGCCACATCGCCCGGCGCTCGGCCAGCGTGCGCGGGCTGCGCCGTGCGACGTGCAGCAGGGCGCGCACGCGCGCGACCCGCACGGGCCGTGGCTCGCTGCGGCGCAGCCACGCGAGCGCCGTCCCGGCCACCTGGCGGGCGGCGGAGGTCGCGACGACAGCGAGCGAGGCGTGCCGCCCGGCGACCACGAGGGAGTTGCGGGTGTTGTAGTACCGGAACAGCGGGCTGGCCGCGTCCGAGCTGGCGGCGTGGCGGTGGCGCGCGACCGCGCCGGCCTCGTACCGGACGGTCCAGCCGGCCGCCCGCATCCGCCAGGAGACGTCGGTGTCCTCGTAGTACAGGAACAGGTCGGGGTCGAAGCCGCCGACCTGCGCGAGGGCCGACGTGCGGAGCAGGGCGGCGCCGCCGCAGAAGCCCAAGACGTCCGCGTCGGTCGACTCGGTGCCGTCGACCGCGAGCCAGTCGCGGTCCACCCCCGCGCCGGCACGGGTCACCACGTTGCCGGTCGAGTTGACGACCCGGACGGCACCCGGCTCGTCCGGGTCGGCGGGCACGAGGTCCACGTCGCCACGGCGGAACGCCCCGGCGGGGACGGTGCCGCGGGCGGGGCGCTCCCGGTACCAGCCGTCGAGCAGGATCTTCGCCGTCACCGCGCCCACGCGCTCGTTCCCCGGAGCGTCGAGCGTCGCCAGGAGTCGCTCCAGCCCGTCCGGGTCGAGCGTCGCGTCGTTGTTCAGGAGCAGCACGGCGTCCGCGGTCACGTCGCGGGTGCCGGCCACGACGCCGCCCGCGAACCCGAGGTTCACGGGATTGGTCACGAGACGCACACCGGGGTACCGGCTGCGCAGCAGCTCCGGGGTGCCGTCCTGCGAGGCGTTGTCGACCACGACGACCTCGAGCCGGTCGGCGACCGTCTGCCCCAGGAGCGAGTCGAGGCACGCGGGGAGCAGGTGTGCCCCGTTCCACGTCACGACGACGGCGCGGGCCGTCGGCCGTGCGCTCTCCGTCCTCAGGCGATCCCCCATGGTGCCGCGACAGTATCGCGACCCGCCGCGCCGCCCGCGCCGCCCGTCGAAGGGCTCCTGCCTGACCGATCGAGCCGCTCAGCCCAGCGCGGCCCGGTAGGCCGCGACGTGCCCCTCGGCGCTCGCCGCCCAGGTGTACCGCGCGGCGTTGGCCCGGGCGCCCGTGGCCAGCTCGGCGTGCTGCGGCCCGGCCGCCTCGCCGATCGCACCGGCCAGCGCATCGGCGTCGAGCGGGTCCACGAGCAGCGCGCCCGCGCCGGCGATCTCGGCCATCGACGTCCCCGCGGACGTGACGACCGGCACGCCGTGTGCCATCGCCTCGAGCGCCGGCATCCCGAACCCCTCCCACAGCGACGGGAACGCGAACACCCGCGCACCCGCGTAGGCGCGGTGCAGGTCCACCTCGGCGAGCCGGCCGAGCGTGTGCACGCGGCCCTCGGGCAGCGCGGCGGCGAGCCGGGCGACGTCGGCGGCGGTGCCGCCCCAGCCGGCCGGACCGACCAGGACGAGGTCCAGGCCCGGGTCGTCGCGCAGCAGCCCACGGAACGCGGCGAGCAGCGTCGCCGCGTTCTTGCGCGGCTCGAAGGTGCCGCACCACAGCACGTACGGCCGCGTCAGGCCGTGGCCACGGCGGAAGCCGTCCACCTCCGCGTCGCTCACCGGCAGGGCGCGCACACCGTGGTGCACCACGTGCACCCGGCCCGGCTCGAGCCCCTCGGCGACGCAGTCCGACGCGGTGGTCGCGGACGGCACGACGACGGCGTCCGCCTCGCGCCGCACGAGGTCCAGCGCACGACGGAAGAACACGTTCCCGCGCGCGGTGAAGTGCCCCGGGTCGCGCAGGAACGCGAGGTCGTGGACGGTCACCACGAGCGGACCCGTGCGCGGCGGGATCGCCCAGGTGGTGGCGTGCAGCACCCGGGCGACGCGGTCCCCGGCGGAGCGGGAGGGCCGCGGCAGGAGGAGCGCGCCGGCCCGGCCGCGCGCGCGGGACCATGCCTCGTACAGGAGCGGCCGCGGCAGCGGCGAGTGGTGGACCGGCATCGTCGGGGGCAGCGCGTGGGACGGCTCACCGGTCCGGCGTGCCGCGAGCCCGTCGACCGACGTCCCGGGTCGTGCGGCGAGGGCGCGCGCGAGCTCGGCGACGTACGTGCCCGAGCCCCCGGGACCGGCTGCCACAGCTGCTCGACGGTCAGCGTCACGGCGAGGTCCGGCGGGGGAGTGCCACCCGACGAGCCTAGGCCTTCTGCTCAGCTCGGCCCCGCGGCGGTCGATGGGTCCCGCGGACCCGTCCGTCCCGTCGACCCTCCTGGAGCACCATGCGCCCCTCCGCCGCCCGTCCGCCGCGGGTCGACGTCCTGCGCCGTCCCGCAGCCGCCCCTCCGGGTGGCGGTCCCGCCCGGCAGCGCACCGCGCCCTCGGTGGTGACCTCCGTGCTGGCCGGTGGTCTGGTCGGCGCCCTCGTCGTCGGGCTCGGGGCGGGCGCGGCGGCAGCCGCGGCGCCTGACTCGACGCTCACGGTCACCGGGACGGTCCGCGTCGTGCTGCCCGAGGTCACCGGCGACGGGCCCGCGGCCGAGGTCCGGACGCTGGTCGAGGCCGACGGCGTGCTCCACGACCTGACCGGGCACCCGGCGGTGGCCGACGTGGCCACCGGCAGCGACGTCGTCCTCACCCTCGAGGCCGACCGTGGCCGGACGCCGGCCGATGCGCTGGCCGCGGTCGCCGAGGCGACCGGGACCGACACCCGGGCCCCCGACGGCACCGCCGAGCTCGTCCGGGTGGCGCCCGTCCACGAGGCGGGCACGACGGCGGTCCGCGACGCGGTCGTCACCGGGCGACACACGCTCACCGTGCTCCCCGTCTACGGCAGCAGGCCGGACGGGCAGACGAGGCAGACCCTCACGGCCCGTGTGGAGGGTGTGGCCCGGTACTGGTCGGACCAGACCGGCGGCCGGATCACGTTCGGCACGAGCGTGCGGGAGTGGGCGAGGTACGACGAGCCCGCGACCTGCGAGCCCGACGCCATCTGGAACAACGCGATGGCGGCTCACGGCAACCCGCCGGTCTCCGCGACGCAGCACGTCCTCGTCTACTTCCCGTACCGGGACTGCCGCGGCTGGGACGGGCTCGCGACGGTCGGCGGGGGTCAGATCTGGCTCAACGGCAGCGCGACGGAGGACGTCGTCGCGCACGAGCTCGGGCACAACCTCGGTCTCGGTCACGCGAACACCCTGACCTGCGGCCCGAGCGCCGCGCGGGCGAGCCTCGCCGGGGAGTACACCGGGAGCTACCCGCCGGTCTTCTCGCGCTGCACGCCGGGGAGTACCAGGACCGCGCCGACGTCATGGGCTTCGGCACCTCCCTGCCGACCGGCAACCTCACCAGCGCCGGTGCCGACGTCATCGGGATGCTCACGGCGCACCGGATCACCGCCACGTCCGTCACCGAGCCGGTGACCGTCGACCTCGCGCCGCTCGCGAGCGTGGGTGCCCGTCGTGCGGTCGTGCTGCCCGCACCCGGGATCGCGGGTGGGCAGCTGTACGTGGACTTCCGCCCGGCGGTCGGCCGGGACGTGCGCATGACGGGGTGGGCCGGTGTCCAGGTCCATCTGCGCGCGCCCGACAGTCGCGGTGTGCCCCAGACGTACCTGCTCGACATGGCGCCCACGACGCACCAGCCGTTCAGCTCGCCGGCGTTCCCGGCCGGGCGGAGCTGGACCGTCCCCGGCACCCAGCTGACGGTCACGGTCGAGTCGGTGGGGACCACGGCGCGCGTCACGGTCGCCTCGGGCGAGGCGGAGGGCACCCCCGGCACCCCGTCGCCCAAGCCCTCACCGACCCCCTCGCCGAGCCCCTCACCGACCGCACCGCCCCCCAGCGGCGACACCGTGGCGCCCACGCGCGCCGTCGTGACGTCCCCCGCGGAGCGGGCGGTCGTGACCGGGGGCGCCGTCGTGCGCTGGCAGCCGAGCACCGACGCGGTGGGCGTCACGGCCTACGACGTCGTCGTCGACGGCAAGGTCACGCGGCGGGTCGGCGCGGGCGCCGTGTCCGCGGACCTCGGCGCGCTGCCCGTGGGTCCGCACAGCGTCGCGGTCGACGCGGTGGACGCCGCCGGCAACCGTGCCCGTGGTGCCGCCGTGCGCTTCACCGTGGTCGCCGACGCGACGCAGCGGTACGTCGCACGCGTCTACGGGGACCTGTTCCGGCGCACGCCCGACCGTGCCGGCCTGCTCGACTGGTCCTCGGCGCTCGGCGCGGGCACCCCGAGGATCGCCGTCGCCAACGCCATCACGTCCTCCGACGAGTACCGCGGTCGACTCATCCAGAACGCGTACGTGACCTACCTGGGGCGGAGCGCGGAGAGCGCCGGTCTGGCCTCGTGGCTCGGGGCGATGCGGCGAGGCCTGAACATCCAGGGCATGGAGGCCGGCTTCGTCGCCTCGGCCGAGTACTACGCGCAGTCCGGCTCCGACGACGCCCGGTGGGTGACCCGGCTCTACCAGCACGTCCTGGACCGTACTCCCGCGCCCGCCGAGGTGCGGCACTGGACGCGCGAGCTGGCGGTCGGCGCCGGGCGCGAGTCCGTCGCCCGCGGGTTCCTGCTGTCGACCGAGCACCTGACCACGGTGGTCGACGGGCACTATCGCGAGCTGCTGGGGCGTGGCATCGACCGGACGGGCGCCGCGCACTGGGTCACCCAGATCCAGCGCGGGGTGCGCGTGGAGGCCATCGTCGGCGGGATCATCGCGAGCGCGGAGTACGGCGCTCGAGGGTGACGTCGGTCACGGCGCGACGTCCCGGGCCGGGGACTCGTCCGACGCCGGCAGGTCGTCGGGGCCGAGGTCGTCGGGGCGTGGCCCACGACGCGCGAAGACCAGTGCGCCGGCGGCGACCAACCCGTCACCGAGCGTCGTCACGACCCTGCTGATGATGGCCAGCGCCAAGGCGTCGGCAGGGTCGAGCGTCCCGCTGAGGGCCAGCACGAGGGCCGCCTCCCGAGCGCCGAGGCCGGCCGGCGCCAGCACGACGACGAACCCGACGACCCAGGCCAGCGCGAAGGCGCCGGTCGCCAGCCAGTAGCCGACGGCCCCCGCCCCGTCGAGGTCCCTGGCGATGAGCCACGCCTGGAAGCCGAAGCACATCCACATGCCGGACGACCATGCGGCGGACCGGACGAGGTCCCGGCCGCGCAGGTCCGTCACGGGCGTCGCCCTTCGTGCCGCACGTGCGACCACCGCGAGCAGCCGGCTGAGCACGGACGGCACGAGGACCGTTGCCGCGAGCGGGACGCCGAGGAGGAGCCACCAGTACGTGCGCCGGACCTCGGCGTCCGGCAGGACGAGGAGCGCACACGCGAAGGCGCCGCTCGTCACCACGCCGACAGCCATGCCGACGAGCGCGCCGGTCGCGCTACGTGCCCGGGAGATCCCTGAGTCCCGGGTCAGCTCCATCTGTGCCACCACGGGCCACACGCTGCCCGGCACGTACTTGCCCAGCTGCGACAGGAAGAAGGCCCGGGCGGCCGGACGCACGCGCAGGCCGCCACCCACGGCTGCCATGGCGGCGCGCCACGACAGCATGTTGAGGCACAGCGCCGCGAGCGTCGACAGCAGGGCCAGCAGGAGGGTGGTCGGCGCCAGCGACGTGAACGCCGCGCTCACCCTCCCGCTGGCGGTAGACGGCGACGCCCAGGAGCGCCAGCGCGACCACCACGAAGGCGACTCGCAGCAGAGTGCCCACCGACGGGCGGGTACGCGGGACGTCGCTCATGTGGCAGGGTCGGCGACGACGACGGTGCCGGACCGAGCGCGACCGAGGCGGCCGCCCCGGTGGTCGGCCCTCTCGCACGAGGTGCTGTTCACGTCGGCGCTCCGTCCGGGCGGACGGGGAGGTGGCTGCAGGACGCGAGGCATCCCGAGAGCCTAGCCGCGGGCCGGCGCGCACCCCCGACGCGTCGGCCGTCGCGTATCGTGCGGTGATGCCCGACGCGACCCTCTTCGTCACGCGGAAGTTCCCGCCGTCGGTCGGCGGCATGGAGACGCTCGCGAACGACGTCTGGGCCACGATGTCCGCGGGGCGGCCCGGCCGGGACGTGCTCGTGGCCCACGGAGGCACCAACGCTCGCATGCCGCTGTGGCTGGTGCCGGCGGCGTGGACGGTGGCGGCCGCGGTGCTGCGTCGGCGGGTGTCCAGAGTGCTGGTCGGGGACGTGGTGCTCTACCAGCTCCTGCGACCGCTGCTGCTCCTGCTGCGCGTCCCGCACGCGACCATGGCGATGGGCAAGGACGTCGTGTGGACGCAGCCCCTGTACCAGTGGTGCCTGCGTCGAGTGCTGCCGCATGCCCCGCTGGTGCTGGCGATCAGCAGGGCGACCGCGGACTCGGTGGTCGCCGCTGGTGTGGACCGCTCGCGCGTGCACATCGTGCGGTTGGGTGCCGAGCAGCCGGCCGCCTCACCGGGCACCGTCGAAGCACGCGCTGCGGTGCGCGACCGGTACGCCGTACCCGATTCGTCGCTGGTCGTCCTCACGCTGGGCCGTCTCGTGCGTCGCAAGGGGTGCGGTGGTTCGTGCACGAGGTGCTCCCCGACGTCGACGGGGTCGTGTACCTCGTCGCTGGGGAAGGCCCCGAGGCAGCGGACATCGAGGACGCCGCCCGCCGGCGAGGGGTGGTGGATCGCGTGCGCCTGCTCGGCGCCGTCAGCGCGCAGGACAAGGAGCTCCTCATGCGCGGCTCGGACGTGTTCGTGCAGCCGAACGTGCCCGTCCCGGGTGACATGGAGGGCTTCGGGCTGGTCGCGGTGGAGGCCGCGATGCGCGGCGCCCTGGTCCTCGCCGCCGACCTGGAGGGCCTCCGAGATGCGGTGGTGCACGAGCAGACCGGCCTGCTCCTCCCGGCGCAGGACGCAGGCGCGTGGCGACGTCGTCTCCGGGGGCTGACCGGTGACCGTCGGCAGGCGCACACGCTCGCGGAGCGCTACTCCACGCAGGCCCGTCGTCGCTACGACCGGGAGCTGATGGGCCAGCAGCTGCACGACGTGCTCGCCAAGCACGAGGCCGACTGACCGGGTCGCTCACGAGCGGGTGGCACCGCCCTACGATCGCCCGATGCGCATCCTCCTCGACGCGACCGCCATCCCCGCCGACCGCGGGGGCGTGGGCCGGTACGTCGACGAGCTGCTGCCGGCGCTCACCGGGCTCGGCGCGGACCTCGTGGTCGCGTGCCAGCCCCGTGACGCCGCCACGATGTCGGCGCTCGTCCCGGGCGGCGAGGTGGTCCCCGCCCCCGCCGCGGTCGGGCGACGGCCGGTGCGGATGGCGTGGGAGCAGGTCGGTCTGCCCCGGCTCGTGCGGGCTGTCCGGGCGGACGTGCTGCACAGCCCGCACTACACGATGCCGCAGGTGGCCGGGTGCCCCGTCGTGGTGACCCTGCACGACGCGACGTTCTTCAGCCATCCGGAGCTGCACTCCCCGGTCAAGGCGCGCTTCTTCCGCGCCGCGACCCGGCTGGCGGTCCGGCGCGCCGCGGGCCTCGTGGTGCCCTCGGCCGCGACCCGCGACGAGGTGCTGCGGTTCACCGGCGGGGACGCCGGCCGCTTCCACGTCGCGCACCACGGCGTGGACGCCGGCGTCTTCCATCCCGTCGACGACGCCGAGCGCGCGCGGGTACGGCGGTCGCTGGGGCTGGGCACGCGCGACTACGTCGGCTTCCTCGGCACGCTCGAGCCCCGTAAGAACGTCCCCGCGCTCATCCGGGGCTGGGCCAGGTCGGTCGAGGGGCTCCCCGACCCGCCCGCGCTCGTGCTGGCCGGCGGGCGCGGATGGGACGACGCCGTCGACCCGGCCGTCGCCGCGGTGCCCGACCACCTGCAGGTGGTGCGCCCGGGCTACCTGCCGCTGGCCGACCTGCCGGGATTCCTCTCCGGCGCGATCGTGCTCGCGTACCCGAGCCTCGGCGAGGGCTTCGGCCTGCCCGTGCTCGAGGCGATGGCATGCGGGGCGGCGGTGCTCACCACCCGCGAGCTGTCCCTGCCCGAGGTCGGTGGCGACGCGGTCGCCTACTGCGGGGTCGAGGAGACGGCCATCGCGGCCGGGCTCGCCGAGCTGCTGGCCGACCCGGTCGGGCGCGCGCGACTCTCGGCTGCGGCCGTCGTACGCGCAGCGAGCTTCACCTGGACCGCGGCAGCCGAGGTGCACCTGCGCGCGTACGAGCGCGCGGCTCGTTCGCGCCGCTGAGGTGGCGCCCGACTGAGGTGGCGCACGACGAGATCCGGCGAGTGCGGCCGGGTCCCCGCCGGGGTGCGTGCGGGGCCGCCACGTGCCGCGGGACGACGGCGGCGCGCACCTATACTTCAGGCGCTCGGCGGCCGCTCCGGCCATGGAACCCGTACGACGAGGAGCCCCACGCACCATGGCGCAGAGCCCGACCGGCAGCCGCACCGACTCCCGGGTCGGGGCGACCTGGCCGTGGGTGGGCGTGGCAGCCCTGCTCATGGGGATCGTCGCGCTGTGGTCCCTGGCCATGCCGCTGATGGCGTCCCCGGACGAGGGCAGCCACGTGGTCAAGGCCGCCGCCGTCGCCCGCGGCCAGTGGAGCGGCACCCTCGGGCCGCCGCCGACGGACACGTCGCGACCGGGCGCGGCCACGGTCGTCGAGCTGCCGAACGACATCGCCCAGACGCTGGTGCTGCCGAACTGCTACGCGTTCCAGCCCGACCAGCCCGCAGACTGCGCGCCGGACCTTCCCGGGCGGACCGGGCAGACCGTCGCCGTGGAGACCTTCGCCGGGCAGTACCCCCCGCTGTACTACCTGCTCGTGGGCTGGCCCTCGCTCCTGCTGACGGGTGAGGCAGCCGTGTACGGCATGCGGCTGGCGTCGGCGCTCATCTCCGTGGTGATGGTGACGTGGGGTGCGTACCGGCTCCGTCAGGTCCTGCCCCGGCACGTGGCCACCTGGGGGTGCGTGGCGGCGCTGACGCCGATGTGCTTCTTCCTGTTCGGCACGGTCAACCCGAACGGCTGGGAGATCGCGACGGCGTTCAGCTTCTGGACCGCCTGCCTCGCGCTCGTGGTCCCGCGCGGCCGCATCACGACGGGCGCGCTCGTGCACGCCGGTGTCGCGGGCGCACTCCTGGTGAACATCCGCGACAGCTCTCCGTTCTGGGCGCTCGCGGTCGTCGTGGTCGTCGCCGTCGTCGCGCCCGCTGGTCGTCTGCGACAGCTGGTGCGTCACAGGCTGGCTCCCTGGGTCGCTGGTCTGGCGGTGCTGTCCGGCCTCGCCATGGCGGCGTGGACGGCCACGCACGGTGGGGCTGTGTCCGCGCGGGGACTGCACCCGCGCCTCGCCGACCAGGCGGTGGCACTCCTGGAGATCTCGGGCAGCAGCTACAACTACCTCCAGCAGATGATCGGGAACTTCGGGTGGCTCGACACCCCTCGCCGCCCGTCACGTTCATCGGCTGGTACGCCGCGCTGGGTGTGCTCGTCCTGCTCGCGTTCGCCGCGAGCACCCGGCTCCGGACCCGGCTCGCGCTCGGGCTGGTCCTGCTCGGGGTCGCCGCGGCGCCGTTCCTCCAGCTGCCGACCGCGCCCGACGCCGGCCTCATCTGGCAGGGGCGCTATGCGCTGCCCCTCGCCGTCGGGGTGGCCCTGGTGGCGGCGACGGCGATCGGCATGTCGGACGGGACGACGGACGACGCGCCCGCCGCGGACGTCGACGTGGCGAGGCGGGTGTTCGCGGTGACCCTGCCGGTGCTGGTCGTGGCGCACGTCGCCGGCTTCTACTGGGCGCTGCGGCGCTACAGCGAGGGCGCGACCGGCGACCTCGTGACGGATGCGCCGGACTGGCAGTCCCCGGTCGGGTTCCTCACCGGGGCCGCCGCGTACGCCGTGCTCTGGCTGGTGCTGGCGCTCGTCTGCCGCAGGGACGGCCGTGCGCAGGTCCGCGAGCAGCCGGCCGCCCCGCGACCCGTGCTCGACCGGTCCTCGTAGTCTCGGCGCCGCGCGTGCAGCACGCGCCGCACGTGCCGCCCGTGCGTGCGGGACGGGACGGGCGGACCGGTCAGCGGAAGACCCAGGCGCGGTACAGGACGAAGTTCCAGCCCGTGGTCAGCACGACCGCCAGCGTCTTGGAGACCAGCACGGGCAGGCCCAGCCGGGAGCCGACCTCGAGGATGATCAGCGTGACGACGAAGTTCGCCAGGAGGAGCGCGCCGTAGCGGAGCGCGTGCCGGTGCACCCCGGCACCGGCCGGGGAGCTGAACCTCGGACGGTTGAGCAGGAAGTTGGCCACGACGCTGGTCCAGAACCCCACGGTGGCGGCTGCCCACACGGGCATCCCGGCGCGCGACAGGACGTGGAGCAGTCCGGCGTCGATCACGTAGCTGACGCCGCCGATGACGAGGTAGGCGACGACCCGGCTCCGGCGCGCCGCGGCCAGTGCCGCCTCGAGGCGCGACGACTCGGCGACGACGACTCAGCCCTCGTGGCCGGGAGACGGCCGAGCCGCGGGTGCGTCAGGCTGCGGGTGGCGGTTCTCGACCTCGCGCACCCGGGCCTCCAGCAGCGCGTGCTCCTCGGCGAGCGTGCGCATCTCCTCCTCCATGGTGGAGAGCTCGCCGCTGATCTGGAGGCACACGGCGAGCAGGACGCTCATCGCGAGCGCGAAGAGGAGGTTCGCCGGAACCTGCACGCCCGTCACGTCCGTGAGCCAGAAGACGACGCTGGGGAAGGCGGCGAGCAGGCACACGCCGAGCCCCAGGACGATCCAGATCGCCGCGTACTTCTCCTTCACCCTGCGGGTGAGCAGCAGGCCGAAGAGCAGCGCCAGGAAGACGAGCGACAGCGTGATCGACAGCGCGTACCCGCTCACGCCGCCGCCACCTGGTCGAAGACCTCTCGCGGACGCACCAGCGCCAGGAGGAGCGCGAGGACCGCCCGGCCGAGGAAGAGAGCGGCCTTCGCCGGCGACTGGGACGGGGTGCCCGCAGCCCGGGCGCGCATCGTCACGCCGACCTGGCGCACGACCAGCCCGGCACGTGCGGCGGTCACCAGCGCCTCCACGGTGTCTCCGAGGTACTCGGCGGGGTAGTTGCGCGCGTAGATGGCGATCGCCCGAGGACCGCACGCCTTGAACCCCGATGTGGTGTCGGTGAGCCGTGTCCCGGTCACCCGCGACAGCGCGCGCGACAGGAGTGTCATCGCCCAGCGTCGGGGGCCCCGGACGGCGTACGTGCCGGTGCCCGCGAACCGCGCACCGATGACCACGTCGGCCGCCTCGTCGTGCAGGACGGCCAGCAGTCGGGGGACGTCCTTGGGGTCGTGCTGCCCGTCGGCGTCGAGCTGGACCATGACGCCGTACCCGTGCCGCTCCGCGTACTTGTAGCCGGCTCGCATGGCCCCTCCGACGCCCAGGTTGATGGGGAGCTCGAGGACCGCGACACCGGCCGTCCGGGCGATCTCCGCGGTGCGGTCGGTCGATCCGTCGCTGACCACCAGCACGTCGACGTGCGGCAGCCCGTCGGCGAGCTCCTGCAGGACTCCGCCGAGCGAGCCCTCCTCGTTCCACGCGGGCAGCACGACGAGCTCGGGTGAGCGTCCAGGCACATGCACCGGTCGATCCTAGCGGCCGGCGAGGTGGCGAACCCGGCCGGCGGGCCGAGGTCGGCGCGCCGCCGTCATCGCCCGCCGAGGGACGCCACGTAGGCCACGACGTCGTCGTGCACCGGCAGGAGGCCGGATCCGACGGCCTGCGCCAGGCTGGGCGCCGCCGCGTCCTTGTCGGAGAGCTGCGGGGTGAGGGTCCGGCCGTCGCGGCCCGTGGTCGGCCAGGCGATGCCGACCTCGGGGTCGAGCGGGTGGATGCCGTGCTCGCGTCCGGGTGCGTACCCGGTGGAGCACAGGTACAGCACCGTCGAGTCGTCCTCGAGGGACATGAACGCGTGACCGAGGCCCTCGCTGAGGTAGATCGCGCGTCGGTCCACGTCGTCGAGCAGGACGGCGTCCCAGCGGCCGAACGTCGGCGAGCCCACCCGCAGGTCCACCGCGACATCGAGGACGGCGCCCTTGGCGCAGGTGACGTACTTCGCCTGCCCCGGGGGACGTCGGCGAAGTGGATTCCCCGCAGCACGCCGGCCGCGGACACCGAGCAGTTCGCCTGCTGCAGGTCGAAGGCATGCCCCACCGCCTCGGTGAACGGACCGCCCTGGAAGTACTCGAGGAAGACCCCGCGGGGGTCTCCGTGCTGCTTCGGGGTGATCTCCCACGCCCCGGGGACCTCGAGCTCGCGGTACGTCATGGTGGTCCTCTCGGCGTTGGCTGCGTCGGTCGTCGACGGCGGTCCAGCGTAGTCAGCCCCTAGTCTGGGCGGGCTGACGAGACGACGTGGGGAGACGCGCTGTGCGCTGGGTGGTGGTGGGGGCAGGGGGCATGCTCGGCCGGGAGATGACGGCGCTGCTCGAGCGCGGCGGGCACGAGGTGCGGGCGGTGGACCGCTCGTCGGTCGACATCACCGCCCCGGCGGCGACCGCCGGGCTGGCCGAGGGGGCCGACGTGGTGGTCAACTGCGCCGCCTACACCGCTGTGGACCCGGCCGAGGAGCACGAGCCGGAGGCCTTCGCGGTCAACGCCGTGGGTGCGGCGAACGTGGCCCGGGCCGCGCGCGTCGCCGGTGCCCGCCTCGTGCACGTCTCGACCGACTACGTCTTCGACGGGCACGCGTCCAGCCCGTACGCCGAGGACGCCCCGATCGACCCGCGCTCCGCGTACGGCCGCACCAAGGCCGCGGGGGAGTGGGCGGTGCGGGCCGAGTGCCCCGACCATCTCCTCGTGCGCACGGCGTGGCTGTACGGCGCGCACGGCGGGTGCTTCCCGAAGACCATCGCGCGGGTGGCGCGCGAGCGCGGCGGCCTGGACGTCGTCGACGACCAGGTGGGGCAGCCGACCTGGACCGGCGACCTCGCCGACCTCGTGCTGCGGCTGGTGACCGCCGGGGCGCCGGCGGGGACCTACCACGGGACGTCGTCGGGCGAGGTGTCCTGGCACGGCTTCGCGCAGGCGGTCGTGGCGAGCGCCGGGCTGGACCCCGCGGTGGTGGCCCGCACCTCGAGCGCGGCGTTCGTCCGCCCGGCAGCCCGACCGGCGTACTCCGTGCTGGGGCACGAGCGACTGCGGGCGGCCGGGGTGGCGCCGATCGGCGACTGGGCCGAGCGCTGGGCGGCCGCGGCGGACGGCGTGCTCGCCGCCGGTTGACGGCGGCGCCGGACGAGGTCAGGCGAGCGGGTCGTTCTCCCGCAGCTCCAGCAGCTCCAGCAGGTAGGTGCCGTACCCCGACTTCACGAGGCGCTCGGCCCGCTGACGCAGCTCGTCGTCGGTGAGGAAGCCACGGCGCCACGCCACCTCCTCCGGCGACCCCACCTTCAGGCCCTGCCGGTGCTCGACCGTCCGCACGTAGTCCGACGCCTCGAGTAGCGAGTCGAACGTGCCGGTGTCGAGCCACGCGGTCCCGCGGGGCAGCACCTCGACCTGCAGGCGGCCCTGCTCGAGGTAGGTGCGGTTCACGTCGGTGATCTCGTACTCGCCGCGCGCGGACGGCTCGAGGTCGCGGGCGATCGCCAGCACGTCGTTGTCGTAGAAGTACAGCCCGGGCACGGCATAGCTGGACTTGGGCTGTGCGGGCTTCTCCTCCAGGGACAGCGCGATGCCGTCTGCGCCGAACTCGACCACGCCGTAGCTGGTCGGGTCCGCGACGCGGTAGGCGAAGACGGCGGCGCCGTCGATGTCCGCGAAGCGCTCCAGGCGCGAGCCGAGGCCGGGACCGTAGAAGATGTTGTCGCCGAGCACGAGCGCCGCGGCGTCGGAGCCGACGAAGTCGGCCCCGAGGACGAAGGCCTGCGCGAGGCCGTTCGGCTGCTCCTGGACGGTGTACGTGATGGAGATCCCGAACTGCGAGCCGTCGCCCAGCAGGCGCTGGAACTGCTCCGCGTCGTGCGGCGTCGTGATCACCAGGACGTCACGGATGCCCGCGAGGATCAGGGTCGACAGGGGGTAGTAGATCATCGGCTTGTCGTACACCGGGACGAGCTGCTTGCTGACGCCCAACGTGATCGGGTGCAGTCGTGTCCCCGAGCCTCCGGCCAAGATGATCCCGCGCATGGCCCCTAGTGTGCCGCACGAGTCCGTGGGTGACCGCCGGGCTGCCGCCGCGTCGCACCGGCACGGCCGGGACCCTGTCATGGGCCGCCGGACGGCCGATTAGCCTGGGCGACGACGAGAGGACGTGCGGGTGTACACGATGCGAGGAGTCACGCGGGACTACGCGTGGGGCTCGAAGGACGCCATCCCCGAGCTGCTCGGTACGCCGGCGGACGGGTCGCCGGTCGCCGAGATGTGGTTCGGCGCCCACCGGAGCGCACCGGCGGCGCTGGACGACCAGGTCCACGGCGACCTCGCCGCGCTGATCGCCTCGGACCCGAGCACGATGCTCGGTGACGACGTCCGGGCGCGCTTCGGCGACTGCCTGCCGTACCTGCTCAAGCTCATCGCCCCCGCGCAGCCGCTGTCCCTGCAGGTGCACCCGCACGTCGAGCGCGCCCGGGCCGGGTTCGACGCGGAGGAGCGCGCGGGCATCCCGGTCGACGCGCCGCACCGGAGCTATCGCGACCGCAACCACAAGCCGGAGCTGGTCTACGCGTTGACGCCCTTCGAGGCCCTGTGCGGCTTCCGGGCGCCACGTCGCGCCGCCGAGCTGTTCGCCGGGCTCGGGTCACCCGTCGCCGAGAAGCTGCGCAGCCAGCTGCGGGCGGACCCGTCGCCCGGTGGGGTCCGGGCCGCCTTCACGAGCCTGTTCGCCCCGGCCAGCCGCCCGTCGCCGGAGGACGTCGCCGAGCTCGTCGCCGCGTGCCGGGACCGCCTGGCCGCCGGGTCGACGTCGCCCCGGGCCGACACCACGGTCCTCACGCTCGCCGACGCCCACCCCGGAGACCCGGGGATCGTGGCCTCGTTGCTGCTCAACCCGGTCTCGCTCCAGCCGGGAGAGGCGCTCTTCGTCCCCGCCGGTGGCGTCCACGCCTACCTGGAAGGGCTCGGTGTCGAGGTCATGGCGAACTCCGACAACGTGCTCCGTGCGGGGCTGACGGCCAAGCACGTCGACGTGGAGGAGCTCCTGGAGGTGGTCGACTACGTCGCCGCCCCACCGATCCGCACCGCACCCGAGGTGTTCCACGGCGCGACCCGCGTCTTCTACGCCCCCGTCGACGACTTCGAGCTGTCCGTCACCGAGCTGCTCGACGAGGCCGTCCACCCGCTGCCCGGGCGCGGGCCCCGCATCCTGCTGTGCCTCGACGGCTCGGTCACCGTGGCGTCCGGCGGCGACGAGGTGCGCCTGGAGCCGGGGCGGTCCGTCTTCGTGCCGGCGTCCGAGGGAGTGCTCACGGCTTGCGGGACGGGCACCCTGGTGCAGGCCGACGTGCCGTGAGACGGCGGTCCCGGGGTCGCTGAACGCCCGTGACATGGCCGGCGCCGCCCTGCCGCGGCCGGGGTGCCGGTGGTGCCTGTGGCGCGGCCGACGCCCCATGCCTCGCCGGTAGGGTGTCGGGCGTGCCCGCCCCCGTCTGCTGCGTCTGCCTCACCCCGATGAGCTCGATGGCGACCACGTGGCAGTTCCGGTGTGCCGAGTGCGGCACGCAGGCGTCCGACCTCGACGTCACGATCAACGACAGGGTCGACCTCGTGGACGAGGACGCCCGCGCGACGGGACTGCACGAGCTGCGCAGGCGGAACAACGCGACGGTCGTGGCGCGGGTCACGGCATGGGGGCACCACCCGGGGCGAGGCTGCTCGACGTGGGCAGCGCGCACGGCTGGCTGCTCCGGCAGGCGACCGACGCGGGGCTGCGAGCCGTGGGCGTCGAGCCGGACGTCGCCGTCGCGCGCCGTGCCATCGACGACGGCGCCGACGTGCGGGTGGGCTTCTTCCCCGACGCTCTGCGGCCGGACGACCGCTTCGACGTCATCACGTTCAACGACGTGCTCGAGCACCTGCCGGACCCGCGCGCTGCCGTCGAGGAGAGCGCGAGCCGGCTCGTGCCGGGCGGGCTCCTGGTCGTCAACATCCCGGACCGCCGGGGGTCGTCTACCGTGCCGCCGAGGTGCTGCGCCGGATGGGCGTGCCGGGCGTGTCCGACCGCCTGTGGCAGCGCGGGCTGCCGTCTCCGCACCTGTGGTACTTCGACGCGGACGGCCTGACCCGACTGGGACGGTCGCTCGGCCTGGAGGTGGTCGACGTGGCGCACCTGCCGAGCATGAGCCGGCGGGGACTGTGGTCGCGGGCGCACTTCGACCGCCGCCCGTCGCCGGTCACCGTGGCCTCCGTCGTCGTGGGGTGGCTGGCCGCGCCGCTGCTCAACTCCCGACGGCTGAGCGACATCATGCTGGTCGCCTTCCGCAAGCCGGACGCGTCCTGACGTCACCGCGGCGGGAGCCGGGCCGGCGGCTCTCGCCGCCGCGCCGTCAGCGGGGGCGCTGATGCGCTCCGTGGCGACGAGGCGCTCGCGGCGGGGCGGGTCGGCGGCGAGGTCCGCCGCGACGGGCTCGGCGACCAGGACGAGCGAGCCGTCGGCGGACAGCACCGCGAGCGTCGAGCGCAGCAGCTCGAGCACCGCGTCGTACCGGTCGCCACCGGTCGCCAGGAGCACGCGGGCGCCCGGAGCGGTGGGGGTCGTGGCCGGGGCCAGCAGCTCCGCGTGCGTCACCGCGACGCCGGCGGCGGTCTCGAGCGCGGGACGGTCGGGCTCGGTGCCCGGCACCCACCCGAGGACGTCCCCGTAGGTCATGACGGCCGACGCGGCGTCGATGGCGCCGGGCGGGAGGTCGCCGTCGACGGCCCGCGCGAGCGCCGGGAGCGCCACGGCGACGAGCTGGCCCGCGTCGGAGTGGGTGTCGACCCGGTCGGTGACGACGACGTCGGCCGGCGCCCCGTCGCCACCGACGACGACCGTCGCTCCGCAGCGCCATGCGGACAGCGCCCACAGCACGGTCCGCCAGTGCGGCGGCAGGTCCAGACGGATCCGGGTGCCCGGGCCGGCGTCGAGCTCCTCGACCAGGAGGTTCGTCGTCTTGGACACCCAGTTCGCCAGGACGGCCCCGGAGAGCTCGACCCGCTCACCGCCGTCCCCGTACCAGGTCAGCCGGGGCCGCCCCGGCTCCCGGGTGACGAGGTCGAGCACCTGGGCCACGGACGCGGGAGTCATGGCTCCCAGGGTAGGGCAGCCGCCCGTGCGGTCCCGTCACGGTCGGACCGTCCACCGCCTACCACCTGCCCGCTTGACTATCGGGAACGACACGCGTGTAATTCCCCCAGCGAAATCAACTTCCCGTCGCATTCGAGCCGGAGGCACCTGCATGTGGAATCTGCTCGACGAGGACGGCCCGTTCCCCTCGGACCACGACCGTCCGGTCACCGCGGTGGCCCCCGTGCTGCCCATCTTCGGCACCCCGCAGGACGACCCTGCCATGGGGTGGCAGGAGCGTGCACTGTGCGCCCAGACCGACCCGGAGGCGTTCTTCCCGGAGAAGGGCGGCTCGACGCGCGAGGCGAAGCGCGTGTGCACGGGCTGCGACGTGCGCTCGGAGTGCCTGGAGTACGCGCTCGAGCACGACGAGCGGTTCGGCATCTGGGGCGGCCTGTCGGAGCGGGAGCGGCGCAAGCTCAAGCGTCGCGTGGTCTGACCACCGCCCGTGACGGGCGCACCATAGGGACAGATGACTGACTCACTGGCACCCGTCACCGGACAGATCCCGCTGCGCCGCGGCCCCCGCGTGACCGCGGTGGTCGTGACGCGTGGACCCACCCGCTACCTGGGGACGACGCTGCGTGCGCTCGCGGACCAGAGCCGGCCACCGGACGCCGTCCTCGTCGTGGACGCCAAGGCGCCGTCGACCGACGACTCCGCGGTCGACCCCGCGCGCGTCGACGACCTCGTCCAGGCCACGCTCGGCGGAGCCGACGCGCAGCCGCGCACGGTGCCCGCCCCGGGGGCGCGCACGTTCGGCGACGCCGTGCGCACGGCCCTGGGCGCCCCCGCCGCCAGCCCCGCCACCGCACCCGCCACGGGCACCGCCACGGGCACGCCGGTCGACGCCGACGACGCCGCGGCGGCGTGGCTGTGGCTGCTGCACGACGACTCCGCCCCCGCGCCGGACGCGCTCGCCGAGCTCGTCCGCGTGATCGAGCACGCGCCGTCGGTCGCGGTCGCCGGCGTCAAGCAGCGCGGCTGGTACACCCCGGACCGCCTGCTCGAAGTCGGGCTCACCACCTCGCGGCTGGGTCGGCGCGTGACCGGCGTCGAGGACGGCGAGGTGGACCAGGGCCAGCACGACGGCCGGGAGGACGTGCTGGCCGTCGGGCTCGCGGGGGCGCTGGTGCGCCACGACGTCTGGGACGAGCTGGGGGACCGGACCCGGCGCTCGGCCCGTTCGGTGACGGGCTGGACCTGTGCCGCCGTGCCCGCCTGGCCGGGCACCGCGTGGTCGTGGTCCCGCGTGCCGTGGTCCGGCACGCGCGGGCGTCGTACGCCGGCCTGCGCGACGACGACCTGCTGCACGTCCTCACCGGAGCGGCCGTCCACGACCCCCATCCGCACGTCGCGCCCGACGCCGCCGGCGGACCGCCGCCGCACGACCACCGCCGGTCGTTCGCGACCCGACGGCGGGCGCACGTGCACGCGCAGCTCGCCGCGGTGCCGCTGCCGCTGCTGCCCGTGCTCACGGTCGTCTTCCTCATCGCTGCGGCCTTGCGGTCGCTGTACCGCGTCGCCACGAAGGACGCCGTCCTCGCGACCGCCGAGCTCGCGGCCCCGGTCGTCGCGGTGCTGAACCCGGCGCGGATGGCGCGCTCCCGTGCCCTGGCCCGGAGTACCCGCCGACTGCCGCGACGCTCCCTGCGGCCCCTGCAGGCGTCCTGGCGCGACGTGCTGCGCGAGGAGCGCGACCGGGTGCTCGCGCGCCGTGAGGCGAGCCGCGTCCGGCAGGCGCCCAGCGAGCTCGAGCTCGCCGAGCTCGACGCCCTGGCGACCCGGCGCCGCCTGGGGTTCGCAGCTCTCGGTGTCGCCCTGGTGGCGCTGACCGTGGCCCGGCTCGGGCCGCTGATCGCGGCGGCCGTGGGTGGCCAGTGGCTCGTGGGCGGCGGACTGCTGCCGGCCGGGGCCGACCTCGGCGAGGTGTGGCGGATCGTGACGTCGGGCTGGGTGCCCGGAGGACTGGGGTACCCCGGTCCGGCCGACCCGCTGCTCACCCTCCTCGTGCCGGTCACCGCGCTGACCGGGGGCAGCGCGCAGGCCGCGGTCGCGGTGCTGCACCTCACCGGCCTGCTCGTCGCCGGCGCGGGCGCCTGGTTCGCCGCGGGCGCCGCCACTCGCTCGGTGGGGCTGCGCTGGTGGGCCGCCGTGGTGTGGGTGGCCGTCCCGGCGCTCCACCAGGCCCTGGACGAAGGCCGGCTGGGCGCCGTCGTCGCGCACGCCGCGCTGCCGTGGGTCGCGCTCGGGGTCGCCCGCGCGCTCGGGGTCCACCGCCGCGACGTCGTCGCCTCCGGGCTCGTCGGCGCGCGCTCCCCGCACGACGACGACGCCCCGGACGACGCCCCGGACGCCGGCCCCGACGACCGTGCCGCCCGCACGGCTGCGGACGCCGACGAGCACCCCGTCGAGGCGCCGGTCGCGCGTGGGGCGACGGCGCTCGCCGTGCCCGACCCGACCCGGCCGCCGCCCGTGCCGGGCGTGCCGCCGCGTGACCCGAGCCGCGCACGGGCCGGGTCGATCACCGCCGCCGCCGCGGGCGGGCTCGCGTTCGCGGCGTCCGTCGCCGGTGCACCGGTGCTCCTCCCGGCCGGGCTCCTCGTGCTGCTCGCCGTCGCCGTCGTCGCCCGTGCGCACCGCTGGCGCCTGGTTCTCGTGGCCCTGCCCGCGCTGGTCGTCGCCGGACCGCTCGTCCAGGACGCCCTGAGCCGGTGGGACGCGGGTGGGTGGCGCGCGCTGCTCGCCGAGCCCGGGCTCCCGGTCGCCTCCACCGCGGGACCCGCGTGGCAGGCGCTGCTCGCCCTGCCGACACCGCCCGGCGACCGGGGCGCCGGGCTGGCGCGGTGGGTGGGCGACGACCTGGCCGCGGTGCTGCCGTACGTGCTCGGTGCGGTCCTCGTCCTGCTCGCGCTCCTCGCGCTGCTGCGCGGTGCACCGGTCACCCGGGGGTGCGGGTGGGATGGCTGACCGCCGTGTGCGGGCTCGGCGCCGCGGTGGTCGCGGGCCGGGTCGGGACCGCCGTGGTCGGCGGCGAGGTGGTGCGCGGGTGGCCGGGCGCGGGGGTCTCGCTCGCCGTGCTCGGGCTGCTCGCCGCCGCGGTGCTCGGCGCCGACGGGGTGCGCGCCCGGGTGGTCCCGCACGTGTTCGGCCGCCGCCAGGTCGCCGCCGGCGCCCTGGCGGTCGCCGCGGCCCTCGCCCCCTCGCGCCGCTCGCGGCCTGGTTCGGCGCCGCGCCCTCGGTCGGGACCCCCGACGGGGACGGGCCCGTCGCCGTGTCCGGCGTCCGGGCGCCCGTCGTGCCGGCGGTGGGGCGGCAGGCCCAGACGTCCGAGGCCCGCTCCCGGGTGCTGGCTCTCGCGGCGGCCGACGACGGCGGCGTCGCCTTCACCCTGCTGCGCGGCGACGGCCCGCAGCTCACCGACAGGTCCGCCGCCGTGCGGGCGAGGGACCTGACCGGCGGTGGCGGTCGGCCGGAGGTCGTCGACCCCGCCGCCGACACCGCGACGCGCGAGGTGGAGCGGCTCGTCGCGCGGCTCGCCTCCGGTGCGGTGGGGGACGTCTCGGCCGACCTCGCACGCCTCGCCGTCGGTGCGGTGCTCGTGCCGCCGGCCCCGCAGCCGTCGACCGGGACCACCACCGCCGCCGACCCGGACGCCGACGCCGCGCCCGCCGCCGCTCGCGGCGAGCTCGTCGGTCGGCTCGACGCGACCGCCGGGCTCGAGCGGATCACCGAGAGCGAGACCGGCGTCATCTGGCGCGTGGTCACGCCCGCCGCACCCGCCGCCGGTGCCGCACCCGACGAGGACGGCCCCGACGACGCCGCCCCCGACGACGCCGGCCCCGCCGACGCCGACGGCGCCGACCCGGGGGCCGCCGCCACCCCCGTGACCGCGTGGGCCCGACTCGTGGAGCCCGGGTCCGAGGCGACCGCCCTCCCGGCGCAGACGCTCGTGGTCGAGACGCGCGTGCCGTCCGGTGCGGACGGCCGGACCGTCGTGCTCGCCGAGCGCGCCGACCCGGGCTGGCGCGCCACGTTGGACGGCCGCAGGCTGACCGCCGCGCCGGACGGCTGGCGCCAGGCGTGGCAGCTCGGCGCGTCCGGCGGTGAGCTGCGGATCGCCTACGCGCCGACCGACCAGCGGGTGTGGTCGGTCGTCCAGGCCGTGGTGCTGGGCCTCACCGCCCTGCTGGCGCTGCCGCTGCGCCGCCGACGCGGAGGTGCCCGATGAGGCGCCGTACCGCGCGGGTCACCCGACTGGTGACCGGGGTCGCCGTCGTCGTGGCCGCCGCCGGCGTGGCCGTGGCGGGCTCGGTCCCGGCCGGTCCGCCACGCGTCGAGGCGACCGCGTCGGTCGTCCAGGTGCCGCCCACCGCGACGACCCTCGTGTGCCCCGGCCCGCTCGTGCAGCCGGACGGCGGCGCGTCCGGCGACGCCGCGTTCGACCCCACCCCGGTAGACACCCTCACCACGCAGCGGGTGGTCACGACCGCCCCGCCGGGAGCGGCGGTCGCCGCGCCGGTCACGCTGTCGCCGCTCGGGGGCGGGCCGGCGCTGCTCGACCTGTCCGCGTCGGGGTCTCCCGCTGCACGGGTCGGTGGCGTGGCCGGCGTCGACGGGCCGACGCTCCTGCGGGCCGAACCCGCCGGTCCGGTGGCCGCACCGGCCGGTGGCGCGAGCGCCTCGGTGACCACCGAGGGCGACCTGCGGGGTCTGGCCGCGGCCTCGTGCCAGCTGCCCACCGCGAGCAGCTGGCTGGTCGGCGGCAGCACCGAGGTCGGCAGCAGCGCGCTGCTCGTCGTCGTGAACCCCGGGCGCACCCCGCCGAGGTGTCCCTGCGGGTGTGGGGCCCGAGCGGCCCGGTGGAGGCCGTCGGCGGCGGCACGTTCCTCGTCGCACCGGGCGCCGAGCGCGCGGTGCTCCTCGAGGGCGTCGCGGCGGAGCAGCGTCGCGTCACGGTGCACGTGACGGCGGCCGGTGGCCTGGTGTCGGCGCACGTGCAGGACAACCGGCTCGACGGGTTCACGCCGGCGGGTACGGACCTCGTCACGGCCGGCGCCGCGCCCGCGACCCGCCAGGTGGTCGGCGGGATCGTCGTCCCGGCGAGCGAGACCGGTGCCCCCGACACCGCCCAGCTGCGACTCCTCGCGCCCGGGGAGGAGCGGGCGGCCGTCCGGCTCACGCTGCTCGGGCCCGACGGGCCGGTGTCGCTGCCCGGCGCCGAGCGGCTCGTCCTGGGCCCCGGCGAGGTGACCGACGTGTCCCTGGCCGGGCTGCCGACGGGCGCCTACACGGCCGTCGTCGACGCCTCCACACCGGTCGTCGCGGGCGCGATGATCACGCGCCAGGGCCCGCCGGTCGAGCTCGACGACATCCCGACGCTCGAGCGCGCCTGGGTGCCCTCCGGTGAGGTGGGGGCGGCCGGTGCGGTCGCGGTGCCCGACGGCGTGAGCGGGACGGTCGTCGTCGGCTCGGTCGCGCCCCTGGGGTGGACGCCGACGACGACGGCCTGGCACCGGCCGGTGGGGTGCTGCGGGCGCTGGACGCGGAGGGTCGCGTGCTCACCGAGCGGAGCCTGCAGGTGCCCGCCGGGACGACCCTGCGGGTCGACGCGGCCGAGCTCGGGGCCGGTCAGCCCGTCGCCGCGGTCGAGCTCGTGCCGGACGGCGCCCGGTCGGGCTCGGCGGACGACGCCGACGACGCGGACGACGCGGCCGACGCCGACGACGCGGCCGACGCCGACGACGCCCGCGCGTCCCTGGCGTGGTGGGTCCTCGCGACGGCCGGCAGCGGACCCGACGAGCTGGTCTCCGTCCTCGCCCCCGTCCCGGGGCCGCAGGCGCCGCCGGCGGTCCGGGTGCACCGCGCGGAGCGGCTCGGCCTGCCCTGAGCCGCGGTGAGGTGGTGCCCGGTCAGCGCGACCGGCGCACCTCGACCGCCTCCCGCAGCGCCAGGCCCAGCGTGATCGCCGCCCGCAGGGGGCGTGGTACCAGCGGTGGTAGCGACGGTGCAGGTAGCGGCGGGCGCTCGCGTGGTGGGCGGCGATCATGCGGGCCGGGCGGTCCCGCCACGACGTCCCACCGACGTGGGTGACCTGGGCGGACGGCACGTACACGTTGCGCCAGCCGGCCAGACCGAGCCGCTCACCGAGGTCGACGTCCTCGAAGAACATGAAGTAGCCGGGGTCGAAGCCCCCGACGGCCTCGAACGCCTCCCGGCGCACCAGCAGGCACGCACCGGACAGCCAGCCGGCCTCGCGCTCGGTGCGCTCGGCGGACTCCTGGCGGCGCTGGTAGGCGCGCGTCCACGGGTTGCGCGGCCACAGCCGCGCGAACACCGCGTGCCCGACGCCCTGGGTCAGCGACGGCAGCGCACGCGCCGACGGGTACACCGAGCCGTCCGGGTTGAGCAGCGTCGGTCCGAACGCGCCGCCGGACGGGTGCCGGTCCGCGGCGTCGAGCAGCGCGTCCAACGACCCCGGCGACCACACGATGTCAGGGTTCACCACGACGAGCCACGGCTCGGTGCCGCCCTCGGCGCCGCGGTTCGCCGCGCGTCCGTACCCGACGTTCTCGCCGATCCGCAGCACCTGGCCGCCGTGGGCGGCCGCGACCCGCTCGGGGCGGTCGTCGGTCGACCCGTTGTCCGCCAGCACGAGGGTCACCGGGCTCGTGGTCGCGGTCGCGAGCGAGGTCGCGAGGTCCTCCAGCTCGGGACCGGGTCGGTACGTCACGCAGACGACGCGGACCGGCGGGCGTGAGGAGGGGCTCATCGCGCCACAGGCTAGTGCCCGCCGCTGTACTCGGGGTCCACCTCGTCCGGGCTGCGGGCCAGCAGGTGCGCGACCTGCTCGACGACGACGTCGCGCACCAGGTCCTCGAGCTCGTCGGCGTCCAGGGCCCGCGTCTCGACGGGCCGCCGGTAGACGACGATCCGGGCGGGCAGGCCCGCGTCGGCGGGGAAGTACCGGCCGAGCGGGACACCACCGTGCTCCCATGGGGCGGGCTGCGACGGGGGACGTCCTCGACCGCGAACTCCGCGCCGTCGAGCTGGCGCGACCACCGCTTCTCGAGCCGCTCGACCGCGGCCAGCACGACGTCGTCGAACCGCTCGGCGCGGGTGCGGTAGGCGGGCAAGGACGGGGGCACCATGGGCCCGCGCAGTCCGCGACCCCGACGGTCACGGCGCCGCACCGGCTGGACGGGCTCACGGGGAGCGGGCGCTCTGCTCACGTCAGCACCCTAGTCCGCGTGCTGCGGGGTCCGGCGGGCCGGCGGATCCGGCGGGTCCGGCAGGCGGCATGCGCCGGTTCACCCGCTCGCGCCGCGTGCCGGTGCCTGCGCCCGCGCGGCGGGCAGGTACCGTTCGCGTGTGAGATCGGTCCGTCAGTGCACGCGCACCGCCTGCGACAGCGGGGCGGTGGCGACCCTGACGTACGTGTACTCCGACCAGACGGCGGTCCTCGGGCCGCTGGCGAACCACGCCGAGCCGCACTCCTACGACCTGTGCGCCGAGCACGCGGAGCGTCTCACCGCACCGCGCGGCTGGGAGGTCGTGCGGCTCACGCCGGACTTCGAGCAGTCGGGCCCGAGCCCCGACGACCTCCTGGCGCTCGCGGACGCGGTGCGCGAGGCGGGACGCCCGCGTCGCCAGCCCGGGCCCGAGCCGCTCCCGGTCGCCGAGGTCGGCCGTCGAGGACATCTCCGCGTGCTCCGCGGAGAAGGACGTCAGGGTTAGGGTGGTCACGATGAAGCGAACCGACGCCGCGGCGCTCCCGACGACGTTCCCCACTCCTGCTGGTGCCGTGACGGCCGCCCGCACGAGCGCGCGACGCACCTCGTCGGTACCCACGCAGCGCCGCCGCCCGGCCGAGGCGCCGCTCCCGCTCGGCTCGCTCCTCACCGACCCGGCCGCCACCCGCACCGCGCCGTGCGCCCAGTGCTCGGGCACGTCGCTGACCCGGCTGCCCATGGTGCTCACGGACGGCAGCGCGGTGACGTTCGTCTCCTGCCACGACTGCGAGACCCGGGCGTGGGTCGCCGCCGACGGCGCCGCGGTGGAGCTCGACGCGGTGCTCAGCAGCGCGACCAAGGGCTGACGCCCCGCCCGACCCGGCGGCGGACCCGTGTGGACCAGCCCGGCGCGAGTGTGCCACCCGGCACTGACTAGGCTGTCGGGGTGCCCCAGAACAGCTCTCTGCCCGTCGACCCGCCCGTCGACCTGTCCGCTCTGATCAAGGCCTACGACGTCCGGGGCGTCGTCCCGGACCAGTTCGACGCGCGCGTCGCCCGGGCGATCGGTGCCGCGTTCGCCGACGCCGTCGTGCTCCCGGACGCCACCGGTGCCGGCACCGCCGGGCGCCCCACGGTGGTCATCGGCAACGACATGCGGCCCTCCGGGCCCGAGCTCGTGGGCGCGTTCGCCGACGGCCTCGCCGCGCGTGGGGTGGACGTCGTGCGCATCGGGCTGTGCTCGACCGACGGGCTCTACTACGCGTCGGGCTCGCTCGCGATGCCGGGGGCGATGTTCACCGCGAGCCACAACCCGGCCGAGTACAACGGGATCAAGCTGTGCCGGTCCGGCGCCCGTCCGGTCGGCCAGGACACCGGCCTCACGCAGGTCCGCGACCTCGCCGGGGCCTACCTGACCGACGGCGTCCCCGAGGTGGACGACGCCGCCCGCGGGCAGGTCACGGACCGCGACCTCCTCGCCGACTACGCCGCCTTCCTGCGCGGGCTCGTCGACCTGTCCGGGATCCGCCGCCTGAAGGTCGTCGTCGACGCCGGCAACGGCATGGGCGGGCACACCGCCCCCGCGGTCCTGGGCACCGGTGCCGGGCTGCCCGAGCTGCCCCTCGACGTCGTCCCGCTGTACTTCGAGCTCGACGGCACCTTCCCCAACCACGAGGCCAACCCGCTCGAGCCGGAGAACCTGCGCGACCTGCAGGCGGCCGTCGTCGAGCACGGCGCCGACCTCGGGCTGGCCTTCGACGGCGACGCCGACCGCTGCTTCGTCATCGACGAGAACGGCGACCCGGTCAGCCCGTCCGCGATCACCGCGCTGGTCGGGCTGCGGGAGGTCGAGCGCGAGCGGGCCGCCGGCCGCGACGCGATCATCATCCACAACCTCATCACCTCCCAGGTCGTCCCCGACCTGGTGACCGCCGCCGGCGCCACCGCGGTGCGTACCCGGGTCGGCCACTCCTTCATCAAGGCGCAGATGGCCGAGCACGGCGCCGTCTTCGGCGGCGAGCACAGCGCGCACTACTACTTCCGGGACTTCTTCTTCGCGGACACCGGCATGCTCGCCGCGATGCACGTGCTCGCGGCCCTGGGCAGCCAGGACGCCCCGCTGTCGGCGCTGTCGGAGGCGTACCAGCCCTACGTCGCCTCGGGGGAGATCAACTCCCGCGTCGAGGACGTGCCGGCCGCCCGGGCACGGGTCGTCAAGGCGTACGTCACCGACCAGGGCGCCGGCCCGGTCGAGGTCGACGAGCTCGACGGGCTGACGGTCTCCCACTGGGAGAGCCACCCGCGCTGGTGGTTCAACCTGCGCGCGTCGAACACCGAGCCCCTCCTGCGGCTCAACGTCGAGGCCGCCGACGAGGACATCATGGAGAAGGTCCGCGACGACGTCCTCGCGCTGGTCCGGCAGGACACCCCGCCCGCCGCCGCGGCCGGCGTCACCGGCGCGACCGGCGTGTCCGGTGCGGACGTCGCCGCCGAGGGCGACCGATGAGCACCGGCCAGCGACCCGCGCCCCCCGCGCTGGAGCCGTGGCTGCGGGACATCCTGCGGTGCCCGGTGACGGGTGCGACGCTCGTCGACGGCGTCGGGCCCGACGGGACGCCGGAGCTCGTGTCGACCGACCCGGAGCAGCCGCTGGCGTACCCGGTGCGCGACGGGATCCCGGTGCTCCTCGCCGGCGACGCCCGGCGGGTGGACGACACCTGAGCGCTGGTCGCGCACCGGTGACCGCCCGGGCCTAGCCTTGCCGCGTGCCGGCGCCCACGGGGGCCCGGCGGGCGGTCGGCCGGGTGGCGGACGGCCCGGACGCATCGACGGAGGGGACCCCCATGGCCGGCGGCCTGGCAGCGCTCTTGGACGACATCGCGGCGCTGGCGAAGGTCGCCGCGGCGTCGGTGGACGACGTCGCGGGAGCCGCCGGCCGGGCCAGCGCGAAGGCCGCGGGCGTCGTCATCGACGACACCGCCGTGACGCCGCGCTACGTCCACGGGTTCGCGGCGGAGCGCGAGCTGCCGATCATCCGGCGCATCGCGGTCGGGTCGCTGCGCAACAAGCTGCTGCTCATCCTCCCGGCGCTGCTGCTGCTCAGCCAGTTCCTGCCGTGGCTGCTCACGCCGATCCTCATGGTGGGGGGCACCTACCTCGCGTTCGAGGGGGCCGAGAAGATCTGGGAGCTCGTCACGGGGAAGGCGAAGCACGAGACCGCCACCCCGGTCGCCGTCCAGGGCGAGGACGTCGAGAAGACCATGGTGTCCGGCGCGATCCGCACCGACTTCATCCTCTCCGCGGAGATCATGGTGATCTCCCTCAACGAGGTCGCCGACGAGCCGCTGCTGTCCCGCGCCGTCATCCTCGTCGTGGTCGCCCTCGGGATCACGCTGCTGGTCTACGGCGTGGTCGCGCTCATCGTGAAGATGGACGACATCGGGCTCCGGCTCGCCGCGACGAAGCAGGGCGCGGTCGCCGCGTCCGGGCGCTTCCTCGTCCGCGCGATGCCCAAGGTCCTCGCGGTGCTCTCCACCGTCGGCATCGTGGCGATGCTGTGGGTGGGTGGCCACATCCTGCTCGTGGGCGCCGACGAGCTCGGCTGGCACGCGCCCTACGACCTCGTGCACCACGCGGAGGAGGCCGTGCACGGCGTCGCCGGGATCGGCGGCTTCCTCGGGTGGCTGGCGAACACGCTCGCCTCGGCGCTGGCCGGTCTCGTGGTGGGCGCCGTCGTCGTGGCGGTCATGCACCTCGTGCCGCACCGCAAGCACGCCGCCGCGGCGCACTGACGCCGCCTGCCGCCGACGGCGGCGACCGTCCGGCTGCCGCGCCGGCTGACGCACTGGCCAGGCGTCACTCCTCGCGGACGGTCCCCGCCTGGACGACCCACCGCCGACCGACCCGCACCGCGTCGAGCATGCGGCGGTCGTGCGTGACCAGCAGCAGCGTGCCGGTGTAGGACTCCAGGGCCGCCTCGAGCTGCTCGATCGCCGGCAGGTCGAGGTGGTTGCTCGGCTCGTCGAGCACCAGCAGGTTGACCCCGCGGGCCTGGAGCAGCGCGAGGGCGGCGCGCGTCCGCTCCCCGGGGGACAGCGACGCCGTCGGGCGCAGGACGTGCGCCGCGCGCAGCCCGAACTTGGCCAGCAGCGTCCGGACCTCGGCGTCCGGCCAGTCGGGCACCTGGGCGGCGAACGCGTCACGCAGCGGCGCAGGGAGTCCAGCACCGCCCGCGCCTGGTCCACCTCGCCGACGGCGACGCTCGCACCGAGGGACGCCGTGCCGGCGTCGAGCGGGACGCGGCCCAGGAGCGCGCGGAGCAACGTCGTCTTGCCCGCCCCGTTGGGCCCCGTGACGGCGACCCGGTCGCCGGCGTCGAGCTGCAGGTCGACGGGGCCCAGCGTGAAGCCACCCCGCCGCACCACCGCACCGCGCAGCGTGGCGGCCACCGAGCTGCCACGGGGTGCGGCGGCGATCTCGTACCGCAGCTCCCACTCCTTGCGCGGCTCGGCCACCTCCTCGAGCCGTTCGATCATCCGGTCGGTCTGCCGGGCCTTGGCGGCCTGCTTCTCCGACCCCTCGCGCATGTGGTGGCGGATGTTCTTGTCCGGGTCGCCCTTGCGCACGGCGTTGCGCACACCCTTGTCCATCCAGCCGCGCTGCGTCCGGCCGCGCTCCTCCAGGCCCGCGCGCCGGTCGGCGTACTGGTCGTAGGCCTCGCGGGCGTGGCGGCGCGCGGTCTCGCGCTCCTCGAGGTAGGCGTCGTAGCCGCCGCCGTAGACCGCGACCTGCTGCTGGGCGAGGTCGAGCTCGACGACGCTGGTCACGCACCGGGCGAGGAACTCCCGGTCGTGCGAGACGACGACGACGCCGGCGCGCTGCCCCTGCACGAACGCCTCCAGGCGGGCCAGCCCGTCCAGGTCGAGGTCGTTGGTCGGCTCGTCGAGGAGCAGCACGTCGAACCGGGACAGCAGCAGCGCGGCGAGCCCGACCCGTGCCGCCTGCCCACCGGACAGGCCGGTCATGGGGTGCTCGAGGTCCAGGCGCAGCCCGAGGTCGGCGAGCACCTGGGCCGTGCGCTCCTCGAGGTCCGCCGCGCCCAGCGCCATCCACCGGTCGAACGCGCGCGCGTAGGCGTCGTCGGACCCGGGCTCGCCGGTGGCCAGCCCCTGGGCGGCGTCGTCGAGCGCGGCCTGGGCGTCGGCGACGCCGGTCCGGCGGGCGAGGTGCTCGGCCACGCTCTCCCCGGCCCGGCGCTCGACCTCCTGGGGGAGCCAGCCCACGAGGGCGTCCGCGGGGACGTCGTCACCGAGCCGGTCGCCGGGGCGTCGATCCCGGCCAGGATGCGCAGCAGGGTCGACTTGCCCGCGCCGTTGGCACCCACGAGGCCGACGACGTCACCGGGGCCGACGGTCAGCGACAGGTCGTCGAAGAGCGTGCGGTCGGCGTACGCGGCACCCACGCCGCGGGCCAGGAGGGTGGCGGTCATGCCCCGAGTCTCCCAGTGCCCGGCCTCGGCGGTGACGACGGGAGCCGCTCGCCCCGGTCACGGGGAGCGGCTCCGGTCGTGCTCGGTCGGGGGTCAGCAGGGCGTGCGCGGCACGTCCAGGTCCCAGCCCTTGAGCATCGAGCTGAAGCCGAGCGACCGCGTGAGGTCGCAGAACTGCGCGGGCTCGAGCTCGTACTCGACGTGCAGGACGGGCTTGCCGGCGCGCACGAACGGCAGCAGCGCCTCGCACTCGTCGTACATCGCGCACTCCTCGTTGACGGCGAAGTCGAAGTGCGGCTCGAGGAGTGCGACCTGCTCGACGTCGTTCTTGAGCCCCACGGCGAGACCGCGCTCGTGGGCCAGCCGCGCGAGCTCGCGGTTGTACGTGGCCTGGTCCTCGCCGGTCAGCGGGAACCCGGAGCGGTTGACCCAGGCGTCGACGTTGTCCGGTTCGACGGCGTCGAAGCCCTTCTCGGCGCACAGGTCCATCCGCGCGGCCATGATCGGCAGCAGGACGTCCAGGCGCCGGACGTCGACCCACCGCTCGTCCGGCCAGTCCTCGAGCGGCTCGCCGAGGACCTCGTCCGGGAAGGTGGCGCTGTCCGGCCGCCACGGCTCGTACGTGCCCGCACTGACGTAGCAGATCACGCGGCGGTCCAGTGCGTGCAGCGCCTCGACCTGCGCCGCCGAGGTGTCGAAGAGGTCCACGTCGTACACCTGCGCGTCCACGCTCGGGTCCAGCACGCCGGTGAGCTGCCACTGCCAGGTGACCTGGGCCGGCGGCACCCACCGATCGGGCGTGGGGGTGGGTGACGGGTCCGGTGTCGGCGCCGGGGTGGGGTCCGGTGTCGGGCTCGGGGTCGGGGTCGGGGTCGGGCTCGGCGTCGGCATGGTGGGGCTCGGTGGCGGGGGCGGCTGCGGTGCGGGGAACGCGGGCATCGGCGGCAGGGCGGGCCAGGGGATCGACGGCGGCATCGGCTCGGTCGGCGTCGGGATCGGCGGGACGCTGGGCCAGGGGACGGGCCACCACGGCCCCAGCCAGCCACCGACGCCCACGACGAGTACGCCCACCCAGGCGACCAGCGCCTGCCGGGCGTTCATCGTGCTGCCGTCTGCGACGTGGTGGCGCGCACGGCGTCCAGGAGCTGGTCGGGCAGGTGGTCCCAGGGGTTCTCGCCGCGCCCGTCGGTGAGGAAGACGCTGCGGGCGTGCCGGTCGGCGGCCAGGGCGAGGCCCGGGCCGAACTCCTCGTCCGGCACGGTGTGGACGAGGTGGCAGAAGCGGCTCGCGGGGAACCGGGTGACCCACGTGGGCACCTTCAGCCCGACGTACTGCGACCACGTGCCCTCGAACGTCACGGTGACGTTCGCCAGGTCGAGGTACCCCGGGTGCGGGTGGGTCCCGGGGTTGAGGACGACGAACCGCGCCTTGGCGGTGCGCGCGGCGAGCACGGCCTGCGCGTAGTGCTCGAGCTTCTCCAGCCCGGGGCTCACCTGGTCCATGAAGACGCCCTCGATCCCGTACCGCCGGTGGTAGGCGGCGACCTCCTGGGCGATCTCGGGGATCGGACGGCGACCGTAGTCGGTGTCCACGTACCCGATGATCCGCACCCCGGCGGCGATGAGCGCGTCCACGATGGCCTTGTAGGACGGGTCCGGCTCCGCCCCCGCACCGTTGTAGACGTTCATCACCACGAACCGCAGGCGGTGCGGGATCTCGGTGAGGCGCTGCCAGTCGAAGGGCTGCGCCGCCGGGTGGAAGTAGGCCGGGACGCCCAGCGTCAGAGCGGCGATCGGGTCGGGTGTCATCGGTGCATCCCTACGCTTCGGTACTGCGATGCGGTCGTCGGAACCAGGAGGAGCAGCAGCCCGGTGAAGACGACGAGGTGCGTGACCTCGAGCGTCCCCACCGACGCGGACGTGAGCGGCCAGCGCAGCGCGGTGTCGATCACAAGCGCCGTCGTCGCGAGCCCCAGCGCCAGGCCGTGACGGCCGAGCGACAGCAGGAGGGTCTGCAGGAGGAACGCCACGCCGAGCACGGCGTAGGCGATCGTGCCGTACACGAAGAGCCGGCGGTCGATGTCGTCCGTGTCGTAGAGCGTCACCACGACGAGCACGAGCACGGCGAGCAGCGCCGCGTAACCCAGCACGTTGAGCAGCAGGGCGGAGACGGCGCGGGAGCGGAAGGAGGCGGCCGACGTCGTCTCGTGCAGGACGGCGGCTCCGCGGCTGCGCAGCCGGTGCACCAGCCACTCCACCACACCGAGGCTCGCCACGAGCGGGAGCATCATCAGCACGATGGCCCCGCTGTGGACGTCCTGGCGGCGGGTGAGGACGTCCACCACCGCGAAGGACACCAGTCCGGCGGTGACGGCGCCGTACGCGAAGTAGAGCAGGCCCATCGACCGCAGCGTGGCGTTGCCAGCCAACGTGCTGCGCAGCGACCGGCCCACGCCGGCCGCGTTGGCGTTGAGCTGGGTGACGGCCGCCCACACGGCGCCGACGGGGCACAGCGTCAGGAGCGCCAGCACGAGCGGTCGGTCGAGCGCGTCGGCCGGCAGGAGCAGGGCGACGGAGGCCAGCACGACACCGGGGAGAGGACGAGTAGCAGCAGGCGGTCGGCGTGGAGCACGAGCAGCACGGTCGCGGCGGCCATGTACACGAGCTGCACACCGGCCAGGACCCCGGCGGCCAGGAACGTCGGCGCGACCACGCCCACCACGATGAGGACCGCGAGCATGCCGCCGGCCGCCACGAGCGACGTCCGGAACAGCGACGTCGCGGCCCGGTGCTCACCCCACCCGATCAGCATGTTGCCGACGACGGAGACGCCCTGGCTCAGACCGCAGGCGGCGATGGTGGCGCCGAGCAGCAGCACGGGACCGGCGCCGGGGGCAGGCTGCCGAACGCCACCGCGTAGAGGAGGCCGGGCAGGCCGTACAGCAGGCCACGCATCAGGTGGCGCAGGATCGGCCCCCGCCACCGGTCGGTGGGTGTGCCGAGGTCGATGGGGCGGCGGGGCACCATGGCGTACAGCGTGTCGGCGAGGTCGAAGACGCTCGCCGAGTTGTAGACCATCCGCGCGATCCGGTCGTTGATGCCTGCGGCCTCGAGGCCGGCCGCGATCTCGAACGAATCCACCGCCTGCGTGCAGAGCTCGTTGTACGTGCGGCTGAGCTGGGCCACGCTTGAGGTCAGGTCGCGCCGGTCGTCCTCGACCGGCAACGGCGTGACCGTCCCGTTGGCCAGGGACGGCGGGTCGACGTGCCACGCGAGGCCTTCGGTGACCGCGCCCTGGTCGACCGCGGTCGGGGCGCTCATGAGCGGGCCGGGCGCAGGTGACGACCCGCCCGTTTAGGTCGGGCGTGGGCGCCGTGCGTCCGCCGGACGGGGGCCGCCCGGGGCATCTCGCGGGGTGCGTTGGCCAGCGTGCTGGTGTAGATCCCGCGGAAGGCCTGCAGCATCTGGTCGATCTGGAACAGGTCCAGCGCACGCTCCCGCGCGTCGGCGGCCATCTGCAGGCGCAGGTCGTCGTCCGCGAGCAGCCGCTCGCAGGCGGCGGCGAACGCGGCGGGGTCCCGGGGCGGGACGAGGAGCCCGGCGTCGCCGACCACCTCCGGCACACCCCCACCTCGGTGGACACCGTCGCGCGGCCGCACATCATGGCCTCCATCACGGTGTACGGCAGGCCCTCGGAGATGCTGGAGAGGGCGACGATCGTGGAGGACTGGTACGCGGTGGTGACGGGCCGCACGGGCCCCTCGAAGGTGACGGCGTCGCCGAGGGCGAGCTCGTCGGCCACCCGCCGCACGTTCGCCTCGTAGGCCTGGTTGCCCTCGGGCGTCGGCCCGAACAGGCGGAGCACGACGTCCGGCCGCTTCTCGCGCACGAGGGCGAAGGCCCGCAGGAGGGTCTCCAGGTCCTTGAGGGGATCGATCCGGCCGACCCAGCCGATGGTCGGGACCTGCGGCTCCTGCACCAGGGCGGGGTAGTCCGCGGCGTGCACGCCGTTGAAGGCGGTGGCGATGGTGTCCGGGTCGGCGCCGTGCCGGGTCTCCCAGCGGTGGTTGTAGAAGTTGACCGGCACGATCTGGTCCGACGACGCGTACCCAGTGGCGCAGATCCGGCGGAAGATCGCCAGCAGGATGGCCTTCACGGGCCAGCGGTAGCGCACGGTCCGGAACGACAGGTACCGCTCCCGGAGATACACACCGTGCTCCGACATCACCAGCGGGGTGCCGTTCGTCCACTTCGCCGCGAGGGCGAGCAGCACGGGGATGCCGTTGGAGACGGCGTGGCACAGGTCGGCCTGCACGACCGGCGCCGAGAGCGGCCGCAGGAAGTGCTCGATGAGCTCGGTGGCCTCGACGGCCTCACGCATGCGCAGCGGCGCCTCGTCGTGGACGCGTCCCCAGAGCTCGGCGAGCAGGCTCACGGCCTCGTCCGTCTGCAGTGCGGCGGTGAGGTCGTACCGCTGCGCGAAGTGGAACAGCTCGCGCAGCGCCCGCGTGAACTCCTCCTGGCGCGGCTCGCCGGACAGGGCGGCCCACAGGAACGGCCGGTACAGGGACATGAAGAGCGCGCGGGTCGCGGGGTTGGGCCGCGACGGCTGCGACCCCCAGGCCCAGAGCGGGACGACCACGAGCTTGCCGACGTTGCGCGGCATGTCGAAGACCGCGCGGTCGGCCGTCCCCCCGGTCACCGCGACGACGTCGAAGTCCACCTCGTCCAGCCCACGGATGAGCTGGTCGCACCACGTGCTCACCCCGCCGGTCACGAACGGGTAGCACCCCTCCGCCAAGAGCGCCACCTTCATGTCAACAGCCCCCACTCGTGCACGTCATCTGTCCTGACCGTTGGTACTCGGCTCCAGGGAGCCGACCGCTGTGCGCCGTCCCAGGCGCTCTCGACCATCGCGGTCAGGTCCCGCTGCGCCGTCCAGCCCAGCAGCCGCCGGGCCAGGGACGCGTCGGCGACCATCCCCGCCGGGTCCCCGGGCCGCCGCGGCAGGATCGCCGGCGTCGTGTCGCGTCCGGTGACCCGGCCGATGGTCGTCAGCACCTCGCGGACGGTGTACCCCCGGCCGCAGCCGATGTTCACGACCTCGTGCCGGGGCCCGGAGGTGTCGAGCAGGCGTGCCGCCGCGACGTGCGCCTCGGCGAGGTCCTGGACGTGGATGTAGTCACGCACGCACGTGCCGTCGCGGGTCGGGTAGTCGTCGCCGAACACCACGGGCCGCTCCCCGGCAGCCAGCGCCCGGAACACGAGGGGGAACAGGTTGGTGCCCCCGGTGTCGGCGAGCTCGGGGTCGGCGCACCCGACGACGTTGAAGTACCGCAGGCACACCGTGGCCAGGCCGAGCGCCTCGGCGGCGTCCTCGACCATCCACTCGCTCATGAGCTTCGTGCGGCCGTACGGGCTCTGCGGACGCGCCGGCGCGTCCTCGCCGACGCTGTCGTCGTCCGGGCTGCCGTAGACGGCAGCGCTCGACGAGAACACCAGGCGCGAGACCCCCTCGGCCGCCATCGCGTCGAGCAGGGTCAGGGTCCCCACGACGTTCTCGCGGTGGTAGTGGAGCGGCTGCGCCACGGACTCGGCCACCGACTTCTTCGCGGCCAGGTGCACGACCCCGGTGACTGCGCTCCCACGCAGCGCCGCACGCACCCCGGCGCCGTCGAGCACCGAACCCTGCACGAGCGGCACGGACGACGGCACGCGGTCGGCGTCACCGGTGGACAGGTCGTCCAGGACGACGACGCCCTGCCCGGCGTCGATGAGCGAACGGACGACGTGGCTGCCGATGTAGCCGGCTCCACCTGTCACTAGCCATGTCATGCGAGGTGCCCCCAGAGTGTCTGCGTGGTGCGGCCGGTTCGTGGGTCTACAGGACCGTGACCGACTTGGCGAGGTTGCGTGGCTTGTCGGCGTCGCGCCCGAGCGCGATGGCGAGCGAGCGAGCCAGGTGCTGGAGCGCCACGACGCTCTCCAACGGACCCCACGGGTGGTCACCGGTCGCGAGCACGGGGAAGGCCGAGTCCGGCCGGGAGCCGATCCGGATGATCCGCCCGCCCCGCGCGCTCATCTCCGCGGCCGCGGAGGCGAGCCGGGCCGGTGCGCCGCTCTCGATCACGACGACCGGTGTGCCCTCCTCGATGAGGGCGATGGGGCCGTGCTTCAGCTCGCCGGCGGCGATCGCGTCCGCCCACCGGTAGGTGATCTCCTTGAGCTTGAGCGCCCCCTCGGCGGCGTACGGCAGGCCGGCGCCCCGCGACACGAAGAACCACCCCGCGGCCGCGGCGATCTCGCCGGCGAGCGCGTCGGCGATGGGGAAGGCCGTCAGGTGGGCGTGCTCGAGGCGGTCCGGCATGGCGCGCAGGGCTGCCACGTGCCGGCGGATCTCGGCGACCGGGGCGGAGCGCGTGGCCGCGGCGTGCGCGAGCGCGAGCGCCGAGCCGGTGAGGACCTGGGCGGTGAAGGTCTTGGTCGCGGCCACCCCGATCTCGGGGCCGGCGCTGCAGTCGACGACGGCGTCCGCCTGCCGCGACAGCGTGGAGTACGGGTTGTTGGTGATCGCGAGGACGGGACCGTCCACGGCATCCACCGCTGAGAGCACGTCCGCGGTCTCGCCCGACTGCGACACGGCGACCGTCAGCGTCCCCGGAGGCGGCGAGGCCTCGTGCTCCGACGCGGTCACGAGGCTCGTGGGGAGCCCCGAGACGGTGCGGAAGACCCGCGCCGCGGCCGCCGAGGCGTACAGCGAGGAGCCGCAGGCCACGAACTCGACCGCGCGAACCTCGGGCAGCGCCAGGTCCGACCACAGCGCGCCGCCGTCCACGCCCGGCAGGACCCGGTTCAGCAGCCGTGCGGCCGCCGCGGGCTGCTCGGAGATCTCCTTCTCCATGAAGTCCTGGAAGACGCCCATCTCCGCGTCCTCGGCCGCCCAGTCCACGGTCACGGCCGCGCGGGCAGGGATCTCGGCGCCGGTCGCGTCGTACCAGTGCATCGTGTCGTCGAGCTCGACGACGTCACCGTCCTCCATGGCGTGCACGTGCGCGACGGTCCCGACCAGCGCGGCGACGTCGGACGCCGCGAAGTGGCCGTCGTCGGACGAGCCGACGACCAGCGGCGACCGGCGGCAGGCGAGGACCACTGTCCCGGTGCCGGCGCCCGTGACGGCCAGCGCCCACGTGCCGCGGAGGTCCGCGACGGCGGCCTGCACCGCGTCGACCAGCCGCACGCCCCGGGACAGCCCCTCCTCGACCAGGTGTGCGACGACCTCCGTGTCCACCTGGGAGCGGAACGCGTGGCCACGGCGCTCGAGGCGGGCACGCAGCTCGTCGGCGTTGTCGATGATGCCGTTGTGGACGACCGCGACGCTGCCCGCGCAGTCGACGTGCGGGTGTGCGTTCTCCTCCGAGACGCGTCCGTGCGTCGCCCAGCGCGTGTGTCCGATGCCCGTCCCGCAGTCGTCGGGCAGCCCGTCGTCCATGACCCGGCTCGTGAGCGCGCACAGCCGACCGACGGACCGGACGGTGAGCGGTGTCGCCCGACCGGGTGAGGTGACCGTCACCCCTGCGGAGTCGTAGCCGCGGTACTCCAGGCGGCGCAGCGCCGGGAGCAGGAAGTCCTGGGCGCGGTCACCCCGGCGACAGGCAACGATTCCGCACATCGGCAGTCCTCCCCCAAGGAAGCCCGGTGACGGCCTGGACCGTGCGCCACGACGAGTGGGCACGGTGCCGTTCTGTACGCCGGTCGACCGGCCGGGCGGCGCGAACGCCGTGGCAAGTAGTACCACCGGAGAGCGGGGCAAAGCCATCAAAAACGGACATACCTACCTAAATCACCCCGATGCTCGTACAGTCGCAACGCGAGGCGGCCCGTACCGGAGGTTGCCCGTCCGTGCCACCGCACGCCGAGGTACAGCGCCTCCCCACACCCGAGGATCTCCATGCACCAGTCGACCCAGTCCCGCGTGGCAGCAGCATGGCGGGCGATCGCCTTCACCGTGGCCGCCGTGCTCATCTCGGTTCTCCTGCCGGTGACCGCAGCCCAGGCGGCGACGTCGCGGGTGGACCTCCGGGTCCTCGTGATCAGCAACGGGGACGTCTCGGTCGAGGCCATCGCGGCCCAGATGGATCGGGAGGGCGTGCCGTACACGAAGGTCACGGCGAACCCGACGGGTCGTCCCGCGATCGACGCGGACTTCCTCGCCGACGCCGGAGCCGGCCGGGCCAAGTTCCAGGGCGTCGTCCTGCCCAACCAGTCCGGCGGAGGGCTGCCGGCCGCCGAGAGGACGCTCTCGTCGCCTACGAGCGGACCTACGGGATCCGGCAGGTGAACGCGTACGACTACCCGGGCGCGACGATGGGCTTCTCGGCACCGACCTTCGCCGGTGAGCTCGACGGCTCCCCGGCGTCCGTGACCGCCGCGGGCCGGGCCGGGCCGTTCGCGTACCTCGACGGCCCGCTCACCATCGACGACTTCGACCCGGGCCTCGAGGTGTACGGCTACCTCGCCGAGCCGGCGGCGACGCTGCCGGCGGGGAGTCGTTCACGCCGCTGCTGACCGCCACGACCGGGGACCACACCGGCGTCCTGGCCGGCGTCTACGCGCACGACGGTCGGGAGGAGCTCACCCTCACCGCCGCCTACAACCCGTACATGCAGTGGTACAACGCGGTCGCGCCGGGCATCGTCACGTGGCTGACGCGCGGGATCCACCTGGGCCACCAGCGGAACTACTTCGCCGTGCATGTCGACGACGTCTTCATGAGCACCAGCCGGTGGAGCATCACCGGGAACTGCACGCCGGGCGACCACTGCGACGACCCGGAGCTGACCGCCCCGGACATCCGGATGACCGCCGAGGACGTCACCCGCCTGACGCAGTGGCAGGACGCGAACGACTTCGCGATGGACATGGCCTACAACGCCGCCGGCAGCGTCGAGTGGAAGGCCGGGCACGGCGGCGCCGACCCGCTCACCGACGCGTTCCTCGCCGCGCAGAGCGAGTTCCCGTGGATCAACCACACCTACTCCCACCCGTACCTCGGGTGCATCCAGATCGTGCCGACGTCGCCGGGCCAGAGCTGGCGCTGCGCGACGAGCGAAGGTGACGGCCCCCGCGAGGACCCGGAGATCGAGGCGGAGATGAGCGGGGGCACCCTGTGGATGTCCGCCGGCCGCCTGCGCCAGGAGATCGCCGACAACCTCGCCTGGGGGGCGGCGAACGGGCTGACGGACCTCGACCCCGCCGAGCTGGTCACGGGCGAGCACTCGGGTCTGCGGACGCTCCCGCAGCAGCCGGACGACAACCCGTTCTTCGGGCCGGTCCTCAGCGAGCTGGGCATCGCCCAGATCGCGGGCGACGCGTCGCGCGAGACGGTGGCACGGACCGTCGGGTCCGCGGTCACCGTGCCGCGCCACCCGATGAACATCTTCTACAACACGGCCACGTTCCAGGAGCTCATCGACGAGTACAACTGGATCTACAACTCCCGGGCAGACGGCGGCAGCGGCATCTGCGAGGACAACCCGGCGACCAGCACGTGCATCGACCCGCTGCCGGCCGGCACCTCGGACGAGGCGAAGGTCAGCTTCGACACCTACCTGCGGCCCCTCGAGGTCCGCAACGCGTTGAGCTTCATCCTCGACAACGACCCGGCGCCGTTCTACTCGCACCAGGGCAACCTGGCCGAGGACGGCGTGCTGTACCCCGTCGTGGAGGGCATCCTGACGAAGTACCGGTCGCTGTACGCCGACAACGCCCCGATCGTCCGGACGGACATGGCCGGGCAGGAGCTCGCGCTGGATCGGCTCACCTCCTGGGGCGCGATCAACGACGACGTCATCGCGTACATCGACGCGGACGGCCTCCACGTCCCCGACGCGGACGCCGACGTCCCGGTCACGGTGCCGAACGGGACCTCCACGAGCGGGATGCAGCTCCAGTCCTACGCCGGGGAGCTGTCCGGCTGGACGAGCGGGGCGGCGAGCGCCGTGCTGCCGACCCCCATGGGCGGCTACCTCGGCTGGCAGGACACGCCCGGCGCACCGACCATCGGTCAGGCCACCGCCGGGGACGCCTCGGCCACGGTGTCGTGGACCGCGCCCGCCGTGAGCGGGAACGGTCCGATCACGGGGTACACGATCCGCGCCTACACCCAGGCCGCGCCCGACGTCGTCGCCACCACGGCGACCGTCGCCGGGGACGCGACCGCAGGAACGGTCACGGGCCTGACCAACGGCACGGCGTACACGTTCCGCGTCGTCGCGACCAACGCGGCGGGTGCGGGTCCGGAGTCCGAGCGGTCGAACGAGGTGCAGCCGCTCGCGCCCGCCGTCCCGCCGACGGTGGTCGAGCGGACGCCGGCCGTCGACGGCACCGAGGTGTCGCCGATGACCGACGTGATCGTCCGGTTCAGCGAGCCGGTGACGGGGGTCGACGCGTCGACGATCATGCTCGCCCGCGCCGGCACCCCGATCCCGGCGACGGTGGAGTACGACCCCGACACGCTGGTGGCGACGCTCGACCCGGACGTCGAGCTCGCGGGCGGGACGGCGTACACCGTCAGCCTGTCCTCCGGGGTCCGGGACACCCGCGGCGTCGCCCTCGCCCCGGTGTCGTGGTCCTTCACCACCGGTGCCGGGATCGCCCCCGTGGTGACCGACCGGACGCCGGACGTGGCTGCCGTCGGCGCCGCGATCTCGGGCAACGTCTGGGCGATGTTCAGCGAGCCCGTCACCGGGGTGAGCGGCACGTCCTTCACCGTGCGTCCCGACGGAGGCAGCGCGGTGCCGGCCGCGGTGACGTACGACGAGACGACCCGCTCGGCCGCCCTCGACCCGGACGCCGACCTCGCGCCGAACACGCGGTACACCGTGACGCTCACCGGGGCCATCCAGGACGCCGTCGGGAACAGTCTCGTGGAGACGACGTGGACCTTCACGACCGGGGACGGGCAGGACCCGACGGCCGTCGTCAGCCCGGCGCCGGACTCCTCCGGGATCCCGACGACGGTCAGCGTCTCCGCGAAGTTCAGCGAGGCGATGGCGGGCGTGGGCGGGGAGTCGTTCACGCTGCGCCTCGCCGAGGCCCCGGGCGATCTCGTGCCGGCGGCGGTGTCCTACGACGCCGCCAGCTCCACGGCGGTCCTCGACCCGGACGGCGACCTCGCGGCCGGCACCCGGTACACCGTGACCTTCACGACCGACGTACGCGACCTCGCCGGCAACCCGGTGGTTACGGCCCAGCGTACGTGGAGCTTCACCACGGCGGGGGCACCGACGGTCACCGTGTCCCCGGCGTCCGGTGCCACCGGAGTGCCGGCGGACTCCACCGTGACAGCGACCTTCGACGTGCCGGTCACCGGGGTTGACCCGACGTCCTTCACGCTCGAGGCCGACGCGGGACCCGTGCCGGCGACGGTGACGTACGACGACGCCACCCGGGTCGCCACCCTGGACCCGGACGCCGACCTCGAGGCGGGCGCGGCGTACACCGTCCGGCTGAGCTCGACGATCGTCAACGCGGCCGGCATCCCGCTGTCCGCCACCACGTCGACGTTCACCACGCAGCAGGCGGGCGCCACCCTCACCGGTGTGGTGAGCACCGGGTCTGGTCCGTTGTCGGGGGTGTCGGTGAATGCGTACACCGCGGACGGTCGGGTGTGGGTGAAGAATGCGACGACCGGTGCGGATGGTCGGTACAGCCTCACCGGGCTGCCGGCGGGGTCGTACAAGCTCTACGTGCAGCCGAACGAGCCGGGGTTCGCCAACCGGTGGCTGGGTGGTGCGGCGTTCGAGTCCGCGACGGTGGTGCAGGTGTCGGGTCCGACGACGGTGGACGTCGCGCTGACGGCTGCGGGGAGCGTGTCGGGTGTGGTGAGCACCGGGTCTGGTCCGTTGTCGGGGGTGTCGGTGAATGCGTACACCGCGGACGGTCGGGTGTGGGTGAAGAATGCGACGACCGGTGCGGATGGTCGGTACAGCCTCACCGGGCTGCCGGCGGGGTCGTACAAGCTCTACGTGCAGCCGAACGAGCCGGGGTTCGCCAACCGGTGGCTGGGTGGTGCGGCGTTCGAGTCCGCGACGGTGGTGCAGGTGTCGGGTCCGACGACGGTGGACGTCGCGCTGACGGCTGCGGGGAGCGTGTCGGGTGTGGTGAGCACCGGGTCTGGTCCGTTGTCGGGGGTGTCGGTGAATGCGTACACCGCGGACGGTCGGGTGTGGGTGAAGAATGCGACGACCGGTGCGGATGGTCGGTACAGCCTCACCGGGCTGCCGGCGGGGTCGTACAAGCTCTACGTGCAGCCGAACGAGCCGGGGTTCGCCAACCGGTGGCTGGGTGGTGCGGCGTTCGAGTCCGCGACGGTGGTGCAGGTGTCGGGTCCGACGACGGTGGACGTCGCGCTGACGGCTGCGGGGAGCGTGTCGGGTGTGGTGAGCACCGGGTCTGGTCCGTTGTCGGGGGTGTCGGTGAATGCGTACACCGCGGACGGTCGGGTGTGGGTGAAGAATGCGACGACCGGTGCGGATGGTCGGTACAGCCTCACCGGGCTGCCGGCGGGGTCGTACAAGCTCTACGTGCAGCCGAACGAGCCGGGGTTCGCCAACCGGTGGCTGGGTGGTGCGGCGTTCGAGTCCGCGACGGTGGTGCAGGTGTCGGGTCCGACGACGGTGGACGTCGCGCTGACGGCTGCGGGGAGCGTGTCGGGTGTGGTGAGCACCGGGTCTGGTCCGTTGTCGGGGGTGTCGGTGAATGCGTACACCGCGGACGGTCGGGTGTGGGTGAAGAATGCGACGACCGGTGCGGATGGTCGGTACAGCCTCACCGGGCTGCCGGCGGGGTCGTACAAGCTCTACGTGCAGCCGAACGAGCCGGGGTTCGCCAACCGGTGGCTGGGTGGTGCGGCGTTCGAGTCCGCGACGGTGGTGCAGGTGTCGGGTCCGACGACGGTGGACGTCGCGCTGGGCGGCTGACACGTCCGCCACGGTGACGGCGGATCATCGCCGGCATCGGTGCGGCGCCCCTCGGTTGCGGACACGACCGGGGGCGCCGCGCCGCCGCGTCCGGGGCGGTCGCGCCGCTGCCCCCCGACCGACCCACGGGCGGGAACAGCGGCGATGGGCGCGACGTTACGATGGTCGCGCGCGGCGTCGGTGATGCCCACGGCCCAGACGGGCTGCGCCGGGCGAGATCGTGAGGCGACGGCTCCGGCCGAGGTCTCGCCGTGCCCACCACCTCGTCCAGCAGCATCGGAGTGCCATGACCACCCTGTCCACGTTCCACGAGGTCCCCGGCCGGTACAAGGTCCGCGACCTGTCCCTGGCCGCCGCGGGCCGCCACCAGATCCGGCTCGCCGAGCACGAGATGCCGGGCCTGATGGCTCTGCGCGAGGAGTACGCCGCGTCGCAGCCGCTGGCCGGCGCCCGCATCGCCGGGTCGATCCACATGACGGTCCAGACCGCCGTGCTCATCGAGACCCTCACCGCGCTCGGCGCGGAGGTCCGCTGGGCGTCGTGCAACATCTTCTCCACCCAGGACGAGGCCGCGGCCGCCGTCGTCGTCGGCGGTGGAACCCCCGAGGCGCCCTCGGGTGTCCCGGTCTTCGCCTGGAAGGGCGAGTCGCTCGAGGAGTACTGGGAGTGCACGGAGCAGATCCTGGTGTGGCCCGGTGACCAGCGGCCCAACATGATCCTGGACGACGGCGGCGACGCCACGCTCCTCGTCCACAAGGGCGCCGAGTTCGAGGGCCTGGGCGCGGTGCCGTCCGACGGCACCCCGGGTGATGCCGGTTACTCCGAGGAGTACAACCTCATCCTCGGCGTGCTGCGCCGGTCGCTCGCGGTCGACCCGCAGCGGTGGACCCGCATCGCGGCCGAGATCCAGGGCGTCACCGAGGAGACCACGACCGGGGTGCACCGGCTGTACCAGCTGTTCGAGGCCGGTCAGCTGCTGTTCCCGGCGATCAACGTCAACGACTCGGTCACCAAGTCGAAGTTCGACAACAAGTACGGCATCCGGCACTCCCTGCCGGACGGCATCAACCGCGCCACGGATGTCCTCATGGGCGGCAAGGTCGCGTTCGTCGCCGGCTACGGCGACGTCGGCAAGGGGCGGCCGAGGCGCTGCGCGGGCAGGGCGCACGCGTCGTCGTCTCCGAGGTCGACCCGATCTGCGCGCTCCAGGCCGCGATGGACGGCTACCAGGTCGTGCGCATCGAGGACGTCCTGGACCAGGCGGACTTCTTCATCACCACGACCGGCAACCGCGACGTCATCACGGCCGAGCACATGCAGGGCATGAAGAACAAGGCGATCGTCGGCAACATCGGCCACTTCGACAACGAGATCGAGATGGCCGGGCTCGCCGCGCTGCCCGGCGTCGAGCGGGTCGAGATCAAGCCGCAGGTCCACGAGTGGACCTTCCCCGACGGCCACTCGATCATCGTGCTGTCCGAGGGGCGCCTGCTGAACCTGGGCAACGCGACCGGCCACCCCTCGTTCGTCATGAGCAGCTCGTTCACCAACCAGGTGATCGCCCAGATCGAGCTCTTCACGAAGCAGGACGAGTACCCGGTGGGCGTGTACCGCCTGCCCAAGGTGCTCGACGAGAAGGTCGCGCGCCTGCACCTGGACGCCCTCGGCGCCCGGCTCACCGAGCTGTCCAAGACGCAGGCCGAGTACCTCGGGATCGACGCGGCGGGGCCGTACAAGCCCGAGCACTACCGGTACTGACCGCGACGCACCACCCGCGCACGACCGCGGCGCACCACCGACGACGCCCGGCCGGTTTTCCGGCCGGGCGTCGTCGTGTCACCGGCCGGGCACCGGCGCCCTAGTCGACCGGGTCGGGCACGGAGTGCGGGAGCCGCTGCAGGGCCTGCGCCTCGGCGCGCGCCGCCTCGGCGGCTCGGCTGGCCGACGCGTACTCGCGGTCGCGCCGCTCGACGAGCACCGCGGCCAGGAACGCCTCCGGCGGTGCCCCGGGTGGCGGCGGCGGGGCGACGTACCGTGCCACCTCCGCGGTCAGCCGGTCCCGCATCGCCACCCGCGACGCCGGGTGCAGGGTCGCGGCCCGCCCGAGGAACTGCCGCACCGACAGCGCCAGACCGTCCGGCAGGCGGCCCATGTCCGCCGACCGCGCCCAGCCGGCGAGCGGGGGCGGCATGGTCAGCGGCGGGAGCGTGCGCACCGCTCCGCGCACCCGGACGGCGTAGGTCCCGGCCAGGATGTCGCCGACCCGCTTGCCCTGGTCGTTGACCATCGACGTGATGAGCGCGACCGACGCGAGGGTGAGCCACAGCTCACCGACCCCCGTGAGCGCCCGGACGAAGGCCTGCCGGAAGCGCACCGGACCGCCGTCGTCGCGCACGATCCGGATGCCGGCGGCGAGCTTGCCCAGCGACCGGCCGCGGGTGAGCGTCTCGACGGCGGTCGGCACCACGACCATGACCAGGACGAGCGCGACCACCAGCAGGGCCTGGCCCGTCTGCTCGTCCAGCTCCGGGGCCACCACCCCGAGGACGACCACGATCCCGATCACCACGGTGCCCAGCACGAGGACGTCGAGCAGTCCCGCGAGCAGCCGGCTCGCGAAGGACGCCGGCCGCGAGTCGAGCAGCACGCCCTCGCCGGTCAGGATCCCCTCGGTCATCCACCGCTCCGTCCGTCCGTCGTCACCGGTCCGCGCCCCGTCGTCACCGGTCGCGCCGCCGGGCCGGCGGGCGGGGCGACGCCGGCCGCGCACGGGCGCTGTGGCAGGGTATCCGGCGTGGACCTCGACGCCTTCGTGGCCGTGCGCACCGGGCAGTGGACGCGCCTGGAGGAGCTGACCCGGCGACGACGGCTCGACGGCGCGGAGGCGGACGAGCTGGTCCGCCTCTACCAGGCGGTGGCGACCGACCTGTCCACCGTCCGGTCGGCCGCGCCGGACGCCGCGACGGTCGCCCACCTGTCGGACGTCCTGGGCCGCGCACGCAGCGCGATCGCCGGCGCGCACGAGCCCGCCTGGGGCGACGTCACCCGGTTCGTGGTCCTGTCGCTGCCCGCGGCCCTCTACCGGATCCGGTGGTGGACGGTGACGGTCACGGCCGCGTGCCTGCTCGTCGGGGTCGTCGCGGGGTTCTGGGTCGCGACCGACCCGGATGCACTGGCGGCGATGGGCACGCCGAGCGAACGTCGCAGTTACGCCGAGGACGCCTTCGCCCAGTACTACGACCCCTCCGCCGGCTTCGCTGCGATGGTGTGGACCAACAACGCCTGGATCGCGGCGCAGTGCGTCGGTCTGGGCATCAGCGGGGTCTGGCCGCTGTACGTCCTGGCGAGCAACGCCGTGATGGTCGGTGCGACCGGCGGGATGATGGCCGACGAGGGACGGCTCGACATCTTCCTGTCCCTCATCGCTCCGCACGGCCTGCTCGAGCTCACCGCGGTGTTCGTCGCCGGCGCCGCCGGGCTCCGCCTGTTCTGGACCTGGGTCGACCCCGGTCGTCGCCCCCGGGCGCGTGCGCTCGCCGAGGAGGGCCGCGCGCTGTTCACGGTCGCGATCGGGCTGGTCGGTGTGCTGGCGGTCTCCGGGCTCATCGAGGGCTTCATCACCGGGTCGTCCCTGCCATGGGGGGTCAAGATCACGGTCGGCGCCGCCGCGCTGGCGGCCTTCTGGGTCTACACGATCGTGCTGGGACGGCGTGCCGTCGCGGCCGGTCACACCGGCGACCTCGACCCGGACCGCGCGGGTCACGTGCTCCCCGTCGCCGGCTAGCCCGCACGGGCCGTGGCCCCTCCGGACGGACGGCTGGGCGTCCTCAGCGCGGCAGGTCGGGAGCCAGCCGCACCCGCAGGTGCGCCAGCAGGGCCGCTCGGGAGTCCAGGCCGAGCCGCTGGCGCATGCGCGCGACGTGGTGCTCGATCGTCCGGGGGAGATGTAGAGCCGCTCGGAGATCTCCCGGTAGGTGTGTCCGGCCACCACGAGCCGCGCGACCTCGATCTCGCGATCGGAGAGGTGGATCGCCGGCTCGGGTGCCGCGGAGCCACCGGTCCGGGCGCGCGCAGCCCCACCACGCGCCGTCCTCGGCGGCGAGGCCGTCGACGCCGCGCCACGCCCGGCGGGCACGGTCGCCGCGTCGGGCTCCCACCGGGCCGGCGAGCCGGACGACGCCGCCGACGTCGCCGGTCGCGACGGGTCCGCCGCGTCCGCGGGGCCTGGCGGCGGATCGGCCCGTCGCGTGACCGACGGCCCCGGCAGGGCAGGTGCCTGCACCGCCGCCTGCACCGCCGCATGCACCGTGGCCGTGGCCGTCACCGCGGCGGCAGCGGCCACCGCCGCACCCGTCGGACCCGTCGCCGTGGACAGGCCGTCCCGAGCAGCGGGTCCGACGGCGGACGGTGCGCCGACCGGAGGGGACGACGTCCGCAGCACCGGGTCGTCACCCGGTGCGGCGGCGCGGTCGGCCCCGCGGTGCAGATCCCGGGCGAGCTGCATGAGCTGGCCGCCGCTGCGCTGGTCGTCGGTCCGGGTGGCTGCGTGCGCGGCCAGGCGCGCCCCGTCCCAGCCGAGTCCGGCCGCGTGCAGCCGGCGGGCGGCGCGTTCGACGGCGGTCGTCTCGATCCGCCCGGCCAGCACCTGCACCCACACCCGGCCCGCGTCCGCGAGCATCGCCGCGTACCGGCTGACCGCCGCGCCCTGGACGAGCGCCGCGGCATGGGGACCCACCGCCTCGGGCCGCTCGGCGACGATCGCGGCACGCACACCGGCCCAGTGCAGCGGCGCCGCCCACAGCGCCGGCTCCCTGAGCCGGGCGAGGAGGTCGCGCGCGTCCTGCAGCTGGGGCGCCACCGCGTGGCTCCGGTCGAGCCGTGCGGCGGCGACGACGAGCTCGCCGAGCGGCTGCAGCGCGGTGAGGTCCACGCCGTGGCGCAGCAGCGCCTCCCAGGCCACCGGCCACTCACGTGCCAGCGCGCCGAGGTCGTGCGATCGTCTCGCGAGGCCCACGGTCACTGCGTGCCGCATCAGGTCGTCGCGCTCGGCACCGGGCATCCCGGTCGACGCCGCACGGGCGAGGTGCTCGCGTGACTCGTCGCCCCGGCCGCCGAGCATCGCGGTCCAGGCCAGGAGCAGGTGGTGGCGCGGCTGGGCGACGGGGCCGCCCTCGCCGGTCACCAGCGCCTGGTGCAGCACACGCTCGGCGTGCCCGGGCTCGCCGGCCCCGAGCGCGGCGAGGGCGCCGAGCGCCGCCGGCGTCTCGGGGAGCAGCGTGGAGCGGGCGTCGTCGCCGAGCAGGACCGAAGCCTGGGCGAGGGTGGCCAGGCACCGTCGACCGTCGCCGACCACGGACTCCCGCACGCCCTGCGCGAGCAGGCCCGAGGCGGCGTCGTGCACCGTCGTCCCCTGCGCCGCGCCCGTGTCCCGCGCCGCCGGCGACCCGGGACCGGTCGCCGTGGTCCCGGTGCCCCCGGCCGCCACGACCACGACGGCGGCGGCGCCGTCGCTCGTCGTGGCATCGCGGACGCCGATCCCCGCGTAGAGGGTCGCGGCGGTCCGCAGCCGTCCCCGGTGGGCGAGCACGGCGGCCGCCACACCGACGGCGGGGGCGGATGCGGGCCCCGTCCCGGCGCGCAGGACGGCGTCGGCGGTGGCGAGCGCGCCGGTGAGGTCCCCGGCGAGCCCCGCGCACTCGGCCTGCCGGACGGCGGTCCGCGGGTCGGGGTCGCCGGCGTCCACGGCCGCCCCCAGGAGGGCGGCGGCGCGTGCCGGGTCCGTCGCGCGGAGCGCCTCGCCCGCCTCGCGGAGCGCGGTGGCGAGGGCGGCGGACCGCACCGGTGCGCCACCGAAGCGCCGGACGACCTCCGTCGGGCCGTGACCGCGGTCCGTCTCGGCGCGGAGCAGCGCCTCGAGCACCGACCGCACGCCGTCCGCCGGGCACGCCGCGAGCACCGCCTCGCCGACGACCGGGACCACCGTCCCGTCGTCGCGCAGCAGCCCCGCCGCACGGGCGCCCTGCAGCGCGTCGGCCACCTCGTCCGGGGACAGCCCCAGGGCGGGGGACAGGACGGCGGGGAGGGCCGAGCCGCCGAGCGCGAGCGCCAGCACGACGCTGCGCCCGGGCGCCCGGGCGGGGCCGAGATCGGCGTCGAGCCGGGCGAGCAGTGCCGGCGGCAGCGGTGTGCCGGACGCCGCCGTCACCCGCTCGGTCGACCCGCCGCTCAGCACGAGCTCGACGAGCCGGGGCTGCCCCGCCGTCAGGTGCGTCAGGTGGTCGACCAGCGACGACGGCGGGGTGCGCCCGAGCCGATGCGTCGCGAGCGCCGCCACCCCGGACCGGTCCAGCGGACCGAGCTCGACCACCGCGGCGCGGGCGTCGGCCTCGTGGACGAGGTCGTCCAGCCCGGTGGGTCGCGGCCACGGCCGCGTCGCCAGGACGAGCCGCCCGGTGGGGTCGTCGGCCCGGTCGGTCAACCACGCGAGGACGTCGGCGGGCAGGAGGTGCGCGTCGTCGACCAGCACCGGTCGGTCGCCGGCCTGCTGCAGGTCGGCGAGGCGGACTCCCGCCCGCCCCCGCACGGTCACCACCGTCGTCCCGGTCGAGCGGTAGGCCGCTCGCAGGGCGATCAGCGCGGCGGACTTGCCGGTCCCGCCGGGCCCGCACACCACGAGCAGCAGCGGGGCGTCGGGGGCGTCCGTCACCCACGTCAGGGTCCGCCGGAGCACCGGGTGGGCGCAGACCGGGTCGGTGGCGCCCGGCGTGGACGGCGGCGACGGCGTCGTCGGTCGACCGGGATCGACCGCCGTGGGTGCCAGCCCGGCGTGGCCACTCACGGCGGCCCCGGACGGCGCCGGTCGCTGGTCGTTGCCCACCGTCGTGGTCATCCGCCGACCGCTCCCGTCCGCGGACGCTCGTCGGTCACCTCGTGCGCCGGCCGCCGGGACGCGTCGTCGGCCGCGGACGCGTCGTCGGAGACGGCGACCGCGAGCACCCCGAGGGCGACGACGCCCAGGCCGGCCACCGCGGTGGCCGGGCGCCGTCGGCCGCGGCGGCTGCCCGGCGCGCGCCGGCGGCTGTGGCGCGGCTCGTCGCTGTCCGCCGCCCCGGCGCGGTGTCGCGCCCGGCGGCTCGCGCTGGGCTGGGCGGTGGTGCCGGGCGGCGTCGCGGCTGCGCCCAGGGCTGCCGCCTCGGCGTCCCCGGGCAGGGCCGTGATCGGGGCGTCGAACCGCTGCGCGACGAGCTCGGTCAGCAGCGGCAGTGCCGCGGGCCGCCCGGTGAGCAGGACGGCGTCGACACCGGCCGGGACGAGCGCCGCCACGGCGGCCGCAGCGCCACCGGCGGTGCGGGTGCCACGTGGTCGCAGTCGTGCGTCCAGGTCGGCGGGCACGACGCGCACGTCACGCGGGCCCTCCGGTGCGGGGTACCGGACCACCGCCGCGGCGCCGTCGAGGAGTGCGTCCGCCGCGCGCCGGCACGCCTGCCGCAGCGCTGCGGCGGAGTCCCGGTCCAGCCGCGGGGCGTCGTCGGCCTCGCCGGCGCCGGCCACGCGGCGTACGTGCCCGAGCACGGCGTCGTCGAGGTCGGCGGCGCCGAGATCCGCCAGGAGGCGGGGGGCGCCCACCAGCACGGGTCCGTCCCCGGACGCTGCACCACGGGCGGCGACGGGCGCGGCCACCGGCACGGCGACGACGGCGACCGACGTGTGCTCCTCGCGGACGTCCAGGACGGCGACGTGAGCCGGTCCGGGCAGGCGCAGCCGCCCGGACGCGACGGCGTGCCGGACGATCGCGCATGCGTCCGCGACGAGGGAGAACGGCGGCAGGTGGCGGTCCGCGAGGGCGCCGGCGAGGAGGTCGGTGCGGTAGGGGCCCCACTCCGCGGGGTGGCTGACCACGACGGCGTCGGGGCGTGCACCCCGGGTCCGGGTCGCGGCGCGGGTGCACTGCTCGACCAGGTCGGCGAGCTCGACGTGCGGGGAGTCCGGCCGCCGTGCTGGAGGTCCAGGCCCCCCACGCGTTCGAGCAGGTCGGGGAGCGCGTCGTGCGACGGGGCGTCCGCGTCGGGGGCAGGGGGTCGGCGACGGGGGCTGCAGAGGCGTCGAGGTGCCCGGGTGGTGCCGGCACGACGCCGGGGCGGGTCCCGTCGGTGCGCTCGGGGACGGGCTGGGTGCCGGGATCGCCGAACGCCAGGACGGGGCGGGTGCCGGCGAGGTCGACGCCGAGCGTGAACCCCATGCTGGCCCTCCCCCTGAGCAGACCACCTCGGTTGCGACGTCGCGGCCGGGTGCGGCGCCCATGATGCCCCGGCGGGCACGCTCACGACCAGCCGGTTCGTCCCTTTCACCCGGTTCGGTCACCTGCCGCATCCCCTAACGGCACGCCGGAAGTGGGGGAGGTCCCCGATACCCCCGGCGATGGCGGTCCCTAGCGTCCCTGGGTGGGCAGCACGCCCGACATCACCGCGAGAGGGATCGACATGCCGCACGTAGCCAGCACGCTCCTCGACTTCATCCTCGGCCTGCTCCGCGACCCGGAGGCCGCTCAGGCGTTCTCCGACGACCCCCAGGGCGCCCTCGAGGACGCCGGCCTGGGAGACATCACGTCCGCCGACCTCGACGACGTCATCCCGGTCGTCCTCGACCAGTCGCCGGTGAGCATGGACCGCGCGTACGACACCGGAGGGAACACCGCCTCGGCGACGCTGAGCGGCTCGGGCGGCAGCTCCGGCGGCGGCGGGACGGTCAGCGCGGCCCCCGCCGTGGCGGCACCGGTGGCGGCTGCCCCGGCCGCGGTCGCCCCGGCGACGTCGACCGGGGGCGGGGACGACGTCGTCCCGCAGCTGCAGAACCTCATCACCACCTACACCTACAACTCCACGGTCATCGACGACCGCGACACCATCGTCGATGCCTCGGTGAACCAGAACATCTGGGCCGAGGGTGACGTGGACCAGATGTTCGACATCCACCCCGTGGTGTCCAACGGCGGCATCGCCGCCGGCGGCGACGTCAGCGGCCCCGCGGTCGTCGGGACCGGCAACGTGCTGGGTGAGGGCAACGTCGTCGGCAACACCGACAGCTCCGACCACAGCGACAACTCCGACAGCTCGGACAACTCCGACAACAGCGACAACTCGGTGCACGACAGCTCGGACAACAGCGACAACTCCGACAACAGCGACAACTCGGTGGTCGACAACTCCGACAACTCCGACAACTCCGTCCGCGACTCCTCGGACAACTCCGACAACTCGGTGGTCGACAACAGCGACAACTCGGACAACTCGGTCGTCGACAACTCCGACAACAGCGACAACTCCGATAACTCGGACAACAGCGACAACTCCGTGGTCGACAACTCGATCGTCGACAACTCGGACAACAGCGACAACTCTGACAACAGAGACAACTCGGACAACAGCGACAACTCCGTGGTCGACAACTCGATCGTCGACAACTCGGACAACAGCGACAACTCCGTGGTCGACAACTCCCTCGTCGACAACTCCGACAACTCCGACAACTCGGTGGCCGACAGCTCCGACAACTCGGACAACTCGGTGGTCGACAACTCTGACAACTCGGACAACTCGGTGGTGGACAGCTCCGACAACTCCGACAACTCGGTGGTCGACAACTCTGACAACTCGGACAACTCGGTGGCCGACAGCTCGGACAACTCCGACAACTCGGTGGTCGACAACTCGGTCGTCGACAACAGCGACAACTCCGACGACGACGGCTACGACGACGTCGTCATCGACGACAACAGCGACAACAGCGACAACTCGGACAACTCCGACAACTCGGTCGACCTGGACGCGCAGGTCCCGGTCGGTGAGGATGAGCCGCTGATCTGAGGCCGCACCGGCCGCACGGTTCGCACGACCGGTCCCGCACCACCCCGCCCGGGGGTGTTGCGGGACCGGCCTGTGCAGTGCGTTACTCGGGTCCGACACACCGGGAGCTGCACGTGGAACCTCTTGCCGACCTGCTCGACCGCGCCGCCGACGTGACGGCGGACGCCGGACGACCCGACCTGCTCGCACGGCTGGACGCCGCCCGGCGCCGCCTGCGCGACCCGCACGTACGCGTCCTCGTGGTCGGCGAGTTCAAGCAGGGCAAGAGCCAGCTGGTCAACGCGCTGGTCAACGCGCCCGTCTGCCCGGTCGACGACGACGTCGCGACGTCGGTCCCCACCGTCGTGGCCCACGGCGAGACGCCGTCGGCCACCCTCGTCCTGGCGCCGCCGGACGCCCCCGAGGACCCCGGCACGCCGACGGCCCCGGCGACCCGGGTCGAGGTCCCGCTGGAGTCGTTACCCGAGCACGTGTCCGAGCTCGGGAACCCCGGGAACGCGCGCCGGCTCGCGTACGCCGAGGTGACGCTGCCGCGGCGGCTGCTCGCGGACGGGCTCGTGCTCGTCGACACCCCGGGGGTGGGGGGTCTGGGGTCGACGCACGCGGCGAACACGATGGCGGCGCTGCCGAGCGCGGACGCCGTGCTGCTGGTCTCGGACGCCGCGCAGGAGTACTCCGAGCCCGAGCTGGAGTTCCTCGACCAGGCGATGCGGCTGTGCCCCAACGTCGCGTGCGTGCTGACCAAGATCGACCTGTACCCCCACTGGCGCCAGGTCGCGGAGCTCGACCGCGGCCACCTGGCGGCGGCCGGGGCACGTGTGCGGCTGATGCCGGTGTCGTCCACGCTCCGCCTGCACGCCGCGCGCACGAAGGACGCCGAGCTGCACGAGGAGTCGGGGTTCGGCGACCTCGTGCGCCACCTGCGTGACGACGTCGTCGGCCACGCCGGCACGCTGGCGCGGCGGTCCACCACGCACGACGTCCTCGCGGTGACCGACCACCTGCTGATGTCGGCGCGCGCGGAGCTCGGTGCGCTCCAGGATCCGGCGGGCAGCACGGCGATGATCGAGGACCTCGTCGCCGCGCGCGAGGCCACCGGTGAGCTGCGTCGCCGCTCGGCACGGTGGCAGCAGACCCTCGGCGACGGCGTCGCCGACCTCGCCGCCGACATCGACTACGACCTGCGGGACCGGCTGCGCAAGATCACCCGCGAGGCCGAGGAGGCCATCGACACCGCCGATCCCGGCATGGTCTGGGAGGACTTCGACGACTGGCTCGTGCAGCGGATCGCCTCGGCCGTCGCAGCGAACTTCGTGTGGGCCCACGAGCGCGCGCAGTGGCTCGCCAAGCAGGTCGGCGAGCACTTCGACCGGCAGGGCGACGTCGCGCTGCCCGAGCTCGTGCACGGCGACAGCCAGGAGGCGCTGGACCTCGTCGCACGGCTCGAGCGCGTCGAGGTCGAGCGGGTCGGACCGACGCAGAAGGCGCTGATCGCCCTGCGGGGGTCCTACGGCGGGATCCTCATGTTCGGCATGGTGACGCTGGTCGCCTTCGGCATGTCGATCATCAACCCGTTCTCCGTGGGCATCGGCGTGATCATGGGCGGCAAGGCGTATCGGGACGACAAGAAGGCGCGCGTCAAGCGACGTCAGGCGGAGGCCAAGGCGGCGGTCCGGCGCCACGTCGACGAGGTCGTGTTCCAGGTGGGCAAGGACTCCAAGGACCGGCTGCGCGCCATGCAGCGGGTCCTGCGTGACCACTTCACGACCACCGCCGAGGAGCTGTACCGCTCGCTCGACGACTCGGTGCGCACGGCACGCGAGGCGGCGAGCGCGGGCGAGGCGGACCGGTCCGGCCGCGTCGCCGCTGCCCGCGCGGCGGTCGCCCGGATCGAGGACGTCCGCGCCGCCGCGCTGCGGTTGGGCGAGCACCGGGTCGAGCCCGTCGGGGTCCCGGCGTGACCCCGAGCCGGACGGCGGGGAGGTCCACGACCTGGTGCGCCGCGCCCAGAGGGCGTACGCGGAGGTCCCGGACGCCGTCGCCGCGCTCGAGCGCGAGGTGGAGCGGATGGACGCGCCGCTCCAGGTGGCGCTCGCAGGGAAGCTCAAGGCGGGCAAGTCGACCCTGCTCAACGCGCTGCTCGGCGTGGAGCTCGCGGCGAGCGACCACGCCGAGTGCACCCGGGTGCTCACCTGGTACCGGTGGGCCGCCACGCCCGCGGTGACCGTGCACCCCGTCCGGGGTGAGCCGTGGTCGAGCCCTCCGCGGCGCGGACCGCAGGGCCTCCAGATCGACCTCCGGGGACGCAGCGCCGCGGACGTGGATCGCATCGAGGTGGCGTGGCCCGCGCCCGGGCTGGTCCGGACCACGCTCGTGGACACCCCCGGGCTGGACTCGCTGTCCCGTGACGTCTCCGAGCGCACCCGGGAGTTCCTGACCCGCGCCGACGCGGAGTCCGCCGTCGACGCCGTCGTCTACCTCATGCGCCACCTGCACGCCACGGACGTGCGGTTCCTCGAGTCCTTCGGGGCCGGACGGTCCGGGCGTGGTGCCGCGCCCGGCACCGTCGCCGTCCTCTCCCGCGCGGACGAGGTCGGCGTCGGCCGGATCGACGCGATGATCGCCGCCGGACGGGTCGCGGAGCGGTACCGCAGTGACCCCGCCCTGCGGCCGGTGTGCCAGACGGTGGTCCCGGTCGCCGGCCTCCTCGGGCTCACCGGTCAGACCCTGCGGGAGGAGGAGGTCGCCGACCTGCGCGCGCTGGCCGCGCTCGACCGGTCGGTGACCGACGGGCTCATGCTCTCGGTGGACCGCTTCCGCCGGCCGTCCCTGGGACTGCCCGTGGCCGCCCCGGCGCGCGCCGGCCTCCTCGCGCGGTTCGGGCTCTTCGGCGTCCGGCTCGCACTGACCCTGCTGCGCAACCGTGGCCTGCCCGCGGCCGCACTGGCCGCCGAGCTCGAGCGTCGCAGCGGGCTCACCGAGCTGCGCCGCGTGCTGGACGCCCAGCTCACCGCCCGGCGCGACACGCTGCGGGCACAGGGGGCGCTGCGCACGCTGACCCGCCTCCTGGCCGAGCACCCCGTGCCGGACGCGCGCGCCCTGGCCGCCGACTGCGAGCGCCTCACGCTCGCCGCGCACGGCGCGCGGGAGCTCGACGGGCTCGGCATGCTGCGCAGCCAGGGGCTGGACCTCGCACCGGACGTCCTGGTCGCCGCCGAGCGGCTGCTCGGCGCCCAGGGGGACCGGCCGACCGACCGGCTGGGCCTCCCGCCGGACACCACCCCGGGGAGGTCGCGCAGGCGGCGCGGCGGGCCAGGGACGAGTGGCTCGACCGAGGTGCCGACCCCTGGCGGACCGCGACACGCGGCGCACGTGCCGGCTGGTGGTGCGCACGTGCGAGGTGCTCCTCGACGAGGTCAGCGGCGCACGGCCCGTGCCCGCCTGAGCCAGCGGGTCGCCCCGGGCGCAAACATCGCGACGCCGGCCGCGAGCACGAGCGCCGCGTGCGCGACGAGCGCGAGGCGTGCCGGGTCGGCGGTCAGCGTCCGCGCCGGGTCGGCGACCAGGTCCTGCACCGCGATCGCGACCACGACCCCCACCGCCCCGGCCAGCACGAGGGCGGGCCGCGCCCAGGTCCGGCCCGTGCGCAGCACGAGGGCGAGGACGACGAGCACGACGGCGACCACGGCCACCGCACCGGCCCCGGCGAGGAACGCGTACCGGGCGCTCTGCTCGACGACGTCGGCGGCGACCGACGGGTCCTGCTCGACGGCGACCGCGGCGAGGCGCGCTCGGACGCCCACCTGCTCCTGCCACAGGACGACCACGGCGCTCGCGGCGGCGACGGCGGCGGCCAGCCACAGCGCGACGGACGCGACCAGAGGGGCGGGCGGGCCGCCCACGTCGAGGGCCGCTGCGAACCCCTGCCCGCCGAGGTCCGGCCGTGCCGGTGCGGCCGGTCGCCGGTCCACGCGCCGGACCCGCGGCGCGTCGTCCCCGCGCCCGCCCACGTCGGCCTCCGGTGTCATGGCGTGACCGTACCGGGCGTGCGGTCGGCGTCCCCGGCATGCGCCACGGAGTGGTCCGACGGCGCCGTCGGCAGCGGCGGCGTCAGCCGCCGACCGTGTCGTCCCCCGCGGCGCCCTGCGCGCGCCGGACGAGCAGGTCGCGGTACTCGGTGACCGTCACCTCGCCGACGACGTCGGTGCGCGGCGGGGACAGCAGGGACCGGACGCGGTCCTCGGTGACGAGCAGCCAGTCGGACCGGTCGCGGACCAACGTCGCCGTGGCGCCGGCACCCTCCTGCGTGGCAGGCGTGGCAGGCGTGGCAGGCGTGGCGGGCATGGCAGGCGTGGCAGGCGTGGCAGGCGTGGCAGGCGTGGCAGGCGTGGCAGGCATGGCGGGCATGGTGAGCGTGGCGAGGGCGGCGGCGAGCGTGGCGTCGTCGTCGGTGGCCGCGTGCGTCACCTCACCGTCGCCGGCCGGGTCCTGCCAGGCCGTGACCGTGCCGCCCGGGGTGCGCGGGTCGCCCGTGGTGGCGACCCACTCGGCGGCGCGGTGCAGGGGCTCCGCGCCCGGGTCGCCGTCGACCCACCGCGGGTTCCACACCCACACCTCGTGCGCCGGTCCGGTCGCGCCCGCGGTCCGCAGCACGCGGTCGACCTCGGTCTGCGACGGCGGCGCGAGCGGCGTGGGCCCGCCGGGTCGAGGTGCGGGCGCGCACGCCGCGACGACGGCCCCGGCCGCGACGGCGACCGCGGTGACCGTGAGCAGGGCACGGCTCGCCGCGAGCGCGGCGATGCGGGCGTCGTCGGTCCGGTCGTGGCGCGTCATGCCCCGATCGTCGCGTGCCGCGCGGTGGCCCACAAGGCTCGCCACCCGGACGAGACCGGACCGCGCATCGGCGCTCAGAGCCGGCCGGCCGCCTTGAGGGCGAGGTAGGCGTCGGCGAGCCGCGGGGCGAGGTCGTCCGGCAGGGCGTCGACGACCTCCGCGCCGCGCTGGCGCAGGCGCACCCCGACGGCGGACCGCTCGAGCTGGGCGCGCTCGGCCGCGGCGGCGTCGAACACCTCCGACGCGCTGCCCCGGCCGGTCCGCAGGGCGTCGGACTCGGGGTCACGCACGGAGGCGAGGACGACGGTGTGGTCGCCGGCGAGACGGCCGATGACCCCGAGCAGACCCGACTGCACCGTCGCCGGCTCCAGGGCGGACAGCAGCACGACGAGCGACCGCTGCGACAGCCGTGCCCGGACCTCCCGGACGACGCCGGGCCAGTCGGTCTCGACGAGTGCGGGCTCGATCGGGGCCAGCGCGTCGGCCAGGGCCGGCATGAGGCGTGGGCCCTGCGCCCCGGCGACCCTGGCCCGCACCCGACGGTCGAACGCCACGAGCTCGACCCGGTCACCCGCCCGGCCGGCGAGCGCCCCCAGCAGCAGGGCGGCCTCGATCGACGCGTCCAGACGCGGTGCGTCGCCGATCCGGGCGGCCGACGTGCGGGAGGTGTCCACCACGAGCAGGACGCGCCGGTCCCGCTCCGGCCGCCACGTGCGGACGACGACCTCGGACCGACGTGCGGTGGCGCGCCAGTCGATGGACCGGACGTCGTCGCCGATGACGTACTCGCGCAGGGAGTCGAACTCGGTGCCCTGGCCGCGGACCTGCACGGCGGCGCGGCCGTCCATCTCGCGCAGTCGCGCGAGGCGGCTGGGCAGGTGGCGGCGGGACGCGAACTCCGGCAGCACCCGCAGCACGGCCGGGACGGGGATCGACACCTGCCGCGCGGCGAGCCCGAGCGGTCCGAACGAGCGGATCGTCACGAGGTCGGCGTGCCGGTCCCCGCGGCGGGTCGGGACCAGGGCGGTGACGACCCGCCGCGACTCGCCCGGCGGCAGGTCGACCGCGTGCCGGTTGGCCTGGGCGCCGGCGGAGGGCTGCCAGGCGTCGCGCACCAGGGCGCGCAGGCGTCGCGTGCTCGTGTTCGTCACGGTGAGCACGGACCGGGTCTGCTCGGTGAGCCGGACCGACCCGGGCAGCACCCGGGAGACCGCCACGAGCCGCGGCGACGCGGCCAGGCCGGCGTCGACCCCGCACAGGACGACGACGAGCAGCGCCCACAGCAGCACGGCCCCCGGCACCGGCACGAGCAGCACCGGCAGCAGGCCGGCCGCGGCGAGCGCCACGGCACGCCAGGTCAGCGCCATGTCGGTCCCTCGCCCAGCGCGGTCAGCGGGGACCGGCACGGCGGCGAGCACGGTGTCGAGCACGCTCTCCGTCGTGACGCCCTCGAGCTCGGCCTCGGCGCGCAGCTGGACGCGGTGCCGCAGCGTCGGGTGCGCCAGCGCCTTGATGTCGTCCGGGGTGACGTACCCGCGTCCGGACAGCCACGCCCAGGCGCGGGCCGTCGCGAGCAGCGCGGTGGCACCGCGCGGGGACACCCCGAGCGACAGCGACGGGGACTGACGGGTCGCCCGGCACACGTCGACGGCGTACCCCAGGACCTCGCGCGCGATCTGCACCCGGGCGACCTCCGCACGGGCCGCCGCGAGCACGTCGGCGCCCGCGACCGGCCGGACGCCCGCGGCGTGCAGGTCACGCGGGTCGAACCCGGCGGCGTGGCGCGCGAGGACCTCGACCTCCTGCTCGCGCTCGGGCAGCGGGAGCACGAGCTTGAGCAGGAAGCGGTCGAGCTGTGCCTCGGGCAGCGCGTAGGTGCCCTCGTACTCGACCGGGTTCTGGGTGGCGATGACGAGGAACGGGTCCGGCAGCGGCCGCGGGATGCCGTCCACGCTGACCTGCCGCTCCTCCATCGCCTCGAGCAGGGACGCCTGGGTCTTGGGGGGCGTGCGGTTGATCTCGTCCGCGAGGAGCAGGTTGGTGAACACCGGGCCCTCGCGGAAGGAGAACTCGGCGGTCCGGGCGTCGTACACCAGCGACCCGGTGACGTCACCGGGCATGAGGTCCGGCGTGAACTGCACGCGCTTGGTGTCCAGGTCCAGCGCCGCGGACAGCGTGCGCACCAGCAGGGTCTTGGCCACCCCGGGCACGCCCTCGAGCAGCACGTGACCGCGGCACAGCAGCGCGATCACGAGCCCGGTGACGGCGGCGTCCTGCCCGACGACGGCCTTGGCCACCTCGGCGCGGACGAGCCCGAGCCGGTCGCGCAGCTCGGCGGACGGCGACGGGGCGGTCGCCGCGACGGCGGCGACCGCGGCCGACGGGGCCGTGGGCTCCGCGGTGGCGCCGGCCGGCGACGGCGGGGCGGGATCCCGCGGGGCGGGGGCGGGGGCGGGGGCGGCGCCGGTGGGGTGTGCCTCGGTCACGGTCGGTGAACCTCGCTCTCCAGGTCGTCGAGCATGCGTGCGAGCCGGGTCAGGCCGGCGTCGTCGGTCGGGGGCGGTCCGTACAGCAGCCCGGCGACCTCGTCGGAGGGCCGGCCGGTCGCCCGGGCCAGCGCGTCGATGACCGCCGGTGCGCCGGCCGAGCGCGGCAGCCCGAGGCGGGCGGCGGCGCGGCTCGCGGTGCCGGCGCGCAGGGCGGCGGACGCGTGACCGAAGGCGCGGGCCCGACGGTACAGGCGCCCCCGGCCACGGGTGGTCTCCGCCGCGCGCACCGTGACCGGCAGCGGCTCGGTGACCAGTCGGCCCAGGCGGCGTCCGCGCCAGACGGCGGCGACCAGCGCGACGAGCAGCGCCTGGAGCGCGAGGACGGCCGCCCACGGGGGGACGAGGTCCGACAGGGCCGGCGCGGCGGGGCCGGTGAGCTCGCCGAAGTCGTCGAACGAGGGCACGTACCAGACCAGCCGGTCGTCGCGCCCCAGCAGGCGCAGGGTGAGGGCGGCGTTGCCGTCCTCGGCGAGGCGGTCGTTGGTGAGCAGGGACGAGTCGGCGAGTGCGGTGACGCGGCGGTCGCCGTCGTCGACGACGAGGAGCGCACCCTCGTCCGGCTGGTCGGCGGGGTAGCAGACGGTGGCGGCGTCGGTCAGCGCCCGGTAGCCGCCGCCACCGACCGATACCGCCCCGGCGGCCTGGGCGTCCGGGTCCTCGCACGACGCGTCCCGCAGGCCGGGCTCGGCCGCCTGGGCGACCACCTCGGCGGCCTCGGTCGCGGCGAACAGCATGGACGGGTCCGGCTGCAGCAGGACGAGGTCGTTGGGCACCGCGGCGAGCGCCTCGACCTGGTCGAACGTGAGCAGGGCCGAGCCGGTGACCAGGAGCGTGCCACCGCGTCCGGCGGCCGCGAGGGCGTCGGCGCTGCGGCGGACGTACTCGATCTCGACGCCCTCGCGCTCGAGGACCTGCGCGAGCGCCCGGGCCCCGGTCGGCTGGGGGTTGTCGGGTGCGAGCGCGGTCGTCGAGCGCGGCGGCTCGGGCAGCGCGGCGGCCAGGCCGACGAGGATGACGAGCAGCAGGACACCGAGCGGCCACCGCCACCGGGTCCAGCGGCGGCGGGCACGCTGGCCGGTGGTGGTGCCGTCGCCGACGACGGGTGCACCGCGTCCATCACCGCCGGATGGCGCGCCGCCGGGTGACGCGCCGCCCGGCCCGGCCGTCGACGCGCCCGGTCGCAGGCCGGCCGCGGCGCTCACGACCCGCTCCCGACGCTCGCCGCGCGGTCCGTGCCGGGGCGGGTGGCCGCGATCTCGCTGTCCAGTCCTCGCAGCCACGCGTCCACCGCCGCGTCCACGGTGACGTGGCCGTAGCAGACGTCGTCGAAGACCCGGGCCGCACGGGCCAGCTCACCGGTGCGCGCGGGCAGCCGGGCACCGGCTGCGTCGGCGGCCTCGTGCGCGGTGCGGCCGGGGCGCTCGTCGAGCAGGGCGCGCTCCTCGAGCGCGCGCACGATCGCCCGGAAGCGGTCGAGCACCGCCGCGGACCAGTCGCCGCGCGCGGCGGCGGCGTCGGCGGCGGCCCGCAGGTCGTCCGCGCTGCGCGTGTCGTCACCGAGCACGACGACGGACTGCCGGGTGCGCCGGGAGGCGCGGACCGGACCGGCGACCCACAGCGCGACCGCGACGGCGAGCCCGAGCACGACCACGACGACCGACCCCACCAGGGCCGGGGACAGCCCGAAGCCGGGCACCGCGCCGTCGAACAGCGAGAAGAACCACTCGAGGAACCGGTCGAGCAGGCTCGGCCCCTCGTGGTAGATCGGGTCGGCCAGCTCCTCGGTCGCCCACCGCCGCGCGGTCTCGGCGTCCGGGACGACGGGCACGTCGGTCCGCATGCGCCGGACCTACGCCTCGCCCGCCGCGCGGGCGAGCTCGACGTCGAGCCCCTCCTTGCGCATCCGGACGTCGACGTAGAGCAGCGCGAGCACCGCGGCCATGAACGACGTCGTCAGGGTGTACGCGATGATGTTCGCGATCGACGTGACGGCGATGCCCCCGAAGGACGTGAGCAGCGGGTCGTCGAGCACGAAGCCCGCGACGGTCGCGGCGGGCGTCACGATGATCGAGGTGACGACGGTGACCATGATCGTCGTCAGCAGGTAGATGCCGAGCAGCCGCCAGAACGTGCCACGCGTCAGCCGCCAGCCGCGGCGGATCGCCGTCCACACCGCGGTGCCCTCGAGCACGAGCGACGCCGGGATCAGCAGGATCCGGACCGCGAACCACGCGGTGGCGGCCAGCAGTGCGAGCCCGCCGAGGAGGGCGACCGCGGCCATCGCTCCCCACGACTCGGTCGAGGCGAGCAGCGCCAGGAGCGCGCCCCACCCCGCCCACGCGGCGATCACGAGCAGCGTGGTGACGAACGAGAACACGACCAGCAGCAGGACCCGCCGCCACGCCTGCGACCACACCTCGCCGACCGAGATCTTCTGCCCGATGACCGACCGGCTCACGGACACGATGAGCAGGCCGGTCAGGACGGTCACCGAGATCGACACCAGGGGCGTCGTCGCCGCGGCGGCCAGCGTGGGCGCGAACGTCTCGGCCAGGCCGAACTCACCGGTCGGGTCGACCGTCGATGCGAACCGGGACAGCTCGCCGACGAGCAGGCCCGTCACGTACCACTGGAGGACCGCCTGGATCGCGACCGTGATCGCGACCACGACGGCGCTGAGCCCGAACATCACGCGCGGGTTGGCCCGGATCGCCCGGAAGGCGCCGTCGAGGATCTCGCCGAGGCCCAGCGGGCGCAGCGGGATGATGCCCGGCCGCGGCGCCGGCGGTGCGTAGCCGTACGGCGGCCGTCCACCGGCAGCGCCGGGGTACCCGCCCGGCGGCGGCGGGGGACCGGCCGGTCCGGGCAGCGGTGGCGCCGAGCCCGGGCCGTACCCGGGCGGCCCCGCGGTCGGCGAGGTGTACCCCGGACCCCAGCCGCCCGGCGGCACGGGGGCGGGACGGGCGCGGCCGACGACCCCGACGCGACCGGCGGGCCCGCCGGCGTGGCGGCGTCGGGCCCGGAGCCGGAGGGGCTCGCGGGCGAGGACCAGCCCGGGGTCGTCGGATCGCTGGGCGTCGTCATGGGCGGCTGCTCCCTCGATGGCGGCCCGGGGACCGCGCGGTGGCGCGGGTGGGCACAGGTCGGCACGGGTCGGCACGGGTGCCGCCGAGCGCGTCACCGCCCCCGGCGCGGTCATCCTTCCACGCCCACCGCGTGCGCCGGCCGGTCGCCGCGCGGGACCCGTGCACCGTCGCCGACCCGGCGGATCGGCGACCGGTGCCGGGTGGTCCCGGCCGGCCCCGACCGGCCACCGGCAGCCGGGCGGACCGGCCGCTCGAGCGTTTCGCCCGTCCGTGCGACCGGTGCGGGCGCGGAGGGTGACACGATGGGGTCATGAAGGGTCGTGTGCTGGTGGTCGACGACGACGTCGCTCTCGCCGAGATGATCGGGATCGTGCTGCGCTCGGAGGGGTTCGAGCCGGTGATCTGCGCCCACGGCGACGAGGCGCTGGGCATGTTCCGCTCCGTGCAGCCGGACCTGGTGCTGCTCGACCTCATGCTCCCGGGCAAGGACGGCACCGAGGTGTGCCGCCTCATCCGCGCGGAGTCCGGCGTCCCCATCGTCATGCTCACCGCCAAGAGCGACACGGTCGACGTCGTCCTGGGCCTGGAGTCGGGGGCCGACGACTACGTCTCCAAGCCGTTCAAGCCCAAGGAGCTCGTCGCGCGGGTGCGGGCCCGGCTGCGGCGCAGCGACGAGCCCACGCCCGAGCACCTGACCATCGGCGACCTGGAGATCGACGTCACCGGTCACCGCGTCACCCGCGACGGCGTGGCGATCCCGCTCACCCCGCTCGAGTTCGACCTGCTCGTCGCCCTGGCCCGCAAGCCCTGGCAGGTGTTCACCCGCGAGGTGCTCCTGGAGAAGGTCTGGGGCTACCGGCACGCCGCCGACACGCGGCTGGTCAACGTCCACGTGCAGCGGCTGCGCTCCAAGATCGAGGCCGACCCCGAGCGACCCGAGATCGTCGTGACCGTGCGCGGCGTCGGGTACAGGGCGGGCGCGACGGCGCGGTGAAGCGGTTCTGGCGGCACACCCGCGTCCGCCTGCTCGTCCTCTCGCGCCGGACGCTGCGCCGGTGGCGGACCTCGCTGCAGGTCCGGGTCATCACCTCGACGCTCGCGATCGGTTTGATGACGATGCTGGTCGTGGGCGGGTTCTTGTCCGACTCCATCCGCGACGGCCTGTTCGAGCAGCGGCTCGAGGAGGTGCTCAACGAGAGCTCCCGCTCGACCCGGCAGGCGCAGGACAACTTCGACGCCGCGCCGGCGAACGCCCAGCTGCAGCTGCTGTTCTTCGACCTCGTACGCGCGCTGCAGGTCGGTGGCGCGGCGCAGCGCGACGTCATCCTCCAGCAGCCCCTCGGGCAGGGACCAGGGCTCGTGCAGCCGGTCGCGTCGGACGACCTCCGGGTGCCGCTGATCACCACCGACCTGCGCGAGGCGGTGGGCGAGGGGGACGGGCAGCGGTGGCAGTCGGTCGCGATCCCCACCGCGGGCGGCACGGAGCCGGGCGTCATGGTCGGCTCGCAGGTCGAGCTGCCCGGCACCGGTCGGTACGAGCTGTACTTCCTGTACTCCTTCGACGCGGAGCAGCAGACCCTGCGCTTCGTGCAGGGCGTCCTCGCGGCCGGCGCGGTCGCGCTCGTCGCGCTGCTCGGGGCCATGACGTGGTTGGTGACGCGGCAGACGGTGAGCCCCGTGCGCAGCGCCGCCCGGGTCGCCGAGCGACTCGCCGACGGCCACCTCACCGAGCGGATGACCGTCCGCGGGCAGGACGAGATGGCCACGCTCGCGCGGTCGTTCAACGAGATGGCCGAGTCGCTGCAGGAGCAGATCCGGCGCATGGAGGAGCTCTCCACGCTGCAGCGACGGTTCGTCTCCGACGTGTCGCACGAGCTGCGCACCCCGCTGACCACCATCCGGATGGCGGGGAGGTGCTCCACGCCGTGCGCGAGGAGTTCCCGCCCGCCGCCAAGCGCTCCGCCGAGCTCCTCACCCAGCAGCTCGACCGGTTCGAGGACCTGCTGGCCGACCTGCTGGAGATCAGCCGCTTCGACGCGGGCGCCGCGATGCTGGACGCGGAGCGGCGCGACGTGCGCGACGTCGTCGCGGCCGCCGTCGAGCAGGCGATGCCCCTCGCGCAGTCCAAGGGCACCTGGCTGCGGGTCCACCTCCCCGAGGCGCCGTGCACCGCCGACGTCGACCCGCGGCGGGTCGAGCGCATCCTGCGCAACCTCCTGGTCAACGCCGTGGAGCACGCCGAGGGCAGTGCGGTCGAGGTCACCGCCGCCGCGGACACGCACGCCGTCGCGGTCGTCGTGCGGGACAGCGGGGTGGGCATGACCACCGAGGAGGCCGCGCACGTCTTCGACCGGTTCTGGCGCGCCGACCCGGCCCGGGCCCGGACCACCGGCGGCACCGGTCTCGGGCTGGCGATCTCGCTCGAGGACGCGCACCTGCACGGCGGCTGGCTGGAGGCGTGGGGGCGCCCCGGCCAGGGGCGAGCTTCCGCCTGACGCTGCCGCGCCGGGCCGGGATCGTGCTGACCGCGTCGCCGCTGCCGCTCGCCCCTCCCCGGGAGGAGAGCGCCGAGACCGAGCCCGCCGCGTCCGCGGAGCGGTCCACCGCCGACCCCGCCTCGGTCCCCGACCTCGACCACCTGGACGTCCGATGACCCGCCACCGCCGACGCCCCCGGCCCCGCGCGGCCGCCGTGGCGCTCGCGGCCGTCGTGGCCCTCGTGCTCGGGGGTGCGTGTCGATCCCGTCGCGGGGTCCGGTCGAGGTCGGTGACGGCCGCATCGACGAGCCCGGCACGGTGTTCCCGCTCGCCTACAGCCCGCCCGCCGACGCCGAGCCGGTGCCCCTCGTGCAGGGCTTCCTCGCTGCGGCCGCCGCCGGCCTCGGGGACAGCTACGTCGTCGCACGCCAGTACCTCACCTTCGCGGCGCGCACCGAGTGGGTGCCGGACGAGGGCGTCGTCGTCTACTCCAGCGCCGGCGCGCCGGAGTTCCGCGCGTCGCAGGACGGCACCCAGGTCAGCGTGAGCCTGCCGGTCGTGGCGACCGTCGACGCTGACGGCCGGTACTGGGAGAGCCCGCCGGGGGCCCAGCAGGACGCCGTCTTCGACCTGGCGCGGGACCCGTCCGGGCAGTGGCGCATCACCGCGCTCGACAACGGCGTGCTCATGTCCGAGCCGGTCTTCGAGTCGGTCTACCGGGCCGCGCCGCTGTACTTCCTGACCCCCGAGCTCGACGAGCTCGTGCCCGAGGTCCGCTGGTTCCCGGCCCGGAACACCGCGACCTACGCGGTGCGCGAGCTGCTCGAGGGCCCGTCCCCCTGGTTGCGGGACGCGGTGCGCACGGCGTTCCCCGAGGGCACGCAGCTCGCGGTGGAGTCGGTCCCGGTGGACGCCGACGGCACCGCGACCGTGGACCTCACCGCCGCGGTCGCCGCGGCCGACGGGCGTGACCGGGCGCTGCTCAAGGCGCAGCTCGAGGAAGTCCTCCAGCTGCCCAGGATCCGGGACGTCGAGGTCACGATCGCGGGTCTGCCCATGGTCGAGCCCGCCCCCGCGGACCTCGAGCGGGACCCGTCCCCGGGGTCGGACCTGCGCGTGCTCGCCGACGGCCGAGTCCAGGTGGTCGACGGCGACGACCTCGTCCCCGCCGAGGACGTCGGTGTGCTCGGCCTCGCGGACCCGCGCGGGCTGGCGTGGTCGGCCGACGGCGCGCCCACGGTGCTGCTCGACGGCCCGGACACCCTGCTCCTGGCACCCGAGCCCGGCGGGGCACCGCGGGTGCTGCTCACCGGTCCGGCGCTGGTCGAGCCGTCGGTGGACCCGGCCGACTGGGTGTGGTCGGGTCGCTCGGTGTCCGACGGGCAGCTCGCAGCGCTGCGCGCCGACGGGACCACGGTCGACGTCGTCGCGGGCTGGCTCGACGACCGCGTCGTGCGGTCGCTGCAGGTGGCCCGGGACGGCACCCGGATCGCGGTGGTCTCCGTCGGCGCCGACGGCGTGACGGTCGACGTCGCCGGGGTCGTGCGGGACGACTCCGGAACCCCCAGCGGCTGGGGGACCGGCTGCGGGTCGGGGCCCGGCTCCTCGACGCGACCGACGTGGTGTGGGCGGACGAGTCGACCCTCGTCGTGCTCGGTACGAGCGGCACGATGACCGGCCCCACCGCGCACCTCGTGCCCGTCTCCGGCGAGACGCAGGCGATGCCGTCGCTCGACGGCGTCGTCGGCGTGGCCGCGGGGCGCGGGGAGCGGGCGGTGTACGCGGTGACGCGCGCGGGATCGCTGTGGAGCCTGCGGGGCACGTCGTGGGTCGACTCGGTGGACGGCGTCCGGTCGCCGGCGTTCCCGGGGTAGGGCGCCGGCGTCCCTGCGGACGGGGCGTCCGTCGTCCACGCCGATGCGGGCGCCGGCGCCGGCGAGGGCGGTCGCGGGGCGCCGGCGGGTCGGCGACAGGTCGCCGACCCCGGGCGTCCGTCGCCCCGGTCCGTCCCCGGTGGTGCGGCGCGGGCCCGCTCGCGGGGGATCGCGGGCGTTAGGCACCGAGCATGACCACCGACCCACGGACCACCCGGCACCCGGCGGCCCCGGCACCGACCACCGCGCCGGCGGGCCACCGTCCGGTCGTGCGCGCGATCCGGGACCTCGCCGGGCTCGTGGTCCCGGTGGAGTGCGCCGGCTGCGGCGAGCTCGACGTCGCCCTGTGCGACGACTGCCGGGCGCGGCTGGCCGGTCCGACGTGGCGGTGCGAGGCGGCGGCGCCGCGCCTGGACCGGGTCGGGCGCGCGGCGCTCCCGGTGTGGACGCTCGCGGCGTACTCCGGTCCGGTCCGCGAGCTCGTGGTCGCGTGGAAGGACCGCGGCCGGGTCGACCTCACCCCGACGCTCGCGGGAGCGCTCGCGGCCGCGGGGCGGGACGTCGCCCTGGTGCTGCGGGCGGCCGGGGCCGCCACGACCGGCGCCGGGCCGCTGCCCGTGGTGCCCGTGCCGTCGTCCCCCGCGGCCCGGCGTCGTCGCGGCACCGACCTCGTCGGGGCGCTCGCGGCCGGTCTCGCGTGCGGTCTGACCGACGCGGGTGTCCCCGCCGTCGCGGCGCCGGTCCTGGCACAGCGTCGCGGCGCCCGCGACCAGGTCGGGCTGACCGCGCGCGCCCGCCGCAGCAACGTCGGCGAGCGGATCCGCTGGCGGCGGCGCGTGCCACTGCCCCCACCGGGGCATCCCGTGCTCCTGGTCGACGACGTCCTGACCACGGGCGCGACGCTCGCCGCCTGCGACGAGGCGATCCGGGCCGCGGGCGCGTGCGTCGTGGGCGCGGTGACGCTCGCGGCGACGCCACCACCGGACCTTGGTCGCGTGGAGGACCTGCGGCGGCAGGGTTACGGTGGGCCGAGAGCCGGGTGACCCGCTCGGCGGCGTCCCGGCCTGTGCCCGGACGCCCGACGGGCGCCGTGGCTCGGCAGGCAGGGGAGGGAGGTGGTGCGGTCCGACCGCCCCGCGGGGTGGGTCAGCACGTGCACCGGGCGGGCCAGCCCCGCCCATCGAACGATCCGGAGGTCCCCATGGACATTGTCGTCGTCGGCCGGCACGCCGAGCTCCCCGAGAAGTTCCGTCGTCATGTGGAGGAGAAGCTCGCCAAGGTCGAGCAGCTCGCGCCCCACGCGCAGCGCATCGACGTCGAGGTGACCCACGAGAACAACCCGCGCGTCGCCGCCACCCGCGAGCGCGTGGAGCTGACGGTCGTGGACAGCGGGCCCGTCGTGCGGGCCGAGGCCATGGCCGACGACCGGTACGCCGCGCTCGACCTGGCGACCGGCCGTCTGCTGGAGCGGCTGCGCCGCACCCGGGACCGGCGCAAGGACCACCGCAACAACACGGTGCTCGCCCCCGTCGACGTGCGCCCACCGGCGCCGGTCGACCAGACGCCGCCCGCGCCCCCGGCGCCCGGTGAGGCGGTCGAGCACGTGCTCGGCGACTCGCCGGTCGTCATCCGGGAGAAGACCCACGAGGCCCACCCGATGACCGTGGACGACGCCCTCTACGAGATGGAGCTGGTCGGTCACGACTTCTACCTGTTCATCGACGCCGAGACCGCGCAGCCGTCCGTCGCCTACCGGCGTCACGGCTGGTCGTACGGCGTGATCAAGCTCGACACGCCCGTGGTCCGTGCGTCCGCCGCCGCCGACGACGGAGCGCGCGCCGCCGTCTGACGAGCGCGGCATGTGGGTGCGGGGCGGGAGGATGGGCGCATGCCCTCCTCCCGCCCCGTCGACGTCCTGACCCTCGCGCAGGCCCGCCGGGTCGCGCTCGCCGCCCAGGGGCTCGACCGGGGCCGGCCCGCGCCCGGCACCCGGATCACGATGCGCCACCTCGAGGCCGTCGTCGGGCGCCTGGGCCTGCTGCAGATCGACTCGGTCAACGTGCTCGCCCGGGCGCACCTCGTCCCGCTGTACTCGCGCCTCGGTCCGTACGACGTCGGCCTGCTGGACCGGGCGGCGGGCGTCGCCCCGCGCCGGCTCGTCGAGTACTGGGCGCACGTCGCCTCCTACGTCCCGCCCACCACCTACCGGCTCCTCGAGTGGCGGCAGCGCCGCTACCGCACCGAGGCGTGGGGGTCGATCAGCGGGGTCGCGCTCACCCACTCCGGGGTCGTCTCGGAGATCCGCGAGCTCATCGCCGAGCGCGGACCCCTCACCGCCAGCGAGGTGCACGAGCGGTACGCCGTCGAGCACCCGCGCACCCGCACCGACTGGGGCTGGAACTGGACCGTCGCCAAGCGCGCCCTGGAGTTCCTGTTCTTCACCGGCGAGGTGACGTCGGCGCGCCGCAACGCCGCGTTCGAGCGCCTCTACGACCTCACCGACCGCGTCCTGCCGCCCGAGGTGCTCGCGGCGCCCGCCGTCCCCGAGGACGATGCCGTGCGCGCCCTGGTCGAGATCTCCGCCCGCGCGCACGGGATCGGCACGATGCGATGCCTGGCCGACTACTTCCGCCTGCGGCAGGCGCCCACCCGGCGCGCGGTCGACGATCTCGTGGAGGAGGGCGTGCTGCTGCCGGTCACGGTGCGCGGATGGGACCGCCCGGCGTTCCTGCACGCCGACGCGCGCCGCCCACGCGGCTCGGCGGCGCGCACCCTGCTCAGCCCGTTCGACCCGCTGGTCTTCGAGCGCCGGCGGCTCGAGGAGCTGTTCGGGATGCACTACCGGATCGAGATCTACGTGCCGGCCGCCCAGCGGCAGCACGGCTACTACGTGCTGCCGTTCCTGCTCGGGGAGCACCTCGTCGCGCGCGTCGACCTCAAGGCCGACCGCGCCGCCCGCGTGCTGCGCGTGCTCGCCGCGCACCCCGAGGCGGACGCCCCGCCCGCCACGGTCCCCGCCCTCGCGGCCGAGCTGCGGGAGATGGCCACCTGGCTCGGGCTCGACGACGTCGTCGTCGAGCCCGAGCGGGGCGACCTCGCCGCGCCGCTCGCGCAGGCGCTGCGGGGGCCCGCCGTCCCGATGCTGCCGGCCGTCCCCCGGACGAGGCTCGGGCCGGGCAGGGCCTCGCCTAGAATGGCGTGCATCTGTCGACGCGGTGTGGCACGGACGGGTGCGCGCACGTCGAACCAGGTGCTGTTGGGTCCGTCCGGCCGCCCGGTCGCGGACGAGTGAAGACCATGGGAGTCATGCGTGCCTGCGATCCTCGAGAAGGTCCTGCGCTTCGGTGAGGGACGGATCGTCAAGAAGCTGTCCGGACTCGCCGACCAGGTGAACGCGCTGGAGGACGACTTCACGGCGCTGTCGGACACCGAGCTGCGCGAGGAGACCGACCGCTTCAAGGCGCGCCTCGCCGAGGGGGAGACCCTCGACGACCTGCTGCCCGAGGCGTTCGCGGCCGTCCGTGAGGCGGCCCGGCGGACGCTGGGCCAGCGGCACTTCGACGTGCAGCTCATGGGTGGTGCCGCCCTGCACCTGGGCAACATCGCCGAGATGAAGACCGGTGAGGGCAAGACGCTCGTCGCGACCGCGCCCGCGTACCTCAACGCGCTCGCCGGCAAGGGCGTGCACGTCGTCACGGTCAACGACTACCTCGCGAGCTACCAGGCCGAGCTCATGGGCCGCGTCTACCGGTTCCTCGGCCTGACCAGCGGCGTCATCCTGTCCGGGCAGACGCCGGCGCAGCGCCGCGAGCAGTACGCGTGCGACATCACCTACGGCACCAACAACGAGTTCGGGTTCGACTACCTGCGCGACAACATGGCGTGGTCCACCGAGGAGCTCGTCCAGCGCGGCCACAACTTCGCCATCGTCGACGAGGTCGACTCGATCCTCATCGACGAGGCCCGGACGCCGCTGATCATCTCCGGGCCCGCGTCCGGCGACACCAACCGCTGGTACGCCGAGTTCGCCAAGGTCGCCCGCCGGCTGCAGGCCGACCGCGACTACGAGGTGGACGAGAAGAAGCGCACCGTCGGGGTGCTCGAGGCCGGGATCGAGCGGGTCGAGGACTACCTCGGCATCGACAACCTCTACGAGTCGCTCAACACCCCGCTGATCGGGTTCCTCAACAACGCCATCAAGGCCAAGGAGCTGTTCAAGCGCGACAAGGACTACGTCGTGATGAACGGCGAGGTTCTCATCGTCGACGAGCACACCGGCCGCATCCTGGCCGGGCGCCGCTACAACGAGGGCATGCACCAGGCGATCGAGGCGAAGGAGGGTGTGGCCATCAAGGCCGAGAACCAGACCCTCGCGACGATCACGCTGCAGAACTACTTCCGCCTGTACGACAAGCTCGCCGGGATGACCGGTACGGCCGAGACCGAGGCGGCCGAGTTCAACGGCACCTACAAGCTCGGCGTCGTGCCGATCCCGACGAACCGCACGATGCAGCGCATCGACCAGGGCGACCTCGTCTACAAGGCGGAGGACGGCAAGTTCGACGCCGTCGTCGCCGACATCGTCGAGCGTCACGCCGCCGGTCAGCCCGTCCTCGTCGGCACCACGAGCGTGGAGAAGAGCGAGCTGCTCTCCGCCAAGCTCAAGAAGCAGGGCGTCCCGCACGAGGTGCTCAACGCCAAGCAGCACGCGCGGGAGGCGTCGATCGTGGCGCAGGCCGGCCGCAAGGGCGCGGTCACCGTGGCGACCAACATGGCCGGCCGCGGGACCGACATCATGCTCGGTGGCAACGCCGAGTTCATGGCGATCGCCGACCTCGCCGCGCGCGGGCTGAACCCGGCCGAGACGCCCGAGGAGTACGAGGCCGCGTGGCCGTCGGCGCTGGAGAAGGCGCACGAGGCGGTCAAGGCGGAGCACGAGGAGGTCGTCGAGCTCGGCGGGCTGTACGTGCTCGGCACCGAGCGGCACGAGTCGCGGCGCATCGACAACCAGCTGCGCGGCCGGTCCGGACGTCAGGGCGACCCGGGCGAGTCCCGGTTCTACCTGTCGCTGCAGGACGACCTCATGCGGCTGTTCAACTCCCAGATGGCCGAGTCCCTGATGACCCGGGCCGGGTTCCCCGACGACCTGCCGCTGGAGTCCAAGATCGTCACGCGCGGCATCGCCAGCGCGCAGTCGCAGGTGGAGTCTCGCAACTTCGAGATCCGCAAGAACGTCCTGAAGTACGACGACGTCCTGTCCCGGCAGCGGTCGGTCATCTACGCCGAGCGCCGCCGCGTGCTCGAGGGCGAGGACATGGCCGAGCAGATCCAGCACTTCATGACCGACGTCATCACCGCGTACGTGACGGCGGCGACGTCCGAGGGCTCGCCGGAGATGTGGGACCTCGAGGCGCTGTGGACCGCGCTGAAGGCCGTCTACCCCGTCTCCATCACGGTTGAGGAGGTCGTCGAGGACGCGGGCGGCCCGACCCGCGTCTCGAGCGAGCGGCTCCTCGCCGAGCTCCTCAGCGACGCCCGGCACGCCTACGCCGACCGCGAGGAGCAGATCGGCGCGCCGAACATGCGCCAGCTCGAGCGGCGCGTCGTGCTCAGCGTTCTCGACCGCAAGTGGCGCGAGCACCTGTACGAGATGGACTACCTCAAGGAGGGCATCGGCCTGCGGGCGATGGCGCAGCGCGACCCGCTCATCGAGTACCAGCGCGAGGGCTTCCAGCTCTTCGGGGCGATGACCGAGGCCATCAAGGAGGAGTCGGTCGGGTTCCTGTTCAACCTCGAGGTCAAGGTCGCCGAGCCTCCCGCCGGGCCGACGATCACCGCGGCCTCCGCGGCGCAGGCCGCCACCGGTGCGGGCGCCGCCGCGGCCCGGCCCCGTCCGGGCACGGACGCGGGGACCGACGGCTCCGCCGGCGAGGGTGCTGCCACCGCGGACGGTTCGACCGACGCGGTGCCCGCGCCGACCGGCACGCTCATCGCCAAGGGCCTCGACGGCCCCGACCGCAGCGCGCCGCTGCAGTACACGGCGCCGACGGTCGACGGTGACGCCGGGGTGCGCACCGTGACCGCGCGGGACGGTGCGTCGGAGCCCGCCGACGGCGAGGGCGGTGCGGGCAACCGCGAGGACCGTCGTCGGGCCGAGCGCCAGGCGCGCAAGCGCGGCTGACGCCGTGCGCAGGCGCGGCTGACGCCGCGCGCAGGCGCAGCACGTGCGACGGGCCCCGGCGATCGCCGGGGCCCGTCGCACGTCCGCCCGCCCTCACCGACCGCGGTGGCGCATCCTCGCCGGACGGACGGACGGACGGACGGTCGTGGCCGTGGTCCGCTCAGCCGATCTCGAGCGCCGTCGCGCGCCACCGTCCGCGATGGGCCTCGAGGCGCACCGCGACCGCCCGCACCCGCGGGCCGTCGTCGACCACCACCGCGGCCTCGGCGGCCCCGTCACCGATCCGGCACACGCGGATGCGTCGGATGCCGGCGCGCCCGGGCGTGGTGGGCATCCCGGAGTGCAGGACGAGCTCGGCGCGCAGGGCCAGGTGCTCGTAGACCTCCGGCGTGACCCACCGCACGAGCTGGGCGAGCGGCCGCGCGCCACGCAGCCCTTCGACCGCCGCCTGGACCATCGCGCAGCACAGCGGCGTGGGGTCAGGCAGCGGGCCGGCCACGGTGCCCACGGCGCCCGGTGGCGACGTGCCCGCACCGGCGACCTCGCGGTCACGTCGCCACCGGCCGTCGCGGGCGAGCGCCTCCGGTGATCCGAGGAGCGGTGCGGCACCCGGCAGCACGGGTTCGGCCATCGGACGCTCGGCCGGCTGCTCGACCCGCGGAGCGAGCCGCATGCGCGGACCGGGCGTGCGGTCGGCCGGAGGCGGGTCGGTGCCGTCGGGGTCGTCCTCGCCGACGACGGCGTTGTCGACCGCCAGTCGCAGGGGGAGTCGGTCGGTGGGGCCACCGCGGCCGACCGCGTGCGTCCCGGGGCCGCCCGGGTGCGCGGGCAGGGCGGCGTGAGCCGCGGCGCTCACCGGAGCACCTCGTCCGCCGAGCCGTCCGCCGAGCCGTCCGCCGAGCCGTCCGACGCGGCCGGCGTCGGCACGGGCGGTCGCAGCACCTGACCGGGCACGATGAGTCCCGGGTCGGCGCCGATGACGTCGACGTTGACGGCGTACCAGGCGGGCCACGCGGCGGCGATGTCGGCAGCGGTCGCCCCGGTGGGCAGGTGGTCGGCGGCGATGTCCCACAGGGTGTCGCCGCGGCGCACGGTCACCGGTGCCGCGCCCGGGTCCTCTGCTGTGCCGGCGCTCGCCGCCGGACCGGCCGTGCGTACGGCGTCGGACCGGGGCGGTGGGGCTGCGGCGGCCGTGGGCGTCGTCGCGGCGTCGGCCGCGGGTGGTGCCGGGTGAGCAGGGGGCGACGGGTCGGCGGACGGCGACGGGTCGGCGGACGGCGACGACCCGGCGGACGGCGACGACCCGGCGGGTGACGTGGCCGAGGGCGGAGGTCCCGACTGCGACGCGCCCGGCGGTGGGCTCGGCGGCTCCGGGCTGTCCGCTCCGGCCTCGGACGGCGGGGTGGGCGCCGTCGGAGTGGGCGCGGCGGTGGCGGTTGTGGGGGTCGGCGTCGGGATCGGGGCGGGGCTGGAGGCAGGGGTCTGCGTCGCCGCCGGCGTCGGCGGTCCCGCGGTCCCGCCGGATGGACCCGCATCGCTCGGCGCTCCGACCCGCGGCGTGGTGGCGGCGGGCGTCGACCACGGGGCGGCACTCACGGTGGGGGACCAGCCGAGGTCGGTGGGCGGCGGGGTGGGCGCCGCGCTCGCGGGCAGCCCGGCGCCCGCGAGGGCGACGCCGGTCCCGGCAGCGAGCAGGAGCAGGCGACGGACGACGGCCGGGGCGGTCGCCGCGACGAGCCGCTCACCGGTGGCCCAGTGGTGTCCGACCGCGCGGGCCCCGAAGCACAGCACCGCGGCGACGAGGCTCACGGCGAACCACAGCGCGAGCAGCGTCCCCACGAGCAGTGCGGTCACCTCGACGGAGTCCTCCACCCGCGCGGTACGCAGCACGGCGTCCATGCCCGGCGCGTCCGGACCGAACGCCGGGCGCACCCGCGCGACGGCGCGCGCGCCCAGCGCCACGGTCGCGGCGAGCGCGAGCGCCGTCGCGACGAGCAACGGCGCCGTCCGCACCGGGGTTACCCGGGAGGGCGGGGAAAGAGGGGAGCGACGACGTCCATGGTGGTCCTCCGTGCAGTTTGATGCCGTTTGACGTTGTTCGGAGGTGACAGGTGTACGCCGGTCCGACCGAGGTGTCCAGGGATCTGGGCCATCTGGGGACCCGGCTCCAGGGATCGGTCCCTGCGGCGCGGAGCCGGACGGCGCCCTAGCGTGAGGTCATGCGCTGGGAGGCACTCTTCGCCGACATGGAGGCCCAGATGGCCGCCGCCGAGGCCGCCGAGCTGGCTGCGCAGGTGGCGGACGTGACGCGGGCGGAGCGTGCGACGGTCACGCTCGTCGCACGGCTGCGGTCGGCACGGGGGCGAGCGTGACGGTGCGGGTCCGTGGCGGGGAGCAGGCGGCCGGCGTGGTGCTCGACGTCGCCGACCAGTGGGTCCTGCTCGGCGACGGCCCACGCCGGGTGCTCGTCCCCCTCACGGCCGTCGACGGCGTCGCGGGCCTCTCAGCGGTCGCCTCGCCGGACGGCGGCGTGGTCGCCCGAGGGCTCGGGCTCGCGCACGCCCTGCGGGCGCTCGCCCGGGACCGGGTCCCGGTCCGGGTGTCGACCGACGGCGGTCAGGTCGTCGGCCGGGTCGAGCGGGTCGGGGCCGACCACGCCGACCTGACGGTCACCGACGACCCGTCGAGCGCACGCGGGCCGGGCGGCGCCGTCTGGTCCGTGCCGTTCGCGGCGCTGCGGCTGGTCCGCTCCGGGTGAGCGCGCGGTCAGGGCTCGCCGACGCCGCCGGGCGGTGCCTGACCGGCGACCGGGTCACCCTCGAGGCGGGCGCGGGTCTCGGCGTACATCCGCTCGATGTACGCCTCGAGCTGGGACGCCTCGACCCGCCACTGCAGCCGGCCGCCGATCTGGATCGCGGGCAGCTCTCCGGACCGGACCAGCGCGTAGGCCTGCGCGGTGGAGATGTTGAGGATCTCCGTCACGTCGGCGAGCGTGAGGAAGCGCGGTGGCATGCTCGCGAGTCTCCCACCCCGCCCGGGGTGCCGGCGTGCCGTGCACAGCCGTCCGCGCGTCGTCGGATGGCCACCACGCCGACGGCGGGGACGGCGACGCGGGGACGGTCGTGAGGCGGTCGTCGGGCGGTCCCGGGTCACCCGGTCGGGGGACCCCGACGGCCCGGTGCACAGGTCACCCCGCCGGCCGTCGTCCCCGGGCATGATGTGCGCAGCCCGTACCCGGCCCGAGGGGGACGCCGCATGGACGCGTCGAACAGCCTGGCCGGCCCGGTCGCCGCGCGCCTGCGGCGCCCCGGCTGGCGTGACCCGAAGCTGCTGGTCGGCGTGCTGATGATCGCGGGCGCCGTCGCCCTCGGGGCGTGGGCGGTGTCCGCCGCGGAGGCCAGCACACCGGTCTACGTCGCGCGGGGGACGCTGACACCCGGCGAGCCGATCGGTGCCGAGCAGGTCTCGGTCGCCGAGGTGCGGCTCGGAGCCGCGGAGGCGGACCACTACCTGCCGGCCACGGACCCGCTACCCGCCGGCGTCGTCGCCGTCCGGGCCGTCGGCGAGGGCGAGCTCCTGCCGCGGGCGGCGGTCGCGACCGCCACCGACCTCGACGTCCGTCCGGTGGCGGTCCCGGTCACCGACCCGCCGTCGACCGGGGTGGCCGAAGGGGCGCTCGTGGACGTCTGGGTCACCCCGGAGGTCACGGACGACGAGCCACCGACCCCGCGTCTGCTCGCGGAGCGGCTCACGGTCGCCGAGGTCGCGCGTCCCACCGGTGGCTTCGCCGTCGGGGCGGCGACCGTGGTGCACGTCCTGGTGCCGACGGACGCGCTGCCCGAGGTGCTCGGGGCGCTCGCGGCCCGCCAGGCCGTCCAGGTCGTCCTCGTGCCGGGGGCCGCGGCCCCGTGACGCTCCCCGTGCTGTGCGCCCTGCGAGGCCACCGCGAGTCAGCGGTCGTCACCGCGCTCGAGGGTGCCGGTGGCCGCATCGCGGTGACCCGGCGGTGCGCGGACCTCGCCGAGCTGCTCGGCGCCGCGGACGCCGGGCTCGGGCGGGTGGCGCTCGTCTCCGACGACCTCCCGCTCCTCGACCGGGAGACGGTCGGCCGACTGCGCGCCGCGGGTGTACGGGTCGCCGCGCTCACCGCGGACGGGGCGCGCGGTGCCGAGCGCATGGTCGCCCTCGGCGCCGACGTCGTCGTCGACGCCGCGGCGCCGCTCGACGAGCTCGTCGCCACGGTGATCGGGCTCGCCGAGTCGACCGGCGGTGGGCGCGGGCGCGGCACCGACCCGATCGGCCCGGACGACGACGGGCCGACCAGGGACCGGGCCGTGCCGGGGCCCGCTGCGGAGCGGCGCACCGTCCCGGCGGACCCGGTCCCCACGGACCCGGCGCACCCGGATCCCGCGACCTCGGACGTCGACGCGCCGCCCGGGCGCGTGGTCGCCGTCTGGGGACCGACCGGAGCCCCCGGGCGCACGACGGTCGCGGTCAACCTCGCGGCGGAGCTGGCCGCCCTGCCGGTCCCCGGCCGGCCGCCACGTGCCGCACCCGGGCCCGCGGCCGGGTCTCCGCGTGCGACGGCACCCGGGCCCGCGCCTGGGCCCGCGGCCGGGCCCGCGCGTGGGACGGCACCCGGGGCGGGGCGCTCGTGGTCGACGCCGACACCTACGGCGGCACCGTGGCCCAGGTCCTCGGGCTGCTGGACGAGGCCCCGGGCATCGCGGCCGCCGCACGTGCCGCCGGGCAGGGCGGCCTCGACGTCGCCGCGCTGGCCCGGCTGACCCCCGAGGTCGGGGACGGTCTGCGCGTGCTGACCGGCATCTCGCGCGCCGACCGCTGGCCCGAGCTGCCGGGGTCCTCGCTGGACGTCGTCTGGCAGACCGCCCGCGGGCTCACGCCGTGGGTCGTCGTGGACTGCGGGTTCTGCCTCGAGCAGGACGAGGTGCTCAGCTACGACACCCACGCCCCCGGCGCAACGCCGCGACGCTGTCCGCGCTGACCGCCGCCGACGTCGTCGTCGTGGTCGGCTCGGGCGACGCGGTGGGGATGCAGCGCCTCGTGCGGGCGATCGCCGAGCTCGCCGACACCGGCGCCGCCGCGACCGCCGAGCACGTCGTGGTGGTGAACCGGGTGCGCGCGTCGGCGGCCGGGCGGCGTCCGGAGCACGCGGTGCGGGAGGCGTTGGCCCGGTACGCCGGCGTCGAGCACCCGCACCTCGTCCCGGACGACCGCGCGGCCCTGGACGCCGCGCTCCTGCAGGGCGCCACGCTGCGCGAGGCGGCCCCGCGGTCGCCGGCGCACGCGTCGCTCGCCGCGCTCGCCGTCCGGCTGGCGGGGGTCGACCGACCGGCGGACCGTCCTCGACGGCGCCTGCGGGCGAGCGCACGCGCCTGAGGGGGCACACTGGGCGGGTGCGCCTCTACCTCCCGGTGACCCTGCTCGACGTCGACTTCGCGCCCGCCTCCGGCGTGGTCGAGGCGCCACGCGCCCACGCGGTGACGCCCGCGCTGCGCGCGCTGTTCCCCGACGAGGACGACGAGGGCCTGGAGTACGCCGCGCAGCTGGCCGCTGCGGACGACTCGCTCGAGCGCGTGGGTGCGGCCGCGGGAGCGCCGCGGCTGCGCGTGGTGCTGTCCGCCGACGTCGACGACGCCGCGGTGGACCCCCTCGACGACGCAGTGCCGAGCGCGGTGCGGGTGCGCGAGCCGGTGCCGTGGTCCGCGGTGGTGTGCGCGCACGTCGACGAGCCCGAGGCGGCCGGCGACGTGACGGACGCCCTCACCGGCGACGACGACGCGGTGGAGCGCCTCGACGAGCGTGACCTGCTCTGGTACGACCGCACCGAGCTGGGCGCCGTCCCGCGCTGACCCGGCGCCCGCGCCGCCGTCCGTGCACCGTGCACCGTGCGCGTCGGCCCGGAGCCGGCCGAGGTCAGCCCGCGTCCGGCGGCTCCAGGATGCCCAGCGCGGCGTCGTGCAGCAGTCCGTTGCTGACCAGCGCGGACCCGCCGAACGGACCGGGCTCGCCGGTCAGGGACGTGAAGCGCCCACCGGCCTCGGTCACGATCGGGACGAGCGCGGCCATGTCGTGCAGCGCGAGCTCGGGTTCGCACGACACGTCGACCGCGCCCTCGGCGACCATGACGTGCGACCAGAAGTCGCCGTAGGCGCGCGTGCGCCACACCGACCGGGTCAGGCGCAGGAAGTGGTCCAGCCGGCCCCGCTCCTCCCAGCCGCTCAGGCTCGAGTACGACAGCGACGCGTCCGCGAGGTCGCCGACCCCGGAGACGTGCAGCCGGGTCGCGGCGGACAGCGACCGCCCGGTCCACGCCCCCGAGCCCTGCGCGGCCCACCACCGCCGGCCCAGCGCGGGGGCGCTCACCACGCCGAGGACGGGCCGGCCGCCGTCGAGCAGGGCGATGAGCGTGGCCCACACCGGCACGCCGCGGACGAAGTTCTTGGTGCCGTCGATCGGGTCGACCACCCACTGCCGCGGCCCGTGACCGGTGTCCGGCATCTCCTCGCCGTGGACGGCGTCCCGCGGCCGGGTGCGGCCGAGCTGGGAGCGGATCATCGCCTCGGCGCTGCGGTCGGCGTCGGTCACCGGGGTGGTGTCGGGCTTGGTCTCGACCCGCAGGTCGAGCGCGCGGAAGCGCGCCATCGTCAGCGAGTCGACCTGGTCCGCGATGACGTGGGCCAGGCGCAGGTCGTCGTCGTACCCGGACCGGATCATGCCCTCACCGTATCGGCGCACCGGGCCGCCGCCGTCGACCGCCTCGCCGCCCCCGACGACGACGACCGGCGGCCACCGGTCCCTACCTGGTCTCGCGGTCCCCGGACCCGTCGGTCGAGCTCATCGACCCGGTGCGGCTGGCCAGCAGCCGGCGGAAGGACTCCAGGCGCGCCGAGCGTGCCGCCCGCACGTCGTCGTCCGGGGCGGCGGCGACCCATTCGTCGAGCTCGCAGTCCGGGGCGTCGTCGGCGTGCGTGCAGCCGCGCGGGCACTCCTCGGCGACCGTCGCGAGGTCACCGAACGGCGCCAGGAGGTGCTCGACCTGCACGTGCGCGAGCCCGAACGACCGCACCCGGGGGTGTCGATCACCCACGCGCCGGGCAGCTCCTCGCTGTCGGTTCCGCCGTCCCCACCGACCCCGCCGTCAGCGCCAGCAGCGCCGGCAGTGCCCGCGGAGCCGACGCCGGACGCCGGGCCGGCGGGCATCCGCAGCGCCACGGCCGACGTCGAGGTGTGCCGCCCGCGCCCGGTCGTGTCGTTCACCACACCCACGGACCGGTGGGCGTCCGGCACGAGCGCGTTGACCAGCGTGGACTTGCCGACCCCGGAGTGCCCCACCAGGACCGACGTGCGTCCGGCGAGCGCGCGCCGGACGTCGTCCAGCCCGACCCACCGTCCGTCCGGGTCACGCCTGGTCACCACGACGTCCACGCCGATCGGGGCGTACATCGCGACGAGCTCGGCCGGGTCGGCCAGGTCGGCCTTCGTCAGCGCGAGCAGCACGTCCATGCCGGCGTCGTACCCGGCGACGACGCACCGGTCGATCATCCGGGTGCGCGGCTCGGGCTCGGCGAGCGCGGTGACGATGACGAGCTGGTCGGCGTTGGCGACGATGACCCGCTCGACCGGGTCGGTGTCGTCAGCGGTGCGGCGCAGCACGGTGGTGCGTTCGGTGATCCGGACGATGCGGCCCAGGCTGCCGGCCTCGCCCGAGGTGTCGCCGACGACGTCGACCAGGTCACCGGGCACGACGCGCTCGCGGCCGAGCTCGCGCGCCTTCATCGCGATCGCCCGCCGCTCGCCGGGGCCACCGGCGTCGACCAGGAGCGTGTACCGGCCCCGGTCCACGCCGGTGACCATCGCGCTGGTCGCGTCGGCGTGCTCGGGTCGCTGCTTGGTGCGTGGGCGCGAGCTGCGCTTGCCGGGGCGGATCCGGACGTCGGACTCGTCCGGCCGGCGCGGGCTCACCGGGCGCCTCCCCGTGGCCTCATGCCGGCGCCCCCAGCATGCGCTGCCACATCGCGACGAAGTCGGGGAGCGTCTTGCTGGTGGTCGCGACGTCCTCGACGCGGACCCCGGGCACGCGCAGACCGAGCAGCGCGGCCGCGGTGGCCATCCGGTGGTCGTGGTAGGTGCGCACGACGCCGCCGCGCAGCGGGCGCGGGGTGATCACCAGGCCGTCGGAGGTCTGCTCGGCCTGTCCACCGAGCCGCGTGATCTCGGTGGCGAGCGCGAGCAGCCGGTCGGTCTCGTGCCCACGCAGGTGCGCGATGCCCCGCAGGCGGGTGGGGGAGTCCGCGAGGGCGGCGAGGGCCGCGATCGTGGGGGTCAGCTCGCCGGCCTCGTGCAGGTCGAGGTCGACACCGCGGACCGTCCCATCCCCGGTCACCGCGAGCACGTCGCCGTCCAGCCGCGTCGTCGCCCCCATCTGCTCGAGGATGCCGGGGAGCAGCGCACCGGGCTGCGTGGTCTCGGTCGGCCAGCCGGGCACCCGCACGGTCCCGCCCGCCACCAGGGCGGCGGCGAGGAACGCCCCGGCGTTCGACAGGTCGGGCTCGACGCGCACGTCGCGCCCGGCGATCGGCCCGGGCCGGACCGCCCACAGCGCCGGGCGCGAGTCGTCGACCTCGACCCCGGCCTCGCGGAGCACCGCCACGGTCATCTCGATGTGCGGCAGGCTCGGCAGGGTGCGGCCGGTGTGGCGCAGCAGCAAGCCGCGCTCGAACCGGGCGCCCGCGAGCAGGAGCGCGGACACGAACTGGCTCGAGGCGCTCGCGTCCACGTCCACCGCGCCACCGGCGACCGTGCCGCGTCCGGTCACCGTGACCGGCAGGTAGCCCGGCTCGCCGTGGTGGGCGACCTCGACGTCGAGGGCGTGCAGAGCCCCCAGCACCGGTCCCATCGGCCGGGTGCGCGCGCCCGCGTCGCCGTCGAACCGCACGGGGCCGTCGGCGAGCGCGGCCAGCGCCGGCACGAACCGCATGACCGTCCCGGCGAGACCGCAGTCGACCTGCGCACCGCCGCGCAGCGGGGCCGGGGTGACGACCCAGTCCGCGCCGTCGTCGTCGATCGTCACGCCCAGCGTGCGCAGCGCCTGCGCCATGAGGAGCGTGTCGCGTGAGCGCAGCGCGCCGCGCAGCCGCCCGGGGGCGTCGGCCAGGGCCGCCAGCACGAGGTAGCGGTTGGTCAGCGACTTCGACCCCGGGACGTCGACGAGGGCGTCCAGCGGGGTGGTGGCCGTCGGGGCGGCCCAGGCGTCGTCCGGACCGGGCGCGTGGGGGCCCGGACCGGGCGACGTCGTCATGGCGTCAGGTTAGCCGGGGACGACGACGTCCTCGGTCGACCGCCGCGACCGCTTGCTCGCCTTCGCCGCCTGCTTCTCGGCGACACGCGCGGCCTTGTCGGCGGCGGCGGCCTCCTTCGCGGCGAGCTTGGCGGCGGTGGCGCCCGCGACAGCGGCGCGCTGGGACGCCTTCGCGTCGGCGGCTGCGGCGGCCTTGTGCGCCTGCTTCTCGGCGCGCTTGCTGGCTGTGCCCACGGTTGCGACCGCCCCCGCCTTCGCCGCCTTCCGGTCCTTCTTCGCCTTGGCCACCTTGCCGGCCTTGGCTGCCTTGCCGGCCTTGCCCGCGGCGGCGACCGGCACGGCGTGCTTCGCGGCCTTCGCGCCGGCCTTGACGGCCTTCTTCTCCGCCCGCTTGGTCGCCTTGACGGTGTCGGCAGCCCCGTGGGCGGCGGCGGACCCGGCGTCCTTGGTGGCCTTGGCGGCGGTCACCGCGCCGGCCGCGCTCGCGGCCTTCTTCAGCGTCCCGCGCTTGCCCGACCCCTTCTTCGCCCCCGCGACGGTGGCGGTCGCGCCAGCCGCGGCGAGCTTGCGGGCCCGGGACACCTTCCACGCCAGCCCCGGGCGGCCCTCACGGTCGGCGGCGGCGATGAGAGCGGCGCCGCTGAAGGACACCGCCCGGATCGCGCGGTCCCGGCGCTCGGCCTTCGCGGCGGCGGACACACCACCGCGGCGGGTCGCCAGCAGGTTGGCGACCGCGGACGGCAGGGTCAGCGCGGCGAGGACGAGCGCCGCCACGCGGGGGCCTTGCCGATGGCCAGGGCTGCGCCGGCACCGATCATGGCCGCGCCGTGCACCTTCACGATGGTGCGCAGCTGCTCGTCGGTGGGTCGGGTGATCCCGAACCGCTCGACCACGGCGTCGGCGCCGGCACGGGCGGGCTCGAGGTGGGCGGCCGACCCGCGGACCGCGGCGGAGCCCTCGGTCACGAACCAGGCGGCCAGCATCGGACGTGCGATCCGGCGCAGCATCATCAGTCGTCACTTCTCTCGGTCGCAGGTGGGGCGGGGTCGCCGACGGTCGGTACGAACGACGCTAGTCGGTCCGGGTCCGGTCGGCAGAGGGAACCGGGAGACATCGGGCGCAGCGGGAATGGAGCACGGCTGCCGCGTCGTTGGGACGGTCGTGACCTGCCTGCTCGAGGAGCGACCGATGACGTCGTCGGCGACCGCCTGGGGCGGCCCGGCGCGCACGGGGCTACGCTCGCGGGTGATGAGCGAGGACACGAACCGAGCCCCCGAGGCCGAGGACGCATCCGCCCGAGCGGAGCGCTTCGAGGCCGAAGCACTGGTGTACCTGGACCAGCTGTACGCCGCCGCCCTGCGGATGACGCGCAATCCGACCGACGCCGAGGACCTCGTGCAGGAGGCGTTCGCGAAGGCGTTCGCCGCCTTCCACCAGTACCGGCCGGGGACGAACCTCAAGGCGTGGCTGTACCGCATCCTGACGAACACCTTCATCAACAGCTACCGCAAGAAGCAGCGCGAGCCGCTGCAGTCGGCCGGCGAGGACGTCGAGGACTGGCAGATCGCGCGCGCCGCGTCGCACACGTCCACGGGCCTGCGATCGGCCGAGGCCGAGGCGCTCGACCACCTGCCGGACTCCGACGTCAAGGACGCCCTCCAGCAGATCCCCGAGGACTTCCGCATCGCGGTGTACCTCGCGGACGTCGAGGGCTTCGCCTACAAGGAGATCGCGGAGATCATGGGAACGCCGATCGGGACCGTGATGTCGCGGCTCCATCGGGGAAGGCACCAGCTGCGTGAGCTGTTGAGTGACTATGCCCGTGGGCGCGGGCTGGTCGGGGCGACGGACAAGGGGAACGGGTCATGAGCGTGCAGGACAACGCGGAGGCGTCAGGGGCCACGGCCCCGGTCGACTGCGAGCAGGCCCTGGGCAAGCTGTTCGAGTTCCTGGACTCCGAGCTGCCCGAGGCCGACGGGGACCGCATCCGTGCGCACCTCGAGTACTGCGAGCCGTGCCTCGCCGAGTACGACGTCGAGGAGCACGTCCGGGCACTGGTGCGCCGCTCGTGCTCCGAGTGCGCGCCGGTCGAGCTGCACGTGCGGATCCGCGAGCACCTGACCGTCCTGCGGACCCAACTCACCTGACGCGGCGCCACCCGCCTGACGCGGCCGCCACGCTCGGCGGGACCGGGGTCCCGCGGGCGGACGAAGGGCCCGGTGCGAGGTCGCACCGGGCCCTTCGTCGTGCTCACCGCACGGCTCAGGCGTTGGGCCGCTTGCCGTGGTTCGCTGCGCTGCCCTTGCGGGCGCGACGCTTGCGTCCTCGCTTGCTCATGTGTGCTCTCCTCTGCCGCTCGCCGTGTGCCACGGCGGGCACGGCGTGATCTCGGGTCGTCTCCATCGTCCCACAGGTCCGTGGGTGCCCGCGGTCCGGCGGTGTCGCCCGTCCGCGCGCGCCCGGCGGCTCACACCCGCACCCCATCCGGTCGATGGTGGGGCGTGACCGATGCTCCGCTCTCCGTCCTGCCGCTGCTGCACGCCCTCGCGGGCTCCGGTGGGTCGGACCTGCACGTCAAGGTCGGGTCGGGTCCGCGGGTGCGGGTGGAGGGCGTCCTGCGCCGTCTCGGCGTCCGGGACCTGACCCCGGCGGACACCGCCCACATGGTCGGCGAGGTGCTCCCCGCCGACCTCGTCGAGACCTTCGCCACGACGCACGAGGCGGACTTCGCCTACTCCGTCCCGGGGTCGGCCGGTTCCGCGTCAACGCCTACCGCGCCCGCGGTGCGCACGCGCTCGTCTTCCGTCGGGTCGCCGTCGGCGCGGTGCCGCTCGCCGACCTGGGTCTGCCGGACATCGTCGGGCAGCTCGCGCTCGAGCCCCGCGGCCTCGTGCTCGTCACCGGACCGACCGGCGTGGGCAAGACGACGACGCTCGCGTCGATGGTCGACCTCGTCAACACGTTCCGTGAGGTCAACATCGTCACGATCGAGGACCCCATCGAGGTCCTCCACCAGGACAAGAAGGCGATCGTGTCCCAGCGCGAGGTGCGTCAGGACACCCTCGACTTCACGTCGGCGCTGCGCGCGGCGATGCGCCAGGACCCGGACGTCATCCTCGTCGGCGAGATGCGCGACAGCGAGACCGTGCGGGCGGCGCTCTCCGCCGCCGAGACCGGGCACCTCGTGCTGTCGACGCTGCACACGATCGACGCGGGGGAGACGGTCAACCGCATCGTCGACTTCTTCCCGCCGTACGAGCAGAAGCAGATCCGCAACGCCCTCGCGCAGTCGCTGCGCGGCATCGTGTCGCAGCGGCTCGTGCGCCGGGCCGACGGCACGGGACGGCGTCCCGCGGTCGAGGTCATGGTCAACACCGGCCGGACCGCCGCGGCGATCGTCGACCCCCTGGACTCCCCGCCGTTGCTCAGCCTCATCCGGGACGGCGGCTTCTCCGGCATGCAGACCTTCGACCAGCACCTGCTCGCGCTGGTCCGGGACGGCGAGATCACCTACGCCGAGGCGTGCGCGGTCGCGTCGAACCCCCAGGACCTCACGGTCGAGCTGCGCGGGGCCGGCCTGCTCGGCTGAGCCCGGCGGCTACGCGGCGTCGTCGGGCAGGCCGAGCCACGCGTGCCAGCCGGTGTGCAGGACGAGCCAGGCGATCATGCCGTAGCCGGCCTGGCCGGGCAGGAGCCCGTCGCCCGCGGCGAGGTCACCGAGCCACTGCTCGTGCGTGACCAGCGGGGAGAACGTGTCGACGTAGGGGATGCGGCGCCGGGTCGCGACGTCGGCGTACGCGGCCGAGAGGTCCTCGATGCGATCGCTGTCCTCCGGGCGGCCGGGCGGCGGGCCGACGACGAAGGTGCCGATCCGCCGGGACTCGGCGACGTCGAGGATGTTGGCGAGGTTGAGCCGGCTGCGCGCGATCGACAGACCGGCCGCGAGGTCCGCCCGACCGAGCGCGACCACGAGCCGGTTGTCGGTGTCCGCGGTGAAGCGGCGGGCGGCCTCCTCGTCCCAGCGGGCTCCGAGCGCGGTGCTCGTCTCCCCGGGGACGGCCAGGGTGAGGAACGTCGCGGCGGTCGGTGCGTGGGTCCGTGCGGCCACCCGGCCGACCCACCCGAGCCCCTTCGGGTCCCCGGCGCCGGCCGCCAGCTCGTCACCGACCACCACCAGGCGCATCGGCAGCTCGCTCACACGCTCACCTCTCGTCCGTCCTCGGTCGCATCCGCGCCGACGTCGGCGCTCGGCACAGTCTCGCAGGCCCGGCGCCTCGCACCGCCCGACGCGCGGGCGACCCGCGGGCGGTCCACCTCACACCTGCCCGCAGAGCGCGCGGGCCGGGCCGCCACCCACGGTGACGGCCCTGCCCGCGTGCCGCTGCTGGCCGCCGCCCTGCTACGGCGAACCGCGGGTCAGCGCGCGAACGCCTGCCGGATGAGCTCGGCCTGCTCGGCCTGGTGCGTCTTCGCCGACCCGGCCGCCGGGGAGGCGGACGCGGGCCGCGACGCCACCCCGATGGGCCGCCCGACCAGCGGGGTCAGGTTCATCGCGACGTGGCTCCAGGCGCCCTGGTTGGCCGGCTCCTCCTGGACCCACACGACCTCCGCGTCCCCGAACGGCGCGAGCGCCTCGCGGACGGTGTCGCCGTCGAGCGGGTAGAGCTGCTCGAAGCGGACGATCGCGGTGCCCGTGTCGCCGGACTTCTCCCGGTGCGCGAGCAGGTCCCAGTAGACCTTCCCCGAGCACAGGAGCACCCGGTCCACGCCACCGCGCTGCGCCGCGGCGTCGTCGGTGATGACTTCGCGGAAGGTGCCACCGGTGAACTCCTCGACCGGGGACGACGCCGCCTTGAGGCGCAGCATCGACTTCGGGGTGAGGACGACCAGCGGGCGGCGCGGCCGGGCATACGCCTGACGGCGCAGCAGGTGGAAGTACGACGCCGGCGTCGACGGCGCGGCGACCGTCATGTTGTTCTCCGCGCACATCTGCAGGAACCGCTCCACGCGGGCGGAGGAGTGGTCCGGCCCCTGGCCCTCGAAGCCGTGCGGCAGCAGCAGGACGACGCTCGAGCGCTGGCCCCACTTCTGCTCGGCGGAGGTGATGAACTCGTCGATGATGGTCTGCGCGCCGTTGACGAAGTCGCCGAACTGCGCCTCCCACAGCACGAGCGCGTCGGGCCGCTCGACGGAGTAGCCGTACTCGAACCCGACGGCCGCGTACTCCGACAGCGAGGAGTCGTACACCCAGAACTTCGCCTGGTCCGCGGACAGGTAGAGCAGCGGGGTCCACTCCGCGCCGGTCTGCCGGTCGTGCATGACGGCGTGCCGCTGGACGAACGTCCCGCGCCGCGAGTCCTGGCCCGCGAGGCGCACCGGGGTGCCCTCGACGAGCAGCGAGCCGAAGGCCAGCACCTCGCCGTAGCCCCAGTCGATCCCGCCCTCGCGGGACATCTGCTCGCGCCGGGTGAGGAGCTGCGCCAGCTTCGGGTGGACGGTGAAGCCCTCCGGAGCCCGCGTGTGCGCCCGCCCGATGCGCTCGAGCACGGCCTGGTCGACCGCGGTGCGCCAGCCGATCATCGCGCCGGCGTCCTCGCGCTGCGCCTCGGGGCGCTCGAGCCCGGCGACCGGCTCGGACTCGGCCGGTGCGGTGTAGCCGCCCTCGCGGGTCTCGGTGAACACCCGCTCGAGCTGGGCCTGGTAGTCCTGCAGCACCTGCTCGGCCTCGTCGACCGTGATGTCCCCGCGGGAGACGAGGGCCTCGGTGTACAGCTTGCGCACCGACCGCTTGGCCTCGATGAGGTTGTACATGAGCGGCTGGGTCATCGACGGGTCGTCGCCCTCGTTGTGGCCGCGGCGGCGGTAGCAGACCATGTCGATGATGACGTCACGGTCGAACTGCTCGCGGTAGTCGAACGCGAGCTCGGCGACGCGCACGCACGCCTCGGGGTCGTCCCCGTTGACGTGGAAGATCGGGATCTGCAGACCCTTGGCGACGTCGGTCGCGTACAGCGTCGAGCGCGACGAGCTCGGGCCGGTGGTGAACCCGACCTGGTTGTTGATGATCACGTGCACGGTGCCGCCGGTGCGGTAGCCGCGCAACTGGGACAGGTTGAGGGTCTCGGTCACCACGCCCTGGCCGGCGAACGCCGCGTCGCCGTGGATGAGGATCGGCAGCACGGAGAAGCCGTCACCACCCAGGTCGATGCGGTCCTGCTTGGCGCGCACGATGCCCTCGAGGACCGGGTCGACCGCCTCGAGGTGGGACGGGTTGGCGGCCAGGTACACCTTCGTGGTGGCGCCGGACTCGGCCGTGAAGGTGCCCTCGGTGCCGAGGTGGTACTTCACGTCGCCGGACCCCTGGACCGAGCGCGGGTCCTGGTTGCCCTCGAACTCGCTGAAGATCTGGCCGTAGCTCTTGCCGGCGATGTTCGCGAGCACGTTGAGCCGCCCGCGGTGGGCCATGCCGATGCCGACCTCGTCGAGGCCGTTGTCGGCGGCCTTGGACAGCACGGCGTCGAGCAGCGGGATCACGGACTCGCCGCCCTCGAGCGAGAACCGCTTCTGGCCGACGTACTTGGTCTGCAGGAAGGTCTCGAACGCCTCGGCCGCGTTGAGCCGGCGCAGCACGCGCAGCTGGTCCTCGCGCGGGGTGCGGGTGTACCCCGACTCGAGGCGCTCCTGGAGCCACCGCCGCTGGCGCGGGTCGGCGAGGTGCATGTACTCGATGCCGATGGAGCGGCAGTAGGAGTCGCGCAGCAGCCCGAGGATGTCGCGCAGCTTGGCGCGCTGCGTCCCGCCGAACCCGCCGGTGGGGAAGGTCCGGTCCAGGTCCCACAGCGTCAGGCCGTGCGTCTGGACGTCCAGGTCCGGGTGCTTGCGCTGCCGGTACGCCAGCGGGTCGGTGTCGGCCATGAGGTGGCCGCGCGAGCGGTAGGCGTGGATGAGGTCCGCGATGCGGGCCGGCTTGTCCTGGTCGGCCTCGGGGTCGGACGGGTCGCGCACCCAGCGCACCGGCTCGTAGGGGATCCGCAGCGAGGCGAACACCCGGTCGTAGAAGCCGTCCTGGCCGAGGAGCTTGTTCGCGACGATCCGCAGGAAGTCCCCGGACTGCGCGCCCTGGATGATGCGGTGGTCGTAGGTCGACGTCAGGGTGAGCACCTTGGAGATGCCCATCTTGTTGAGCCGCTCCTCGGACGTCCCGGCGAACTCCGCGGGGTAGTCCATGGCCCCGACGCCGATGATCGTGCCCTGGCCGGCCATGAGGCGCGGCACCGAGTGCACGGTGCCGATCGTGCCCGGGTTGGTCAGGGTGATCGTGGTGCCGGCGAAGTCGGCGACCGCGAGCTTGTTGTTGCGCGCGCGCCGCACGACGTCCTCGTACGCCGCCCAGAACTGGGCGAAGTCCATCGTGTCCGCGCCCTTGACGCTGGGCACGAGGAGCTGACGGGTCCCGTCCGGCTTGGCGAGGTCGATCGCGAGACCGAAGTTGACGTGCGCCGGGGTGACGACGGCGGGCTTGCCGCCCTCAAGGGTGTACCCGGTGTTCATCGCCGGCACGTCCGCCAGCGCCTCGACGACCGCGAAGCCGATGAGGTGGGTGAACGAGATCTTGCCGCCGCGCCCGCGCAGGAGGTGGTTGTTGATGACGATGCGGTTGTCGACCATGAGCTTGGCCGGGACCGCGCGGACCGACGTCGCCGTGGGGACCTCGAGCGACGACTCCATGTTGGTCACCACGCGCGCGGCCGGACCGCGCAGGCGCGTCACCTCGTCGGTGGCGTCCTCGCCGTCGGCGTTCTTCGTGGTGGTCGCGACCGTCTGCGCGTACGGCGCGGTCGCGGGCTGGGCGGTGGCGACCGGCGGTGCCGCCGGGGCGACGGCGTCCGGGGTCGGCTCCTCGGCGTCCGGGGCGACCTGCTTCGGCGTGCTCGGCGCGGGGGCCGGGCTGTCCTGCGGGGCCGCGGCGACCGCCGGGGTCGGCGTGCTGCCGCGCGGGGCCGGCACGGCGGTGGGGGCGGTCGACCGGGGGTGGGTGCCGGCGACGGCACGGCCTCGGTCGGCGCGGGGGCCGGCTTCTGCGGCGCCGGGACCGACTGCTCGGCGGCCTCGGCGGGGATCGTGCCCGGCCGGAAGTTGGCGCCCTCGCCGCGACCGTCCGGCGCGTCGGCCGGCGACCCGTTGCCCGTGTCGCTCGGCGTGTAGTCCTCGAAGAACTCCCACCACGCGGGGTCCACCGCGTTCTTGTCCTTGAGGTACTGCTCGTACAGCTCGTCGACAAGCCATTCGTTGGCGCCGAACGCGGCGCGGATCGAGTCTGGCTCAGCCTTCTGGGACACGCGAAGTTCGCCCACTTCCGCCGCGGCCGATGACCGCTTCGTTGGAGATCAGGTTTCGCACAACCCTATGCCCTGTCCCCGCGGGGGCACGACCGGAGCGGCGCGCGGCGCGGCCGCCGGCCGGGTGAAGTGGACCACCCCGCCGGCGGGCGCCAACGAACGGCAAACCGCAGGTGAGAGCCGCGCCAAGCGCGGGTCGTGCGTCGTCGGGCACGGCTCAGGTGATGTCCCGGCGCAGCGCGATCAGCCGGCCCAGGACGGCGAACACCAGGGCGTACGCCAACAGCACCAGGCCGCCCTGCCACGACGTGAGCAGGTCCGGGCCGAGGCCGCTGTCGGCGTAGAACGAGGCCCCGGTGATCGACTCGCCGGCGGCGCCGGGCAGCCACTTCGCGATGCCCTCGCCCCACGACATCTGGCCCAGGAAGACCCGCAGGATCGGCTCGACGAACTGGGTGAAGGCCAGCAGCACGACGATGACGGCGACCTGGTTGGTGATGAGGGTGCCGAAGCCCACGCCCACCACGGCCCAGATCGTCAGCGCGAGCACCGACAGGGCCGCGCTGCGCAGCACGATGGGCTCGGTCAGCCCGCTCTCCTCGCCCCGCAGCGCGAGCGTCCCGGCGCCGGCGGCGACGGTCGCGAGCGTCCCGACGACGCCGAAGATCAGCCCGACGGCCACGCTCGAGATCATCTTGGCCGCGAGCACCACGGTCCGCCGCGGCTCGGCGAGCAGGGTCGGCGTGATGGTCTGGTGGCGGAACTCCCCGGTCATCGCCAGGGCGCCGACGATCACCGGGAACACGTACCCGAGCGAGGTGGCGAGGGTGTAGATCGTCTGGGCGAGCTCCTCCGGCGACAGCGGCGGCGTCTGCTGCGCGGCGTCGACGCCGCTGCTCACGGTCATGCCCCCGGCGGTCAGCGCGAACGCCATCACGGCCGCGAGGAAGGCCATGTACACGGCCATGACCAGCAGGAGGATCCACCACACCTGGGTCGTGACGAGCTTGCGGTACTCGGTCCTCAGTGCGGCGCCCATCACGCGTCCCCGTCCTGCGTCGTCGTCGGCGTGATCGTCTGCGTGGTCGTCTCGGTCTGCTCACGGGGTGGTGGGCCACCGCCGTCGACCAGGCGCAGGAAGATCCCCTCGAGGCCGACCTCGCGGGTGGCGAGCTCGTGCAGCTCGAGGCCGGCGGAGAAGGCGCGGGCACCGACCTCGGCGGCGCGCACCTGGCGCAGGACGAGCGTGCCGGGTCGGGCGTCGGGGACCGGCTCGACGTTCGGCCCCCAGTCGGCGGCGGCGACCAGGGCGTGCAGCCCGGCGGTGTCGGGCGAGGTGACCCGGACGGTCGGCTCGGCCAGCGCGGCGAGCTCGGGGAGCGACGACGCGTGCACGAGACGCCCGCGGGCGATGATCACGACGTCGTCGACGGTCTGCTCGACCTCGGAGAGCACGTGGCTGGACACCAGGACGGTCCGGCCCTCGCCGGCGAGGTGGCGCAGGAACGCCCGCAGCCACGCGATGCCCTCGGGGTCCAGCCCGTTGGCGGGCTCGTCGAGCAGCAGCACACCGGGGTCCCCGAGCAGCGTGGTCGCCAGCGCGAGCCGCTGGCGCATGCCCAGCGAGAAGCCGGACACCCGTCGCTTGGCGACGCCGTCGAGCCCGACGAGGGCGAGCACCTCGTGGCAGCGGGAGTCCGGCACACCGGCCTGCGGCGCGTAGACCCGCAGGTGGTCCAGCGCGCTGCGGCCGGGGTGGAAGCTGGCCGCCTCCAGTGCGGCGCCGACGCGGTGCATGGGCCGGTCGAGGTCGGCGTAGGTGCGCCCGCCGATCGTCGCGGTGCCGGACGTCGGCCGCACGAGCCCCAGCAGCATGCGCAGCGTGGTGGTCTTGCCGGCGCCGTTGGGCCCGAGGAACCCGGTGACCCGCCCGGGCTGGACCGTGAAGGACAGGTCGTCGACGGCGCGCACGGCGCCGAACGTCTTCGACAGGTGCGAGATCTCGATCGTGCGGTCGCCGCCACCACCGGCCGGGCCGGCGGATCTGCCGGCTGGTCCGCCGGCTGAGCGGCGGGTCGTCGGGACGGGGGTGGTGGGCCCGCTCATCGGGGAACCTCCTGGGGTCGTGGGTGCGTGCCGGTGCTGGCGTCGGGTCCCGCCCGGTGGGCGGGCGGGTGGGCAGAGGGGTGGGCGGGCAGGTGCGCGGACCGGTGGGCCGGGAGGGTCAGGCGCATCGTGCAGCCGCTGGGGGTGTCGGCGACCTCCACCGTGCCGCCGTGCAGGCTCACCGCCCAGCGCACGATGGCCAGGCCGATGCCGGTGCCACCGGTGGGGATCTGGCCGGTCTGCGCCGGGCTGTTGCCGCGGGCGAACCGCTCGAACACCAGGGCCCGCTGCTCCCGGGCGATGCCCGGACCGTGGTCGACGACGTCGATCACCACCCGGTCGCCCTGACGGGTCGCCTCGAGCCGCACCTCCTCGTCGCGCGGGGAGTGCCGGACGGCGTTCTGCAGCAGGTTGGCCAGCACCTGGTGCAGCCGTTCGGCGTCGGCCGGCACGGTGAGGTCGGGCGGCTCGACGACCACGGGGAAGCGCAGGCCCTTGTCCGCGCCGACCAGCGAGGCGGCGTCGGCGGCGTCTTGCAGGAAGTCCGCGAGGGCGACGTCGCGCACGTCGAGGCCGACCGCCCCGGCCTCGACGCGGGAGAGGTCCAGCAGGTAGGTCACCAGCCGCCCGAGCCGCTCGGTCTGCGCGAGCGCGGTCTGCATGGTCGCCGGGTCGGGCTCGGAGACGCCGTCGACGATGTTCTCCAGCTGGGCCCGCAGCGCCGTGACCGGCGTACGCAGCTCGTGGGAGACGTTGGCGACCATCTCCCGGCGCAGCAGGTCGGTCGACGCGAGGTCCTCCGCCATCGTGTTGAAGGCGTGCGCGAGCTGGCCGACCTCGTCGCGGCTGGTGGACCGCACACGCTGGGAGAGGTCGCCGTTCGCCATCGCCCGGGCCGCGGCCGTCATCTCGCGCAGCGGCGACGTCATGCCCCGGGCCAGGACCTGGGTGACGACGAGGGACAGGACGATCGCCAGCGGGAGCGTCCGGGTCGGGCCCAGGTGGTAGTGCAGCCCGATCCAGGTGAGGAAGGCGGCGAGGCTGACCGTCGCCGCGACGAGCACGCCGAGCTTGATCTTGATGGAGCGGAACCGGTCGAGCGGACGGACGTCGGGCAGCAGGGCGCGGTGCGGCCCCCGGGCGTGCCGTGGGGTGGGCACGCTCAGGCCTCCGCCGACCGTTCGGCCGGCGGGTCGAACGCGTAGCCGACGCCGTGGACGGTGCGCACGAGGTCCGGGCCGAGCTTGCGGCGCAGCGCCTTGACGTGGGAGTCGACGGTCCGGGTGCCGCTCGCGTCGACCCAGTCCCACACCTCGGCGAGCAGGCGCTCGCGGGTGTGGACGGTGCGCGGGCTGCTGGCCAGCGTGACGAGGAGGTCGAACTCCGTCGGCGTCAGGTGCACCGGCTCGCCGCCGCGGGACACCCGCCGCTGGGCGCGGTCGACGACGACGTCCCCGACCGTGATCGGCGGCTCCTCGCGGTCGGTGCCCGCGAGCCGGGCCGCCTGGACGGCGCGCTCGTTGCGGCGCAGCAGGGCCTTGCACCGGGCGACGAGCTCGCGCATCGAGAACGGCTTGGTCATGTAGTCGTCCGCGCCCACGCCCAGCCCGACGAGCATGTCGGTCTCGTCGTCGCGCGCGGTCAGCATGAGCACCGGGACGGCGCGCTCGGCCTGGATCCGGCGGCACACCTCCAGGCCGTCGATGCCGGGGAGCATGACGTCGAGCACGACGAGCTGCGGCTTGAGCCGCGCGGCCGCCTCGACCCCGGCATGCCCGTCCCCGGCGACCTCGACCGTCCACCCCTCGGCGGCGAGCCGGTTCGCGACGGCGGTGGCGATCGCGGGCTCGTCCTCGACGACGAGCACGACGGGGGAGACGGGCGTCACGACCATGGCGTCAGCCTGGCACACGCCACCCACGTCGCGGACGACGCGTCGCCCCGCTCCGCGTATCATCACGTCCACCATGACCAGCTCAAGTAGCGGCCGGCGGCATGCCCTCAGGGTGTGCAGTGCCGGCCCCTCCACTGTCACCCCCGCTCTCGCCGATGTCGCGGCGACCGCACCACCGGGCTCCTGTCCGTGGTCGTGCATGCTGACCGAGTGGCTGCTGATCGGTCTGGGCGTCCTGCTGACCGCCGGGACAGCGGTCTTCGTCGCCAGTGAGTTCTCCCTGGTCACGCTGGACACCGCGATCGTCGAGAAGAGCACCGTCCCCGGCGACCGCCGCGGTGAGTCCGTGCTCAAGGCCCTGCGGCACCTGTCGACCGAGCTCTCCGGGGCGCAGGTCGGGATCACGCTGACCACCATCCTGCTCGGGTACACGACCCAGCCCGCGGTGCTCACGCTGATCGGCGGTCCGCTGCAGAGCTCGCCGCTGGGGGCGGCCGTCGGTGGCGCGATCGCCGTGGTGCTCGCGGGCGTGCTGGTCAACGGGTTCTCCATGCTGTTCGGGGAGCTCGTGCCGAAGAACTTCGCGCTCAGCCGCCCGCTGGGCACCGCCCGGAACGTGGCGCCGCTGCAGCGCGGCTTCACCCGGGCGCTGCGTCCGGTGATCGCGTTCTTCAACGGCAGCGCCAACGCGCTGCTGCGCCGCGTCGGCGTCGAGCCGCGCGAGGAGCTGTCCGGTGGGCGCTCGGCGCAGGAGCTCGCGGCCCTGGTGCGGCGCTCGGCGGAGGTCGGGACCCTCGACGAGGGCACCGCGACCCTCCTGGCGAACACGATCCAGCTGGACGAGCTGACCGCCGTCGACGTCATGACCGACCGCATGCGCATGGTCGTGGTGGAGCGCGAGGAGACCGCGGCCGACGTCGTCGCGAAGGCCCGGCAGACCGGCCACTCCCGCTTCCCCGTCATCGACGACTCGCGCGATGACATCATCGGGCTGGTCAACCTGCGCCGCGCCGTCGCCGTCCCCTACGAGCGACGCGGCGAGGTCCCGGCCGCGGCGCTCATGGTCGAGGCGCCGCGCGTGCCGGAGACCGTCCGGCTCGGACCGCTCCTGGTCGAGCTGCGCGAGCTCGGGCTGCAGATGGCCGTCGTCGTCGACGAGTACGGCGGCACCGCCGGCGTGGTGACGTTCGAGGACGTCGTCGAGGAGATCGTCGGCGAGGTGTCCGACGAGCACGACCGGCGACGCACCGGCACCGCCCGCCTCGTGGACGGCTCCTGGAGCCTGCCCGGTGGCCTGCGACCCGACGAGGTCGAGGAGGTGACCACCCTGCGCGTCCCCGAGGACGGCCCGTACGAGACCATCGGCGGGCTGGTCATGGCCCGCCTGGGCCGGATCCCCGCGGTCGGTGACGAGGTCGACGTGCCGGGTGTGCGCATCGTCGTCGACCAGATGGCCGGGCGGCGCGTGGAGCGCGTCCGGGTCGCCCCGCTCACCGAGGACGCCGACGCATGAGCAGCACCACCGCCCTCCTCCTCGGCGTGCTCCTGCTCGCCGGGAACGCTTTCTTCGTCGGTGCCGAGTTCGCGGTCCTGTCGGCCCGACGCTCCGCCATCGAGCCCCTCGCCGAGGCCGGCGACCGGCGCGCGATCACCGTGATGTGGGCCATGGAGCACGTGTCGCTCATGCTCGCGTGCGCACAGCTCGGCGTCACCGTGTGCTCCACCAGCCTCGGGGTCATCGCCGAGCCCGCGCTGGCGCACCTCATCGAGGGGCCGCTGCACGCGCTGGGGGCGAGCCCCGCGCTGACCCACCCGATCGCGTTCGTCATCGCGCTGGTCGTCGTGGTGTACCTGCATGTCGTGCTGGGCGAGATGGTCCCCAAGAACCTCGCCGTGGCCGGGCCGGACCGGGCGGTCATGTGGTTCGGTCCGCCGCTGGTGTGGCTGTCGAAGGTCCTCAGGCCGATCATCACCGCGCTCAACTGGTTGGCCAACCACGTGCTGCGCACGTTCGGCGTCGAGCCCAAGGACGAGGTCGCCTCCGCGTTCACCGCCCAGGAGGTGCAGTCGATCGTCGAGGCGTCCCAGGCGGAGGGGCTGCTGGACGACTCCCAGGGCCTGCTCGCCGGCGCGCTGGAGTTCTCCGACCGGACCGCGGCCGACGTCATGGTGCCGATCGAGCGGCTGCTCACGCTGCCGCCGGACGCCACCCCGGAGGACGTCGAGCACCTCGTCGCGCGCACGGGGTACAGCCGCTTCCCGGTGGCCAGCGCGCCGGCCCCGGACGGCCTACCCGTGCCGGACGTCGCCGGCTACCTGCACCTCAAGGACGTCCTGTACGCCGACGCCGAGGAGCGGGCGCTGCCCGTCCCGCGGTGGCGGGTGCGGGCGCTCGCGTCCGTCGCCCCGGAGGCGGAGGTCGAGGACGCGCTCGGCGCCATGCAGCGCAGCGGCGTCCACCTGGCCCGGGTCGCGGTCGGCGACCGGTGCGTCGGCGTGGTCTTCCTCGAGGACATCCTCGAGGAGCTCGTCGGCGAGGTGCGCGACGTCATGCAGCGCGGACCCGCGCAGCGCGCCTGATCCGCCCGTCGGGCGCCGCCGGTGACCGGCGGTCGCGCGCAGGACGGCGCCGTCCACGGACGGGGACGGACCCGGCCTTGGACGCGTGGGGTCGGTCCGTTATGGTTCCGTGACCGTCTGTCCCGGGGGCTCGGGTGACACCCGAGCGGCGAGCGGCGGTGTCCCTTCTTCTCTGCGGGTCCTCTCCGCAGGTCCACAGGCGAGCGTCCCCGGAGGTGTGGTGGGTCCCCAGCGCGTGCAGGCACCGGCTCCGGACTCCCGCCGCGCCCGCCGGGAGGCGGAGCGCACAGCAGCGCGCGGGGCCGGCCGCTCCCGGCGCGCGGGGTCGTCCGCTCCCGGGCGCTGGCTCGTCCGCGGCGGGGTGCTCGCCGCGCTGGCCGGCATCACGATCGTCCTGCCGGTCACCGGCACCGTGTCCCCGGGCCCCGGCCATGGCCCGGGCCTGGACGCAGCGAGCGCCGCGCCGGCGCCCGCGCCACCCGCCGTCGACCCCGACCTGCCCAGCACCGTCGAGGCGCTGACGTCCGCCGTCGTCGACGTGACCCCGCCCACGGCGATCGCCGCCACGTCGGTCCCGACCGGTCGATCGGCGTTCCCGGCGGCGAGCCGGTCCGACGACCGCGGGCCGCTGCCGGGCTGCGACGGCGTCACCCGGCCGTCCGGCGCGAACGGCGAGCTGAGCACCGACGACCTGTGCACGCTGTGGAACGGCGAGGACCAGCTGCGGGCCGACGCCGCCGCGGCGCTGGCCGAGATGAACCTCGCCTTCCGCGCCCGTTTCGGGCGCGACCTGTGCGTGAGCGACGGCTACCGCACGCTCATCGAGCAGCACACCGTGAAGCGGCAGCGGGGGCGCCTCGCCGCGGTCCCCGGCCGCAACAACCACGGCTGGGGCCTGGCGATCGACCTGTGCCCCACGGACACCCGTGGCGAGCCGTGGGGCTGGATCGTCCAGAACGGCGCGGTCTACGGCTGGGAGAACCCGGCGTGGGCCCAGCGTGGTGGCAGCGGCCCTTCGAGCCGTGGCACTGGGAGTACACCCGCGGCGTCCTGGAGTCCGGGGAGCACGACAGCTCCTGAGCAATGCCCGGCCCGGGCGCCGGTGGACCGAGCGCGCGCGCCCCTACAGCAGCGTCGCGCCCCAGGTCACCTCGTGCCGGGCGCCCGGCGCCAGGTGCACGAGGCGCTCGCCGGTGTTGAACGCCTCCGCGATGCAGCTCATCGGCTCCGCCGCGAGCCCGGTCCGGTTCGCCGCCGGGACCAGCTCGTCGCCGGTGCACACCTGGAACGTGTCCATCGACCCGTCCATCCACACCGCCGCGGTGCGCCCGTCCGGCGCCGCGAGCTGGATCCAGGCGAGCCCCTGCTCGTCCCGGACGACGTCGACGTAGGCGTCGTCGAGCGCGACGCCGCGCAGGGTCGACGGCGTCCGGAAGTCCAGCGGGCCCGACGCGGGCTCGGTGCCCGTGGGCAGCAGGCGGTCGTCGACGGTCACGCGCGTCGCGGCGTCGAGCCGCAGGGTGCAGTCGTCGAGGTCCGCACCGCCGGGGGACAGCCACGGGTGGAAGCCGACACCGTAGGGCGCCGTCCGGTCGCCGTCGTTGGTCGCGACCAGATGCACGCGCAGGCCGTCGTCGGACAGCGCGTAGGTGATGGTGAAGCGCACGGGGAACGGGTAACCCGGCGTGGGGACGAGGCGCAGCTCGAGGGTCACCGCGGACTCGGACTGCTCGACGGCGGTCCAGCGCTGCCACAGCGCGAGGCCGTGCAGCGCGGTCCCGCGCTCGGGCTCGGTCACCGGCAGCTGGTAGCTCACGCCGTCATAGGTGTACTGCCCGTCGCGCAGCCGGTTCGGCCAGGGGACGAGGACGGCGCCGTTGCCGGCCGGCGGCATCGCGTCCTCGGCGAACGGGTGGACGACGTCGCGCGTCCCCACCCGGTACTCGCGCAGGTACGCGCCGACCTCCGTGATCGTGGCGGCGTGCTCGCCGTGACGGATGCGGAACGGGGTGCCGGTCGGGGCTGTCGTGGTCACCTGGACACGGTAGTGGGGGTCGACTGGGAGGGACGAGCCGTGCTCGCGCGGCGCGGACCCGGCGCGCCTAGCGTGGCGGCATGAGCCCCTTGAGCCGCGCCGTCGACGTCGCCATCCAGCGGTACCAGCAGCGCATCTCGCCGCGGAAGGGGTGGAGCTGTGCGCACCGCGTCGCGCACGGTGGGACGTCGTGCTCGGCGGAGGTGCGCGACATCGTCCGGCGCCGCGGCGTGGTGCGAGGAGTGCGTCCCACGGTCCGGCGGTTCGTCGCGTGCTACGGGGCCGCGCAGCTGCTGATGGCCTCGGACGTGCAGGGCGTGTGCTGCTGCGGGCCGATCCCGATCCCGTTCAAGTTCTGAGGTCGTTCCCGGCCATCCCTTAGGAGTGCTACCGGCCGATCCACGCGAGGAGCGGCGGTCCGAGCACGGCGAGCCCCACCCCTGCCGACGCGAACGCCGCCACCAGCACCGCGGCCGCGGCGACGTCCTTGACCCGCCCGGCCAGCGGGTGGTGACCGGGGTGGACGAGGTCGACGAGCGTCTCCAGGGCGGTGTTGACCAGCTCCGCGACCCACACCAGCCCGATCGCGAGCACGAGCGCCGCGCGCTCCCACGCGGCCAACGGCAGGGCGATCCCGAGCGCGACGACGACGACGGTCGCCGCGGCGTGGAACCGCAGGTGCGGCTCGGTCGCGAGCGCGGACCGCAGGCCGCGCAGCGCCCAGCCGAAGGCCGCGACCTCTCGCCGGACCGTGCCGGGAGGGGAGCGGGGTCGCCGTCGGGCATCGCGGGCTCCAGGGATCGGCGGAAGGGTGGATCGCCTCGCCACCGTGCCACAGCGTCGGTGCCGTCACCGGTCCGGGTGACTATCCACAACCACGCCCGGGCGGGTAGACCCGTCCTCTACTGTCGGCCCGTCCGCGGGTGCAGTCGCCAGGGGGGCCACATGGACGGTGTCGCCATCCTCGAGTCCGAGGTACGTGAGCTCATCCGCCGCCGTGGCCTGGATCCGGTGCGTGACCACCAGGGCGTGCGCGACCTGGTCTCCGCGGTCGTCGCCGACTACGACGAGCGGTCGCTCCTGGGGGCGGTTCCCCCGCTGGTGGACGTCACCGCCGCCTCCAAGGCCGTGGTCGACGCCGTCGCCGGGCTCGGCCCGCTGCAGCGGTACCTCGACGACGACGAGGTGGAGGAGATCTGGATCAACGCGCCGGCGCAGGTGTTCGTCGCCCGGCACGGTCATGCCGAGCTGACGTCGACGATCCTCACCGAGGCGCAGGTGCGTGACCTCGTGGAGCAGATGCTCAAGGCATCGGGGAGGCGCCTGGACCTGTCGAGCCCGTTCGTCGACGCGTGCCTGCCGGGCGGCGAGCGGCTGCACGTGGTGATCCCGGACGTCACGCGCCGCCACTGGGCGGTCAACATCCGCAAGCACGTCGTCCGGGCGAGCCGGCTGTCCGACCTGGTCGCGCTCGGGTCGCTGACCGCGCACGCGGCGTCGTTCCTCGACGCGGCGGTGGCCGTCGGGCTCAACGTGCTCGTCGCCGGTGCGACCCAGAGCGGGAAGACGACGATGCTCAACGCGCTCGCCGGCTCGATCCCGGCGCGGGAGCGGATCATCACGTGCGAGGAGGTCTTCGAGCTCCGGATCGACCACCGCGACGTCATCGCGCTGCAGTGCCGCCAGCCGAGCCTGGAGGGCACCGGCGAGATCACCCTGCGCCGGCTGGTCAAGGAGGCGCTGAGGATGCGTCCCGACCGCATCCTCGTCGGGGAGGTGCGCGAGGCGGAGAGCCTCGACATGCTCGTCGCCCTCAACGCCGGCGTCCCGGGCATGTCGACACTGCACGCCAACAGCGCGCGCGAGGCGCTCACCAAGATCTGCACGCTCCCGCTGCTGGCCGGGGAGAACATCTCCGACCGCTTCGTGGTGCCCACCGTCGCCGCCGCGATCGACGTCGTCGTGCACCTCGGCGTGGATCACCGCGGACGCCGCCGGGTCCGCGAGATCATCGGCGTGCCCGGCCGCGCCGAGGGCGGCGTCGTCGAGACGGCCGACCTGTTCCACCTCAGCGGAGACCACCTCGTCCGTGGCGACGGGTACCCGCCGCACCCCGAGCGGTTCGCCCGTTCCGGCATCGACCTCCCCGGCCTGCTGCGGGCCGGAGGCTGACGCAGGCGGCGTCGTGGGGGTCGTGGCGGGGCTGCTGCTGGGCGCCGGTCTGTTCTGCGTCTGGTGGGCGTGCTGGCCTCCCGCGCTACCCCGGGCACGGCGAAGGGACGGCTGGTCGGAGCGGGTGCAGGACGCGCTCGTGCAGGCCGGCGCCCCGACCGTCACGCCGACCGCACTCATCGGTGCGTGCACGGTGGTCGCGCTCGGTGTCGGGACGACCGTCTCCGCCCTCACTCGGGCGCCCGCGGTCGCCGGGTGCTTCGCGATCATCGCCGGCGCGGCCCCGGTGGCCCTCGTGCGCGCCCGGGCCCGACGACGTCGCACCGCCCTGCGCGAGGTGTGGCCGGAGGTCGTCGACCATCTCGCCTCCGGCGTGCGCGCGGGGCTGTCGCTGCCCGAGGCGGTGGGCCAGCTCGGTGAGCGGGGGCCGGTCGAGCTCCGGGACGCGTTCCGGGCCTTCGCCGAGGACTACCGCGCGACCGGCCGCTTCGGCGACTGCCTCGACGCGCTCAAGGAGCGGCTCGCGGACCCGGTCGCCGACCGCATCGTCGAGGCGCTGCGGATCACGCGCGACGTCGGCGGCACCGACCTCGGCCGCCTGCTGCGGACGCTGTCCTCGTTCCTGCGGGAGGACGCCCGCACCCGCGGTGAGCTCGAGGCCCGGCAGAGCTGGACCGTCAACGCCGCCCGCCTCGCCGTGGCGGCACCGTGGATCGTGCTCGCGCTGCTGGCCACCCGACCGGAGGCGGCCGACGCGTTCAACTCCCTGGCCGGCACGGTCGTCCTGCTGGGTGGCGGGGCGTGCTCGGTGTTCGCGTACGCGGTCATGCTCCGCGTCGGCCGGCTCCCCGACGAGGCGCGGGTGCTGCGATGACCCCCGCGGCGACCGGCGCACTGATCGGGGCCCTGGGCGGCACGGGGCTGCTGCTCGTCGTGTGGCGGCTGTCCGCGCGGCGGGTGACCTTGGACGACCGGCTCGCGCCGTACCTGAGAGTCCAACGGCCGATGTCGGCACTGCTGCGCGAGCCCGCGGGGCGCACCCCGTTCCCCGCGCTCGCCCGCCTCCTCGCGCCGGTCATGACCGACGCCGTCCGCGTGGTCGAGCGGCTCGGGTCACCGACCGCGGACGTCCGCCGCCGGCTCGCCCGCGCCGGGCGGACCGAGACGGTCGAGCAGGTGCGCGCGGCCCAGGTGCTCTGGGGGTGCTCGGGCTCCTCGCCGGGCTGCTCGTGGCGCTGCTGCTGGCGTCGGCGCGCGGGTCCTCGCCGGTGGTGCTGACCGGGCTGGTGGCGCTGTCCGGTGTCGGCGGCGTGCTCGCGCGCGACGCGCTGCTGAGCCGCCAGGTGCGTCAGCGCGAGGAGCGTCTGCTCGCCGAGCTGCCCACGGTCGCCGAGCTGCTCGCGCTGTCCGTCGTCGCCGGTGAGGGGCCGGTCGGGGCGCTGGAGCGGGTCGTGCGCTCGACGCGCGGGGCGCTCGCGGAGGAGCTGGCTCGTACGCTCGCCGACGCGCGCGCCGGGACCCCGCTGACCCAGGCGCTGGAGCGGCTCGCCGACCGCACCGGGCTGCCACCGCTGACCCGGTTCGCCGAGGGGGTCGCGGTGGCCGTCGAACGCGGGACGCCGCTGGCCGACGTCCTGCGGGCCCAGGCGCAGGACGTCCGGGAGGCCGGGCGGCGTGCGCTCATGGAGGAGGGCGGGCGCAAGGAGGTCCTCATGATGGTGCCCGTCGTCTTCCTCATCCTGCCGGTCACCGTGGCGTTCGCGGTGTTCCCGAGCATCGCCGTCCTGCGGCTGTCGCCATGACCCGCGCTCGGCGCAGCCGCGCCCCGGCCCTGCGACCCCAGCGCCGTCAGCACAGCTCGACACCGCGTCAGCACAGCCCGACACCGCGTCAGTGCAGCCCGACACCACCGAGAGGAACGACCGATGAGCACCGTGCAGAGGTTCCGCCCGCCGATGTCACCGACCCACCGCACCGCCGACCACCTCGGCGCGGTCCGGGGCGCGCGGGGTCGCCCGGGAACCGGGTCACGACCACGCGTGGTGGGCCCGTGGTCCGCCGTCGCCCCGGCCCGCCTCCGCTCGCGTGCGGTGCACTGGTGGCTCACCGTGCGCTCGCGGCTGGCCACGGACCCGCAGCGCGGCGACGTGCCGGGCTGGGTGCTGGTCACGCTCATGACCGCGGGCCTGGTGCTGGCGCTGTGGGCCCTGGCCGGTCCGGCGCTCACGACCGTGTTCTCCGACGCGATCTCGCGGGTCACGGGTGAGATCGGCTGACACGCTCGCCCGTCGGGTCCACCGGGCCACCGGCCGAGCGTCCGGTGACCGCGTCGAGCACCGCGAGCGCGGCGCCGCCATCGTCGACTTCGCGCTCGTGTCCGGACTCGTCGCGCTCCTGTTCGCCGGTGTCGTGCAGCTCACGCTCGCGGTGCACGTGCGGAACACCCTCGTCGACTGCGCCGCGGAGGGGCCCGGTACGCGGCCCTCGCCGACCGGACGCCGCAGGACGGCGTCGAGCGCACGCGCGCGCTCATCACCGCGTCGCTCGCACCGGGCTACGCGCGCGACGTCACCGCGGTGAGCACGGAGCTGGAGGGGCTCCCGGTCGTCGAGGTGCGGGTCAGCGCCCCGCTCCCGGTCGCCGGGCTGCTCGGGCCCGGGGGCGGGCTCACGGTCACCGGGCACGCGCTCAGGGAGGGGGCGTGACGGCGGACGCGATTGCGCGGCCCGGGACGGCGCGGCTCGCGACGGCGCGGCCCGGGAGCAAGGAGCGGCCCGCGCCGCACCGGCGGGAGCGGTGGCGGACCGGTGCGGTACCGAACGGGGACCACGGCAACGCGGTCGTCGAGTTCCTCGCGGCTGCACTGCTCCTGCTGCTTCCGGTCCTGTACCTCGTGCTCGTCCTGGGGCGGCTGCAGGCGGCGACCTTCGCCGCCGAGGGGGCGGCGCGGGAGGCGGGTCGCTCGTTCACGACCGCGACGTCGGTCCAGGGTGCGCCCGAGCGCGCCGTCGCGTCGGTGCGGATCGCGCTGGACGACCAGGGCTTCGAGGCCGTCGACGCCCGCTCGGCGCTGGCGGTCACCTGCTCGAGCGAGCCCTGCCTGGTCCCGGGCAGCGACGTGCAGGTGCGGGTGGCGTTCGACGTCGTGCTCCCCGGGGTGCCGTCGTTCGTGCACGGCGTCGTGCCGCTGGCGATCCCCGTGACCGCCGAGCACGTGGCCCCCGTCGACACCTTCGCGGTCACCCCGGCGACCCGATGAGGCGCGCTCTCACCGCCGTCCGGCAGCGCATCGACCGCGGCGACCGCACCGGCTGCGGCGGTCACGGCACCGGGCGCGAGGCAGGCAACGTCACGCTGCTGTCCATCGCCTTCGGTGCGCTCGCGCTCCTGCTGGTCACGGCGGTGGTGTCGGCGACGAGCGTGCACCTGGAGCGCAAGCGCCTGGTCGCGCTCGCGGACGAGCTCGCGCTCGAGGCCGCCGACGCCCTCGACCTCGTGACGTTCTACGGCGGGCACGCGCCGCCGCCCACGGCCGACGGCGCCGTCCCTCTCACCGACGCCGACGTCCGCCGTGCGGTCGAGGAGTACCTCACCGAGCACCGGGGCGCGGCGGCGTCGCTCGACGGCCTCGTCGTCACCGAAGCGGTGTCCGACGACGGCCGGACCGCCCGGGTGGGTCTCGCGGCGCTCGCGCGCCCGCCGCTGATCAGCTGGATCACCGCACCGTGGTCGGACGGGATCACGGTGCGCGCCACCGCGAGCGCGCGGGCGTGGTGAGCCGGAGGTCGCACGCGGCACGGCGGGGGACGGTCGACGGCTGATGGGCCCGCCCCGCACCGACGGCGCCCGCGGGCTTGGTAGCGTCCGATCCCGATGCACCCCCACCCCACAGCACCCGGTCCCACCGCCGACATCGGGCCCGCGCGATGACGCCCACCACCATCGACCGCGACGCCGACCGCGACACCGACCCCGCCGCCGGGGTCCTCGACGCCCTGCGGTCGGCGCTCTCGCCCGAGCAGGTCCGGACCGGTGCGCTGGACGTCGCGGCCATGGCCCACGACGCCTCGCACTACGGGTTCACGCCGCGCGCCGTCGTGACCCCGCACAGCGCCGACGACGTCGCCCGGGTCCTGCGCGCCGCGACCGCGGCCCGGACGCCGGTCACCTTCCGCTCCGGCGGCACCAGCCTGTCCGGGCAGGCGTCCACCGACGGGCTGCTCGTCGACACGCGCCGCCGCTTCACCGGCGTCGAGGTGCTCGACGGCGGCCTGCGGGTGCGGTGCCAGCCCGGCATCACGCTGCGCCAGGTCAACACCCGCCTCGCCCGGTACGGGCGGCGCCTGGGGCCGGACCCGGCCAGCGAGCTGGCCTGCACCATCGGCGGGGTGGTGGCCAACAACTCCAGCGGGATGGCTGCCGGGACCACCCAGACCGCCTACCGGACGCTGGAGTCGATGGTGCTCGTCCTGCCCAGCGGGACGACGCTCGACACCGGCGCCCCGGACGCCGACGCGCGGCTGCGCGCGCTCGAGCCGGAGCTGCACGCGGGCCTGGCCCGGCTGCGGGACCGCGTGCGCGGCGACGAGCGGCTGCGCCGGGTCGTCGAGCAGCAGTTCTCGATGAAGAACACGATGGGGTACGGCGTCAACGCGTTCCTGGACCACGACGACCCGGTCGAGCTCCTCGCGCACCTGGTGATCGGCAGCGAGGGCACGCTCGCGTTCGTCGCCGAGGTCACCCTGCGGACCGTCCCGGCGCTGCCGTTCGCCGCCACCGGCCTGCTCGTGTTCGACGACGTCACCGCAGCGACCCACGCGCTCGCCCCGCTCGTGCGGTCGGGAGCCGGGGCGGTCGAGCTGCTCGACGCCGCCTCGCTGCGGGTCGCCCAGGCCGACCCGCAGGCCGCGGACGTCACGCGGGCGATCGACGTCGACCGGCACACCGCTCTGCTCGTCGAGTACGCCGCCGGGTCGGCGGACGAGCTGGCCGGGGTCGTCGCCGCCGCGGACCCCGTGCTGGCCGGGCTGGGCACGAGCGTCCCGGTCGCCCCGCTGACCCGCGACGCGGCGGCCCGGGCGCGGCTGTGGCGCACCCGCAAGGGTCTGTACACCGCGGTCGCCGGGGCGCGGGCGCCGGGCACCACCGCGCTGCTCGAGGACGTCGTCGTGCCGCTCGACGTGCTCCCCGGGACGGTCGCCGACCTCACCCGGCTGCTGGACCGGCACGGGTACGACGAGGCGGTCGTCTTCGGGCACGCGAAGGACGCGAACCTGCACTTCATGATCACCCCGCGCCTGGACGACCGGCGCGAGCTCGACACCTACGCGCGGTTCACCGACGACCTCGTCGACCTCGTGCTCGGCCGCGGCGGGTCGCTCAAGGCCGAGCACGGCACCGGGCGCATCATGGCGCCGTTCGTGCGGCGGCAGTACGGCGACGACCTGTACGACGTCATGGTCGAGGTCAAGCGGCTGTGCGACCCGCACGGGGTGCTGAACCCCGGGGTGGTGCTGGACGAGGACCCCGAGGCCCACCTGCGCAACCTCAAGGTCAGCCCGCCGGTGCACCCCGAGCTGGACCGGTGCGTCGAGTGCGGCTACTGCGAGCCGTCCTGCCCGAGCCGGGACGTGACCACCACGCCGCGGCAGCGGATCGTCGTGCTCCGCGAGATCGCCGTCGCGACCCCCGAGCGCCGGGCCGAGCTGGTCCGCGACTACGACTACGCCGCGGTCCAGACGTGCGCCGCCGACTCGCTGTGCGTCACCGCGTGCCCGGTCGGCATCGACACCGGGCGGGTCATGAAGGGCTTCCGCGCGGACGGGCACGGTCCGGCGGCGCAGGCGGGCGGCGCGGCGGTCGCCCGGCACTGGGGGACGGTCTCCACCGGGCTGCGGGCCGGGCTCGGGGTGGCGACGGCCCTCCCGCCGGCGGTGACGGCGGCCGCCTCCCGTGCGGCGCGGGCCGTGCTCGGCACGGACACCGTCCCGCTGGTCGGCGCCGACCTGCCCGGGCCGGGGTCCCGCCGCGGGGCGGTCGCGAGCGGGGCGTCGCCCGACGACGCCGCCGTCGTCCTCTTCGCGTCGTGCACGGGGTCGCTGTTCGGGCCGGCCGAGACGCCGGCCGAGGCGCCGAACGAGAAGCCCAGCGCCACCGGCGCTGCGGGTCTCGGGGCGTCCCGGGCGTTCCTGGCCCTGTGCGAGCGCGCCGGGCTCCCGGTCGCGATCCCGGACGGCATCGACGGCCTGTGCTGCGGGACGCCGTGGAGCTCAAGGGCTACACCGCCGGTCACGACGTGATGGCGTCGCGCACGTTCGACGCCGTGTGGGCCGCGAGCCGCGGCGGGGAGCTGCCGGTCGTGTGCGACGCGTCGTCGTGCAGCCACGGGCTGCGCGAGCTGCGCGCGCACCTGCCGGCCGGGTCCCGCGCCCGGTTCGACGCGCTGGAGATCCTGGACGCCGTCACCTACGTCCGCCGGGCGGTGCTGCCGGCGCTGCCGGACGGACGACGCCTGGGCACGATGGCGGTGCACCCCACCTGCTCGACCGTGCACCTGGACGCGATGGACGACCTGCTCGTGGTGGCCGCGGCCGCCGCGGAGGAGGTGACCGTGCCCGCGGACTGGGGCTGCTGCGGGTTCGCGGGGGACCGCGGGATGCTCCATCCCGAGCTGACCGCGGCCGCGACCGCACCCGAGGCCGCCGGCCTCGCCGGCCGGACGTTCGACGCGTACACGTCGGTCAACCGCACCTGCGAGATGGGCATGTCGCGGGCGACCGGGCACGCGTACCGGCACGTCCTGGAGCTCCTCGAGGAGACCACCCGCCCGCCGTCCGGCCCGTCCGGAGCACCCGCCGTGCGCCGTTAGGCTCGACGGGTGCGAGGCGGGGAGTGGTGCGGCGCGTGGCCCGCCGGACCGCGGGGTCCCCGCCCACGGTGCAGGTCGGGCGCCGGTCCCGCGGTGGGGGGCTGGGCGAGGAGACCGTCCGCAGCGTGCTGCAGCTCGCGGTGCGCATCGGCGAGGCGATGCTGTCCCTCGGCGCGGCGGCGGCAGACGTCACAGACTCCATCAAGCGGGTCGTGCGGTCCTTCGGCCTCGAGTGCGAGGTCGACCTCACCTTCACCGCGATCCTCGTCTCCCACGACCCGGGCCCCGGCGCCTCGCCGGTGACCGTGCTGCGGGTCGTGGAGAGCCGCAGCGCCGACTACGGCCGCCTGACCGGGGTGCTTGAGCTCGCCGGGGACCTCACCGCCGGGGTCGCCGACGACCCGGAGGACGCGCAGTCGTCGTCCCTCGGCCCGGCCGCCGTCGACCGCCGCGTCGAGCGCGCGCACGACCGGCTCGACGAGATCGTCAGCGCACCGCACCCGTACCGCCGATCCCTGGTCACCGCGGTGCTGTCCGCGATGGCGGCCGGGGTCGCCGTCCTGCTCGGCGGGGGCATCTGGGTCGTGCTCGTCGCCGCCGCGACCACCGCGGTGATCGACGTCGTCATCAGCAAGCTCGGCCGGTGGGGGCTGCCGCCGTTCTTCCTGCAGGTCGCCGGCGCCGCGATCGCGACCACGGTCGCGGTGCTCTTGCTGGTGCTGATCCCGTTGCTGCCGGTCGACCTGCAGACGCTGCCGCCGTCGCTCGTCGTCGCGTCCGGCATCGTCGTGCTGCTCGCCGGGCTGTCCCTCGTCGGCGCCGCGGAGGACGCGATCAGCGGGTTTCCGGTGACCGCGTCCGCGCGCGTGTTCGAGGTCATCCTGCTGACCCTGGGGATCGTGGTGGGGATCGGTGCGGTGCTCGACGTCGCCCGCCGGCTCGGGGTGCCGTTCGCGCTCGTCGACGTCCGCGCCGACCCGGCCCCGCTCGCGCTGCAGGCCCTGGGGGCCGCGGTCGTCGCCGGGGCGTGGGCGATGGCGTCCTACGCCCGGCCGCGGGCGGCGCTCGTCGCGGCGACGGTCGGCGGGGCCGGCTTCCTGCTGTTCACCGCGCTGCGGGAGATCGGTGGCGGGCCGGCGGTCGCCAGCGCCGGCGCGGCGGTCGCGATCGGCTTCGCGGCCGAGACCCTCAGCCGGCGCCTGGGCGTCCCGGCCATCGTCACCTCGGTGTGCGGCATCGTGCCGCTGCTGCCCGGGCTGACCATCTACCGCGGCCTGTTCCGGCTCATCGACGAGTCCAGCGGTGTCTCGCCCGGGCTGCAGATCCTGCTGCAGGCGGCCACGGTCGGGCTCGGCCTGGCGGCCGGGGTCACGCTCGGTGAGCTGCTCGCCCGGCCCGTCCGCGCCCGCCTGCAGCGGATCCGGTAGCCCTACCGGGGTCGCGCAGCGCGGCCACCACGTCGATCTCCACGAGGATGTCCGCGAGGTCGGAGCCGACGGTCGTCCGGACCGGGTAGGGCTGCGGGACCATCTCGGCGTAGACCTCGTTGAAGCCGGCGACGTCGCGGTGCAGGTGCTGCAGGTGCGCGGTCACCTTGACGACGTCGCCCAGGTCGAGGCCGGCCTCCTCGAGCACCGCAGCCACGTTGCGCAGGACCTGCCGGGTCTGGTCGCGCACCCCCTCGGGCACCTCGCCGGTCTGCGGGTCGGCCGGGCCGAACCCGGCCGTCCACAGCAGGCCCTGGGCGACGACGCCCTGGGTGTAGGGGCCGGCGGGTCGAGGGGCTCGGGTGGTCGAGACGGTCTGCTTCATGGTGCTCCTCGGTCGGTGCGTTGGGTGCGTTGGGTGCGTTCGGTGCGGTCGGTGCGGTCGGTGCGGTCGGTGGGATCGGTGCGGTCGGTGGGATCCGCCCGGTGGGAGTCGGTGGCGACGGGGGCGGGCGCCCGGCGCAGCACCCGGCCGGCCAGCGCGGGGGTGAGCCGGCCGCCGGCCAGGACCGGCACGCCCCGCACGACGACGTCGTCGATGCCGGACGCGAGCGCCGTCGGGGAGTCGTAGTCCGCGTGGTCGGTGACGGCCGACGCGTCGACGAGGGCGAGGTCGGCGACGGCGCCCGGGGCGACGCGGCCCCGGCCCCCGAGACCGAAGCGCCGGGCCGGCCGCTCGGCGAGCAGCCGGACGGCGCCCGGCCAGTCCAGGTCGCCGCGCTCGCGGACGAACACCGCGAGCAGGCGCGCGGCGGCACCCCAGGCGCGGGGGTGCGGGTGGGCACCGAGGTAGATGCCGTCGGACCCGCACATCGCGGCCGGGTGGCGCAGGACGTCGGCGAGCTCGGCGTCCGTGCGGGTCCGGGGCAGGTCGGTGACCACGGTGACCTGCAGACCGGAGGCGCCGAGCATCGCCAGCGCCAGGTCCAGCGGGTCCCGCCCGGACGCGTCCGCGGCGGCGGCCAGCGTCCGCCCCTCGGTCCAGGCGAAGTCCGCGGAGCCGGCCGACGCCACGACGAGGCGCTCGGGCCATCCCGGCGCCCCGTGGTCGTCGTCGCGCGGGTCCCGCACGAGCCGCGCCCGCACCCGGTCACGTCCGACGGGGTCCCGCAGCGTCGCCGCGACCGCGTCCGCGCCGCCGGCCAGCAGCGCGGGTGGCAGCAGCAGCATGCTGAGGATGGTGAAGCCGCGGGCGTAGGGGTAGGCGTCGAACGTCACGTCCAGGTCGCGCGCCGCGGCCCCCGCGAGCAGCTCGTGGACGAGCCCGGCGCGCGCGTGGAAGTGCGAGACGTGGGCGGCGACCCCGCTGCGGGCGCAGATCTCGGACACCTCGGCGAACCCGCGCGGGGACGACTCCTCGTACCCGCGCATGTGGGTCACGTACACCGCACCCGCTTCGGCGACCGGCGCGCACAGGGCCGCGAGCTCTGCGGCGTCGGCGAAGCTGCCGGGGACGTAGTCCAGACCGGACGACAGCCCGAGCGCGCCCTCGGCCAGCCCGGTCCGGACGGCGGCGACCATGGCGGCGAGCTGCTCGGTGGTCGGCCGTCCGGGGTCGGACCCCATGACCTCGTGCCGGACGGTCCCGGCCGGGACGAGGTAGCCGACGTTGACCCGCGTCGTGCCGTCGTAGCCCCGCAGCAGGTCCGCGACGCCGCCGCCGGCGTACGTGGGGTGCGTGCCGTTGAGCGCGCCGAAGTACGCCGTGGCGTACCGGCCGTCGCCCGGGGCGAAGGAGACGCCGTCCTGCCCGACGACGACCGAGGTGACGCCCTGGCGCAGCAGCGCGAGCTGGACGTCGTCGTCGAGGACCCGGGCGTCGGCGTGGGAGTGCGTGTCCACGGACCCCGGCAGGACGAGCCGCCCGGCGGCGTCCAGGACGCGCGCGCCGGCCGGGGTGTCGGTGAGGCGCAGGTCCGGCTCGACGCGGACGACCCGGCCGTCGCGGACCTCGACGTCGGCTCGCCGCTCGCCGTCGACGGGGTCGACGACGACCCCGCCGCGGATCAGGAGGCTCGCCGTCACGGTCAGAAGGCGGTCCGCAGGGCGCCGTGCACCGTCGGGACCCCGTCGCCGGCGCCGGGCTCCACGAGCAGGACGGCGCGCCACTTGTCGAACATCGTGCACGGGTGGGACAGCCCGAGCCGGACCATGTCCCCGACGGCGAGCGCGTGCGGCTCGTCGAGGCGCACGTACGTGTGCTGGTCGTTCGTGCCGGTGACCGTCGCGCCGGGCGCGGGGACCACCCGGGGGCGCCCGTGGCGTCGTGCCGGACGACGGCCTGGACCTCGGGCAGCCCGGCGTCGTACGGGACGTCGCGCTTGCCGGCGTCCAGCAGCGCGAGGTGCGGCTCAGGGACCGACAGCACGCGGCTCCACACGTGGGCGGCCGCCGTGAGCGCCGGGCCGGAGCGGGTCGCCGCGGGGGTGCTGGCGCGGTACAGGCCGTCGTCGTGCACGAGGTACGCACCCGACCGCAGGACGAGGCGGGCGCCGGGGTGGCGGGCCGCCGCCGGGGCGAGCCCCTCCACCACGAGGTCGAACAGCGCGCTGCCGCCGCCGGTCAGGATCGGCTCCGTCGTCTCGTACAGGTCGGACAGCGCCGCGAAGGTGCGGGCCGTGCGGGCGAGGAAGGACCGCACGGCCGCGAGGCGGTCGGCGTCGTCCGTGCCGGGGACGCTGCCCTCGTAGACGGCCACGCCGCGCAGCTCGAGGCGGTCGGAGTCGCGCGCGGCGGCCGCGACCCGGCGGGCGAGGTCGTCGGTGCGCGCCCCGGTGCGTCCGCCGGCCGCGCCGAGCTCGACGCACACGCCGAGCCGGCGCCGGGCACCCGCGGCGGCGAGGGCGCGGGTCATCGCGTCGACCCCTCGAGCGAGTCCACCCAGCACGTGACGTCGAGGTCGGGGTCGGCGTCCAGCTCCCCGGCCAGCCACCGGAGCCCGGACGGGGAGACGAGCTGGTTGGCCACGACGACCCGCCGGACGCCGGCGGTGCGGGCGACCCGCAGCTGGGCCTCGGTGGCGACGGTGATCGCCCACGCCCCCGCGCCGAGCTGCCAGTGCCACAGGCCCGGGGTCATCGTCGTCTTGCCGTGCGGGGCGAGCAGGGCGCCGCGGTCCGACGCCCACGCCTGCATGGTGAGCAGGTTCCGCTCGGCGGCGGCGACGTCCAGGGCGAGGACGGGCGTGGACGCGTCGGTCAGCGGGACACCCGCGGCGTCGGGCCCGGCGGCGGCGAGTGCCGGGCCCCAGCCCTTGTCCGTGACGTCCAGTGCGGCGAGGTGCGGGGCGAGCGCCCGCCACGCCGCCGGTGAGGCGCCCGCGGGGTCGGCGGCGCCCACCGGCGCAGCGGCGCTCATCGGTACAGCAGGGAGTCGGAGACGGCCTCGGCCCACTGCGGCACGGCGAACCGCTCCGGGTCGTCCCACGCCCCCGTGGTGATCTCGGTGAAGGCGTCCACCCGGCCGAAGAGCTTCTCCAGCGCGGTGCGCGGCGACTCCCCGGGCATGTGCGGCGCGGTCCGCTCCTCGAGGCGGTCCCCGTGCAGCTCGGCGACGAGGGACAGGATCCGGACCATCGACCGCACCGGGCGCAGCGCGGCGACGTCGGTCACCGCGAGCAGCACGCCCGCGCACGGCTCACCGGCGTGGTCGCGGACCAGCGGCGTGAACGGGTACGGCGTGGCGCGCAGCCCCGGGAGGTCGAGCTCGCGGATCCGGCCGGCCAGTGCCTCGGCGTCGAGCCACGGCGCGCCGAGCACCCGGAACGGGACCGCGGTGCTGCGCCCCTCGGAGAGGTTGACGCCCTCGAGCAGGCAGGTGCCCGGGTACAGCAGCGCGGTGAGCGCGCTGGGCATCGCGGGGGACGGCGGGGTCCAGTGCGCGGCGCCGTCGACGGCGGTCACGTCGCGCGTCCAGCCCTCGGCCGCGACGACGTCGAGCTCGACGTCCAGCCCGCGCGAGCGGACCCACCAGCGGGCCAGTTCCCCGATCGTCAGCGAGTGCCGGACCGGCATCGACCAGCGCCCGACGAAGGAGTGGCACCGCTCCTCGTCGAGCATCGGGCCCTCGGCCACGGCGAGGTCGCCGCCCAGCGGGTTGGGCCGGTCGAGCACCACGAGCCGGGTCCCGGCGGCGGCGCACGCCTCGAGCACGTGGCTGAGCGTCCACATGTAGGTGTAGAAGCGCGCGCCGATGTCCGGCAGGTCGTACAGCACGGCGTCCAGCCCGGCGAGGTCCGCCGCGGCCGGCGCGAGCGTGTCGCCGTACAGGGACCGCACCGGCAGCCCGGTCACGGGGTCGACGTCGTCGCCGATGAGGGCGCCCTCGCGCGCCATCCCGGTGAGGCCGTGCTCGGGGGTGAACAGCAGGCGCAGGTCGAGCCCCGCGGCGACGACGGCCTCCCGCCCCCGCCGGAAGTCCGTGGTGAGGGCGACGTCGTTGGTGACCATGCCGAGCCGCAGGCCGCGCAGGTCGGGGCCCCGGCCGGCGGCGACGAGGTCGATCCCGGTGCGCGGGACCGCCGTCCGGGTGGAGGAGGACGCGTCGGACGCGGTGGCGAGCGGCATGGCGGTGCCCTTCAGTCGATGCGGTGGCCGCGGACGGCGTCGAACGTGAGGCGCAGGTTCGTCGCCATGCGGTCGTAGAGGCGCTGGGAGACCCGGACGAAGATGAAGTCCACGACCGCCAGCTGTGCGATCCGGCTCGACATCGCGCCGGACCGGTACTTCGTCTCGTTCGCCGAGGTGGTCAGCACGATGTCGGCGCCGGCGGCGAGCGGGGAGTCCGGGACGTTGGTGATGGCGACCGTGGTCGCGCCCGTCCCGCGGGCGACGGCGAGCGCCTGGACCACCTCGAGCGTGCGGCCGGAGTGCGAGAAGGCGATCGCGACGTCGGCGGGCGACAGCAGCGAGGCGCTCGTCAGCGCCAGGTGCTGGTCGGTCCAGGCCTGGCTGAACAGGCCGATGCGGTGCAGCTTGAGGTGCAGGTCCTGGCCGGCGAGGCCGCTGGAGGCCGTGCCGTAGAGGTCGATGCGCCGGGCCGTGGCTACGCGGTCGACGACGGCGTCCAGCGCGACGAGGTCGAGGTCGCGGGCGGTCTGCTCGATGGTCGCGGCCTCGTGGTAGGCGATCTTGGAGACGACGTCGGCGGCGCCGTCGGCCGGGTCGACGTCGCCGTCGCTGATCTGGAAGCGCTCGCGGGACTGGGCCTCGCGGGCGAGGTCGGCGGCGAGCGACATGCGGAAGTCGGGGTAGCCCTCGAACCCGAGCGTCCGGCAGAAGCGCGCGATGGACGACGTCGAGACCCCGGCCGCCTGGGCGAGGTCCGTGATGGTCAGGGCCTGGATCTCGGCCGGCGACGCGACGACGTGCGCGGCGACGCGCTGCTCGGTCGGCGTCATGGCGGGCATGCGCTGGTGGAGGGTGGTCAGCACGCTGCTCGACATGGCGCTCCACGGGTCGTCGGGGGCTGGCGGCGCTCACTCTGCCACGATCGTGTGTCCGGCGTGTAAAAATTGCCAACGGGTCTGGACATCGTGGCAATGATTGCCACTACTGTGCAGCATCGTCCTGCAACGCGGCAGGAGCACGACGACGGACAGGACTCCATGACCACCTCCGCTGGCATCTGGCCGACCGGTGTCGCGCACACCGAGCAGCGCCTCGCCGAGTCGGCCGGCCTCGACGAGATGACGTCGCTCGAGGTGCTGACCCTGCTCAACCGTCAGGACGCGACCGTGGCCGGCGCCGTCGCGGCGCAGCTGCCCGCGGTCGCCCGGCTGGTCGACGCGGCGGACGCCGCGCTCGACGCCGGGGAGCGGTCCACTACTTCGGCGCCGGCACGTCCGGGCGGCTCGCGGTGCTCGACGCCGCGGAGCTGCTGCCGACGTTCAACATCGACTCCGGCACCGTGATCGCGCACATGGCCGGCGGCCCCGCCGCGCTGGTCGTCGCCGTGGAGAACTCCGAGGACTCCGAGGACGACGGCGCCGCCGCCGCGGCCGGGCTCGGACCGCACGACGTCGCCATCGGGCTGACCGCGTCGGGGCGCACGCCCTACGTCGGCGCCGCGCTGCGCACGGCGCGCGCGGCGGGCGCGGTGACCGCGCTCATCACCAACAACCCGGGGGCGGTGCTGTCCGCCGAGGTCGACATCGCGATCGAGGTCGACACCGGCCCCGAGGTGCTGACCGGCTCGACCCGGCTCAAGGCGGGAACGGCGCAGAAGCTCGTGCTCAACGGCTTCTCCACCGCGCTGATGATCCGCCGCGGCCGGGTCTGGTCGAACCTCATGGTCTCGGTCGTCGCCACCAACGCCAAGCTGCGCGACCGCACCGTGCGCATCCTCGCCGAGGCGACCGGCCAGGACCTGCCGTCCGCGGCCGCCGTCCTGGCCGAGGCCGACGGCGACCTCAAGCCCGCCCTGGTCGCCACCCTGTGCGGCGTCGACGTGGACGCCGCCCGCACCGCCCTGGCGGCGTCGTCCGGATCCGTCCGCGACGCCGTCCGTCACCTCGCGCCGTGACACCCGTGTCCCGGCGCAGCACCGATGTCCCATCCGCCCGCACCCGAGCTCGGAGACAGCCCCTCATGACAACTCGCAAGCATCTGGTCCTCGCCGGCCTCGCCGCCGGCGCCCTCGCGCTGAGCGCCTGTGCTCCCGCCTCGGACGCCCCGGCGGCGGACGAGACCCCCGCCGCCGGTGCCGGGGGCGGCGAGGAGGTCACCCTGACCGTGTGGTCGTGGCAGGCCTCCACCGCACCCGCCTGGGAGGCGATCTTCGACGTGTACGAGGAGGCGAACCCCGGCGTCACGGTCGAGTTCGAGGGCTTCCAGCCGACCGAGTACAACCAGATCCTCGCCACCGGGCTCGAGGGCAGCGACGGCCCCGACGTCCCCATGCTCCGCGCCTACGGCGGCGTGCAGAACGCGATCCGCGCCGGCCAGCTCACCCCCATCGGGGACGACGTCGACGGGCTCGACCAGTTCGACCCGACCGTCCTGCGGGCCGCGCAGGGGCAGGAGGACGGGCTGACCTACGGCGTCCCGTTCGCCTACCAGACGATGCAGATGTTCTACAACAAGACGATGTTCGACGAGATGGGCCTGACCGAGCCCACCACGTGGGACGAGTTCATCGAGCTCCAGGAGACGCTGCTCGCCGAGGGCGTCACCCCCATGGCGCTCGGCGCCCGCGAGGACTGGGTGCTGCCGATGTTCCACGACGTCGTCGGCTCGGCCCGCTACGGCGGCTCGCAGTTCGAGGAGGCCGTGCTGACCGGGGCGAAGGACTTCACCGACCCGGACTACGTCGCCTCGCTCGAGATCGTCCAGGAGATGCAGAAGTACCTCGACCCCGACGTGAGCGCGATCGCCGTCGCCGACGCGTCGTTGCAGTTCACCTCCGGGCTCGCGGCGCAGTGGCCGGGCGGGTCGTTCGACCTGCCCACGTTCCAGGACGGCGCGCCGGACACCGAGTGGGGCGTCTACGAGGTCCCGCCGCCCCCGGCTCGGTGCTCGACGAGGCCGTGACCCCGGGTACGCGGACGGCAGCTTCGGCCTCAACGCCGCCTCGGACAACAAGGAGGAGGCGCTGGAGCTCCTCAGCTGGATGGCGACGCCGGAGTTCGGGCAGACCTTCGCCGACGAGGCCAAGCAGTTCTCCCCGCTTCCGGGCGTGGAGTACGCCGACCCGCTCATGCAGGAGATGAACGAGCAGTACACCGAGAACCCGGCGCCGTACCTGCTCCTCGTGGACTTCCGCTACGGCGACCCGACCGGTACCGCCGTGCTCGGGCCGGACATCCAGAGCCTGTTCCTCGGGCAGTCCACCCCGCAGGACCTGGCCGCGAACCTGCAGGCCGGCGTCTCCACCTGGTTCACGCCGAGCGCGTGACCTCCCGCCGGCCGACGCCGGGGCCACCTGCCCCGGCGTCGGTCGGCCCGCCGCCCCGCCGAGGAAGGGACCGACATGGCAATCCCCGCAGTCGCGGGCCGCACGTCGCGCGTGCGCAGCAAGAACACCGGCGTCCACCTGCCCTTCGGGGTGGGGCTCGCCTTCGTGCTGCCGGCCGCGGCGCTGTTCGGCGTGTTCATCCTGTACCCGATGGTGGCGGCGCTGAGCTACTCGTTCTTCGAGTGGACCGGGACCCGTCAGGGCGGCTTCTCCGGTTTCGGCAACTACGTCACGCTGCTGACCCAGGCGCCGTACGCGCACGACCTGCGCAACGCCTTCCTGCACAACCTGCTGCTGTTCGGCGGCGCGGTGGTCTTCCAGAACACCCTGGGCCTGGCCATCGCGGCGCTGCTGCACCGGCGCAAGCGCACCAAGCGGCTGTTCCAGACCGTGTTCGCGCTGCCGTACCTCGTCAGCCCGATGGTCATCGGCTACCTGTGGTCGCTCATGCTGTCGCCGCTGTTCGGCCCGGTGAACGCGATCCTGCGCGGCGTCGGCCTCGAGTCGTTCGCGCTGCCGTGGCTCGGCGACCCGACGCTGGCGATCTGGGTCGTCGTCGGCGTCACGGCCTGGCAGTGGATCGGCTTCCCGATCCTGCTGTACGGGGCCGCGATGGGCGGCATCTCGCCGGAGATCGACGAGGCCGCCTCGCTCGACGGCGCCACGTCGTGGAAGAGGTTCCGGCACATCACCCTGCCGATGCTCACCCCGACGATCGGGATCATCACGGTGCTGACGTTCATCGGCGCGATGGAGTCGATGGCGATCCCGTTCGCGCTCGGCGGCTCCTCGGGCAGCCCGGCGCGGTCCACCGACGTGATGATGCTGCTCTTCTACCGCACGGCGTTCGAGGGCGGGAACGCCAACTCGATCGGCGTCTCCTCCGCGCTGGCGACCGTCCTGTTCCTCTTCATCTTCATCGTGTCCGTGGTGATCACCCGGGTGATGCGCCGGGCCGAGCGGAGGCTCTTCTGATGACCACCGTCCAGCACGTCCCCGCCGAGCTGCCACGCACGCACGCGTCCGGTGACGCCCGGGTCACCCCGCCCGGCCGGGGTGACCGGCGCCGCCGACCCGTCCGCCAGGGCGGGCTGCTGAGCTCGGTGCTCACCAACGTCTTCCTGTGGGGCTACGCGCTCGTCGCCGTCGGCCCGCTCGTGCTCATGGTGAACAACTCGCTGCGCTCGCAGCAGCAGATCGCCACCGAGCCGCTCGGCCTGGCCCTCGAGCCCACCGTGTCCAGCTACCAGGAGGCATGGCTCACCGCATCGTTCGAGACCTACTTCATCAACTCGGCCGTGGTGACGGTCGGCTCCGTCGCGCTCGGCACGGTGGTCTCGGTCCTGGCCGCGTACGCCTTCGCCCGCAGCCGCAGCCGGTTCTTCGCCGGCGCGGAGGCCGTGTTCCTGTCCGGGCTCATGCTGCCGGTGCACCTGGCGATCCTGCCGCTGTTCTACATGCTCGACGCGCTCGGGATGACCAGCAGCCGGCTCAGCCTGATCCTCGTGTACGCGGCGCTCGGCATCCCGTTCAGCACGTTCGTGCTGGCCGTGTTCTTCCGGCAGATGCCGATCGAGCTGGAGGAGGCGGCGCGCCTGGACGGCGCCGGACCGTTCCAGACGTTCTGGCGCGTCCTGCTCCCGCTGGTCCGGCCGGCGCTGGCGACCGTCATCGTGTTCCGGTTCGTGCCGGTGTGGAACGACTTCTTCTACCCGCTGATCCTGCTGCGCGACCGCGACACCTACACCCTGCCGGTCGGCCTGACCCGGTTCTTCGGGGAGTACTCGACCGACTGGCCGCAGCTGTTCGCCGGGCTGACCATCGCGACGGTCCCGCTCGTGGTCATCTTCCTCATCGCCACCAAGCAGATCATCAACGGGCTCACCGCCGGCATGAGCAAGTGAGCCGGGGCACGTGAGTCACCCGGGCTCCGGGCTGCTGATCGCCGTCGACGTCGGCGGCAGCAGCAGCCGGTCGGTCGCCGTCGACGCCGCCGGGCGGCCGGTCGCGTCCGCGGTGGCGCCCGGTGCCCGCAAGACCGACGCGGGGATCGCGGGCGCCGTCGTCGACGCGGTCCGGCGCCTCGTGCCCGACGGCGTCGCGGCGCTCGGCGGTCCGGTCGTCGCCGTCGCGGTCGGGGCGACCGGCCTCGGGTCGCTGTCCACCGACCGGCCGTCCCTGGCCGCGACGCTGACGACGCTGACGGGGTGCGACCGCGTCGCGCTCGCCGCGGACGCGCTCACCGCGCACCTCGGGGCGCTGGACGGCGAGGCCGGTGCGGTGCTGGCGGTCGGGACCGGGGTGGTGGCGCTCGGCCGCGGCCGCGCCGGGCGGTGGCGGCGCGCGGACGGCTGGGGGCACCTCCTCGGCGACCGCGGCGGCGCGGCGTGGCTCGGCGCCGAAGGGCTGCGGCGCGCGCTCGAGGCGTTCGACGGGCGGTCCGCGGACGGCGCCGCCCTGCTGGCCGAGGCGCGCGCCCTCCTGGGCGACCCCACCGGGTGGCCACGGCTGGTCCACGAGCGCGACGACCCGGCCACGCTGCTCGCCTCGGTCGCCGGCGTCGTGACCGGCCTGGCCGACGGCGGCGACGCGGCCGCGCGCGGCATCGTCGCGGAGGCCGGGCGGAGCCTCGCCCGTGCGGCCGGGGCGGTGCTGACCGACGACGTGCCGCCCGTCCTCGCGTGCGTGGGGGGCGTCAGCCGCGTCGCCGTCGTCGACGCCGCGCTCCGGCACGCCCTCGCCCGGGCCCGACCCGACGTCCGGGTCGTCGCCGCGGCGGGGGACCCGCTCGCCGGCAGCGTCGCGCTCGCGCGCAGCCTGACGACGGCGGACCGCCCCGGGCCGGTGGAGGGGCTGCTGTGGACGTGACCACCGACGACCGGCTGGCCAGCGCCCTCGCCGGGACCGTGGACGGCGCCCGCCTGCGCGGGCTGCCCGGCACCGCCGTGTCGGTCGCCGTCCGCACCCCGTCCGGGGCGACGGTCCGGCTGCACCGGGGCACCACCGGGCGGGTCGAGCCGGGCGGAGAGCCGGACGACGTCACGGGCCAGACCCTGTGGGACCTCGCGTCGCTCACCAAGACGTACGTGGCCGTCGCGGCGCTCGCGCTGCACGAGGACGGCGTCGTCGACCTCGACGCGCCGGTCGCCGCGCTCGTCCCGGTCGGCGCCGGCCCCGGCGCGGCGTCCGTCACGCTGCGCCACCTGCTCACCCACACGGCCGGGCTCGCCGACTCCTCGGCCGCCTGGCGCACGGAACGCGACCCGGACCGGCTGCTCGCGACCGTGCTCGCCGGCCCGCTGACGGCCGCACCCGGCACCGCCCACACCTACTCCTGCCTGGGGTACATCGCCGTCGGGCGGGCGCTGGAGGTCGCGACGGGAGAGCCGCTCGACGCCCTCGTCACCCGCCGGGTGCTGCGACCGCTCGGCGCGGGGACCGCGCGGTACGGCCCGGTGCCCGCCCCGGCCGCGGTCGCCACCGAGGACCAGCCCGGCCGCGGCGTCGTCCGCGGTGCGGTGCACGACGAGCTCGCCCACGCGCTCGCGCGCCCGGTCGGCAACGCCGGCCTGTTCGGCACGGCCGACGACGTCCTCGCCCTCGGCGAGCTCGTCCTGGCGGACGGCGTCGGGCGCGCGGGGCGCGTGCTGACCGCGGCGTCCGTGCGTGTGCTGCGGGAGCCGGTCGCGGGTCTGCCGCCCGGGCACCCGCCCTACGGCCAGGCCGTCGGCTTCCGGGTGGCCGACGCCGCCTTCATGGGCGGCGTCCGGGGGATCGGGCACACCGGCTTCACCGGGACGTCCCTCGTGGTCGACCCGGGCCGCGGCACCGTCGCCGTGCTGCTCACGAACCGCGTCCACCCCACGCGGGCGGGGACGGACGTCAACCCGCTGCGTCGTGCGGTGGCCGACGCCGTCGCCGCGCACGCGAGCGGTCGCGCTGCTGACCGCCCGGCCGGGGTGGCGCAGGCCCTCGGGTAGCCTGGACCGCCGTGGCAGCCACTGACTTCGCGGTCGAGATCCGCAACCTCCGCACGACCCTCGAGACGATCCGTGGCGTGAGCGACCCCGAGGCGCTGCGCGCCCGGATCACCGACCTGTCCGAGCAGGCGTCCAGCCCGAACCTGTGGGACGACCCCGACGCCGGGCAGAAGATCACCTCCGAGCTCTCCGCGGCGCAGTCCGAGCTGGACCGCGTGGAGAACCTCGGCGGGCGCATCGACGACCTCGAGACCCTGGTCGAGATGGCCACCGAGGACGGCGGCGACGCCGACACCCTCGCCGAGGCCGAGACCGAGCTCGCGACCATCCGCAAGGACCTCGGCGAGCTCGAGGTCCGCACCCTGCTGTCGGGGAGTACGACGCCCGCGAGGCCGTCGTCACGATCCGCTCCGGTGCAGGTGGCGTGGACGCCGCCGACTTCGCCGAGATGCTGCTGCGGATGTACCTGCGCTGGGCCGAGCGGCACGGCTACCCGACCGCCGTCCTGGACACCTCCTACGCGGAGGAGGCCGGGCTGAAGTCGGCGACCTTCGAGGTCAAGGTGCCCTACGCGTTCGGCAACTTGTCGGTCGAGGCCGGCACGCACCGCCTCGTGCGGATCTCGCCGTTCGACAACCAGGGCCGCCGGCAGACGTCCTTCGCCGCGGTCGAGGTCATCCCGCTCATCGAGCAGACCGACTCGGTCGAGATCCCGGAGAGCGAGATCAAGGTCGACGTGTTCCGCTCGTCCGGCCCGGGTGGCCAGTCGGTCAACACGACCGACTCCGCCGTCCGCATGACCCACATCCCGACCGGGATCGTGGTGTCGATGCAGAACGAGAAGTCCCAGATCCAGAACCGCGCCGCCGCGCTGCGCGTGCTGCAGTCCCGCCTGCTGCTGCAGCGTCAGGCGGAAGAGAGCGCCGCGAAGAAGGCGATGGCCGGCGACGTCAAGGCGAGCTGGGGCGACCAGATGCGCTCCTACGTGCTGCACCCGTACCAGATGGTCAAGGACCTGCGCACGGAGTACGAGGTCGGCAACACCTCAGCGGTGTTCGACGGCGAGATCGACGCGTTCATCGAGGCCGGCATCCGCTGGCGGATGAACCAGCAGCTGGCGGCGGAGGCATCCTGAACCGGGACCGAGGGGACGTCCTCCCCTCCGCGCAGCCGGTGGGCCACCTGCGACGTGGCGTGTCCAGGGCCGAACGGGTGAGACGCCTGCCTAGGCTGGTCGGCGGTCAGCGCTCCGCCCCCTCCGTCCCCTCCTCCTGGCCACGGCAACCGTGATCCGCTTCGAGAACGTCAGCAAGGTCTACGAGCGCGGCGCGCGCCCGGCGCTCGACCGCGTGTCGCTCGAGGTCGGGCGGGGGAGTTCGTCTTCCTCGTCGGTGCGTCCGGCTCCGGGAAGTCGACGTTCCTGCGCCTGGTCATGCGCGAGGAGCGCCCGACGGCGGGCAAGGTCGTCGTCGCGGGCAAGGACCTGTCGACGATGTCGACGTGGAAGGTGCCGCACCTGCGCCGGCAGATCGGCGTCGTCTTCCAGGACTTCCGGCTGCTGCCCAACAAGACGGTGTTCGAGAACGTGGCGTTCGCGCTGCAGGTCATCGGCCAGCCGCGCCACCACATCATGACCACGGTCCCGGACACCCTGGAGCTGGTCGGTCTGGGCGGCAAGGAGAAGCGACGCCCGCACGAGCTGTCCGGTGGTGAGCAGCAGCGCGTGGCGATCGCGCGCGCGTTCGTCAACCGGCCCTCGATCCTGCTCGCCGACGAGCCCACCGGGAACCTCGACCCGACCACGTCCCTGGGCATCATGCGGCTGCTGGACCGGATCAACCGGACCGGCACGACCGTGGTGATGGCCACCCACGACGACGAGATCGTCGACCAGATGCGCAAGCGCGTGGTCGAGCTCACCCACGGGGAGATGGTCCGTGACCAGTCCCGCGGTGTGTACGGCTCGGCGCGCTGAAGGGTTCCCCGCGTGAGACTCCAGTTCATCCTGTCCGAGATCGGTATCGGCCTGCGCCGGAACCTGGCGATGTCGATCTCGGTCGTCCTCGTGACCTTCGTGTCGCTGACCTTCGTCGGGGCGGCGGCGCTGCTGCAGCAGCAGATCTCCCAGATGAAGGACGACTGGTACGACAAGGTCGAGGTGTCGGTCTTCCTGTGCGCGCAGGGCTCGGAGGCGCCGTCCTGCGCGTCGGGCGAGGTGACCGAGGAGCAGAAGGACGCGATCGAGGCCGAGCTGGAGTCCCCGGAGATCGAGCCGTACGTCCAGACGGTCTACTTCGAGACCAAGGAGCAGGCGTACGAGTCATTCCAGGACACGATCGGCGACCAGTGGTGGGCCGCCGAGGTGACCGCGGCGGACATGCAGTCGTCCTACCGGATCAAGCTCGCCGACCCCGAGCAGTACCAGGTCGTCGCGGACGTGCTGACCGGCCGGCAGGGGGTCGAGGAGGTCCTCGACCAACGGCGGCTGTTCGACTCGTTGTTCACGGTCCTCAACCGGGCGACCATCGTGTCGATCGGCATCGCGGGAATCATGCTGCTCGCCGCGGTGCTACTCATCACGACGACCATCCGGTTGTCGGCGATGAGCAGACGACGCGAGACGGGCATCATGCGGCTCGTGGGAGCATCGAACCTGTTCATCCAGCTGCCGTTCATGCTCGAGGGCGCGATCGCGGCCACGATCGGTGCGGCGCTCGCGGTCGGGGCGCTGTGGCTGGGTGTCCGCTATCTCGTGACGGACTGGTTAGGAGGTCAGGTGTCGTGGATCGACTACGTCGACTCCGCGGACGTCCTGACCATCGCGCCCGTCCTGCTCGCCGTCGCCATCGTGCTCGCCGTGATCTCCTCGGTGGTCACCCTGAGTCGCTACACGAAGGTCTGAATCGATGAGGCCCACCCGCCTGCTCACCGCCACCGTCGCCGGGGTGCTCGCTGCCTTCGTGGCCGTCGGGGCGCCCGCGTTCGCCGACGAGCTGGACGACCGCCGCGCCGCCGCGGAGCAGCGCGGTGCCGCCGCGGACCGCCAGCTCGAGGCGCTCGAGGCGTCGATCGAGGGCCTCGACGCCCAGCTCGGCCAGGCCGTGCTCGACCTGCAGGCCACCCAGTCCCGGCTGCCCGCCGCGCAGGCCGAGCTCGCCACCGCGGAGGAGGAGCTCGAGCGCTCCCAGCGTGAGGCCGACCTCATCGCCGCCCGACTCCTCGACGCGACGGATCAGGTCGCGCGCCTCACCGAGACGATCGCCGTCGACGAGGCCCGCGGCGAGGAGATCCGGACCGCCGTCGGGCAGATGGCGCGCCGCGCCTACAAGGGCGACACCGCGACGAGCAGCCTGAGCGTCGTCATGGACGCCGAGAGCACCCAGGAGTTCGTCGACCAGTACGGCATGGTCAACACCGCCATGCGGACCCAGACGAAGGCGCTGGACGAGCTTCGCCAGATCGAGGCCGCCAACCGCAACAGCCAGGCCCGGCTCGCCGCGGTGCGCGAGCGCGTCGCCGAGCTCAAAATCGAGGCCGACGCGAAGGTCGTCGAGGCCGACGCCGCCCGGGCAGCCGCGGCGGAGCGCAAGGCCGAGATCGAGAACCTCATCGCCCAGCAGGCCGCCCAGCAGGCGGCGATCGAGGGCATGAAGGCGCAGGCGGAGGGCCAGGCCGCCCAGGTCGAGGCGCAGCGCAGCTCGATCGAGTCCGAGCTGCAGGGCATCATCGCCCAGGAGCGCGCGGCCGCCCAGGCGGCCGCCGCTCGGGCCGCCACGCGTCCCGGCGCGGGCGGCGGGTCCGCGGCCTCCGCGGCCAGCGGTGCCGCGCAGGCGCCGTCGGGCAGCGTGTCCGGCGCGATGTTCTCCAACCCGACGTCGATCAGGCCGATGTACGTGACGTCCAGCTACGGGCCGCGGCTGCACCCGATCCTCGGGTACTCGCGACTGCACGCCGGGACCGACCTGCGCACGGGCTGCAACACGCCCCTGTACGCGCCCCGCGACGGGACGGTGCGGTGGTCGCAGTGGCGAGGCGGGTTCGGGAACCAGGTGATGATCGACCACGGCTACGTGGACGGGAACTCGCTCATGTCGAGCTCCAACCACCTGACGCGGGCGGTCGTGTCCGGCGGGCAGCGCGTCACGCGCGGGCAGCTCATCGGCTACGCGGGCAACACGGGCCTGTCCGGTGCCTGCCACCTGCACTTCGAGGTGTACATCAACGGCGCGACGACGGACCCGCGGCCGCTGCTCGGTCCGTAGCGCCTGCCACCGGCACGTCCGGTCGGTTCGCTCGGCTGGTCCGCTCGGCCGGTCTGCTCGGCCGGTAGCAGAACGCTCGATATCCCCGGGCGCCGCCGACCCGCCGTCGCCTAGGCTGGACGACGGCCACGCGCGACGCGCGCGGCTAGGCAGCAGGCAGCAGGCACGCGGGCGAGGGGACAGGGCAGACGATGGCCAAGGACACCGGGCGGAAGCTCGTGGCCAACAACAAGAAGGCCCGGCACGACTTCATGATCGAAGACGTGTTCGAGGCCGGCCTCGTGCTGTCCGGGACCGAGGTCAAGGCGCTGCGCGCCGGGCGCGCGTCCCTGGTGGACGGCTGGTGCACGGTCGAGCGCGGCGAGGCCTGGCTCGAGGGTGTGCACATCCCCGAGTACACGCAGGGCACCTGGACCAACCACGCGCCGCGCCGCAAGCGCAAGCTGCTGCTGCACCGCACCGAGATCGACCGGCTCGACGCGAAGACGCGCGAGAAGGGCCAGACTATCGTCCCGCTGTCGCTGTACTTCCTCGACGGCCGCGCGAAGGTCGAGATCGCGCTCGCCCGAGGCAAGCGCGAGTACGACAAGCGCCAGACGCTGCGCGAGCGGCAGGACAACCTCGAGGCGCAGAAGGCCATGCGCGCCAAGCGCGACCGCTGACGTGGGGGTGCTGGGGGGCGCCGGTGCCGGCGTGGTGGTGAGTGGCGTGCGAGCCCGCGCTGCGCGGGGCGTGCGCGGCGCGGTCGCTGCCGCGGTGCTGCTCGTCGCGGGCACGCTGGGGTTCGCCGCGCCCGCCGCGGCGCAGACCGACGGCCGGGAGATCACCCGCTACGACGCGGACATCACGCTCGGGCCCGACGGCGTCGCCGACGTCCGCCTCGACTTCGACTTCGACTTCGGCGACGACCCCGGGCACGGCCCGTTCCTCACCCTGCCCACCCGGCAGGACATCGCGGGCAACGACGAGCAGGACCGCCTCTTCCGCATCACCGACGTCACCGCAGCCAGCGAGACCGCCCCGGCCGACCTCGACACCGACCACGGCCGGTACGGCGTCGTGGTGCGGATCGGCGACGAGGACGTCGACGACGTCGAGGGCACCCACACCTACACGGTCACCTACCGCGTTGAGGGGTGGGTCAACCCGGCCGGCACCCGCGTGGGCACCAGCGGCACCGCCCCGCCCGAGGGCGACGAGCTGTACCTCGACGTGATCGGCACCGACTGGGAGATCCCGCTCTCCGACGTCACCGCGACGGTCACCGGCCCGGCCGACATCGTGGACGCGGCCTGCTTCGCCGGGCCGCCCGGCAGCACCGAGCCGTGCACGGGGGCGCCGACACCCGCGTCGTCCGGTGACCTGGCGTCGGCGCGCTTCGGGCAGGACGTCGTGCTGCCGGGGAGGCGTTCACCGTCGCCGCCGCGTGGCCGGCCGGGACCTTCCCCGGCGTCGAGCCGATCCTCGCCGAGACGATCGACCACCTGGACCCGTGGCGCCCGACGTCGCCGCTGGGTGCGGCCGCGCTCGTGACGCTCGTCGGCGGCGGGGCGTTCGCGGTGGTCCGCGCGCGACGCGGTGGCCGGGATCGCGAGGCGCTCGGCCTCGCTCCCGGCATGGTGTCCGACGGCGGCCCGGGTGCTGCCGCTGCGTCCGGCGGCGCCGCGGGGGCGGCGTCGGGCGTGCGAACGCGGCGTTCCACGAGCACCGACCTCCGGTCGCCGTGCGGGCGACGCCGCCGGACGCCGTGCTGCCCGGTGAGCTCGGCACGCTGCTCGACGAGGTCGCCGACCCGCGTGACGTCACCGCGACGATCGTCGACCTCGCGGTGCGGGGGTACCTGGAGATCCACGAGGAGCCGGCGTCCGGTTCGGGGGAGTCGGGCGAGGACGAGGACGACGACGGCGACGACGACGCGGCCGAGGACTGGCGGCTCGTCGCGACCGACCGGTCCCGCGCGGACCTCACCGGGTTCGAGCAGCGGCTGCTCGCCGACCTGTTCGCCGACCGTGCGTCGGTGCGGATGTCCGAGGTGCGCGAGACGTTCGCGTCGTCGATGGCCGCGGTGCAGGGGCTGCTGTACGAGCACGTCACCGAGCGCGGCTGGTTCCGCGGCAACCCGGCGACCGTCCGGTCGCACTGGTACCTCGCCGGTGGGCTGCTGCTGGTGCCCGGGCTGGTCGTCGCCGGGATCGGCATCGCGTCGCTGGTCGACGGGCTCGCGCTGCTCGGCGTCGTGCTGGTCGTGCTCGGAGTCGTCGTGCTGGCGCTCGCGAAGCAGGCGCCGGCGCGGACGTCGTCCGGCACCGGGGTGCTCGCCGAGGCGGTCGCGTTCAAGCGGTACCTGGAGACCGCGAGCCCCGACTCGCTGCGGGTGCTGCACGGCGAGGACCTGTTCAGCCGGTACCTGCCGTACGCCATCGTGTTCGGGCTGACGGAGCAGTGGGCCGGGGTGTTCGGCGATCTCGCGGCCCGCGGTGAGCGTGTGCCGGAGCCGACCTGGTACCACGGGTACGGCGCCGGCTACCTGTACTGGGGGCTGCCGGCGGGTTCAGTCAGAGCGTCGAGAGCTTCTCCACGGTGGCGACCGAGTCGATCTCCGCGGCGACGCCGTCGTCGTCCGGGTCGTCCGGCACCAGCGGCGGGTTCTCCGGTGGGGGAGTCGGCGGCGGGGGCGGCGGAGGCTGGTGAGCGGGAATGATGAGGACGGTGCGCGGGTTGAGCACTATGCTTGACCTGCTCGACCCCGGCCGCTCGCGGCCCGGTGACGGCACCCGGACGTACCGGCCGCTCGCGGACCGCACGCCCGGGGCTTGATAACTGCACACGGGGGTGATCGGTTTCGACGGTGGTCGTCGATCCAGGAGAAGCGTGCCGAGGACGCAGGGTTATCTCGTAAACGATCCTTGCAAACCAATAGGTGCCGATAAGAACAGCACCGACCAGTTCGCTCTCGCCGCCTGAGCGAGTCGAACGGTCCGTCAGCCTGAGAGTGCTCTCGACTCAGTAGCTGGCGTCATCTAGAGAGCCACTGCTCCCAACGTTCGTCGTCGGCGTTGGGGGGACACTTAGACGACTGAGCCCGTCCATGACATGTCTGCTAGATCATGGGGGCCGAGAAAATCGCAGCAGACTGCGCACGGAGAAGTCCTGGTTCACAGTCATCGGACGCGGGTTCGATTCCCGCCACCTCCACCCCTCTGACCTGCGGAAACGCTGGTCATGTTGACAGCAAGGTAGCCAATCGTTGACACGATTGACTACCTTGTTGTGTATGGCCTCTCTGCGGGAGCGGCGTCGCGCTGACGGGACGCGCGCGTTCGCGGTGCTCTGGTGTGACCCCGAGACGGGACGCCAGACGTCCCTGACGTACGACGACGAACGCGAGGCGATCGTCGCTAAGCAGCTCATCGAAGCCGCCGGCGGATACGCCGCCGAGGCGGCACGGATCGCTGACGCCATTCGCAAGCCCGGGCCCACCGTCGCCCAGGTCGTCGCCGAGCACATCGACCTCCTGACCGCGGTCGGCACCGACACCCGAGCGCACTACCGCCAGCAGATGAGGGCACACATCGTCCCCACGCTCGGCGCCTTCCCGGTGGCGGCGCTCACCTACCGGCAGGTCGCGGGTTGGGTCGCCGACATGTCGAAGAAGGGGCTGGCGCCGAAGACGATCGCCAACGTGCACGGCCTCTTCTCCGCCTCGATGTCCACGGCCGTGCGACTGGGCTACCGGCCCGACAACCCGTGCGCCGGCGTCCTGCTGCCCAAGTCGCAGTCCACGCGCGACGACATGACTGTCCTCACGCGCGAGGAGTTCATGTTCCTGCTGTCCAAGATCCCCGCCCACTACCAGCCACTGGTGCTGACCCTCGTCGCCACCGGACTGCGCTGGGGCGAGGCCACCGCCCTGACAACCGGCGACGTCGACCTCGTGTCTCAGCCGGCGACAATCAAGGTGACAAAGGCGTGGAAGCGAGATCAGGACCGGCACTGGTACGTCGGCCCGCCGAAGACCAAGCGCGCGCGGCGCACCGTGTCGCTTCCCGATGACTTGGTGGACGTGCTGTTGCCGCTCGTCGCCGGCAAGGCACCCAGCGAACTCCTGTTTACCAACACCGTCGGCGCGCAGCTGCAGTCCCCGCGATTCTGGACGACTACCTGGACGCCCGCGCTCGAGGCCGCCCGTAATCCCAAGCTGCCGGACGGCTCGCCCGACCGTGACGCCCCGCGGCTGTCGAAGCGGCCTCGCGTGCACGACCTCCGGCACACGCACGCGTCCTGGATGATCGCGGCGGGGACGGACCTATTCGTCCTGCAGCGCCGGCTCGGGCACGAGTCGATCACGACGACCACCGAGACCTATGCGCACCTGCTGCCCGACCAGCAGCGGGCGGCCGCCGATGCAGCTGGCCGCGCCCTCGGCGGGCTCATGTCCCCGCGTGCACCCCGCCCTGGCGCGAGCTCAAGTGATGAGTAGGGACCCAATCGTTGGCACGACGTCGCTCGCTTCTGCCAGGGCTCACTTGTCCGCCATCGTCAGATCGGTTCACTACACCGGCCAGCGCATGGTGATCAGCCGAAACGGAGAGCCTGCGGCGATACTCATCTCCCCGGACGACCTCGCCTCGCTGGAAGAGACCCTCGAGGTCCTGTCCGACGCCTCCGTAATGGGATATCTGGGTGAAGCGCGAGCCGAGATCGATGCGGGCACGACGGTCGATCTGACCGAACTCCACCGGCGGTGATCTCCATGGCCCCGCCGCCATGTGACCGGAGACAACGCGGTGCCCCCGAGTGTCTCGCGCGCGCGCCCCGCCGGTAGCTTGACCTCTCGGGTCTTAAGACAATCGGCGGTCGCCCGAGACGTGTGGACGACGCCGGTGTGCCGCAAGGGACTTGACGGTCGAGCCGAGAGCGCTGAGGTCACTCGAGGCCGTCACCGGCGGATTGGCCTCGTCAGCGACGCACTCAACCGTGATGAGCGCCAACAGCGCATCGACGTGCTCAGGCAGCAGCCGGATGCTTCCCCTCCCAACGCGTAGGTGCGGGATCCGTCCACGGCGCGCCTGCTCGCGCACCCACCATGGCGAAGTACCGAGCGTCTTAGCGACGTCCTCAGGGCTCAGCGTCACGTAGTCAGACATGTGTCCTCTTCTCGATCAATGCACTACAAGAGGTGTGCGGCAAGAGCAGAGCGACCGCGTTCGGGGCTGGGGAGTCCGCGCCCGCGTCGGCGCGAAGGTCGGTCATAGGTCGATGCCGGGCTCCGGCGGTCGGGTGGTCGGCCACCCGTGCGACGTCCGCCATGCACCATGGATCTGGCGGCCCTCGAGCTGGGGCGGCAGGTACCGCCGGGCGCCCTTGATCGTCCACCCGTCGAAGCCGCCCGACACCCGGGGTTCGCTAGGCCCGGCGGCGGTCAAGCCGTCGCGAAGCGCGCCGGCGGCCAGGTTCCCCAGTGCGAGGCTCACCTCCCGGTCGAGCGTCGCGCGGTCGCCGGCGATCGTCAGTGACGGGCGGCCCCAGACGCTGGCCTCCACCTCAACCGACCCCAGCACCTGCTCGGGGTGGTCGTCGAAGTACCGGTTCAGCACGATTTCGCCGCCGGGGAGCGCCAACTGGACCGTCGCCTCGAACGGCCGCGACCGAGCCTCTTGTGCCGGGTCGATGGCGGTAAACGCGATCAAGTCGATGACGTTGTCGGTACCGGTCGCGGGCCGCAGTGCCCCAGCCGGCAGCCGGACCGCACCGAGGAACGCCGCGTGCTGCAAGATCGCGCGGCGCTCCTGCGGTTCGGGGGCGTCCATCAGGTCGTGCGTGGCCAGAACGGTAATCAGCCCGCCGGGCCGGGTCAGGGTCGCCGCGGCGATCGTCATCTGGGCCTGGCGAACGACTCGCTGCGCCCACCTGGCCGGGTCGCGCAATTGCACGTCCGCCCACGGCAGGGACGCGACCACCACGTCGAAGCAGGCCGCTTCGCGGGTGGGCCCGAGCGGAACCGGGTCAGGCTCGGGCACGTTCAGAGGCACCATGCGGGCAGCCAGGAAGTCCACGGCTCGTTCCGGGCCGCCGGGCATGGCCAACAGGGTCGGGGCGCCGTCCCCCAGGACCAGGACGTCACCGCCGTCGAACCCCAGCTCGTGCAGCGTTGCCCACAGCGGGCCACGCAGCTGGGCGTAGGCGTCGTGGGCGCCGGTCGAGGCGTGATCGGTCAGCGCGGTCAGGTCCGCCAGCTCGCGCTCCAGGGCGCCGGGCATCCGGTGCATCACGCACCGCCCGATCGGCCGGGGGACACCAGGCCGGCGTCGATCGCCTCGGCGGCGTCGAGCCGCTCCTGGACGTCGGCGCGGACCATGTCCCGGAAGTCCGCGTCTCGGTTGAGAATGACAAGCCCATTCGGCCCCACTGTGATGGCCTGATTCGGCCCCACCCCCGCGTTCATCTGCGGGGAGTGCGACGGTCCTGCAGCGTCACTTTGGGTGACGCGTGCGGGGCGTCGCTGTGGGGTCAGCCAGGGGCGGCTCCTTCGCGTGCTGCGCGGCTGGATCGCAGCCGGTAGGAGTCGGTGCCGGTGGCGATGATGTGGGCGTTGAAGGTCAGCCGGTCGACGATGGCGGCGGCCAGGCGGGGGTCGGTGAAGGTGGTGCCCCACTCGCTGAATGGGGCGTTGCTCGCGCAGGCGATGGAGGCCTTCTCTTCGCGTTCGGTGATGATCTGGAAGAGCAGTTCGGCGCCGAGGGGGTCGAGGTGGACGTAGCCGAGCTCGTCCAGGCACAGCAGGTCCAGGCGGGCGTAGCGGCCCACGACGCGGGATAGCTGTTTGGCGTCGGCGGCCTCGACGAGCTCGTTGACCAGTGCGGCGGTGGTCACGTAGCGGACCCTGCGGCCGGCTTCGGCGGCCGCGACGCCTAGGCCGATGAGCAGGTGCGTCTTGCCGGTGCCCGAGTCGCCCAGGAGCACGACGGGTTCGCCGCGGTCGATCCACGCCCCGGCGGACAGCGCGGCCAGCAGCGGCGCCGGTAGGCCGGGCAGCTGGCGCAGGTCCAGGTCCTCGAGGCGTTTCAGGCGGGGGAACTTCGCCTCGTGGATCCGTCTGGTGCGGCGGCGGGCGTCGCGGTCGTCGAGTTCGGCGGTGAGGACCTCGGCGAGGAACGCCTTGTGGGTGAGGCGCTCCTTGACCGCGGCGGCCGCGATCCGGGTCGCTTCGGTGCGGATCGTGGGCAGGTGCAGCGCTGCTGCCCCGGCCGCGATTGCCAGGTCGGCGGCCTGCTCCGACCGCGCAGTGACCGGCCGCTGGTCGGCGTCCGGGACGCTCGTGGCGGCGCTCATGCTGTGGCCGCCAACGGTGCCAGCAGGCTGTCGTAGCCGCCCAGCGTCGGGACCGGGCGAAGGAGCTCAGCCGCGTCCCGGACAGTGTCGGCGCTGGCGGCGGCGGGCCGGGTCGTGGGTTCGAGGTGTCGGCGGGCCTCGACGGCGACGAGGTCGGCCTGGAGCCGTCCCAGGCGCACGGCCGCGGTCATCCCCGCCAGCACGGCCTCGGTCGGCAACCTGCGGTGCAGCAGCAGCACCCCGATCAGCTCCCGGGTGCCCGCGCTGTCACCGTGCGCGCGACGGGCAGCAGCCCAGAACTCGTCATGGCCGGGCGTGAACAACCCCGCCGCACGAGCCGTGACCAGGGCAGTCGCAGCCGGCAGTGCGCCAGGCCGGCGGGCTAGGACCTCCAGGTAGTGGTCCAGCACCAGGGTTTGGGTGTTCTTGTGCAAGCTGCGCACGTGCTCGGCGACCACCACCGCCGGCCGGCCAGGTCGGGCGTCGCGCACGGTGAACGACCGCGCCCCCAACGCGACGCTGACTCTGGCCCCGGCCAGGTGCGCCGGGACGGAGTAGTACGACTGGCGCACGCAGATCCGGGCCTTCGCGTCGACGTGGCAGGTCAGCGCGGTCGCGACGTCGAACGGCTCGCCCGGCAACGCCCGCAGCGCCACCTGCTCGCGGGCCGCGGCCTGCCCGACCGTCTCGACCCGGGTGGCGATGTGCCGGTCCTGGTCAAGGACGTCCGCGGCGGCGAGCTGTGCGTTCAGTTCGCTCAGGCTGCCCGCCTTCGGCACGGGGGTCAGGTGCCGGCGGCGGAACCGGCCGATCTCTCCTTCCACCCCGCCCTTCTCGTGCGCCCCGCCGATGCCGGGCTCGCAGAAGAACGAGTCGTACCCGTAGTGCGACCGCAACGCGATGAACCGCTCGTTCTCCAGCCGCTCCCGGCCCAGCAGCACCCGCACCACCGCAGGGCGCAGGTTGTCGTACCGGATCTGCCCGGTCGGGACCCCACCCAGGACGGTGAAGGCGTGCACGTGGCCGTCCAGGAACGACTCCTGGGCCTGGTTGGCGTACGCCACGTGCACCGCCCGCCCGGAGTGCGACAACCGCAGCGCGAACATCCACAGCTTCACGTAGACACCGTCGATCCAGGCCATGAACTCCCCGAAGTCAACCTCCGCCTCGACCCCGGCCGGGTGCTCCTGGGCGATCGGCACCACCCGGGTGCTCGCCGCGATCTCCGCCCGGAGCTGCCCGACCATGCCGCGCACGGTCGACTCGGCCAGTTGCGCGCCGTGCTCGTCGCGCAGGCGCTGCCACACCCTGCGGGCGGTGTGGCGCTGCTTGCGCGGCGCGGTCAGGTCCTCGATCAGCCACGTCCGGATCTGCGCCTCGTGCGCCCCGAGCACCGGCGACTGGCGCACCGGGACCTTGCGCGGCGGCGGTGTCGCGTCGGCCAGCGCCTGCCGCACCGTGCGCCGGTGCACCTCGTGCCGCTCCGCCAACGCACGGATCGACAACCCTTCAACTCGATGGTCTCTGCGGATACGTTCGAACATCTCCACCCTCGATCTCGCTCTCATCTACGCCCCTCGTGATCGTCTTGGTCGACGTCACGAACGTAGGGACAGGCAGGTCGGGGGTGGGGCCAAATCAAGCCATCACTACGGCCCCAAGTGGGGCCACATCAGGCTGTCACTCTCACTCGGTCGTTGATCGTCCGGGCGGGCTCCACGTCGCGGGGCGCGTCTCCGGGCCACAGGGCGACGAGGGTGGGGCGGTCCGCGGTGGACTGGGCGCCGCAGGCGGCGACCCAGCGGCGCAGGCGGTGGCGGGCGTCGTCGAAGTCGCGGTGCCACTGCAGCGGCGCCGACCCCGACGCGCCGTCGCCATAGCAGGCCAACCAGTGCAGGTGCAGGGCCGACAGCTCCCACACCAGCTCGTCGTGGCGGTGCCAGAACGGCGGGATCTCCAGAACCGAGAGCCCGTAGGCGGTCCGCAGCCAGGACACCCACGCGTCCAGCTCGACCCACCGGACCGCCGCCTCCGCCGCAGGCAGGGTGTTCCAGTTGACTGGCCCGGGCGGCTGGTCATCGTCACCGGGGAACCTTTCGAGCTGCGGGTCCGGGCGGCGCCTGGCTCGCGGTGGCTCGCGCCTGTGCGCATCGACCATGGCGACCACCGGCCGTCAGCGTGCCAGCGCGGGCGCCGGGCCCTGCGCCGCGATCGCCGCGACCGAGGAACGTCTGGGGGTACGGGGGTGCGACGATGGCTGGGCGGGCGGTGCGGAACGGGCGACGGTGTACTCGGTGCGCCAGGCCTCGTGCCCGAACCAGCGCATGACGAACTCCTCGCCGGTCCGCGGCGCTCCGTCATGGTCGTAGGAGTCGGTACGGACGTAGCCGGCGGCGACGATGACGTCCCCTTCCCGCACGCGGGTGCGGCCACGCTCGGCGGCGCGCCCGTAGGCGACGAGATTGTGGAACGACTCGACCGGGTCGCCGTAGGTGCCGTCCGCGTGGCGGCGGCGAGCCCTGATCTTGATGCGAGCAAAGAACCGCACCGTGCCCTCGCTGGCCCTGGACCACTCCGGCCGCGAAGCGATCTGGCCGACGATGCACTGGCGGGTCGGGATCGACATCACGGGCCTCCTGCAGCCACGCAGCACCGCGACGGTTGCCGCTGTTGCCATTTAGGTGTGCCACCCGCTCCGTGTGCTCTGGTGACGCATTGCTGATCCACGGGCCGACCGCGTCGCGCGGATGCGCGGACGCTTGTTCGGGTGAAGCCGCACCCGTCGCCGGACCGACCCGCCTCGCCAGCGGCCACGTGCCAAGTGCAGGCCCAGCGCTCGAGTGTGCTCAGATGCGCCCACATCGGGGCTCAACGTGTTTACCATGGCGCCATGTCTGAGGCGGATGGCAAGCGCAGCATGGGCAACGTGGCAAAACTGGCGGCAGGCGCTCTCGCGGCGAACGCCGAGCGCCTCGTTCAGGTCGGTAAGAACTCAGAGGTCCAAAGAGCTGCTACGGACTTCGCAAGGGCTGTTCGCAAAGCGTGGGCTTCGCCCTCCGAGCCATCCCCGTGACCAACCGTGAAAGCGGCTGACCGCCCGCTGGCAGGCCGGGATCGGCATCGTGTCACTACGGTCGCCACTGTCACGCTCGGCCGACGAGGTAGCCGGGTGCCCAACCAGTCGCGAGCATGCCCACGAAAATCGGGGCAGCACCCCAGTCCGGAGTGGGCTGGAACTGCGGCTCGGGAGTGACAGTCCCGTCCCAGATCAGCGCGTAGGCGTGCCAGCCGATCTCAGTTGCCGAGGGTGTGCGTGGTATGGGTTCCGCGGAACCACAAGCCAGTTCGGGTGGAGCGCCGGTACTGGCCAAGCCATCCGATGGGCCTACAGGTGACATCGATCCGGAGATCGTGCATTCCGCTCCGCGTTGGCCCGGCGAAGCGCTGGAGAGCGGCATACCAGCCGACGTAGGTCTCTGCGACCAGCGCAGCCCGCGGCACGCCATCGTCGGCTTGACTGGGACCGGTCAGCATCCAGTCGAAAGCGCCCGCACTAGCAGGGCCTTCAATATGACCTGTCAGATGCATCGGATCCCATCCGCCACCCCAGATTCTCTGCCAATCGGGATCGGCCGGTGCTCGGCCTATCGTGTGATCCTCCGGGCGCGGGGTTGGGTCGCCGGTCAACACGCGCCGAATCCCGGCACGCGCACTCCCGCTGACCCCTAGCCATTCCACGAAGCCTGCGAGGTCGTCCGCCCACCATTGCTGCACGGCACGGAGCACGGGCTCATTGGTGGCTCGTCCAGACCGGATCCACCGGCTGATACCGACATCGGGCTTCGACCAGCCGAGCCCGAAAACCAGCAGATGCAGTAACGGCGAGAAGTGGGCGATACGCGCGGTGAGGGCTTCGGTGGAGTTATCGGCTTCCGGAGACATTAGAGGCCGAGGTGGTGGCACGACGACGCCCGGGGCGGCGCACGACTGCCACGCCGTCGCCAGATGCCGGACCCATGGCCCGCTGTCGCCTAGCAGTGGTTCGGGGTCGGCCCTCCCGCCGTAGTCGCCGGCGCGCAGTGGTGGAACGTCCGGCGGCTGCGCCGCGGGGTGAGTATCAATCGCTTGCAGTATGGCTCGAAACTCGGAGTCGTCTGCGCCACCAGACTGAAGCGCCGCCCCGCCGTAGTGGTGGTCACCGCGGGCGAGGTAGAACGCCCAGCCACGCAAGTAATCGACTCCGCACCAGTGAGGAACTTGTCCGGTTCGTCGCCAATGGAGGCGCGCGGCAGTCAAGACCTCTCCTAGCGCTGCGGGGTCACCGGCGAGGCGTTTGTAGCCGTTGTACTGGTGCGCCCAGGCGAGCTGTGCGTCCCTGAGGGTGTCCGCGGTCACGAGAGGACCTTCGACCCGCTTGCTGCTTGATCCTTGGCCCACCACAGGAAGCTGGATACGTGCTGCAGCTTCTCGAATCCGGGGCCGGCGTGGTCGACAAGGACGTCGTTGCTCCAAGTGATGAGTCGGCCGATCGGCCACCGGGTGCGGTCACGCGGCGGAAGTTCCAGGCCGAAGACTCTGTTGGCGATCTCCCGCTTGCCACCGCCGTTGGGGCTGGAGTAGATGAGGATCGGCAAGAATCGGTCCGGCTGCACGATGCAGAGCACCTTGGTCAGCAGCGCTTCCTTGAAGCCACGCATCTCGAGGGCGTGGGGGCCTTCGATGAGGTGGGTGAGACGGTCCTCGAGGGGGACATGGTCAGGTCCGTACAGCAGATAGCCGATGACGCCACGGGTGCGTTGGACTGCCTCATCATCGCCTAGTTCGTTCCAGGCGGTGTTGAAGACCGACATGTTGCCGGGGTGGGCGCCGGTCTCTGTGTTGGCGAAGTCCTTGAGGGCCCGGGGGTCACAGTGCTGTAAGCCTTCGGCGCTGAAGATCTGCTGGTAGCGAGCCCAGTACTCGGCGACTTCAGGCTGCGGTACGGGGTGATCAGCAATGAACTGACCCTTGAGCGTCTCGACGGACTGCCGACGTGCTGGCGTGAGGGTGTGAGCGGTGTGGAAGGCGGTCCGCTGCGCGTCGATGGTGTCCCGTTGCTTCGGCGCGGGCTGCTTGTCTTCGCCGCGCCACCAACTGTGGGTGCACGCATTGCATCGGATGTGCCGACGGTCGCCCGCGCCCTTCTCTACAAGGTCGAGATCGTCGGACTGGCACTGGGGGCAGGTGACCATGCTGGGTACCTCTCGACGGCGTGGTGGATTGGTGCGTGACCCGGGTCAGCGCAGGGTGGCGGTCCAGAGCGCGGCGTCGAGGAGACGCAGCCGCGAGGTGTCTAGCCGGACGCGGTGGTGCTCGCCGTTGCCGGTGGCGTCGACGGCGGTGTCGATGGCCGTGATGATCTCGCTGTCCTGCAGGAGCGCGCGGAACAGCAGCCAGGTGGTGCCGTAGCCGTTGGCGGAGATCGGAATGCCGAGGTAGTCCCGGATCCGGGTGTCGCGGACTGGGAACAGGTCGGGTCGCTTGCGTGCGCACAACTTGCTAGTGGTGACCCAGGCGTCCGGGTTGCGGGTGGTAGCAGGCGACATTGCCGTCTTGACGCTGAGGTAAAGGTGCTGCATCGCCACGAGTGCGTGGGCGTCGGCGACCTGAAGCTGAGCGTCGGGGATAGCTCTCAGATTGGTGACGATTTCGGTGCGGGTGAGGCCGTCGTTCAGCAGGCGTCTGGTGGCGTGCGGTCGGATGCGGACGCTGAGCAGGCTCGTGGCATGCAGGTCGGTTGCGGTGATGTCATCGGGGTGGACGGGTTCAAGTTGGGCGAAGGTGGAACCGGCGTAGTTCCCGTCTACGTCGTAGAAGGCTCGCAGCCGATGGTGTGCGGGGGCTGGCCCATCGAGTGCCAGTGCGGTCAAGGCACGACGGTGCGCGTGCTCCAGGAGCACCTGGCTGGGCGCATCCCACCCGTTCGGAACCTGGAGCCATGGCGTGTCGGAGCTGGTCATGCGGTGATCCTTGCGCATGGCGCCGCCGACACGGCCGCGTGCACCGCGGTTGACAGTCTTACTCGCTGCAACTGGCCGCGCCCGTTCCTGATACTCGTGTGCGGGTTGTGCGACATTCCGGCTCTGCCCCGCTCCGAGGCAGGTGCCGCCGCGGGGCGGTGCCGCACCGGCCCGCGGCGGCGTTCGCGCTCACCGTCGCTCGAACGGTGGGCGCCCCGTGCCTAGGCCGTAGCGGCTGCGGCGGCTGGGACCCAAGGGATCGCGGCAATCTGCAGCGGCGGCGCGGGCGTGCGGGCGGTGGCAACTGCCCTACGCAGGTAGACGGTGAGCGAAGCAGGAGTGACTGCCGATTGCTCCGCACGCGGGCGCAACTGGATGTCGCTCTCAGGCGTGTGCACGATCGGCGCACCATCGGTGCCAGTTCCGGCGATCTCGCACTCGTCCGCGCGAAGGTCGACCAACAGTTCGCCGGCGCCAACGAAGTCCTTCGTAATGCCGATGAACACGCGGCCTCCCGCGATCGCAACGAAGGCATCGCGGGGACCGACGGCGTCAGCGGCTTGACGGACGGCCGTTGGACCTGCCGTCAGCCGGGGTGCCAGGACCCCGAACAACGCTTCGACTTTGGTCACTCCCGGAACCCACCTGAGCTCTTGCTGCAGTTGCGCGAGCTCGTCCTCGCTGACCCCCGACACACTCCGTATGTCGAGAGCCGGTGGTTCAGGTGCGATGGTGGCCACAGTCTCGGCGAGCTGACCGGCAAGCTCCTTCGCTTGTGCCCGTGATCCGGGCCGGAGCCCAGACCCGGGACGGGTCTCGATCTGCCGCAGGCGCCGTTGCAGTGTGCGAGCGATCTTGGCGGCTTCCGTCCGGAGCAAGTCCGCGCGTTCGGCGGCGTCACGAAGTACACGATCGCTGTGGAAGTCGGCTACCGGGCCTGGGTGGTCCTGCGTCGACGCGGCTGCACGGATCACTTCGTAGGCGTAGAGGCAGTCGGCAGCGGCAACGGCATCGATCAGGTCCCGGGCTAGTGCGTAGGCATCGCGCTGGATACGCGTTCTCTGGAGATCCGCCTTGCCGGTCGACTCAAGCTCACGAGCTCGCCGCGCCAAAGTCCGCGCTGCGGCCCTGCTGAACGCCTCCAGCGCGTGTGCGTCACCGCGGAGCTCCTCGAGCACGCCGGGCGGCACCTGCCCGGCTTCGACGGCCCAGGACGCCTCGCGAACGATGCGGTCGATCCGAACCTCGACATCGGCCCAGCGGTGCTCACGCTCCTCGTCGACGAAGTCGCGGACCATGTCGTTCATGGTCGCGAGCGCCTTCTCGATCCGGTGGAGCTGGACTTGGATCGCCGCCAACGCCACTGCCATACCGACGGTCGAAGCGAGCGTCGCGATCTGAGCGGCACCTGTTGCACCGACGAAGGCTGCGTTGGCGACGATCTGGCCATTCGCGTTGACGACGGTGCCGAGCGCCTGACCACCCGACTGCATCAGATGGTTGCCTGGAATCGCCAGCAGGCGCAGCGTCTCAGGGGCGAGCTGCACCGTGCCCTGGAGGCTCGCCGCCTTCCCGAGCCCGCCCAAGGCTTGCGCGATCGCTCCGGCGCCGCCGCCGACCGCATTCCACTGCCCGCCCGCGCTGCGGCCCGGCTCGCGAAGGTCCGTGAGCGCCTCGACTGTGGTGCGTGCGGCGTCGACCGATTCTGCAAGCACAGCGAACCGGCCGTGATCGTCGATCTGAACTAGCGTGACTTCCGGAGCGCCTGTGTCAGTCTCGTGACCGTCGTGCGCCGTCTCCGCCATCGAGCACTCCTAACCCGGTTCGCACCGATAGTCATGATTGGTCCTAGGCCCGTCCGTCGCGTGCCCCTTGCAGGTCAGGTGGCAAGTGTGACGTATTTCCTGGCCTGTGAGCGGCAGACTCGGGTCCTTTGACGGCGCTAGTTGTTCTGGCTCAGGACGTTGGTGACGCCTGCGTGCAGGCGTGAGGCCGGTGGTTGGTTGCCGGCGGCAGTGTGAGCGCGATGGTAGTTGTAGTGCACGTTCCACATCGTGATGGCCGCGGCGCGCTCGTCCTCGCAGGTCCAGACGCGGGCGTAGAGGAGCTCCTCGGCCAGGGTCCGGTTGTACCGCTCGACCTTGCCGTTGTGGCGCGGGGTGTGGGGGCGGATGCGCTGGTGGCGGGACGCGACGGCGGTCACGGTGCGGGCGAACGCGGTGGCCTTGTAGTTAGCGCCGTTGTCGGTGACGACGCGGACCAGGCGCACGATGCCGTGAGCGGCGAAGAACGCCCGGGCCCGGTGGAAGAACCCGATGGTGGTGACGGCCTTCTCGTCCGCGAGGTGTTCGGTGTACGCCAGCCGGGAGTACCCGTCGATCGCCGAGTGCAGGTACACGTACCCCGCACGGGCCCCGGTTGTCTTGGCGCGCCGGGCGGCCTTGTCCTGGGCTGAGCCGCGGCCGTGGGCGCGCCATCCGCCGCCGTCGGGGATGCGGCCGACCTTCTTCACGTCCAAGTGCACCATGTGCCCGGGGTACCGGGCCGTGATCGCCGTGGTGGTGCGGTTGGTCTGCCCGTCGGGGTCGATGTCGCGGCGGCGGTTGATCCCCAACCGGACCAGCCACCGTGACACGGTCGCCAGGGACACCGTGTGTCCGGTGCGGATCAGCTCGAGGTGGATCTGCCGGGCGGTCCACTTGTGCGTGCGCCGCCACGTCTCGATTTGCTCGACCACGTCGGCCGGGACCTGGGTCGGGGTGCGGTGCGGGATGCTGGGCCGGTCGACCAGGCCGGCGTCGCCGAGGTCGTCGTACCGGGTCTTCCACTTCGACAGGCACTGGCGCGACACCCCGGCCTCAGCCGCGACGTGCGCGATCGGACGGGACTCGCACCGCAGGACCAGACGGAGCCGGCCGGCAGGGGTCAACGGAGCGTTAGCGTGGGTCATCGAGGGGTAGGTCCTTCAGCTCGCAGGAGGTTGGTCGCACTTCCATCCTGCCGCCGGGACCTACCCCTCCTCACACCCCGCCGGCGTCACCAACCTCATGAGCCACAACAGCTAGTGGGTCCGCTGCACGGATCGGTGACAGCGGGTCTCAGGCGGCAAGTGCGACCTGAAGGGGTGTTGATGGTCTCGTACTCGATGGGTGTCACGCGAGCAAGGCGGGCTTGCCTGCGGCGGCGGTGGTAGGTCCGTTCGATCCAGGTGGCGATCGCCAGCCGCACCTCCTCGCGGGTAGCCCAGCGGCCCCGGTTCAGGACGTTCTTCTGCAGCAGGGAGATGAACGACTCCATGGCGGCGTTGTCGCCGGCAGGCGCCACCGGGCCCAGCGGGCCGACCACGGCTCCACCGCACCGCTGGCGCCCGCGCTTGGAGCGTGGAAGGCGTAGAGGCGGCTGGTATCGGCGAAGTGCGAGGCTTGCATGTCGTCGAAGCCGAACACTCAACGGTCGCCTCCGGAGCCCGTGAGGCGACTCGTCCAGCCCATGGTTTTGCTCCTTCTTTCGAGCCTGCGACAGTTGCGCCTGACTTAGTGAGGTGTGCTTGACTGCGGCGTTTCGTCCGAGGCCACTGATTTCCTTCTCGGTCGCGTGCTTGTCTGCGCGCAATCGCCGGCCGTCTTTTCGCTTGGTCCAAGGCTGCAGTTTCACCTGGATGGGCTTCAGGGAACGGAGAAGGATCAGGCCGGTTCCTTGAGGCATGGTGCGGATCTCTTGGGAGGACATGATTGCCCTTCGTCGGATCGAGGACTGTGTGGTCTTGGTTCCGTCCGGCCGCATAGAGGTGGCGTAGGTGATCTCGTCGCGGTCGCCCAGGAGGGTGGACCAGTCGCTGAGGTCTCGGGCGACGGCAGATCCGCCGAGGATGATCTTGGCGATGGCGGCGTCCCAGATGGTTCCGGTCTGGTGCTCTCCCCACGCTGTGCGTGCCTGGGCGATGGACTGCAGGACGGGCAGGACCGTGATGCCGGAGCCGCCGCCGTCGGACATGAGCTGGGGAAGTGAAGGCAGCGGGGCGAGGTTGCCGATTTCGTCCAGCGCGAGCAGCAAGGGTGGGTCCAGCCGTGCGCCGGGGAAGCGGGAGGCGAGGCGTTTGGCAGTTTCGGTGAGGTCCTCGACGAAAGCCGCGACCAGCGGACCGACTCCGCCGGAGCCTGCGCTGGTGCCCAGCAGGTACAGGGTTCCCCCGGAACGGATGAACGTCTCGGGGTCGAACTGTTCCCCGGGGTGCGGGGTGACGGCGGCGACCACGTCGGGGTCGGACAAGGACGCTAGGGCAGTCTTGACCCCACCCCAGACGGAGTCGCGGGTGCGGGGCTCGTTGTTGATGGCGGCGTTGAGGTCTTCTCCCCAGCCCGGCGCGGCAGCCGGGTGGGAGGTAAGGATCGCGACCGCGTCGGCCGCGGCCGCCGGCTGCCTGGACCAGGCGTACAGGTCGGCGGCGTCGCGTCCACCCAGAGCGGCGGCGTGGAGCAGTTGCTCGAGCACCTGCCGGGTGAGGCCCTCCCAGTAGCCGCCGTTCTCGCTGCCGTTACCGAACCCGGCGGCGGCGGCCAGTCCGCGGGCGCGGGTCTTGGCTGTCTGCACGTTCTGGCAGCCGCGCACCGGTGACCAGCGCAAGCCCGCGGGGACACCAGGTGCGCGGTGCTGAGGATCGAATATGGCGACCGGGCCGCGGCGCCGACGGGCCCTGATGGTGATCGCGATGGTGTCCGGGCGGGTAGATGTGCTGATGACCGCTCCGGGGGCGTCGAGGATCATGTTGATGATGACGTTGTGGCCCTTGCCCGATCGTGGCGGGCCGACGAGCAGCATCGAGTCCTCGACGGACGCCCATACCGGCTTGCCCTGGATGGTCCCGAGCCGGTAGCCGACGTCCTGCGGGGTTGGCTTGGACAGGGTGGGGCGCAGGTGCGCGGACCGTCGAAGGAGCGCCCGCGTGGAGGCGTGCTTGGCGATGTCGGCCTTGGTGGCGAACCCGTCGCCGGCCTGCGGCGTTGCGCGAAAGACCCGCCACAGGGCGACGGTGATCGCGATTGCCAGGGCGAGGAGGATCGCGACGACCAGCCAGTAGGTGACGGGTGCGAGGCCTGGGGCCTGTAGCGCGGTGGCGGGGGTTCCGGGGTCGGTCAGTACCTGGAGGGCGCCGGTGAGTCCGACGGTGGGCTGGTCGGCGCCGGTCAGGTACGCGCTGAGTGAGCCGGCCAGTCGCAGCAGCCCGGCGACGGCGATGCCGGCGACGAGTAGCACGATCCCGAGGTGGGTCAGCTCGTCTCCACCGGCACGGCCAGGCGCAGAGCTGCTCACGCTGCACCGGTGTCTTTGTTGGGGTCGTGCAGGACTAGGTAGCCCGAGTCGTGGCCGAGTAGCACCATCGCGAATGGCTTGCGGGCGAGCAGGCCGGGCGGCATCCGTAGCGCGGCCACGCCGTCGGCCCCCGCGTACGAGGTGGACACGACCACGGCGATGCTAACCCGTTCCCCGGGTCGGAACCCGGCCTCGGCGACGCCGAGGAACGACCCACCCGTCGAAGGGTGCACCGGCGTCGGGGCGGGCACGTGGGGGCGCTCGATGAGGCGCAGCTCGTCGGCGTCGGCGGGGGTGATGATCTCGGCGATGTGGGTGCCGTCGGGCCAGGTGACGTCGACGCGCACGACCTGCCCGACGTGGACGCTGATGGCCTCCATGACCTGCCCGATCGCCGCGCTGCCGATGGTCGCCCACTCGGCGGGCACGGGAAACGGCTGGGTGTCGATGTGCACGGTCAGTCGGTCGTCCTCGCCGATGACGATGTTCGCCCGCGGCAGCACTGTGGCGCTGGGGTTGGGGCGCTTCACAACGGCACCGTGTGCGTGGGCTCGGGTTCGGGAGCCGGGACGGGAACGGGGATGGAGCGGGCGGCCCGGTCCAGGCCGGGCGGTTCTCCGCCGCCCACCTGCACGGTGTCCAGCCGGTCGAGGATCGTCAGCGCCGTCTGGCGCACCCGGTCGAAGGTGGAGGTCACCACCTGCACCGGGTTCACCAAGGACACGGACGCGGCCCAGGTGGACACGTACGGGACCGTGTACTGGCTGGTGTCCAGGCCGTGGGCCGCACCCACCATCAGCGCCACCGACTCGGCCTCCACCTCCGCAACGCCGCGGTGGCCGGCGGCTTCCTCGTTCGCAGGGCCGTGGAGCATGACGTGGGCCAACTCGTGCGCGAGCGTCTTGACCCGGGCCGCGTCGTCCATATCCGTGCGGACCGTCACGGTCGCGTCCAGGTAGCTGGTCAGCCCGTTCGCCCCACCGGTCGCGGCAGCGTCCGGCGCCTGGCGCAGCGTGAAGCCCCGCTCGAGGACCTGCATGGTGAGCCCGTCCCACAGGCCACGGGGTGCAGCGCCGTGCAGGAGCTGGGGCGCTGGTGGCTCGGGCAGCGGGTCACCCTCGGTCTGGGTGATGTCCCACATGTACGCCGGCCGCGTGGCGACCAGGCGGGAGCGCATCGTCTCGCCGGGGTCAGGTCTTTCGCCGGGGTCGAGCGGGCGCCACGGCCCGGTTGCCGGGTTGGCCGCGACCATCCGCTGAATCACCGGGGCGAAGATCATGTACCGGGACTGCCCCTTGAGGACCTGGCGTCCCAGCGACTGCCACTGGCGGTACCCGGCCACGTAGGTCGGCACCGGCTCGCTGACGCGGCCGGCGTCGAACGCGGCGGCGTGCTGGACGTAGATGAGCAGCGAGTTGCCGAAGTTGCGCCGGCGGAACTGCGCGGCGAACTCGATCGCCCTGCGCCAGTCGGCCTCCGTGGTCAGCGCACCCACGGCGTCGGCCAGCGTGGCGTGCAGCGCGTCGAGCTTGGCCTCCCGGTCGGTCACCTGCGTGGTGTTCCGGTGCATCACAACCCTCCCCGCCCGGTCTCTTGCGATGCGGGTGCGCTGCCTGCGCCCGACGGGGGCGGTCAGGCGGGCGTCGGTCCCGAACAGCTCCAGTTCGGCGGGGACCATCTGGTGGGTGACCAGGAACGACCGGTCGCGGATGCGCCACAGCCCTTGGCCCTTGCCCAGGTCGGGGAGCAGGTCGCGCTCGGTGTGGGTCAGCCCCAGCGCGGTGGCGGTCGGGCCCAGCTGGTCGGCCTCTTGGCGATAGATCACCCGGGTTTCGGCGTTGGCCAGGAGCGAGGCGGCTAAGGAGCGCATTGCCGAGCCGGAGTCCCCGACGTTGTCCAGGTCGGACAGCTTGTGGAAGATCAGGACGTTGGCGATGCCGTAGTGGCGGGCCAGGCGCCACTGGGCGTCCATGCGCCGCAGCAGGGCGGGGTGGGCCATCAGCCGCCACGCTTCGTCGTATATGACCCACCGCTTCCCGCCGCGGGGGTCGGCCAGGGCGGACTCCATCCACGCCGACGCGCACGTCATCAGCAGTGACAGGGCGGTGCTGTTCTCGGAGACGGCGGACAGGTCCAAGGAGACCATCGGCAACCTCGGGTCGAACCGGACGGTGGAGGGCCGGTCGAACATGCCGGCCAGGTCTCCGGCGACCAGGCGGCGCAGCGCGTGCCCGGCCAGTCGGCCGTCCTCGGCCAGCCGGGCCCCGTCGCCCCGGTCCGGCTCCAGGAGGCGGTCGACCACCATCGGCAGGACCGGCACGTCGGCGGAACGGACGGCGCCGGCCAGGGCGACATCGATGGCGGTGTGCTCGGTCGGGGCTAGGCGGCGCTCCAGGACGGTCTCGGCCAGAGCGCCGATGAGGTCCCGCCGGCGGGCGGTGACCTGCGCGGCCCACCGGGTGTCGTCGACGCCGGCCGGGCGGTGGCCCTCGTCGAGCGGGTTGAGCCGGTTGACCTGGCCGTGCCCGAGCTCGATCGCGATCCCGCCCACGGCCCGGGCGACCGCGGTGTGCTCGCCCTTGGGGTCACCGGGCACGTACACCCGCCGCCCGAACGCGATGGACCGGGTGTACAGCGACTTGGCCAGGGCCGACTTGCCCGCCCCGACGACCCCGGCGATCACCATGTTCGGTGCGGTAATCAGCCCACGCTGGTACAGCACCCACGGGTCGTACACGAACGCCGACCCGGAGTTGCGGTCCTGCCCGATGAAGACCCCGTCCGCCCCGAGGCCGCCCTCGGCGAGGAAGGGTACGCCCCGGCCCAGGTGGCCGAGGTGTCCTGATGCTTGGGTACCCGCAGGTGCCCGCGGGTCCGCAGCGCCGCCGGTCCGCGCTCCCCGGCCGCGGGCAGGTACGCGGTGGCGCGCCGCTCGGCCCGGTCGGCCTGCCACCGGACCCGGGCAGCGGCCTGCTGCTCGGCTCGTGCGGCGATGGCGGCGTCGGCGGCCGCCCGGCGGCGTGCCGAGCGCGACCGGCGTCGCTCCCCGGCGGGGATGACCAGCACCGAGGTGTGCACCCGCTCGCCGGTCACAGGCTCGGCTCCGACACATGGCGTATCGGCCGGCTCGAGCGCTCGGACGCGACGGTGGGCCCGGTGACCAGTGCGACCGGGGTGCGGGTGGCCGGGTCGTCGGCGTACCAGGCGATCTGCCCTGAGGACTGCGCGGCCAGGTCCAGGCGGTGCAACGCCTCGCCCTGCATGATGGCGGCCTGGTGCAGGTGCTGCGCCGCCGACAGCCCCAGCGCCCGGCCGGCGGTGCGGTGCCCGTTGTCGTCGTGCGCGGCCTGGAGGTTGTCGCGATGCGCCTGGGCGACCTGCTCCAGCACCTGACTGAACCGGGTGGCAATCGCCAGGATGTTTCCCATGGCCCAGTACGTGTCGGCCGGATCGTCAAACCGGCGCGTCGCGTGAGCAAGAGCCCGCATCGCCTGCGCTGCCTCCTCGGCAGCGGCGACGGGGTTGTCGTCGTTCGGCATCGCGGCCTCCCTGGTAGCGGTCACCAGGAAGGTGTGCGAACTCAACTCGCCAGTCCGGACGCCGCGACGGTGAGGTACAGGCCGGCCACCAGCGCCGGGCCGAACGGCAGCTGCCGACGATCGCGGCGGGTCAGGCGCCACAGCGCCAGCGGTGCCGCGAGCAGATGCGCCAGGACCACGAACCCTCCGACGGTCGGCCACCCGGCCCAGCCCGCTACCAGGCCCAGCGCCACCGCGAGGCGGACATCACCCAACCCCATCGACGCGAACCGCCACAGGAGCACGTACACCAGCCCCACCGTCGCGGCGGCCGCCCCGGCTCGGACCAGGCGTCCGCCGTCGCCACCGACGAACGCGCCAGCGACGAACACAGCGGTACCGGCGGCGAGGCCGGCGCGTGTGAGCACCGTGGGGATGCGGCGGTACCGGGAGTCGATCACCGCGGCGGCCGCCATCAGCGGCGACAGGCACAGCAGCGCCGTCATCAGCCAGGCGTCGACGCCGGCCGTCCGGATCGGTACGACGGCGAGTGACGCCGTGACCGCGAGGATCTCACCCCAATGACGGTGCATCAACTGAGCGCCCCCGGGACGGGTGGACGGCTCCGGCTCCGTCACCTGCTCCGCACGCTGGGCGCCCACAGACCCCACGGTAGGGCCGTGGCCGCGCGGCTCTGGGACGATCGCTCGGGGCTGTGGATGACCGCGCCACGTGCCGTCGCACACGGACCAGGATTCGGCCCATGGTCCACACGCGGTTCCTCACGCCCGCCGACGTCGAGGAGATCCTCAACGTCTCGCGCGGGCAGGTGTACTCCCTGGTCCGGGGCGGGGACCTGCCCGCCATCCAGATCGGCGGGCGCGGCGTCTGGCGGATCGAGCAGGCGGAGCTCGAGGCGTACATCGCCCGCCAGTACGACCTGGCACGCCGCAAGTACAGGACAACGGACCCGCCGACGAGCCCGACAGGCGCCGCCAAGGACTGAGGCCACCACCCCAAGTCTCGAACGCGCGTTCGATTCACGGGGATACGATGCGCGATCGGACGGGACTCGCACCGCAGGACCAGACGGAGCCGGCCGGCAGGGGTCAACGGAGCGTTAGCGTGGGTCATCGAGGGGTAGGTCCTTCAGCTCGCAGGAGGTTGGTCGCACTTCCATCCTGCCGCCGGGACCTACCCCTCCCTCACACCCCCGCCGGCGTCACCAACCTCATGAGCCACAACAGCTAGTCCGCCCACCAGCGCAGCGACGACGAAGAGACCCTGCCGGCTTCTCTGCCCGGGAGGTTCCCGAGCTCCCGGTGCGGTTACGTGACATCGAGCTGTTCCACATCGGCACCGGTCGCCGGGACCGCAAGGAACTCCACCTCAGGGAGGGATCGCACAATGCGTACAGTCTCGACACTTACGGTAACTATTCGACGGAGCAGATCGAGAATATGACGTGAATTGCCCGAGTCGCTGGACCAGGTATTCGGATCGTTGAGGATGCCCGACGCCTTGTCGGTCTTGAGCTGGTAGCGCTCCAAAATCCACTCGATCGCTGACCTGGAGCCCAGGGTGTATTCGTGCGCTTCGTCAGGGATGCCGGTGACAGTAATCCGCGAGTTATAGTGCACCGTTGAGCGATCTTTCGTGGAGCCCTTCCTGCCGAATCGCATCTTCTCTACTCGATAGAGGTCGCGATCTGCGCCGTGAAATAGCGGCTGCGACTCTGGCTCGCCTGTGATCTGCAGCGACCAGGGCTCGACCGACTCATAGCCCAAGTGCAAGTTTGACAGTGCGAGCCCAGCCTCCGAGAATGCGATGAAATCCGGGCGCAAGGAAACCATCGGGAGCCTGGGCAGCATCTTTTTCAAATCGGCACCAAAGGCCTCGCGATACGCTGGCGAATGCAGCACCCCGTACGCGTAAGTGAAGATCTGATCTTTGGTTACGTCTTGCCCGTAAGCTTCTCTGTAGCGAGACAGCGTTGCGTCCGTGACGTTGTCGTATCTTTCATAGCCGTCGATCACCTCCGGTTCCTCGCCGTCGAGGGCCAGTGCGCCTTGCTCGACGGTGACGCCTGCTGGCACGTAGGTCCATCGAGGAAAGTACCGGCCCCGCTACCCGCGCCGGTAAGATGAAGATCCGGAATGCAATCCGTGGCTAGTGCGGAGAAGGCGACGCCCGAACCCTTCCCTACGACGTAGAAGCCCCAATTGGGCACATCTGAAGCAGGGAACATCGACGGCAGTTGGAGCGTACTCGCGTTAAATTGCGAATCGAAGTACACATGCTGCTTGTAAAACGGACGATACATCGCCTTCCGGATATGACTCCGATCGAAGGAGGCCCTTCTCCCTCGGATAAGGTCCGACTCAAGAGTGGCATCCCAACTCATCTTTGTCGGATCTCGATCGATTATCGCCTCGACGACCGCCTTCCTGTCCCGCGCCCCCTGAGCCACGGCTTCCTGGACAGCGTCAACGTGGCCATTGAATACTGCGATCGTTCGTTGGATGTTGGTCTCAAGTTGAGCTCTGGACGAGTTGTAGGCCCAAGCGTCCCGATTCGTTGGAAGCCCCAACGTATGCGATCCGAGCACACTGGCTCCTTGTTCGCCGCGCACCAGAGCGAGAGGAGAGAACTCGCCAAACTGGGCCGTGCGCTGCTCGAGCCAGTCCCCAGATTGGTGCGGCTCAATGGTAGACCATTCGATATCGGCGATGGACTTCCCGGCGAGAAATGCCATCTTGTCCGACCGGGAGAGGTGATCGGCCACGGCGGCATACTTCACGGTCCCAGGCTCTTCCGATGCGCCGGTCTTTACCAGGAACACCACGGCGACTGTCGTTTGACTCCCGGCTCCGAAAACCTGACCGCCTTCCGCCTGCCAATCCGTCTTCTTCATATTCCCGCGAAGGTTCAAGACGTATATCCAGTCAAATTCTTCGACCAGCGTCTTGCGCATGCCGTCCGCCGAGCCAGCCTCAAGGAAGCCTCCGTTCGTCACGAAGCCGATCACGCCGGCATCGCCGATACGGTTTGAGGCCCAGCGTATCGCGCGGACGTATGAGTCGAACAGCTTGTGCTTGCCTTTACGGCTCATTCGCGCGACATACGTTCGCGAGATGTGTTCATCCAAAGTCGCGTACTTGACGTTGGCATTGTTGTCATTCTGCGCTGCCTGGCCCACTGAGTATGGAGGGTTGCCGACGACGACGCGGACGTCAAGGGTCTTCTGCTCTGACAGGCGCGCGTTGTTGGCCGGGAAGATCTTCGCATCCATTGTGTCGTCGCGCTCCGACATCTGAAAGGTATCGGTCAATACGATGCCGTCGAACGGTACGTAGCCTTCCGGTGATCCATGCTCGCTGACTAGGTCGTGAAGGGCTGCCTCGATATTTATCGCGGCGATGTAGTAGGCCAGGAGCAGGATCTCATTGGCATGCAGTTCGTCGCCGTACTTGCGGAGTAAGTCGTCGGGGCGGATGAGCCCGGACTGAAGCAACCTAACGATGAACGTGCCGGTTCCGGTGAATGGGTCCAAGACATGAACGCCTCGATCGGTCAGCGAGGCGCCGAAGTGTTCCCCCAGCAAGTTCTCAACCGAGTGAAGAATGAAGTCAACGACCTCCACGGGGGTGTAAACGATCCCCAGTGCCTTCGCCGCCCGCGGGAAAGCGATCTTGAAGAACTTCTCATAGAGTTCTGCAATGATCTTCTGCTTTCCCGCTGCGTTGTCGATGCCGGCCGCGCGCAAGCGCACCGACTCGTAGAACCTCCCGAGGGTCTCGTTCTCCGCCTTGAGGTTGTAAGGCTCAAGCGTGTCGAGCATCGCCTGCATCGCTTGAGAAACCGGATTGTGCTCTGTGAAGGAGTACCCCTCGAACAACGCATCGAACACGGGGCGCGTGATCAAGTGCTGAGCGAGCATGTCGATCGCGTCACTCCGACTGATCGAGTCGTTGAGGTTCCCGCGCAGGCCGGCATGAAAGGCGTCGAACTGGTCATGCACGGGCAGTTCTGGGTTGTCCAATAGCGCCTCAATGCGCGTACGGTGTGCGCGGGCAATGTCCGCGACACTCTTGGCCCAATCTTCCCAGTATCGACGGTCACCTACCTTGGTCACGATCTTGGCGTAGATGGCGTCCCGCCATTCGTCGAGCCACTGCAGGTTCAGAGTCCCCTGAGTACCCTTATCGGCGGACGACCCCAAGTCGCCGTCATCAGCCTCGCCGCCTACACCGATGATCTGAACGCGGTCATCGCGGCCTTGATTGAGATCGATCTTGTTGACCATCGCGTTGAACCGCTCGTCGTGGGCACGCAGGGCCTGTAGCACCTCCCACACCACCGCATAGCGGCTGTTGTCCCGCAATGCATCTTCGGGCGTCATGCCGGCGGGGATGCCAATGGGCAGAATGATGTAGCCGTACTGCTTACCCGGCGATAGGCGCATCACACGGCCTACGGACTGCACGACGTCGACGACGGACTTGCGCGGGCTGAGGAACATGACCGCGTCCAGCGCGGGCACATCTACTCCTCGGACAGGCAGCGGGCGTTGGACAGCACCCGGCAGATATTGGCGTCCGTGTCGGCCTTGAGCCAGTCCAGACGCTGGTTGCGGACCAGGACGTTGAAGGTGCCGTCGACGTGGTCGACCTCGCACCGCAGCGGGCTATGGCCGGTACTGGCCTGCCCGGGTACGTCGTAGTAATCGCCCGAGGCCGCGAGGCGCTGGTGCGCGAGGTAGTCGCCGACCACCTCACCGAACATCTGTGCGAACTGCTTCGACTTGGCGATCGTGCCTGCGAACGCGACAGCCCGAGTCATCGGTGTCGCGTCGTCGCCGAATCCAGACTCGGCGTGCCCACGTTTAGCCAGCCCGTTCCAGCAGCCGACGATCTTGGCGAGGTCGTCCAGGCGTAGTTCTGAGTTGTCATCCGCGAGCTGCGCCTGGAAGGTCCTCGAGACGTCCTTCTCGTCCACCGCCAGTACCAGGACCTTGTAGTCGGTGAGGAGCCCGGTGGAGACTGCCTCGCCGAAGCCCAGCCGGTGAAACTCAGGGCCGTAGTCGGACTCGTCGTCCATGGACGTCAGGACCGCCTGGACCTGGCCAGCCTTCGCCTTGGAGTTGTCGTCGTATATGCGCGGGGTCGCGGTCATGTAAAGGCGCTTCGCTGCCCGGATGAACGTGTTGTCATGCACCCGCTTGAACGCCGACTCGTCCTCGCCGTTCAGCGTCGCGCCAGTGGTGCGGTGCGCTTCATCGCAGATGATGAGGTCAAAGTCGGATAAGCCCTTTGACTGTGCCTCGGCCACCACCCCGAGCGACTGGTAAGTGGAGAAGATGACAGTGAGCTTCCCTGCACCGGAGCCCGTTTCCGCAAGTTGCGCGTGCAGCCGGTCTGAGTTGGTCGTAGCCGGCAGCGCAAGGTCAACCACGGAGATGTCCTCATCCCCCGGGACGTTGGCGCGCTTGCCGATCTTGGTATCGGAGCAGACAGCGAACGGGCGCAGTGCGGCCTCGGTCTCAAGCGACCATTCCCGTAGCGTCTGCGACAGCAGGGAGATCGAGGGCACCAGGAACAGCACCGTGCCGCCGGGAGCAACCAGGTCTTCGGCAATCCGTAGCGAAGTGAACGTCTTGCCCGTACCACAAGCCATGATCAGCTTGCCTCGCTCAAAGGTCTGAAAGCCCGCGCGCACCTTCTCGAGTGCTGTCCGTTGATGGGGACGGAGCTGCTTGCGGTCCTTGAGCTCCATGACCTCCGGGGTGGAGACGTCGAACTGCGACCAGTCGATCGAGGACTCGGCCAGGTCCATAAACCTCAACCGCTGCACCGGAATCTGCTGATTCTCGACTGCGTCCTCGGCGTTCTTGCCCCACTTGTCCGTAGTGCTGACGATTAGCCGCTGACGAAAGGGTTGCTTGCCCGACGCCGCCAGGAAGGAGTCGATGTCCGCCCGGGCCAGGTAGTGCGCCGGATCGTAGAATTTGCACTGGATCGCGACAATGTCACCAGTCATGGCGTCCTTGGCGACCAAGTCAATCCCCGTATCGGGCTTGCCGTTGCGGCCTGGCCAGTCGGTCCACATCCACACGTCGGCGAACCGCTCCGACCACTGCAGATCAGTCTTGAAGAACTGGAGCATCAGGCGCTCGAATTTGTCGCCCTTGTCCCGCTCATCCGTCGCGGAGTAGTACAGCTTGTCCAGGATGTCTTCAAGCGTCGTCACGGGGCGCATCATCCCTCATCCGCGGTGTTCGGCGAAGCGCCGAGTGGGTGAAGGGTCGCGGGCGGCCGGCGTGTCGAGGCCTCCGGCGGCCCGTCCACTCCGGCCTCGAGATGCGGCATCGCCGTCGGCGTCGGGATCGGTGGACGGCTCCTGGCGGGTCTGCCCATGGTCGCCACCGGCACCCGGTGCGCCGGCGGGTTGCAAGCTCGTTGCTAGGGCGACGACTACTCTGCGGTGCCGCCGGTTGCTGGCGCGGATCAGCTCGCCACTTGCCGAAGGGCCTGCCGCAGCGCGGTCCCTGTCAGACCCAACTGTCAGGATCACTCCATCACCGCGGCGACGCCGCCCGCACCCAGTAGCGACACATGACAGGACAGGGTCTCGCTCAGACCGGGCGGCGCGCCTCTCCAGCCGACCGAGGAGCGTGTCTAGAGTGTTGCTCACAGGAACACGAAGTGAGGTAGTGGCGTGAGTAACGGCGGTAGCGTCGTCGGGCTGTTCGCCGGCATCGGCGGCATCGAGCTGGGCCTGGCCCAGTCTGGCCACAGATCTGAGCTCTTGTGCGAAGTGGATGCCGGCGCCCTTGCCGTTCTCGCGGACCGCATGCCGGATGCGGAACTGCACCCCGACATCCGAACCTTGAGGTCCTTGCCGAAGGTTGACATTGTCGCGGGTGGCTTCCCATGCCAAGACCTGTCTCAAGCTGGGCGCACCGCCGGAATCGGAGGGAGCGGTCCGGCCTTGTGGATCACGCGCTGCGCTTGGTTCGACGCCAGCGAGGCGGACCCCGGTGGCTGATGCTGGAGAACGTGCCCTTCATGTTGCAGCTGGACAGGGGACGAGCGATGCGCCACCTCACCGAGGCACTCGAGGAGATGGGCTACCGGTGGGCCTACCGCGTCGTCGACGCCCGCGCCTTCGGCCTTCCCCAGCGACGGCTGCGCGTCGTGCTACTCGCCTCGCGCACCGAAGACCCGAGAACTGTGCTGTTCGCCGACGATGTGACCCCCGACCTGCCTGGGCTCGAAGTCGCCGACGATCACGACTGCGGCTTCTACTGGACCGAAGGTGTACGCGGCCTTGGTTGGGCCGTCGACGCCGTGCCCACCCTGAAGGGAGGCAGCACCATCGGGATCGCCAGCCCCCCAGCTGTCTACCGCCGCGAGGGACACGACCTCGGGCTGGGCATCGTCACACCAGGCCTCGTCGACGCCGAACGCCTGCAAGGCTTCGACCCCGACTGGACCACCGCATCCGTGCGCGATGCCGGCACTCGCCTGGGACACCGTTGGAAGCTCGTCGGCAATGCGGTGCCGGTTCCCATGGCTGCCTGGGTAGGGCGCCGACTGTTCGAACCTGGCCAGTACGACGCCAGCGCCGATCGAGGTCTTCAGCCCGGCGATCCTTGGCCGACGGCTGCGTGGGGTAGCGGGGGTGGCGTACCGGGCTGACGTGTCCACGTGGCCCGTGATGTCGTCGTACCACCATCTGGAGGACTTCCTGATCGACGCCAAGCCCCTTCGCTGCGCGCCACGACAGGCTTCCTCAAGCGCGCCGAGAGCGGCAACCTGCGCTTCGTCGACGGGTTCCTCGACGACATCCGCGCCCATGCCGACATCATGCGTCAGCGTGAGAAGCTCGTCGCCGCCTAAACTGCAGTCCTGACGGCGCACGAGTAGACGAGGAGAGCCCCATAGTGGACGGTCCCGAGATCATCACCCGGACCCTGTCCCTTCCCGCAGTCCCCGACAAGCATGGCAACCTTTGGCAGTACCACTCTCGCTCGGACCGGCACTCCAAGGTTGCGTGTTGGGCGATCCTGTTCGATCTGTTGCAGCACTCGCAGACCTTCGCTGCACATGCTCGGGCCGGAAAGGTGACCTTCGGGATCAACCGCCAGATGCGGGATTTTCGCACCAATCGCACCAAGGATCTCGACCTGGTCATCAGCAGACCAGGACCCGCTCCGCTCTCGCGGCCACCGGCGACCATGCACGACCTCGCCCTGCGATGGGGTCTGCGTCTGACGCCCGAGCAGCGCACCCGGCTGGCGGAGCTCGCGCCCTTGGTGGAAGGCACGGCGGGCAACGTGCTGGTGGCGCTCGAGGCGAAGGCGTGCATGACCGCGCACATCAAGGCGCTGCCTCGCCTGTTCGACGAACTCAGCTCCAGCTACTCGACCGTCCATGCCGACACACAACAGGCGCTGGCGGTCGGATTCGCCATGATCAACGCGGCACCGACGTTCCTCAGTGCCGACATGAACAAGTACGACCTGCGGGAGCGCAACGCGACGGTGAACATCCACCCCGAGCATGCGGTCACGCGGACCATCGCCAAGATGCGCGAGATCGACCGACGCACCGGCCCGGGCACCGACGGCTTCGACGCCTTCGGTGCCATGGTCGTGTCCATGCGCAACGACGGGACGCCGGTCACGCTCATCACCGATCCCCCGGCTCCAAGGCCTGACGACGTCGACTCCTACCAACGCATGATCGGGCGGGTCGTGCAGAGCTACGACGTCACGTTCGCCGGCATCTGAGCGGGAGGGAGTGTCCTGTTCGGGTGAGCGGTGACCGGACCGAGAAGGTCGCGCGATCGACCCCAGCGGCCTCCACTCCTGCTGTCCGCAAGCGGATGCAGGCCACCCGGGGGCGTGACACTGCCCCTGAGTTGGCCCTGCGCCGCGAACTGCACCGCCGGGGGCTTCGCTACCGCGTCGACCTGGCCCTGCCCGAACTGCCGCGCCGGCGCATGGACATCGTCTTCACCCGAGCACGCCTCGTCGTACTTGTCGACGGGTGCTTCTGGCACGGATGTCCAGAGCATGCCAGCACCGCCAAGGCCAACGCGGACTTCTGGGCAGCGAAGATCCACGCCAACCAACGTCGGGACACGGACACCGATCAACGGTTGACCGCCGCTGGCTGGACCGTCGTACGCATCTGGGAGCACGTGCCCATCAGCGAGGCCGCCGACCGCGTCCAACGCATGCTCCCGACAGTAGGACGCTCTGACGCCGAGTTGAGCGTGTGAACGCTTAGGGGTCTTCCGGAGACTTCTGAAGATCTTCCCAAGAGTGTCCGAAGCGTGTCGGTGGACGTCGAGGGGCCACGTGTGCCATGCTCGGCCCGACAACGACGAAAGCCGACTCGAGTCCTACCTCGAGTCGGCCCGTCGACCAACAGGCTTGGCGGCCCGTGATCCGTGTTGACACCTTGAGTCTAAGCCGCCAGGCCTCCAACCGTGCAACCCGCACGCCACTTGGAGTGACCGATGTCGCATGCCCTTCCGCCGAGCGCGGACCCCACCATCAGCGAGCACTACCACCTCACCGGCGCGCTGCCGTTCCTGAACGTGCACGTCCAGCGCGACAACCTGCTCTTCCTGGACCCCAGTGCGATCCGCAACAGCCCGGCGGAGCACGCGATCGCCGCCCAGCTCCAGCTGACGAGCTTCTTCGACGAGGTCTCACGCTGCGCGCGGAGCCCGCACCCGGCCGACCGGGACAAGGGCCAGAAGCTGCTCCAGCAGCTGCACGAGCCCAACGAGACCCGACTGGGCATGTCCGCCAACGGCGTCGCCGGACACGGCTTCGGCGACGGCATGGGCGCCCTCCTGTGGCACGAGCTCCGCACCAACCCTGCGTGCCTTCACGCGGCGCTGCGCAAGCTCGAGGACGTCCCGCTGTTCATCGACGGGGTCGGGCACGACCTCATCTCGGACCTGACCACGCGGATCGTGTTCGACGTCCTGGCCGACTTCACTGCACAGATGATGATCACGTACCCGAGCCTGGCGGTCGGGGCCACCACCGAAGTCAGCCCCGTGTGGGACGCCACCACGCTGAGCTGGACCACCCGGAGCCTCCACCTGCCGTTCGTCGACGGCCGGCAGCTGCTGCTCGTCCCGAAGGGCTGGGTTTACTGGCGCCTGCTGATGGACTACGAGGCCTTCTACAACCGGCACAGCACGCGCACCGTCCAGGACGAGCGGACCACCTACGACCGCGACCGCAACCCTGTCAAGCCGACGAAGAAGGCACTGAACGCGGAGTTCAAGGACCTCAAGCGCCTGAACAACCAGCAGGCCGTGCGCTACATCCGCGAAGACGTCGACCTCGTCGGGCAGTACCGCGCCGAGGTCGACGCCGAGTTCGAGCCGCTCGACGACAACCAGCTCGAGGAGCGCATGTAGGCCACCCGACCGGTAGTGCCGGCGACCCCGTGTCGCCGGCACTACCGGTCGGTCACCCGCGCTCGTCCCAGATGGACGAGGCTCGAACGATCACCAAGAACAGAAGGCGTTCCGTGAGCATCACTGAAAATCTCGACTTGTCCGCCGGCGCGTACGTTAAGGGTGTGCGCCTCAGCGACACCTGCTTCGTTGCCGCCACCAGCTTCCAGCAGCTTCGGACCATCACTCGCGACCCTGACGTGCTGCAGCCGGGCAGCAAGCGTGGCAACGACGACCCCGCCATCGAAGAGGAGCGGGCCATGCATGAACTGATCCAGCGAGCCCTATCGGGCAACAAGAAGTCCAACGTCCCGAAGTACACCCGCTACATCGAGCAGCTCGTGCGTGGAGAGATCCCCGGAGTGCTTCCTCCGATGCACCTGTGGTCCGCGGCGCCCCTCGACGTCGTCGTCGTGGGCGCGACCACGTATGCCCTGGTGCCCAACGGCGAGCACCTGCTTGCCATCGACGGCGAGACCCAGCTCACTGCACACCACGCCCTGGGCCGCTCGATCACCATCGACGACAAGACGCGATCTCAGCACCGCGCGTTTCCCTTGGTCGGAATCGTCCACCATGGCATCAGCACGCGTGACGCACGCCAGTACTTCCACGACCTGAATATCCTGGCCGTGAAGCCCAACGCCAGCCTTGGGCTGTCCATGGACACCCAGGACCCGATTATGCAGGTCGTCACCGACGTCGAGACCAACGTCGCTCTGCTAGCTGGGCGTGTGGAGAAGATGTCCCGCCAGCTCGCCAAGGCCAGCAACAAGATCATGACCCTGCAGAGCCTGCGGCAGATGGTGGTCAACGTCGCCAAGGGCATCAGCGGAGTCCAGTACGGTGCACGGCCCGCACCGGTGAACGACGTCGACTTGCGCGAGCTCACCGCTGCCGCCACGGACTGGATCGGCGCCTACCTTGAGACATTCCACGCCGAAGTGGTCGACCGTGAGAAGTCGCTAGCCAGCAGCGGCCCTGTGCTGGCCGCCGTCGGCGCTATGGGCAACGAACTTCTGCACGTGGGTCCGGAGGAGCGGTCCGTGGCGATGCACCGCATGCTCGACGGGCTACGCCGCGTCGACTGGACCAAGGGCCACCACTGGGTCGGGATCGCAGGCAACTACACCCCGTCAGGCGTCTTCTCCGTCAAGGGCACCAAGGAGGTCGCGTATTCCGTCTACAACGCCCTCACCGACATAGACAACGGCGGCTACCATCAGGTGCACATCGCAAATGCGCGGGACCAGGTGCCGGCGTCGAACCACGGTGAAGGCGCTCTGGCGGGCGACCCTCAATAGATGCTCCTGCTTTCGGGTCCAGATTCACCTCGACGTGCCGCGGACCGTCGTCTAACGGCAGAGGTTGCGCCGCTGTCAACTCACGCCCTCGAGGATGCGCACGCGAGCAGCCAAGCAGGTGATCGCCTCCTGCGCGGTCGCGACTGGGGCCTCCAACGCTGTGATGCGATCGCCTGGTTCCAAGGGGCGATCCGCTGACGTCGATACCGGGCGCCAGCCGCGGCCTCCGTCGGCAATGCTGCTCGCCTCGCGGCACAAGTAAGCGATCTTGTACAGAACGCGCAGCGCCTCCATTGTCGTGAATGACTGACGATCCCAGCCGGGTGGCTCTGGCGAGCACCTGCGTCGGCGGATGCACAGTGCCGTTGACCTCGACCAGGTACTTCATAGATCATCATCGGTGATCTGGGCGCGCACTCGGCTGTGGGGTTAGCGGCCCGCCGGACCGTCTCGTGTCCGACGACTGACCGCCATCAGGGGCTGCGGTGCCGTCGTCGCGCGCAGAGACGCGGAGCGGGTTGGCCTTCATCGCGCCGGCCACCTGACGAGCCCACCGTGTCGTGAGGTAAGGGTGGTGGCCCGGCCGGTTCGCACAGATCGGCACGGTCAAGCAGTTCATCGGGTGGTTCGACGCCAACGCGCCCAGGCCGTGATCGCGAGCTCTGCGCCCGCCACCATCCGCTTGACCGAGGCATGGAAGCGTGTCCCGCGTAGGACCAGCTCTCGCAGTTCGTGAGCAGCCGGCGAGGGTTCAGCCCAGACCACGGATTTGTGATTCGGCGGAAGGCCGGCCAAGCTCCATGGATGGCCATCAGTCCCGTCGAGCGAGAGCTCGCAATTCGCCTCGCCGCCCAGAGCTGGCTAGGTGCCCAGCGAGCTCAAGGTGTCGAGTACTGGACGCAGCGTGCCCTTGAAGAGTTCATGTTCGCTGGTGAAAAACTTCCTCTGATGGATCGCCAGCGTGGCATCCGGAAACCGGCTGGCATGGCGGCTGCGCTCTCAATCCGCACCGTCTACCGGCGCGAGGGCGCCGAGCGCCCGTACGAGGATGGACTGGGCGTCGACGGCCTCCTTCGATACAAGTGGCGCGGCAGCGATCCTGACCACGCTGAAAATCGCGCACTCCGGTCAGCGATGACACTTCGGCTGCCGCTCATCTGGTTCTACGGCTTCGCCGAGGGCCTCTACGCGGCCAACTACCCGGTCTACCTCCTCGCCGAGGAGCAAGAGCACCAGCAGTTCGTCGTCGCGCTCGGTGAGGACCAGCGCATGGTTGACGTCGGCCAGGAGGCGGACCCGGCCATCCGCGCCTACGTTGAGCGCATGACCCGCCAAAGGCTGCACCAGCCGGCCTTCCGTGCGGGCGTGATGCGGGCATACACGAGCAAGTGCGCGATCTGCTCCTTCCGTCATGCCAACTTGCTCGACGCGGCCCACATCACCGCGGACGCTCACGCCGAGGGTGACCCGGTGACCTCCAACGGCCTGGCGCTATGCAAAATTCACCACGGCGCCTACGACGAGAACATCCTCGGCATCAGGCCGGACCTGACGGTCCACGTGCGTGAGGACATCCTGGGCGAAATCGACGGCCCGATGCTGCGCTACGGCATCCAAGAGCACCACAACAGGGCTCTGATGGTGGTGCCGACGTCGCAGCGGGACCGACCTGACGCCGTACGGCTCAAGCGGCGCTACGAGGCCTTTCTCGCGGCCCACTGAGGCCTCTGCGCGCCATGGCCAGCGCAGCCGAGCAAGCTCCGGAGCTGCGTCGCGCGATGCTCCCGTCCGCTGATGTCGCGAGGTCTCCGAAGTTCTCCACGGCGAGCCTGCGCAAGAAGTGAGCCGCCGTCGGACGCTGCTCACGTGCCATAGCTGTCTCGGCTTCCACGCCGGCCGTGGGCGACCTAGTCGATGTGGCTTAAGTCTTAGTTGTGAAGCGGCCGGCAGTGTCGTCGTCCTGCGGGTGAATTCTCCAGCCAGGCATCGGACAGTTCCGCTCGTGTCAGGCCGAACCCCTAGCATGCCGGGCGTGGACCAGCTCGTCGCCAGTCTGTGATTCAGAGCACGGCGGGTCGAGGTCAAGCCGGACCACGTCCACGCCGATGGGCAGTTGGTGCCGGTTCCCGTCGTCCAGGCGAGGCGGCGCACGCTGGACGACGAGTGGGGCGGGTTGAGCAATGGCAGGGGTAGTAGCACTCGGAGGCGGCACCAGCGCGGTCGCGGGTTCCGCCCACGCCGGGTGTGAACGGTTCCGCAACACGGATCCCCTGCTCACCGGGCGGACGAGGCGCAAGCTCGCAGAGGAGCTGGGTTTCCCTGACGTCTCCGGTGTCATCCCGGAGGCGCGCTGGATGCGCGCGATGCTGTTCGAGCGGCTTGTGCATGACACGGCGTTCATCTCCGAGCTGATGACCCGCGGTGTCGGTCGGCTGGGCCTCGAGCGACCGTCCGGCGTCAAGCATGCGCAGTGCCGTCGATCCGAGCGGCGGACGGTGAGGGCCCTCGCCGAGGCACATGAGGGCGCTGCGGAGCGGGGCATCGCGACGATGCTCACCGAGGCCGCGGTGCCGATGGCAGGGTTCGAAGGACACGCGGCGACCCCCGTGCTCCCCGACTTCCTCGTCGTCACGAGCCGACCCGTTGCTGACGGGCCGGACGGTTCCTGGCTCATCGCGGGTGATGCGAAGGACTACGAGCGCATCCGGTCCAGGATCGACGACGGTCGGCTCTTGAAGGGCTTCCTGCAGGTCGCGCTCGGCGCCGAGTCCATCGACCGATGGACGGCGAAGCCGGCCGGCATGCTGGTGCACGAGTCCGGATTCCTCGCCGTGCCGCGATCCGCCTACCTGCGGCCTGAGCTCGTAGTCGAGCGGATGGGCGACCACCGGGCGGAGGTGCGAGGCCGCCTCGCCCAGCGCCGTGCCGCCGCTGCGGCCATGGCAGGCCCCGAGGGGGACGGGCCGGGGGACACGTCCTCCGCCGCCGTCGACTCCTCCTGGGCCCACGTCCTCGCGGAGTTCGACCCGGGCCGCTGCGTCACCTGCTCCCTGTTCGGCTACTGCCGGGACGGGCTCCGACGCTCCGAGGACCCGCACGACCTCCTCGTCGAGATCGGGGTGCCGAAGCGCAGCCGACCCGCGGCTTCCGCACTCCTCGCCGACCCGTCCGCGGCTACCGCGCTGACGGAGCGAGAGGAGCTCGCTGTCAGAGCCACGCTGACAGGCATCCCGCAGTGGACGACGGCCCGCCGCGTCGACCCGGTCGGCCAGCCCGCCACGGTCAACGTCGTCATCGCCAAGTCCGATTCAGCGGCCCTCGGTGTCTACGGCGCGGCGGTGCGGGTCGTCCGTGACGGTGGCACTGAGGCCTGGCGGCAGCGCATCTTCCGCGAGCCCCGCACTCCGCAGACCCGCACGCGCATCCTGTCGATGATCGGCGAGGCGGTCGCGTCTGTGCTTGACGACGCCCCGGACGGGCGGCCCGTCCACCTGTGCGTCGCCGACCGGTCCACGGCAGACATCCTCGCGACGATGGCCGACTCCGCCGCCGGCGTCGAGATCAGCCGGCTCAGCTGGGAACGCGACGTGGCGCAGGGGCGCCCCGCCCTGACGTTCGACGGTGCACAAGCCACGATCCCGCCCGCCATGCCGGACGCCGCGAGGCTGGGCGCGAGCTTCCTCCTGGACGAGGACCGCGCGCGCGCGTTCAGCCTGCGATCGCCGCTCGTCGCGATACAGGAGGTGCTGGCACGCCACCTCGTGACAGGCGGGCCGTACTCCGACGCCGGTCGGCTCGACTACCTCGTGGAGTGGGGCGAGGCGACCGGTGCGGTGGCCCACCGCGCTGTTAGTGATGACGTCGCAGCCCGGGTCAACGCGCCAGGAGCCCGCATGACGACGACGAGGTCGAATGAGCTCCACCGAGCCGAGCGGGACGAGGACTGGGAGACGTACGAGGCGCTGGTCCGGGACGAGCTCACGTTCCGCACCGACGTCATGGACCGCGCCGTGGCGCTCCTGGGGCGTGTGCCGCGGTCGAGGTTGTCCGTCGTCCACGAGTCGATCGAGGCGGCGGCCCAGGCCGTCTGGCGTCGACGGCTGGCCTTCCACGCCTCCGATCTCGTCCGCTTCTCGCTGACGGCCCGGTTCTGGCGGGACCGAGTAGTGCCCCTGCTGGAGGCCGACGTCCGCTGCGCCAGAGTCCTCCGCGCGCTCGTCGACGCCGGAGGCGCGCGCGACCTCGCGCGCGACGCCGGCAACCGCGAGTACTTCGAGGTGGAGGTCGTCTCGACTGCCCCCTTCTGGTCCACTCGACGGCGCGGGCGCTGGTCGACGGTATGGCCCTGGTCGCGCTTCACGTGAACGGGGTAGCCGAGGTCGAGCGCGCCGACATCGAGGTCAAGGCAATCAAGACCGCTTTCACCTTCAAGGGTCTGACGAGCGGTGTGCTGGCTGCGACCGACACGGAGGGTGAGTGGACGTGGTCGATCGCGACTGCCCACTCCCTGGCACTGGGCGACCGCGTGATCGTCGCGCATGTGGACAGGATCGGGGAGCTGAAGTTCAGCGGGAAGCAGCTCAACATCGCCCGCCCCGCCCCGGACGACGTGCTTGCCCCCAAGGCCGACTGCGCAGTCGGCGACTACGACGACGCGCCGTCGGCTCACCAGTACTGCTGCAAGTCGCACGAGGTCTCCGCCGCAGAGCGCGCTGATGAGAACGCCGCGCGGCGCGCGCGAGGGAGATGAACCCGGAGGCGTGGCCGCCCGTACTCGATTTCGAGCGGTTCGTCGCACCGGGTGACGAGGCTCTCGGCGAACCCGGCGGTGACGAGCTCCCGGACGTGCCGGACGGCGCGACGATGGACGACGTCGAGTGACGGCCATCGTCTTCCGCGCCGCGAGTCACTCCGACGAGGGGGATCCACCACGCGGCCGCTGCCGCTGCGAACGCCGCGGTGGTCGATGAAGCGCTGTCGACAGTCACCGGGGCGATCGGCGGGACGTCCGGGACGGAGCGGGTCCTGCTGCGCGCGTCCGCCGGCGCCGGGAAGTCCTTCGCCCTGGTGCGAATGGTGCATCACGCCCTCAGCGCCGGGGGCGCCAAGCGGGTCGCGGTCACCGCATTCACCAACAAGCAGGTGCAACCGCTAGCGCGCAGGCTCGCCGAGGAGCTGGGCAAGGACGTTGTCGCACTGCTGGCCGGGAAGGACGTGCAGGTCCCGGACCCGGTCACCACTGCAGCGACGGTGGTCCGCAGAACCGCCGAACTGCCCGGAAAGGTCAAGGTCGTCGTCGGAACGGCGAGCCGGCTCGGGGCACCCAGCGAGGCGCGCCGCCTGCGAGATCACCTCGGCGCGGACGGCGACGCGGTGTTCGACGTCCTGTTCGTCGACGAGGCCTGGCAGATGTCCGAACACCTGTTCGCGAAGGTTCGTGGCCTGGGCCGCGTCGTCGTCGGCGTCGGCGATGTGGGGCAGCTTCCGCCTCTGGACCCTGGCGAGAACCCGTGGCGGGGGACGCGGGCTACAACCCCTACCGCGCCTGGCCGACCACATTCGAGGGCGACGCCGTAACCTGGGCTCGCGATCTGCCGACCGTCTGGCGTCCCACGGCGGAGCAGCTGCCGCTCTGGCGCGCGTTCTATCCGGATTGGGAGGAGTTGCACTGCGTCGCGGCGCCGGGTGACCGGTCGCTCGTCACCCCGCTCGACGATGGGATCGCGGCCGAGCTTTGGCATCAGGTGGGCACCGGGCGACCGACGCTCCTCGAGGTGACCGGACTCGACGATCCGGACTCTCCAGATGTCGATCTGCCTCTCATGCAGGTCGTGGAGCGCCTCCTCGATGAGCTCCTCGAGCGCGGCTTCGAGCTTCGCGAGCGGGCGTACGCGCCCGACGGCGCCCCTGGGGAGATGCGAACCCGTTCGGTCGCCTCAGCCGGCGCGGACCCGCTCATCGTCATCCTCGCCACACGCAACCAGGCCGTGGATGATGCTCACGCCGTGGTGGACCGCCTAATCGAGCGTCACGGGCTCCCGGCGGACGTCCTGGTCGCTTCGACGGTGGACTCCTGGCAGGGCCAGACCAACGGCATCACGATCGCCCTTCACCCGCTGTCGGGAGCCGACGGTCTCGATGAGTTCAACTCCGCCTTCGGGCGTCTGGCCGTCGCATGCACTCGGGCCACCCACGGCCTCCTCCTGCTCGCCCGCGCCGGACTCGACGACCTGCTCGACGACGCACCGGCGCGACCAGGCACCCCTTCGGCGAGCCGGGACCTCGTACCCTGCCCCGGCAGACCCATGACCGCATCGTCCGCACACTCGACCGCGGCTCGATCGACGCGTCGGCGCTGCTCAAAAACTGACGCCAGGAGGAACCCCTTCTCGTGACCGCTCTCGATGATGCAAGGGCCTGGGCAGGTTCACCAGAAACATCGTCCGGAACGATCACGAGCTGCGCGGCGAGGCGTCCGTGCTCCAGCCCTCGAACGGGTAGGCCGGGCTAGGTTTTCTGCTGAGGGCCACGAGCAGGTCGCGCTCCTCGTTCCCGATCGGTCCGCGGATTCAGCGCCCGCGACGCCTCGTCGGGTCGGATTCAGGGAGAGTGGTGAAGACGTCTGCCTCTTGGTTCGGGATCATGAGCTCCGGATGGCTCCGATCTGACGCTTGACTTCGCGAAGCGTGTGGTACCGGTCCGCCATGAAGGCGGCCGTGAGGGCGGCAGGGCTCAGTGCGTCGTCGTAGTGAGTCGCCGTCCAACTCGACCCGTTTTCGAGCTGACGGAGACCGTTCACGGCTTCGATCATCTTTTGCTCGGTCCACTCCTGGACGACCGTCTCGATCCGCAGCGCCTTGTCGTCGTCCCCTTCCGGGTTCGCCCACTCGCTGACAGCAGTGACGAGTGCGGTGTAGCCGCGGAACTGCTTGTTCAGGACGAGCATCGGCGCCGTGATGCCGTTGTCGCCGACCAGTCCAGCTGCGCGGTCGTGCAGCCCTCGGCCATCAGGGTTGACGAGGGTGTAGTCGTCCGCCTCCGCCTCGGTGATCCACCGGGGTTCCAGCTGCAGCGAGGAGTAGACCTCCTCGGCGTTCGCCCCGCCCGGATCCAGCTGGCTCAGCAGCGCTCCGATCCCCCGTGTGCCACCGTCCTTCCGTCGCCGCCCGGTCGCGGTGGGGCGTTCCACCGAGTCGCCAGTGCTGCCGACTGGACCGCTGAGGCCGGGGCCGCCGGCGCGGCGGCCGCCGTCTTGCTCCTGACGATACCGACGAGGGCGGAGGAGGGACATGACGTCCTTCAGTCGGTCACGGATTCGGCGCGCGCGGTCCGGGTCGTCGGACTGGAGCCGAGCCTGTTCCTCGTCCATTACGAGACGGATCTCAGCCGGCAGGGCGGCCCTGAACTGCTCCGCCCACAGGAGCCAGGCGTCGGTCTCGAATATCGGGCTACCGCCCACGAGCACGTGTGCGCGCGCGAAGTCGGATGTGGCCGAGGAACCGAGCGGCTCGATGACGAACGCGATGCGAGTTTTGCCGAACAAGACCCCCATGCGCGCGAAGTACGGGTTTGCCTGATTCCCTGTCCGCCAGTCGTGGAGCTCGTTCTGGTACAGCGCCGCAAGGCTGCCGCCACTCTCTGTGCGAGACGACACGTCATAGCCCGTGCCAGCGGGGAACACCCACCAGTGGATCGCCGCCGGGGGATACCAGCCGACGCGTCGCCCGCGACCGTCTGCGTGCCGTGATGGCCGCCATCGCGCCCTGCCGCGGCGTCCCAGACGCTACCGGTGCCCTGGACGCGGGCGAAATTCCACGACGCCATCGCGGCCGCCTCGGTCGACGAGTGGGGCCAGCCCTCGGGATCACCCGCCGGCTGCCGCACGAGCGTCTCCAGGGCATGGTCATCGAGCCGGTAGAACCGCCTGTTCAGATACTTGAACAGCCACGACTTCGGTCGCCCCAGGGGGACGAGCGTTGTCTCCTCCGGCTCGTTGCCGAGGAACGTGACCACGGTGCCCGAGCCGGTCGTACGGATAAAGTCAGGGAAGAACTCGATCGGTGTCGGGACCACGATCTGCTCGTTAAGTCCGAGGGGGATGGCGCCGTACTGCCGTGTCCTCTTGTCCCACCCGATCTGGATCATCGAGCCCTGACCGTCCCTGAGCGACCGAATGAGCAGGCCCTCCTTGTGGCGCGTCGGTCCGCTGATCTTGAGACCCATCCCCTGGTTGCCCTGGAGCGACTGGTTGGCGCCGGCGCCCTCGACCGCGAGCGTGGTCATGTAACGCTCGAGCGTGTATCGGTCCATCCCGTCACCGTTGTCCGCGCAGCAGAGGAACCAGGTCGCGCCCGACTGTGCGTGCAGGGCCCAGTCGACGTCGAACTCGATCCGGCCACCTCCCGCGGCTCCCGTCGCCTCGAGCCGCCGCCGTATCGCCTCCTCGGCGTTCTTGGCGACCTCGCGGTACTCCTGGTCGGGGAGCAGTTCCGCTGCCAGCTTGTCGGCGATGAAGTCGGCGTTCTCGACCTTGAACAATGGGTGGAGCCCTTCTCGAAGGCGGCTCGGCGGCCGGTGTCGATGCTATGTCGCGCGCGGCGCATCGGGAGAGGACGAGGTCATGGCCCGGTGCCGCGGCGCTGGGCGAAAGCTATCGCGGAGGACCGACACTCGGAGCAGCGCAGCGCCTCGCCTGGCGAGCCGGGCCGAAGTCAGGACACGAACACCTGGACACGGTGCCATTGCACGTAGTCCGGAGGGGCGCGGCGTGGCCACGCGCGAGCATGGCCCGGCGCCGTAGCAGGGAGCGATGAGCAGCCAAATCCTCATGCACTCGTTTGAGCTTCCTGGATGACTTGCGTGAAGAGCTCAGCGGCTGACTCGTCCATCCAATAGCGAGCAGGGACTCCATCGATCCAACGTGACGGCATATGGTGGCCCAAGCTGGTTGCGACGCGACCTGGCCACGCGAGCGTTCCGGCGACGCCCCGAGCGTCGGTGCCCATGGCCGCGCCGAGTTCGGACGCTGAAACGGGATGCGGAGCGGCATCGAGCAACAACTTGAAGAAGTCCTTCGCCTGGTCGGAGATCTGCCGCCAGAATTGGGTGGCGGCATCGAGATCTCTCTCAGGGTCCCAGTGCTTCAGCCCGTCGGCACCCGGCGTGGTGTGCCCTCGGAACGCTTCCCGCACGTCGGCCAGGCGGCGCCCGTCAGGCAGCAACCAGAAAATCCAGCCATTGGTCATCCCGCCTCTGACATGCTTGCCCGCCGCCGACGGCGTTCCGAACTCTTGCCCCCCGATCTGGATCGTGCCGGACTCGGTCACCATCCCTGTGGTACCGGCCCACTTGCCGCCGCGCGCCCTCAGCACGACCCCGGGCTCGATGAGGCCAGCGGCGACCAGATGCTTAACCTCGACCCAAGCTTCCTCGTCGGCCTTTGCGTCTGCTACCTCGCCCACGTGGCCCTCGGGTACCGGCCAAGTGCGAAGCAGTGCGTCGATGATGTGGCCGGTGCGCTCATCGATCAGCTCTTCGGTCCAGCCGTCCGCCGACATCTCCCGCACTTGCCGGTTCATCAGCAGCACGTCGTACTTCGCAAGCTTTGCGCGCTTGCCCTGCTCGCCCAGCCACGGGGCGTTGGAGACTGAGGTGTTCAGCGCCTCGGTGAGCAGTGTGAGGTTGCCCAACCGGTGAACGTGATCGTTGCGGTCGATCTCCGCGGCGAGGCCTTCGACCGGCCAGTGTGTCTGCCACTTCTGAGGCAGCAGGTGTTCGATGGGGTACCCGCGCCGGGAAACCCTGCCGGCGTCGTACGCGGAACGCAGGTCATCCTCGACCGCTTCGAGGAACATCCGAAGACGTGCGCGCGGATAGCGGCGGTAGGCGCTCTCCGAGTGCAGCGTGCGTCGCAACTCGATGTCACCCGGCCAGTAGGTACTCGACACGCGCAGGCGGGAAAGATGCTCGGCAACCCTCGCCGGAAGCTCATGCGCTGGGGTCGAGCGGTGGACACGGATGATGTCGGCGACTGTGCGGCCGATTGCCGACAATGGCAACCGCATGAGCAAGCGGCGAGCGACCCAGCTCTCGACAGAAGCCACGACCTGGTCAACGACATGCCGGGGAAGATCGGAATCGGGTTCATGCAACCACAGCAGGATAGGCTTGAGTACTTCGACGCCCGCGGCCCCCATGCGGTAGATGCACATCTCAGTGGCGGAGAGGTTGCGGTCGGGCTCCGCGGCAGCCATCGTCCACCGCTCATACTGGTCGGCTTGTTTCTTGATCGTTGCGAGCAACTCACTCATCTTCTGCGTCGACCCGTGCTCGACGTAGTGCTTGAAGAGCGTGAATGTCTGCTTGGTCGAGACCTCCTCGGCGGTGCGAGATGTCAGCCATTGGTTCAGGAATAGCGATGACCGCGACATGAACAGTCGGCCGACCGAGACGTCCTGCTCCCAAAACTTGCGCTCGAACGGCCAGTCCTCGTGGTAGACCTTCCGGGTGTCGGCACCTTCGGCGTCGAGTCGCTGGAACACGAAGTTCTTGATCAAATCCGCGGCGGTCAGCGGAGTTCCACGTGCGTTCAGGGTCTCGAAAATTTCCTGGGAGTTCTCCGTCGACTTCAAGTCGATCACCACAAGCTGGAGACCCTGCTTCAAGACCGTGGCCAGGGCATCGGCTCGACGGGCCAGGCCGTTCGGGTCCACTCCTGCGAAGCCTTCGGTGAGCCATCCGCGCACTTCGGATACGAAGAAGGCGTGAGCCCGGGCGATCTTCGACCCGGCGTGCGCGAGGGCGCCGTGGTCGAACGGAGGCGCGGCGTTCATTACTTCGTCGAACGCGGCTCGATCGCGGTTGGTGTGGCGGATTTTCAACTGCTCCGCGGGTTCGGGTACAAACATCGGGGGGTTGTGAGTGAGCGACTGCAACTGCGCGGCTAGGGTCTCGAATCTGGTTTCGGTGAAGACCGTCGACGCGGCGTCGAGCATGATCTGCAGCGTCGTGAGTCGCTGCTGACCATCAATGACGTTGGACGCGGGCACCGCACCGGTGACGCCGTCGTGTGCCTGAAGAACTACGGCCCCGAGGAAGTGCGCTGCCACGTTGAAGGGGTTGGCAAGACGCAGGTTCGCCATGCGCTCGACGTCCTGCCATAGCGGCAGCCACTGCTCTTCCTCGTCCCAGACGTACGGGCGCTGGAAGAGCGGCACGACCAGGTGTTGGGGGAGATTGAAGATCTCCATCGGCGTGCGTACGTTCGTGTCCATCTGACCCCCGTCGACCGTGAACCTTTGCGACACGGTAGCCGAGCCACGCCAAGGCTCGTGCGATACCAAGGGGCGAAATCCGGGCCGCCGCGGAGTTGGCGCCGGTTCGACGTCCAGCTGGTGCCGAGCAGTCGCCCTCTTCCCGCTGGAGACGTGCCGCTCCGTACAACGGTCCTCCGACCGTGGCCGCCAGGCCGCCCAGGCGGCCTAGGACCCAACCGGAGGACCATGAGGCTGTGCCGCTTCGTGGCCTGTTTACCGCGAATCCGATGGACGATGCGGTTGGGCAGGTGCCCGGGCTCGGGCGCTCCATGCTAGCGCTGTCTGTGGCGCGCTGGGTGTGACTCCCTTACGCGTTGAGTACAGGGGAAGGAACACGGCGAGGTGTGCCTACTCCGCTGTGATCGCTAACCGGAGGGACAGGGTGAAGTTCGCAGGTGGTCCCTGAGTGGCCGGCGCACCCAGGCCCTGAGTGGCGTGGAGAATGCGTGCCGCACGGCCAGTGACGGCTCACGCTGAAGGTCCATGGGGCAAGTTGGTGCGGCGAGGCCAGCCGGTCCCTGCGCGCACTCCCATGGTCTCGGCGGTTGGAAGAGCGCAGATCGCGGCGACAGCTATCCACCGCGCGACCTGCCCTGGAGGTGCCGCGGGCGGCGCAGCTGTGCCGTGCCACGCCCCGTTAACCGGGTGCGACGCACCCATCGCGGGCCTGCGAAGGATACCGGTCTACGGCCGGGACCGACAGGTGATGGCTGCGTGGTAGGCGACACGGCGCCGCGGACGGGAATCGATGTCTGCCGCCCGCCCTGGCGGGCGGCATCGGACGGTGTCTCGTGGGCGGGCAGCCGGGTGATTTCCGCAAGTTGTGCACACGGGAACGGCTCGCGATGGCACGATCTAGCGAGCGAGGACCGAACCGGGCCCGGCAGGGCAAGTTGACGAGGGACAATTCTGTTGCAGAACGATGCCGGAAGTTGCGGGATCCCTTCGATGATGGAGGTTCAACGCCAGGGTATCGCCGGGGACTCGCTCGGCCTGAATGACGACGCGCACGGTGGTGGTCGGTGATGCCGGAGGACGACCTCTTCTACCGTCCCACCTCCGTCGGTCTGGCGTTCGAGGCAAGTGAGGATCTAGTTCGCGTCCTGGTGATCGGCTCCGCGCCCGACGCGCTCCGCGCGGAACTGGAACGCTTGCCGGCCGAGGTTCGGGAGTGCGCTCCATCCGCTTCGGACGGAGCGCTTCACGCGGGCTGTTACTCGATCTACCGCCGAGGCGAGTGGCACGGGCTCCTGGTCGTCGACGGCCAGCCCCCGGTGCAAGCGGGGAGCGCGCGCTATCAGTTTACGGACGACGGCCCACGTCGGCACCTGGGCTTCGCGAGGCTGGCGCTGGCGGAAGCGTGGGACGACGCGCGCCCGTTCCTTGGAGCCTCCGCGTTCTCCGTCAACGACATGGTGCGAATCGTTGGCGTCGAGACCCCGGGCCGAGTTCGCCGGGTGGTGGCGACGCCGGCGGGCCACCGCATCGAGGTGGCCGTCGACGGTGAGCTGAGGAACGTCGGTGAGGCGTCAATTGTCAAGATCGACGGGGATCCCCGTGACCCCAGATTCTGGCTCCAGCAAGCGCCGGCCTCGGCCGCGGATATTGCCCTGACGCTGACGTGGACCAAGTTGCGCAAGCCTCTGAGCAACGTGCTTTACTCGTTCCAGGCATCGAAGACCATCTTTCGGGCGTACCAGTTCATCCCCGCGTTGAAAATGCTTGGCTCGCCGACCGGGCGGCTCCTTATCGCCGACGAGGTCGGCCTCGGCAAGACCATCGAGGCCGGGATCGTTTGGTGCGAGTTGGAGCAGCGCTCGCCGCTGCGGCGGACACTCGTCGTCGTGCCGTCCTCTCTGACTCTCAAATGGCAGCGGGAGATGCGCCGAAGGTTCGACCGGCAACTCGACGTGATCAAGCCCCGCGAGCTCGATGGGCTTGCGGACCAGTTGCTCGACGGCGAGGACCCCGAGTTTCATGCCATCGTCTCCCTGGAGTCCCTTCGCGCGGCGACAGACACCTTGGAGCGGCTCACCAAAGTTCGCCCGCGATTCGACCTCGTCATCGTCGACGAGGCACACGCGCTTCGGAACGTCGGGACACGGTCGAACGTGCTTGGCGGGGTCCTATCTGACTGGGCGGACCACCTGTTGTTTCTGTCGGCCACGCCGATAAACCTCCGATCGGACGACCTCTACAACCTGTTGACCCTGCTCGACGACGGAATGTTTCCCGACGTCGACGTCTTCCGCCAGCAGCTCGAACCAAACACGCACCTCAACGCCGTCGCACGCCTCATCGCCGAAGACGCCGAGCCGGCGGCCGCCCGGATGCGCCTCAACGCCGTGGGCAGCACGTCGTTCGGCCAGACCATCACGGCCCGACCGGACTTCGAACGGCTCCGATCACTGCTCGAGTCAAGCCACGGCCTCTCGGACGCCGAGCGCTCCGAGGCGAAAGCCCTGGTCGCGGAGCTCAACACCCTCAGCACGGTCCTCGCCCGGACGCGCAAGGTCGATGTTCCCGACGCCAAGGCGGTCCGGGAGGTGCACGAGGTCCGCGTCGAGTGGACTGCTGCGGAGAAGGACTACTACGACAACATCGTCGGCTACTACATGAGCCGCGCTCTCGCTGCAGGGACGCCTCCAGGGTTCGCCATGCAGATGCCGCTGCGCCAGGCGGCGAGCTGCCTAGCGGCTAGCCAGGAAACGTTGCGCACGCGAGACGTCGCTCTGTTCCGGAGTTCCATTGATGACGCTGACCAGGAGCTCGAGGACCAAGAGTTCGAGGACCTGCACGGCGTCCCAGTGCTCGCCCGGTCACTCGGGCCAGACTCCAAATTCGAGACCCTGCTTACCAAGCTGCTCGACCTGCGCCGGCAGGGCATCAAGCAGGCGATGATCTTCTCCACCTTCCGAGGAACGATCTCCTACCTAACAAGCCGCCTGAGTGCCGAGTTCACCGTCCGAGCGATGCACGGCGGCGTGAAAATGGAGGACCGCCAAGCCATCATCGATGACTTCCGCGCCGGGAATTTCGAGGTTCTTGTGGTGAGCGAGGTCGGTTCGGAGGGCCTCGACTTCGAGTTCTGCAACGTCCTGGTCAACTACGACCTCCCGTGGAACCCGATGCGCGTCGAGCAGCGCATCGGTCGTCTGGACCGGTTCGGGCAGCAGCACGAGAAAATCCTCGTCATCAACATGCACATCCCCGGCACGATCGAGTCGGACATCATCGCGCGCCTATACAACCGCATCGACATCTTCCGCAACTCCATCGGAGACCTGGAGCCGATCCTGCGCGACGAGTTCCGGGATGTTGCCACCAGGTTACTGGACCCGGCATTGACCCCAGAGCAGCGGCTTCGCCGCGCGGACGAGGTCGCGCTAGCCATCGAGACCCGCAGCGCTCAAATCAGGAAGCTCGAGACGGAGCGAGCGACGCTGACAACGATCGACCAGCTCCGGGTTGACGGGATGACAGAATCCGGCCCTGCCGACGGCCGCTACGTCGGCGCGAGCGAGATCGAGTCCCTCATCGATCGGTTGGTCCGGTCGACCGGAGCGACACTCGGCCCCGCGCGTCGCAAGGGCGTGCATGTCCTGCGGGGCAACTCGGAACTGGCCGAGCGATTCTTCCAAGTCCGACGGCGCCAGCGGAAGGCCGACATCGGGAGCAAGTACCCCGTCGCCAACCTTGAGGGACGGCTGCGTGCGGGCGAGGCATTAGAGATGACGTACGACGCCGAGATCGCCAGCCGTCACGACGTCGAGCTGCTTTCGGCTCGGCATCCTCTCGTGGACGTAGCACTGGCAACGCTCGAGTCCGACGACCTCCACCTGCGCCGATTCGGTCGGGTGGCCGTACCCGGCGTGGCGCGCGGGCGGCGGTTCGCCGTCCAGGTCGACCTTGTCGAGACCACCGGCGTGCGGCCGACTCGCGAGCTCGTCGCCACCGCCATCGATGTCGACCAAGGCACCGTGTCGGATAGCGTCGGCAGCGCGGTATTAGCCGCTCTTGCCGCAGGCACGCTTCGCGACGCGCCAGCGGAGGGGTGGGACGGCGTCCGGCGCTTTCACCGGCAATTGGAGTCGGCTTCGTGGGCGCGCCTTGCGCCCGAGGAGGAGCGGCGCCGACTCGACAACGATGCCCTTGTCGCGGCGCGTGCCCAGTCCCGGCGCGAGTCGCTGCTCGTCAAAGAGCGCCGGGCGCAGGCAAGCCTCGAGACCGTACGCGCAGACGGCCGCGACCCGCGCGTGATCCGTATGAACGAGGGGCGCCTGCGCAACATTCGAGCGGAACTCGAAGCCCTGGAGTCGACCGCGGCGGCAGACCGGGACATGTCGATGTCCGTGCACACAGTCGCGCTGCTGGACGTCGCCGGAGCCTGAGGCGGCTACTTCGTGTCCCAGGCGCGCCGGTCGTCGGGTACCCAGCGTGTCTTCTCCACGCGAACGGAGAGCTTGCCGTGCCCGGCACGGAGTGCCGGCCAGCGCTCGATTCGTAGGCTCTGCTGCTCACCGCGGCCGTCAACGATGCCCATCGTCCCGTCTGGTGCCAAGGTGAATCGCGGGTTGCCGAAACCGAAATTCACGCGAAGGCCCTCGGTCTGGACACCGTTGGAGTCCCGCATGGCGACGACCGAACCGTCGAGCGCCACGACACGCAGCGTCGCGTATCCCGACCGCGGGAGCCTGCCTGCTTCGGCGGGCTCGTGCGCGGTCGCTCCGTCCGGCCACGAGTACGACAGCCGCATTTTGCTCTGCGCCTCCCACCATCGATAGAAGGGCGTGTGCGCCCGGTAGAGGGTGATCGGCGCGCGGCCCGGGATGTCGAGGACGAAGTCAAACCCAGGAAGGTGGAGGTTCACCTGCTCGTATGAGACATCCTCGGCCAGCCCCGTCGCGATCGCTTCCTGGGAGGTGAAGCCCGAGAATGTATGGATCTGCGATGCCGCGAGCCGGTCACTGAGGAAGCGCGCGACTCCAGGGATGCGTGACATCCCCCCGACGAGGACCACGTGGTGCACCGTCTGCAGCAGCTCGTCCATCGCCATGGCCCTGAGGCCGACCGTTGTCACGAGATCCTCGCGGGTGGTTCGGTGCTCCCAGGTGAGGAGAGCGGCTCGCAGAGTGGACTCCACGAGTCGCCAGGCGCGGTCCAACTGGGGCCGCAGGCAGTCGTCGAGCTGCCCGACCGTGTAGGTGAGCCGAGGCAGGTCGACATCGCGGTAGTCGAAGTAGACGTCCGCGACATCACTGTCTGTGAGCGCGATCTTCACTTCAGTTGCTGCGCGTGCGATGTACGCGCGGGCCACGGCCGGTTGAGGCAGATCCGCGACGGTCACGCCACGGTCGGCCAGCATGGACTCCAGGTCTTCGGCGATCGTCTCGTCGAGCTTGTCGCCGGCCTCGTCCACGCCGTTGGAGGCGAGCACGTAGATCTGGGGGTCGCGCGCCGGCCCGGTCGTGACGTCGAGAATGGCCACGTCGAGCGTGCCGCCGCCCATGTCGAAGATCAGGACCCGATCATTGTCGAGGTACCTGCGCGCCCGGTGCTGCTCATTGATCCACATAAGCCCGGCTGCGATCGGCTCGTCGATCAGGGTCGACGCACCCACGCCGAACCCGGCCTTCTTCGCGAGATCGAGAAGGCGGGTGCGCTGGTCGGCGTCCCACATCGCCGGGCAGCCGAGCCTGACCCTTCCCTCTTCGGTGATGTCCAGCTGGTTGTCGCGGCTCCGCTGGGCGACCTCGACAAGTATTGCGCTGATGACGTCGTCGGTCCTGGCGGTCACCGAGCCGTCCAGGCTGGTGATCGTCTCCTGCCGGCGTGTGATGGCACGCTTGACCGAGCGGATGAGCGTGCCAGGGCTTCGCCGCTCGGCGTGCTCACCCGCGAGGAATTCGCCGGCATCACCGGTGGTCACGACGGAGGCGAGCCACGGGTCGCTCTGGCCGATCGGCACGACGGCGGACCTTCCTGCGGCGTGGCCCTCGGCAACGAGCGTGGTGCTCGTGCCGAAGTCAATACCGACCGTGTACGAGTGTGCTGTCACGTCCAGTCTCCCTAGGCCACCTGCTCGACCAGCGCTCGGGCGAGCACGATCTCGCCGTCAGGTCCAGCCCATGTGTACCCGCAGTGTCTGACAACGACTGCCACTCCTGCCGGGGCAGTAGGCCCTACCAGGTCGTGCTTGTCCGGTTCGTACTCAAGCGTCGCGCCGACCTCACCCAAAGGCAGCAGTCCGTGCCGTGCAGTCATCGCGCGGACGCGCGCCGTGACGCGCTCGGCCGGCTGCTGGTCGATCGACTTCTCGACGTAAGTGGCCAGCGCCGCAAGCCCTCGCATGGCGTCGATCTGTGCCTGACGCGTCTGCGAATCACGGAGCCGGTCCGTGGCATCACCAGCCGTACGAAGTCGCTCCTCGGCCGCCTCCAGCCGCCGTTCTGCACGCTCGGCCCGCTCGCGAGCGACTCGCGCATCGTGGAGTGCCGCGTCCTGCCCCGAGTGTGCGCGGGCCGCATCTGCTTGGAGCGCCTTTCGGCCGGGCTCATCGCGGAGCGCCGACATCCACGTTCTCAGTACGCCGTCGTCGGCGGCGGCCCGGCCTAACGCTGCGTCCACCGTGGCGGGGAGTGCAGTCTTTGCGAGCACTACCGGCGCAGCGAGCAGATGCATGACCCGCCGGCGGGTGATCGCCTCCTCCAGGGCCGTTACGTACCGCGGGCGTACGACGGAGGACTGAACTGCCGGGTGATCGAGGAGCGGGCCGATGAGCCCGTCCGCTGCGGCTATCAGGTCATCGGTGGTGACGTCGCTCCACCACCGCGAGTCGCTGGCTGCCGCGGCATCGGCGGAGTTCACCGCAGCGATTAGCTGCGCCCGCCCGCCCGCTTTCGTTAGGGGAGCGCCGCGCTCCTGCGAATGAGCTTGTCCCTGTCGCTGACCGGCAGGCTGCTCCACCGGGCCGAGTTGACCCGCACTATCTTGGCGGCCGCGGCCACGAGCGCCTCGACCCGATCGTCGCCCTCCGGCAACGCTTCGGAGAGGGCAGCGCGGACGATCGAGCCGAGGTCCAACTGGTCCACCCGCTCGCTTCGCAAGACACGGTCGATCAGCCGACCGAATGCTACGAGACGGTCCTTTCCTCCCCGTTGATGCGCACTGCGCGCCTCGTCCGTGGCGCGGTCCAGTAACGCGCCCGCCCCACCCGCGCCGATCAGGTGGACGACGTCGACCTTGTCGATGAGCTTTGAGTTTCGCGCGATCCCGAGCATGAACATCTTCTGCCCGTTCTGGAGGCGGGGCCAGGCAACCTCAAGCACTTCATCTGCGATCGCCGCGAGGGCGGCGCCACTTTCCAGCGCACGAAGGCCCGCCGCGGCGCAGACGCGTCCGGCGTCCTGCCCCGTTAGAACTGCGAAGAGTGCCTGGATTGCCGTCGGCTGCTCCATGATGTGAGGCTCGAGGTCCGTGATCTTGACGTCGAGCGGACGCCCACGAGCGAGGCGGAGTAGGTCTTTCCCCGTGTCGCGGGCCCCGAACTCGCCAGTGCTCCCACGGTGCTCGTCGCCGCGTGCCGCGTCGGGAGTCTCGCGAGGCGGCTTCGACGCCGAGCCGACAGCTGCCTCCGGGATTGCTCGATCGACGGAGGGAGAAGTCAGTCGATCAACGGGCGCCGCTTCCGGGAGGGGCTTCGGAGCCTCGTCGAGTGGGGGTGGCGTCGCCGACGCTTGACGAAGCCGATAGGCGCGCTGGGCTCCGTCGCCGATGACCCGGACGTCGGGACGGGACTCGAGCGCTGCTCTGGCCTTCTTCCATGCGGAACGCGCGTCCACGGCGTTGATGCCTGCGGCCGTGAGCGACTCGATCAGTTGCCGAGACGTGCGAGCGCGCTCCTGGGCGACCATAAGGGCAGCGAAGACCTCCGACGGGTCGGCGACGAGCAACCGCTGGACCTCGTCCGGCTCCGTCGCAAGCCGGTGTTGCAGCCCGCCGGCGACCATGCCGAAGAAGCGGCCGCCGTCCGCGGAAATCCCGCCCGGCCGGACCTCCTCCTCCGTTCCGTCCGGCCACCTGACGAGCCAGGCGCCACCGCGCTCGGACACGACCTCGCCGATCCGACGAACGGCCCGGTCGGGGCCCCGTTCGACCATCACGCGCTCGCGATTCACAGCCGGGACTCTACCGATCGCGGCTGCACCACCAGGACTGTGCTCGCGGCACGTCACGGCGACGCCTGGGTGGGGACGGTGTCCGTAAGCCCGCGAAGGCGGTGCCGTGAGACGGCGGGCGGAACAGCGCGAGCGGTCGCTCGCGCCGAGCTCCTTTTCCGCTACACATGGACTCGTGCCGCGCCTCTTCCCCGAACACCCGCGCTTCCCCGCCGATTACGGTGCCGAGCGAGCCGTTTGGCAAGCGCTCCACGATCAGTTGCCCGATGACGCTGCTCTCTTCGCCGGTCGGCGGCTTCTCGCCAACGGGGAGGAGCGCGAGCTCGACCTGGTCGTCGCATGGCCGGGCGTCGGCATCGCGACGATAGAGGTCAAGGGTGGCCACATCACCCACGAGGCCGGCGCGTGGTTTCAGGGAAGTGGGTCGAACCGACACCGGATCTCTCCGGTTGAGCAGGTCCAGGATGCGCGGCACCTCCTGACGACGATGCTGAGCCGACGGCGCCTTGCCGCCGCCTACGCACGCACTGCGCACCTCGTCTCCTTTCCCCAGTTTCGCGTGCCCCGGGATTGGGAGATTGCCGAGGCGCCGCGGGAAATCGTCATCGACCGCGACGACCTTCCGACGGCCGCGCAGCGTGTCAAGCACGCCATCGAGCATCAAGGCGCCGGACATCGGCCTCTCGACACGCCCGCGCTCGAGGGGCTCGTCGACCTCCTGGCCGGCACCATGCCGACGCAACTGGAACTGCTGTCGGAGGCAGCAGCGCACGAGGACCGGGTCGAGCAGCTCACGCGGGACCAGGCGCGCATTCTCGACATGCTCCGTGACCACCCCCGGCTCCGTGTCATCGGCGGGGCGGGCAGCGGAAAGACTTGGTTAGCTCTCGAGCAGGCGCGGCGTCGGGCCAAGGCCGGCGAGCGCGTAGCACTCCTCTGCTACTCACGCGGCCTAGCTCGTTACCTCGAGCGAGTGACAGAAAATTGGCCGCGTCACCAGCGACCCGCGTACGTTGGGTTGTTCCACGACCTGCCGAGGAACTGGGGCGCCGAGGCAGGGGCCGACGACGACTCCGACTACTGGGAGATTCGGCTGCCCGCCATGCTTGGTAAGCTCGCCGCCGGACGCTCCCGATCCGAACTATTCGATAGCGTTGTCGTCGACGAAGCGCAGGACTTCGGTGAGCAGTGGTGGATCTCGCTCATGCAGTGCCTACGCGACCCGCACCACGGTGGCCTCTTCGTGTTCATGGACGAGGCGCAGCAAGTGTTCGGCCGGAGCGGCGCCGTCCCGATCGCCGCCCCGCCGATCGTGCTCGACGAGAATCTGCGGTCCACCAAGCAAATCGCCCAGGTCTTCGGTGCCTTCACCGACGACCACGTCCGACCGCGCGGTGGCGCCGGGCCTCGCGTGCGGCTCGTCGAGGCTTCTCCCAACGAGACGATCCGCGCGGGCGATAGCGCAGTCGAGGCCCTGCTCGACGAGGGGTGGCGACCCGGCCAGATCGCGCTCCTGACGACCGGGACGCGGCACGAGGCTCAGCGGATCGCCGTGGAGCACTCGAGCCATCAGGCCTACTGGGGCGCCTTCTTCGACGAGACGGACGTCTTCTATGGCCATGTCCTGGGCTTCAAGGGCTTGGAGCGCACAGTCGTCGTGCTTGTCGTCAACGGCTTCCGCGACGAGGAGCGCGCCCGCAAGCTGCTCTACACCGGGCTGTCGCGAGCGAGGGTGCTCTTGGTCGTGGTCGGACCGCGCCAGGAGATCGAGCGGCTGGGCGGCCCGGCCGTGGTGCGCCGCCTCCGTGATGCGGAGGAGTGGCCGCTGCAGGACGAGGACCACGCCGACAACGAGGCGTAACGGGCATCGTGTGGCGCGCTCGCGTAGGGAGAGGCAAGCCCGCCGGACCGGGGCAGCGGGGCGCCGACGGAGGCCCCGCGGCGCATGCCGACGCCCTCACCGCGACGCGGCTGGACCTGGGCAACCCTGACCTGCCGCCCAGGGCCCAAGGAACTGCACCGGGTTCTACGGTCATAGCCCGCTGATTCAAGAGCGGCTGGCGCGTCGCCCAGTTGGAGGCCGAGTGGTCTAGGCTCCCTTTCGGCCCGACGCGGTGAGCCGCACGTGCCGAGCCGCGGCGTAGGCGGGAGCCAGCCTCGACTACGGTTCGGCGGGGCGGCACGGGTGTTGACCGCGTCAACGGACGAGCCGATCGAGCCACACCGAACCCGTCGGTAGGCCCGTATTCCCGCTGGTCAGGGCTTCGAGAGGCGTGGTGCAGGACGACTCCAGCGGATTCGATTCCCGCCAACTCGACGCCACAGGGCCCACGAGATACCGGCCGATGCAGGCGACGGCGGCGGTGACGATGTTGCTGGCCGCGCGAGCAAGGCGAAGCGAACCGCTCTGGCTCTCCGAGGGAGCCACCCGGTCGACCGCCTGCTCGCTGAAGGCCTCCACCGGTTTCGGCTGAGGCCTTCAGTAGTGACGAGTAGTGCGGTGTGCCAGCTGCCCCGTCAGCAAAGGCTGTCACGCGTCCCGGCGGCGCAGGCTCACGGCCCCCGCGACGAGAGGGACGACGGCGTACAGAGCGATGGTGACGAGCCCCTCCTGAGCGCTGAGGGCGACCCCCTGCACGGAGGTGCCGCTCGCGGCGATGAAGGCCGAGGAGGCGGGCAGCGGCAGGTAGCTGACGAGGGTCTCGACCCAGTCCAGGCTGATGAAGCTCAGCAGCCCGGGGAGGACGAGCAGGACGGTCAGCGCGAGGGTGACCGTGGCCGCGGTGGACCGCAGCAGGGTGCCGAGGCCGAGCGAGAAGAGTGCGGCGGCGACGAGGAAGTAGACCGTGCCGCCGAGCACCCGCCAGGTGGCGGCATCGTCCAGGGCGGGGACGAGGTCGTACTCCGACAGAGCGGGCATGGTCACGAGGTAGGCCAGGACCGCGCCGATGAGCGTGACCGCGGTGGTGAGCACGACGAGGGCGATCCCCTTGGCCGCCAGGACGGGCAGGCGGGCGGGGACGGCGGCGAAGGTGGAGCGGATCATGCCGGTGGAGTACTCGCCGGTGATGAACAGCGCGCCGAGGACGGCGATGGTGAGCATGGCGATCTGGAAGCCGCCGGAGATCACCTCGGCACCGTGCATCTCCGCCAGGGCAGGTGCCATGACCGGGTCGTCGGCCATCGCGCCCAGGGAGCTCGCGGCGGCCAGGGAGATCAGGGTCATGAGCGCGGCGGTGACGCCCAGGGTCCACCACGTCGAGCGCAGCGAGAGCAGCTTGATCCACTCCCCGCGCATGACGCCGGCGAACGTGCTGTGGGGCGTGCCGTCGGCAGGGGCGACGGTCGAGGCGGTGCCGGCGATGCCGGCGATGCCGGCGGTGCCGGCGGTGACCTCTGGCGAGGTCGTGGCGAGCGTGCTCATCGGTCCTGACCCTTCACGGCGGTGGTGGCGGTGGGCTCGGAGCGGTACTCGACCGCGTCCTGGGTGAGGCTCATGTAGGCCTCCTCGAGGCTGGCGCTGCGGGGGGCCAGCTCGTGCAGCAGCAGGCCGTGGGCGAAGGCGAGCTCGCCCACGTGGTCGGCCGTCACGCCGCGGACCTCGAGCGTGCTGGGCCCGGGGAGGTGACGGCGGCGCCCTGGGCGGTGAGCAGCGCCGCGAGCTCGGTGGCGCGCGGGGACCGGACGCGCACGCCCCCGCCGGAGACGGAGTCGATGACGTCCTGGACGGGGCCGGCGGTGATGATGCGGCCCCGCCCGATGACCAGGAGATGGTCGGCGGTCTGCGCCATCTCGCTCATGAGGTGGGAGGACAGGAAGACGGTGCGGCCCTCGGCGGCCAGGCCCCGCACGAGCTGACGGACCCACTGCACGCCTTCGGGGTCGAGCCCGTTGACGGGCTCGTCGAGGATGAGCGTGCGGGGGTCGCCGAGCATCGCCGACGCGATCCCCAGGCGCTGGCCCATGCCGAGGGAGAACCCTCCGACGCGCCTGCCGGCCACCGTGTGCAGCCCGGTCATGTCGATGACCTCGTCCACCCGTGACGCCTTGATGTGGTGGGTGGCGGCCATGGTGCGCAGGTGGGACCGGGCGCTGCGCCCCGGGTGGACGGCCTTGGCGTCGAGCAGCGCGCCGACCTCGCGCAGCGGGGAGCGGTGGTGACCGTAGGGCTTGCCGTTGACGGTGACGCTGCCGGAGGTCGGCCGGTCCAGGCCCATGATCATGCGCATGGTGGTCGACTTGCCGGCGCCGTTGGGCCCGAGGAACCCGGTGACCGACCCCGGCGGGATGGTGAAGCTGACGGTGTCCACGGCCGTCGTGTCGCCGTAGCGCTTGGTGAGCTCGCGTGCCTCGATCATGACCGGTGTCCTTCGGGGTGGGGGTGGGTGTCGCGGCGGGCCTGCTGGTCCTCCTCGGCGGCGTGACCGCCGAGCGGGGTGGATGCGGACGACGACGCTGCCGCGCTTGCGGCCGGTGTCGGTGAGCCGGTGGGCGGTGGCGATGTCATCCAGGTCGACGGTCGCCTCGCGGACGGGCTGGAGGTGCCCGGCGTCGGCGAGGTCCATGAGGTGGGCGAGGTCGTCGGCGAGGTACGGCCCGGGGGTGACGACGACGCGGTGACCGGAGCGGCGGGTGTGCCAACCGGCGGTCAGCAGGCCGGCGAGGTCGGCGACGACGAGCAGGAGGGCGCCGCCCGGCGTGAGCAGGTGCCGGGCGCGGGGGTAGGGGAGGTTGCCCACGCAGTCGACGACGACGTCGTACCGGCCGGGCGCGGCCGTGACGTCCTGCCTCGTGTGGTCGACGACGCGGTCGGCGCCGAGCCGGGTCACCAGGTCGGCGTTGCGACCGCCGCAGACCGCGGTGACGTGTGCGCCCGCGTGCTTGGCGAGCTGGACCATCGCGGTGCCGACGGCGCCCGAGGCGCCGTTGACGAGGACCGTGGCCCCCCGTCGCAGGTCGACCTGCTTGAGGTAGGCGCGGGCGGTGATCCCGCCGAAGACGAGGGTGACGGCGTCCTCGACGTCCATCGCGACCGGCTTGAGCGCGATCGCGCCGCCCTGAGGCACCACGGCGTACTCGGCGTGCCCACCGAACCGGGCGCCGAGCATCGCGACGACGTCGTCGCCGGGCGTGAAGCGGGTGACGGCCGCCCCGACCGCGGCGACGGTCCCGGCGGCGTCCATGCCGAGCACGGGGCGCCGGGGTCGGCGCACCCCCAGCGTGAGCACGCTGGGAAGCCACAGGCCGGCCGGCACGTCCAGCGCGCGCGCCCGGCGGTCGGCGGTGCTGACGGTGCTGGCCCGGACCTGGATGAGGACGTCGTCGTCACCGACGACCGGCAGGGGGACGTCCTCGACGTGGACCACGTCGGGGGCCCGAACCGGTGGTGGACCGCGGCCCTCATCGGGGCACCGCCACGGCCGGCGCGCCACGGAGGGCAGGGGCGGTGAGGATCGGGACAGGCCGGAAGCCCTTGACCATGAGGTAGACGCCGAGGCTGAGCTCCCAGAAGAAGATCCCCGGCAGGGCGATCGCGCTGAGCACGCTGAGCTGCTCGTTGACCCCGAACATGGTGAGCAGGTTCGCGACGAGCAGGAGCGGGGCGCCGACCAGCCCCAGGAGCGGGATGACGCGCGGCACCAGCCCGGACCGGTACATCAGCGGCGCCAGCACGAGGGCGTTGGCGACCGCCATGCCCGGCCCGAGCAGGAAGGCCCAGTCGTGCACCGCGATGAGCCCGCTCGCCACGGCGACCTGCGCCCCGGGGTCGTCCACCCCGGCATCCCCGGCGGCCTGCTGACGGAGGGTCACGACCGCCAGCGTCGTCAGGATCGCCGTGAACAGCACCGAGGCCTCGATCAGGCGGGTGGCGACGAAGCCGAGCGCGAGCGTGCGGTTCTGCCGCTTCACGACGGGGTACAGGACGACCGCCGTGCCGACGCAGGCCAGGATGTTGACGATGTCGAGGACCGCGGCGAGGACGATCCGGTCGTCGACGCCCGCGCCGAGGACGTACGTCGGGTCCAGGGCAGGGCCGGTCAGGAGCGCGGCGGGGATGGAGCTGAGGAACGTCAGGACGTACAGGGCGCCACCCAGGAAGGCGGTCCGCCGCAGGAGGTCCGGCGAGGGAGGTGCCGGCAGCGCCGGCGCGTGCGTGGTCATGTCAGTGCCCTTCGGCGTGGGTGGAGGAGGTGGCCGGTGACGCGGGTGCGTCGTCGTGCTCGGCGGTGACCTGGGTGACGGAGACGATCGGCAGGCCGACGTCACGCACCTTCTGCAGCAGCCCGTGCAGCGCGGCCTGATCGGGGACGGCGCCCCGGATGGTGGTCGTGCCGTCGTCGGTGCTGACGACGTCCAGGCCGTCGAACCAGGCCGACCAGCGGGCTTCGAGGCGGCCCCGGACACGGATGGCGTAGGTCGGGTCGCCGGGGTGGCCGGTGGGTGCGGATGAGGAGGTCATGACGCCCTTCCTGCCTGCGTGGTGCGGTGTGCTCGCACGCTAGGAAGGAGGTGGGTGAGGGCGGATCACCACCCTTGGTGATCCTGTGGGTGATCCTCGAGGGCGCGCTCGCGGCGTCTTAGCGGGGACCCGGCGCGCCGGCCGAGGTGAGGAGCCCGAGCTCGTGAGCGCGGCGCACGGCTGCGCGGCGGCTGTTGACGCCGAGCTTGGTGTAGATGCTCTTGGTGTGCGTGCGCACCGTGTTGACGCTGACGACCAGGGTGCGGGCGATGTCGGGGCCGTCGAGATCCGAGGCGAGCAGGCGGACGACGTCGATCTCGCGGGCGCTGAGCGGGTCCACGAGGGCCCGGGTCGGTGCACCGGTCGGCGTCGTCGGGCGGGCTGCGGCCAGGATGCGGCGCGTGTGCGCCGGTGCGTCGGCTCGGGCGGCCAGGGCCCGGAGCAGGGCGAGCACGGGCGCGCCCTCGTCCAGGAGCAGGCGGACGTAGCCGGGGTCGTCCGCCCGGGTCACGGCGTCGGCCAGCGTCGTGACCGCTGCCCGGTCGTCGCCGGCGATCTGCTGAGCCACGGCGCGCAGCACGAGCACCTCCACGACGGTGCCCGCGCGTCCGCCGCCGGCGGCGGCCACCTCGAGGCGGTCCAGCAGCCGGGTGGCGTCGTGCAGCCGCGCGCGGTCGCCCTCGCGGGCCCGGGCCAGGAGGAGACGGACGACGGTGAGGTGCGCGAACTCGTGGACGTAGGCGAGGTCGTCGTCGGCGGTCACGTGTGCGGCGCGCGCCCACGCCTCGGCCGCCGCGAGGTCACCCGTGCGGATCCGGAGCCGTGCCCGGACCGCAGCCAGGGGCGCACGTCGGGGGAGAAGTCGGTGGTGAGCACGGGCTCGGCCTCGTCCAGGAGCAGCACCGCACCGGTGATGTCGCCGTCCGCCTCGCGCAGGCGCGCGGACTCCAGCAGCCAGCGGTAGGCGTTCTGCGGCAGGCCCGCGTGCTCGCCCAGGTCGTGCGCGGACTGCAGGTGAGCCCGGGCGGCGTCGAGGTCCCCCTGTTCACCCAGCACCCGGGCGAGGCCCACGTGCATGTCCGCGGTGCCGCGCAGGGAGGGTCCTGGGCGGTGCCCAGTCGCAGGCCCGCCGCGAAGGTGGCGGCGGCGTCCGCCAGGCGGCCCTGGGCCACCTCGATGTCGGCCCGCGCCAGGGAGCACCCGAGCACGTCGGGCAGGTTGCCCGCGCGGCGCAGGTGGTCGATGGAGTCGCTGTACCACCGGTGGGCGTCGTCGAGCCCCCCGCGGTACCAGTGCGCCAGGCCCAGCAGCCCCGCCGCGCTGCCCCGGACGACGTCGTTGTCCGGTCGCGCCAGCTCGAGCACGCGGTGGGCGTGCCCGAGCGTCGCCGTGAGGTCACCGGTCAGGAGCGCCTGGGCCGCGCGGTACATCGCCACCGCGGCGGGGAGGTCGGCGTACGCCGCGGCGTCCACGATCACCGGTCGCTCCTCCGCGGGGCCGGCGACATCGGTCCTGGCGGTCAGCCAGTGCTCCACCTCCGCCAGCCGGCGGTCGACGCCGTCGAGCTCTCCGCGGACCATCAGCGCGCCCACGTAGCCGACGTTCAGCACGGGCCGCACCCGCAGCACCTCGTCCGGGATCGCCTCCATCCGTGCGCGCAGCGTCGCCTCCTGCCGGTTCCGGCTCAGGGTCGGGAGGGCGAGCTCGAGGAGGTCGGCGGCGCGCTCGAGGTCGCCGCCGGCCACGGCGTGCCGGAACGCTTCGTCCGGCTCGCCGTGGGCCTCGTACCAGCGGCTGGCGCGGGCATGCAGCACGGGGACCAGGTCGGGCTCCTCGTCGAGCAGGCGTGCGCGCAGGACGTCGCCGAACAGGCGGTGGTAGCGGTAGGCGTGGCGTCGGTCGTCCAGCGGCACGACGAACAGGTTCTGCCGCTCGAGGGAGGCGAGCACGGCTCGCGACCCGTCGCGGCCCACGACGGCGTCGCACAGGGAGGCCTCCATGCGGCCGAGCACGCTGGTGTGCAGGAGGAATCGTCGGACCGGCTCGGGCTGGCGGGCCAGGACCTCCTCGAGCAGGTAGTCCACGACGAACCGGTCGTCGCCGGCGAAGCCGGCGATGAAGCCCGACACGTCCGGCCGCCCCTGCAGGGACAGCCCCGCCAGCTGCAGGGCGGCGATCCACCCCTCGGTACGGTCCGCCAGGGTTCCCACGTCCGAGGCGTTCAGCTCCAGCCCCATCACGTCGGTGAGGTAGGACGCGGCCTCGCCGGTCGTGAAGCGCAGGTCGCTCGCGCGGACCTCGACCAGGTCGCCGCGGGCTCGCCAGCGGGCCAGCGGCAGGGCAGGCTCGGTGCGCCCGGCGAGGACGACGTGCACGTGCTCCGGGAGGCGTTCGAGGAAGGTGGTGACCTGGCCGCGGACCTCGACCGACTCCACGACGTGGAAGTCGTCCAGCACGAGCAGCAGGTCCTCCCCGACGGCCGCGAGGTCGTTGAGCAGGACCGGAAGGACGGCATCGACGGGTGTCTGTGCCGCGGTGAGCAGCTCCTGCGCGCGGGCGGTGACCTGCGGTCGGACGGCGTGGAGGGCGGCGACGACGTAGCGCCAGAACACGACCGGGTCGTCGTCGGACGGGTCCAGCGACAGCCAGGCCGCTCCGGCGGTCGCCGGGTCGGTCTCCAGCCACTCGGTGAGCAGGGTCGTCTTGCCGAAGCCCGCGGGGGCGGAGACGACGGTCAGGGGCGCCAGCGCGGCGTCCGCGAGGCGGTGCAGGAGGCGGGGCCGTTCGACGTGGGCCCGGCGCCGCCGGGGGACGCGGATCTTGCTCTCGAGAACGAGGTCGGTCATCGCCGTCTCCGGTCGGCCCCTCCGCAGCGCCTCGGACGCGGGCCGGGTGCCGGGCGCCGACGCACCGGGGGAAGGCTCCGACCGTAGTCCTCGAGGCGGCAACGCGGCACGGGTCTGGGCCGATCGGACGACTGCATCGGTTCTTCGCCGGCGACCGGTGGGACCGCGCCGTGCGCGCGGCGCTGCGCACATGGCGCCGAGCGCTGGCTCCGTGGCGAGGCGGTGGTCGACGACGGCGTCGGGCGGTGACCATGGAGCGGGAGCGTCGGCGGGAGGTCGCCTGCCGGCCGGTGCGCCCGGCCGAGGACGGGTGACGAGGGGCTCCCCACCCGACGTGCGTCGGGTGGGGAGCCCCTCGTCGTGGCGGGTCAGGACAGCGTGTCGATGACCCCCTGGAGGCGCTCGGTGAGGTCCGCTCGCGCGGCCGGGGTCACCCGGTCCGTGCGCTGGGGCCGCTCGAGGCGGTCCAGCGCCTTGTCGAGCCGCATGACGACCTGCTTCGTCCGGTCACCGGCGAGGTGGTGCTCGGCCTGCCGGACGGCGGTGTCGAGCTGGCGGGCGACCGGACCGGCCACGTCACCACCGGCCACGTACCTGTCGAGCACGTCGCCCCTCAGGTAAGCCCGCCGGAGCGACCGGCTGGTGAACAGGGCGGTTCTCCTGGGTGGCGTGCACCGGAACGCCGCCACCTCCACCAGCACGCCGCCTTCGCGGGTCCTCAGCGTGCCCGCACTCACTCATGGCCCCTCACGAACCGGCGTGAAAGCCCCCGTGCCGGCCCGGTCGGTGCTAGCGTCCCGAGCGCCCAGGCGGGGACGAGCGTCACGCGTGCGTGACGTAGGGAGGTGACTCCGTGAGCATCGACACCCGGTCCCGAGCTCAGATGATCCCCGCGCGCGTCGTGGCCGTCGTCCTCGCCCTGTTCTCGGCGGTGATCCTCATGGGCCTCATCGACCTCTTCACGCTCCCCGGATGGGTGGATCAGAGCTTCGTCTGGGAGGTTCCGCTCGAGGCGAGCTGGGGGTCGCTCTTCACCTTCTTCCTCGCCGGCGGCTATGCCTGGGTGGCGATCAACCCTCGCGCTCCGTGGCCCGCCCTCGTGCAGCTGGCGATCAGCGGACTGGCGCTCCTGGTCGGCGCGACGGCCGGGGCGGACTGGCGACCGCTCGCCCTCGCGGTTGGCGTCGGCGTGTCGGCTCTCGTCCTCTGGCGGCTCGTGGGGAGGCCGGCTCCCGAGTTCGGCGGGCGTCCGTCGGTGCACTGGGCGGTGCTCGCCGTCGCGGCGCTCGGGGTGCCGCTCTGGTGGCCGTACGCGCTGACGGCCTTCGCACAGTCACGCGCGGGCGTCCTCGGCAGCATCACGCAGGGCATCGAGCACTGGCCGGTGCAGGGCGCCGTCGGGGTGGCCGTGGTCCTCGGATCGCTGGTCCTCGCGATCTGGGACGACGGACGTCCGCTGCTGCGGGTCGCGGTGAGCCTGACCGCGGTCTACATCGGCATGGCGGAGCTCGCCTACCCCGACCGGGCCGGCGCGATGGACGACCGGCTCTGGGGCATCGGCGTGACGCTGTGGGGGCTGCTCATCGCGCTGGTGTGCGTACCGCGCCGCGTCGACGAGACCTCCTGACGAGGCCGGCTGCCTCTGAGCCGGAGGAGTTGAAGGACATCCGCTGCGCCGCTTGACCTTGACGCAGGGTCAGCCCTCGACGCGGGGCTCATCAGGTCCCCACCGAGGACCACCATGCGCGGTGCTGCAGACGACGAACACCAAGGGGAACGATGCCCCGCCTCTACCCGGACGATCCACTCTTCCCGGCCGACAACGGCGCCGAGCGCGCCGTCTGGCAGGCGCTGCGAGACCAGCTCCCCGACGACGTCGCCCTCTTCGCCGGCCGGCGTCTGCTGGGTGACGGTGAGGAGCGCGAGCTGGACCTCGTCGTGGCGTGGCCAGGTGTCGGACTCGCGGCCATCGAGGTCAAGGGCGGCCACATCACGCACGAGGCGCCTCGACCGCGACGGCCTCGCCGAGGCCGCCCGGCGAGTCAAGCACGCGATCGAGCGAACAAGGGTCCGGCCACCGACCACTCGACGAGATCGAGCTCGAAGGCCTCATCGACTTCCTCGCCGGGGCCATGCCGGCCCAGCTGGAGCTTCTGTCCGAGGCGTCCGCCCACGAGGACCGGGTCGAGCAGCTCACGCGCGATCAAGCGTGCATCCTCGACATGCTCCGTGACCACACCCGTGCCCGTTCCTCGAGCGTCGGCGACACCTGTGGGGTCACCATCGAACGGGTGCATGACCGCATCCTCCGGCCCGTGATCGCGCGCCCGCCGGTGGAACCGAACCATAGGCAGCCGGCGCCGCGAACCGGTCAGAAGTGAACGGGCAGGCAGGCGATCCTGGCGCCCGCCCCGCCGTCCGGGGCGGTCGTCATGGCGTGGACGACGACGGAGTGGGCGGCGCCGTGGGCGATGGTGAAAGGGACGTCGGCGATCGCCAGAGCGGTGCCTCCGGGGGTGATGGAGAAGTCCAGCCAGACCTCCGTCTGGTCGGAGACGGTCACCGGCGGCTGCCCCGTCGAGTTGTAGTGCGGACCGGCTTCCATCGGGTCGCCGGCGACGCAGTGGCCGACGTGCACGTGGGCGCCGTACGCCTGTCCTGCTGAGTCGCGGTCGAGCCCACGCAGTCGCAGCACGACGGTGGTTCCTCGGGAGGTCCGCCAGGCGGACACCGAGCCGTGCGCGCCGTCCGTCGGTGTGGTCATGGTCGGCTGCAGATCGGTGAGCTGCCCGCGGTCGTGGACGAGCGGATCGTGCGCGACCGCCGGTGCGGTCACCGCGAGGGCTGGTGCGGCGAGTACAGCGACAGCGAGCATGCGAAGTGAACGACGGACGTGCATGGTGATGTCCCCCGGGTACGTACGAAGTCGGCGGCTGTGCCCTCTGTGGGCGGCCGCCGCGGCTCATGGCCAGTCAGATCTCGCGGCGAAAGGCGGCGGCACAATCTCGTCGCACCGCTGCGACGACGACCCGGGGCTCGCTGATGCTGCGCCGTCGCAGCAAGGAAGCGACCTTCAGTGATCGACATGACTCGACGGGCCCCGTTCTACTCCCATCCCGATGTGGACACAAGACTCGACTGCACCCACGACCCAGCTGTCGCGGAGCGTGCCGCGCCGCTGCTTTCAAGAATGCGATGGTTACCGGTCGCCGAGGGGGCACGCATTGTGGAGGATTATGGCCGGCGGGATGAAGGACGAATACATGCACGGCGCCTTCCTCGGCCGTGCGGGACGTGGGACCACCGGACCACATCACAAGACGGAAGGTGCTCCCCGCAATTCGCTCGTGCCGGCAGAGACGGGCTTGGTCAGCGCCGTCCCGCCTTGGCGAGCTTCTCGTCCCGCTCCTTCTGCTTCGCCGCGGTCATCGTCTGCTCGCCCTGGAGCGTGGTCCGGGCGATCCACTCGAGCACGCCGTCTGCGACCACCCCGTCGAGCACCCCGACGACGATCATGAGGGCCGTGACGGCCGAGGAACCGGTGCGCGCCGTCCACACGACCATGCCCACGGTCGGTGCCAGCGCCAGGCTGGTCGCGAAGATCGCGACCCACACGTGCAGCGCGATGTTGCCGTTGGCGTCGTTCGGGCCCACCGGACGTCGGGGTCTACTCCGGGAAGGCCCCGACGGCCGAGGTCAGGATCGCGGCGCCCGACGCCGCCCCGAGCGTCGCGGCGGTCGTCGCGACGAGGTACGGCACCGCCCACCAGGCGCCGCTGAGCACCAGGAACGGGACGGTGACCAGCAGAACGCGGGGAGGAAGACCAGCACCATCGCCCACTGCCGCCCGCGGACGTCGGAGCGCACCGAGGTCTCGTCCTGGCCGACGACGTTCTGCCAGACGGCGGATCCGTCCTGGCTGTCCACGTTGCAGCCGCTGAGCGCGAGCATGAACGCGACGATCAGCCCCGAGAAGGCGGCGACCGGTGCGGCGTCCCCGTTCAGCAGGGCGAGTGCGCCGATGACGGCGCCGGTCCAGACCGCCGTCGAGCTCTCGAGGGCCCGCCACGGGTCACGTCGCCTACCACGACGACCGAGTGCCGCACTGCTCCTGGTGGCCGGCCGAGGCGGCGCATGCGTGGTGGCCACCAAGGTTCGCCTCCGGCCGACCTCAGCTCGCCGGCCGATGCGCCTTGCCGAGGACGTGGGGGGCTGCGGGTGAGGCCTGCCCGGGAGGGAAGTGGAACCGGTCGACCTCGTCGATGACGAACCCCGCGGCCGAGATAGCGGCCTCGGTGTCCCGCCCGGTGTGGCAGCCGCCAACCAGGTGTGGCCACACGGTGGCGTCGACGACCCGCTGCACCGTCCGCAGACGACCACCGTCGGGCGCGGCGACGTGCTCGTAGAACCGCAGCTGCCCGCCCGGCCGCAGCACGCGCCACATCTCGGCGAGCACGGCGTCCTGGTCCCGGACGGAGCACAGGACCAGCGAGGCGACCACGGCGTCGACCGATCCGTCCGCCGCGGGGATGTTCTCGCCCGGAGCATCGACGACCTCTACTGCCACGGGCGCCTGGGCGGCTCCTTCGCCGGCCAGTCGACGCAGGTGCGGCTCGGGCTCCAGCGCCAGCACCGTGGACACCGTGGGCGGGTAGCGCACGAAGTTCAGCCCGTTCCCGGCGCCGACCTCGACCACCCGACCGGACAAGCCCGCCAGCAGCCGCTGCCGGTGCTCCCCGACGCCCTGGCGGTCCATCTCGGGCGACAGCCGGCTGTAGAGGCGGGCGAAGACGGGGTGACGACGAAGGGTTGGCACGGTGTGACCCTCCGGCTGCCGGACCGACGCGTCAAGCGTCCCACCGGGTCGCTGCTCCCGGGTGGTCTGCACCGGAACGCCTAGACCTCCGGCAGGACCGGCCGGCTCAGGACGCGACGCTCACGCCGAACCGCTGCGCGAGCCCCCGGAACTCCGTACCGTCCAGGGTCGCTGCCCGACGTGTCGGGTCCGGCGTGCCGACCCCACCGATCCCCTGGAGCCAAGTCGTGACCGAGCCCGGTACCCCCTCCGGCCGTCCCATCCGCGTCACGGTGTGGGGCGAGAACCGCCACGAGCAGGTGGAGCCGCGCGTGGCGGAGATCTACCCCCGCGGCATGCACGGGGCCATCGCTGAGGGGATCGAGGAGAACCTCGGTCCCGGCGTCGTCGTGCGCACGGCGACGCTGGACGACCCCGAGCACGGCCTCACCGAGGAGGTGCTCGCCGGCACCGACGTCCTCACCTGGTGGGGGCACGCCGCGCACGCAGAGGTGGCCGACGACGTCGTCGAGCGGGTGCACCGGCACGTGCTGTCCGGCATGGGCCTGATCGTGCTCCACTCCGGGCACTGGTCGAAGATCTTCACGAAGCTCATGGGGACCACGTGCACGCTGCGGTGGCGCGGCGCGCACGACCGGGAGCTGGTCTGGACGGTCAACCCCACGCACCCCATCGCACGCGGCATCCCGCACCCCATGATCATCCCGGAAGACGAGATGTACGGGGAGTTCTTCGACATCCCCGCACCGGACGAGCTGGTGTTCCTGTCGACCTTCACCGGCGGAGAGGTGTTCCGCTCCGGCTGCACCTTCCGGCGCGGTCACGGCAAGATCTTCTACTTCAAGCCGGGCGACCAGGAGTACCCCGTGTACCACCACGAGGGCGTGCGGCGCGTGATCTCCAACGCTGTGCAGTGGGCCATGACAGATCTGCCCGAGCGGGCCTATCCGACGCTGCTGCGCTACGACACGGAGGACTTCTTCACCGGTCACGGCTACGGCGGACCGGTGCCGGACGCACCCGGCGAGGCAGCGGAGTCCCCGGCATGAGCGCCGTTCCCACGTTCGCCACCGTCCCGTCCTCGCCGCAGGAGCCGCTGCCGGTCGTCGCCGTCGGCGCCGGGGCCATGGGGCGCGCCTGGCTGGCGACCCTCAGCGACTCGCCCGAGGTCGCGCTGGTCGGGATCGTCGACCTGGACCTGGACGCCGCCCGCCGCGCGGCGACCGGCCTCGGCCGGCCGGACCTGCCCGTCGGGTCGGACGCCGTGGCGCTCGCAGAGGGAACCGGCGCCCGGGCGGTCATCGACGTGACGGTCCCGGCCGCGCACCACCCGGTGACCACGGCGGCCCTGTTCGCCGGGCTGCCCGTGCTCGGGGAGAAGCCCGTCGCCGACACCCTCGCCCGCGCCCTGTCGCTGGCGGCCGCGGCGGAGACGACGGGGCAGCTGTTCATGGTCAGCCAGTCCCGCCGGTGGAACCCCCAGCTCGCCGCACTGAAGGGCATGGCCGACGACCTGGGTGACATCGGCGCCGTCACCACGGAGTTCTTCAAGGCCCCCCGCTTCGGGGGTTTCCGGGACGAGATGGCCCATCCCCTCCTCGTCGACATGGCGATCCACGCCTTCGACAGCGCCCGGTACCTGCTCGGCGCCGAGCCGGTCGCGGCGTACTGCGAGACGTGGAACCCGCCGTGGAGCTGGTACGCGGGCGACGCCAGCGCCAGCGTGCTGTTCGAGATGGAGGGCGGGGCCCGGTACGGCTACCACGGCAGCTGGTGCGCGCCCGGGGCCGAGACGTCGTGGAACGGCTCCTGGCGGGTCAGCGGCGCGCGGGGCACCGCACGGTGGGACGGCGACGACGAACCGGTGATGGACGCCGACGTCCCACCCACCGACCGGCCTCGCTCGCCGCACGAGGGGATCGCCGGGGCGCTGGGGGTCTTCTGCGCGGCGTTGCGCACCGGTGAGCCGCCGATGGGGGAGGTCCACGAGAACACCATGAGCCTGGCCATGGTCGAGGCGGCCGTGGAGTCGGCCGCGACCGGCCGGCGGGTCCTGGTCGACGACGTCCTCGCCCGCGCCCACGAGCGTGCGGTGGCCGAGGAGACCCATCCCCAGGTGCGCGAGGTCCTGCGGTCCTGGTCGTCGGTCCGCTCGGCGCTGGCGGGGACCGCTCACCGCGGGCCCGGTGGTCCGGCGGCAGGGGGCTGACCCCCGACCGACGCAACCGATCCGGCGGAGCGGCACCGCGGGCGAGGCGTCCGGGGGCCGCTCTCGGGGCCCGTCGTCAGGCGCGCGCAACCCGGAACACCGGCCAGCCGATCTCGGTCCGCCAGGCCGACGCGTCGGGCGTGTCCCGCGGCCCGACGAGGTACGCCTCCCGCACCGGCCCGGCGACAGCGAGCGTGTTGGCCACCACCCAGGCGCCCAGCTCGCCGTAGGTGACGTCGATGTCGTCGTGCTCGCCGACGTGGGTCGCGACGGCGAGCTCGACGGCGGGCAGCGTCACCGGGTGCACGCGTCCGGCTCGCGGTGGCCGCGCCGCCGGCCGGTACACGAGCACGTGCCCGTGCCCGTCCTCGAACAGCGCGTTGTCGTACAGCCCGCCCGGGACGCCGGCGGCGCCGACCACGGCGTCCAGCTCGGCCATCGCGCCGGCGTACCAGGCGAGGACGTCGTCGTGGGCGACGTCGTCCTCGACCGCGGCCACCGTCGTCGCCGGGACCGCGCGCAGCTCGACGTGCAGCGGCGCCGGCTCGGGCTGCAGGAGCCGGCGCAGCGACGCCACCGCGGCGCGGGTCCGGTCGAGCTCGGACTCCAGGCGCCGCAGGTGGTCGGTGACCAGGCTGGCCCGGGCGCCCGGGTCGGGGGACCGCAGGATGCGCTGCACGTCGGCGAGCGGGACGTCGAGCTCGCGCAGGCGGTGCACGACCTGCGCGGTCGGGATCTGATCGGCGCTGTAGTACCGGTAGCCGGTGGCGTCGTCCACGGCCGCCGGCTCCAGCAGGCCCGCGTCGTGGTACCGGCGCAGCGTCCGCACGCTCAGGTGTGTCAGGCGCGAGAACTCCCCGATGGCCAGCACGCCGCCATCGTGCCGCCTCCCCCGGGGGAGAGTCCAGTGCTTGACCCTCCCGCGTCGGCAGACCGCACGGTCGGGGCATGACCACTCCGACCAGCATCCGGCCCAGCGACCTCCCGTCCACGATCCGCGGCTACCTCACCGCGCACACGGCCCACGACGTCGACGCGGCGCTCCGGGCCTTCTCGCCGACCGCGGTCGTCGTCGACGACGGCGCGACCTACCGGGGGAGCGACGAGATCCGGCGCTTCCTGGCCAAGGCCGGCGTCGAGTTCAGCTACACGACCGAGCTCGTCGGCGCCGAGCGCGTCGATGACACGCACTGGGTCGCCACCCACCGCCTGGAGGGTGACTTCCCCGGCGGCGTCGTCGAGCTCGGCTACCGGTTCGCGATGGCCGACGGCCTCATCGCGGAGCTCGTCATCGCGCCATGACGCACGACGCGGAACCCCGCGAATACGGCGACTGCGGCGGCGTGGCGGACCGTCCCGTCCTGGACGCGGCTAGGACCTCGCGGTCCCGGCACATGCCCAACGCTTCATGGCAGAGCGGGCGTCGTCGCACGCCGTCGAGGTGGACGCCGCCCACGCGGTGACCGTCTCGCGTCCCGGCGTCGTCGCACGGCTGATCGACGACGCCGCCCGCGCGGCGGCCGTCTGACCGCGGTCGGTGACGCGTCAGGCGCGCCGCTCGAGGCGGAGACGGGGCGAGCAGGTGACGGCCAGGAACCGTCGCGTGAGGTCACCTCGGCCTGCTGGTGGGCCGGCGCCCCGGGGCGCCGGCCCGTCGGCGTCGTGCGCGGGACCTCGTCGCCCCGGCCGTTGATCCCAGGAGCGGCGTGGGGACCTCAGTCTCAGGGCGGGGTCGAGATCCCCGCGGATCCCGCTGCCCCGTCCGCAGCCCGACCTCGTACGAGGTGAACGCGATCAAGGTGACCGCCACCAGGGGCAGGACGAACCAGGCCATGACGGCGGTGAACCCTGCCAGGGCGTCGTGCGCGGTGGCGGCGAGGACGACGTAGCCCGTGTACGCCAGGTACAGGGCGACGAACAGCGCGCCCTCCCAGCGGGCCACCGCGAATCCGGTGAACGCGACCGGCAGCAGCGCGAGAGCGGCAGCGATCATCACCGGCATGTCGAAGGCCACCGCTGCACCGGCGACGGGGATGCCCTCGAGGGAGATGAGTGCGGGCAGGCCGAGGACCACGCCGACGTTGAAGATGTTGCTGCCCACGACGTTGCCCACCGCCAGGTCACGCTCCCCGCGGCGCACCGCGATGATCGAGGTCGCCAGCTCGGGCAGCGACGTCCCGACGGCCACCACGGTCAGCCCGACCACCAGGCTGCTCACCCCCAGACCGGTGGCGATGTTCACCGCCCCCTCGACGAGCACGGTGGCGCCGGCGACCAGCATCGCGATCCCCAGCACCACGAGCAGGAGCGACCGGCCGGTCGACGCCGGAGGCGGCGGCTCCTCGCGTCGACCGGTGGCGTCGGGGACGGACGAGCCCTCGGCCGGCACTGCGCCCCGTGCTGGGACGCGCGTCTCGCTCCGGCCGACGACGACGGTCCACACCGTGTGCGCGATGACGGCGCAGAAGAGGATGAGCCCGTCCACCGCGCTGATCCGCCCGTCCAGGGACACCAGCAGCAGCGCGATGCACAGGGCGACCATCACGGGCACGTCGAAGCGCACGAGTCGCTGCTTCACCGCGAGGGGGATGACGAGCGCGGAGACCCCGAGGATGAGCAGGACGTTGACGATGTTGCTGCCCACCACGTTGCCGACGGCCAGCCCGGGTTCGTCGCGCAGGACCGCCCCGACGGTCACCGCCAGCTCCGGGGCCGACGTCGCCGCCGAGACCACGGTGAGCCCGACCACCAGCGAGGAGATCCCCATGCGCCGGGCCAGGGCCGAGGCGCCGCGGACCAGCAGCTCCCCGCCGAGCACCAGCAGAACCAGCCCGGCCACGATGCGTGCCACGTCAAGGAATTCCACGGGGAGGGAGTCTACGAACCCGGCCCGGAGCGGGCCTCGTGGCGCCGACCCCGACGCGCGCTCCGCTCGCTCCACCTGCTCGTACCATCGCCGGGTGCCACCTCGCTCGCCGCTCCCGGCACGTCACGGACTCGCGGCCGCCCGGTTGCGCACGCCCGATCGGGACCCGAACGGCCCCGCTCCGTGGGCGACGATGGGCGCGTGGCTGCGGCACCGCCTGCCGGACCGCGTCGACGTGCCCGGGATGCTGGCGCAGGGCCGGTTCGTCCACGACGACGGCCGCCCCGTGCGGGAGGACGACCCCTACGCCCAGCAGCTCTTCGTCTGGTTCCACCGCGACCTGCGCGACGAGCCGCAGGTGCCGGGGGAGATCCACGTCGTGCACCGGGACGAGCGTCTCGTCGTCGTCGACAAGCCGCCGTTCCTCTCGACGATCCCGCGCGGCGGGCACGTCATGCAGAGCGTCGTCGTCCGTCTGCGCGCGGACCTCGGCCTGCCGGAGCTGTCGCCGCTGCACCGCCTCGACCGCGTGACATCCGGTCTGCTCATGCTCGCGACCGAGAGCACGTGGCGGGGGCCGTACCAGACGGCGTTCGAGCGCCGCGCGGTCGACAAGACGTACCGGGCACTCGCGCCGCTGCGGGCGGACCTGGAGCTGCCCGTCGTCGTGCGCAACCACCTCCACAAGGAGCGCGGCACCTGGTGCGCCGAGGTCGTGCCCGGGGCGCCCGTCAACGCCGAGACACTGGTCGAGCTGGAGCGGGAGGTCGGTGGTCAGGGGGTCTACCGGCTGACTCCCCGCACCGGACGCACGCACCAGCTGCGGATGCACCTGCTGGGGCTCGGCATCCCGATCGTCGCCGACCCGCTGTACCCCGTCGTGCAGGACGTCGCCGTCGACGACTTCCGCCGGCCCCTGCAGCTCCTCGCGGCCGAGGTGGCGTTCACCGACCCGGTGGACGGGCAGGACCGGCACTTCCGCAGCGTTCGGTCGCTGCCGCTCGCGCCGGAGGGCTGAGCCTCTGCTGCGCGGCGGTCACCACGCGCCCTCCATCTCGCCGGCATCCTCAGCGGTGAGGCGGTTCAGCTCCGCCTCGTCGAGGGCCCATTCGTCGGTCGTCGCGGTGAGGACCGCGTCGGCGACCACCGCGCCGATCTCCGCCACGTAGGCGCCGTCGTCGGCCCCGGATGCCGGGACGACGGTGACGACGACGCCATGCAGCATGGCGGCGACGTCCTTGACGTCCTGAGGCATGTGCGCGCCGATGCCGCGCATGGCCAGGGTCACGGTGGTGGGTTCGGGGCTGAACATGACGATCTGCTCGAGCTCTGTCTCCTGCTCGAGCGTGGCCGCCAGCTCGTCGGCGGGCATGGACCCGGGCGGGAGTCCGTCGTCGAGGGTGAGGTCGGGGTGCATGGCCGCCAGCACCTCCAGGCGCGCCAAGGCTCGCTGGAGCGTGTGGACCCGCTCGCCCAGGTCGGCGAGCGGTGTGGTGGGGTCGATCACGCCGAGCTCGTAGGTGAGCAGGGCGATGGAGTGCCGGACGGCGGTCACGGCGGCGTGGGCGGTGGTGGGCATGGTTCTCCTTCAGGGGTGGGTGGGGCCGAGCGGCCCTACGTACTCAAGGCACCGCGGCGCGGAACTCTCCGCGCGTTCGGCGGACAGACCTCCGGTGGGTGGTGGGGACGCCGGGACCCGAGCCGTCGGCGTCCTCATCTCCTGAGCCACCGAGGTCGAGAAGTTCCGGCGGCTTCTCTCAGTGATGAGCCACGACGCACCGTTCTCCGTCGCGTGCCCTCACCCTGAGTCACCACGACGTCATTTCGCGTCGGTTCACTGCGCCGGTCAGGTGAGGGATCGACCCGGGCGTGGCGCGCGCTCGGCCGAACGGGTGAAGCGGACCCCGTGCACGACGACAAGGGCCCGCGGAACCGTCACCGGCTCCGCGGGCCCTCGCCCGGTCAACGCGTCAGGTCAGCTCCCGGCCGCGTCGTGGTCGTGCTCGTCCCCGCCGCTCTCACCGACGAACGTGCCCGCCGGACCGGCCGGCGCCGGGACCGGGAAGTTCCCGGGCAGCCGGGTACCGCGGACGCCGTTGACCGGCTCGGTCGACGCGGCGTAGGTGAACACCGCGTACGCGACCGCGTCGGAGTTGACCTCGAGCGCGTGCCGGTCGATGTTCGCCAGGGAGTCGCAGGCGATGTGGTAGCACGGGTCGTACTGGGCGCCGGTGGTCCCGCCCCACACCGCCTGCTGCTCGGCGGTCTTGATCCCTTCGGCGCCGGTGAACAGGCCGCCGGACGGGATGCCGTTCTCGATGAACGCCTGGTAGTCGCTGCGACCGCTGTACGCGGAGTCGTCGTAGGGCTCACCGAGCAGCGTGTAGAACTCCTCGAACGTCTTCTCGATGTGCTCCGAGCCCTCCGGCACGACGACCGGCGCCGCGAAGCTCGACTGGTCGGCGTCGTAGATGCCGAAGTAGTAGTTCGGCGAGCCGATCATGTCGAAGTTCAGGTACAGCGCGATCTCGTCGAGCTCCGCCGGGGTGCGCTGCCCGACCCACTCGGTCGAGCCGATCAGCCCGAGCTCCTCGGCGCCCCACCAGGCGAGGCGGACGGTGTTCTTCGGGCGGGACTTGCCCATGTTCTCCGCGAGCTCGAGCAGCGCGGCCGATCCGCTCCCGTTGTCGTTGATGCCGGGACCGGCCGGGACGGAGTCCAGGTGGGCGCCGGCCATGACGACGTTGCCGTCCGTGCGGCCCGCGAGCTCGGCGACGACGTTGTGGGAGACGCGGTCCACGCTGGCGACCGACACCCGCGCCGTCGCGCCGTCCACGGCGAGCGCGGCGCCGGCGTCGAACGACGCGGTGGCGAGCGGGACGGCCGGGAAGTCGAAGGGTGCGGCGGTCACGTTGGTCAGCGGTCCCGACCGGTCCGGCCCGTCGCCCTGGTTGAAGACGATGACGGCCTCGGCGCCGGCCGCAGCCGCGAGGTTGGCCTTGACCGTGAACCCGCAGGTGCCGCGTTGGACGAGCGCGATGTCGGTGGTCCCGGCGAAGTCGAGGCCCGCGAAGTCCGACGCCTCGCAGCCGCTGGTGTTCGCGCGGTCGCCGGTGAGGTTGAGGTCGATGGGGATCACGGTGCCCGTGACGTCGCCCTCACCGCTGCTGACGAGGGGCGAGGCCTCGTACGTGGCCGCGGTGGGCGTCAGCTGCTGCACGACGACGTCCGTGCCGGGGTAGGTGAACGGCACCACCTCGACGTCCCAGCCCGCCGCCGACACCACGTCGACGACGTAGTCGACGCTCGCCTCGTAGCCCGGCGTCTGGTCGGCGCGGTTGCCGTCGTTGGCGTCCGCGATCGCCTGGAAGGCCTCCAGGTGCTCGAGGACCCCGTCGACGCGGACGCACTCGAGCAACCGGGCCGTCGTGGTGTTGGCGCGCTTGTCGCACCGGTCCAGCGGTGCCGCACCGGCCGGGAGCGCGGCAGCCAGCGACGCGGCGAGGAGTGAGCCCGTGGCGACGGCGGCGGTGCCGAGCGTCCAGGAGCGGGAACGTGTGGCCATGAGGGGTCCTCTCGGTGGGATCACCTGACTGGCGCAACGTAGTCCTGGCGCGGCCCCGGCATGACTGATTTGCTGCCGCGAGGTGACATCCAGTCACGGCGGCGTCGACCCGCGCTGCTCCTCCTGCTCGACGAGCGCGTCGCGGTCCCGCAGCCGCCCCAGCCCGGCGAGGGGCTGCCGCATCCGCCGGTTCGGCTCCAGGCGCTCGTGGTTGCGGTCGAGGAACCACCAGTAGCCGGCGCTGTAGGGGCAGGCGTCGTCGCCGACGCGGACGTCGGGCCGGTACCGGCAGCCGCCGCAGTAGTCGAGACATCTTGTGGATGTAGGCGCCGCCGGACGCGTACGGCTTGGTCGCCATGAAGCCGCCGTCGGCGTGCTGGCTCATGCCGACGACGTTGGGCGCCATCACCCACTCGTAGCCGTCGACGAAGCACTCGTGGAACCAGTCGGTGATCTCGGCCGGGTCGTAGCCCCGCTGCAGCGCCCAGTTGCCCAGGACCATCAGGCGCGGGATGTGGTGGACCCACGCCATGTCGCGCACCTGGCCGAGCACGTCTCGCAGGCAGCGCGCCTCGACGGCATCGGCGTCGAGGTCGCGGAACCACTGCGGAAGGGGCGCCCGGGCCCTGAGCGCGTTGGACTGCTTGTAGGTGGGGCCGGTGTGCCAGTAGACGTGCCAGACGTAGTCCCGCCAGCCCATGAGCTGCCGGACGTACCCCTCGACGCTGGCGAGCGGCGCCCGGCCGGACCGGAAGGCGTCCTCGGCGCGGTCGATCGCCTCGCGCGGGTCGAGCAGGCCCAGGTTCATCGCCGCCGACAGCATGGAGTGGGACATCCACGGGTCCGCGGCGAGCATGGCGTCCTCGTACCGTCCGAACGTCGGCAGCCGGTGCTCGACGAACCGGTCCAGCGCCGCCACGGCCTCGGCGCGGGTGACGGCGAACCGGCGCGGCCCGTCCCGTCCGACGAACCGGACGTCGCCGTCGGCCTCCCAGCGGTCCAGGTCGCGGCGGACCTCGGCGTCGATCTCGTCCTCCTGCGGCAGCCACGGCTCGGGGACGTCGAGCCGCCCGTCGTCCAGCTGCGCGGTCCGCGGCGGGGGCTCGCGGTTCTCGTGGTCGAGGTTCCACGTGCCGCCCGCCGGTCCGTCGCCGTCCATGAGGACGTCGTGGACCCGCCGCGCCGTCCGGTAGAAGTTCTCCATCAGCAGCCCGCCGCGCTGGCTGCCGGCCCAGCGCTCGAAGTCCGCCCGCGCGGTGACGAAGCCGCGGTGCGGCAGCACCTCGAGCCCCGGCTGCCGCTCGACGAAGGTCAGCGCACCGCGCGACGTCGGGGCGACGACGTCGAGCGGCTCGTCGACCTGTGCGAGCGCCGCGGCGTAGGTGTCGGCGCGGACGACGACGGCCCGGTCGCCCAGCTCGGCGGCGCGGTGCCGCAGCGCGGACAGCACGAGGTGGGCCTTCTGCCGGTGGAAGCGTCGCCGCCGGAACACCGCACGGGACTCGATGAGCAGGGCGGGCTGGTCGGGGTGGTCGAGGAAGTGCGGCCCGAGCTGGTCGGCGAACAGCCACCGGCGTCGCAGGGGCGGCTCGGAGGGGTCGGTCACGCGCTCATCCTCGGGCGTCGAGGACGACACCGCGCGGCCTGCCGACGAGGGATGCGTCGCCGGGCGAGACGATCGGACGAACGCGCCGCATCAGAGAATCAGATACACTGCACCGGTGCGCACCCTGACCGCCACCCACGCCTCGCGCGGTTTCTCCGAGCTCCTCGACCGGGTCGAGCGCGGGGAGTCGGTGCGCATCACGAGGGGCGGACACGTCATCGCCGAGCTGCGGCCCGTCGCACCCACCACCGGCCGCGCGCTCCGTGCGGCCCTCGCAGCCGCGCCCGATCTCGACGACGCCTTCTCCGCGGACGTCGCGGCGGCGACCGCGCTGCTCACCATCGAGGACGGCGACTCGTGGCGCGCCGACTGATCCTCGACACCAACACGCTGATCGCCTACGAGCGCCGACGCTTCGACATCGCCGCGCTGGACGACGACGACCTCGCGATCGCCGCCGTCACGGTGGCGGAGTTCCGGACCGGCATCGAGCTCGCCGACACCCCGGAACGCGCGGCCGACCGTGCGCGAGTGCTGGCTGCGGTGACTGCCACGATCTCCGTGCTCGACTACACGGAGGCAACCGCCGCGGAGCATGGTCGCCTGCTGGCGCACGTCCGCCGCGCCGGCACCCCGCGCGGCGCGCACGACCTGATCGTCGCCGCGCACGCCGTCGAGGACTCCCGTGCGGTGCTCTCGCTGGATGCGAGGGCCCGCTTCGGGGACCTCCCGGGAGTGCTCGCCCTGACGCCGTGAGGCCCCCGCACGTCGTCGGCCATGCGGTCTCCGGCGACCGGCGAGGCGACCGGTCGACATGCGGGGCGACGTCGTCGGGCATCGCTGATCGACGGGACGACGTCGCACGTCCGAAATGCCGGACGAGCATCCCCACGCTCTGCCACGCTCGGCGACGTCCGTCTGCACGCCCGAGGAGACAGCATGACCTCCGCAGACCTGCCGGTGCTGGCCCCCGGCACACCGCTCGAGACCTCGTCGCACCGCTCCGCCGCGGCCCGCAGGTCCCCCGGCACCGCCGCGGCCCGCAGCGCCCCCGGCACCGGGCGGTGGCAGCCCCGACTCGCCAGCCCCGTGGTCGGCCCGACCGTCCTCGCGACCGCCGTCGCGGGGAGCGCGTCGTCGTCGGCGGCGACTTCAGCTACGGCACCGCCGGAATGCCCACCGGGACCTTCAACCGGATCGCCCTGTGGGACGGCAGCGGCTGGCAGGCCCTCGGGGCCGGGCTCGACGGTCCGGTCCGTGCGGTCGCCGTCGTCGGCGACCACATCTACGCGGGCGGCGAGTTCACGACGGCCGGTGGTGTGCCCGCGGCCCGGCTCGCCCGCTGGGACGGCGGCGCGTGGTCCGCCGTCGGCGGCGGGGTCACCCACCCGGAGGCGGAGTACGACTGCGCCGTCCTCGCGCTCGCGAGCGACGGGGCGCGGCTCTACGTCGGCGGGACGTTCGCCCGCGCCGGGGACACCGACGTGCGCAGCCTCGCAGCGCTGGACCTCGCCACCGGGGAGTGGTCGGACCTCGGCGGCGGCGTCCTGCGTGCCGGGACCGCCGACCTCACGGACCCCGGAACCGTCCGCGCCCTGGCGCTCGCGGGGTCGGCCCTGCACGTCGGGGGCAGGTTCGACACCGTCGCCGGTCACGTCACGAACTCCTTCGCCACCCTCGACACGGCGACCGGGGTCTGGCGGACGTATGGCCCGGGCGTCTGCGACGAGGAGTTCACGGGCACGGTGCACGCGCTCGCGGTCGACCCGGCGACGGGCGACGTCGCCGTCGGCGGCTCCTTCACGTCGGCCAGCGGCGTGCACGCGTGGAACGTCGCGGTGCTGGATGCGGCGGCGGGCGGGTTCCGGAGGCTGGGCGACGTCACGAGCTACGGCGGCAAGTACGCCGAGGTGGCGGCGCTCGCCTTCGCCGGGGGGCGGCTGCACCTCGGCGGGTCGTTCACGTCCGTCGGTCCGCTCGAGGCGCAGCACTGGGTCGTCCACGACGGGACGTCCTGGACGGTGCCGGCCGTGCTCGACAACGTCGTGCGCACGCTGACGCCACACGGCCCGGACGGCGACGGCGCCGTGCTGGTCGGCGGGGATTTCGACGACGCCGCCGACGCCGCCACCCCCGACACCGGTTCCGCGCCGCTGCGGGTCCAGCACCTGGGCCTGCGGGGCCCGGCGGGGTGGCGGCTGCTCGGCCAGGGGCCGCACTCGGGCTACCTCAGCGGCGGCGAGGTGCAGTCGCTGCTCGCCGACGGCGACGCCGTGATCGCGGGTGGGCTGTTCGACCAGGCGGGCGCGGTGCGGCTGGGTTCGATCGGCCGCTGGGACGGCGCCGGCTGGGACGACCTCGCGGGCGGCGTGGGGGCCGACGTCGGCGACGGCCAGGTGTTCGCGCTGGCGCGGATCGGCGACGCCGTCTACGCCGCGGGCTCGTTCAGCTCCGCCGGGGGCGTCCCGGCGGCGAACGTCGCCCGGTGGGACGGCCGGCAGTGGTCGCCGCTCGGCACGGGCACCGACGGCGACGTGCACGCCCTCGCCGTCCTGGGTGGCCGGCTCTACGCGGGCGGCGAGTTCGCCACGGCCGGCGACGTGCTCGTGGGCGGCCTCGCCGTGTGGGACCCGGCGGCCGGGGCGTGGGGCGTCGTCGGCGGCGGTCCGCTGTACGACCACGCCGTGAACGCGCTGGCCGTGATCGGCGACCGCTACCTCGTCGTCGGCGGCTGGTTCAACGGGTTCAACCACGCCGGCGCGACGATCGTCGAGGGCCTGCACGGGCTGACGTTGTTCGACACCGCCGCGCCGCAGGACCCGGCGAACGTGCTGTCGGGCTACCTCGTGCTGCCGGGCGTCAGCCGCTACGGCGCCGCGGGGTGGGTCCGCGCGCTCGAGGTCGTCGGCGGCGACCTGCACGTCGGCGGGTGGTTCGACCAGGCCGGCATCCTGCGGGCCGCGGAGCCGCAGAGCCCGGGCTTCCCCGCCGCCAACCTCGCGGTGTGGCACTTCGCGACCACGGGGAGTGGGCGCCGCTGGGAGGCGCCGACGCGCAGGTCTACGCGCTCGCGGCCGACGGCGACGACCTGCTCGCCGCCGGGCAGTTCACCGCCGTGGGCGGCACGCCGTCCGGGCGCATCGCCCGGCTCGACCGCGCGACCGGGACGTGGGTGGCGCTGGGTGACGGGCTCGTCGACGGGTTGGGCGGGCCCGACGACGACGGGTACGTCGTCGGCCGCGCGCTCGCCGTCACGGCGGACGGGTTGTGGGTCGGTGGGGCATTCACCTCGGCGGGCGGCGTGCCGAGCAACAACCTGGCGCGCTGGGGTGAGGTGGGTGACCCCGACCCCCAGCCTGATCCCGATCCCGACGTCGACCCTGGCTCGGATGCCTGCGCGTAGCACCCGCCGGCGCCCGACCGCCCGACCACCCCGACCGCGGGGCCACCTCAGTCCGCGAGCGCGACCCCCGTCGTGCTCGCCGGCTCGCGCCGGTGCATCGTCGCCTGCTCGTACGCATACGCGTACCGCAGCATGTCGGCGTCGCTGAAGGGTCGTCCCAGGAAGGTGATCCCCACCGGCAGGTCCTCGGACGTGAAGCCCGCGGGCACCGACACCGACGGGACCTCGTACAGGAACGTGTTGAGGTGCGGGGCACCCTTCTGGTTCACGTAGGGCGGGTTGACGCCGTCGCGGATCAGGGTCGGGCTGTGCTCGGCGGTGACGTGCACGATCGCGTCCAGGTCGTGGTCCGTCATGAGCGTCAGCAGGTTCGTCAGGAGCTGGTCGCGGGCGACGGCGTACTGGGCGGCCGTGCCGGACCACGCCGGCGGCCGGCCGCCGCTGCGCCGCCACATGATCTGGTCGTACAGCGGGTGGGCGACGAAGTCCGCGTACGTCGGGTACGGCGGGTGGGCGCTGCGGCGCATCCACGTCTCGAACGACTCGGCGGTGCCGTCGAACGACCGCTGGGCCAGCAGGTCGTGGAGCCCGGGGATCGCGACCGGGTCGACGACGTGCGCCTCGGCTGCCGTCAGCTCCGCCACGGCGCGGTCGAACACCGCCGTGACCCGGGCGAAGTCTTCGGAGTCAGGCTCCGAGCCGAGGCCGATGCTGTCCCGGACGACGCCGATCCGGGCCCCCTTCAGCGCTCGGGCGTCGAGCTCGGCGGCGAACGACGAGGGCGCCTTGCCCACGCCGGCGGCCGTCGACGGGTCCTCGGGGTCGTACCCGACCATGGCGTCGAGCAGGCGCGCGGCGTCCTCGACGGTGCGGCTCATCGGTCCGAGCGAGCCGTTCGGGCTGGGCCAGCCGCCGTAGGCACCGACCCGACTGACCAGGCCGAGGGTCGGCCGCATCCCCACGGTGCAGTTCCACGCCGACGGCCGGCGGATCGAGGCGAGCCCCTCCTGCCCGATCGCGACCGTACCGAGGTTGGCCGCAACCGCTGCGGCCGACCCCGGACGAGCCGCCCGGGGTGCGCTCGAGGTCGTACGGGTTGCGGGTCGACCCGAACAGGGTGCCGTGGGTGTCGCCGCCGCCGAGCTCGCCCAGGGTGGTCTTGGCGAGCACCAGCGCCCCGGCCTCCTTGAGCCTGCGGATCACGGTCGCGTCCTGGTCCGGGAGGTACTCGGCGAACATCTGCGACCCGAGCGTGGTCGGCATGCCCACCGTGTCGACCTGGTCCTTGACCAGCACCGGCACCCCGTGCAGCGGACCGACGGGTCCGCCCGCAGGCAGGGCGGCGTCCAGCGCGTCGGCGTCGGCGAGGGCGTCGGGGGAGACGGTGATGACCGAGTTGAGCGTCGGGCCGCTGCGGTCGAGCACGTCGATGCGGTGCAGGTACCACTCGGTGACCTCGCGGCACGTCGCCTCACCGCGGCGGTACGCGTCCTGCAGCTCGCTGATGGTGACCTCGGACAGGGACAGGCGGGTGGTGGTCATGGCGGTCCTCCACGGGACAGGACGGCAGGGACGGGGACGGGCCGAGGTGGTCAACGCCGGACGGGTGCGGGGTGCGCACCGACCACCGGGACCGGCGGGACGGCGGCGTCGGGCATGGGCACCGGCACGGCCGGGACCGACCGGCGGCTGAGCACCGCGAACAGGCCTGCCGCCGCCACGGTCGTGGCGCCGAGCAGCACGACCGCTCCGGCGTCGGCTCCGGCCCCGAGCATCCAGCCCAGGACGAGCGGGCCGACGAGCGTCGCGAGGTCGCCGCAGGTGCGGTAGACACCCACCGCCATCCCACGCTTCTGCGGGGCGACGGCCTCGGCGAGGTAGGCGCCGGTGGCCGGACCGGTGAACGCCGTGGCCACACCGGTCAGCACGAGCGCGGCGAGGAAGACCGGCGCGGAGCCCGACCCCAGGAAGCCGAAGGTCAGCAGCCCGAGCAGGGCGGTCGACAGGACGACGACGCGTCGTCGGCCCCATCGGTCGGTGAGCACCCCGGCGACCCCGACCAGGGCCAGGCCCGCGATCGTCGTCGCCGCGATCGCGATGCCGAGCTGGGCTGGTGTCAGCCCCGCCTGCTCGTACGCCAGCACCGGGAACAGGTACTGCTGTCCGCCGAAGCGGACGAAGAAGATGCTGAACCCGACCACGGAGATCGAGACGAGCCCCGCCGTCCACAGTCGTGGCGCCGGCGCCCCCGGCGCGGTGACCGGATACGTGACCGGCTGCCACCGGGGGACGGGCCGCACGGCGCCGAGCACGGCCAGCACCACGAGGAGCGCGCCACCGACGACGAACGGGAGCCGGGCATCGATACCGACCAGGAGGCCACCGAGGACGGGGCCCAGGGCCCCGCCGGCGAGCTGGTAGGCCTGCAGAGCGCCCATCGTGCGGCCCAGTCGGTCGGGGTCGCTGTGGGTGAGCAGCGCCTGCCCGGTCGTGATGGCCATACCGCCGGCGAGACCGGTGACGAATCGGACGGCGACGAGCTGACCGACCGACGTCACCGCCGCCGTCGCGAGGGTGGCCACCGCGACCACGGCCACCGCGACGACGAGCAGGCGGCGCTGGTCCACTCGCTGGGCGAGCATCCCCGCCGGGAAGTCCATGAGCAACCGGCCCAGGCCGAACGCCGCGACCACCGTGCCGAGCGCCGCCGGACCGGCGCCGAGGCTGTCGGCGTAGACCGGCAGGACCGGGATGACCAGACCCCAGGTCATCTGCGTGCCGGCGATGACCGCGCAGATCAGCAGGATCCCGGCGGGGTGCCCGCCCGCGGCCGGACGCCGGGGGCGCCGGCGCCCGGCGCCCCCGGCCTCACTCACCGGCGCTGCCCACGGCGTCGACGAAGGTCATGTCGACGATGGCGTCGTACTGCACCGGGTCGCCGGAGTCCTTCAGCACCTCCGAGGCCCGGACCACGTCCAGGGCGGTCTCGACCGCCTCCTCCGAGACGGCGCCGCTCCACTCCCAGATCTCGTCCTCGTAGCTGCGCTCGAGGGTCGCCGCGAGGACGTCCGGCTCGAGCGTCGGGAACTCGGCCTGGGCGATCTCCATCGCCCGCTCCGGCTCGTCCCGGGTGAACTCCAGCGACTTGACCAGAGCCCGGGTGAAGGCCTGCACGGTCTCGGGGTCGGAGTCGATGGAGTCCTGCCGGACGTTGATCGTGGAGTACGCGTACGGCCCGAGCTCCTCCGGCACGTCGAGGAACGGCTCCTCCCAGATCCCCTCGGCGACGCCGCGCCCGAGGATCGGCTCGGACACCATCGCGACCTCGGCCTGCCCCTGCTGCACGATCGCGAGCGCCGCCGCGGCGTCCGCGGACTCGATGATCTGGACGTCGCTCACGTCGAGCCCGCTCTCCTGCAGCAGGTAGCGGGTGACCGAGTTGGGCGTCCCGCCGTAGGCGCCGGTGACGATGGTCTTGCCGTCGAGGAACGCCGCGAGGTCGCCGTCGTACTCCAGGCCGGGGGCCGCGACGAGGTAGTTGTTCCCGCGGTTGACCACGTTGGCGATCGCCTTGACGACGACGGCGCCCTCGCCGCGGGCCGCGGCGAACGCATTGTGCTCCGGCCCGCCGATGAAGGCCCACGCCTCACCCGTGAGGACGGCGTTGGTGTGCGCGCCGCCACCCTGGAGCGTGACCGTGGAGACGTCGAGGCCTTCGTCCGCGAAGAAGCCCTCCTGGATCCCGACGTACAGCGGCAGGTAGCCGGTGCCGTGGACGGGCTCGGCGATCACCAGCTCGACCGGCGATCCGTCGCTCGCGGCGGCCGGGGCTGCGGGCGCCGCGTCGGCCTGCGCCGCACCGGGTCGGTCGGGGAGCAGGCCGCCAGGAGCAGGAGCGGTGCGGTCAGCAGCGCGACGACGGCGCGGCGGCGCCGGCCGGGCGACGCGGCGCGGGGCGGGGACGTGCGGGTGGGACGGGACATGGGGGCTCCAAGGGGGAGGAGGGAGAGGCGCTGCGGACGTCGTCGGCCCTGGCGATGTCGGGTCGATCGGGCCGACGACGGCCCGCGGGCTACCGGGAGACGTGGAGCGAGGCGAGGAAGCGGCGCTCGAGCATGCCGGCGACGGAGTACAGGACCATCGACAGGGCGGCGAGCACGGCGATGCCGACCCAGATGAGCGAGATCTCGTACGTGGTGCCGGCGTACTGGATCATCCGACCGATGCCCTGGGTCGAGCCGATGTACTCACCGACGATCGCCCCGGCCAGCGCCAGACCGATCGTGACGCGCAGCCCGGAGATGATCCACGGGAGCGTCGTGGGCACGACGACCTTGGTGAAGACCTGCCACCGGGTGGCGCCGAGCGACGCGATCATCCGGGTGAGGTCGCCGTCGACGGCCTTGACGCCCGCGTAGGTGTTCAGCGCTTGCACGACGAGCACCAGCGCGGTCGCCATCGCGACCTTGGACGACATCCCGATGCCCAGGACGAGCACGACGATCGGGGCCAGGGCGAGCTTGGGCATGGCCTCGAAGGCGACGACGAAGGGCTCGGCGACCAGGGCGTAGCGGCGCGACCACCAGAACGACAGCCCGATCGCCACGCCACCGAGCGTGCCGATGGCGAACCCGGAGAGGGTCGCGGTGAAGGTGAACAGCGTGTCGGACAGGACGGTGCCCTCGGTCACCGCGACGACACCGGTCTGCCAGATCTGGGACGGCATGCTGTAGAAGAACGGGTCGATCAGCCCGGTCCGGGCCGCCAGCTCCCAGCCGCCGATGAGCGCGGCGAGCACGAGCAGCCGTGCGGTGAGCAGCCAGACCCGGCCGGCGGCTCGCTGCGGCTTGCTGATCAGCCCCTTGCGTGGCGGTGGGGCGAGCTGGGACAGGTCCTGCACGGTCGCCCGGACGTCCGGACGGGTGTCCCGCGGTGGCGTCGTGGGGGTCGGCCTGCCGGCCGGCGCGGCCGGCAGGCCGACGGGTGCTGTCGTGGTCATGCGGCGACCTCCTCGTGCTGGCGCTCGCCGAGGAGGCCGAGCGCGACCCGCTTGAGCTCGACGAACTGTGCCGAGGTGACGACCGACGGCTTGCGTGGCCGGTCGAGGGGGACGTCGAGCTTCGCGATCACGCGGCCGGGCCGCGGTGACATGACGTAGACGGTGTCGGAGAGGTATACGGCCTCGTCGACGTCGTGGGTCACGAACACCACCGTCTTGCCCAGGTCGTCCCAGAGGTCCAGCAGCCACTCCTGCATCTGGGCCCGGGTGAGGGCGTCGAGCGCACCGAACGGCTCGTCGAGCAGGATGACGTCGCGGTTGAACAGGATCGTGCGGAGCAGGGCGGCGCGCTGCCGCATGCCGCCGGAGAGCTGCGCCGGGTACCGGTCCTCGAACCCGCCGAGCCCGTACAGCGACAGGAAGCGGCGTGCCAGGGGCTCGCGTTCCTTGCGCCCCACGCCGGCGACCTCGAGGCCGAGCGCGACGTTGCCGAGGATCGTCCGCCACGGCAGGAGCAGGTCCTTCTGCAGCATGTAGCCGACCCGGCCCTGGTGGCCGGTGCAGTCCTCACCGTCGAGCCGGACCCGCCCGGCGGTCGGGTGGTCGAGCCCGGCGATGAGGTTGAACAGCGTGCTCTTGCCGCACCCGCTCGGCCCGATGATCGAGGTGAACGACCCGGACGGGATGTCCAGCGTGGTGCCGTCCAGCGCCACCACCGTCGAGCCCTCCGGCGACGGGAAGTGGCGCGTGAGCTCCTCGACCTGGAGCCGGCTCACGTGAGCGCCCCGGCGAGCTCGGCGACCGGCGACTCGGCGGCCGGTGACTCGGCGGGCGCGATCTGCCCGGCGAAGACTTCGTCGGGCAGGGTGGCGACGTAGTCGAGCGTCGTGTCGAGGGACACCACGTCGGCGTACTTGGCGTTCATGTCGAAGAGGTTGATCGCGTGCGAGGCCTGGCCGCGGTCGAAGCAGCCCTCCTCCACGACCGCGACGTTGATGTTGTGGTTGAACGCGTCGAGCACGGACGCCCGTACGCACCCGCTGGTCGTCGTCCCGACCACCAGGAGCGTGTCCACCTCGAGCTCCATGAGCAGGGCGAGCAGCCCGGTGCCGAAGAAGGCGCTCGGCTTGGACTTGCGGAACAGGACGTCGCGCTCCTGCGGTGCGATCTCGCGGACGATGTCCGTGCCGACGAAGCCGGGCACGTGCGGCTTCTCCCCGGCGCGGCTCGTGCGCCACAGACCGCGACCCAGGCCGTCCGGTCGGGGCTCCTCCCCGGTCGTGTAGAAGATCGGCAGCGAGTGCGCGCGGGCGGCGTCGAGCAGGGTCTTGATCGCCGCGACGCCCTCCCAGCCCTCCTCGCCGCAGCTGTTGCGCCACAGCGCGGCGGACTCGAGGATCGGCGCCGGCTCGTGCCCGACGAAGTCGTAGTTGACGTCGATGACGAGCACGGCGGGACGCGAGCCGAAGCCCCGCGTCGCCCCGTAGCCGGACGTCGCGTAGACGGCGCGATCACGCTCGGTGATGAAGGGGTCCCAGACGGCCATGGTGGTCTGCCTCTCGATCGTCGTGGCCCGCCGACCGGGGTGGTCGGCTGGCTGGTGACGAACGTAGGCAGGGCGCGTGTCTCGGCCGTTTCTCGGTCAGGTCCCGTCGGTTACGCCGCTCGGCCAGTCATCGTCCACGCCTTTGACCTGCGGTGATGCCGCCGAGACGACTCACAACGCCGTTGGGTTAACGCGTTCGTAAGACGGAGACGCCACACTCGCGTCATGTCCGCGACCGCAGGACGCCCGAGGCGCGCAACCGCTGACATCGGAGCGGGTCCTCCTGCGTCCCCTCCCGGCCGTCGGCGCCCGCCGGCGCCCGCCTCCCGCGCCGGCCGGCAGGACGTCGTCGACACGGCGGCGGCGGTCCGGGACCTCCTGCGCGCGGCTCTCCTGCGGGGGATGTACGACGAGCAGGCGCTGCCGGACGAGGGGGAGCTGCAGCACACGTACCGGGCGAGCCGGGGAGCGGTCCGTGCGGCACTGGAGCTGCTGCGCGATGAAGGGCTGGTCGAGCGGATGCGCGGGGCCGGGACGTTCGTCGCGGCGCGCAAGACGATGCACCGGGCCGACGGTCTGCACGGGCTGGACCGGCCGCCCGGTGCCGTCGTGCACGAGGTCCTGCTGCGGCAGGTGGTGCCCGCGCACGGCGTTCTGGTGGACATCCTGCGGGTGCCGCCCGCGAGCCCCGTCCTGCGCCTGGATCGCCGCACCCGGGTGGGGACGGAGCACGTCGCCCTGTGGACGTCCTACCTGCGGCTGCCACTGGCCGAGCCGCTCGCCGACCCCGCGGCCGACCTCGCCGGGGACTTCTACGACGCGGTCGAGCGTCTGCTGGGCCGGCGCCTGGGCCCCTCGGAGATGACCACCGAGGCGGTCCTCGCCGACGGGCTCGTGGCGCGGTCGCTGCACATCCCGGTGGGAGCGCCCGTCCTGCGGCTGGAGCGGGTCCTGCTCCTGCACGACGGCGAGCCGCTCGAGTTCGGCGTGGGGCGGTTCCGCGGCGACCGGCTCACGCTCCGAGCACTCGCCACCGGCACCAGCTCGACGCCGGCTGATCAGCCCGGCTCGCCCCGCGCCTTGCGCCGCACGATGACCACGAGGTCCACCAGGGCGATGACACCGAGGAGAGCGACCACCGCCACCACCACGGCGGGCGCGTCGGCGGCCGCGAGCAGCACGGCGGCCACCGTGCAGACGACCAGCCCGAAGCCGGCGAGCACGAGGCGCAAGGTTGGCCTGAGTCCTGGCTAGAATCAGCACGATGCAGACCATCCCGCTCAGCGACGCGAAGGACCGGCTCTCCGCACTGGTGGACGAGGTGCAGTCCACTCACGAGGCCGTGACCATCACACGCCACGGTCGCCCGGCAGTCGTCGTGATGGCGGTGGATGATCTCGAGTCGCTTCAGGAGACGTTGTTCTGGCTGTCCCAGCCGGGGATCCGCGACGACCTCGCCGAGGCTCAGCGGGAGATCGCCGAGGGTGGCGGACTGAGCTCGGACCAGGTGCGTGCCGAGCTGCGCCGCGCCCGGCGTCCGTGACAGAGGAGCGCCCGGATGGCTTCACGGTGCGGCTCACCGCACCCGCCGTCCGCGCCATCGGCCGGTTGGACCCGAAGGTCGCCGACGCGGTGCTGGCGTTCATCGACGGGCCTCTGGCCGACAACCCGAGCCGAGTCACCGAGCCGTTGACCGGTGAGCTCGCGGGCAAGCGCAGCGGCTACGTGGGCATCGCCTTCCGCGTGCTCGTCGCCATCGACGACGACGCGCGGATCGTCTGGGTGCTGAAGGTCGCCCACCGCGCCGACGTCTACCGGCCCTGACCGGCGAGGCGATCCGCCCGTGCTGGGATGTCCCCATGGCTGTCGACATGCTCCGCCTGCGCATCGAGCTCGAGGACGTCGAGCCGCCGATCTGGCGGGCGGTGCAGGTCCCGACCGACCTGACGCTGGACGACCTGCACACGGTGATCCAGGTGGCGATGGGCTGGACGGACAGCCACCTGCACCGGTTCACCGTCGGCGAGCCGTGGGATCCCGCTGCCCGGAGCTTCGTCACGGCGGAGGACATCGCCGAGGGGGAGCGGGGTGAGCCCGAGAGCGGCGTCGCGATCGGTGCGGTGCTCCGCGAGGCCGGCGACGAGCTGCGCTACACCTACGACTTCGGCGACGGGTGGAACCACGTCGTGCGGCTGGAGGGGACGACGTCGTCGGCGGACGGTGCGCCTCGGTGCGTCGCCGGGCAGCGCGCCTGCCCACCGGAGGACTGCGGCGGCGCACCGGGGTACGAGGAGCTGGTCCACCGGTGGAGCCCGTCACGGCGCGCGCTCGCGGACCGCTTCGACGTCGCCGAGGCGCAGCGGCTGCTCCAGCTCGTGCTCGCCGGGCCCCACGGGGACGGCTCCGCGGCGCCCCTGCCGGGTGCCCCGGCGACCTCCGACCTCCCGTCGCCGGTGGACTCGCTGCCCGAGCCGTTGCGTGACCTGCTGGCCCGTGCCGGAGGACCGCACCGGGCGGCGTTGGTCAGCCTCGTGGAGGCGGCGCGGGTGGACCGGCCGGCACTGGTGGACGTCGCGACGGCGGCGCGGATGGTGGCGCCGGTGGCGTGGATGGTCGGGCACGTCAGGGTGCGCGGGGTGCCGCTGACGTCGGCGGGCTACCTACGGCCCGACGACGTGCAGGCGGTCGCGCACGCGCTGCGGATCGACCGGGAGTGGATCGGCACGCTCAACCGCGAGGCGCACACGGTGCCGGTGCTGCTCTTCCGCGAAGCCCTGCAGCGCGCCGGGGTGCTGCGGCTCGCCCGGGGACGCCTGCATGCGACCCGCACCGCGGCCGCGCTCGTCGACGACCCGGTCGGCCTGTGGCGGCACCTCGCCGAGCGGCTGCCCGTCGGCCAGGGCGCCGCGCGCGACGCCGGCCTGCTCGTCCTGCTCCGCATCGCCGGGCACGACGGCGGGTCGTCCCCCGTCGACGAGGCCGCGGCGATGGCCGCTCTCGGGTGGCGGCACCGCGACGGCGGCGCGCTCGTCCCGGGCGACGTGAGCGGGCTCGCGGAGCACACGGTGGCCGTGCTGCGTCGGTGTGGTGCCTTCGGTGACCCGGGCGCGGGCGCGGGCGTAGGCCGGTCGACCGTCCCGACGCCCGAGGGGTCGGCCCTCGCGCGCGCCGCGCTGCAGAGCTGGCGCTGAGGCCCGCAGCGCGACGCCTGCCCGTGCGGCTCCTGGCCGTGCGGGGCCGGTGGCGTCGACCTAGCGTGGCCGCATGCAAGCCATCGGTGTCACCACGGTCGGCGGTCCGGGGCAGCTGCAGGTCCTCGAGCTGCCGGAGCCGGAGCCGGGCCCCGGCGAGCTGCGCATCGCCGTCCGGGCGGCCGCGGTGAACCCCACGGACGTGGGACTGCGGGAAGGCATGGGGATCCCCGACGGGCTGGCGCCGCCGTACGTCCCCGGGATGGACGCCGCCGGTGTCGTGGACGCGATCGGCGCGGGCGTCGAGCTGTCCGTCGGCGACCGGGTCTGCGCCGTCGTGAACCCGCGCCGGCCGCAGGGCGGCGCGTACGCGGAGAAGGTCGTCGTCCCGGCCACGTCCGTCGCGCGGCTGCCGGACGGGATGGACCTCGTCGAGGCCGCGACCCTGCCGCCCAACGGGCTCACCGCGGTGCGTGCGCTGGAGGTCCTCGACCTGCCGTTCGCCGGGACGGTCGCGCTCACCGGTGCCGCCGGAGCGGTCGGCGGGTACGCGATCCAGCTCGCCGCCCACCGCGGGTTCCGCGTCGTGGCGGACGCGTCCGAGCAGGACCGGGACCTCGTCACCGGGCTGGGTGCGCACACCGTGGTGCCGCGCGGACCGGGCTTCGGCGAGGCGGTCCGCGCGGTGGAGCCCGGCGGCGTCGACGGGGTCATCGACGCGGCGCTCCTCGGGACCGACGTCCTGGCGGGCGTGCGGGACGGCGGCGTGATCGCGGCCGTCCGCCCGTTCGACGGCGAGCCCGACCGCGGGATCCGGGTCTACCTCGTCACGCCGGCCGACTACCTGCACCGCGGTGACGACCTCGCCGAGCTCGTGCGCCTCGCCGACCAGGGCGTCGTCACGCTGCGGGTGGCGGCGACGCTGCCGGCCGACGGGGCCGCGGAGGCCCACCGCCGCCTCGCGGCCGGCGGGGTGCGCGGTCGTCTCGTCCTGACGTTCTGAGCCCGGGCTGGGCGCGCGGGACCGGGCCAGCGGAGGCAGGCTGGACGCGTCGCCATCGGTCCACGCGTGAGGAGTTCGACATGCCCAGCTTCCTGGTCTCCGGCACCGCCGTCCCGACGTCCGTGACGGGGGACGTGTCCGGCATCGACGACGCCGTGGCGGGCGAGGAGGGCGTCACGGTCGAGACCGCGACACGCGGCGTCGACGACGGCGAGGTCCAGTTCACCCTGCGCATCACCGCGCCCGACGCCGACGGCGCGCTGCAGATCGGGCGGCGGATCGGTGACCGCCTGAGCCCGGGGTCGAGCGTCACGCTCGTGGAGTGACGCTCCCGTCTCCCCCGGAGGGTCGCCGGGCGCCGCGCCCGCCACGTCACGGCTCGACGAGGACCTTGCCGAACTGGTGGCGGCCCTCGAGCACGCGGAGAGCGTCCTCGACCCGCTCCAGCGGGTGCACGGAGTCGACGACCGGCTCGAGGCGCCCGGCGCACACGAGCTCCCAGACGGCGTCGAGGTCACCGCGTCCACCCATCGGCGCGCCGAGGATCGACCGGTGGGACTGGTACAGCTCGCGGATCGAGAGGTCGGGACTGTCACCCGTCGTCGCACCGTACGCGCACAGCCGACCGCCCATCGCGAGGGCGTCGATGCTCGCGCGCCACGAGGCCGCACCGGCGCCGTCGAGCACGACGTCGACGCCGCGGCCACCGGTCCGCCCTCGCACCCACGCGGCGACGTCGTCCCGGGTGTAGTCGACGCCGCCCGCGGCGCCCAGCGCGACGGCGCGCTCGATCTTCCAGTCGGCGCTGCTCGACACGAAGACCGTGGCCCCGGCGAGCAGCGCGACCTGCAGGCCCGCGGTGGCGACGCCCCCGCCGATGCCGGTGACGAGCACGGTCTCGCCGGGCCGCAGCCGCCCCGCGGTGACGAGGGCGCGCCACGCGGTCGTGAACGCCACCGGCGACGCGGCGGCCCGGCGCGCGTCGAATCCGGCGGGCAGGGGAGGAGGCTCCGCGCGGGCGCGACGGCGTACTCCGCGAGCCCGCCCCAGCACTGCTCGCCGAGGTTGCCGTACGCGGGACACATCGACGTCTCGCCCACCCGGCAGGCGCGGCAGGTGCCGCAGCACAGCGTCGGCTCGACGAGCACGACGTCGCCCGGGGACCAGGCGGTCACCCCGGCGCCGGTCGCCACGACCGTCCCGACCACCTCGGCGGCCGGGACGAGGGGTACCGCACCGGCCGCATCCCGGGCCCCCGTGACCCGCCCCGCAGGAACAGGTCCTTGCGGTTGAGCGCCGTCGCGCGGACCCGCAGCAGGACCTGCCCGGAGCTCGGCTCGGGGACCGGCACCCGCTCCAGACCGGCGTGACCCGGCTCTCGGACGACGTAGGCGAGCATGTCGCCGGGGACCGCCGGAACGGCGGGGACCGCGGGGACCACGGAAACCGCGGGGGCCGTCACCGCAGCGTGTCCGCCGGCAGGGCCACCGGCACCGGGTGCGGCAGGTCCGTGCCGTCCTGCTCGAGCTGCGCACGCCACCACGGCGTCTCGACACCACCGCGCTTGAGGAACACGAGCTCCATCGCCGCGTTCCACCCCTGCACGCCCTCGAGCTGGGCGAGCGTCGACAGGAAGAACCGGTGGAGCTCGGCGGCGGACGTCGTGATGACCTCGCAGAACAGGGAGTTGTCGTCGAGCAGGGCGGCCAGGTACCGGACCGACCGGTGGGCCGCCAGGGCGCGCGCGACGGCGTCGAGCCGCGACGGCGCCACCTGGACGGTCACCAGCGTCTCGGTCCCCATGCCCAGCGCCGCCGAGCGCGCGAGCGTGACGATGTCGACCCATCCCGCCGACCGCATCCGGTCGAACCGGCGCCGGACGCTGCTCTCGTTGAGCCCGACGGAGTCCGCCACGGCCTGGAACGTGTCGCGGCCGTCCTGCTGGAGCCGGTCGAGGATGGCCCAGTCCGCGGCGTCCAGGTGCGGCACGTCCGTCGGCTCCGCGCGGCCGAGCTCGCTCGGGTCGACCGCGTCCGGCAGCTGCGGGTCGCGCCCGGACAGCTGCCGGCTCCAGTCGTGCGTCACCTTGTACACGGACAGGATGAGGTCGCTGCGCGAGCGCTCGACGCCGTCCACGCCGTGCAGGTCGGTCATCAGCCCGGGGTAGCGGCTGACGCCGCCGTAGACGACCAGCTCGGCGAAGATGTCGAACTTGCCGGTGACGATGGTGCAGAACCGGACGTCCGGACGCGCCACCAGCGCCGCCGCGACGTCGGCGTGCGTCCCGGGCGTGCAGTTGATGCGCACCAGGAAGTTGTCGTAGGCGCCGTGCGCACCCAGGGCCGGCACCGCGGTGACCTTGACGACGCCGTCGGCCAGCAGCTGCTGGCCGCGGCGCGCCACGGTCGTGATGGGGCTGTCGACGGCTTCGGCCACCTTGCGCCAGGAGGCCCGTCCGTCCTGCTGCAGGGCGACGACGATCCGGGTGTCCAGGTCGTCGAGCTGCGCGAGCTGTCGGCTCACCCGCGCCCCGTTCAGTGCCCGCCGCCCGCCGGGCGGTGCGGCGGGTACACCTCATGCAGGAAGGCGCGCACGGTCGCGGTCCAGTCCTCCGCCTCCTCGATCTGCGGGGAGTGCCCGGACTTCTCGAAGATCGCCAGGCGCGCGTCCGGGACGAGGTCGACGATCGTCTCGCTGCAGGCCACCGGGGTGATCCAGTCGGTGCGACCGACCGTCACGAGGGTGGGTGCGGTGATCTGCGGGAGGAGCGGCTTGAGGTCGTACCCGGGCAGGTTCACGGCGAAAGCGTAGTTGTGGGCCTTGTACCGGTACGGCGTGGCCTCGACCTTGCGCTCGACGGCCGCCGGGTCGTAGACGAAGTCGTACAGCGGGAGGATCTCGCGCCAGCAGTCCCGCAGGTCGTCGTCGTCCCGGACCTCGCCGCGGTCGATGCGGTCGAACTTCTCCATGTCGATCGTCACGCGGTCCGACTGCAGCGCGTTCTCGCGGGCCAGGTGCGCGTTGCCGTTGTCGGCGGAGGTGTCCCGCAGCACGAGGGCCTCCACCCGGTCCGGGTAGCGGATCGCGTACTCCATCGCCATGAACCCGCCGTAGGAGCCCCCGGCGATCGCGACGGTCTCGGCGCCGGCCCACTCCCGCAGCGCGTCCAGGTCGGCGGCCCACTGCTCGTGGCTGAACGTGCCCGAGCCCTCGGAGTCCCCGCTGCCGCGGGCGTCGAACACCACGACGCGGTACTCGTCCGCGAGCCGGCCGAACGACGCCCGCGGCTCCGCGCGCGAGCCGAGGCCCGGCGCCCCGTGGTGGGTGAGGATCACCGGCGCCCCCTCGGGCCCCAGCACCTCCACGGCCAGCTCGTTGCCGTTGATCCGGACCCGCTGGGCCCCGGTGGTGGCGCGGGCGAACTCGGGGGAGACGTCGGGCTGGGTGCTCATGCGAAGGGCTCCAGGGTCGAGGGGGTCGGGCGGGGAGAGACGGAAGAGCGAGCGGCGAGCGGCGCGGTGATGCGCGGCGGTCAGAGCGGGACGACGCAGTCGTCGAGGTCGCGGGGGAGGACGTGAGCGGCTCGGAGCCGGTGTCGGTGACGAGCATGCTGTCGCTGATCCGGTAGCCGGCGTGGCCGGGGACGTAGATGCCTGGCTCGTTGGAGACCACCATGCCCGGCTGCAGGACGGTCGGGTCGCCGTCCTCGAGCCACGGCGGCTCGTGCATGCCGACCCCGATGCCGTGACCCTGCCGGTGCCGCAGGTACTGCCCGAGCCCGCGCTCGCGGATGACGGACAGGCACCGGGCGTTGCTGTCCCGGCACTCCACCCCGGGGGCGATCGCCCGGCCGCCCTCGGCCTGGGCGTCGCGGACGGCGTCGTGGTAGCGGCGCTGGTCCGCCGAGGGCTCGCCCAGGACGAACGTCCGCTCGCCCTCGACGAACCGCCCGCCGACCGCGCACCCGAGAGACAGCATGAACGTGTCGCCGGGTCGCAGCCGGTAGCCGGACGGCAGGCCGTGCGGGATCGCCGAGTTCGGGCCGGCGTAGACCAGACCGCCGGCGAGCGGTGACACCACGACGACGTCCGCGTGCTCGGCGTACATCAGCCCGGTCCCGGTGCGGGTCACGTGCGCGGCGAGCTCGGCCTCGCTCGGCAGCGCGCCTCCGGCCGCGACGGCGTCGGTCACCAGGGCGATGCCGGCGGCGAGCATGAGGTCGGTGATCCGGGCGGCCTCGCGGTGCAGCGCGATCTCGGCCGGCACCTTGACGGAGCGCGCGTGCGTGACGAGCTCGGTCGGCACCCAGGCGACGTCGTCGCCGAAGGCCCGGCTGGCCAGGGCGAGGCGGTGCTGGGTCATCGACGTGGTCAGCCCGACGCGCCGCGACCCGAGGGAGCCGGCTGCCCGGGCGAGCGCCGCGAACGGGCTCTCGAGGCCGGGGTACTCGGGGTAGGACACCAGCTCGGCGCGCGCGCCCTGCTCCTCGGCGTGCTGGCGCTCGAGCTCGGGGACCAGCAGCAGCGTCCGGCCGGACGTCTCCACCAGGGCGGCGACGGGCCGCTCGCACGGGTGGTGGAAGAAGCCGGTGAGGTAGGCGACGTCGTCGGGGTCGTCGGTGAGGACGGCGTCGAAGCCGGCCTCCTCGGCGCGGGCCCGGACGCCCGCCTGCAGGTGGTCGAGGACGTCCGGCGTCAGGCGCGGGGCGAAGCCCGCCGGGGAGGGGGCCCCGGTGGACGGGGTGAGCGTGTCAGCGGTCATGGTTCCTCGGGTTGCGGGCGTCGTTGTACGCGATGGACAGGAGGGTCGCGGAGAGCACGAGGGCGAGGATCGCCAGCGAGGGGAAGAGCGTCATCCACCACGCGCTCACCATGGCTCCGGACTGCTGGGCCTCGTAGAGGATGCGTCCCCAGGACCAGACGGTGGGGTCGCCGAGCCCGAGGAACGCCAGGCCGGCGGCCGAGAGCACCGCACGCGAGGCGGTCACCACGACCGAGACGACGATGACCGGGGTGACGGCGGGGATGACGTGCCGGCCGATGATCCAGCCGTGCCGGTTCGTCATCAGCCGGGCGGCGTCGACGTAGGGCAGGTGCACGACCGACAGCGCCTGGGACCGCACGAGCCGGGTGACCTCGGGCCAGGAGAACGCGGCGATCACCAGGATGATCGTCGTCGTGCTGGGACCGGCGAGCGCGGCGACGAGGATCATGAGGGGCAGCACCGGCAGGGACAGCGTGAGGTCCACGACGACGCCGACCACGGCGTCCACCGCGGGCACGTAGGCGCCGACGACCGCGATGAGGGTGCCGACCACGATCGCGATGACCGACGCGGCGGCGGCCACGAGGAGGGACTGCCGCGCGCCCCACACGACCTCCGCGTAGACGTCGCGCCCGAGGGCGTCGGTGCCGAACCAGTGCGCGCCGCTCGGCGGGTGCAGCACGTCGACGCTGAAGGACGCGGGGGGCTCGGACAGCAGCGGGGCCGCGACCGCGGCGACCGCCAGCCCGAGCAGGATGACCAGGGAGGCCATCCCCAGGGGCTGGCGGCGGAACGCGTGCCACGTGCCGCGTCCGGCGCGTGTGCCGCCGGTGGCGACCGGCTCGTTCGCGGGGACCAGCAGCTCGGTGTCGGGCAGGGGAGCCGTCATGACGCCTTCACTCTCGGGTCGAGGAATCCGTAGGCGATGTCGGTGAGCGTGTTGGCCGCCACCACGGTGACCGCGAGCAGGAGGAACGCGCCCTGCAGCACGGGGAAGTCGAGCTGGGTGACGGCCTCGTAGATCCCGCGGCCGACGCCCGGGTAGGCGAAGACCGTCTCGGTGAGGACCGCCCCGCCGACGAGGAAGCCGAGCTGCAGGCCGATGAGCGTGGTGGCCGGCAGGAGCGCGTTGCGCAGCGCGTGCTTCCACAGGATCCGCCGGTACGGCAGGCCGTTGGCCCGGGCGAGGACGGTGTAGTCCTCGTTCAGCGCGTCCACGACGGTCGCGCGCATGGTCAGGGCGTACGAGCCGAGCTGGATGAGCGTCAGCGAGACCGCCGGCAGGACGAGGTGCGACAGCACCGACCCGTACCACTCGAACCCGTAGACGTTCTGGCTGTACGCACCGCCGATCGGCAGCCAGCCCAGCTCCAGCCCGAACAGGTAGAGCAGGAGGATGCCGACGCTCGGCACGAACAGGGACTGCCCGGTGACGCCGACGACCTGGACGGCCTTGTCGATCAGGCCGCCCTTGTGGGCCGCCGCGATCACGCCGAGCGGGATGCCGATCACCACCGTGAGGAGCATCGCGGTCGCGGTCAGCAGCAGGGTCCACGGGATGCGCTCGAGCAGGATGTCGATCACGGGCAGGGACTGGGTGAACGACGTCCCGAGGTTCCCCTGCAGCAGCTGGCCCAGGTAGAGCACGTACTGCACGGGCAGGGGCTGGTCGAGGCCGTACTGGGTGAGCAGGGCCGCCCGCTGGTCCTCCGTCATGTTCGTGGCGGCGACGGCCAGAGCCGGGTCCCCGGGCAGAAGCCGCAGGAGGAGGAACGTCACGGTGACGGCGAACCAGACCGTGAGCAGGCCTCGTCCGAGGCGGCGCAGGACGAACAGGGCGATGGACATGGGCGGGCGGCCCTCTCTCAGCCGGTCGGGGTCGGGCCGGCCGTCAGCCGTCGGCCTTGCGGGCACTGGCGACGGACTCCGCGTGGACGATCGAGAGCAGCTCGCTGGGCTTGACGATGAAGCCCGACCACTCCGAGCTGTGCGCCACGTAGAGGTTCTGCGTGTACATGATGTTGTCGTAGACCTGCTCGTGGACGATCTGCGCGGCCTGCCGCATCAGGTCGATCGTCTCGTCACGGTCGGTGGTGACACCGGCCTGGGCGATGAGGTCGTTGAGCTCGGGGTCGTCGACGTGGGTGTAGTTGATCGCCCCGCCGGGGAGGTACGACAGCCGGAAGTTCGTGACCGGGTCGTCCATGATCGCGAAGTTGCCGGCGTAGATGTCGTAGTCGCCGGCGTTCGTCTGCGCGAGGTAGGTGTTGCGCTCCAGGCCCTGGAGCTCGATCGCGATGCCGGCCTGCGCCGCGCTGTCCTTGACGAGCTGGGCCCACTGGCTCGTGACGGCGTCCTGCAGGGAGTACAGGAGCCGGAACGTCACGGGGAACATCCCGTCGGCGCCGGCGGTGTAGCCGGCGTCCTCCATCAGCTGGCGGGACATCTCCGGGTCGAACGCGTACTCCTCGATGGACGGGTCGTAGTAGTCGGCGAGCACCGGCATGAGCGGGCTCGACCCGGTCGAGACGGCCTGGCCCTGGAGGACGACCTGACGGATCGTCTCGTAGTCCGCGGCGTGCGCGAGCGCCTGCCGCACCTCCGTCTTCGCCAGGTCCGGGTGGTCCATGTTGTAGACCATGTGCGCGTACCCCAGGCCGGGGACCTCGACGACCTCGAGGCCCTCGGTGCCGCGCAGCTGCTCCACCTGGGCCGGCGGCAGGGCGTTGGCGATGACGTCGACCTCACCGCTCTGCAGCGCGAGGATCTCGGTGTTCACGTCCGGCAGGACGCGGTACACGATCTGCGCCGGGATCGGCACGCCACCCTCGACGAGCGGGTAGCTGTCGGTGCGCTCGAGCGTGTAGCTCTGGCCCACCTGGACGTCGGTCAGCAGGTACGGGCCGGCGCTGACCCAGCCGCCGTCGCTGCCGTCGTTCGCGAACGTCGCGACCGAGCCGGCCGGCTCGAAGACGTGCTGCGGCACGACGTTGCCCCAGAACCCGATCTCGTCCACCAGCGAGGCGTCCGGCTCGGTGAGCTCGAACTCGACGCGGGTGTCGGAGACCGCCTCGGCGGACTCTTCGACGAACGTACCCATCTGGCCGTAGAAGGTCCCGGCGGGCTTGTCGCGCTTGACCGCGTTGAGCGTGTAGGCGACGTCCTCGGCGGTGAGCGGCTCGCCGTCGCTCCACACGAAGTCGTCGCGGATCTCGTAGAAGCCGGTGAGCTCGTCGACGTAGCCCCAGTCGGTCGCGAGGAACTCCTCCTTCGAGCCGTCCTCGGTGATCGACAGCAGGTGGGGGTACATGAGGTTGGTGACCCAGTAGTCGCTGCGGCTGTTGCCGATCAGCGGGTTGTAGTTCACGACGTCGGTCGTGGTCGCGATGGTCAGGGTGTCGTCACCCGCCACGGCTCCGCCGGCGGCGCTCTCCTCGGAGGTCTCGGCGGCCTCCTCGGGGGCCTCGGGCGCGCAGGCGGTGAGGACGAGTGCGGTGGCGGCTGCGAGGGCCGCCCCGGCGAGCGCTGAGGGACGACGCATCAGAACCAGACCTCCTCGAGAACGCGGACGATGTTGCCGCCGACGACCATGCGGATCTCGTCGTCGGAGTACCCGTGCTGGACGAGCCAGCCGATGATGTTGGTGAAGCACTCGGCCGGGTTCTCCAGGCCGTCGACGTAGGGGACCTCCTCGTACTCGACCCCGGCGTGGGCCTGGCCCAGCGAGAGGTTCGACGCGAACGCCTTGTGCAGGCCGACGTGGTCGCCGAAGAGCGTGTCGGGGCCGAACGCGACGTGCTCGATGCCGACGAGGTCGACGCAGTACACGAAGTGGTCCATGACCGACTCGAGGCTGTGCCGCGGGTGCTCGGGCGACAGCGTGGTGTGCGGTGCGGCCTCCAGGCCGATGACGCCGCCGCGGCGTGCGCACTCCACGATCGTCTCGTCGGTCTTCATGCGGTTCGTCGGCCAGACGGCACGCGCACCCGCGTGGGTGATGAAGACGGGCTTGGTGGACGCCTTGATGGTGTCCAGGCACGTCCGGTCGCCGGAGTGGGAGATGTCGATCGCGATGCCGAGCTTGTTCATCCGGGCGACGGCGCGCTCCCCGAAGTACGTCAGGCCACCGTCACCGCGCTCCTTGAGGCCGCTGCCGAGCGTGTTGGCCTCCGAGTAGGCGATGCCCATCTGGCGCACGCCGAACCCGTACAGGACGTCGAGCCGGTCGACCTCGTTCTCGATCATGGTCGAGGCCTCGAGCGCGAAGACGTGCGCGACGCGTCCGGTCTCGGCCGCGAGGCGGATGTCCGCGAGCGACTCGCCCTTGATGACGAAGTCCTGGTGGGCGAGGTCGGCCATCCGGACGCCCAGGTCGAAGAGCACGTCCTGGTACTTCCAGCCGGCGTCGCTGGAGATGCAGCACGTCCCGTCCATGCCGTTGTCGAACACGGCGGTCAGGCCGGAGCGGGACAGGCCCTCGTAGCCGGTGGGTTCGCGGCCCTGGCGGATGTGGTCGCGGAGCTGGCCCATGTCCTTGGGGAAGACCTGCACGTGCTCGTGCAGGGAGATGACCGTCTCCTCGGTGAGCAGGCGCCGGGCGCGCTCGGCCTGCTCGGTGGTCAGGTCCAGGCCGGCGTACTCCGGCACACGGCCGATCTGCTTGTCGTACTCGAAGACGCGGTAGTCGACGCCGGCCTCCAGGTACTCGTACGCGGTGTAGCCCGTGTACCGCTTCGCGGGTTCGAGCACGGGGGTCCTCCTTGGGTCGCGGGCGGTGCCCGCCGGGCCGGCGCGGGGGCGGCGGAGGCGGGCGCGTCCGGGATGGGTGGCGGGGTGAGTCGAGCGAGCTATCGGGACGAACCGGCTCACGGACCTCACTGTTGAGATTTTTCGGCGTCACGTCAACGAAAACGCCTCAGATCGGCAAGAGTTAACACGCCGGAAACATCACGGTGACGTGGACGGTGCACCATGGGCGACATGGCGACCTCCACCTCCGAGCTCCCCGGCGCCCGTGCGTCGCGTCCGCCGGTCCTGCGCGTGCGCGGCCTCGACGTCCGGTTCACGCCGACCGGCCGCGCACCCGTGGTCGCCGCCACCGGCGTCGACCTCGACGTCCGGGCCGGCGAGCTGGTCGCGCTCCTCGGCGAGTCCGGGTCGGGGAAGACCGTCACCGCGCGTGCCGTCATGGGCATCCAGGACCCGGCCGCCACGGTGACCGCACGCGAGCTGTCGCTCTCCGGGGTGGACCTCCTCGGCATGGACGAGGCGGCGCGCCGGCGGATCCGGGGCGAGCGGATGAGCATGGTCCTGCAGGACGCGCTGTCGTCCCTCAACCCGGTGCTCACCGTGGGCGACCAGATCGGCGAGGTCTTCCGCGTCCACCGCGGGCTGTCCCGCCGGCAGGCCCGGGCCCGGGCGGTCGAGCTGCTGGACCTGGTCGGCATCGCGCGCCCGGGGAGCGGGTCGACAACTACCCGCACCAGTTCTCCGGCGGCATGCGCCAGCGCATCCTCATCGCGATGGCGATCGCGCTCGAGCCCGAGCTGCTCATCGCCGACGAGCCCACCACGGCTCTCGACGTGACCGTCCAGGCGCAGATCCTGCGTCTGCTCGACGACCTGCGGCGCCGCCTGGACATGGCGGTCCTGCTCATCACCCACGACATCGGCGTCGTCACCGAGGTGGCCGACCGGCTCGCGGTCATGTATCGCGGCGAGGTCGTCGAGCAGGGCGACGCGGACGCGATCTTCGCCGCCCCGCAGGCCCCCTACACCCGCACGCTGCTCGGGTCGGCGCCCACGCCCGCGCCGCCGCGCGTCCTGCCCGATGCCGTCGTCGCGTCCGTCGCCACCACCACGACCGGCGCCCCGGCCACGACCGGCGCCCCGGCCGGGACGGGCGGCGCCGTGCCCGCCGACGACGTCGTCCTGCGCGCGACCGGGATCTCCCGCGTCTTCCACACCGGCTCGCGGCTGTCCCGGACGAGCGTGCACGCCGTCGACGGCGTCGACCTCACGCTGCGGCGCGGGGAGACGCTGGCTGTGGTGGGGGAGTCGGGCAGCGGCAAGTCCACGCTGGCGCGGATCCTCGTGGGGCTGGAGAGCGCCGACGAGGGCACGGTCGAGTTCCGGGGCACGGACGTGACCCGTCGGACGCACGGGCGCCGCGGGGCTCGCGCCGGGATCCCCATGGTGTTCCAGGATCCCTACACGTCGCTCGACCCCCGCATGCGGGTCCGCGACCTCGTGACCGAGCCGATGACCGTCCGGCGCACCGGGACGCGCGACGAGCGCTACGCGCGCGCGGCCGAGGTGCTCGACCTCGTCGGGCTCGGGGCGGAGGCGATGGACCGGTTCGCGCACCAGTTCTCCGGCGGGCAGCGCCAGCGCATCGGGATCGCCCGGGCGCTGGTGCGTGACCCGGACGTCCTCGTCTGCGACGAGCCGGTCTCGGCGCTCGACGTCACCATCCAGGCGCAGGTGGTGGACCTGCTCGTCGAGCTGCAGGAGCGACTGGGCGTCGGCATCGTGTTCATCTCGCACGACCTGTCCGTCGTGCAGAACCTCGCGCACCGCGTGCTGGTCATGCACCACGGCAAGCAGGTCGAGACCGGCGATGTCGAGCAGATCTTCGAGCGCCCGCGTGAGCAGTACACCCGTGACCTGCTCGCCTCCATCCCGCCGTTGACCCGGGCCGAGCGCGGCAAGCTCACCGGGGCCCGCTCCGCCGCGCCGTCGGGCTCGGCCGCGTAGGGCGGGCCGCCGCCGCCCTCACGGCCGGAACGCGCTCCCGACCCCCTCGAGGGCGCCGTCGGACACCGGCAGCTCACCACGCCGGACCGCCGCGACGAGCCGGGCGTGGTCGGCCTCGGTCTGGTCGGCGTAGGCCCGGGCGAAGCGGGCCATCGCCGCGTCGAGCTTGTCCGAGCGGCCGGCGTAGCCCGCGATCATCGACGCGCCGCTGGTGCGGGCGTGCCCCTTGGCGAGCAGGTGCCCGACGATGCCGGCGTAGTCGGCGAGCGCTGCGGCGTCCATCGCGTCCAGCGGGACGGTCCCCTTCATGTTGCGGAACTGCCGCACGTAGTACTGCCGGTCCCCGACGGTGGTCCAGCCCAGCAGCGGGTCGCTCACGGTCTGCAGCGCCTGCTGGTACTCCACCACCCGCTGGCCCTGGTGGGCGTGCCACGCGGAGTCGCCGTGCACGAACGGCGCGAGGACGGAGCGCCGGGCCTGCTTGAGCTGGAGGAACAGCACGTCGTCGGGGTCGCTGCCCTCGAGCAGGGCGACGTACGCGCGCAGGCCGACGCTGCCGACGCCGACGACCTTGTGCGCGAGGTCGACGAGCGTGTAGCCGCCCAGCACGCGGCGCCAGTGCGGGGCGAGGGTCTCGAGGTAGTCGTCCAGGGCGGCGGCGAGGTGCTCGGCCTCGTCGTCGGGGGCGTGGGTGATGAGCGGTGGCTGCTCGACGATGCGGCGCCGGCCCTCGTGCTCGTGCGTGAACTTCGGCAGGGCGCGGTCACTGGTCCGGGTGCGGGCCCGCCGGACGGCGCGCTCGATCTCGGCCCGGAGCGACTTCTCGGTCGCGGTCTCGTGCAGGCGCTGGACGTCGAGGCGGTTGTAGGACCGCATGAGCAGCGGCTGCTCGGCGAGGAAGACCACCTCGGCGCGGTAGGCGGCGACGCAGGACCGGACGGCGTCGGCGCAGTGGTCCTCGCTCGCGCCGTTCTGCCGTCCGGCCACCCAGATGCTCGCGACGAGGCGGCGCAGGTCCCACTCCCACGCGCCCGGGTGGGCCTCGTCGAAGTCGTTGAGGTCGATGACGAGCTCGCCCTCGGGCGAGGCGTAGAACCCGAAGTTGCCCAGGTGTGCGTCGCCGCAGATCACCGGGGTGATCCCGGTGGCGGGCAGCCCGGCGACGTCGTGGGCCATGACGACCGCCGTCCCGCGCAGGAAGCCGTACGGCGAGGTGATCATGCGGGCGACCCGGATCGGGACCAGGTCCGCGAGCCGGCCCTCGTGGGAGCGGCGGATCAGCTCGACGGGGTCGGGCCGGTCGTCCGGCGGCTCCCACTCGCCCAGAGCGGGCCGGGGGACCCCTGGCGCAGCGACCGCCCGAGGGCGAACCGCTCGCTGCGGGACGTCGGACGCCGCCGGAGCGAGCCGAACGCCTCGCCCCCTCGCCGGCCAACACCGTGTGCCGTCGCGGACTGGTCGTCACCGCAACCTCCCCGCTCGTGGTCGGACAGGTTGTACCAGACCCGCGGCGTCCGGGACCGGCCGAGCGACGGCCACCACCGGCGGTGCTCGCGGCGGTGGGGGACGGCCGGCGCCGTCCGGGGGACCGGCGCGCTCGGCGTTCTCCCCTGCCGATCGGGTCGAGACTCCTTGACGCGTGGGCTCGGGCGCGAGGACGCTTCGATGCCGGAGGCTGGACGGGCGCAGATGCCGTCCACGCCGCGGGACCGGTCGGGCCAAGGGGGCTCCATGTCGCGGACGCGGATGCGGCGAAGCGGTTGGGCTGCGGCGGTGCTGTCGGTGAGCCTGCTGGCTCTCGCTCCACCGGCCACGGGCGCACCCGGCGACGACGGGGACGACCTCGCGGGGGCCTCGGGTTCCAGCTCGTGCCGAAGGGCTCCGCCGACCAGCGGCGGGCGCCGGGCATGGTCGAGCCGAACCCGTACCTCAGCCTGCTGCCGGACCCGTCGGCGATCGACCGGCACGCGTGGAAGGCGCGCTCCGCCGCGGGATCCGCGGCGCGGGAGGAGAGCCGGTCCGCCGTGCCGGACGCCAGGACCGAGCAGCAGCGGACCGGCGGACGGCGGGGCGCGACCCCGCTGGTCGTCCAGGAGGCCGAGCCGGGCTCGGCGTGGGGCGTCAACGACACCCCGGCGACGGCCGAGCCCGTCCCGGGGTTCGGGTCCCGCCGCAGGGAGGCGTCGGCGGCGGACATCCGGGGCACGCTGTCGTCAGGCCCGGCGCCCGTGCCGTTCGCGTCACCGCCCGAGGACAACGGCTCGATCCCGCTGGCGGGCGCCACCGGCGTGAGCGCCGGCACGGCGATGCGCACGACGGGCACCATCGGTGACGGACCGCACGGCTCGGCGGGTGACGCCACGGGGGACCTGGACTTCTACGCCGTGCCGGTGGTCGCGGGGCAGCGGCTCGTCGTCGACACCGACACCGCCGGCGACGGGCTCGACACCGTCGTCATCGTCTGGGACGCGACCGGCGTCGTGATCGCGTCCAACGACGACGACGGCTCCGGCGGGTTCGACAGCTCGCTGTCGGTGCCGGTCCCCGCGACCGGTGACCTCTACGTGTCGGTGTCGGCGTACGGCTCGTACCCGACCGACCCGTTCGACTCCGCCAGCGGGTCCGGTGCCACCAGCGAGGGTGACTACGCGGTCACGTTCGCCCTCGACGCCACCGACGTCGACGTCTACGCGGTCCGGCTGCGGCCGGGGACGTCCTGAGCGGGTCGGTCACCGGCTCCGCGACCCGGCTGACCGTCCGGGCACCGTCGGCCGAGGGGAACGGGTGGTCTTCGGCTCCGGCCAGGACCTCAGCCTCCTGTACCCCCTGGCGTCACCGCTCGCCGGGGGCGGCAACGCCGTGGTCGACCACGTCGCCGAGACCGAGGGCCTGCACTACGTCGCCACGGAGGGCGCGCCGGGCGACTACGCCCTCACCCTCGAGGTCTACCGCCCGGGCCCGGGCGCCCGGGCCCGGCAGACGCTGTTCCTCGACTTCGACGGCGCGCGGGTCAACACCGGCATCTGGGGCGGGCCGGGCGTCCGGCAGCTCTCCCCGTTCTCGGGCTTCGTCACGGCGTGGGGCATCCCGGCGTGGCAGGAGGACGCGCTGGTCGACCGGATCGTCACGACCGTGACGGAGAACCTCGAGCGCGACTTCGCGCGGACCGGCGTGCGGGTCCGCGTGCTCGACAGCCGCCACCACGCCGACGGGTTCGGCCGACGCCCGCACGTGAGCCGCGTCGTCGTCGGCGGCACGATCGCCGAGTCCGGCATCCCGACCATCGGCATCGCGCAGTCCATCGACCCCGGCAACTTCGAGACGGCCGAGACCGCGCTCGTGCTCCTCGACGTCCTGTCCGCCCCACCGGACGAGCCCGCATCCCTCAACGCCTTCCTGCGGCCGGGGAGCGACCGGCTCAGGTTCGTGGGGACCGCGCTCGGCAACGTGGTGTCGCACGAGGCCGGCCACCTCCTGGGCAGCTGGCACGTCGAGCCGTTCAACGAGGTCGCGAACCTCATGGACTCGGGCGGGAACTTCGCCGTGCTCTTCGGCGTCGGCCCGGACGGTGTCGGCGGGACGGCGGACGACCCGGACGTCGACTTCGGCCCCGACACCCTCGATCCCTTCGAGGGCTTCACCGGCACGGAGGACACGTGGGTCCGGACGCGCTGGGCGCTCACCCCTGACCACCGGTCCGCGCCCCCGCGCGCCGGCCACGGCACGATCGACAGGCGATCCTCAGGCGTCCGTCATGACGTCAGCGCCGCGTCCCCTGCGAGCATGGCCGCCCCGAGCGCGCCCGCGCCGTCCCCGTGGTGGGCGACGACGAGCCGGGGCACCCGCAGCCCGGCGACCCGGCGCGCGAGCTCGGCGCGGATCGGCTCGAGCAGCAGGTCACCGGCCAGGGCCAGCCCGCCACCGACGACGATCGTCGAGGGCGCCACGGTCACCACGAGCCCGGCGAGCGCCCCGGCCAGCACGGACGCCGTCGTCCGCCAGACCTCGACCGCCGCGGGGTCGCCGGCCGCCACCCGGGCCGCGACGGCGCGGGCGTCCGGCTCCCCGGCGCGGCGCGCGGTGCCGGTGGCGGACGCGACCTCCTCGACCCGGGACCCGGCGAACGGCCCGTCCGCGAGGACGAGCTGCCCGATCTCCCCGGCCCAGCCGCCGGAGACGACCGGCCGGCCGTCGACGAGCACCGCGGCCGAGAGGCCCGTGCCGACGGCCATGAACGCCACGACGCCGTCGGCCCCCTGCGCCGCGCCCGAGCGGACCTCCGCGACCGCGCCGGCACGCACGTCGTGACCGAACGCGACCGGCCGGCCCAGCCGCTCCTCGAGCCGCGCGCGCAGGTCGAGGTCGCGCCAGCCGAGGGCGACCGACAGCACCGCGAGCCCGCGGTCCTCGTCGACCACCCCGGGGACCACGACGCCGACCGGGACGTCGTCGGGCACGTCGAGCGACGCGACCAGCGCGGCGATCGACTCCACGACGGCGGCGCCGCTCGGGTCGGGGGCCGTGGTGGCGGCGCGGCGCTCGGCGACCACGTGCCCGCCGGCGTCGACCCGCACGGCCTTGGTGCTCGTGCCGCCGACGTCGACGCCGACCCGATGGGCGGCCGGGCTCACGGCAGGATCACCGACCGGGTGAGGGACCGGGGGCTGTCGGCGTCCAGGCCGCGCCGGTTCGCCAGCGCGATCGCGAAGCGCTGAGCGACGACGAGGGCCGCTTGGGGGTCGAGGTCGTGCCGGACGAGGGTCGCCCCGGTGGCCGCGACCTCGTCCGTGAGCCCGGCCGGGGGCGCGCCGAACGACCAGACCAGGCGGCCCGGCTCCGCGATCGCGATCGGGCCGTGCCGGTAGTCCATGGCGGGGTACGACTCGGCCCACAGCTGGGCGGCCTCGCGGGTCTTCAGGGCCGCCTCGTGCGCCAGCCCGAGGCACCAGCCACGGCCGAGGAACGTGCACTGGTCGGCGTCGAGCAGGGCGTCGACCGGCACGTCCAGGGCGCGCACGCCGTCGGCGACGACCGCCTCGACGTCCGCGCCGAGGTGGGCCCGGAACAGCGTCAGGGCGGCCGTGGCGAACCGGGTCTGCACGACCGACTGCTCGTCGGCCCACGGCATCGGGACGACGTGCGTGGCGGCGTCGGCGGCGGGGAGTCCGGCACGGCGGTGACCAGCGTCGTCGTGCCGCCCAGGTCGGCGAGCAGGTCGACGACCTCGCTCGTGGTGCCGGACCGCGACAGCGCCACGACGCGGTCGTAGGTGCGCCCGCGCGGGTACTCCGACCCCGAGAAGGCGTCGGTCACCCCGTGCCCGGCCCCTCGCGCAGCGCGGCGTAGCTCATCGCGATGAACCAGCTCGTGCCGCAGCCGACGACGGCGACCCGCTCGCCCGGCTGGGGCAGGACGTCGCCGGCGGCGCCGGCGGCGCCGGCGAGCCGGGCGGCCTGCCGCCAGACGTCGGGCTGGGACGCGATCTCGGCGTCGACGAACGTGGACGGCACGGGGGCCTCCTCCCGCCGGCGCGGCGAAAGGTCTCCCCGCGCAGGCATCGAGCGAATATGCTGCGGTGCAGCCTCATCCGAGCAGAATCGCTCGGGGTCGTCAACGGAGCTCGGTCGTCAACGGAGTCGAGCCTCCACCACCCGAGTCCCGCGAGAGGTCGCCCGTGACGCAGCAGCAACGCCTCACCGCCGTGCTCGAGTTGGTCGGCCGCCGGGGCAGCGTGACCATCGCGGAGGTCGGCGACGCCCTCGGGGTGTCCAGCGCGACGGTGCGGCGCGACCTCGGCGTCCTCGCCGACCAGCGCCTGGTGACCCGCACGCACGGCGGCGCGTCCGCGCTGGGGTCCGGCTACGAGCTCCCGCTGCAGTACCGGTCCGCGCGGCAGGCCGAGGGCAAGGCGGCGATCGCCCGCACGGTGGCCACCATGGTGAGCGCCGGGGACTGCGTCGGCCTCAACGGCGGCACGACGACGACCGAGGTCGCCCGGGCGCTCGGCCGGGACGAGCGGCTGCGCACCTCGGCCGGCTCACCGGGGGTGACGATCGTGACGAACGCGCTGAACATCGCCTACGAGCTGTCGGTGCGCGAGCACGTGAAGATCGTGGTCACGGGGGCGTGCCCCGGCGCCAGTCGTACGAGCTGGTCGGACCGCTCGTCGGCTGCGCGCTGCGGGACCTCAGCCTCGACCTCGCGGTGCTCGGGGTGGACGGTCTCACCGCCGCCGGCGCCACGACCGTCGACGAGGGGGAGGCCGAGGTGAGCCGCCGGCTCGCCGCCGCCGCGCGCCGCGTCGTCGTCGTGGCCGACTCCACCAAGCTGGGGCGGGCGACCTTCGCGCGGATCGTGCCGCTCGACCACGCCGACGCGCTCGTGACCGACGCCGCCGTGCCGGACGACCTGGCCGCGGACCTCGACGCCGCCGGGGTCGAGGTCGTCGTCGCGGACGCCGGGTCGAGGTCGGCGCAGGCTGTGCCCGAGCGTGTCGGCGGGACGGACCGGTGAGCCGGCCGTCCGCGGCGGGGCTCGCCGTCGCCGTCATCGGGACGGGCTCGCGCGCGCAGATCGCCCTGCACGTCGCCGTCGCACGACCGGACGCGCGTGTCGTCGCCGCGGTCGACACCGAGGAGGCCGGGCGGCGTCGGGCCCGCGAGCTGTTCGGCGACGTCACCGTGCACGCCGACCACCACGCCCTGCTCGCGGCCGGCGGCATCGACGCGGCCATCCTCTGCACCCCCGACCACACCCACGCCGACATCGCCGTCGACCTGCTGCGCGCGGGCGTCGCGGTCTACGTCGAGAAGCCCCTGGCGACCACGCTCGCCGACGCCGACCGGGTGCTGACCGCCGCGGTCGACACCGGCGTGCCGCTGTACGTCGGGCACAACTTCCGTCACTCCGGGGTGGTCCGAGCCATGCGCGCGGTCATCGAGCGGGGCGAGATCGGCGAGGTCAAGGCCGTGTGGGTGCGGCACTTCGTCGGCAACGGCGGCGACTACTACTTCAAGGACTGGCACGCCGACCGCAGCAAGACCGGGACGCTGCTGCTGCAGAAGGCGAGCCACGACATCGACGTCGTGCACTACCTCGCCTCGGGCTACAGCCGCCGCGTGGTCGGCATGGGCGACCTCATGATCTACGGCGGGATCACCGACCGCCGCGAGCGCGTCGGCCAGACCATGCCGGACTGGTTCTCCTTCGACAACTGGCCGCCGGCGGCGCAGACCGGGATGAACCCCGTCGTCGACGTCGAGGACGTCTCGATGATGCTCATGCAGCTCGACAACGGGGTGATGGCGAGCTACCAGCAGTGCCACTTCACGCCGGACTACTGGCGCAACTACACGGTCATCGGCACCGAGGGGCGGCTGGAGAACGTCGGCGACACCGCGGGCGGCGTCGTGAAGGTGTGGGACCGCCGGCACGAGTGGCAGGTCGCGGGGGACCGGGAGTACCCCATCGAGGGCGTCGTCAGCGGCCACGCCGACGCCGACCTGCTGACGATGCGCGAGTTCCTCGACCTCGTGGTCGACGGCGTCCCGACCGTCGTCTCCCCCGTCGCCGCCCGGGAGGCGGTCGCCGCCGGCGCGCTCGCCGCGGAGTCGCTGCGGGACGGCTCGCGACCGCGCGACGTGCCGCCCCTGCCGCAGCACGTGCTCGACCACTTCGCCCGACCGCCGCGGCCCCGCCGGGACCCGGGAGTATCGCCCGGGAGCAAGCGGGACCGGGTGGTCGACTACGTCCTGCACGGGGCGCCGACGACCTTCACGATGGCCGACCTGCGCGAGGCGCTGCCCGGGATCGGTGACGGGACGATCCGCAGCACCCTCGGCCGGCTCACGGCGGCGGGGACGGTCACCCCCGGGCCACCCGCCGGGGGACGGGCTGGTCGCGGGTCTAACCCGCGAGCGCCATCACGCGCTCGACGTTCCGCGCGACCGCCGACGCCCGCTCGGCGGGGCCCGGGTCGTGCGGCCGGACGGCGACCTTCACGCCCACGAGGTCCACCGGCCCGGCGGCCGCGAGGGTGGCACGGACCGCGTCGTCGGTGAGGAGCGACGCCGGCTCGCCCGCCGGTGCCGGCAGGTCCCGCAGCGGGGGTGGGCGTCCGCCCAGGCCGGGCCGAACGCGCCGTCGCGGTCCGCGCAGCCGGACAGGACCACACCGACCAGGACACCCGCCCGCGCGGCCCGGGCGACGTGGTCGACCGGCCCGCGGGCGGAGCGGGCCTCGAGCGCCGAACGGCCCCAGTTCACGACGAGCCCCGCCGACGCGTGCCCCGCGGCGCGCAGCGCGACGACGACGTCGATCTCGGCGGCGAGGTCGAGGAACCCTTCGCCGGCGGCTGACCCGGGACGCGGGCGTCGCAGTGCTCCACCAGCACCCGGACGCCCCCGGCGCCGGTGCGGGTGTGGATGCCGGTGCGGGCGCCGGCGTCGAGCACGCCGGCCAGGCGCTCGGCGAACCGGGCCGCGCGTGCGCCGTCGGTCGCCGCCCTGTCCGCCGAGCCGTCCGTCGACTCGTGCGGCGACGTCGTCCCGGGGCGGGTCGGTGCGGAGACGACCCCGATCGCCGTGACGGCGCGCCGCCCCAGGCCCGCGTCGATCCGCGCCGCCGTCGACAGGCAGCGCTGCAGGTGGTCGACGGCGGCGTCGCCGCCGCGGTCGTCGGGCGACGCGAGGCCGAACGTGGGGTCCTGCGCCATCCGTGCCATGGTGCCCGGCACCGTCGTGAGGACGACGTCCCAGTGCGCCGGGATCAGCGGCAGGACGAGGTCGGCGTCCGGCAACCCGCCGTCCGCGTCGAGCGGCAGCTCCACCGCGCCGATGCCCGGGACGTCGTGCAGCCGTGCGTACACCGCGCGCACGGCGACCGGGTCGGTGGGCTCAGGGGTGAGGAGCGCCGGGTAGGCGCTGACCAGGATCGTCATCTCGCGGATGCTACTGACGCACCGCCCCGTCCGACGGAGGGTGCCGAGCCCGACGGAGGACCACGGTGCGCACGGTCCCCGGGGCTATCGGTGGGCCCCGGCGCCTCGCTAGCCTGGTGGACGAGACGCAGATCACAGGTCTCGGCGCGGCCCGCGTGGCTGGCGCCATGGTGGCGGTCCGGTTCCGCGCGCAGGCGCGGCTCGCCCCTCCCGGTGCGGCGACCGGGCGCGGCGCGGACGGGGCCGTCGGGTCGGCGGGTGCGTGGTCCCGCTCACGGCACGGCACGGCACGGGTCGGCGCGGCCCGACCATCCGCACGGACAGACATCCGGAGGGTGCCATGAGCCCCGCACCGCTGACCGACGACCTCCTGCACGGCTTGCGCGCCCGCGTCCGGGGCCGGGTGGTCGGTGCCGCCGACGACGGCTTCGACCTCGCGCGTGCGGTGTGGAACGGCATGATCGACCACCGCCCCGGCGTGGTCGTCCGTGCCGCGCACCCTGACGACGTCGCCCCGACCATCGCCTTCGCCCGCGCCCACGGCCTGGACCTCGCCATCCGCGGCGGGGGCCACAACGTCGCCGGCAACGGCAGCGTGGACGGCGGCGTCGTCCTCGACCTCGGCGAGCTCACCGCGGTCGAGGTGGACGCGGAGCGGTGCACCGTGCGGGTGGCCGCAGGTGCCACCCTCGCGCACGTCGACGCCGCGACCGCACGCCACGACCTCGCGGTGCCGATCGGCGTCGTCTCCGGCACGGGCATCGCCGGCCTCACCCTGGGCGGAGGGCTGGGCTGGCTCACCCGCCCGCACGGCCTCGCCGCGGACAACCTCCTGTCCGTCGAGCTCGTCACCGCGGACGGGGAGCGCCTCACGGTCGACGACACTCACCACCCGGACCTGCTCTGGGCGCTGCGCGGTGGTGGCGGGAACTTCGGCGTCGTCACCGCGTTCACGTTCCGCGCCCACCCGCTGGGACCGACGGTGCTCGGCGGGAACCTCGTCTACGGCGTCGAGCGCTGGCGTGAGGCGTGGACCGCGCTGCGCGAGTGGACCCGTGACCTGCCGGATGCCATGACGACGATCACCACGACCCTCACACCGCCCGCGCTGATGGAGGCGGGCGACGAGCCGCTGCTGATCGTCGGGTTCGCCTGGGCGGACGCGGACCGCGCCCCGGCCCGGGCGCTGGTCGACGCGCTGCGGAGCCGGGCGGCACCCGACGTCGACGACGACGTCGGGGAGGTCTCCTGGCTGGAGTGGCAGTCCGCCTTCGACCCCGCCTTCCCCCGCGGCGTGCGCGCCTACTGGCGCAACACGTCCTTCGACCGGCTCGACGACGACGTCATCGAGGTGCTCGTGCGCCGTGGCGCGGAGCAGCGGTGGCCGGGCACGGCGTTCGACGTGCACCACATGGGCGGCGCGTTCGGCCGCGTGCCGCAGGCGGCGACCCCGTTCCCCGGCGGGACGCCGGGTTCTGGCTCAACGTCTACGGGTTCTGGGCCGACCCCGCCGACGACGACGACCGCATCCGCTTCGTCCGCGGCCTCGCCGACGACATGGCGCCCTTCGCGACGGGCGGGCAGTACGTGAACTTCGAGGGCCGCACGATCGCGGGCCACCGCCCGGTCGACCTGCGTGCGCTCTACGGCGACGCGCGGCGTACGCGCGGCTCGTGGACGTCAAGCGCCGGTACGACCCCGCGAACGTCTTCCACGTCAACACCAACATCCCGCCGGACGGGTCACCACGGCGCCCAGCCTCTTGAACCTGTGCTGAACACGCGTATAGCGTGCTGTACGTGCGTTCAGCCAGTCCGTCCCGCCCGCCCCGTCAGGTCGCCGCCGACGACCTGACGACGCGCGCGCGCATCCGGGACGCCGCCGTGGCGCGGTTCGGGCGCGACGGGTTCGCCACGCCGCTGCGCACCATCGCCGCCGACGCCGGCGTCAGCGCCGGGCTGGTGATCCACCACTTCGGGACGAAGGACGGGCTGCGCGCGGAGTGCGACGCCCAGGTCCTCGCCGACATCCGCCACGCCAAGCACGAGAGCCTCGCCCAGGGCGGCGGCGGTCGCTTCCTGGAGTACCTGGCCACCGCCGAGCAGTTCGCCCCGACGTTCGGCTACGTCCTGCGCTCCCTGCAGCACGGCGGGCCGTTGGCCAAGGCCTTCGTCGACCACATGGTCGACGACGCCGTCGAGTACGTCGGTGCCGGCGTCGCGGCCGGCGTGATCGTCCCCAGCCGCGACGAGCGGGCCCGGGCGCGCTATCTCGTCCTGTCGTCCCTCGGCGCGACCCTCCTCCAGGCCGCCCTCGACCCGCCGGCGGACCCGGCGGACCTGGCGGGGGTCCTGCGCCGCCACTTCGACGCGATCGCCCTGCCCGCTCTCGAGCTCCACACCGAGGGCTTCCTCACCACGCGCCGGATGCTCGAGGACTACCTCGACTACGTCTCCGACCCGCCGGGTGCGCGCGACGAGGACGCTCGCTGACACCTCGCCCCCGGGCGACACACCGCTCGACCCGCACCACCCTTCGGTGAACGAGGCACGACATGACCACCACCACCCCGGGCGCCTCCGCGCCCGCCATCGACATCCACGGGCTGCACAAGGCGTTCGGCGCCGTGCGCGCCCTCGACGGTCTCGACCTGACCGTCGCCGCCGGCGAGGTCGCCGGCTTCCTCGGCCCCAACGGCGCCGGCAAGTCCACGACGCTGCGGGTGCTGCTCGGCCTCCTGCGCGCCGACGCCGGCACCGTGCGCCTGCTCGGCGGTGATCCGTGGGCGGACGCCGTCGCGCTGCACCGCCGGCTCGCCTACGTGCCCGGCGACGTCAGCCTCTGGCCCAACCTCACCGGCGGCGAGGCGATCGACCTGATCACCCGCCTGCGCGGTCCGGTCGACCCCCGCCGCAAGAGCGAGCTGCTCGAGCGCTTCGAGCTCGACCCGACGAAGCGGTCGCGCACCCTGTCCAAGGGCAACCGTCAGAAGGTGGCGCTGGTCGCCGCGTTCGCCTCGGAGGTCGAGCTGCTCGTCCTGGACGAGCCGACGTCCGGCCTCGACCCGCTCATGGAGGCGGTGTTCACCGACCTCCTGCGTGAGTTGAAGTCCGAGGGACGGTCGGTGCTGCTGAGCAGCCACATCCTCCACGAGGTCGAGAAGGTGTGCGACACCGTCACCATCATCCGCGGCGGGCGCGCGGTCGAGTCCGGCACGCTGCACGAGCTGCGGCACCTCACCCGGTCCACGGTCGACGTCGTCCTCGCCGGCCACCCGGGCGCGATCGCCGCGCTCCCCGGCGTGCACAACCTCGTGACGGAGCCCGACGCCCGGGGCACACGACTGCGCTTCGACGTGGACGACGACCGGATGAGCGGCGTCCTGCGCGCGCTCGGTGCCGTGGACGTGCACGGCTTCACGGCGACGCCGCCCTCGCTCGAGGAGCTCTTCATGCGCCACTACGGCGACGCCCTTGCGGACCGCGAGGACGTCCCGGCGGCCGCGGCAGGTGCGCGATGACCGCCACGACGACCGCCCCGCCGCGCGCCGTCCCGCACGGCGCGGGCGCCCCGCGAGCCGCCGCGGTGGACCTGACCGGCACCGGCACCCTGCTTCGGTTCGTCCTGCGCCGCGACCGGGTCCGGCTCGCGGTGTGGACCGGCTCCGTCACGGCCCTCTACGCGTACTTCGTCACCGCGCTCTCCGCGCTGTACACGACCGCCGAGGAGCGGCAGTCCCGGGCTGCCCTCATGGGCAGCCCGGTCAGCACCCTCATGGGCGGCCCCGGGTACGGCCTCGACGACTACACGATCGGGGCGATGCTCTCCAACGAGCTCATCGGCTGGGTCGCGATCGCGGTCGCGCTCCTGGGCGTCCTGCAGGTCGTGCGCACGACCCGCGCCGAGGAGGAGAGCGGCCGCGCCGAGCTCGTCCGTGCGGGCGCCGTCGGCCGCCACGCGCCGGCTGCGGCGGCGTTCCTCGCCGTCCTCATCGCCGACGTCGCCATCGGGCTCCTCAGCGCGGCGGTGATGGTTGGCGGTGGGCTCGCCGTGGCGGACTCGCTCGCGGTCGGCCTTGCCACCACCCTCGTCGGCGTCGTGTTCGCCGCCGTCGGCGTCGTCGTCGCGCAGCTCACCGAGCACGCGCGCGCCGCGACCGGCCTGGGCGTCGCCGTCCTCGGCGCCGCGTACATGGCCCGTGCGCTGGGGGACATGCAGCAGACCCACGGCTCGTGGCTCTCGTGGACGTCACCGGTCGGCTGGGCGCAGCAGATGCGCGCCTTCGTCGACCTGCGCTGGTGGCCTCTCGCCCTGCACGTCGCTCTGGTCGCCGTGCTGCTGGTGGTGGGCACGCTCCTCGCGTCCCGCCGCGACGTCGGCGCGGGTCTGCTCGCCACCCGCCCGGGCCGGGCCGACGCCGCCCGGACCCTGCGGTCGCCGTTCGCGCTGGCCTGGCGGCAGCAGCGGGTCGCACTCCTGTGGTGGACGCTCGGGCTCGGCCTGCTGTGGACGGCGTCCGGCACGTACGTCGAGGGCGTGGAGGAGATGTTCGCCGAGGTGTCGCGGACGAACCCCGAGCTGCTCGCCCTGTTCGGCGGACGCGACCAGCTCGTCGGGGGATTCGTCGCGGTCATGATGCTGTTCGGGATGCTGCTCGCGGCGGGGTACGGCATCGCCGCGGTGCTGCGGGCGCGCAGCGAGGAGTCCGCCGGGCGCCTCGAGCCGGTGCTCGGCCTGCCGGTCTCGCGCACCCGGTGGTTCGCCGCCCAGGTCGGGGTGGCGGCGCTGGGCACGGCCGTCCTCGCCGTCACGACCGGCGGGACGATCTGGCTCGGTGCGGTGCTCGTCGGCGTCGGCGACCCCGGCCCCGGCACGTTCGTCACCGCGGTGCTGGTGTACCTCCCCGGGCTCGCGGTGTACCTCGCCCTGACCGCGGCGCTGTACGCCTGGGTGCCGCGCGCCGCCGCGCCGCTGCCGTGGGTCCTGCTGACGCTCGGGTTCGTCGTGGGCGTCTTCGGTCCGCTGCTGGACGTGCCCGACGGCGTCGCGGCGGTCGACCCGTTCGACGCCGTCCCGCGCGTGCCGATCGAGGACGTCACCGCCGGACCGCTGCTCGCGCTGACGGCGCTCGCGGCCGCCCTCGCCGTGCTCGCCGTCGTCGGCTTCCGGCGGCGGGACCTGCCCGCGGTGTGAGGACCGGCTGCCCCGTCGGGCTGAGTTCGTGCCGCCCTCGGACGGGTGACGCCGCGGTCGGTGGACCGCAGGGGAACGTCCGCCTCACCGGGAACGATCCCTCGGTTCGAGGGGCCTACAGCCCCGGTGCGCAGGGGCCCCGGCCGAGCGCGGCGAGGCCTGCGAGGTCGCCGGCCTGGAACGAGACGACGTCCGACGTGACGGGGTGCATCAGCTGGGTGCTGTCCTCGGTGTGCGCGAGCCCGACCAGGTGCCCCAGCTCGTGGCGGAGGATCGGGAGGTATGCCGGTTCGGCGGTCGTCGGGGGCTTCAAGAACACGTCGACGTCGAGGTACACGATTCCGGACACGTAGTGCATGGTTCCCGTTCGCGGGTCCACCGCCGACGTGGCCCCGCCGACGCCCGCGACGTCGCCCGCGAGGTCCGGGACGGTCGCCGGGCCCGTCACGCCGATGAGGACCGGTGCCCAGCGGTCGCCGTACCGGTCGGGCTGGAAGGACTCACGGCTGTCCGCCGGGCCCTCCGTCGTGGCGCCATCGTCGACGAACGACAGCCCAGTTGCCGCGGAGAGCTCGGCGACGGCCCGGCCGACGTCGGCGGCGAAGGTCGGTGGCGCGCCCGTCGCGTCGACCACGTAGTGGATGGGACGACACGGCGACCACGTCACGGGGGCTTGTGCTCCGTCGGGCGTCTGCGTACCGCTGAACTCGTGACTGCCACCGGTCGCCGGCGGGACGGGTCCGGCGAGCACACGGGTTGCCTGCTCCTCGTACCCCGGGGCGGGAAATCTGCGGCTGCCGGCGGGCGGCAGCGGCCCACGCTGCGCCGTCCAGGCCCAGTCCTCGATCGCTCGACGGACACCGGCGCCGTGGTCGGGTGACAGCCCGACCACGACGACACCGGCTCCGACCAGGGTCGCGATGAGGGCGACGACGAACCCTCGCCGCACGATCGGGCGGCGCGGGTTCGCGACGGGTCGGCCCGCCCGATAGCCGACGGGGGACGCATGCTGGCGCCAGCCGTCCACCACCCGGGAATGGCCGGTGGCCTCGTCGAGGACCCACTGCGGGACCCGGCCCGTCGGGGAACGGGGCAGGTCGTCGAGAGGCAGCGGCACATCGGCCCATCGGCTCGGCGCGGTGCCGCGATGAGAGACGGCCGGCCCGCGACCGGCAGCAGCACTCGAACGGTCGTGCGTCCGGCGGCGCCTGACGCGCTCAGGGCGTGACCGGCACCCCCGTGCGTGCGGACCGGTAGACGGCCTGCACGAGCTCGACCGCGTGCCGGCCCTCGACCCCGTCGACGAGCGGCCGCCTGCCTGCCGCGGCTGCCGTGATGAAGTCGGCGAGCTGCGCGCTGTGCGCCTGACCCCACCCGTCGGGCCCGGGCTCCTCGGCCGCCTCCAGCGTGGCCTCATCGACCGCGGCGGTCGCCGCGCGGGTGCCGCCGGTCGCGATCTGGACGGCGTGCGCGTTCGCGCTCTCGCCACCGCTCGTCCTGCCGTCGACGGTCGCCAGCGTGGCGAGGCGGTCGCCCTCGATCGACGCGCCGCCACCGGTCCCGTACACCGACAGCGTCGCGGGGAAGCCGGGGTACGCGCTCGTGGTCGCCATGAGGGTGCCGACCGCGCCGTTCGCGAACTGCAGGGTCGCGCAGACGACGTCCTCGACCTCGATGCGCTCGTGGGTCGCCGTCCGCGCGGTGGCGTACACGGAGGTCACCGGGCCGCAGATCCACCGCAGCAGGTCCAGGGTGTGCACGCCCTGGTTCATCAGCGCGCCGCCACCGTCCAGCGCGTACGTGCCGCGCCACTCGCCCGAGTCGTAGTACTCCTGCGTCCGGTACCACGGCACCCGCGCCTCGGCCAGGACGAGGCGGCCGAGGTCGCCGTCGTCGAGCGCGGCCTTGACCACCTGCGACGCGGCGTCGAAGCGGTGCTGGGAGATCACGGCGAGCGTCGCGCCCGACTGCGCCTGCGCGGCGAGCAGGCGGTCGCACGCCTTCAGGGTCACCTCCATCGGCTTCTCGACGACGACGTGCTTGCCGGCGAGCAGCGCCGGCACGCCGACCTCCGCGTGCAGACCGCTGGGCGTGCAGACCGTGACGGCGTCGATGGCCGGGTCGGCGAGCACGTCGGCGTACGGCGTGGCAGTCAGCCCGAACTCGGCGGCGAGCGCCTCGGCGCGCTCGGGGACGACGTCGGAGCAGGCGACGAGCTCGGCCTGGCCACCGAGCGTCGCGCAGCGCGCGGACATGGGTGGGGGCGATGACGCCGCAGCCGACCAGGGCGAACCTCATCGGGCCGACCTCGCAGCGGACGGACGGGACAGGACGCGGTCGGGCACGGATCTCCTCGGGGTGGCGGGACGACGGCGCGCACCGGCGGTGGTGCCGCGCCGCACCCGTGACGCTAGGGCGCCGCGCCGACGTGCGCCCGTCCGGCGCGCCGGGAACCCCTGGGCGTACTCACCAGTAGGTGGTAGGACGAGATCCCGCGCCACCTCGCCCCAGGAGCCCCCCATGCGCTCGTCCCGGCAGCCCGCAGCACTCGGCGCACTCGCCGCCGTCGTCCTCGTCCTCGCGACCGGCACGGCGCCGGCCGCGGCCGTCCGCACCGAGGACAAGGTCCCGGTCGCCGTCGGCACCGGCGGGGCGGTCGCCACCGTCGACGCGGAGGCCACCGCCGCCGGCCTCCAGGTCCTGCGGCGGGGCGGCAACGCGGTGGACGCCGCCGTCGCGGCCGCCGCGACCCTGGGCGTCACCGAGCCGTACTCGGCCGGCATCGGCGGGGGCGGGTTCTTCGTGTACTTCGACGCCGCGACCGGGCAGGTGCACACCATCGACGGCCGCGAGACCGCGCCGTTGACGATGGGCCCCGACGCGTTCGTCGAGGACGGCGCGCCGATCCCGTTCGGCGAGGCCGTCACCTCGGGCCTGTCGGCCGGCGTGCCCGGCACCCCGGCGACGTGGGCGACCGCGCTCGAGCGGTGGGGGACCATGAACCTGCGCCAGGCGCTGCACCCCGCGATCGCGGTCGCGCGCCGCGGGTTCGTCGTCGACCAGACCTTCGCCGACCAGACGGCGGCCAACGCCGACCGCTTCGCCGCCTTCACGTCCACGGCCGAGCTCTTCCTGCCCGGTGGCGCCCCGCCCGAGGTCGGCTCGGTGTTCCGCAACCGCGACCTCGCCGACACCTACCGGCTGATCGCCAAGGACGGCGTCCAGGCGCTGTACACCGGTGAGCTCGCCCAGGAGATCGTCGACACGGTCCAGTCGCCGCCCACCGTCCCGGGCACCACGCTGACCGTCCGCCCCGGGCTCATGCAGCTCGGCGACCTGGCCGCCTACACCGCCCCGCTGCGCGAGCCGACGCACGTGAGCTACCGCGGGCTCGACGTGTACGGGATGGCACCGCCGTCGTCCGGCGGGTCGACCGTGGGGGAGGCGCTGAACATCCTGGAGACGGTCGACGTCGGTGCGCTGAGCCGGACGCAGGCCCTGCACCACTACCTCGAGGCGAGCGCGCTCGCCTTCGCCGACCGCAACCGGTACGTCGGCGACAGCGACGTCGTCGACGTCCCGCTCGGCGAGCTGCTCTCCGACGACTTCGCCGCCGAACGGGCGTGCCTCATCGGCGAGGCCGCGGCGCCCAAGCCGGTCCCCGCCGGCAGCCCGGACGGCGAGTACGCCCCGTGCGACCCCGCGCCGGCCGGTCCCGGCACCGACGCCGGGGACGGCGAGGGGCTGTCCACGACGCACCTGACCACCGCGGACCGGTGGGGCAACGTGGTCGCCTACACGCTGACCATCGAGTCGACCGGCGGCAACGGCATCGTCGTGCCGGACCGCGGCTTCCTGCTCAACAACGAGCTGACCGACTTCAACTTCACCGACGGCCAGGGCGGCGCCGACCCCAACCTGCCCGGCCCCGGCAAGCGACCGCGCAGCTCCATGGCGCCGACCATCGTGCTCGACGACGGCCGTCCGGTCCTCGCGGTCGGCACGCCGGGGGGCTCGACGATCATCACGACCGTCCTGCAGGTGCTGGTCAACCGCCTCGACCTCGGCATGACCCTGCCCGAGGCGATCGCCGCTCCCCGGGCCACGCAGCGCAACACCGCGAGCGTGCAGGCCGAGCCGACGTTCCCCCGGACCGACCTCGAGGCGCTCGGGCACACGTTCGCGGACAACCCGGAGATCGGCGCCGCCACCGGCATCGAGCTCACCCCGGACGGCTTCGTCGCCGCCGCCGAGCCCGTACGGCGCGGTGGGGGCAGCGCGGGCGTGGTGGACGCCGGTTAGCCCTCCGCCGGACGGGCCGCGGCCCGCAGCCTGCGCCCGCCCGAGGACGACAGCGCACCCACCACGCCGGCCACGGACACCACGCCGCCGAGCACGTGGAGGGCGGTGATGCGCTCACCGAGCAGCAGCCAGGCCAGGGCGCCGGAGATGAACGGGACGGCCAGCTGCACGACCGGCGGGATGTTCGCCGCGACCCGGCTGAGCGGGTACGTCGACAGGAAGTGCCCGAGCACCCCCGGGACGACCGCGATCGCCGCGGCGATCGACAGGTCCCGACCGCCCACGTCCGCGACCGGCTCACCCGCGACCAAGACGTAGACCGAGACGGTCAGCGCCGCGACCACCCCGACGCCGAAGAGGAACGGCAGAGCGCCGATGTGGCTCATCGCCCGCTTGGACCACACGACGTAGACGGCCGCGAAGACGACGTTCGCGAAGGCCAGCGACATGCCCACCGGGTCCCCGTCCGGGCCGGAGGTGCCGGCCACGACCACCACCCCCGCGCCGAGGACGGCGAGCCCCGACCACAGCCGGAACGCGACACCGGGACGCTCGCCGAACAGGACGCGCGCGAGGACGCCGACCAGCACGGGGGCGACCACCTGCATGAGGGTCACGTCGACCACCGAGGTCGCCTTGATCGCGACCATGAACAGGAGCTGGTGGATCCCGAACGCGATCCCGGCGAGCGCGGCCCACCGCCAGCCCACCCGGCTCGTCACGACGGCGTGCGTGCGGCGACGCCACAGCAGGGTGACGCCGAGGACGGCCGCGCCGATCCACAGCCGGTAGAACGACAGGACGGCGCCCGAGCCGGTGGACGCCCCGACGAGGACGGGGCCGACGCTGAACAGCAGCATGCCCAGGACGACGAGCAGCAGGGGCCGGTCGTCGACGGCGGCGACCCACGTCGGGCGGCGCCGAAGGCTCGCCGTGCCCCCCGTCGTCACGGGGGTCATCCCGCGGGTCCGACGAGGGTGGCCACGTACTCGAGGACCCGGTCACCCGTCTGCGTGCGCTCCTCCGTCACGACCAGTGCCTGGCCGGGCGCCGTCGGCGCGATGTCCCAGACGCGACCGGCGCGCAGCATGCCCGTCACGGTGCCCGTGGTGGCATCGAGCACGGTGACCTGGTCCCGGTCGGTCCGGGGCAGCAGGGGGTTGTGGCCGAGCGGCCGGGAGAGCATGGCGACGGCACCTCGCCCGAGGGTCGTCCCCGGCGCCGGGCCGGTGTCGGGACCGGCGGGCCGGAACCGCCACAGCCGCTCGCCGGAGCCCGGCGCGGTGGCGTTCACCGTGGAGGTGTTCGCGGTGTCGTGGGTGAGGACGACGTCGTTGCTCACCGAGTCGGCGTAGTCCCGTCCACGCCAGGAGGGGACAGGATCGGCCGGGATCTCGGCGACCTCCCCGGTCGTCAGGTCGAGGGTGACGACGGGCTTCTCGTCGCCCCGGACGCCGTCCGCTCCTCGTCGGGATCGGCCGTCCCGGTGAGCCGGTAGACGACGCGCTCGGTGTCGGTGTGCACGACGCGGTCCACGCACGGCACGGAGGCAGACCACTGCTCGGCGTCGCCGGTGACGGCCGTCGCACGGCACCGAGCGGCCCGTGAGGGGTCCGCGGCGGGCGTCGTCCACAGCACGGTCGAGCCCGCGGCTGCCATGGGCCGGTGCCCGACGGGCGACGGCAGGACGGATCCGGTCCGTGCGTCCATCGCGGTGACGTCCTCGTCGCCGGCGAGGCGGACGAGTGCGACGGTCGGGAGTTCCAGCCGGCCCGGTGCGCCGGGCGCCGGGACGTCCAGGCCCGGGTTGTAGGTCGCGCCCTCGCGCGACCAGAGCGCCGAGCCGTCCGGGGCGAGCGCCTGCACGGTGCCGGAGCCGTCGTCCGGATCTCGCCGGGCCACGACGACGGTGCCGTCGTCCGCGGCGACGGCGTTGACCGGGCCGCCGTCGGCGAACCGCTCCAGCCGCCACCGCTCGTGCCCCGCACGGTCGACGAGGCGGACGGCGTCCGGGCCGGTCAGCACGACGAGGCCGGCGCCCGCATCGGAGGCACCGACGACCGCGGCGTCCGCCACGAGCTCGGTCACGGCCCCGTCGGCGAGGTCGACCAGGTCGGCGCCCCACGGCCCGGCGACGACCACGGCCCCGTCGATCGCGGCGACCCCGTCCGGGGTGTCGCGCAGCGTCACGCTCCACCGGACCTCGTCGCCGGTACCCCGGGCGGTCCACCACGGTCCACCGACCGTCGCGAGCAGGACCGCGACGGCCACGGCACCGCCGACGAGGACCGACCAGCGCGGGGTGTGCCGTCGCGTGAGAGCACGTGCGACGGCTGCGGCGGTGAGCGCGACCAGCACGCAGCCGGCGACGTAGAGCACCGGGGTGATCGTCGCGACCCCCCAGGCGGCGAGGGCGACCCCAGCGACCGCGGCGGCACCCCACCGGGCCAGGGCGCGCCGTGCCGGCGGTCGGGTGGTCGGTGCGGTCATCGCTGCTCGGTCCAGGTCCAGCACGGAGCCCCTCCAGGTCGTCCGGCCGAACTGTAGGTGCGACCGGCGGTCCTCGGCGCACCGTCTCCACGGGCGGGAACGCCGCCCGAAGCAGGTCGGCAGCCCAGGGTTCCAGTGGATGAGACGCTCTGTCTCACGGGCGGTGACCAGTGTCATCGTCGTGCCATGCCACTGAACTCCCTGCCGACCGGGCCGTGCGACGTCGTCGTCGCACGAATGTGCTCGTCCGCGGGTGCGGTGGCCATGCGCTGTCGCTGACGGCCCCCTGACGGTCCGCGCGCCCCCGGCGCGCCGAGGACCCGTCGCCCCGCCCCGTCCGCGTCGCGCCGCTGCGCGCCCGGACGCTCCGCGGCGCCCCGCCCGGCGACCACCGTCGCCCGGCCGGCTGCCGCGCACCCGCCTCGCCCGGCGACCACCGTCGCCCGGCCAGGGGCCGCGCACCCGCCTGCGCATCCACAGCTCATCCACCGCAGCCCACCCGGACCCGCAGCCCCGAAAGGCACCGGCATGACCACCTCCACGTCCGCGCCCACCGCAGCCCCCGCCCCGGACGGCCCACGCCTCAAGACCCTCCGCGCCGACGGCGTCTGGGAGGGCCGGCAGCGCACCCGGCTGACCGTCCGGCACTTCGACCTCGCGACCGGCGAGCCGGAGAAGGTCGGCGGCGACGACAGCGCGCCCACCCCGATGGAGCTGATCCTCGCCGGCCTCGACGGCTGCCTCGCGGTCGTCGTCGAGACCGTCGCCGGCGAGCTCGGCCTCGGGCTGCACAGCCTCGCGCTGCACTCCGAGGCGGTCATGGACTCCCGCGGGTTCGGCGGCGTCCCCGGCGTCCGCCCGTACTACCAGGACGTCCGCACCCGGGTGGAGGTCGGCCTGGGCGAGCACACCCCCGACGACGTCGCCCGCCTGCAGACCTCGGTCGAGGCGCGCTGCCCCGCGCTGACCCTCATCCGCGCGGCCGACGTCGACGCCCGGGTCGAGTGGGTCGTCCGATGACCGCCGTCGGGGCCTGGGCGGTCGGGCTCGCCCTCGGGTACACGCTGCTGCTCGTCGTCCTGGGTCGGCGGGCCGGTCGCGCGGGTCAGGCCCGCGAGGGCTTCTTCGTCGGCGGGCGGTCCTTCAGCCGCTGGACGGTCGCGTTCTGCATCACCGGGCTGTTCTCCGGGTCGTCCTTCATCGCGATCACCGAGCTCAGCTACCGCACCGGCATCTCGGCCGTCTGGTACGGCGTCGCCGAGACCGTGCAGATCCTCCTCATCGCCCTGCTGCTCGTCGCGCCGCTGCGCCGCCGGCTCGTCGTCACGGTGTCCGGGCTCATCGGGGACCGCTTCGGCCGTGGGCCACGCGCGCTCGCCGGCGCCATCACGGCGGTCACCTTCCCCATGTGGTCGGTCGCGACCGCCATCGCGTTCGCGTCCGCGCTGCACGCCTTCACCGGGCTGTCGATCCAGCTCGCGGTCGTGTTCACCGCCGTGCTGCTGCTCGCGTACCTGTGGGCCGGTGGCATGCGCTCGGTGGCACTGACCCAGACGGCGAACTGCGTCGTCTTCGCGCTCATGCTCAGCATCGGGGCCGTCGCCATCCTCGCCCGGCCGGGCTGGTCGGGGCTGACGACGGCGCTCGCCGACGCCCCCGAGCTCGCGAGCTGGTCGAACGCCGGCAGCCCGCTGATCATCGCCTGGTTCGGCACGTTCGTCGTCAACGTTATCCTCGCCCAGGCCGCGTTCCAGATGTCGCTGTCCTGCCGGACCCCGGAGGAGGGCCGCCAGGGCCTGTTCATCGCCGCCGGCTTCGGGCTGCCGTTCATCATCCTCGGTGTCGGCCTCGGGGTGGCCGCCGCGATCGTCGTCCCGGGGCAGGATCTCGGGCTCGTCGCGATCCCGCTCTACATCGCCGAGGTGGTCCCGGCGCCGGTCGCCGGCGTGTTCGTCCTCGGGATCTGGGCCTGCGCCCTCGGGTGGGGCGCCCCGTGCCAGTTCTCCGGCGCCACCAGCCTGGGCCGGGACGTCGGCTCGGCGATCCGCCCGCGTGCGAGCGAGGCCGACCTCGTGCGGTGGACGCGCTGGTCGCTGGTCGCCCTGACCGTCCTCATGATCGTGTTCGGCTTCCTGCGCACCGAGCAGTCGGCCTGGTGGAACGTCCTGGCCTGGACGCTGCGCAACGGGTCCACGCTCGCGCCCGTGGTCGCGGCCCTGTTCTGGCCGCTCGCCACCCGCACGGCGGTCTACGCCGCCCTGACGTCCGGGTTCGTCACCGGCCTGACCTGGTACCACCTCGGTGGCTGGCAGCCGACCGGGTTCTTCTCCGGCGTGCACCCGGTGTGGGTCGGCATGGGCGTCAACCTCGCCGTCCTGGTCACCCTGACCCTGGTCGGCACCCGCTCCCGGCAGGCGATCACCACCGACGCCCGCCGCCGCGCGGTCGCCGGGGCCGCGCTCACCGCGGCGATCGGCGTGGCTGCGGTCCTCGCCGTGGCCTGGCAGTGGGTGCACCCGCGCGGGGTGTCCGGGTTGGGGCTCTTCGTCGTCGTGGTCCTGCTCGCGACCGTCGCCATCGCCGCCGTCCGGGAGCGCACACCGGGGCAGGTCGCGGCGTCCGACACGCCGGACGCCGCGGGGGCCCGCCGGCCCACGTCCGTCAGCGCCCGCGCCTAGCGCGCGGGCCGGTCGCCCTCGTCACCGCGCTCGGTCGGCCGACGCCGGCTGACCCCGGTGGCGAGGGCGACGAGCCCGGACAGCAGCGCCACCCCGACCAGGACGAGAAGTGCCCCGACCAGCCACAGGCCGGTGTCGTCGGCGGAGGCCGCGGTGACCGACCACGCGACGGTGAACCCGGCCGTCACCCCCACGACCGTGGGCCGGGCACCGGCCCAGCGCGCGCCGACCCCGGCCACGACCGCCAGGGTCACGACCGCGCCGACCACCTGCCACGTCTCGTAGGGCCCGGACGCCACGCCCGTCGCCGGGTCGACCTGGTACGTGTCGTCCCAGCCGAGCCACGCGAACCAGCACCCCGCGGCGAGCGCGGCGAGGGCGACCGCGCGCACCCAGCGTTCCGCGGGGCGGTCCGGGCGTCGGTCGGGCTCGAGCTGTCGGGGCATGCCGCGCATCCTGCCCCGTGCGGGCACCGCCGCCCGGGAGGCAGTGCCCGGGTTGTGCCGGTGAGGGCTGGTCGTGGCCCGGGTGCGGCGCCTACCGTTCACGGACCGGTGCCCGTGCCCGCGCTCGTCGGCGGTGCGGGTACCCGGCGCCGGTCCCGGTGCGCGTGCCACGGGCCCGACCCACGCAGGCGAGGGGGCGTAGTGACCCAGCGGCGCATGGTCGTGATCGGCGCGAGCCTCGCGGGCGCGTTCGCCGCGGCAGCGGGGGCCGCGGCCGGCTGGTCGGTGACCGTGGTCGAGCGCGACGTCCTGCCGGACTCGCCGCGGCCCCGGGACGGCGTCCCGCAGGGGCGGCACGCGCACGTGATCTTGCGGCGCGGGCTGCTGGCGGTCGAGGAGCTGCTGCCCGGGTTCGAGGCGGAGCTGCGGGCCGCCGGCGCGGTGCCGCTCGACACGGGCGACGTCGCCTGGCTCGCGGAGAGCGGATGGTCCCCGTTCGGCCGACCGGAGTTCGAGATCCTGTCGGCGAGCCGGCCGCTGTTCGAGCACCTCGTCATGGCTCGCGTGCGGGCGCTTCCCGGTGTCCGGGTGCGCGACGGGGTCCGGGTCGACGGGCTCGCCCGGGCGGGGGAGGCAAGCCCTCGGAGCTCGGTACGGCCGCGGTCGGTACGGCCGTGGTCGGTCCGGCTGGAGGACGGGACCAGCGAGCCGGCCGACCTGGTGGTCGACGCCGGCGGCCGGTCCTCGCGCCTGCCGGTGTGGCTGGCCGCCGCCGGGGTCCCGTCGGCGCCCACGACCCGGGTGGACGCCCGGATCGGCTACGCGACCCGGCAGTACGCGGTCGACCCGGGGTCCCTCGGGGTCGGGGAGTGGTGCTCCTCGCGACGCCGAGCCACCCGACCGGCGGGATCGCCCTGCCGATCGAGGGCGGTCGGTGGCTGGTGGGTCTGGTGGGGACCGGGGACGACCGCCCACCTCGGGACCCCGACGCGTTCGACCGGTTCCGGCGCGGCCTGCGCGACCCCGCGATCAGCGAGGTCGTCTCGACGGGTCACCCGGTCGGTGAGGTCGCGCTGCACCGGCAGACCGACAACCGGCGCCACCACTACGAGCGGGTGCCCGGCTGGCCCGCCGGGCTGCTCGTCGTGGGGGACGCCCTGTGCGCGTTCGACCCGATCTACGGCCAGGGCGTCACCGTGGCGGCGCAGGAGGCGCTGGCGCTGCGCCGGACGCTCGAGCGTGGTCTGCGGCCGGGTGACGAGCGCCGGCTGCTGCGCGCGTTCGCCCGCGTCCTGGCGGTGCCGTGGAGCGTCGCGACCGGTGAGGACCGACGCTTCCCGACCAGCGTCGGCGCGCCGCCCACCCGCGTCGAAGCGGTGCTGGGCTGGTGGGGCGGGGAGCTCGGGCGCCTCGCCGCGCACGGCGACACCCTGGCGTCGGACAGCCTGTCCCGCGTCTACCACCTCATGGCGACGCCGCTGCTGCTGTTCCGGCCCGGACTGGTCGGGCACGCGGTCCGCGCCCGGCTGCGTGGCCTCGGGCCGCCGAACCCGCGCCCGGAGATTACCTCCGCGTCACCGGCATGAGGTTGACTCCCGATCCATGGACCTGACCACCGTCGACGCCGTCCGCGTCGCGCGCACCCGCGCCGACGTGGTGATCGGCCCCGACGCCGCCGTGCTCGCCGGCGGGACCTGGCTGTACTCCGAGCCGCAGCCCGGCCTGCGCGAGCTCGTCGACGTCACCGGGCTCGGCTGGCCGCCGGTCGAGATCGACGACACCGGCGTGACCCTCGCGGCGACGTGCACGATCGCCGAGCTCGTGGCCCTGGCGCCGGTCCCCGGCTGGACGTCCCAGCACCTCGTCCGCTCCTGCGCCGAGGCGCTGGTCGCGTCCGAGAAGATCTGGGGCGCCGCCACCGTGGGCGGCAACCTCTGCACCGCGCTCCCGGCCGGCGCGATCACGTCGCTCGCCGTCGCGCTCGACGGCACCGCGGTGGTCTGGACCCCGGACGGCGGCGAGCGGCGCCTCGCGGTCGCCGACCTCGTCACCGGCGTCCGCACCACGGCGCTGACCCCCGGCGAGGTGCTCCGCGCGGTCCACCTGCCGGCCTCGACCCTCCGCGCCCGCGCCGTCTTCCGCCGCGCGGCGCTCACCCCGCACGGGCGGTCCGGCACCGTGGTGATCGGCCGGCTCGACGACGACGGCGCCCTGGTCGTCACCGTCACCGCCGGCGTCCGGCGACCGCACCGCCTGCGGTTCGACGCCCTGCCCGATGCGCACGACCTCGCCGTCGCGCTCGACGCCGTCGACGACTGGTACGACGACGTCCACGGCGCCCCGGACTGGCGACGCGCGATGACGCTCCGGCTGGCCGAGGAGGCCCGTGCTGAGCTGAGCCCCGCATGAGGTTCACCGTCAACGACACGTCCGTCGACGCCGAGCCCGCCCCGGGCCAGGTGCTCCGCACCCTGCTGCGCGCGCAGGGGCACACCGAGGTCAAGAAGGGCTGCGACACCGGCGACTGCGGGGCGTGCACCGTCCTGCTCGACGGCGCCCCCGTGCACTCCTGCCTGACCCCGGCCCACCGGGTCGAGGGCCGCGCGGTGACCACCTCGGCTGGGCTGGGCGGACCGGACGGCGACCTGCACCCCGTCCAGGAGGCGTTCGCGCAGGCGGCCGCGTTCCAGTGCGGGTTCTGCACGCCGGGGTTCGTCACCACGGCCGTCGGCCTGGGTCTCGGCTGCGGCGCCGCGGGCGAGTGCCCCACCCCGTGCACCCCTGGCACCACCCCGGGCGGTGACGAGGTCGCCCGTCTCCTCAAGGGCAACCTGTGCCGGTGCACGGGCTACCGGTCCATCCGGGACGCCCTCGCCGGCCGCCGCAACACCGTCGTCCCGGAGGCGGGCGAGGCCGCACGGGTCTCCGCGCTCGCTCCCGCGGCCCGGCGCGTGGTCACCGGGACCGAGGCCTACACGGTGGACGAGCCGTCGACCGACCTCGCGCACGCCGTCGTCCTGGGCAGCCCGCACCCGCACGCCCGGATCGTGTCGATCGACGCCACCGCGGCGGTCGACGCCCCGGGCGTGCTCGCGGTGCTCACCCACGAGGACTCCCCGGCGACGCTGTTCTCCACCGCCCGCCACGAGAGCCGGCTGGACGACCCGGACGACACCCTCGTGCTCGACCCGGTGCTGCGCTTCCGGGGGCAGCGGGTCGCCGTCGTCGTCGCGGAGTCGGTCCGCGAGGCCGAGCGTGCGCGGGACCTGCTGCGCGTCCAGTACGACGTGCTGCCGCACGTCGTCGACCCCGAGGCCGCCCGCGCCCCCGGGGCGCCGCTGCTGCACGCCGACAAGGGCCCGGCGTCGCGCATCGGCGACGCGACCCGCAACGTCGTCGCCCAGCTGCACGCCGAGATGGGCGACGTCCGCGCAGCGATCGACGGGGCCGCGCACCGGGTGCGGCTGACGACCCGCACCCCGCGGGTCTCGCACGCCGCGATGGAGACCCATGTGACCCGCGGGCACCTCGACCCCGACGGCCGCCTCGTGCTGCGCACGAGCAGCCAGGTGCCGTTCCTCGTCCGGGACGAGATCGCGCACATCTTCGGGCTCGAGCCGGACCGCGTGCGGGTGCTCACCGGTCGGGTCGGCGGCGGGTTCGGCGGCAAGCAGGAGCTGCTCACCGAGGACGTCGTCGCGCTCGCGGTCCTGCGCACCGGCCGCGCCGTCCAGTACGAGATGAGCCGCGCCGACGAGTTCACGATCGTGCCCAGCCGGCACCCCATGCGCGTCGAGGTCGAGGTGGGCGCGGACTCCGACGGCGTGCTGACCGGGCTGCGGGTCGACGTGCTGGCGAACACCGGCGCCTACGGGAACCACGGGCCCGGCGTGATGTTCCACGGCGTCAGCGAGTCGCTCGCGGTGTACCGCTGCGCGAACAAGCGGGTCGACGCCGAGTCGGTCTACACGAACACGCTGCCGTCCGGGGCGTTCCGCGGGTACGGCCTCGGCCAGATCATCTTCGCGGTCGAGTCCGCGATGGACGACCTCGCGCGCGCGGCCGGGCTCGACCCGTTCGAGCTGCGGCGCCGCAACGTCGTCGTGCCCGGGGACCCGCTGCTGGTCACCGACCCGGACGAGACCGGCGACCTCGGCCTGCACGGCTACGGGCTCGACCAGTGCCTCGACCTCGCCCAGGCCGCCCTCGCGGACCGCTCCGCCGAGCCGGAGGCGCCGCCCGGGACCGTCGTCGGCGAGGGCATGGCGCTGGCGATGATCGCGACCATCGCCCCGCGCGGCCACTACGCCGAGGCGTCGGTGCGCCTGCTCGACGACGGCGTCTACGAGGCGAGCGTCGGCACCACCGAGTTCGGCAACGGCACCACGACCGTGCACGCCCAGCTCGTCGCGCAGGCGCTGGGCACCACGCTCGACCGGGTGGTGATCCGGCAGTCGGACACCGACGTCGTGGCGTACGACTCCGGCGCGTTCGGCTCCGCGGGCGTCGTCGTCGCCGGTCTCGCGCTGCACCGCGCGGCACACCAGCTGCGGGGCAGGATCGTGGCCGCGTCCGCCGCGCTGCGCGGTCACCCCGGCGACGACCCACGCGCGTGGGACGGCGCGGTCCTGAGCCGCGACACGGTCGCCCTCGGTGACCACGTCGTCCCGCTCGCCGAGGTCGTCGCGAGCGGCGCGCACCTGGTCGGGCGGGGCACGCACGACGGCACGCCGCGGTCGGTCGCGTTCAACGTGCACGCCTTCCGGGTCGCGGTCGACCCCGCGACCGGTGCGGTGCACATCCAGCGGTCCATCCAGGCCGTCGACGCCGGCGTCGTGCTCAACCCCGAGCAGCTGCGCGGCCAGGTCGAGGGCGGGACCGGCCAGGCGATCGGGTCCGCGCTGCTCGAGGAGATGCGGCTGGACGACGACGGCCGCGTCATCACGACCTCCTTCCGCGGCTACCACGTGCCGCAGATGATCGACCTGCCCGTGACCGAGGTGCTGTTCGCGACGACGTCGGACGAGCTCGGCCCACTCGGGGCGAAGTCGATGAGCGAGGCCCCCTACAATCCCGTCGCGCCGGCGCTGGCCAACGCGGTGCGGGACGCGCTCGGCGTGCGCCCCACGACCCTGCCGATGACCGCTGACCGGCTCTGGCGCCTGGTGGATCAGGGGTCCGACCGGTTGATGGACCCCTCGCCGGCCGGCCGCGGCGGAGCCGTAGCGCGGCGGCGTCAGATGCGCGCAGCGAAGGCGCGCGCACTTCGGGAGTCCGGGCCGACGTAGCCGCCGCCCTCGAGTCGGCATGAGCGGAAGGCGGTTCGCCCTCTGTGGCGGGCGATCGTTCGAACGTGCACGCGCGGTGACGGTGCTGGATGCGAGAGGGTGGGCGGGTGGAGCGTCGGGGACTTGGATCGCTGCAGCCGCTAAGCGATGACGTCAGCGCTGCTGACTGGCTTGTGGCCGCGGTCCGCGACTTCGACCACAGCGTCGGCTCGCTGGTGCCCCCGGTGTTCCAGGCTTATGCCCGCGCCTTTCACCCGGCCCGCCGCCACGGCAAGGCAGGCGCGGACGTCGACGTTTCCTGGACCGAGGTGGCTGCGTTCAATGGCCGCCACGCCCATGCCGGAATGCAGTGGACGTCCATCACCGGCTCCTGGCAGTACCTGCACGAGGACACCCAGCCGGGCGTGTGGGACGTCGAGCCGGAGGAGGGGACCCTGCCGGCCGCGCAGGCCGAGGCGCTGGTGCAGGTCCTCGCCCGCTTCACCAGCTCACCGCAGCAGTGCTTTTTCTCGGTGTGGGAGGGTTTCGGTGCCCTGGCGGTGCCACCGGTCGCGCGGACGGTGCTGATGCCCCAGCGAGAGATGCGGCTCCTGACGGGACCGTTGTCGGAGGCAGTGACGGCGTCGATGGAGACCCCGCCGTGGGAGCAGAGCCCGAGCCTGTGGTGGCCGGCCGACCGAGCCTGGTGCGTGGCCACCGACGTTGACCTGATGAGCACCTACATCGGCGCGAGCTCCGCCTGCGTCCAAGCGGTCACCACCGCCGCCGACCTGGAGGCCTGGTCCATCGACAGCCGCCACGGCATCACCTACGACAGCGACAGCCTCAACACCGTCGTCGCACCCCCGCCTGACACAGCCCGCTTCCTCACTGCTTGTCTCCACTCGCCCACGCGGCAGTAGCTCGAGTCGCCGGTGGCCGGCGGACCTGTCGACCGCGTCGCGGCATGACGTGCGTCATCAGCCGTACGGCATCACCGTTCTCTGGGCGAGGACGTGCGCCAAGGAAGGCCGGAAGTTGCCGCGAATGAGTCGGTCGATTCCTCCGCGGAGAGTCGGGCCGTCACCGGTTCGAATCTCCACCCACGGCGTGTCCATCGAGACATGCACTCGCTGACCGTCGTCACGAAGATCGAGGCCGCAGAGGTGGACCGCCGGCCGCCGCGCAAGAGGCGGCGTAGCGGAGAAGAAGACGGTGAACTCCACGGAGTCAGCGTCGGTTCGAACCTCAGTGAGCCGCGCCGTGCCGGCCCAGCCACCACCGGCCGGGTCGCTCACCATGAGCAGTTCCGCGCCACTGTCGACGGCACTGAGCTTGATGGCGCTGCCGTACGCACGCCGGATCCGCGACATCTCGTCGACCGACCACCGGACGACCTCGGCAGGAAGAGAGTCCGTCATGCCACTCATCCTCCTTGGACGCACCGGTCCACGACACACTCGGACGGCGGCTGTTTGTTGCTCGGGTGCTGGCTGGCCGGTCAGTCTCGAGTAGGTGCCCGGGCCGGGTTGATTCGCCCCGGGTTCGGTGGAGGCTCTCAACCCAGGAAGGATGAGAGTCATGCCGGCACCGAAGAAGTACAGCGAGGAGCTGCGTGAGCGGGCCACGAGGATGGCGTTGGACGCGATCGCGGCGGGTGAGCAGCGGATGGTCGTGGTCCGTCGGGTCGCGGGCCATCTGGACGTGCACCCGGAGGCGTTGCGCACGTGGGTCAAGCGTGCGGAGATCGACGGCGGGCAGCGGGCCGGGACGACGAGCCAGGACGCGGCACGGATCACCGAGCTAGAGCGTGAGGTCAAGGAGTTGCGGCGGGCGAACCACATCTTGAAGACGGCTTCGGCTTTCTTCGCGGCGGAGCTCGACCGCCCGTCCGTCAGGTAGTCGACTACATCGACGCTCACCGCCACGAGGTGGTGGAGGGGCGCGAGCTCGGGGTCGAGCCGATCTGCGCGGTGCTCAAGGGCACTGCGGCGCAGATCGCTCCGAGCACGTACTACGCGACCAGCACGCGGGCCCCGTCGGCGCGTGCGGTTCGCGATGCGCAGTTGGTGCCGTTGATCCGCAAGACCTTCCAGGAGAACTTGTGCGTCTACGGGGCCAAGAAGGTCTGGGCCGAGCTGAACCGGACCGGCACCGCGGTGGCGAGGTGCACGGTGGAACGGCTCATGCGGGCCGAGGGGCTGCGCGGGATCAGCCGGGAGAAGACCCGCCGCACGACCACCAGCGACGGTGCGCAGACCGAGCGGCCGGCGGATCTGGTGGACCGCGCGTTCGTCGCGGACGCACCGAACCAGCTGTGGGTCGCGGACCTGACCTACGTGCGCACCCACGCCGGGTGGACCTACGCGGCGTTCGTCATCGACGTGTTCTCCCGGCTGGTCGTGGGGTGGCAGGTCTCGACCTCGCTACGCACCGATCTGGCCCTGGACGCACTCGACATGGGCCTGTGGGCACGGCTTCGCGCCGGGCAGGACGTGACCGGCCTGACCCATCACAGCGACCGCGGAGTGCAGTACCGAGCGATTCGCTACACCGAGCGGCTCGCCGAGGCCAAGGCCGTCGCTTCGGTCGGCTCCAAGGGCGACTCCTACGACAACGCCCTGGCCGAGGCGTTCAACGCGCTGTTCAAGACCGAGTGCATCCGCAACCCCGCGATGCGCCCACCAGGGGCTGGAAGTCCGTCGCCGACGTCGAGATCGCCGTCGCCGAGTACGTCGACTGGTTCAACCACCGGCGCCTGCACGGCGAGATCGGACTGGTCCCACCAGCAGAGCTCGAGCAGCACTACTGGGCGCACTACCCTGCAACCGCACCGGCCGAACTCACTGCCGGAGCCAGATAACCGGGCCTCCACCGAACCCGGGGCGAATCGGGTCGCTCTGATTGCGGCTGCCCACCGGTGGGTTCGGTGTGGCTCTTTCATGGAGTGCGTCCGGGTCGGGCACCGCGGCGGGGGTGTGGCTCACGAAGGGTCTGCTCTGCTCGAAACAGCGTTGCCCGTCCTCGCCAGCGCGCCGGTCAGCCCTGGCCGGTGCCGGTTCTCAAGGTGGAGGACGGGACATGCAGGAAGCACAGCACGAGGAGTTGGCCGCGGGAGACGTGGTGATCATCGGGGTTGACCCGCACAAGGCGTCGGTGACGATGGAGGCCCGTGACACCCGGGAGATCCTGCGGGCCACCGGCACGTTCCCGACCACGACGGACGGGTATCGGGCGATGCTGTCCGTCGCCCGGCAGTGGTCTCGACGAGTCTGGGCGGTCGAGGGCGCCCGCGGTGTCGGCCGCGGTCTGGTCGCGCGGCTGGTCGCCGGCGGGGAGCGGGTCGTCGACGTGCCGGCGAAGCTGTCGGCCCGGTCGCGGGTGTTCGACACCGGGCAGGGCCGCAAGACCGAGTCCCACGACGCGCACGCGATCGTGATGGTCGCACTGCGCGGCAAGCGGCTGCGGGAGGTCGTGATCGACGAGGACCTGGAGGTGCTGCGGCTGCTGGTCGATCGCCGCGACGAGCTCGCCGCCGCACGAACGCAGGCACTGAACCGTGCGCACCGGCTGTTTGCCGAGGTCACACCGGGTGGGGCGCCGACGAAGAAGTCCATCGCCCAGTACCAGGCGCTGCTGGCCGGGATCCGTCCCCGCGACGGCGCCGGCAAGGTGCGACCCAGGATGCTGGCCGAGGAGCTGACCGATGCCCACCGACTGGACGTGCGCGTCAAGGAGCTCACCGCGGAGATCAAGGCCGCCGTGCTTGCCCGTGGGTCGCACCTGATGGACCTGCCCGGGATCGGCCCCGCCGGTGCGGGCCGGATCCTGGCCGACATCGGCGACGTGGCCCGGTTCCCGTCCCGGCATCACTTCGCGTCGTGGACCGGGACCGCACCGATCGACGCCTCGTCCGGCGCGCACCAGCGGCACCGGCTGTCGCGGGCCGGGAACCGGCGGCTCAACCACGTCCTGCATATCGCCGCGACCGTCCAGATGCGCCACCCCGGCACCCTGGGCAAGGCGTACGACGACCGCAAGAGGGCCGCCGGCAAGCGGCCGCTGGAAGCGATGCGATGCCTGAAGCGGCGGCTGTCCGACGTCGTGTACCAACAGCTCGTCAAGAACGCCGTCGACGTCGAGGCGACGACGATGAACGCGGGCCCGGGAGGGCACAGCGGGGCGACTCTTCAATCCAGCGCGGCCGGCCTGCCCCCGCACACCGGCACTTCACTATGGATCGGTGAGGCCGGGTGGCTGATCCCCTGGAGGGGCGTGACGGTCCGCCTGGTCGGGGCTGAGGATGGTCCTGGCCAAGCGGGTCTGACCCACGGCACTTCTGACGTCGCCGTCACGGTGGCTGTCCTTGATCCGACATGTCGACCGGCTCGGCTCACGACCAGTGCAGCCGGGCGGGCCGTCATGTCCTGATAGGGGTTTGGCAAGGGTCCCGATAGTGAACTGACTGGCGCCCGACCGGCTGCGCACCCGACGGTGAGGAAGGGCGCAGTTCCATGGTGAAGCACAGTGCTGGACCGGTCTATGCCGGGATCGACACCCACGCCGAGACCCATCACGTCGCGGTGATCGACAGCAACGGTCGCCCGTTGGGAGACATCCGCGTCGCGGCCACCGCTGCCGGCTACCGCGAGGCGGTGCGATTCATCGGTCGGTGGCCGCAGGTAGCGAAGGTAGGTGTGGAGTGCACCGGCAGCTACGGCGCCCAGGTCACCCGCGAGCTACGTGCGCAAGGCTGGGCGGTGATCGAGGTCAACCGGCCCAACCGGTTCGACCGGCGTGCACGCGGCAAGACCGACGTACTGGACGCCTACTCGGCGGCCGAGGCGGTGCTCAGCGGCCGGGCCGATGCGGCACCCAAGGGCGCTGATGGCCTGGTGGAGGCCCTGCGGGTGCTGCGCACGACGCGGTCCTCGGCGCTGCGTGAGCGGACCGCGACGATGAATCAGATCACCGCGATGCTGATCGCTGGACCGGAACCTCTGCGAGCCCGCTATCGCGGCCTGTCCAGCAAGCGCCTCGTCGCGGCGCTGGCCACGTCCCGACCCAGCAAGACGCCGACGACCGCGGCCGAGTCCACCGCGTACGCGTTGCGCGTCCTGGCTCGACGCCACCAGCTGCTGTCCGAGCAGATCAACGACCTGACCCGACATGTGACGCGGCTGCTCGATGACCACGCCGCGAAACTGATGGCGGTGTTCGGTGCCGGCCCTGACACCGTCTCCCAGCTGCTGATCACCGCCGGGGACAACCCCGAGCGGCTCCGCTCGGAACGACACTTCGCCGCTCTGGCGGGCGCCTGCCCGATCCCGGCGTCATCCGGCAAGACCAACCGGCATCGACTCAATCGCGGCGGCGACCGGCAGGCCAACGCCGCGCTCTACCACGTCGTCATCGTGCGGATGCGCTACGACCCAGCAACGCGCGAGTACGTCGCCCGTCGAACCGTTGACGGCAAGAGCAAGAACGAGATCATCCGCTGCCTCAAGCGCTACATCGCTCGCGAGCTCTACCCGCTCATCCGCGACGTCATTCAGCCGCCCGGCACAGCCCACGCGGCTTGACGAAGATCTATAGGAGTGTCGGACCAGCCACTTCCCGGACCCGCGAGCCCAACGCTAGACCCGACGACCACCGCTCGGCAGGTCCCTGTCACCGCCGGTTGACAGCCGCCGCAACAGAAGGGAGCCATGAGCGCGCGGGACGACGTCCGTCACGACCTTGCGCTCCACTGGGTGCAAAGGCGGTCGGGCCTGGAGTTGAGGCCACGTACTACAAAGGCGTCGAGCGCACAACTCTGGAATGCCGTACAGCAACCTCGCTGGGTGTTAGCACTACGTCAGTGACGGTGAGCGGTCACCGTCGTCACCGGAAGCCCGAATCTGCGTTGTACCTTGCTGGGCAAGTCGGTATGCAGCCAGTGCGAAAGTCCTGTCGGAAGCGTGGAGACGATGACCTCGTCGAAGTGTTCGCGTGACAACACATCGCTCACCGCAATGAAGGGGTCCTTGTCGCTCACCTCGCCGCCGGCGGGAATACCCAGGTGCTCAAATCGGTAGAGTGCATCCCGTAGGCGCCCCTCGGCCACCTCGGCGGCACTCCGGTCTTGCGCAAGATGCGCCTCGACGACGACCGCGTGGCCCTCGACCATTCGAATGGATGGCTTAGCGATAGGCACCACAACCCATAACTCCGTCTCCGTCGCCCCATTCAGAACTCGTTCTCGGACGGCCGCGGTCAACTCCTCGCCGCCGAGCGTCCGATTTGCCACGAGGAGTATCCGGTGCGCCACGACGCTCTCCCTTAGCATGACCAATCGTCGAAAGGGTCTCCGCACTGAGGGGCGACATTGACAAGACACGCATGAGAGCCGCCTGCGCGATCAACACACACGATCCTCGCTGAACTGACGGATGGCAAGAGCATGTGGCGGCTACAGCACGTTCTGAGCCGTGCTTAGTCTTGGCGTGGCGTCGCCGCGACGCGCCGGAGACAGAGAAGTCTCAGGCCGATGAGCGAGGGCTGCAGAGCACCCGCTCATCAAGCATGTGCGGTAGACGGGTTGTCGCACCGTGGTCGTGAGTGATGATGCGAGTCTTGGTGCCGCACCCGGTTCAGCGGACCGACCGGTGGATCGGCCCGTCCCCGTCGGCGAGCGACCGCCCGGTCGCGCCGGTGCGCACTGCGAGGATCTCTGCCAGCACCGACACCGCGGTCTCCTGCGGGGTCGCGGCACCGATGTCCAGGCCGATGGGGGACCGGAGCCGGGCGAGCTCGTCGGGGGTCGCGCCGCGCTCGCCCAGCGCGGCGATTCGGCGCTCGTGGGTGCGCCGCGACCCCATCGCCCCGACGTAGCCGGCGCCGCTGCGCAGCGCCGCGAGGACGAGGTCGGCGTCGTAGCGGTCGTCGTGCGCGAGCACCGCGACCGCGTCGCGGGCCGTCAGGCGCGTGGCGGTCAGGTGCTGCGGCGGCCACGCCACGACGACGTCGTCCGCGCCGGGCAGCCGCGCGGGTGTGGCGAACACCGGCCGCGGGTCGCACACCGTCACGCGGTACCCGACCGCGCGAGCGGCCAGCGCGAGCGCCGCGGAGAACTCCATCGCGCCGTACAGCACGAGCCGGGCGGGCGCGGCCGCGACCTCGACGAACGCCTCGACCGGGCCGTCGTCGCACGCGAGCCGCACGGTGCCGGACCGCCCGAGCGCGAGGCGCGCGTCGGCGGCGGCGCGGAGCTGATCCATCACGGCGTCGGGCACGGCGGCGAGCGGCACGACGGCGACCGCCTCCCGACCGGCCGCCGCGCGGCGCAGGGCGGCGACGTCGTCGTCGGTCAGTGCGTGCGCGTGCACCCGCAGGATGCCGCCGCAGGTGAGCCCCACCGCGAAGGCGTCGTCGTCGGAGATGCCGAACTCCTCCGCCTGCGGCGCGGCCCCGCCGAGCACCGCGTCGCACAGGGCGTGCACCGCCCCTTCGACGCAGCCGCCGGCGATGCTGCCGGTCACCTCGCCGGCGTCGTCGACGGCCATCGACGTCCCGACCGTCGACGGTGAGCTGCCGCTCGCCGCGACCACGGTCGCCACGACGACCCGCCGGCCGGCGTCGACGAGCGCGAGCAGGCGGTCCGCGATCTCCAGCACGTCGCCCCTCACCGTCCGATCCCCGCCCCGTGCGGTCCTCACCGCGGCACGGGCAAGCGTGCCATCGATACCTGCCGGCAACGCGCGTCTGGTCTGCTGGGCCCATGAGCAACGACCTCGTGGTCCGCGGACGGGCGGTCCTGCCGGACGGCACCCGCCGCGTCGACATCGGCGTGCGCGACGGGCGCATCACCGCGATCAGCGACACCCCGCTGACCGCCCCGACGGTCGTCGCGCTCACCCCCGACGAGGTGCTCCTGCCCGGACTCGTCGACACGCACGTGCACGTCAACGACCCGGGCCGCACGCAGTGGGAGGGCTTCGCGACCGCGACCCGCGCGGCCGCCGCCGGTGGTGTCACGACGATCGTCGACATGCCGCTCAACAGCATCCCGCCGACCGTCGACCCCGCCGCCCTGGCCACCAAGCGCGCGGTCGCGGCCGGTCAGGTCGCGGTCGACGTCGGCTTCTGGGGTGGTGCGGTCCCCGGCAACCTCGGCCGGCTGCGCGCCCTGCACGACGATGGCGTCCTGGGGTTCAAGTGCTTCCTGGCGCCGTCCGGGGTGGACGAGTTCGGCCACCTCGACCCCGACGGTCTGCTGGCGGCGATGACCGAGGTCGCGTCGTTCGGCGGGCTCCTGCTCGTGCACGCCGAGGACCCCGGCGTGCTCGACGCGCACGCCCACACCCCGCCGGGTCGGGACCACGCGGCGTTCGTCGCCTCCCGCCCGGACGACGCCGAGACGGTCGCGATCCGCCGCGTGGTCGACGGCGTCCGGCGCACCGGTGCCCGCGCGCACGTCCTGCACCTGTCGTCGGCCGCGGCGCTGCCCCTGCTGGCCGACGCGCGGGACGAGGGCCTGCCCGTCACGGTCGAGACGTGCCCGCACTACCTGACTCTCACCGAGCCCGTCCCGGACGGCGCGACGCAGTTCAAGTGCTGCCCACCGATCCGCGGCGCCGCCAACGCCGACGCGCTGTGGCAGGGCCTGCGCGACGGCGTGGTCGACGCGGTGGTGAGCGACCACTCGCCGTCGACCCGCGAGCTGAAGCTCGCCGGCGGCGGGGACTTCGGGGTCGCGTGGGGCGGGATCGCCGGCCTGCAGGTCAGCCTCCCGGCGGTGTGGACCGAGGCCCGACGACGCGGCGTCGCCCTGGACGACGTCGTGCGCTGGATGGCTCACACCCCGTCACGCATCGCCGGCCTGGCGAAGGGTCAGATCCACGTCGGCGCCGACGCCGACCTCGTCGCCTTCGCCCCCGACGAGCCGTGGACGGTCGACGCCGACGCGCTCGAGCACCGCAACAAGGTGACGGCCTACGACGGCGCCCGCCTGCACGGCGTCGTCCGGCGCACGTGGCTGCGCGGCGTCGTCGTCCACCCGCGCCCGGACGCCGGGCCGCACGGCCGGCTCCTGACGCGCGGGACACACACCTGACACGAGATCGCGTCACGCCGGACACGCGATCGGCGCACACTGCGGCCATGACCGTCCGACTCACCGCCCACCAGTACGGCAAGGCGGAGACCCGCGTCGTCCGGATCGTGCGCGACGCCCCGCGCCACGAGATCGTCGACCTCAACGTCTCGACCGCCCTGCGCGGCGCGTTCGACGCTGCCTACCTCCAGGGAGACCAGTCGGCGGTGCTGCCGACCGACACCCAGAAGAACACCGCCTTCGCCGTCGCCAGGTCCCACGGCGTGCCGTCGGCCGAGAGCTACGCGCTGGCCCTCGCGCGGCACTTCGTGGACGACGTCGCCCCGGTCGAGGCCGCGCGGGTCGACGTCGACGCGTACGCCTGGACCCGCGTGACGGTCGACGGGCGCGAGCACGACCACACCTGGGTGCGCACGGGCGGTGAGGTGCGCACGACGGGGGTCACCGTCGAGGGCTCGGACGCCGTCGTGATCAGCGGCGTGCGGGACCTCGTCGTGCTGAAGTCCACCGGGTCGCAGTTCCGGGGCTTCCTCACCGACCCGTACACGACCCTGCCCGAGACGGACGACCGCATCCTCGCGACGTCGCTCACGGCGCAGTGGCGGTACGCCGGCACCGACGTCGACTGGGACGCGGCGTACGCACGCGTCCGCACCACGATGCTCGAGCAGTTCGCCCAGCAGCACTCGCTCGCGCTGCAGCAGACGCTGTGGCACATGGGCTCCGCCGTCCTGGAGCGCGTGCCGGAGGTGGTGGAGGTCCGGCTGGCCGCGCCGAACAGGCACCACGTCCTGGTCGACCTCACGCCGTTCGGGATCGACAACCCGGGCGAGGTGTTCCACGCCGCGGACCGGCCGTACGGGCTCATCGAGGCGGTGGTGACGCGCGACGACGCACCTCCGGCCGGTGCCGCGTGGACCCGATCGGTGGGCGCGCCGTGACCCCCGCGGACGAGCGCTGGCTCACCGAGGCGGTCCGGTTGGCGACCTCGAACGTCGCGGACGGCGGCGGGCCGTTCGGCGCCGTCGTCGTGCGTGGCGGGGAGGTGCTCGCGACCGGGCAGAACCGGGTCACCCGCGACCACGACCCCACCGCCCACGCGGAGGTCGTCGCGATCCGTGCCGCCTGCCAGGCGATCGGGGGCTTCTCGCTGGTCGGCGCGACCGTCTACGCCTCGTGCGAGCCGTGCCCGCTGTGCCTTGCGGCGGCCCTGTGGGCGCGGGTCGAGCGGGTCGTGTTCGCCGCGGACCGGCACGACGCCGCGCGTGCCGGCTTCGACGACTCGGAGTTCTACGACCTCTTCGCCCGTGAGCGCGGCACCTGGCACATGCCGGTCGTCGCGCACCGCATCGACGGAGCGGACGAGCCGATGGACGCGTGGCTGCGGTCCGGCACGCGGATCGACTACTAGGGCGTGTCTCCCATAGATGCGGTGAGGCTCGCGGCACTGTGACGGGGTGACGACTTCTCGGTACCGGGTGTTCTCCGATGATCAGTGGGCACGGGTCGAGCCGTTGCTGCCCTCGAACGCGGGCCGGCGTGGGCACCCGTTTGGTGACAACCGTCGGGTGGTCGAGGCGATCGCGTACCGGTACCGCACCGGGATCGCGTGGCGTGACTTGCCGCGGGAGGAGTTCGGGCCTTGGCAGACGGCGTGGAAGAGACATCGCCGCTACGCCGCCGACGGCACGTGGGACCGGGTGCTGGCGCGGCTGCTGGCCGAGGCTGACGCTGCGGGCAAGGTCGACTGGGCGGTGTCGGTGGATGCCACGATCACCCGGGCGCACCAGCACGCGACGAACACGACCCGTCCCGAGCAGGACACAGGGGGCCGGGTCGAATCACAGGAATCAGCTGCCGGCTGAGCGTGAACCTGCAGGTCACGGCATCGGACGCTCGCGAGGTGGGCTGACTACGAAGATCCACGCGGCGGTCGACGGGCGCGGACGCCCGCTGGCTGCGGTCGTCACCGGCGGGCACCGCAACGACGGCGCCGTGCTCGCCGCGGTCCTCGCCGACATCCGGGTCCCCAGGATCGGTCCGGGCCGCCCGCGCACCCGTCCCGATTCCGTGATCGCGGACAAGGCGTACTCGGCCGGGACCTACCGGCGCGCCTTGCGCGCCCGCGGGATCGCCGTCGTCATCCCGCAGAAGTCCGACGAGATCGCCGCCCGCAAACGCCGGGGCTCACGCGGCGGCCGACCACCCGGCCTGGACACCGACGCCTACAAGCGCCGCAACGTCGTCGAGCGCCACTTCGCCCTGGCCAAGCAGTGGCGAGGACTGGCCACCCGCTACGACAAGCTCGCCATCACCTACCGCGCCGCCGTCATCCTCGCCGCCTGCCTCATCTGGTCACGCATATAGGAGACATGCCCTAGCTCCCGCGGTACGTCGAGTACGCGAACGGGCTGAGCAGCAGCGGGACGTGGTGGTGGGCGTCGTCGGCCACCTCGAAGACCACCACGACCTCGGGGTAGAACCCGGTCCCCGCGAAGTACGTGCCGGTGTCGAACCGCAGCCGGTAGCGCCCGTGCGGCAGGGCGGCCGGGCCCAGGTCGCCGACGCGTCCGTCGGCGTCCGTCACGCCGTGGCCGAGCGGGCGCCAGGTGCCGTCGTCGAGGGCCTCGAGGTCGACCGGGACGCCGGCGGCGGGGCGGCCCAGCGCGGTGTCCAGGACGTGCGTCGTCACGAGGCTCATGCGTCGCCCTGGGCAAGGGTTCGTAGCCGCAGCCCGGCGATCTCGCGCAGCTGCTGCGCGACCTCGGCGCGCTCGGCGTCGTCGTCGAGGACGAGGCGGCGGTCGAGCTCCGCGAGGATCTCCCGGCGGCTGCGGCCGGCGGCGCGGATGAGGAAGATGCGCCCGAACCGCTCCTCGTAGGCGACGTTGCCCCGGGCCATGGCGTCGACCAGCTCGGGGTCGTCCGCGTCGGCCGACGCCTGCTCGCTGCGGCTGATCCCGGTCGCCCGCTCGCCGATCCGCGGGTGGTGGGACAGCGCCTCGTCGATCTCCGCGGGGTCAGGGTCGACGCGGCGGCGTCGGCGGCGGCGAGCAGGGCGTCCAGGTCCCGGTACGGGCCGCCGGCGGCGACCTCGTCGACGTAGCGCTGCACGCCCAGGCTCGTCGCGAGGCGCCCACGGAGGGTGTCGTCGGGGATCATCGGGGCACAGTAGCGATCGGGAGGTCGGCATGGGTCAGCTGTGCGGCGTCGTCCTCGCCGCCGGTGCCGGCACCCGGTACGGCGGCCCGAAGGCGCTCGCGGCCGGGCCGGACGGGCCGTGGCTGCCCGCGGCCGTGCGGCTGCTGCGCGACGGCGGGTGCGAGCGGGTCGTCGTCGTGCTCGGCGCCGGCGCCGGGGCGGCCCGGGCGCTGCTGGCCGATGACCCGGCGGTGACGGCCGTGGTCGCCGAGCACTGGGAGCGGGGCCTGGGGGAGTCGCTGCGCGCCGGCCTCGCCCACGCCTCCGGGGACGCCGCGGTCGTGACGCTCGTCGACCTGCCGGGGACGCCGGCCACCGTCGTCCGGCGCGTCCTCGCCCCCGGCGCGGACCCCGGCACGCTGCGCCGGGCGGTGTTCGACGCGCGCCCCGGGCACCCCGTCGTCCTCGGGCGGGACCACTGGGGGCCGCTCGCCGACCACCTCGCGGCCGACCCGGGGGACCACGGTGCGCGCACCTACCTGCGCGCGCACGGGGTCGAGCGGGTGGAGTGCGGCGACCTCCACCACGGGCAGGACGTCGACACGCCCCGTCAGTGAGACCGCGCCAGGGCGAGGACCGCCGCCTCGAGGGCGTCGACCGCGGCGGCGACGTCTTCGGCGCGGACCGACTCGTCGGCATGGTGGCTCACCCCCACCGCACCGGACGAACAGCATGCCGATGGGCGCGACCGCGGCGACCGCCATCGCGTCGTGGCCCGCGATGCTCGGGAGCTCCAGCGGGTCCGCGTCGCAGGTCGCGGTGATCCCCGCGCGCACGGCCGCGCGCAGCGCCGGGTCGCACGCGACAGCCGCGGCGACGTGCGTCGGGGTGACGGTCACCGTGACGCCGCGGCGGGCGGCGATCGCGTCCAGCTCGGCGAGGATCCGCGCGAGGGTCGCGTCGCGGGCGTCGTCGTCGGCGTCGCGCAGGTCGATGCTCAGCTCGGCGAGGCCGGGGATGACGTTGACGGCGTCCGGCTCGACCCGCAGGTGCCCGACCGTCGCGGGGCTGCCCGCGTCGCGTGCGACCCGCTCGATCGCGAGGACCATCTCGCTCGCGGCGGCCAGGGCGTCGCGGCGCCGGTCCCACGGGGTCGCGCAGTGCCGCGTCTCGCCGGTCACCGTCACGAGCATCCGCCGCGCCCCGGAGATCGCGGTGACGACGCCCAGCGCACGGTCCTCCTCCTCCAGCAGCGGCCCCTGCTCGATGTGCACCTCGAGGTAGGCGAGCAGCTCGTCGGGTCGCCGGGCGGCGTCGCGGACCGCGCCGGGGTCGAGCGCGAAGGCGAGGGCGGCGTCCTCCATCGAGACGCCGTCGGCGTCCCGCAGGGCCCACCAGGTCTCGTCCCAGGTGCCGGCCAGCGCCCGGCTGCCCAGCAGCGTCGCGCCGAACCGGGTGCCCTCCTCGTCGGCGAACGCCACGACCTCGACGGCGAACGGGAGCTCACCCAACCGCTCGACGACGGCGAGCGCGACCATCACGCCGAGGACGCCGTCGTACCGCCCCGCGCCCGGGACGGTGTCCAGGTGGGACCCGAGCAGCAGCGCCGGCAGCCCCGGGCGGGTGCCCTCGAGCCGCCCGCACAGGTTGCCGGCGGCGTCCTGCCACGTGGTCAGCCCGGCCTCGCGCATCCACGTCGCGGTGAGCTCGTTCGCGGCGGCGTGCTCGGGGCTGAGGTAGACCCGCTCGATGCCGTCGGGCCGGCTCGACAACGCCGCGAGCCGGTCGCAGCGGTCCAGGACGGTGCGGGCGGTCGCCGCCGGGCTCACGCCGCCACCCCGTAGGCCTCGAGCGCCGCGTCGACCCCGCCGCCCGGGGGCACCGCGACGCCCTCCGCCCGCAGCGCGTGCTCGAGCGCGGCGAGCGTGGTGAGCACGGTGTCGCGGCGCGCGTTGTAGCCCATCGTCCCCACGCGCCAGATGCGCCCGTGCAGCGGCCCGAACGACGTGCCGATCTCGATGGCGAAGTCGGTCAGCAGCCGCCCGCGGACCGCGTCGCCGTCCACGCCGTCGGGGATCTCGACGCCGACGACGTTCGACATGCGGTGCCGCTGGTCGCCGAAGAGGTGGAGGTCGAGCCCGACGAGGCCGGCGGCCATCGCGCCACCGTGCAGCCTGTGCCGCCTGACCGCGGCGTCCACGCCCTCCTCCAGCAGGATCCGGGCGCACTCGCGGGCGCCGTACAGGGCGGTCGTCGCCTCGGTGTGGTGGTTGAGCCGGGCCGGGCCCCAGTAGTCCAGGATCATCGCGAGGTCGAGGTAGTTGGACCGGATCGGGTGCGCGACGACCCGCGACGACGCGTCCCGCAGCCCCGCCTCGATGCTGCGCCGCCGGTCGAGCACGGCGACCGCCCGGTCGGACAGCGTGACCGGCGCGGTGCCGGACGGCCCGGCGAGGCACTTCTGCAACCCCGCGCTCACCGCGTCCAGCCCCCAGTCGTCGGTGCGGAACGGGTTCCCGCCCAGCGACGCCGTCGCGTCGGTGTACAGCAGGGCGTCGTGCTCGTGGCAGACGTCGGCGAGCCCCTCGAGCGGCTGCGCGAGCGTGGTCGAGGTGTCCCCGTGCACGACGGCGACCAGGTGGGGCCGGACGCGGCGCACGGCGTCGGCGATCTCCTCGACGTCGAACACCTCGCCCCACGGCCGCTCGATCACGTGCACCTCGGCACCTACCCGGGCGGCGATCTCGGTGAGCAGCAGGCCGAACCGCCCGAACACCGGCACCAGGACGCGCTGCCCGGGCTCCACGAGCGACACCAGGGCCGCCTCGATCCCGGCGCGGGACGTGCCGTCGACCAGGACGGTCGCGGCATGCGTGGTGGCGAACACCCCGCGGTACAGCTCCGCGGTCTCGGTCATGTACGCGGTCATCGCGGGGTCGAACTGGCCCACGAGCTGCGCGGACATCGCGCGCAGCACCCGGGGTCCGCCGTGATGGGCCCGGGACCCATGAGCAGGCGGTGCGGCGGGTGGATCTGCGTCATGGACGTCCTCCGGGATGGTCGGGGCAGGCCGCGAGGGCCAGGTCGATCAGTGCCAGGTCGAGCAGTGCCAGGTCGCGTCCGCGCGGCCCGACCAGGCACAGCCCGACGGGTCCGTCCGCCACGCGCAGCACCGGCACGCTGACCGCCGGTGCGCCGAGGACGCCGGCGAGGCAGGTCAGCGCGAGCGTCGCGGCGCGGGCAGCCTCGAGGGCGGCCGGGTCGGCGGTCGCGCTCGGCGCCGGGCCGGCGGCCGACGGCAGCAGCAGGACGCGGTCGCGGAGCACGTCGTCGAGCCGGTCCCGGGCCACGCGGAGCACCGTACGCCCGTCGCGCTCCTGCTCGGACGAGACCGTCGCCGCCCACGCGAACCGGGCGGCGACGTCGCTCCCGAGCGCACCGGGGTGCGCCGTGACCCAGTCGCCGTGCGCGCGCCACGCCTCGGCCGCCTGCACGGTGCGGAACGCCGCCGCGACGTCGGTCAGCGACCCCACGGCGCCGACGACGTCGACCCGTCCGGCACCCAGGCGCGCGGCCGCGGACCGGACGGCCGCGGCGACGTCGGGCACGAGGGGGTCCAGGAGCGTCGGGTCGAGGACCACCCCACCGGGCGCGAGGGGCGCGGTCCGGCGTCGTCGTGAGCCGCATCGGCGGCGAGCGTGGCGACCAGCGCCGCCCGGAGCGTCGCGCCGTCCCGGGCGAGCCAGCCGACGGTGTCGAACGACGGCGCGAGCGGCAGGACGCCGTCGGACGGGACGAGCCCGTGCGTCGGCCGCAGCCCCCACAGCCCCCCGTACGACGCCGGGACGCGCACCGAGCCGGCGGTGTCGGTCGCGAGCCCGAGGTCGGCCTGCCCGAGCCCCACCGCGGCGGCGGGTCCACTGGACGACCCGCCGGGCAGCCGGCCGCGCACGGCGGCGTTCGGCGGAGTGCCGTAGTGCGGGTTGCGTCCGGCGAGGCTGTACGCGAGCTCGTCGGTCCGGGCGACGCCCTGGACGTGCGCACCGGCCGCGAGCAGCGCGGCCAGCGCGGGGGCGTGCGCGGGCTCGACCGGGGCGTGGGTCAGCCACGCCGGGACGCCCGCGCCGCGGGCCTGCCCCGCGACGGCGATGACGTCCTTGACCGCGACGCGGACGCCGTCGAGCTGCCCACGCGTCGTCGGCGCCACGAGCGGCGCGCCGACGACGCGCCACACCGTGGGGTCGATCGGGGGCGGGGTCACCTCACCCACCACACACCGGCGAGGTCCGCGCGTCGTTTCCGCCGGGTGACGCCGGGGTTACGCGATCACCCTCCGGGAGGCGGACGCCGTGCCGCGCCGTGACCGCACGCATCGCGGCGATGGACGCGGGCGCGGGCGGCCCGGCCGGGACGGACGCGGCGGCGTCGGCGAAGAACCGCCCCGCGCCGTCGCCCGTGGTGACCGCCAGGAAGCGGGCGTTGTCGCCGGTGACGGTGAAGGTGCACGGGGTCCCCGCCGGGAGCGTCACCAGGTCGCCGGGACCGACGGCGCAGGTCGCGGAGTCGACCAGGACCGTCAGCGAGCCGTCGAGGACGTACAGCACCGCGCTCCACGGCGAGATGTGAGGCGGGGCGGGCGGGCCGGCGGGCGCGTGCACCTCGAAGACCTCGAAGGTGCCGTGCGCGTCCCGGACCGTCGTCTTCGCGATGTGGTCGCCGTCGATCATGGGCAGGTGGGCGCCCTCGTCGGTGCGGACGACGGGGCTCGTGATCGTCATGGTGGTCTCCTCGTGGCGGGTCGGGGGACCAGCGTCCGGCGCGGGGCCGGGGACGTCGCGAGTGGTGCACCACTCGGATGGTCAGCCGTCGCCGAGGAGGTCGGCGAACCGGGCGCGGTCGGAGATGTCGAGCTTGTGGCCGGCCCGGTAGAGGTGGCCCTCGACCGTCCGGACGGACACCGTGAGCCGTCCGGCGATCTCCCGGTTGGACAGGCCGCGCGCCGCCAGGACGACGACCTCGCGCTCGCGCGCCGTCAGCGGGAGCGGTCGCGCGGCGGTGGCCAGGGCGGGCGTCCGGGCTCCCGAGCGGTCCGCGATCCGCTGGGCACGGGCCGCGGCCGCCACGGCCGATCCCGCGCGCCCGTGCCGACGGTCGACCTCCGCGGCCTGGGCGGCCGCATCACCCGCCGCGACGAGGTCGCCCCACCGCTCCCAGGCGCCCGACGCCGCCCGCAGGCCGTCCCCGTCGGCCGCCGCCCACGCACGGGCGTGCGCGAGCGCGGTGCGGGCCCGCGGCCCGGACACCTCGGTGACGAGCGCGGTCAGGCGGGTCACCGCGTCGGCGGACCCGCCGAGCTGGGTCACCGCCTGCCAGGCCTGCACCTCGAGCGCCGGCGACGCCTGCCGACGCGCGAGCCCGGCCGCCCCCAGCGCGAGCCGGACCGCCTCGGTGACCGCGCCCTCCGCCGCGGCTCCCCAGGCCTGCGCGAGAGCGTCGTCGGGTGCGAGCAGCGCGTACGCCGGGTGCCGGTGCGCGGCCAGGCCGTCGAGCAGCGGTCGTGCCGCGGCGGGCTCCCCAGCCAGCGCGGCCGCCGTCGCGAGCAGGGCGCGGCACCGGAAGCGGAACTCGTGCGGGGAGGGCTCGAGCGCCGCCCACGCCTCCCGCAGCGGTGTGAGCGCCTCCCGGACGTGACCCGTCGCGAGCGCGGCGTGGCCGGCGAGGACGAGACCCATGACCCGGGCGGGACTGGGGAGGTCGGCGGACGCGGCCAGCAGCGCACGGGTCGTCTCGACCCCGGTCACGGGGTCCCCGGCCAGGCGGTACCCGAGCAGCACCCAGTCGGCCAGGCCGAACACCGGGATCGCGCCTGGCAGCCGGACGGCGCCCCCGTCGCGGACGACCTGGTCGAGCAGATCCGTCCGCCCGGTGACCGCGGCGCCGGCCGCCACCGCGACGGTGGCCAGGGTCCGGGTGAGGTCGTCCAGATCGTCCGGGTGGTGCGCGAGCACTGCGCGGCCTCGGGCCACCGCCGCCCGGGCGTCACCCAGCGCGGCGTCGAGCGCGGCCGCCATCGCCTCCACCGCCGGACGGGCCGGCCCCGCGTCGGGGGCGTCGAGCGCACCGTGGAGAACCGATCGCGCCTCGTCCGCCCGGGCGAGCGTCCACAGCAGGTTGCCCGCCCGGTACACGCGGGCGCGGGCCCGGAGCTCGCCGCTCGGTGCGTCGGTCACCAGCTCGGCGAGGACGGTCTCGGCCTCGGCGCCGCGGCTGAGCCAGGACAGGATCGAGGCGTGCAGCAGGCGGGCGTCCCAGCTGCCGTCATCCGTGGACGCCCCCGCGGCCGAGGCGGCGCGGGCCAGCCGCTCGGCGAGCGGCAGGTCGTGGAAGCTGAGCGCCCTCGCGGCGGCGCGCCGGAACAGGTCGAGGTCGGGGGCGAGATCCGAGTCCAGCAGGAGGACGGCCCGCTGCAGGGGATCCGCCTCCCCGTCGAGGCGCGCGGCGAGCAGGCCGCGCAGCCGGCGGGCGCGGACGCCACCCATCGACTCACGGCGCACCTCGCCGTAGAGCGGGTGAGCGAGCCGGACGACCGGTCCCGCGGGGCCGCCGGCCGATCGCACGAGGCCGCGCCCCTCGGCCTCCTCCACCGCGTCGGCGGTCGCCAGGTCGAGCAGCGTCGCGGCCCCCACCGGCTCGCCGAGGGCGACGAGGTCCACCACGGTCCGCACCGCGGGTGCCAGGGCACCCATCTCGTGCTGGAGCAGGGCCGCGAGCCGGGGCGAGAGGTGCGGGTCACCGGTCCACGCCCACAGCCCGGAGGTCGGGCTCAGCCGACCTGAGGTGATCTCCTCGGTGACCAGGTGCCGCAGGAGCAGCGGGCTGCCGCGGGACATCCGCCACAGTCGGTGGGCGGACGCGGACTCGACCGGCCCCTGCAGCACCTCGGCGACGAGCGCCGACGTCGCCGCGGCGTCGAGCGGCGTGAGGTCGAGCCGGGGAGCAGGTCCTCCCTCCACAGTGCGGTGACGAGGTCGGGCGCGGTCTCCCGGTCCCGCACCGTGACGAGGACGGGGGCGATCCCGCGGACGACGACCCGGTGCAGCACCACCGCCGAGAGGTCGTCCAGCAGGTGCGCGTCGTCGACCGCGAGCACCAGCCGGCCGCGCCGCACGAGTGCGTCCAGGGCGCGGGTGACCGCGCCGGCGGCGTCCCCGGCGGGGACGTCGACGAGCCCGGCGAACGCGCCGAGCGGGAACGGGTGGGCCGCCCGGCTGCCGAGCGCCCACGCCACAGCCCCCGGCTGCGCGCCGCGGCCTCACGCGCGAGGCGGGTCTTCCCCACCCCGGCGGCTCCCGACACGAGGATCCCCGCCGCACCGGGCCGGATGGCGGCGGTGACCGCCCTGAGCTCGCCGTCGCGGCCGGTGAGCGGCCACTGCCGCCCCATGCCGTGATGCTAGCCACGCCGTTCCGGGTACCGCACTACTCGCCTCGAGGTGTCGTCGCGGCGGCAGGGTGGTGACCTGCCGACCCGTCGGAGGGGATCTCGATGACCGCCACCCGCACCGTCCTGGTCACCGGCGCCGGCCGGGGCATCGGCCGCGCTGTCGCCGTCCGCCTCGCCACCCGGGGGTGGCACGTCGTCGGTGGCGTCCGGACCGCCGCCGCCGCCGCGTCGCTCGTCGCGGAATCCGCCCGGATCAGCGCGGTGCGTCTTGACGTGACCGAGGACGGCGACGTCGACGCGCTCGACGCCGTCCTGCCGGACCGGCTCGACGCACTGGTCAACAACGTTGGCATCGCCGTCGCCGGGCCGGTGGAGACGCTGTCCCGGCAGGACATGCACCGGCAGCTCGACGTCAACCTCGTCGGGCCGCTCGCCGTCACCCGGGCGGTGCTGCCACGGCTGCGGGCGAGCCGGGGACGGATCGTGTTCGTCTCCTCGGTCAACGGACTGGTGTCGTTCCCATTCACCGGGCTCTACAACGCCTCGAAGTTCGCCCTGGAGGCGACCGCCGACTGCCTGCGCGTCGAGCTCGCACCCTTCGGCGTCCGGGTGGCGCTGATCGAGCCGGGGGTCATCGACACCGACCCCTGGCACACGATGGACGACCTCATCGACACGCTCGAGGCCGCCCTGCCGGACGACCTGCGCGCTCTCTACGCCCGGCACTTCGCGGGGAGCGGAAGCTGGTCGCGAAGCTCCGTGCGGGTGCCGCGCCCCCGGACACCGTCGCCCGCGCGGTGGAGCAGGTCCTGACCGCGCGACGGGTCCGGCCTCGCACCCTCGTGGGCCGTGACGCGCACGCCCTGCGGGCGATGCGGGCCGCGCTGCCCGCGCGCGCGATGGACAGCGTGTGGCTCCACGGGCTCGGGCTCACCCGACCGGCTGATCCTGGCAGCGGGGCCAGCCGCCTCGCTCGGGCGGACGGTCGATCGTCGCGATGACCCGGTGGCCGGTCGCCCATCGCGTCTTGGACCGGCGGGTCACCGATACCGAGCCCGGCCAGGTTGCGATCGGGGACGGGGTCGAGCACCCACCGGACGTGCGGAGGGCGGGTCGCGTGGGTACGCGCGACCCGCCCTGCTTCAGGGGACTTCCTACTTCTTGCGGTTCTTCGCCTTGGCCAGCAGCTCCTTGGCCTTGCGCTGGTTCTCGGGCTTCTGCGCCTCGCGCATGATCATCTGCCCCGCCTTGATGGCGATCCCGCTCTTCACCGCTCTGCCGATGAATCCCATGGTGGTTCCTCCGTCGTGGTCGTGGCTCGGGTCCACGGTAGGACCGCGCGGTCCGGCCCGCACGGTGGATCAGGCGACCCGCAGGGTGGTGATGCAGGTGGCGCCGTCGGCGGTGGTGGAGAAGGCCGCGGTTCCGGTGCGGCCGTCGACGGTGACCTCGATCGAGCCCTCGACGTCGCGGGGCAGCCAGAAGCCGGCGAAGCCGTTGTCGAACGTGGTGGTCGTCTCGTCGACGAGGACCTCGCCGGTGGCGTCGTCGACGATCCGGACGTCGATCTCCTCATCGGGCATCTCACCGCGGCACGTGGTCAGGCTGTGGAAGAAGCAGTCGTGGGTGCCGTCCGCGTACGGCGCGACCGACACGTAGAAGCGGTCGTCGGGGATGTCGAGCACCACCTCGTCGTCGCCCGCGCCGAGCAGGAGCGCGTCGGGGCGCACGGAGGCCATGAGGTCGGTCGGTCGTCGGTCGAGCGGGAGCCGGTCGAGGTGGTCGATGATCGCGGGCGCGTCCATGCCGGTCAGCTCGTACGCGGCGAGCAGGTCACCGGTCGTCCCGGTCGAGACACCGGCAGGATCGAGCGCGTCAGCGGGCGCCGCGCCGGGCCCGGTCGTCGAGCAGCCGGCCAGGATGAGCAGCCCCAGCGTCGCGGCGGCGATCGGTCGTCTCACGGTGGTCTCCCGGTGTTGTGCTGGTGTTGGTGTTGGTGTTGGTGTTGGTGCCGGTGCGGGCGCTGCGACGACGACGTCGTCCACCACCGCGGAGCGGCGGGTGCCGCCCCGGCCCGCACCACGCTAGGTGGGCGGGACGGGTCCGCCCCGGGCCCTTGGACCCAAGAGCTGCCGATGCGTCCACCGTTCACCCGCGCGCCGGATGGCGCTCACCACGCCGGAGGGTCATGGTGGAAGCAGCCGGACCTGAGCAGAGCGCGACGTCGCGCTCACGTCGAGGGGAATCACATGGGGATGACCGCAGACCGGCACACCGGATCGTCGGACAACGCGCCGCCGCAGCCCGCGCCGCCGCACGCGGCGCCGCCCCGCGGGCACGTCAGGCTCGTCTACCACTACCGGGACGGCCACGACTTCACGACCGAGGCGATGCTCCGCGAGGAGGCAGTGGCGTACATGCCGCTGCTGGCGGCCGTCCCGGTCGACGCCGAGCACTACGTGACGTCGTTCGCCGACATCGAGCTGCGCTCGGCCTAGAAGCCGGCGACCGGGTGCGGCTGGTAGGGGCTCTCCAGTCGCTCCACCTCCTCGCCCGTCAGGTCGATCTCGAGCGCCGCAACGGCGTCGTCGAGGTGGCTCGCCTTGCTCGCCCCGATGATCGGTGCGGTGACCGCGGGCACCTGCAGCACCCAGGCGAGAGCCACCTGCGCGCGCGGGATGCCACGGTCGGTGGCGACGGCGGCAACCGCGGCGGCGATCTCGGCGTCGTTGCCCTCGGTCGAGTACAGCGTCTTGCCGAACTCATCGGTTTCCGAGCGCGCCGTGGACGCCTGCCAGTCGCGCGTGAGGCGGCCGCGGGCGAGCGGGCTCCACGGGATGACGCCGATGCCCTCGTCAGCGCATAGCGGCAGCATCTCGCGCTCCTCCTCGCGGTTGAGGAGATTGAGGTGGTCCTGCATGGAGACGAACCGCGTCCAACCGTTCGCGCGCTGCAGGTGCAGGGCCTTGCTGAACTGCCACGCCCACATCGACGACGCGCCGATGTAGCGGGCCTTGCCGGCCTTGACGACGTCGTGCAGCGCCTCGAGGGTCTCCTCGACGGGCGTCGTGGGGTCCCACCGGTGGATCTGGTACAGGTCGACGTAGTCGGTGCCGAGCCGGGTCAGGCTCGCGTCGATCTCGTGCAGGATCGCCCGGCGCGACAGCCCGCCGCCGTTCGGACCGGGACGCATGCGCCCGTGGACCTTGGTCGCCAGCACGACGTCCTCGCGGCGCGTGAAGTCCTTGATCGCGCGTCCGACGATCTCCTCGCTCGATCCGTCCGAGTACACGTTGGCGGTGTCCCAGAACGTGATGCCGAGCTCAACGGCTTTCTTCAGGAGCGGCCGGCTCGCTTCCTCGGTCAAGGTCCACGAGTGGTTGCCGCGGTCCGGCTCGCCGTAGGTCATGCAGCCCAGTGCGATGCGGGACACGTCGAGGCCGGTGCTGCCGAGCTTGGTGTACTCCATGCGTCCTTCTCCGTCGCTTGTCACGGGTGGTCGGGGTAGCGCTGCGAGCGTGCCACGGCGACGAGTCCGAAGCGCGGCGCCGAGCGATTCACGGGACACGACGCGCGCTGAGCCGTCTCCGCCGGACTAGGGTCGCGGAGGCTCGCCACCCACGCCGGGTCCCGTGCCTGCGCGAGCCGGTGCCCTGAGCGGGCGTTGTGGCTGCGCACGAGCCGTGCCTGCGCCCGGGTGCGGGTGGCGCTGCGACCTGCGCCCGCGCCGGGAACTGACCCTGACCAGAGCCGACACCGCAGCCGGGGCCTCAATCGGCACCTTCGACGGCACCTGAGCCGCCACCTCAGCTGCCACCTCAGCCGGTGTCGAACAGCGTCAGGTCACGACAGCCGCTGTCCGATGGCGAGCCGTTCCTCGTCGAGCCGTGCGTCATCGCGCCGGTTCCTGCGGCCGCGCTCGGCACCGTGGCGGCGGGTGCCGTCGCTCCGGGTGGGGTCGTCGCCGTCGCCGCACCCGTGGGCGGACCCGGTGGTCGTGGTCGCTCACCGAGGATGCGTCCCGAGCGGTCACGGATCTCGTAGGTGACGGCAGCGAGCAGCTCGCGACGCCGACGTCGTCCGGTGCCCGGCGGTCGACCTCCGCCGTTCGGTGGTCCTGCCCAGGGGGATCCGTGTCGGAGCCGACGTGGCGGATCACCACGAGGTCGCGCCGGTGGATCTCCTGGTGGTGGAAGCTGCAGACCAGGCCACCGTTGTCGAGGCTGGTGGGGCCGGAGTCCCGGTCCCACCAGCGCAGGTGGTGGATCTGGCACCAGCGAGCCGGCTGGTGGCAGGACGGCCAGATGCACTCTCGATCCCGGGCGATGATCGCCCGTCGCTGCTCTCCGGTGAACAGTCGTTGCGTGCGTCCGAGGTCGACCGGGACGCCGTTCGCGTCGACCGCGATGCGCGTCACGTCGCACTCGCACAGCGCGATCGCGAGCTCGCTCGCGGGAACCGGGGTGCCGTCCTCCCAGGTCGCCGGCGTGCACAACGAGCTCGGGTGCGGCGCAGCCCCGGCGTCCTGCGTGACCTGGGTCGCGTCAGCACTGCCCACGCCTGCGCCCGAACCTGCACCCGCACCCGAACGCGCATCCGCATCCGCATCCGCAGCTGCACCCGAGCCCGCACCCGCGGACGAGGCCGCGGCGCGTTGCCGGTCACGGTGCGCGCGGGCTGCGACCCAGGCCTCCTGGGTCATGATCAGCGACACCTGCGGGGGCACGTGGGCGCCCGGCTTGGTGTCCGCCGCCGCGAGGATGGCCTGCGCCATCGAGTCGAGGGCGTCCGCGGCTCGCTGGCCGCGGTCACGGTCGTCGTCCGCGGCGGGGCGGGGCGTCAGCGCCTCCAGGGCGTGGCGAAGTCGCCGTCCGGCCGCCTGGTCCAGTCGACCCCGCAGGAACGCACCGCGCGGGGTGTCCGACACGTGCAGGAAGCGCTCACGGCGTTGCGCCTGGTGATCGGCTTCGAGGGCGTCCGGGTCGACCGCCGCCGCCCATCGCGACACCGCCCCACCGAAGGCGCCGGCATCGACCTCGCCCGCCAACGCGATCAGCTGCTCCTGTGCGGACGGCGACGACACCGCCTCCTGCTGTGCCGGTGTCCCGGTGGCGGCCAGACCGGCGATCGCCTCGGCGTGCTCGAGGCCGATGCGACCCTGCACGACGGCGTCAGCCACCTGCGGCACGACGGCGAGTCGCTCGGCCTGACGCACCTGCGCGGTGGCGCAGCGGTCGCCGTTCCCCGAGGTCCGCGCGTGCCAGCTCGCGAACGACCGGTCCCCGGATCCCTGCCACGCCCCCGACCGCTGCTCGGCGACGAGCACGGCGGCACGGGTCGCGGTCATCCCGTCCACCACGTGCCCGAGCCCGGCGAGGACTTCTCGCCGGAGCTCTGGTGCCCACGAGTCGGCGTGCGCCGTCAGCGCTCGGAGCCGGGACAGCACAGCCGTCGCCGCCTGGACCTCTGTCAGCGCTGCTGCCCCGGGGAGGTCATCGGCGCGGGATGCCGTTGTGGTCCCGGGTGCGCGTGGAGGTGCGTCTGTGGTCATGGCGCCTCACCTCCACGCTCGAACTGATGTTCGAATCCTATCGCTCGGCACTGACACGCGGGGAGCGCGCGGCCATCTGTGGATGGTCCTCGAGCACCCGGAGTGCGCGACCTCGTGCTCCGCTGCCCGCCGCAGTCGGCGCCACCCACCGCTCGTCGCCGCGCCACCACCTGCCGCGCCGGTGTCGCTGAGCTGCCGCGCCGCTGCCGCCGCGCCACCACCTGCCGCGCCGGTGTGGCCGCGCCGCTTGCCGCCGCGCCCCCGGCGCTGTCGCTGCGCCCCGGCGCTGTCGCTGCGCCGCTACCCGCCGCGCCCATGCGGCAGCGCCCCTGGTCGCTAGCTCGCGACGCCACGCACCACGCACCCCCGCCCCCACCGCCGCGCCCCACGCTCGCCCGTGCGCAACGATGCGGCGGTGCGATTCATCATCATCGGCGCCGGTGCGGTCGGCGGGACCATCGGCGGGCGCCTCCACGAGTCCGGCCACGACATCGTCCTCGTCGCGCGCGGCGCCCACCTCGACGCGCTGCGCGAGCGCGGCCTGGAGCTGCACACCCCCGACGGCGTCGCGAACCTTCCGGTCCCCGCTGTCGCGGGACCGGACGAGCTGACGCTGACCGACGACGACGTCCTCGTCTCGGCGGTCAAGTCGCAGGACACCCCGGCGGTCCTCGACACGTGGGCCCACGTCCCGGTGACCGCCGCGTCGTCCGCCACCGCGGCCACCGCCGCGTCGTCCGGCACCGCGGCGACCGCCGCGCCATCCGCCACGCCGGCGACCGCCGCGCCATCCGCCACGCCGGTGACCGCCACACCGTCCGCCACCCCGGCCACCGCCGCGTCCCCCGGCACCGCAGCGACGCGACTGCCGTTCGTGGTCGCGCAGAACGGCGTCGCGAACGAGGTCGCCGCCCTGCGCGTGTTCCGGCGTGTGTACCCGGTCTGCGTCTGGCTGCCGGCGACCTATCTCGAGCCCGGGACGATCCACGCCGAGGGCGGCCCGTACTCCGGGATGCTCACGGTCGGCCGGCTGGGTGGCCCGCTCGACGACGTCTCGGCGCAGGTCGCCACCGCGCTCGCGGCCAGCCGGTTTCTGGCCCCCGAGGACGCCGACGTCATGCGCTGGAAGCACGGCAAGCTGCTCAGCAACCTGCGCAACGGGCTCGACGCGGCGTGCGGCAACGGTCCGGGCACCGACGAGCTCGGCCGCCGGCTGCGCACCGAGGGGGAGGCGGTGCTCCACGCCGCGGGGATCGCGTTCTCGACGCCGGACGAGGAGCGCGAGCGGCGCGGTGACGCGGTGCAGGTCCGGTCGACCGGCGGGTCGCGTGGCGGCAGCTCGACGTGGCAGAGTCTCGCGCGCGGCACCGGCAGCATCGAGGTGGACTACCTCAACGGCGAGATCGGCCTGCTCGGCCGGCTGCACGGCGTCCCGACGCCGGTGAACGACGCCGTCCAGGCGGCCGCCCACCGCCTCGTCATCGAAGGTCGCCCGCCGCGGTCGGTCGACGTCGCCGAGTTGCGGGCGCTCGTCGCCGAGGCGGAGGCGCGCGCGGGCTCGTGACCCACCTCACAGGGTGACGACCTCACATCCGGTCGGCCTGTCTCGTCAGACGTGACGACCCGCCGTCCACCTCGAGGAGCCGCCATGAGCACGCCCACCCCGCGCCGGACCGTCGTCGTCCTGGGCGCCGGATACGCCGGAGTCCTGTGCGCCAACCGGCTGCGCGCGTCCCTCACCGCCGCCGAGGCCGCCCGGACCCGCGTCCGGCTCGTGAACCCGACCGACGTGTTCTGGGACCGCGTCCGCCTGCACGAGCTCGCGGCCGGCAGCCGGGTGTCGGCGTCCGTTCCGCTGCGGGACGTCCTGCACCCGGACGTCGAGATCGTCGTCGGACGGGCCGAGCGCATCGACGCGTCCCGCCGCCACGTCCACCTGGCGCCGGTCGCTGCCGACCCGGTCGTCCCGTACGACCTGCTCGTCCACGCGGTCGGGAGCGAACCCCACCACGACGTCCCCGGCGCGCACGAGCACACGCACGCGATCGGCTCGTCGGCCGGCGCGACCGCGGCACGGACGGCGCTCGCCTCCGCCGCCCCGGGTGCGCGCGTCGTCGTCGTCGGCGGCGGGCTCACCGGGGTGGAGACCGCGGCCGAGGTGGCGGAGCGGCGCCCGGACGCCGACGTCGTCCTGCTCACGGGCGGCGACCTGGTGCCCACCATGCGCCCCGCGGCGCGCCGATCGGTGGCGCGCCGCCTGCGTCGGCTCGGCGTCACGCTGCGCGAGGGTGTGCGCGTGGATCGCGTCGAGGACCGCCGACTCCTGGCCGACGGGGGCACGACGTCGCCTTCGACGTCGCCCTGTGGGCCGCGTCCTTCCGCGCCCCCGACCTCGCCGCCCGCAGCGGCCTGCGCGTCGACGACCTCGGGCGGCTGCGGGTCGGGGCGGACCTGCGCAGCGTCGACGACCCGGCGATCATCGGCGCGGGTGACGCCGTCCGGCTGCCCGACGACGTCGGCGCTCACCTGCGCATGGGCTGCGCCGCCGCGCTGCCACTCGGCGGTGCCGCGGCCGCGACCGTGCTCGCCGTCCTGCGTGGGCAGGAGCCGCCGGCCGCGTCCGTGGGCTACCTCGTGCAGTGCCTGAGCCTGGGGCGGCCGGCGGGGTACGTGCAGGTGGTCCGGGCCGACGACGTCCCCCGTCGTCTCGCCCTGTCGGGCCGGGCAGGCGCCGTGGTCAAGGAGGCGATCTGCCGGATGGCCGGGGAAGCCCCGGCCACCGAGAGCGTGCACCCGGGCCGGTACCGGTCGCCGCGGGGACCCGTCGCGCGGCCGGCCCGGTCGGACCCCGCGCCCGCGCCCGCGCCCGCGGCCAGGGTGGGCGCCTGATGTTCGCGCCGGGCAGCGTGGGGTACCGGCACCTGTTCGGCGTCGCGTACCGGGTGCTCGGGTCGGTGCACGACGCGGAGGACGCCGTCCAGGAGGGGTTCGCCCGGTGGCAGGCGCTGACGCCGGCGGAGCGGGACGCCGTCCGGGAGCCGTTGGCGTGGCTGACCCGGGTGGTCGGTCGGGTGTGCCTCGACGTGCTGGGGTCGGCGCGCTCGCGGCGCGAGGCCGGCGCCGGGATCTGGCTGCCCGAGCCCCTGATCGGGTCGGTCGGCGCCGTCGCGCACGGCTCGGCGGCACCGGTCGACCCGGCCGACGCGGTGAGCATGGACGAGTCGGTGACCCTCGCCCTGCTGGTCGCGATGGAGCAGCTCACGCCGGCGGAACGCGTGAGCCTGATCCTCCACGACGTGTTCGGCGTGCCGTTCGCCGAGGTCGCCGAGGTGGTGGCCCGGACGCCCGAGGCGTGCCGACAGCTGGCGACCTCGGCGCGGCGCCGCCTCCGGTCGGGGCCGCGCGAGACGGTCGCCGGACCGGCTCGGGACGCCGTCGTCACCGCCTTCGCGCGGGCGTGCGCGGCCGGTGACCTCGAGGGGCTCGTGGCGGTGCTCGACCCGGACGTCGTCTCGCGCGCGGACGGCGGGGTGCACATCCGTGCGGCGCGTCGACCCGTCGTGGGAGCGGCGGCGGTCGCGCAGTACCTCCTCGGCGTGACCGCCCGGCAGCAGCGGCACAGCGCGGACCTGCGGCCGTCGGTCGAGCCGGTCAACGGTCGGACGGGCGTCGTCGTGCGGGACCGCGACGCGGTCGTCGCCGTGGTCGACCTCGCGGTGGGCGACGACGGCCGCATCCGCGAGATCGCGATGGTGGTGGACCCGGACAAGCTGACGCAGACCGAGGCATGACGTCGGGCCGCTGCCGACGCCGGGCACGCCGCCCCGCGCGCCGCCACCCGCCGTCGTCGGCGAGGATGAGGCGCCCGCACCCACCCAGGAGACCCGTGACCGCCACGCCGCACGTCGGCACCGACTGGCTCGCCCGCGCGGACGAGCTGGATCGGACCGACCCGCTCGCCGCCGTGCGCGACGAGTTCCTGCTCGACGCCGCCCCGGACGTCGTCTCCTACCTCGACGGCAACTCCCTGGGCCGACCGCTGCGGGCGACGGCGGACCGGATGGCCGAGTTCGTCGGCGGCCAGTGGGCCGGACGCCTCATCCGCGGCTGGACGGACGGGTGGATGCAGTGGCCCGAGACGGTCGGTGACGAGCTCGGCCGCGTCGCGCTCGGCGCCGCCCCCGGGCAGACCGTGGTCGCCGACTCCACGACCGTGCTGTTCTACAAGCTCGTCCGTGCGGCCGTGGACGCCGCCCCACCCGGCCGCGACGAGATCGTGTGCGACACCGACAACTTCCCGACCGACCGCTACGTCATCGAGGGCATCGCCGCCGAGCGCGGGATGACGGTCCGGTGGATCGACACCGACCCCACGGCCGGCGTCACCGTGGAGGAGGTCCGCGCCGCCGTCGGCCCCCGGACGGCGCTCGCGACGTTCAGCCACGTCGCCTACCGCTCGGGCTGGATGGCCGACGCCGTCGCGATCACCGACGCCGTCCACGCCGCGGGCGCCCTCGTGCTGTGGGACCTCAGCCACTCGGTCGGGTCGGTCGAGCTCCGGCTCGACGACTGGGACGTCGACCTCGCGGTCGGGTGCTCGTACAAGTACCTGTGCGGCGGGCCGGGGTCGCCGGCGTTCGGCTACCTCGCGACCCGGCACCACGGCACGCTGCGCCAGCCGGTGCAGGGGTGGATGGGGCACGCCGAGCCGATGCTCATGGGGCCCGGGTACGCGCCGGCGTCCGGTGCCCGCGCGCTGGTCAGCGGGACGCCGCCGATCCTCGCGATGGTCCCGCTGCGGTGCGGTCTCGAGGTGATCGGCCGCGCCGGGATGGCCGCCGTCCGTGCCAAGTCGCTCCGGCTGACCGAGTTCACCCTCGAGCTGGTCGACGCGTGGTTCGGCGACCTCGGGGTCGACGTCGTCTCGCCGCGCGACCCCGCCCGCCGCGGCGGCCACGTCACGCTGCACCGCGCCGACTTCCGCGAGGTCACCGACGAGCTGTGGCGGCGCGGCGTGATCCCCGACTACCGCGACCCCGGCGGCATCCGGATCGGCCCCGCGCCGCTGAGCACGTCGTTCCTCGAGGTGCACGACGGGCTGGCCGTCCTGCGGGACGTCCTCACCGAGCGGCCCGTCCCATGACACCCGACGCCGCCACGGGTCACGCCAGCCGTCACGTCACCGTGCTCGTGGCCCCGGACGAGCTGCCGGACGCCGCCGCGTCGCTCGAGGTGCTCGACGCCGCCCTGGACGCCCGCGGCCTGACCGGCGAGCTCGTGCTGACCGGGTCCCCGGACGAGCTGCGCGACGCGATCGCGGCGGCGACCGCGCGGGGGCACGAGCCCGTCGTCGTGCCCGGGGTGGCGACCGACCTCGGCCCTCTCGCCGCCGACGTCGCCGCACCGGTCCTGCGCCTCGACCTCGACGGCCGCCCGCGCGACCAGGCACCCGCCGTCCGCCGGCACCTGCGGGGCCGCGGCCTCGACGGCCTGCGGTACGCCGTCGACGCGTGGTGGGCGCACCACACGCACCCGCCCGCGCTGACGCACCGCTACGGCCCCGATCGCGACCAGGTCGCCGACCTGCACCTGCCGACGACGCCGCCCGGTCCCGACGGTCACCCGGTCGCCGTCCTCGTCCACGGCGGCTACTGGCGCTCACGCTGGGAGAGCGACCTCATGGAGCCCCTGGCGCTCGACCTCACCGCGCGCGGCTGGGCGACGTGGAACGTCGAGTACCGGCGTCCGGACGACCACGGCTGGGCGGCCACCACCGACGACGTCGCCGCGGCCCTCGCCGCGCTCGCGGACGTCGACGAGCATGCAGACGGCGCCGCGCCGCTCGACCTGGCGCGCGTCGTGACCCTCGGGCACTCCGCCGGCGGTCAGCTCGCCATCCGGCTCGCGGCCGACGTCGCCGCGGACGTCACCACCGACCACGCACCCCACGTCCGCCCGGCGCTCACGGTCTCCCTCGCCGGCGTGCTCGACCTCGTCGCGGGCGACCGCCTCGGGCTGGGTGGCGGCGCAGTCGCTGCCGCCCTCGGTGCCCGGCCCGAGGACGCGCCGGACCTGTATCGGGCGTCGTCACCGCTCTCGCGGGTTCCGGTCGGCCTACCGCTCGCGGTGGTGTGCGGTCTCGACGACGACCCGCACCTGCTGGCCATGGCCCGCGCCTTCGCGACGCAGGCCCGCGCCGCCGGCGACGACGTCGTCACGGTGGAGGGGCCGGGGGACCACTTCGCCGTCGTCGACCCGCGGTCCCGCCTGTGGCGCGCCGTCCTCGACGTGCTGGAGCCGCTCGCGCCGTGACCGGCGCGGGCCTGCACGGCCCGGCTGCGAGTGACCCCGCTGCGAGTGACGCGTCAGTGCGCCCCGACCGGCGCCTCGGCCGCGACACCCGTCCGGTCGTCGTCGGCGGCGGCCGCGGCGCGCGCGACCCGGTCCCGCTGCCCGCGCAGCACCGTCGCCCCGACGACGGTGACCAGCGCGAACCCGATCGCGGACGCCCAGAACGCGGTCTGGTACCCCTCGAGCGCCGCCGCGGCCTGCACGGCCGGCGACGCGTCGCGACCGACGAGGTAGTCGGCCGTCGCGTTGGCGGCCAGGGTGCTCAGCAGCGCGGTGCCGATCGACCCGCCGACCTGCTGCATGGTGTTCACGGTGGCCGACGCGACGCCGGCGTCCTGGCGCTCGACGCCGGACGTCGCGGTGGCGAAGCTCGAGGAGAAGATGAGGCCGAGGCCGGCGCCGAGCACGACGATCGCGGGCAGGACCGTGGTCGCGTACGCGGTGTCGACGCCGATCCGGGTCAGCAGCACCATGCCGATCGTGGCGAGCGAGCCACCGACCGTGACGAGCACCCGCGGGCCGACGCGCGGCAGCAGCCGGGCACCGACGAGGGTCGAGGACAGCATGATCGACGCGCTCATCGGCAGGAAGGCGAAGCCGGTCTGCAGGGCCGAGAAGCCGAGCGTGAGCTGCAGGTAGTACGTGAGGAACAGGAACAGCCCGAACATCCCGATGGCGACGAGGCCGATGGCGAGGAACGCCCCGCCGCGGTCGCGGTCGAGCACCACGCGCAGCGGCAGCAGGGGATGGGCGACCCGGCGCTGGAGCAGCACGAAGCCCACGAGCAGCGCGACGCCGAGGACGAGGCAGACGGCGGTGAGCGTGTCGTCCCAGCCGTTGACCTCGGCGTTCGAGAACCCGTAGACGATCGCGACGAGGCCGAGCGTCACGGTCAGGACGCCGGGCAGGTCGATGTGCGGACGCGTGGCCGGGCGCGGGACCGCGTGCAGGTAGAGGAAGGCGCCCACGACGCCGACCGCGGCGATGAGGATGTTCACGTACAGGCACCACCGCCACGACGCGTACTCGGTGAGCACGCCGCCGAGCAGCAGCCCGATGGCCGCGCCCGATCCGGCGATCGCGCCGAAGATGCCGAACGCCTTGCCTCGCTCCCGGGGGTCGGTGAACGTCGTGGTGAGCAGGGACAGCGCGGCCGGGGCGAGCAGGGCGCCGAACACGCCCTGCAGGGCGCGTGCGGCGACGAGCCACTCGAACGACGTCGCCGCGCCGCCGAGCGCGGAGGCGGCGGCGAAGCCGATGAGGCCGGTGACGAACGCGGGGCGCCGGCCGAAGAGGTCGGAGAGCCGACCACCGAGCAGCAGCAGGCTGCCGAACGCGAGCGAGTAGGCCGTGACGACCCACTGCCGCTGGTCGTTGTCGAACCCGAGGTCGGCCTGGGCGGTGGGCAGCGCGATGTTCACGATGGTGCTGTCGAGCACGACCATGAGCTGGGCGACGCCGATGACGGCCAGCCCCAGCCACCGGTGGTCCCGTCCGCTCGAGGTGGGTGCGGCAGCGGCGGTCGTGCCGCCGGGGGCGGCACGCAGGGAGGACGACGTCGGGTCGGTCATGGGGCGCCCTTCAGGCGGACAGCGGGGAGGACGCGTTCGACGCTGGACGCTGCTGGAGGCTAACGCCGCCGACGTCGTCCTGCTTCCCGGCGCCGACCAGCCATCACCGCACGACGGCCCCAGCCGATCGCGCAGCGTCGTCCCGTCGTACCGGCGCCGGAACCGGCCCCGGCGCTGCAGCTCGGGGACCACACCGTCGACGAACTCCGTGAGTGACGACGGGTAGAGCGCCGACATCACGACGAACCCGTCCGCGGCGCCCGAGTCGAACAGGTCGCACAGGTACTCCGCGACCGTGGCCGGCGAGCCGGTCGGCTGGGGCTTGAGCTGCGTCATCGCCTGCCGGACCGCGAGGTCCCGGACGGTGAGCCCCTCGGCACGGCACGCGCGCAGCAGCATCTCCTCGAACCCGTCGCTGCCGGTGGAGCCGCGGTGGGCCTCGATGAGGCGGGCGGCGTCGGCGTCGGGGTCGAGCTCGTCCGGGGCGGCGTGCAGCAGCCGACCGAGCACCGTGAGCACCTCGGACTCGTCGAGGAGGTCCTCGAGCTCTGTCACGCGCCGGTGGGCGGCCGCGTCGGTCGGCCCGACGACGGGCTGGACGGCCGGGAGCACCCGGAGGTCGTCGGGGTCGCGCCCGTGCGCGGCGGCCCGCTCGCGCAGCTCGGTCCGCAGGGCGCGCATCGCCTCGGGGGAGTCGGCGCTGGCGAAGACCACCTCGGCCCACCGGGCGGCGAATGCCTTGCCACGGTCGGAGGCACCGGCCTGCATGAGCACCGGCCGACCCTGCGGGCTGCGGGGGAGGGTGATCGGCCCCCGGCTGAGCGGCGGACCGTCGCCGCGGGCCGGGATGCGACCGATCCGGGCCGGGGCGGCGAAGACGCGGCCCGGCCGGTCGAGGGTCAGCGCGTCCGGCTGCCAGGTGTCCCACAGGTCGAGCACGGTCTGCACGACTCGGTCGGCGTGGTCGTACCGCTCACCTTTCGGCGGCATCGCGGGCAGCCCGAGGTTGCGGGCTTCGGCGTCGGTGGTCGAGGTGACGATGTTCCACGCCGTCCGCCCGCCGGACAGGTGATCGAGGGTCAGCAGCGTGCGGGCGATCGCGTACGGCGGCAGGAACGTCGTGGACACCGTCGCCCCGAGCCCCAGGTGCTGCGTGGCGCCCGCGGCGACGGCGGCGACGACCACGGGGTCGAGGTAGATCGTGCCCTTGCCGCCGGTCCGGACCGTGGTCGCGTAGTCCCCGGTGTGGTCCTCGGGCACCGCGAGCGCGTCGGGCAGGAACATCATGTCGAAGCACCCGCGTTCCAGCGTGCGGGCGAGGTCGGCGTAGAACCGGGCGTCGAGCCAGTCGGTCCGGCTCAGCGGATGACGCCAGTTCTCCGCGTACTGGCTGGTCGGCGGGGTGACCATCGCGATCAGGTGCATGGTGTCAGCGGGTGAGCGCACCGGGACCCTCCAGGATGTCGAGGACGGCGCTGAGCGCCAGGACGAGGGCGAGCACGGCGAGCACACCGACGACGAGCCCGGCGTCGCGGCGGTCCACCGCCACGGGCCGCCACGTCGTGTGCGGTGTCCGCCCGAGACCGCGGGACTCCAGGGCCTGCGACATGCGCTCGCCCTTGCGCAGCGAGACCACGAGCAGCCCGAAGACGACGCCCGCGTGGTGCCGGACGCCGAGCACGGCCCGGCCGTCGTCGCGCAGGGGAGCCCGCACGGCGTGCGCGTGCTGCAGGGTCGCCCACTCGCGCGGCATCTCCTGGAGCATCCGGTACCCGGCGAGCGCCGCGTAGGTGACCCGCGGGCTGAGCCGGGCGTTGCTGCGCAGGCTCGTCATGAGCGCGACGCCGTCGGTCGACAGCAGGAAGCCGACCGCCAGCACCCCGATGAGCAGGGTGCGGGCGGCCAGGGCCGTCCCGATCTCGACGCCCTCCTGCGTGACCCGCAGCGGCCCCGCCGTCCACAGCACCGTCCCGGGCCGGGACAGCGCGTTGACCAGGAGCACGCCGACGGCGAACGCGACGAACGGCACGTGCGCGAGCGCGAGCGTGCGCGGCGCGGCCCGCGTCCCGACGACGACGCCGACCAGCGCGAGGCCGTAGAGCACCCCGGGGGTGAGCGGGTCGAGCACGAAGAGCACGACCACCGAGACCACGGTGAGCAGCGCGAGCTTGACCGTCGGATTGCGCCGCGCGAGCGGCGAGTCGGTGACCGTGCGGCCCAGCGCGCTCATCGGGCCACCGCCGCGTCCAGCCGGCGCACGACTGCGGTGACCGCACTGTCCGGCAGGTGCTCGAGCAGCCACGCGACCAGCGGCGGCACGGCCAGCCCGGCGCGTCGCATCAGCGCGGTGTCGCGCAGCGTGGCCGCCGTCGGGCCGTCCGCGAGCACGCCGCCCCCGCCGAGGACGACGACGCGGTCCGCGACCGAGACGACCGTGCGCAGGTCGTGGCTCACCAGGACGACGGCGGTCCCGGCCGCGGCGGCGGCCCGCAGCGTCGCGACGGTGGCGAGCGTGTCGCGGCGGTCCAGGCCGAGGGTCGGCTCGTCGGCGAGGAGGACGGGGCGCTCGTGCGCGAGCATCGCCGCGAGGCTCAGCCGCCGCTTCTCCCCGCCGGACAGCCGGAACGGGCTGGCGTCGGCGAGGTGCTCGAGCCGGTGCCGCCGCAGCCGCTCGGGGACCACCGCGGCGGCGACGTCGGCCGGCAGCCCGTGGGCGATCTCGCCCGCGACGGTGTGCGCGACGAACCCGTGCTCGGCGTTCTGGAAGACCAGCCCCGGGCGGGGGCCCTCGACGCGGCCCGCCAGCGGGGGCAGGAGCCGGGCGAGGGTGAGCAGCAGCGTCGTCTTGCCGACGCCGTTCGCGCCCAGCAGCGCCACGACCTCGCCCGGGCGGACGGTCAGGTCGACGCCGGCGAGCACGGCGCCCGCCGGCGCGCCGGTCGCCGGCTCGGGCCGGCGACCTCGTCGCCGGCCGTGCCCACCCCGCCCGCCCCGGCGCGGAGCCGGACCGGCGGCGTCGCGCCCGACCGCCAGGCCGCGCGCGGCGAGAACGGGCGCGGGGTCGTCGGTCCCGGGACGGTCCGGTCCGGCGGCGGCCGCAGCGGCAGCCGGGACGTCGTGGGCCAGACCCAGGACGAAGCGCCGGTTGGCCTCCGCCGCGAGCCCGCCCTCGACCCCGGTCAGCGCGACGAGCTCGGCGTCCAGCGGCAGCCAGCAGCCCGCGGCGTGCAGGCGCGCGGCATGGTCGCGCAGCACGACCGCCGTCGGGCCGTCGGCGAGCACCCTGCCGTCCTCGCTCAGCGCCAGCGCCCGCGCGGGCAGTCCGGCGGTGCCGGCCGGGCCGGCCCACTCGTCGAGCCGGTGCTCGACCAGGACGACCGCCGGTCGGGGCCGCGTGACCGTCCCGGTCGCCCCGCCGCCCGCCCGCTCGCTCGCCGCGTCGCCCGGATCCCCGCCGGGCACCTCGCCGGGCACCTCGCCGGGCCCGGTGCGCACCGCGGACCGCACCGCGGACCGCACGGACGCGACGCCGTCGGGGTCGAGCATCGACGTCGGCTCGTCGAGCAGGAGGACCGCGGGCTCGGTCACCAGGGCCGCCGCGAGCGCGACCCGCTGGGACTCGCCGCCGGACAGCGCCGCCGTCGCGCGGTCACGCAGGTGCCCGGCGCCGACCGTGGCCAGAGCGGCGACCACCCGCGGCCCGATCCCCGCCGGGTCGACGGCGTCGTTCTCCAGCGGCAGCGCGAGCTCCTGCTCGACGAACGGCAGGCACACCGCCGACGCTGGGTCCTGCGCGAGCACCCCGAGGTGGCGTGACCGTTCGACGACGGACGTGTCCGCCGTCGTCGTCCCCACCACCGTCACCTCGCCGGTGAGCTCGGCGTGCACCGCGTGCGGGACGACGCCGGTCACGGCGTGCAGCACGCTCGACTTGCCGGACCCGGAGGGGCCCAGCACCACGACCTGCTCACCCGGGCCCACCCGCAGCGACACCGCGCGCAGCACGGGCTCGGGATGGCGCGGGAACCGCACCGACACGTCGCGGAGCTCGACGACGGCCCCTGCCGTCGCGCCGGCCTCTGCCGTCGCGCCGGCCTCTGCCGTCGCGCCGGCCTCTGCCGTCGCGCCGACCCGCGCCGTCTCGGCGGCCCGCGCCGACCCGGCGACGTGCGCCGCCTCGGCCGCGCCGGTGGACGGGAGGACCGCCTCGTCCGCGCTCACCGCCCGACCGCGTCGCGACCGATCGCGAAGTTGTCGACCACGCCGGTGCGCGCGATCGCGCTCACGATCACCTTCGCGAGCAGGCCGCCGAGCACGATTCCGGACACGAGCTGCATGCCGAACCGCAGGAAGAAGATCTCCTGGCCGTACCAGCCGGACCGGAACGCCGACCAGAAGAACACCAGCCCGGCGCCGAGCAGCCCGGAGACCGCGAAGACGGTCCACCCGAACCGCCGGTAGCGGGTGAGCGCGAACGGCAGCTCGCTGCCCGCGCCCTGCAGGATCGCGGCGACCATGAGCAGCGGCCCGACCGGTGAGCCGAGGAACACGAACTCCACGACGGAGGCGAGCAGCTCGGCGACGACGCCGGCGAACGGCCGCCGGACGATCGCGACGGCGATGGGGGCGACGAGCAGCCAGCCGCCGAGCAGGACGTGCTGGGAGAGGTCGCCCGCGGGGCCCATGAGGATGCTCAGGCCGTTCCACGCCTGGACCAGGGCCCAGTACGCGAACCCGAACACGACGCCGAGCACGACGACGAGGACGAGGTCCTTGAGGTCCCACGCCGTGCGGCGGGTGCGGGCCGCGCGGGCGGACGAGGCGGCGGGGGAGGAGGCGGAGGAGGGGGAGCCGGTGGTGGTCATGTCCGTCCCTGCCGCTCAGGCGCCGGCGGGGCTCGGCGAGCCCACGGACACGGTCAGGTGGGTGACGACGTGCGGCACGTGCGCACCGACCTCGGCCCAGGCGTCGGCCGCCGTCGCGAGCACCTCGGCGATGTCACCGGTCAGCCGGGTCGCGTAGTGGACGGAGCCCGTCGCGGTGCCCCGGGCGCGGGCCCGCTCGATCGCGGCCTCGATCGGGGCCATGTGGCTGCCCGCGTCGCTGCCGCCGTCGAGCAGGGGGTACAGCGACCACTGGGCGGTCGCGGCGACCCCGGTCGGCGCGATCTCGACCGGCGCGGCGGCCGGCAGCCCGGTGACGGTGAGGTCGCAGGTGACCTCGCCGGGGCACCCGCGGGACAGCAGCACGTGCGCGACGACGTGCCCACCGCCGGTCCGGCGCGACGCGGCGGCGAGCACACCGGCGAGGTAGCCGACGATGCGCTGCTCCGCCGGGGCGTCGACCGCGCCGACGTAGGTGCTGACGTCGTCGGTCTCGAGCACGAGGCCGTCGGTGAGCCCGGCGTCCGCCGCGTCGGCGAGCGCGCCGAAGATCACGTCGACGAAGTCGCCGGTGTGCGGGTGCAGGCTGAACCGGGCGCCGATGCCGAGGCGCGCGGGAGTCGCGTCGTCGGGCGTGCCGGTCAGGCTGCCGGTCGGACGGGTGACGTGCGTGGTGGTGGTCATGGCGGTCCCTCCCAGAAGGGCCCGCGGGTACGTCGAGACCGCCCGACGCGCGCGCGTCGGGCGGTGCCCTGCTCCCTACGCCGGTACGAACCGGATCAGGTGGACGGGTCTGCGGACGGTCCGCACTCTCAGCGCTCCACAGCGCTCCCCGGGGGTGCCGCCGAACCTAGCCACGTGCCACGGCGGTGTCCAGGCTGCGGTCACCGCGTCCCGCGGCCTGGACACCGTCGCCGGTCAGAACACCCGGATCGCGACCTCCGCCGGGGCGGCCAGGAGCTCCTCGATCTCGTCGTCGAGCCGGACCATCGTCAGCGACGCGCCCGCCATGTCGAGCGAGGTGCAGTACTCGTTCACGTAGCTGCGGCCGACCGTGATGCCGCGCTCCGCGAGGAGCCCGTGCGCGCGGCGGAACAGCAGGTACAGCTCGCTGATCGGGGTGCCACCCAGGCCGTTGATCATGAGCGCGACACGGTCGCCGTCGGCGAACGGCAGGTCGCTCGCCACGGCCTCGACGAGCTCGTCGACGATCGCGTCGGCGTTCGTCAGCGGCCGGCGCTCGCGGCCGGGCTCGCCGTGGATGCCGACGCCGAACTCCATCTCGTCCGCGCCGAGCTCGAACAGCGGCGACCCCTTCGCGGGCGGCGTGCACGCGGTGAGGGCGACCCCCATGGAGCGGGTGACGCTGTTGACCTTGCGGCCGATGCGCAGGAGCTCGTCGAGGTCCGCGCCGCGCTCGGACGCCGCGCCGACCGCCTTGATGACGAAGAAGTTCCCGGCGACGCCGCGCCGGCCGATCGTGTACGTGGAGTCCTTCACCGCGACGTCGTCGTCGACCATGAGGATCTCGACCTTGAGGCCGTCCGCCTCGGCCATCTCCTTGCCCATGTCGAACGCCATCCGGTCGCCGGTGTAGTTGTTCACCAGCAGCAGGACGCCCTTCGGCGAGGCGAGCCGCTTCGCGGTCTCGTAGACGTAGTCCATGGGTGGGGCGGCGAAGACGTCGCCGGGGCACGCGGCGTCGAGCATGCCGCGGCCGACGATCATCACGTGGGCCGGCTCGTGCCCGGACCCGGAGCCCTGGACGATCGACACCTTGTCCTCGCGGGGCGCGTCGGAGCGCATGATGAGGTTGAACTCCGGCACGTAGGTCAGCGTGTCCGGGTTGGCCAGCGCGATGCCCTCGAGCATCTCCGGGACGAACCTCTTCGGGTCGTTGACGAACTTCTTCACGACACTCCTTCCGTCTGCCACACCTGGTTGATGGATTCGATGATCACGGCGAGCCCCATGGCGCCGGCGTCGACCGAGCCCTTACTCCGCTCGCCGGTGTACGACGCGCGCCCCCGCCGGGCGACCATGTCGCGGGTCGCCTCGGCGGCCTCGCGCACGGTGGTCGTGGCGGCGGCGAGCGCGGCGGCGCCGTCCGCGCCCGACCGCAGCTCGTCCTCGAGGCGGTCGGTGAACGGCACGAGCGCGTCGAGCAGGGTCTTGTCGCCGACGTCGGACTGCCCGCGCGCCTTGATGCCCTCGGCCGCGCTGCGCAGCATCGCGACCACCTGCTCACCGGTCAGGGTGGTCGCGCCGCCGGCGACCATCCCGGCGCGCAGGAACGCGGTGCCCCAGATGGGTCCGGACGTCCCGCCGATCCGCGACGTGATCGTCATGCCGGCCTTCTTGAGGAAGGTCCCGATGTCGGTGCGATCGAGGTCGTCCCAGCCTTCGAGGAGCTTCTCGAAGCCGCGGGCGAGGGAGTAGCCGAAGTCGCCGTCGCCGACGACGGCGTCCAGCTCGCCGAAGTAGGTCTCGTTCTCCACGGCGGTCCGGGCGATCGTGCGGACGACGAGCTCGACGTCCTGGGCGCTGCCGGTCATGCGTCACCTCCAGCGGTCGGGTCGGCGGGGTCGGTCGGCGCGGTCGGGTTCCTGCCGGCCGCGAGGCAGGCCCGCAGGTCGTCCAGCGTCAGGTGGTCACCGGGGCGGACGTCGGCGCGGTCGGCGAGCACCTCGATCGGGGGCGTCCGGGGTCGCCGAGCTCGGAGACCACGAGCACGGCCTCGTCGAACGCCTCGTCGCGCGTGTAGCCGTTGACGGTCACCAGGCACGGCAGTCCGGCGCGGGTCGCGGCGAGCAGGCCGTTGCGGGAGTCCTCCACGACGAGCGTGTCGGCCGGGTCCAGCCCGAGTCGCTCCACCGCGAGGAGGTAGATCGCCGGGTCCGGCTTCTTCGCCGGCACGACGTCGCCCGCGAACACCGGGACGCGCGCGGCGGTCTCGTCACCGACGGCGTGGGCGAGGACCGCCCGGACCGAGGGCTCGGCCGACGTGGAGGCGACCGCGACCGTCCAGCCGGCGTCGAGCGCGGCGGTGACCAGGCGCGCGATGCCCGGCCGGGCCGGGATCGCGCCGTCGGCGACGAGCGCGGTGAAGCGGGCGGTCTTGTCCCGGTGCCAGGCCGCCAGCAGGTCGGCGCGGGCGGCGTCGTCGTCGGGGATGCCGGCGGCGCGGACGAACTCGGGGTCGGCGAACAGGCTCGCCATGCGCTCCTTGCCGCCGCCGATCCGCAGCTTCTCGGCGTAGTCGTCCTCGCTCCACCGCACCGGCAGGTCGTGCGCGGCGAACGTCGCGTTGAACGCCGGCAGGTGCCCGTAGCGCTCGGTGTCGCCCAGGACGCCGTCGCAGTCGAAGATGAGCGCGGTCACGCGGCACGCCCCGCGCTGCCGAACAGCCGGATGTGGCTCCGCGCCATCTCCAGCACGGCGGTCCGCTGCGCGGTGAACAGCGCCGGCGGGTCCCACCTGCCGCGGGCCTCCGCCTCCTGCAGGTGGGCGAGGCTTGCCTTGAGGTAGGCCTCCTTGAGCGCGGTGGAGATGTTGACCTTCGCGCAGCCGCGGGCGATGAGGTCGGTGAACTGCTCGTCGGTCAGGCCGGTCCCGCCGTGCAGCGCCATCGGGATGCCGGTGGCCTCGACGAGGTCGGTGACCCGCTGGTGGTCGAGGGTCGGTGCGGCGGTGTACTGACCGTGCGCGTTGCCGATCGCGGGGGCGAAGCAGTCGATGCCGGTGCGGCGGATGAAGTCGACCGCGACCTCGAGCGTCTGGATGACCGGAGAGTCGTCCGAGCCGACGCCGTCCTCGACGCCCTGGATGCCCTCGATCTCGCCCTCGACGTGCGCGCCGTGCCGGCGTGCCTCGGCGACGACCTCGGTGGTCTGCCGCAGGTTCTCCGCGACGTCGAGCTCGTGCGCGTCGAACAGCACCGAGCTCCACCCACCCTCGAGGCAGTCGGTGATGACGGACCGGTCGGGGCAGTGGTCCAGGTGCAGCGCGACCGGGACCGGGACGTCGCGCACGAGCGCGGAGAAGATGCCGTAGAGGGGTCACGTCCGTACATCCGCACCGTCTTGACCGACGTCTGCAGGATGACCGGGGCGTTCTCCTCGACGGCGGCCGCCAGGACGGCCTCGATGCTGAGGTCGTTGACGACGTTGATGGCCGCGACGCCGTACCGGTCGGCCAGCGCCCGGTCGAGGAGGTCCTTCAGCGGGACGACGGGCATCCGGTCTCCCTACGCCGGTGGGCGCCAGGTCGGCGCGGGGCCGTCCGGCGGCGGGGCGTCGTCGCCCGGCGACACCAGTGGACCCCGGCGGCGGGTCCCGGCGGCATGGGGAAAGCCCCCATCCTCCGCTCAGATCCACCCCCGCTCGAGGGCGTGCACCGCCGCACCGGTGCGGCTGCGGGTGCCGGTCTTGCGGATCGCGGCGCCCACGTGCTTCTCGACCGTCTTGGGTGACACGACCAGGCGACGGGCGATCTCCCGGTCCGCCAGGCCGCTCGCGACCAGGGCGAGCACCTCGGTCTCCCGGGCGGTGAGCGGGCTGGTCGCGGTGGGGCCGGCGGCCTCCACCGCCGCGACCCGAGGACCGGCGGGATGGTCGGGGGCGAGCGCGGCGAGCGGCACGTCGGTGACCGCGGCGTCGGTGATCGGCGCCGGCGGCAGGTCGGTGTAGGGCAGGTCCGCGCGCAGCAGGGTGCCCCAGCCGGGCACGTGCGCGACGTCGGCCGCACCGCCGGTCCCGGCGGCCAGGGCGTGCAGGGCGCGGCGCTCGGCGTCGTCGATCCGGTCGACCGCGTCGCGTCCGGCGCCACCGGCCCCCTCGTGCTGGATGAGCAGCCGCAGGGTGCTGCTGCGGTGCACGAGCGCGACGTGCAGGCGCGACGGCGGCTCACCGCGCGCGGCGGCACGCTCGGCGGACGCGACGAGGTCGAGGGCGGCCCGTGCGAGCGTGGCGGGGACCGGGCGCACGCGCCCGACCTCGGTCAGGGTCGTCGGCGCACGCGTGCCGGCGTCGGGCTCCTGGCCGCGGTCGCGGATGAGCCGGGCGAGCGACGGCTCACCGGACCCGGCGGTCACGATCGCGCCGGCGGCGGTCTGCGTGAGGACGTCGAGCCGGTCGATCTCGGCCGCGGTGAACCGGCGGCGCCGCCCGGCGAACGCGACGTTGACGCCGATGAGGTCCCCACGCCACCAGATCGGCACCGCGACGACGGACCCGCGGTTGGCGGGGTGGTCGGGCGGCAGGTGACGTGACGTCAGCGCGGAGTAGTCGTCGATGACGACCGGACCGCGGTGCGCGACGGCGTGCCCGGTCGCGCCGTCCGCGAGGGAGAAGGTGTCACCGAGCCGGCACAGGATGCCGCGCTCGGCGACCTTGCTGTAGGTGCCCGCGTGGTGGTCGACCACCGAGATGCTGCCCGCGATCCCCCCGACGAGCGGCCGGCTGTGCTCGAGCAGGCTGTGCAGCGTCGGGGTCAGGCGTAGGTCGGAGTACAGGCTCGCGACCGCACGCCCGAGGCGGAACGGGCCGTCGGGCGGGTCCGGTGGGTGCGCGGAGGGTGCGTCCGTGGTGCTGCAGTCGTCGTCGACCGTCACGCGAGCGACCCTAACGTGCCGCCCGCCGTCACCGAGCGCCCGTGCGGGGGCAGCTCTCGGCGACCCGGGCCTACGCCCCGAGCGCCGCGTTCACCGCCGTCGCCGAGTACTCCCGCTCGACCAGCATCGCGGCCAGCCCTGCCGCCGCGGCGTCCTCACCGAGCCCGGCCAGGTGCACCGTGAGGTGCCGGGTCGCACGGGGAGGGACCGCGGGTACAGCGTCTCGCGGACGCCGGCCAGCAGCGGTGCGGAGGCGAGGGCGCCGCCGATCACCACCTCCCCGGGGTTGAGCAGGCACACCACCGTCGCCATGACCTCGCCGATCACGCGGCCGGCCGCCTGGGTCAGGCGGTGGGCGTCGGGGTCGCCCTGGGCCAGCAGCGCGCCGACGTCCGACCCCGATGTCGCCGGCGTGCCGAGGTCGGTCAGGGCCCGGGCCACGGCCCGCCCGGAGGCGACGGCCGCGAGGCATCCGTGGGCGCCGCACTGGCACACCGCGTCCTCGTGCCCGGCCAGCCGGACGTGCCCGATGTCCCCGGAGCCGCCGTCGACCCCCCGGTACACCCGGCCGTCGATGACGATGCCGGTGCCGATCCCGGTCGAGACCTTCACGAGGCACAGCGATCGCGAGCCGGGGTAGCCCGCGCGTTGCTCGCCGAGCGCGGCGGCGTCGGCGTCGTTGGCGACGAGGACCGGGACGCCCAGCGCGTCGTGCAGGTGGTCGGGGACCGGGTAGGCGTCCCAGCCGGGCATGATCGGCGGCTGGGACGGCCGGCCGGTGTCCGGGTCCACCGGCCCCGGGACGCTGAGGCCCATCCCGCCGACCCGCCCTGCGGCGATGCCGGCGCGCTCGAGCAGGTCGAGGGCGGTCGCGGTGATGGCCTCGAGGGTCCGCGCCGGTCCGGCCGCCACGGCCAGGTCGATGCGTCGCCGGTGCTCGATGCGTCCGGCGAGGTCCGTCACGGCGATCGTGGTGTGGGTCGTCTCGACGGTCGCGGCGAGCAGGTGTGCGTGCGCGGTGTTGAACTCCAGCCGGCGCGGCCGACGACCGCCCGTGACGCGATCCGTGCCGTTCTCCACGACGAGGCCGGCGGCGAGCAGGGCGTCGACGCGCCCGGCGACCGTCATCCGGGACAGCCCGGTGACCGCGAGGACGTCACCACGGGTGACCGCCCGCCCGCTGCGGATGAGCTCGAGGACGTCGCCCGGTCCGGGCATGGGTGGAACTCCCGTCCGAGTCGTGATCGAAAAGTGATTGACCGCTATTCATCTTATGTCTAGCGTCTTTGCATATCAGCCCGGGACGACGACGTCCCGAACCTGTCCGCAGCACCACCCAGCGCGAGGAGGCGCACGGTGAAGATACGTGGCACAGCAGTGGCGATGACGACGGTGGCGGCCCTGACCCTCACCGCCTGCACGAGCGACGACGGCGGCGGCGGCGGCACCGGCGGCGGGGACGGCACGGCGAGCGGCGACGGCCTGACGGTCTGGATCCAGGAGGATCTCCCGGACCGTGTCGCCGCGGCCCAGGCGATCGTCGACGACTACTCGGAGGCATCCGGCACCGAGATCGAGCTGGTCTCCGTCGGCGAGGACCAGTTCAGCCAGCTCATCACGTCGGCCGCCGCGGCGGGCGACCTGCCGGACGTCATCGGCGGGGTCTCGCTGCCGCAGGTGCGGACGCTGTCCACCAACGAGCTGATCGACACCGAGGCCGTCGGCGAGGTCCTCGACACGCTGGACCCCTCGACGTTCTCCGAGAAGGCCATCGAGCTCACCCGGGACGGCGACGCCCAGCTCGCCGTCCCCAGCGAGTCGTGGACCCAGATGCTCTACTACCGGACCGACCTGTTCGAGGCGGCGGGCCTGGACGCACCGACGTCCTACGACGCGATCCTCGAGGCGGCGCAGACGCTCGACGGCGACGGCATGGCGGGCTTCGTCGGGGCGACCGCACCCGGTGACGCGTTCACCGAGCAGACCTTCGAGCACGTCGCGCTCGGCAACGACTGCCAGCTGGTGGACGCCGACGGGGAGGTCCAGCTGGACTCCCCGGAGTGCGTCGCGGCGTTCAGGTTCTACGGCGACCTCGTCACCGAGTACTCGGTCCCCGGTGCGCAGGACGTCGACACCACGCGCGCGGCGTACTTCGCCGGCCAGGCCGCGATGTTCGTCTGGTCGACCTTCGTCCTGGACGAGATGGCCGGCCTGCGCGACGACGCCCTACCGACCTGCCCCGAGTGCGCCGCCAACCCCGCGTTCCTCGCCGAGAACACCGGCGTCGTGACCGCGATCGAGGGCCCCGACGGCACCACGCCGGCGCAGTTCGGCGAGATCACGTCCTGGACCATCACGGCGAGCGCGAACACCGGTCCCGCCCAGGAGTTCGTCGAGCACATGCTCACCGACGGCTACGAGCCGTGGATCGCCTTCGCCCCCGAGGGCAAGGTCCCGGTCCGCACCGGGACCCCCGAGGAGCCGACCGTCTACTCCGACGCCTGGGCGCAGCTGCCGGTCGGGGTGGACACCAAGGCACCGCTGTCCGACTTCTACTCCCCGGAGGTGCTCGACGCGGTCGCGACCGGTCCGGAGGACCTCGCGCGGTGGGGCATCACGCAGGGTCAGGGTGACCTGCTCGGCGCGACCCAGGGCGAGAACCCGGTCGCCGAGGCGGTGAGCGAGGTGGCGAACGGCACCGACCCGGAGCAGGCGGCGCAGAGCGCGGCCGAGGCGGTGCGCTCCATCGCGGAGTCGCTGCAGTGACGCAGCTCGCCGGGGGTCGGGCGTCACCGGCCCGGCCCCCGCGCCCCCGAGGTGGTCGAGCCGGGGCCCGGTGGCCGCCGTCGACGGTCGGCCCGTTCCCGCGAGGAGTCGCGCACCGGGCTCGCGCTCATCTCCCCGACGTTCTTCATCGTCACGGTCGTCGTGGTGCTGCCGATCCTCTGGACGGTCTCGCTCGCCTTCCAGGAGGTGCGGCTGCTCAACATCCGCACCACCGGGTTCTTCGGCGCGTACACGCTCGACAACTTCACCGGGGTGCTGTCCTCACCCGGGTTCCTCCAGGCGCTGCTCACCACGGTCCTCTACTCGGTGTTCGGCACGGGCCTGGCGATCACCATCGGCCTGTGCGCCGCGCTCGCCCTGCGCCGCCCGTTCCCGGGCCGCGGCGCCGTCCGCGCGGCGATGCTGCTGCCGTACGTGGCGCCCGTGGTGGCCGCGACGTTCGTGTGGTCGACGATGCTCAACCCGCAGTTCGGGTTCGTCAACCACATCGGCACCACGTACCTCGGCTGGGACGACCCCGTCGCGTTCCTCTCCGCCCGCTCGACGCCCATGTCGCTGCTCGGCTGGGAGATCGAGGTCCCGACCGCGCTGGTGACGGTGATCCTCTTCGAGGCCTGGCGGTCCTTCCCGTTCGCCTTCCTGTTCCTCACCGCGCGACTGCAGGCCGTGCCCGAGACGCTCGACGAGGCCGCCCGCGTCGACGGCGCGACCCCCAGCCAGCGGTTCCGCTACATCCTGTGGCCGCAGCTCGTGCCGACCATCGCGGTGCTGTCCGTGCTGCGGTTCATCTGGACGTTCAACAACTTCGACGACATCTACCTGCTCACCGGCGGCGGGGCCGGCACGGAGGTCGTCTCCGTGCGGGTGTTCGACTACCTCACCGCCCGCGGGGACATCGGCGCCGCCGCGGCGCAGGCCCTCGTGCTCGCGGTGATCCTCGCCGTGCTCGTCGGGATCTACCTCAAGCGCTTCGGACGGAAGGGGGACCAGGCATGAGCCGCGACGCCCTGGAGAACCGGCTGCTGACGGTCCTGCGGCCGCTCGTCATCGCGGGGCTGCTGATCGCCGCCGTGTTCCCCTTCTACTACATGGTCGTGCTGAGCTTCCGGCCGCTGAACGCTCTCTTGCAGGACCCGGGCAAGCTCTGGGTCTCGTTCGGCGAGATCAACGTCGGGACCTACACCGACGTCCTGACCTCGGTCGCCGGCGGCGGCCAGGGGTTCATGACCTTCATCCGCAACTCGCTCGTGGTCGCCCTGGCGACCGTGGTGCTGTCGCTGCTCGTCGCCATCCCCGGCGCGTACGCGGTCAGCCGGCTGGAGTTCTTCGGACGGCGGCAGATCTCCGGGTTGTTCCTCGCGGTGTACTTCTTCCCGAGCATCCTGCTCGCGGTCCCGCTGTTCGTGTTCTTCACCCGGATCGGGCTGCGGGGCTCCCTCGTCGGGCTGCTCGTCGTGTACGTCGCGCAGGTCGCTGCGGTGTCGATCTACATGCTCCGCAACTACTTCGACACCATCCCGGCCTCGCTCGAGGAGGCAGCGGCCATCGACGGCTGCACCCGACTGCAGGCGATGCGCAAGATCGCCCTGCCGCTCGCGATGCCCGCGATCGTCTCCAACGGGCTGTTCATCTTCATGATCGCGTGGAACGAGTTCCTGTTCGCGCTCCTGTTCCTCGTGGAGCGGCGCGACCGGTGGACGGTCTCTCTCGGTCTGTCGCAGCTGTCCGGGAGCATCGAGGTCCCCACGACGGTGCTGATGGCCGGCTCGGTGATCCTCACCCTGCCGATCATCGTGCTGTTCTTCGCCTCCGAGCGGCTGCTGGTCGGCGGCCTGACCGCCGGCGCCGAGAAGGGCTGAGGAGGTCACGCCGTCGTGCCCCAGATCGTGCAGTTCCCCAGCCCGCACCGGGTGGACCTCGCCGACGTCGCCCCCATGCCGCTGACCCCCGCCAGCGTGCGGGTCGCCACCTGGTACTCGGGCATCTCGGCCGGGACCGAGCTCACCGCGTACCGCGGCACCAACCCGTACCTGACCTCCTCCTGGGACTCCGGGCGACGGCTGTTCGTGCCCGGTGAGCCGAGCTTCGGCTACCCCGTGCAGGGCTGGGGCTACTCCGAGGTGGGCCAGGTCGTCGAGGTGGCCGACGACGTCGACGCGCCCCGGGTGGGCGACGTCGTCCACGGCATCTGGGGGCACCGCAGCGACGTGGTGCTGCCCGCGGCCTCGCTCGCCTGGCGGGTGCTGCCCCCGGACGCCGACCCCGTGCTCGGCACGTTCGCACGGGTGGGGTCGGTGGCGCTGAACGCCGTCCTGGCGGCCGACGTCCGGCTCGGCGAGCAGGTCGCCGTCTTCGGGCAGGGGGTCATCGGCCTGCTCGCCACGCGCTTCGCGGCCCTGTCCGGTGCTCGGGTGCTCGCGGTCGACGCCCAGCCCACGCGGCTGGAAATCGCGCGCCGGTTCGGCGCCGCCGAGACCGTGGACGCGGCCGTGCCCGGCGGCGCGGGGGCGGCGGTCCGGGCGCTGACCGGCGGAGGCGCGGACAGCGCCGTCGAGCTGTCCGGTTCGGACCGTGCGCTGCACGAGGCGGTCCGGTCGGTCGTCGTCGAGGGCACCGTCGCTGCGGGCGGGTTCTACCAGGGTGGTGCGGCGCACCTGCGGCTCGGCGAGGAGTTCCACCACAACCGCGTCCGCATCGTCGCCAGCCAGATCTCCGGCGTGCCCGTCGGGCTCGGCGGGCGGTGGGACCAGCCCCGGCTGGCGCGCACCGTCGTCGGGCAGCTCCTCTCCGGCGCCGTCGACGCGCCCGCCCTCGTCACGCAGGTCCCCGTCGACGCCGTCGCGTCCGCGTTCGAGCGGCTGGACCGGGGCGACCCCGACGTCCTGCAGGTCGTGCTGCGCTTCGACGCCGCCCCGGAGCGCACCCCGTGACCGCACCCGCCGCCGTGCCCGACCACCGCCCGCAGCTGCCCGGCCGAGACCCCGCTGACCGCCCCGGCGTCGGCGTCGTCGGGGCGGGCGCCATCGCCCGGACCGCGCACCTGCCGGCCTACGCGGCCTGGGGCGTGCCCGTGGTCGCCGTCGCCTCCCGCACCCCGGCCCACGCCCACGACCTCGCCGGCCGCTTCGCCATCCCGACCGTGCACGACGACGTCGCCTCCTTGCTGGCCGACCCGCGCGTCGACGTCGTCGACCTCGCCACCGGACCGGCGGGACGGCTCGACCTGATCGAGGCCGCCGTCGCCGCGGGGAAGCACGTGCTGGCGCAGAAGCCGCTCCTCGTCGACCCGGCCGAGCTGCCGCGCCTCGAGCGGGTGCTCGCCGTGGCGGCCGGGCGCGGGGTCCGGGTCGCGGTCAACCAGAACGGCCGGTGGGCGCCGGCCTGGCGGCTCGCGACGCTGCTCGTGCGCGACGGCGCGATCGGGGACGTCGTCGGCGTGACCCACCTGCACGACAAGCCGCTGCCACCCCTGGCCGGCACCCCCTTCGACGACGTGCCGCACATGTTGCTCACCGACTACCTCGTCCACTGGCTCGACATCACCCGGTGCTGGCTCGAGGGCACCCGCGTCACGACGGTGGCCGCGTCCGACGCGCGGGTCCCCGGCCAGCCGGACGACGCCCGCAACCCGTGGGGCGCCACCGTGCACGTCGGGTGCGACACCGGCGCGAGCGCGTCCCTGCGCGTCGTCGGCGACGCCCGCACCCGCACCGGCGGCTGCCCGTTCTGGGTCCACGGCACGCAGGGGACGCTGCGCGGCAGCGTGCTGCTCGGCTCGGACGCGCTCGAGCTCGAGCGCGGCACGACCCGGACCCGGTACGCGCTGGACGGGCAGTGGTTCACCGACGGGTTCGCCGGGACGATGGGCGAGCTCCTGTCCGCCGTCACCGACGGCCGGGAGCCGGAGCACTCCGCCGCGCACGTCTCCGCGACCGTCCGGCTGGGGCTCGCCGCACGCGACTCGGCCGAGGCCGGCGGCGCCCCGGTGCACCCCGACGGCCTCGTGCTCACCCGCCCCGGTGAGCCCGCCGGCCGCACGCCGGTGCCGTCCGAGGCGGCGACCGCATGACCGTCGTCGACGAGGTCCCGGTCGGTCCGGGCGCCCGGGTGTACGCCGAGGGCTGGCAGAGCTGGAGCCCCACCACCTGGTACGCCGCGGACGACGCCGCGCACCGGCCGGAGCACGCGTGGCAGCACCTCATGCGCTTCCGGCCCGGGGTGGACCTACCCGCCGACGGCGTGCAGGGCGAGGGGCTGCTCGTCGTCGACCCCGGGGACGGCTCTCCCGCACGCACGTTCGGCACGCTGGACGCGACCACCACCGTGCCGAGCCTGCGCGCGGTGTGGCGGGGCGACCGCGTCGTCGTCACCGCGGACGGCCCGGTGGGCGCGTGGAGCACCGGGCTCGACGGCGACGCCGGAATCCATGACGCCGGAGCCCGCGACACCGGCCTCACCGCGCTCGGGGCCCACGGCGACCGGCTCGGAGCGGCCGCCGGCGCCCGCGTCGGGCAGCCGCCGCCGCGCGTGTGGTGCACCTGGTACCGCTACTTCGAGGACGTCACCGCCGCCGACGTGCTGGAGAACCTCGCCGCGCTCGACGCGCACGACCTGCCCGTCGACGTCGTCCAGGTGGACGACGGCTGGAGTCTGGGCACGGGGAGTGGACCCGCCCCCGGCCGGGCTTCGGGTCCCTGCCCGACGTCGTCGCCGCGATCCGCGACACGGGCCGGCGGGCCGGCATCTGGCTCGCGCCGTTCGTCGTCGGCGTCGACTCCGACGTCGCCCGCACGCACCCGGACTGGCTCGTCGGACCGGCCGGGCACAACTGGGGTCAGGACCTCGCCGGGCTGGACCTCACCCACCCCGGCGTGCAGGGGTACCTCGCCGACGTGCTCGCCGGCCTGCGCGACCTGGGCGTCGAGTACGCGAAGCTCGACTTCCTCTACGCGGGCGCCGTCCCCGGCCCGCGGCGCGACGACGTCACGCCCGTGGCCGCGTACCGCTCGGGCCTGGAGCTCGTGCGCCGTGTGCTCGGCGAGGACGCCTACCTGCTCGGCTGCGGTGCGCCCCTGCTGCCGAGCGTCGGGCTCGTCGACGCCATGCGGGTCTCGCCGGACACCTTCCACGAGGGCGGCGAGGACGGGTCCCACGGGCTGCGCGGCCGGATGTCGCTCGAGGCGCGGGCGTGGCAGGACGGCCGGCTGTGGACCACCGACCCGGACTGCCTCGTCGCCCGGCCGTCCTTCGCGCTGCGCGCCGAGTGGGCGGCCGTCGTCGGCGCGGCGCCGGGTCTGCGGTCCTTCTCCGACCGCGTCGCGGAGCTGGACGACTGGGGGATGGACGCCGTGCGGCGTCTGCTGACGGGAGGGGTGCCATGAACCGTGACGCGCTGGGAGAGCGACTCGGCCCGCTGGTCGCCGGGCTCTACCCGGACCGGGCCGACGAGGTGCTGACCGGGCTGCTCGACCTCGCCGACCGCTGGGCCCCGCACCTCGGCGGCCGCGGCGACCGACGGCCCGACGAGTCGACGAGCTACCTCATCACCTACGGCGACGCGTTCCGCCGCCCCGGGCAGGCGCCGCTGCACACCCTGGCCGAGCTGCTCCGCACCCACGTGCGCGACGCCGTCACCGACGTGCACCTGCTGCCCATCTACCCGTGGACCTCCGACGACGGGTTCGGGGTCGTCGACCACCGGCGGGTCAACCCCGACCTGGGCACCTGGGACGACGTCGCCGAGCTGGGCGCCGACCACGCCGTCATGCTCGACTTCGTCGCCAACCACGTCTCCGCCTCGAGCCCGTGGTTCACCGGCTGGCTGGCCGGGGACCCCCGGTACGCCGGCTACTTCCTGGACCCGGGCCCCGAGTGGGACACGAGCAGCGTGGTGCGCCCCCGGACGACGCCGCTCGTGCACGAGTACCGGCGCCCCGACGGCACGGTCGCCCACGCGTGGACCACCTTCGGGCCGGACCAGGTGGACGTCGACGTCCGCACACCGGCGGTCCTGCTCGACCTCACCGACGTCCTGCTGGGGTACGTGGCCCGTGGCGCGACGACCGTCCGGCTCGACGCGATCGGCTTCCTGTGGAAGCGGTCGGGGACGACCTGCCTGCACCTGCCCGAGACCCACGACGTCATCCGGGTGTGGCGTGCGCTCGTGGACGAGCTGTGCCCGGGAACCCTGCTGCTCACCGAGACGAACGTGCCGCACGAGGACAACATCACCTACCTGGGCGACGGCTCCGACGAGGCGCACATGGTGTACCAGTTCGCCCTGCCACCGCTCGTGCTGCACGCGTTCGTCACCGGACGCTCCACCGCGCTCACCGCGTGGGCCGCCGGCATCGGCCCGGTGAGCGAGACCGCGACCTGGTTCAACTTCCTCGCCAGCCACGACGGCATCGGCGTGCGCCCCACCCAGGGCTTGCTGTCCGACGAGGACCGCGCCCTGCTCGTGGAGCGCACCCTGGCGCGCGGTGGGCAGGTGTCCATGGCACGCCGCCCCGACGGGTCCGAGCAGGTCTACGAGCTCAACACGAACTACCTCGACGCCCTCGTCCCGCCGGGCGACCCCGACCCCGACGCCTCGGCGGTCACCCGAGGCCTCGCCGCGCACGCCATCCTGCTGTCCCTGGTGGGCGTGCCGGCGATCTACCACCACTCGCTGCTCGGCTCCCGGCAGGACCGCGCGGGGATGGTCGCCAGCGGCATCCCGCGCCGGATCAACCGGGAGGTGCTGGACGCCGACCGGCTGGCCGCCGAGCTCGCGTCCTCACCGCGCCGGTCCGGCATGCTCGAGGGTCTGCGCCACCTTCTCGGGGTGCGGCGTACGCTGCCGGGCTTCTCGCCGTTCGCGCCGCAGGGCGTCGAGACCCGGGACGAGCGTGTGCTCGTCGTCCGGCGGGCTGCGGGCAGCAAGGACGAGGTGGTGGCCGTGGTGAACGTCAGCGCCGAGCCGGTGACCCTGCCCGGCCTGGGCGGAACGGACGTCCTGACCGGGCAGCGGCACACGGCTCTCCGGCTCGGACCGCACGGGTACGCATGGCTGGTGCCGTGACCCGCGTCCTCGTCGCGCTCGACTCGTTCAAGGGCAGCGTGGACAGCGCGTCCGCGGGCCGCGCGGTGCGCGACGGTGTGCTCGCCGCCGACCCGACCGCGGACGTCCGGGTGCTGCAGGTCGCCGACGGCGGGGAGGGCACCCTCGCGGCGATCCACGCCGGGCGCGGGGGTGCGGGTGCCGGTGGACACCGTCGACGCGCTGGGCCGCCCCGTCCGGGCGGACCTCCTGCGCCTCGACGACGGGACGTACGTCGTGGAGGCGGCGTCGTCCCTCGGTCTGCCGCTCGTGGGCGCCGTCGACGCGACCGTCCCGCCCCGCGCCTCCTCGGCCGGGCTCGGGATGCAGCTGCGGCACGCGCTCGCCGCCGGGGCGACCCGGGTGCTGGTCGGGCTGGGCGGGACCGCGACGACCGACGGCGGGGCCGGTCTGCTCGCGGCCCTCGGGGTCCGGCTGTCCCCGGCGGCGACCGCGGGCCGTAACCCGCTGTGGGACCTCGACGACCTCGACGCGTCGACCCTGCCGGACCTCGCCGCGGTGGACCTCGTCGCGCTCACCGACGTGACCAACCCCCTGCTCGGGCCGGCCGGCGCGGCCGCGGTGTTCGGACCCCAGAAGGGCGCCACCGCCGAGCAGGTCGCCCACCTGGAGGCGCGGCTGGCCCGGTGGGCGACGGTGCTGGGCACGGCGACCGGCCGGGACCTCGACCGGCCGGGTGCGGGGGCAGCCGGCGGGACCGGGGCCGCGGTGCTCGCGCTCGGCGGCCGGATCGAGCCCGGCTTCGACGCCGTCGCCCGCGAGTCCGGGCTCGACGACGCGCTCGCCGGCGGCGTCGACCTCGTGGTGACCGGGGAGGGGTGCCTGGACGCGCAGACCGCGCACGGCAAGGCGCCGGCCGGGGTGGCGCGGCGCGGGCGGGTGGCGGGCGGCGTCGTCGTCGGGCTGGCCGGGCGGGTCGACCACCCGCTGGGCGCCACCGGCGACCTGTTCGACGCCGTCCTGCCCATCCACACCCGGCCGCTGCCGCTGGCCGAGGCGCTCGACCCGGCGGTCGCCGCCGCTGCGCTCCGCGACACGGCGACCCAGGCCATGCGGCTGTACCGAGCCGGGCGCGACCACCGCTGACGGCGCGGTCGCCGACCAGCCGCCCCGACCGGGGTCAGATCGCCATGGCCGCCCGGACGAGCCCCTCGCGCTCCTCGCCACCGACGCCGGTGTCCACCACGTGCCCGGACTCCAGCACGTAGTACCGCTGGGCGGCGGCGAGCGCGAAGCCGACGTGCTGCTCCACGAGCAGCACCGACAGCCCGCCGGCGTCGGTCAGGGTGAGGATCGCGTCCTCGATCTCGGCGACGACGGAGGGCTGGATGCCCTCGGTCGGCTCGTCGAGGATGAGCAGCCGGGGCCCGGTGATCAGCGCGCGGGCGATCGCGAGCTGCTGGCGCTGGCCGCCGGACAGCAGACCGGCCCGCCGCCCCAGCAGCTCGCGCAGCGCGGGGAACAGGTCCAGCGCGTCGGCCATCCGTGCGGCCCCGCCGGCCGGGGACGCGTCCGCGACGAGCTGCAGGTTCTCCCGCGCGGTGAGCTGCCCGAACGACTGCTGACCCTGCGGCACGTAGGCGAGCCCGCGCCGCACCCGTGCGCTGGGCCGCAGCCGGGCGATGTCCTCGCCATCGAGCAGCACGGCCCCGGCCTGCGGGCGCAGCAGCCCGACGACGGCGCGCAGCAGCGTCGTCTTGCCCGCCCCGTTGTGCCCCATGACGGCGACGACGGCGTCGTCCGGCACCTCGAGGTCGACGCCGTGGACGACCGACGTGCGGCCGTAGCCGACGCGCAGCCCGGTGAGCTGGAGCATCACGACACCTCCGTGCGGGTGGGGGATCCGGCCGAGGCTGCCGACCGGGCGGGCAGGGGAGTGCTGGTGGCACCGGCGACGGGCGTGCCGCCGCGCCGGCGTCGGCCGCGGGTGCCGCCGCCGGAGCCGAGGTACACCTCGACGACGCGCGGGTCGGCCTGCACCTCCGCGACGGTGCCCTCGGCCAGCACCCGCCCCTGGTGCAGCACCGTGACCGAGGAGGCGTACCGGCGCAGGAATTCCATGTCGTGCTCGACGACGACCACCGTGCGCTGCACCCCGATGCGGTGCAGCAGCTCGCCGGTCTGCTCGCGCTCGGCGTGGCTCATCCCGGCGACCGGCTCGTCGAGGAGCAGCAGCCGGGCGTCCTGGACGATGAGCATGCCGATCTCGAGCCACTGCTTCTGGCCGTGCGCGAGCATCCCGGCCGGGGAGTCCCGCAGGGCGGCCAGGCCGATGGTCTCCAGCGCCTCCTCGACCTCGGGCGACACCGAGGCCCGGCGCCGCAGCAGCGACCCCGGGCGGCGCCCCGCGCCGGCAGCGATGTCGAGGTTCTGCAGCACGCTGAGCTCGTCGAAGACGCTCGCCGTCTGGAACGTGCGCCCGACCCCGGACCGGACGATGCGGTGCGAGGACCGGCCGAGCAGCTCCACGCCGCCGAACTGGGCGGAGCCGGTCGCGGCGGTCAGGCCGGTGATCGCGTCGACGATGGTGGTCTTGCCGGCGCCGTTCGGGCCGATGAGGAACCGCAGGTCGCCGCTGGTGACGGTGAGGTCGACGCCGTCGACGGCGACGAAGCCGTCGAAGTCGACCCGCAGGCCGCGGACCTCGAGGTAGTCGTGGGTGAAGCGGGGGTCGGTCACGACGGCCTCCCGGCGGGCTCGGCGGGCTGGGGCTGAGGGTCGGGTGGGGCGGGGGCGTGCCGGGGCCCGTCGACGTCGGCCGTGGTGGTGCGGCCCGAGGCGCCGTCGTCGGCGCGCGCGGGGTCGGTGGCGGGGTCGGTGGCAGGGCCGGTGCGACGTCGCCGGACGGCGGCGCGCAGCCCGGCGAGGGACGCGAAGCCGCCCGGCAAGAACGCGATGACGAGGATGAACAGCGCCCCCTGGGCGTAGGTCCAGGCGGACGGGAACTGCTCCGAGAGCGACGTCTGCGCCCAGGCGACCGCGATCGACCCGAGCACGGGGCCGAGCAGGGTCGCGCGGCCGCCGATCGCGACCCCGACGAGGAAGGCGATGGACGGCACCACGCCGACGTCGGCGGGGGAGATGATCCCGACGATCGGCACGAACAGGGCGCCGCCGATGCCCGCGAACGCGGCCGCGATCGCGTACGCGACCACCTTGACCCGGGCCGGGTCGTATCCGAGGAAGCGGACCCGGTTCTCGCCGTCGCGCACCGCGACGAGCAGCTCGCCGAAGCGGGACACCATGAGCTGCCGGACGACGGCGACCATGACGAGCAGCGTGACCGCGGCGATGACGTACAGCATGCGCTTGTTCACCGGGTCGGCGAGGTCGTAGCCGAAGAAGCTGCGGAACCCGTTGAGGCCGTTGGTGCCACCGGTGACCTTCTGCTGGCCGACCAGCAGGATCGCGAACGCCGCCGCGAGAGCCTGGGACAGGATGGCGAAGTAGGCGCCGCGGACCCGCCGGGTGAACACGGCCAGGCCGAGCAGGGTCGCCAGCGCCACCGGCACCAGCACCACGAGGACCAGCGTCACCACGGGGCTGCGCAGCGGCTCCCACCACCCCGGCACGGTGCCGTCGCCGTAGAGGAGCATGAAGTCCGGGACGCCCCCGGGCCGGCGTCGGTCAGCTTGAGGTGCATCGCCATGAGGTAGCCGCCGAGCCCGAAGTAGACGCCCTGCCCGAGGGTGAGCATCCCGCCGCGTCCCCAGGCGAGACCGATGCCGACGGCGACCATGGCCAGGCACAGGAACTTCGCGAGCAGGTTGAGGCGGAAGTCGGAGAGCGCGGCCGGGGCGACGGCCAGCAGCAGCACCGCGGCGAGCGCGAAGCCCGCCGGCGCGCGCAGGCTCGACCGGCTCAGGGTGGGGCGGGTCAGGGTGGGGCGACGACGCGTCGTCGTCGAGCTGGTCGGGGTCATGCCAGGCTCCTCGTCCGGACCTGCACCAGGCCCTGCGGTCGCGCCTGGAGGAAGGCGACGATGACGACGAACACGAGCACCTTGGCGATGCTCGCCGTCGTCGAGTACTCGATGCCGGCCTGGAGCAGGCCGAGGGCGAACGCCGCGATCACGGTGCCCTTGAGCTGCCCGATGCCGCCGGCGACGACGACGAGGAAGGCGTCGACGATGTAGTTGATGCCCAGCGTGGGGCCGACCGAGCCGAGCAGCGTCAGCACGACGCCGGCGACACCCGCCAGGCCCGACCCGATGAAGAAGGTCAGCCGGTCCGTCGCCCGGGTGGAGATGCCGGACGTCTCCGCGAGGTCGCGGTTCGTCACCGTGGCGCGGATGCGCCGGCCGAGGGGGTCAGCTTGAGCACCAGGGACAGCGCGACGACGCAGACGATCGCGACGGCGATGATGAACAGCCGCGTCTTGGGGACCGCCAGGCCCAGCACCTCGACGGCGCCGGACAGCCAGCTGGGCGCCCGCACGTCGACGTTCGGCGCGCCGAACACGTCGCGGGCCACCTGCTGCAGCACGAGAGCCACACCCCAGGTGACCAGGAGCGTGTCGAGTGGTCGCTTGTACATCCGGGAGATCAGCGTCACCTCGAGCAGAAGGCCGAGCAGGCCGCCGACGACGAACCCGACCGGCAGCGACACCAGGAGCGAGAGACCGGCGTCACCGAGCAGGCCCTGGACGACGAAGGCGGTGTAGGCGCCCGCCATCATGAACTCGCCGTGCGCCATGTTGATGACGCCCATCTGGCCGAACGTCAGGGCCAAGCCGAGCGCGGCGAGCAGCAGGACCGAGCCGACGCTCAGGCCGGCGAACAGCTGGGAGAGCAGCGCGTCCATCTCGCCTCCTTTCCGTGGGGGCCCGGCCCGGCGCACGGGGCGCCGGGCCGGGCGGGGGTCAGACGGGTGGTGACCCGGGGAGCGGGCGAGGCGTCAGGACAGGCCCTCGGCCCACGCGTAGCCCTCGAGGAACGGGTCGGGCTCGATGGCGCCGTCCGACTCCCAGACGGTGTGGATGAGGCCGTCCGCGCCGATCTCGCCGATGAGCGCGGTCTTGGCGATGTGGTGGTTCTCGCCGTTGACGGTGACCGTGCCCTCGGGCGCCTCGAAAGTGATGCCGTCGGCGGCCGCGTTGACGTCCTCGGTCGCGAAGGACTCCGCCTTCTCGACCATGCCCTTCCACAGGTAGAGGGAGGTGTAGGCCGCCTCCATGGGGTCCGAGGTGACGCGGTCCGCGCCGTACTCGGCCTGGAACGCGTCGACGAATGCGGCGTTCGTGGGGCTGTCGACCGTCTGGTAGTAGTTCCAGGCGGTCAGCTGGCCCTCGACGTTCTCCACGCCGATACCGCCGACCTCCTCCTCCGCGATGGACACCGACACCACCGGCACGGACTCGGGCGTCAGGCCGACGTTCTTGTACTCCTTGAAGAACGCGACGTTGGAGTCGCCGTTGAGGGTGTTGAACACCGCGTCCGCACCCGAGGCGTTGAGCTTGGTGACGATCGTGGAGAAGTCGGTGTGGCCGAGCGGGGCGTACTCCTCGCCCACGATCTCGATGCCGTTCGCCTCGGCGTAGGCCTTGATGATCTTGTTGGCCGTCTGCGGGAACACGTAGTCGGACCCGACGAGGAAGACCTTCGTGCGGCCCTGCTCCTTGAGGTAGTCCATGCCCGGGACGATCTGCTGGTTCGTCGTCGCGCCGGTGTAGTAGATGTTCGGCGACGACTCCAGGCCCTCGTACTGCACCGGGTAGAACAGCAGCGAGTCGTTGCCCTCGAACACCGGCAGCATCGCCTTGCGGCTCGACGACGTCCACCCGCCGAACACGGCGGCGACGCAGTCGCTGGAGATGAGCTTCTCGGCCTTCTCGGCGAAGACGGTGGGCTCCGAGGCGCCGTCCTCGGCGACGACCTCGAGCTGCTTGCCGAGCACGCCGCCGGCCGCGTTGATCTCCGCGGCCGCGAGGTCCAGGGAGTCGCGCACGGTCTGCTCGGAGATCGCCATCGTGCCGGACAGCGAGTTGAGGAAGCCGATCTTCACGGTGTCGCCGGACGTGTCGACGCACGAGGAGCCGGCGCCGGCGGTGGAGCCGCCGCCGGCGGTCGCGGAGGTGCCGGCCGTGTCGACACGGGCACCGCCGCAGCCGGCGAGCCCGAGGGCGACGGTGATCGCGGCGGCGGGGAGGGCGAAGGAGCGCAGGCGGGACGGGGTCAACGGAGTGCCTCTCGGTGGGGGCTGCGGGCGCCGGGTCGCAGGGTCGTCCGCGGCCCGGGAGGGGGCCGGCGGGACCCGCCGGTGCATGGCCCGAACGCTAGAGAGGCGGTGTTTCGCGGGACGGTCGCGGTCGATGAACGCGGCGTTACGCCGCTCGGCGGCCGTCCCGTTCGCCGGCCACGGGCGTCGTCGGCGACGGATACCCGGGGCACACACGGCGGAAACATGACCGACACGGGCCGTGGCTAGCGTCCCGCGCATGCACCTGACGTCGGGGGACACCGAGAAGCTGCTGCTCGCGGTCGCGGGCATGGTCGCGCGGGACCGGCACGGGCGCGGCGTCCGGCTGAACTACCCGGAGACCGTCGCCCTGCTCACCACCTGGGTGATCGAGCGTGCCCGCGAGGGCCGCCTCGTCGAGGACCTCATGGTGGAGGGGCGCACGGTCCTCACCCGCGACGACGTCATGGACGGCGTCGCGGAGATGCTCGCCGACGTGCAGGTCGAGGCCACGTTCCCCGACGGCCGCAAGCTCGTCACCATCCACCAGCCGATCGTCTGAAGGGCGCCGACATGGCCAGCATCTCCAGCAGCGGACCCGGCGCGGTCCGGGTCGCACCGGGCACGGTGGAGCTCAACGCGGACCGTGCCCCGCACGAGCGCCGCACCGTCGTCGTGGTCAACACCGGCGACCGGCCCGTGCAGATCGGCTCCCACCTGCACCTCGCGGACGCCAACGCGGCACTCGCGATGGACCGGGACGCCGTCCGGGGGTTCCGGCTCGACGTGCCGTCCGGGACGTCGCACCGCTTCGAGCCCGGCGCCTCGCGTGAGGTCGCGATCGTCGCGCTGCGCGGCGCGCGCCGGGTGCCCGGCATCCAGCGGGACCGGTCCGACGGCGGCGAGCTGGGCCCGGTCGACGGAGCCGCCGGCGCGACCGGGACCGACGGCGGTGCGGCGCGTGGTTGAGATCTCGCGGTCCCGGTACGCGGCCCTGTACGGGCCGACCACCGGTGACCAGGTGCGCCTGGCGGACACCGACCTGTGGATCGAGGTCGAGGAGGACCGCACGATCGGCGGGGAGGAGGCCGTCTTCGGTGGCGGCAAGTCGATCCGCGAGTCCATGGCCCAGGGCACCACCACCCGCGCGGAGGGTGCCCCGGACACCGTCATCACGAACGCGCTCGTCCTGGACTGGTGGGGTGTGGTCAAGGCCGACGTCGGCATCCGGGACGGCCGCATCGTCGCGCTCGGGCGCGCCGGCAACCCCGACATCGCCGACGGCGTCCACCCCGACTTGAGGATCGGCCCGAGCACCGACGTCATCAGCGGCGAGGGCAAGATCCTCACCGCGGGCGGCGTCGACTCCCACGTCCACCTCATCTCGCCCTCGCAGATCGTCGAGGCGCTCGCCACCGGCCTGACCACCGTCGTCGGCGGCGGGACCGGGCCGAGCGAGGGCAGCAAGGCGACCACCGTGACGCCGGGTGCCTGGCACCTGGGCGCGATCCACCGCAGCCTGGACCGGCTGCCGGTCAACGTGCTGCTGTTCGGCAAGGGGAACACCGTCAGCGCCGAGGCCCTGCGCGAGCAGGCGATGGCCGGCGCCGGCGCGTACAAGATCCACGAGGACTGGGGCGCGACCCCGGCGGCGATCGACGCCGCGCTGCGTGCCGCCGACGCCTGGGGCCTGCAGGTCGCGCTGCACTCGGACTCGCTCAACGAGGCCGGCTACGTGCAGTCGACCCTGGCCGCGATCGGCGGCCGGTCCATCCACGCGTTCCACACCGAGGGCGCCGGCGGGGGCCACGCGCCGGACATCCTCACGGTCGCGAGCCACCCCCACGTCATCCCCGGCTCGACGAACCCCACGCTGCCGCACACGGTCAACACGGTTGCCGAGCACCTCGACATGCTCATGGTCTGCCACCACCTCAACCCGAGCGTGCCGGAGGACCTCGCGTTCGCCGAGTCCCGCATCCGCGGCACGACGATCGCGGCGGAGGACGTCCTGCACGACATGGGGGCGCTGTCCATCACGTCGTCGGACGCCCAGGCCATGGGGCGGATCGGCGAGGTCATCACCCGCACCTGGCAGGTCGCGCACGTCATGAAGCACCGCCGCGGCGACCTCGGCGGGGGGATGCCGGCGGACAACCTGCGGGCCCGCCGGTACGTCGCGAAGTACACGATCAACCCCGCGGTCGCGCACGGCATGGACGCGCACGTCGGCTCCGTCGAGCCGGGCAAGCTCGCCGACCTCGTGCTGTGGGAGCCCAAGCTGTTCGGCGTCCGGCCGAGCGTGGTGCTCAAGGGCGGCGCCCTCGTGTGGGGTGCGCTCGGCGACCCGAACGCGTCCATCCCGTCCCCGCAGCCCGTGCTCATGCGTCCCGCGCTCGCGGACGCGATCGCGCCCGAGCTGTCGCTCACCTTCGTCTCGCCCGCCGCCCTGGCCGACGGCGTCGCGGAGCGCCTGGGCCTGGCCCGCAGACTGGTGCCGCTCACCCCGACCCGGGACGTCGGCAAGGCGCAGATGGTGCTCAACGACGCCTTGCCGCGCATCGACATCGACCCCGAGACGTTCCGGATCGAGATCGACGGCGACGTCGTCGAGCCGGCCCCCGCCGACCGGCTGCCGATGGCGCAGCTGTACCAGATGTTCTGACGCGGCCCATGACCGACCTGCTCATGCCCTCGACCCCGGCGGTCAGCCAGGACGTGCTGCTCGCGCTCCTCGCGGACGCCCGGCTGCCGACCGGTGCGCACACCCAGTCCTCGGGCCTCGAGCCGGCCCTGCGCGCCGGCCTCCCACCCGGGCAGGTGCCGGCGTACATCGCGGCGCGGCTGCGCACCGTCGTCCGGGTCGAGGCCGCGACCGCTGTCGTCGCCCGCCACGTGGCGCTGGGCGCGGCGGACGACCCCGCGGCGGCCACCGCCGCGCTCGCCGCCGTCGGCCGGGCGTGGGCGGCGCGCACCCCCAGCGGCGCGATGCGGCAGTCCGCGGAGCAGCTCGGGCGCGGGTACGGGCGCCTGGTCCGCCGCCTGTGGGCGGGGCACCCCGCGGTCGCGGCGCTCGACGCCGTCGTGCCCGGGGTGGGGCGGACGGCGCGCCGTCGCACGGTGGGGCGCGGGTGCGCCGCAACCCGCCGCGGGCGGTCGTGCTCGGCGTGACTGCCGCCTGCGCCGGCCTCGACGCGCTCGGCGTCGCCCGCCTCGTGGGGTACGACGACGTGCAGACCGTCGCGTCGGCCTGCCTCAAGCTCGCGCCGGTCGACCCCGTCGTGACCACCGGCTGGGTGCTCGCCGCCGCCCCCGCGGTCGACGCCCTGGCGCGCGACCTGTCCCACCTCACCGACGCGCGGGACATCCCCGCCGCCGGTGCCCCCTGACCGAGGAGCGGGCCGAGACCCACGCCGTCGCCACCGAGAGGCTGTTCAGTGCCTGACACCACCGCACCCACCCCGCCGTCCACCATGGATCTGACCAGCGAGCCCGCACCGAGCCGCGCCCCCGGGGACACCCGGTCCCTGCGGCTGGGGGTCGCCGGCCCCGTCGGCACCGGCAAGAGCTCGGTCATCGCGACCCTGTGCCGTGCGCTCTCCGCCGAGATGCAGATCGGCGTCATCACCAACGACATCTACACCGACGAGGACGCCCGCTTCCTGCGCTCGGCCGGCGTGCTCGACCCCGAGCGGATCCGCGCCGTGGAGACCGGCGCGTGCCCGCACACCGCCATCCGCGACGACGTCACCGCGAACCTCCTGGCGGTCGAGGACCTCGAGCAGGACTTCGCGCCGCTCGACGTCGTCCTGGTCGAGTCCGGCGGGGACAACCTCACCGCGACGTTCTCCCCGGCGCTGGTCGACGCGCAGATCTTCGTGCTGGACGTCGCCGGTGGCGGCGACGTCGCGCGCAAGGGCGGCCCCGGCATCGCGCGTGCCGACCTGCTGCTCGTCAACAAGACCGACCTCGCGCCGCACGTGGGCGTCGACGTCGAGCGCATGGTCGCCGACGCGTCGACGGCACGTGACGGCCGACCGGTCCTCGCGCTCTCCCGGCACGACGCCGCCTCCGTGCAGGCCCTGGGCGACTGGCTGCGCGGGCTGCTCGGCAGCCACCGTGCGGGGCTGCACGTCGCGCAGGACCCCGGTCCCATGGCGCCGCACTTCCACGCGGACGAGGACGGCGCGCACGACCACGGCCACGACCACGAGCACGGCGACCACGCGCACGACCACACCCACCCGCACGCCGGCGCGGCCGCCGTGGCGTCGGCGGTCTGACCGCGGTCGGTCGACCCGCTCGTGACCAGCACCCTGACGGCCGGCGACCGCGCGGTCGCGCCCGTCGCGCCCGTCGCGCCCGCCGGCTGGACCACGGTGGACGTCGAGCGCCGGGACGGGCGGCTGGCGGCCGACCTGCGCCGCGGTGCGCTCGCGCCGTACCCGCTGGACGACGACGGGCGGACGCTGCGGGTCGCGCTGGTCGCGACCGGTGCACTCCTGCTCGGCGGCGACCACGTGGGCATCCGGGTCCGGGTGGGAGCCGGGGTGGTGCTCGAGCTCGTCGAGACGTCCGGCACGGTGGCCTACGACGGTCGCGGCGAGAGCGCCCGGTGGGAGGTCGACGTGGAGGTCGAGGCGGGCGGAGTCCTCGTCTGGGACGCCCAGCCGTTCGTCGTCGCCACCGGCGCCGACGTGCACCGGACGACGTCGGTCCGGCTGGGGGCGGGGGCGGTCGCCTGCCTGCACGAGACCGTGGTGCTGGGCCGGACCGGGGAGCACGGTGGTCGGCTGCTCACGTCCCTGCGCGTGGACGACCCCACCGGCCCGGTGCTGCACGAGGAGCTCCGGCTCGACGGTGCGCGGCCCGAACCCGGTGTGCTCGGTGACCACCGTGTGCTGGACTCGGTCGTGCTGGTGGGCCGTCGCCCCGCCGCTGCGCCCGAGCCGGGCGACGCGGTGACGGTCCTCCAGCTCGAGGAGCCGGGCGCCGTCGCCCGACGTGCGGGGACGGAGGTGCACCGCGTCGTGCTCACCGACGTCGCCGCGGCGTGGTCGCGGGACGGGTGCCGCGAGACCTGACGACCGACCGACCCGCGAGACGCACGGGAAGGACCCGACAGACCGACGCCCGAACCGGACCGCCCGATCGACTGGAGAACGACATGCACCTCCCCGACCACTTCCTCGACACGCAGACGACCGTCGCGACCACCGCGGTGGCGGTAGCGGCGGTCGCGCTGGCGGTGCAGCGCAGCCGCGGTGAGCTCAGCCACCTCGCCTCCGCTGCCGCTGACGCCGTCGACGCCCGCGCCGCCGTGCGGAGCCGGGTGCTCCTCGCCGCGGCCACGACGGGGCTCGTCTTCGCCGTGCAGATGCTCAACTACCCCGTCGCGGCAGGCACCAGCGGGCACCTCATGGGCGGTGCGCTCGCGGCGGCGCTCCTCGGGCCGGCCCTGGGCGTGCTCAGCATCACCGCCGTCCTGCTCGTCCAGTCCGTCGTGTTCGCCGACGGCGGCCTGTCCGCACTCGGCCCCAACGTCCTGCTGATGGCCGTGGTGGGCACACTCGTCGGGTGGGGCGTCGCCCGCGCCGTGCAGGGCGCCCTGGCCCGTCGGGTCGGGGACGGGGCCGTGCCGTGGTCGGCGGCCGCCGGTGCGCTCGTGAGCGTCCCGGCCGCGGCGGCGCTGTTCGCCGGCCTGTTCGCCGTCGGAGGGACGGTCACGGTGCCCGTCGGGGCCCTCGTGTCGCAGATGGTCGGCGTGCACCTCGTCATCGGGCTCGGCGAGGCCGTGATCACGGGCGCCGTCGTCGCGGTGGCGCACGCGGTCGCCCCCGCCGCGGTGGCGCTGTCGGCGACGACGTCGCACCCCGTCGCCGGGGGCGCCGGGTCGCCGTCGTGCTCGCCGGCCTGGCCACGGTCGCGGCGGTAGCCGTTTCGCCGTTCGCCGCCGCCACGCCGGACGGCCTCGAGGCGACGGCGTTGGCCGTCGGGTTCGCCGGCGCGGCCCGCGACCACGCGTTCGCCGGTGCGCCGCTCGCGGACTACGGCGCCGGCGCCGGGGTGTTCGTGGGCGTGGCGGGCCTCCTCGGCGTCGCGCTGTGCGTCGCGCTCGTGGCGCTCGTCCTGCGGACCGCGCGGCCGTCGGTCGTGGTCGCGAGCTGACCGGCCGGGCCCGTTGTGCCCCGCCGTCCCCGGGGCATACGTTCGCCACCTGAGCTGACCCGGACGCAGGGGGCGACCATGTCGAGGTCACGGGTGTCTGCACTGGCGCTGGGCGGTCTGCTCGCCCTCGCCCCGACGGCTGCGGTCGCCGCCGACCCCGGCCCGGAGCTCCGGGCCCACGGACCGGGCGGGCGGAGCTTCACGCCCGGCGCGGCGGGCGTGGGCGATCCCTACTTCCCGCTGGACGGCAACGGGGGCTACGACGTCCGGCACTACGACCTCGACGTCCGCTACGACCCGGCGACCGACGTGATCGTCGGCGAGGCGACGATCACCGCGCACGCCACCCAGGACCTGTCCGCGTTCAACCTGGACCTGTCCGGCCTGGCGGTGCGGTCGGTCGTCGTCGACGGCCGGACCGCGGCCTGGTCGCGCGACGGGGACGAGCTGACCGTCACCCCGCAGCGGGGCCTGCGGGAGCGCTCGCGGTTCCGGGTGGTCGTCCGGTACGACGGCGTGCCGGCGCCGATCGTCGAGAACCTGGGCCTGTCCGGCTTCATGCCCACCGACGACGGCGCCCTCGTCGCCGGGCAGCCGCACGTGGCCGCGACGTGGTTCCCGGTGAATGACCACCCGACCGACACCGCGTCGTACACGATCGAGGTCGCGGTGCCCGAGGGGCTGGAGGCATCCTCCAACGGCATCCTGCGCAGCACGCGTACGCGTGACGGCTGGACGACGTGGCGCTGGGAGGCGAAGGACCCGATGGCGTCGTACCTCGTGACCCTCGCGATGGGGGACTTCGACCTCTCGGCGTACCGGGCGGACGGCGTGCGGTACTGGGACGCCGTCGACCCGGCGCTGGACGACGCCGGCGGGCCGCGGACGGGGAGCGGGCGGCCATGGCGGTCCCCGCCAGCTCGGCCTTCCAGCGACTCGCACGCACGATCACGGTGCCGGCCACCGGTGCCACGCTGTCCTTCTGGGTCGAGCGGGACACCGAGCCCGCGTTCGACTTCCTCCTGGTCGAGGCGCGCGTGCCCGGGACCGACGCGTGGACCACGCTGCCGGACGTCCACGGGCACACCACCCAGGACACCGGGTTCGCGTGCCCCGCCTGGCTCGCGCTCCACCCGTTCCTCGAGCACTACCAGTCGGCCACCCCGGACGGCTGCAGCCCGAGCGGCACGACCGGCCAGTGGTGGGCGGCCTCGGGCGCCGGCTCCGGCCCCGAGCAGTGGGAGGTCGACCTCGCGCCGTACGCCGGCGGGCAGGTCGAGGTGTCGCTGAGCTACGTCACCGACGAGTCGGTCGAGGCCCCTGGCGTCGTCGTCGACGACGTCGTCGTGTCGACGGGCCAGGGCAGCACCTCGTTCGAGGACGACGGCGACGCGTGGGACGGCTGGGTCGCGGCCGCGGCGCCCGACGGCAGCCCGCCGGACGCACCCCGCTGGTTCCTCGGGACCGTCGACGACGTCGCGCCGGCCGTGGGGGCGAACGTCCGCGCGGTCCTGGCCCGGCAGCCGGAGATCACCGCGTTCCTCTCCGAGCTGTTCGGCCGGTACCCGTTCCGGGCGTCCGGGGCGATCGTCGACGACGCCGAGCTCGGCTTCGCCCTGGAGACCCAGACGCGGTCGGTCTACCCGAGCAGCATCTTCGAGGACCCGACGTTCGGCGCGGTGATCGTCGTGCACGAGCTCGCGCACCAGTGGGTGGGTGACAAGCTGACGCTGGCCCGCTGGCAGGACATCTGGCTCAACGAGGGCTTCGCGTCCTACACCGAGTGGCTGTGGCTGGAGCACGAAGGGCTGCTCACCGCTCAGGAGGGCTTCGACCTGCGGGCGTCGATCCCTGCGGACAGCGGGTTCTGGGACCTGCCGATCGGCGACCCCGGTCCCGACGGGCTCTTCGACGGCGCGGTGTACGAGCGCGGGGCGATGACGCTGCACGCCCTGCGGCTGCAGGTGGGCGACGACGCCTTCTTCGCCATCCTCCGGGACTGGGCCTCGCAGCGTCCCGGCCACGTGACCACGCCCGACTTCGTCGCGCTCGCCGAGAGGGTCTCCGGGCAGGACCTCGACGCGTTCTTCGAGCTCTGGCTGCACTCCGGCGTCAAGCCGGACGGGCTGCCGGACGACCCGTGGGGTCCGCCGGCCGGCGAGGCGGCGACCCGCGTGTCGGACGGGCGGCACGCCGAGCGGTCGCCGGACATTGCGCCGGCCGGGGTGCCCGGGCCGGCGCACGAGGTCCCGCGGCGCTGAGGCGCCCTCCTCGTCGGCCGCGGGTGTCACGGTCCGCCACGGACTGGGACGTCACCCGGACGTCACCCGACGTCACCGCAGCCGGCGTGCCCGGAGGACCACGTCCTCGCGGTGGTGCGCCCCGGCACCCGCCCGGGCGCCGTGCCGCGGGCGCCGCTCGTGCACCTCGACCCGCCAGTCGTCGTCGAGCAGCGCGGCCACGTCGTCGGGGCCGACGTAGTCGGCCGGGTCGAAGCCGCCGTCGTCGGGTCGGTGCGTGTCCATCCCGGCGTGGTGCACCAGCAGCAGGGTTCCGCCGGGGGCGACGGCGTCGAGCAGCGCGCGCTCGGCGCTCGCGTCCGGCGTCCGCAGCAGGGCGGGGTACTGCGCGCTCACCAGGTCGAAGGAGCGGGACGGGAGCGAGGCCTCCACCAGGCCGGCGTGGACCCACCGCACCGGGACGCCGGCGTCCCGGGCGTGCTGCGCCGCCCGTTCGAGCGCCACGCCGGACACCTCGAGCGCGGTCACCCGCCAGCCCCGCTGCGCGAGCCAGACGGCGTCCGCGCCCTCACCGCAGCCGACGTCGAGCACGCGTCCGGGCGGCAGACCCTCCACCTCGACCTCGAGCGCGTCGTTCGGCCGGCCGCTCCACAGGGGCTGGTCGGCGTACCGCTCGTCCCACGCGGCACGCACCGCCGGGTCCCCGACGTAGCGGTCGCGGTGCTCGTCGAGGTCGTCCGTGCGGGGGCCGTCCATGCCACGACTGTCCATGCCACGACTGTCCATCCCCCGACTGTCCGACCACCGGACCCGCCGTGCAAACGTCCGGCCCGCCCGGCGCGCGCTCGCCCGCGCCCGCCGGGAGACTGGCCGCCCGGCGACCGCGCACCGAGCTCCTGTGGAGGCACCACGTGACCCCGACCGACGCCACCCCCGCCGTCGTCCTGAGCGGCGCCGCCGGACGCATCGGCACCTACCTGCGCCGCACGGACGGCGGCCTCGCCGCACGCGGCTGGGGGCTTCGGCTGCTCGACGCCGCCGAGCCGGACGACGTCGGCCCCGAGGAGACGTTCACGCTCGCCGACATCACCGAGGAGGAGTCGCGCGACGCCCTCGAGACGGCGATGGCGGGGGCGGACGCCGTCGTGCACCTCGCCGGGATCCCGAGCGAGGACAGCTGGACCCGCCTCCGCCGGGCGAACGTCGACGGCACGTTCCGGGTGCTGGAGGCCGCCCGGCGCACCGGCGTCCGGCGGGTCGTGCTCGCGAGCTCGAACCACGCGGTCGGGTACTACCCGCTCGGTGAGGTCGCGCGGGTCGACGACACCCCGCGGCCCGACTCCTTCTACGGCGTGACCAAGGTCGCGGGCGAGGCGCTGGGCAGCCTCTACGCCGACAAGTACGGCGTCGAGGTCGTCTCGCTGCGGATCGGCATGTGCGCCGACCGGCCCCGGACGACGTTCGACCTCGGCATCTGGCTGAGCCCGGCCGACGTCGTCCGGCTCGTCGACGCCGCCCTGCGCGGCCCGGTGGACGGACCCGTCGTCGCCTACGGCGTCTCCGCGAACACCCGCGGCTGGTGGGACCTCACCTCGGCGCGCGACCTCGGGTACGACCCGCAGGACGACGGCGAGGTGTTCGCCGACGACGTCGAGGCGTACGACTGGCCGGACGTCCTCGGGCACGGCATGGTGGCCACGGACCCGCTCGCCTGACCTGCCAGGATGCACGGGTGCCCGGACGTGAGCCCGGGAACGACGATTCGACGAGTGGAGTGGTCCCACATGAAGGTTGCCCGTCTGCACGGACTCGGGGACGTGCGCGTCCAGGACGAGCCGGCGCCCGTCGCGGCGCCGGGGAGAGCCTGGTGCGCGTGACCGCGGTCGGCCTGTGCGGCTCCGACCTGCACTGGTTCAGCGAGGGCGGGATCGGTGACGCGCAGCTGACGAACCCGCTCGTGCTCGGGCACGAGATGGCCGGCGTCGTCGTCGGTGGACCGCGCGACGGGCACCGGGTCGCGATCGACCCCGCGTGGCCGTGCGGGCACTGCGAGGACTGCGTGCGGGGCAACCGGAACCTGTGCCGCGCCATCCGGTTCGCCGGGCACAGCGTCGACGACGGCGGCCTGCGCGAGCTCATGGCCTGGCCCGACCACCTGCTGCACCCCGTCCCGGACTCCCTCACCGACGCCGACGCCGCGATGCTCGAGCCGCTCGGCGTCGCGCTGCACGCGCACGACCTCGCGCGCCCGCGCCTCGCCCAGCACGTCGCGGTCATCGGGTGCGGACCCATCGGGCTGTGCCTGGTCCAGCTCGCGCGGGCCGGCGGCGCCGCGCAGGTGATCGCGATCGAGCCGGTCCCGCACCGGCGCGACGCCGCGGCCGCGATGGGCGCCGACCTCGTCCTGGACCCCGCCGACCCGGACGTCGAGGCGACGATCCTCGCGGCAACCGGTGGCCGCGGCGTCGAGGTCGCGTGGGAAGCCGCCGGCACCGACGACGCCGTCGCGCTCGCGACCGTGGCCGCGGCGCCCGGCGCCCAGGTGATCCTGGCCGGCATCCCGGGCGAGGACACGACGTCGTTCCCGGCGTCGATCGCGCGCCGCAAGGGACTGACGTTCAAGGTCTCGCGCCGCATGAAGGAGATGTACCCGCGCGCGACGAGCCTCGTGGAGCGCGGCACGGTCGACGTCCGGTCCGTGGTCACCCACACCTACGGGCTCGACGACGTCGCCGAGGCGTTCCGGGTCGCGGACAGCCGGGCCGGCCTCAAGGTCGTCGTCACCCCGAACGCATGAGGACCCGTCCCGACCTCGTCGTCGCGGTCGACTGCTCGACCACCGGAGCCAAGGCGATCGTGCAGGACGCCGCGGGCGTCGTCGTCGCGCAGGCCGCGCGGCCGCTGCGCACGTCGCAGCCGCGACCGTCCTTCCACGAGCAGGACGCCGAGGACTGGTGGACGGCGACGCGGGGCGCGGTGGCCGAGGCGGTCGCCGCGCTCGATGACCCGTCCCGCGTCGGCGCCGTGTGCCTCACGCACCAGCGCGAGTCGTTCGTGTGCCTGGACGCGGGCGGTCGCCCGCTGCGGCCCGCGATCCTGTGGCTCGACGGCCGCGCGCACGCGGAGATCGCCGAGCTCGGCACCGCGCGGGTGCACGAGCTGTCCGGCAAGCCGCCGGACACCACCCCGCGGTCTACAAGCTCGCGTGGCTGGCGCGCCACGAGCCCGCGACGCTCGGGGCGGCGGCGATGGTCGGCGACGTCCACGCGTTCCTGACCCTGCGGCTCACCGGGCGCTGGGCGACCAGCGACGGCTCGGCGGACACCCTGGGGCTGTTCGACCTGCGCCGCACGGCCTGGTCGCCCGAGCTCCTGGCCCTCGCCGGACTCCGGCCCGAGCAGATGCCCGACCTCGTGCCGGTCGGCGAGCCGATCGCCGACCTCCTGCCCGACGTCGCCGCGGGGCTCGGCCTGCCCGGACCGGTCACCCTGGTCTCCGGGATCGGGGACGGGCAGGCGGCCGGGCTGGGCCTGGGCGCGACGACGCCCGGGGTCGCCTACCTCAACCTGGGCACGTCGATGGTCATGGGCGTGCAGTCCGCGGACTACCGGTGGGACCCGGCGTTCCGCACCCTGGCCGGGATGCAGCCGGGCACCTACACGCTGGAGACCGTGCTGAACGCGGCGGCGTACGTCGCGACCTGGTGCCGGGAGCAGTTCGGTGCGCGCGGCCTCGACGGCCTCACCGGACCGGCCGGGGCCGAGCTCGAGGCGGCCGCGGCCGTCCTGCCGCCCGGCGCGGAGGGTCTGCTCACCGTGCCGTACTGGAACGCCGCGCAGACGCCGTACTGGGACCCGCGGGCACGCGGGGCCACGGTCGGGTGGCACGGCCGGCACACCGCGGCGCACCTGTACCGGTCGATCCTCGAGGGCGTCGGCTTCGAGCTACGCCTGCACCTCGAGCGGCTCGAGGCGGTGACCAGCGAGCCGGTCCGGGTCATCCGGGTCGTCGGTGGGGGTGGGCGCAGCCCGCTGTGGACGCAGATCGTCGCCGACATCACCGGGCGCCCGGTCCGGGTGTGCGCCGACGCCGAGTGGAGCGCCGCGGGCGCGGGTGTGCTGGCGCGGGCGTACCTGGACCGGTCGGCGGACGCCGGGGCCTCCGGCGCTCCGGGTGGGCCGGCCGGTGCTCCGGTCGCGGTCGCCGAGCCGGCCGGCCGGGACGTGCTGCCCGACCCGCCGACGGTGCAGCGGTACGAGGCCCTTGCCGCCGTGCACCGGCGCATCTACCCCGCGCTCCGGGACCTGTTCGGGGACCTGCTCGAGGCGTCAGCCGAGCCGGCGGAGTCGGTCGGGCCGGCGGGGCCGACCGCCGCGGCCGACCAGGGCTGAACGCTCGAGGGCCCGCCGGCAGGTGCCGGCGGGCCCCTCGCGCTGGGTCTCAGCAGACGGGGTGGAGCAGCGGTGTCCTAGCAGCTGGCCACGGTCTCGGCCTCGGAGCCGGCCGACTCCGCCGCCGTCTCGTACTCGCCGATCGCGGCGACCTTGGCGGCCGATGCCGAGGCCGGGTCGAACCGGTAGCCGACCCACTCCTTGACCAGGCGCAGCGCGAGCTCGGGGCCGATGACCCGCTGACCCATGCACAGCACCTGGGCGTCGTTGGACAGCACCGCACGCTCGACGGAGTAGGGGTCGTGCGCGGTCACGGCCCGGATGCCCGGGACCTTGTTCGCGGCGATGGCGACGCCCAGGCCGGTGCCGCACACGAGCAGCGCGCGGTCCGCGTCGCCGGCGGCGATCTGGCGCGCCGCGGCGACGGCGACGTGCGGGTACGCCGTCTCCTCGTCGGCCTGCACGCCGACGTCGGCCACGACCTCGACCCGGTCGTCGCCCTGGAGGGCGGACTTGATGAGGTCCTTGAGGGTCAGGCCGGCGTCGTCACTGCCGACGACGACCCGGAGCTTGTCGGTCATGCGTCCTCCGTAGGGATGGTGGGGACGGAGCCGTCCGACGACCCCACCGCGGTCGCGATGAGGGCCAGCGAGACGGCGCCGGGGTCGGGGTGGCCGACACTCTGCTCGGCGAGCGGGCGGGCCCGCCCGAGCCGGGGACGCAGAGCGGCGGTGTCCTCCGCAGCCTGTGTAGCACGTGCGGCGGCGTCGGCCCACACGGTGCCGACGTCGCCGGACCCGGACCGGAGCGCCTCGTGGAACGGCGCCAGGGCGTCCAGCATCGTCTTGTCACCCGGCTCGGCCTTGCCGAGCGTGCGCATCGCGTCGATCGCGGCGCCCACGGCCTCGGTGACCAGCCCGGCGGCGTCGGCGTCCCAGCGCTGCCAGGTCGCGTCGTCGTCGGGCACGACGGCGCCCGCGGCCTCGAGCATCGCGCCCCACAGGACCCCGGAGGTCCCGCCGGCGCGGCTGGACCACGCCTGCCCGGCGCGGGTGAGGGCGTCGCCCGGGGCGCCGCCGGCCTCGACGACCTCGCGCGCGGCCGCCAGGGCGGCCGAGCTGCCGCGCACCATGCCGCGCCCGTGGTCGCCGTCCCCGGCGACGGAGTCGAGCCGGCCCAGGGCCGTCTCGGCGTCGGCGAGCGCGCGGACGGCGCGGTCCATGGCGGCCAGCAGCGCGGCCGCGTGCTCGCGCCCGCGCTCGCTGGCGGGGGTGATCGCGGCCGCCGGGGGCGCGGCGGCCGCGGCCGCCTCCGCGGGACCTCGTGCGGCGCCGCCCTGCCCGGCGACGTCGGCGACCCGGCCCTTGCGGTAGGCGGGCGCCGCGGCGGGTGCGGTCCACAGCTGCTCGAGCTCGTCGTCGAGCCACATCAGGGTCAGGGAGCAGCCGGCCATGTCCAGGCTGGTCACGAGCTCACCCACATCGGGCGCGACGATCGTCACGCCCGCGTCACGGAGCAGTGGCGCGACCGTCGACCACACGACGAAGAGCTCCTCGTACTTCGTGCGGCCGAGCCCGTTGAGCACGACGGCGGCCCGTGCCGGCCCCGGCTCCGGGGCCTCGGCGAGCACCCGCTCGACCAGCGTCGCGGCCAGGTCGGCCGCCGTCGGCATCGGGCTCTCGCCGATGCCGGGCTCGCCGTGGATGCCGACGCCCAGGCCCATCGAGCCGTCGGGGACGGTGAACAGCGGCTCGTCGGCGCCCGGCAGCGTGCAGCCGTCGAACGCGACGCCCAGCGTGCGGGTGCGCGCGTTCGCGTGCGCGGCGGCGCGCTCCACGCCGTCCAGGTCGTACCCGGCCTCGGCCGCGGCGGCCGCGACCTTGAAGACCGTGAGGTCGCCGGCGATCCCGCGGCGCTTGTCCTCCTGGCCGGCCGGGGCGCTGGCGATGTCGTCGGTGACGACGAGGAAGCGCGCGTCGATGCCCTCGCCCTCGAGCCGGCGCTGGGCGAGGCCGAAGTTCATGACGTCCCCGGCGTAGTTGCCGGTGAGCATGAGCACGCCCGCGTCCGACGCGGCGCTGCGGGAGACCGAGGCGGCGTCGTCGGCGGACGGTGAGGTGAAGATGTTGCCGACGACGGCGCCGTCGGCGAACCCGGGGCCGACCAGCCCGCAGAACGCGGGGTAGTGCCCGGACCCGCCGCCGACGACGACCGCCACCTTGCCCGGCGGGGTCGCGGTGGCGCGCACGACGCCGCCGGGGACGAGCGTGACGACGTCGGAGTAGGCGTCGACAAAACCGCGCAGCGCCTCGTCGGCGAACTCGGCGGGGTCGTTGGACAGCACGCTCATGGCCGTACCTCCGGGGTGAGCGTCGTGGCGATGACCGAGTCGTCCGACCCGGCCAGACCCTGCGCCTCGCCGAGGAGGTAGAGCTGCTCCGCGGCGGACGCGACGGGCGTGGCCACGTGGGCCGCGCGGGCGAGCCGCGCGACGATCCCCATGTCCTTGGAGATGACGTCGAGCCGGGAGCGCAGCTCGGGCTGCTGCCCGGTGAGCTGCTGGGCGATGCGCGGCCCGCGGTCGGCGAGCATGAACGACGCCGCCGCGCCCTTGCCGAGCACGTCGATGGTCGCGTCCAGGTCGAGCCCGAGGGCGTGCGCCAGGGCGAGCGCCTCGGCGGCCGCGGCGGTGTGGATGCCGCACAGCAGCTGGTTGACCGTCTTGAGCATCTGCCCGTCACCCACCCGGGCCCCGGCGACCGTGAGGGTCGACGCGAGGGCCTCGAGCACGGGGCGGGCCCGGTCCACGGCGTCGTCGGGGGCGCCGACCATGATGAGCAGGTCGCCCTGCCCGGCCCGGACGGGGCCGCCGCTGACCGGTGCGTCGACGAGGTGCACACCGCCGGTGGCCAGGCGGGTCTCGGCAGCGCGGGCGGCGTCGAGCCCGACGGTCGAGGTCAGGACGACGACGGCGCCGGGCCGCAGCGTCCCGGCCGCGCCGGCGTCGCCGAACAGTGCCTGCTCGAGCTGGGCGGCGTCGCGCACCCCGATGAGGACGACGTCCGCGTCGACGCACGCCCCTGCGGGGAGTCCGCCGGGGCGACGCCCGCGTCCTGCGCGAGCCGGAGCCGCTCCGTGCTGATGTCGAACGCGACGACGTCGTGCGTGCGCGCGAGGTGCGTCGCCATCGGCAGGCCCATCGCGCCCAGGCCGAGGACGGCCACGCGGGCGCTCATCGCGCACCGCCGTCCGTGGTCGCGGCGAACGGCGCGAGCGTGCCGGCGCGGCCGGCGCGGGCCACCTCACCCGTGGCGACCGCGAGGATCTTGCGCAGGTAGGTGCGGTTCTCGGCCATGACCGACAGGCCGTCACCGCCGTAGTGCTCGACGCAGAACGCCCCGGAGAACCCGACCTCGAGCGCGGCCTTGATCGCCTGGCGGTAGTTCATCGACCCGGCGTACATGGGGGCCGGGACCGCGACGACGGTGCCCGACGGGTCGGTGTCGCGGTGGTAGTTCTTCACGTGCCAGTAGTTCGACACCGGCAGGCACGCCTCCACCGCGGCGGCGAAGCCCTCGATGTCACGGTGCAGGCGGAACAGGTTGCCCAGGTCCGGGTTGAGGCCGACGGACGGGTGCGCGATGTCCTCGACGAGCCGCACGGCGGACTGGGCCGAGCCGAGCAGCGTGTCCTCGTACATCTCCAGGGAGAGCGCGACGCCGGCGTCGGCCGCGTGCTCGCCGAGCTCGCGCAGCCGGGACACCGCGAGGTCCCAGGTCTCGGTGGAGTCGTCGTCGCGGGGGCCGTCGACCGTCCAGAACCACAGCACCTCGCGCTGCGCCGCGGTGAGCGGGCGGTGCAGGCCCACGCTCACCACGGAGCAGCCGAGCTGCGCCGCCGCGTCGATGGTGCGGTGCGAGTAGGCGAGGTTCGCGTCGCCGTCCTGGGGGTGGATGACGCTGCGGCGGATCGCCGAGACGGCCTCCGGACGCAGGTTCGTGCGCGTGAGCACGTCGGCCAGCTCGGTCAGCCGGGACGGCTCGAGGTCACCGACCCGCACCCAGGAGTCCGTGACGTCGACCTCGGTGAACCCCTCGAACGCGACCTCGGCGAGGTGGTCCTGCCAGGTGTCGGCGGAGGCGTCCTGCGCGGACGGGAACGGCAGCATCGCGGCCGCGATGGGCCACCGGTCGCTGGGGAAGGCGGGGTCGATGTCGCTGATGGTGATCACTCCGGTGGTCGTGGCGTACGGGGTGGTGCTGACTGTCGCAGGTGCTGGGCGGGATCTGTGGGCGGGGCTGGATCGGGAGTGGTGCGGATGTCCGCGGCCGGACCCGTGCGGCGGCTCAGCCGCCGATCACGGCCTCGACCTCGGTGCGGAACTGGTCGGCGGCCTGCTCGGGGGTGAGGCGCTCGAACAGGACCTCCTCGTTGATGCGCTTGATGATCGAGGCGACCTCGCCCGCGCCCACCGGCATCGACGGCGGCGCGTCGACGACCTCGTCCTGGAGGTCGGCGATGAACTCGGCGGCGATCTGCTCGTTCGGCGTGAGCTGGTCGGCGATCGCCTCGCGGACCGTCGCGTTCGCCGGCAGACCGAGGTCGGAGAGGACCTTCTCGCCCACCTCGACGCTGTTGATGAAGTAGTCGATGAACGCCGCGGCGGCGTCGGGGTACTCGGTGTCGGCCGACATCGACATGTACATGCCGGGCTTGAAGTACATGCCTGTCCGGTCGAACTCCGACTCGCCGGGGACCCGCAGGATCTCCATCTGCGTCCCCGCGGTGTCGCTGAGGATGCCGAGCTGGGCGGACCAGGTGACCTCCATCGCTGCCTTGTTGGTCGCGAGGAAGGTCTGACCGGTGGGCAGCCCGAGGGCCTCCGCCGCCCCCGGCTGTGCCCCCGAGGCCTGCATGTCGAGCGAACGCTGGAACCACTCCTCGAGCAGCTCGTCCTCGTAGCCGAGCTCACCGTCCTCGTCGTAGAGGTTCTGCCCGTGCTGGCGCAGGTACACCATGAGGCCGGTCTCGTTGTACGTGTAGTCCGAGGTGCCGTAGACGCCCTCGGGGGTGCCGTCGGAGATCTGCTGCGCGATGTCGACGTACTCGTCCCAGGTCCACTCCGTGTCGTCCGGGAGTGCGACACCGGCCGCCTCGAACAGGTCCGGGTTCGCGATGACCGAGTACACGTTCGACCCGGTGGGGATGCCGTACTGGGCGTCGTCGAGCTGTCCCGCGGCCAGCAGGGTCGGGTCGAGGTCCTCGGTCGCGATGTCGAGGTCGCTGAGGTCCCGCAGCACGCCACGCTCGGCGTACTCGCGGATGTAGCGGTCCTCCTGCATGAACACGTCCGGGGTGTCCCCGCCCGCGGTCACCGTGGCGAGCTTGTCCCAGTAGCCGCCCCAGTCGGTGAAGTCGGGGACGACGTCGATGTTCGGGTTCTCGGCCTCGAACGCGTCGATGATCTTCTGGTGGCGCTGGTGCCGGACGTCGGCGCCCCACCAGGAGAAGCGGATCTCGGCGGGAGCGTCCGGGTCGGCGGCGGTCGCCGGGGCGGCGTCGCCGGCACCCGCGTCGGGCTCCTCGCCCTGCCCGCACGCGGTCAGCGCCAGGGAGCCGATCGCCAGCACCGCGGCGGATCGGACGACGGCGCGGCGGCGTGCGCGGGGGCTCGGAGGCTGGTCATGGGGGCTCCTGGGTGTCGGCGTTGACGTGTCGGCGTTGACGGGGGCGCGCGTTACCGGCGGCTGCCCCGTGGGTCTGAACGGGCCGAACCTGTTTCGGGAAGCGCTTTCGGCCGGTTCGACCCTAGGACCGGCTGCGCGGTGGGTCAACAGCCTGTCCACGCGGCACGGCCGCGTTGACACCCACCGAATCGCCGTGAAACTGTTTCGGGCTCCACCGGGGAGAAGCGAGGACACGCATGGCCGAGGCCCGATCTCGACCGACGCTCGACACCGTCGCCCGCGCCGCGGGGGTCTCGAAGGCGACGGTCTCCAAGGTCCTCAACGGACGTCGCGAGGTCGCCGCGAGCACGCGCGAGCGGGTGCTCGCCACGGTCGCGGAGCTGGAGTACGCCCCCACGACGGGCAGCCGGGTCGCGCAGCACCGGCGGTCGGTGACCGTGGTGTTCTCCGCCGTCGTCGACCCCTACTCCGCCCAGGTGCTGTCCGGGCTGCTCAGCGCGGGAGCGGACCACGGCGTCGACGTCGTCGTCACGCACGTCCCCGGTGCGCGGGAGGCGCAGGGGCGGCGCACCGACGAGCTGGGGCCGGAGTGGTTCCGGTCGCTCGCGCGTCAGGGCCACGTCGGCGTCATCGGCGTGACCACCGCTCTGACCCATGCGCAGGTCCAGGCGTGCGCGGACGCGGGACTGCAGCTCGTGGTCATCGACCCGGTGAGCGTCGGCTCGGAGTCCGCCGAGGGGATCATCACCGTCAGTGCGACGAACTGGGCCGGCGGGATGCAGGCGACCGAGCACCTGCTCGAGCTCGGGCACCGCCGGATCGGGTTCGCCGGCGGGCTGCCCGCGTCCCGTCCCGGTGGTCACCGCCTGCACGGGCACACGGCCGCCCTGACCACGTGGGGGCAGGCGGTGGATCGCACCCTGATCCGCCACGAGGGCTTCAGCTACGAGGACGGCCGCGCGATGGGCGACGCGCTGCTCGACCTGCCGCAGCCGCCGACGGCGATCGTCGCCGGGTCGGACACCGCAGCGCTCGGGGTGATGGAGGCGGCGCACAAGCGCGGGCTGCGCCTCCCGGAGGACCTGAGCATCGTCGGCTTCGACGACACCCCGCTCGCGGTGTGGACCTCACCGCAGCTCACCACCGTGCGCCAGCCCATGCGCGAGATGGGGCGCCAGGCGGTGCGCACCCTGCTGAGCATCGCCGACGGCGCCCGCCCCGAGACCCACCACTTCGAGCTCGCGACGACGCTGGTGGTGCGGACGTCGACGTGTCGCGTCGACGCGGACGACCAGGTGGCGACGACCGCTCGCTGAGCGCGCCGCGTGCCTTCGTGTGCGCGCCGCGGGTTGGGCGTCCGCGTGCTGGGCGTCCGCGTGCCGGGCGCCCGCGTGCCGTGCGCCCGCCTGCCGCGTGGGCTCAGGCCAGTCCGGCCCGCCGACGCGTCGTGCGGTTGGCGTGCACGGACCACCGGGGCACCCACCGGACGAGCGCGCCGGTCGCCGCCGCACCCAGCGCGCCGGTCGCCCAGATGCCCACGGCGATCGACCCGAGCGCCGCCCCAGCGGACACCACGAGCGGTCCCAAGGCGGAGCCGGAGTCCTGCAGCACGCGCCACACCCCGAGGAACTGCGCGCGGCCGGCGGCGGGGGAGACGTCGGAGCCCAGGGTCATGAGGATCCCCGAGCTCATGCCGTTGCCCAGCCCCATGAGCGCGGCGGCCACGCACACGCCCGCGACCGTCTCGGTGAACGGCAGCAGCACCATCGACAGGCCCATGACCAGCATCGACGGCACCCCGATCCAGAGCCGTCCGTACAGGTCCATGATCTTGCCCGCCGGGTAGAACAGCAGCATGTCGACGCCGCCCGCGAGGCCGAAGATGAGCGACGTCGTCGACGCGTCCAGGCCCAGGTGCTCACCCCACAGCGGGATGACCGTCTGCCGGGCACCGCGGACCGCGCCCACCAGCAGCACCGCGACGCCGAGCGACGTGAACACCCGTCGGTGCTCGCGCAGGACGCCGACGAGGGTCGGCCCGGCCGGGGCCGACCGGCGCGCCTCGCGACGGGCCGCCGTGCGGGATCGCAGCGTCTCGCCGGGCGGCCGGTCCCCGGGCGCGGTCTCCCGCACCCCGACGAGCACCGCGGTCGCGACGACGGCGGCCCCGACGCCGAGGAGGAACCCGTTGCGCACGTCGCCGCCGTGGATGACCAGCGCCCCGGCGAACGGTCCGAGGAACTGCCCGATCCGGTGGACGCCCGCGAGGGTCGACAGCACGCGGGCCCGCCGGAGCGGGGGCGTGATCTCGGTGAGGTAGGAGTGCCGGGCCAGGTTGAACACCGCGGCGGCCGCGCCCGTCGCGGCGACGGCGATCCCGAGCGTCAGCAGGCCCGGGGCGAGGAACGCGCCGAGGAACGCCAGGGCGGCGACCGACCCGGCCATGATCTGCGCGGTCCGGTCGCCGACCTTGGCCGCGAGCGACCCGGCGGGGAGGTCCGCGAGGATCTGGCCGACCGGCAGGAGCGCCGCGACGACGCCGGCCGTCGCGAGGTCGGACCCGAGCCCGACGGCGGTCGGGACGATGATCGGCAGCATCGCGCCGGTACCGATGTCGAACACGAGAGACGGGACGAACGCACCGAGCACCACCGTGCGCATCGGGAACATCGGCGCGTCCGCCGGTCGGCGGGGGAGGGCGGGGCGGGGCGGGGGTCCACGGGTCCCAAGCATCCCCCACGCCGCGCCCGCAGCCGTCCGGTGCCCGCCCGTCGGTCCTTGTCGGGCACGGGTGCCGGTCGTCGTCGGGCACGCGTGCCGGTCGTCGTCGGGCACCTGCCCCGCGCCGCCGCCCGAGATGTGAGGATTGGCCGCGAGCAGTGCTGCTCACCCGTCCGGCGCGTCCGCCCCCGCACCGGACCCCGTGCACGAGGGCGGACCAGGGGGAGAGGATCGGCGATGGCGACGATCACGGACGTCGCGCGTGAGGCGCAGGTGTCCGAGGCGACCGTGTCGCGCGTGCTGAGCGGGAAGGGCTCGGTGAGCCCGACCCTCGCCGCACGCGTCGTCGCAGCGGCGTCCGCTCTCGGCTACCGGCCGAGTGCCACCGCGCAGGGGCTGGTCCGTGGGCGCACCGGGACGGTCGGCGTCCTGGTCCCCGACCTCGCCAACCCGTACTTCCACACGCTGCTCGAGGGGATCCAGAGCGCGGCGGAGAAGGACGGCGTCTGGGTCGTCGTCGCGCACTCCCACGAGGACCCCGAGCTCGAGCTGGAGCGGGCGCTCGAGCTCGGACGCCGCTCCGACGGGCTCATCGTGTGCTCGCCGCGCATGTCCGAGGACAGCATGCGCGACCTCGTGCGCTACCTCCCCAACGTCGTGTGCACGCACCGGTCGCCACGCGGCTTCGCCACCCCGGTCGTCCAGAGCGACGTCCGCCGCGGGTCGGCGGATCTCCTGGCGCTGCTGCGGGACACCGGCCACCGCAGGGCCGTCTACCTCGCAGGGCCCGCGCGCGCCTGGTCGAACGCCGAGCGGCTGCGGTCGCTCGCCGACGTCGACGGTCTCGACGTCACCGTGGTCGAGTGCGGCTCGACGATGGAGGACGGCTACGCGGTGATCGAGCCGGACGTGATCGACGGCGCCACCGCGGTGGTCGCGTTCAACGACCTCGTCGCGTTCGGCGTCCTCAACCGGCTCAGCGAGCTCGGCCTCTCGGTACCCGAGGACGTCGCGGTCACCGGCTTCGACGACATCGCCTTCGCCCGGTTCTCGTCGCCGAGCCTGACGACGGTGCGCACGCCGACGCGCGAGATGGGGCGCGAGGCGTGGCACCTCATGTCGCTGCTGCTCGACGGCCGCCCGGTGGGGCGGCCCCGTGTGCTGCGGACCGAGCTCATCGTGCGGCAGTCGACGCTCGGGCGATCGACAGCCTCGGGGGCGAGGCGGTCGGGCGGACGGGCGAGGTCGGGCAGGTCGGGCAGGTCGGGAACGTCGCTCCGGTGGGTGTCGCGCCGGGGCTGGTCACCGGGTCGTCCGGGACTGTCGCCTCCGCCTGACGGGGCCGCCGGGGCGCCGTCGTCGCCGACGTCGTCCCCGAAGGGCTCGCCGACGTCGTCCCCGAGCCGCTCGCCGACGTCGTCCCCGAGCCGCTCGCCGACGTCGTCCCCGAGCCCTTCCCCGACGACGCCGCCCCGCCCGTGCCGGCGTGGTGCGCGGCGCCGTCCAGGATGCGGTCGCACGCTCGTGAGCGGTGGACACGCCCACCGGGCGGGGTGAGCCTGGCGGCATGGACTACACCCACCTCGGCCGCTCCGGCCTGTCCGTGTCCCGCCTGTGCCTGGGGACGATGAACTTCGGCCCCCAGACGCCGGAGGACGACTCCCACGCGATCATGGATGCCGCGCACGAGCACGGCATCAACTTCTTCGACACCGCCAACCGCTACGGCGGTGAGCTCGGCGCCGGTGCGACCGAGTCGATCCTCGGGCGCTGGTTCGCCACCGGCGGCGGGCGGCGCGAGCGGACGGTCCTCGCGACGAAGCTCTACGGGGCGATGTCGGACTGGCCCAACGACGGCAAGCTGTCGGCGCTGAACATCCGCCGCGCGCTCGACGCGAGCCTGCAGCGCCTGCAGACCGACTACGTCGACCTCTACCAGTTCCACCACGTCGACCGGGAGACGCCCTGGGACGAGATCTGGCAGGCCATGGAGGTCGCCGTCGCGCAGGGCAAGGTGCTGTACGCGGGGAGCAGCAACTTCGCCGGGTGGCACATCGCCACCGCGCAGGAGCACGCCCGCAAGCGCAACTACACCGGTCTGGTGAGCGAGCAGTCCATCTACAACCTGCTCACGCGGGACATCGAGCTCGAGGTCATCCCCGCCGCGCAGGGCAACGGGATCGGCATCATCCCGTGGTCGCCGCTGCAGGGCGGGCTGCTGGGCGGCGTCGTCCGCAAGGAGCGCGAGGGCAAGCGTCGGCTCGAGGGCCGCGCGAAGGAGTCGCTCGAGTCGCACCGCGACGCGATCGAGGCGTACGAGGACTTCGCCGCCGAGCTCGGGCACGAGCCGGGCGACGTCGCCCTGGCCTGGCTGCTGCACCAGCCGGCCGTCACGGCGCCGATCATCGGTCCGCGCACGCGCGAGCAGCTCGACGCCGGCGTCCGCGCGCTGGACGTGACGCTCGACGACGCCGCCCTGACGCGGCTCGACGAGATCTTCCCGGGCCGCAGGACGGCGCCGGAGGACTACGCCTGGTAGTCCGCGCGCCGGTCGTCGCGAGCAGGTGCCCCGGGGCGGGGAGGACCTTCGTCCCGGGGACCTTCGGCTCAGGTGTCGCCCCGGTGCGGGCGGGAGAGTGGTCTCAGAGCCCGGAGGCCGGGTTCGGCGGGATGACAACGCGAAGCGCATCCCGGCACACCTGGGAGGTTGGATCATGTCGAACACCGTCAAGCCCGCGCCCACCGCCGGCACCCCGACCGCCGCCGCTGCTGTCGGCGCCACGGTCTACCAGGAGCAGATCGTCACCCGTGCCAGCGCACGCAAGGTGCTCGCGGTCGCTCGCATCACGATCGGCTTCACGTTCTTCTGGGCTTTCGTCGACAAGACGTTCGGGCTCGGGTTCGCCACCCCGGCCGAGCGGGCCTGGGTCAACGGCGGCACACCCGCGCAGGGCTTCATCGGCGGGATCGAGGGCCCGTTCGCCGGGTTCTTCCAGATGTTCGCCAACCCGTTCGGGGACGTCCTGTTCATGGTCGGCCTGCTCGGCATCGGGGTCGCGCTGATCGCCGGCGCGGGCCTGAAGATCGCCGCGGTCACCGGCACGCTGCTCATGGCGTTCATGTACCTGGCGGAGATCCCCTGGATCCTCGGCGGCAACAACCCGGTCGTCGACTCGCACTGGCACGAGGCGCTGCTGCTCATCATCGCCGCCGTCACGCTCTCCGGTGACACCTGGGGGGTCGGCAAGATCTGGGCTCGCATCGTCGGCAACAGCTGGCTCCGCTGAGACGCCGCGGTGGCTCGCGCACCACGACGCAGCTCCCACGACGCGGCTCCACAGCACGACGGCACCACAGCACGACGGCACCACAGCAGAACAGACGGAGGGCAGGCCCCGGGGCAGGGGTCCTGCCCTCCGTCGCGTCCGGGGTGGCTCTCGCCCGTCGCGTCCGGGGTGGCTCTCGCTGCGGCGGTGCGGTGCGGGGTCCGGGGATGCCCTGACCGGCAGCGCGGGAGTGCCCGATCGGACCGAGACTGGTCGTGCGCCGGCGCGTCCGCCGGGGCGTGGACGAGCCCGGAGGTCTGTCATGAGTGAGTTCCAGGTCGTGGTGGTCGGGCCGCGAGGCACTGCGGACAACGAGGCGCCCCACGGGGACGACCTCGGCGCGGCCGCAGGCGCCGGAGGCGCGGCGGGCGGCGCGCCGGCGCGGCCGGACCTGCGTGCTCACAGCGTCGCCGGCGACCGGGTGGTTGCCGGGATCGAGGAGCTGCAGGACGTGTGGGACACGGTGATCGGCAAGCTCACCGGACTCGCGGCGCAGTCCCGCGCGGCAGCCGAGGACTCACCGTTCGAGCTCTCGACCATCGAGTTCAACCTCGGGATCGAAGCGGGGCTGTCGATCGGCTTCGTGACGCGGGGCGAGGCCTCGGTGATGGTCGCCTTCACGCGCAAGCCCGAGCCCGGCGCGTCCTGAGCGAGCGCATCCTGCGGACGGGTTGACCGTCCGGCCGAGCGGATGCTCCGGCCGACCTCTGCGTCTGACCGTGCTGTGGCGTGCCGCCCCGCCCCGCACCGCGCCTCGGCCGTCGGAGCGCGCTGCTCGTCCCCGTGCCGACCGGTCATTCCGTCGCTGATCCGCCGTGTCGCCATCGCGCGGCGAGGGGCCGGTCCCGGTCGGGGTCGATGGTTTTCCCGTGGTGGTCGGTGAATTCCCATCGACCGCGGTGGCGGCGGATCGCGATGTCGCGGTCGTGGGTGATCCGGTGGTGGAATGCGCACAGCAGGATGCCGTTGTCCACGCTCGTCTCTCCGCCGTCGCGTGCCCATTGTTCGACGTGGTGCGCTTGGCAGATGATCGGTGGTGCGGTACAGGTCGGGTATCGGCAGTGTTTGTCGCGGGCGATGATCGCCGCCCGCCGCGCCCGGGTGAACGTCCGTTCCGTGCGACCGACGTCAAGCACTTCCGAGTCAGGGCCGAACAGGATCCGGTTGAGGCCGCCGTCGCACGCGATCCGGTCGAGGACCTTGCGCGGGACGGGGGTGCGGTCCTCGTACTGCGGTCCACCGGCGACCGTCTGACCGGTCAGCATCGCCTTCGTGAGCACCGGCGCGGTACGGGTCGGGCCCTCGTCGCTTGAGCCGTTCCCGCCGTCGGCGTCGTCGAGGAGGCGGCCCTGCCGGGGCCGGGTGTCTGCGGCGGTGACCAGGGCGGTCAGGGTCGGGTAGTCGACCAGCACGGTCACCACCGGGCGCACCGCCCGCCCGGTCCCGGCGAGCCCGTTGTCCAGCACGATCTGGGCCACGTCGCCCAGGGCGTGAGCGCGCCGCTGGGACGAGGTGCGGTCGTCATCCGCCGCCGGCACCGGCGTCACTGCGGCGAGGGCGGCCTTGAGCGCCTGCCCGTGCTCCGCGGTGAGCTGCCCCTCGACCCGGTACCCGTCACCGAGGCGGGCGATGTCCAGGCGTTCGCGGTCGCACGAGTCCACGTACCCGCGGTCGTCGGCGTCGGGGTCGGCGTAGGCGGCCCAGTGGGGACGAACACCCGGGTCTCGTCGACCGACAGCTGCCGCGCCTGCTCCACCACGAGGGTCTCGTTGCACTCGTGCTCCGGGTCGGCGAGCAGCTCGCGACGCTGGTCACTGGTCGGCGCGAGGGTGGCGATGACCTGCGCCTGCTCCACCGTCACCTCACCCGCCACGGCAGCGGCAGCGGTGGCGGGCAGGTGGTCGCGCAGCGTCCGCCCCAGCCGCACCTGCGCCCGCGCCACACCCACGGACAGCCGGTGGTCGTGGGACAGCCACACCGGGAACGACCGCGCACCACTCAGCGCCCACACGCCGTCGTCGTCGATCACCGGCAGCAACCGAACCTTCGCCACACCCGCCCGGCTGGTCACCTCCGCCAATCGGCGCGCGACCACCGCCGCTTCGCGGCCCTCGAGCACCGACAGATCGAGCCCAGCGAGGAATGACACGGCAGAATCCATCGCAGACAGGGCGGCAGCGACCTCTGGGGAGAGCGGCACGGCGTCGTCTCCCGTACCGTCCGATGGGGGCGGAACGCGTTCAGCCATGTCCGCCGCCCTCCCTTCTGGTCACCGCATCGGCCTATGTCGACACCGCAATTCTACGGCGAGCCACTGACATCCCGTGGCCCCCGCAGAGCGGCTGTGGAATACCGCGACAGCGGCGCGGTCGGGGTCGCGTCGGTGTATACACGGCGATTTTCGACGTGCACGCAGTGCGTCGTGCGGAGCCGGCGGGCATGACGCCGTCGAGATGGTGAACAATCTCGAGTGACTCGACCCGAGATCGCTTGCCGCGCAATTCGACGAGCGATCCCGAGGAGCAGCATCCACTTCAGGAGCGCCCGACCGCCGGCCAAGGTGCCACACCCGCACGAGTCGACTCCCGACTCGATCGCGGGAGGGGCGGAGCGCTCGGCGGGTGCGTCGCCGTGGGTGTCACCGTCGCGTCCGGAACGGTGCGCTCGTGGGGCCAGCTGGTCGGGTCCACGCGCCGATCGGAACCGCCATGACCGCCCGGTACACCCGTCCCGCGTCCTGCGTCCCGCGTCCCGCGCCCTGCGCCCCGGCTGCTCTTCCGCGACCGTGGCGCGCCGCGTCCGAGCGGCCGCTACGGGGCGCCGGACCCGACCGCGCCCTCCGTCGGTCCTCCGTAGCGGGTCATGAGCACGGGGTAGTAGGCGTCCCAGTCGTCCGTCACCGGTCGGCCGGTGACGACGGCGTCGAGCCGGTCGAGGTAGTAGTGCCAGCCGACGCCCGTGCTCACGACGTCGTCGGAGTCGGAGAGGCGGTGGACGAAGCGCAGCGTCGTGCCGCCGTCCGCGACCTCGGTCAGCGTGACCTCGAGCGGCCAGCGCGCGTCTGCGGCCCCGGTCGTCACGGCGAGCCGGTGCGGGGGCTCGCAGGCGTCGATCGTCACGGTCTCGGGCGGGGCGTCGCCCTCACCGGTCAGCGTCAGGACGACGGTGCCCGACGCCGGGTCCCCGGTCCACCGGCCGAACCAGAGCGCCAGTCGGTCGGGGTCGGTCAACGCGGACCACACCTCACCGACCGGCACCTCCCAGTCACGGTCGAAGACGAGACGGACGCCGGTGTCGTGACGTTCCACCCGGCCGGCGTCGTCGCTGGGTCCCATGCCCGCATGGTCCCGCTGTGCGTGGCGTCGGGCAACGACCGCTGCCTCCGGCAACGAGGCGACGACCGGCTCCCCGGCGGCAACAGCCTCCACGCACACCCGCGGACCGGTGACCACCTTCACACCCCCGGACGGCCCACACCGGACGCCCATCACCCGCGCCGGTGTTGTACCCGACGTGCCCCGCACCCCCTGGATCCCCAAGCACGTCCTGGTCACCCGATCCGCCGCCGAGCTCCCGCACGGCCGGCGGATCATCGAGCGCTGCCAGGCCGCCGGCGTCGCGGACATCCGACTCCTGACCGGCGACCGCCTCCCCAGCCTGACCGCCGACACGCCCCGTGCCACCTACGCGCAGGCCAAGTCGACGCTCGCCGTCGTCGTCGCCCCGCCGTCCAAGCGCAGGCTCCAGCCCATCCCGCCGAGCGCGGACTGGCGCGTCGACCTCGCCGAGGGTGCCCGGCGCACTGCCAGTACTGCTACCTCGCCGGGTCGCTCACCGGCCCGCCGATCACCCGCACCTACGCCAACCTCGACGACGTCCTCGGCGGGATCGCGCCCGCCGTCGGCCAGGGGTCGGTCACCAGCGGGACCGACGCGCGAGGCCACGAGGGCACCACCTTCGAGGTGTCCTGCTACACCGACCCGCTCGGCCTCGAGCACCTCACCGGCTCGCTCGCCGCCGCGATCACGCACGTCGGCACCGCCGACCTGGGCGGCCCGGCGCAGCTGCGCTTCACCACCAAGTTCGCCGATGTCGCCCCGTTGCTGGACCTCCCGCACCACGGCCGCACCCGGGTCCGCTTCTCGGTCAACGCGGCGTCGGTCGAGCGGTTCGAGGGCGGCACCGCCCGGATGCCGGACCGCATCGCCGCACTGCGGTCGCTCGCCCTGGCCGGGTACCCGGTCGGGCTGACGATCGCCCCGATCATGCCGGTCGACGGCTGGCGCCAGGAGTACGCCGACCTGCTCGACGCCGTCGCCGCCGCGACCGACGACGTGCCCGGCCTCGACCTCACCGCCGAGCTCATCACGCACCGGTTCACGCCGCGCAGCAAGGAGGTGCTGCTGGACTGGTACCCGCGGACGAAGCTGGAGATGGACGAGGACCTGCGCCGCCAGAAGCGGGGCAAGTACGGCGCCGTCAAGCACGTCTACCCGGCCCGCGTCATGCACGAGCTGCGCTCGTGGTTCGACGTCGCGCTCGCCGAGCGTCTGCCCGCCGCCCGTTCGCTGTACTGGACCTGACGAGGACGTGCCCATGAGCCAGCCCACCTTCGACCTCGACGCCCTCACCGCCCCGCCCGAGCAGGCGCCGGCGCGACCGCAGGCGCCAGCGCCGGCGGCGGCCCGATCGCAGGCGCCAGCGCCGGCGGCTGCGCACGCGCAGGCGCACGCCCCCGCACCACGTGCCACCGCCCGACCGGCCCGCGCACTCCTCGACGTCCGCCGCATCTACCTCGAGCCCGAGGCCGCCGCGCTGCCCCGCGGCCAGCAGGTGCTCGACCGCTGGCCCGACGCCGAGCGCATCGAGGTCGCGTCGCACTGGAACATCCCCGAGCTGCACGGCGACGAGGCGAACGTCGACCGGTGGGTGAGGATCAAGACCGAGGCGCTCGTCCTCGGGGTCAAGAAGTCGCTCGCGGCCCGGCCCAACGGGCGCTCGTCGGACTTCGTCGCGCCGTCGACGGCGAACGGCTGCGCGATGGCGTGCGCCTATTGCTACGTGCCCCGACGCAAGGGATACAGCAACCCCGTCACCGTGTTCGCGAACATCGACCGCATCACCGGGTACCTCGCCCGCCACGTCGGGCGGCAGGGCGTCAAGGCCGAGCCCAACCAGTGCGACCCGACGGCGTGGGTCTACGACATCGGCGAGAACAGCGACGCGAGCGTCGACGCCACCCTCAGCGACAACGTGCGCGATCTCGTCGACCTGTTCCGCGGGCTGCCCACCGCCAAGGCGTCGTTCGCGACCAAGCACGTCAACCGCGAGCTGCTCGACTGGGACCCGCAGGGACGCACGCGGGTCCGGTTCTCCCTCATGCCGGACCGCATGGCGCGCCTCGTCGACATCCGGACCGACCGCATCGCCGACCGGATCGCGGCGATCGACGACTTCGTCGAGGCCGGCTACGAGGTGCACCTCAACTTCAGCCCGGTGATCGTCCACGACGGGTGGCTCGAGGAGTGGGCCGAGCTGCTCGACCAGGCCGAGGCGGGCATCGGCGCGACGGCCAAGGCGCAGCTCGCGTGCGAGGTCATCATGCTCACGCACAACGAGGCCCTCCACGAGGTCAACCTCGGCTGGCACCCGAAGGCCGAGGAGGTGCTGTGGCGCCCCGAGCTCCAGCAGTCCAAGCGGTCGCAGACCGGCGGCTGGAACGTCCGGTACCGCACCGGGGAGAAGGGCCGCTACGTCGCCGCGCTGACCGACCTCATCGCCGAGCGGCTGCCGTCCTGCCGGGTGCGCTACGCGTTCTGACCCTGCGCGCCGGGACGACCTGGCACCCGCCGTGCCCGCGGCTGCGGCACCATTCCGCCATGACGTTCGAGTTCGACGCCGACCTGTGGCTGTGGGACGCGCGACGGGACAGCTGGACCTTCGTCAGCCTGCCGACCGACCTGGCCGACGACGTGCTCGACGTCGCTGGTCCGGTCGCCCGCGGGTTCGGCTCGGTGCGGGTCGAGGTCACGCTCGGTGCGACGACGTGGCGGACGTCGATCTTCCCCGACAGCGCGCGCCGCACCTACGTCCTCCCGGTGAAGAAGGCGGTCCGCACGGCCGAGCACCTGACGGTCGGCGACACCGTCCACCTGCGGGTCCGCCTCGTCGACGCCTGAGGCTAGGGTCGGCCGGGTGACCGACACCTCGCCGCACGTCCCCGCCGACCTGCTCGCGGACGCCACCGCCCTCGCCGGCGACCTGGCCGCGCTGCGCCACGACCTGCACCGCACCCCCGAGATCGGCCTGGAGCTGCCCCGCACGCAGGCGCGCGTGCTCGAGGCGCTCGAGGGTCTCGGGCTCGAGGTCACCACCGGCACGGGCCTGAGCTCCGTCGTCGCCGTCCTGCGCGGAGCGCACCCCGGCCCGGCCGTGCTGCTCCGCGGGGACATGGACGCGCTGCCGGTCACCGAGGACTCCGGTGAGCCGTTCACCAGCGAGCACCCCGGCGTCATGCACGCCTGCGGCCACGACCTGCACGTCGCAGGTCTGGTCGGGGCCGCGCGCCTGCTCGCCGCGCGCCGCGACCAGCTCGCCGGCTCCGTCGTCCTCATGTTCCAGCCGGGGGAGGAGGGCAACCACGGCGCGCGGATCATGATCGAGGAGGGCGTGCTCGACGCCGCCGGGGAGCGGGTCGTCGCCGCGTACGGCGTCCACGTCGTCTCGGCGATGATCCCCGGCGGCGTCGTCACCGGACGGCCCGGGACGGCGATGGCCGCCGCCGACCAGATGTACGTCACGGTGCAGGGACGCGGCGGGCACGGCTCGATGCCGCACCTGGCCGCGGACCCGGTGACCGTCGCCGCGGAGATCGTCCTTGCCCTGCAGACCGCGGTGACCCGGCAGTTCGACGCGCACGACCCCGTCGTGGTGTCCGTCGGGCGGCTCGCCGCGGGGACCACCGACAACGTCATCCCCGGGACCGCAGAGATCGACGCGACCGTCCGGACGTTCTCCGCGGAGCAGCACGCGGTCATCCCCGACCGGCTCATCCGCGTGGCCGAGCACATCGCCGCGGCGCACGGCCTGACCGCCGACGTCACCTACGTCCGGGGCTACCCCGTGACGGTCAACGACCCGGGCGAGGTGGCCCGCGCCGGCCGGGTCACGCGCGCCCTGCTCGGTGAGGAGCGCTTCAGGACGGCGCCCCGCCCGGTGTCCGGCGCCGAGGACTTCTCCTACGTGCTCGAGCAGGTGCCGGGAGCGTTCGTGTTCGTCGGGGCGACGCCGCCCGGCGCCGACCCGGCGACCGCGCCGTACAACCACTCCGCGCACGCCCGGTTCGACGACGCCGCGCTGCCGCTGGCCGCGGCCGTGCTGGCGGGGCTCGCGCTGGACCGGCTCGCCGACGGCTGACTGCCACGCCGGTGGGTGCGTCCGCCCGCGCGACCGGGCGGGCGCACCCCGACGCCGGACGGGCGGGGCGACTCCTGGGCAGAACGCCCCGGCACCGCCGTGGCGCCGCGCGCACGTCGGGTGCGCGCGTCGTGGGGCGGTCCTGGTGAGGACCGTGGTGCCGCGGGCCGCCGAGGTCGCGCTCATGGGTGGCCCGCTCCCTCAGCGTGAGCCCGCGGTGCGGCCCGGCGATGGGTCGAAGGTCCCGGGGACCTTCGGCCCAGGTCGGACGCCCGGGCGGGGGCAGGCTGGTGCGTGAGCCCGGAAGCCCGGGTTCCCGGCGGCGGACGCGAACCGTGGCCGGTACCACCTGGGAGGGAAGCACCATGAGCACCACGAGCACGTAGTCCACCGCCGCCGCGACCGGCACGTCGACAGGGTTCGCCCGGATCGCCGGGATCCTGGCCATCATCGCGGGGGTGGTGCTGATCGCCGCGGGAGCCACGACGTGGACGATGGTCCGTGGCCAGCTGATCGAGGAGAACATCACGGTCGCCGAGGACGCGGCGATGTTCGGCGGGGAGCGTGTGGACGGCCCGTTGGACGCCTACTTCCAGGCCGACATCATCAACCAGCACGCGCTGGAGTCCTCCGGTGGGCTGACCTACGCCGAGCTCGACCGCGAGGACCCGGTGCGCGACACGATGATGAACGCCTCGTTCCTGCGCTCGTCGCTGTTCACCTCGGTGATCGCGTTCGGGGTCGCGGCCTTCGCCGCCGGCATGGGCCTGATGTTCATCGTCCTCGGCTGGGCCGTGAGGTCCCTCGCCACCACCACGAGTGCCGCCCAGGGCCGGCCCGTCCGGGCCTGAGGCGCAGCCGCCCCACCACCGGACGACCGGCGCCAGCCGGCGCCGATCGACACCGCACACGCAGCCCCGCCCCCGGGACCCCCGGGAGCGGGGCTGTCGGCGTCCCGGGGCTGTCGCGTCCCCGGCGATATCGCGTCCCGCGGTCGTCAGGCCCCGCGCGGCGCGTCACGCCACGACGAGGTATCCCGCGGAGACGACCGTGAGCACGAGCACGAGCCGGTCGAACACCGCCTGGTCGAGCCGTCCCGCGACCCGCCGGCCGACCAGCGCACCGACCACGACCGCGGGAGCCAGCACGAGGTCGAGGGTCAGCGTGTCGCGGTCGATGAGGCCGAGCCCGACCGAGAACGGCAGCTTCGCGACGTTCACGACGAGGAAGAACCAGGCGGCCGTCCCGAGGAACCGGCCCATCGGGAAGCGGGCGGCCAGGAAGTACATCGACATCACCGGGCCACCAGCGTTCGCGACCATCGTGGTGAACCCGGCGACGCTCCCGTACGCGCCGGTGTCCAGGCGTCGTCGCCACCCCGGCGGCGCGTCGTCGCGTGTTGCCTCCGCCGCACTCGCTCCCTCCCGTGGTGATGCCTCGGGTGACACCGCCGGGAGCGCTGTCGCGGAGGCCGCCGCCGGGTGCGACGCCGCGGCCGCCACCCGTTCACCGCGTCGCGCGGCCGCCCGCCGCACGAGGGTCACCGCGACGAGCACCAGCAGGATGGCGCCGATCACCCGCTGGACGGTGGCGTCGTCCGCCACTCCGAGGAAGACCGTGCCGAGCCCGACGCCGACGACGACCGCGGGCACCATCCGGCGCAGCGTCGGCCAGTCGGCATGCGCGTGGTACATCCGCACCGCGAACAGGTCGCCCAGGACGAGCAGCACCAGGAGCACCCCGGTCGACTGCCGGGCGGGAAGGATCGCGGCGAACACCGCGACCGTCAGCGTCCCGGCCCCGGGCAGCGCCGTCTTGCTCACCCCGACCAGCGAGGCGGCGAGCGCGAGGAGGCAGACGTCAAGGACGGAGAGGTCGAGGCCGGAGAGGTCGAGCACGCGCCCGAGGGTGCCACGGACGATCCGGCCTGGCCCGGCGGCGTCCACCCGCACCGCGCGGTCGTCCCCTCGCGGGCGGCGCCGGCGGGTGGGCAGGCGGGCAGGCGGGCGCGCTGGTAGGCGGGCGGACGCGGTGAGCGGGCGGGCGGGCAGATGGGTGGGGCCGATCCGGCCGGGACGCGGCCCCCGCCCGTCGACCGCCACGCGCCGAGCCGTGGCATCCTGGGGGTAAGCGCTTTCACCTCCAGACCGGGAGCATGCCGATGACGTCAGAGAGAGCCCCCGCCGCTACGCCGTGGCCGGCACGGGCCACCGTTCCCAGATGTATGTCGACGCGATGCTCGGCGACCACGCCGAGGTCGCCGAGCTCGTCGCGTGGTGCGAGCCGAATCCCGGCCGCGCCGCCTACTACGACGAGGCCGTGGTGGCCGCCGGGCGCGACCCGCTGCCCCGATACGAGCCGGCCCAGCTCGAGGACATGATCCGTGAGCAGCGGGTCGACGTCGTGGTCGTCACGACGCCGGACCACGCCCACGCCGACATGGTGACCCGTGCGCTGCGGGCCGGTGCTGACGTCGTCGTCGAGAAGCCGCTGACCATCGACGTCGACGGCTGCCGGCGCATCAACGCCGCCGTCGCCGAGACCGGTCGCGACATCGTCATGACCTTCAACTACCGCTACTCGCCGCGGAACTCCTCGCTCAAGGAGGTCATCGCGTCCGGGCGGATCGGGACGGTGACGTCGGTCCACTTCGAGTGGGCGCTGGACACCGTGCACGGCGCGGACTACTTCCGGCGCTGGCACCGCGAGAAGGCGCTGTCCGGCGGTCTGCTCGTCCACAAGTCGTCCCACCACTTCGACCTCGTCAACTGGTGGCTCGACGACGCCCCGCAGCGGGTCTACGCCCGCGGCCGGCTCGCCTTCTACGGCGACTCGGGACTCGGCGCCCCCCAGGCCGGGCCACGTCCGGCGCGGGGCAAGGACGCCGAGCCGGGGGACCGGTGGTCGCTCGACATGAGCGGGGACGCGCGGCTCAAGCGCCTGTACCTCGACGCCGAGCACCACGACGGGTACCTGCGCGACCAGGACGTGTTCACCCCCGGCATCACGATCGAGGACAACATGGCCGCGGTCGTCGACTACCACGGCGGCGCGGTCATGACCTACTCCCTCAACGCCCACGCGCCCTGGGAGGGCTACCGCGTCACGGTCAACGGGTCCGAGGGCCGGGCCGAGCTCGAGGTGATCGAGCGCGGGTCGGTCGAGTTCGACGCGTCCGGTGGGGCCGTCCTGGACCCCAGCGCCCGCGAGGCCGAGAGCGCCGACGTGCTGCGCCCCAAGGGCGAGCGCCTCGTGGTGCAGCGACACTGGGAACGGGCGCAGGAGGTCGAGATCCCGATGGGTGAGGGCTCGCACGGCGGCGGAGACGCGATCCTGCTGACCGACGTGTTCCGCGGTCGCACCGAGGACGACCCGCTGGGCCGCCCGGCCGGGTACGTCGACGGCGTGCGCGCCGTCGCCGTCGGCATCGCCGCCAACGAGTCGATCCGCACGGGCCAGCCCGTCGACGTCGACGCGCTGGAGCTCGGGGTCGACGTCCGTCGCTGACCCCCGGCCGGGTGGTGACCCGGACGCACCGCGGCCCGGTGCCGGCTCCCGTCGAGAGCCGGCACCGGGCCGTCGCGCTGCTCGGGCTCGTCCTCGGGCTCAGCCGGCGGCGGTCACCGGCGGCGTCGTCGCCCAGGGTGCGCCGAGCTCGCTGAATGTCCGCAGCTCGGTCGCCACCCGCGCGCACCACAGCTCGACGTCCTCCACGACGGCGTGACGGTCCGGGCCCTCGCCACGCCAGTCGACCGCCTCGGGCCGGACGGGCGCCGGGTCCGGTGCCGTGCGGATCGCCTCCATGACCCGCATGAAGCCGCCCGACTCCTCGAGCGGGCTGACCAGCGCCCGCGTCGGGTCGGCCACGTGCTCGATCAGGTCCTCGAGCAGACCCGTGCTCGTGCACGGCACCGTCCGGTGCCCCGCCGTGCCGTCGACCTCGACGACGTCGGTCTTGTACCAGAAGGTGATCCGCCCGGCCGTGCCGTGCACGACCACGCGCGGCTCGGCCTGCTCGGCGGCGCACACCGTCAGGCCCATGGCGATGGTGATCCCGCTCGCGCGGGTCGTGACCCGGACGGCCGAGGTGTCGTCGGCCTCGATGTCGTTGGCGCGGTACAGCTCGGTCTCCACCGTGGCGACCTCGTCGGCGCGGTTCGCGTCTGCGAGGCGGAGCGCGGCCGCGACCGCGTGCGCGAGCGGGTTGGTCACGACGCCGTCGACCACGTCGACGCCGTCGAGCCGCCGTCGTCCGGCCCAGGGGGCGCGCTCGAAGTAGGACACCGGGCGCAGCCAGGTGCCCTCGACGCCGATGCCGACGACGCCGCCGATCTCGCCCGCGGCGATGGCGTCGGCGATGCGTCCGTAGGCGTCCGAGCCGTTCGCCTGGAAGCCGATCTGGCACGCCCGTCCGGTCTGGTGGGCGACCTCGAGCAGGTCCGTGTACTCGGCGAACGACGCCGTCGGCGGCTTCTCGACCAGGACGTGGCAGCCCGCCCGCATCGCCGCGGTGGCGAGCGGGGCATGGGTCGGGATGGGGGTCGCGATCGCGACGACGTCCGGCGCTTCCGCCGCGAGGAGGTCGGCGAGGTCGGTGTAGGCGGTCGCGTCGCCAGCGAGCTCGAGCGCCTCGCCGGACAGCGGGCGGCGGTCGACCACGCCCGTGAGCACGCAGCGTCCGTCCGCCACGAGGGGCTGGAGGTTGCGCAGGTGCACGAGCCCGAAGCCCAGCACGCCGACGACGGCGACGCGGACGGGGCCTGCGGACGGACCTGCGGGCGAGGGGCGGCGTCGCGGGGGCTGGGCATGCGGGAAAGCGTTTACTCAGCGTCCGGCGATGTCAAGCGCCCGTGCTGGCGTGCGCAGGCCACGGTTCGGTATCCATCACCGTGGCGCGCTTGACGCCGCCGAGGGCGCGGTCCCATAGTGGAAGCGCTTTCCGGGGCAGTGCCGCCTGGCGGCGCGCGCCCGATGGAGGGCGTCTCGGTCCATCAACGACGATCCACCGAAGAGGGAGCATGACTCGTCCTCCCCACGCAGGTCCGCGCGGTGCGCTGACCGCTGCTCACCCTGTGCTCCCACCCGCCCGCGGGTCGCACGTCACGCGTGACCGCGTGACCTCTGCGCTCCGTGGCCTCACCGTTCCGGGAGGTGTCGATGTCCGCTCTGTCTGAGCTCGGCTCGCTGCGCAAGCAGAAGGGCCACGCGACCCAGGCCCCGTCGGAGAAGAACGACGGCAAGTGGTCGCTGTTCTTCCTCGGGCCGTGGTTCGTGGGCCTCCTGCTCATCGTCGCCGGCCCGCTGCTCGCGTCGCTCTACCTGTCGTTCACCGACTACGACCTGCTGACCGACCCGGAGTTCATCGGCCTCGGGAACTACGAGGACATGCTGAACGACCCGCGCCTGATGCGGGCGCTGCGGGTGACGTTCACCTACGTGTTCGTCTCGGTGCCGCTGCAGCTCATCGCGGCGCTCGGGCTGGCCCTGCTGCTGGACCGCGGGATGCGCGGCCTGGCCCTGTACCGGTCGGTGTTCTACCTGCCGTCCCTGCTGGGCGGGTCGGTCGCCATCGCGATCCTGTGGCGCCAGATCTTCGGCACGACGGGCCTCATCAACCAGGTCCTCGGCTACTTCGACATCGACGGCGTGGGCTGGGTCTCGCACCCGGACTACGCGCTGGGCACGCTGATCATCCTCAACGTGTGGACGTTCGGTGCACCGATGATCATCTTCCTCGCCGGGCTGCGCCAGGTCCCGGAGATGTACTACGAGGCCGCGTCGATCGACGGCGCCTCGAAGCTGCGCCAGTTCTGGTCGATCACCATCCCGATGCTCACGCCGATCATCTTCTTCAACCTCGTGCTGCAGTTCATCGGGGCGTTCCAGAGCTTCACCCCGGCATTCGTGGTGTCGGGCGGCACGGGCGGCCCGGCCGACTCGACGCTGTTCTACACGCTGTATCTCTACCAGCAGGGCTTCGCGGCCCTGAACATGGGATACGCCTCCGCGATGGCGTGGCTCCTGCTGGTCATCATCGCCGTTCTCACCGCCCTGAACTTCTTCCTCTCCAAGTACTGGGTCTTCTACAATGACTGATCTCCAGAACGCCGCCGAGACGTTCGTCGTCGAGCCGAAGGCTCCCCGGAGCACCACGACAGGACCAAGCGCCGACGCGCCCGCTCGCTCATCAAGCACGTGCTGCTCATCGCCCTCGGGGTGGTGATGCTGTACCCGCTGCTGTGGATGCTCTCGTCGTCGATCAAGCCGAACGACCTCATCTTCCGCGAGCCCGGGCTCATCCCGTCGCAGTTCGACCTCAGCAACTACTCGGTCGGCTGGGACGCCCTGCTGAACCCGTTCAGCCACTACCTGATCAACTCGGCGATCATCGTCATGGGCTCGGTCCTGGGGAACCTCATCTCGTGCGCCCTGGCCGCCTACGCGTTCGCCCGGCTGAACTTCCGGTTCCGCACGCTGTGGTTCGCGATCATGCTGATGTCGATCATGCTGCCGATCCACGTCGTGATCGTGCCGCAGTACATCCTGTTCTCGGAGCTGGGCTGGATCAACACGTTCCTGCCGCTGATCGTGCCGAAGTTCCTGGCCACCGACGCCTTCTTCGTCTTCCTCATGGTGCAGTTCTTCCGCGGCATCCCGAAGGAGCTCGACGAGGCGGCGCGGCTGGACGGCGCGGGCCACCTGCGGATCTTCTTCCGCATCATGCTGCCGTTGTCCCTGCCGGCGCTGGCGACCACCGCGATCTTCACGTTCATCTGGACCTGGAACGACTTCTTCTCGCAGCTGATCTTCCTCACCAACCCGGACAAGTACACCGTCCCGGTCGCGCTGCGGACGTTCGTGGACTCCACCGGCGCCAGCTCGTGGGGCTCGCTGTTCGCGATGTCGATCGTGTCCCTCATCCCGGTCTTCTTCGTCTTCCTCTTCGGCCAGAAGTACCTGGTCAAGGGGATCGCGACGACCGGCATCAAGTAACCGCCCGGGTCGCACGGGCTCGACGACGAGCCCGTGCGGCCACCCTCCCGTGACCCCGCGGGAACGACGCACAGGAGACACCCATGCGCAGCACCCTGCGTACGCCCGGCCGGCCCCGCCGCCGGCTCATGACCATGGCCACCGCCCTCACGGTCGGCTCGCTCGCACTGGCCGGCTGCGGCCAGGCGGAGAACGCCGCCGAGAACACCGGAGACGACGCCACCCCCGCGGCAGGGGGCGACTGCGAGGAGGCGGAGCTGCGCTATTCGTGGTGGGGCTCCGACGTGCGCCACCAGCTCAACCAGGAGGTCATCGACGCCTTCGAGGCCGAGAACCCGGGCATCACCATCACCCCGGACTTCACCGACTGGGCGGGGTACTGGGACAAGCTCGCGACCGGTGTCGCCGGTGGCGACACCCCCGACATCCTCATGCAGGAGGAGCGCTACCTGCGCGAGTACGCCGAGCGGGGCGTCCTCGCCGACCTCGGGCAGTACGACATCGCGACTGACGCGATCGACGACAACATCCTCGCCGCGGGGGAGACCGACGGGGGTCTGTACGGCATCCCGACCGGCGTCAACGTCTACTCGGTGCTCGCGAACCCGCAGGTCTTCGAGCAGGCCGGCGTCGAGATGCCGGACGACACGACGTGGAGCTGGGAGGACTTCCAGGAGGTCGCCATCCAGATCGGGCAGACCGAGGGTCTGTACGGCATGCAGGACCACGGCTACAACGAGCCCGGCTTCATGATCTTCGCCCGTCAGAAGGGCGAGGAGCTCTACACCCCGGAGGGCGAGCTCGGGTACGAGGACGAGACGCTCGTCGAGTGGTGGGAGATCGCCCTCAACCTGCAGCGCAACGGCGGGCAGCCGGCCGCGTCCGAGACCGTCGAGATCCAGGGTCTCGGGCCGGAGCAGTCGCTGCTCGGCACCAACCGCGGCGCGATGGGCGCGTGGTGGAGCAACCAGCTCACCGCGATCGAGACCGCTGCCGGGACCGAGCTGGAGCTGCTGCGCTGGCCGGGGAGTCCACGGGCGAGCGGACGGGCATGTACCTCAAGCCCGCGATGTACATCTCGATGGCCGCCGAGAGCGAGTGCCCCGACGCGGCCGCGTCGTTCATCGACTTCATGCTCAACAGCGAGACGGCCGGTGGGCTCCTGCTCTCCGACCGCGGTCTGCCGGCCAACACCGACGTCCGCGAGGCGATCTCGGGCAACTTCAGCGCGAGCGAGCAGAAGGCGGCCGAGTTCATCGCCGACCTCGAGGACGAGATCGTCGACGGCACCGCCGTCCCGCCGATCGGCGCCGGTGAGGTCGCGGCGATCCTCGACCGCTACAACAACGAGGTGCTCTTCGAGCGGATGACGCCGCAGGACGCCGCGGAGCAGTTCCGCACCGAGGTGGAGTCGGTCATCGGCTGATCAGCCCCACCGGTCCGACCCGCCGCCGCGCCCCGCACGACACCCGTCGTGCGGGGCGCGGTGCGTCCATGTGGGTCGTGCAGCGTGGATCCCAGCACCGGCCGGTCAGCGGCCGGTGCGCTCCTCCGCGGCGGCGAGGTCGGGGAACAGGCGCTCGAGCGCCGTGCGGGCGTGCGCGAGCGCGAGGTCCTTCGCCTTCGCCTCGAGCATGACGTCGAGCGGGCCGGGTGCCGAGCGCAGCAGGTCCACCAGGTCCCACGGCGCGATGAAGTCGGCGTGCGGCGTGAGCCGCGGGGTGACCGGGACGCGCTCGACGCGTCTGCTGCCCGCGGGCCTGCGCTCGGCGATCTCGAGGTCGACCCGCGGGCTGGACAGGTGCACCTTGGGTCGCACCCCGGCGCCCAGGTGCGGTACGCCGCGGCGAGCGCGTCGGCCGGTGGCACCGTGACGGACTCCGCCGACGTGCGGTGGTGGTGGTGGTCGTAGGCGATCCGGACCCCGGTGCGCCGGTGCAGCTCCAGCACGTCGGTCACCCCGAACGGGCCGTCGTCGTTCTCCAGCGCCAGCCGCGCCCGGGTCCGCTCCGACAGGGTCTCGTAGGCGCGTGCCCACCGGTCCAGCGCGGACGGGCGGTCACCGTAGAGCCCACCGACGTGCACGACGACGGCGCCCTCGGGGCCCTGGTCGAGCGCGTCCAGCAGAGCGGTGTCCTGCTCGAGGTCGGCCGCCGACTTCGCGGTGAGGACCGGGTCCGCCGAGTTCAGGACGGTGTACTGACCGGGGTGCGTCGACAGGCGCAGGCCCAACGCGGTGGCGCGCTGACCGAGCGCCGTCAGCGTCTCGCGGCACTGGTCGATCTGGCGCCGGTAGTCCAGGTCCGGCAGGTCCGGGTGGGTGCCGTAGGGGATGGTCTGGCTGGAGAGCCGGAACATGCGCACGTCGAGGCGCTCGAGCCGGTCGAGGACGGGCCCGAGCATCTCGAGCGACCGCGACAGGTGCGGTCCGCTGCGCCAGCGACGGGTGTCCGCGGTGGGCAGTCCGCCCTCGCCGAGCACCTTGACCGCGAAGCCGAGCCGGTAGGGATGGGGCACGCGCCCATCCTGACGTCGATCGACCGTGACGTCGCCCCGAGCGCACGTCGGCCCCGCAGCCGCCGGAGCGGTGCGGGGCCGGTGCGCCGGTGCGCCGGTGCGGGAAGTGTGGCGGAGACCGTGACGCGCAGGTCAGCGCCGGGCGTCGGGGCCGTCGTCGTCGACGTCCGCCGCCGCCGGACCCGGGCCGGTGTCCGGCTGCGCCGTCCCTGTGCCGTCACCCGACGTGGGCGATGCGGCGTGCGTGGAGTCGGGCCCCGGGCCGGTCGGCGGGGCGACCGTGGTGTCGTCGGTGCGGCGGTCGGCGCTGCCGTCGTGCGGGGTGGACGCGGAGGTGCTCATCGGTGCTCCTTGGGTCGGTCACGGGATGCGCGGCGGGCACCACCGGACGGCACTGCCCGCACCCGTCACGCTAGCCCTCGACGTGCGTCCCGCGCGCCCGGCGATCCGGCGCCGGGCCGAGGTCGACGCCGACCATGGCGGCGCTGCGCTCCCACAGTCCCGCGGCCAGCGCGGGCTGCGACGCCTGCGGGTTGGTGCGCGCGACCCGCCGCTTGTCGTAGAAGCGGCCCGGCTCCCAGTCGGGGCCGGGTCGCCGGGTGGCGAGCCACACCAGCGTGTCGGCGCCCTTGTCCGGACCGACGGTCAGCAGGTGACGCAGCGGGGTGTGGTAGAGGAAGCGCATCGCGTCGGTGGTGTCGGACGCGAAGCCGGTCGCGACGACGCCGGGATGGAAGGCCGCGGCGGAGACGCCCCGGTCGCCGAAGCGGCGCTGCAGCTCGACGGTGAAGAGGATGTTGGCGAGCTTGCTGTCGCCGTACGCCTTGCGCGCGGAGTACCCGCGCTCGTTCTCCAGGTCGTCGAGGTCGAGGTGCCCGAAGAGCCGCGCCGCGACGCTCGACGTCGTGATGACGCTGGCCCGGCTCGCGACCAGCGTGCCCATGAGCTCGTGGGTGAGCAGGAACGGCGCGAGGTGGTTGACCTGCAGGGTGCGCTCGTGGCCGTCGACCGTCAGCGCACGCTCACCCATGAGCCCGCCGGCGTTGTTGGCCAGCACGTCGATCCGCGGGTACTGCGCACGCAGGGTCGTGGCGAGCGCCCGGACGTCGTCGAGCCGGGCGAAGTCGGCCAGGTGGAACGGGGCCCCGATCTCGCGTGCGACGGCCTCGGTTTTGTCCGGTGACCGGCCGACGACGACGACCTGCTCGCCGCGCCGGGCGAGGGCACGCGCCGCGGCGGCGCCGATCCCGTCGCTTGCCCCGGTGATGACGATGGTGCGGTCCGGCATGGGTGTTCTCTCCTCGTGGTCGGTCGTCGATCATCCCCGAGCGCGGGCGGTGGTGCGCGTCAGCGCCGGGCGTGCGCCGCCCGTCGCACCAGCGTGACCAGCGCGTGGCCGGCGACCAGCGCCCCGAGACCACCGGCGGCGAGGTCGCCGAGGGTGTCGACCTGCTCGACGAAGATGGAGTCGTCGACGTAGGTGTGGCCGAGCCACTCCCCGAGCTCCCACAGGACGCTGAGCCCGAGCCCGAGCGACGTCGTGAGCATCACGACCCCCAGCGGTGCGCGCCCGAGACCGCCTCGACCGGGTCCCGCGCCACGTCGAGCCGCACCGCCACGAGGTAGGCCATCGCCGACACCAGACCGGTCACCGCGAAGTGCACGACGAGGTCCCACCAGGGGATCCGCTCGTACAGGCCGACCACGCCGCTCCACGCGGCCACGAGCAGCGCGGCGCCGTAGGCGACGTCGAGCCGGCCCGGGGTGCCGAGCGCCCGCGGGACCATGAGCCCGCCGAGCACGAGCAGCATGAGCGCGACCGCGACGCCGTCGAACCAGAGCACCGCCACGCCGACGCTGACGGCGCCCACGACCCGGACGGCATCGGCGGGGACCAGGAGAGCACGTGCGGTGGACGTGCCGTCGGGGAGGGCGCTCACCACGAGGAGGTTACCGGCGGGTCACCTCTGCGGCCGGTGCAGCGATGAGATCGCAGCGGTGCCCCGGTCTACCCGCGTGCACCCCGTGCCGACCCGGGACGGGCGACGCCGTGAAGACGACGACGACGAAGGGCTCACCCATGCGACACACGACACGCGGCACCCCCGGCCGACCCGACCGGCGGGCGAGGGAGGCGACGAGGTGACCGACCTGGCGATCGAGACCACGGGGCTGGTCAAGGCGTTCGGCGGCACCCGCGCCGTCGACGGCATCGACCTGCGCGTCCCGCGCGGCGGCGTCCACGGCTTCCTCGGGCCCAACGGCGCCGGCAAGACCACGGTCATCCGGATGCTCGCCACCCTGCTGCGGCCGGACGCCGGGAGCGCGCGCGTGCTCGGGCTGGACGTCGTGCGGGACGCCGACGAGGTGCGCAGCCGGGTCGCGCTCACCGGTCAGTTCGCGTCCGTCGACGAGGACCTCACCGGGCGGGAGAACCTCGTGCTGGTGGCCCGGCTGCTCGGCTACTCGCGACCCGGCGCCCGGGCGCGCACGGCGGAGCTGCTCGACGCCTTCGGCCTCGACGACGCCGCGGACCGGCTCGTCAAGAAGTACTCCGGCGGGATGCGGCGACGCATCGACATCGCCGCGAGCATCGTCGTCACGCCGGAGCTGGTGTTCCTCGACGAGCCGACCACCGGGCTCGACCCGCGCAGCCGCAACCAGGTGTGGGACATCGTCCGGGCCATGGTGGCGGCCGGCACCACGGTGCTGCTCACCACCCAGTACCTCGACGAGGCGGACCAGCTGGCCGACCGGATCTCGGTGATCGACGAGGGCCGGGTGATCGCCGAGGGCACCCCGGTCAGCTCAAGGCGTCCGTCGGCGCCGGCGCGCTGCACGTGCGCGTGCACGACGCCGCCGACCGCGCCGCGGCCGCGGACGTGCTCAGCCGGGTGCTGGGCACCGAGGTGCGCGCGGGCACCGACCCGATGGCGTTGTCCGCCTCGGTGGACTCGCCGGCGCCGGCGATGCGGGCGCTCGCGGCGCTCGGGGACGCCGGGCTCGACGTCGCCCACTTCTCCCTCGGCCAGCCGAGCCTGGACGAGGTCTTCCTGGCCCTCACCGGGCGCCCGGCCGAGCCCATCCCCGACGGGGACCCCCAGACCACGGAGGCTGTCCGATGACCCTCGACCGCGACACCGCACCCGCTGTCACCGCGACCGCTGTGACCGCGGTGACCGCCTCCGCCGTCACCGCACCTGCAGCGACCGGGGTGCACGCCGCGCTCGCGTCCGGACGCCGTCCACCACGGCCCAGGCCCTCACGACGTCGGTCGCCTTCGGGTGGCGGGCGCTGCTGAAGATCAAGCACGTCCCCGAGCAGCTGTTCGACGTCACCGCGTTCCCGATCATGATGACGCTCCTGTTCACCTTCCTGTTCGGCGGGGCGCTGGCCGGCAGCCCGGGGAGTACATCCAGTTCCTGCTCCCCGGGGCGCTGGTGCAGAGCGTCGTCATGATCACGATGTACACCGGCGTGACCCTGTCGACCGACGTGCAGAAGGGTGTGTTCGACCGGTTCCGGTCGATGCCGATCTGGCGGCCGGCACCGCTCGTCGGGATGCTGCTCGGTGACGCGGTGCGCTTCACGATCGCCTCGGTCGTGATGCTGACCGTCGGGTTCCTGATCGGGTTCCGGCCGGCCGGCGGGGCGGTGGGGACGGTCGCCGGGGTCCTGCTGCTCCTCGCGTTCGCGTTCAGCTTCGGGTGGATCTGGACGTTGCTCAGCCTCGTGCTGCGCACCCCGAACTCGGTGATGGGCGTCAGCATGCTCGTCATCACGCCGCTGACCTTCGGCAGCAACATCTTCGTCGACCCGTCCACGATGCCGCGGTGGCTGCAGGGCTTCGTCGACGTCAACCCGATCTCGCACCTCGTCACCGCCGAGCGAGGACTCATGTCCGGGACGGCGACCGGCGGCCAGGTGCTCACGGTCCTGGTCTGGTGCGCCGTGCTGGTCGCGGTCTTCGGGACGCTGACGATGCGCCGGTACGGCGCGGGCCGCTGAGCGCTCCGCGGGACCGCGCGGGTGATGCGCGCAGGGGGTGACTGCCGTGGACCCGGGTGCTGTGCGACGTTGTGCGGGTGACCGCCTGCCGTCCACGTCGTGACCGGGGCGTCGACCTCGCGTCGGACGCCTGGCTGGCCGCGCCCGCCGCGCACCCGTGGTTCCTCACCGCCGCTGAGCGTGGCAACCCGGCCACCCGGCTGCGCCCCTGGACCGAGGGGAACGCCGTCCGGGCGCTCGTGCACGGACGGACGTACTTCGCTGCGCTGGCCGAGACGCTGCGGCGTGCCGGGTCCGGTGACCTCGTGCTGTTCGCCGACTGGCGCGGCGACCCCGACGAGCGGCTCGCCCCCGACGGGCCGACGGTCGGCGCGGCGCTGTCGGCGGCGGCGGCCCGCGGTGCGCGGGTCAAGGGGCTCATCTGGCGCTCGCACCTGGACCGGCTGCGCTTCTCCGCCGACCAGAACCGCGACCTCTCGCAGGACGTCAACGCCAGCGGCGGGGAGGTGCTGCTCGACCAGCGGGTCCGGCCGCTGGGGAGCCACCACCAGAAGTTCGTCGTCGCCCGCCACCCCGACCGGCCCGCCGACGACGTCGCCTTCCTCGGCGGCATCGACCTCGCGCACAGCCGGCGGGACAACGCCGCGCACGACGGCGACCCGCAGGCCCAGCCGTTCTCGCGGTGGTACGGCCGGACCCCGGCCTGGCACGACGTCCAGGTCGCCCTCCGGGGCCCCGCCGTGCGCGACGTCGAGGACGTGTTCCGGGAGCGGTGGGAGGACCCCGCTGCGCTCTCCCGGCTGCCGTGGCACGTGGTCCCCGACGTACTGCGGCGCCTGGACCGCGACGCCGGCCACCTGCCACCAGCCCGGCCCGACCCACCGGTCGCCGGGACGTGCGCGGTGCAGCTCCTGCGGACGTACCCGAACCGCTGGCCGGGCTACCCGTTCGCCCCCGACGGCGAGCGCAGCGTCGCCCGCGGGTACGCCAAGGCCATGCGCCGCGCCCGGCGCCTCGTGTACGTCGAGGACCAGTACCTGTGGTCGGCGGCCGTGGCCCGCGTCTTCGCGGACGCGCTGCGCCGCGAGCCGGACCTGCACCTGATCGCCGTCGTGCCCCGGTACCCCGACCACGACGACCCGGTGACCCTGACGACGGGGCGGCTCGGCCACGCGCAGGCCCTCGACCTCGTGCGGGCCGCGGGTGGGGACCGCGTGCTGGTGCTCGACGTGGAGAACCCCGGGGCGTCCCGGTCTACGTGCACGCGAAGGTCTGCGTCGTCGACGACGTGTGGGCGACCGTCGGCAGCGACAACTTCAACCGGCGGTCCTGGACGCACGACTCCGAGCTGAGCGCGGCCGTCGTCGACGAGGAGCGGGACGTCCGCGAGCCGGTCGACCCCGCGGGGCTGGGCGACGGAGCCCGGCGGTTCGCGCGGGACCTGCGGCTGCAGCTCATGCGCGAGCACGTCGACGTGGACGACGACGCCGGGCTGGTCGACCCCCACGAGGCAGTCGAGACGCTGCGCGGCAGCGCCGCGAGGCTGGACGCCTGGTACGACGGCGGGTGCACGGGGCCTCGCCCGGCCGGGCGGCTGCGGTCGCACGCCGTGCGGTACCCGCCCCGCTGGCAGCGCCTGCTGGCGAGCCTGGTGTACCGGACGGTGCTGGACCCCGACGGACGCCCACCGCGGATGAAGCTGCACGCGCGGCACTGACGGTAACGGGCCGGTGCTCGTCGGTGCTCCTCGGTGCCCAACCGTTCCTCCCGGTGCTGCGTCGCGACGACGGGGTGGCGCCGCCGGCTCTCCCGAGCCGGTGCACCACCCCGTCGTCGACCGGGTCAGTTGACTCGGACCTGCATGAACGTGTCCCGCGCGCTGGTGCTCACCACGCGGATCCTCGTCCCCGTCCGCGGCACCTCGACGCCGCTCCAGCCGTTCGCGTCGGGCTGCTCACCGGGCGCGACCCACCAGTCCTTCGTGTCGTCGAACACCGGGACGCCCGGTAGGCCGCCGTACGTGCCGGCGACACCGGTGTCCGGGTCGTGCAGCGTGATCCGGTCCGTCTTCGCCAGCCCGAACGTCGAGTCGTAGGACTGGATCCGCGGACGCCAGCTCTCGCCGTCTCGCCGGTCCGTCCCCTCGTCGTCCGTCGGCTCGTAGAGCAGGCCGGGGTGGGCGTCGACCGGCAGGACGAGCCCGGCACCGGGGTGGGAGCCGACGTTGTTGTCGGTGTACTGGGAGTTCCAGTAGCTGATCAGCAGGCCGTCCTGGTAGGGCAGCCGCTCGGCCCAGTCGGGACGGGTCGGGTCGCCGAAGCTGTACGGACCCGTCCGCAGCCCTGCGTCGTACCCCGTGTAGGCGCGGTTCTCCGCGATGTACGCGTTGAAGTACGACTCCGTCGCCGTGCCTGTTGTCTGCGTGAACCCGTCGAGCGTCCAGGCCGTGACCGCCGCGCCGTCGATCGCGACCGCGTCGACCTGCAGGCCCGGCTCGGTGGCCGCGCCGTCGGTCCAGTACCGGAAGCCCACGAGAGCCCCGGCCGGGACCGCGGTGAGGTTCGCGGTGAGATCCACCCACTGGCCGCCGGTGCTGCCGGTGAGGCCCTGACCGAAGTTCTGGCCGTTCGGGTCGGTCGTGGTGGAGCGGTTCGTCGGCAGCGACGTGAACGTCGTGCCGCCGTCGGTGGAGTAGACCGCGTAGGCGTAGTCCCAGTCCTGCTCGATCTGGTACTTCACCTTCGCGGTGAGGGTCGTCGCGCCGGCCGGAGGCTGGGTCAGCATCGAGTGGTCGAGGTCGTCACCCGAGCCGGAGTACCAGAAGTCGGTGCCCTCGAACGGCGACCCGACCGTCGTGGTCACCTCGCGGTCGGGGAGGAGGGCGATCAGCGCCTGCGCCTGCTTGGTGTTCGCCGTCGACGGGCCGAGCTTGGTGTTGGCCCGTGCGCCCGGCTGGATGACCTCGTGGTTGAGCCAGCCCAGCTGCAGCTTCTCCCAGGCGCCCATGTGGATCGGCCGGGTACCGATGCCGTCGGCCGCCTGGCCGCTGCTGCCGTACGACCCGGAGCTCATGAGCGTCCAGTAGGCCGTCGAGTTCTCCGCGCCGCCGCTGTTGCCCGAGGTGTCGTAGAGGTCCGGCAGCCCGAGGTCGTGGCCGAACTCGTGCGCGAAGACGCCGACGCCGCCGTTCTCCGGCTCGACGGTGTAGTCCCCGACCCAGTACCTCGACTGGCCGACCCGGGCGCCACCGAGGGGGTTGATGCCGGCGCCGTCCACGGTCGGGCCATCCGTGCCGATGCGGGTGGTCTGGTTGTACCAGCGGTGCGACCAGATGGCGTCGCTGCCCAGCACGCCGCCGCCGACCTCCTCGCCCATGCCGGAGTGGACCGCCTGGAAGTGGTCGATGTAGCCGTCGGCCTCGTCGAAGTCGCCGTCGCCGTCGAAGTCGTAGCGGTCCCAGACGTCGAACTGGGACAGGTACTCGTCGATCTGCGCCGGGGTCCGGCCCGCGGCCAGCTGCTCGTCGTACCAGCCGTTCATCGTGTCGTTGACGAACTTCCACGTGACCGCGTCACCGAGGGCGTTGCTGCCGTAGGACGCGCCGGTCCCGGGAAGCCTCACCCAGTCCTCGACCTCGCCGGTGACGGTGTAGCGCCCGGACGACAGCTCGTCGTAGAAGTTCGCGACCGAGTTGGCGCCCTCCGCCTGGGAGTACAGCAGCTCGTCGAAGTACGGCTGCGAGAAGTCGGGGGCCCAGATGGTGGTGTTGTCCACCGATCGGTCCGGCTCCGGGATGGAGTTGTGCGGCAGATCGGCGAACTCGCCGAGGACGGTCCAGATCGCGTCGGTGTCCTCACGGGCGAGCTCGACGTACTGGCCCTTGGCGACCTTGACGACCTTGTTGTCGCCCCGTGGGGTGGTCTCGCCCGAGAGGACCTTCTCCAGGCCCGCGGCCCGCAGCTCTCGCTGCTTGTCGCTGAGCGGGCTGGAGAGGTCGTCCGGGCGTCCTGCGGTGTCGGCCGCCGGGGCGGCGGCGAGACGGGTCGGCGCCGAGGTGGCGACCGGGCCCGACGAGGCGAGCGCTGCCGCGGGGGTCACCACGACCAGTGCTGCCCCGAGGGCGAGCGTGAGCGGTCTGTTCACAAGGATGCTCCTGTGCTCCGAGGATCTCAGCGGTCACGGTGGCCGCCGAGCGCCGTGACTGTAGACCCATGGATCGACCGGGACACAACCGGAAAACGCCGTCGTCACCAGGGCGTCTGGTGGTCGCACGCCCCGATGACCAAGGCTAGGCGTGCAATGACCCCCGGGGCGGGCACGGGCGCCGGTGGAACCACTGGCCGCGTGTGGGTGGCGGCCGCCACACTGTCCTGCGTGCCGACCATCACCGCGCAGGGCCTCGTCAAGACCTACGGCAGCGTCCGGGCGCTGGACGGGCTGGACCTCACCGTCGAGGAGGGCACCGTCCTGGGGGTGCTCGGCCCCAACGGCGCCGGCAAGACCACCGCCGTGCGCGTCCTGACCACGCTGCTGCAGCCCACCTCCGGCACGGCGACCGTGATGGGGCTGGACGTCGTCCGCGACGCCAAGGCGCTGCGGTCGCGGATCGGGGTGTCCGGGCAGTACGCGGCCGTCGACGAGCACCTCACCGGGTACGAGAACCTCGACATGGTCGGACGGCTGTACCACCTGGGCGCGACGCGCTCGCGGCAGCGCGCATGGGAGCTCCTCGAGCGCTTCGACCTGACCGACGCCGCCAAGCGCCCGGTCGGCACCTACTCCGGTGGCATGCGCCGCCGGCTCGACCTCGCCGGAGCTCTCGTCGCCGAGCCCGAGGTCCTGTTCCTCGACGAGCCCACGACCGGGCTCGACCCACGCAGCCGGCTGGGCATGTGGGACGTCATCTCCGAGCTCGTGGCGGGCGGGACCACGCTCCTGCTCACGACGCAGTACCTGGAGGAGGCCGACCGGCTCGCCGACCGGATCGCGGTCATCGACCTGGGCCGGGTCATCGCCGAGGGCACCGCGGACGAGCTCAAGTCCCAGGTCGGCGGCGAGCGCGTCGAGGTCACGATCGCCCGCACCGAGGACCTGGGCCGCGCGCGCGAGGTGCTCGGCCGGTACGCGGTGGGGGAGCTGGTCGCCGACGAGCACTCCCGGACGGTCACCGCGCCGGTCTCCGGTGGTGCGGCGGCGCTGGTCGCCGCGCTGCGGGGGCTCGGGGACGCCGACATCGAGGTGCTCGACGCCGGGATCCGCCGCCCCACCCTCGACGACGTCTTCCTGTCCCTCACCGGCCACGAGGCCGAGGCGCGCGCGACCGAGGAGGCCACCGCGTGAGCACCGTCGCCCAGGCGCTCGGTGACGGCTGGACCGTCACCCGACGCAACCTCATCAAGATCAAGCGCGTGCCGGACCTCCTGGTCGGGTCGACGCTCGCCCCGATCATGTTCGTGCTGCTCTTCGCGTTCGTGTTCGGCGGCTCGATCTCGCTGCCGGGCGCGGCCGAGATCGACCCCGCGCTCTACCGCGAGTTCCTCATCGCCGGGATCTTCGCCCAGACCGTCATCTTCGGTGCCACGGTCACCGGCTCCGGGATGGCGCAGGACGTCAAGAGCGGGATCGTCGACCGCTTCCGGTCCCTGCCCATGGCGTCGTCGGCGGTGCTGGTGGGCCGGACCACGGCGGACGTGCTCAACAACGTCGTCACCGTGGTCATCATGACGCTCACCGGCCTCGTGGTCGGGTGGCGCGTCACGACGTCGATCGGTGAGGCGCTGCTCGGCTACGTGGTCCTGCTGTTCTTCGCGTACTGCATCTCCTGGCTCATGGCGTACGTCGGCCTGCTGGTACGCACGCCGGAGGTGTTCAACAACGCCTCGTTCATCGTCATCTTCCCGCTCACGTTCATCGCGAACACCTTCGTGCCGTCGGAGAACCTGCCCGGACCGCTGCGCACCTTCGCGGAGTGGAACCCGGTCTCCAGCGTCACCCAGGCGGCGCGTGAGCTGTTCGGCAACATCATCCCCGGGACCCCGCCGCCGACCGCGTGGCCGCTGCAGAACCCGGTCCTGTACACGCTGCTGTGGGGCGTCGCCCTGCTCGTCGTCTTCATCCCGCTCACCGTCCGCCAGTACCAGCGCGCAGCGGCCCGCTGACCCGCTGACCCGCACCGGCTATCACCCGCCCGAGGAGGACCCATGACCGACACGACCGCGGCCGACGCCGCCCCGCTCAACACCGTCACGTGGTGGGAGCTGCCGGTGACCGACGTCGCCCGCGCCCAGCAGTTCTACGGCGCCCTGTTCGGCTGGACGTTCAGCTCGTTCGGCGACGAGACCGACACCGTGGGCGCCCACCACGACGGCACCCTGGTCGGCGCGCTGTACCGCTCGGACACCGACCCGTCGGCCGCTGCGGCGGTCCGGGTCTACGTCAACGTGGCGGACCTCGAGGCCGTCCTGGACACGGTCCGGACGCTCGGCGGCTCGGTGCGCACACCGCGCACCGAGGTGGGCGGCGACATGGGCTGGTGGGCGGAGATCGCGGACCCGGACGGGCGCTGGCTCGGGCTGTGCACGGGGAACCCGCCCCGCACCTGAGGTCGTCGACCGCGACCTGAGGTCCTCGACCCCGCTCGCGTGGTGGGATGGGCGTCCACGCTGCGACGACGGAGGTCCCATGACGCCCACCCCTGCCCCCGGCTCCCCGACCTGGACGCGCCCGCTGGGTGCCACCGGCCTGAGCGTCACCGCCGTGACCCTCGGGGGCAGCCCGCTCGGCAGCATCCCGCGCCTATACGGGCGCGACGTCCCCACGGACGAGGGCGTGGCGACCGTCCGGGCCGTGCTGGACAGCCCGATCCGCGCGTTGGACACCTCCAACGGCTACGGCGACGGTGAGAGCGAGCGACGCTTCGGTGCCGCGTTCGCGCAGGCCGGCGGTGTGCCCGACGACGTCGTCGTCATGACGAAGGTCGACCCCCGCGACCGCGACTACTCCGCCGACCGCGTGCGCGCGTCGGTCGACGAGAGCCGGGAGCGGCTCGGGATGGACCACCTGCCGCTCGTGCACCTGCACGACCCGGAGAACTTCGACTTCGCCGAGCTCACCGCCCCCGGCGGAGCGGTCGACGCGCTCGTCGCGCTCAAGGAGTCCGGCGTCATCGGCGCGATCGGGCTGGCCGGCGGGCGCGTGCAGGAGATCGCCCGGTACCTCGCGCTCGGGGTGTGGGACGTCCTGCTCGTGCACAACCGGTGGACGCTGCTGGACCGCAGCGCGGCCGACCTCCTCGACGAGGCGGTCGGCCGGGGGATGGGCATCCTCAACGCCGCGGTGTACGGCGGCGGCATCCTCGCCGCACCCGGGTCGTCCACGACGTACGGCTACCGCCAGGCGCCGCCGGAGGTGCTCGACGCCGTCGCCGCCATGCAGCGCGCGTGCGCCGAGCACGGCACCGACCTGCGGACCGCCGCCCTGCAGTTCTCCCTGCGCGACGACCGCTTCGCCTCGACGATCGTCGGGATGAGCCGGCCCGACCGGGTGCAGGCCACGGTCGACGCCGCGTCCGCCGCGCTGCCCGAGGCGATCTGGGACGAGCTCGAGGCGCTGCTCCCGCCGCAGCGGGTCTGGCTGGACGCGCCGTTCGACCGGTGACGACCGCACCGCGACGGCTGCCCGCCGTCGTCACCATGGGGCGGTCCGGGGTCGACCTGTACCCGCTGCAGACCGGTGTCGGGCTCGAGGACGTCGAGACCTTCGGCAAGTTCCTCGGCGGCAGCCCCACCAACGTCGCGGTCGCCGCGGCCCGGCTCGGGCACGCGACGGCGGTGCTCACCGGGGTGGGCGACGACCCGTTCGGGCGCTACGTGCGCCGGGAGATGTCCCGGCTCGGCGTCGACGACGCGCACGTGCGGGTCGTTCCCGGGTACGCCACCCCCGTGACGTTCTGCGAGATCTTCCCGCCGGACGACTTCCCGCTGTACTTCTACCGCCGCCCCAGCGCGCCCGACCTGCAGCTGAGCGCCGACGACGTCCCGACCGACCTCGTCGCCGCGGCACCGGTCATGTGGTTCACCCTCACCGGCCTGTCGCAGGAGCCGTCGCGCGGCGCGCACGGAGCTGCGCTGGGCGCGCGCGCCGGACGCGCGCACACCGTGCTGGACCTGGACTACCGGCCCACGCTCTGGTCGTCCGCCGACGACGCGCGCACGGAGGCGCGGCGGTTCCTGCCCGGCGTCACGGTCGCGGTCGGCAACCGCCAGGAGTGCGAGCTCGCGGTCGGGGAGAGCGACCCGGACCGGGCCGCGGACGCGCTGCTGTCCGCCGGCGTGCGGCTCGCGGTGGTCAAGCAGGGGCCCGCGGGCACGCTCGCCAAGACGCACGACGAGCGGGTCGAGGTACCGGCCATCGCGACCACCGTGGTCAACGGGCTGGGCGCGGGCGACGCGTTCGGCGGCGCCCTGTGCCACGGCCTGCTCAGCGGGTGGTCGCTGCGCCGGACGATCACCGCGGCGAGCGCGGCGGGCGCGATCGTCGCGTCCCGGCTCGAGTGCTCGACCGCGATGCCCACCGAGGCGGAGATCCTCGCCGTGGTCGACGACGGCGCGGCCCCGCACCGCGTCGACCGGCCGCGCTGAGGCCGGTCAGCGCAGCGCGCGACCGAGCTCGGGGAAGGCCTGCGTGTAGTGGTCGAGCAGCGAGCGGCCGACCGCGACGGAGTCGACGAGCGGGTGCACCGCGAACGCCTTCCACGCGAGCTCGGCGGAGGCTTCGAGCGCCGCGGCGATCGTCAGCTGCTCGGCGGCCTTGGTCTGCGCCATGAGCCCCGCCATGTGACCGTCGAGGGGCGCGACCGGCCACGGGTGGACGCCGCCGCCGTCGACGACGCAGCCGACCTCGACGACCGCCTCGGCGGGCAGCTGGGGGACGAGGTCGCCGTTGCGGACGTCGAGGATCATCGTCGCCGGGCGCCCGGTCGTCAGGGCGGCCATGAGGTCGAGCGCGACCCGGTGGTAGCCGCCCTCGACGTCCTCCGCGTGCCGCTCGCCCCCTTCCCCCTCGGGGCGGCTCTCGGCCATGTAGGTGGCCTCCCGCTCGTGGTGGTACCGGTGCCAGACGGCGAGCGGGTCGGCGCCCGGCGCGGCGGCGTCGGCGTAGAAGCCGGCCTGCTGGTCGGCGAGGAACTCCCCGCGGGTGACCGAGCCCGCGATGCGCGCCGTCGCCTCGCGGGTGAAGTAGTAGTAGTAGAGGTACTCGTTGGGCAGCGCCCCGAGCAGGCGCACCCAGTCCGCGCCCATGAGCCGCGCCTCCTCGATGCCCTCGAGCGCGGCGTCGTCGGCCAGGAGGTCGGGGAGCCGGTCGACGCCGTCGACGCGCAGCGCGCGCAGCCAGCCCAGGTGGTTGAGGCCGACGTAGTCGAACTCGCCGGCCGCCGGCACAGCGCCCGCCCGGCCCGCGCCGCCCGCCGCGCCCCCGTCGAGGCGCGCGACCGACCGCGCGGCGCGCCGCATGAGCCCGATCGGGGTGTCGCAGATGCCGATCACCCGGTCCCCGAGCACGCCGCGCATCGCCTCGGTGACCATGCCGGCCGGGTTGGTGAAGTTGATGACCCACGCGTCGGGGGCCACCGCGGCGATGCGACGCGCGAGCGCGACCATGAACGGCACCGTGCGCAGCGCGTACGCCTGCCCGCCGGGACCGATCGTCTCCTGGCCGAGCACCCCGAGGGCGAGCGCGGTGCGCTCGTCGAGGATGCGGCCGGCCGTCCCGCCGACGCGGACGGCGGCGAAGACGAAGTCGGCGCCGCGCAGCGCCTCGTCGAGGTCGGTCGTGACGGTGAGCCGCGGCGGCCGGCCCACGCCGTCCGCGAGCCGTCGCACGACCGCCGCGATCACGCCCAGGCGCTCGGTGTCGACGTCGTGGAGGGCGACCTCGTCGATCCGGACGGGTGCGTCCGGGGCGCCCACCGCGCTCCACACCTGCGGCACGCGGAAGCCGCCGCCACCGACGATCGTGAGCTTCATGCCGCCACCTCTGCCTGCTGCGTCGCCGTGAGCACGGGCGCGAGCGTACCCGTCGCCTCCTGGGCGGGGACCGGTCGCGTGCCGGGGCGCGGGCCGGGCACGCCGCCGTCGCCGTGCTTAGATGACCGCGTCCGCGGCGGTGGCGGCGTGCTGCCGCGTGGTCGCGCGGTCGCGCGGAGCACGGGACACGGGCGCCGCCGGACCGCGGTGGCGCAGGGACGGGGTGACGGGCAGTGACGGACGCACCGGTCGACCGCGGCGCCGCAGGCCTCCGGCCGCCGTCGCTGCGGCGCGGGGACCCGCTGGCGAAGCTGCGGGCGAGCCAGGACGCCGAGCTCGACGTGCTCCTCTCCGGGCCCGTGTTCTTCGACATCGTGTTCACCGACCTGCCCCAGGAGCCCGCCCCGGGGACCGAGGTGTGGGCGGGCGGCATGGGCTCCTCGCCCGGCGGGATCTCCAACCTCGCGGTCGCGGCGAGCCGCCTGGGGCTGCGCACCGGGCTCGCCGCCGGGTTCGGTGACGACGTCTACGGCAACTGGTGCTGGGACGTGCTGGGCGAGCAGGAGGGCATCGACCTGCGGTACTCCCGACGCATCCCCGGCTGGCACTCCGCGGTCACCGTGTCGGTCGCGACGCGCGGGGACCGCAGCATGATCACCCACGGTCACCCCGTGCCGTTCGCCGCGGACGAGCTCATGACGCCCCCGCCCCGGGTGCGGGCCGCGCTCGTCGAGCTCACCGCGGCCGGTCACGGACCCGCCCCTGGTGGCGCCCGATGGCGGCCGAGGGCGCCCTCGTGTTCGCCGACGTCGGCTGGGACCACACCGGCGCGTGGGACGTGGCGACGCTGGACGCGCTGGCCGACTGCCACGCCTTCACGCCCAACATGGTCGAGGCGATGGCCTACACGCGTACGGACACCCCGGCGGCGGCGCTCGACGTGCTGGCCGAGCGGGTGCCGCTCGCGGTCGTGACCTGCGGGGCGGACGGCGCGCTCGCGGTGGACGCGACCACGGGCGAGCGGGTCCACGTGCCGCGGGTCGACGTCCGGGCGACCGACCCGACCGGGGCCGGCGACGTGTTCGCCGCCTCGCTCGTGCTCGGCACGCTCGCCCGGTGGCCGCTCGCCGACCGGCTCGCGTTCTCCGCCCTGTGCTCGGCCCTCGCCGTGCAGCAGTTCGGCGGCTCGCTGGCCGCGCCGGGCTGGGGCGACATTGCCGACTGGTGGCACGACACCCGCGCCCGCGGGACCGATGCGGCCCTGCTGTCGCGGTACGCGTTCCTCGACGACGTCCTGCCCGTGGACCCCGTCGACGCGGTGCGCCGCGCCGAGGCCACACTGACCCTGTACAACGATCTGCCGCACCACCGTGGACCGGCGGGCCACCCCGCGGCGCCGCCCGGACCGGCGCCAGGTGCCTCACCGACACGCCCACCGAGAAGAGGACAGCCATGACACACAACGCACGGGCCCGTTGGTGGGGCCTGATCTCCGTCGCCGCGGTGCTCGGCGTGGCGGCGTGCGCCCCGGGGTCCGGGAACCAGGAACCTGCCGAGCCCGCCGGGACGGCAGGCGGGGGCGACGTCACGACCGACCTCGGCGACGTCGAGGCGACCCTGACCGTCTGGGACCAGGAGGTCCGTGGCGGCCAGAACGAGCAGATGGAGCGCCTCAACGAGGCGTTCCAAGAGCAGTACCCCGGGGTGACGATCGACCGCGTCTCGCAGTCGTTCGACGACCTCGCCACGACGCTGCGCCTCGCCCTGACCGACAACGAGGCCCCCGACGTCGTCCAGGCCAACAACGGCCGGGCCACGATGGGCGCGTTCGTCGAGGCGGGCCAGCTCATGCCCCTGGACGCCTACGCCGAGGAGTACGGCTGGTTCGACCGTTACCCCGAGAGCGTCCTGCAGTACTCGACCTACTCCGAGGACGGCACGGTGTTCGGGGAGGGGAACCTCTACGGGCTCCCGCAGGTCGGCGAGGTGGTCGGCGTCTTCTACAGCAAGGCCAAGCTCGACGGGCTCGGCCTCGAGGTCCCCACCACGTGGGACGAGTTCGAGGCGGCGCTCGAGGCGGCGAAGGCCGCGGGCGAGACGCCGATGCAGCTCGGCAACATCGAGGCGTGGCCGGCCGGGCACGTGTTCGGCCCGCTGCAGGGTGCGTACACCGACCCCGAGGACATCACCGCGCTCGGCCTGGGCAACGAGGGCGCGAGCTGGACCACCCCCGAGAACGAGGCCGCCGCGGCCCGGCTGCAGTCGTGGGTGACGTCGGGCTACTTCAACGAGGGCCCCAACGGCACCGACTACGACGCCGCCTGGCAGTCGCTCGCCGACGGCGACGGCGTCTTCCTCCTCGGGGGATCGTGGCTGGCGGCGGACCTCGAGGACGCGATGGGCGACGACGTCGGCTTCTTCGTGCCGGCGACGCAGGACGGCACCCTGGCGACCACCGGTGGGACGGGGCTGCCGTTCGCGGCGACCGCGGACACCGACGTGCCCGACGTCGCGGCCGCCTACATCGACTTCGTCACGAGCGACGAGGCGATGGAGATCCTCGCGGAGACGGGCAACCTGCCGGTCAACCGCGCGGACGAGCTCGCACCCGAGGGCGGCGTGCTGGGCGACGTGTACGCGGCCTTCGGTCGGGTGACGTCCGAGGGCGAGCTCCTGCCGTACCTCGACTACGCCACACCCACCATGGGCGACACGCTCGGGCAGTCGCTGCAGAACCTCATCGCGGGCGAGATGACCCCGGCCGAGTTCACCCAGGCCCTCGAGGCCGACTATGGCGAGTTCGTCGGCTCTGCGGGCTGATCTGGGGGTGCGGGGCGACGCGGGTCGTCGCCCCGCACCGCCGGTGCGCCGCCGACTCGTCCCCTACGGCTTCCTGCTCCCGGCGTTCGTGCTGTACGCGGCCTTCATGCTGTTCCCGATCGCGCGCGCCGTGCAGCTCTCCGTCTACGAGTGGGACGGGCTCACGCTGGGGACGTTCGTCGGCGCGGACAACTACCTCGCGGTGGTCACCGACCCGCAGCTGCGCGAGGCCTTCGTGCACGCGCTCGTGCTCATCGTCTTCTTCTCGCTCCTGCCGGTCGCGATCGGGCTCGTGCTCGCCGCCGTGCTCAACCGGGCGAAGGTGCGCGGGCTGCCGTTCTTCCGCACGGTGATCTTCCTGCCGCAGGTCGTGGCGATGGTCGTCGTCGCGGTCGCCTGGCGGCAGATCTACGCGCCGGACGGGTCGCTGAACACCGCCCTGCGCGCGGTGGGCCTGGACGCGCTCGCCCGGCCGTGGCTCGGGGACTACACCTGGTCGCTGCCGGCCGTCGGGTTCATCGGGACCTGGGTCTCGATGGGCCTGGTCACCGTGCTGCTCCTGGCCGGCATGTCCCGCGTGCCGGCCGAGCAGTACGAGGCCGCTCGGCTGGACGGCGCCGGCGCCGTGCGCGAGTTCTTCGCCATCACCCTGCCCGCGGTCCGCGGGGAGGTGACCGTCGCGCTGACGCTGACGATCATCGCGGCCCTCAAGACGTTCGACCTCGTGTACGTGACGACCGGTGGCGGCCCCGGCACGTCGACGACCGTCCCGAGCTACGAGGTGTACCGCCGGGCGTTCCAGCTCGGCGAGGTGGGGATGGCCGCCGCCGTCGGCATCACGCTCATGGTCCTGATCTTCGGCATCAACCTCGTGGTCAACCGGGTCGGGGACCGGACCACATGATCAGCTCGCGTCCGGAGCGGATCGCCAACTACGTCATCCTGCTCGCGTTCGCGGCGTTCGCCCTGTGGCCGATCCTGTCGATCGTCGTGACCGCGTTGGGACCCGAGTCGGCGTCCGTCGCGCGCGAGGGCCGGACGCTGCACTGGGAGAACTTCTCCGCGGCCTGGGTGCAGGGCAGCTTCGCCCGCTACATGGCGACGTCGGTGGTCGTCTCGGTGCTCGTCGTCTCGGTCTCGGTCGTGTGCTCGATCATGGCCGGCTACGCCCTGGGGACCATGCGGTTCCGGGGTCAGGGCGTGCTGTTCTACGTGTTCCTGCTCGGGATCATGGTGCCCACCGAGGCGATCATCGTCCCGCTGTACTTCGACCTGCGGTCGGTGGGGCTCACCAACACGATCTGGGGCGTCGCCCTGCCGCAGATCGCGCAGTCCATCGCGTTCGGCACCTACTGGATGCGTGCGTACTTCCGCAGCAGCAACGCGTCGATCATGGAGGCCGCCCGCCTCGACGGCGCCGGGACCCACCGGGTCCTGTGGCAGGTGCTGGTGCCCATCGGGCGACCGGCGATCACCACGCAGGTGCTGCTGACGTTCATGTGGACGTGGAACGAGTTCCTCATCCCGCTGGTGATGTCCCCGGCGGGGCGGGTGCGCACCGCACCCTGGGGCTGGCGTTCTTCCAGGGCCAGTACGTGCAGGGGACGACGCTGCTCGCGGCGGCGGCCGTGCTCGTCGCGCTGCCCGTCGTGCTCGTCTACCTCTTCCTCCAGCGGCACTTCATCAAGGGGATGATCGAGGGCGCCGTCCGGGAGTGACCCGTGGTGGTGCCGGTCGGTCGCGCTGCCGGTCAGTCGCGGTTCCGGTCAGTCGGGGTGCCGGTCAGTCGCGGTGGGCGGACGGCCCGTGGTCGGGGGCGCGCCACGCCATGAGCCGCTCCCGGCTGCGCACGACGCGCAGCAGCGTGGTCAGCACGAGGCCGCCGGCGAGGTTCCCCGCGACGACGAGCCCGAACCAGGGGAGCCAGACCCCGTAGGAGATCCCCGCCTCGCCGGCGTGGATCGCCACGAAGATGATCAGCGTGTCCAGCACGGAGTGCAGCAGGCCCGTCCCGACGATGACGAACGCGATGGCGACGGCCGCGACGATCTTGGCCATGTCGTCCTCGGTGCCCTGCTGCATCCGGGTCAGCAGCGTGATGGCGCCACCAGCCAGGACCGCCAGGACGAAGGTGCGCGCGTCGAGCGCCGCGGTGAACTCCCGCGCGGCGTCACCGGCCACCCCGTGCAGGTCGGGCAGGCCGACGGCGACCAGCCAGGCGAGCGCCCAGCCGCCCACGAGGTTGCCCAGCAGCGTCCCGCTCCACAGCCGCACCAGCTGGACACCGGTGGCCTCCTTGGCGGCGACGACCATGACCGGGATGTGGAACCCCTCGGTGAACAGCTCGCTGTGACCGAGCCGGAGGGCGATGAGGCCGACCGAGAACGCGAGGGCGGCGAGCAGACGGCTCCCCGTGACGTGCTCGACGGTGAGCAGCGCCAGCACGCCGAACCCCACCTCGATGCCCGCGACGGCGCCGGTGGCGAGGAGGTCCGGGGTGCTGCGGTGCAGCCGTGGCACCCCCTCGCGGATCACCCGGTCCAGCGTGCTCTCCTTCTCCTCGGTGCTCTCGGCGTCGTCCGCACTGGGCGCCGCCGAAGCGTCCCCGCGTGCTGCACTGCCCATGTCGTCACTCCTCGCTCACGTGCCCGGCCGCCCCTGCTGCGCTCACCCCACCACGGGGATCCGGCCCGTGCACGGGCGGCCCACGCAGCCGTGGCGTGTCGGTCGAAAGCGTGTGACGCTGACCGACGTCCACGATCGGCACCACGACTCCGAGGCGGCGGCGACATGCAGGCGATGGTCTACCGGGGGCCCTACAAGATCCGGGTCCAGGAGAAGGACGTCCCGCGGATCGAGCACCCGAACGACGCGATCATCCGGGTCACGATGGCGGCGATCTGCGGCTCGGACCTGCACCTGTACCACGGGCTGCTGCCCGACACCCGGGTCGGGCACACGTTCGGCCACGAGTTCATCGGCGTGGTGCACGAGGTCGGCTCGTCGGTCGAGAACCTCCGGGTGGGGGACCGGGTGATGGTGCCGTTCAACATCTACTGCGGGTCGTGCTTCTACTGCGCGCGCGGCCTGTACTCCAACTGCCACAACGTCAACGCGAACGCGACGGCGGTCGGGGGCATCTACGGCTACTCGCACACCGCCGGTGGATACGACGGCGGTCAGGCCGAGTACGTGCGCGTGCCGTTCGCGGACGTCGGCCCGACCGTCATCCCGGACTGGCTGGCCGACGAGGACGCGGTGCTGTGCACCGACGCGCTCGCGACGGGGTACTTCGGCGCGCAGCTCGCCGACATCGTCGAGGGCGACGTCGTCGTCGTGTTCGGCGCCGGGCCGGTGGGCCTGTTCGCCGCGCGGTCCGCCTGGCTCATGGGCGCGGGGCGCGTCATCGTCGTCGACCACCTCGAGTACCGCCTGGAGAAGGCGCGGACCTTCGCGCACGCGGAGACCTACAACTTCGCCGAGTACGACGACATCGTCGTGGAGATGAAGCGCACCACCGGGTACCTCGGGGCGGACCGGGTCATCGACGCCGTCGGCGCCGAGGCGGACGGCAACCTGCTCCAGCACGTCACGGGCGCGAAGCTCAAGCTGCAGGGCGGCTCCCCGGTGGCCCTGAACTGGGCGATCGACTCCGCGCGCAAGGGCGGGACGATCTCCGTCATGGGCGCCTACGGGCCCATCTTCAGCGCGGTGAAGTTCGGGGACGCCGTCAACAAGGGGCTCACCCTGCGGATGAACCAGGCGCCGGTCAAGCGGCAGTGGCCCCGCCTGTTCGAGCACCTGCGCAACGGGTACTTCCGGCCGAGCGACATCGTGACCCACCGCATCCCGCTCGAGCACATCGCCGAGGGGTACCACATCTTCTCGTCGAAGCTGGACGGCTGCATCAAGCCCCTCATCGTCCCGAACGGGAGCTGACCATGGTCTACACCGCCGACAAGCCGCCGCTGCCCGAGACCGCGGAGCAGCTGCGCGCCCGCATCCCCGGCTGGGGCGCCGATCTCGACCCGCGCGACCGGCCCTCGGTGCCGCGTGAGTCGCCCCTCCCGACGGGCGCGCACTGGGACCTGCCCGAGCAGCAGCCCGAGCTCGTCCCCCGGGAGCGGTCCATGGAGCACGCCCGCCTCACCCCGGTGTTCGGCACGTCCGCGCCGCTCAAGGGCGCGTCCGGGGTCGTCCGCCGGTATGCCTACCGCCGGTTCAGCGAGGGCCGCGCCGCGCACTGGCTCCTGCTCATCGCGGCCGACCGGGTGGACGCCGTCGAGGGTCACCTCGCCTCCTTCGTGACCTCCCGTCCTGACAACCCGGTCACCGAGACCGGGGTGCTCGGTGAGGCGGGTCACCACCCGGTCGCGTCCCGCCGGGGACGGGTCGACGTCCGGCACGCGGCCCTGGACCCGGTGATCGTCGCCGGCCCGTGGGTGCTCGCGGGCGGACTCGCCTTCGCCGGTGCGCGCCGGGTGCTGCGACGCGTGCGGGCCTGAGCTTGTACGGTGGGTGCCGGGCGCCCTCGTGCGCCTGACCCCCAGACCGCCGGCTCGCGCACGGCGGCAGACCGATCCGTCGGCACGCGGGGGCGGAGGTGACCCCCATGTCATCGCGAGGCACGCACGACGCAGAGCGACGGTCATCCGACTCTCGAGCGGCCGGTGTGCCGACGGCGCGAGCGGCGGTGCACGCGGGCCGCGGAGAGCCCCGCCATGACCGACCACCGCACCCTGAAGAAGCTGGTCCGCGCGCGCATGGCCCGCACCGGCGAGCGGTACACGACGGCGCACCGGCACGTGACAGCAGCCATCGGGCGAGCCGCGCCCGGTAGCCCGGACCCCGTTCCGGGCTACCCGGCCCCGGACCCACGCAGCACGCGCCGTCGGCCACCGCCCGCGCCCTGCTCGCGCAGGTGGGCGTCGACGTCACCGAGCCCGTCGCCTGCGGCCTCGGCGGCGGGATCGGCTTCCTCTACGCGGTCTTCACGTACCGGGAGGTGGCGGTGCCGCTGCTGACCGTGGTCGCCCAGCACCACCCCGAGCCCTGGCTGGACGCCGTCGCGCGTCACCTCGGCCTCGACCTGACCACCGTGACGTCCTCCAGGCCGGCGCCCGCACTGACGAAGCTCGACACCGTGCTGGCGGACGGCGCCGCGGCGCAGGTCGTCGTGGCGTCCGGGCACCTGCCGTGGAACGAGCCCGACCGGCCCGAGGAGGCCGCCGACCCGTGCGCGGTCGTCGTCGCCGGTCGGGAGGGCGACCGGTACCTCGTCGACGACGGCGGGGGGACCGTGCACGTGCTGGGACGCGACGGGCTCGCCGACGCCTGGGCCGCGCACCGCACGGGCCGCTTCGCGCTCACCACGCTCCCGCGCCCGACGACGCCCCCGGACATCGCCGCCGGGGTCCGCGCGGCGCTCGCCACCACCCACGCCCACCTCACCGGTCCGGTGCTGGGGCACTCGTTCGACGCCAACATGGGGCTGCGCGGCATCCGGCGGCTCGCGGCAGACCTCGCCGACACCCGCGCCGCCAAGGGCTGGACGCGGCGGTTCGGCGAGCCGGCGGCGTTCGCGGCCGGGATGTCCCGGCTCGCCGAGTGCCTGACCACGGCCTACACCGCACCCGGTGCGACGCGGCCGCTGTACGCCGAGTTCCTCGGCGAGGCGGCGGCGCTGACGGGACTGGACCTGCACCCGGCCGCGCGTGCGGCCGCCGAGGCGGGGGCGCGCTGGACCGAGATCGCCGACGTCGCGGGTGCGGCCGGTCCGGACGATCACCCCGCCACCGTCCTCGAGCGGCTGGCCGAGGGGGTGGCGGCGGTCGCCGAGGTGGAGCAGCGCCTCGCCGACCGGCTCGGGACGGCGATCGGCGCGGACGGTCCGCCGACAGGCTGAGCCCGGCGGCCCGCGGCCGACGGGTCGGGGGCGACCTCGCCGCGCGGGGCGGGCCGCTGTCGGCCATGCTGGACGGGCGCTAACCGATGGGGCACGGACCGCCGCCCCGTCGCCGAGGTCAACACAGGGAGAGGTCATGACGACGACGGTCGAGAAGTCGATCCTGGTGAACGTGCCGGTGAGTGTTGCGTACAACCAGTGGACGCAGTTCGAGGAGTTCCCCCACTTCATGGGGGGTGTCACGAGCGTGACCCAGCAGACCGACGACCGCCTGCGCTGGGTCGCCGAGATCGCCGGCGTCAAGCGCCAGTGGGAGGCCAAGATCCTCGAGCAGGTGCCCGACCGCAAGGTCGCCTGGGCGGCCACCGAGGGAGCCACGAACGCGGGCTCGGTCACCTTCGAGGACCTCGGCGGCGGGCAGTGCCGCGTGCACCTGCATCTCGAGTACGAGCCCGAGGGCCTGGTCGAGAAGGTCGGCGACAAGCTCAACGTGGTGGAGAACCAGGCCGAGGGCGACCTGGACCGGTTCAAGGCCTTCATCGAGGACGAGGGCTACGCGAGCGGGGCCTGGCGCGGGACGCTCAACGCCGGTGCCGGCGTGGACGCCGGGGTCGAGCACGCCTCCGCCTCACGCGGCAGCTCGGGCAAGGCCGGCATCTCCGGCAAGGCCGCGGCTGCCGGCGTCGGCCTCGCGGCCGCCGCCGCGGCGGCAGTCGTCGCCGGCCAGAAGAGCTCGGACGACGACGAGGTCGACGTCGTGAACCCGACCACCCCGCCGCCGCCGGTCACGCCCCCGGTCACCGCGACGCCCCCGGCCACGGCCACGACGACGCCGCCGGTCACCGGCACGGTGCCGGACCCGGTCGAGCCGGTCCGGCTCGAGGACGACCGCGGCGAGCAGCCGGGCGCCGGTGCGGCGCCGGCCAACCCGGTCGTCGCCGACGGCACGGGCGCGGACCCGGACCCGGTGCTCGACCTCGAGCGCGACCGGGACCGGGACGACCGGGCCTGACAGCCCCGACATCAGCGGGACGACGAAGGGGAGCGGCCTCGGCCGCTCCCCTTCGTGGTCCCTGGGTCAGACCGTCCCCGGGGCGGGTGACTCAGGACTGAGGCGACGCCCCGCGCACGACGAGCAGGGCGACGTCGTCCTCGTGGCTGGCTGGTCCCAGGTCGCGCAGGATGAGGTCGGCGACCTCCTCCGCCGACGCGTCCCCGGCGGTCTGCACGGTGCGCACGAGCCGGGCGATGCCCTCGTCGAGGCCGGCGTCGCGTCGCTCCACGAGCCCGTCGGTGTACAGGACGAGCGTGCTGCCGGGCGGCAGCTCGGTGACCGTCTCGGTGCGCGGCGAGGTGGCGTCCCAGCCGAGCAGCAGCTCGGGCTCGGGCTCGAGGAGCGGGCGGACCTCGCCGTCCGGCGTGCGCAGCACGGGGGCGGGTGGCCCGCGTTGGACCACCGCAGCCGACGACCCCGGGCATCGGGGGCCCGTCGCCGTCCTCCACCCGGGCGATCACCGCGGTGGCGAGAGTGTCCAGGCCGAGCCCGCGCATGGCGCCGTCGAGCCGGGTGAGCAGGCGCGCCGGGCTGTCGTCGCTGTCGTACGCGAGTCCGCGCACGAGGTTGCGGAGCTGACCCATGAGCGCGGCTGCGGTGCGGTCGTGACCGTTGACGTCGCCGACCACGAGGACCGTCGCGCCCGCGGCGTCCCCGAACGCGTCGTACCAGTCCCCCCGATCTGCGCCTTGGACGCGGCCGGCTGGTACCGGACGGCGATCTCGAGGGTGTCGGAGCGGGTGGGCCGGGTGAGCATGCTGCGCTGCAGCGTCTCGGACAGCTGCAGGGCCTCCGCGGCGGCCGCCTGCTGCGCCTCGTTCGCCCGGATGCGCTCGAGCGCCAGGGCGAGCTGGGCGGCGAAGCCGTCGAGCAGCTCGAGCTCGTCCGCGGCGGGCGTGTGCTCCTCGGACCAGGCGACGGCGAGGGAGCCGATCAACGTCTCGCCGGCCCGCAGCGGGAGCAGCACCCACGCGGGACGCTGGGTGTCCTCGTACGTCTGCGCCATGACGGGGTGGAAGGCCAGCCCGGCCTTCCGGGTGGGCAGGACGAGACGCTGACCGGTCCGCGCGGTCCAGCACCCGGGCAGGGGGCTGTCGTAGGGCAGGTGCTCGTACCCGGCGATCGCGTCCTCGGGCAGCGCGGCGTTCATCGAGACCCGCCAGCCGCCGTCCGGGTGCGGGGTCACGACCGCGCCGCCGTCGGCGCCCAGCACCTTGAGCCCCTGCCCGACGACGATCTGCTCGACCTCCTGCACGGTGTCCGCCGAGGTGAGCAGGAGCGCGACGTGCGCGAGGCTCGCGAGCTGCCGCGCGGCGAGGTCGCGGTCGCGCAGGGCCGCCTGGACCTCCTGCGCGCGTGCGTACAGGTCGGCCTCGACCTCCTCGATGCGCCGCCGCCACTCCCGCCCGCGCTCGCGGTCCGCCTCGGTGCGCTGCCGCTCCCGCACGAAGTCGGTGATGTCCTCCGCCCGCTGCACCACGAGGGTCGTGCGGCCCTCGGCGTCGAGCACCGGCACGCTGATGAGGGACCAGAACCGCTCGACCGTCCCGCCGTGCACGGGATCCGGGATGTCGTACCGCTGCACCGGCATCGCGTCGAGCCGGCCGGTGTCCCGGGCCCGCTCGAACGACCGCTGGATGCGCGACACCCCGGTCTCGTCCAGGGCGTCGGGGGACGGCGGGAACGCCTCGAACACGGGGCGGCCGACGATGTCCTCACGGGCCTGGACGACGCTCGCGAGGTAGGCGTCGTTCGCCTCGACGACGTCGAAGTCCGGGGTGAGGACGAGGTACCCGGTGGGCAGCGTCCGGAACAGGTGCCGGTAGTCGATGGTGGGGCCGTTGCTGGTGCCCTGGCCCGCGGACGCCGTCATGCCGGTGCCGGCTCGGCGCAGGGACGCGCGTCCGGGGTCACGGCCGGTGCGGGCTCCGTGGCCGGACCGATCCAGGCGAGGTACAGGCTCCCGCCGGCGCCGTGCTCGACGCTCTCGATGAGCAGGTGGCAGGTGACCTGGGTGCCGTCGGACCGCAGCACGGGCACGGTGAGCGGCACGCCGAGGATGCGCGCCTCGCCGGTGCTCTGGTGCCGCGTGAAGCCGGCGACGTGCGCCTCCCGCAGGCGGGCCGGGACGATCGCCACGATCCGCCGGCCCACCAGATCGTCCACCGACCAGCCGAGCAGATGCGCGAGCGGCTCGCTCACGGCGACGATCCGGTTGGTGTCGTCGGCGGCCGCGACACCGTGGTCGCTCGTCCGCACCCGCTCGACCACAGCTTGCACCGGGCCCGCGGTCGTCGCCGCGCCGTGGCCCGCGACGCGATCCGCGTCGGGGACGTCGTCCAGCCCGGGCCACGCGGCGGGTGGGATGCCGGCCAGCTGGGCGACGACCTGCTCGCACGCCCAGTCCCGCACCGCGATGACCTCCGCGAGCCCCGGCCGGGCGAGCAGCTCGCCCGCACGCGCGAGGTCCTCCGCGGTGTCCAGCGCGTCCTGGAGCGCCTCGAAGTCCCCGATCATCGTCGCGGGCACCTCGAGCGTCAGGTCGATCGGCACGGGGTCCCAGCCGCGCTCGCCGGGTGCCGCGTCGGTCGCCGCGTCGGTCACCGCGTCGGTCGCCGCGTCGGTCACGACCGTGGACGACGCACCGGACGGCGCCTCGGCCGACTCGCCGGCGTCGGCGAGCCCGCCGACCCGCTGCTCGCCGGCCCGGAGCCCGTCCACCGCGGCCGCGACAGCCGCGGACAGCACCGCCCGCGCGTGGTCGGCCGCCACCAGGTCCAGCCCGGTCCGGGGGTGGCGGGTGGCGTGCAGGGTCAGCTCGCGCAGCAGGTCGTCGTGGTGCTGACGGGCCGCGAACCACAGCGTGGTGGGGAGCGCGAGCAGGCGGACGGTCGCCCCCGCGCCGGGCTCGTCGACCGGGGAGGGGCGTCGTCGTCGGGCCCCAGGTCCCAGTCGGCCGCGGCCCAGGCGCGCAGGAGGTCCTCCTCGCTGCGCTCCCGCGGACCGCCGCCCACGGTGAACCACATCGTCTTGCCGTCCGGCCCGGCGTCGGCGATGCCGTACGCGTCCGTGATCGCCGCGACCAGGGCCAGCCCGCGGCCCGTCGTCGCCTGCCGGTCGCGGCTGCGGTACCGGGGAGTGCGTCGCTGTCGTCGTGGACGCACACGCGGACGGCGTCGCCGACCTCCACGGTGACCTCGATCGGGGTGTGCGCGTGGAGGACCGCGTTGGTGACCAGCTCGGTGCACGCGAGCTCGGCGGCGTCGAGGCAGTCCAGGCGGTCGGCTTCCGCGAGCACCGCGCGCAGCACCTGGCGTGCGCGGGCGGGGCTGCCCGGTTCCGGTGGCAGGACGACGGCGACGCGCGCCTGCCCGACCCCTGCCACGCGGACAACCTAACCGCTGTCCCGCCGCGCCGCCCGGCCCGGTGCGGAGCATCATGGCGTGATCCGTGCGACGCCGACCTGAGCCGAGGAGACGCCATGAGCGACGACGACCTGTCCAAGGGTGACCACGTCACCTGGAAGAGCCACGGCGGCACCGCCGAGGGGACCGTGGAGGGGAAGATCACCGAGGACACCGAGGCCGCCGGCCGGACCGTGCGCGCGTCGAAGGACGACCCGCAGTACCTCGTGCGCAGCGAGAAGTCGGGCGGCGAGGCCGTCCACAAGCCCGGCGCGCTGGACAAGCAGTGAGCGGCGGCACCGACCCAGCGGTCGCCGAGGTCTGGGACGACTGGTCCGCCGCGGTCAACATGACCCCCGCCGCGCTCGAGCGGTGGCTCGGCACCGAGGAGTCGCAGGGCGTGGGGGACACGTCCGGCGACGGCGAGTCGACCGGGCACGCCTCGGGCCGGCGCATCGTGGAGCTGCTGCGCACCAACAAGACCGACCTCACCGCCGACGACGCCGCGCACATGCGCACCGTTGTCGGGTACGTCCACCGGCACCTCGCCCAGCGCCCCGACGGCGACGTGACGGACACCCGGTGGCGGTGGTCGCTGATGAACTGGGGTCACGACCCGCTCGCCGAGGGCTGAACCGCTCGACGCCCGCGCCGGGCAGGGTGAGGATGGGGTCATGTCCACCACATCGCGTCCCGCCCTGCGCTGGGCCGTCCCCGCCGGGGTCACGGCCCTCGTGCTCGGTGGCGCCGTCCTCGGTCCCGCGCTCAGCGCCTCCGCCGAGGTCGAGCTGCCCGAGCGCACCCCCGAGCAGCTGCTCACCGACCTGCAGACCGCGGACGTCGACGTGTTCTCCGGCACGGTCGCGCACCACGCCGACCTCGGGCTGCCGTCGCTGCCGTCCGGCCTCGGTGACGGTCCCGGCGGCAACTCGCACGGCACCGACGCGACGGCCCTGCTCGACGGGTCGCACGACCTGCGGGTGTGGGCCGACGGCGACGCCGCCCGGGTATCCCTGCACGGCGAGATGGGTGAGCTCACCCTCGTCACCGACGGGGACGACCTGTGGACCTGGTCGAGCGACGAGCAGACCGCCACGCACGTCGCCCTGCCGGAGCGCGACGCGGACGCCGAGGCCCGGGCGCGGGCGGCGATGCCCACGGCGACCCCCGAGGCGGTGACCGACGCCGTGCTCGCGGCCCTCGACCCGTCGACCACGGTCTCCAGCGGCCCGCACGTCAGCGTCGCCGGCCGGGACGCCTACTCGCTCGTCCTGGAGCCCGCCGATCCGGGCTCCCTCGTCGGCAGCGTCCGGATCGCGGTCGACGCCGAGCAGCTGGTCCCCACCCGGGTCCAGGTCTACGCGACCGGTGCGCAGTCGCCCGCGCTCGACGTCGGCTTCACCAGCCTGAGCTTCGACACCCCGGACGCCGGGCTGTTCACGTTCACGCCGCCGCCCGGCGCGACCGTCGAGGAGAAGGACGTCCCCGACCACGGTGATGCCCCCGCCGTCCTGCCCGAGGGCGCCTACCCGGACCCCTCCGGGTACGCCGCGCGCGTCGGCACCGGCTGGTCGACGGTCCTGGTCGGTCGGCTCCCGGCATCCGCTGGTGCCGGGGCCGCCGGCGAGCCCACCGGCGACGTCGCCGCCTTCCTCGGCGCGCTGCCCCGGGTGAGCGGGGAGTGGGGAGCGGCACGCTCCTCACCTCGACGCTGTTCTCGGTGCTGCTCACCGACGACGGCCGCCTCCTCGCGGGCGCCGTCGACGGTGACGCGCTGACCACCGCGGCCGCGGACCCCGCAGCCGCACTCGCCGCCGATCTCGGCTGAGGTGACCGCCGATCTCGCGATCTCGTCGACCGGCCTGACCAAGCGGTTCCGCTCCGGGCAGGTCGCGGTCGACGGCATCGACCTGGCGGTGCCCACCGGGGCCGTGTACGGGTTCCTCGGCCCCAACGGGTCGGGCAAGACGACGAGCATCCGGATGCTGCTCGGCCTGCTCCGCCCGACCGGCGGCAGCCACCGGCTCCTCGGTGAGAACATGCCGGACGGCTTCGCCCGGGTGCTGCCGCGCGTCGGCGCGCTGGTCGAGGGGCCGGCGTTCCACCCCTACCTCAGCGGGGTCGACAACCTGCGGCGGTCCGATGCCGCCGACCGCACCGTCGACCCGTCGACCACCGGCACGCGGATCGGCGACGCGCTGGACCGGGTCGGTCTGGCGAGCGCTGCCGGCAAGCGGTACCGCCACTACTCGCTGGGGATGCGGCAGCGTCTCGGGCTCGCCGCGACGCTGCTGCGACCGCGCGACCTGCTCGTGCTCGACGAGCCGACCAACGGCCTGGACCCGCAGGGCACCCGCGAGGTGCGGTCGCTGCTGCTCGAGCTCGCCGCCACCGGGACGACGGTCGTGCTGTCCACCCACCTCTTGTCGGAGGTGCAGCAGGTCTGCACGCACGTCGGCGTCATGCACCGCGGTCGCCTCGTCGCGCAGGGACCCCTGGACGAGCTCGGTGCGGCGTCCGCGACACGGGTCGCCGTCCAGTCGTCGCGTCCCGCCGACGCCGCCGCCGTGCTGACCTCCCTCGGGCTCACCGCCGTCCGTCCCGAGGCCGACGCCGTGACCGCCGCCCTGGGCGCCGTCGAGCCGGAGGCCGTCGTCGCCGCGCTCGTGCACGCGGGCGTGCCGGTCCGCGGCTTCCGCGTGCAGACGGCCGACCTCGAGGAGATGTTCGTGGAGCTCACCGGTCAGGGATTCGATGTCAGCGCCTAGCACCCGGTTCCTGCGCTCCGAGCTGTGGCTCGTCTACGGCCGCCGCCGGAACTGGGTCGGCGCGATCGTGCTCGCGAGCGTGCCGGTCATCCTCGCCGTCGCGGTCCGGCTCTCGTCGTCGAGCCAGGGCGGGCCCGGGTTCCTCGACCTCATCACCGCCAACGGGCTGTTCGTCGCCCTGGCCGCCCTCGCGCTCGAGCTGCCCCTGTTCCTGCCGGTCGCGGTCGCGACCATCGCGGGGGACGCCGTCGCGGGCGAGGCGAACCTCGGGACGCTGCGCTACCTGCTCGTCACCCCGGTCGACCGCACCCGGCTGCTCGCGGTGAAGTTCGCCGCGATGGTGATCTTCACGGTCTCCGCGACCGTCCTGGTCGCCGGGGTCGGGGTTGTGATGGGGCTGCTGCTCTTCGGCGGCGGCCCGCTGCCCACGCTGTCCGGCACCACCCTCACCTTCGCCGAGGGGCTCGGTCGCCTCGGCCTCGTCTGCGGGTACATCAGCCTGTGCCTCGTCGCGCTCGGGGCGATCGGCCTGTTCGTGTCGACGCTCACCGAGCAGCCCATCGGCGCGACGATCACCGTGCTCGTGCTCACGCTCGCCAGCCAGATCATGGATGCCATCCCGCAGCTCTCCGCGATCCACGAGTTCCTGCCGACGCACTACTGGCTCGCGTTCGGCGACCTGCTGCGCGACCCGATCGCGTGGGAGGGCCTCCAGCCCGGCGTCCTGTCCGCGCTCGGCTACATCGCCGTCTTCACCACGGCGGCGTGGGCCCGGCTCACCACGCGCGACATCAGCTCATGACGCCTGTCGCCCCGGTCGGCGACGGCCTGACCTGCGCGCCGACTGCTCCCGGTGCGTCGGACTGTGCTGCGTGGTGCCCGCGTTCGCGCGGTCGGCCGACTTCGCCCTGGACAAGCCCGCCGGGCGTCCGTGCCCCAACCTCGCGGACCACGCCTGCACGATCCACGACCAGCTGCGGCCCCGCGGCTTCCCCGGGTGCGTCGTGTTCGACTGCTTCGGCGCCGGTCAGGTCGTCACCGCGGAGGCGCTCGGCGGACAGGACTGGCGCACGTCCCCGGACGCGGCGGCCGCGATGATGGTCGCCTTCCCCGTGGTCCGCGCGCTGCACGAGCTGCTCTGGTACCTCGACGCCGCGGTCGCCCGCCCGGCGACCGCCGAGCTCGACCCCGCACTCGCCGCCGCCTTCGACGACGTGGAGGCGCTGACCCACGCGCCCGTCGACCGGCTTGCCGAGATCGACGTCGACGCCGTCCGGAGCCGGGTCAACCCGCTCCTGCAGCGCGCCGGGGAGCTCGTCCGCGCCGGCGCGCCGGGTGGGCGTGAGCTGCGCGGTGCGGACCTCGTCGGTGCGCGACTGCGGGGCGCCGACCTGCGCGGGGCGAACCTGCGGGGCGCCGTCCTGCTCGGGGCTGATCTCCGCATGGCGGACCTGCGGCTCGCCGACGTCACCGGTGCCGACCTGCGGGGTGCGGACCTGCGCGGGGCCGACCTCACCGACGCCGCCTTCCTCACCGGCTCGCAGCTCGAGTCCGCCCGCGGCGACGCCGCGACGCGCCTGTCACCCCCGCTCGCGCACCCGGCTCACTGGACGACGCCGTCGCGCCCGGTCGCGCTCGCCGCCCCGACCCGCCGCCCCCGCTGACCTCAGCTGCCCCCACCCCGACGCCCCACCCCCGCCGAGTGAGACGTTCTCGACGGTTGCCGTGCGCCGAAGCGTCCAGCACGTCGCACGCGGGGCGTGTGGGTGACCGGTCCGTCGGGTCAGGGACGCCTCGTACCCTGGTGACCGTGAACCCGGGCTGGACTGCGATCGACGACGACGAACCGCCGTACGACCCGGAGTACGACTCCGCCCCGCCGGACGCCCTGGACCTCCTGCCGCCGGCCGACGCCGAGGCCGCGCGCCGGGCGCCGTCGTCCCGCTCGCCTCGCACTCCGGCCGCGGGCCCCGGGACCGCCGCGACGACGCCGCTCGAGGTGCTCCGCACCGTGTTCGGCTACGACGCGTTCCGCGGCGAGCAGGCCGAGATCATCGACACCGTCGTCGGGGGCGGGGACGCCCTCGTCCTCATGCCGACCGGTGGCGGGAAGTCGCTGTGCTACCAGATCCCGGCGCTCGTCCGGCCGGGGACCGGCGTCGTCGTCTCCCCGCTCATCGCCCTCATGCAGGACCAGGTCGACGCGCTGTCCGCGCTCGGCGTGCGGGCGGGCTTCCTCAACTCGACCCAGGACTCGGCCGCGCGGCGCCGGGTCGAGGACGCCTTCCTCGCCGGTGAGCTGGACCTGCTCTACCTCGCCCCGGAGCGGCTGCGGGTGCCGAGCACCCTCGACCTGCTCGACCGCGGCGAGATCGCGCTGTTCGCGATCGACGAGGCCCACTGCGTCTCGCAGTGGGGGCACGACTTCCGGCCGGAGTACCTGCAGCTGTCGCTCCTGCACGAGCGGTGGCCGGACGTCCCCCGGATCGCCCTCACCGCGACCGCGACCGCAGCGACACACGCGGAGATCGCCCAGCGCCTCGACCTCGGCGCGGCCCGGCACTTCGTGGCGAGCTTCGACCGGCCCAACATCCAGTACCGCATCGTCCCCAAGGACAACCCGCGCGCCCAGCTCCTCGACCTGCTGCGCACCGAGCACCCGGGCGACAGCGGCATCGTGTACTGCCTGTCGCGGGCCTCGGTGGAGTCGACGGCCGAGTACCTCGCGGGCCAGGGCATCCCCGCGCTGCCGTACCACGCGGGTCTGGACCGGTCGGTCCGGGCGGCCAACCAGTCGAGGTTCCTGCGCGAGGACGGCCTCGTCATGGTCGCGACCATCGCGTTCGGCATGGGCATCGACAAGCCCGACGTCCGGTTCGTCGCCCACCTCGACCTGCCCAAGTCCGTCGAGGGCTACTACCAGGAGACCGGCCGGGCGGGTCGGGACGGTCTTCCTGCGACCGCCTGGCTCGCGTACGGCCTGCAGGACGTCGTCCAGCAGCGCCGCATGATCGACACCTCCGACGGCGACGCCGCCCACCGGCGCCGGCTCGGGGCGCACCTGGACGCGATGCTCGCCCTGTGCGAGACCGTCGGGTGCCGGCGGCAGCGGATCCTCGGCTACTTCGGTCAGGCGGCCGAGCCGTGCGGCAACTGCGACACGTGCCTCACCCCACCGGAGTCCTGGGACGGCCTCGTCCCCGCGCAGAAGCTGCTGTCCACCGTCGTCCGGCTCGAGCGCGAGCGGGGCCAGCGCTACGGCGCCGGGCACCTCGTCGACATCCTGCTCGGCAAGACGACGCCGCGGGTCACCCAGCTCGGCCACGCCGACCTGAGCGTCTTCGGGATCGGCACCGAGCTCACCGACACCGAGTGGCGCGGCGTCGTGCGGCAGCTCCTCGCCCAGGGGCTGCTCGCGGTGGACGCCGACGGCTACGGCACGTTGCGCATCACCCCGCAGAGTGCCGACGTCCTCAAGGGCACCCGCGAGGTGCGGTTGCGCCGGGAGCTGCCTCGTGCCCGCGTCCCCCGATCGGCGAAGCGGGTCGGCGCGGCGCCCGACCTGGATGCGGCGTCGTCGTCGGTGTTCGAACGGCTGCGCGCCTGGCGCGCCGCGACCGCCAAGGAGCAGGGCGTGCCGGCCTACGTCGTCTTCCACGACGCGACCCTGCGGGAGATCGCGACCCGGCGACCGGGATCGCTCGAGGAGCTCGCGTCGGTGAGCGGGGTCGGCGTGACCAAGCGCGAACGCTACGGTCCGGGGCTGCTCGCCGCGCTCGAGTGAGCGGGGACCCGCAGGACCTCGACGTCGAGCGCGGCCGCGGCCCCGTCGGGCAGGCCGTCGTCGGTCACCACGACCCCGACATCGCTCAGGTCGGCGATCCGCACGAGCGCTGACCGCTCGAACACCGAGGAGTCCGCCACGACCACGACGGTGGTCGCGGCCTGGATCATCGCGCGCTTCATCGGGGCGCCGAACGTGTCCGCGACCGCGATCCCGCGGGCGTCCACCGCGTCGGCACCGAGCACGGCGTAGTCGAGCTGGAAGTCCGCGACCAGGTCGACCGCGCGGTCGCTCACCAGCGTCGAGCGGTCCGGCAGCAGCTCGCCGCCCAGCACGATGAGGCGCACGTCGTCCTGGGACGCCAGCTCGGTGGCGATCTGCAGGTCGTTCGTGACCACGGTCGTGCTGCGGCAGGCGTGCAGGGCACGCGCCACCTCGAGCGTGGCGGAGCCGCCGTCCATGACCACCGACCGGCCGTCGCCGATGAGCCGGGCGACCTCGCGGCCGATCGCCCGCTTCTCCGGCAGGTGGTCGGCGTCGTCCGCGTCGGTGGGCTGCACGCCCTCGGCCGGCAGCGAGGCGCCGCCGTGGTTGCGCACCACCAGGCCGAGGCGCGCGAGCGCGTCGAGATCGCGCCGCACCGTGGACGTGTCGACGCCGTACTCCTCGGCGAGGTCGCGCGCGCTGACGTAGCCCGTCCGCTGCACGCGGTGCAGGATCTCCTGTCGGCGCTTGGTGCCCACGACCGCCCCCTGTCGGGCAGGGCCCGGCGACCTCGTCGTCGTCGGGCACTGCCATGCCCATCATCGCGCACGATCGGGTGATCGTCGGGGCGCGGGAGCGTCACAACCTCGTAACCACGCACGCCCCGCCCGCGGACTGCCGGGGCGTGGGCACCTCACGTGCGCGCGTCCGCGCCGTGGCGGGCGTTCGATTGCGGGACGCCGCGCGCCGCCGGATGCTCGTGGCATGACGGTCCTGGCCCCCGACGACGCGGCCCGCTGGCTGCGCGCGCACCGCCACGGGACGTCCGCCGACGAGGCGCTCGCGTTCGTCGACCGCCTGCCGGCGGTCGGGGTCGACGAGCTGCGCGGGCGGTGGCACGGCTCGGGCTGGCACACCGGTCACGGCTGGGACGGGCTGCTCGAGGCGTACGGGTGGTACGGCAAGGAGTTCGACGACGCCGACCACGTGCGGCCCCTGCTGTTCCGCGACCGGTCGGGTGACCCGGTGCCGGTGCGGCCGCTCCCTGCGCCCGTGGCCGTGCTGCGCGCGCGGCCGGGGCTCGCGCGTGGACCCCTGCCGCGGACCGGGTTCCGCATGCTGCTGCCGCTGCTGGCGTCGTCCCGGCCGGCCGGTCGGCTGCGGGCGGTCGAGCACCGCGGCACGGTCACCGCGGCCCTCGTGTACGACGACGTGCCGATCGTCGACGCCTTCCGCCGCGTCACGCCGGACCTCGTCGTGGGCGCCGCGGACATCCGCGGTCAGTCCGGGTCGCTGCTCTTCGTCCTGCGGCGCGCCGGGGCCGGGCATGGATGAGCTGCCTCCCGCGGTCGCGCGGTTCTTCATCCGCGGGGTCGTCGAGGTCCTGCCGCGCCGCTGGGCCGACCGCGAGCTCGTGCTGCGCTACGTCGCCGCGCGCATCCTGCCGGTGCACGACCCGGTCACCGAGCGCGAGCTCACCGCTCGGCTCGGTGAGGTGGCGCACGACCCCGTGCGGGTGCGGCGTGAGCTGGTCGACGCCGGGCTCGTCACCCGCACGCGCGACGGCGCGGAGTACTGGCGGACGCACGTCACCGAGTTCGACGACTGACCCCCGGTGCGTCGTGCCGGCGCACGCGCGCTAGGGTCGGCTCCGCTCACCCACCCGACGACCCCGGAGCCAGCGTGGAGCTCAAGCTCGAGGCGGAGCGTTTCGCCGCCAGGACCGGCCGCCGCTGGGTCATGGACGTCGTGCGCAGGTCCGGCGACCTCGACCGGTCGGCCGCTGAGCTCGTCGAGCTGCTGGCCGGCGAGCTCCTCGCGAACGCCGTGATCCACGGCCCCGCGGCGGGTCGCATCGTCGTCACGGCGTCCCGGGAGGGGGCCGTGGTGCGCGTCGCCGTCCGCGACCAGAGTGCCGCCCTGCCGCGGTTGACGGAGGCGTCGCCGACCGCGCTGGGTGGGCGCGGCGTGGCGCTGGTGGACGCTCTGGCGACCCGCTGGGGCGTCGACGAGCACCCGGGCGACGGCAAGACGGTGTGGTTCGCGCTCGAGCTCGCGTGACCGACTCGCTCGACCCGCGTGAGACGCCCGGCGGGGTCGTGCGCATCGGGATCTCCGGCTGGCGGTACGCGCCGTGGCGCGGCTCGTTCTACCCGCCGGGACTGCCCCAGCGGCGCGAGCTCGAGCACGCCGCGTCGTCGATGACGTCGATCGAGATCAACGGCTCCTTCTACTCCCTCCAGCGACCGGAGAGCTACGTCGCCTGGGCGGAGCAGACCCCGCCCGGCTTCGTGTTCTCCGTCAAGGGTGGCCGCTTCATCACCCACATGAAGAAGCTCGCCGACGTCGGCACGCCGCTCGCCAACTTCTTCGCCTCGGGCGTGCTCGCGCTGGGGAGCAAGCTCGGCCCCTTCCTGTGGCAGCTCCCGCCGGTCCTCGGGTACGACGCTGATCGGCTCACCTCCTTCGTCGACCTCCTGCCGCGCACGACGGCGGCCGCGGCCGAGCTCGCCCTGCGGCACGACGAGCGCCTGGACGGTCGCGCCTGGACGACCACGGACGCCGACCGTCCGTTGCGGCACGCGGTCGAGGTCCGGCACGCGAGCTACGCGACGCCGGCGTTCGTCGACCTCCTGCGCCGCCACGGCATCGGACTCGTCGTCGCGGACACCGCGGGCCGCTGGCCGCTCTTCGAGGACGTCACCGCCGACTTCGTCTACGTCCGACTGCACGGCGACACCGAGCTCTACGTGAGCGGCTACGACGACGACGCGCTGGACGCCTGGGCCACCCGCATCCGTCGGTGGAGCGCAGGCGACTCCTTCGTCGGCGGTCCGGTCGCTGCGCCACCGGGTTCCGCCGCGGTCGACCCGCCGCCGGCACCGAGCGGTCGCGACGTCTTCGTGTACTTCGACAACGACGTCAAGGTGCGCGCTCCCTTCGACGCGATGGCGCTCGCCGCGCGGTTGGGGGTGCTGCCGCCCGGGGCGGCGCCCCCGTCCTGACCTGCCCTCGCTCCCGTCCCCGACCCCCCGCTCGCGTCCCTGACCTGCACTCGCTGCCGTCTCTGTCCTGCAGTCGCTCCCGTCGCGGTCCTGGCGGAGCTCGCTGCTGATCTCCGGCGAGCGCCCATGTCGCCTGCCACGTGGCACGTGCTTCGTGCCTCGTGACACGTGCTTTGTCGCAGTGGCCAGTGGCCAGTGCCCAGTGCCCAGTGCCCAGTGCCCAGGGCCTCGTGCCCAGTGCTTCGTGCTTCGTCGCAGTGCCCTCGTTCGCGAATGCCCCGTGCCCCTTCCCCCGTGCCCCGTGCCTCGTCGCGGTGCTGTGCCCTCCGCCGCGCGCTGCACGCGGGATGCCGGATGCGCGATGCGGCGGGCGAGACTCGCCCGTCTCCTGCGCGTCAGGTCTCGGGTCCCGCCGCGCACGCCTGGCGCACCCACGCCACCGCGGCGTCGTCGTCGAGCCCGAGCGACCGGGCGCGCCGGAGATAGTCGCGGGCTGCCTCGAACGCCGCCCGCTCGCGCGCGTCTCCCGACGCAGCCACGAAGGTTCCCTGCCGTCCCCGTGTCTCGACAACTCCGGCGCCCTCGAGCTCGCGGTAGGCACGGGCCACCGTGTTGGCGGCGAGCCCGAGTGTCTCGGCGAGGCTGCGAACCGTAGGGAGCCGGGTCCCGGGGGCCAGGGTGCCGTCGTCGGCGAGCGCGGTGATCTGCAGCCGCACCTGCTCGTACGGCGCGACGGAGGAGAGCGGGTCCACGGTGAGGTGCATCGTCGGCTCCTGTGGTCGGGATCGTCATGGCGAGGTGGCCCGAGGAGCGACCAGCCGGGTGAGCGGGGTCGCGCCCGCGGGATGCGCACCCGGTCCCGGGTCGGCGCCCCCGACCGCCGTGCGAAGTACAGCAGACGCCGCCCCGACGTTCGCCGCGTCGTCGCCCCGACGTTCGCCGCGTCGGCGCCCCGAGGTTCGTCGCGTCGGCGCCCCGACGTTCGCCGCGTCGCCCCGTCGTAGCCCAGACGCCTCATCGCCTCATCGCGTCGTCGTACCGACGCGCCGTCGCGCAGTCGCCTCGACTGTCGTTGCGTCGTCGCACCGCCGCCCCGCCGCCCCGTCGCCCTACACCCGCCGCGTCACCGCACACCGCCGCCTGCTCATCGCCACGGCGCCGACAAGAGCCCGTCCCGGCGATTGGCGCGGCGATCGCGGCGCGTGGGACGGTGACCGGATGGAGGTCGTGATCGCCCCAGCGCCCGAGCTCGCTCGCCTCGCGGCAGGTGCCGTGGAGGACCTGCTGCGTCGTCGTCCGGACGCTGTGCTCGGCCTTGCGACCGGCTCGAGCCCTCTCGCGGTTTACGACGAGCTGGCTCGCCGACACACGGAGCAGGGGCTGTCCTTCGCCCGCGTGCGCGCGTTCATGCTCGACGAGTACGTGGGCCTGTCCATGGACCACCCGCAGCGGTACCGCAACGTCATCGACACCGAGTTCGCGGCGCGCGTCGACATCGCGCCGGACGCGGTGCAGGGACCCGACGGGCTCGCCGCCGACCTGCCGGCCGCCTGTGCCGCGTACGAGCAGGCGATCGCGGACGCCGGTGGCGTCGATCTGCAACTGCTCGGCATCGGTACCGACGGTCACATCGCCTTCAACGAGCCGGGATCGTCCCTCGCGTCCCGCACCCGCATCAAGACGCTGACCGAGCAGACCCGTGTCGACAACGCGCGGTTCTTCGACGGCGACGTCGACCAGGTGCCCCAGCACTGCCTCACCCAGGGGCTCGCCACGATCATGTCGGCGCGGCACCTCGTCCTCCTCGCCACCGGGCGAGGCAAGGCGGAGGCAGTGCACCAGCTCGTCGAAGGCCCGGTGAGCGCGATGTGGCCGGCGACGATCCTCCAGCACCACCCGCACGTGTCCGTCCTCGTCGACAACGCCGCCGCCAGCCGCCTCCAGCTCGCCGACTACTACCGCGGCGCGTACGCGTCCAAGCCGGCCTGGCAGGGCCTCTAGGTCATCCCAGCCGTCACGCGTCCGGGCGCCACCTCGGGTCATCGGCTTCTCGGACTCGTGCTCGTGACCTCGCAGGCGGGGGCTGCCGGCAGACCGAACGCGCACCGTCATCACATCCCGAGAGAGAAGGCGGGCACTGTCGCGCCGGTCAACGGGTCGGTCGTGCACTCGAGGTCCGGCTCACAGGGTGGTGCCGTTCCGCGAGGCGACGCAGCGTCCGCTCGTACGGCTTCCGTGCCGGACCGCGCGATGCCGTCCTGCGCATTGATGACTCGTCCGGCGCGGTCGCGGAACTCGTAGATGACGCGCGCGACGGGCCCTGGTGGTGCAGCACCGGCGCAGGTGCCGGTGCGGGGTGGGTCTGCACCCGGTGGCTCACTCGTCATCGCAGTGGCTGTGCCGGAAGCCGTCGCCGTCGCATTGCTGGGCACGCGGGTGATGGTGAGGTCGCGTCGGTGGGTCTCGTGGTGGTGGAACGAGCACAGGGGGACGCCGTTGTCGGCGGAGGTCGGTCCGTCGTCGCGGTCCCACCAGGCGATGTGGTGGATCTCGCACCACCGGCCCGGTGCGTGGCACGAGGGCCACCCGCACTGCCGGTCGCGGGCGATGATCGCCTTGCGCAGCGCCCCGGTGAACAACCGCTGCGTGCGGCCCAGGTCGAGGAGTTCGCCGTTGGCGTCGATGACGACCCTGGTGATGTCGCAGTCGCACATCGCCGCGGCGAGCTCGGTGACCGGGACGGGGGTGCCGTCCTCCAGGGTCGCCGGCGGGTAGCTCACCGGTGCGGCCGTGGCCGATGGGCTGGCCGAGCCGCCGGCGGAAGCCGCCGAACCGGAGGGCGCATCGCCGATTCTCACGGTGCCCGTACCAGTGCCGGTGCCGGCACCCGTACCAATACCGGTGCCAGTGCCAGTGCCAGTGCCAGCGCCGGTGCCGGTGCCAGCGCCGGTGCCGGCGCCGGTGCCGGTGGCCGTGCCGGCGAACGTGTCTGCGCCCACGCCGGTGCCCGCGCCCGCGCTCGTGGTGGTGGGCTGTGGTGCGTGGCGGCGCCGGTCGCGTTCGGCCCGTGCTGCCGCCCAGGTCTCGGGGGTCATGATCATCGTGATCTGCGCCGGGACGTGCCCACCGGGCTTGGTGTCCGCCGACGCGAGCACCCGGGTGACCATCTCGGTCAGGGCGTCGGCGCGGCGCTCGCCCGGGTCACGGTCGTCGTCCTCTGCCGGGCGCGGGGTCAGGGCCTCCAACGCCAGTGCGAGCCGGTGCCCGGCGATCGTGTCCAGACGCCCTTTGAGGTACGTCCCGGTCGTGGCGTGGGTCAGGTGCAGGTACCGCTCGGCCCGCCGCGCCTGATGCTCGCGTTCCAACCCGTCCGGGTCCACGGTCGCCGCCCACCGGTCCACGGTGATTTGGAACGTCGCGGCGTCCTGCCGCTGCGCCACCTCGACCAAGGCCTCCTGCACCGCCGGGGCGGCCAGTGCCTGGCGTTGCACCGGCGTGCCGGTCGCGGCGACCTTCCCCAGCACCGCGGCGTGCCCGATCGTGATCAGCCCCGCGGTCACCGCCGCCGCGGCCGCCGGGGCGGCGTCCAACTGCTCGGCCTGCCGCACCTGCCCACCCGCCGCCCGGACCCCCGTCCCCGAGACGCGCCCCCGCGCCGCCTCGTACGACCGGTCACCCGCACCCCGCCACGCCCCGGCATCCCGGTCGGCCACCAGCACCCCGGCCCGCACGACGCTCAGACCGTCGATCACCCGGTCCAGATCCGCCAGCAACGCCGACCGGTCCTCGCTCGTCCACCCGGCCGCGCCGGCGACCTGCCCGGTCAGCGCCGTCATCGCCGAGACGAGAGAACGCACCGAGGAGAGCGCGTTCACGGACGGGGTCGCGGCGGTGGTCGCGGTACGGGCCTCCGCGGCGGTGGGCCGGGCAGCGTCGTGGGAGGCGGCGCTCCGCGACGGCGCAGCGTCAGTGGAGACAGCGGCGCTCGGCGACGGCGCAGCGCCAGTGGAGACAGCGGCGCTCGGCGACGGCACAGCGTCACTGGAGACAGCGGCGCCCGGCGACGGCGCAGCGTCAGTGGAGAGAACGGCGCCCGGCGACGGAGCATCACCGGTCGAGATTGGGCTGCAGCCGAGTCGAGAAGCGTCGTAGGAAGCGCCGGCGCCCGTGGACGGCGGCTTGGCACCGGCGCCCGTGGCAGAAGGGGAACCGGGGGAGAGCCCGGATCCGGTCGACAGAGCGCCCCCGGTGAAGACCAGGGCGTCACCGGAAGGGACGACGGCGGGTGTCGCAGCACGATGCAGATGTCGGGCAGGCGTGGTGTCCGTCGTCATCGTCGCCACCTCCTCGCTTCGAACGTCTGTTCGAAGTCTACCGAGCGGCACCCACACGCGGCGGCGTCAGGCAAGATCTGTGGACAGCCGAAAGGCGCGGCCGACCGCTCCGTGCGCGAGGAGGTGCCCGTGCACGCAGGCGCAGCGCCGCTGACACAACGCAAGGGGTCTGCACTGGCACCCCCGCCCACCCCCGGCCCCCCGCCCACCCCCACCCACCCACCCACGCCGCACACCGTCCATGTCCGACCCTCGACGTAGACTCCGTCGCATGAGTGAGCCGTTCGCCTCGACCACCGGACCTGACGACCCGTTCGCGGACCAGCCGGACACCCAGGGCAGCACGGGCACCGCGACAGGCGTCCTCGAGCGCACCGAGGCCACGCCCGAGGTCGAGCCGGGGGACCGCGAGCGGTTCGCGCACTACGTACGCAAGGAGAAGATCCTCGACTCCGCGCTGTCCGGGAAGCCGGTCATCGCGCTGTGCGGCAAGGTCTGGGTCCCCGGGCGTGACCCGAACAAGTTCCCGGTGTGCCCCATCTGCCAGGAGATCTACAACGGTCTGCGCCCGCCCCAGGACGGCGAGGGCGGCGACGGCGGCTCGGGCGGCGGCACGGGCAGCGGCTCCGGCTCCGGCTTCCGCGGCAAGTGAGCACCCCGCACCGCCTGGCCCCTACTCACGCTTCCGCTGCTGCGGCCTCCCAGCTCTCGCCCGCGTTCCCCGGGCGTGCGCCGTGGGGGACCGCCGGCAAGCTGCGCGCCTGGCAGGCCGAGGCGCTCGAGACGTACCGGACGGCGGCTCCCCGGGACTTCCTCGCGGTCGCGACCCCGGGGGCCGGCAAGACGACGTTCGCCCTGCGCATCGCGACCGAGCTGCTCAGCGCGGGCACGGTCCGACGCGTGACGGTCGTCGCCCCGACGGAGCACCTCAAGCGGCAGTGGGCCGACGCCGCCGCGCGGGTCGGTATCCACCTCGACCCCACGTTCAAGAACGCTCAGGGTCGGCACGGCGCGCACTACGACGGCGTCGCCCTGACCTACGCCCAGGTCGCGACGAAGCCCGCGCTGCACGCGGCGCGGACCGCGGCCGCGCCCACGCTCGTGATCCTCGACGAGGTCCACCACGGCGGCGACGCGCTGTCCTGGGGCGACGGCATCCACGAGGCGTTCGAGGGCGCCACGCGACGGCTGGCGCTCACCGGGACGCCGTTCCGCTCGGACACCGCGGCCATCCCGTTCGTCCGGTACGAGCGCGGTCCGGACGGCATCCGACGCAGCGCGGCGGACTTCGTCTACGGGTACGGCGAGGCGCTGCGCGACCACGTCGTGCGCCCCGTGCTCTTCCTCACCTACTCGGGGCAGATGCGGTGGCGCACCAAGGCCGGTGACGAGATGAGCGCCCGCCTCGGCGAGCCGCTCACCAAGGACCTGACCGCGCAGGCGTGGCGTACCGCGCTGGACCCGAACGGGGAGTGGATCCCCTCGGTGCTCGCCGCCGCGGACCGCCGCCTCACCGAGGTCCGCCGCACCGTCCCGGACGCGGGCGCGATGATCATTGCCACCGACCAGACGGACGCGCGCGCCTACGCCGGGCACATCGCGCGGCTGACCGGTGAGTCCCCGACCGTGGTGCTGTCGGACGAGGACGGCGCCTCGGACAAGATCGACGCGTTCTCGGCCGGCACCAGCCGGTGGCTGGTCGCGGTCCGCATGGTGTCGGAGGGCGTCGACGTCCCCCGCCTCGCGGTGGGCGTCTACGCGACGTCGACGGCGACCCCGCTGTTCTTCGCCCAGGCGGTCGGGCGGTTCGTCCGCGCCCGGCGTCGCGGCGAGACGGCGTCGGTGTTCCTGCCCAGCGTGCCGCAGCTGCTCGAGCTCGCCGGCACGCTCGAGGCAGAGCGCGACCACGCCCTGGACCGTCCGCTGACCGCGGAGGAGCAGGGCGACCTGTACAACCCCGAGGACGCCCTCATGGCGGCCGCGAACCGGGCCGACTCGGGCCCGGACGCGGTCGGCCCCGACGGCACCCAGGGGTCGTTCGAGGCGCTGGACGCCCAGGCGTCGTTCGACCGTGTGCTGTTCGACGGCGGCGAGTTCGGCACCGGCGCCGACGTCGGGTCCGAGGAGGAGCTGGACTTCCTGGGGCTGCCCGGTCTGCTGGACGCCGACCAGGTCACCACGCTGCTCAAGCAGCGCCAGGCGGACCAGCTCACGGCCCGCCGGGGTCGCGGAGGCGCGGCCCAGCCGGCCCAGCCCGAGCCCGTCGTCGACCACCGTCGCGTCGCGGAGCTGCGCAAGGAGCTCAACTCGCTCGTCTCCGCCTGGGCACGCCGCAGCGGCCAGCCGCACGGGTCCGTGCACACCGAGCTGCGCCGCCGCTGCGGCGGCCCGGAGGTCCCGCTGGCGACGCTGGACCAGCTCGAGCAGCGGGTCGCGCTCGTGCGCGGGTGGTTCGTCGGCAAGCGCTGATCCACCCCGGGGACGACGCCGCACCCGCGCGGCACGGCGTCCCGCGGGCCGCCCGCGCGGCACGGCGTCCCGCAGGCCGACCGCGCGGCACGGCGTCGCGCAGGCCGCCCCCACGGCACGGCGTCCCGCGGGCCCGCCCCGCGGCACACGTCGCGAGCGGTCACGAACTCCTGTGTCGGGTGTGACGGGAGTTATGTCGCGCGGACCGGGGCGACCCCTGCCACGCTGGACGGGTCTCACCGCCCCGGGCACCCTCGTGGGCGGCAACGGAACCGAAAGGCGCCATCATGCCCACCTGGCTTCTCATCCTCATCGTCGGTGTCGTCCTGCTGATCATCGGCGTCGCGGTCGAGGCGGCGAAGATCCTCATCTGGATCGGCATCGCGGTGCTCGTCATCAGCCTCATCCTCGGGCTCGTCCGTCGCGGCGGAGCGAAGGTCTGACCCGAGCACGGTGACGGAGCCCGGTACCCGGCGAGAGCGGGGTGCCGGGCTCCCGTCGTCCCACCCGGGCTCGTCCCACCCGGGCTCGCGGGCCAGCTCAGTCCTCCAGCGTCACCGTGACCGTCGGCACCGCGGCCTCGTCTGCCGAGAGCCGGCGCGCCCCCGCGGCAGCTCCGCCCGGGAGTCGCGGTGCCGCTCCTGCGCGGTGTGCACCCCGTGCGCCCCGCACCAGCGCGTGTCCACCGCACCCCCGACGACGAGCGGGACGTGGAGCGGCCGCAGCGCCTGCTCGTCGGGCGACCACGTCGCGACGGCGTTGTCCGGCCCGGTGATGAGGACCTCCGCCTCCGCGCGTCCCTCGTCGTCGAGCCGCCGGGCCGCGGTCTTGCGGCCCCCGACGCTCGTCTTGGACGCCGACGCCTTCGCGACCGGCTCCAGCACGCCGTCGACGCGGGCGCGGGCCACGAGCTTGTAGACCATGCCGCACGTCGGCGCACCGGACCCGGTGACCACGGACGTGCCGACGCCGTAGGCGTCGACGGGCGCCGCGGCGAGCGCCGCGATGGCGTACTCGTCGAGGTCGGAGGAGACCACGATCTTCGTGCTGGTCGCGCCGAGCGAGTCCAGCTGCCGGCGCACGTCCTGGACGAGGTACGGCAGGTCCCCGGAGTCCAGCCGGACCGCCCCGAGCTCCGGTCCGGCGGCGGCGACCGCGGCCTCGACACCGGCGCGCACGTCGTAGGTGTCGACGAGCAGGGTGGTGTCCTTGCCCAGGGAGGCGACCTGGCTCGCGAAGGCCGACGCCTCGTCGTCGTGCAGGAGCATGAAGGCGTGGGCGGCCGTGCCGATCGTGGGCAGTCCCCAGCGGCGTCCGGCCTCGAGGTTCGACGTCGCGGAGAACCCGGCGACGACGGCGGCGCGGGCCGCGGCCACCGCGGCGTGCTCGTGCGCGCGGCGAGAGCCCATCTCCAGCACCGGACGGTCGACCGCCGCGCTGGTCATGCGCGAGGCGGCGGACGCGACGGCGGAGTCGAAGTTGAGCACCGACAGGATGAGCGTCTCGAGCAGGACGCACTCGGCGAACGTGCCCTCGACGACCATGACGGGGAGTGCGGGAAGAAGATCTCGCCCTCCGCGTACCCCGAGATGTCGCCGGTGAAGCGGTAGTGGGCGAGGTAGTCGATCGTGGCGTCGTCGACGACGCGCTCGGCGGCGAGCCACTCGAGCTCTGCCGCGCCGAAGCGGAAGTCGGCCAGCGCCTCCAGGACGCGCCCCGTGCCGGCCAGCACGCCGTACCGGCGGCCCGCCGGCAGCCGCCGCGCGAACACCTCGAACACCGAGTGACGGTGCGCGGTGCCGTCGGCGAGCGCCGCCTGCAGCATCGTCAGCTCGTACCGGTCGGTGAGCAGCGCGGTGCTCGCACGCGCCGCCGGTGCGTGGGCTGGGGGAGGGGGTCACGGCCGGGGCGGCGCCGATGCCGCCCGGGGCCGAAGGCTCCGGTGCACTCATGCGCTCACCGTAGGGGCGGGCGCGGGGGCTCGTCGCCCCGAACACCACCCGGAGGTCGTCGCCCTGGGCAGGGTCCCGCGGCGCGTCGCCCCGAGCAGCACCCCGCGGCGGCGCTCGCCCCGGACGCACGGCCCCGGCGGGCCGTCACCAGCGAACACCTACAGTGGGACGGTGCCCACCCAGACCCTTCCCGAGGCCGACGTCCGGGTCGAGGAGGGCGCGGAGGTCGCCGACGCGTGGGTCACCATCGTCTGGAACGACCCCGTGAACCTCATGACCTACGTCAGCTACGTGTTCCAGTCCTACTTCGGCTACGCCGCGGAGAAGGCCGAGCGGCTCATGCGCCAGGTGCACGAGGACGGCCGCGCCGTCGTCTCGACCGGCAACCGCGAGCAGATGGAGGTCGACGTGCAGGCGATGCACGGCTTCGGCCTGTGGGCGACGCTCCAGCAGGGCGGCCAGTGATGCGCGGCTTCCGCGCCGTCGGCCCGTTCTACGTCGCCGGCCTCGGCCCGGTCGAGCGGCAGGTCTTCGCCGGGGTGGTGGCGGACGTCGCCGAGCTCCTCGGCGCCGAGCGCTTCGCACCGCCCGCCCCCGGCGGCACCGCCCCCTCCTCCGACGACGCCGCCTCCCCGGCGGGGGCCGACGCCGCCCCGGGACGCCGCGACGTCGTCGTCGGCGGGGCTGCGGATGAGCGCGACGGACCTGCCCGCCCCGGACGACCCCGCGGTCCGCCGCCTGCTGCCGGACGCCTCGCGCGACGACGACGCCGTCGCCGCGGAGTTCCGCCGCCTCACCGAGGCCGACCTGCGGGCGACCAAGGTGGCCCGCCTGCGTGACCTGTGGCTCGCGCTCACCCGCGACGCCGAGCCGGTCCCCGGTGTCGGGGTGGACGACGACGTCGACCTGCCCGTGCGTCGCGAGGACGCCCCGGCCGTCGCGGCCGCGCTGACGGACCTGCGGCTCGTGCTCGCCGACCGGCTCGGGCTGGAGTCCGAGGAGGACGCCGACGCGCTCTACACCTCGCTCGAGGAGCAGGCCGCCGCCGAGGAGGCCGGCTGGGTGCCGGACGACGACCGCCCGGCCCGCGAGATCGTCGCCGCCGAGGCCAGGGCCCACCTCGGGGCCGTCTACGCGGCGCTGTCGTGGCTCCAGGAGACGCTCATGGCGGTCCTGCTGGCCGACCTCGACCGCCCCGGCGACTAGGCTCGCCGCGTGAACGACGCTCCCATCGGCATCTTCGACTCGGGCGTGGGAGGGCTCACGGTCGCGCGATCCATCCTCGACCAGCTGCCGCACGAGTCGCTGCTCTACATCGGTGACACCCTCAACTCCCCGTACGGGCCCAAGCCGCTCGCCGCGGTCCGCGCGCACGCGCTCGAGGTCATGGACGACCTCGTCGACGCCGGCGTGAAGATGCTCGTCATCGCCTGCAACAGCGCGTCGGCGGCGGTGCTGCGCGACGCTCGCGAGCGGTACACCGTGCGTCGGGGGCTGCCGGTCGTCGAGGTGATCTTGCCGGCCGCACGGCGCGCCGTGGCGGCCAGCCGGAGCGGACGCATCGGCGTCATCGGCACGAAGGCGACCATCGCGTCGCGCGCCTACGAGGACGCGTTCGCCGTCGCGCCGCGCCTGCACCTCGTCGGGCAGCCGTGCCCGCGGTTCGTGGAGTTCGTCGAGGCCGGGGTGACGTCCGGCCCCGAGGTGCTCGCCGTCGCCCACGAGTACCTGGACCCGGTCCGGGCCGCGGGCGTCGACACGCTCGTGCTCGGCTGCACCCACTACCCGCTGCTGACCGGCGTCATCTCCTACGTCATGGGGGAGGACGTCACGCTCGTCTCCAGCGCGGAGGAGACCGCCAAGGACGTCTACCGCACCCTCGTCGCGCACGGGCTCGAGCGGTCGGACGCCGCCGGCCCGCCGCAGCACCGGTTCCTCGCGACCGGCGACTCCGCGTCGTTCCAGCACCTGGCCCGCCGGTTCCTCGGGCCCGAGGTGGGCGCCGTCGAGACCACCGGGGTGCTGCGGTGAGCGCGGCATGAGGCTCACGGTCGTCGGCTGCGCCGGCTCCTACCCGAGCGCGGCGTCCGCGGCGTCGAGCTACCTCGTCGAGGCCGACGACGCCGCCGGGCGCACCTGGCGGGTCGTGCTCGACCTCGGCAGCGGCGCGCTCGGCGCGCTCCAGCGGCACTGCGACCCGGCCGACGTCGACGCGTTCGCCGTCTCGCACATGCACGCCGACCACTGCGCGGACCTCGTCGTCCTCGGCGTGTACCTGCGCTACCGGCCGGCCGGACGACTGCCCGCGATCCCCGTGCACGCCCCGCCCGGCGCCGCCGAGCGGCTCGCCCAGATGGCCGGGTCCGACCCGGCGACCGGGCTCAGCGGGTGCCTGGACGTGCAGGACTGGGTCGAGGGCACCGCGGTCGACGTCGGGCCGCTCCGGCTCGAGCCGATCGCCGTCGAGCACCCGGTGCCGTCGTTCGGCGTCCGGGTCACCGGACCCGCGGAGGACGACCCGACGCGCCGCGTGACGCTCGCGTACACCGGTGACACCGACGAGTGCGCGGGGCTGACCGCGCTCGCATCCGACGCCGACCTCCTGCTGTCCGAGGCGGCGTTCCTCGAGGGGCGCGACGACGACCTGCGCGGCGTCCACCTCACCGGCCGCCGGGCGGCCGCCGCGGCCGTGGCCGGTGACGCGCGTCGCCTCGTGCTCACCCACCTCGTCGCGTGGAACGACCCGGTGGCGTCGGTCGCGGAGGCCCGCGCGGTGTACGACGGCGCCCTCACGGTCGCCGAGCCGGGGGCCGTGTACCGGCTCTGACCGGGCACCCACCGGCGGCGGCCTGTCGGTCCCGCCGGATAGGCTCGACGGCATGACGACCCCCTCCACCCCCTTCTCGCGCGCCGACGGTCGCCGCCCCGACGAGCTGCGCCCGGTGACGATCACGCGCGACTGGCTCGACACCGGGGAGGGCAGCGTCCTGGTCGAGTTCGGCGGCACGAAGGTGCTGTGCGTCGCGTCGTTCACTCAGGGCGTCCCGCGCTGGCGCAAGGGCTCGGGCCAGGGCTGGGTGACCGCGGAGTACGCGATGCTCCCGCGCGCCACGTCGACCCGCTCGGATCGCGAGTCGGTCAAGGGCCGCATCGGGGGCCGCACGCACGAGATCTCGCGGCTCATCGGCCGCTCGCTGCGCGCCGTCGTCGACGTCTCCGCGCTGGGCGAGAACACGCTCGTGCTCGACTGCGACGTCCTGCAGGCCGACGGCGGCACCCGCACCGCCGCGATCACCGGCGCCTGGGTCGCCCTGGCCGACGCCGTCGCGTGGGGGCAGCGCCAGGGCGCCATCACCGGGAGCAAGCCCGTCCTGCTCGACTCGGTCGCGGCCGTGAGCGTCGGGATCGTCGACGGCGTCCCGGTGCTCGACCTGCCGTACGTCGAGGACGTGCGCGCGCACACCGACATGAACGTCGTCGTGACCGGCAAGGGGCAGTTCGTCGAGGTGCAGGGCACCGCGGAGCAGGCGCCGTTCGACCGGCGCGAGCTGGACGCGCTGCTCGACCTCGCGCTCGCCGGGACGAGCGAGCTGACGCGGTTCCAGGAGCAGGCGCTCGCGAGCGGCGCCACGACGCACCCGTGACCGGCGTGCCGACCCCGGAGGCCGGGTCCGCAGGCGCCCCCGGCTCGTGCTCGCGACCCACAACGCGCACAAGCTCGGTGAGCTGCGGGCGATCCTCGCGCCCGCCGTCCCCGACCTCGACCCCGCGGCCGTGGTCGGCGCGCGCGACGTCGGCGCACCCGAGCCCGTCGAGGACGGCGTCACGTTCGCCGAGAACGCGCTGATCAAGGCGCGTGCGCTCGCGGCGTTCACCGGCCTGCCGGCCGTCGCCGACGACTCCGGGCTCGCCGTGGACGTCCTGGGCGGGGCGCCGGGCATCTTCTCGGCGCGCTGGGCCGGGCGGCACGGCGACGACGCGGCGAACCTCGCGCTGCTGCTCGCGCAGCTCGCCGACATCGCCCCCGAGCACCGCGGCGCGCAGTTCGTGTGCGCGGCCGCCCTCGTCACCCCGGACGGGGCCGAGCACGTCGAGCTCGGGTCCCTGCGGGGACGCTCGCGGCCGAGCCGCGCGGCACCGGCGGCTTCGGCTACGACCCGATCCTCGTGCCCGCCGACCAGCCCGCCGGCGCGCAGCCGCGCACCTGCGCCGAGCTGTCCCCGGCGGAGAAGAACGCCATCTCGCACCGCGGCCAGGCGTTCCGCGCGCTCGCGCCGGTCATCGCCGAGGTGCTGGCTCGCCCGTCCGCCGACGGGCCGGGCCGCTGACGACCATGGCCACCGTGCGCCAGCCCACCAGCCCGAGCGCGAGGACGCCGCCGGCCACCGCGACGAACGCCGGCGCGAGCCCGCCTCCGGCGAGCCCGCGCAGCGCGAGCCCGCCGGCCCACGTCACCGCCCACACCACGACGCCGGTCGGCCAGACCGCCGTCGGCCGCCGCCACGCCCGTGCGACGACCCACCCCGCGGCGCCGGCCACGAGGAACGGCCACGCCGTCCCGAGGACCCCCACGACGCCGCCGCCCTCCGCGTGCGACGACCGCCCGGCCGCGGCGAAGGCGACGACGCAGGCGGCGTCGAGCACGGCGGCGAGCAGGACGGCGAGCGGAGCGGTGAGCGGGGCGGCGGACCGGGCGCGGGCAGTCATGGGGACGACGCTAGCCCGCACGTCCGGCGGGAGACGCTCGTGAGCGGGGCGACGGCGCCGGTCGTCGAAGTCGGGACGCCGGTCGCCCCGGGCGTCGTGCACGTCGCCGCGCGCGACGTGTCCTTCGGGTACCCGGGGCGGCCCGTGCTCACCGGGCTGACGCTCACCGTCGGCGCCGGGGCGCGCCTCGGCGTGGTCGGCGAGAACGGCGCGGGCAAGTCCACGCTGCTCGGAGTGCTCGCCGGGACGCTGCCGCCGCTGAGCGGAGAGGTGCGCCGGGCGGGGTCGCTCGCCGTCGTCGCGCAGGAGCTCACCGCGCCCCCGGGGCGACCGTCGGCACGCTCGTCAACGAGGCGCTCGGTGCCGTCCGGGCCGCCGAGGCCGAGCTGCGCCGCACGCTGGACACCTTCGACCACGAGTCCGGCGACCTCGCGGCGCTCACCCGGGCGCTCGCGCGGCTCGACCACCTGGCCGGCTGGGACGCCGACCGGCGGATGGACGAGGCGCTCACCCGCTTCGGCGCGCCGCGGGACCGGTCCCGGGTGCTGGCCGAGATGAGCGTGGGGGAGCGGTACCGGGTCCGGCTCGCGTGCCGGGTCGCCCAGCGCGCCGACGTGCTGCTGCTCGACGAGCCGACGAACCACCTCGACGAGTCGGGCGTCACCTACCTCACCGCCCAGCTCGCGGCCTGGCCCGGCGTCGTCGTCCTCGTCACGCACGACCGCCGGCTGCTCGACGACGTCATGACCGGGATGATCGACCTCGACCCGACCATCGACGGGCGTCCGGCGGTGTACGGCGCGACGACCTACGCGGCCTACCGGTTCGCCAAGGACGCGGCGCTGCGGCGCTGGCGGCAGCGGTACGCCGCGGAGACCAAGCGGAAGGCGCAGCTGCTGCGGCGGCTGGACGAGTCGTACGAGGGACTCTCGGACGAGTGGCGCCCGCCCAAGGGCAGCAACAAGCACCGCCGGCAGACCGGCGCCCGCATCCACGTCAAGGCGGCCGACCGCCTGGTGCAGCGCCTCGAGGCCGAGGCCGTCGAGATCCCGGCGCCGCCGCGGTCACTCGCCTTCCCGGACCTGCCCGCGCTGCCCAGCCAGAACGACGGCACACCCTCCGGCGGGCCGCTGCTCGAGGTCCGGGCGCCGCTCGTGCCCGGGCGCCTGGACCTGCCCGGGGTGCGCGTCGGGCTGCCGCCGTGCGGTCGGCTGCTGGTGACCGGGCCGAACGGGTCCGGCAAGTCGACCCTGCTCGCGGCGCTCGCCGGGGCGGTCCGGCTCGAGCGCGGCGTGCGGACCGTGGCGCCCGGGGTGCGGATCGGGACGCTCGCGCAGGAGGGCCACGCGTCGGTGGGCCCGCGCGGTGAGCCCCTGCCGGACGTCACCGACCCGGCCGTCGCCCCCGGCGCCGGTCCGGACACGGCCACCGGTGGCGCCGGTGGCGCCGCACCGGGCGACGGTTCGCCCACCGGCTTCGCCGCGTACGCCCGCCGGGCCCTGGACCTGCTCGCGATCGGCGCGCTCGACCCCGAGCAGCTCGTCCCGGTCGCGGCGCTCGGGCTGCTGTCCGAGGAGGACCTGGAGCGCCCGGTGACCGAGCTCTCGGTCGGCCAGCGGCGCCGGTTCGACCTCGCGTGCGCGCTGCTCGCGGCGCCGCACGTCCTGCTGCTCGACGAGCCGACCAACCACCTGTCGATCGCCCTGGTCGACGAGCTCACCGCGGCGCTGCGGGCGACGTCGGCCGCCGTCGTCGTCGCCACGCACGACCGGCGCATGCGCGCCGACCTCGCCGACTGGCCCGAGCTGGCGCTGGGCTGACCCGACGCACCGGCGGCGCCGGACGCAGAACGGGTGCCACCCCGCGAGGAGTGACACCCGTTCGTCGTGCGTGGGGCTCAGTGCTGGTGCGAACCCTCGTGCTCGGCGTGCTGCGAGGCGATCTGCGCGCGCACGTCGTCCATGTCGAGCGCCTTGACCGCGGTCAGGACCTGCTCGAGCGCAGGCGCGGGGAGCGCGCCGGCCTGGTTGAAGACGAGGATGCCCTCGCGGAACGCCATGAGCGTGGGGATCGACGTGATGCCCAGCTCGCCGGCGAGCGCCTGCTCGGCCTCGGTGTCGACCTTGGCGTGCACGACGTCGGTGTGGGTCTCGGACGAGGCCTCGAAGACGGGCCCGAAACGCTTGCACGGGCCGCACCACTCGGCCCAGAAGTCGACCAGGACGATGTCGTTGTCCTTGATGGTCTGCTCGATCGTGGTGCCGGTCAACTCGGTCGTCGCCATGGTTCCGCCCTCTCGTTCGTCTGTTCCGTCCGGTCGGCACAGCAACGCAGGCGCCGGGAGTATTCCGCCCGGCTGCGCGTCGAGTTCGGCCGGCGGGCGGATCCGGGGGTAGAAAAGGTCGGTGACCGACACCTTCGAGCTGCCCGACCCCGACCACGAGCCGCACCGTCCCGCGGGCTGGCTGCCCCAGGACGAGATCGCGCGGATCCGTGCGGTGGTGCCGATCCTCTACGTGGACGCGGTGCCGGTGCGGGTCGACGACTCGGGCGACGTCGTCGCCGTCGGGCTCCTGCTGCGGGTCACCCCGGAGGGCGTCATGTCCCGTGCGCTGGTGTCGGGGCGCGTCATGCACCACGAGCGGATCCGCGACGCGCTGCTGCGGCACATCGAGAAGGACCTCGGTCCGGTCGCGCTGCCGCACATCCCGTCGTCGCCGCAGCCGTTCACCGTCGCGGAGTTCTTCCCCACGCCGGGCGTGACGCCGTACCACGATCCCCGCCAGCACGCGGTGTCGCTCGCGTACGTCGTGCCGGTGTCGGGGGACTGCCGCCCGCAGCAGGACGCGCTCGACCTCGCGTGGCTCACGCCGGAGGAGGCCGCGAGCGAGCAGGTGCAGGTGGAGATGAACGGCGGCCAGGGGCTGCTGCTGCGCCAGGCGATGGCGCACGTCGGTCGGCTGCCCTGAGGCGGCACCGGGCACCGCGCGGGGCACTGCGACCGCTGGGTGCGGGAGACGGGATTCGAACCCGCACGCCCGAAGGCACCAGGACCTAAACCTGGCGTGGCTACCGTTACACCACTCCCGCGGGGAAAGCCTCGCACACCGCCGGTCGCGGCCGGGGGCGAGGCGGGCCGGTCAGTCGATGCCGAGGTCGCGGCGCAGCTTCGCGACGTGCCCGGTGGCCTTGACGTTGTACTGCGCCAGCAGCACCTGGCCCTCGGGGTCGACGACGACCGTGGAGCGGATCACCCCGGTGACCGTCTTGCCGTAGAGCTTCTTCTCGCCGAACGCGCCCCACGCGGTGAGGACCTGCTTGTCGACGTCGGACACGAGGGGGAAGGTCAGGCCGTCGTGCTCGGCGAACTCGGCCAGCCGCTCGGGCGGGTCGGGCGAGACACCGACGACGGCGTACCCCTGCCCCTGCAGCGTCTGGAGCGAGTCGCGGAAGTCGCACGCCTGCGTCGAGCACCCCGGCGTCATCGCCGCGGGGTAGAAGTAGACGATGACGCTCTGCCCGCGCAGCGAGGACAGCGTGAGCTGACCCCCGTCGGCGGTGGGCAGGGTGAAGTCCGGGGCGGTGTCGCCGGGGGCGAGGCGGGTCGTCATGGCGCCAGCGTAGTGACGCGCCGGGGGCGCGCGGACGCGGGTAGCGTCGGCGTCGTGAGCACGGAGTCGAGGACCGCGGACGGCGCCCAGGGGGCGGCCTCCATCCGGATGCTGGGCGACCGGCTGCTCGTGCGGCTCGACGCCGAGTCCGCCGAGCGGAGGTCGTCGTCGGGCATCGTGATCCCGGCGACCGCCGCGGTGGGCCGCAAGCTCGCGTGGGCGCAGGTCGCCGCGGCCGGGCAGGGTGTGCGGCAGGTGACCGTCGGGGACCGGGTGCTGTTCGACCCGGAGGACCGCGCCGAGGTCGAGCTCGGCGGGACCGTGTACGTGCTGCTGCGGGAGAAGGACGTCGCCGGCGTCGCGCAGTCCGACGGCGGCGGCAGCGGGACCGGGCTGTACCTGTAGGCCGCCCATCCCCCTGACGGAGCAGCGTCGGCGCCGGCGCGCGCCCGGGCGGGTGTGGCGCCTTGCCAGCCGACCGTGAGGGTGGTCCGATGAGCGCCGACCGAGAACGGGGTGAGTGACGTGCCGCAGGACGACCGCACGACGGAGGGCGACGGCCCGGGTGCCGAGGGCGCCATGGACCTGCTCGCCGAGCACGTGCCGCTCGCCCTCCTGCTCGACCTCGCCGCGGCCGACGGCCCCGCGTCCGAGGAGATCCTGCGCACCGAGGGCGTGCCCGACGACGCGTGGTGGGAGCCCGAGGCGTCGAACGCGTCCGACGGCGGCGCCCCGGCCGACGACGCGGCTGCGGCCGGCGGTCCCGCGGACCCGGGCGAGCCGACGGCGTGACGTCCGCCACGTCGGGCCCGACCGGTTCGCCGATCCCGGCAGGCTGGTGCTAGGTTCTTCACCGCGCGCCATTAGCTCAATTGGCAGAGCAGCTGACTCTTAATCAGCGGGTTCGGGGTTCGAGTCCCTGATGGCGCACCATCACCGCAGGCCAGCGACTCACACCGGGTCGCTGGCCTGAGGCATGTCCGGGGCCGGGTCCACGTGTGGGTCCACGTGTTCTCCGGGGTTGTGGTCGAACAGCGTGTCCAAACTTCGCGCTACGTCGGCCCGAGGCAGCCGCCGGCCCATGTAGACGTCCTGCGTCATCGACACCCGCGCGTGCCCGAGCTGACCCTGTCGAGGCCACCGACACCAGGCGGGGCAGGTACTCGGTTCCGTCGACCCGGATCGACAGGCCGGCGGTGACCATGGCCGGTTGCCACACCCACCGGTACACCGCGGCGGAGCGCCACAGCCCCCGCACGCGCCAGGTCACGAGCCTTGCGAATGACTCCGCGTGCATGCTGCGCCAGCTCGCGAGCAGCACGACCGCCACGGCGGCGACCGAGAGGATGAGCAGAGGTCCCCGGGTCGCGGTCACCCGGACCGCCACCAGCCCAACCAGGACCAGGGCGACGGCGAGCGGGTGCCTCAGCAGCCACCACACCCCAGCGGCGAGCCGCCTGCCCGCCCACGCTGCCAAGACCGCGGTGAGGGGGACGTGAACCTTCGCGACGTTGAGCCGCATCGGCCCGTGCTCGCGCCGGTCGCCGCCGAGGCGGTTCACAGCGTGCTCACCTGCTCCCACAGCCACGTCCCCGCAGCCGTCAGCGCCTCATTGACCGCCGGACCGGCCGGGGTCGCCCCGAGCACCAGACCGAGCAGGACGCACACCACGCACGAGCCGATCCGCAGCTGCCGGGTGCGCAGCAGGAGGACGACCAGGGCGGCCAGGACGAGGGCGACCGCTGCGACACTCATGGTCAGGCCGCCTTGCCGTCGGTCACGCCCTGGCCCTGGACCTTGGCGCCCGCCACGCCGTCAGCGGTCCAGGTCTCCACCAGGCCGCCGGCCTTGTTGACCCGGGTTTCGACCCACAGGTCGGTGAACTCCACCCGACCGAACTCCTCCACCACCGGCCGGCTCAGCGAGCCCACCGTCACAGTTGCGGTCGTGTTCGACACCCGCCCCCAGGACGACTGGCGGCAGATGACCTCCACCGCCCACAGCGGCATCCCGGTGTTCTCGTCCCGCGCCTGGGTCTCCGAGGGGCGGCGTCGCCCATCCAGCTCGACCCACTCCTTGACCTCGTCAACGATGCCCGTCGCCCGCATCACCTGACGCTTGCTGTCCACCGCGTACCCGCTCATCAGTGCCGCCTCCGTCGCCGTTGTGCCAGCGGGACTGCTGGCTGTCCCTCAAGCGTCATGGCGCCCTGGTCGCGCGACCCGCAATCGGATTCCGGGGTCTGTCGGTGGGGAGTGGCATGCTCGACGGATGAAGGGTGCGACGAGCCACTGACGCCGGGGGAGAAGGTGGCGTACTACCGCCGTCGGCGAGGCATGTCTCAGACGGTGCTCGCTGACCTGGTAGGCAAGACGACGAGCTGAATCGAGAAGATCGAGTCCGGCCGAGCGAACTTGCAGGTCCTGCCGAACATCGCCCACTTGGCAGAGGTGCTCGACATCTCGCCGTTCGAACTGCTACCCGACGACATCGTCCAGGTGAACGCAGCCACCCGCGGGCGCAGCGTCCCGGCACTCCGCAAGCAGTTACTCAGCTACCGCTTCGTCAACCCGCGCTACCTGGACGACGACGTCGCGCCGCTCCCTCTGCCCGAGCTGAAGGCAGCGGTCGCCGAGACGTGGGACGCATACCAGGCGAGAGCCCTCCACTTCCAGCGCAAGCAGCCCGAGGCCCTTGCGCTGCTGCTCGATGCCGAGCGGCGCGCGCCCGAGCAGGTACAGCGGCACTACATGACCCACTCGCTTCTCCACGAGTGGCTTCGCAGACGGCGCGTGACGCCCAGCACCGAACTCCACGGCCTGGCCAGTCGAGCCGGCATCCTCGCCGATTGACACGAGCGGTGCACCTATCCTGACCCCGTGACAGAGGCCGAGAAGTTCGCTAGCCCTCGCGTAGCCGCCGGTGTGCTCTTCCGCGACGACGATGGACGGGTCCTCCTAGTCAAACCGAGTTATAAAGACGGCTGGGAGATCCCAGGCGGTTACGTCGAAACGGGTGAAAGTCCCCGTGCCGCCGCAATTCGCGAAGTTCGTGAAGAACTCGGCATCGAGTTAGGTGTCACAGACCTGTCGGTCACGGACTGGGCTCCTCATCCCGACGAGGGAGATAAGATCCTCTTCATCTTTCACGGTCGCACAGTCGATCAGCGAGACCTTGACCGATTCGAACTCGACCACACTGAGGTCATTGACGCCAAATTCTTTCCCGTTGAAGAGTTGGCAAGCGTCATGCCTGACCGGCTTGCCCGCCGTGTCGTCGAAGCAACGCGCCAACGCGCCGCAACTTATTTGGAGCACGGCTCGCCTGTTCCCGCTTCAGTCGAAACCCAACCGCGTGGCTAGCTTCAAGCCTGCGCCAGTCGCAGTACGGGAGACTTCCTAGCAAGGCTCACGCCCAAATGCTTTACTTCTGCCCGGCGCCCCACTCGAGCATCGGGCACCGCCGATGCGTCGCGACCATGCTTACAACGACCTGCCCTTGGAGCTCGGTATGACAACTACTGACGCTTATCTGCCACTGCTTCCGGGAATTGGGTTTTCCGGTTATCGATCTTTCGCAACGTGGCAACACTTCCAGTTCCCAACGAAGGTAACCGTACTGGCAGGAATCAACAACAGCGGAAAGTCTAACGTCTTAAGATTCCTTCAGAATGTAGTGCCCAACCTTGGCAGCGCCGGCAGAGCAGGCAGGGCCGGTGTGCCGCAATTTCGCGGAGAGCCGGCGATGGGAGACCTCGATCGACCACGCGGTTTCGCGGAGCCATCGCCCCTGCAAGTTGGTGTACCCGTGAAATTGGGCAGTTTCGCTGAACCGCGGGACCCGAGGAAGCGCCATGGGCGAATTCACCCCGAGAACCTCGATGGCTATCGTGAAGCGGCGATGTCGCTACTTGTTGACGATGATGGCTACTTCTGGTCCCGATTCCAACTGATCGATAACCAGTTCGCGGTGGCAGCGTCGCGCGTTGAGGAGGCAATCAGCGCGTGGCCCGACTGGCGGGCTCATTACCGAAGCGTGCTTAACGCAATGGGCGGGGGAACAATCGACGCCCAGAACGTCATGTCCCGCCTCCTAACTTCTGTGGGCGGATTTGCCGATCCGCCCACAGTAGTTACGATTTCTAGCTCGCGGCGAGTGCAGGCAACAGACGACTTAGAACCAGACTGGCTTTCAGGTCGCGGCATCATACGCGCGCTGGCCGCTATTCAGAATCCGCCGCACAGTAGTTGGGAAGAGTCGGCGCCTCGATGGCGGGCAATCAACGAATTCGTGCGAGCCGTCCTCGGAGACCCCAATGCGTCTCTCAATGTCCCGTTCGATTACTCCACCATACAGGTCGAGACGCCACAACGCGTCCTACCGCTCGCGAGCCTCGGTAGCGGCGTAGAACAAGTCATTGTCTTGGCAGCGGCGGCCACGGTCACTTCTAGATCGCTCGTGTGCCTAGAGGAGCCGGAAACCAACCTTCATCCCCTGCTCCAGAAGAAGCTTGTCCGGTACTTGACTGACGAGACGGATAACCAATACGTGATCGCGACGCATTCCTCTCACCTACTCGACGACGCGCGAGCAAACGCGTACCACATCAGGTTGACCGTAAAGGGCAGTGTGGCAACTCTCGCTCGCCGTCCCCACGAGCTGGTCCAGATTTGCAACGATCTAGGCTATCGTCCGTCCGACTTGTTGCAGGCCAATTGTGTCATCTGGGTGGAAGGACCATCGGATCGAATCTACGTTCGTCGGTGGCTCGAACTGGTCGATCCTAACTTGAAGGAGGGTATCGACTACTCGGTGATGTTCTATGGTGGAAAGCTCTTGTCGCACCTAACTGTCGACCAGCAAGCACTCGAAGACTTCATCAGTCTGAGGCATCTGAATCGAGCGAGCGCCGTCCTAATCGACTCCGACAAAACCGGAAGCCGAAAGAAAATCAGCGCAACGAAAGCGCGTATTAGAGACGAGTTTCTTAACGATCAACCCGCGCCGGGGCTTGCATGGATCACCAAGTGCTATACCGTCGAAAACTATATCCCAATCGACGTTCTGAAGGCGGCAGTGCAGACAGTTCATTCAACCGCGACTCTCGAATCGTTCGACCAGTGGCAGAATCCGCTACCGAAGAGAGCAGGCGGTGCCGCGTACGACAAAGTCGGCATAGCCCACGCAGCGGCGCCGCTGCTACAGCCGGACCACCTGAATACGTTCGACCTCCGTACACAGTTGCTGGCCCTTCAGCAGTTCATACATCGCGCTAACGGCCAGACTGTAGCTCCCGACGCGGACGTGTAGAACCGTGATGGTCGCTCCGTGTATCGGTGCGGGACTGTGCCCGATATGGAGGCCTGCGTTCTACTGGCTCTTCGCAGATGACGGTGTAGCGGGGCCAGCGCGTCGGTGCCCGGGTAGGGGTCGAGGTCTCCCGAGGATGAAGGTTCCTACGCCGCTCATCCGGAAGACCTCGACGTGCCCGACGCTACCTTCGCTGCCCCGGACCTGACCACGTTCTGCCGGCTGGACGAGCTTGGCCTGGAAGTCACCGGGCAACGCCTCGAACCGGATCGTGCGGTGCTGTCGTGCCGGGTCGTCGACCCGGACCAGTGGTGTCGGCGCTGCGGCTGCGAGGGCACCGCCCGGGACACGGTGGTCCGGCGGTTGGCGCACGAGCCGCTGGGTTGGCGACCCACGATGCTGCTGGTCACGGTGCGCCGGTACCGGTGTACCGGGTGCGGGCACGTGTGGCGGCAGGACACCAGCCGCGCGGCCGCGGCTCGGGCGAAGCTGTCCCGGCGGGCGCTGCGCTGGGCCCTGGAAGGACTGGTGGTCGGACACCTGACCGTCGCACGGATCGCCGAGGCTCTGGCGGTGTCGTGGAACACCGCCAACGACGCGGTCCTCGCCGAGGGACAGCGGGTCTTGATCGACGATCCCCGCCGCTTCGACGGGGTGCAGGTCGTTGGCGTCGATGAGCACGTGTGGCGACATACCCGCCGCGGCGACAAGTGCGTGACCGTCATCATCGACCTGACCGCGATCCGCGCCGGTACCGGCCCGGCCCGGCTGCTCGACATGGTCGAAGGCCGATCCAAGCAGGCGTTCAAGCAGTGGCTGACCGCTCGCCCCACGGGCTGGCGGGACGGGATCGAGGTCGTCGCGATGGACGGCTTCACCGGCTTCAAGACCGCCGCCACCGAGGAGCTGCCCGACGCCGTGGCGGTCATGGACCCCTTCCACGTCGTACGCCTTGCGGGCGACGCGCTCGACCGCTGCCGTCGACGCGTCCAGCAGGATCTGCACGGCCACCGCGGCCGCAAGACCGACCCGCTCTACCGCGCGCGGCGGACCCTGCACACCGGCGCTGACCTGCTCACCGACCGGCAGCGGCAGCGGTTGACCGCGCTGTTCGGCGTCGACGAGCACGTGCAGGTTGAGGTGACCTGGAGCGTCTACCAGCGGATGATCGCCGCCTACCGCGATCCGGACCGGGCTCGTGGACGCCAGCTCATGACAGCGCTGATCGCGTCCCTCAGCCGCGGCGTCCCGGCCGCTCTGACCGAGCTCGTCACCCTCGGCAGGACCCTGACCAAGCGGGCCGGCGACGTCCTGGCGTACTTCGACCGGCCCGGTACCAGCAACGGACCGACGGAGGCGATCAACGGCCGGCTCGAACACCTCCGCGGCTCCGCCCTCGGCTTCCGCAACCTCACCAACTACATCGCCAGGAGCCTGCTCGAGACCGGCGGCTTCAGGTCCCGACTACACCCTGGATCGTGATGAGCCGTTCTACTCCCCGTTGCCGCATTCGCCTCTAAAGGATCAAGGCGCCGGCTTCGCCGGCGCACGGCCTGCGGGCGGCGCTGGCGCGCCGTCCTCGGCCGGCGGCACAAGCAGCCCGCAAGGTCCGAGTCTTCCGGTTCCGCACCTCCGAGCCGCCGACCCGATCGCAGGGGCATCCGCCCGCCTACGGTCCGCGTCAAGGGCGCCTACGGCGTCACTTCGTGATGGGCTCCGCCCACCCTTGACCCAGACCTCCGGCGAGCTCAGTGCTCCGCTATCGGGTCGGCGGCTCTCCTGCCGATGCACGCAGATGGTCAACGAGTACCGATCGGCGCTTTCGGTGGAGCCGTCTGGTCGCCTTGCCCCTGTCCCCACCGCAGGTAGAACGCGAAGTACGGGTCGGAGATGTGCAGGGTAGACAGGTCCTCGTCGTAGTCGAGCACCGGTTCGCCCTCGACCTTGGTCTTCGCAATCTGAGTCATCTGGTCGAGCACTCGAGTGATCTCGTGCCGCTGAGGGGTCGCTCTTCAGGACGGCACGTATTGCGGCCCGCAGTTGCTCATACCCGATGGTGAGCGCCGGGCCTGTGTGAGCGATGGCCGCCAGCACTGCGCCGTAGATGTCAACTTCACGACCGTCCTGGAGCGTACGTCTGATGCGGTCCGTTCGGGCCCGTGGACCTTGAGCCAGTAGGTCGAACGCAGTCTTCGCGGTGTCGACGGCAGTAGCACGGAAAAAGCCGACCAGTCGTCCGGAGGTGTGAGAGCCGTCGGGCTAACCTGCGTTTCCTCGATCCGATTCAGTCGGCACAACCGCCTGCAGAAATCCTGCATCAGGTGCGGACTAGCGAAGCTCTCCCTTGCGAGACGCTGCGCGAGCTCGCCACCCGCGTCCTCAACATTCAGCGCGGTGAAGCCGCGGCGGGCAATCTCCACCAGGTCGGCCTCCTCCCACGGCTCGATGTTTAGATGAGTGACGCGACCAGTCATCTCTTTCTCGACTCGAACAGCGTCGTACGCCCGGTGAGGCACTGAAGCGAAGACTACGCCCAGGCCGTCGAACACAAGGTCCTTCAGTCCACGCACGATACCCAGTTGCACAGCGGGGTCGACGTAGTGGAAGTCGTCGATGACGATGATGTGAAGGCTGCCGCTGAGCGCCGATCGCGCCGCAACCAACGGACTCGTCGTGCGACCGAGCGCGTCTTCTCGACCGGACTCAGTCGTTGAGGTCGCTCCGTAGCGACCGGACGCCAGCCCCGCCGAAAGCCCGCCTTCCTTGGTGCGGGACTCCCCTTCCGAGTTGGCGACCGTTGAACCAACCTCCGTCCATAGCCCGAGCTTCTCTGCGACCTGGCTCCAAAGGTCGTTGGTCGACTCGATCACTCCGCCCGAGAGCCAAACCGCATCCCTCGCGACCGACCGAAGCAGTGTCGTTTTGCCGGTCTTGGTTGGTCCCGACACAGAGAGGATCGTGCCGCGATCGCCGAGGTACTCCCGAAGCTGTCGTTCGAGCCCGAGATCTTCGCGAGGGTTGTACGTCACGTGAGGCAGACGCCCGACGACGAAGACCTCAGTGAGCGAGACGTGATCCATGGACCGACCGTACCAACACTACGACTAGCGTCCGGTGCCGAGCGCCTCCGTGTCGCGAGGGGCCCTGAACCTACCCCCACATCACCCGCGCGGGCTCTCCCGCCGCACACCGACGTCCTTCTGGGTCCACGTGCGGGTCCACGTGGCGCGCGGAACCGCCATGACCGTCGATGCCTAATCAGAGCCCGCATGCAGGTCAGGCGCTGCGGAGCGGGCCGGAGCGCCCCTCAGGACCAAATCAGCGGGTTCGGGGTTCGAGTCCCTGATGGCGCACCAACACCACAGGCCAGCGACTCACACCAGTCGCTGGCCTGCGGCGTATCTGGCCAACTGGATACCGTCTCGAGCCACATCCAGAGCCACATGCGTCACGGGGCTTCGCCGTCGAGCAGCGAGCCGAGGCTCGGGCGACGTCACGCGCGGGGCAGTCGGCGGCCCATGTGGACGTCCCGAGTCATCGAGACCCGGCATGGCCGAGCTGGTCGGCGATCGACCGCGCCGTCAGCCCCTGCTCGTCGAGCAGCGTCCGTCGCGCCGTGTGCGAGACGAACCACTCGAACTCCGTCCCAGCAGGTACCCGGGTGCAGGTGTCGGTCTACGTTCCGGGATGGTTGCGGGCTGCGCTCACCCGGACCGGGACCAGCGGGGACTGACCGCAGGGCTGAGTCGACGAGTCATCGCACCGACAGGCAGTGACGGGCTGTGGCCCCGGCTCGGTCATCGAGCCAAGGCCACTGCATCTCCGGCACACGGACCGGTTGTCGGACCTGCTGTCGCAGGCCGGGCTCAGCCGTCGGTGGGTGCACCGGGGCCGCCGGTGGGCGGCGTGCCGCCGTCTCCGGGGGCGCCGCCTCCGGTCGGTGCGCCGCCGCCCATGCCGCCGGTGGCCTCCTGCTGCTCGACGCTGCCGGCGTAGTCGTTGCTCGGGTCGCGGTAGATGGTGTGGACGTGTCCCCAGCCGGAGGTGACGACGCCGTCGACGTCGGCACCGGCCGAGCCCTGCTGCGAGGCGAACTCGATGTACACGTCGAGGCCGGAGATCTGGAAGTAGATCCCGTCGCCCTGCGTCATGTCGTAGACCGTGGCGCCGGACCAGCTGATGTACGTGTCGTCCAGCGTGGCCTCGATCTCGGCCAGGGCGTCGGCGGTGGTCTCCTCGTCGGCCAGACCGACCCAGTTCGCGACGACGTCGAGCAGCAGCTGCCTCTGCTCGTCGGTCAGCTCGGAGCCGGCCAGGCCGGTGCCGGTGGGGTAGGTGCAGGTGCCGCCGGGCGCGCAGACCATGGCCTGCACGACCTCGCCCTGGTACAGAGCGGCCTTCTGCTCGTCGGTCAGGCTGTCGTAGAACGCGAAGGCGGTCGTGTAGATGCTGCCGAGGGTCTCGACCTCGGCGCCGTCGGCGGTCGTGTAGACCTCGGGTTGGGTGCCCAGGTGGGTGGGAGCGAAGGTGATCGTGTCGGCGCCCGCATCGAGGCTGGCGTTGATGCCGAGGTGGTGGCCGCCGAACTGGACCTCGTACACGCCCGTGGCGGCGTCGCCGAAGAAGGCGATGTAGTACTGCCCCAGGGAGTCCTCGGTGCTGCCGCTGTTGTCCAGCAGGTACTGGTCACCACCGATGATGTTGGCGACGGTCTCGTACCCGGCGTCGCTGAGCAGCGACTCGAGCACCTGCATCGCCGCGACCTGCTGATCCTCGGTGAGGTCGGCGACGTTCAGACCGGCCCGCTCGACGAAGGTCACGGGGAAGTTCGACCACGACGTCGACTTCGTCTCGTCGTCGTAGTCGTAGAGGACGGCGTCGACCTGCTCGTCGGAGAGCGTTGCCAGGAAGGCCTCGACCGCCGCCGTGGTGTCGGCGATGGTCTCGGCGGTCGTGCTCGCGGTCGAGGACGTCACCTCCTGCGCTGCCGAGGCGACCGTCGTCCCGGAGGTCGTCCCCGCAGCGGTGGTCTCGGAGGCCGCCGCGCTGGACTGGCTCGTGCTCGAGGTCGAGGACGCGGTGGTGTCCGCGGCGCAGCCGCTCAGCAGGAGTCCGCCGGCCAGGACCAGGCTGGTCGTCCTCAGCAGCAGCCGGCGCCCGCGGCCCGAGTTGTTCATGGTGTGCGTGTTCGTCGTCATGGCTCATAACGTGGGGCCGGACGCTGTGCGATCCCTGTGGCCTGCGTGTGGCTCATCCATGACCTCGGTCGGGACCACCTGGGCGCCGCCGTGCGCGCCATTCCGCATCAGCTCCGGACGACGACGAACGTGGCCTGCGGACCGCTCCGGCGAGGACGGCGACGGGGAGCAGAGTGACCGCGCCGGTCGCGCCCCATCGCAACCGCCCCCGCGACATGCGTGGTGCCGGCGAGGAGGCCGAGGTCCTAGCCGAGGCCGAGGAGGACGAGCGCGACCGCGAGAAGCGCCACGCTGTGGTCGGGCGCGGTCGCCGCGACGGGCCCGGCTCCGAGCAGCGCCACGCCGGCGCGCTCGGGTGCGAGCTGGCCGAGCAGGTCGAGCGCTCGGCGTCTGGCGCGTCACCCCGTCAGGGCGAGGAAGCCACACGACTGCGGCCCATGGTCGCCAGACATGGTCCGCATAGGTTCCGCTCAGGTCGCTCGGCCACGGTGGCGGCCACACCCCGGGAACGGCCCGGGGACATCGCAGGAGGATCCCTCATGAACATCACTCGCAAGGTGGCTGCCGCTGGTGTGGCCGGCATCCTGGGCGTCACGGGGCTCGCCGTCGTCGTGGCACCCGTCGCCTCGGCGGTCACGGCCGACGACGGTGCCACGACCGTGAGCGACCGCGTCCAGGCGATCACCGAGGCTCTGGCAGGCCTCGTCACCGACGGGACGCTGACCCAGGAGCAGGCCGACTCCGTGGCCACGACCCTCGACGAGTCCGACGCCCTGCGCGGGCCGGGCGGTCACGGTCCCGGCCACGGTGGGGGAGGGGTGGACCTCTCGGTGGCTGCGGAAGCGCTCGGGATGACCGAGGACGAGCTGCGGACAGCGCTCGAGGTCGACGGCACCACGCTCACCGATGTGGCGCACGCGCAGGGCGTGGAGACGTCCGCGCTCGTCGACGCCCTGGTGGCTGACCAGACCGAGCGCCTGACCACGGCGGTCACCGAGGGCCGCCTCACGCAGGAGGAGGCGGACGATCGCATCGCGGCGCTGCCCGAGCGCATCGCCGCCGCGATCGAGGAGGAACTGCGAGGCGGCGGGCACGGGCGGGGCCCGCGCGGCGAACGTCGGTCCGGTGACGTCACGGGACGGGACAGCACGACCGACGCCGCGACCGCCGACGACGGCACGGCGGACGACGCCGCCTGACCGCTCTTTCTCACGCTCTCCGGGTTCGTCCACGCGACAGGCCCGCCCCGGTGACGCCGGGGTGGGCCTGTCGCTCTCCCGCCCGATCACGGGCCTCGGTCGGGACCTCGGACGACGCACAGGGTTCGCACAGACGCTCCTCACGCGCTTTCGCGATCGACGGCGGCACAGTGAAGGCATGAACGCGAGGCCTGCCGGGACCTCACCCCTGACACGAGCCGACGGCTCCTCGGTCAGGGCCCTGGTCGCCGACGACGAGCCGGCGCTGGGGGAGCTGCCGTCCACCGTCCTGCGCGACGAGGGGTGGGTGGCGGACGCGGCGCTGTCAGGTCAGGCCGCCATCCGCTCGGCCAAGGCGACGGCACCCGACGTCGTCGTGCTCGACGTGATGCTGCCGGACCTGACGGGACTGGAGGTGCTGCGCCGCATCCGCGGGCTGCACGCGACCGTGCCGGTGCTGTTGCTCACCGCCAAGGACGCGGTCGAGGATCGCGTGGTCGGTGACCGCAAACGGACAGACCCAGGATGCCGCCCCGTGCAGCGTGTCGCCTGGCGACCGACGAGCCCGAGCGTGCCCGCGAGTCGCACGTCTCCGGCGCCTGACGACTCGGACTGGCGGGCCACGCCACCGGACTGCCGGGGGAGACCATGACCGGAGGCCCCGATGCCCCAGGTCGCCCGATCGCGTCACGCCATGCGGTCGCGGGCTTCCTCGAGGCGCTCGAGCAGGTTTCCGAGTGAGTGCTCGAACTCCTCGCGCATGTCTTCCACCGCGAGCCGGTCGGCCAGCCGCGTGAGTGTGGGGTAGGCGCTGAGGTCCAACGCGGACCGCTCCCCGCTCTTTCGGTCGGCGTCGCCGCGGGCGTCGATGGCGGTGGCCGGGTCCGCGCCCTCCGCCGAGGCCTCGAGGAGCAGGTGCCCGATGAGGAAGCTCCCGAACGCCCGATAGGCGTAGACCGCGGCGTCCTCGCTGAAACCGCGGGACAGCAGCGCGGCGAGAAAGCCCTCGATCCAGCGCAGGCTGCGCAGCGGGGGCGCAACCACGGGGCTGCGCGATGACGGGTCGCGATGAGGGGGAAGATCTGCGGGTGGTCCAGCGCGAGGCGGCGCACGCCGGCGGCGACCTTGCGCAGGAAGGTCTGCCAGTCGTCGTCGGGGCCGAGGAGCACCTGAGGGTCGGCGTAGAGCTGGTCCATCAGCCGGTCCACCATCGCGTCGAGCAGCTCGTCGCGGCTGTGGACGTACCGGTACAGCGCCATGCCCTCGACCTGGAGCGAGGCTCCGAGCTTACGCATGGACAGCTCGGCCAGCCCGTACTGGTCGACGAAGTCGATAGCCGCCTCGAGGACGACGGCCCGGCTCAGACCCGGTCGCAGCCGTCGCGCTCCCGGGGCGCCGGCCGTGGCCCGCTCGCTCGACGCGTCACCGTCCGGACGCACGTCGGACTGGCCGTTGGTGTTGCGGGGCGCGGGTCGTCCCGACACGGTCCTCCTCTCGACGCCGGTCCCGATGCTGGACCGAGCCGCGGACATCCTGGCGTCGTCCGACGGCGTCGTGCAGGGCCTTGCTCTCTGCTCCAGTCTAGGTGTTGTGGCTCATGAGGTTGGTGACGCCGGCGGGGGTGTGAGGGAGGGGTAGGTCCCGGCGGCAGGATGGAAGTGCGACCAACCTCCTGCGAGCTGAAGGACCTACCCCTCGATGACCCACGCTAACGCTCCGTTGACCCCTGCCGGCCGGCTCCGTCTGGTCCTGCGGTGCGAGTCCCGTCCGATCGCGCACGTCGCGGCTGAGGCCGGGGTGTCGCGCCAGTGCCTGTCGAAGTGGAAGACCCGGTACGACGACCTCGGCGACGCCGGCCTGGTCGACCGGCCCAGCGTCCCGCACCGCACCCCGACCCAGGTCCCGGCCGACGTGGTCGAGCAAATCGAGACGTGGCGGCGCACGCACAAGTGGACCGCCCGGCAGATCCACCTCGAGCTGATCCGCACCGGACACACGGTGTCCCTGGCGACCGTGTCACGGTGGCTGGTCCGGTTGGGGATCAACCGCCGCCGCGACATCGACCCCGACGGGCAGACCAACCGCACCACCACGGCGATCACGGCCCGGTACCCCGGGCACATGGTGCACTTGGACGTGAAGAAGGTCGGCCGCATCCCCGACGGGGGCGGATGGCGCGCCCACGGCCGCGGCTCAGCCCAGGACAAGGCCGCCCGGCGCGCCAAGACAACCGGGGCCCGTGCGGGGTACGTGTACCTGCACTCGGCGATCGACGGGTACTCCCGGCTGGCGTACACCGAACACCTCGCGGACGAGAAGGCCGTCACCACCATCGGGTTCTTCCACCGGGCCCGGGCGTTCTTCGCCGCTCACGGCATCGTGCGCCTGGTCCGCGTCGTCACCGACAACGGCGCTAACTACAAGGCCACCGCGTTCGCCCGCACCGTGACCGCCGTCGCGTCCCGCCACCAGCGCATCCGCCCCCACACCCCGCGCCACAACGGCAAGGTCGAGCGGTACAACCGGACCCTGGCCGAGGAGCTCCTCTACGCCCGCGTCTGGACCTGCGAGGACGAGCGCGCCGCGGCCATCACGATGTGGAACGTGCACTACAACTACCATCGCGCTCACACTGCCGCCGGCAACCAACCACCGGCCTCACGCCTGCACGCAGGCGTCACCAACGTCCTGAGCCAGAACATCTAGGTGCTGCGATCAGCGCCCGATCGTCCACGGGGGCGCCGAGCGTGCCGTTGGGCGGAGACAGTGCTTTACGCTGTAATCGCACTTTCGGACGCGCGCCGCGGCCGACCCGCACGCCGTCGTCAGGAGCGTCATGCCGATCAGCGAGGACCAGGCGTTCCTGGTCGCCCGGTCGGCGGCGTACGACCGGGACTCGCAGCGCATCGGGCCGGTCGTGGGGATCTACTCCGACAACCACACCGGACGCCCCGAGTGGGTGACGGTCGCGGTCGAGGCGGATGTCGCGTCGTCGGCCCCGGCGCAGCAGGCGGACGACGTGCGGTTCGCGCCCCTGGCCAGCGCCACGTATGCGCGAGGCCGGCTGCTGCTGGACGTCACCCGGCGTCAGGTCGCCGACGCTCCGCGTGTGCCGGGCGGTGATGAGCTCGACGGCGGAGCGGAGGCGGTGCTGTACGCCCACTACGGACTCTCCCCGGCCGGTGACACCGACGTCGACCCGGTCACCGGCACCACCCCGCGCGCGGATGCGGACGGCTCTGACCACAGTCTGCTCCCGCCCGCCGAGCGCTAGGCCTGGTCGCCCGCGGGATCGCAGACGGCGGGCCTTCGCGACGTCGACATCACCTACGTGGGCAGTGCTTTCGCAGGTCAGGAGCCTTTTCATCGTTCGGCTTGCCGGGCCCATCCGCCCGTGTTGACATTGTAAACGTGCTCGTGTCGGGCCTCGGAAGCGCGTCGCAAGCGACGCCAGCACAGGCCCGACCGTGTCTGCCCGCGTGGGCAGATGAACGCATTCCGTACACACCGATGGAGGAAGCATGGTCACCACCAGCGAGATCCAGAGCCTGCTGACGTCCGGCGGCACCGTCATCGGCACCGATGGCGACAAGATCGGCAAGGTCGGCCAGGTGTTCCTGGACGACGTGAGCGGGAACCCGGAGTGGGTCACGGCCAGCACCGGACTGTTCGGTACCGCCGAGTCCTTCATCCCGCTGACCCAGGCCACCGTGCAGGGCGACCAGATCGTGGTTCCCTACGACAAGGCCAAGGTCAAGGGCGCGCCGCGGGTCGAGGACTCCGACGGCCACCTGTCCGAGACCGAGGAGGCGGAGCTCTACCGCTACTACGGCCTGGACTACACGTCGGGCTACGACTCCACCACGACCGCGGGTGTCGACACCACGACCACCGGCCTGGCCTCGACGACCGGCGGCACGGACGTCAACGAGCACGGCACGGTCGGCCACGACACCTCCGGCCCGACCACCGACTCGGCGATGACACGCTCCGAGGAGCAGTTGCACGTGGGCACCGAGCGTGTGCAGACCGGTCGCGCCCGCCTGCGCAAGTACGTCGTGACCGAGCAGCAGACCGCCACGGTCCCGGTCAGCCACGAGGAGGTCCGCCTCGAGCGCGAGCCCATCACCGACGCCAACATCGGTGACGCGCTTGACGGTCCGGCCATCAGCGAGGAGGAGCACGAGGTGGTCCTCACCGAGGAGCGCCCCGTGGTCGCCAAGGAGACCGTCCCGGTCGAGCGCGTGCGCCTTGACACCGACGTGGTCACCGAGCAGCAGACCGTCACGGAGAACGTCCGCAAGGAAGAGATCGAGCTGGGCGGCGACAGCGACACCCGTCGCGGCACCACCGGCCGCTGACTCCCCCAGCCGCTGACGTCGCCCGGTCGGGTGGCGCTCCGGCACGCACGACCCGCCGACGGCCGGTCCCTGGGGCACTCCCAGGGACCGGCCGTCGCCGTCACCGGACACGCCGCGCACCGCGGCACTTCACGAGAGGCGCCACCACCATGAGCACTCCCCACGGGTCCAGCACCCCCGAGTCGGCCGGGACACCCAGCGGCGCCGTCTCGCCCAAGAGCTTCGGTCGCGACCGTGAGAGCGTCGTCGCGCGCGAGAAGGAGCAGTACGGCGGCATCAAGTTCGGCTCGGCCTTCTTCGGCTGGCTGACCGCCACCGGTACCGCCGTCCTGCTCACCGCGCTGGCGGCCGCCGCCGGGACGGCCGTCGGCGTCGCCAGCAACACCGACGTCGCCGAGGCGGCTGACCAGGCGGCGTCGGACCCGGGCACGGTCGGCCTCGTCGGCGGGATCGTGCTGCTCGTCGTGCTGTTCGTCGCGTACTACTGCGGCGGCTACGTCGCCGGGCGCATGGCGCGCTTCAACGGAGCTAAGCAGGGCGTGGCCGTCTGGCTGTGGGCCGTCGTCATCGCCCTCGCCGTCGCCGTCCTCGCCGCGGTCGCCGGGGATCAGTTCAACGTCCTGGGGCAGCTCAACAGCTTCCCCCGCATCCCGGTCTCCGAGGGTGACGTGACGACCGGCGGCATCATCGCGCTCCTCGTCATCGCCGCCGCCAGCCTCGCCGGCGCGGTCCTCGGCGGTCTCGCCGGCATGCGCTTCCACCGCAAGGTCGACAAGGCCGGCCTGGGCCGCTGACACCCGGCGCAGGGCGAACCCCATCACCTCGAGGAGACGACATGGAAGACATCCGACCGACGTCCGACGACGCGGTGGACGTGGTGCTGTCCGAGGAGCGGCTGGTCGCCGGGACACAGGTCGTGGAGCGCGCCCGCGTCCGGGTCAGCAAGCGCGTGGTGGTCGAGGAGCGGACGGTGACCGTCCAGGTGCGCCGCGAGGAGCTCGTCGTCGAGGAGGTGCCGTCGGCACCCGACGCGGTCGCCGCCGGCCGTCCCGCGACCCCCGGGCCGGTGCTCGAGCTCGTCCTCGCCGAGGAGGAGGTCGAGGTCGTCACGCGCGTCGTCCCCCGGGAGCGGGTCCGCGTCTACGTCGACACCGTCGAGTCCGCACAGACCGTGTCCACGACCCTCGCCCACGAAGAGGTCGATCTCGACGCCGAACGCGGCCCGCGGCGGTGATCACGGCAGTCGTGGGCGCAGGTGCGTGGGGGTGACGACCGTGGCCGTCGTGCGACGCCGGCACGTCGCCACGGACCGGGGCGGGATGTGACGAGCCGATCGTCCGTGGGCGGCGTCCCGTCCCGGGGGCATCCGCGAGAATGGTCGGGGTCGATGCGGTGCACCGACCTGCTACAGGTGGACGAGCGTCGGAGGGTGATGTGGTGACCGGTCCGGGCGGTGCGTCGACGGAGGCTCGGGCGGCGGAAGCGTTGACGCGCGATGCGGCGCGGACGGCCGCAGCGCGGCGCCTGCTGGATGCGGGAGCGATCGAGGACAACGCGCTGCAGACGTTGGCCGGGGTCGCGGTGCAGCTGCTCGGCACCCGGTCGGCCGAGATCTCCCTGCTGACCGACGAACGGGTCATCGTCGCGGCGGTGGATGCGCTGCCCGGGCTCGCCGGTACACGCACCAGCCTCGAGTCCGCCCTGTGCACCCAGGCAGCCGCCGAGGGCGCCGCGGTCGTGGTCACGGATGCCGCGCACGACCCGCGCACGGCGCACCTGGCCGGGGTGGCGCGCGGTGAGCTCGGCGCCTACGTGGCTGTGCCGGTCGTCAGCGACAACCACGAGGTCGTCGGCGCCTTCTGCGCCTACGAGCCCGTGCCCCGGGCGTGGGACGAGAACGACGTGGAGACGCTCCGCCATCTTGCTGCCGCTGCGGCGGCACGTCTGGAGGTCGGTGCACTGGACCGGCAGTACGGCGCCACCAGCCGTGAGGCGCTGCTGACCGCGGCGGTGGACGCCGCGGCGGTCGGGACGTTCCAGTGGGACCTGCGCAACGGGGCACTGCGCTGGGACACCTCGCTGCTCGAGGCGTTCCAGTACGACGAGGAGACCTTCGGCGGGACGATCGACGCGTTCGACGCACGCGTCCACACCGATGACCTGCCGCAGGTGACCGACGCGCTGGAGCGGGCCATCGCGTCCTGCGGCGTCTACGAGGCGGAGTTCCGGGTCTGCCGGCCCGACGGCACGACGCGGTGGCTCGTCGCTCGGGGCCGGGCGCTGCCCGGTGTGGACGGCCGCGCCCACCAGGTGGTCGGCGTGACGACGGACACCACGGCCCTGCGCCTCCAGGAGGACCGGGTGCGCGAGGTGCTCGAGGGCATGAGCGTGGGGTACTACCGCCTCGACGCGGACTGGCGGTTCGCGTACGTCAACGCCGAGGCCGAGCGCATCCTCGGTCAGCCCCGCACGCGCCTGCTGGGCGAGGACGTGTGGGAGCTCTTCCCCGCCGCCGTCGGCGCCCCGTTCCAGACCAGCTACCGTCATGTCGCCGCCACGGGGGAGGGCGTCGTCTTCGACGCCTACTACCCGGCGCCCCTCGACGCCTGGTACGAGGTCCGTGCCGTGCCCGAACGTGGCGGTGTGGCCGCGTTCTTCACCGACGTCACCGCGCGCCGGCGCGCCCTGGACGCGGCCCAGCGCGCCGAGCACCGGGCCACCTTGCTCGGCCGCGTCGGTACGGCGATGGCCGAGGTCCAGGAACCGGTCGACGGGCTGCGGACCGTGCTGACGATCCTGGTGCCCGCCCTGGCGGACTTCGCGATCGCGAGCGTCCTGGAGGACGGCGCGCACGGCTGGCAGCACCACATGCGCGACGTCGCCGGTCACCACCGTGACCCGCGCCTGCAGCCGGTCCTCGAGGAGTACCTGGAGGTGCGGGTGCCGGCCCTGACGACCACGTCGCCGGCCGCCCGTGCCCTGGCCACCGGGCGGCCGGCCGCGGTCGTCGACGCAGGACGCGCGGAGTCCGGGCAGGTGCTGGAGCCGGGCGAGGCCGCCACCCTGCTGCAGCGGCTCACGCCGCACGCGACCGTCGTGTTCCCGCTGCGCGGCCGCGGACAGGTGCGCGGCATGCTCACGCTGGTCAACGGGCCGGCGCGCGGCACGTTCACCCCGGACGACGTCGCGATAGTGCAGGACGCCGTGGCCCAGATCGGGCTGGCGCTGGACAACGCGCAGCTGCAGGCAACGCGGCGCAACCTCGTCGAGGAGCTCCAGCGCAGCCTGCTCACCCGCCTGCCCGAGCCCGACCACCTGCAGCTGGCGGCCAGGTACGTGCCGGCGGCCGCGGCCGCCCAGGTCGGGGGCGACTGGTACGACGCCTTCCTCGTCCGCGACGGGGCCACCTGCCTGGTCATCGGGGACGTCACCGGCCACGACCTGCACGCCGCCGTCGCCATGGCCCAGATCCGCAACGTCCTGCGCGGCGGCGCGCACGCCGTGGTCAACCCGCCGGCGAAGATCCTGCAGTCCCTCGACTGGGCCATGCACGACCTGGGCATCGACGTCCTCAGCAGCGGCATCCTGGCCAAGATCGAGCAGCCCGCCGAGCTGGCCGAGCGGGGGCAGCGGCTGCTGCGCTGGTCGAACGCCGGCCACCTGCCGCCGCTGCTGCTCCACCCCGACGGGACCGCCGAGCTGCTCTCCCACCCCACCGACCTGCTGCTCGGTGTCCACGCGCACACGTCACGGACCGACCACACCCACGTGGTGGCGTCCGGGAGCACCGTTCTGCTCTACACCGACGGCCTCGTGGAACGCCGTGGCGAGTCGCTCACGGAAGGCCTGGAGAGGCTCCGGACCACCGTGGAGCGCCACGCCCACGTGTCGCTGGAGCAGCTGTGCGACGTCCTCATCGCCGACCTCGCGCACGACAGCCCCGACGACGTCGCGCTCCTCGCCGTACGCGCGCACGACGAAGACCAGCCGCGCCCGGCTGAAGCAGGTCCCCGGCATGTCCCCGCCGAAGAGCGCGCGGCAGGCTGATCCTGACCCTGAGCCGGAGGCGGACGCGCTGTTCGTGCGGCCCGCGCGCTCGACCTGGCACCTGCGGCGGCGCCGAGCATGCCGACGGGGACGCGCACCGGCCCTGACCCGCCGGGGACCCGGCGGGCCGAAGGCCCGCGCAACTACGGCGTCACGCGCCGTCGCGCCAGGAGTGCTCGGGCTCGAACCCCAGCACCCGCCGCGCCTTGTCGATCGACAGGAGCGTCTCGTGCTCGCCGAGCTCCTTGCGGACCTCCACGTCGGGGTAGACCTCGGCCATGAGCTCGGCGCTGGACCGGCTCATGACGGTGTCGGCGTTGGCGACGATGAACACGTCGACGCCGGTGGCGTCGTGGTCGAGCGCCCGGCGCACCGCCTGGGCGCCGTCCCGGGCGTCGATGTACCCCCACAGGTTCCACCGGCGCGCCTGGGGATCGGCGTCGAAGGCGGGGAAGTCCGCGTACTCGGCGGGCTCCTTCACGTTGGAGAAGCGCAGGCCGATCATCTTCAGCTCCGGGTCCCACCGGCACAGGTGGTGCGCCATCTCCTCCTCGAGCGCCTTGACCAGCGAGTACGTGCTCTCCGGCCGCACCCGGTACTCCTCGTCGAGCGGGGCGTACGGGGGCGGCGTCTCGAACGGCAGGCCCAGCACGGTCTCGCTCGACGCCCACACGACGTTGCGGATCCCGGCGGCGCGCGCGGCGTTGAAGACGTTCCACGACGCCGTGGCGTTGTTGGCGAAGATCGTCGAGTTCGGCCGCAGCCCGGGGGCGGGCAGCGCGGCGAGGTGCACGACGGCGTCGACCGGGCCGACGTGCTCGTCGACGCGGCCGGTCATGATCTCGAGCACCTGCCCGTAGTCCGTGAGGTCCACCGCCACGAACTCGCCGACCACCTGCGCCGGACGCACCCGGTCGATCGAGATCACGTCCCACCCGTGCGCGGCGAGGTCGGCGACGACGGCGCGCCCGAGCTTCCCGGCCGCACCCGTGACCGCGACGCGGCCCGTCACAGCGCCGACCCCGCGGTGCGCACGGGCGGGGCCGGGATGGTGGTCGAGCGGGCGGGCAGTCTCATGGCGTCCTCGCAGGTCGTGGATCGTTCCGGTAGGTCAGGTCAGGGCCGACGTCGGTCGGGGCGGCTGGCGCCCCGGCGCCGGCGTGGCCGGTCGTCCGACCGTAATCGCTCGCCCCGGTCCCGGCCGGGTGGGAGCGGCCTGCTCCGGCGCGTTCCGCCCGCCGTGCCGCCCCGGGCGGGCGTGCGCCGCCATACTGGACCGTCCGGTCGAGGGTGACCGCGCGGTGGCGAGGGCCCCGCCGCCCAGCGCCGGCGGACAGGAGCACCGTGAAGGCCGATCAGGTGACCGAGCCCCTCGCGAACCACGGGGAGGGCCCGGTGTGGGACGTCGACGCCGGCGTCCTGCGCTGGGTCGACATGCTGGCGGGGGACATCCTGACCCTCGAGTCGTCGGGGGACGTCACCCGACGGCACCTGGGCGACGTCGCCGCGGCGTTCCGACCGCGTGCGGGCGGCGGGATGGTGGTCGCCGTCGAGCGCGGGTTCGTGCTCGTCGACGCCGACGGGCGGGCGGGGGAGGTCCACCCGGCCTTCACCGAGACGGGCGTGCGGCTCAACGAGGGCGGCTGCGACCCGGCGGGGCGGTTCTTCTGCGGGTCCATGGCGTACGACGCCGCGCCCGGTCGAGGGAACCTCTACCGCTTCGACCCGGACGGCACGGTGACCCGCGTGCTCGATGGCGTGACCATCTCCAACGGGATCGTCTGGACGCCGGACGGCGGGACCGTCTTCTACATCGACACGCCGACGGGCCGGATCGACGCCTTCGACTACGACCTGGGGACCGCCGCGCTCTCCGGTCGCCGGCCGGTCGTCCACATCGACCCCGACCACGGCAAGCCGGACGGGCTCGCGCGCGACGCCGAGGGGGCCTCTGGGTCGCGCTCTGGGAGGGCAGCGCGGTGCACCGGTACACCCCGGACGGGACGCTCGACGCCGTCATCGAGCTCCCGGCGGCGCAGGTCACCGCCTGCGCGTTCGGCGGGCCGGACCGCGACCGGCTGTTCATCACGACCTCCCGGGACGGGCTGTCCTCGCCCGAGCCGGCGGCGGGTGCGGTGTTCGTCGCCGACGTCGGCGTGGTGGGCGCCCCGGTCCCGATGTTCGCCGGCTGACGGCGCGGCGGGCGCGCAGCAGGGCCCGCACGGACGCCCGCCCCACCGACAGGCGGGGCGGGCGTCGGAGGCTCCGGTGCTGGCCGGGGGAGTGACGTGCGGGCGGCGAGGGGCTCAGGTCACCCGGCCGCGGCCCGGCGTCGCGCGAACGGCTGCCGGGCCAGTCGCCGCGCGTGCACGGCGGTGCGCCGGGCCACCCACCCCGGCGTCGGGCGCCACAGCCGCCGGCCCAGCATCGGCAGGAACATCGACAGCTGGTTGTAGATCGGGCCCTTGGCGTGGTGCGGGTACACCGAGCCGATCCCGTAGCGGCGGGCGACATCGAGCAGCAGGTCGACGTCGGCCTCCCCGTTGCGCGGGCTGTGGGCGATGATCCCCAGCCGCCGGGCCGGGACGGTGCGGACGCCGTCCTCGCGGTCCTTGACCCACCCGCGGGTCGGCCACCGCCCGAAGGGGCGGTAGGCCTGCTCCTGGAGGACGACGGTGGCCGGGTCGGTCGCCGCCATGAACTCCTCGGACGGCAGGGTGCCCGGGTTGAACACGACGACGGCGTCGGGCCGGTGGCTCCGGACGACTGAGGTCAGCCACGCGCCGCGCTCGACGTCGGTGTGCGAGGCCTCGTCGATGAAGATGCCCTCGACGTCGTACACCTCGAACCAGCGCGCGATGTCGTCCTCGATCTTCGTCAGGCGCGGGCAGCTCTCCGCCTCGGGCGGGTTGGTGTTGCCGTAGCAGTCGTGGACGTACCCGATGACGGTGGCGCGGGCCTTCTTGAGGTCCGCGATCGACCGGACGTAGTTGTGGTCGGTGGGCCGGTAGGCACGGGTGTCGGGGTCGTAGCCGGGGCCGTTGTCCGGGTTGGCGATGACGACGACCGCGCCGCGCGGTGCCCGGTGGGCGAGGCTGATCAAGGGGTCCCAGACGCCCGGGGCGGGGTACTCGTAGGCCGGGACCAGGATCTCGGTCGGCTCGTCGGCCATGGTTCTCGCTCTCGGGAGGTGACGCAGGGGCGGCAGGGCCGGCGCGTCGACGTCGTCGCGGTCAGCCCCGCCCGGGCCGCCGGCAGGGGGCTGCAGGGCCGACGTGGGCCCCGCAGCCCCACGGTGGGACTAGGACGACACCGTGCCGTCGGCGTGGACGAGGGTCGCGAAGGCCTCCGCGACATCGCGGCACGCCTTGGCGTACGCCTCGGCGGCGACGTGGCCGCCTGCCTCCCGGGCCTTCTCGGCCAGGTCCATGACGCTGTCCAGCATGGCTACGCGCAGGGCCTCGTTGCTTGCCACTGTGGTCACTCCTTCGACGATGGGTGCAGGCGGTCCCTGCGGCGTCGTCAGCGTAGACGGAAGGTGTGCGCGAACAGGGACGAATGCGACACGGCGTCCGTCGATCACCCGAGCTGCTGACGCGCCGGCTCGTCGGAACGGTCGCCGTGCCGCACCATGTCCCGGTGCCTGCGCAGACCATGACCTTCGGACCGCTCGTCGTGACCTTCGACGAGCGGGTGCTCCGCCCCCGCCCGTGGACATCGTTGCAGGCGGAATGGGCCGCGGAGCTCGACGCGGACCTGCCGTCCGGGCCCGTGCTGGAGCTGTGCTCGGGTGCCGGGCACATCGGGCAGGCGGCGGCCGTGCTGACCGGCCGTGACCTCGTGCAGGTCGACGTCGACCCGCACGCGTGCGCGCTCGCCGAGGCCAACGCCGCGGCCAACGTCGCCGACGCACGCGTCGACGTCCGGTGCGGCGACCTCGCGGCGATGGTCGAGGCGCACGAGCGGTTCCCGCTCGTGCTGGCGGACCCGCCGTACCTGCCCCGCGACGAGGTCGGCGACTGGCCGGACGACCCCGCGCTCGCCGTCGACGGCGGCCCCGACGGCCGCGAGATCCTGCGCCGCTGCCTCGCCGTGGCCGGTGCGCACGTGCAGCCCGGCGGCGCCGTGCTGCTCCAGGCGCTGGGCCGCGAGCAGGTCGAGGCGCTCGCGGGCGACCTGGACGGTGCCGGACTGGCCCTGGTGGACCTGCGCGCGCACGACGACCGACGCGCGGTCGCGCTCCTGCGTCCGGTCGACGTCCGGCACGGGACGCAGGTACGCGATCACGGGTCGGCGTCGGGGGAGCGGGCGTCGTCGTCGCAGGAAGGGCGCGCCGCGGCGCCGGTGCCGTGCCACTCCGGCGCGGCGTGACGGGCGGGAGCGGCGCCGCATGATCAGCACCGTCCTCGTCGAGCACCCGTGGGCGACGACCGCCGCGCTCGTCCTGCTGCTCGTCGTCGGGCCGGTCGTGGGTCGGTCGCTGGTCGCCCGCCCGCACGCGGCGTGGGTGCTGGCGGGAGTGTCGCTGCTGCCGGTCGTCGCGCTCACGGTGGTGCCCACCGCCCGGGAGGTGGTGGGCGGCTGCGCCGTCCAATGGGCGCTGCCGACGCTGGGCGCGGTCGAGGTGATGGCCAACGTCGTGCTGTTCGTCCCGCTGGTGCTGCTCGCCGCGGTGGCGTCACGGCGCCCGGTGCGGGCGGCGCTCGTGGGCAGCGCCCTGTCCGTCGGCATCGAGGCGGTGCAGGCGGTGGCGCCGGTGCTCGGGCGGTCGTGCGACACCACGGACTGGCTCGCCAACACCCTGGGCGCCGTCCTCGGCGGAGTGCTGGCCTGGGTCGCGTTGCGACTGGCCCCGACCGGTCGCCCGGCCGGGGCCGACCGCAGCGTCAGCCGGTGATGGTGGCGACCTCCTCCACGAACCGGTCAGCGGCGTCCTGCGGCTTGATGAGGCCGAACAGGACCTCCTCGTTGTAGCGACCCAGCAGATCGGCGACCTGGCCCGCTCCGGTCGGCGGTGCGGGTGCGGCGTCGACGATGTCCTCGGTGACCTCCTCGACGAACTCGGCCACCATCTGCTCGGTCTCGCTGAGCTGGTCGGTGATGTGCTCGCGGACGTCGAGGTTGGCGGGCAGGCCCCGGTCGCTGAGGATGATCTCGCCCGCCTCGGGGCTGTTCACCATCCAGTCGACGAAGGCGGCAGCGGCCTCCGGGTACTCGGAGTCGGCCGACATCGCGATCGACATGGCCGGCTTGAGGAAGTGGCCGGTGCGGTCGAACTCGGTCTCACCCGGGAAGCGGAGGGGCACGACGTCGCCCCCGGCGGCGACGGACATCGGCTCGACCGTGTTGGTCCAGCCGGGGATGATCGCGGCCCGGTTGGTCCCCACGAGCGTCTGCTCGATCCCGGCGTTCCTCTGCTCGAGGCCCTCGCTCACGGGCGGTGCGCCACCGTCCGCGATGAGGGCTAGGCTGCGCTCCCAGAACTCGGCCAGGAGCTCGGGCTCGAAGCCGATCTCACCGTTCTCGTCCCACAGGTTCTGCCCGTGCTGGCGCAGCCAGATGCCCAGGTCGGACTCGATGAAGCCGAATTGCTCCGCGCCGTAGGTGCCGTCGGGGGTGTTCTGGGTGATCTGGACCATGAGGTCGTGGTAGTCGTCCCACGTCCACGTGGTGTCGTCCGGCATCTCGACCCCGGCTTCCTCGAACACCTGGCGGTTGGTCAGCATGACCCGCACGTTGACGCCGGTGGGGATGCCCCACAGGCCGTCGTCGAACTCCCCGGACGCCAGGAGGCTCTCGTCGATGCCGGAGGTGTCGACGTCGTAGTCGGCGAGGTTCGCCAGCACGCCCCGCTCGGCGTACTCCCGCAGGTACCGCTCCTCCTGCATCATCACGTCCGACGTGTCGCCACCGGCGGTCTGGGTCGCCATCTTGTCCCAGTACCCGCTCCAGTCGGTGAAGTCCGGGACCACCGTGATGTCGGGGTTCTCCGCCTCGAAGGCGTCGATGAGCGCGTGGTTGATGTCGGAGCGGTCACTGCCGCCCCACCACGAGTACCGGATCGTGGCCTCGCCACCGGACGCGGTCGTGGCGTCGTCGTCGGCGCCGGCAGCCGGGTCGGCCTCGTCCGCCTGTCCGCAGGCCGCGAGGGCGAGCGAGCCGGCCATGACGAGGGCTGCAGCGCGGGCGACGGGTCGGCGTCGGTGGGTGGGACGGGTCGGTGCAGGCCTCATGGATCTCCTCGTGCGGTTCGCTGGTCGATGGCAGGGCGCACACCCTGCGGGTCCCTGGACGGACCTTCGTCGTGCCGTGGCACGACGGACGCTCCACGCTGAGCTGGTCGCTCCACCACGTCGTGAAAGCGCTTACCGCAGCATGGCACACCGAGGGGTGGTCGGTGAAGAGCGCGTGCCGGACGTGCGGGCGGCGACGGCGGCACGGGCGTCCGCCACGGTGGGCCCGTGCGCTCAGGCGGTCGCCGGCTCCGGGACGTCGCCGTCGAGGGTGACCACCCGCGCGGACCGGCGACGCGGAGCCAGGACGGCGTCGAGGGCCAGGGCGGCGAAGACGGTGGCGATCGGCCACTGCCAGGCCGAACCCAGGACGGCGAAGGTGACCAGGAGGGCCGCCAGGAGCACGCCGGAGACCTCCCCGGCCGTGCGGGCGCATCCCACGTCGCACGGGCCGAGCGTGGCACACCCGCCCGACTGCTGGGCGGCATCCGCGTCCTGACGGCGGGGCCCTGACGGCGGGGCCCTGACGGCGGGGCCCTGTCGGTGGACGATGGGTGGACCGTCACCGAGCACCCCGAGGAGCGCCATGACCACCACATCCGAGCCCGACCGCACCGACTCCGCCGAGCGCACCTACGACGTCGTCGTCGTCGGGGCGGGGGCGGTGGGGGAGAACGTCGCCGACCGCGCCGGACGCGGTGGCCTGTCGGTCGCGATCGTCGAGTCCGAGCTCGTCGGTGGGGAGTGCTCGTACTGGGCGTGCATGCCGTCCAAGGCGCTGCTGCGGCCCGGCGCCGCGCTCGAGGCCGCGCGGGCGGTCCCGGGTGCCGCGGCAGCGGTCACCGGCACGCTCGACGTGCCCGCGGTCCTCGCCCGGCGGGACTCGTTCACGTCGGAGTGGGACGACTCGGGCCAGGTCGAGTGGCTCGAGAGCACCGGTATCGAGCTCATCCGCGGCAGCGCCCAGTTCACGGGGCCGAAGCGGCTGGAGGTCCGGGACGCCGACGGCGCCACGACCGCGGTGGTCGCCCGCCGCGCCGTCGTCGTCGCGACCGGCAGCGAGCCGGTGATCCCGGACGTCCCCGGGCTGGCGACCGCCCGGCCGTGGACCAGCCGCGAGGCCACCGCCGCCCAGCACGTGCCGGAGTCCCTCGCCGTCATCGGCGGTGGGGTCGTCGCCGCCGAGATGGCGACGGCGTATGCCGACCTCGGCTCGCGTGTGACGGTCCTGGTCCGCGGCGACGGACTGCTGCCCGGCATGGAGCCGTTCGCGGGGCAGGCGGTCGCGGACGCGCTCGTCGCCCGGGGGTGGACGTCCGCTTCGGCACCGAGGCGCAGCGCGTGACGCGCGACGACGACGGCGTCCACCTCGACCTCACGTCGGGCGACACCCTGGTCGCCGAGGAGGTCCTCGTCGCCACCGGCCGCCGTCCGCGGACGGCCGACCTCGGCCTGGGGGCGCTCGGTCTCGAGGAGGGGGAGCGCTCGCGGTGGATGACAGCCTGCGGGTCACCGCCGTCGACGACGGCTGGCTCTACGCCACCGGCGACGTCACCGGCCGGGTGCAGACCACGCACCAGGGCAAGTACGACGCCCGCGTCGCGGGGGACGTCATCGCCGCCCGGTTCGCGCCGGACGGCGGCCCCGTGACGGGCGACGGCCCCACCGCGGGTGCGGCGCCGGCGGACGCGGAGTCCGGCGGCGCGTGGAGCCGGTGGCGCGCGACGGCCGACCACGAGGCCGTCCCGCAGGTCGTGTTCACACGACCCGAGGTCGCCGCCGTCGGGCTCACCGAGGCGCAGGCGCGCGACGCCGGGTACCCCGTGCGGGTCGTGGAGTACGCGCTCGGCTCGGTCGCCGGGGCGTCGCTGTACGCCGAGGGGTACGAGGGCACGGCGTCGCTCGTGGTCGACACCGACCGCGAGGTGATCCTGGGCGCGACCTTCGTCGGGCCCGAGGTGGCCGAGCTGCTGCACGCCGCGACGATCGCCGTCGTCGGGCAGGTGCCGCTCGGCCGGCTGTGGCACGCGGTGCCGGCCTACCCCACGGTCAGCGAGGTGTGGTTGCGGCTGCTCGAGAGCTACGGGCTGTAGGCGCGGGCCGTCGACGCGGGCTGTCGACGCGCCGGAGCCCGGCTCGCCGTGGGCGAGCCGGGCTCCGTGGTCCGGCGGGGCGGCGTCGAGCGCCCCGGGGGCGTCAGCCGGCGAGCGCGGCGTCCGAGGAAAACACGAGCCCGACGGCGATCTCGCCCTGCTGCAGGGCGGTCTTGGTCAGCGGGCCACCGGCGTCCAGCGAGACGAACTCGGCGACCTCGAGGCCGTAGGTGTCCTCCAGGCCCGGCTGGCAGAACGGGCGCTCCGGGCACTCCGGCGGGCCACCGAGGACGACGCCGCCGCACGTCTCGGCGAGCTCGCTCAGCGTCGCGACGCCGTACTCCTCGGCGAACGCCGTGGTGACCGCGAAGGCGTTCTGGTCCTGCGCCTGCGACGGCGTGCCGAACACGAGGCCAGCACCGGTGCCCAGCTCGGTCAGCGCGGTCACGGTCGCGTCCAGGTCCGAGCTCGCGACGGCCGGCGCGTCGGCCCCGTTCGCGCCCTTGTTGAGGAACTCGGTGAGCGTGCCGACGTACTCGGGCACGACGGTGAGCTCCCCGGCGCGCAGCGCGGGCTCGTAGGTCTCGCGGTTGCCGATGGCCTGCGTCGAGGCGTCGTACCCGGCCGCACGGAGCGTCCCCGCGTACAGCTCGGCGAGCGTCGCGCTCTCGGAGAAGTTCCCCGCACCGACGACGACGGTGCGGCCCTCGCCGACGGCGTCCTGGGTGCTCAGCCCGGTCTCGGCGAGGTACGCCTCGGCGACCTGCGTCGACGTCTGCCGCTGCACGTCGACGGCGCTGTTGAGCTCGATGAGGGTGGGGGTGTCCAGGGTCGCGGAGACTTCGTCGAGCAGCGGGACGAGGTTCGGGTCGGCCGCGGCGGCCTCCGCGTTGACCGCGGGGATGATGTTGTCGACCGTCTGCAGGCCCTGGTCGTCGTCGAGCACGACGAGCTGCTCCCCGGCGACGGGCTCGCACGCGGCGGCGTCCGCGCCCTGGGTCGCGGCCGGTGCGGGCGTCGCGGGAGCGGCGGTGCCGGACGACCCGCCCTCGCCGCACGCGGCGGTGAGGGTGAGCACGCCGATCGCGAGCAGGGACATCAGGGGGCGTCGTGCGGTCATGGTGGCTCCGTAGGTCGTGCTGCGCGGGCGGCGTCCGGGGAACATTGGACCCCGGACGGCAGACCACGGCAACGGCCCACGGTGTGCGCGGGGTCACACCGCCGCACCGCGCCGTCGGCGGACCGGTGCCGGGGCTCCGGCGTGCCGGTGCGCGGCCCGTGTGAGGCGCCCGTGTGAATCGCCGGTGTCAGGCGCCGGGGGCGGGCGCCCCGGTGCCCACCCGGGAGCGGCGCGCCGGCCGCAGCCCGGCCGGCGTCACGGCGCGCTGCACGAGGGCGAGGACGGCCTCGGCGAGCAGGCACACGCCCGCCACCAGGACCGCCCCGGCGAGCACCTGCCCGAACCGGCGGTTGGCGAACCCCGAGACGATGATCGTGCCCAGACCGCCCCCGCCGACCAGCGCCGCCAGCGGCACGGTCGCCACCACCTGGACCGCCGCGGTCCGCAGACCCGCCGCGAGCAGCGGGACCGCCAGCGGCAGCTCCATGCGCAGCAGCGACCGCGCCGGGGTCAGACCCATCCCGTGGGCGGCGTCGCGCACGTCCGGGTCGACGCCCATGACCCCGGTGTAGGCGTTGGTGAGGATGGGCGGGATCGCGAACACCGCGGCCGCGAGCACCGTGGCCCTGTTGCCGAAGCCGATCGCGGTCGAGGCGAAGATGAGCAGCAGCGCGAGCGTCGGCAGCGCGCGCGAGGCGTTCGCGACGACGACCGCGACCCCGCCGCCGCGCCGGACGTGCCCGAGCCAGATGCCGACCGGCAGCGCGACCGCCGCGGCGAGCAGCACGGCGAGCGCGGACATGCCCAGGTGCTCGGCGAAGCGCGCGGGTACGCCCGCCGGCCCCGACCAGTTGAACGGGTCGTTGAGCCAGGTGATCGCGTCGCCGACCACCGACGTGCGGTTCACCGCGGGCTCCGGGTCCGCAGCCACGGCGTCACCGCGTGCCCGACGACGCGCAGCAGGACGTCGGCGACCAGGGCGAGCGCCACGCACAGGACCGTCGCGGTGAGGATCTCCGCGTGGTAGTCGCTCTGGAAGCCGCGGAACAGCAGCTGCCCCAGGCCGCCGTACCCGACCACCACGCCGATGGTGACGAGCGCGACCGTGGTCACGGTGGCCAGCCGCAGCCCGGCGACCACGGCCGGGGTCGCGTGCGGCAGCTCGACGGTCAGCAGCATCCGCAGCCGCCGGTAGCCGAGCCCGCGGGCGGCGTCGCGCACCTCCTCCGGCACGCCCTGCAGCCCGACGAGCACGTTGCGCACCAGGACGAGCAGCGCGTACATGACCAGGCCGATGAGCACGGTGAGCCGCGCGTCGAGCAGGAACGGGTAGAGGAGCGCGAACAGGGCCAGGGACGGGACGGTGTACAGCGCGCCGGACACCCCGAGGATCGCCCCGGCCAGGCGCGGCCGCAGGTGCGCGACCACCGCCAGCGGGACGGCGACGGCGGTCGCGATGGCCACCGCCTGCAGCGTCAGGCCGACGTGCTGGCCGAGCGCGTCGGTGATGTCACCGAGGTTGTCCTGGACGTAGCGCCAGGACACCCACGGGTTCGGGGTGGCGTCGGCCGGGCTCGCGGTCACGGTCCGGACGCTACCGGCAGCGGGTCCCGGTCCGCGGGTCGGGGACCGGCGGCGGGTCAGCACGCCCGGCCGGTAGCGTGCGTCGGGTGACCGACGCCGGGCAGCCCGTCATCCGCTACGAGCGGGTGCGCAAGGAGTACGACGACGGCACGGTCGCCGTCGAGGAGCTCGACCTCGACGTCGCCGCGCACGAGCTGCTCGCGCTCGTCGGCCCGTCCGGGTGCGGCAAGTCCACGACCCTGCGGATGGCGAACCGCCTCGTGGAGCCGACGTCCGGCCGGGTGCTCGTCGAGGGCGAGGACATCGCCGGCACCGACCCGGTCGAGCTGCGCCGCCGCATGGGGTACGTCATCCAGAACGTCGGGCTGTTCCCGCACCGGACCGTCGAGCAGAACGTCGCGACGGTCCCGCACCTGCTCGGGTGGGCGCGCGAGCGCACCCGGGGCCGGGTGGCGGACCTGCTCGAGCTCGTCGGCCTGGCGCCCGGCACGTACGCGCGGCGCTACCCGCACCAGCTCTCCGGCGGCGAGCGCCAGCGAGTGGGCGTCGCGCGGGCGCTCGCGGCTGACCCGCCGGTGCTGCTCATGGACGAGCCGTTCGGCGCGGTCGACCCGGTGGGCCGGCGGCGCCTGCAGATGGAGTTCGGCCGGATCCGGCGCGAGCTGGGCACGACGGTCGTCCTGGTGACGCACGACATCGACGAGGCGGTCCGGCTTGCCGACCGCGTCGCGGTGTTCAGCCGCGGCGGCCACCTCGAGCAGCTCGCCGATCCGGTGCGGCTGCTCGCGCGTCCGGCGACGGCGATGGTCGCGGACTTCGTCGGCCGCGGCGCCGCCGTGCGGCTGCTCGGGCTGGGCCGCCTGGGGCGCGCGGACGTGCGGCCCGACGGCGGGTTGGGTGCCGGGCGCGCGGGCGACGGCGGGGGAGGCGACGGGACGAGCGCGACCGACGCCGTGGTCCTCGGGGCGCCGCTCGACGAGGTGCTCGGTGCGCTGGCGACCGCACCCGGCGGGGCGCTGCCTGTGCGGGACGACGCCGGCGGCGTCGTCGGTGTCGTCACGGCCGATGCCGTCCTCGCGTCGGTGCGGCGCATGACCGACGGCGCTGCGGACGGCGCGGACGGCGCGGACGGCGCGGGCGGCGCGGGTGGCGTCGAGCCGGCCGGTGTGCGCCAGGACCGTCCGGCGTAGGCCCGGACCGGTCGCTGTCGGCGGGTGTCGGTAGCCTGCGCGCATGACCTCCCCGCGGATCGCCCTCGCCACCTGCTCGACGTTCCCCGACCTCGACGCCGACGACGCCCCCGTGCTCGCCGCGCTCGCCGACCGGGGCGTCGACGCGGTCGCCGCCGTCTGGGACGACGCCGAGGTGGACTGGAGCACGTTCGACCTGGTCGTCGTCCGCAACACCTGGGACTACTCGCCGCGGCGCGAGGAGTTCCTCGCCTGGGCCGAGGCGCTGCCGGCGGTCGCGAACCCGGCGTCCGTCCTGGCCTGGAACACCGACAAGGCGTACCTGCGCGAGCTCGCGGCGGCCGGCCTGCCGACGGTCCCGACCATCTGGCTCGACCCGGCGCGCAACCTCACCTCCCGCGCCGTGCACACCCGCTTCCCGGCCACCGGCCACTTCGTCATCAAGCCGACCGTGAGCGCGGGCGCCAAGGACGTCGGCCGGTACGACGCCAACGAGGCGGATCAGCGCGGCCTGGCGATCGTGCACGCCCGTGACCTGCTCCGTGCGGGCCGGCACGTCATGATCCAGCCGTACCTGTCCCGCGTGGACACCGCGGGGGAGACCGGGCTGGTGTACGTCGACGGGGAGTTCAGCCACTCCGTGCGCAAGGGACCGCTGCTCGAGGGCCCGTACCGCGGCGTCGAGGGCCTGTTCAAGCCCGAGGAGATGACCGCGCGCGAGGCGACCGACGAGGAGCGCGCGATCGCCGACCGCGTCGTGAAGACGCTCCCCGACGTCGTGCCCGGCGCCGGGGACGGGCCGCTGCTGTACACCCGGGTCGACCTGCTCCAGGGGCCCGACGGCGCCCCGGTCGTGCTCGAGGTCGAGCTCACCGAGCCGTCGCTCTTCCTGTCCTTCGCCGACGGCGCCCTGGACCGGTTCGCGGACGCCGTCGCCCGGCGGGTCGGGGCCTGACCGCAGCGTCGGGGTCGGGGCGCGACCGCAGCGTCGGGGCCCGACCTGCCCCGGTCGCTGCGACGGGACCCGAGATGCAGAACGGCGCCCGGCCCTCGGGCCGGACGCCGTTCGTGCGGGGTGGCTAACGGGACTTGAACCCGCGACCCCCTGGACCACAACCAGGTGCTCTACCAGGCTGAGCTATAGCCACCATGACCGGTCGTCGTGCTGACCGGCCGACGAGAAGTGTAGCGGTTCCGCGGGGTGCTCGGGCGCACCGTCCGCGAGGACCCGGACCCGGAGCAGTCGGTCCGGATCAGTCGGTCGATCAGTCGGTGGCGACCGGGGCGACGCCGTCCGGGGTCACCGTCGCGGCGGTCGCACCGGCGGGCCCCGCCGTCGTCGCACCGGCCGTGGCGGGGTCACGGCGCGCGACCGTGGTCGCCTTGACCTCCGCGGCGATCGCCTTGGCGGTCTTCGAGTCCGGACCGGGCAGCGGGACCATGAGGGCGGCGCGGTAGTAGCGCAGCTCGTCGATGCTCTCGAGGATGTCCGCGAGCGCACGGTGGCCGCCGGCCTTGGCGGGGGACGCGAAGTACACCCGCGGGTACCAGCGCCGGGCGAGCTCCTTGATCGAGGAGACGTCGATGATCCGGTAGTGCAGGTGCCGCATGAGCTCGGGCATGTCCCGGTCGAGGAACGCCTTGTCGGTGCCGACCGAGTTGCCGGCGAGCGGGGCGCGACCCGGCTCGGGGATCCACTCGCGCAGGTACGCCAGCACGCGGGCCTCGGCGTCGGCGAGCGACGTGCCGTTCGGCAGGTCCTGCAGCAGCCCGGACGACGTGTGCATGTCCCGGACGAAGTCGCCCATCTGCTCCAGGGCGGGCGCCGGCGGCGTGATGACGATGTCGACCCCCTCGCCCAGGACGTTGAGGTCGGAGTCGGTCACGACGACGGCGACCTCGACGAGCGCGTCGGCGCCCAGGTCGAGGCCGGTCATCTCGCAGTCGATCCAGACGATGCGGTCGTTGCTGCCGGTGCTGTTCACGGTCACGCGGGCCAGCGTACGGGGCGGTGCCCACCGGCCACCCGGGCACGTCGTCGCCCGGCGCACCGGCCCGCTCGCCGGTACCGTCGGCCCGATGCCGGCCCCTTCATCCCTGCAGTCCGCCCTGGCCTGGTACGCCCACCGGCCGATCCTCCGGGCTGTCGTCCCGGGCATCATCCTCCTCGGCCTGGGCCTCGGGCTGTTCGGTGCGATGTACGACGCCGTCGACGAGCGGGACGACTTCTCCCTGCTGGACCAGCCCGTGCTCGAGTTCCTCGTGGCCGCACGCAGCGACCTCGCCACGTCGGCGCTGGCCGCGCTCACGTTCGTCACCGGTCCGACGGTCCTGCCGATCATCGTGCTGGTGTCCTGCGTCGTGTGGGGCCGGGTGCGCCGGGAGTGGTGGCGACCCTGCTGCTCGCCGGGGCGATGATCGGCTCGACCCTGGTGTCCCTCGCGGTCAAGGGACTCGTCGCCCGTCCGCGACCGCCCGAGGAGACGATGTACATCCCGGGCTCGGAGACGACCGGCTCGTTCCCGTCCGGCCACACCATCGGGACGGCGACGTTCCTGTTCGTCGCGGGCTACCTCGTGGCCAGCCGGCACCGCACGACCCGGTCGGTCGTGGCGTGGCTGATCGGGGCGGTCGTCGGGGTCGCCCTGGTCGCGCTCAGCCGGCTGTACCTCGGGTACCACTTCCTCACCGACGTCGTGGCGGCGACCGGGCTCGCGATCGCGGTGGTCGGCGTCGTGACGGTCGTGGACCGCGTGCACGTGACCCGCGGGCTGCCGCCCAGCGAGCCGGACCCGGGCTGGAGCCCCGAGCCGCCGCCGGAGCTCACCCGCCGCTGAGCCGCCGGCCCGGAGGTCGCGAGATCGCACCCCGCCGCGAGATCGCACCGTGCACGGTGCGATCTCGCATGGACGGTGCGATCTCGCGGCGCCGAACGAGCGGGACACCCCGGTCACGCCGCGGCGTGCACCCGTCGTCGGGTGGTGCCGCGCAGCCGCTCGACCGCAAGGTAGAGCACCGGCACGAGCACCAGGGTGAGCAGCGTGGACGTGATCAGCCCACCGATCACGACGATGGCCAGCGGCTGGGAGATGAACGCGCCCCCACCGGTCAGGCCGAACGCCATCGGTGTCAGCGCGAGGATCGTCGCGGCCGCCGTCATGAGGATCGGCCGCAGCCGCTGCCGCGACCCGTCGACCACCGCGTCCCGCGGCGACCTGCCGTCCTCGCGGTACTGGTTGATGAGGTCGATGAGCACGATCGCGTTGGTCACCACGATGCCGATGAGCATGAGCATCCCGATGAGCGACGCGACGCCGAGCGGCACCCCGGTCACCAGCAGCAGGCCGAGCGCGCCGGTCGCGGCGAACGGGATCGAGACCAGCAGGATCAGCGGCTGCACGAGGGACCGGAACGTCGCGACCATGACGAGGTAGACGATCGCGATCGCCACCACGAGCGCGAGCCCGAGCTGGCCGAAGGCCTCCTCCTGGTCGGCCGAGACGCCGCCGATCTCCGCCGTCGCACCGGCGGGCAGGCTGAGCTCGTCGAGCTCGGCCTGCAGTGCCGTGGTGACCGAGCCGAGGTCGTCGCCGACCGGGGTCGCCGAGACCGTGACGCTGCGCTCGCCGTCGACGCGGGTGACCGTGGTCGGCACCTCGACCTCCTCGACGTCTGCCAGCTGTCCCAGCGGCAGGATGCCGGTCGCCGTGGGCACCGGCGTCGCGCGCAGGGCCTCGACGTCCGCGGGCTCGGAGCCGGCGGACAGCACGACGTCCAGGACGCCGTCGTCGAGCGTGACGGAGCCGAGCGGGACCGCCTGGATCGAGCCCGCCACGGCCTGGGCGACGCCGGCCTCGCTGAGCCCGACCTCGGCCGCCGCGGCGCGGTCCACCACGATCTGCACGGTGGGCTGCACGACCGAGGCGTTGCTGGTGACGTCGGAGACGCCGTCCAGCCCGCGCACGGTGTCCAGGACGCGCGCGGAGGCCTCGTCGAGGGCGTCGTCGTCGGTGGCCGTGACGACCACCTCGACGGACGAGGCGAAGCCGGCGTTGCCGCTCTCGACGGTCACGGTGCCGGGGGCGTCCGCGAGGCGCTCGCGCAGGTCGTCGGTGAGCGCGACGGTGTCGGCGTCGGGGTCCGTCGTGATGGCGAACGACGCGTCCGACCCGCCACCGAACAGGCCCGCGAACCCGTCACCGCCGCCGACCGTCGCCTGCACGGTCTCGACGCCGTCGACGCCGAGCAGCACGTCCTCGACCGCGCGGGCGGCCGCGTCCTGCGCCTCGAGCGACGCGCCGGGCTCGAGCTCCTGGCTGACGGTCAGCGTGTTCTGCCCGGAGTCCCCGAGGAAGTTCGTCTTGAGGAACGGTGCCATGGCGCCGGTCCCGAGCAGCAGGACGACGGCGACCACCACGGTGATCACCGGGTGCGCGATCGAGCGGGTCAGCACCGGCAGGTAGGCCCGCTGCAGGCGGCTGCGGCGCTCGTCGGCGTCGGCCTGCGCGCGCACCGCCTCGACGTCGACCGTGCCCCGCGGCGAGCGCAGGAAGACCGCGGCGAGGACCGGGACGATCGTGAGGGAGACGAGCAGCGACGCGAGCAGCGCGATCGTCACCGTGATCGCGAACGGCCGGAACAGCTCCCCGACCTGCCCGCCGACGATGGCGATCGGCAGGAACACCGCGACGGTCGCCAGGGTCGAGGAGGTGATCGCCGTGGCGACCTCCTTGACCGCGGTGAAGATGGCGGCGGCCTTGGGCTCGCCGTAGGACAGGTGCCGCTTGATGTTCTCGATGACGACGATCGAGTCGTCGACCACGCGTCCGATCGCGACCGTCAGCGCGCCGAGCGTGAGGATGTTGAGGGTGTAGCCGCCGACGTACAGGCCGGCGAAGGTCACGAGGATGGACAGCGGGATCGAGATCGCGGTGACGAGCGTGGAGCGCACCGACGTCAGGAAGACGAGGATCACGACGACGGCGAAGAGCAGGCCGAGCCCGCCCTCGGTGGTCAGGCCCTCGACGGACTCCTCGATGAACGGGGCCTGGTCGAAGACGACCGAGAAGGACGCGTCACCGCCGAGGATCTCCTCCAGCTCGGGGCGGATCTCCTCGACGGCGTGCGAGACGTCGACGGTGTTGCCGGCCGGGGTCTTGGTGATCGCGATCGCCAGGCTCGCCTCGCCGTCGGTGCGGGCCAGCGAGGTCGCGGGCGCCTCGGCCCGGACGACCTCGGCGACGTCGCCCAGTGCCACCGGCGCCGCACCTCCGAGCAGCGGCAGCGCGCGCAGGTCGTCGACGTCGCTCAGCCCCTGCCCCGCCTGGACGGTCAGCGTCCGCTCGCCGTCGCTGACCGTGCCCACCGGCAGCAGGGCGCCGTTCTGGGTCAGGGCGTCGCCGACGGCGGTGGGGGACAGACCGGCGGTCAGGAGCGCGAGCCGGTCCAGCCGGACCTCGATCCGCTCCACCGGGCCGCCGGAGACGGTGACGTCCCGGACGCCGTCGAGCGCGGCCAGGCGCGGGACGACGTCCGCGCGGACCCGGTCCGCCAGCTCGCCCAGGTCCCCGGGGAGGCGACGGCGAGCTGGACGACGGGGAAGTCGTCGAGGCTGCCGGCGATGACCGTCGGCTCCACCTCGTCCGGCAGGCCGGTCGTGGCGCTGCCGACGGCGGACTCGAGCTCGACCTGCGCGGCGTCCAGGTCGGTGCCGTACTCGAGGTTGACCAGCACGGACGCGACCCCGGTGCTCGAGGTCGACGTGATGCTCTCCACCCCGCCGACGGTGCCGGCGGCGTCCTCGATCGGAATCGTCACCTGGCGCTCGACCACGGCGGGGGACGACCCGGGGTAGGGCGCGACGACGGCGAGCGTCGGGATCTGCAGCGACGGGATGAGCTCGAGCTTGAGGGACGTCAGCGACACGACGCCGAAGACCGCGATGAGCACGGTCGCGAGCGACACGAGGGCGCGGTTCCTCAGGCTGAACTGGGCAAGGCGAGACATGGCTCTCCCGGGGAGGGCGGACGGCGGAGACCGGCGACGGTGCCGGGAGTAGGGTAAGCGCCACACTAACCGTTTGGCGGAGGCTAATGATTCCCGAAGTATGCGGCACCGCATCTCCGGCAGCGTCTCCGGGTCGTCCGGACGCCGACCCCCGGCGCGCCGAGCTGCTCGAGCGCCTGCACACCGACAGTCGCGCGGTGTCGGCGTACGCCGCGCGCCGCGGCATGGACTCGGTCATGTCCCTGCCCCTGACCATCCAGCAGCTCAAGGTGCTCATGCTCGTCGTGACCGCGGGCGCGGTCACCGCCCACCGCGTCGCCGACGAGCTCGGGCTGACCGCGGCGACCGTGTCCGGGATCGTCGACCGGCTGGTGGAGCGCGACCTCGTCATCCGCGACCACGACGCGACCGACCGCCGCGTCCGCCCGCTGCGCGCGACGCCGGCCGGCACCGCGATCATCGAGAGCCTCACCGAGATCGGGGCCTGGCACGAGCAGGAGGCGCTCGCGCTGCTGGGCACCGACGACCTCGCCGCGCTGGTGCAGGGGATCGGTGCGGTGCGCCGGGCGGTGGAGACCATCGAGGCGCGCGACGCCGGCGCGTAGGCCGCCGCGAGCCCGGAGCCCGGTCCCCAGGTGCCCCCAGCAGGACTCGAACCTGCAACCTACGGATTAGAAGGCCGTTGCTCTATCCATTGAGCTATGGGGGCCCGGGCCGTACGGCCCGTCCGGGTACAGAATCGCACAGGCCCCGGGCACCTTCGCGGGCGCGACGCCGCCTCGGGCGGAGCCGGCCGACCGCGGTGGCGGGAGCGCTACGCCGGGGTGCGCCGCAGCACGAGGACGACGCGGTCGTCGTCGACGGCGACCGACCCCGGCTCGCGGGCGAGGCGGTCCGCCATCGTCGGGGCGTCCTCGCCGGCCGCGGCGGCCGCGGTCGCGGTGAGGTCGGCCAGGCCCCGGTCGAGGTCGCGGGTGCCCTCGATGAGGCCGTCGCTGTAGAGCACGAGCGTGTCGCCCGCCGCGAGCGTCGCCGAGCGCAGCACCGAGCTCCCCGCCCCCGGCACGCCGATGCCGATGCCGACGGTCTCGAGGAACTCGCACCCGCCGTCCGACCGCACCACCAGGGCGGGCGGGTGCCCGGCGGAGGCGACCTCGAGGTCACCGGTCCCCGGGTGGTAGCGCGCGACGACGGCGGTCGCCATGAGGTCGTCGTCGTGGTCCGCGAGGACGCCGGCGGCACGACCGAGCAGGTCGTGCAGCGGCCGCCCGTCGAGCGCGAGGACGCGGACCGCGTGCAGGACGGCGATCGCGTGCTTGGTCGCGCCCCGCCCCTTGCCCATCGCGTCGAAGACGGCGACGTGCACGGTGCCGTCGGGGGAGACGAACCAGTCGTACAGGTCACCACCGAGGAGCGCCTCGGACGCCGGCAGGTAGGTCGCGGCGAGCTCGAGACCGGGCAGGTCGAGCGGCGGCGGGCTCACCGAGGCGGCGAGCTGCTCGACCTCGGCGCGCTCGACGAGCCGCTCGGCGGTGAGGTGCCGCAGCTGGCGCTCGGCGACCAGCGCCCGGTGCGAGCCGGAGACGTCGGTGAGGGTCAGGACCCACGCCGCCGCGCCGTCGTCGTCCACCGCGGCGAGGCGGAACGTGACCGGCACCGGGACGGCGGCCCCCGGGTCGGGCTCGACCTCGTCGGTGCCGGTCGACGCCGCCGCGTCCCGGCCGGCGAGCGGGCACCGGTCCGCCGGGTGGTGCGCGCCGGGGTGGACGGCGCGGTGGACGTCGCGACCCGTCAGGTCGGCCGCCGGCACGCCGAGCAGGGCGGTGGCGCGGCTGTTGGCGGACAGGATGCGGCCCTGGAGGTCGAGGGCGAGGACGGCGTCGCGCACCGAGTCGAGCACCACGCGGTGGTGCTCGCCGACCTGGCGCAGCTCGTCGCGCACGAGCTCGTCGAACCGCCAGCCCGCCAGACCCACCACGCTCGCCAGCGCGACGAACCCGCCGTGGATGCCCGCCCACGCCCAGGGGTGGGCGATCGCGGCCGCGTGGTTGTACGTCGCCTCCGGGTGGGTGGTCCCGATCACGCCGTGGTGGAGGATCACGAACGCGACTGCCGACAGGAACGGCGCCCACTGCTGGTACAGCGTGACGGCCGCGACGATGACGAAGAACAGGAAGTGCATCTCGATGAGCCCACCGGACAGGTGGACGAGCACCGCGGTCGCGAGCAGCAGGGCGACGGACGCCGCGGAGGCGGCCAGCGCGCGTCGGTGCGCCGGGATAGCCGTCGTGAGCCCCGCGACCACGACGAGGCCCACCGCCTCGAGCACGGCGTGGCCCCCGGGTCCGGCGACCACCGCCCAGGTGGTCGCGGCGAGCGTCATGACCCACAGGAAGGCGAGCACGGCCCGGTGGCGCAGCGTCCAGGACCGTGCGGAGAGGTCCACCCCGCGGGGCAGCAGCCGCGAGCGCAGCCGCCGCACGCGCGACGCCCGCGCCGGACCCGCCAGGAGCGGGTCGCCGAGAGGCTCCGCGGGCGGGGGGCCGACGGAGGAGCGCGGGTCGCGCCGCTCGGAGGTCTGGGTCATCGGTCGCAGTGAACCACGCCGCGGTGCCCCCGGCCGTGGCGTGCGCGGGGTCACGCGTCACGCGTGGCGATCGTCACGGCGCGCGGGGAGCGGGGCCCGCGAGCACCCGTCGACCCGGCGAGGACGAGCGCCCTCAGCGACCGACCGCGTACGCCTGCATGCCGCGCGGCGTGGCCGCCCCGCGCAGCATCCCGTCCGGCCGGGTGCCGACGGCGCTCAGCCGCCCGAGCGACCACGGTCCGGTGACGGTCACCCGGTGCCCACGACGGCGCAGGTCGGCGAGCACGTCGGCGCCCAGGCGGTCCTCGGCGTGCAACCCGAGGATCTCGATCTCACGCGGGGCGAAGGACGACACGAGGTGGGTGGTGTGCCAGGACGGCGCGTCGATCGCCTCCTGGATGCCCATGCCGTACACGAGGTGGTTGAGCAGGAACGGCAGCTGCCACTGGTCCTGCTGGTCGCCGCCGGGCGTCCCGCAGGCGAGCTCGGCGACGCCGTCGCGCAGCACGAGGGTGGGGCTGAGCGTGGTCCGCGGTCGCTTGCGGGGGCCGAGGGAGTTCGGCAGCCCCGGCTCGACCCAGAACATCTGGGCCCGGGTCGGCAGCTGGAAGCCGAGCCCCGGGATGGCCGGTGAGCTCTGCAGCCACCCGCCGCTGGGTGTCACCGACACGACGTTGCCCCAGCGGTCGACGACGTCGAGATGGCAGGTGTCCCCGCGGGCGACCCCGTCGGGTCCGGTGCGGGGATCGGGTCCGGTGCGGGGATCGGGTCCGGTGAGCGGGTCGGGCCCCGCGTCCGGGGCGAACGTCGGTTCTCCGACCCCCGCGGCGCGGGCGCGCGGCGCGGGGGTCGCGCCACCGGTGCCCGTCCCCGTGCCCGTCCCCGCGGTGCGGGCGGCGTCGACCTCGGCCAGCACGCGCCGGGGCAGGCGCGGCTCGCGGCCGTCGGGGCGTCCGGGGCGCAGCCCGTCCGAGGCGTCGGCGCCGATGAGGGCGCGGCGCTCGTCGGCGTAGCCGGGGGAGAGCAGGGTGTCCAGCGGCACGTCGACGTGGTCGGGGTCGCCGTACCAGGCGTCCCGGTCGGCGAGCGCGAGCTTGGCGCCCTCCACGACCGTGTGGACGAGCTCGGCGGAGGCGGGGCTGGTGTCGGCCAGGTCCATGCCGTCCAGCACCGCGAGCTGCTGCAGCAGCGCCGGCCCCTGACCCCAGGGTCCGGTCTTGGCGATCGTGCGACCGGCGAGCTCGGCCGTGGCCGGACGCTCCTCGCGCACCCGCCAGGTGGCGAGGTCGTCGAACCGCAGCAGGCCCGCGTGCGGCGTGCCGGACGAGTCCATGACCGACGCCGACCGGCTGAACCGGTCGATCCGCTCGGCGACGAACCCCTCGTAGAACGCCGCGCGCGCCGCCTCGATCCCGGCCTCACGGTCCGGGCCGGCGGCGTCGGCCGCCGCGACGAGCCGCTCGAGCGTCTCGGCGAGCGTGAGGTTGCGGAACCGCTCGCCCGGGCCCGGCGGGCGCCCCCGGGCAGGTACACCTCGGCCGACGTCGGCCAGTGCTCGGTGAACATGCGGGCCACGCGAGCGACGGTCGCCGCGGCCTGCGGCAGCATCGGTGCCCCGCCGCGTGCGTACCCGATCGCGTAGCCGACGACATCGCGCACGTGCAGCGTCCCGTAGCGGGCGAGCAGGTCCATCCACGCGCCCCAGGCCCCGGGGACGACGGCGGGCAGCTGGCCGGTCCCGGGGACGAGGTCGACGCCGAGGTCGGCGAACGCCTGCGCGGTGGCCAGCGCGGGCGACGGCCCCTGCCCGCTGAGCACGAACGGCTCGCCGCTGCCGGCCCGGTAGCCGATCACGGGGACGTCGCCGCCGAGTCCGTTGAGGTGCGGCTCGACCACGTGCAGCACGAGCCCGGTCGCGACGGCGGCGTCGAACGCGTTGCCGCCCGCCTCGAGCACCGCCATGCCGGACTGCGAGGCGAGCCAGTGGGTCGAGCCCACCATCCCGTGGGTGCCGACGAGCTCGGGTCGGGTGGTGAACGGACGCGGCGTGGTCACGTCCGGCATGCTCGCACGGCCGTCGGCATCGCGCCGTCCTGGCCCCGGGCCGGGCCGGCCGCACCGCCGCCGCACCGCCGCACCGCCGCGGCGCCGCCCGCCGCGCCGGACCGGGCTCGGGTTTGGGTCGACCGGTGGCGTTGGGTGAGGATGACCCGGTGAGCCCCCAGCCGGTTGTCCCCGCGACCGACGCCGCCCACGAGCCGCCCACCGTCACGCCGACGCTGCTCGACGCCGTCCGCGACCTGCGGCGCGACGTGCACCGGACGCGCTTCCCGCTCGAGATCCCGGGGGTGGACGAGGCGCGCGCCGCGCGCGGCCGGCTGCTCGACCAGCTCGCCGACCACCTGCTGCCCCGCCTCGAGCAGCTCTCCACGCCCGCCGTCGTCGTCGCCGCCGGGTCGACCGGTGCGGGCAAGTCCACGCTCGTGAACTCGCTGATCGGCACGGAGGTGTCCGCGTCCGGGGTGCTGCGTCCGACCACCCGCCGACCGGTCCTCGTGCACCACCCCCGGGACGCGGACCTGCTCGCCGACCACCCGCTCCTCGACTCGGTCGACGTCGTCGCCCACGAACGGGTCCCGCGCGGCATCGCGCTGCTCGACGCCCCCGACCTCGACTCCGTGCTCGCCCAGAACCGGGAGATCGCGCACCGGCTCCTCGAGGCGGCCGACCTGTGGCTGTTCGTCACGACGGCGGCCCGCTACGGCGACGCGGTCCCGTGGCGCGTGCTCGAGGCCGCGATGGCGCGGACCGCGTCGGTTGCGATGGTGCTCAACCGGGTCACCCCGGACGCGCTGACGACCGTGCGCGGCGACCTGCTCATGCGGCTGCGCGAGCGGGGGATGGACGGCGTGCCGCTGTTCACGGTGCCCGACGCCGGCCCCCACGAGGGGCTGCTCGACCCGTCCGCCGTCGCGCCCATCCACCGGTGGCTCACCACGCTCGCCGGCCCCGACCGCGCCCGCGCCGTCATCGCCCGCACGCTGCACGGGGCGCTCGCGTCGCTGCGGACCTGGGTCGACGACCAGGCGGAGGCCGTGCAGGCCCAGGCGGACGCCGCGGCGGCCCTGCGCGTCGAGGTCGCCGCCGCCGTCGCCGGGCCGATCGTCGCCGCGGAGGAGTCGGTGCTCGCCGGCGCGCTCGTGGACGGTCCGGCGGGCGTGCGCTGGACGGAGCTCGCGTCCGGGCCGCTGGCCAAGCTGCTGGGACGCGGCGGCCGGCTGCGCGGGTGGCGACGCACCGCGGCCCGGCGCGAGGCCGCCCTGCTCGAGCTCGTCGAGGACCTGCGGGCGTCGTTGGCGGTGCACCTGTCCTCCGTCGGGGCGGCCGGCGAGGTCGCCCTGCGCTCGCGGCTCACCGACCCCGCCGCACCGGCGGGAGCCGCGGCCCTCGTCGCGGGGTGGCCCGCCGCCGACCACGTCGCCGCCCGCGAGCGTGATGCCGCCGACGCCGCCGCGAGCTGGGTCGCCGAGGCGGACGCTGCCGTGGCGGCTCTGGTTCCCGGGGCCGCTGCCGGTGCGCCCGGTGCGCCCGCGGCGTCCGGCACGACCGGCACCGGCGTGCCGGCCGCCGCCGGCGCAGCCGCACCGGCAGCCGTCGACGCCGACCGCGCCGCCTCCGCCGTGGCGAGACTCGGACCGCGCGGACTGGCCGCCGTCGTGCTCGCCGCCGCCGCCGGGCTCGAGCCGGCAGCACGCCTCCTCGACGCCGTCCTGCCGGGGGCCGGACCCGCGCTCGTCGACCCGCTGCGGGCCACGCTCGCCGCACGCGCCCGGGAGGGCGTCGCCCGCGAGGGCGAGTCGCTCGAGGAGCAGCTCGGCATCGCCGACCTCGCGCCCGACGCCGCCTCCCGGCTGCGCCTGCGCCTCGCCGTGCTCAAGGGACTGACATGACCCAGCCGTCCGACGGCCGCCACCCCGGGCGGTCGGGTGCCGCCGCGCCCGCCGCGGCCGCCACGCCCACTGCCCTCGCCGCGCCCACCGCGCCGTCGCGCACCGCGCACCGCTCCTTGACCTCGGACCTCTCCGGTCGCGTCGACGCGCTCGAGGCTGCGCTGGCCGCAGCCGGTGACCGCGTTGCGACGGACGTCCGGACGGAGGTGCGGCGCTCGGTCGCGGCCGTCCGTGACCGGCTGTCCCGCGACGTCGACCACACGCTCGTCGCCCTCGTCGGCGGCACCGGCTCCGGCAAGTCCAGCCTGTTCAACGCGCTGTGCGGCCTGCCGTTCGCCGACGTCGGGGTGCACCGGCCCACGACCGCGGAGGCCACCGCGTGCGTGTGGGGCGGCCGCGGCGAGGCGCTGCTCGACTGGATCGGGGTGTCACCCGTCCGGCGTTTCCAGCGCGAGACCGCCCTCGACGGCGAGTCCGAGGCGGACCTGCGCGGGCTCGTCCTGCTCGACCTGCCCGACCACGACTCGGTCGCCGACGAGCACCGCGAGGTCGTCGACCGGCTGCTGCCCATGGTCGACCTGCTGGTGTGGGTCGTGGACCCGCAGAAGTACGCCGACGACGCGCTGCACACGGGGTACCTGCGCGGGCTCGTCGGCCGCGAGGCCACGATGGTGGTCGTCCTCAACCAGGTCGACACCGTGCCCCCGAGCAGCGGCACCACGTCGTCGCGGACGTCGGCCGGCTGCTCGCGGAGGACGGCCTGGTCGGGGTCCCGGTGATCGCGACCTCCGTGCCGGACCGCACCGGCCTGACCGACCTGCGCGCGACCCTCGCCCGGGTGGTGAGCGGCCCCAGCGTCGCCGCGGTGCGGGCGGGCGCCGAGATCGCCGCCGCCGGCCGCGCGCTGACCGCCGACCTCACGCCCCCGGGCGTGGTGCCGGACGGTCCCGACCGGCTGCCGACCGCACCGGTCGTCGACGCCCTCGTCGCCGCGGCGGGTGTCCCGGCGATCGCCGACGCCGTCGAGGCGACCGTGCGCGGTGGCGCGGACGTCGTGCCCGCCGTCGGCGCGGTGCAGGCGCACGCCGTCGGGCTGGCCCGGCACCGCTGGCTCCGTGACGTCGGACGTGGGCTGCCCCCGGCCTGGCAGCGGTCGCTCGACGCGCGGCTGGCGTCCGTCCCCGAGCTCGCCGAGGCCGTCGGCTCCGCGATGCAGGGCGTGGCGCTGCGCGTGCGGCGTTCGCGGACCGCGACGTCCCTGACGATCGGCTCCGTCGTGGTGGGGATCATCGCGATCGTCGTCGCCGGAGCGGTCGCGGCCCGTGCCCTGCTCGACGTGGACGTCGCCGACGCCGTTGCCGGCGTCCCCGTCACCGCGTGGCTGGCCGGGGCACTGACCCTGCTCGCCGTGGTGCTCTGGGCGACCGCGTGGCTCGTGCGGCGGCGCGCCGGTCGCCGACGCGCTGCCGCTGTCCGCCGGGACGGCCGCGCCGCGGTGGAGGGCGTCGTCACCCACCGGCTCGGCGAGCCGACGCTCGCGCTGCTCGGCGAGCACCGGCACGTGCGCGAGCTGGCGGCGACCGCGGCGGCCGGGGAGCGGGCGGTCGCGGCCGCGACCCCAGGCGGTGTGGTCGGGGCGTCGTCCACCGCCTGACGACGGCGCCCCCGGTCGGGACGGTCCGCGGGCCAGCCTCGGGGTGAGGGTCGGCGCCGTCGGCCCCTGCCGCGAGGAGGAACGATGAGCACGAGCGACCCGACGCTGACCCTGATCGGCTGGGTGGGGACCGAGCCCAAGCACTACACGGGGGCGAGCGTCACCCCGTTCACCAGCTTCCGCATGGCCACCACCCGGCGCTGGTTCGACCGTGCGCAGAACACCTGGGTGGACGGGCGCACGGAGTGGTTCACGGTCAAGAGCTGGCGGCAGACCGCGCTGAACGTCGCGTCGTCGCTGCGCAAGGGGGACCCGGTCGTCGTGCACGGCCGGCTCGCGACCGAGCAGTGGGACGGGCCGGAGGGTCAGCGCACCACCCTGGTGCTCGAGGCGCTCGCGATCGGTCCGGACCTGACGTACGGGCGGGCGAGCTTCGCCCGCACCGTCCACGTCGCCGACGCCGGTGCCGCGTCACCCACCGACGGCGCCGCCGGGGACCCGGCGGACGGGCCCGGCGTGGACGACCCGTGGGCGACCGACTCCGGCGACAACACCTCACCCGGCAGCCTCGCGGCCGACGACGTCCCCGGTGGCGACCCCCGGGACGGCGCCGACGCGGACCCTGAGTTGCCGGTCGGGACGCTCGACCCGGTGCGCTGACCGGTGCGTGACCCGGTGCGGTGAGCGGGCGCAGGTGCAGGTCGCGGGCGGTCCGTGGTGGCAGGGGGTGCCCCCACGGACCGCCATGCGGACGCCGCTCAGGGTCGCCGCCCAGGGTTGCCGCGCCGACCCCGCGCCAACACCCGCTGCCGGCTCCACGCGGCGGAAAGCGGTGTCCGGAACGGTTGACGCTGGGACTGACGGGTGTCACGGTGGTTGAGACCCGGGGGGTCGGCGCGGGGCGTGAATCGTTCCAACGGGCCGCCGCGGGCCCCCCACGAGCCGAAGGATTCGACGATGAGTCTTCTCAGCAGCACACCTCTCCGTCACGCCGCCGCAGGTCTCGCCGCCGGCGCGCTCCTGCTGTCCGGCGCCGCGACGGCGTCGGCCGCCCCACCGGGCACCCCACCCGGCGCACCCGGACCCCAGCTCGACCGGCTCGACCGCGGGCTGGTCGCCGCCGTCACCGACGACGGCGTGTTCCTCTCCTGGCGACTGCTCGGCCACGAGGCGACCGGCCACAGCGCGACCGGCCTGACGGGCACCGACTTCCGGGTCTACCGCGACGGTCACCGCGTGGCCACGGTGACCGACAGTACGAACGTCCTGGACCCGGACGGCATGGCCGCGTCGACCTACCGCGTCGTCCCGGTCGTCGACGGCGACGAGGTGGGCCGGGGCACGTCGGTCACCCCGTGGGCGCAGGCGCACCACGACCTCCCGCTGCGCAAGCCCGCTCCCGGGCGCACGCCGCCCGGCGTCCTGCACCCCGAGGGCGAGGAGTACACGTACGTCGCCACCGACATGAGCGTCGGCGACGTCGACGGGGACGGCGCGTACGAGTTCGTCGTGAAGTGGGACCCGTCCAACGCCAAGGACGTCTCCCAGGTCGGCTACACCGGGCCGGTGCTCATCGACACCTACCGGGCCGACGGCACGCTGCTGCACCGCCTGGACCTCGGGGTGAACATCCGCGCCGGTGCGCACTACACGCAGTTCCTCGTCCAGGACTTCGACGGCGACGGCCGCGCGGAGATCATGCTCAAGACCGCCCCCGGCACGCGCACCCTGCCCGGTGGCCGCGAGGGCGACGCGGAGTACATCACCATGGCCGGCGACGACGTCGCGGACGGCTGGACCCACCACGACGACCTGCGGATGAGCGCCGCGGAGTACGAGCAGCACCTCGTGGAGACGTTCCGCGGCTGGAGCCTGCACCCCGAGGTCGTCGCCGGCCGCTGGCCCGCGACGGTGGAGGAGGCCCTCGGGATCCCGCAGCGCCATGCCTACCCGCTGTCCGAGGAGGCGGCGCAGGATCTCGTCGACCACTTCATCGACGTGTACGCCCCGAGCCGCAGCGCCCGGAACGACCTCCGGGCGTTCGAGGGGTTCGTGCTCACGGGGCCGGAGTACCTCACGGTGTTCGACGGCGAGAGCGGCGCCGAGCTGCAGACCGTCCCGTACGCGCCCGGCCGGCACGACGACGGCCTCATGTGGGGTGACTACGCGATGTCCCGCATCGAGCCGGGCAACCGGGTCGACCGGTTCCTCGCCGGCGTCGCCCACCTCGACGGGGAGCGCCCGTCGGCGGTCTTCGCCCGCGGCTACTACACGCGGTCGACGATCGCGGCCTACGACTGGGACGGTGAGGACCTGTCCCAGCGCTGGTTCGTGGACTCGGGCTGGACGCCGATGACGAATCCCTTCGACGACGGCCCGCACGGCCGGCTGGGCACGGACCCGGAGTTCGGCTCGATCACCACGCAGGGGTTCCACTCGCTGTCCGCCGCGGACGTCGACGGCGACGGTCGTCACGAGATCGTCTACGGCTCGGCGACGATCGACGACGACGGCAGCCTGCTGTACAGCTCGTTCGCCGAGCTGCCCGAGGGCAGCGGCGCTCCCGGGACGGTCGCGGGCCTCGGGCACGGGGACGCCATGCACGTCACCGACATCGACCCCGACCGCCCGGGTCTGGAGATCTTCACCGTGCACGAGGGCGGCCCGTGGGCGCCGTACGGCATGGCGCTGCGCGCCGCGGCCACCGGGGAGGTGGTCTTCGGCGAGTACTCCGGCCGCGACACCGGGCGCGGCATGATCGGCGACGTCCTGCCGGGCAGCCGCGGCATCGAGGTCTGGGCCAGCATGCCCGGCGGCACCGACGGGTCCGGGATCCAGAGCCCCACCGGTGAGGACCTCGCGCCGACCACGCCGGGCACCAACCAGAGCATCCGGTGGGCGGCCGACATGACGACGCAGATCGTCGAGGGCGCGGGCGACGGGGACGTGCGGATCGTGGACTGGGAGGACGGCACGGTGCTCACCGCCACCGGCACCCGGACCAACAACGGCACGAAGGGCAACCCGTCGCTGGTGGCCGACGTCGTCGGTGACTGGCGCGAGGAGCTGCTCGTCCGGACTGCGGACTCCACCGCGATCCGGATGTTCGTGTCCACCGAGCTCACCGACCGCAAGCTCTACACGCTGATGCACGACGCGCAGTACCACGCCGAGGTGGCCCGTCAGCAGACGAGCTACAACCAGCCGTCGCACCCGGGCTTCTACCTCGCCTCCGACGTCGACTGGTCGCAGGTGCCCCTGCCCGCGGCACCGTCGGCGACGGCCGAGCTCGCGGCCTTCCGGGCCGCGTTCGACGAGTACGTCGCCGCGGGTAAGGTGTCCGGCCCGATCGTCCAGCAGCTCGTCAACGCGCTGCGGCAGGCGGACCGGCACGCGGCGGCCGGTCGGCACGGGCCGGCTGGGGCCGCGATGGAACGGGCGCTCGCCCGGCTCGAGGACTCCAAGCGCCCCGACCGTCTGACCGACGACGCGCGGGCGAACCTCACGCTGCGGGCGGTGACGCTGGTGACGGTCCTGTCCTGACCTCGGCGGCGGCGCCGTGGCGGGACGTGCTCCCCGTCACGGCGCCGCAGCCCGGGTCACCGTAGGCTGGGGGTCGTGGCCGCCCCCGACCCCTGGCGGGCGGCCGATCCGACGACACCGAACGTGAGGCGGACGACGAGCCCGTGGCTGAGTTCATCTACACCATGTACAAGGCGCGCAAGGCGCACGGCGACAAGGTCATCCTCGACGACGTCACCCTGAACTTCCTGCCCGGCGCCAAGATCGGCGTCGTCGGCCCCAACGGCGCCGGGAAGTCGACGATCCTGAAGATCATGGCCGGGCTCGAGCAGCCGTCGAACGGCGAGGCGCGGCTGTCGCCCGGCTACAGCGTCGGCATCCTCATGCAGGAGCCGGACCTCAACGAGTCCAAGACGGTCCTGGGCAACGTGGAGGAGGGCGTCGCCGAGCTCAAGGGCCAGATCGACCGGTTCAACGAGATCTCCGCGCTGATGGCCGAGCCCGACGCCGACTTCGACACGCTGCTCGCCGAGATGGGCGAGCTGCAGGAGAAGATCGACGCCGCCGACGGCTGGGACCTCGACACCCAGCTCGAGCAGGCCATGGATGCGCTGCGCTGCCCGCCGCCGGACGCCGACGTGTCGGTCCTGTCCGGTGGGGAGCGTCGCCGCGTCGCGCTGTGCAAGCTGCTGCTCGAGAAGCCCGACCTGCTGCTCCTCGACGAGCCCACCAACCACCTCGACGCCGAGAGCGTGCTCTGGCTCGAGCAGCACCTATCCCAGTACGCGGGCGCCATCCTGGCCGTGACCCACGACCGGTACTTCCTCGACCACGTCGCGGAGTGGATCTGCGAGGTCGACCGCGGCCGCCTGTACCCGTACGAGGGCAACTACTCCACCTACCTGGAGAAGAAGCAGGCCCGCCTGGAGGTCCAGGGCAAGAAGGACGCGAAGCTCTCCAAGCGCCTCGCCGACGAGCTGGCCTGGGTCCGGATGAACGCGAAGGGTCGCCAGACCAAGTCCAAGGCGCGCCTGGCCCGCTACGAGGAGATGGCCGCCGAGGCGGACCGCACCCGCAAGCTCGACTTCGAGGAGATCCAGATCCCGCCGGGCCCGCGCCTGGGGTCGGTCGTCATCGAGGCCAAGGACCTGGAGAAGGGCTTCGACGGGCGCGTCCTCATCGACGGGCTGTCCTTCACGCTGCCGCGCAACGGCATCGTCGGGGTCATCGGCCCGAACGGCGTCGGCAAGACGACCCTGTTCAAGACGATCGTGGGGCTCGAGCCGCTCGACGACGGCGAGCTGAAGATCGGCGAGACGGTCAAGCTGTCCTACGTCGACCAGAACCGCGGCGGCATCGACCCCAAGAAGTCGCTGTGGGAGGTCGTCTCCGACGGGCTGGACTACATGAAGGTCGGCAACACCGAGATGCCGTCGCGCGCCTACGTCGCCGCGTTCGGGTTCAAGGGCCCGGACCAGCAGAAGGCGGCCGGCGTGCTGTCCGGTGGTGAGCGCAACCGCCTCAACCTCGCGCTCACGCTCAAGCAGGGCGGCAACGTGCTGCTCCTCGACGAGCCCACCAACGACCTGGACGTCGAGACCCTCGGCTCGCTGGAGAACGCGCTGCTCGAGTTCCCGGGGTGCGCCGTGGTCGTCTCGCACGACCGGTGGTTCCTCGACCGGGTGGCGACGCACATCCTGGCCTACGAGGGCACCGAGGAGAACCCGTCGAGCTGGTACTGGTTCGAGGGCAACTTCGCCGCGTACGAGGAGAACAAGGTGACCCGGCTCGGGCCCGACGCGGCCCGCCCGCACCGGGTCACGTACCGCAAGCTCACCCGGAGCTGACCGCCGGTGACCACGGCGGTCGAGGACGAGGGCGCGGGCGGGGACCGCACCTCGGCGGAGCTGCTCGCCGCCCTCGTCGGGCTGCGTGGCGCCGTCGCCGAGGTGCGGCTGCCGCTCGACGTCCCGGGTGCGGACGCCCAGCGCGAGGCACGCACCCAGGTCCTCGACCAGCTCGACGACTACCTGCTGCCCCGGCTGCGGGCGGCGGCCGCGCCGCTGCTCGTGGTCGTCGGCGGGTCCACCGGGGCCGGCAAGTCGACCCTGGTGAACTCGCTGCTCGGCGCGCCGGTCAGCCGCAGCGGCGTGCTGCGCCCGACGACGCGCTCGCCCGTCCTGGTGCACCATCCCCTGGACGCCCAGTGGTTCCGGGGCGACCGGATCCTGCCCGGCATGGCGCGCCTGACCGGTGAGGCCGCGGACGCCGGCTCGGCGCGCTCCCTGCGCCTCGCGGCGTCGGACGCGGTGCCGCCCGGTCTGGCGCTCCTGGACGCCCCGGACATCGACTCCGTCGTCGCCGAGAACCGCCGCATCGCCGCCCAGCTGCTCGGCGCGGCCGACGTGTGGCTGTTCGTCACGACCGCCGCGCGCTACGCCGACGCCGTCCCGTGGGACCTGCTGCAGGACGCCGCCCGCCGGCACGCCCAAGTCGCGCTCGTGCTGGACCGGGTCGACCCCGGCGCGCGCGAGGCCGTCGCCACCCACCTCGCGGCCATGCTGGCCGAGCACGGGCTCGAGGACTCCCCGGTGCTCGTCGTCCCGGAGTCGCCGCTCGAGGACGGCATGCTGCCCGCGCACGCGGTCACGCCGGTCGCGGACTGGCTGACGACGCTCGGCGGTGACGCCGGCGCCCGCCAGGCCGCGATCGCCCGCACCCGCGACGGCGCCACCGCCGACCTCGTCGAGCGCGCCGGCGCGCTCGCCGCGGCGGCGGACGAACAGCGCGCCGCGGACGCCCACCTGCGCCGCGTGGTGGCCGACGCGCACGAGGAGGCCGCGCGGTCGGTCCGGGAGGCGACGTCCGACGGGACCATGCTGCGGGGAGGTCCTCGCCCGGTGGCAGGACGTCGTCGGGACCGGGGAGTTCCTGCGTGCGGTCGAGCAGCGTGTCGGACGGGTGCGCGACACGCTGACCGCGTTCGTCCGCGGGCGCGCCGCCGCGGAGCCCGAGCTGACCCACGCCATCGGGCACGGGCTGGAGGCGGTCATCCAGGACGCCGCCGAGGGCGCGGCGGAGCGCTCCTACACCGCCTGGCGCAGCGACCCGGCCGGGGCCGCGCTGCTCGACGGGCTCGAGCTCGCACGCGGCGGCAGCGACCTGCGGGCCCGCATCGCCGACCAGATCCGCGGGTGGCAGTCCGACGTCCTCGCGCTCGTCGGCGCGGAGGGGGCGGACAAGCGGACGACGGCGCGCGCGCTCTCCTTCGGGGTCAACGGCCTCGGTGCCGCCCTCATGGTCGCGGTGTTCGCGTCGACCGGTGGCCTGACCGGCGCCGAGGTCGGCATCGCCGGCGGGTCGGCGGTCCTCGCGCAGCGGCTGCTCGAGGCCGTGTTCGGCGACGACGCCGTCCGCCAGCTCACCAAGGTCGCGCACCAGCGCCTCGACGAGCGCGTGCGCGGGGTGCTCGCCGCGCAGGCGCTGCGGTTCACGGTCCAGCTCGACGCGGTCGGCGCCGGACAGGAGAGCGGGGTGCCCTGCGCGACGCCGTCGGGCGCGTCCGGTCCGCCGCGGCAGCCGCACGTGCGGCCGAGGCCACCGGCACGGCGGGCACGGCCGGGTCGACGGACGCCGTGGCGGTCGATGCCGCGACCGGGCTGCGCCTCACGGGTCAGCCGTCGACCGCCGGCGGACGCCTGCGGGGTGCCGGGCTCGTCGCGCCCCCCGCCGGGACGGTCCCGGCGACGACCGCGCGGATCGCCGCCGACCCCGGCGCCCGCGCAGGCCGCCCGGCGGACGACGACGCCGCCCCGGACCCGGCCGGCCTGCGCGGCTGGTGGCAGCGGTTCACCCGCGGACCGGACGCATGAGCCGACGCGGACCGGACCTCCCCACGCGCGTCGCCGCGCTCGCGGAGGCCACCGAGCTGGGGGTCGGACGCCTCCCGGACACCGCCCTCGAGCACGCGCGAGCGGTCACGACACGGGCCCGCGAACGGGCCGCGCTGTCCCCGGACCACACGGTCGTCGCCCTGGCCGGGTCCACCGGGTCCGGCAAGTCGTCGTTGCTCAACGCGCTCGCGGGGAGGAGATCGCCCGCGCCGGGGTCACCCGCCCGACCACCGGCTTCGCGTCGGCCGCCGTCTGGTCGCCGCGCGGGGACGGTGACGGCCGGGCGGTGTCGGGCCGGGCGCCGGGAGCCACGTCGACCCCGGCACCGGGCGCGGGGACCCGGTGCCCGGCGCCGACGACGCGGGGGACCTCCTCGACTGGCTCGAGGTCGGGTCGCGGCGCTACCTCGGCGTCGCCGGCGCGGCGGGTACCGGGTCCGGTGGCGCGCCGGCGACCGCGGCGGGTGCGGTCCCGACCGGACTGGTCCTGCTGGACCTGCCCGACCACGACTCCGTCGTCGTCGAGCACCGCGTCCGCGCCGAGCGCCTCGTCGAGCGGGTCGACCTCCTCGTGTGGGTCATGGACCCGCAGAAGTACGCCGACGCCGCGCTGCACGAGCGCTACCTGCAGCCGCTCGCCGGGCACGGCGACGTCGTCGTGCTGGTGCTCAACCAGGTGGACCGGCTCAGCGACAGCGAGCGTGAGGCCTGCCTCGCCGACCTGCGGCGGCTGGCCGCCGAGGACGGCCTGCCGGGCGTACGCGTGCTCGGGGTGTCGGCGGCGACGGGGTACGGCCTGGACGCGCTGCGCGAGGTGCTCGCCGACGCCGCCCGCCGCCGGGTCGCCGCGACCGCGCGCCTGACCGCCGACGTGCGCGACGCCGCCCGCCGGCTCGGCGACGCGTGCGGCGAGCCCGTCCCGGCCAAGGTGCGCGGGGCCGCGCGGGACGGGCTGGTCACCGCCCTCGAGCAGTCCGCCGAGGTCGCGACCGTCGTCGAGGCGGTCCGGTCGTCGTCCGGTCGCCGCGCGCGCGCCGCGACCGGGTGGCCGGTCACCCGCTGGCTGGGACGGTTCCGCCCGGACCCGCTGCGCCGCCTGCACCTCGACCAGCCGACCGACCGTCCCGACCTCGCTCGCACCTCGCTGCCCGGGGCCGGCGCCGCCGCCCGGGCGCGGGCGAGCAGCGCCGTGCGCGCGTACGCCGACACCGCGACCGCGGGCGCCCCCGATGCGTGGGTGCTCGCCGCCCGCGAGGTCGCCATGGCCCCCGGGCTGCCCGACGCGCTCGACCAGGCGGTCGCGGGCACCCGGCTGGAGGCCGAGCGGCGCCCGGTGTGGTGGCGGGTCGTCGGCCTGCTGCAGTGGCTCCTGCTCGCGACGCTGGTGGCCGGCCTCCTCTGGCTGGGCGTCCTCGCCGGGCTCGCCTACCTGCGCCTGCCCGAACCCGAGACGCCGATGTGGTGGGGGCTGCCCGCCCCCACGGTGCTGCTCGCCGGGGAGCGCTGGCCGGCATCCTGCTCGCGCTGCTGTCCCGGTTCGCGGCGTCGATCGGCGCCCACCGCCGCGCCGCGCGGGCCCGCAGCCGCCTGCGGGCAGCCGTCGCCCGGGTGACGGACGACCGGGTGGTCGAGCCCGTGGCCGCCGAGCTGGACGCGCTCGAGCGGTGCCGGGTGGCCGCCCGGCTCGCCGCGCAGTGAGCGCCGGCGGAGCGCGGGCCCGCACCGGCCCCGACCATCTCGACCATCCTGACCACCCCCCACGAACCCCTCGACGACAGGAGTGCCCGATGAGCCGGTTGCGGGTCCCGGCCCAGCTGCGCTGGGCCGACATGGACGCCTACGGGCACGTGAACAACGTGCAGATGCTCCAGCTCCTCGAGGAGGCGCGCATCGAGGCGTTCTGGACGCACCCCGACCCGGCCGACGGCGGCCGCGCGACGGCCGTCCTCGACGCCGGCCCGGGCGCCCCCACGACGACGCTCGTCGCGCGGCAGGAGATCGAGTACCTGCGGCCGTTGTCCTACCGGCGGGCGCCCGCCGTCGTCGAGCTGTGGATCGGGCACCTCGGCGGGGCGAGCATCGACGTCTGCTACGAGGTGGTCGACGCCGAGCCGGCCACCGGCCTGACCATCGGAGCCGAGCCGACCACCACCGGCGCACCGACCACCGCCGCCGAGCGCCTCGCGGCCGCGCCGATCGAGGGTGCGGCGGGCCGCCCGCTGCCGGCGCCCGTCCCCTACGCGCGTGCGTGCACCACGCTGGTCCTCGTCGACACCTCGACCGGGCGACCGCGGCGCATCAGCGACGCCGAGCGCGCCGCGTGGTCGCCGTTCCTGGGCGACATGATCACGCTGCGCCGTCGGCGCCCGGCCGACGGGTGAGCGCGGAGGGGGCGCGCACGTCGGTCGTCGTCCCGGCGTGGGACGAGGAGGCGGTGCTCGGCGCCTGTCTGCGGTCGCTCGCGCGGCAGACGCGTGCGCCGCTCGAGGTCGTCGTCGTCGACAACAACTCGCGCGACCGCACGGCGCAGATCGCCCGGGCGCACGGCGCCCGCGTGGTCTGCGAGACCGTGCAGGGCATCTGGCCCGCCGCGGCGACGGGCTACGACGCCGCGGTCGGTCCGATCGTCGCGCGCTGCGACGCCGACTCGGTGCTCCCGCCGGACTGGGTCGAGCGGATCGAGGCCGCCTTCGACGCGGACGCCGACCTGCGCGCGCTGACCGGGCCCGGGGTCTTCGCGGGTCTGCCGCCGGTGCGGCGAGCGCTCGCCGACGTGCTCTACATGCGCGCCTACTTCGTGCTGGTCGGGCTCGCGCTCGGCCACCCGCCGCTGTTCGGGTCCAACTTCGCGATGCGCGCGTCCGCATGGCGCGCCGTCCGCGGTGAGGTCCACGCGCAGTCCGACGCCGTGCACGACGACATCGACCTGTCCTTCCACATCGGCCGCGGCCGGCAGGTGCGGCTCGACCCGCGGCTGCGGGTCGACATCTCCGCGCGCCCGCTGGGCGACGTGCGCGGCCTCGCCAGGCGTGTGGTCAAGGGCTTCCGCTCCGTGCGGGTCCACTCGCCGGGTGACGGCCCGTGGGCGCGCTACAGCGCAAAGCTGCTCGCCCGCACCGGGCGGGGCTGACGCCGGAAACCCGTGACCGACCCGCACCACCACCCCGACCCCAGGAGAGCACCATGACCACCTTCGCCGTCACCGGAGCGACCGGACACCTCGGCCGCCGCGTCGTCCTCGAGCTGCTCGAGCGGGGCGTCCCCGCCACGGACGTGGTCGCCGTCGTCCGCACCCCGTCCCGCGCCGCCGACCTCGCGGCCCGCGGCGTGCAGGTCCGCGAGGGCGACTACTCCCGCCCTGAGACGCTGCCGGCCGCGCTCGCCGGCGTGCAGCGGCTGCTGCTCGTCTCCGGCAGCGAGCCGGGCCGACGCGTCGAGCAGCACACGGCCGTCATCGAGGCGGCGCGGGACGCCGGGGTCGAGCGGCTCGCGTACACGAGCATCCTCCACGCTGACGGGACGACGAACCCGCTCGCCGGTGAGCACGCGGGCACCGAGGCGGTGCTGCGCGGGTCCGGGTTGCCGTTCACCCTGCTGCGCAACGGCTGGTACACGGAGAACTACACCGACCGCATCGACCAGTACCTCGCGACGGGTGAGGTGGTGGGCGCGACCGGGGAGGCCGGATCTCCGGCGCCCCCGGGCCGACTACGCCGTCGCGGCCGCCGCGGCGCTGCTCGCGGACGAGGCGGGCGACGTCGTGCACGAGCTCGGTGGACCGGCGTTCACCTTCGACGACCTGGCCGCCGCGGTCACCGAGGTGACCGGCACGCGCGTCGTCCACCGGGACGTCACGGTCGAGCAGTACGCGACCGAGCTCCAGGCCGCCGGGATGGACGCCGGGACCGCCGGGTTCGTCGCCGCGTTGGACGCCTCGATCGCCGCGGGCGACCTCGAGACGGACAGCGACGACCTCGCCAAGCTCCTCGGGCGTCCGGTCACCCCGCTCGTGGAGGCGGTCCGCGCCGCCCGGGAGTGACCGCGCACGGCACCCACGGCACCACCGGGCCGTCCCGCCTCGCCGTGCCGGGTGCGTCGCTGCCGGCCGCTACCGTCGTGACATGGACCAGCGCGTCAGCCTGATCACCCTAGGAGTGGCCGACGTCGAGCGTGCCCGGGACTTCTACGCGGCGCTCGGGTGGCACGGGCAGACGGTCGAGCAGACCGTGTTCTTCCAGGCGGGCGGGCTGGCCGTGGTGCTGTGGTCGCGGGCCGCGCTCGCGGCCGACGCCGGTCTGCCCGACGCCGGCGTGCCTGACCACGGCCTGCCCGACGACGGTGCGCGCGACGACGGTGCGCGGGCCGTCGCTGCCGGCGGAGTCGCCCTCGCACACAACGTCCGGTCCGCGCGGGAGGTCGACGCCCTGGTGGCTGACTGGGCCGGCGCGGGTGGCGCGGTCGTCCGGGAGCCGGTGCGCACGGTCTACGGCGGGTACGCCGGCTACGTCGCCGACCCGGACGGCCACCTGTGGGAGATCGCGTACAACCCCGGCTTCCCGCTCGCCGACGACGGCTCGCTGACCGTCCCCGACCTGGGGCCGCCGACGGGCGGCTGACCGGACTTCGGGTGGCCGGTCGGTCCCGTCGTCGCCGACCGCTCCCGTGCCGGGTGCAAGGTGCCGCCCCGTCGCGACATGTGCAGGGTGGACGGACGCTGCGAGCCGGCCGCGAGCAGGCACGGCGGCGCACCACCCCACCGGAGAGGCTGACGACGATGTGGACACGCACGGCCCGACCCCAGGGCCGACGGGACGGACGACGACGGGCCGTGCCCGAGGGCCGCGCCGGGACGTCGCCAGCCACGGCTGCGTCCCTCGTCCCGGCCGGACGACGGGTCCGGACCGGTGCGTCCCTCGCGACGGCGGTCACGCTGATGGGCGCCCTGCTGGCCGGTTGCACGACGGGGCCCGCGGAGTCCCCGGGCGCCGCGGGGCCCGCGGCGACGCCCAGCGCGTCCCCCTCCGACGTCTCGCCCGTCCCGTCGCCGGAGCCCACGGACGAGGTCACTCCCGCTCCGGACGAGTCCCCGGCTCCGGGCAGCACGCCCGAGCCGCCGTCGCCATCGCCGACCCCCGGGGGGACGACGCCTGCACCGATACCCGAGCCGTCGCCCGACCCCGAGCCGTCCCCTGACCCCGCGCCGCCGACCGACGAGCCCGCCCCGCCGGCGCCGGCGCCCGTTCCACCCCAGCCGCCCGCCCCCGAGCTGGCTCCCGCCCCCGCTCCGCAGCCGCCCGCCGTGCTCGAGCGGGGCGACGAGGGAGCCGAGGTGCTCGCGGTGCAGGAGCGCCTCATCGAGCTCGGCTACTTCCTCCGCCGTGCGGACGGTGACTTCGGGCCCGCGACCCAGCAGGCGGTGTGGGCGCTGCAGAAGGCCGCCGGCCTCGCCAGGGACGGGCTCGTCGGTCCGGCGACCCGCGCGGCGCTGGACGCCGGCACCCGTCCGTCGGCGCGCACGACGTCGGGCCGCGCCATCGAGATCGACCTCGACCGGCAGCTCGTCCTCGCGGTCGACGACGGCGTCGTCACCCGGGTCGTCAACGCGTCGTCCGGCAACGGCGAGCGCTACGTCGCGCTCGGGCGCCCGCAGCGCGCGTACACCCCGACCGGGGACTACACCGTGGTGCGCCAGATCAACGGGATGCACGAGTCGACGCTCGAGCTCGGCTCCATGTACCGCCCGAAGTACTTCCGCGGCGGCTGGGCCGTCCACGGGTCGACGTCCATCCCGCCGTGGCCGGCGTCGCACGGATGCGTCCGCGTCTCCAACGCCGCCATGGACTGGATCTGGGACACCTGGGGCGCCCCGCTGGGCACACCCGTCGTCGTCTACTGAGCCGTGTGTCGTCCATGGCACGACGGGCCGCGGCGCGCGCTCGCGTGAGCCGCGGTCCTGATGCTCTCCGCGCCCTCGAAAATGCTGCAGCCGTACCCAGGCCGTGCATTGCGTTGACGGTCCCCAAATACCCACCGAGGCGCGGCCGTGTCAGTGGCTCGCCGTAGAATTGTCGGGTCAGATCGGGACGGGAAGCACGCCGCGGGAGGGCGAGATGGGCCTCGACAACACCCCCGTCCCGCCCAAGGAAAGCGCCCAGGACGCGTCCACGCTGTCGTCCGAGGTGGCGCTTTCCCCTGGCATCGCTGCCGCCCTTTCCGCGATGGATTCCGCCGTCGCCGTGCTGGCCGGTCTGGACCTGTCCGAGCTCGACGGCCGCCAGGCCGCGGTGGTCGCCCGTCGCCTCGCGGAGGTGACCAGCCGGGCCGGGGTGGCGAAGGTGCGGCTGCTGCCGGTGATCGACGACGACGGTGTGTGGGCGCTGAGCGGTGCGCGGTCGTTCCCGGTGTGGCTGTCCCACGACCACCGGCTGTCCGTGGGCGTGGCTCGGGCGCAGGTGCGGCTGGGGCGGACGCTGCGTGACCACCTGCCGCTGACCGCCGCTGCGGCGGTGGCCGGGGACGTGACCGTGGAGCAGGCGCAGGTCATCGCCACGCTCGCCCCGACGAGTGAGCAGCGCCGGCACGTCCTGGCTGATCCGGAGCAGGAGTGCAACGAGAGTTTCGTGGTCGAGCAGGCTGGGCTGTTGTCGGTGGACGAGACGCGCGTGTTCGTGCGCAAGTGGGCCGCGTACGCCGATCCGGACGCGGACGACCGCGGCTACGTGGTGTCGTGCGAGCGGGAGCGGCTCGACATCGCCCGCTTCGGTGACGGCTACCGCGCGGGCGATGATCGCTTCCCGCCTGGCCCGGGTGGACGTTCGTTCGGTACGGCCGACGTCGAGGACCTCCGAGTCCGCCACCGCATCATTCACGACCGCGACATCACCATTCGCCGCCACCACGATCGGTGGGAATTCAACGACCGCCACGGGAACGTGATCGACCCGGACCGTGACCGACCCCTCGCCGCGGGGTGGCGAGAACGCCGAAGGATGGACGGGTGACGATCGGATGGGTGTGCAGGGCCGTCACACCACGCGGCGTGCCGCGGACCGCCGCTCGGCCTCCTCGGCGATCCCGCGCTGCATCCCGCCGAAGACCACGCCGTGGAACGGCGCGACGGACCACCAGTACAGCTGCCCGATGAGCCCGTGCGGGTGGAAGACCGCCCGCTGGGAGAACACCGGACCGGATGCGCCGTCGTCCTCGACCCTCAGCTCCAGCCACGCCAGGCCGGGCAGGCGCATCTCGGCGCGCAGCCGCAGCAGCCGCCCGCGCTCGATCTCCTCGACCCGCCAGAAGTCCACGGCGTCGTCGACCGCGAGCCGCTGCGGGTCCCGCCGGCCACGACGCAGCCCCGGCCCGCCGGAGAGCCGGTCGAGCAGGCCGCGGACCCGCCAGGCCAGGGCCCACGAGTACCAGCCGCGCTCCCCGCCCACGCTCTCCAGCACCGACCACAGGTCCTCCGCCCTGGCCCGGACCGGGGTGGTGCGCTCGTCGACGTACAGCGAGCCACCGGCCCAGTCCGGATCCGTGGGGAGAGGGTCGCTGGGTGCTCCGGCGACCGACGCGGACGACCACCGGGTGACGACGTCGGCGTCCTGGATGCGGGCGAGGGCCAGTCGCACCGCGTCGTCGAAGGAGAGCAGGCCGCCGGGCGGGTCGGGGACGTACCGGGTGATGTCGTGCTCGTCGCACACCACCTCGTGCACCAGGGACTCCACGAGCGGTCGCGCGAGCCCGGAGGGCACGGGCGTCACGAGCCCGACCCATAGGCTCGACAGCCGCGGGGACAGGACCGGCACGGCGACGATGATGCGCCGGGGCAGTCCCGCGGCGCGCGCGTACCGCTGCATCATGTCGCGGTAGGTCAGGACCTCGGGCCCGCCGATGTCGAAGGAGCGGCTGACGTCGGCGGGCAGGTGCGCCGCTCCGACGAGGTACCGCAGCACGTCCCGGATCGCGATGGGCTGGATGCGGTTCTCCACCCAGCGCGGCGTCGTCATCGCGGGCAGCCGCTCGGTGAGGTAGCGCATCATCTCGAACGACGCGGACCCCGACCCGAGGATGACCGCGGCCCGCAGGACCGCGGTCGGCACGCCGGACGCGAGGAGGATCTCCCCGACCTCCTTGCGCGACTCCAGGTGCGGCGAGAGCGCCTCGCCCTCGGGGTAGAGCCCGCCGAGGTACACGATCCGCTTCACCCCGCACTCCCGCGCGACCTGCGCGAACGTCAGAGCGGTGCGCCGGTCGCGCGCCTCGAAGCGACGACCGGAGCCGAGCGAGTGCACGAGGTAGTAGGCGACGTCGACGCCCTCGAGCGCCGCGCGCAGCTCCTCCGCCTCACCCACGTCGCAGCGCACGACGTCGACGTCGTCGAACCACGGGCGGTCGCGCAGCCGGCCGGGGTTGCGCGCGAGGGCGCGTACCCGGTGGCCCGCGGCGAGCAGCTCGGGCACGAGCCGCCCACCGACGTAGCCGGTGACGCCGGTGACGGCGACGGTCAGGGACGGGTCGGTGCGGGGATCAGTCACCCAGGAGCTCCAGAACGGCTCGTTCGGCGTCCTCGCGGGAGCGGGTCCGTCCGATGGACTCCCCACGCTCCCACAGGTCCACGAGGCGGGGGTCGATGTACGACGCCCGGCAGACCGCCGGGGTGTTGCCGAGCGCGTCCGAGACGTCCCGGACGACGGCCGTCACCACCTTGCGACGCGCGCGGTCGGACGACGGCGGCGCGCCCGCGTCGGCCAGACCCTGCGCGGCGAGCACGGTCGCGTGCCAGGTCCGGAAGTCCTTCGGGCTCGCGTCGTCGCCCAGCACCTGCTTGACGTAGGCGGTGACGTCCGCGCTGGAGATGTCGTACCAGGTGCGTCCGTCGCGCCACGCGAGCAGTTCCTCCCCACCGCCCGTGCGCCGGCGCAGCGACGTCACCATCCGGGCGACCTCGGGGTCCTCGACGACGACGTCGCGCACCTGTCCGGACTTCGCCGGGTAGAGGAAGCGGACGGTCTTGTCGCTGCGCACCTGCACGTGCTCGCGGCGCAGCGTCGCGAGCCCGTAGGAGCCGTTGGTGCGGGCGTACGTCTCGTTGCCGGCGCGGAAGTACGCGAGGTCCAGCAGCCGGAACGCGAGCGCGAGGGCGCGCGACCGCGGCCACCCCTTCTGGTCGAGGTCGGCCTCGACCTGCTTGCGGGCGTCCGGGAGGCGGGAGGCGACGTCGAGCACGTGGTCGTGCTTGGCACGGTCGCGGCGCAGCCGCCACTGCGAGTGGTAGAGGTACTGCCGCCGGCCGGCGCCGTCGAGCCCGGCGGCCTGGATGTGCCCGCCGGGCCACGGGCAGATCCACACCTCCTCCCAGGCAGGCGGGATCGCCAGGGCGGTGATCCGCTCGATCGCGTCGGGGTCGGTGAGCCGGGTGCGGTCCGTGTCGAGGTACACGAAGCCGTCCCCGGCGCGGGTTCGGGTCCATCCGGGGAGTCGATCCGGACCCGGCGCAGGCGTGGCATGGCGTGAGTGTCACCCGTGCCGACCCGGCGCGCGCGCCGAGCCCGCCGTCACCAGGGAGGTCGGCGGCTCGGCGGTCAGTCCGGCAGCCGGACCATGCCCTCCTGCGCGATGCTCGCGACGAGCGAGCCGTCCTGGGCGTACACCGTCGCCGCGGTGAGGCCACGACCACCCTGCGCGCTGGGGGACGACTGCACGTACAGCAGCCACTCGTCCACGCGCGCCGGGCGGTGCCACCACATCGCGTGGTCGAGGCTCGCCATCGACAACCCGCGCGAGATCCAGCTGTGCCCGTGCCGACGCAGCACCGGCTCGAGCATGATCTGGTCGCACGCGTACGCCATGAGCGCGCGGTGCAGCAGCGGGTCGACCGGCACCGCGCTCCGCGCGCGGACCCAGACCATCTGCCGGTCGGTCGGGGACGGGCCGGGGCCCAGGAAGATCGAGGAGTCCACGTGCCGCAGGTCGAAAGCGGCCGACTCGGTGAAGAACGTCGCCATGGGGTGGTCGATCGGCCGGAGCAGGTCGAGCGCGCTGACGACGTCGTCCGGCGGGGAGCGTCCGGCATCGTGCTGCCGTGGTCGAGGCCCGCCTGCTCCTCCTGGAACGACGTGATCATCGACAGGATCGGCTCGCCGTTCTGCAGCGCGTGCGTGCGGCGGGCGCTGAACGACCGGCCGTCGCGCATGCGCTCCACCGCGAAGGTGATCGGCTGGCGGACGTCCCCCGGGCGCAGGAAGTACCCGTGCAGCGAGTGCGGCAGCCGGCCCTCCGGCGTGGTGCGTCCGGCGGCGACCAGCGCCTGCGCCAGCACCTGCCCGCCGAAGACCCGCCCCAGCGGACGCGGCAGGCTCGGGCCGACGAACTCGTCGTCGCCGGTCTGCTCGAGCGCGAGGGCGGTGAGCACGCGGTTCATCGCGTCGGAGGTGTCGTCCGGGGTGCGGTCGTCGGCGGGGACGGCGCCGTCGGCGGGGCTGGGTGCGGTCATGCGCCCCAGGGTCGCGGCCGGGGGCCGACGACGCCAGCGCGCCACACCGTCGGGTGACGCAGTCCTCAGTCGTCGAAGGTGTTGAGCAGCGAGTGGGCCGCTCGCTCGAGGTAGTCCCACAGCTGGGCCTCGTGCAGCGGCGCGAGCCCGAGGGAGCCCACCGCCTCCCGCATGTGCGACAGCCAGCGGTCCCGCGCGTCCGGGTTGACCTTGTAGGGCGCGTGCCGCATCCGCAGCCGGGGGTGGCCGCGCTGCTCGGAGTACGTGGTCGGCCCGCCCCAGTACTGCTCGAGGAACATCGTCAGCCGCAGCCGGGCGCCGGCGTGGTCGGACTCCGGGTACATGGCCGACAGCACAGGGTCGTCGGCGACGCCCTCGTAGAAGCGGTCGACGAGCCGGACGAACGTCTCGTGCCCGCCGATCGCGGCGTGGAAGGAGTCGGCACGTCGGGGGTCGATGGCGCTCACGCACCCATTCTCCCACCGGCGCGATGCCCCACGGCTAGGGTGGTCTGGACCAGTGCGGGTCCGCCCCGCACGGGTGCAACGCCGCAACGCCGCACCGAACAACGGAGGTAGTCGTGCCGGAACGTCGAGTCACCGTCGCCATCCCCGAGGGTCTGCACGCCCGGCCCGCGGCGCTCTTCGTCAAGCTCGCGGGGGAGCAGCCCGCCACGGTGACGATCAGCAAGGACGGCGGCGACCCGGTCGCCGCCAACAGTATCCTCGCTGTCATGACGCTGGGCGCCTCGGCCGGGGACGACGTCGTCCTGGCGGCCGACGGCGAGGGCGCGGACGCCTCCCTCGACGCGCTCGAGCAGTTCCTCACCACCGCCGAGCACTGACGCGGGCCGCCGGAGCCCGAGCTTCCCGAGCCCTGAGAGCCTCGGAGTCCTCAGAGCCCCAGCTCCTCCAGCACCGGCAGCGCCGCGCGGATCTCGGCCCGCGCAGCGTCCGCCGTCTCGGCGACGAGCGCCCGCTGCGCGAGCCGCGTGCACTCCTCTCGGGTGACCGAGGCGAGCACCGCGGCGACGTCGGGCAGGGCGCGCGGGCTCATCGAGAGCGTCGCGACCCCGAGGCCGACGAGGACGACGGCGAGCGCGGGGTCCGCCGCCGCCTCACCGCACACCCCGACCGGCCGGCCCTGCTGCGCCCCGCCACGGCAGGTGGCCGCGACGAGGTGCAGCACGGCCGGCTGCCAGGAGGTCGACAGGGTGGCGAGCGACCCCAGCAGCCGGTCGGACGCCATGGCGTACTGCGTGAGGTCGTTGGTGCCGATGCTCGCGAACGCGGCCCGCGCGAGGATCGGACCGGACAGCAGCGCGGCGCTCGGCACCTCGACCATGACGCCGGCGGTGCCCAGGCCGTGCGCGGTGCAGCGGGCCACGAAGTCCTCGGTCTCCTCGACGGTCGCGACCATCGGCGCCATGACCCAGACCTCGGCGCTCTCCGCGGCCGCGGCCCGGGCGATCGCGGTGAGCTGGTCCTCGAGGACGTCGGGGTCGCGCGACGCCGTGCGCAGCCCCCGCACGCCGAGGGCAGGGTTGGGCTCGTCGGTCGCCGTGAGGAACGGCAGCGGCTTGTCCGCCCCGGCGTCCAGGGTGCGGACCACGACCTTCTTGCCGGGGAAGGCCGCGAGCACGCGTCGGTAGGCGGCGACCTGCTCGTCGACCGTGGGCGCCTGGTTGCGGTCGAGGAAGCAGAACTCGGTGCGGAACAGGCCCACCCCCTCGGCGCCGGCGTCGGCGGCCGGCTGCGCGCCGTCGGGGTTGCCGATGTTCGCCAGCAGGGGGACCGGGTGGCCGTCCCGGGTGCGGCCGTGGCCGTCGAACGTGCGCACCTGCGCGGCGAGCGCCTCGGCGCGCGCGACCTGGTCGTCCGACGGGTCCAGCACCACCTCGCCCTTGCCGCCGTCGACCAGGACGCGGGCGTCGTCCGCGAGGTCGACCGCCCCGGCCGCGCCGACGACGGCGGGGATGCCGAGGGCGCGGGCGAGGATCGCGGTGTGCGACGTCGGGCCGCCCTCGCTCGTGACGATCGCGAGGACGCGCGCGGGGTCGAGGGTCGCGGTGTCCGCGGGTGCCAGGTCGCGGGCGGCCAGCACGAACGGGTGCCCGGGATCGGGGACCCCGGTGCGGGCCGGCCGGTGAGCGCCGCCACGACCCGGTCGCGCACGTCGGCGACGTCCCGGGTCCGCTCCGCCATGTAGCCGCCCAACGCCGCCAGCTGGTCGATGACCTGCCCGGCCGCCTCCCACACCGCCCGAGCCGGCGTGAGGTCACCGGACCGCACGAGGTCCTGCGCCGTGGAGACCAGCGTCGGGTCCGCGGCCATCATCGCCGTGGTCTCGAGCACCTCCCGGCTCGTGCCCGACGCCGCCTGCGCGGACCGCTCGAGCCCTTCCCGCACCTGGGTCGCGGCGGCGGCGATCTGCGCCGCGGCCTCGTCGTCGGACGTGCCCGGACCGCGGCGCGTGCCGGACGGCTCCGGCACGGCGGGCGGCATCCGGACGACGGTGCCCACGGCGAGGCCGGGGCTGACGCCGATGCCGGTGACGGTGCGGGGGAGGTGCCGCGCGCGCTCATGATCAGGCGCTCGTCGGACGGGTGTCGGTCACCGGTGCGCCGGTCGGGACGGCGGGGTCGTCCATCGGCTGGTCGACCAGCACGTTGTTGTCCGCGACCCCGTCGTCGTCCTCGCGCCCCGGCGTGCGCAGGTTCCACCTCGTGATGACGAAGCGGAACAGGACGTAGTAGATGACGGCGTACCCGAGACCGATGAGCAGCAGGAGCAGGGGCTGCTGCGCGATGCGGAAGTTGAGGAGGTAGTCGATCGCCCCCGCGGAGAAGCCGAACCCGTGGTGGATGTCCAGGGAGTTGACCAGCGCGAGCGACGTGCCGGTCAGCACGGCGTGGATGACGTACAGCGGATAGGCGACGTAGACGAACGCGAACTCGAGCGGCTCGGTCACGCCCGTGACGAAGGAGACCAGCGCGGCGGAGCCCATGATCCCGGCGATCACCTTGCGCTTCTCGGGCTTGGCGGTGTGCACGAACGCCAGGGCGGCGGCCGGCAGGGCGAACATCATGATCGGGAAGAACCCGGTCATGAAGGCGCCGGCGGTCGGGTCACCGAACAGGAAGCGCTCGATGTCGCCGTTGCGCTCGATCCCGTCGGCGTCGACGAACGAGCCGAACTGGAACCACGGCAGCGAGTTGAGGATGTGGTGCAGGCCGACCGGCACGAGCAGCCGGTTCGCGGTCCCGTAGACGAACCCGCCGAGGACCGTCGTGCCGGTGACGAACTCGCCGACGGCGGTCAGCCCGGCGTCGAACACCGGGTAGATGAGCGCCCCGATGACCGCGGCGACGATCGCCATGCCCGCGGTCACGATCGGCACGAACCGGCGTCCGCCGAAGAAGGCGAGATACGTGGGCAGCTTGATCCGGTAGTACTTCTGGTAGAGCAGCGCGGCGATCAGCCCCATGACGATGCCGCCGAGCACGCCGTAGTTGATGAGCTCCTGCGTCTCGCCCTCGGCCGCCTCCCCGAGCACGTACGGCGACAGCGCGTCGCCGACGCCCTTGAAGACGAGGTACCCGATGAGCGCGGCCAGACCGGTCGAGCCGTCGGACTTGCGCGCGTAGCCGACGGCGACGCCGAGCGCGAAGAGCAGCGGCAGGTTGTCGAAGAGCGCGCCGCCGGCCGACGCCATGACGGCGGCGACCGGGAGCAGCCAGTCGCCCCACACCCCGGCCAGGCCGTCCTCGCCCAGCATGTCCGCCTGACCGAGCCGCAGCAGCAGCGCGGCCGCCGGCAGCGAGGCGATCGGCAGCATGAGGGAGCGGCCCACACGCTGGAGCTGGGCGAGCCCGGGGATGGTTCTCTTCTCGCGTGCGGCGGTAGCCGTCGTGGCGCTCATCGGGCACTCCTCGTCGTGGACGGGCGCGTCGCCGGGCAGCCGCCGGGACGCGGCAGGGCCCAGGCGGGAGCGCCGTCGGCGAGCACGGCTAGATGTCTGGACCAGCCGCGTTCACCATGGTGGAATGGCGCGGCTGGTGTCAAGGATCACACCGCGGGGGCCGTGCGGGGTCGCACGGTTGGGATCCGCGGGCTCTCGACCGACGCCTCGACCGGATCGCGGAGTCAGGGGTGGCAGCAGTGCGTCCGTCCGTCCTGAAGTACGTCCGGGTCCGCGACTACCTGCGGTCCCTGGTGACGCACGAGCTCGCCGTCGGCGACGCGATCCCGTCCGAGCGGCTGCTGTGCGAGCGCTTCGGCGTCTCCCGGATGACCGTCCGGCAGGCCGTGGACGCCCTCGTCGTCGAGGGGCTGCTCGAGCGCGAGCAGGGCCGCGGGACGTTCGTCGCCCCCGCCAAGGTCGACCTCCAGGTCCGGCTGTCGTCCTTCGGTGAGGAGATGGCCCGGCGAGGGATGGTCGCGTCCTCCCGGGTGATCGCGGCCGAGGAGGTCGCGGCGACGCCCGACGTCGCCGACGCGCTCGACCTGGTCCCGGGGGACGCCGTGCACCACCTGCACCGCATCCGCTACGCCGACGGCGAGCCGATGGCGATCGAGCAGTCGTGGGTGCCGCGGCTGCTGCTGCCGGGTCTGTTCGAGCACGGGCCGCCGGCGAGCGTGTACGGCGAGCTGCGCGCGGCCGGGCTCGACCCCGACTGGGGAGAGGACACGGTCGCCGCGTCCGAGATCGATGCGCAGGGCGCTGCCATGCTGGGCTTGCGGGCGGGGGCAGCGGTGCTCCGGCTCGCGCGGCGGACGTTCGCCGGCCAGACCGCGTGCGTGTACTCCCGGTCGTCCTACCGGGCGGACCGGTACGTGCTGTGGGTGCCGTTGCGAGCACCGCGCCGACCGCTCACGCCGCGGTCGGCCGGGGTCGCGGGGGCAGCCGGCGCGGACGCGGGGGCCGGCACGACGCCGGGCACGACATGACCACGACATGACCACGACATGACCGTGGCGCGACGGGGCGCCACGGGACGGAGGGGCGGCGATGACGCAGGCGAGCACGATCCTCGCGGCGCTGGGCGGTGTCGCGAACATCATCGACATCGAGCCGTGCACCACGCGCCTGCGCTCGGAGGTCCGGGACGTGCGCCTGGTCGACGCAGCCGCCCTGCGTGCCGCCGGCAGCCACGGCGTGATGGTCTCCGGCCGGGTGGTGCAGGTCGTCGTCGGGCCGGGGGTGGACGTCCTCGCGACCGATCTCGAGGACCTGATGTGACTAGTCTGGGCGGCGGCACGAGGCGGTCGTCGCCGATCAAGGAGGAGAACCCATGAGCAAGGCAGAGCAGATCCTGGCGGCACTCGGCGGGGACGCGAACGTGCTCGACCTCGAGCCCTGCATCACCCGGCTCCGCGTCGAGGTCGAGAACCCGGAGCTCGTCGACGAGGCAGGCCTCAAGGCCACCGGCGCCTTCGGCATCGTGCGCTCGGGCAAGGTCGTGCAGGTCGTCGTCGGCCCCGAGGCGGACACGCTGGCGTCGGACATCGAGGACCTGCGCTGATGACCCTCCCGCTCACCGTGCTGGCGCCCGTCGCCGGCACGGTGGTGGCGATGGCCGACGTCCCGGACCCGGTGTTCGCCGGTGAGCTCGTCGGCCCGGGCCTGGCCATCGACCCCACCCGCGACGGCGCCGTGGTGGCGATCGCCCCCGTCGCCGGCCGGATCGTCAAGCTCCACGCGCACGCGTTCGTCGTGCAGGCCGACGAGAGCCGCGCCGCCCTGGTCCACCTCGGCCTGGACACCGTCCAGCTCGGTGGCGAGGGCTTCACACTGCACGCGACCGAGGGCGACACGGTGGCAGCCGGCGACAAGGTCGTCAGCTGGGATCCCGCCCGGGTCGAGGCGGGCGGCCGGTCGCCGGTCTGCCCGGTCGTCGCCCTCCAGGGCGTGCCGGACGCGCTGACCCCGCTCGCCGCCGTCGGCTCGAGCGTCGAGGCCGGGGACCCCCTGCTCGAGTGGGCTTAGCAGGTCCGGAGTCGGCGAGCATTCCCGCGCCAGCGCCAGCGCCAGCGCCTGCGGTCAGGTCGCGGCCGGCGAGTCCGTGACCGGGTCGTGCGCGGAGCGCTGGACGACGACCTCCCGCCGCGGCAGGGCGAGGTCGATGCCCTCGGCCGCGAGCCCGGTCCGGATCCGCGCACGCAGCTCGCGCGCGACCTCCCACTGCTTGGAGGGTGCGACCTTCACCAGCAGCCGCAGCATGACGCCCTCGGCGGTGAGGTCCTCGATCCCGGCGACCTCGGGCTCCTCGAGCACCATGTGACCGAGCTCCGCGTCCGCGGCGACGTCGGCGGCAGCGGCGAGCATGAGCGCCCGGACCCGCGGGACGTCCTCGTCGGCGAGCACCCGCAGCTCGAGCAGGGCGCGCGACCAGCCCTGCGTCATGTTGCCCACGCGCAGGATCTCGCCGTTGCGGACGTACCAGAGGGTGCCGTCCAGGGACCGGATCTGGGTCACCCGCAGGCCCACCTGCTCCACCGTGCCGGTGGCCTCGCCGACGTCGATCACGTCCCCGACGCCGTACTGGTCCTCGACGAGCATCGAGATCCCGGCGAGGAAGTCCTTGACCAGCGTCTGGGCGCCGAACCCGAGGGCCACACCGACGACGCCGGCCGAGGCGAGCAGCGGGCCGACGTCGACGTTGAGGATGCCGAGGCTGATCACCACCACGAGGGCGCCGATGACGAAGCCGCTGATAGACCGCAGCACCGACCCCATCGTCTCCGCGCGCTGGACGCGTCGCGCCGCGCCGAGCGGGCTGGAGTCCACGCCCGGACCGTCCTGACGCAGCCCGCGGGAGAGCAGGGCGGCCGCGTGCCGGTGCACGGTCGGGGTGCCGTCGACGATGCGCCTGACCGTGTGCGCGATGGACGTGCGCAGCAGCGCGAGCGCGATCGCGCCGATGAGGACCGTCAGCCCGATCTGCCAGGCCGGGGTGATGAGGTGGTCGAACCAGCGCTCGATGTCGTCGGTCCGGGGGAGCTCGGGGCCGTCGGTCGACGTCGGGTCCGGTGTGGCCGCCGCCAGCAGGCGTGCGGGGTGCAGGGTGGCCAGGTGCTGGGCGAGGTCGAGTCCGGCGGGCATGGCTCACAAGGGTAGTCGGGCCGCCGCGGCCCCGGTCCGGGCGCCCGCCCGGGCACGGACCCGCCGCGCCGTGCTCCGTGCGCTCTGGCAGGATGCGGGTCGTGCCAGAACCGATCCACGACGCCCCGGACACCCTCGTACAGCTCGCCGAGACCCACGGGATCACCCCGCGGTACCACAGCTTCTTCGGCACCGAGGAGCAGGTCGCCCCGGAGACCCTCGTGGCGCTGCTGAAGGCCATGGGCGTCGACGCGTCGTCGCCGGAGCGCGTCGACCTGGCCCTCGCCCACGCGCGGGATGAGCCGTGGCGCCGGACGCTGCCGCCGGTGCTCGTCCTCGTCGAGGGCGAGCGGCCCGAGGTGCCGGTCCACGTGCGCCACGGCGACCCGGTCGACGTGTGGCTCGAGCTGGACGCGGAGGCCGGCGGCGGTCGGCGCGCGCTCGACCAGCTCGACACCCACACCGAGCCGCGCACCGTCGACGGCCGCGAGACCGGACGGGCCACCTTCCGCCTCCCGGCGGACCTGCCCCTGGGCTGGCACACGATGCGCGCCGACGGTCCCGGCGGACCGGCCCAGTGCGCCGTCGTGGTCACCCCGCGGCGTCTGGAGCTGCCCGCGCACCTCGAGCAGGAGCGCGCCTGGGGGTTCATGACCCAGCTGTACTCCGTCCGCTCCCAGCAGTCCTGGGGTGTGGGCGACCTCGCCGACCTGGCCGAGATCATGCGCCTGGCCGGGCACCGCTGCGGCGCCGACTTCGTGCTGATCAACCCGCTGCACGCGGCCGAGCCGATCGCGCCGATGAGCCCGTCGCCGTACCTGCCCACGACGCGTCGCTTCGTGAACCCGCTGTACGTGCGGCCCGAGGACGTGCGCGAGACCGCGTACCTGTCGGCAGCCGACCGGTCCCTCGTCGAGTGGGCCGGCGAGCCCGTTCGTACCGCGTCCACCGACACCGGTCCGATCGACCGCGACGCCGCCTGGGCGGCCAAGAAGAGCGCGCTCGAGGTCATCTTCGCCGCGCCCCGGACGGCCGCGCGGCAGGACGCGTTCGACCGCTTCCGTGCGGACCAGGGCCAGGGCCTGGAGGACTTCGCGCTGTGGTCCGCGCTGTGCGAGGAGCACGGACGGCCCGGGGAGTGGCCCGCCGAGGCGCACGACCCGACGTCGTCGTTCATCGCGCAGGCACGCACCGACCTCGCCGAGCGGGTCACGTTCCACTGCTGGCTGCAGTGGGTCGCGGACGAGCAGCTCGCCGCCGCCCAGCGCGCCGCGCACGAAGGCGGGATGCGGATCGGCGTCATGCACGACCTCGCGGTCGGGGTGCACCCCGAGGGCGCGGACGTGTGGTCGCTGCGCGACGTGCTCGCCCGGCACGTCGGCGTCGGCGCGCCGCCGGACATGTACAACCAGCAGGGGCAGAACTGGTCCCAGCCGCCGTGGCGCCCGGACGCCCTGGCGCGGGCCGGCTACGCGCCCTACCGGGACATGCTGCGCACGGTGCTGCGGCACGCGGGCGCGATCCGCATCGACCACATCCTCGGTCTGTTCCGCCTGTGGTGGATCCCGGACGGCGCCGCACCGTCCGAGGGTGCCTACGTGAGGTACGACCACGACGCCCTCGTGGGGATCCTGTGCCTGGAGGCCGCGCGGGCCGGCGCCGTGGTGATCGGCGAGGACCTCGGGCTGGTCGAGCCGTGGGTGCGCGACTACCTCAGCGACCGCGGGGTGCTCGGCACGTCGGTGCTGTGGTTCGAGCAGCGCGACGACCGCCCGCTGCCGCCCGAGAAGTACCGGCGGCTCGCCCTGGCGACCGTCACCACGCACGACCTGCCGCCGACGGCGGGCTACCTCGCCGACGAGCACGTCGCCATCCGCGAGCGCCTCGGCCTGCTCACCGAGTCGGCGGCGGTCGTCCGGCGCGCCGCCCAGGTCGAGCGGGAGAGGTTCCTGCGCCTGCTCGACGACCGTGGGCTGCTCAGCGAGGACCCGTCCGAGCGCGAGATCGTCGAGGCCCTCCACCGCCTCGTCATGCAGACGCCGTCGGTGCTGGTCGGGGTCGCGCTGGTCGACGCGGTGGGGGAGCGGCGCGCGCAGAACCAGCCCGGCACCAACGAGGAGTACCCGAACTGGAAGGTCCCGCTCGCCGACGGCGCCGGCCGGCTGGTGACGGTCGACGAGCTGTTCGACAACCAGCGGCTGCGGTCCCTGGTCGCGGCGCTCGACCGCTCCTGACGCCCGGCCGTCACGAGAGACGGACGACGGCCCCGCTCGCACCTCGGTGCGAGCGGGGCCGTCGTCGTGCCGGGCCCGTCTGCCGGCTGCGGGCGCGGCGTGGGTCAGCTGCGGGCGCGGTCGCACTCCTGCGCGGCCAGGGCGCGGCGGACGCCGTCGCGGTTCTCCACCACGAGCCGGCGCAGTCCCGGCAGGCGGTCGCCCAGCGCCTCGAGCCACGCGTCGGTGCGCGCGAGCAGGTCCACGTCGGGGTGCGCCGCGAGCTCGGCCGGGTACAGCCCCTGGACGATGTCCTGCCCCATGTCGTTGCCGCGCGTGGTCCACACGCCCTCGAGCGCGTCGAAGTAGCGGTCGACGTACGGCAGCAGCAGCTCGCGGTCGTGGACGAAGGTGAATCCGCCGATCGACGTCTCGAGCAGCGCGTTCGGCAGCGTGTCGTCCTCGACCATCGACGCCCACGCCGCGGCCTTGCCCTCCGGCGTCGGGAGCGCGGCTCGGGCGGCCGCGGCCGCGCGCTGGCCGGTCGCGGTCGGGTCGCCGGCGAGCGCGTCCTCGATGGCCGCGGCGTCGGCGCGCCCGCCCGCGACGAGCGCGGTCAGCAGCTCCCAGCGCAGGTCGGTGTCGATCGTCAGCCCCTCGAGCGTGAGGTCGCCGGAGTGCAGCCGTGCGACGACGTCGATCTGCTCGGGCGTCGTCGCGCGGCTGCGGTACGCCTTGACGAGCTGAAGCTGGGCGTCGCTCCCGGCCGGCGCGGCCTGCGCGAGCCCCCACACGCGGTCGGCCGCGGCCGCGGACGCCTCGAGCCGGTGCTCCTCGGCGACGTACGCCTCGAGCGTGGTCGCGAGCTGGCGCAGCAGCACCTGCATGACGGAGGAGTCGGTCTCGTGCGCGATGTTGGCGAGCACGAGCTCGACGAAGTCGCGGCCGGGGAGCTCGCCGTCGCGCGTCATGTCCCACGCCGCGGCCCACACCAGGGTGCGCGGCAGCGATGCCGTGAACGAGCCGAGATGCGCCGTCGCGGTCGCGAGGGACTCGGGGTCGAGGCGCACCTTGGCGTAGGCGAAGTCGTCGTCGTTGACCAGGATCAGCGCCGGACGCGGGCGTCCCACGAGCTCGGGGACCTCGGTCCGGGCGCCGTCCACGTCGAGCTCGACGCGCACGGTCCGCTCCAGGCGCGGGGTGCCGCCGTCGTCGACGACGTCGTAGCCGCCGATCGCGAGCCGGTGCGGGCGCAGGTCGGGGTGCTCGGCCGGGGCCTCCTGCAGGACGGCGAACGAGGTGATGACGCCGTCGTCGTCGGTGATGTCGGGGCGCAGCAGGGTGACGCCCGCGCGCTCGAGCCACAGCGCCGACCACGGTGCGAGGTCGCGCCCGCTCGCGGCCTCGAGCTCGACCAGCAGGTCCCGCAGGGTCGTGTTGCCGTAGGCGTGCTTCGCGAAGTACTGCCGGACCCCCGCGAAGAAGTGGTCGGTGCCGACCCAGGCGACGAGCTGACGCAGCACGCTCGCACCCTTGGCGTAGGTGATGCCGTCGAAGTTGACCTCGACGTCGGCGAGGTCGCGGATGTCGGCGACGATCGGGTGCGTGGACGGCAGCTGGTCCTGGCGGTACGCCCATGACTTCTCCATCGAGGAGAACGTCGTCCACGCCGTGGTCCAGCGGGTGGCCTCCGCGGTCGCGAGGGTGGACGCGTACTCGGCGAACGACTCGTTGAGCCACAGGTCGTCCCACCAGCGCATGGTCACCAGGTCGCCGAACCACATGTGGGCGAGCTCGTGCAGGATCGTCACCGCCCGTCGCTCGACGGTCGCGTCCGGGACCTTGGAGCGGAAGACGTACGACTCGCGGAACGTGACCGCCCCGGCGTTCTCCATCGCGCCCGCGTTGAACTCCGGGACGAACAGCTGGTCGTACTTCGCGAAGGGATAGGGGCGGTCGAACGCCCGCTCGAAGAACGCGAAGCCGGCGCGTGTGATCTCGAGGATCGCGTCGGTGTCCAGGTGCTCGGCGAGGGACCGCCGGCAGAAGACGCCGAGCGGCACCGTGCGCCCGTCGGTGCTCGTGAGCTCGCCGGTCTCGCGGTGGTACGGGCCCGCGACGACCGCCGTCACGTAGCTGGACAGCACGGGCGTCGGGGCGAAGGTCCACACGGCGGAGGGGACGGGGGCGGCGTCGTCGACGACCGGCACGGGCTCCGGGGTGGGTGAGTTGGAGACGACCGTCCAGTGGTCGGGCGCCGTGACCGTGAAGGAGAAGACGGCCTTGAGGTCGGGCTGCTCGAAGACGGCGAACACGCGGCGGGAGTCGGCGACCTCGAACTGCGAGTAGAGGTAGACCTCGTCGTCGACCGGGTCCACGAAGCGATGCAGGCCCTCGCCGGTGTGCGTGTAGGCGCAGTCGGCTTCGACCCGCAGCTCGTTCTCGGCGGCGAGGTCGTCCAGGGCGATGCGGGAGTCCGCGAACACCTGCGCCGGGTCGAGGTCGCGACCGTTGAGGGTCACGGACCGAACGCTCGGCGCGATGAGGTCGATGAAGGTCGACGACCCGGCGGTGGCGGAGAAGCGCACGACGGTTGTCGAGGCGAACGTGGTCGGGCCGGTGGTGACGTCCAGCGTCACGTCGTAGCTGTCGACCGTGAGCAGCGCGGCGCGCTGTCGGGCCTCCTCACGGGTGAGGTTCTCGGCGGGCACGGGCGCTCCTCTGCGTGGTCCTCGGCGGGGTCGGCTGCGCGGAATCATCGCACGCACGTCAGGGTTGGCCCCGTCGACACGTCTCCTTTCCGCCCGACCTGGAGGTCCCTGTGAGCGCAGCACCCACCGAGAGCACGTCCGGCACCCGTCCCGTCGTGGACTTCTGGTTCGACCCCGCCTGCCCGTGGGCGTGGATGACGTCGCGCTGGATGGACGAGGTCACGCAGCTGCGCGACGTCGAGGTGAACTGGCACGTCATGAGCCTCGCGGTGCTCAACGAGGGCCGGGACCTGCCCGAGGACTACCGCCGCAGCATGGACGACGCGTGGGGCCCGGTGCGGGTGATCGTCGCGGCCGCCGACGCGCACGGCGACAAGGTCGTCAAGCCGCTGTACGACGCGATGGGCACGCGCCGGCACCCCGGCGGCCGTCGCGACACCGCCGCGATCATCGCCGAGGCCCTCGAGGAGGTCGGCCTGCCCGCCGAGCTCGCTGACGCCGCGGGCACCGACGCCCACGACGACGCCCTCCGCGCGTCCCACACCGAGGGCATCAGCAAGGTCGGCGAGGACGTCGGCACCCCGGTCGTCGCGATCGACGGGATCGGCTTCTTCGGCCCGGTGATGACGCCCGCGCCGAAGGGCGAGGACGCCGCGAAGCTCTTCGACGGTCTGCACCTCGTCACGCAGGTGCCCGGGTTCTACGAGCTCAAGCGGACCCGCACCCAGGGCCCCGTCTTCGACTGAGCGACCCCGCGCTGCCCGCCCGCCGGTGCCCGGCGGGCGGGCAGTGGCGTGTGGCCCGGCCCAGCCCGCCGTGCCAGGCTGTCAGCGGCCGGACGACGACGACGGGCGCCACCCCGGGTCGGGCCGACGCACGACGACCACCCCCGAAGCCGAGGACGGACACCGCCGATGGACGAGTGGACGACCGCCCGGCCCGCCCGCGGACGACGCGGGCTCGGGCCCGGGCTGACCGTGTTCGTCGTGGTCGACGTGCTGCTCGTGGTGGCCGCCCTCGTCGTGCTCGCTGCGTTCCTGTCCGGTCGGGGCGAGCCGGGGACGACGGTTGACCCGTCGCCGTCGGTGGCCTCGACCGCCCCGGCGCCGACGGACCCGGGACCGACCGCCCCGGCACCGACCGCCGGGCCCGGGACGTCGGCCGACGCGGGGACGTTCGCCTCGCCCAGCGGCAACATCGCCTGCGAGATCGGCGCCGACGCTGCGACGTGCACGATCGCCGACAGCACCGCCGAGCCCGTCACGGTCGAAGGATGCGCCGGTCCGGTCGGCCAGGTGGTCACGGTGACCGCCGCGGGCTCCGAGACGCCGTGCATCACCGGCGCGATCCCCGGGCCGGCGGCCCCCGGCACGCCGGTGCTCGACTACGGCCAGTCCGCGACCGTCGACGACTTCACGTGCGAGAGCGAGGAGTCCGGCATGACCTGCCGCCACGAGCCGTCGGGTGCGGGCTTCACGCTCGCGCGGGCGGGCGTCGAGCTGTTCTGACCGGCGCCGACGGCGTCGCGCGGGCCCGGCGGTCGTCCGTCCTGCGTCGGCGTCCTGCGTCGTCGTCGCGCGTCGCGCGTCGCGCGGCTCTCGGGACTACCGGTCCGCGAAGGGTCCGTCCGGGGCGAAGGCGAGCTGCGCGAAGCGCTCACCCATGCGGCGGTGGGTGGCGGCGTCCGGGTGGAGCCGGTCCGGCAGCGGCAGGTCCTCGGTGTCGGACGCGCCGTAGAGCTCGCGGCCGTCGAGGAGGTGCAGGTGCGGGTCGTCCGCGCGCCGCCGGGCGACGATGCGGGCCAGCTCGTCGCGGACGACCGCGAGGGTCAGCTTCCCGCTCGCGCGCTCGGCCGGGTCGCCGGTCGCCATGAAGGCGACCTGCCCGGATCCGAAGGTGGAGGGGTCCGGTGCGCTCGGCCCCGGGGTGTCCTCGTGGATCGGGCAGAGGATCGGTGAGAGCACGAGCAGCGGCGTGGTGGGGTGCCCGTCGCGGATCGTGTCGAGGAACCCGTCGACCGCCGGTCCGAGGGCGCGCAGCCGCATGACGTCGCCGTTGACCAGGTTGATGCCGACCTTGACGCTGAGGAGGTCCGCCGGGGTGTCCCGCATCGCACGCGCGGTGAACTGGTCGAGCATCGCGCTGCCGCCCAGGCCGAGGTTGACCAGGCTCACGCCGCCGAGTGACGCGGCCAGCGCCGGCCACGTCGTCGTCGGGCTCGCCGCGTTGGAGCCGTGGCTGATCGAGCTGCCGTGGTGCAGCCACACCCGCCGCCCGTCCTCCGGTGCCACCTCGACGGGGGCGTCGGTGCGCAGGGCGACGAGCTCGGTCGCATCGTTGTAGGGCAGCCAGAGCTCGACGTCCTTGACGCCGTCGGCCAGGCCGGAGAAGCGCGCCGTGCCGACCGGACCGCGCTGCGTGTCCCTCGCGCCGGTCGCCAGGTCGATGGTGAGGACGTCGCCGCCGTCCACGGTCGCCTGTCCGACGAGCCGTCCGTCGACGACGAGGTCGAGGACGCCGTCCGGACGCGGCGGGGCGCCGCGGTAGGCGACCCGGGTCCGGATCGCGTCGAGCTCGATGGTTGTGGCGTCGGTCCGGAAGGCGAGGCGGACGCCGGACGGCTGGGACTCCGCCATCGCGATCTGGGCGTCCGGGAGCTGCGCGCGGGCCGACGCCGGGAGCCGGTGGGGGAGCAGGCCGCGCTCGGTGCGCTCGGTGTCGAGGGCGCCGCGGACGAATGCCGGGGTGATGGGTGTGGTGATCCAGTCGACGCCGGCCGGGTAGCCGTCCGCGGTCGGCTCCGGGTGGGTGCTCATGGCGCCAGCCTGCCGAGCGGGAGGCGGTGGGGGAAATCGGCGGTGCGTGGCGCGTGCCGGTGCGAGACGAGCCGCAAAGACGACGCAACGAACCGCGCGCCCGTGCGGCCGTCGTGCCCGGTATCGGCGGGACTTCTGTGGCTCGCAGTGGATGCTGGCGCCACAAAAGTGCACAAGCTCCGCGGGAGCGGTGACGTCCACAGTGGTGTCGACGCTTCTCCGGAATGTCAGTGGGTCGCCATAGAATTGCGGTGTCCAAACGGGGTGGCGCACGGCGACCGGGGCGGAGGCGGTATTCATGGATGAACCCGTTCTGCCGTCGCCGGAAAGCGCGGGCGACGACGCCGCGCCGCTCTCTCCTCACATCGCTACCGCGTTGGCGTCGATGGACGCCGCCGTGGACGTTCTCGCGGGTCTGGACCTGTCGGTGCTCGAGGGTCGCGAGGCCGCGGTGGTCGCCCGGAGGCTCGCGGAGCTGACCAGCCGGGCTGCCGTGGCGAAGGTCCGGTTGCTGCCGGTGATCGATGACGACGGGGTGTGGGCGCTCAGCGGTGCGCGGTCGTTCCCGGTGTGGTTGTCCCACGATCACCGCCTGTCGGTGGCGGCGGCTCGGGTGCAGGTGCGGCTGGGCCGGACGCTGCGCGACCACCTGCCCGGCACGGCCGCTGCCGCGGCGGCCGGTGAGGTGACGGTGGAGCAGGCGCAGGTGATCGCCTCGCTGGCGCCGACGAGTGACCAGCGCCGGGAGGTGCTGGCCGACCCGGAGCAGGTGTGCAACGAGGCGCTGATCGTCGATCGGGCGCAGCGGCTGTCGGTGGATGAGACCCGGGTGTTCGTGCGGCACTGGGCCGCCTACGCCGACCCGGACGCCGACGACCGCGGGTACGTGGCGTCGTGCGACCGGGAACGACTCGACATCGCCCGCCTCGGGGACGGGTACCGCCTCGAAGGGCTGCTGACCGTCGAGCACGGCCAGGCGCTCAAGGCCGCGCTGGCGGCGGTCACACCGGTGCCCGCCGCGGACGACAACCGGCCCTCGACGCAGCGCCGCGCCCACGCCCTGGGCGACCTGGCGCAGGTCGTGCTGGACAACGGACTCGCCGGGACCGGGCGGGCGGTACGACCGCAGGTCACCGTGCTCGTCGACTACCCGACCCTCGCGGCCCTGGTGGCCGCTGGGGACGCCAAGCCGCGGCAAGGCAGCCTCCTCGACAGCGACATGACTGGCGACGACGGCGACGACGGCGACGGCGGCCGGAGCGGTGACGGGGGCGAGCGCTGCAGTGAGGGGCCGATCCGGACCGCCCCGATGCTCTCCACGGCGATGCTGACCGGTCAGACTCTCGCCGGTGGACCGCAGTACGAGGACCGCACCCCGTGCCCACGCACCGTCCTCGACCGCATCGCCTGCGACAGCGGCCTCAACCGCATCCTCTTCGGCCCCGACTCCGAAGTCCTCGACGTCGGACGCACCGAACGAACCTTCACCCGCGCCAGACGCGCCGCGATCATCGCCCGAGACAAACACTGCCAATACCCCACCTGCACCGCGCCGCCGATCATCTGCCAAGCACATCACGTCGAACAATGGGCGCGCGACGGCGGGAAGACGAGTGTGGACAACGGCATCCTGCTGTGCGCATTCCACCACCGGACGATCCACGACCGCGACATCGCCATCCGCCGCCACCACGACAAATGGATCTTCACCGACCGCCACGGGACGACGATCGACCCGGACAGGGACCGGCCGCTCGGCGCAGTCCTCCGGCGACACGGGATCGCAACGGAGTGACCGGCCGGCACGGTCACGTCGCCGCACACGCGGTGGAAAAAACCGTGCCGTCGGCGTGGGTCGCGGTCTAGCTGTTCTGGCTCAGGACGTTGGTGACGCCTGCGTGCAGGCGTGAGGCCGGTGGTTGGTTGCCGGCGGCAGTGTGAGCGCGATGGTAGTTGTAGTGCACGTTCCACATCGTGATGGCCGCGGCGCGCTCGTCCTCGCAGGTCCAGACGCGGGCGTAGAGGAGCTCCTCGGCCAGGGTCCGGTTGTACCGCTCGACCTTGCCGTTGTGGCGCGGGGTGTGGGGGCGGATGCGCTGGTGGCGGGACGCGACGGCGGTCACGGTGCGGGCGAACGCGGTGGCCTTGTAGTTAGCGCCGTTGTCGGTGACGACGCGGACCAGGCGCACGATGCCGTGAGCGGCGAAGAACGCCCGGGCCCGGTGGAAGAACCCGATGGTGGTGACGGCCTTCTCGTCCGCGAGGTGTTCGGTGTACGCCAGCCGGGAGTACCCGTCGATCGCCGAGTGCAGGTACACGTACCCCGCACGGGCCCCGGTTGTCTTGGCGCGCCGGGCGGCCTTGTCCTGGGCTGAGCCGCGGCCGTGGGCGCGCCATCCGCCGCCGTCGGGGATGCGGCCGACCTTCTTCACGTCCAAGTGCACCATGTGCCCGGGGTACCGGGCCGTGATCGCCGTGGTGGTGCGGTTGGTCTGCCCGTCGGGGTCGATGTCGCGGCGGCGGTTGATCCCCAACCGGACCAGCCACCGTGACACGGTCGCCAGGGACACCGTGTGTCCGGTGCGGATCAGCTCGAGGTGGATCTGCCGGGCGGTCCACTTGTGCGTGCGCCGCCACGTCTCGATTTGCTCGACCACGTCGGCCGGGACCTGGGTCGGGGTGCGGTGCGGGACGCTGGGCCGGTCGACCAGGCCGGCGTCGCCGAGGTCGTCGTACCGGGTCTTCCACTTCGACAGGCACTGGCGCGACACCCCGGCCTCAGCCGCGACGTGCGCGATCGGACGGGACTCGCACCGCAGGACCAGACGGAGCCGGCCGGCAGGGGTCAACGGAGCGTTAGCGTGGGTCATCGAGGGGTAGGTCCTTCAGCTCGCAGGAGGTTGGTCGCACTTCCATCCTGCCGCCGGGACCTACCCCTCCCTCACACCCCCGCCGGCGTCACCAACCTCATGAGCCACAACATCTAGCGTCACCGTCGCTCGGCGGTGAGCAGCCGGACGACGTCGTCGTCGCGGGTCCTGCGTGTGATGACCGACGAGCACCTGCCTCAAGGAGCAGCGCCTGTCAGCGCTCGGGTTCGACTCCCGACTGCCGGCCGACGCGCGGTCACCCAGGGCGGTCACGGTCTGCGACGTCGGGTCACCCCGGACGTCCCCCGTGAGCGCCCGACCCCGCGTCGGCCGGTCCGCGCTGCGGCGGGCGGGCAGAGGGACAGGACGGACCGGCCGAGAGACGGCGGGTACGAGTGCGTGGAGGACGCCGGATGCGGATCGTCGTGCAGGAGTGGGAGCGGGTGCTGGTGCACCGGGACGGACGGTTCGAGCGCGAGCTCGGACCCGGACGCCACCAGCTCGGCCGGTGGCGCCGGCGCGTGGTGCGCGTCGCCGTGCGGCCGCGGCTCGTCGTCGTCCCGCTGCAGGAGGTGCTGACCGCGGACGGGTTGCCGGTCAAGGTGAGCCTCACGGCGACCGTCCGCGTCACGTCGCCCCGGACGTGGCACGAGGCGGTGGACGACCCGGACGCCTTCCTCCACACCGCGCTCCAGCTCGCGCTGCGCGAGGAGGTGGTCAGCCGCACGCTCGACCAGCTCCTCGCCGAGCGCGCGGAGCTGTCCGCTCGCCTGCGCACCGCGGTCGCCTCGGCCGCGGCGGAGGTCGGCCTCGCGGTCGAGCGGCTCGCCGTGCGCGACGTCGTCGTGCCGCCGGAGCTGCGTCACGCGGCGGCAGAGGTGGCGACGGCGCGGGCGCTCGGGCTCGCGTCGCTCGAGCGCGCGCGGTCGGAGGTCGCGGCCACGCGGGCGCTGGCGAACGCGGCGAAGCTCGTCGACGCCCAGCCGGGGCTGCTGCAGCTGCGGACGCTCCAGGCGGTCGAGGCGGGCGGCGCCACGGTGGTCCTCACCTCGCAGCCGTCCGCCACGTCCGCGGCGGCGACGCCCTAGCCGCACACAGGGCATGCGGCGGGCCCGGCACCTCCCGCGAAGGAGGTGCCGGGCCCGCCGTCGTGCCTACCGGCCGCGCGTCACCAGATGCGCACGCGCTCCCCGGGTGCGAGGTAGAGACCGTCTCCGGGGACGACGTCGTACGCGGTGTAGAACTCGTCGATGTTGCGCAGCACGCCGTTGCAGCGGAACTCGTTCGGCGCGTGCGGGTCGGTCGCCAGCCGACGGACGACCTCCTCGTCGCGGCCCTTGGACTGCCACACCTGCGCCCAGCCGATGAGCACGCGCTGGAGCCCGGTGAGCCCGTCGACCACCGGTGCCTCGTCGAGCGACGTGCCGAGGGCTATCCGGTAGGCCTTGATGGCGATCGACAGCCCGCCGAGGTCGCCGATGTTCTCGCCGATGGTCAGGGCGCCGTTGACGTGGTGCTCGGTGCCGTCGAGCTGCGTCGGCACGTAGGTGTCGTACTGCGCGATGAGCGCCTTTGTGCGCACCTCGAACTCGGTGCGGTCGTCCGCGGTCCACCAGTCCTCGAGGCGGCCCTCGCCGTCGTACTTCGAGCCCTGGTCGTCGAAGCCGTGGCCGATCTCGTGCCCGATGACCGCACCGATGCCGCCGTAGTTGACGGCGTCGTCGGCGTCGGCGTCGAAGAACGGCGGCTGCAGGATCGCCGCGGGGAAGACGATCTCGTTCATGCCGGGGTTGTAGTAGGCGTTGACCGTCTGCGGGGTCATGAACCACTCGTCGCGGTCGATCGGCCTGCCGATCTTCGCGAGCTCCCGGTCCTGCTCGAAGGCCGACGCGCGGCGCACGTTCCCGAGCAGGTCGTCGGCGGCGAGCACGAGCGCGGAGTAGTCGCGCCACTTCACCGGGTAGCCGATCTTCGGCGTGAACGCGTCGAGCTTGGCCAGCGCCTTGACCTTGGTGCCCTCGCCCATCCAGTCCAGCGCGGTGATCGACTCGCGGTACGCCTCGACGAGCGTCTCGACGAGCCGCTCCATCCGCTGGCGGTGCGACGGCGGGAAGTGACGCTCGACGTAGACCTTGCCGACCGCCTCGCCGAGCACGGCCTGGACCAGCGCGACACCGCGCTTCCAGCGGTCCCGCAGCTCCTGCGCGCCGGTGAGCGTGCGTCCGTAGAAGTCGAAGTTCGCCTCGACCAGCTGCGACGACAGGTACGGCGCCCGCGCGCTGACCACGTGGTACGCGAGCCACGCCTGCCAGTCCTCGAAGGGCTCCTCGGTCCACAGCCGCGCGAACGTCTCGGCGTAGGACGGCTCGCGCACGACGAGGTGCTCCATCGCCTCGACCGGTGCACCGAGGGCGGCCACCCAGGCCCGCCAGTCGAAGCCGGGTGCCCGCTCGGCGAGCTCGGCCAGCGTCAGGGGGTTGTAGGTCAGGTCGGCGTCCCGGTCGGTCACGACGTCCCAGTGGTCCGCGGCCAGCTTCGTCTCCAGCGCGAGCACGCGTGCCGCGGCGTCGTCGGCGGCGTCGCCTGCGGCCACGCCAGCCAGGGTGAGCATGCGCGCCACGTGCGGCCGGTACGCCTCGCGGACGGCGGCGTAGCGGTCCTCGCGGTAGTACGACTCGTCCGGCAGGCCCAGCCCCGACTGGTACAGGTGCACGACGTAGCGCGTGGGCTCCTTCGCGTCGTTGTCGACCCAGAAGCCGACCGCGCCGCCGACGCCGCCACGCTGCAGCGATCCGAGCGCGCCGACGAGGTCACCCGTGGACGTCGCGCCGGTGACCAGCGCCAGGTCGACGGCGAGCGGCTCGGTGCCGAGTCGCTCGACCGCATCGGTGTCCATGAAGCTGCGGTACAGCGCACCGATCTGCGCCTCGACCGCGATGGGGCCGGTCCCGACCGCACCCGCCTCCCCGGCCGTCGCCGCGTCGGACCGGTGGGCGGCGTCCTCGACGATCTCGCGCACGTGCTCCTCGGCGCGGTCGTGCAGGGCGCGGAACGCCCCGTCCATGGCGCGGTCGGCGGGGATGACGTGCTCGGCGAGCCAGCGTCCGTTGACGTGCCGGTAGAGGTCGTCCTGGGGGCGGACCGCCGGGTCGAGGGCGCTGGTGTCGATGCCGCTGGCTGCCATGTGTGGTGGGGCTCCTCTTCGTCCGATGGCCAGGTCGCCGGTGGCAGACGACGCCGGTGGCGAGGTGGCCGGATCGCCGTGTGCCGTGGCCACGCCGTCGGACACACTAGGCGACCGGCACGCGCGAGGTGCGGCAGGATGAGCGCATGCGCATCCACCTCGCCGCCGACCATGCCGCGTTCGAGCTCAAGGAGCACCTCGCGGAGCACCTGCGAGCCGGCGGGCACGACGTCGTCGACCACGGGGCGCACACCTACGACGCGCAGGACGACTACCCCCCGTTCTGCTTCAGCGCCGGGGAGGCCGTCGTCGCCGAGCCCGGCTCCCTGGGCATCGTCCTGGGCGGGTCGGGCAACGGCGAGCAGATCGCCGCCAACAAGGTCCCGGGGGTGCGCGCCGCCCTCGCCTGGAACCAGGACACCGCGCGCCTGTCGCGTCAGCACAACGACGCGAACGTCCTGTCGATCGGCGCACGGCAGCACTCGCCGGACGACGCCGTCGCGCTCGTCGAGGCGTTCCTCGCGGAGCCGTTCTCCGGCGACCCGCGCCACCAGCGCCGCATCGACCTGCTCGCGGCCTACGAAGCCGGTCGCTGATCGCTGGGCCCTCGGTGACCTACCAACCCCAGGTGCACACCGGCGCGACCGGCCAGCCGAAGGCCGTCGACGTCGTCGCGAGCGCCCCTCGCCGGTGCTCGGTAACCAGCCCCGCCGCGGCGAGCGCCCCCAGCGCCCGGCCGCCGAGGTAGGCGGCGCCCAGCTCCCGGACGTCGAGCGTGACGTCGGCCGGGTCGGTGGACCGCTCGACGGTCGCGGCGTGCTCGCCCGGGTCGTCGGTGGGGGTCGTGCGCAGCCGCCACGTCCCGGCGTTCTGCGGCAGGCGGTCGTCGGTCACGCCCAGGACGACGTCGAGCGGGGCGGCGTAGCGCCGCGCCGTCAGGGCCGCCGGCAGGTCGAGCAGTCGGACCCACAGGTTGTCCCGCAGTCGCGCCACCGCCTCGCGCGGGTCGGCGAGCAGCTGGGGCAGGGCGTCGTCGACGGGCAGCGGAGGGCCCTCGACGGTCGAGGTGAGGTCCAGGTCGAGCACGAAGGACCACAGCCGGTGGGCGGCGGCCGCATCGAGCGCCACCAGCTCGCGCAGCTCGACCTTGCCGCGCGGCCGACCGTCCTCCCAGCGCTCGGTCCGCCGCAGCAGCGCGTAGCCGCGCACGCCGCCGCCGTCACCAGCGCCGTCACCAGCGCCGTCAGAACCGCCGCCGTCGGCACCCGTGCCCCGCACGGTGACGATCCGCAGCGGCTCCCCACCGAACCGCCACGCCGGCGGGTCCACGAGATGCCGGCGGCGCAGCACGTCGGTGTCCCGCAGGATCCACCCCGGTCGTCCCCGCCCCGCGGCGGCGTGCACGCGCTCGACCGTCTCGAGGTGCTCCTCGACGTCGAGGGTCTCCAGTCGCAGGTCGAGCGCCTCCGAGCCGGGCACGTCCCGCAGCGCGGTGCCGCGGGTGAGCGTCACGCGCAGATCGTCCGCGGCGCAGCCGTAGCCGAAACGTCCGTAGATGCCGGACTCGGCGGCGAACAGCGCGGACACCGGCTCGCCGCGCGCGGCGGACCGCTCGAAGTGCGTCGCGATCATCGCGCCGAGCAGGCCGCGACGCCGGTGGTCGGGCCGGACGCCGACCCACGTGAGCCCGGCCGTGGCCACCGCGCCGCCCGGCACCGGCAGCGAGAACGGGTAGGAGGCGTGCACGCCGGCGAGGCGGCCGTCCGCGGCCTCGACGCCGACGGTGCGCTCCCAGTCCAGGGTCACCGGGACGACGGCGTCGACCTCGGGGTCGGTCGCCATCGCGAACGCCAACCGGTCGACCTCGAGGAACTCCCCGCGGCGGTCCCGGGGGTCGACGAGACGGTAGCCCGCGGGGAGGGGCGAGGGTCCGGCGGGGAGGGAGGACGGGCCCGGCGAGGTGGTCATGCGCCACATGGTGCCCGTCGACGACGTGAGCCGTCTCCTCGATACCCTCACCGCGTGAGGACCCAGGGCTTTGCCGGACCGCGACGCTCGCACCTCGTCCGGCGGCTCCCGGCATGGCTGCAGCGCGCCGGCGTGTCCCGTCAGGGCGCGCTGACGGCAGCGCTCGTCGCGGTCAGCCTGCTGGTCGCCGTCGGGATCGCCACGGTCCGGCTGTGGGTCCCGCCCTCGACGATGGTGCTGCTCATGCTCGTCGCGGGCTACCTCCTGCGGCTGCGCGGGACGCTCGTCGTCTGCGGGCTCATCGTGCTCGAGGTGGCGACGCTGCACTTCTCGGGTACGGCCCCGCTCAACCCCGGCGTCGCCCTCGTCCAGGTCGTCGCGCTCGCGTCCGTGCTCGGGTTCGCGCGCCGCAACGAGCGCCTGGGCCTGCGGGGTGCGTCCGGCAACGTCATGCTCGTCGACCTGCGGGATCGGCTCGAGGCGCACGGACGCATCCCGTCGCTGCCGCCGGGCTGGCGCGTCGACCGGGCGCTGCGGGCCGCGTACGGCGAGGGGTTCTCCGGTGACTTCCTCGTCGCGTCGAGGTCCGCGGTCGACGGCACCCTGGAGATCGTGCTCGTCGACGTCTCCGGCAAGGGGCAGGACGCCGGGGTGCGCTCGCTGCTCCTGTCCGGGGCCTTCGGCGGGCTGCTCGGCGCCATGCCGCGTGACCGCTTCCTCACCGCCGCCAACGAGTACCTGCTGCGGCAGGACTGGGACGAGGGCTTCGCGACGGCGGTCCACGTCGCCGTCGACCCGGCGACCGGGGACTACTGGGTCGCCGGGGCCGGCCACCCGCCGGCGGTGCAGCGGCACGCCGGCTCCGGCGTCTTCGAGGTGCTCGACACCGTGGGCGGCCCGGCGCTCGGGATCGTCGCGGACCCGCGCTTCCGCACCCATACCGGCCGCCTCCTGCCGGGCGACCTGCTCATGCTCTACACCGACGGCATGGTCGAGACGCCGGGCGCGGACCTCGAGCTCGGCATCGACCGGCTCCTCGGGGTCGCCGAGCGGGTGGTGGCCACCGGCCGCGGCGGCGCCGACGCGGTGCTCGCCGGCGTCGGGACGGGCGACTCCGACGACCGCGCGCTCGTGCTGCTGCACCGCGACTGAGCGACCGCCGCGACCAGACAGACCCAGGGGAGCGATCGGCGTGGACGAGGACTACCTGGAGGCGGTCCTCGACCTGGTCGACGCCGTCCCGCCGGGGCGCGTGATGACGTACGGCACGGTGGCCGACGTCGTCGCGGACGCCTTCGCCGCCGCCGAGGGCCGTCCGCGCGGCGGCCCGCGTCAGGTCGGTGCGGTGCTGTCCCGCGCGGGGTCCGGCGTCCCGTGGTGGCGCGTGGTCAACGCGGCCGGTCGCCCGCCCGCGGCGCACGCGACGCGGGCGCTGGCAGCCTGGCGTGCGGAGAGCACGCCCCTGACCGCGGACGGCGCACGCGTCGACCTGCGTCGTGCCCTGTGGTGGCCCGACGACGCCCCCGAGGCGGCGTCCGCCGTCGGGCCCGACGACGTCGCTGCCGGGCCCGACGACGGGCCGGCTACAGCGCCCGACGCGAGCTGATCACCCCGGTGTCGAAGCCGGCGAGGTGCAGCCCGCCGTGGAAGCGGGCGTGCTCGATCTTCACGCACCGGTCCATGACGACGTCGAGCCCCGCGTCCTCGGCGCGCCGGGCGACGTCCTCGTGCCACGACCCGAGTTGCAGCCACAGCGTCTTCGCGCCCACGGCGAGGGTCTCGTCGAGGACGGTGGGCAGGTCGTCGTGCCGGCGGAACACGTCGACGAGGTCCGGGACGACGGGCAGCGCCTCGAGCGAGGGGTACACCGGACGACCGAGGATCTCGCTCGCGCGGGGGTTGACGAAGTAGACGTCGTACGGCGACGACGACAGCAGGTACGTCGCGACGAAGTAGCTCGCGCGGGACGGGTTCGCCGACGCACCGACGATCGCGATGGACCTCGTGCGCCGCAGCAGTGCGAGCCGCTCCGGGGCGCTCGGCCCGACCCAGGTTCGCGTCGGCGGGGCCTCGTCGCGCTGGAGCGGCGTCTGCTGCGCGGCCGGGGTCGTGGCAGTGGTGGCCGCGCCGGTGACGCTCGGCGCGTCGACCTCCGCGGGGACGGGACGGGCGCCGGGCAGCGCGCAGGCGTCGGTCATGCCGTCACCCCTCGAGTGCGCCGGGGAGCGCCTCGTCGATCGCCGGTGCGGTCCCGGCGGCGTCGTCGGCCGCGGTCGCGGCGGTCAGCGCCTGGTCGAGGTCCCACAGGATGTCGTCGACGTCCTCCAGGCCCACGCTGATCCGCACGAGGTCCTCCGGGACCCCCGCGACGGCGAGCTGCTCGGCGGTCAGCTGCTGGTGCGTCGTCGACGCCGGGTGGATGACGAGGGTGCGGGCGTCGCCGACGTTGGCGAGGTGGCTCGCGAGCTGCAGCGACTCGATGAAGCGCCGGCCGACCTCGCGGCCCGCCCGGGTCGGGGTGTCCCGCAGACCGAAGGCGAACACCGCCCCGGGGCCCTGCGGCAGGTAGTGGTTCGCCCGCTCGTGGTGCGGGTGGCTGGGCAGGCCGGCCCAGTTGACGTAGGCGACGCGATCGTCGGCCTCGAGCCACTCCGCGACCGTGCGCGCGTTCGCGATCTGCGCGTCCAGGCGCTGGGGGAGCGTCTCGACGCCCTGCAGCAGGTTGAACGCGGACTGCGGGGACAGCGACGGGCCGATGTCGCGCAGCTGCTCGCTGCGCAGCTTCGTCAGGAACCCGTACTCGCCGAAGTTCTCCCACCAGCTCACGCCGCCGTAGGACGGCACGGCCTCGGTCATCTGCGGGAACTTGCCGTTGCCCCAGTCGAACCGTCCGCTCTCCACCACGACGCCGCCGAGGGTCGTGCCGTGGCCGCCGAGGAACTTCGTGACGGAGTGGATGACGATGTCCGCGCCGTGCTCGATCGGCCGCACGAGGTAGGGGGTCGCGAGCGTCGCGTCGATGACCAGCGGCACGCCGGCGTCGTGAGCGACGCGCGCGAGCCCCTCGAGGTCCGCGATCTCACCGGACGGGTTGGAGATGACCTCGGCGTACACGACCTTGGTCTCCGGGCGGATCGCCGCGGCGTAGGCGGCCGGGTCGGTGCCGCCGACGAAGGTCGTCTCGACGCCGAACCGGCGCAGGGTCACGTCGAGCTGGGTGACCGTGCCGCCGTACAGCGAGGCAGCCGCGACGACGTGGTCGCCCGCGCCGACGAGCGCGGCGAAGGTGATGAACTCCGCCGCCATGCCGGACGACGTCGCGACCGCGCCGATGCCGCCCTCGAGCGAGGCGATGCGCTCCTCGAGCGCGGCGACGGTCGGGTTGCCGATGCGGGAGTAGATGTTCCCGTACTTCTGCAGCGCGAACAGGTTCGCGGCGTCGGCGGTGTCGTTGAAGACGAACGACGTCGTCTGGTAGATCGGGACGGCGCGCGCGCCGGTGGTGGCGTCGGGGACGCCTCCGGCGTGCAGGGCGCGGGTACGGAAGCCCCAGCGGCGGTCGGCGGTCATGCGGTGGGTGTCCCTTCAGACGGTGCTGCGGGTGCTGCGGGTGCTGCGGGTCGCGCAGGTGCGGGTGCGGGTGCGTGCAGGACGGTGTCGACCTGCGCGACCGCCCACGGGTTCTGCAGCGAGGTGGTGTCACCGAGTGTCTCCCGCGCGGAGAGCTGGGCGAGCAGGCGGCGCAGGATCTTCCCGGACCGCGTCTTGGGCACCTCCGGGACGACGACGACGTCCCGCGGCTTGGCGATCGGCCCGATCTCGTGCGCGACGTGGTCGCGCAGGACGGCGCGCAGGCGGTCCGCCTCGGCGCGCCACGCGGCGAGGTCCTCCGGACGCCAGTCGGCGACGTCGTCGGGCGCGGGGGCGGGCGGGACGGCGGGGACCACGAACGCGGCGACGGCCTGGCCCGTGGTCGGGTCGGCGACGCCGGTCACCCCGGCCTCGCCGACCGCCGGGTGCGCGACCAGCGCGGACTCGATCTCGATCGTCGAGAGCCGGTGGCCCGAGACGTTGATGACCTCGTCGACGCGGCCGAGCACCCACACGTGGCCGTCCTCGTCGACCCGGGCGCCGTCGCCGGCGAGGAAGTACCCGCGGTCGGCGAACCGGCGCCAGTACGCGTCCCGGTACCGCTCGGGGTCGCCCCAGATCGTCCGGGCCATCGCCGGCCACGGGCGGTCGATGACGAGCAGGCCGTGCTGACCGGGTGCGACGTCGTCGCCGGCGTCGTCGACCACGCGCACCGAGGCGCCGGGGAGGCGTGTGTCGCCGAGCCGGGCTTGAGCGTGGTGACGCCGGGCAGCGGGGCGACGACGGCCGCGCCGGTCTCCGACTGCCACCACGTGTCGACGACGGGGGCCTCGCCCCGGCCGATGTGCCGGTGGAACCACGCCCACGCCTCGGGGTTGATCGACTCGCCGACGGTCCCGAGCAGGCGGATGGACGACAGGTCGTGCTCGGGCGGGGGGCCGTCCGGGAACCACGTCATGAAGGTCCGGATGAGGGTCGGCGCGGTGTAGTACGTCGTGACGCCGTAGCGCTCGATGATCTCCCAGTGCCGCGCGGGCGTCGGGACGCCCGGGGTGCCCTCGTAGAGGACCTGGGTCAGCCCGTTGGCCAGCGGCCCGTAGATCTCGTAGGTGTGCGCGGTGACCCACGCGAGGTCCGCGGTGCACCAGTGGACGTCGTCGGCACGCGCGTCGAAGTGCGCCCAGTGCGTGTAGGAGGCGCCGGTGAGGTAGCCGCCGGACGTGTGCACGAGGCCCTTGGGCTTCCCGGTCGTCCCGGAGGTGTAGATGACGAACAGCGGGGTCTCGGAGTCGAAGGCCTCGGGCTCGTGGACGTCGTCGGCGGCGGCCATCGCGTCGTGCCACCACACGTCCCGCCCCGGTGTCCACGGGACGTCCGGGGTCCGGTCGCCGGTCCGCCGGACGACGAGCACGTGCTCGACGGCGGACCCGCGGCCCTGCGCGTCCGCGCCCGGCAGGCCGGCGACGGCGGCGTCGGCCGCGGCCTTGGTCGCCACCGCCGTACCGCGACGGAACTGCCCGTCGCTCGTGACCAGCAGCTTCGCGCCGGTGTCCTCGAGGCGGAAGCGGACGGCCTCGGCGGAGAACCCGCCGAACACGAGCGAGTGGATGGCCCCGATCCGGGCGATCGCGAGCGTGATGACGACCGTCTCGACGAGCACGGGCAGGTACACCACGACCCGGTCGCCCTTGCCCACACCGAGCGCGAGGAGCGCGTTCGCGGCGCGGGAGACCTCCCGCTGCAGGTCGGCGTAGGTGACCGCGCGGCGGTCGCCGGGCTCGCCCTCGAAGTACAGGGCGACCTTCTCGCCGCGGCCCTCCGCGACGTGCCGGTCGACGCAGTTGACCGCCACGTTGAGCTTCCCGCCGAGGAACCACTGGGCGACCGGGACGCTCAGCTCGCCGTCCGGGTCGTCCGGTGTGGGCTCGCCGCGGGTCGCCGGCTCCCAGGTGTGCGCGGTGTGCCAGCGCTCCGCCCACACGAGGCGGTCCGCGGCGCGCTCCCAGAAGGCGACCGGGTCGGCGTCGGCCTCGGCGTAGGCGTCCGCGGTGACGTTCGCGGTCGCCGCGAGACCGGCCGGCGGCGGGTAGGTGCGGTGCCGGTCGAGGTCCGTGGCGGCCGTGCCCGCGGCGGCCGTGCCCGTGCTGGTCATGCCCACCGCCGCAGCAGGCGCTTCTCGGCGAGGCCGATGAGGGAGTCGGTGATCTTGCCGAGCACCGCGAGCAACGCGATGGCGAGGAGCATGCGGTCGGTGCGCCCGTTGTTCTGGGAGTCCATGAGCAGGAAGCCGAGGCCCATGGACGACGCGATGAGCTCGGCCGCGACGAGGAACAGCCACGCCTGCGCCATCGCCAGCCGCAACCCGGAGACCACGCTGGGGAGCACGGCCGGCAGCTGCACCGTGGAGAACAGCGACGCACCGCGCAACCCGTACGCCCGGCCGACCTCGACGAGGTGGTGGTCGACGTGCCGGAGGGCGGCGGCGACCGTGGTGTAGACGGGGAAGAACGCCCCGATCGCGATGAGGGTGATCTTCGAGTCCTCGCCGATCTTCATCCACAGGATGAGCAGGGGGACCCAGGCGAGCGACGGGACCGCGCGGACGGCGCCGAGCGTCGACGACAGCAGGACGTCGCCGAGCCGGGACAGGCCGACGACGGCGCCGGCGAGCAGCCCGAGAACCGCTCCGATCGCGAAGCCGATGAAGACGCGCTGCACCGAGATCGCGACGTGCATGCCGAGCTCGCCGCGCTCCACCAGGTCGACCCCCGCCCGCCACACCGCGGCCGGCGCGGGCAGGAGGTAGGAGGCGACGAGCCCGGTCACGCTCACCCACTGCCAGACGGCGACGATGAGCAGCGGCACCACCGCGGCGAGGACGAGGCGCACCGCGCGCCGGTCGGTGAGGCGCGGCCGGCCACCGGGGACCGGGCCGGCGCCACCGCGACCGCCGGGGCCCGGTCCCGCGGGCGACGCCGCCTCCCGAGCCGCGTCCGTGTCGTACTGGTTCAGCGCGCGCAGCGGCCTGCCGTCACGGTCGATGACCGGAGCGGAGCCGGTGCCTCCGACGAGGTCCATCGTGGTGCCTTTCAACGCGGGGGAGCGTGCGGTCAGGAGCCGGCGACGGTCGACGGGTCCGCCTGGGTCGCGAACGAGTCGTCGAGCAGGGAGTTCAGGGCGCGGTCGATGTCGGCCTGGCTCGCGACGTCGCCGGACTCGACGAAGATCGGGCCGACGACCTCGAGCACGTCGAGCTGGGCCTGGCCGGGGACGGGGTCGACCCCGAGGTTCGTGCGCTCGACGATGACCTTCTCCGCGACCACGGGGTCGATCGCGGCGACCTCGGCGAGGATCCGCACGACCTCCTGCGGGTTCTCCTGCGCCCAGGCGCGCGCCTTCTCGTAGGCGTCGACGACGAGCTGGGCGAGGTCCGGGTTCTCCTCGAGGAAGGACTCGGTCGCGTTGAGGAAGCCGTAGGTGTTGAAGTCGATGTTGCGGTAGATCAGCTTCGAGCCGGCGGTCGCCTCGCTCGCCGCCATCAGCGGGTCCAGCCCCGACCACGCCTGGACGCTGCCGGTCTCGAGCGCCGTCTTGCCGTCCGCGTGCTGGAGGTTCTGCACCTCGACGTCGTCGAGCGCGACCCCCGCGGCGTCGAGGGACTGCAGCAGGAAGAAGTACGGGTCGGTGCCCTTGGTCGCGGCGACCGAGGTGCCGGCCAGCTGTGCGACGTCGGTGATGGGGGAGTCGGCGGGCACGACGATCGCGGACCACTCGGGCTGGGAGTAGATGTCGATCGTCTTGATGGGGGAGCCGTTGGCGCGGGCGAGCAGGGCGGCGGAGCCCGCGGTCGAGCCGACGTCGACGGCTCCGGCCTTGAGTGCCTCGTTGGCCTTGTTGGAACCCGCGGACTGGAGCCAGGTCACCTCGACGTCGTCGCCGAGCGTCTCCTCGAGCCAGCCCTGGTCCTTGATGACCAGGCTCAGCGGGTTGTAGGTGGCGAAGTCGAGCGTGAGCTGGTCGTCGCTCCAGCCCGTGGCCTCGGCACCGGCGGCGTCCGGGGCGGCGGGGGCGGCGTCCGCGGAGCCCTCGCCCGCGACGCAGCCGCTGAGCATCAGGGCGGCGGCGAGGGCGGTCGCGGTGAAGGTCAGGGGACGGCGTGCGTTCATCGGGGGATCTCCGTGTCGTGGGTGGAGCGAGGTGCCGACGCGACCGGGCGGTCGGCGGCAGGGTCTGTGGTGGTGGTCCGGCCCGTGGCGGGCGGCACGGTGGTGCGGGGCGCAGTGGTGGGCGTCGCGACGGTGGGGGTCGCGCCGACTGCCGTGCGGGTGTGGTGGGTGTCGACGCCGAGGCCCTCGAGCAGCTCCGCGCGCAGCTCGGCGAGAGCGCCGGAGGCGCGGTCCCGCGGGCGCTCGCCCGGGACGTCGATGACGCGCCGGACGGAGCCCGGGGCGTCCGGGGTCGGGGTGCCGAGCAGGACGACGCGGTCGGCGAGGTAGAGCGCCTCCTCCACGTCGTGGGTCACGAGGAGGACGGTGGTCGGCTCGGCGGCGTGCACCTCGAGCAGCAGCTCCTGCATCTGCAGCCGGGTCAGCGCGTCCAGCGCGCCGAACGGCTCGTCGAGCAGCAGGACGCCGGGGTCGCGGGCGAGCGCCCGGGCGAGCGCGGCGCGCTGCGCCATCCCGCCCGAGACCTGACGCGGGCGCAGCCCGGCGGACGCCTCGAGGCCGACGAGGTGCAGCAGCTCGTCGACGCGCGCCGCGCCGGCGTCCTTGGCCGTGCCGGACGGCAGGCCGAGCGCGACGTTCTGGCGGAGCGTGCGCCACGGCAGCAGTCGCGGCTCCTGGAAGGCGACCGCGCACCGCGGGTCGATCCCGCCCGCGCTCGTGCCGCCGACCAGGACGGCGCCGCGGTCGGGGTTGTCCAGGCGGCTGACCTGGCGCAGCAGGGTCGACTTGCCGCACCCCGACGGTCCGATGAGCGCGACGATCTCGCCCGCGTGCAGGTCGAGGTCGACCTCGGCGAGGACGGTGCGGGCTCCGCTCGGCGTGGCGAAGGTGCGGCCGACCTTCTGGAGGGAGACGGGCAGGGCGGTGCTGGTGCCGGTGTCGGGGTGGGAGAGCGCGGTGAGCGACATGGGGCGTTCCTTGCCGAGAGGGTGCGGGGCGCGGACGGGGGCCGGTGACGCCGGCTCGGGATGCGAGGCCTGCGTCTCGGCAGCCGCGTCGGGCTGCGCGGCGTCAGGCGGCGCGGAGGTGCTGCGGACAGCAGGGGGCCGGACAGCACCGGCAGCGGGTCCCGACCGGCATGAGCAGCGCCATGGTCGCGGTGGTGCGAGCCGTCATGGCGCTGCCTCCTCTCCGAGAATGTCAGATGCTGAGACGGATACGTTCAGCAAGTGGGAACACGGCCGACAGTAACCCCGGACCTGCACGGGGGCAAAGCGGTGCCCGCCTGCTGGACGTGCCACGCTGACGGGATGACGCGCAGGGACGAGCCCCGGCTCGTCGAGGTCGTCCTCGAGGAGGGCTCCCCGACGGACGGGGCGCCCCCGCGCGGCGCGCCACCGGCCGGACCGGGCAGCACGCCCGACGACGGCGTGACGGCAGCCGGGCCTGGGCGGCGACGGCCGCGGCCGCGCCGGCCCCGGCGCCGGACGGTCCTCGGCGGCGTCGCCCTCGTGCTCGTGGTCGCCCTGCTCGGGCTGGCCGACGTCGTCGCGGAGCGTCGCGAGGCCGCGGCGCTCGCCGCCGTCGCAGGCGTCCCGGGCGTGGTCATCACGCTCGGTGATCGGCTCGATGAGCAGTGGCGGCTGCCGCGGCGTTCGGCCGTGACCGCGGCGCCCGGGCGGGTCGTGACGATCGAGGAGGACACCCTCGTCGGGCGTGACGCCGGGACAGGGGACCGTCGGTGGTCCGTGCCGCTGCCCGGCGCGGGCGCGTCCTGCCCCTCACCGTCCCGTCACCGGACGACACGGGGCGCCTGCTGTGCTTCGGCGTCGGGGGGCGCGGCCGGGCGGTCGGTGACCGGGTGTCGCTGCGCGCCGTGGACGCCGCGGACGGCACGGTCCTCGCCCCGTTGACCGGGCCCACCGCGCTCCTGACCGGGGACGCCGCCGAGCACGACGTCGTCCTCCTGGGCGTCACGGACGGCCGGCTCACGATCGCCCGCCACGAGCTCGTCGGCGGGACGGAGCGGTGGCGGACGCCGCTCGAGGGCCTCCGGGTCCCGCGCGGGCCGGACGGCCCCCGCGTCCACGCCGACGCCGCCGTCGTCGCCGTCGAGGACCGCACCGGTGTGGTCCTCGACGCCCGGGACGGGCGCGAGCTCGGTCGCTGGGAGAGTGACCGAGCGGGCCGCGGTGCGCAGTCCGTCCAGGTCGTCAGCCATCCCGGCGTCGGCTTCGGCGTGTGGTCCTCGCGCGCGGTCGGCCGGTGGCACGCCCCGGACGGCACCCCGGTGCCGTCCTCCCGGGCGAGCCGGTGGAGGCAGAGGTGGACGACGGCAGCGCGCCGGACGTGGTGCTGGTGAGCGCGGAGGACGACGAGCGTCTGCGCGGCCTCGACGTCGGCTCGGGTGACGTGCTGTGGGACCGCCCCGCCCCGATTCGGGTCCTCGTGCGGATCGGCGGGCGCCTCGTCGTGCACGGTCACGGCACGATGGAGTCCTGGGACGTGCGGACCGGCGAGGTCCTCTGGTCGACCCCGCTGGAGAGCGGTGAGGACCCCGCGCTCAGCACGCCGCTCACCGACGGCGTGCGGGTCGCCGTCCCGGGGAGCGCCGACGGCGCGCTGCACCTGACCGTGTTCCGGGTCGCCGACGGCGACCGCCTGTGGCGCAGCGGCCTGCCGGCCGGGGCCGAGCGGGTCATCGTGCTCGGGGACCGCCTCGCAGCGATCGGCCGTCTCGGTGCGGACTCGTTCGAGAGCGTCGTCGTCCTGGGGTGAGCGGTGCCGTGCGCGGATGGCGCGCCGGCGCGACTCACCCCGGTAGTTCTCGGCCTTGAGGTAGTACTCGGCGCTCGCCACGATGCTGGCGATGATCTGCTCCGTGCGCACGCCGTTCTGGATCGAGGAGACCCACGTGCGCTGGCCGGCGGGATCGATGCCCCGCCCCAGGAGGTGCTGGTAGTAGCCGTCGACGACGGTGGTGAGCCGCTCGGTGGAGATCAGGAACCCCATGGCCACGGCCTGCCGGCTGGTGCCCTGGCTCAGCCTGTCGACCCACCCCTGGATCTCGGCCGGCGCGGCCTCGCGCGACAGCACGTGCCGGTACAGCATCTGCACCCAGCCGGCGTCCGTGGACCCCGCCTTGCCGTAGTACTCCGGCGATGCCAGGAAGCCCGACTCCATGGTCTGGATCGTCGAGCCGCGCACCATGTGCTGCAACCACCCTGCCAGGCCCGCCGGCTCCGCCGAGCGACCGAGGAACTCGCGGTACGCACCGTTGATGAGGCCGGAGCGGTACTCGGTGGACGACGTGATCGAGTCCGCCACGGCCGTGCGCGGCACCCCGCTGGTCAGCGCGGTGGTCCAGGTCGTCAGGCCGGACGGGTCGACCTGACGGTTGAACAGGTGCCCGTACACGAGCGCGACGTACCGCCTCGTCGTGGCCTCGGTGGGGAGCGCCGTGCCGGTCCACCAGGAGGTCCGCTGGTAGGCGCCGTTCCAGCTGAGCGAGATGTGGACGTGGTCGGTGTGGGGCTGGGCGCCGGTGTAGGGCTTCCACCCCGAGCTCGCGCTGGAGTTGTTCCAGATCCGCTTGTTCCAGATGACGTACATCACGCCCAGGCGCCGGGCGTTGTAGGCGACCTTGCCGTCCGGTCCGACGGCGGTCAGCCAGGCGACGAACGCGTCTCCGGCCGCCTTCTGCGCGGGGTTCGCGACGTTGACCGCCCAGTCGACCGCCCGACCCTCCTTGTGCTCGCTCGTCCCGCCCACGGTGCAGCCCCGGGCGATGCCCGCGTTGCGGCCGATCTTGTAGTGGGCGAGCAGCATGTCGATGACGTACTTCGCCCCCGGCTTGACCGTCGGGTCGCAGGTGCTCTGGCCCTGGTAGGGGACGTAGGCGTCGACGGGGTGGGGGGCCGGCGCGGGCGCTGTGGGCCCCGGGGGAGCGGGGCAGCGTGTGCGGGTGCGACACCCCCGGCTATGCACAGCACGGCGAGCGTGACGGCCAGGACCCGTCGTGCCATCGAGCGGGACGGGTCGGTGAGCGGTCGCATGTGTCTCCAAGTGGTCGCCGTGGGATGCGAGCTGGCGTGCGCGGCCGGGTGGGTGGCCCCGCCGTGCGGGCGTCGGGCGAGGTGACGCCCGGGTCTGCACGTTCCCCATCGGACACGGTTCGGGCAGGTGTAGAGGAAAGGGACGAAAAGATCCGCGCCGATCCACGGGGCGGTTCGACGGCCGGTCCGACGGCTGGTCCGACGGCTGGTCCGACGGGTGGTCCGACGGGTGGGTGGCCCGGCGGGGCGCGAGGGCGCCGTCGGTGCGGTCACACGTCGGCGAGCACCTCCGCGACCGCGGGGAGGGTGCGCGGGTCGGTCTGCACCAGCAGGGTGGTCACCGCGGTCGAGCGCCACGACGGCAGCTGGGCGCGCACGACGTCCGGCGGGCCGACGAGGGCGACGTCCTGGACGAGCTCGAGCGGGACGGCCGCGGCCGCCTCCGCCCGGCGGCCGGCCAGGTAGTGCGCCGCGATCTCGTCGCACGCCTCGGCGTAGCCGAGCCGGTCGAGGGCGTCGCGGTGGAAGTTCGCGCCGGGAGCGCCCATCCCGCCGGCGTACAGCGCGATGAACGGCCGGACGACGTCGGCCGCCCGCTCGACGTCGTTGTCCAGCACGATCGGCACGGTCGCGGTGACCTCGAACGCGTCGACCGGGCGCAGCGCGCCGTCCCGCCGGGCGAAGCCGTCGGCGAGTTGCTCGCGGAACGTCGCGTCCATCCGCGGGGAGTAGAACAGCGGGAGCCAGCCGTCGGCGACCTCGGCGGCGAGCGCGATGTTGCGCGGCCCCTGGGCCGCGAGGTGGATCGGCAGGTCGGCGCGCAGCGGGTGCACGGTCGAGCGCAGCGCCTTGCCCAGCCCGGTGCCGCCGGGGTACGGCAGCCGGTAGAACTCGCCGTCGGCCCGCACCGGGGCCTCGCGGCGCAGCACGTCCCGCACGACGGCGACGTACTCGCGGGTGCGGGCGAGCGGGCGCGGGTAGGGCTGGCCGTACCACCCCTCGACCACCTGGGGGCCTGACGCGCCGAGCCCGAGCGTGAAGCGCCCTCCGGAGAGGTGGTCGAGCGTCAGCGCGGCCATCGCCGCGGCGGTGGGGGTGCGCGCGGAGATCTGCGCGATCGCCGTGCCCAGCCGGACGCGGGTGGTGCGCGCACCCCACCACGCGAGCGGCGTCAGTGCGTCGGAGCCGTACGCCTCGGCGGTCCACACCGAGTCGAAGCCGAGGCGGTCGGCGGCGACGACGGCCTCGGCCGCGCCCGGGGCGGGCCCGCCGACCAGTAGCCGGTGTGGTACCCCAGACGCATCGCACGCTCCCTCGCGTCGCCGCGGGGAAGCACCCCGCTCAGATGTAGATCGCCGGGTCGTCGACGTCCACGGCATCGGGCAGCGTACGTGGCCGCGGGCGCACCCGGGCCGGGACGCCGACGGCGACGGATCCGGGCGGGACGTCCGCGATGACGACGGCGTTCGCGCCGATCTGCGCCCCGTCGCCCACCCACACCGGGCCGAGCACCTTGGCGCCCGCCCCGACGACGACGCCGTCGCCCAGGCTGGGGTGCCGCTTGCCGCGGCGCATCGCCTTGCCGCCGAGCGTCGCGCCGTGGAACAGCACGACGTCGTCGCCGACCTCGGCGGTCTCCCCGACGACCACGCCCATGCCGTGGTCGATGAACAGGCGCCGACCGATCCGCGCGCCGGGGTGGATCTCGATCCCGGTGGCCGCCCGCACCGCCTGCGACAGCAGGCGGGCGGGCAGCCGCAGGCCGGGCTCCCGCCACATCCGGTGCGCGACCCGGTACCCCCACACCGCGTGCACGCCGGGGTACCCGAGGGCGACCTCGGCGAGCGACCGCGCGGCCGGGTCGCGCCGGACCGCGGCGTCGAGGTCCTCGCGGAGCACGCCGAGGAAGCGCCGGAGCCGGGTCACGGGAGGGGCCCGGTCATGGCAGGAGCCGTGTCATGGGTGCGCTGTCCGCCCGCTCAGTCGAGGAGGTCGGCGTAGAGGATGGAGGACAGGTAGCGCTCGCCGTACGACGGGATGATGACGACGATCAGCTTGCCCGCGTTCTCGGGGCGGTGCGCCACCTGCACGGCGGCGTGGATCGCGGCGCCGGAGGAGAGCCCGACCAGCAGGCCCTCGCGCTTGGCGGCGTCCCGCGCGACGGCCACCGAGGTGTCGGCGTCGACGTCGATGATCTCGTCGTAGACGGCGGTGTCGAGGATGTCCGGGACGAAGTTGGCGCCGATGCCCTGGATCTTGTGCGGGCCGGGGGCGCCCCCGTTGAGGATCGGGGACTCGGCCGGCTCGACGCCGATGATCTGCCCGCCGGGCTTGCGCTCCTTGAGCACCTGGCCGACGCCGGTGATGGTGCCCCCGGTGCCGATGCCCGCGACGACGATGTCGACGGCGCCGTCGGTGTCGGCCCAGATCTCCTCGGCCGTCGTGCGGCGGTGCACCTCGGGGTTGGCGGCGTTGGCGAACTGACGCGCGAGGACGGCGCCCGGGCGCTCGGCCGCGATCTTCTCCGCCTGCTCGACGGCGCCCCGCATGCCGCCGGAGCCCGGGGTCAGGACGAGCTCGGCGCCGTAGGCGCGCAGCAGCGCGCGGCGCTCCTTGGACATGGTCTCGGGCATCGCGAGCACGACGTCGTACCCGCGGGCCGCGCCGACCATGGCCAGGGCGATGCCGGTGTTGCCGCTGGTCGCCTCGACGATCGTGCCGCCCGGGGGCAGCTCGCCGGAGGCCTCGGCGGCGTCGACGATCGCGACCCCGATGCGGTCCTTGACCGAGCTCGCCGGGTTGTAGAACTCCAGCTTGCCGACGACGGTCGCGCCGGCGCCCTCGGTGAGTCGGTTGAACCGGACCAGCGGGGTGTTGCCGACCAGTGCGGTGACGTCGTCGTAGATGCGAGCCATGTGTCCTCTTCCGGAAAGGGGCCGTGGGCGGCCCGGGTGTGCGGGAGCGTGCGGGGCTGGGGGTGGAACGCCGTCCGGCGACCGGGGTGTTCCCCGGGCTCTCGAACGGGTGGTGCGCGTGATGCCGGCGGTGCCGGCCCGGTGCGCGATCCGGTGCGCCCCTGCGAGCGAGGTGCGCCGTGCGCGGTGCGGCTCGGCGGGGCCGGGCGAGCTGTCGGCGCGGTGCGCGCCGAGGCGGGGCGAGCGCCGGCCGTCGTCAGTGGTGACGAGGCGCTGGGCCGGCGCTCCGACGACAGCGACAGGGCACCGGCGCGACCAGGGCGCGGGTGAGCGGAGGCGTGACCAGGGAGATGACCGGGGTGGTGCTGCGGCGCTCCACGGCTCGTCCTCTCCTTTGCGTACTCGTCGTCCTGGTGCCGGTACCGGCTGCGGTGACCGTAGCGGCCCCGCTCACCGGGTGCCAAGACGGGGCCTCACCGCACGCGATCGCCGCGGCTGGGGCAGGCTGGTCCCTGCAGGTCCGACGACGAAAGGCTCAGCATGAAGCGGCTCGTGACAGCGACGGCGGCAGCTCTCCTCCTCGGCGGGTGCACGTCCGGCGGCACCGGTCATCTCGACCCGGAGATCTCGCCCGACCTGATCGGCCCGCGTTCCACCCAGGAGCCCGAGACGACCACCGCGCCCGAGGACGAGGACGGAGCGGGCGTCCAGACGCCGGCCCCCGGTGCGGGTGCCGGTGCGGCGAACGACGTCGAGGCGGCGTTCGCCGAGTCCTCCGGCTCCGAGACCTGGTACGGCGAGGTCCAGAGCGTCGACGTCGACGAGTTCACGGTGGTGGTGTCGACGTCGCTCGACGCCGGCGACGCGGACGCGGTCGAGGTCTGCGAGGCGGCGTTCGCGGCCGCCGGGGACACCGGCATCGCGTCGCCGATCGTCGAGGTGCGGGACAGCGGCGGGCAGAGCATCTCCGAGCGCAGCGAGCCCGCGGGCGACGAGGGCTGCTCGAGCGACGAGCCGGAGCCGACGGCGTCGGCGAACCCGGGGGACAGCTGACCGTCCGGCGCGGCGTCGCTCGCGCTCGCGGCTACTGCACCGCGGACGTGAGGCGGGCGAGCCCGTCGACGACCCCGTGCCCGAACGACCGCCGGGACCACTCCTCGAGGGTGAGCTCGCGGGACACCGCGCGGTAGGAGTCCTCGAGCGCGCGCAGCTGGTCGGCGAACTCCCGGCCGCACGTCATGAGGGACACCTCGAGGACGAGCCCGAACGAGCGCATGTCCATGTTGGACGACCCCACGACGGTGACGTCCTCGTCGATGCTCAGGTGCTTGGCGTGCAGGATGGACGGCGCCGGGTAGAGGTGGAGCCGCACGCCCGCCTCGAGCAATGCGCGGTAGTAGGAGTGCTGGGCGTGGAAGGTGACCCGGTGGTCCCCGGTCTCGCCGACGAACATCTCGACGTCCACGCCCCGGCGTGCCGCGGTCGTGATGGCCATGAGCAGCGACTCGTCCGGGACGAAGTACGGGCTCGTGATGCTCACCCGGCGCTCCGCGCGGTAGATGAGGCTGTTGAACAGCACGAGGTTGTTCTCGACGTCGAAACCCGGGCCGCTCGGCACGACCTGGCACAGCAGGTCCCCGGCCGGACGCAGCGCGTCCGGCCCGCGCTCGCGCTGCGGCTCGAGCAGCTCGTCGGTCTCGCTGAACCAGTCGGTGACGAACAGGCCGTCGACCTCCTGCACCGCGGGGCCGGTCAGGCGCACCAGCAGGTCCCGCCACACCAGCCCGCGGCGGCGGTTGGCGGCCCGGTTGTAGCCGGGGTCGATCATGTTGAGCGACCCGAGGAAGGCCTGCTCCCCGTCGACGACGACGAGCTTGCGGTGATTGCGCAGGTCCGGGCGCTGGTAGCGGCCCCGCAGCGGCTGCACCGGCAGCATGAGGTGCCACTCGACCCCGGAGCGGTCGAGCTCCGCGAGCGTCGCGCGGTACCCGCCGTACCCGCGTGAGCCGAGGTGGTCCAGCAGCACCCGCACCCGCACGCCCCGCGCGACGGCGTCGGACAGGGCCGCGAAGAAGGGCGCCGTCGTGGTGTCCAGGCACAGGATGTAGAACTCGACGTGCACGTAGTGCCGCGCGCCGCGCACCGCCTCGACGAGGGCGGCGAGCTGGTCGTCGGTGCCGGTCAGCAGGCGCGCGTCGTTGTCGCCGAGCAGCGGCATCGCACCCAGGGTGCGGTTGAGCCGGGCGATCGAAGGCAGCCACGGCGGGGTATGCGCGTGCTGGTCCCGGACGGCGACGTCCGGCACGACGGCGCGGGCCCGCGCGTCGATCCGTGCGTCCATGGTGCGCTGCTTGGCCTGGCGCCCGCGGGGCAGCTTCGGGCTGCCGATGACGGCGAACACGAGCGCCCCCAGCACGGGGACCAGCACGAACAGCAGGATCCAGGCGAGGGCCGACGACGGCCGCCGCTCCCGGGGACGACGACGAGCGCGACGAGCAGCAGGGCCAGCTCGAGGGCCAGGAGGAGCCCGGTGGCCCATGCGCCGAGGGACCACCACTCCAGCCGCACCGATGCTCCCCGTCGTCGTCCCGCCCGGGTCGCACCCTAGGGGCTGAGCGGCGGGCCACGCACGTGAGAAGGCCGCACGTGAGGACCTCGGGCCCGTCGCGGGGGTGCGCCGCGCGCGACGGGCCGCCGCGCGGCCGGCGGCGCCTCACACCGGGACGTGGACCGCCCGCTGGAGCGTGCGGGACGCCGTGGCACGGCACACGGTGCGGATCCCGTCGAGGCGCGTGGGGCGATCGCGCATCTGGAGACCCGCGAGCGACCTCGCGTCGACGTGGAACAGCAGCGAGCACAGCTCGGCCATGAGCAGATCGGGATGCGGCTGGTCGGCCATGCCGAGCTCGGTCAGCACGGCGTCGGTCGACTCCGCGTCCCGCAGGTGCAGGACGTCGGCCAGGACGCCGGACCAGTGCCCGAGGTCGTCCCTCCGCCGCGGTGGCGTCCTGGGGCCGCCGCCCGCCGGGAGGGGCGGCCAGCAGGGCCTCGACGTCGAGGATCCCCGCGCCGAACCGGTCCTGGCGCCAGGCGGTCAGCGGCCGGACGAGGTCGACGAAGCGGACGTCGTCCGGCCCGGGGCTCGGCAGGGGGTCGGGGCGTCGGGCCGTCGTGCGCAGGAGCTCGTGGAACACGTGCTGCAACGGCGGCCCGTCCCGGTACCGCGCGCGCAGGTGGTCCCGCCCGTGGTGGCTCACCCAGAGCGCCGCCGCCCCCGCGACGTGCGGGGTCGCGTACGAGGTGCCGGACCCCGCCCGCACGACGGGCGTCCGGCCGTCACGGGAGAAGTCGGCCACGGACACCCCGTGGCCGGGCGCGGCGACGTCGATCCGGGGCGACGCCGTCGTGTGCCGCCAGGGACGATCCGTGCTGGTCGTGGCCGCGACGGCGATGCAGTCGCCGTACGCGGCGGGGTAGACGCAGGCGGGGAACCGCTGGCCGGCGGCGGCGACGACGATCACGTTGGCGTCCCAGACCAGGCGCGTGAGCGCGTCATGCAGCAGGACCGACGGGATGCCGCCCAGGCTGATCGTCACGACGTCGACCTGCTCCAGGCCCGCGAAGTGGGTGAGCGCACGGGCGAGGAGCTGGTCGGAGAACAGGATGACGCCGTTGGCGCAGCGCGCCGGGACGAGCACCGATCGGGGTGCGATGCCGGCGATCGTCGTCGTGCCCGGCCCCGGGTCGCGCCCGCCGGCGATGACCGACGCCGTGGCCGTCCCGTGCCCGTCGAAGGGGTCGAAGCGCAGCACCGGGTCGCCGGCATCCGGTGACCCGTCGAAGGCGTTGAGCGCGCGAGCGAGGTCCCACGTCTCCGGCGCGATCGCCGGGTGCGGCGCCCAGCCGGTGTCGGCGTGCCCGATCGTGACGCCCTCCCCGGCGGGCCCCGCACCGGGCCGGGGCGCTCGGACCGCCCCCTGCGACCAGTGACGGACGTCGGCCGAGCGGGGAGGAGCCCGGCGGCCAGCGGGTCCCCGGGCCGCACCGTGCCCTCGACCGACCCGGAGATCCCGGGCGCAGCCCCCACGATCCGGTGCAGCTCGTCCCAGGCGTCCCGCGTCCGGTCGACCTCGAGGTCGACGACCGTGCTGGTCGCCGCGAGCCGGTCCGTCACCGGCGGGCCGACGTGGTCGGGGGCACCGTCGTGAGCCGTGACCGTTGCGCTGGGTCCGAGCCCGGGCAGCGGGACCGCCGCCGCGCGATCGTCGGCGTAGAGCGAGATCCGCACCACAGCACGCACCACCCGGGACGAGCGAGGCCCTGACGTGTCCGTCACTGTACGCGTGGTCGTTCAGCGCGAGAAGGGCACCGAGGACGCGCGTCCGCGAGGGCGTCCGTAGGGTCGAGTGGTGGCGCACCTCGGTGACCAGGACGTCCTGCGACGGATGACGGCTGAGCGCGGGTTGCCGGCACCTCCGTCGGGCTCTGGCAGGCCGTACGGAGGACCCGTCGGGCTCGGGCGACCGCTGGCGGGGCGGAGATGTTCACCCCGTGTCAGCGTGGCGTTCCAAGAACTCGAAGACTCGGTGCGCGGTCTCCACCGGGTGGGTGGAGGCGACGAGGTGTCCGGCGCCGGTGATGGTCTCGCTCTGTGCATGTGGGAGCACCGCCAGCGTCTCGCGTCGCATGCGCTCGAAGATCGGCCAGGTGTCCGCGCCCCCGATGTACAACACCGGGCAGGTGATCCTCACCGCCTGCGCAGAGTCGAAATCCCAGGACTGAAGTGCCGGGACGTCGTGCCCGAAGAATGTCGCCGCGTCCCGCTCCAGCGCGGACACGGAGCCGGCATGGGCCCCGTCGAGCTCGACCCGCCAGTGGGGACCGGTGAGCATGGTCATGAACTCGTCGAGCGCGACCGCTGCGCCCTGCCGTCGGAAGGTGTCGAAGAGTCGGGCGTTGGCGGCGCGAAACTCCGGCGAGCGACCGGGTGGAGCCTCGATGGCAGTCACCGTACGAGTCTGCTCGGGAGCCATCGACGCGAGGGTCATGGCCACCGCCGCGCTGTAGCTGGCGCCCAGGACGTGCGCCGGTGCGATGCCCAGTGCGCTGATCAGGTCCCGGCAGTCGGCGGCATCGCGTGCGATCGATGCCTCACCGTCGACCGGGCTGCTCCGGCCGTAGCCGCGGCGGTGGTAGTGCAGCGAGCGGTGGCGCCCGAGCCTCGCCACCTGCCCAGCCAGCGGGCGCAGCTCGTCAGCGTCGAGGGCGGTCTGGATGATGACCACCGGCTCGCCGGCCCCGACGGCGTCGACCTCCAGGCTGATCCCACCGACCTTGACGCAACGTGACCGGTGCATAGGCACACGGTTGCCGGTGTACGGGCCGCTCCACAAGGCCGATGCAGGTTTCCGCGCACGCTCGAACACAGCAGCAGATCTGGGCGAGCGTCCGGGGGTGGTGTGACGCGCTCGTGGAGCACGGCGCGACCCGGTGGCTGACTGCTCGGTGGCTCTTCCTTCTCACGTCGCTCCTGGGCCTGGGCCTCGTGGTGGGACTGCGAAGGCTGGCACCGCCGGGGCGGGCGGCGCTGGCCGACTGGTCCGCCGCAGTCGGAGGACTCGGCTTCGCCGCTGTCGCTCTCGACCAGACCAGGCTCATCGCCCACGTCTCCGGACTCGTTCAGGCGCTCGCGCGCCTCCCGTGGATGAGGTGGCCTGATCACATGCGCCCTCAGCCCAGCTCCCAGCCCCAGCCCCGGGCCGCACGGGCTGGGTACGTGAAGATCCGGTGCTGGAGATGCCCCGAGCCTCAGGTCCCCAGGCGGGGCGTCATGGCGCGGGCCACATCGAGGAGCTCTCGAAGCGACCTGCGGGTGTGTGGATCGTCGAGCACCTCGCTGATCCAGGCGTTCGAGTCCGCGCGGTCGGGGGAGCGGTGGTTGGGCTGCGACCAGTCCATCGCCGCCATCTCAGTGATGTGCCCGAGCTGGGCTATGAGCATCGAGAAGTGCCCCGGCCGGTCGACCTGTCCCGAGCCGCCGGCGTCGTGGTAGGCCGCGATCAGGGCGCGCGCTCGACCCGGATCGGAGCGCCCGAACTCGAACAGCACGCATGCGAGCTCCTGACTCGGATCTGCCGATCCGCTGTTCTCCCAGTCGATGACGCAGAGCCCGCCACCCGCCGTGGGCAGCACATTGTCGGCCCACAGGTCGCGGTGGCATGTGCGTACCGTCCCGGGCGGCTCGATCCAGTACTCGAGCGCGACCAGCTCATCGCGCAGCTCGGCGAGCCGACCGGCGAACGGTGCGCCGGCGGCGCGCGCCTGCTCGACCACCTCGTCCCAGCGACCAGCGCCGACCGGCTCGCAGTACCACGGGTGTACCGGCCGAGGGTCCTGAACTTCCACGCCGTGGAGACGGGCCACGACCGTGCCCACGAGCGCCGGGTCGAGAGCAGTGTCCGGGGCTTCGAGATCGACCCACTCGTACACCCTCACCTGCCGGCCGCCCACGTCCGCGACCACGTACCCGTCGGTCGTACGTCGGACCTTCGGTGTGGGCACGCCGGCGACGTACGCCGCTTCCTGAAACTCCGCCGACAGCCGCGCCTCGTCCTCCGCGGACTCGTTGAACGCCACCTTCACCGCCCAACGGCCATCCGCCGTGTCCAGGCGCCACACCACGCCCTGTTTGCCTCGCGCGACAGGACCGTCAGACAACCTCGCCCCGCCGCCGAGAGCGAACTGTCGGGCGACCTCGGAAGCGTCCACGTGCCTACTGGAGCACAATCCCCATCGAGCGCGTCACTCCGGCATGCCGCGTGATGGCGACCGACATCGAGTCCGCATCTCGGTGGGGCGCGAAGGAGATGGCGCCCACGACCCCGGGGTCAAGAGCGTCGGGGCCACGCTGGACCCGGCTGCAAGCAGTCGCCGTTCCCGCCGATCCAGGCGTGGGTAGGACCGCTGGCGCACTGACGGGCGTGGGCGCGCCCGGCGCGCTCGGCGTCCAGCACGGGTCTGCTCGACGGACGCCGGGTGACGCAGGCGAGCGCGAGAAACCCCCACGCCGTTCGTGCAGGTGGCGTGGGGGTTTCGGTGGTTGAGCGGGTGACGAGAATCGAACTCGCGTAGCCAGTTTGGAAGACTGGGGCTCTACCATTGAGCTACACCCGCGTGACCGGTCGAGCCGGTCGGCGGCACCAGGGTAGCGGGTCCGCGGCGGGTGTCCCGTCACGGCCCGGTCCGGTCGGCCGCACGCGTCAGCCGGTCGGCCCCCCGCGCTCGGCGAGCATCGTCTCGAGCACCTGGATCTCCGCGTCCTGCGACCGGACGATGGCGTCGGCGAGGTCCCGGACGTACCGCACGTCGACCCGGTCGAGCGCCAGCTCGGCCATCTCCACCCCGCCGCGGTGGTGCGGGATCATGAGCTCGAGGTAGATCCGCTCCGCCTCGACGCCCTCGGCGTCCCGCAGTCGCGCCAGGTCCTCGCTGCTGACCCAGCCGGCCATGGCGGCGTACCCCGTCGGGGCGTCCGGGTCCCCGGACCCGCCGCCGTGGTCGTGGTCGTCGCCGGCCCACGCCATGGGCTCGCCGGCGCCGGACTGCGGCAGGTCCCACACCTCGAGCCACCCCGTCATCTGCCCGGCCTGGTTCTGCTGGGTCAGCAGGATGTCCAGCGCCACCGTGCGGAGCTCCTCGTCGTCCGTCCGGTCCCGCACCAGACGGGACAGCTCGACGGCCTGGCCGTGGTGCGCCTGCATGTCCCGCGCGAAGCCGGCGGCCGCGGACGTGTCGGCCGGGACCGACAGCTCCGACGGCCGCAGCAGCACCGACCCAACCAGCACGCCGAGCGCGAGGGCGGCCGAGGTCAGCAGGGCGACGACGGCGGCGACGCGGCGGCTCACTCAGGCGTCCCCGTCCCGCCGGAGCAGGCCGCGCCGGGCTCGGGCGTCTGGTCACCGCGCACGTACTTGCGCAGGAAGACGTCGAGGCGCTCGTCCGCGGCGTCGTCGAGCTGGAGCTGCAGGCCCCAGGCGCTGGCGACGACGGGCGTGGGGACGCCCTCGTACGGTGAGACGAGCACGTAGTTGTTCGACGCCGCCTTCGCCTCCAGCGCCTCGACCTGGTCGGCCGGGAGCGTGGGGTCGTAGGTGATCCAGACGGCGCCGTGCTCGAGGGAGTGCACGGCGTTCTCGTCGGCGACCGGCTCGCCGTAGACGCCGCAGTTCTGCCACACGGCGTTGTGGTCGCCGCCGACCGGGGGGACCTGCTCGTACTCGACCGTGGTCGACACGTGCGAGTTCCCGAGTCCCTCGAACTCCTCGACGCCCTCGATGTCCTGCTGCGCGGCACGCTCGATGGCGTCCTCCTGCGCGTTGTTCTCCGACTCCTGCCCCAGCACGATCACCAGGGTCACGGCGACCAGCGCGAGGACGATCACGCCGACGACCGCCGCGATGATCGTGGTGCGACGCCGCTCGGCCTTGCGCTGCGCCGCCTGCATGGCGGCGATGCGGGCCTTGCGCTCGGCGGTCTCGGCCTTGCGGTTGCTCACGTCGGGCTGCTCCTCGTGCTGTGGCCGGCTCGCGGCGCGCGGGGTGGTACCGGTGGGGTGGGTACCGGTGGGTGTGCCCGGTCGGGCGGTCCAGTGCGGCAGAACGTACCGACGCGCCGAGGAGTTCCCGGTGGTCGAGACGGTGCCTGCGGGAGGTGGCGGGCGCGGACGGGCGTCGCGCTCCCACCCCGACGGTAACGCGCGCGGCGGGCCGGACGGGCACGGCCACTAGACTCGGCCGCGCCACGGGCTGTGGCGCAGGTTGGTAGCGCGCTCGGTTTGGGACCGAGAGGTCGCGGGTTCGAATCCCGCCAGCCCGACCCTGTCGCACCGGTCCGGTGCGTCGCCCCGGCGGTCACGGCATGGAGGTGCACGCGGTGACCGACGACGCGCTGCGGCGTCTGCTGCGGGACCCGCCCGACCTCCCCGTCGCCGCCGGACTGACCGAGCTCGTCCGTGCGGTGCGGTCCCACGGCACCGCGGTGCTGCTGGCCCCGCCCGGCGCCGGCAAGACCACGCTCGTCCCACCCGCGCTCGCGGCCGCGGTCGACGGCAGGGTCGTGGTCACCCAGCCGCGACGCCTCGCCGCCCGTGCCGCGGCCGGCAGGCTCGCCGCGCTGCTCGGTGAGCCGGTGGGCGCCACGGTCGGCTACGCCGTGCGGGGCGACCGCCGCAGCGGCCCCGCCACCCGCGTCGAGGTCGTCACCACCGGGGTGCTGCTGCGCCGGCTGCAGCGCGACCCCGAGCTGCCCGGAGTGGGCGCCGTCGTGCTCGACGAGGTCCACGAGCGCCACCTCGACGCCGACCTGTGCCTCGCCCTGCTCGTCGACGTCCGCGCGCACCTGCGCGAGATCCCCGTCGTCGCGATGTCGGCGACCCTCGAGGCCGGACGGACCGCAGCCACGCTCGGTGGCCCGGGCCCGGGCCCGTCCCCGGTCGTGGAGGTCCCGGCGTCCCTGCACCCCGTCGAACGGGTGTGGGCGCCGCCCCGCGCGGGGTGCTGCCCTTGGACGAGCGGGGCGTGACCCCGGCGTTCCTCGACCACGTCGCGGCGTCCGTCCGGCGGGCGCTGCGCGAGAAGGACGGCGACGTGCTGGTCTTCGTGCCCGGTGCCGGCGAGGTCGGCGGGATCGTGCGCCGGCTCGGGGAGTGGACGCGGACGTCCGCCCGCTGCACGGACGGCTCGACCCCGCCGAGCAGGACCTCGCGCTGGCCGCGGGGCCGCGCCGCCGTGTCGTGGTGTCGACCGCCGTCGCCGAGTCGTCGCTGACGGTGCCGGGCGTGCGCGTCGTCGTCGACGCCGGGCTGGCGCGCGAGCCCCGCACCGACCACCGCCGCGGACTGGCCGGCCTGGTGACCGTGCGGGTGAGCCGCTCCGGTGCCACGCAGCGCGCCGGTCGGGCCGGCCGGCAGGGGCCCGGTGCGGTGTACCGCTGCTGGTCGCCGACCGATCACACCCGCCTCGAGCCGCACGCCCGGCCCGAGATCGCCACCGCGGACCTCACCGCGTTCGCGCTCGAGCTCGCGTGCTGGGGCAGCGCCGACGGCGCCGACCTGGCGCTCCTCGACCCGCCGCCCGCGCCGGCCATGGCGGTGGCCCGGCGCACGCTCACCGCCCTGGGGGCGCTGACCCCGGGCACCGACGAGGCCGGCGGCGCGGTCACCGCGCGGGGGCGCGTCATCGCCGGGGTCGGCGCCGACCCGCGGCTGGCCCGTGCCCTGCTCGACGCCGCCCCGGTGGTCGGGGCACGCCGCGCCGCCCAGGTCGTCGCGCTGCTCGGCGAGGACGTGCGTGCCCCCGGCGCCGATCTCGCCGCCGCCCTGCGGGACGTCCGCCGCGGCGGGCCGGGCGCCGCGGCGTGGGCGCAGGCCACCCGGCAGCTCCTCACCGCCCTGCCGGACGACGCCGGCGGCACCGTCGTGCTGCCGCACGGGGAGCGGCTCGGTGACGACCACGCCGTCGGGCTCGTCGTCGCGCTCGCCCACCCGGACCGCATCGCGCACCTGCGACCGGGCGGGTCGGCCTACCTCATGGCCTCGGGGACCGGCGCCGTCCTGACCGGGCCGTCGCCGCTGACCGGGACGCCGTGGCTCGCGGTCGCCGACGCCGACCGGTCCACCGGCCGCCGCGACGCCACGATCCGGGCCGCCGCGCCCCTCGACGAGGACCTCGCCCGCCGCGCGGCCCCCGCGCTGCTGACCGACGACGACGTCGTCGAGTGGGTCGACGGCCGCGTCGTCGCGCGCCGCGTCACCGCCTTGGGCGCGATCGAGCTCTCCGCCACGACCCTCACGCAGCCGCCGCCCGCGCTCGTCGCCGAGGCGGTCCGGACCGGACTCGCGCGGGACGGTCTGGCGGTGCTCCCGTGGTCCGCGGCAGCGCTCGCGCTGCGCCGTCGCCTCGCCTTCCTGCACGCGGCGCTCGGCGACCCGTGGCCGGACGTGTCCGACGACGCCCTCCTGACCGACCTCGCGCAGTGGCTCGGCCCCGAGCTGGGGCGCATCCGCCGGACCGACGACCTGCGACGCGTCGACGTGATCGGCGCGCTGCGCCGCCTGCTGCCGTGGCCCGCCGCGGCGCGGCTCGACGAGCTCGCCCCCGAGCGCGTGACCGTGCCCAGCGGCAGCGCGGTGCGGGTCGACTACGACGCCGACCAGCCGGTGCTCGCGGTCCGGCTGCAGGAGACGTTCGGGTGGCGGAGCACGCCCCGGCTTGCGGACGGCCGGGTGCCGCTGCTGCTCCACCTGCTGTCCCCGGCCGGACGCCCCGCCGCGGTGACCGCCGACCTCGGCTCGTTCTGGCGCACGGGCTACCCGCAAGTGCGGTCAGAGCTGCGGGGGCGGTACCCCAAGCACGCGTGGCCCGAGGACCCGACCACCGCACCCCCACGCGGGGCGCGCGCCGCCCGCCCGGCGCGGCGTCGCGCTGACCATCCGGCGCGGCGTCGCGCTGACCGAGGCCGACGGGCGCTGACCGGGCGCTGGCCGGGCGCCCGGGCATGCTTTGGCGGCCCGACGGGGCGGTGGCGTAGCATCGACGCCGTTGCGCGAGCGGTTCGCCATGCCCGCACGCGCCGGCACGTGCGGCTGGGGCGGGGTGATCACACCCGGTCGCCGCGACGCCGCACCGAGAGCAGACCTGCCGCCGGCACCCCGGCACAGCCACCCGAGCAGTTGGAGACCACTGAAGTGAAGAGCGCCGTCGAGTCCGTGGACGCCACCAAGGTCAAGCTGACCGTCGAGGTGACGTATGACGAGCTCAAGCCGAGCATCGACCACGCCTACTCCCACATCGGCAGCCAGGTCACGGTCCCCGGCTTCCGCAAGGGCAAGGTGCCGCCGCGCATCATCGACCAGCGGGTCGGGCGCGGTGCCGTGCTGGAGCACGCCATCAACGACGGCATGCAGTCGTTCTACTCCGGTGCGGTGCGCGAGAACGCGCTGCGCCCGCTGGGCCAGCCGCAGATCGAGATCACGCAGGTCCCGGACCTGTCCGACACCTCGTCGTCGCTCCACTTCACCGCCGAGGTCGAGGTGCGCCCGGAGATCGAGCTGCCCGCGCTCGACGGCCTGACGATCACGGTGGACGACGTCGAGGTCTCCGACGAGGACGTCGCCGGTCGCCTGGACGCGCTGCGCGAGCGCTTCGGCACCCTCGTCGGCGTCGACCGCCCCGCGGCCGAGGGCGACTTCGTCGTCGTCGACCTCACCGCCAAGGTGGGCGACGAGGAGGTCGACTCCGTGAGCGGCGTGAGCTACCAGATCGGCTCCGGCAACATGCTCGAGGGCCTCGACGAGGCGCTGACCGGCCTGTCCGCCGGCGAGAGCACCACGTTCACCACCGCGCTCGCCGGTGGCGAGCACGCGGGCGAGCAGGCCGACGTGTCGGTCACCGCGACGTCGGTCAAGCAGCGCGACCTGCCCGCCGCCGACGACGACTTCGCCCAGCTCGCGAGCGAGTTCGACACCCTCGACGAGCTGACCGCCGACCTGCGCGAGCAGGCGTCCGGCGCGAAGGCGTCCAACCAGGCGGTCCAGGCCCGCGACCTGCTGCTCGAGCAGCTCCTCGCGGCCGTGGAGATCCCGGTCCCGGCCGGCGTCGTCGAGGCCGAGGTGCACCGTCACCTGGAGTCCGAGAACCGCCTCGAGGACGACGAGCACCGCGCCGAGGTCGCCGAGCAGGCCGCCACCGCGCTGAAGAACCAGATCCTGCTCGACACCCTCGCGGAGAAGCTCGAGGTCCGCGTCGACCAGAACGAGCTCCTCGAGTACCTCGTGAGCGCGTCGCGCCAGTACGGCATGGACCCGAACACGTTCATCAAGACGGTCGACGAGCAGGGCCAGGTCCCGGCCATGGTCGCCGAGGTCGCCCGCTCCAAGGCCCTCGCGCTCGCCCTGCGGCAGGTCACCGTGACCGACGCCGCCGGCACCGCGGTCGACCTCTCCGACTTCATCGGCTCCGACGCCGACGACGAGGCGGCCGAGGCCGCCCTCGCCGACGCGGAGGACGACGCGGACCTGGACGAGGACGACGTCGAGCTCACGGCCGAGGAGAGCGCCGCGCTCGCCGACGCCCAGGCGAAGATCACCGAGGCGTTCGCGGCGCGCACGGGTGCCGCCACGACCGACGACGCCGACGCTGCTGCGACCGACGCTGCCGCAGCCGACGACGACGAGTCGGGTGACGCCGCGGCCGCCAAGGCCTGACGTCGTCCGCACGCCGGGGCCCCGCACCGCACGTCGGTGCGGGGCCCCGCGCGTTTGCGGCAGAGCGCGGCGCCCCGCAGGGGGTGCGGCAGTGCGCCGGCCGCCCGGCGGTGGCGTCGGCGGCGTCGTCCGGGAGCGGCGTGCGCCATCAGCGAAAACGTCCCGCCGCCGCGCGGGCGTGTCGGTGCCCCGGGTTAGGGTCGCTGCACAACGCAGGTACCCGGTGGCGTCCACACGCCCCGGGGACGAGAAGCAGTCAGACGAGGGAGCTGTGGTGAACGAGCAGATGCCGATGATCGGGCGGGCCGACGGTGCCGGCCTGGGTCTCAACGACTCCATCTACAACCGACTGCTGCGCGAGCGGATCATCTGGCTGGGCTCGGAGGTCCGCGACGAGAACGCCAACGCGATCTGCGCCCAGATGATGCTCCTCGCGGCGGAGGACCCCACGAAGGACATCTTCCTGTACATCAACTCGCCCGGCGGCTCGATCACGGCCGGCATGGCGATCTACGACACGATGAAGTTCATCCAGCCCGACGTCGCGACCGTCGCGATGGGCATGGCGGCCTCGATGGGCCAGTTCCTGCTGTCCTCGGGCACCAAGGGCAAGCGCTACGCCACGCCGCACGCCCGCGTGATGATGCACCAGCCGTCCGGCGGCATCGGCGGCACGGCCACCGACGTGCGCATCAACGCGCAGCTGATCATGCACATGAAGTCCGTCCTGGCCGAGCTCATCGCCGACCAGACCGGCAAGTCCGTGGAGCAGATCCACGCCGACTCCGACCGGGACCGCTGGTTCACGGCCCCGGAGGCGCTCGAGTACGGGTTCGTCGACCACGTCGTGGCCCACGCCGGCTCGGTCGCCGGCGGCGGCGGCACGACCGCCTCCTGACCCGACCCGTCGACCCCACCCAGAACAGGGAGAATTCGTGAGCACCGAGTCGCAGTTCATCTCCACCGCGGGCCGTCTGGCCGGCGGGCGCGCGCTGCCGTACGGCGCGCCGGGCAGCCGCTACGTGCTGCCCCAGTTCGAGGAGCGCACGGCCTACGGCTTCAAGCGCCAGGACCCGTACACCAAGCTGTTCGAGGACCGCATCATCTTCCTCGGCGTCCAGGTCGACGACGCCTCCGCGGACGACGTCATGGCGCAGCTGCTCGTGCTCGAGAGCACCGACCCCGAGCGCGACATCATCCTGTACATCAACTCGCCCGGTGGCTCGTTCACGGCGATGACGGCGATCTACGACACGATGCAGTACATCAAGCCGCAGATCCAGACGGTGTGCCTCGGCCAGGCCGCCTCGGCCGCCGCGGTGCTCCTGGGCGCCGGCTCGCCGGGCAAGCGCCTCGCGCTGCCGAATGCGCGCGTGCTCATCCACCAGCCCGCGATGGAGGGTGGCGGCTACGCGCAGGCGTCCGACATCGAGATCCACGCCAACGAGCTCATCCGCATGCGGGAGTGGCTCGAGGCGACGCTCGCCCACCACAGCGGGCGCACGGTCGAGCAGGTCCGCACCGACATCGAGCGGGACAAGATCCTCACGGCCGCGGAGGCGCTCGAGTACGGCCTCGTGGACCAGGTGCTCGAGAGCCGCAAGGCCGCCACGACGGTGACCGTCCCGGCCTGATCGACCCACCGGCCGGGTCCCCGCGGACCCGGCCGGTGGCACCGGGGTGTTGCTGCTGGCCTGGGCGGCACGCGTGGTGTGCAATGGATGAAGCGGCGGCGGACCGAGCCTGTGGTCTGGTCGCCGGCGATGTACCCGCCCGTCGGCTGACGGGTGAACCGGAGAGAGGGGACGGCAGTGGCTCGCATCGGGGACGGGGCCGACCTGCTCAAGTGCTCCTTCTGCGGCAAGTCCCAGAAGCAGGTCAAGAAGCTCATCGCAGGTCCGGGTGTCTACATCTGCGACGAGTGCATCGACCTGTGCAACGAGATCATCGAGGAAGAGCTCGCCGAGACCACCGAGGTCTCGATGGTCGAGCTGCCCAAGCCGAAGGAGATCTTCGACTTCCTCGAGCAGTACATCATCGGCCAGGAGCCCGCCAAGAGGTCCCTCGCGGTCGCGGTGTACAACCACTACAAGCGCATCCAGGCCGGTGAGGCCGGGCGGCTTCCCGGTGCGGAGGGCGACGCCGTCGAGATCGCGAAGTCGAACATCCTGCTGATCGGCCCCACGGGCTGTGGCAAGACGTACCTCGCGCAGACGCTCGCCAAGATGCTCAACGTGCCGTTCGCCATCGCCGACGCCACGGCGCTGACCGAGGCCGGCTACGTCGGCGAGGACGTCGAGAACATCCTGCTCAAGCTCATCCAGGCCGCTGACTACGACGTCAAGAAGGCCGAGACGGGCATCATCTACATCGACGAGGTCGACAAGATCGCCCGCAAGAGCGAGAACCCGTCGATCACGCGCGACGTCTCCGGCGAGGGCGTGCAGCAGGCGCTGCTGAAGATCCTCGAGGGCACGACCGCGTCCGTCCCCCGCAGGGCGGCCGCAAGCACCCGCACCAGGAGTTCATCCAGATCGACACGACGAACGTGCTGTTCATCGTCGCCGGCGCCTTCGCCGGGCTGGACGAGATCATCACGTCGCGGGCCGGGCGTCGGGGGATCGGGTTCGGTGCGCCGCTGCACTCGGCGGACGACGTCGACGTGTACGGCGAGGTCATGCCGGAGGACCTGCTCAAGTTCGGGCTCATCCCGGAGTTCATCGGGCGCGTCCCGGTCATCACGACGGTGTCCCCGCTGGACCAGTCGGCCCTCGTGCGCATCCTCACCGAGCCGCGCAACGCCCTGGTCAAGCAGTACCAGCGGATGTTCCAGATCGACAACGTCGAGCTCGAGTTCACCGACGACGCGGTCGAGGCCATCGCGGACCAGGCGCTCCTGCGCGGCACCGGGGCCCGCGGGCTGCGGGCCATCATGGAGGAGGTCCTCCAGCAGGTGATGTTCGAGGTGCCGAGCCGTGACGACGTCGCCCGCGTGGTCATCAACCGCGGTGTGGTGCTGGAGAACGTCAACCCGACCCTGGTGCCGCGTGAGGCGCCGCCGGCGTCCAAGCGTCCGCCGCGCGAGAAGAGCGCCTGACCCGGTGACGGACGCAGCACCGGGACCCGTCACGGCGGGCAGCGTGCCGGCGGAGCTCGTCTCCATCCGGCAGAGCATCGACAACATCGACGCCGCGCTCGTGCACCTGCTCGCCGAGCGCTTCAAGTGCACCCAGCGGGTCGGTCACCTCAAGGCCGACCGGGGTTGCCGCCGTCGGACCCGGCCCGTGAGGCGCAGCAGATCGACCGGTTGCGCCGGCTCGCGGCGGAGGCGGGTCTCGACCCGGTGTTCGCGGAGAAGTTCCTCGGCTTCATCGTCGAAGAGGTCATCCGGCACCACGAGGAGATCGCCGGTACGCAGGGCTGACGCCCGCTCGGTGGGACCAGGGTCGGGATGACGGCCGTCATGGCCGACGCTCGCCCGCGCCTCGACGTCGCAGGAATCGCTCGTCAGAACTCACGGGACGACAGGACGCAGAACTCGTTGCCGTCCGGGTCGGCGAGCACCTCCCAGCTGGCGTCCGGACCTTGCCCGACGTCCACGCGCGTCGCCCCGAGGGACACCAGGCGTTCGATCCGGGCGTCGCGGTCGTCGCTCACGTGCGGTGCGAGATCCAGGTGCAAGCGGTTCTTGCCGTGCTTGCCGTGCTCGACGGGCACGAACACGAGGCCGGGCGGCACCTGTTCGAAGCGCAGCGTCGGTGCCAGCTCACGGGCCCACGGCGGGACGAGGACCACCTCGTGGTCCGTCTCGATGATCGCTTCCCAGGCCAGCGCGAGCGCCCACCAGGCGGCCAGCGCACGGTGGTCACGGAACTCGATGACGGTGGAGTACCAGCGCAGGGCCATGGCTTCCCCTCTCCGGTCGCGCGTGCGGCCTAGATCCGGCCGGGTCCACCGTGGATCTTCGGCACGGCTGCTGTCCATCACCCGGGCAGGCCACGCCAGACTGGTCCGGTGAGCCTCGACGACGTCCGCCCCGTCCGCCGGATCACGCGCCGGGACTCGGCCGGGTACGACCCGGAGCAGTGGCCGTACCACCTGCCCGCGGTCCGCATGCTGCTCGACGACGGCCTCGACCTGCCACCCGGTGTGACGTTCCTCGTGGGGGAGAACGGCGCGGGGAAGTCGACCGTCGTGGAGGCGGTCGCCGCCGCCGCCGGGCTCAACGCCGAGGGCGGCAGCCGCAACGCGCGCCACACCACCCGGGTCAGCGAGTCCCCGCTGCACGAGGCGCTGCAGATCGTCCGCTCGCCGGGTGCGCCGCGGTGGTCCTACTTCCTGCGGGCCGAGACCATGCACGGCCTGTACACCTACCTGGAGGACCTCGGCAGCGGCCCCCGGTTGCACGAGATGAGCCACGGGGAGTCCTTCCTCGAGGTGCTGTCCCGGCACTTCGACGAGCCCGGCTTCTACGTGCTCGACGAGCCCGAGGCGGCGCTGTCGTTCACGTCCTGCCTCGCGCTGGTCGACCTCCTCGACCGGCTCGCGAAGGCGGGCGCGCAGGTGCTATGCGCCACCCACTCACCGCTGCTCACCGCCCTGCCTGGCGCCACCATCCTCGAGCTGGACGACGACGGCCTGCGTCGCACGACGTGGGAGGACCTCGAGCTCGTCGCCCACTGGCGCACGTACCTGCGCGACCCGCGCGCCTACCTGCGCCACGTCCTGGACTGAGGCCAGCCCTACGCCGTCGGGCGCTGCGCCGCGTAGACCGCGTCGATCTGGTCCGCGAAGTCGGCGAGCACCCGGGCGCGCTTCACCTTCAGCGACGGCGTGAGGTAGCCGTTGGCCTCGGTGAAGTCGACGTCGAGCACCGACACCTTGCGGATGGACTCCGCGCGCGACACCGCCTCGTTCGCGCGCTCGGCCGCGCGGTCGAGCGCGGCCAGCACCTCCGGGTGCGTCGCGGCCGCGGCGACGTCCATCTCCGGGAGCCCGTGCGACGCGAGCCACCCGGGCAGCATCTCCGCGTCGAGCGTCACCAGTGCCGCGATGTACGGGCGTCCGTCGCCGACGACGACGCACTGGCTCACCAGGGGATGGCCGCGGAAGCGGTCCTCGAGGACGGCCGGGGCGACGTTCTTGCCGCCCGCGGTGACGATGATCTCCTTGGAGCGGCCGGTGATGCGCAGGAAGCCGTCGTCGTCCATGGCGCCCAGGTCCCCGGTGCGGAACCAGCCGTCGACGAGCGCCTCCGCGGTCGCCTCGGCGTTGCCGCGGTAGCCGCGGAAGACGTGCGGACCCTTGACGAAGATCTCGCCGTCGTCGTCGATGCGCATGCTCGTGCCGGGGAACGGCGGCCCCACGGAGCCGATCCGGAGCGCGTCCGGCCGGCTGACCGCGGTCGGAGCCGCCGTCTCCGTCAGGCCGTAGCCCTCGAGCACGTGCAGCCCCAGCCCGCGGTAGAAGTGGCCGAGCCGTTCGCCGAGCGGCGCCCCGCCGGAGATCGCCCAGTCGGCGCGGCCGCCCAGCGCCGCCCGCAGCCGGCCGTAGACGAGCCGGCCGGCCAGGGCATGCTGCGCCCGGAGCGCGGGGACGGGCCGCCCGGGGTCTCCAGCGCGCGGGACCACGTGATCGAGACCTTCGCGGCCCAGCGGAACAGCCGCAGCCGGGGCCCGGTGCCGGCCTTCTGCTCGGCGGAGTTGTAGACCTTCTCGAACACCCGCGGCACGGACAGGATGAACGTGGGCCGGAAGGTCGCGAGGTCCGGCAGGAGCTGCTTGGGATCGGGCGTGTAGCCGATGACCGCGCCGGAGGGGATGCACAGGATCTGGATGAAGCGTGCGAAGACGTGGGCGAGCGGCATGAAGAGCAGCGTCCGGGCGCCCGGCGTCGCGCAGACCGCGCCGAACGCGATCGCGCCGTTGAGGGCCAGGTGCAGGAAGTTGCCGTGCGTGAGCTCGACGCCCTTGGGGCGTCCGGTCGTGCCGGACGTGTAGATGACGGTCGCGAGGTCGTCGGCGCGGGGGAGCCCGCGGCGGCGGTCGAGCTCGGCGTCGTCGACCGCCGCACCGGACGCGGCGAGGTCGTCCAGGCCGCCGTCGTCGATGGTCCACACGTGCTCGACCTGCGGCAGGTCGCCACGGATGCCCTCGACGAGCGCGGCGTGCGCCGGCGTCTCCACGACGGCGGCGCGGACGCCGGAGTCGGACAGGATCCAGTGCACCTGGTCCGCGGACGACGTCTCGTACACCGGCACACCGACCGCCCCGGCGGCCCACACGGCGAAGTCGACGACCGTCCACTCGTACCGGGTGCGGGACATGATCGCGACGCGGTCACCGGGCTCGACGCCCGCCGCGACCAGGCCCTTCGCGACCCCGTCCACCTCCTCGGCGAACGCGCGGGCGGACACCGCGACCCAGCCGCCGTCGAGGGGGACTTCCGCTCGGCGAACGTCCCCTCGGGATCGCGGGCGACCCGCTCGGTGAGCAGCGTGGTGATGCTGGCCCCCGGGTCGACGTCGACGAGGCTGGGTGCGGTGAACTCGGGCATGACGGCTCCTGTGCGGCGGCGGCTACCACGACCCTATGCCTGGGTCCGGCCCGGCCGCGGGACGCCGCGCGCGGTCGCCCCGGGGCCCCGGCCGCGAGGCGGGTCCCGGCGCCAGAGCACCCGCGCCGGGTCCCGCGCTCTGAGCCCGGGGTGGCGCCACTCGTCCGGGTGGTCGAAGGTGGGAGGGGTCAGCACCCCTCCGGTGTGCCGCACCGGACGGGTCTCGCTCCGTGCTCCTTTGGAGGCGCTGCCCATGAAGCTCGACTGGCTCAAGCCGCTGCTCAACCGGACCGGACCGTTCACCACGGTCTACATCGACTCCACCCGCTCGGATCCCTCGGGCGAGACGGAGGTGCTCGACCGGTGGAAGGGGCTGCGCCGCGACCTGGAGCGGCAGGGTGCGCCCGCCCGAGTGCTGGAGGACATCGAGGACGTCGTCGGCCGCCCCACGCGGGTCGCCGGGCCGCACGGCCGGGTGCTCATCGCGGATGCGGAAGGCGTGCGGGTGGACCGCGTGCTCGCCGACCCGCCGGACCGCAACGCCGCCACCTACGGGCCGGTGCCGGCGCTGCTGGAGGCGGCCCGGGCCGCGGACGAGGCGGTTACGTACCTTCTCGTCGAGACCGACCGGCAGGGCGCTGACCTGCACTGGAGCGACAGCACCGGCCGGCTCGAGGCCGGGGACCACGAGGTCGTCCAGGGTGACCACGACGTCCTGCGCAAGGTGCGCTCGGGCGACGGCTTGCGGCACGACCGCGAGCAGAACCGCGCCGAGGACTCCTGGGAGCGCAACGCCGAGATCGTCGCGGCCGACATCGACCGGCAGGTCGTCGAGCGGTGCCCTGAGCTCATCATCCTCACCGGCGACGTCCGCGAGGTCCCGCTGCTGCACGAGAAGCTCGGGCAGCGCGCCAAGGAGCTCGTCATCGAGGTCCCGGGCGGCTCCCGCGCCCAGGGCATCAAGCAGGACGTCTTCCAGGAGCGGGTGAACGCGACGCTCGAGGCGTTCCGCGCCCGTCGTCGGGAGGGCGTCCTGGACCACTTCCGCCAGGAGCAGGGCCGCGGGGGAGCGGCGGTCACCCAGCTCGACGACGTCGTCGACGTGCTGCGCCGTGGTCAGGTGCTCGACCTCGTCATGCACGAGTCGGTCACGACGGCCGCCTCACCGCTCGCCGACCGGATGGCGTGGGTCGGTCCCGACCCGCTGCAGATCGCCCTCACCCGGGGCGAGCTCGTCGCGATGGGGGTCGACGAGGGCGCCCGCGAGCTGCGGGCGGACATCGCGCTCGTGCGGGCCGCCCTGGGGCAGGACGCCGGGCTCACCTTCGCCGTGGACGGCAGCGTCGACCTCATCGACGGGATCGGGGCGATCCTGCGGTGGACGGACTCCTCGACGCCGAGCGAGTCCCTGCAGAGCCAGTCCCGGGACACCGAGCGACTGCGCGACGTGGGCTGACGAGACGGGCCGCCGCCCGACGGCGTCCCTGCTCGGCCCGCGCCGTACGGCGCACTCACGTGAGGGCCCGACCGCTGCGGCGGTCGGGCCCTCACGTCATGGTCCGGTGCCCATGTCCTGGTGTCCGTGGCCCGGCGTGGGTGTGGACCGGCTCGTCGTCAGGCCCTGACGCGCGCCTCGGCCTCGCCGAGCTCGACCTCGCGCACGACGGTCAGCGCGGTGACGTCCGCCGCGCCGTCCCCGGCCCCCGGCGTCGCGGCCACGACGTCCAGGTCGCCGGTCACCCGGCCCGCGGCGCGCACGTCACCGACGACCGAGCCGACGGCGTCGACCGCGGTCGCGGGGACCGCGAGGACCGCGCGCAGGATCGGCGTGCGCATGGAGACCTTCGCCTCCGACTTCACCTTCCGCAGTGCGGCCAGCGCCGCACCGGCGACCCCGAGCAGACCGGGGTCGGCGTCGCCGGCGGCCTGGCGCAGCGGGGCCGGGTCCGGCCAGGCGGCGCGGTGCACCGAGCCCTCGCGCCACCACGACCAGACCTCCTCGGTCGCGAAGGGCAGCACGGGGGCGAACAGCCGCAGCATGGTGTCCAGGGCCAGGCCCAGCGCGGCCCGGGCGGACGCCGTCGCTTCGCTCACCTCGGCCGCGCCGCCGCCGTAGGCGCGGTCCTTGACCAGCTCGAGGTAGTCGTCGCAGAACGTCCAGAAGTACGTCTCGGTGAGCTCGAGGGCGCGCGTGTGGTCGTACGCCTCGTACGCCTCGGTGGCCCTCACGACGACGTCGGCCAGCCCGGCGAGCATCGCGCGGTCCAGCGGGTCCGTCACCAGGGACGGGTCCAGCGCCACGTCCGCGCCCTCGCCGCCGAAGGTGAGCGCGAACTTGCTTGCGTTGAGCACCTTGATCGCCAGGCGGCGGCCGATCTTCATCTGGCCGACCTCGAAGGCCGCGTCCGTCCCGAGCCGCGCCGACGCGGCCCAGTAGCGCACCGCGTCGGAGCCGTGCTCCTCGAGCAGGCCTCGCGGGGTGACCACGTTGCCCTTGGACTTCGACATCTTCTTGCGGTCGGGATCGAGGATCCAGCCGCTGATCGCCGCGTTCGCCCACGGCAGCGACCCGTGCTCGAGGTGCGAGCGGACCACCGTGGAGAACAGCCAGGTGCGGATGATGTCCTGCCCCTGCGGGCGCAGGTCCATGGGGAACACGCGCTCGAACAGGTCCGGGTCTGAGCGCCAGCCGCCGGCGATCTGCGGGGTCAGCGAGCTCGTCGCCCAGGTGTCCATGACGTCCGGGTCTCCGACGAAGCCGCCGGCCTGCCCGCGCTGCTCGGCCGTGTAGCCGTCCGGGACGTCGCTCGACGGGTCGACCGGGAGCGCGCTCTCGGCCGGCACGATCGGGTGGTCGTGGTCCGGTTCGCCGTCGTCGCCGACCGGGTACCAGACCGGGAAAGGGACGCCGAAGAAGCGCTGGCGCGAGATGAGCCAGTCACCGTTCAGGCCGCCGACCCAGTTCTCGTACCGGACCCGCATGAAGTCGGGGTGGAACGCGAGCTCGGTGCCGCGCGCGAGCAGCTCGGTGCGCAGCTCACGGCCCGGCGCGGGGCGCCCGCCGTTGCGGATGTACCACTGGCGCGACGTGACGATCTCGAGCGGCTTGTCGCCCTTCTCGAAGAAGTTGGCCTTGCGCTGGGTGGCGACGGGCTCGCCGTCCAGGTCGCCGCTAGCACGCAGCGCCTCCACGACCTTGGTGCGGGCGGTGAACGTCGTCGTGCCCGCGAGCTCGGACCAGAGCGCCTCCGCCTCCGGGGCCGCGCCGGCGTCGGCGGCGAGCCACGCCGGGGTGTCCCGCACCAGGCGGCCGTCGCGTCCGATGACCGAGCGCGTGGGCAGCTGCAGCTCGCGCCACCACTGCACGTCGGTCAGGTCGCCGAAGGTGCAGCACATCGCGATGCCGGCGCCCTTGTCGGGCTCGGCGGCGGGGTGCGCGAGCACCGGGATCTCGACGCCGAACAGCGGCGAGCGGACCGTGGTGCCGAACAGGTGCTGGTACCGCTCGTCGTCGGGGTGCGCGATGAGCGCGACCACGGCCGGGAGCAGCTCGGGGCGCGTCGTCTCGATGTGGACGGGGCCGGCGGCGGCGTGGAAGGCGACGCGGTGGAAGGCGCCCGGGTAGTCGCGCGCCTCGAGCTCGGCCTGCGCGACGGCCGTCTGGAACGTCACGTCCCACAGGCCCGGGGCCTCGGCCTGGTACGCCTCGCCGCGGGCGAGGTTGCGCAGGAACGCCTGCTGGGCGACGGCGCGGGCCTCGGCGGAGATGGTCTGGTAGTGGTGCTGCCAGTCGACGGACAGGCCCAGGTAGCGCCACAGGGACTCGAACTCGCGCTCGTCCTCGACCGTCAGGCGCTCGCAGAGCTCGATGAAGTTGCGGCGCGAGATCGGCCGCTGATCGGCGGCCTTGGTGCTCTTGCCCTCGCCGCCCACCTGGGGCGGGGTGAAGTCGGGGTCGTACGGCAGCGACGGGTCGCAGCGCACGCCGAAGTAGTTCTGCACGCGGCGCTCGGTGGGCAGGCCGTTGTCGTCCCAGCCCATCGGGTAGAACACCTCGCGCCCGGACATGCGGCGGTAGCGCGCGACGACGTCGGTGTGCGTGTAGGAGAACACGTGCCCCACGTGCAGCGAGCCCGAGACGGTCGGCGGCGGGGTGTCGATGGAGTACACGTCGGAGCGTGCGGCGGTGCGGTCGAACGCGTACGTCCCGCCGTCCGTCCAGGCCCGGTCCCAGCGGTCCTCCAGGCCGTCCAGGGAGACCTTGTCCGGGACCCGCCCGACGCTCGCCGACGGCGCGGGTGCGGGGACGGGGGACTCGGTCGGCTGCAGGTCGCTCATGGTCACGATCCTCCCAGATGGGCGACGGTGGGCCGGTCGGTGTCCGGCGGTGCCCTGCCGGCACGCCCACGCCCGCCGTGCGGGGCACGACGTCGTCGTCGGTCGTCCGGGCGGGCCCGCGCGGGCGGGACTACGCTCGCCGGGGCGTCCAGCGGGATGCCCGCACGCAGGGACGACGACGGCGCCACGACGGCGCGACGAGGGGACGGGACGCACATGGCGCAGGGTCTGACGATCGGGTACGCGGCGGCGCTGGAGCAGTTCCACCCCACCGACATCGTCGATCTCTCCGAGCTCGCCGAGTCCCATGGGTTCTCCGGCGTCATGGCGGCGGACCACTTCCAGCCGTGGGTGCCCGCCCAGGGGAGAGCGCCTTCGTCTGGAACGTGCTGTCGGCGCTCGGGCAGCGCACGCGCGGCGACCTGGGCCCGGGCGTGACCGCCCCGACGTTCCGGTGGCATCCCGCGATGGTGGCGCAGGCCTCGGCGACCCTGGCCGCGATGTACCCCGGCCGGCACTGGCTCGGCCTGGGGTCGGGGGAGGCGCTCAACGAGCACATCGTCGCCGGCTACTGGCCCGAGGCGCCCGAGCGGATCAACCGCATGTTCGAGGCCATCGAGATCATCACCAAGCTGTTCAACGCCTCTCTCGCGGGCAAGGACGTCAAGCACTCCGGGCAGTTCTACAAGCTCGAGTCGACCCGCCTGTGGACGATGCCCGAGGTCGCACCGGAGATCCTCGTCGCGACCGCCGGCCCGGTGACCGCCAAGCGCGCCGGGCGCCACGCCGACGGCCTCATCACGGTCGGCGCCCCGCTGGAGAAGATCTCCGGGCTGTTCGGCAAGTTCGCCGAGGGCGCCCGCGACGCCGGCAAGGACCCCGACACGATGCCGAAGGTGCTCCAGGTGCACCTGTCCTGGGCCGAGACCGACGAGGCCGCGCTGGCGAACGCGATGCAGCAGTGGCCCAACGGCGGCATGAAGTTCCCGAAGGGCGACATCCGCTCCCCGTTCGACTTCGAGCAGATGTCCAAGCTCGTGCGCCCCGAGGACTTCGCCGGCCGCATGGTCATCTCGGCCGACCCTGACGTGCACCGCGCCGAGCTGCAGAAGTACGTCGACCTCGGCTTCGACCGCATCTACCTGCACAACGTCGGCCGCAACCAGCGCGAGTGGATCGAGACGTTCGGCCGCGACGTCCTGCCGAAGCTGGTGCGGTGAGCGCAGGCTTCTGCGTCACCGCACCCGACGGGCTGCCCGAGGTCGTGCCGGGCGACGACCTCGTCGAGCTGCTCGCGGGTGCGCTCGCGCGCCTCGACCTGCCCGCGGGGCCGCCGGCGCTCGTGAGCGGTGACGTCGTCGTGGTGACGAGCAAGATCGTCTCCAAGGCGGAGGGGCGTGTGGTCACGGCGGCCGACCGGGAGCAGGCGATCACCGACGAGACCGTGCGTGTGGTGGCGACCCGCGAGCACCCCGGTGGGGTGACCCGCATCGTGGAGAACCGCCTCGGGCTCGTCATGGCCGCGGCCGGCGTGGACTCGAGCAACACCCCCGAGGGCACCGTGCTGCTGCTGCCGGTCGACCCGGACGCCTCCGCACGCGCGCTGCGGGCCGGGCTGGCTGCGCGGCTCGGTGTGCGGGTCGGGGTGGTCATCACCGACACCGCGGGCCGGCCGTGGCGTCAGGGGCAGACGGACCTCGCGATCGGGGCTGCGGGCGTCACGGTGCTCGACGACCTGCGGGGGCAGACCGACACCCACGGACGGCGCATGGACGTAACGGTCGCCGCCGTGGCCGACGAGATCGCCGCCGCGGCCGAGCTGGTCAAGGGCAAGACGTCGGGGCGTCCGGTGGCCGTCGTGCGTGGGCTGACGCACCTCGTGACGGCCGAGGACGGTCCGGGGGCGCGGAGCCTCGTGCGGACCGGGCCGGAGGACATGTTCGCGCTCGGCACGGCGGAGGCGTACGCGCAGGGGTGGCGGGACGCATCGGACGGAGTGACGTCACGGCGGTGACCTGACTGACGTCGGGCGCTGCTCCGTTCTCCACAGTTCGCTCGCCGCCCTCTGGTTGTCGGGGGTTCCCGGTAGGATTCGAACAGGCGTTCGAAGCGGGGAGGTGGCGGCGATGACGACGGACACCACGCCCGCCGAGCGCCCGCTCGTCGCCGCCGTGCCGGCCGCCGCTCTTGGTGACGGTCCGGCCGACCCGGGTGGCTCCGCAGTCGTGCCCGGCCGTTCTGTCGCCCCCGGTGGCGTTGCCGTCGCTGACACGGCTGGCGCTGCCGGCTCAGCGTCTGCGACGCCGGCGCTCGCCTCGGGGCGGTCCTTGGTGTCGGTGATGACGGCGTTGACTGGGCAGGTCGCCGGCGCGGCGGGGTGGACGGGCGGGGACCGGTCGGTGTTGTTGGCGGATCTGGACCGGGTGATCGACGGTCTGAGCGTCGTGCGGGCCGGGGTGCTGGTGGCGGATCGGGATGCGGGGGCGTGGCGGGGTGCCGGGGACCGGTCGTACGAGGCGGCGCGGGGGCGGGTCTCGGGGACGGGTGTGCGGGCGGCGGGTGGGCAGGTGCGGCAGGCCGAGCAGCTGGACGCCGCCCCGGCGGCCGCGGCGGCGGTGACCGCGGGGCTGATCACGATCGGGCACGCCGCGGTGCTGGGGAAGGTCGCCGCGACCGGTACGCCGGTGCAGCGCCAGGCGCTGGCGGACCCGGCGGTGCAGGAGGCGCTGGTCGAGGTGGCGCAGCGGCAGGACGCCGCGACGTTCCAGATCACCGTGGACCGGTGGGCCGCGACCGTGGACCCGGACGGGTTGGAACGTGACCACCAGGCGCGGCGGGCCGAGCGGTACCTGCACGTGACCCACGCCACGACCGGGACGTACCTCAAAGGGCGTCTGGACACGATCGCCGGGCACCGGCTCGCATTGGCGTTAGAGGCGCTGACCCCGCGCCCGGCGCAGGACGACGACCGTGACCCGGGCGAGCGCCGCGCGGACGCCCTGACCGAGATGGCGGGGCGGGTCCTGGCGTCGGCGGACACCAAGCCCGGTGGGCATGTGCCGGCGCAGATCACGATGGTCATGACCCCCGAGACGTGGGCGGCAGCACGGGCTGAACGCGACCGGCGACGACGCGCACCACAGCCCGCCACCACGGGCGCGGGCGCGGGCACCGGCGTGGGCGCAGACACGTTCGCCGGCACGGCCACGGGCACCGGCACCGGCACAGGCACCGACAGGGGCACAGGCGCGGGCACCGGTGGTGCCGGCACTGGCACGGGCACCGTGGAAACCGGCGATGCGCCCTCGGGTGCGGGGGCTTCCGCCGGCGACTCGGTCACCCCATCGGCCACGACCGCCCCGGTGAGCTACCCGCCGGCGACCCTGGAGGACGGCACCCCCGTCCCGATCACCGAGCTCGCCGCGGCGATGTGCGACTGCGACATCACCAGGGTCGTCATCGACGCCCACGGCGAGCTCCTCGACCTGGGTCGCACCCAACGGTTGTTCACCGGGGCGCTGCGCAGGGCGATCATCGCCCGCGACCGCGAGTGCGGGTGGCCGTCGTGCCACGCACCGGCACGGTGGTGCGAGATCCACCACATCGCCTGGTGGGACCGCGACGACGGACCGACCTCCGCCGACAACGGTGTTGCCCTGTGCTCGTTCCACCACCACGAGACCCACCGACGCGACCTCACCATCACCCGCGTTCCTGTTCAGGGGCGGGCAGGCGTGGCGCTGCCCGACCCTCCACCCCGCGCGGGTGCCGCACCACCGGGGCCACTTGCGTGTGTCACCTACACGTTCCGCGACCGCGCCGGGCGCATCGTCGGCGCCCCGGAGACGGCACCGGGAGCAACCGAGCGCACCGAGCGCACCGAGCGCACCGAGCGCACCGAAGCGAATACACCGCCTTGACGAGGGGTCAGCCCGACGTGGCGAGGGGGCGAGGGGTCGGCCCGACGTGGCGAGGGGGCGAGGGGTCGGCCCGACGTGGCGAGGGGGCGAGGGGTCGGCCCGACGTGGCGAGGGGGTCAGTCCGACGACGCGGGGCGCTTGGCGGCAGCCTTGGCGGCGCGCTTGGTCTCGCGGACCTCGCCGAGCGACTGCGCGTCGACGACGTCGGCGATGGAGCGCCGCGCACCCTCCTCGCCGTAGGGGCCGGCCGCCTCGCGCCACCCCGGGGGTGTGACGCCGCACTGCTTGCCGAGCAGGGCCACGAAGATGCGGGCCTTCTGGTCGCCGAAGCCGGGCAGCGCCTTGAGGCGACGCAGCACCTCGCGGCCGTCCGGCTCACCGTCGGTCCACAGACGGGTGACGTCGGCGTCGTAGTCGTCGACGACCGAGCGGGCGACGGCCTGGATGCGGCCGGCCATCGACCCGGGGTAGCGGTGGACCGCCGGCGGAGTGGAGCAGAGCGCGGCGAAGGCCTCCGGGTCGGCGTCGGCGACGGCGGCCGGGTCGAGGGTGCCCAGCCGCTCGGCGATCTTGTGGGGCCCGGCGAAGGCCGTCTCCATGGCGACCTGCTGATCGAGGAGCATCCCGAGCAGCAGGGCGAACGGGTCGTCGGCGAGGAGCCGGTCAGCCGCCTCGTCACCGGTCATCCAGAGCGTGAGCGCCATAGGGCTCATCCCACCACGTCGGGCGGATGGCCGGCAGCGCCCCCGTCCTCGCGCTCAGGTGCGGCACAGGCGCCCACCGCGTGCCGTCGGGTGTCGCTAGCGCGCTACCGGTCGCCGCGGGTGCCCTCGGCCGCCTCCCGCGTGCCGTCGGTGTCGCCCGCGTGCCGTCGCCGCCTGCAGCGTGCCGTCGGCCGTCGGCCGTCGGCCGTCACGAGCGTGCGCCAGCGCCGTCGGACCCCGTGGCGCGGCGAACCGGGCCCGGACCTGGAAGGGTGCAGACCATGGTGACCTCCCCAGCCGGCGGCTCGGCGTCAGAGCCGATGGCCGGACCCGCCGCCGGTGTTCTGACGGGCGTCGCGACGTCCGCTCGTGCTGCTGGGGAGCGGCGTGGAGCCGCCGGGGCCTCGGACGGTGAGCGTGCGCTCGAGCTCGACCGGGCTCACGTCTTCCACTCCTGGTCCGCGCAGGGGGACCGGTCCGCGATCGCCATCGCGGGCGGGCGAGGGTCCGAGGTCTGGGACCACGACGGTCGCCGGTACCTGGACTTCGCCAGTCAGCTCGTGAACACGAACATCGGCCACGGACACCCGGCGGTGGTGGCCGCGATCCAGGCGCAGGCGGCGACGCTGGCGACGCTCGCCCCCGGCCACGCCCAGCTCACCCGCGGACTCGCCGCGCAGGCCGTCGTCGCGCACGCCCCGGAGGGCTTCTCGAAGGTCTTCTTCACGGGCGGCGGTGCCGACGCGAACGAGAACGCGATCCGCATGGCCCGGCTGCACACCGGACGGCCGAAGGTGATCTCCGCGTACCGGTCGTACCACGGCAACACCGGCGCGGCGATCGTCGCCAGCGGGGACTGGCGGCGCGTGCACAACGAGTACGCGCACGGCCACGTGCACGTGTTCGGTCCCTACCCGTACCGCAGCGAGTTCTGGTCCACGAGCCCCGAGCAGGAGACCGAGCGAGCCCTGCACCACCTGGAACGGACCATCCAGGCCGAGGGCCCGGGGACGATCGCGGCGATCCTGCTCGAGACGGTCGTCGGGTCGGCCGGTGTGCTCGTGCCGCCACCCGGCTACCTGCCGGGCGTCCGGGCGATCGCCGACCGCTACGGGCTCCTGCTGATCCTCGACGAGGTGATGGTCGGCTTCGGCCGGACCGGCGCCTGGTTCGCCCTGGACCACTTCGACGTGCGCCCCGACCTCATCACCTTCGCCAAGGGCGTCAACTCGGGGTACGTGCCGGTGGGCGGGGTCATCCTCTCCGACCCGGTCGCGGCCACGTTCGACGACCGGGTGTTCCCCGGTGGGCTGACCTACTCCGGGCACCCGCTCGCGATGGCCTCGATCGTCGCGACGCTCGACGCCATGGCACGAGAGGGCATCGTCGAGAACGCCGCGCGGATCGGCACGGACGTCCTCGGCCCCGGCCTGCGCGACCTCGCCGACCGCCATCCCGTGGTCGGCGACGTGCGCGGGCTGGGCGTCTTCTGGGCGCTCGAGCTCGTGATCGACCGGGCGACCCGCGAGCCGCTGGCACCCGCCGCGATGGCTCAGCTCGGCAGCGCGCTGCGCGACCGCGGGCTGCTGCCACTGATCGCCGAGAACCGGATCCACGTCGCGCCGCCGTGCGTCGTCACCGACGACGAGGTGCACCGGGCGCTCGGCATCCTCGACGACGCGTTGTCCACCATCGACCAGGAGGTCCAGGCATGACTCACACGGTGCTGCGAGCGGTCGTGACGGGGGCGTCGTCGGGCATCGGCGCCGCGACGGTGCGCCGCCTGCGCGCGGAGGGCTGGGACGTCGTCGCCGTCGCGCGGCGCGAGGACCGCCTGCGCGCGCTCGCCGCCGAGACCGGCGCCCAGGCCGTCGTCGCCGACGTGACGTCCGACGACGACGTCGCCCGCCTCGTCCGGGAGGTCGCGGCGGGCGGTCCGGTGCACGCGCTGGTCAACAACGCGGGAGGTGCGTTCGGCACGGACGCCGTCGAGAGCGGGTCGGTCGACGACTGGCGCGCGATGTACGAGGTGAACGTGCTCGGCACGTTGCGCGTGACGCAGGCGCTGCTGCCTGCGCTGCGGGACACGGGCCGCGGTGACGTGCTGGTGCTCACCTCGACCGCCGCCCACGGCACCTACCCGGGCGGCGGCGGGTACGTCGCCGCGAAGCACGCCGAGCGGCAGATCGCGACGACCCTGCGGCTCGAGCTGGTGGGCCAGCCGGTCCGCGTGATCGAGATCGCCCCCGGGATGGTGCGCACGGACGAGTTCTCGCTGACGCGGTTCGCCGGCGACCAGGCCAAGGCCGACGCCGTCTACGCCGGTGTGGACGCGCCCCTCGTCGCCGAGGACATCGCCGACGCGATCGCCTGGACGCTCACGCGCCCGCACCACGTCAACATCGACTCGCTCGTGATCCGGCCCCGGGCACAGGCGTCGAACACGCTGGTCGCACGCTCGCACGAACGGTAGATCTCACCTGGCGGACGCCATCTCAGATGGTGGTCATGGGGTGTCGCCGCGTGGTGACCTCTGCCACGCTCCTGCCATGGCCCACCACGGACTGCACACCTCGCCGCGCGACACCGTCGCCCCGCGAATGTGCATGCCCATGGGGGCCGAGGCCACGTCCTGTCGGTAGGACCGCGCCCGCGACACCACGTGTCGCCCCCGGTCGCCGCGAGCTGACTCCGCGCCGCGACCGCCCCGCAGCCCTCTGAGCTGCCGGCCCCCTCGTCCCACCAGCACCGTCGTGCTCGACCGCCGTCGGCCTCGTCGCCGCTCGCGGTCCACCACCACCCCTGCCGCATGCGCCGGCACCCGTGCGAACGCCCTCAGGCGTGCCCGCGCGGCCCTCGACGCACCCTCGTGCCGCGACCTCGTCGCACCGACCGAAGGACCACCATGGCCCGCATCCTCATCCTCACCGGCAGCCCCTCGCTGCGGTCCCGCACCTCCGCCCTCGCCCTGCACGTGGGGGACGAGCTGTCGCTCGACGGCCACGACGTCGAGGTCCTGCACCTGCGCGGCCTGCCCGCCCCGGCGCTGCTGTCCGCCGACACCGCGGACCCTGCGATCGCCGCCGCCGTGCGCGCGGTCATCGCGGCCGACGCCGTCGTCGTGGCGACCCCCATCTACAAGGCGTCCTACTCCGGTCTGCTCAAGGTGTTCCTCGACCTGCTGCCGCAGGCCGCGCTGCAGGGCAAGGTCGTGCTGCCGCTCGCGACCGGCGGGACCATCGCGCACCTGCTGGCCATCGACTACGGCCTGCGCCCGGTGCTCGTCTCGCTCGGCGCCCGCCACATCACGGCGGGTCGCTTCGTGCTCGACACGCACATCGACCACCTCTCCGGCGGGCCCGTGCTCGTCGACCAGACCAGCCGGGACTGCATCGACCGCACGGTCGCCGGCTTCCGCGACGCGGTCAGGCTGGTCGGCGACCCCGCCGACGCCGCCCTGGCGACCGCGTGAGCGCAGCCGCGCCCCGCTGACCTTCCCCCACCGCTCCGCTCGGCCCGCCCTCCGGGTGTGACCGACACCTTCGGCGACTCCGCCGACGACTTCTTTGGAGAACCCATGTCCGCCCACCGCACCCGCGCGGTCGCCACCATCACCGTCGGCCTCCTGGCACTCGGCGCGTGCAGCACCGGCACCTCGTCCGGCAGCCCCGCCGGCACCCCGTCCGGCGACGCCACCACCTCCGCCGAGCCCCGCACCGGCGGGCTGTTCCGGATCGGGACGAACGGCCAGGAGCCGACCTGCCTCGACCCGCACGGCAACGCCAGCACGCTGGGCCCGATCCTCACGGTGCCGTTCTCCGACTCTCTCGTGTGGCAGGAGGAGGACGGGACCCTGTCGCCCTGGCTCGCGGAGAGCTGGGACGTGTCCGAGGACGGCCTCGTCTACACCTTCCACCTGCGCGACGGCGTCACCTTCACCGACGGCGCGGTGTTCGACGCCGAGGCGCTCCGGGTCAACTTCGAGCACATGGTCGACCCGGCCACCAAGAGCCCGCTGTCCGCGTCGTACATCGCGCCGTACTCCTCGTCGCGGGTCGTCGACCCCCTGACGCTCGAGGTGACGCTGTCCTCGCCCTACTCGGCGTTCCTCAACGTCCTCGCGCAGGGCTTCCTCGGCGTGATCTCCCCCAAGCAGATCACCGAGGCGCCGGACACCATCTGCGAGGCCCCGATCGGCTCCGGGCCGTTCGTCGTCGAGAGCTGGAACAAGGGCCGCAGCGTCGAGTACACGAAGAACCCCGACTACGCGTGGGGACCGGGCGGCACGCACGAGGGGCCGGCCTACCTCGACCGCCTCGAGGTCGTCTTCGTGACCGAGGACGCCACCCGGTACAGCGCGCTCGCCTCCGGCGAGCTCGACGCCATCGAGTTCGTCCCGCCGCAGAACTACGCGGCGGTCGAGACCGACCCGCGGCTCGAGACGTTCACCGAGTACCGGCCCGGGCACCCGTTCTCCCTGTGGTTCAACACCTCGCGTGCCCCGTTCGACGACGTCCGGGTGCGCCAGGCGCTGATCGCCGCCGTCGACCGTCAGGCCGTCGTGGAGAGCATCTCCTTCGGTCAGTGGGACGCCGCCGAGGGGTACCTCACGCCGTCGACGCCCGACTACATCGAGGACGTCGCGGGCGACCTGGGCCACGACCCGGACCGCGCGAACGACCTGCTCGACGAGGCCGGCTGGACCGGGCGCGACTCCGAGGGCTACCGGACGAAGGACGGTCAGCGGCTCGTCGCCTCGCTGCCGACGACGAACGCCGTGCCGCTGCGCATCCAGATCGCGGAGCAGACGCAGGCGGCGGCCCGTGAGGTCGGGATCGACATCCAGATCGAGTACCCGGCCCCGCAGGAGCTTCGAGGAGCGCAGCCTCGCGGGCGACTACGACCTCAGCGCCGGACTGTGGTCGACGAACACCGCCGACGTGCTGTTCATCCGGTACCACTCGGACAACATCACGACCCCGGAGCGGCGCGGTCTCAACGGCTCCTACCTGCGCGACGACCAGCTCGACGGGCTGCTGCAGAGCGCCCGGGAGACGACCGACGCGGACGAGCGCGGTGACCTGTACCGGCAGGCGCAGGAGCGGCTCGTCGAGCTCGCGCCGGGCATCCCGTTCTACAGCGACCCGCGGCCGGTGGCGTACGGCACGCACGTGCACGGGCTGACCTTCGCGCACGGCTACCTGTCCCCGTACTTCTTCGACGTCTGGCTCGACTCGTGAGCGGCGCGGCCACCGTCGGGCGGACCGGTACCGGCACGGAGTCCGAGGGCGTGCTCACGTCGGCGAGGTCAGGGACCCGCGCAGGCGGGGCCGTGCGCCGGCTCGCCGGGCGCGTGCTCGGCGCGGTGGGCGTGCTGTGGGGCGCGGCGACGCTCACGTTCCTGGCGCTCGTGCTCATCCCGGGTGACATCGCGTACGCCATCGTCGGCGGGCCGGAGAGCAACCCCTCACCGGAGGTCCTGGCCGAGGTCCGCCGGGAGTACGGGCTCGACCGTCCGGTCGCAGAGCAGTACGGCGCGTACCTCCTGCGACTGGCGACCGGCGACCTCGGGACGTCGTACCAGTTCCACTCACCGGTGACGCAGCTCATCGGCGAGCAGGCGGGGTCCACGGTCGCGTTGGCGCTCAGTGCCGCGGTCGTCGCCGTGGTCGGTGCGGTGGTGGTCGCGCTGGCGACCGCGGGTCGGCGCCCCGCCGTCCGCGGTCCCGTCTCCGGGACCGAGCTCGTCCTCGCGTCGCTGCCGTCGTTCTGGCTCGGCATCGTCCTGCTCACGGTCTTCTCGTTCACGCTCGGGTGGTTCCCGGCGATCGGAGGCGAAGGGTGGCGCGGGCTCGTGCTGCCCACCCTGACGCTGGCGCTCCCGGTCGGTGCGGTCCTCGCGCAGGTGGCGCGGGCCGCGGTCGAGGAGGTGCTCGAGGAGCCGTTCGTCGTGACGGCCCGGGCCCGCGGCCTGACCGACACCGCGGTGCGCGTCCGGCACGTCCTGCGGCACACCCTCGTGCCGCTCACGACCATGACGGGCTTCGTCGTGGGCGGGCTGTTCGGCGGCGCGGTGATCACCGAGACGCTCTTCAACCGGGCCGGGCTCGGGCGGCTGCTCCTCAGCGCCGTCAACTCCAAGGACATGCCCGTCGTGCTCGGCCTCGTCCTGCTCTCGGCCGCCGTCTACGTCGTCATCAACCTCGTCATCGACGCGACCTACCCCCTCATCGACCCGCGACTGCGGAGGACCTCATGAGCACGTCCGTCCTCACCCCACCCGCCACGGCCGGCGCCGGCTCGGGCAGCACCGGCGGGCCGGCCCCGACGACCGCGCCCGCGCCGCCGTCATCACGCCCCCTGCGAACCGCGCGCCGGCTGCGGGTGCCGCCGAGCGTCGTCCTCGCGGCGCTGGCCCTCCTGGTGATCGTCGCGGCCGCCGTCTTCCCCGAGGCGCTGGCCCCCCACGACCCGCTCGCCGTCGACCCCTCCCAGACGCTCGCCGCCCCGAGCGCCGCTCACCCGCTCGGCACGGACGAGAACGGGCGTGACGTGCTCAGCCGCATCGTCCACGGCACCCGCAACTCGCTCCTGCTGGGCTTCGGGGCCATCACGATCGGCCTCGTGGCCGGCACCGTCCTCGGGCTGCTCGCCGGACTGGGGAACCGCTGGGTCGACGCCGTGCTCATGCGCACGATGGACGTCGGCCTGGCGTTCCCCGAGCTGCTCCTCGCGCTCGTGGTGATCGCGATCGCCGGTGGTGGCACCCGCAACGCGCTCCTCGCGATCGGGATCGCGAGCACGCCGAGCTACGCCCGGCTCGTGCGGGCGCAGACCCTCGGGGTCCGGCGCGCCGGCTACGTCGAGGCGGCGCGCGCGACGGGGCTCTCGGAGTCGGCGGTCGTCGTGCGGCACGTGCTGCCGAACGCCGTGAAGCCGGTGCTGGTGCTGGCGACCATCGGCGTCGGCACCGCGACCGTGGCCGGCGCGGCGCTCAGCTTCCTCGGCCTGGGCACCACCCCGCCGACGCCGGAGTGGGGCTCGATGCTCTCGACGGCGCGCAACTTCATCGAGCTGTCCTGGTGGTACGGGCTCTTCCCGGGCCTCGCCATCACCGTCCTCGTGCTCAGCACGTCCGTGCTGGGCCGTCACCTGCAGCGCCGAGCCGAGGGAGGCCTCCGATGAGCGCCACCACGCCGACCACGACCAACCGCCCGACCGCCCACACGACCGCCACCCCGGACGCCGGACCGTTCTCGGACGGCCACGCGCTCGATGCCGGGCTCACCGGCGCACCGACCACGGCCCCCGCTCCCGCCGTCCGTGTCGACGACCTGCGGATCGCGTTCGGCCGCGGCGCCGCCCGGCGCGAGGTCGTGCACGGCGTCTCGTTCGACGTCGCCCGTGGCGAGTGCCTCGCGCTGGTCGGTGAGTCCGGCTCGGGCAAGAGCGTCACCGCGCGCACCCTCGTCGGCCTGACCGGTCGGGACGCCGACGTCCGGGCGCGGACCCTCGCACTGGGCGAGCGAGACCTGCTGCGCTACGGCGAGCGGGACTGGCGCCGGCTCCGGGGCGGCGACGTCGGCCTCGTCCTGCAGGACGCGCTGGTCTCGCTCGACCCGGTCCGTGCCGTGGGGCGGGAGATCGACGAGGCGCTGCGCCTGCACACCGGTCTGACCCGGACCGAGCGCGCGGCACGCGTCGTCGAGCTGCTCGACCACGTCGGTGTCCCGGACCCCGCGGTCCGTTCCCGGCAGTTGCCGCACGAGCTGTCCGGCGGTCTGCGCCAGCGAGCGCTCATCGCCGGCGCGCTCGCGGGTGAGCCGGACCTGCTCATCGCGGACGAGCCGACGACGGCGCTCGACGTCACCGTCCAGGCTCAGGTGCTGGACCTGCTCGCCCGGCTGCGCGACGAGGGCCGCACGCTGCTGGTCATCAGCCACGACCTCGCCGTGGTCTCCCGCCTCGCCGACCGGGTCGCCGTCATGCAGGACGGCCGCATCGTGGAGACCGGTCCCACCGCGCAGGTCCTCACCGACCCGCAGCACCCCTACACGCGACGGCTCCTGGCCGCCGTCCCGGCGGAGCACGCCAAGGGCACCCGGCTGTCGCCGCCGGTCGCCACCGGGGACCCGTCCGGGGCGCCGGGGAGGTGGCGGCGGGTGAGGTGGCGGCGGGTGAGGTGGTGGCGAGCACACCGCAGCCCGCCTCCGCCACCGACGTGGCGCCCCGGGCGCACGACCGTCACCCGATCGGCGAGGTCGTCGCCCGGCTCGACGGGGTCGCCCGGTCGTTCCCGGGGCCGGACGGCCGGCCCCGGGTCGCGGTCGCCGACGTGTCCTTCACGCTCCGGGCCGGCGAGACGCTCGGGATCGTGGGGGAGTCGGGCTCCGGCAAGACGACGACGGCGCGGATGCTGCTCGGCCTCACCGAGCCGACCGCGGGGACCGTCCAGGTGCACGGGCGCTCGTGGGCGGGGCTCTCGGCGCGCGAGCGACGGGACCTGCGCCGTGACGTGCAGGTGGTGCACCAGGACCCGTTGAGCTCCTTCGACCCGAGGCACACCGTCGGCCGCATCCTCGGCGACGCGCTCGGGGTGGCCGGCGTCCCGCGCTCGCGGCGACACGACCGGGCGGTCGAGCTGCTCGAGCAGGTCGGCCTGACCGCCGAGCACCTGGAGCGTCGACCCCGGCGGCTGTCCGGTGGGCAGCGTCAGCGCGTGGCGATCGCCCGGGCGCTGGCACCGCGCCCCCGGATCGTCGTCTGCGACGAGCCGGTGTCGGCGCTGGACGTGTCGGTCCAGGCGCAGGTGCTCGACCTGCTCGCCGACGTCCAGGCCGAGACGGGCGTCGCGTACGTCTTCATCTCGCACGACCTCGGCGTCATCCACCACGTCAGCGACCGGGTGCTCGTGCTCTCCGGTGGCGAGGTGGTCGAGCACGGCGACGTCGACGACGTCTTCACCGCACCGCAGCACCCGTACACGCGCCGTCTCATCGCTGCGATCCCGCGACTCGCGGCGGCGGCACCGACGAGCGCGACCACGACCACCGACAGGACCGAGCGATGACCAAGCCCATCTCCTTCAACCTCTTCGAGATGAACACCGTGGGGCACATCTCCCACGGCCTGTGGGTCCACCCCGAGAACACCCGGCACCGGTTCAACGACCTCGAGTTCTGGACCGAGCACGCCAAGCTCCTCGAGGAGGGCCTGTTCGACGCCGTCTTCCTCGCCGACGTGATCGGCACCTACGACGGCTACCGCGCCGGCCCCGACACCGCCCTGCGCGAGGCGGTGCAGATCCCGAACAACGACCCGCTGCTGGTGATCCCCGCCATGGCGGCGGTGACGCGTCACCTCGGGTTCGCGGCGACCTTCTCGACGACGTACGAGCCGCCGTTCGCGTTCGCCCGCCGGGCGAGCACGCTCGACCACCTGACGAAGGGCCGGTTCGGCTGGAACATCGTCACCTCGTACCTGCCGAACGCGGCCCGGAACTTCGGGCTGACGCAGGAGGTCGAGCACGAGCTCCGGTACGCGATCGCAGAGGAGTACCTCGACGTCCTGTACAAGCTGTGGGAGGGGTCCTGGGACGACGACGCCGTCGTGCGCGACGTCGCCGGACGCGTCTACACCGACCCGTCGCGCGTGCGGGCCATCGACCACGTCGGTGAGCACTTCTCGGTCGCCGGGCCGCACCTCAGCGAGCCGTCGACGCAGCGCACGCCGGTGCTGTTCCAGGCCGGGGGTCGCCGACCGGCAAGGCCTTCGCGGGCCGGCATGCGGAGGCCGTGTTCGTCGGGGGCCGCGGGCTCGCGGACTACCGCGAGGGCATCGCGGACCTGCGGCGGATCGCCGTCGAGAACGGGCGCGAGCCCGACGACATCAAGGCGTTCGCGGGCGCCGTCGTGATCGTCGGGAAGGACAGGGAAGCCGCGGAGCGCAAGGCGGAGGAGTTCCGGCTGCTGTCCCGCGCGGAGGGCTACCTCGCCCATGCGGGCGGTGGCGGCGTCGACCTGGCCGCCTACCCGCCCGAGACCGTCATCGACGACATCGTCGCCGGCCTCGGCGGCCGCGAGCAGGTGCCGAGCAACCGGCGGTACGCGCCCGGCACCACGGTGGGCCAGGCGCTCGCGGCGGTCACCCGCTTCGACAAGGGGTTCTTCGCGGTCGGCACGCCCACCGAGGTCGTCGACACCATCGAGGGGTGGGTGCGCGACACCGACCTCGACGGCTTCAACCTGCGCCAGTTCCTCACCCCGGGCACCGCCGAGGACTTCATCGAGCTCGTGGTGCCGGAGCTGCAGCGCCGCGGGCTCTACCGGACCGAGTACGCCGAGAGCACGCTGCGCGAGCGCCTCTTCGGCGCCGGCCGCACCCGGCTGCCCGACTCCCACCCCGGTGCGCGGTACCGGGGCGGTCGCCACCTCGGCGGTGCGCCCGTCCCCGAGCCGGCCGCTGAGCTCGCCGCCGTCTGACCGCCGCCGTCTGACCGGCGCCGTCTGACCGGCGCCGTCTGACCGGCGCCGTCTGACCGGCGCCGCGGCCCACGACCGCCCGCGCCCTCTGCTCGACCACGACCCATCACCATCGCACCGGAGGTCTCCCGATGACCGACACCCTGCTCGATCCCGCCGTCGACCCCGCTGTCGGAGCGGCCTTCGGTCGCCCGGCGCCGCATCCCAGTGCGACGTCCGACGCCGCCGCGCCGTCCCGCCCGGCCGCACCATCCGACGACGCCGCACCATCCGACGACGCCGCACCATCCGACGACGCCGCACCATCCGACGACGCCGCGAGGTCCGACGACCACGCACCGTCCGACGACGCCGCGCCGTCCGACGCCGCCGCCGGCCAGGAGGCGGCGGTGCCCGCGATCCTCACCGGCGCAGCCGAGGACCCGCCGCCGTACGAGGAGCTCGCGGCCGACTTCCGACCGCTCTTCGAGCGCATCGCCGCCGGCGCGGTCGAGCGGGAGGAGCGGCGCGAGCTGCCCTTCGAGGCGGTCGGCTGGCTGCGCGACGCCGGGTTCGGTGCGCTGCGGGTGTCACGCCTCGCCGGCGGGCGCGGTGCGAGCCTGACCCAGCTGTTCCGCCTGCTGATCGAGCTCGCGCACGCGGACTCCAACGTCGCCCACCTCCTGCGCGGCCACTTCGCCTACCTCGAGCACGCGCTGACCGACCGCGACCCGTCGGTCCGGCGCTTCTGGGCGCAGGAGGCCGTCGCCGGGCGGCTCATCGGCAACGCGAGCAGCGAGCAGGGCAACGGCGGCCTGTGGGACACGCGCACGACCGTCGCTCCGGACGCCGACGGGCGCTGGCGGCTCGACGGCACGAAGTACTACAGCACCGGGACGATCTTCGCGGACTGGATCTCGGTCGGCGCGGTCGCGCCGGACGGCGAACGCGTCACCGTCGCCGTCCGGGCCGACGCCCCCGGCGTCGAGCGCCTCGACGACTGGGACGGGTTCGGCCAGCGGATGACCGGCAGCGGCACCACCGTCCTCACCGCCGTCGAGGTGGACCCGCGCGGCATCGTGCCCTACGCCGCGCGCCGGCCCTCGGTGCTCGGCGCCTACTTCCAGCTGCACCTGCTGGCGACCCTGGCCGGGATAGGGCGGGCGGTCGTCACCGACGCCACGGCGTTCGTCCGCCCCCGGAGCCGGACCTTCGGCAACGCCGCCACCCCGGCGCCGCGGGCCGACCCGCTGGTCCAGGCCGTCGTCGGGCGGCTCGCCGCGGCGTCCTTCGCCGCCGACGCGACCGTCCTGGCGGCCGCCGAGACGCTCGACGCGCTGACCCGGTCCGTCGCCCGCGGGACCGCGACCCAGGAGGACCACGACGCGGCCGACGTCGCCGCCTACCAGGCGCAGCTCGTCGTCGTCGACCTCGTGCTGCGCAGCGCGACCGACCTGTTCGAGGTCGGCGGCGCGTCCGCGACGAGCAGCGGGCGGCTGCTCGACCGGCACTGGCGCAACGCCCGGACCATCGCCTCCCACAACCCGGTCGTGCTCAAGGAGCGCACCGTCGGCGACTTCGTGCTCAACGGCACGTCGCCCAGCGCCGGCTTCGTGACCACCGTCGCCGGCACCACCGACGCACGTCCCTCCGCCGGGTGACGGCTCACGCCTGACGGCTCACCCCTGACGGCTCACGCCTGACGGCGGGCGGCAGCGGGCGGCGGCGGGCGGGGGCGACCGGGCAGGGGGCCGGCCGCACCCCGCCCGCCCGTCCGCCCGCTCACCCGCCCGACCGGCCGCACGCGCCACCCAGCGGGTACGATCGCCCCAGAGGCACCGACCCGGCCATCACCGGCGAGCCTCCGGAAGAACGGACCACCCCGGGTGGCCCCAGTAGAACCGGACGGGTGGGCCCGTGACAGCCCGCAGGAGTGGTCGTCGCACGCAGCCCCCGGGCGGTGAGCGGCGGCAAGCGAGGTGGTACCGCGGCGGGCATGCGCTCGTCGTCCTCGCACGGTGTGGTCCACGCAGCCCCTGAGGGTGGCGCGGACCGGCAGGACACAGTGCACGACGACGACGACGAAGGACCGGCCCCATGGCGTACCCCCTGCACCGCCCGAGCGACCCGACGGGTGACGGCAAGCGACCCGCGGTCCCGGCGTCCCCGGACCTGCCCGCGCTGGAGAAGGACGTCCTCGCCTACTGGGCGGCCGACGGCACCTTCCGCGCCTCGATCGACAACCGCGACGCGGGCCCGGACGGGTCCAACGAGTTCGTCTTCTACGACGGCCCGCCCTTCGCCAACGGACTGCCGCACTACGGCCACCTGCTGACCGGGTACGCCAAGGACGTCGTCGGGCGCTACCGGACCCAGGCCGGGCAGCGGGTCGAGCGCCGCTTCGGCTGGGACACGCACGGCCTGCCCGCCGAGCTCGAGGCGGAGCGCGTCCTGGGCATCACGCAGAAGTCCCAGATCGACGAGATGGGCATCGCCGCGTTCAACGAGGCGTGCCGCACCTCGGTGCTCAAGTACACCGACGAGTGGCAGGACTACGTCACGCGGCAGGCGCGCTGGGTCGACTTCGAGAACGACTACAAGACGCTCGACGTGACCTACATGGAGTCGGTCATCTGGGCGTTCAAGCAGCTGCACGACAAGGGCCTGGCCTACGAGGGCTACCGCGTGCTGCCGTACTGCTGGCGTGACGAGACGCCGCTGTCCAACCACGAGCTGCGCATGGACGACGACGTCTACCAGTCCCGCCAGGACCCGGCCCTCACCGTCGGCGTGCGCCTGGAGTCCGGCGAGCTCGCGCTGATCTGGACGACGACGCCGTGGACGCTGCCGTCCAACCTCGCGGTCGCCGTCGGGCCCGACATCCCGTACGTCGTCGTCGCGCCGGGGGAGTCCAGCACCCTTCACGGCGAGCGGGTGCTGCTGGCCGAGTCGCGCCTGGCGTCCTACGCCCGCGAGCTCGGCGAGGACGCGACCGTGCTCGAGACCGTCCGGGGCAGCGAGCTCGTCGGACGCTCCTACACCCCGCCCTTCCCGTACTTCGCCGACCCCGAGGGCAACCCCGCGGCCCACCACGTCCTGCCCGGTGACTTCGTCACGACGGAGGACGGCACCGGCCTGGTCCACCTCGCGCCCGCGTTCGGCGAGGACGACATGCTCGTGTGCGACGCCGCCGGCATCCGGCCCGTCGTCCCGGTCGACGCGCGCGGCCAGTTCACCACCGAGGTCCCCGACTACGCGGCCCTGCAGGTCTTCGACGCCAACCCGCAGATCATCGCCGACCTCAAGGCGGGCACCGGACCGCTGGCGGCGACCGACCCCGCGCGGCGCGCCGTCGTCGTCCGGCACGAGACCTACCAGCACTCCTACCCGCACTGCTGGCGGTGCCGGAACCCGCTGATCTACCGGGCGGTGTCGAGCTGGTTCGTGCGCGTCACCCAGTTCCGGGACCGCATGGTCGAGCTCAACGACGGGATCACGTGGGTCCCCGAGCACATCAAGGACGGCCAGTTCGGCAAGTGGCTCGCCGGCGCGCGGGACTGGTCCATCTCCCGCAACCGGTACTGGGGCACGCCCATCCCGGTGTGGGTGAGCGACGACCCCGCCTACCCGCGCACCGACGTGTACGGCTCCCTCGCCGACCTCGAGCGGGACTTCGGGCGACCCGTGACCGACCTGCACCGTCCGTTCATCGACGAGCTCACCCGCCCCAACCCGGACGACCCCACCGGACGCTCGACGATGCGCCGCATCCCGGACGTGCTCGACGTGTGGTTCGACTCCGGGTCGATGCCGTTCGCGCAGGTGCACTACCCGTTCGAGAACACCGAGTGGTTCGAGAACCACTACCCGGGCGACTTCATCACCGAGTACATCGGCCAGACCCGCGGGTGGTTCTACACGCTGCACGTGCTCGCGACCGCGCTGTTCGACCGGCCCGCGTTCCGCACCTCGGTCTCGCACGGGATCGTGCTGGGCTCCGACGGCCGGAAGATGAGCAAGTCGCTGCGCAACTACCCGGACGTGTCCGAAGTCTTCGAGCGCGACGGCTCGGACGCGATGCGCTGGTTCCTCATGGCCTCGCCGATCCTGCGCGGCGGCAACCTCGTCGTCACCGAGGAGGGCATCCGCGAGAACGTCCGGCAGGTGCTGCTGCCGCTGTGGAGCACGTGGTACTTCTTCACGCTCTACGCCGGTGCCGCCCGCGGCGGCGAGGGCCTCACCGCGCACCGCGTCACCGCCGACGACGCCGCCCACCTGGGCACGATGGACCGGTACCTGCTCGCGCGGACCCGCGACCTCGTGGTCACGGTGACCGGGCAGCTGGACGCCTACGACGTCCCGGCCGCGTGCGAGGCCGTCCGGGAGCACCTCGACGTGCTCACCAACTGGTACGTGCGCACGTCGCGGCAGCGGTTCTGGGACGAGGACCCCCAGGCGTTCGACACCCTGTGGACCGCGCTCGAGGTCCTCACCCGGCTCATGGCGCCGCTCGCGCCGCTGCTCACCGAGGAGGTCTGGCGCGGCCTGACGGGTGGTCGCAGCGTGCACCTGACCGACTGGCCGACACCGGACGAGCTGCCGGTCACGGATGCCACCGCCACCGCCGCCGCCACCGCCGACGCCGCCGCCGGTGGGCTCAGCGACGCCGAGCTCGTCGCGGTCATGGACCGCATCCGCGAGGTCTGCTCGGTGACCCTCGGGCTGCGCAAGGCCAACGGCCTGCGCGTCCGGCAGCCGCTGCGGCTCCTGCGGGTCGCCCTGCCGGACGCCGCCCACGCCACCGCGTTCACCGACCTCGTCGCCGCCGAGGTCAACGTCAAGGCCGTCGAGGTCCTCGGCCTGGACGACGCCGCCGCGGCCGGGCTCGGGGTGTCCAGCCGGCTCGCGGTCAACGCCCGCGCGGCCGGCCCGCGCCTCGGACGCCAGGTGCAGGCGGTCATCAAGGCCGCCAAGGCCGGGGACTGGGAGCTGACCGACGGCGCGGTGGTGGTCCGGACCGCGGACGGTCCGGTGCCGCTCGAGGCGCCGGAGTACGAGGTCGTCACGGTCGTGAGCGCCGGCGACGGCGACGAGGTCGCGGCCGCGGTGCTGCCCGGTGGCGGCGTCGTCGTCCTGTCCACCGCGCTCGACGACGCGCTGGTCGCCGAGGGGCGCGCCCGCGACGTCGTCCGCGCCGTCCAGGACGCCCGCAAGGCGGCCGGGCTCGATGTGAGCGACCGGGTGCGCCTGACGGTCGCGGTGCCCGCGGGGTGGCGTGACGCCGTCGAGCAGCACCACGCCCTCATCACCGCCGAGACGCTTGCGACCGCGCTCACGGTGCAGGACGCGCCGGGTGACGGCGTGAGCGTCGACGTGACCAAGGACGACACGACGGAGGGGTCGGGCGCATGAGCGGAGCGGACCACGCACGCCGGCAGGGCCGCACGGAGGCCGAGACGGCGGCCGCGGAGGTGTACGCCGGGATCCTCGAGCGCACGCCCGAGCACGACGTCCAGCCGACGCTGGACCGGGTGCGGGCGGTGTGCGAGCTGCTGGGCGACCCGCAGGCGGCGTTCCGGACGATCCACCTCACCGGGACCAACGGCAAGACGTCGACGTCCCGCATGGTCGAGCGTCTCGTCCGGGAGCACGGGTTGCGGACCGGGCGGTTCACCAGCCCGCACCTCACCGACGTCCGGGAGCGGATCGCGATCGACGGCGAGCCGATCAGCGCCGAGCGCTTCGTCGAGGTCTGGCAGGACGTCGCGCCGTACGTGCACATGGTCGACACCCGGTCCCTGGCCGAGGGCGGCCCGCGGCTGAGCTTTTTCGAGGTGCTCACCGTGATGGCGTTCGCCGCGTTCGCCGACGCCCCGGTCGACGTCGCGGTGATCGAGGTCGGCATGGGCGGGTCCTGGGACGCCACCAACGTGGTCGACGGCGAGGTCGCGGTCATCACCCCGGTCGCCTACGACCACGAGCGCTGGCTCGGCCACGAGCTCACGGCGATCGCCGGGGAGAAGTCCGGGATCATCAAGGACGGCGCGACGGTCGTGCTCGCCGAGCAGTCCGAGGACGCCGAGGGGGTCCTGCTCGCCGTCGCCGCCGAGCGCGGTGCGCGGGTGGTGCGGCAGGGCATCGACATCGACGTCGCCGAGCGGCAGGTCGCCGTCGGCGGGCAGCTGCTGTCGCTGCGCGGGTTGGGCGGGACGTACACCGAGGTGTTCGTCCCCCTGCACGGCGTCCACCAGGCGCAGAACGCCCTGCTCGCGCTCGTCGCCGCCGAGGTCCTGCTCAGCGGGGGAGCCGCGCTCAACGGGGACCTGGTCGGCGCGGCGTTCGCCGACGTCGACTCCCCGGGGCGCCTCGAGCTCGTCCGCACGAGCCCGACGATCCTCGTCGACGCCGCCCACAACCCGGCCGGCATCGCGGCTCTCGTCGCCGCGGTCGACGAGTCGTTCGAGTTCACCCGGCTGGTCGGCGTGGTCGGCGTCCTCGACGACAAGGACGCCGAGAACGTGCTCTCCGGCCTGGAGCCGCTGCTGGCCGAGATCGTGGTGACCCGGTCGTCCTCACCGCGCGCGCAGGACCCCGAGGACCTCGCGCAGATCGCGGTCGACATCTTCGGCGAGGACCGCGTGCACGTCGCGGACCGCCTGGACGCGGCGATCGACGTCGCCGTCCAGCTCGCCGAGCGCGCGGAGGACATGGGGTCCGGGGTGCTCGTCACCGGCTCGATCACCCTGGTCGCGGACGCCCGCTCGCTGCTCGGTCGCGGCTGACGCCGCGGCCGAGCGTGCGTCCTTGACGCCGCTGGCGACCACGGCGAGGCTGGCCGACGGGGGACCGGACGCCCGCGTCCGGTGCACAGGTCACGGCCCCGGCTCGGCGGCTCGACGACGAGCGCGCGGCCGGCCAGCGAAGGGAACCCGCGTGAAGAAGCTGATCAACGACCCCGCCCACGTCGTCGACGAGTCCGTCGAGGGCTTCGGGTGGGCGCACGCCGACCTGGTCACCGTCCATCACGACCCGCTCTACGTGGTGCGGGCCGACGGGCCCGTCGAGGGGAAGGTCGGGCTGGTCAGCGGGGGCGGCAGCGGGCACGAGCCCCTCCACGCCGGCTTCGTCGGCGCCGGGATGCTCGACGCCGCCGTGCCCGGGGCGATGTTCACCTCGCCGACCCCGGACGCCATCGCACCGGCGACCCTCGCCGCGAACGGTGGCCGCGGCGTGCTGCACATCGTCAAGAACTACACCGGCGACGTCCTGAACTTCGAGACCGCCGCCGAGCTCGCCGACGCCGACGACGTCGAGGTCCGCACGGTCGTGGTGAACGACGACGTCGCCGTCGAGGACTCGCTGTACACGGCGGGACGGCGCGGTGTCGCCGGCACGCTCTGCGTCGAGAAGATCGCCGGGGCGGCCGCCGACCGCGGCGACGACCTCGCCGGGGTGGCCGACGTCGCCGAGCGTGTGATCGCGAACGTGAGGTCGATGGGGTCGCGCTCGCCGCGTGCACGGTGCCGCACGCCGGCGTGCCGAGCTTCGACCTCACGGAGAGCGAGATCGAGATCGGCATCGGCATCCACGGCGAGCCCGGTCGCCGCCGCGTGCCGATGGCGTCCGCCGACGAGATCACCGAGCAGCTCACCGTCCCCGTCATGGACGACCTCGGGTTGGGCGGCGGGGAGTCCGTGCTGCTCTTCGTCAACGGCATGGGCGGCACGCCCGCGTCCGAGCTGTACGTCGTGTACCGCCAGGCCCGCCGCCTGCTCGAGGCGAAGGGCGTCACCGTCACCCGGTCGCTGGTCGGCAGCTACGTCACGTCGCTCGAGATGCAGGGGGCGTCCGTGACCGTGCTGCGGCTCGACGACGAGCTGACGACGCTGTGGGACGCGCCCGTCCGGACGGCCGCGTTGCGCTGGTGAGCGCGTCGGTCGGGTCCGTCGCGGCGTCCGGGTCACGGTTCGGTCGCGACGGGCCCGGCGGGCCTGCAGTCCGGCCGCGCCGTGGCAGGCTGCGTCCGGGGCAGTGCCCGCCGACCGGTGGGCACGCGTCGACGAAGGAGGAGAATGGCACTCGACGTCGCATGGGCGATGCGCTGGGTCCGACGCTCGGCCGAGGTGGTGGCCGAGCACCGCACCGAACTCATCGAGCTCGATCGCCAGATCGGCGACGGCGACCACGGCGAGAACATGCACCGCGGCTTCAGCGCGACGGTGGCCCGCCTGGACGCGCTCGACGACGAGCCCTCACAGGTCGGTGACGTCCTCAAGCTGCTCGCCACGACGCTGATGTCCACGGTCGGCGGCGCCGCCGGACCCTCTACGGGACCGCCTACCTGCGGGCCGCCAAGGTCACCGGGCTGACGGAGCTCGACTCGGGCGCTGTGGTGGCGATGCTCGAGGCGGGGCTCGAGGGCATCGTCGCGCGGGGCAAGGCGACGACCGGGGAGAAGACGATGGTGGACGCGTGGTCACCCGCGGTCGCTGCCGCGGTGCACGCGGCCGACCGCGGCGACGGACCCGCGGCCGTCCTGGACGCGGCGGCGCAGGCAGCAGCCGACGGGGCGGAGGCGACCATCCCGCTCGTCGCGACGAAGGGGCGTGCGAGCTACCTCGGGGAGCGCAGTGCCGGGCACGCCGACCCCGGGGCGACGTCGACGGCGCTGCTCCTGCGGGCAGCCGCGGACGCCGCGCAGGCCGGCTGACATGGCGTCGCCGACGGTGGCCCTCGTGCTCGTGTCGCACTCGCGCGTCCTGGCGGAGGGGGTCGCCGAGCTCGCCGGTCCGATGGCCCCCGACGTGGTCCTGCTGCCCGCGGGCGGGACGGACGACGGCCGGCTCGGCACGAGCTTCGACCTCATCGGCGCCGCGGTGGACCGAGCGCTGAGCGATGGCGGGTCCGCGGTCGTCCTCACCGACCTCGGGTCGGCGGTCCTCACGGCGGAGTCCGTGCTCGAGATGGCCGGCGCCGCCGTCGCTGCGCGGGTGCGGCTGGTCGACGCACCGTTCGTCGAAGGTGCCGTCGAGGCAGCGGTGGTCGCGCAGGGTGGTGCCGATCTCGACGAGGTGGCACGTGCGGCTCGGGCAGCCGGTGCCGGGTTCGCGCCCGAGCGCGGCGCCCCGGCCGGTACCGAGGGGACGACCGCACCCCCGTGGAGGAGCCGACTGCCGGCGGCGTCAGCGCGACGCACGCGAGCGGCACGCCGACGCGCGAGCACCGCGAGGTGCCCGAGGCGCGGGGACCGCGATGCTGCGGAACCGGCTCGGACTGCACGCGCGGCCCGCGGCGCGGCTCGTCCGGACCGCGAGCGGCTTCGACGCGACCATCGCGGTGAACGGCGCCGATGCCAAGAGCGTGCTGGCGCTGGTGGCGCTCGGAGCCGTCGGCGGGCAGCAGCTCGTGGTGACCGCGTCCGGACCCGACGCACCGCAGGCGGTCCGCGCCGTCGTCGCCGAGCTCGAGGAGGGCTTCGGCGAAGCGTGACCCACGCCGGGACGCGCTGCCGGCCGGCTGAGCGTGCGTGTGACGGGCAGACGAACGGCCGACGACCGGCCGGTGACCGGCGTCACCGAGCACGGCTTTGACGGCACGGCCCGGCATGCGTAGTGTTTCTCTTCGCCGCCCGGCAGGGAGGAACGGACACCGGCTCTTCGGAGTGGGGGTGGCCGGTCCCGGGGTTGGCTCCCTGAAGCAGTGGATGCTCCGGCTGTTGTGGTCGGGTGTTGTGGTGTGGATGGGGCGGTCTGAGCGGGTTCGGGTGGTTGACGGGTCTGGTTGGGTCGGGTAAGTTTGAGCGGTTGCCTCTTGGCAGGGTCGGAAGGCTCTGCGGGATGCGCGTCCGGTCCTTGAGAACTCAACAGTGTGCCAAGTAGTCGATGCCATTTTGGCTTGCTGCGTGTCTGGGGTGTGTCTGCCGTTGTGGTGGGTGTGCCCCGGGTGTGTGGTGGGTTGGTCTGGTTCATCGATGTCACGCCTCACGGTTTGTGGGGTGTGTGTTTGTGGTCAGATCATTTTTGGGCCCTGGCTTTAGCCGGTTGGGGTCTGTTTCGTGTGTCGGTTGCTCCTGCTGCTTTGGTGGCTGGGGGTGCCATGTTGACATTTACGGAGAGTTTGATTCTGGCTCAGGACGAACGCTGGCGGCGTGCTTAACACATGCAAGTCGAACGGTGATATCAGGGCTTGCTCTGGTTGATCAGTGGCGAACGGGTGAGTAACACGTGAGTAACCTGCCCCTGACTCTGGGATAACTGCTGGAAACGGTGGCTAATACCGGATATGAGACCTGATCGCATGGTGGGGTCTGGAAAGATTTTTTGGTCAGGGATGGACTCGCGGCCTATCAGCTTGTTGGTGGGGTGATGGCCTACCAAGGCGACGACGGGTAGCCGGCCTGAGAGGGCGACCGGCCACACTGGGACTGAGACACGGCCCAGACTCCTACGGGAGGCAGCAGTGGGGAATATTGCACAATGGGCGAAAGCCTGATGCAGCGACGCCGCGTGAGGGATGAAGGCCTTCGGGTTGTAAACCTCTTTCAGCAGGGAAGAAGCGCAAGTGACGGTACCTGCAGAAGAAGCGCCGGCTAACTACGTGCCAGCAGCCGCGGTAATACGTAGGGCGCAAGCGTTGTCCGGAATTATTGGGCGTAAAGAGCTCGTAGGCGGTTTGTCGCGTCTGCTGTGAAAACTCAAGGCTCAACCTTGGGCTTGCAGTGGGTACGGGCAGACTAGAGTGCGGTAGGGGTGACTGGAATTCCTGGTGTAGCGGTGGAATGCGCAGATATCAGGAGGAACACCGATGGCGAAGGCAGGTCACTGGGCCGCAACTGACGCTGAGGAGCGAAAGCATGGGGAGCGAACAGGATTAGATACCCTGGTAGTCCATGCCGTAAACGTTGGGCACTAGGTGTGGGGCTCATTCCACGAGTTCCGTGCCGCAGCAAACGCATTAAGTGCCCCGCCTGGGGAGTACGGCCGCAAGGCTAAAACTCAAAGAAATTGACGGGGGCCCGCACAAGCGGCGGAGCATGCGGATTAATTCGATGCAACGCGAAGAACCTTACCAAGGCTTGACATACACCGGTAACGTGCAGAGATGTGCGCCCCGCAAGGTCGGTGTACAGGTGGTGCATGGTTGTCGTCAGCTCGTGTCGTGAGATGTTGGGTTAAGTCCCGCAACGAGCGCAACCCTCGTCCCATGTTGCCAGCGGGTTATGCCGGGGACTCATGGGAGACTGCCGGGGTCAACTCGGAGGAAGGTGGGGATGACGTCAAATCATCATGCCCCTTATGTCTTGGGCTTCACGCATGCTACAATGGCCGGTACAAAGGGCTGCGATACCGCGAGGTGGAGCGAATCCCAAAAGCCGGTCTCAGTTCGGATTGGGGTCTGCAACTCGACCCCATGAAGTCGGAGTCGCTAGTAATCGCAGATCAGCAACGCTGCGGTGAATACGTTCCCGGGCCTTGTACACACCGCCCGTCAAGTCACGAAAGTCGGTAACACCCGAAGCCGGTGGCCCAACCCCTTGTGGGAGGGAGCTGTCGAAGGTGGGACTGGCGATTGGGACTAAGTCGTAACAAGGTAGCCGTACCGGAAGGTGCGGCTGGATCACCTCCTTTCTAAGGAGCTCTTACGCATCGCCGTGCCTGTCTGGTCTCTTCGGGGGTCTGGTGGGTGGGTGGTGTGTCAGGACCATGCCTCGGCCGAGCGTGTCGGGGGTGGTGCTCACGGGTGGAACATCGGCTATGGGCTCGCCTGGTGGTGGGTCGGCATCTAGTACGCCGTGTCTTCTCTTCGGAGGGGGCGCTGGTTGGAGGGGTGTCGGTCTGGTTGCTGGGGTGGGGTTGGCACACTGTTGGGTCCTGAGGGAGTGGGCGCCGGTTGGCGGCACTTGCCTCGTAGCGGACCACTCGACCCTCTGCCTGGTGGTGGGGTGTGTGGGGTGGGGTCGCCCGTAGCTTGAGAACTGCACAGTGGACGCGAGCATCTTTATTTTCTTGTCTTTGTGGTTTGTGAAGTTTTTAAGGGCACAGGGTGGATGCCTTGGCACTAGGAGCCGAAGAAGGACGTTGTAGCCTGCGATAAGCCTCGGGGAGTTGGCAAACGAACCGTGATCCGAGGATGTCCGAATGGGGGAACCCCGCCGCAGTCATGTGCGGTGACCTGCACCTGAATATATAGGGTGTGTGGAGGGAACGTCGGGAAGTGAAACATCTCAGTACCGACAGGAAGAGATATTCCGTGAGTAGTGGCGAGCGAAAGCGGATGAGGCCAAACCGTCCTCGTGTGATAGCCGGCAGGCGTTGCGTGGGCGGGGTTGTGGGACCTTTCAGTAGTCTCTGCCGAGACTGCAGGGAGTCAGAAAGTCGTGTCATAGTCGAAGGGTCTTGAAAGGCCCGGCACAGAGGGTGTGACCCCCGTAGACGAAATGGTGCGGCCTCCCGAAGGGGATCCCAAGTAGCACGGGGCCCGAGAAATCCCGTGTGAATCTGGCAAGACCACTTGCTAAGCCTAAATACTACCTAGTGACCGATAGCGGACAAGTACCGTGAGGGAAAGGTGAAAAGTACCCCGGGAGGGGAGTGAAATAGTACCTGAAACCGTGTGCCTACAATCCGTTGGAGCCTCCCTAGCTGGGGTGACAGCGTGCCTTTTGAAGAATGAGCCTGCGAGTTAGTGGTACGTGGCGAGGTTAACCCGTGTGGGGAAGCCGTAGCGAAAGCGAGTCCGAATAGGGCGTCACGAGTCGCGTGCTCTAGACCCGAAGCGAAGTGATCTAGCCATGGGCAGGTTGAAGCGCGGGTAAGACCGCGTGGAGGACCGAACCCACTTGGGTTGAAAACCGAGGGGATGACCTGTGGTTAGGGGTGAAAGGCCAATCAAACTTCGTGATAGCTGGTTCTCCCCGAAATGCATTTAGGTGCAGCGTCACGTGTTTCTTGCCGGAGGTAGAGCTACTGGATAGCCGATGGGCCCTACAAGGTTACTGACGTTAGCCAAACTCCGAATGCCGGTAAGTGAGAGCGTGGCAGTGAGACTGCGGGGGATAAGCTCCGTAGTCGAGAGGGAAACAGCCCAGACCACCAGCTAAGGCCCCTAAGCGTATGCTAAGTGGGAAAGGATGTGGAGTTGCACAGACAACCAGGAGGTTGGCTTAGAAGCAGCCACCCTTGAAAGAGTGCGTAATAGCTCACTGGTCAAGTGATTCCGCGCCGACAATGTAGCGGGGCTCAAGCATACCGCCGAAGCTGTGGCATTCACACGTTGACTAGGCCTTCGTGGTCCAGGTGTGTGGATGGGTAGGGGAGCGTCGTGTGGCGAGTGAAGTCGCGGGGTGACCCAGCGGTGGACGCCACACGAGTGAGAATGCAGGCATGAGTAGCGAAAGACGGGTGAGAAACCCGTCCGCCGAATGACCAAGGGTTCCAGGGCCAGGCTAATCCGCCCTGGGTAAGTCGGGACCTAAGGCGAGGCCGACAGGCGTAGTCGATGGACAACGGGTTGATATTCCCGTACCGGCGAAGAACCGCCCATACCGAGCCCGGTGATGCTAAGCGCCCAAAGCCCGCACCGGTCCCTTCGGGGGCCACCGTGGGTGGCGCGCGTGACCCGAACCGGTAGTAGGTAAGCGTATTAACAGGGGTGACGCAGGAAGGTAGCCTCCGCGTGGCGATGGTTGTCCACGTCCAAGGTCGTAGGGCGAGGGGTAGGCAAATCCGCCCCTCATGGAGCCTGAGAGCTGATGGTGACCCCGTATGGGGGAAGAGGGTGATCCTATGCTGCCTAGAAAAGCCTCGACGCGAGGTTCTAGCCGCCCGTACCCTAAACCGACTCAGGTGGTCAGGTAGAGAATACTAAGGCGATCGAGAGAATCGTGGTTAAGGAACTCGGCAAAATGCCCCCGTAACTTCGGGAGAAGGGGGCCTGAGGCGTGAACCCACTTGCTGGGGGAGCGTTCGAAGGCCGCAGAGACCAGGGAGAAGCGACTGTTTACTAAAAACACAGGTCCGTGCGAAGTCGCAAGACGATGTATACGGACTGACGCCTGCCCGGTGCTGGAAGGTTAAGAGGACGGGTCAGCCGCAAGGCGAAGCTCAGAATTTAAGCCCCAGTAAACGGCGGTGGTAACTATAACCATCCTAAGGTAGCGAAATTCCTTGTCGGGTAAGTTCCGACCTGCACGAATGGCGTAACGACTTCTCCGCTGTCTCAACCGCGAACTCGGCGAAATTGCACTACGAGTAAAGATGCTCGTTACGCGCAGCAGGACGGAAAGACCCCGGGACCTTTACTATAGCTTGGTATTGGTGTTCGGTGCGGCTTGTGTAGGATAGGTGGGAGACTGTGAAGCCGGCACGCCAGTGTCGGTGGAGTCATCGTTGAAATACCACTCTGGTCGCTCTGGATGTCTAACCTCGGTCCGTGATCCGGATCAGGGACAGTGCCTGGTGGGTAGTTTAACTGGGGCGGTTGCCTCCTAAAATGTAACGGAGGCGCCCAAAGGTTCCCTCAGCCTGGTTGGCAATCAGGTGTCGAGTGCAAGTGCACAAGGGAGCTTGACTGTGAGACTGACAAGTCGAGCAGGGACGAAAGTCGGGACTAGTGATCCGGCGGTGGCTTGTGGAAGCGCCGTCGCTCAACGGATAAAAGGTACCCCGGGGATAACAGGCTGATCTTGCCCAAGAGTCCATATCGACGGCATGGTTTGGCACCTCGATGTCGGCTCGTCGCATCCTGGGGCTGGAGTAGGTCCCAAGGGTTGGGCTGTTCGCCCATTAAAGCGGTACGCGAGCTGGGTTTAGAACGTCGTGAGACAGTTCGGTCCCTATCCGCTGCGCGCGCAGGAAACTTGAGAAGACCTGTCCCTAGTACGAGAGGACCGGGACGGACGAACCTCTGGTGTGCCAGTTGTTCCGCCAGGAGCACGGCTGGTTGGCTACGTTCGGAAGGGATAACCGCTGAAAGCATCTAAGCGGGAAGCCTGCTTCAAGATGAGGTTTCCATAGGGCTTCGGTCCTGAGAGGCTCCCAGCTAGACCACTGGGTAGATAGGCCGGATGTGGAAGCGGGGACCAACGACCCGTGAAGCTGACCGGTACTAATAAGCCGATGACTTCACACACCAAACAAAGCCTTGATCTGTGTGCTACGCGTCCACTGTGCGGTTCCCGAGAGACGGGCACCCACGACCCAAACCCTGTGACGGGGGCGGGCTCGTGGCCCGGACATCTCCATAGAGTTACGGCGGTCATAGCAAGGGGGAAACGCCCGGTCCCATTCCGAACCCGGAAGCTAAGCCCCTTCGCGCCGATGGTACTGCACGGGAGACTGTGTGGGAGAGTAGGTCGCCGCCGGACACCCATTCGAAAAGAGCCACCCCATCGGGGTGGCTCTTTTCGCATCCCCAAAAACAGCCAGGACCCCGCCCATCGACAGCTGAGCATGCATCACTACCCCTGACGGTGCGACTGTCCAGGGCGGTCCGGGCAGCCGAATAGACCAGAAGGTCACACTCGACGCCCGCGCACGCGTTGACGGGGACGACGTGCACCCACGACAACTGGCGGCGGGCCGGACAATTCTGAACGAGCGCGCGCGACGGCGTTGGTGCCGCCGCCGGACGCGGGTGAGCCATAGCGGAGCGATGGGCTGCACGTCGTCGACCACGACCCAATCGCAGAACGCGTCGCGCCAGCGCGCTCCGGGCGGGTGACCGTCACGGATGTGGCGGTCGACCGACCCGCACCCGTGACGTCGAGGTCGCTCGCCACCGCCCAGGATCTCCTCGGAGCTGCCGTGGGACGTCCTCGTCACGGCAGCACAGTCCGTCGAATCGCCCGTCGGCGCGCGCCGAGCCCGGCCTCCGGTTGGGTGTGTCGAGGTCGGCGGGGCGCGGGTGGCGGGGCGCGGGGCAGGCAGTGAGACGATGAGGCTTTGCTTGTCGATGAGGGAAGTCACACGTGAACGCCGACGCAGGTCGCTCGGACGGATCGAGCAGCGGGGACTCCCGTGGGCCGCGGGACGGGCGCGGTGGTGGGGCCAGCGGGCGCAGGCCCTCGCACGACCGACGGAGCTCGGCTGACGGACCCCGCGGCACCGGGCGTGGTGCCGGGGCGGCGCCCCGTCGCGACGACCGAGCCGGCGGGCGGCCCACTGAGCGCAGCGATGATCGGTGGACCAGCACGGAGCAGCGGTCCGGTTCCGGTCGCGAGCCGTATCGAGGCGGCGGCTCGGGCGCCGGGACGGACCGCGGATCGCGCGGACCCCGACGGGACGACGAACGTGCCGGTGGTCGTCCCGTCGGTGGTGGACGCCCGTCGGGTGGCGGACGTGACGAGCAGCGCGGTGGGTACTCGGCGCCCGGTCGGTCCGCGCAGGAGCGTGACGACCGCCCGCAGCGCTCCGGCGACGGCGGCTGGCAGGAGCGTCGACCGTTCCGGCCGCGCGGTGACGACGAGCGGCGACCGTACGCGGCTGGAGGGCGCCCCGGGTCGGATGGCCGCCCCGGGGGTGCGCGTCCCTCGGGCAGCCGACCAGGCTCGGCCGACGAGGCCGCACCTCGGTCGGACGCCGACGCGCGTCCCTTCCGACCGGCCAGTGGGGCGGCGGGGAACTGGTCCGCCGGCGACAGCCGTGAAGCTGGACCACGCACGTCCGCGGACCGCCCGGCTCGAGAGTTCCGCGGGGGCCCGAGCGTGGCGAGCGGCCGTCGCGACCCCCGGCTGACCGGCGCGACGGTCCTGGCCGGGCCGATGACCGGCGGTCCGAGCCGTCGCGTCCCTGGAGAGATCGGACGGAGCGGCCCGCCCGCAGCTCCGCCGACCGTCCCGAGCGGTCGCCTCGCGCTACCGGAGGTGACCGGGGCTCCTGGGAGCGCACCGAGCGCCCTGTCCGCGGCGGTGCGCCGGACACGCGAGGGCGGCGGCCCGACAGCTCGACGGGCGACCGTCCCGAGCGCCGTCCGATGTCCGCCGGCGACCGCGCGGAGCGCGGGCGCCGGGCGCCGGACGACCGCTCCGCACGCCCTCACCGCGGGAGTGACCAGCCGGGTCGAGGCGCTCGTCCCCCGGCAGCCCAGGACCGTCGCCCCTACGGTTCGGGACCGCGACCGGATGCGGGCGACGACCGTCGTCCGACGCGGCCGCCTCAGGCGGAGCGGACGCCCGCCCCGGACATCGCCGACGACGCGCAGTTCTCCGACCTGGACCGCGTCGTCCGCGCACGCCTCCGCACGCTGAGCAAGGACAACGCCGAGCAGTGCGGACGTCACCTCGTGATGGTGGGGCGTTTGCTCGACTCCGACCCGGAGCTCGCGTACGAGCACGCCCAGGCCGCTGTCCGGCGGGCCGGACGGGTCGACGTCGTCCGCGAGGCGGCGGGGCTAGCCGCGTACCGGACGGGACGTTTCGCCGAGGCCCTACGGGAGCTGCGCACGGTGCGTCGGCTCAACGGATCGTCCGAGCACCTCGCGATCATGGCCGACTGCGAGCGCGGGCTGGGGCGGCCCGAGCGTGCCCTGGCGCTGGCCGCGTCGGACGAGGCCGAAGGCCTCGAACCCGCCGTACGCGTCGAGCTGGCCATGGTCGTGAGCGGTGCCCGGCTCGACCTCGGCGAGCCGGAGTCCGCCCTCGCGGTGCTCGACGCCGGCCCGCCGGCCCGGGTCGACCCCAAGGACGGTGTGCTCCTCGCCCGGGTGGCTCAGGCGCGTGCCGCCGCGCTCGAAGCGCTCGGACGGCACGACGACGCGGCGGCGGCGCTCGCGCCGTTCTCCGCCGCCGACCTGGCCTCGGCCTCCGGTGACGTGCCCGACGACGTCGTGGTCTACGACCTCGCCGAGGACGCCGAGGACGCCGAGGACGCCGAGGACGCCGAGGACGCCGAGGACGCCGAGGACGCCGAGGACGCCGAGGACGCCGAGGACGCCCGGGGCGCCGAGGACATCGAGGACATCGAGGGCACCGAGGCCCTCAGGCAGCCCGGGCCGACGCGACCGACGTCGGCACCGACGGGACCGAGGGTGCCGTGGCAGCGGAGGGTTCCGCGGCGGTGGAGGGATCCGAGGCGGAGACGACCGGCGCAGCGCCGGCCGGTGACGAGGAGGAGCACGCGTGACGGGTCTCATCGGGTGCGACGTCGCGCCGGCCGACCGGTACGACCTGGCCCTGGTGGACCTGGATGGCGTCGCCTACCGCGGCCACGACCCGATCCCGCACGCGGCGGAGGGCCTCAACGGGGCCCGAGGCCGGGGATGCGGCTCGTCTTCGTCACGAACAACGCCTCGCGCGAGCCCGAGTCGGTCGCCGACCAGCTGACCGGCCTGGGCATCGCGACCGGCGCGGACGAGGTCATGACGGCGGCGCAGGCCGCGGCGGCGCTGCTGCGCACCCGGCTCGAGCCGGGGGCGACGATCCTCGTCGTCGGGGGTGCCGGACTGGTCACGGCGGTGCGCGCCGTCGGGTTCACGGTGGTGACGTCCGCCGACGACGAGCCGGACGCCGTCGCGCAGGGGTTCGCACCGGAGGTGGGGTGGCCCGAGCTGGCCGAGGCGGCCTACGCCGTCCAGCGCGGCGCCTGGCACGTGGCGAGCAACCTGGATCTCAGCCTGCCCACCGCGCGCGGGTTCGCCCCCGGCAACGGCTCGCTCGTCGGCGCCGTCCGCGCGGCGACCGGGGTGACCCCCGACAGCGCGGGCAAGCCGTCGCCCACCATGTACCGGCTCGCCGTCGAGCGCGCCGGGGCGGCGAACCCGCTCGTCATCGGGGACCGGCTCGACACCGACCTCGCCGGCGCGCGCTCCGGCGGCTACGTCGGGCTGCACGTGCTGACCGGCGTGAGCACCGGTCGCGACGCCGTCCTGGCGCACCCGGGAGAGCGACCGCACCTGCTCGGTGCGGACCTGCTGTCCGTCCTCGAGCCCCACCCCGTGCCCGAGCCCGCCGCTGACGGGTGGTGGTCCACCCGCGGGTCCGCGGCCCGGGTCGTGGACGGCGCCCTGGCGCTGCACCCCGCCGGTGACGACCGGGCGTCCGTCCTGGACCTGCTGCGCTCGGCCTGTGCGGCCGCGTGGCAGGCCGTCGACGACGGCCGACCTGTGGACGGCGCGACCGTCCCGGAGTTCGCCGTCCCCGTCGGCTGAGCCGCGCAGCCGCGGCTAGCGTGAAGCCCACCGGCCCGACCCGTCCGACCGACCGACCGACCCAGGAGGAGCACGCGTGCCCGACGACGCCCACCGCCCGTCCCCGGGTCCGGACGGACCCACCGGTGACACCGCCGTCGACGCCGCCCTGACCCGCCTGACCGAGCTCGACGGCGCGCCGGTGCCCGAGCACGTGGCGGTCTTCGAGGCCGTGCACGCCGCGCTGCAGGACCGGCTCGCGGACGTCGAGGACTGACCGTGCCCGAACGTGCACGGCTGGACGCCGAGCTCGTCCGGCGGGGCCTGGCCCGGTCACGTCGGCACGCGGGCGAGCTGATCGCCGCGGGGCGGGTGCGGGTCGCCGGTGCGGTCGCCGGCAAGAGCGCGACCGCCGTCGCTCCGGACCAGCCCGTCGAGGTCGACACCGACGCCGGCGCGCCCGAGTACGCCTCGCGTGCCGCGCACAAGCTCGCCGGTGCGCTCGGCGCGCTCGACTCCCCGATGCGCTCGACTCCCTCGATGCGAACGGAGCCGAAGGCCCGGTCGTGGCGGGCCGCCGCTGCCTGGACGCGGGCGCGTCCACCGGCGGCTTCACCGACGTGCTGCTCCGGCGCGGCGCGGAGCACGTCGTCGCGGTCGACGTCGGGCACGACCAGCTCCTCCCGTGGCTGCGCGCGGACCCCGGGTCACCGTGCGTGAGGGCGTGAACGTCCGTCACCTCCGGCCGGGGGACGTGGACCCCGCCCCCGACCTCGTGGTGGGGGACCTGTCGTTCATCTCCCTCACGCTCGTGCTGCCGGGGCTGCTCGCCGTCGCAGCGCCCGGCGCGGACCTCCTGCTCATGGTCAAGCCGCAGTTCGAAGTGGGGCGCGAGCGGCTCGGCTCCGGCGGTGTCGTGCGGGACCCACGGCTGCGTGCGGACGCCGTCGTCGCCGTCGCCGAGGCCGCCGTCGGACTGGGCGCCCGCCCGCGCGCGGTCGTGGCGAGCCCGCTGCCCGGTCCGCACGGCAACGTCGAGTACTTCCTGTGGTCGGTGGCCCCCGGTGGGCGGGGCGGTGACGCGCGTGTGGGCGGCAGCGGGCAGGATGGCCCCGGGCGGGACGCGCCGACCCCGGCCGGGCTGCGGGCCATGGTCGAGGCGGCGGTCGCCGCCGGGCCGACCGGCGCGGGGTCGAGCTGGACGAGCGGAGGTGGACGATGACACGGCGCGCACTGGTCGTGACGCACGGCGGACGCGAGGAGGCCGTGGCGGCGACTGCCGAGGCGGTCCGCGAGCTCGAGCGGGCGGGCTTCGAGACCGTCCGTGACGGCGGCCACCGGGTCGACCACGCCGACCACGACGTCGACCTCACCGACGTCGAGATCGCCGTCGTCCTCGGCGGCGACGGCACCATCCTGCGCGCGGCCGAGGTGACCCGCGGCACCGCCATCCCGCTGCTCGGGATCAACCTCGGTCACGTCGGGTTCCTCGCCGAGAGCGAGCGCGACGACATCGGCGAGGCGGTCCGCCGCATCGCCGCTCGTGACTACGAGGTCGAGGAGCGCGGCACGCTCGAGGTCCGGGCGATGCTCCCGGGCGAGACGGCGCCGATCCTGTCGTCGTGGGCGCTCAACGAGGCGACCGTCGAGAAGGGCGACCGCGACCGGATGATCGAGGTGGTGGTCGAGGTCGACGGGCGCCCGCTGTCCTCGTTCGGGTGCGACGGCGTCGTCATGGCGACGTCCACCGGCTCGACGGCGTACGCGTTCTCCGCCGGGGGCCGGTGGTGTGGCCGGACGTCGACGGCATGATCCTCGTGCCGGTCTCGGCCCACGCGCTGTTCGCGCGTCCGCTCGTCGTCGGCCCGCGCAGCGTCCTCGCCGTCGAGGTCCTCACCCGGTCGACCTCCGCCGGCGTGGTGAGCTGCGACGGCCGCCGCCGCTTCGACCTGCCCGCGGGCGCGCGCGTCGAGGTGCGCCGCAGCGGCGTCCCGGTCCGCCTGGCCCGCCTGAGCCGGGCCCCGTTCGCGGACCGGCTGGTGAGCAAGTTCTCGCTGCCCGTCGAGGGCTGGCGCGGACGGTCGCCGGGTGACCCGAGCCGGGTGGGCACACCGTGATCGAGGAGATCCGGATCGAGAACCTCGGGGTGATCACCCGCGCGCAGGTCGCGCTCGGTGCCGGCCTGACCGTGCTGACGGGGGAGACCGGGGCCGGGAAGACGATGGTGCTCACCGGCCTCAACCTGCTCCTCGGCGGCAAGGCCGACACGTCCTCGGTCCGCACCGGGCAGCGGTCCGCGTCCGTCGAGGGTCGCGTGGCCGTCGACGCCGCCTCGCCCGTCGCCGGGCGTGCCGAGGAGGCCGGCGCCGAGCTCGACGACGACGGCACGCTCGTCATCCTGCGGACCGTCGCGGCCGAGGGACGGTCGCGCGCGTTCCTCGGTGGCCGCAGCGTCCCGCAGGGGGTGCTCACCGAGCTCGCCGACGACCTCGTCACGGTCCACGGTCAGGCCGACCAGGCACGCCTGCGCTCACCGGCGCGGCAGCGGCAGGCCCTGGACGCGTTCGCCGGCGCCGAGCACGCCGCGACGCTCGCCGAGTACCGGTCGACGTGGGCCGACATCGCGCGGCTCGACGACGAGATCGACGACCTCACCTCCCGCGCGCAGGACCGCGCCCGGGAGGCCGAGCTGCTGCGGCTCGGGCTCGCCGAGGTGGAGCGGGTCGACCCGCAGCCCGGGGAGGACGTCGAGCTCGCAGCGGAGACCGAGCGGCTCGCGCACGCCGAGGACCTGCGGTCCGCGGCGACCGGCGCGCACGCGGCGCTGACCGGCGACGACTCCGGAACCGCGGACGCGACGGCCGTGGCCGCCGTCGAGGCGGCGCGCCGGGTGCTCGAGGGTGCCGGGCACCACGACCCCACGCTCGCGCAGCTCGCGGGCCGGCTCGCCGAGGTGGGCTACCTCCTGGCGGACGTGTCGACCGAGCTGTCCGGCTACCTGCAGGACCTGCAGGCCGACCCGCTGCGGCTCGAGTCCGTGCAGCAGCGCCGCGCCGAGCTGGCCCAGCTCACCCGCAGCTACGGCACCGACATCGACGAGGTGCTGGCCTGGTACGACGCCGCCGGGCGCCGTCTGCTCGAGCTGGACGACGGCGGCGAACGGCTCGCCGGGCTGACCGCGCGCCGCACCGCGCTGGCGGAGGCGCTGGGGACGCTGGCCGGCACGCTCACCGGCGGCCGTCGCCGGGCGGCGCAGGCGCTCGCCGACGCGGTGACCGAGGAGCTGAGCGGCCTCGCGATGGGTGGCGCCCGCCTGGTCGTCGACGTCCGCGAGGCCGAGGAGCCGGGCCCGTGGGGCCGCGACGTCGTGGAGATGCTGCTCGTGCCGCACGCGGGTGCGCCCGCCCGACCGCTCGGCAAGGGGGCGTCCGGCGGTGAGCTCTCGCGCGTCATGCTCGCGATCGAGGTCGCGCTGGCCACGTCACCGGAGTCCGGCGCGCACCGCCCGCCGACGTTCGTCTTCGACGAGGTCGACGCCGGGGTGGGCGGCAAGGCCGCCGTCGAGGTCGGACGCCGCCTGGCGTCGCTCGCCACGGGTGCGCAGGTCCTCGTGGTGACGCACCTCGCCCAGGTCGCCGCGTTCGCCGACACGCACCTCGTCGTCACGAAGGGGGCGTCGGGTGACGCCGACACGATCACCGAGTCCGACGTGCGCCCGGTGACCGGCCCGGACCGGGTCCGCGAGCTCGCCCGGATGCTGTCCGGCCAGGACTCGCAGGCGGCGCGCGTGCACGCCGCAGAGCTGCTCGAGGCGTCGGGCGTGGGACGATGACGCACGATGAGACTGACCCTGCGCAAGCGCGCCCCGCTTCCTGACATCCCCGGGACCGCCGGCCCCGCCCGCGTGGACGCCCGGACCAAGGCGCTCACGAAGCGGTTGCGCCCCGGCGACATCGCGGTGATCGACCACCTCGACATCGACCGCGTGTCCGCCGAGGCCCTCGTCGCCTGCCAGCCCGCGGCCGTCCTCAACGCGGCCCGCTCGACGTCCGGGCGGTACCCCAACCTCGGCCCGGAGATCATCGTCAGCGCCGGCATCCCGCTGGTCGACGACCTCGGGCCGGACGTCATGACGCTCACCGAAGGGCACGTCGTCCGGGTCGAGGACGGCGTCGTCCACGACGGTGACCGGCTCGTGGCCGAGGGCGTCGAGCAGACGCCCGAGACCATCGAGCGCAACCTCGACGAGGCCCGTGCCGGGCTGTCGGTCCAGCTCGAGTCCTTCGCCGCGAACACCATGGACTACCTGCGGCGCGAGCGTGAGCTCCTGCTCGACGGCGTGGGTGTCCCGGACATCTCCACGGTGATCGACGGTCGCCAGGTGCTCATCGTGGTGCGCGGGTACCACTACAAGGAGGACCTCGCGACGCTGCGGCCCTACATCAAGGAGTACCGGCCGGTGCTCATCGGGGTCGACGGCGGCGCGGACGCGATCCTCGAGGCCGGTTGGCGCCCCGACCTGGTGGTCGGGGACATGGACTCGGTCTCCGACCGCGCGCTCGGCTGCGGCGCGGAGATCGTCGTCCACGCCTACCGCGACGGTCGCGCACCGGGCGTCGAGCGCGTCGAGAAGCTCGGCATCCCGCACGTCGTCTTCCCGGCCACCGGGACCAGCGAGGACGTCGCGATGCTCCTCGCGGACGACAAGGGCGCCGAGCTCATCGTCGCGGTCGGCACCCACGCGACGCTCGTGGAGTTCCTCGACAAGGGGCGCTCCGGCATGGCGAGCACCTTCCTCACCCGGCTCCGCGTCGGCAGCAAGCTGGTCGACGCCAAGGGCGTGTCGCGGCTCTACCGTCACCGCATCTCCAACGTCCAGCTCGCGCTCCTCGTACTCGCCGGACTGCTCGCCCTGTGGGTCGCCCTCGCGGCGACCGCGGCGGGGCAGACCCTGATCGGCCTCGCCGGAGCACGCCTGGACACGGTGTTCTCGTGGTTCGGTGGGCTGTTCGGCGGTGCCGCGCCGTGAGCGTCGACACCGCCGTCAGCACCGGACCCACCCCTCGACGAACGGCCTGCACCCTGTGATCGACTTCCGGTACCACATCGTCTCCCTCATCTCGGTGTTCCTGGCTCTCGCGGTCGGCATCGTGCTGGGCGCCGGACCGCTGCGCGAGACCATCGGCGACACCCTCACCGGCCAGGTCGAGAGCCTGCGCGAGGAGATGGAGGTGCTGCGCTCGGACCTGGCCGCGGCGCAGTCCGTCGTCGACCGGCAGAGCGTGTTCCTCGACGAGTCCGCCCCGCAGCTCGTCGGTGGCACCCTCACCGACCGCCGGGTCGCCGTCGTCACCCTGGGCACGGTCGACGACGACGCCCGGGCCGCGGTCGAGGAGCAGCTCCTCACCGCGGGCGCCACGATCAGCGCCCGCGTCCAGGTGACCGACCAGTGGACCGACCCGGCGCTGCGCGAGTTCCGCGGGGCGCTGGCCGGCAGCGTCGTCACCTACCTGGACCCGGCACCCGCCGCCGATGCCGGCGCCGAGGTCGAGCTCGCCCAGGCCCTCGCGCAGGGCCTGACGGGTGCGGACCCGGCCGACCCGAACGCGCTCTCCGAGCCCGCCGAGCTCATCCTGCAGCTCCTCGCGAGCGACGAGAGCGACCTGATCACCGTCGCCGAGCCGATCACGGCGCCCGCCGACGCCGTCGTCCTCCTCGCCGGCGAGCCGGAGCCGCTCAGCGACGACGCCACCGAGGCGGGGGAGCAGTCCGAGGCCCAGGACGCCGTGGTCGCCGCGCACCTCGCCGTGGTGAGTGCGGCACAGGAGCGCTCGGAGGGCGCCCTGCTCGCCGGCGGGGTGGCGACGCCGGGTGACCTGGTCACGACCGTGCTCGCCGACGCCGACCTCGCCGCGGACATCGCCACGGTCACCGGCTTCCGCGGTGTGACCGGTCAGCTGTCCGTCCCGCTGGGCCTCAACGCGCGCATCGGAGGCCAGGTCGGCCACTACGGGTTCGGTGACGGGCTCACGCCCGTCCCGGAGCCGGTGACCCTGCCCGAGGTCGACCGCACCCCGGCCGGCGCCGACGACGCGACCACCGACGACGGGACGGGCACGGAGGGGACCGGCACCGACGGGACCGGCACCGACGACGCGACCGCGACCGACACCACCGGCACCGACGACGCGACCGACGCCACCACGGAGGGCTGAGCCATCCCACGTCCGCTGTCGGCCGCCGTCGTCGCCCACGAGGTGACGCGCCGTGCACGCACGCTGCTCGCGCACCGGACCCGCACCGGTGACACCCCCTCGGGACCACCGAGCGCTGGACCCGGACGAACCACCGTGGCGAACCGGTCAGCCTGCTCGAGGGACCGGCGGTCGCCGCGGGGCTGCTCGCCGGTGGCCTCGTCGGCGCGGGCAGTCTGCGAGCGGCCACCGCGGCGACCTTCGCGACCGCCGGTGGCGCCGCGTTCGGGCTCGTCGACGACCTGACCGAGGACCCCGCCGACCGCGCCAAGGGGCTGCGCGGTCACCTCGGCGCGCTCGCCCGCGGACGGCTCACCACGGGTGGGCTCAAGGTGCTCGGCATCGGGGCGACCGCCCTGGTCGCGGCGGCGGTCGCGACGCCCAGCGCCGCAGCGACCGGCACGACCCGCCGCGCGTGGGCCGTGGACGTGCTCGCGTCGGGCGCCCTGGTCGCGGGCGCCGCCAACCTCGCCAACCTGCTCGACCTGCGCCCCGGTCGGGCGCTCAAGGCCGCGGCCCTGTGCGCCGGACCCCTCGCCCTGGCCGGCGGGCGCGGTGCCGGGGTGGCCGCCGCCGTCCTCGGTGCCGGCGTCGGCGCGCTGCCCGCCGACCTCGCCGGTCGCGACATGCTCGGTGACGGGGAGCGAACGCCGTCGGCGCGCTCCTGGGCACCGCCGTCGTGCTCGACGCGCCGCGACCCGTGCGACTCGCCGTGCTCGGCGGCGTCGTCGCGCTCACGCTCGCCAGCGAGCGCGTCAGCTTCACCGAGGTCATCGCGCGCCGTCCGGTCCTGCGCGAGCTGGACGAGTGGGGTCGTCGTCCGGCGGAGGCCGTCGCGGCCGTGCCGGTCGCCGTGCCGGTCGCCGTGCCGGTCGCCGTGCCGGTGGCCGTGGCGACCGACCCGGCGTGAGCGCTCCGGCGAGCCCGGCACGCCAGGCCCTGACCGGTCTGGCCGGTGCGGCGGCCGTCATCGCGGTCGTCACGGTGCTCAGCCGGGTTCTGGGCTTCGGCCGGTGGCTCGTGCAGTCGAGCACAGTCGGCTACGCCACGATCGGCGACGCCTACAGCTCCGCCAACACCCTCCCGAACGTCCTGTTCGAGGTCGCCGCGGGTGGCGCGCTCGCCGGCGCCCTGATCCCGTTGATCTCCGGGCCGCTCGCGCGCAACCTGCGCGGTGACGTCGACCGCATCGCGTCCGCGATGCTCGGCTGGGCGCTGCTCGTGCTCGTCCCGCTCGCCGTCGTGCTCGTGCTGCTCGCGGAGCCGATCGCGACGCTGCTCACGCTGCGGGACGGCCCCGGACCCGAGCGGGACCTCGTGCGCTGGTTCCTGCTCGTCTTCGCCCCGCAGGTGCCCCTGTACGGGGTCGGCGTGGTGCTCGTCGGGGTGCTGCAGGCGCACCGCCGGTTCTTCTGGCCGGCCCTCGCGCCGGTCTTCTCCAGCGTCGTGGTGATCGGCTCCTACGCGGCCTTCGGCGTCCTGTCCGGCGGTCGCGTCGACGACCCCACCGCCGTACCCGTGGCGGCTCTGGCATGGCTCGGCTGGGGGACGACGGCCGGCGTCGCGGCGATGAGCCTGCCGCTGCTGGTCCCGCTGCGGCGCACCGGTGTGCGGCTTCGCCCGACCCTGCGCTTCCCGCCCGGCGTCGCGGTGCGCGCCCGCTCGCTCGCCGCCGCGGGGATCGGTGCGCTGCTCGCCCAGCAGGTGGCGGTGCTCGCCGTGCTCGGTCTCTCTCGCGCCTCCGGCGGCGAGGGCGCGTACCCCGTGTTCCTCTACACCCAGGCGGTGTACTACCTGCCGTACGCGGTGCTCGCGGTGCCGCTCGCGACGAGCACGTTCCCGCGGCTGGCCGCGCGTGCCTCGACCGGCGACCTCACGGGGTACGCCCGCCTCGCGGCGCTCACGACCCGCGCCGTCCTCGTGGTGGCGGCCGCGGGGGCCGCGGCCCTCGCCGCCGCCGCGCCCGCGGTCGGTGAGCTGTTCCGGTCGATCGGCCGCGGCGACCCGGCGCTCGCGGTCGCGATGGGCCCGGCACTGACCTGGATGGCGCCCGGCCTGCTCGGCTACGCGCTCGTCTTCCACGTCTCCCGGGCGCTGTACGCGCTCGAGCGGGGCCGCCCGGCGGTGCTCGCCACCGCCGCGGGGTGGCTGACCGTCGTCGTCGCCTCCGGCGTCCTGTGCTGGTCGCTGGTCGCGGAGGTCCCGGACGGCCCGACGACGCTGCTCGCGCTCGGGGCCGGCAACACCGTCGGCATGACGCTCGCCGGCACCGCGCTGCTCGAGGCGCTGCGCCGCGCCGCGGGGTCGCACGCGCTGACCGGGCTGCCGCGCACGGTCACGGTGCTCGTCGTGGCAGCGACCGTCGCCGCCGTCGTGGGTCGCCGGGTGACCGATGCGGTCGCGGCGGCCGCGGGACCGGGCGTGCCCGCGGCGATCGGCTCCGGCGCAGCCGGTGCGGTGCTCGCGGCCGTGCTCGTCGTGGTCGCGACCGGGATGCTCGACGCCGGCACGGTGCGCGGCCTGCGGTATGCCGACCGTGACGGCGCTCACCACGACGACGTCGCCGGGGACGCGGGCGGGACGAGCACGGACCACCGGACGAGCACGGACCACCAGCGGTCGGAGGGATGACGATGTCGGCAGAGGTGCGCGTCCTGCAGGTGCTGGGGTCGAGCGCGGGCGGGGTGGCCCGGCACGTCCGTCAGCTGGGGGAGGCGCTCAGCGCCCCGGCGCCGGACGGCCCGGGCTGGACGGTGCACGTCGCCGGCCCCGGAGCCCTCGCCGACGACGTCGCCCCGGCCGGCGGCCGGGTCGTGCTCGACCCGGTGGAGATCGCCGACCGGCCCCGCCCCGACGACGTCGCGGCGGTCCGTCGCCTGCGGGCGCTGGCCCGCGGCGCGGACGTGGTGCACGCGCACGGCCTGCGCGCCGGGGCGCTCGCGGTCCTCGCGACGCGCAGCCTGCCGTCCGCGCACCGTCCGCGGCTCGTGGTGACCCTGCACAACCTCACCGTGGGTGGCCGGGCGGTGCGCACCGTCTCCGCCGTCCTGGAACGGGTGGTGGCGCGCGGGGCCGACGTCGTCCTGGGCGTCTCCGGGGACCTGGTGGCCCGTGCGCAGGGGCTCGGCGCACGCGCCACGGAGCGCGCCCTCGTCCCGGCGCCGCCGCGTCCCCAGGGGCTGACGGCCCAGGTCGCCGTCCGTGACGGGCTCGCCGTCGTGCCCGGTCAGCCGCTGCTGGTCACGGTCGCGCGCCTTGCACCCCAGAAGGGTCTCGGCACGCTGCTGGACGCCGCCGCGCTGCTGCGGGACACCGGGGCGGTGTGGCTCGTAGCCGGTGACGGACCGCTGCTCGGCCCGCTCGACGTGCGCGTCGCCGACGAGCGGCTGCCGGTGCGGCTGCTCGGCCGACGGGGTGACGTCCCGGACCTCCTCGCCGCCGCCGACGTCGTCGTCAGCACGGCGGTGTGGGAGGGGCAGCCGATCGCGATCCAGGAGGCCCTCCAGCTCGGCGCGGCCGTGGTGGCGACCGGCGCGGGCGGCACCCGCGAGGTCACCGGCGACGACGGCGCCGTCCTCGTACCGGTCGGGGACGCGGCGGCGGTGGCCGCCGCCGTGCGGGCGCTGCTGGAGGACCCCGCGCGCCGGGACGCGCTGCGCGCCGCGGCCCGTCGTCGGGCCGGCGAGCTGCCGGACCTCCCCGCCGTCGTCGGTCAGCTGCGTCGGGTGTACGGGGCCTGACGCGCTCGTGACCGCCGGGTGTCGGCCGTCACGGCGCGGCCGCGCCCCGGGCGCGCCCGCGGTGCCGTACAGTCGAAGCCCGTGGCAGACCGAGCGAAGCGACTCTCCGGGGGTCGGACAACACGACCCGGCACATCTTCGTCACCGGAGGCGTCGCCTCCTCTCTGGGCAAGGGTCTGACGGCGTCCAGCCTCGGCCGGCTGCTGAGGTCCCGCGGGTTGCGGGTCACGATGCAGAAGCTCGACCCGTACCTCAACGTGGACCCCGGGACGATGAACCCGTTCCAGCACGGCGAGGTGTTCGTCACCGAGGACGGCGCCGAGACCGACCTGGACATCGGGCACTACGAGCGGTTCCTCGACGTGAACCTCACCGCCCCGGCCAACGTCACCACCGGCCAGATCTACTCGACCGTGATCGCGAAGGAGCGGCGCGGGGAGTACCTCGGCGACACCGTCCAGGTCATCCCGCACATCACGGACGAGATCAAGGAACGGATGCGGGCCCAGGCGGGCCCCGACGTCGACGTGATCATCACCGAGATCGGCGGCACGGTCGGTGACATCGAGTCCCAGCCGTTCCTCGAGTCGGCCCGCCAGGTGCGGCACGACCTGGGCCGCGACAACGTCTTCTTCCTGCACGTGTCGCTCGTGCCCTACATCGGCCCCTCCGGTGAGCTCAAGACGAAGCCGACCCAGCACTCGGTCGCGATGCTGCGGTCCATCGGCATCCAGCCGGACGCGCTCGTGCTGCGCGCCGACCGCGAGCTGCCCGAGAGCATCAAGCGCAAGATCGCGCTCATGACGGACGTCGACAACGAGGCCGTCATCACCTGCCCGGACGCGCCGAGCATCTACGACATCCCGCGCGTGCTGCACTCCGAGGGCCTCGACGCCTACGTCGTGCGCCGCCTGGACCTGCCGTTCCGCGACGTCGAGTGGGCCGCGTGGCACAAGGTCACCGACCGCGTGCACAACCCGACCCATCAGGTCGAGGTCGCGCTCGTCGGCAAGTACATCGACCTGCCGGACGCGTACCTGTCGGTCACCGAGGCGCTGCGCGCGGGCGGGTTCGACCGGGACGCCAAGGTCTCCATCCGCTGGGTCACGTCCGACGACTGCGCGACGCAGGAGGGTGCGCGCCTCGCGCTCGAGGGCGCCGACGCGATGCTCGTCCCCGGCGGGTTCGGCGTACGGGGCATCGAGGGCAAGCTCGGGGCGCTGCGGTACGCCCGGGAGAACGGCATCCCGACCCTCGGGATCTGCCTCGGCCTGCAGACCATGGTCATCGAGTACGCGCGCACCGTCCTCGGGCTCGACGACGCGTCGTCGTCGGAGTTCGACGTCGACACCACGCACCCGGTCGTCGCGACGATGGCGGAGCAGCTCGCGATCGTCGGCGGCGAGGGCGACCTCGGCGGGACGATGCGGCTCGGTTCGTACGAGGCGGTCCTCGCCGAGGGGTCGGTCGTGGCCGGTGCGTACGGCACGCACCGGGTCACCGAGCGCCACCGTCACCGCTACGAGGTGAACAACGCCTACCGCGAGCAGCTCGAGGCGGCCGGGCTGGTGTTCTCGGGCCTGTCCCCGGACGGTCGGCTCGTGGAGTTCGTCGAGCTGCCGCGCGAGGTGCACCCGTACTACGTCTCGACGCAGGCGCACCCCGAGTTCAAGTCCCGGCCCACGTCGGCGCACCCGCTCTTCGCGGGGCTCATCCAGGCGGCGCTCGACCGCCAGACCGACGACGAAGCGGCCGCGTGACGGTCGCCGACCACCGCGACGACCGTCCGGTCGTCGAGACCGAGGTCATCCACTCGGGCATGGTGTTCGACGTCGTCGCGGAGCGCGTCGCCCTGCGTGGCGACGGTGGCGACGGCGCGGACGGCGACGACGTCGTCCGGCGCGAGTTCATCCGGCACTCCGGGGCGGTCGCGGTCGTGGTCCTCGACGACGACGAGCGCGTCCTGCTGCTCAGCCAGTACCGCCACCCGGTGCGGCACACCCTGTGGGAGCCGCCGGCCGGGCTGCTCGACGTCGACGGCGAGGACGCCCGGGACGCCGCGGCCCGCGAGCTCGCGGAGGAGGCCGACCTGGTCGCCGGTCGCTGGGACGTGCTCGTCGACTACTTCACCTCACCCGGCGCGAGCGACGAGGCGCTGCGGATCTACCTCGCGCGGGACATCTCGGCCGTCCCCGACGGCGAGACCTTCGACCGCGAGGACGAGGAGCGGGACATGGTCGCCGAGTGGGTCCCGCTCGACGACGCCGTCGCACTCGTCCTGGCGGGGGAGCTGCACAACCCGTCGGCGGTCACCGGCATCCTCGCCGCCGCCGCCGCGCGTGGCGCGGGCTGGTCCACGCTGCGCCCGGCCGACGCGCCCTGGCCGCAGCGACGCGCCACCTGATCCGGCACCCCGCCGCGCGCTCGGCACCCCGGTCCACCGGCACCGTGTGGGTGGCGGGGGCCATGATGCTGTCCGAGCGCGCACCCGCGCGCAGAACCGGAGGAGCGACATGGCCGAGGTGCTGCTGTTCCATCATGCTCACGGAGTGACGGCCGGCGTGCGCGGCTTCGCCGACGCGCTGCGGGCCGTGGGGCACGAGGTCCACGTGCCGGACCTGTACGACGGGCAGGTGTTCGAGAGGCTCGAGGACGGGCTCGCCCACGCCCGCGCGGTCGGCTTCGACGTGCTGGCCGAGCGCGGCGTCGCGGCCGCCGACGGACTGCCGAACGGACTCGTGTACGCGGGCTTCTCGCTCGGCGTCATGCCCGCCCAGCGGCTGGCGCAGACCCGGCCAGGGGCCAAGGGGGCGCTGCTGCTGCACTCCTGCGTGCCGCCGGAGGAGTTCGGCGGTCCGTGGCCGCCGGGCGTCCGGGTGCAGGTCCACGGCATGGACGCCGACCCGTACTTCGCGGGCGAGGGCGACATCGACGCGGCGCGCGAGCTGGTCCGGGACACCGCGGACGCCGAGCTGTTCCTCTACGCCGGCGCCGAGCACCTCTTCGCCGACAGCAGCCTGCCGTCCTACCGCGAGGGCCCGGCCGCGCTGCTGACCGAGCGCGTGCTCCGGTTCCTCGACGGCATCCGCTGACGGCGTCCGTCCGCCCAGCCGTGTCCGTCAGCCCAGCCGACGGCCGAACGTGAGGCTGCCGTCGTCGCCGGTGAGCTCGGACATCCCCATCCGGCGGTAGAACGCGACCGCCCGCTCGTTGCGCCGGGCGACGACGAGGTGGACCCCGGGGAGCCGTCCGCGGCGAGCGCGTCCCACAGCGTCCCGAGCAGCCGCCGGCCCCAGCCGGCGCCCTGCCAGTGGGGCAGCAGGTCGACGTGCAGGTGCGAGGGGTGCTCGGCGAGCACGGCCGGGTCGGCCCGCGGCGGGGCGTGGAGGTGCCGGACGAGCGTCGCGTCCGCTCCGCCCCGCGCGGTCCACCGCTCGACGGGGTAGCGCTCGCGCAGCGCGGGCCACCAGTACTGCTCACAGCGGCGCTCGAACTCCGCGGTGTCCCGCGCGCCGACGACGTAGCCGCCGACCGTCGGCGTCGGGCCGGGTCCCGCGCTGCGCGGCGCCTCACCGGCCTGCGCCGCACCGGCCGGCGCCCGACCGGCCTGCGCCGCACCGGCCTGCGCCGCACCGACCTGCGCCACGCCGGCCGGCGCCGGGGCGTCGTCGTCGGCCACCACGAAGGCGAGGTGCGGCTCGAGGGCCAGGTAGGGCCGCAGGTACACGTCGGCGAGCAGGTGCGGCTCGGCGTACCGGTCGGTCGCGTCCTGGCCGGAGTCGCCGGTGCGCACGCAGATGTCGTCGAGCGCGGCCGCGTCGGCGGGCCGGGCGGGGCGGATGGTCACGCGGTGCGCGTGGGTGCCGCGGTGCCCGGGAGCGTCGAGGCGCCCACGACCGGCGGGCGCTCCCGCAGCGTCAGCAGCGTCCAGGTCACCGAGGACGCCAGCAGTGCCGCGCCGAGCATGTGCACGCCGACGAGCAGCGCGGGCAGGCCGGTGAAGTACTGCACGTACCCGACCAGGCCCTGCGCGAGCGTCACCGCGAGCAGCACGGTGACCGCGCGGCGTGCCCGGCGTGTCGCATCGCCGCGGGTGAGGGCGACGGCCAGCGCCACCGCGAGGACGACGAACACCCACACCGCGGCGGCGTGCAGCTTCGCGACGAGCACGGGGTCCACGGCGAACCGGTAGGCGACGTCGTCGTCCCCGCCGTGCGGGCCTGCGCCGGTCACGACGATGCCGAGCGCGAGCAGGACGACGGCGACCGCGCCCAGCGCCTGGCCGATCGCGCGTGCGCGCGGGCCGACCACCGGGACCCTCGCTCCGTCGCCCTCGCCCGAGCGGCGCAGCAGCAGCGTCGAGACGGCGACGAGGCCGAGCGACACGAGCATGTGGACGCCGACGACGGCGGGGTGCAGGTGCAGCAGGACCGTCACGCCACCGATGACCGCCTGGACGAGGACGCCGACCAGCGGGGCGACGCCGAGCCAGCGATACCCGCGTGAGCGGCGGGTGTCGGTGACGACGAGGAGGGCGACGGCGATGGCGATGACCCCGACGACGCCGGTCAGCGTGCGGTTGCCGAACTCGATCAGCGGGTGCCAGGTGGTCGCCTCGTGCAGGACGGGCGTGAAGGAGCCGGGCTCGCACTGCGGCCAGGTGGAGCACCCGAGACCGGACCCGGTCAGGCGCACGGCGCCGCCGGTGACGATGATCCCCATCTGCGCCACGAGGTTGGCGATGAGCACCGCGCGGGTCCATCGCCGGGCCGCGGGCCACCGCGGGGACGGCGTGGACGGGGCCGCGGCGGTGCGCGCGGCCGGGGTCCGCGCCGGGATGGTGCTCACCCTCCACGGTAGTCGCCGCACCCACGCGATCGGGTCTCGCGAGGGCCCGGACGACGAGCGTCACATCGCCGATCAGCTCCAGCGGAACAGGCGGGCGGCGAGCCCGCCGAGGACGACCGCCCAGGCGGCGAGCACGGCCAGCGGACCGGCGGCGAGGACGCCGTCGCCGAGCGCGGCGCGCAGTGACTCCCCGAGCGCGCCGGACGGCAGCGCCGACGCGATCGCCGCGAGCGGGCCGGGCAGCTGGTCGGCCGGGACGACGACGCCGCCGGCGACCGCGAGCAGCACGAGCACGAGGTTCGCCAGGGCGAGCACCGCCTCCGCCCGCAGGGTCCCGGCGATCAGCAGGGCGAGCCCCGTGAACGCCGCGGTCCCGAGCAGGACGGCGAGCACCGCCGCGCCCACGCCCGCGACGGCGGGCTGCCAGCCGAGGGCGAGCGCGACCGCGCCGAGGACGACGACCTGCACGAGCTCGACCGCCAGCACGCCGAGGACCTTGCCGGCGAGCAGCCCACCGCGCCCGAGCGGTGTGGTGGCGAGCAGGCGCAGCACGCCGTTGCGGCGGTCGAAGCTGGTGGCGATCGCCTGCGAGGTGAACGCGGTCGACATCACGGCCAGCGCGAGCACCCCCGGCGCGACGACGTCGATGCGGGTGCCGCCCCCGGTGCCCAACCCGATCACGGTGGTGCGTGCCAGCCCGAGCAGGAGCAGCACCGGCAGGACGAGCGTCACGAGCAGCTGCTCGCCGTTGCGCAGGATCGCGCGGGTCTCGAACAGGGTCTGCGCGAGCACCCGCCGTGCGGCCGGTGCCGCACCCGGGCCCGCGACGGTCCCGGCGACGGGCTCGGCGTGCCCGGCGTGCCCCGCGCTGGTCGAGGTCCCGGTCGGGCGGGTCGTCATCGCAGGTCCTTGCCGGTCAGGTCGAGGAAGACGTCCTCGAGGGTGCGGCGCCCGACGGTGATCCGGTGCGGGAGCACGTCCCGGGCCGCACACCAGGCGGTCAGCGCCGCGAGCACGTGCGGGTCGACCGGCCCGGTGAGCACGTAGTCGCCGGGGGCGACCTCGCGCACGCCGGGGCCGGCGTCCGGAGCGGCGGAGCCCGACCCGGTGAGGGTGGCGGTGAGGTCGGTCACGTCGAGGTCGGGGGTCGCCGAGAACCGCAGCGTCCGGTCGTCGTGGGAGGTGAGGAGGTCGGCGACCGGTCCCTGGGCGATGACCGTCCCGTGGTCGACGACGACGACCCGGTCGGCGAGGCTCTCGGCCTCGTCCATGAGATGGGTCGTCAGGACGACGGCGACGCCGTCGTCGCGCAGCTCCCGGACCAGGTCCCAGACCGCGCGCCGGGCCTGCGGGTCCATGCCCGCGCTCGGCTCGTCGAGGAACACGAGCTCAGGGCGCCCGACGACGGCCGCGGCCAGCGCGAGCCGCTGACGCTGCCCACCGGACAGTCGCCGGACCGTCGTCCGGGCGAACGCACCGAGACCCAGCCGGTCGGCCAGGGCGTCGACGTCCCGGGGGCGGGCGTACATCGACGCGACGTGCCGCAGGACCTCCATGGCCCGGGCCCCGGTCGGCAGGCCGCCGTCCTGCAGCATGACGCCGACGCGTGGCCGCAGCGCCCGGGCATCGCTGGCGGGGTCGAGGCCGAGCACGCGGACGCGGCCGGCGTCGGGGGACCGCAGCCCCTCGCAGCACTCGACCGTCGTGGTCTTGCCCGCCCCGTTGGGTCCGAGGACGGCCGTCACCGCGCCCTGCTCCGCGACGAGGTCCAGCCCGTTCACCACCGGTCGGCCCGCGTACCGCTTGACGAGCCCGACGATCTCGACGGCAGGGGGCGCGGGCACGGGGGCGAGTCTAGGGCGGCGTGGACCGTGCCCCGGGGCACCGGCGCGGACGCTGCCGCCGAGCGGGTGAGGTCCACCTTGCTTGCAGGGATGGATTTCGGCAACAAGGATGTTGGCAATATCAGCAGGGTGGTGCGTCGCACCGCCCGCCGTCCGACGGGCGGCATCGGCATCGGCATCCCGACCAGCGGTGGAGGTGACATGAGCACGGCCCTGAGTCCCGCACGCGACCTGCCCGTCGCCCACCCCTCCCGCATGGCCCCCGCGCGCCCGACCACCGGCTCGACCACCCACTCGGCCGCACACCCTGCCGAGACCGGCGACACCGAGGCCACGACCCGCCAGCGTGTGCTGCACCTCGTCGCGTCCGCAGGTCCGGTCGCGACCACCGAGCTCGCGACCGAGCTCGGTCTGACCGCCGCCGCGATCCGCCGCCACCTCGGCGTGCTCGAGACCGAGGGACAGATCGCGGTGCACGAGAGCACCGGGACCGGGCCCGCGCGACCGGCACGACGGGGCCGGCCGGCCCGCCGGTACGTGGTGACCCGCCGCGGCCAGGACGCCCTGACCAGCGCCTACCCCGAGCTCGCGTCGCAGGCCCTGCGGTTCCTCGTCGAGGTCGCCGGCCCGGGCGCGGTCGAGGCCTTCGCGGCGTCGCGGGTGCGGGCGATCGAGGAGCGGTACGCCGCCGCTCTCGACGACGCCGGCACCGACGTCGCCGCCCGCGCCGAGCGGCTCGCCGCGGCCCTCGGGGCGGACGGATACGCCGCGAGCACCCGACCGGTGCCCGGACGCCCGACGGTCCAGCTGTGCCAGGGCCACTGCCCCGTGCAGCAGATCGCAGCCGAGTTCCCCCAGCTGTGCGAGGCGGAGGCCCAGGCCTTCTCGCGGCTGCTGGGCGTGCACGTGCAGCGGCTGTCGACGCTCGCCGCGGGCGGTCACGTGTGCACCACGAACATCCCGACCTCCACCCTCCCGACCCCCAGCCCCACGCCATCCGAACCCTCGAAGGGGAGACGACATGAGTGCGCCTACTCAGGACGCCAGCGCAGCACCGACACCCGCGCCGATGACTCAGGACGAGGCCATCGCCTCCCTCGGCAGCTACAACTACGGCTGGCACGACTCCGACCTCGCGGGCGCCAACGCCCAGCGCGGGCTCTCCGAGGACGTCGTGCGCAACATCTCGGCGCTCAAGAACGAGCCCGAGTGGATGCTCAAGACGCGCCTGAAGGCGCTGCGCCTGTTCGACAAGAAGCCGATGCCCAACTGGGGCTCGGACCTGTCGGGCATCGACTTCGACAACATCAAGTACTTCGTGCGGTCCACCGAGAAGCAGGCCGCCACCTGGGACGACCTGCCCGAGGACATCCGCAACACCTACGACCGCCTGGGCATCCCGGAGGCCGAGAAGCAGCGTCTCGTCTCCGGTGTCGCCGCGCAGTACGAGTCCGAGGTCGTCTACCACCAGATCCGCGAGGACCTGGAGGAGCAGGGCGTCATCTTCATGGACACCGACACCGGCCTGCGCGAGCACCCGGAGATCTTCGAGCAGTACTTCGGCTCGGTGATCCCCACCGGTGACAACAAGTTCGCGGCGCTCAACACCGCGGTGTGGTCGGGCGGCTCGTTCGTCTACGTCCCGCCGGGCGTCCACGTCGAGATCCCGCTGCAGGCCTACTTCCGCATCAACACCGAGAACATGGGCCAGTTCGAGCGGACGCTGATCATCGCGGACGAGGGCTCGTACGTGCACTACGTCGAGGGCTGCACCGCGCCGGTCTACTCGAGCGACTCGCTGCACTCCGCGGTCGTCGAGATCATCGTCAAGAAGAACGCCCGCGTGCGGTACACGACCATCCAGAACTGGTCGAACAACGTGTACAACCTCGTCACCAAGCGGGCGACCGCCGCCGAGGGCGCGACCATGGAGTGGGTCGACGGGAACATCGGCTCCAAGGTGACCATGAAGTACCCGGCCATCTACCTCATGGGCGAGCACGCGCGCGGCGAGACGCTGTCGATCGCGTTCGCCGGCGAGGGCCAGCACCAGGACGCCGGCGCGAAGATGGTGCACGCCGCACCGCACACGTCGTCGTCCATCGTGTCCAAGTCGGTCGCGCGCGGCGGTGGCCGCACGTCGTACCGCGGGCTCGTGCAGGTGCTCGAGGGTGCCTCGCACTCCGCCTCGAACGTGCTGTGCGACGCGCTTCTGGTCGACCAGATCTCGCGGTCGGACACCTACCCGTATGTCGACGTCCGCGAGGACGACGTGTCGATGGGTCACGAGGCGACGGTCTCCCGCGTGAGCGAGGACCAGCTGTTCTACCTCATGTCCCGCGGGATGCCCGAGACCGAGGCCATGGCCATGATCGTGCGCGGGTTCGTCGAGCCCATCGCGCGTGAGCTGCCCATGGAGTACGCGCTCGAGCTGAACCGCCTCATCGAGCTCCAGATGGAAGGGTCCGTCGGCTGATGACCACCCCCACCACCACCCTGTCCACCGACCACTCCCGGGCGGTCGCGGACGGCGCCCACTCCCACGGGACCGGTGGCACGCCGCAGGGCTCGCGCGCCGAGCGGGCGACGTCGTTCGACCTCGCCGACTTCCCGATGCCGAACGGCCGCGAGGAGGAGTGGCGCTTCACCCCGGTCGACCGGGTCGCGCCGCTGTTCGCGGCGGACCTCGGTGGGCACGGCGTGCTCACCACGGTCGTCAACGACCCCGAGGTCCAGGTCGAGATCGTCGACCGTGACGACGCCCGGCTGGGCCGCGCCGGTGTCCCCGGCGACCGGGCGGCCGCGGCCGCGTGGCAGTCCTTCCACCGCGCGACCGTCGTGACGGTGCCGCCGCAGACGGTGGCGACCACCGCGACGTCGATCCGCGTCGAGGGTGTGGAGGGCGCCGCGGCCGAGCCGACGGCGACCCACCTGCTCGTGCACGCCGGTGCGCTGTCGGAGTCGATCGTCGTGCTCGACCACGTCGGCGCCGCGACCCTCACCGAGACGGTCGAGGTCGTCGTCGACGACGGCGCCCACCTCACCCTGGTCTCGGTGCAGGACTGGGCGACGGGCGCGGTGCACGCCGCGTCGCACCGCATCCGCATCGGGCGGGACGCCAAGGTCAAGCACATCGTGGTGACGCTCGGCGGCGACGTCGTCCGGGTCACCCCGGACGCCGAGTTCACCGCCGAGGGCGGCGAGGTCGAGATGCTCGGCCTGTACTACGCCGACGCGGGCCAGCACCAGGAGCACCGGCTCTTCGTCGACCACGCGGTGCCGTCCTGCCGCTCGCGCGTGACCTACAAGGGCGCCCTGCAGGGCGACGGCGCGCACACGGTGTGGGTCGGCGACGTCCTCATCCGGGCGGCCGCCGAGGGCACCGACACCTACGAGCTCAACCGCAACCTCGTGCTCTCCGACGGCGCCCGCGCCGACTCGGTGCCGAACCTCGAGATCGAGACCGGCGAGATCGAGGGTGCCGGCCACGCCTCGGCGACCGGCCGTTTCGACGACGAGCAGCTCTTCTACCTGCGCTCGCGCGGCATCCCCGAGGCCGACGCGCGTCGCCTCGTGGTGCGCGGCTTCTTCGCCGAGCTGGTCCACCAGATCGGCGTGCCCGAGATCGAGGAGCGCCTCATCGCCTCCATCGAGGCCGAGCTCGAGCGCAGCATGAGCGACCTCGAGGTCCTGCCCCAGATCGCCGGTGACCCGGCCGTCGAGGCGGCCGACGCGTGAGCGCGCAGCTGGCCTGCTTCGCCCAGGACGTCCCGCCCTGCGGCGCCTTCCGCGCCGAGCTCGAGGGCGAGGACGGCCCGGTGCCGGTCGCCGTCGTGCGGGCCGAGGACGGCGAGCTCTACGCCATCAACGACATCTGCTCGCACGGGGCGGTGTCGCTGTCGGACGGCGAGGTCGAGGGCACGACGCTGGAGTGCTGGCTGCACGGGTCGAAGTTCGACCTGCACACCGGCGCCCCGACCGGCCTGCCGGCCACCCGGCCCGTCCCCGTGTACCCCGTGACCGTCGAGGGCGAGCGCGTGCTCGTCGACATCGACGCCCCCATCGTGACCGCCAAGGAGAGCTGAACCGCATGTCCACTCTGGAGATCCACGACCTGCACGTCAGCGTCGAGACCAAGGAGGGCCCCAAGCCCATCCTGCGCGGTGTCGACCTGACGGTCGCGAGCGGCGAGACGCACGCGATCATGGGCCCCAACGGGTCCGGCAAGTCCACCCTCGCGTACTCCCTCGCGGGTCACCCCAAGTACCAGATCACCGCGGGTACCGTGACGCTCGACGGCGAGGACGTCCTCGCGATGAGCGTCGACGACCGCGCCCGCGCCGGCATGTTCCTCGCCATGCAGTACCCGGTCGAGGTCCCCGGCGTCAGCGTCTCGAACTTCCTGCGCACCGCGAAGACCGCCATCGACGGCCAGGCGCCGCCGCTGCGCACCTGGGTCAAGGACGTCCGGTCCGCGATGGACCAGCTGCGGATGGACCCCGCGTTCGCCGAGCGCTCCGTCAACGAGGGCTTCTCGGGCGGTGAGAAGAAGCGCCACGAGATCCTGCAGATGGAGCTCCTCAAGCCGAAGTTCGCGATCCTCGACGAGACCGACTCCGGGCTGGACGTCGATGCGCTGCGCGTCGTCTCCGAGGGCGTCAACCGCGTCCGCTCGGGGGGCGAGGTGGGCGTCCTGCTCATCACGCACTACACGCGCATCCTGCGCTACATCACCCCGGACTTCGTCCACGTCTTCGTCGACGGCAAGGTCGCCGAGGAGGGCGGGCCCGAGCTGGCTGAGCGTCTCGAGAACGAGGGCTACGACCGCTTCCTCGGCGCCGGCGCCTCCGCCTGAGCACCACCGACCGCCTGGAGGGCACGGCGATGACCGAGACCATGGACACGAGGCTGAGTGCCGGGGAGCTGGCTGCCGTGCGGGCAGACTTCCCCTGCTCGCGCGCACCCTGCGAGACGGCAAGCCGCTGGTGTACCTGGACTCGGGCGCGACCTCGCAGAAGCCCGACGTCGTCCTGGACGCCGAGCAGGACTTCTACGCCCAGCGCAACGCCGCCGTGCACCGCGGCGCGCACCAGCTCGCCGAGGAGGCGACCGAGGCGTTCGAGAACGCCCGGGAGCAGGTGGCGTCCTTCGTCGGCGCGGGTGTGGACGAGATCGTGTGGACGACGAACGCCACCGCGGGGATCAACCTCGTGGCGTACGCGATGTCCAACGCGACGGCCGGCCGCGGCGGGGACGCCGCGCGCCGGTTCGCGCTCGCCCCGGGCGACGAGATCGTCGTCACCGAGGCCGAGCACCACGCGAACCTCGTGCCGTGGCAGGAGCTCGCGGCCCGGACCGGCGCCGTCGTGCGCTGGATCGGGGTGGACGACGACGGCCGGCTGCGCACCGACGAGCTCGCGCAGGTCGTCGGGGACCGGACCCGGGTGCTCGCGTTCACGCACGCGTCGAACGTGACCGGCGCGGTGACCGACGTCGCCCCGTTCGTGGCCCGGGCGCGCGAGGTCGGTGCGCTCACGGTGCTCGACGCGTGCCAGTCGGTCCCGCACCTGCCGGTGGACCTGCACGGGCTCGGTGTCGACTTCGCGGTGTTCTCCGGGCACAAGATGCTCGGGCCGACCGGTGTGGGTGCGCTGTACGGGCGGCGCGAGCTGCTCGAGGCGATGCCGCCGGTCACCACCGGCGGGTCGATGGTCGAGGTCGTCACGATGGAGTCCACGACGTACGCGCCGCCGCCGCAGCGGTTCGAGGCCGGGACCCAGATGGTCGCGCAGGCGATCGGCATGGGCGCCGCGGCGGCGTACCTCGCCGAGCTCGGCATGGACGCCGTCGCCGCCCACGAGGCGGCGCTGGCCGCGGAGCTGCTCGACGCCGTCGCGTCCGTCCCCGACGTGCGGGTCATCGGCCCGACCGACACGCGGGACCGCCTGGCGACGGTGTCGTTCGTCGTCGACGGCGTGCACGCGCACGACGTCGGCCAGGTGCTGGACGACGCCGGCGTGGCCGTGCGGGTCGGGCACCACTGCGCCCAGCCGCTGCACCGCCGCTTCGGGGTCGCGGCCACCGCGCGGGCGTCGGCGTCGGTGTACACCACGTCCCAGGAGATCGCCGTCTTCCGGGAAGCACTGGCGGGGGTCCGGACGTTCTTCGGGTGGGACCGATGAGGAGGCACGCGTGACGAGCTCGATGGAGCAGCTGTACCAGCAGGTCATCCTTGACCACGCCCGCGACCCGCACGGCCGCGGCCTGGTCGACGGGCCGGTCGGCGCCGTGGCGGGGGAGTCGCACCAGGTGAATCCCACGTGCGGTGACGAGGTGACCCTGCGGGTCGCGCTCGGCACCGACGGGGCCGTCCCGGTCGTGGACCGGGTGAGCTGGGAGGGTCAGGGCTGCAGCATCTCGCAGGCCTCCGTCTCCGTGCTCACCGACCTGGTGACCGGGACGGACCTGCGCGCGGTCGACGAGATCTCGGAGACCTTCCGGGCGCTCATGCACACGCGTGGCGCCGGCCTGGACGACGAGCGTGAGGACGCCCTCGGGGATGCCACCGCGTTCACGGGCGTCGCGAAGTACCCCGCCAGGATCAAGTGCGCGCTGCTGGGCTGGGCAGCGCTCCGGGACGCGATCGCGAAGTCCGGGGTCGCCGTGCCCGTCACGGCGTCCGCCACCACGTCCACCACCACGACCGAGGAGAAGGCATGACCACCGAGACACCGTCCGGCACCACGCCGGCCACGCCGTCCGTGACGACGCCGCCCACCGCGGCGGACGTCGAGGAGGCCATGCGCGACGTCATCGACCCCGAGCTCGGGATCAACGTCGTCGACCTGGGCCTCGTCTACGGGCTGACCGTCGACCAGAACAACCAGGCCGTCATCGACATGACGCTCACGTCCGCGGCGTGCCCGCTGACCGATGTCATCGAGGACCAGACCGCCTCGAGCCTCGACGGTCTCGTCGACGGCTTCCGGATCAACTGGGTCTGGATGCCGCCGTGGGGCCCGGAGAAGATCACCCCCGACGGTCGCGAGCAGATGCGGGCGCTCGGCTTCAACATCTGAGCCGCCCCACGCACGTCGACGGGCCCGCGGGTGCACACGCACCGGCGGGCCCGTTCGTCGTCCCGGCTGCCGGCCCGCACGCCTACAGGCCCGCGGCCGCCAGCGCGTTGCAGTCGTCGAACGACCCACCGTCGTAGCCGATGGTGAACCAGCGCTGCCGCTGCTCGCTCGACCCGTGCGTCCACGCTTCGGGGTTCACCGTGCCGGTGGCCTGGTGCTGGATGCGGTCGTCGCCCACCGCGGACGCCGCGGACAGCGCGTCCGCGAGCTCCTGCGCGGTGATCCGCTGGAGGTACGGCACCCCCGTGTCCGGGTCCACCGTCGAGGCCAGATCGCCGATGACCATGCCGGCGAGGCAGTCCGCCGTGAGCTCGATGCGGACGGAGTCGGACTCGGGACCGGACCCGCTGCGGTCGGCGGACTCCATCAGGCCCGTCAGCTGCTCGATGTGGTGACCGAACTCGTGCGACAGGACGTAGATCTCGGCGAGGGACCCGCCGCTCGCACCGAACCGGCTCTGCAGGTCGTCGTAGAACCCGAGGTCGAGGTACACCGTCTGGTCGGGCGGGCAGTAGAACGGCCCGGTGGCGCTGGTCGCGGCGCCGCATGCGGTGTCGACCGACCGCTCGAAGCTCACCACGCCGGGCTCGACGTACGCCACACCGAGCGCCGGGAGCGTCTGGCCCCAGAACGTGTCGTTCGCGTCGACGGTCGCGACCAGCCGGCAGTCCCGCCGGGTGTTGGCCTGCTCGGCGGTGCACTCCCCGAGGAGCTCCTCCTGGACGCCGCCGGTGCCACCGCCGCTGCTCACCCCGGTGACCAGCGGGGTGAGGTCCTGCCCGAAGACGAGGTAGCCGACCAGGACGAGGATTACGCCGGCGCCGCCGCCGATCGCCCCGCCGCGTCGGCCGCCGCGTCCTCGGCGCCCACCGCGCCCACCGCCGAAGCTCCCACCGCCGCCGCCGGACCCGCCGCCCCGACGACCGCCACCGCGCTGCGAGCGCACCCTGCCGCCGCCGAAGCGCCCGCCCTCCTGGAACGTCATGCGCGGCACCGTAGCCGCCCGGTCGGGCGGCCGCCCGTGCAAGACCGACGGCCCGGCCGACACGGACAGAGGGAGGGGAGCAGCCCTCGCCGGGTCACGGACCCGCCCGCGGAGCAGGAGGAGGACACCATGACCGGATCCACCGCGCAGCGCACCCTCACCGGTCGGCGCCCGCACCTCGCCGTCGTCCTGGTGGGCGCGCTCGGGCTGATCGGCGGCTGCACGGCCGACGACGCACCGCAGGCGCCGGGGACGCCGGACGTGACCGCACCCGCCCCGACGCCCGGCCTCGGGACGCCGTCGGTGACGGACGGACCCAGCATGCCGACCAGCACACCGACCAGCACGCCGCCCGCCACGTCCCGGCCCGACGTCCCACCCACCCTGCACGTCGGGGGCGCGGTCGCCGACTTCCCGGCGGGCGCCCCCGAGGCCGAGGTGGTGCCGTACCTGACGGACACCCTCGGGGCCGAGCCGGAGGTCACCGACCCGGACGTCGCGTGCGTGACCAGCGCGCTGCCGGGGCGGCGCCTGGTGTGGGAGGGGCTGACGGTGCTCGTGCGGACGACCGACGAGACCGACGCCGACGTCGAGCCCTACGTCGCCGGGTGGGCGCTGGACGAGCGCACCGGGACGTCCGCGCTGGGGCCGCTGACGACGGCGGAGGGCGTCGGCCTCGGTGACCCCGAGCGGGCGGTGAGCGCCGCCTACCCGAACGGAGAGGCGTTCGACACCCCGGACCCCGGGGTCACGCTGTGGGCGCTCGGCGCCGGCACCGCCCCGCACACCGATGACCTGACGGTCCGCCTCACGGACGGCGTGGTCACGACCATCAGCGGGGGCTCGGCTGCGGCGACTGAGAACCGTCGGCGAGTCGGCGCTGACGGGGCTCGCTGGGTGCGGCGGGCGCCTCGCGGCCGCGCCCGCGATGACCGACGACGTCGCGCACGCTCGCGGGTCAGGGGTCTGGTCGCCCTCGAAGCCGATGAGCCAGTGCAGGCCGTAGCGATCGACCACCTGCCCGTCGGTGGCGCCCCACGGTCGCGTCTGCAGGTCGTCCACGACGCGGCCACCCTCGGAGAGCCGGGCGAACCAGGCGCGGAGGACGGAGGGTGCGGCTGTCCCCAGCAGGGCGAACATCAACCCCTCCGACCGCAGCGCGGCGTCCCCACCGGTCGCGTCCGCAGCGAACAGCGCGACGGGCCCGTCCACGAGGTACCCGTGCGCGACGGCCTCCGCGGGGCCGTCCGTCCGGTCGAACTCCTCGAACGTGTGCAGCTGGACGGCGCACCCGAACACGTCGCCGTAGAAGATGAGGGCCTCACGAGCCGTCCCCGGGAGGTGGAGGTAGGGCGTGGGTGCGGTCATGGGCACACGCTAGCGGGGCCACGAGCCGCATCGTTCTCGGTGGTCCGGGGCTGATCGACGACAGCACGCACTCGAGGTCGTGCACGCCACCCGCGCTCTCAGTCGCCGATGCCGCGGGCGGCCAGCGCCTCACCGGTCGACCGGGCGCGTGCCACCGTGCGGACCGCGGTGGGCACCAGCACGGCGCGGGGGTTGCGCTCGAGGCCGCGCGCGCGGGCCGCGTCGCGGACCTCGTGCGCAGTGGTCAGCAGGGCGGGGACAGCCCGGAGCATGAGGGCGACCGCGAGTGCGACGACCTCGGGTCGGACGCCGACGCGGCGCAGCGGACCCACCGCCCGTTCGAGCACGTCGAGCATGCGGTCCGCGGGCGTGGTGGCCGTGACAGCGGTCGCCGCGAGGACGAGGCTGAGCAGGTCTGCGGCCACCTCGGTCGCCACGGCGGGCCCGCGCTGCCACCACTGGTACGCCGCCAGGACGCCTGCTGTGACGAGCACCGGGAGCAGCGACCGCACCGTGCTGCGCCACGACACCCGCGCGACGGCGACCGCGGTCGCGGCGAGGGCGAGCAGCACGAGGGACGCCACCGGCCCCCGCGACACCACGACCGCCACACCGAGCACGCCGAGCGCGGCGAGCTTGGCGGGGGCGGGCAGCCGGTGCAGCACGCTCGTCCCATGGCGGTACTGCCCGAGCGGCATCGCGACGCTCACCGGACGGCCATGAGGTCGCGGTAGTGCGCCACGCCGTCGGGTGCGGGACCGTCGAACACGACGCGCCCGCCGTCGACCACGAGGACGCGGTCCGCGCGGGCCGCCGCCTCGAGGTCGTGCGTCACCTGCAGCACCTGCTGGTCCAGGGAGGCCAGCAGGTCGTCGACGACGCGTCGCCAGCGCAGGTCGAGCAGCGTGGTCGGCTCGTCGCACACCAGCACGGACGGCTCGGTGGCGAGCACTCCCGCGAGCGCGAGCAGCTGCTTCTGCCCGCCGGACAGCGCGTGCACGCTGACCTCGGCGCGGTCGGCCAGGCCGAAGCGGTCGAGGACGGCGTGCACCCGGGCGTCGCGCGCGTCGCGGCCCAGCCCGAGCCGGCGCAGCGAGAGGGCGACGTCCTCCCGCGGGGTCGGCATGACGAGCTGGGCGTCGGGGTCGGTGAAGACGAACCCGACCCGGCGGCGCACCGCGGCGCCGTCCCGCACGGTGTCCAGCCCGTCGACCCGCACGCTGCCCGACGACGGGGTCGCCAGGCCGTTGACCAGCCTGGCCAGCGTCGACTTGCCCGACCCGTTCGCGCCGACGACGGCGACCCGTCGCTCGGTGAGCTCGCACGTCACCGGGTGCAGGATCGCCAGCTCGGTGGGGCGGCCGCCGGGCCCGTCGGCGCCCTCGACGGTGACCGAGGCGGCGTCGAAGGTGATCATCGGAGGGCGCGGCGGCGGCCTGCCGTGCGCGCGGCCACGCCGCTCAGCGGCGCTGGCGGAGCATGTCGGGGAAGGCGCGGAACACCGCGGTGGCGACCACGGCGACCAGCACGTTCTTCACCACGTCCCCGGGCAGGAAGGTCGCGCCGGTGACGACGGCCTCGGCGGGCTCAAGACCCAGCCGCCAGCCCATCACGGTGATGCCGATCGGGTGGGTGGCCAGCAGGCTGCCGGCCATCGCGGAGCCGAACACGACGAGCGGCAGGTACCGGGCGCGCACCCGGCGGCCCGCGGTGACCAGCGCACCGCCGATCGCGGCGGCCAGCGGGAAGGCGAGCAGGTAGCCGAACGAGGCCCCGCCCACGATCGCGAGCCCACCGGCGCCACCGGAGAAGACGGGCAGGCCGGCCAGCCCGACGGCGAGGTAGAGCAGTGCCGCCAGTGCACCGCGTCGAGCGCCCAGCACCGTGCCGGCGAGCATGACGCCGAACGTCTGCAGCGTGATCGGCACCGCGAGTCCCGCCACCGGGATCGCCGGCAGCAGGGCGCACACCGCGATGAAGGCCGCGAAGGTCGACACGAGAGCGACGTCGGTCGCCACGGACGTCCGGGCCGCCGGGCGGGGAGTGCCGCGGCGCCACCGGCCGACGTGCTCAGCGCTGGGGTTGGCCGCGGGGCGGTCGGCTCGTGGTCCGGGGTGTCGGCATGGTTCGCTCCGGGGTGCGCGGTGACGGAAGGTGTGAGGTGGTCGCAGGCGCAGCGGGGGCCAACGCGACCGGTCGTCACGCTAGCCGGTCGTAAGATGGACGGCGTTTGTGTCCGCGCCCAGAAGCGCGGTCCGCGATTGTGAGGAAGTCACACAGTGATCACTGCCCAGGCCGTCGAGCTGCGCGTGGGCGCGCGCGTGCTCCTGGAGGAGGCGACGTTCCGGATCGCTGCGGGTGACCGCATCGGGCTGGTCGGCCGCAACGGTGCGGGCAAGACGACGCTCACCAAGACCCTGGCGGGCGAGACGCTCCCGACCGGAGGCCAGATCGTCCGCGGCGGCGATGTCGGCTACCTTCCGCAGGACCCGCGCACCGGCGACCTCGACACCGTCGCGATGGACCGGGTGCTGTCCGCCCGCGGTCTCGACGAGGTCGTGCGCGCCATGCGCGCGACCGAGGGTGCGATGGCGAGCGCCGACGACGCGACGCGCGACGACGCGATGGAGCGGTACTCCAAGCTGGAGGCGCGGTTCACGGCGGCCGGCGGGTACGCGGCCGAGAGCGAGGCCGGCCGCATCGCGTCGAACCTCGGGCTGGACGAGCGGGTGCTGGGCCAGACCATCGGCACGCTGTCCGGGGGCAGCGCCGTCGCGTCGAGCTGGCGCGCATCCTGTTCTCCGGGGTCGACACCCTCCTGCTCGACGAGCCGACCAACCACCTGGACGCCGACTCCATCGTGTGGCTGCGCGACTACCTCAAGGCGTACCCGGGCGGGTTCGTCGTCATCAGCCACGACACCGACCTGCTGCGCGCCACCGTCAACAAGGTGTTCCACCTGGACGCCAACCGCGGCGAGCTCGACCAGTACAACCTCGGCTGGGACGCCTACCTCCTGCAGCGCGAGACCGACGAGAAGCGTCGCCGGCGCGAGCGGGCGAACACCGAGAAGAAGGCCTCGGTGCTCCTCGCGCAGGCGGACAAGATGCGGGCCAAGGCCACCAAGGCCGTCGCCGCGCAGAACATGGCGCGCCGCGCCGAGCGGATGCTGTCCTCGCTGGACGAGGTGCGTGCGTCGGACAAGGTCGCGCGCCTGCGCTTCCCGACCCCGGCCCCGTGCGGCCGGACGCCGCTCACCGCGGAGGGCCTGAGCAAGTCCTACGGGTCGCAGGAGGTCTTCACCGACGTCGGCCTCGCGATCGACAAGGGCAGCCGCGTCGTCATCGTCGGCCTCAACGGCGCGGGCAAGACGACGCTCCTGCGCATGCTGGCGGGGATCGACGTCCCGGACACCGGCGAGGTCCATGCCGGCCACGGCCTCAAGCTCGGCTACTACGCCCAGGAGCACGAGACGCTCGACGTCTCGCGCACCGTGGTGGAGAACCTGCGGTCGTCCGCCCCGGACCTCACCGACACCCAGGTCCGCTCGGTGCTCGGCTCGTTCCTGTTCTCCGGGGACGACGCGGACAAGCCGGTCCGGGTGCTGTCCGGCGGGGAGAAGACCCGGCTCGCGCTCGCGGCCCTCGTCGTCTCCTCGGCGAACGTGCTGCTGCTCGACGAGCCCACCAACAACCTCGACCCCGCCAGCCGCGAGGAGATCCTCGGCGCGCTGCGGTCCTACGAGGGCGCGGTCGTCCTGGTCTCGCACGACGAGGGCGCGGTCGAGGCGCTCGACCCCGAGCGCGTCGTGCTGCTCCCGGACGGCTACGAGGACCTGTGGGGTCCGACGTACGCCGACCTCATCTCCCTCGCCTGACGCCGACCTCCGCGCGGTGCGGCGTGCGGTGCGGGCTGGAGTCAGCGGAGCTGGGCGTCGATGAGGGCGTCCTCGACATCCTCGGCGCTCGGTGCCCGACGACGACGCCGCGCGGGCGCCACCGGTGCGGTGCGGCGCGGCCGACCGCCACGCGCGTCGTCCGACCCGTCGCGGCGTCCGTCCGAGTCGTCGGCAGCGACGTCGTCCTCGCCCGCCGCGGTGACCTCGCGCCGGGCGAGGATCGCGAACCCGATGAGCGCGCCCACCGCGAAGGTCCACCACTGCAGCGCGTAGGACAGGTGTGAGCCGGGGTCGGTGCTCGGCTCGGGCAGCGGACCGAGCCGCTCCGCGGCGGCCGGGCTCTCGCTCACCAGCGCGCCGTAGCCCGCGTACGCCGGCCGGTCGCCCGCGACGCCGCCCGCCTCGAGCACCTGCTCGACCGAGATGGCCTGCACCTGCCCGTCCGGTGCGTCCCGGGCGGACGCCGGCTCGTCGGCCCGCAGCCGCACGACGAGGTCCACCGTCCCGGACGGCGGCGGCACGTCGTCGGCGGTGCGGTCGACGCTCAGCGCGCCACGGTCCACGACGAGGAGTGCCTCCGAGCCGTCGGGCCGGTCGACGACGAACGGCACCAGCACGTGGTACGCCGGGCGGCCGGCGACCGGCCGGTTGCGCAGCAGGACGGCCGCGTCGGCGTCGTACCGGCCGGTCACGCGGACGGGGCGCCACACGGCGTCGTCGTCCACGGGGACGGCGGGGGAGGTCAGCACCGCGTCGAGCGGGACGGGGTCCGCACCGAAGTTGGCCTCGACGACCTCGATCGCCGCCGCGCGCGCCTCGTGACGGTGCCACTGCCACAGCCCGAGCATCACGCAGACGCACGCGAGCACCACCGAGAAGGCCACCAGGCCGATGGCGCGCCGGACCGCCGGTCGGTCGACGGCGCGATCCGTGGCCGGTGCGTCGCCGGTGCGGGGTCGGTCGCTGCTCATGCGAGCGGGCTCAGGCGCCCGGGGCGCCCGGGCCAGGTCCGTCCGGGGCGTCGTCGAGGTCGGTGACCGGGACCGTCGCCCGCAGGAAGGCCCGGGTGCCGAGGAACTGCTCGAGGTGGGTGCGGTGGGCGTCGCACGCGAGCCACACCTTGCGGCGCTCCGGGGTGTGCAGCTTCGGGTTGTTCCACAGCAGGCCCCACGCGGCCTCCTCCCGGCACCCGCGGGCGCTGCACACGCGCTCGTCGATGCTGTCGGGGCGGGGGGACAGGAGGTCGATCACGGCCGCGGACCCTCCGTCGGGGCGGGGGCGCAGCGGTGGGTGACGCAGCGGTGGGCGACGCAGCGGGGTACGGGTACGTGCGGTGCGGGTCGGCCGGGCGTGCCGGACCGGCGGTCGGCACGCCGACGGCGTCCGGCCACGGCATCGCGGCGCCGGCGGCAGCCGCACCCAGCCGGCGCTGGAGCAGGACCTCCTCCGGGCGCTCGGGCCGCTCCCGCCCCGCGTTGGCCAGGACGACGGCGACGTACGGAAGGATCACGGCCCCGACGAGGAGCGACACGGCCACCCACGTCGGGACGCGGCCCCACAGGGCGACCGCCGCCATGAAGCAGAGCGTGCGGAGCGCCATCTGGATCAGGTACCGGCGCGCGCGCCGGTCGATGTCGTCCCCCAGGGGAACGGCGACGGAGGTGACGGTCTGCACCTCGGAGCCTTTGTCGCGACGGTTGCTCACCACATGAGTTTAGGCGCCCGGATGTGGTAGGGCCGTCCGGGTTGTACGGATGTGACAAACCACTCCTCGCATCGGTGTGCGCCTGTGCCACGACGTCGGAGGGTCGGTCGGCTAGCGTCGACGGGCGTGACCCCCGGCGTGGGTCCAGCGCAGGACGACCAGCCGCACCACCCCAGCCGCACCACGACCGAGGAGACGCGTGACGCAGACAGGCACCGACCCCGCCACCGGCGCACCGCGCAGCGTGCTGGTCACCGGCGCGAACCGTGGCATCGGCCGGGCCATCGCCGAGCGCTTCGTCGCCTCGGGCGACCGGGTCGCCACGATCTACCGCAGCGGCGACCTGCCCGACGGCGTCCTCGGCGTCGTCGGCGACATGCGGGACACCGCGTCGATCGACGCGGCGTTCACCGAGATCGAGGCCGCGCACGGCCCGGTCGAGGTGCTCGTCGCCAACGCCGGCGTCACGCGCGACGGCCTGCTCATGCGGATGACCGACGAGGACTTCCAGGACGTCCTCGACGTCAACCTCACCGGCACCTTCCGCTGTGTGCGCCGCGCGTCCAAGGGGATGATCCGGCTGCGTCGCGGTCGCATCGTGCTGATCTCCTCGGTCGTCGGCCTGTACGGCGGTCAGGGCCAGGTGAACTACTCCGCGTCCAAGGCGGGCCTGGTCGGCATGGCCCGCTCGGTGACCCGTGAGCTCGGGGGCCGGGGCATCACCGCGAACGTCGTCGCGCCCGGCTTCATCGACACCGCGATGACCGCCGAGCTGCCGCAGGACCGCCAGGACGCCTACCGGGCGTCCATCCCCGCCGGTCGCTTCGCGCAGCCCGACGAGGTCGCCGGCGTCGTGCACTTCCTCGCCTCCGACGACGCCGCGTACATCTCCGGTGCCGTCGTCCCCGTCGACGGCGGCCTCGGCATGGGCCACTAGGCCCGCCCGCCCCGACGCACCCCCCACCCTCCCGACCCGAACGGACGTCCCATGGGCCTGCTCGACGGCAAGAAGCTCCTCATCACCGGTGTCCTCACCGACAGCTCGATCGCCTTCCACGTGGCGCGCCTCGCGCAGGAGCAGGGCGCGCAGGTCGTCCTCACGTCCTTCGGGCGTCAGCTCCGCCTCACCCAGGCGATCGCCCGGCGCCTGCCGGCCGAGGCGCCCGTCGTGCAGCTCGACGTGACGTCCGCCGAGGACCTCGCCGGCCTCGCCGACCGGGTCCGCGAGCACGTCGACCACCTCGACGGCGTCGTGCACTCCATCGGGTTCGCCCCGCAGTCGGTCATGGGCGGGAACTTCCTCGGCGGCGAGTGGGACGACGTCGCGACGGCGCTCGAGGTGTCGGCGTTCTCGCTCAAGTCGCTCGCGGTCGCCGCGCAGCCGCTGCTCGGCGCGGGGGGCTCGATCGTCGGCCTCACCTTCGACGCCCGGTACGCGTGGCCGGTCTACGACTGGATGGGCGTGGCGAAGGCGGCGTTCGAGTCCACCGCGCGCTACCTGGCCCGCGACCTCGGCCCGCAGGGCGTCCGGGTCAACCTGGTCTCCGCCGGCCCGATCCGCACGACCGCGGCCAAGTCGATCCCCGGCTTCGAGGCCATGGAGGGCGGCTGGCCCGACCGCGCGCCGCTCGGCTGGGACGTCACCAACCCGGAGCCGACCGCGCGCGCGGTCGCCGCGCTGCTGTCCGACTGGTTCCCCGCGACGACCGGGGAGATCGTGCACGTCGACGGCGGCGTGCACGCGATGGGACTCTAGGCGGCATGTCGCCGATCTCCGACCGCACCCGCCGGCTCGTCCTCCTCCGGCACGCCAAGGCGGAGCCCGGCGACGGCACCGCCGACGAGGTGCGCCCGCTCGCGCTGGACGGTCGCCGCCAGGCGGGCCGGGTCGGAGCGGCGCTGCACACCACCGACCTGGTCCCCGAGCTCGTCCTGGTCTCGCCGGCGGTGCGCACGCGCCAGACCTGGGAGCTGCTGCGCGGCGCCTTCGGTGACGCCGAGCCCGAGGTCGTCCTGACCGACGGGCTCTACACCGCGGGCGTCGACGACGTCCTGGCACTGCTGCGCGAGGTCGACGAGCGGGTCCGCACGGTGCTCGTCGTCGGGCACGAGCCGACGATGTCGGCCGCCGCGGCGGCCCTCGCCGGGCCGTCGTCGGACACCGCCGCGGTCGCGCGCGTGCGTGCGGGCGTGCCGACCGCGACCTATGCGGTCCTCGAGCTGGACGGCCCGTGGGACGGCCTCGCACCCGGCACGCTGGACCTGCGCGCGGTCATCGCCCCCCACGAGTAGGGGGCGGCGCCGGCGGGCGGACGCGAGCGGGCAGACGCGAGCGGGCAGAAGCGGCCGGGTCGGTCGCCGGCCCCGGTCAGGCGACCGGAGGCAGCCCGGCGGCCCAGCGGGCCTCGCGGCGCAGCAGCTCGCGGCGCTCGGCGCTGGCGTAGGAGCGCGCGTCGTGGCCGAGCGCGTCGTACACCGCCCGGCTGCCGCTCGGCAACGTGCCGACGAGCACCAGCGGGTGCGTCCGGCCGTCGTGCTCGTGGGTCACGAGCGGCTGCCGGTCGGGCGCGACGTCGAGGTCGCTGTACCGCTCGTCCTCGAGCGTGACGTCGGCCAGGTCGGCTGTCACCGGGTGCGCACCGCGGTCCACCTGCACCGTGCACAGGCCCAGATCCGGGTGACCGGACGTGCCGTGCACCCACCGTGCGCCGAGCAGCGCGTGCCACGACGGGACGGCCGGGAACGCCATGCCGCCCGCGTGGACGGCGAGCACCGGGCCGCCGGCGGCCGCGTGCCGGTCCAGCGCGGCCCCCACGCGGTCGGCCTCGGCGAGCTCCTGGTCGCGGCCCTCGCCGTCGACGGCGCCCGAGCACGAGACGACGACCAGCGAGCGTCCGGCGTGGTCCTCCAGGGCCGCGGCGACGTCGTCGCGCACCTCGACCTCGAACCCGGTCTCGGCGAGGAGCTCCGCGATCGTCGCGGCGACGCCGGTGAGGTCGTGCCACGGATCGGCGTAGGCCGGACCGCTGCTGGTCAGGACGACCGCGGTGCGGCGGGGTGCCGGGTCGGTCGCGGTCGTGTCCGTGCTGGTCATGGCACCTCGTCGGGTCGGGGCGGGAAGGGGTCCAGGAGGTCGAGCACGCCGTCCAGGCGCCCGTCGACGGCAGCGTCCGCGTGGTCGCGCACGAGCGGCTTGGCGTTGTAGGCGACCCCGAGGCCCGCTGCGGCGATCATGTCGAGGTCGTTCGCGCCGTCGCCGATCGCGACGCAGCGCTCGAGCGGCACCCCCTCGAGGTCCGCGAACGCCCGCAGCGCGGTCGCCTTCGCGGCGCGGTCGACGACCGGGCCGAGCACCCGGCCGGTCAGCCGGCCGTCGGCGACCTCCAGCCGGTTGGCCACGGTGTGCCGGATGCCCAGCGACGCGGCGAGCGGCTCCACGATCTCGGCGAAGCCACCGGAGACCAGCCCGACCGGCCAGCCCCGCCGCGTGCACTCGGCGACCAGCTCGCGTGCGCCGGGGCTGAGCTCGACCTCGGCGGCGACGTCGGCGAGCACCTCGACCGGCAGGCCGGCCAGCAGCGCGACGCGCTCGTGCAGCGACGTCGCGAAGTCGATCTCCCCGCGCATGGCCCGCTCGGTCACCAGCGCCACGACCGCCCCCGCACCGGCGCGGTCCGCGAGCAGCTCGACCACCTCGGCGGTGATGAGGGTCGAGTCGACGTCCATCACCACGAGCCTGCGCTCCGGCCGGGCGGTCGGGTCGACGTCGTCGGTGCTCACCCGGGCAGGGTAGCGGCGGGCCGCCACCGGGCGGCCCGCCGTGTCACGGCTCGACGACGGTGCCCTTGGGGACGACCGTGATCCCGCTCTCGGTGACCGTGAACCCGCGTGCACGGTCGCGCTCGGGGTCCAGACCGATCCGCGCGCGCTCCGGGACGATGACGTTCTTGTCCAGGATCGCGCGGTGGATCTGGGCGTGCCGGTGCACCTTGACACCATCCATGAGCACGCTGTCCGAGACCGCCGACCACGAGTGCAGGTACACCCCGGGGGACAGCACCGACCCCGAGACCGTCGCCCCGGACACGATGACGCCCGGCGACACCACCGAGTCGGCGGCGTAGCCGACGCGGTCCGGCCCGGCGTGCACGAACTTGGCGGGCGGCAGACCGGTGTAGCCGGTGTGCAACGGCCACTCGTCGTTGTAGACGTTGAAGACCGGGGTGATCGAGATGAGGTCCTTGTTCGCCTCGAAGTAGGCGTCGACCGTGCCGACGTCCCGCCAGTAGTCCCGGTCGCGGTCGGTCGATCCCGGAACGTCGTTGTGGATGAAGTCGTAGACGCCGGCCGTGCCGCGGGCGACGAAGTACGGGACGAGGTCGCCGCCCATGTCGTGGTTGGAGTCGGCGTTCGCGGCGTCATCGGTGACCGCGCGCCGGAGCGCGTCGGCGTTCGCCACGTAGTTGCCCATGGACGCGAGGATCTCGCCGGGGGAGTCCGCGAGCCCGACCGGGTCCGACGGCTTCTCCCGGAACGCCGCGATCTTCCTGGGGTCGTCCGCGGTGGTCTCGATCACGCCGAAGTCGCTCGCCAGGGCGATCGGCTGGCGGATCGCCGCGACGGTCATCTCGGCGCCGGACTCGATGTGGGACTCCACCATCTGGGAGAAGTCCATCCGGTAAATGTTGTCGGCGCCGACCACGATGACGATGTCCGGACGCTCGTCGTCGATGATGTTGAGGCACTGGTAGATCGCGTCGGCGCTGCCGAGGTACCAGTGCTTGCCGACCCGCTGCTGTGCGGGGACCGGGGTGACGTAGTTCCCGAGCAGGTTCGACATCTGCCACGTCTTCGTGACGTGCTTGTCGAGGCTGTGGGACTTGTACTGGGTGAGCACCACGACTCTGAGGTACCCGGAGTTGATGACGTTCGACAGGGCGAAGTCGATGAGGCGGTAGATGCCGCCGAACGGGACGGCGGGCTTGGCTCGGTGCGAGGTCAGGGGCATGAGGCGCTTGCCCTCCCCACCTGCGAGGACGATTGCGAGTACGCGCGGCGCTGCCATGAGGTGAACATAGGCCCGCGACTGTGAGCCGGGCCACCCGGAACGGCTGCTCGTCCGCACGTGTCGCGCTAGCGTCCCGTCCATGAGAGTCGACCTGCTGACCCGTGAGTACCCGCCGAACGTGTACGGAGGGGCAGGGGTGCACGTCGCCGAGCTGTCCGCCGTCCTGCGCCGCAGCCTCGACGTGCGCGTGCGGTGCTTCACCGGGAAGGGTGGCGCCGTCGAGGGCGAGGGCGTCGCGGAGTACGGCGTGCCGGGCGAGCTGTCCGGCGCGAACGCCGCGCTCGCCACCTTCGGCGTCGACCTCGCGATGGCCGACGACGTCGCGGGCGCGGACCTGCTGCACTCCCACACCTGGTACGCCAACCTCGCCGGGCACCTCGGCGGGCTGCTGCACGGGGTGCCGCACGTCGTCTCCGCGCACAGCCTCGAGCCGCTGCGCCCCTGGAAGGCCGAGCAGCTCGGGGGCGGGTACGCGCTGTCGTCGTGGGCCGAGCGCACCGCGTACGAAGGTGCCGCCGGGATCATCGCGGTGAGCGCCGGCATGCGCGCCGACATCCTGCGCTGCTACCCGCAGGTCGACCCCGGCAAGGTGCACGTCGTGCACAACGGGATCGACCTGGCCGGCTGGCAGCGGCCCGAGCCGGGGACTCCCGAGGCCGAGGCCGCCGACGCCGTCGTGCGCGAGATCGGCATCGACCCCGACCGTCCGGCGGTCGTGTTCGTCGGGCGGATCACCCGGCAGAAGGGACTGCCCTACTTCCTGCGGGCCGCGGAGCAGCTGCCGCCCGAGGTCCAGCTCGTGCTGTGCGCGGGTGCCCCGGACACCCCGGAGATCGAGGCGGAGGTGCGCGGGCTGGTGGAGACGCTCGCCCAGACCCGCACCGGGGTCTTCTGGATCTCCCGGATGCTGCCGCGCCACGAGCTGGTCGCCGTCCTGGCCAGCGGCACGGTGTTCGCGTGCCCGTCGGTGTACGAGCCGCTCGGCATCGTCAACCTCGAGGCCATGGCCGTCGGGCTGCCCGTCGTGGGGACCGCGACCGGGGGATCCCCGAGGTCGTGGACGACGGCGTGACCGGGCTGCTGGTCCCGATCGACCAGGCGCAGGACGGCACCGGGACGCCGCTGGACCCCGAGCGGTTCGTCGACGACCTCGCCGCGGCGCTCACCACGGTCGTGAGCGACCCGGCGCGGGCCGCGGCGATGGGCGTGGCCGCACGGCAGCGCGTCGAGGAGCACTTCTCGTGGGACGCCATCGGCGACCGCACGGTGGACGTGTACCGGTCCGTGCTGGGCTGACCCGTCCGGACGGCATCCGGGGGCTCGTCCCGCCGGTGCGGTGTCACCCGGTCCGGGCGCTCACGTCCGGACCGGGCCGGTCGATGAGGACCCGACGGCACCCACCCCGACGCAGGAGCACGACCATGAGCACCACCACCGCACCGCCCGTGCCGCCCGAGTTCGTCTTCGTCGCCCTCGACACGTCCCCGACGCGCCCGTCCGGGATGCCCAGCGACCGGGAGCGCATGGCCCTGCACCGCGCGTGGATCGCGTCCTGGGACGCCGGGACGATGACGCCGTCCAAGGCCGCCACCCTCGACCGGTGGATCCCCGGCTGGCGCAGCGACACGGCCCGGGCGCTCTTCGCCCGGTAGCTCGCACCGGGCCGGCTCAGACCGGCCCGGCCGCCACCGTGGCCGTGGCGGCCGACATCGCCCGCCGGGCGGCGCGGTCGACCTCGCGCAGCGCCGTCGAGCGCTGGTCGGCCTGCCACAGGTTCACCGCGCCCCCGTCGTCGGCGGTCGCCAGGGTGACGATCGCGCGCAGGCGCGCGGCGCTCGCCAGGACCCGGAGCCGCCGTCCGTCCAGCGTGTGCGGAACCGGCCAGCCGGGCCCGACCTCCGAGCGCAGCGCGGCGATCGCCTCGGCGGCGTCCGGCCGCCAGCGCGCGACGTCGAGGGACGCGAGCGCCTCGGTGGCCGAGATGAGCGCGAGGCGCAGCTCCCGCTCGGCGTCGGCGAGCGAGCCGAGCGAGCCCAGCAGCCGGGTGCGCCACTCCGGCACCGCGCGGACCTCCCACGTCACGAGGTGACCGGGCTCGAGGGCGCTGCCGAACTCCTCGACGACCGGCACAGCGGCGAACGACCCGGTCCCGGAGTGCACGAGCACGCACTCGCCGGCGTCCACCGCGAGGGTGGACACCGCCGCCGGGACACCGGCGAGGTCACCCGGTGCGGGCAGGACCGCGGCGACCTCCCGCGGTCCGGACGCCCACGCGGCCACGAGCCCCGCCAGGCCGTCCTCGCCCGGGGTCCCGTCCTCGCCGACGCGGACCGCGTGCGGCTCGTCGTCGCCCTGCACCGCGGCGAGGGCCTGCTGCAGCGGTCCGGCGCCCGCGCCGACGTCCTGCGCCCACAGGGCGAGCAGCACCGATCGGGGCAGGGCCAGGAGGTCCGAGGTCGCATCCACGCCCGACAACCTACGGCGCCCCGGCCCGGTCCGAGCCGTCGTGAGCCGGCCCGCGCGGCCCGTGCCGGCCGGTGGTGCGCCGGCGCGCAGGCTAGGGTCGCTCCTCATGAACGAGGTGCTCGACCTGCAGGCCGTGTCCATCCGTCGGGGGACCAAGACGATCCTCGACGACGTGTCCTGGCAGGTGGGGGACGGTCAGCGGTGGGTCGTGCTCGGGCGCAACGGCGCGGGCAAGACCACGCTGCTGCAGATCGCCGCGGGCCGCATGCACCCCACCGCCGGCACCGCGGACCTGCTGGGCGAGCGGATGGGGCGGGTCGACGTCTTCGAGCTGCGTCAGCGGATCGGCCTGGCGAGCTCGGCGCTCGCGGACCGCATCCCGTCCGGCGAGACCGTGCGCGACGTCGTGCTGACCGCCGCCTACGGGGTCACCGGTCGCTGGCGGGAGAGCTACGAGGCGCCCGACGACGAGCGCGCCACCGACCTCATGGCCGCGTTCGGGGTCGCGGACCTCGCCGACCGCACGTTCGGCACGCTCAGCGAGGGAGCGCAAGCGCACCCAGATCGCCCGCTCGCTCATGACCGACCCCGAGCTGCTCCTCCTCGACGAGCCGGCCGCGGGCCTGGACCTCGGCGGCCGCGAGGAGCTCGTCGCCGCGCTCGCCGAGCTCGCCGCCGACCCGCGCTCGCCCGTGCTCGTGCTGGTGACCCATCACGTCGAGGAGATCCCGCCCGGGTTCACCCACCTCATGCTGCTGCGCGACGGGCGCGTGCACGCCGCGGGTCCGCTCGAGGAGGTGCTCACCGCCGAGCAGCTGTCCGGCGCGTTCGGGCTCCCGCTGACCGTGGAGCGCCACGAGGGTCGCTGGGCGGCGCGCGCCGCACGCTGACCCGCGTGCCCTGCATGCCCCGCCCTGACCTGGGTGCCCTGCGCTGACCTCCGTGCCCCGGGCGGGGCACGACGCGCCGTGGCTCTCCTCACACCACCGGGAAGCGGCAAAGAAACCCCCTAGAATGGGTACAGGCGCCGCCCACGCGCGGCGCCCGGAGCCACCCGCACGTGCGGGCGCTCCCGCCCGAGAGGGGACCACGATGGACTGGTTGTGGTGGCTGGGAGCGGCTCTGCTGCTCGTCGCGATCGAGGTCGTGACGCTCGACCTCGTCCTGCTCATGTTCGCCGGCGGCGCGGTCGCGGCCGGCATCGCCAACGCCCTGGGTGCACCGTTCCCGGTGCAGATCGTCGTCTTCGCCGTCGTGTCCGTCCTGCTCCTGGTGTCGATCCGGCCCTGGCTGCTGCGTCACCTGCGTGACCGCGTGCCGCTGGTCGAGACGAACGCCGCGGCGCAGGTCGGCCGGCTCGCGCTCGTCGTCGAGGACGTCGACGTCCACGGCGGCCGCGTCAAGCTGTCCGGCGAGGTGTGGTCCGCCCGCACCGCGCACGAGGGCATGCTCATGCCCACCGGCGCCGAGGTGCGCGTCATGCGCATCGACGGTGCGACCGCCGTCGTCGACCACGCCTCCGCCGCGGCACCCGTCCGCGCCGACGCGGCGGCCCCGTCCCCCGGCCGGGTCGTCCAGCGGTTCGCCGCCCACCCACGCCTGCACCGTCCGAAGGAGAACGCATGAACGACATCTCGGTGGGCACCGTCGTCGGCTACATCGTCCTGGGCCTGCTGCTGATCTTCGTGGTCGTCGCGCTCGTCCGGGCGGTCCGCATCGTCCCGCAGACGGTCGCGCTCATCGTCGAGCGGCTCGGTCGCTACTCGCGCACCATGGACGCCGGCCTGCACCTGCTCATCCCGTTCGTCGACCGCGTCCGGGCGGGGGTCGACCTGCGCGAGCAGGTCGTGTCCTTCCCGCCGCAGCCGGTCATCACGTCCGACAACCTCGTCGTGAGCATCGACACCGTCATCTACTTCCAGGTCACCGACCCCAAGTCGGCGGTCTACGAGATCGCGAACTACATCACCGGCATCGAGCAGCTCACCGTCACCACGCTGCGCAACGTCGTCGGGTCGATGGACCTCGAGCAGACCCTGACCAGCCGGGACCAGATCAACGGTCAGCTGCGCGGGGTCCTCGACGAGGCCACCGGTCGCTGGGGCGTGCGCGTCAACCGCGTCGAGCTCAAGTCCATCGACCCGCCGCAGTCGATCCAGGGCTCCATGGAGCAGCAGATGCGCGCGGAGCGGGACCGCCGTGCGGCCATCCTCACCGCCGAGGGCGTCAAGCAGGCGCAGATCCTCACCGCGGAGGGTGACCGCCAGGCCGCGATCCTGCGTGCCGAGGGCAATGCGCAGGCCGCGATCCTCAACGCCGAGGGCGAGGCGCGCGCCATCCTGCAGGTGTTCGACGCCGTCCACCGCGGCGACGCCGACCCCAAGCTGCTGGCGTACCAGTACCTGCAGACGCTGCCGAAGATCGCCAGCAGCGCCTCGAACAAGGTGTGGATCGTGCCGTCCGAGCTCACCGGCGCTCTGGGGCAGTTCACGCAGGGGTTCGCGGGGGCGATGTCCGGCGAGGGCAGCGGCGACACGCCGTCCCGTCCGCCGGGGTCGTCCCCCGTCCGGGCGGAGGACCTGCCACCGACCGTCCTGCCCGACGCCGCGGCTGCGCTCGCGCAGGCGCGCCGCGACTCCGAGGCGGCCACCGCCGACGCCGTGAGCGCCGGCACCCTCAGCGGCAGCCCGGCTGACCGGCGGGCCGAGGCCGGTCAGCGTCCGTACACGGCGTCCCGGCGCCCGGAGCCGACCGGTCCCACAGCGACCGAGCCGACGACGACGCAGCCGGTCCCCGGGCAGCGGCCGGGCGCACCCGCGGTGCCCCCCGAGACGCAGCCGCCGGTTCAGGCGGACCCCGGTCCGGACGCGCCCGGGCCGGAGCCGGGTGGTCCGGCGGGTGGCTCGACCGCCACCGAGCGCTAGCAGCACCGAGCCTCCCGGGACGATCCGGGACGATCCGGGACGATCGAGACCGAGCGACGGGCCGTCTGCCACCGGCAGGCGGCCCGTCGCACGGCGTTCCCGGGAGGCAGCCGCCAACGCCGGCGTGGACGACGTCACCGCATGACGCCGGGAATGGGCTCGGACGTCCCCGTGGCCCCGCCTAGGATGCGCGGGGAACGTCTCGCCACGCGCACGGCGACGTCCCGCGACCCGAGCGGAGGCTCCGTGCTCGTCCGACTCCTGCGCCACGGCCTGCGCCCCTACCGCGGGGCGGTGGCCGCGGTGCTCATGCTCCAGGTCGTGCAGACCATCGCGACGCTCGTGCTGCCGTCCCTCAACGCCGACCTCATCGACCGCGGCGTGGCCACCGGCGACACCGGGTACATCCTGCGGCTCGGCGCCGTGATGCTCGTCATCAGCGCCCTCCAGGTCGTCTCGGCGGTCGTCGCCGTGTACTTCGGCGCCCGGGCGGCCACGGCGCTCGGGCGGGACGTGCGCGGCCGGCTGTTCACGCACGTCCAGACGTTCTCCGCGCAGGAGGTCGGTCGGTTCGGGGCGCCGTCGCTCATCACGCGGACCACCAACGACGTCCAGCAGGTGCAGATGGTCCTGTTGTTCGGGCTGACGCTCATGGTGGTCGCGCCGATCATGCTGGTCGGTGGTGTGGCCATGGCGCTGCGCGAGGACGTCTCGCTGTCCGCGCTGCTGCTCGTCGCCGTCCCGGTCCTCGCGGTGACCATCGCGCTCATCGTGCGGCGGATGATCCCGCACTTCCGCGTCATGCAGCAGCGCATCGACCGCATCAACGGGGTGCTGCGCGAGCAGATCGCGGGCATCCGGGTCATCCGGGCGTTCGTGCGCGAGCGGCGCGAATCCGAGCGCTTCGCCTCCGCCAGCACCGACCTCATGGCGACGTCGGTCCGGGTCGGTCACCTCATGGCGCTCATGTTCCCCACGGTCATGCTCGTGATGAACGCGACGAGCGTCGCCGTGGTGTGGTTCGGCGGGCGGCGGGTCGACGCCGGGGAGATGCAGGTCGGTGCGCTCATCGCCTTCCTCAGCTACATCATGTACATCCTCATGGCGGTGATGATGGCCACGATGATGTTCGTCATGGTGCCGCGCGCGGTCGTGGCCGCCGAGCGCATCACCGCCGTCCTCGACACCGAGCCCAGCGTCCGGCCGCCGGCCACGCCGCGCCGCCCTGCCCCCGCCCCGGACGGGCGTCGCGGGCACCTCGAGCTGCGCGACGTCGACTTCCGCTACCCGGGGGCGGAGGCCGGCGTCCTGCACGGCGTCAGCCTCGTCGCCGAGCCCGGACGCACGACGGCGATCATCGGCTCGACCGGAGCCGGCAAGACCACGCTGCTCAACCTCGTGCCGCGGCTGTTCGAGGCGACCGGGGGCGCGGTGCTCGTGGACGGCGTGGACGTCCGCGACCGGGTGCCGGAGGAGCTGTGGGCCGGCATCGGGCTCGTGCCGCAGAAGGCGTTCCTGTTCGGCGGGACCGTCGCGTCGAACCTGCGCTACGGCAAGACCGACGCGTCCGACGACGAGCTCTGGCACGCGCTCGAGGTCGCGCAGGCGCGCGACTTCGTCGAGCGGCTCGACGGCGGCCTGGACGGCGCGGTCGCCCAGGGCGGCACGAACCTGTCCGGCGGCCAACGGCAGCGCCTCGCGATCGCCCGCGCCCTGGTCCGTCGCCCGTCGCTGTACCTGTTCGACGACGCCTTCTCCGCGCTCGACGTCGCGACCGACGCGCGGCTGCGCGCCGCGCTGGAGCCCGAGACGCGCGACGCGACCGTGGTCGTCGTCGCGCAGCGGATCGCGACCATCCGGGGCGCCGACCGCATCGTCGTGCTCGACGAGGGCGCCGTCGTCGCGACCGGCGACCACGACTCGCTCATGGCCACCTCGGAGACCTATCGCGAGATCGTCCTGTCCCAGCTCAGCGCGCAGGAGGCGGCGTGAGCAGCGCGATCGGCCCGCGCGGCCGCACCGCGGCAGACGGCTCGCCCGCCGGGGGCCAGCCCGCCGCCGGCGGTGGCCCCGCCGGGACGGCACCCACCACCGGACCCGCACCGGTGCCACCAGGAGCCGGCACCGCGGTCCCGCGGCGGCCCCCGCGCCCCGGGCACGGCCCGATGGGCGGCATGGGCATGCCCGCCGAGAAGTCGATGGACTTCACCGGCTCGGGACGCCGACTCCTGCGCGCGCTCGCCCCCGAGCGGGCCCGCATCGCCGCCGTCGTCGTGCTGTGCGTGCTGTCCGTCGCGCTCTCCGTCTCCGGGCCCAAGCTCCTCGGCACGGCGACCGACCTGGTGTTCTCGGGCTTCATCGCCCGCGGGCTGCCCGCGGGGACCACGCAGGCCGAGGCGATCGCGGGCCTGCGGGCCCAGGGCGAGGACCGGCTCGCCGACGTGGTCAGCGGCATGACCCTGGTGCCCGGCACCGGCGTCGACACCGGCCGGCTGGCCACCGTGCTGCTGACCGTGCTGGCCGTCTACGTCGGGGCCTTCGGGTTCGGCTGGTGGCAGGGCCGCCTGACCACGGACATCGTGCAGCGCAGCACCTTCCGGCTGCGGGCCGACGTGGAGGCCAAGCTGTCCCGGCTGCCGCTGCGCTACGTCGACCGCCAGGAGCGCGGCGAGGTCCTCTCGCGCGTCACCAACGACATCGACAACGTCGCCCAGACCCTCCAGCAGACCCTCGCCCAGCTCGTCACCGCGCTGCTCACCGTGATCGGCGTGCTCGCGATGATGGTGTGGATCTCCCCCTGCTCGCCCTCGTCGCGCTGGTCACCGTCCCGCTGTCGATCGCCGTCACGGTGGCGATCGCCAAGCGGTCGCAGCCGCAGTTCGTCGCCCAGTGGGCGTGGACGGGGCAGGTCAACGCCCACATCGAGGAGATGTACACCGGGCACGCGCTGGTCAAGGTCTTCGGCCACCAGGCGCAGGCGATCGAGACGTTCCGCGAGCGCAACGAGCAGATGTACGCCGCGAGCTTCCGGGCGCAGTTCATCTCGGGGACGATCCAGCCCGCCATGGGGTTCCTCGCGAACCTCAACTACGTCGCGGTCGCCGTCGTCGGCGGGCTGCGGGTCGCCTCGGGAGCGCTGACCCTGGGTGACGTGCAGGCGTTCCTGCAGTACTCGCGCCAGTTCACGCAGCCCCTGACGCAGGTCGCGTCGATGATGAACCTGCTGCAGTCCGGCGTCGCGTCGGCCGAGCGAGTGTTCGAGGTGCTCGACGCCGAGGAGCAGTCGCCGGACCCGCAGCCGGCCGCCGCGCCGGTGCAGCCGGTACGCGGCCGGGTCGCGTTCGAGGACGTGTCCTTCCGGTACGACCCCGACACCCCGCTCATCGAGCACCTGTCGCTCGTCGCGGAGCCGGGCAGCACCGTGGCGATCGTCGGGCCGACCGGCGCGGGCAAGACGACGCTGGTCAACCTGCTCCTGCGCTTCTACGAGCTCGACGGTGGCCACATCACGCTCGACGGCGTGGACACGCGCACCATGACACGCGCGGGGCTGCGCTCGCAGATCGGCATGGTCCTGCAGGACACCTGGCTGTTCGGCGGGACCATCGCGGAGAACCTGCGCTACGGCGCCGAGGACGCGACCGACGAGCAGGTGCTCGAGGCCGCGCAGGCCACGCACGTGGACCGCTTCGTGCGCACGCTCCCGGACGGGTACGACACCCGCCTGGACGACGAGGGGTCGAACGTCAGCGCGGGGGAGAAGCAGCTGCTCACCATCGCGCGGGCGTTCCTCGCCGACCCGGCGATCCTCGTGCTGGACGAGGCGACGTCGTCGGTGGACACCCGCACCGAGGTGCTCGTGCAGCAGGCGATGGCCGCGCTGCGGGACGGGCGCACGTCGTTAGTCATCGCCCACCGGTTGTCGACCATCCGCGACGCCGACGTCATCCTCGTCATGGAGCACGGGTCGATCGTGGAGCACGGCACCCACACGGAGCTGCTCGCGGCCGGTGGCGCCTACGCCGCGCTGTACGCGAGCCAGTTCGCGGCCGCGGTGGCGGAGTAGCGGTCGCGCAGGACCTGCCCGACGGGCCTGGGAGGATCGGCCCGTGCCGATCCACCACCTGACCACCGCCGACGACGAGCGGCTGGCCGACTACACGCACCTGACCGACGTCGCGCTGCGGTCCAAGCACGAGCCGGCCAAGGGCCTGTACATCGCGGAGAGCTCGACCGTGATCCGGCGCGCGGTCGCGGCCGGCCACCGGCCGCGCTCGTTCCTCATGGCCGAGCGGTGGCTGCCCGACCTGACCGACCTGCTCGACGCCGTCGGCGCCGGGCCGGACGGTGACGTCCCGGTGTACGTCGCGGACACCGCGGTCCTCGAGCAGATCACCGGCTTCCACCTGCACCGCGGCGCGCTCGCGGCGATGCACCGACCCGCCCTGCCGGACGTCCACACGCTCCTCGCCGGCGCGCGCGGAGGGGCAGGCGCGCGGCGCGTCGCGGTGCTCGAGGACGTCGTCGACCACACCAACGTCGGCGCGATCTTCCGCAGCGCCGCGGGCCTGGGCGTCGACGCCGTCCTGGTCAGCCCACGCTGCGCCGACCCGCTCTACCGGCGGTCGGTCCGGGTGTCGATGGGCACCGTGTTCCAGGTCCCGTGGACGCGCCTGACCTCGTGGCCGGGCGGGCTCGACGACCTGCGGGCGGACGGCTTCACGGTCGCCGCGCTCGCCCTGACCGACGACGCCGTCACGCTCGACCACCTCGCCGCGCACGCACCCGACCGCCTCGCCCTCGTCCTCGGGACCGAGGGGGACGGGCTGTCCCGCGGTGCGGTGGAGGCAGCCGACGTCGTCGTGCGGATCCCGATGGCCGGGGTCGTCGACTCGCTCAACGTCGCGGCGGCGTCGGCCGTGGCGTTCTGGGCGACCCGCGTGCCGGGCGACGACGTCCCGGCAGCCGGGCCGGGTGTGACCGCCCCCACGGCGACGGTCGCACCGTGACGACCCCGTTCAGCGTCAAGCCGACGCTCGTGGGCGAGCGCGTCGTGCTGCGCCCGTTCACGCCCGGCGACATCGACGCGATGGGGCCGGTGCTCGCCGACCCGGACGTCCTCCGGCTGACCGGCAGCGCGCACACCACCGCGGACACGGTGGGCCGCAGCCCCACGCACGACGGCGCCACCCGGCACTGGTACGAGACCCGCGCCGACCAGCTCGACCGTCTCGACCTCGCGGTCGTCGACCGCGCGACCGACCGCTGCGTGGGCGAGGTCGTGCTCAACGACTGGGAGCCGGAGAACGAGTCCTGCGGGTTCCGGATCCTCGTCGGCCCCGCGGGACGCGACCGCGGGCTCGGCTCCGAGGCGACGGCACTCGTGCTGCGCCACGCGTTCGCGCACCTCGGCCTGTACCGGGTCGAGCTCGGCGTGTACGCGTTCAACCCGCGGGCGCGGGCCGTCTACGAACGGGCCGGGTTCGTCCCGGAGGGTGTGCGGCGGGCGGCGCTGCTGTTCGACGGCGAGCGCGTCGACGAGGCGACGATGGCGGTGCTGCGCCCGGAGTGGCTCGCGCGGTCCCGCGGTGACGGGACGCCCGTGGGCTGAGCGGCGGTCGGCGCGACGACGTGCTCGACGGAGGGCGCCGGGGCGCCCTCCTCGACGCGGTCGCGGCCACCTCGCTTGGCGCGGTAGAGCGCGTCGTCCGCCCGGCGGTAGAGGTCGTCGAACGCTGCCGAGGTCGCGAACGCGCCGGACGCGAGGCCGATGCTCACCGTGACGGGGGCGCCGTCGGGCCGGCGCAGGGACGCGCTGACCTGGCGCCGCAGGGCGTCGGCGCGAGCGAGAGCGGCCTCGGCGTCGGTCTGGCGCAGCACGAGCAGGAACTCCTCGCCGCCCACGCGCACCGCCATCTCCGGTCGCTGCGGGATCGCCCGCAGCAGGGCACCGAGGTCGCGCAGCAGCCTGTCGCCCGCGAGGTGCCCACCGGTCTCGTTGACGCCGGTGAAGTGGTCGACGTCGAGCAGGAGGACCGTCCCGGCGGTGAGCACGTCCGGGCACGCGGCGACGCGCACCATGCCCTGGCGGTTGAGCAGACCGGTCAGCGCGTCGCGGTCCGCCTGCTCACGCAGCTCGCTGAACAGGCGGTCGACCTCCGTCACGAGCTGCTGCACCCGGCCGCGCAGCCGGGTGACGGCGGCGTTGAGCACCGCGAGCGTGACCAGGACGGGCAGCACGGTCAGGGAGATGGCGCCCGGGGCCATCCCGACCACGGCGAGCCCGGTCGCGTACCCGGTCATGGCGACGGCGAGCTGACCCCACGCCTCCCGGCGGCCGCGCAGCAGGCCCACCTGGAGCACCGGGATGACGTACAGGACCGGCCCGGTCGCGAAGGTGGTGCCCTCCGGGACGTGCACCGCGACGCTGGTGATGCCGATCGTCCCCATCACGCTCGCTCCGGTGAGCATCCACGGCGCGAGGCGGTCGGCGAACACGAACATGAGGACGCCCCACACGGTGCACAGCCCGGCGAAGGTGAGGAGCACACCGGGGACCGGGCTCTGCTGGGCGAAAGGGATGGCGGTGAGGGACCCGATCACGCTCATGACACCGCTGATGCGCGCGTCCGTGCGCCGTGCACGCGGACCGTGCAGCGGTGGCGGCGACCAGTCGGGCCTCATGCCGTCCCAGTCGGGCGCGGCCGTGACGTGTTGAGGCGCACCCGGCGGCGTCACCCGGGTGGAGCGGTGGGATCACCCGGCGCGTACCCGCGCGCGGGAGAGCGCGAGGGAGAGGTGGCGCCGGCGTGCCGGGCTACTCGACGGCGAGGCCCTCGACGACCTCGGCGCCCGGCAGCCGCCCCAGGAGCGCGCCGGGCAGGCTCAGCTTGGACCCCCGGATGCCGCTGCCGACGACGACCGCCGGGTGCCCACCCGTCACGCCCCCGGCGGCGACGACGCGCGCGTCGATCAGCACGCGCCACCCGTCCGGCAGCCCGACCGGCGTGATGCCGCCGTACTCCATGGCCGACTCCGCGGTCGCGCGGTCGGTCGGCAGGAACGACGCCTTGCGGACGTCGAGCAGACGCTTGACCGCGGTGTTGACGTCCGCGCGCGTGGTGGCCAGCACGACGACGGCCGCGATCCGCTCCTCGCCGGCGCGGCGCCCGGAGACGACCACGCAGTTCGCCGACGCGTCCGGCGCCAGGTCGTAGGCCGCGGTCAGCGCGGCGGTGTCGGCCAGCGCCGGGTCGATGCGGGCGACCGCGACGGCGTCCGCCACGTCCGGGTCGACGGCGGCCCACCCGCTCAGGGCGGCATGGGTCCCGGTGGCCATGAGCTCGGGGTGGTCGACGGCGCGCAGCCAGTGCAGGGGCGGGTGCCCGGCGGGCGTCGTCGTCATCGCCGGAAGGTGGCGGTGAGGGTCGCCCGCGCGAGGGTGTGGAAGAGGGCGGTGAACGCCACGGTGGTCGGGGTGGCGTCGGGCGTCAGGTCCAGGCTCTCCATGTCCAGGGCGTGCACGGCGAAGACGTAACGGTGCTCGCGGTCCGCGGGGGCGGCGCGGCGCCGGTGTAGCCCGTGGTCCCGCCGTCGTTGCGAGCCTGGAAGGCCGGGGCAGGCAGGTCGGCGCCGTCGGGGGCCCCGGCGCCGGTGGGCAGCGACGTCGTGCCCACGGGCAGGTCGACGACGGTCCAGTGCCAGTAGCCGGCCGGCGTCGGGGCGTCCGGGTCGAAGCAGCTGACGACGAAGGAGCGGGTGGCGTCCGGGAAGCCGTGCCAGCGCAGGTGGGGCGAGCGGTCGTCGCCGTCGGCGGTGTGGGCGCCGGGCAGGGTGGCGCCGTCGGTGAGGTCGTCGCTCGCGAGGGTGAACCCCGGGACGGGCGGCAGGAGGTCGTACGGGTCCGGGGGGATCGGTCGGTCCAGGTCCACGCGGGTCTCCTCGGTGTGCGGGTCGGCGCTGGTCGTGCCGCGCCCATGCTGCCCGCCGCGGGGGTCGGTTGCATCTGCGCCCGCGGGGTCGTGGCGGCGCGTCGGCGCGCGGCCACGACACACCGGCACGGCTGTCCACGACGCGCCGGGCGCGGTTGACAGCGACGGACCGGTGGCCCTGTACTGACTGGTGTTCGAACACGTGTTCGAACGTTCATGGGTGCCGGAGGTGACGCGCGATGACAGCAGTGCTCGACGGCGTGGACCGCGTCGCCCTGGCCCGAGCCGTGCTGGCCCGCGCGGAGCAGCGCACCGGCGCCCGCAGCGCCACGGGCCCCGGCACGGGTGCGGGCACCGCCGGCGCGGATGCCGGCACGACGGGCGGCTCGCGCGCGGTTGGCCGCGCCGCCGCGCCCGCGCCGGAGCCCTCACCTTCGCCGGGCACCGTACCGCCGTCGACGACGTCGTCGCTGACCCACCCCGACCGTCCACCCCTGCCGGTGGACCCTGCGCTGGCCCCGCTGCTGCCCGAGGGGGCGCTGCGCCGGGGGCGTCCCTGGTGGTCACCGGGTCCACCTCGCTCGTGCTGGCGCTGCTGTCCCGCGCCTCCCAGGAGGGGCGTGGGTCGCCGCGGTCGGCCTGCCCGCGGTCGGGCTGCTGGCCGCGCAGCAGGCCGGTGTGGTGCTCGACCGCCTCGCGGTGGTCCCGCGCCCCGGGCCGGACGCCGCGACGGTGCTGGCCGCCCTGCTCGACGGTGTGGACGTCGTCGTCGTCGGCGACGGTGCGGCCCTGGTCGACGCCGACCGCCGGCGGCTGACGGCGCGCGCCCGGGAGCGCGGCACGGTGCTGCTGTCCACCTCGACCTGGCCCGGGGCGCACGTGGTGCTGGCGGCCGAGCCGGTGGGGTGGACCGGCCTGGGTGACGGGCACGGCCACCTGCGCCGGCACCGTCTGGCGGTGACCCGCAGCGGGCGGGGCAGCGCGGGACGTGCGGCGCGGGCCGAGGTGGTCCTCCCGCTGCCGGCGCAGGCGTCGCAGCCCGAGGCCACCGAGACCCACCGCGGTCGTCGGGCGGGTGTGTCGCCGGGTGGGTCAGGTGTGCCTGGCATGCCTGACATGCCGGATGTGCCCGCTGAGTCTGCTGTGCCGCTGCGGATGGTGGGGTGAGTGCGGTGACCCTGACCCCGTCACGTCCCGCGCCGCCGAGCACCGGTCATCACGGCGCACGTCGTCGTGACGCCGCGGCCGGTCGCGACGGCGTGAGTCGCCGTGACGCGGGCGCCCGGGACGGTGACGCGACCCGCACGGCCGCGCTGTGGGTGCCGGACTGGCCGGTCGTGGCCGCGATGGTGGACGGCGAGATCGACGCGCACCGGCCCGCCGCGGTCCACGACGGGCGCCTGGTCACCGCCGTCTCGGCCTCGGCCCGGGCGCACGGGGTGCGCCGCGGCATGCGGCGCCGTCAGGCTCAGGAGTGCTGCCCCGGGCTGGAGCTGCTCGCGGTGGACGAGGGGCGTGACGCCCGGGCGTTCGAGCCGGTCGCGAGCGCCGCGGAGACCGTGGTCGCCGGCCTGGAGATCGCCCGCCCCGGGTTGCTGCTGCTGCCCGCGGCCGGGGCCAGCCGCTACCACGGCTCCGAGCAGGCCCTCGCGGAGCGGCTCGTGACCGTGGTCGCGGAGTCCACCGGTCACGAGTGCCAGGTGGGCGTGGCGGACGGTCTGCTCGCCGCGGTGCTGGCCGCCCGGTCCTCCCGGGTGGTGCCCGCGGGGAGGCGCGAGCGTTCCTCGCGCCGCTGGGCGTCGACGTGCTGCTCCACGCCGCGACGACCGAGCGTGTGATCAGCGAGATGAGCGCCCTGGTGGACCTGCTGCGACGGCTGGGTCTGCCCACGCTCGCAGACCTCACCGCCCTGCCGGCCACCGACGTCGAGACCCGGTTCGGCGAGCTCGGCGCGTGGGCCCACCGGCTCGCTCGTGGTCAGGACGTACGCCCCCGGCCCGCCGACGGGTCGAGCCGGACGTCGCGGTCGAGTGCGAGCTGGACCCGCCGGCCGAGCGGGTCGACGCCGCGGCCTTCGCGGCCCGCCGGCTGGCCGAGCAGCTCCAGGCGATGCTGCTCGAGCGGTCGGCGAGCTGCGGCCGGCTGCGGATCACCGCCCGGACGGAGTCCGGTGAGGAGCTCGTGCGTACCTGGCGGACCGACGCCGGTGGCCTGGGCGGCCTGAGCGCCACGCGGATCACCGACCGGGTGCGCTGGCAGCTCGAGGGGTGGCTCTCCGGCGGCGGGCGCGCCGGCGCCGGCGCCGGCGGTGCGGTGCGGACCGGCACGCCGGAGCCGTCCGCGCTGGTCCGCCTCGGGGTCGTGGCCGAGGAGGTCGCCCCGGCCGGTGCGGAGCAGGGACGGCTGTGGGGCGGGGCGAGCGGTGGGGACCTGCGGGCGCACCGCGCGCTGCTGCGCGTACAGGGCCTGCTCGGCGGTGACGGGGTACTGGTCGCGACGCTGCAGGGCGGCCGCGACGTGCGCGACCAGGTCCACCTCGTCCCGTGGGGCGACGCCCGGGCGACCGAGCGGGCCGCCGACCGTCCCTGGCCGGGCCGGCTGCCCGAGCCCGCTCCCGCGACCGTCCTCGTCGAGCCCGTCGTCGTCGACGTGCTCGACGACGCCGGCCGCACGGTCCGGGTCGACGCCCGCCTGGTGATGAGCGCGCCGCCGGTGACGGTGTCCCCGTCGTCCGGCGTCGCAGGAGCCGGGGACCCGGGGGACCGGGGGTGCCTGGGTCGGCTCGTCAGCCCACCCTGCCCGGCCTCGAGCCCCGGGCCGATCTCGACCGCTCCGAGCGGAGCGACCGCCTGCCCGGGCTGGATGCCCCGCGCCGGGTGGTGGCGTGGGCCGGACCGTGGCCGCTGGTCGAGCGCTGGTGGACCGATGCGCCCCGCCGACGCGTGCACCTGCAGGTTGCGCTCGAGGACGGGCGGGCGCTGCTGCTGGCCTGCACGCAGGGGCAGTGGACGTGCGAGGCGCTCTATGACTGAGCGCTCTCATGACCGGGCAGCCTTCAGGACCGGGCGGCTCCCATGACCGGGCAGCCCCGCTACGCCGAGCTGCACGCGCACTCGGCGTTCAGCTTCCTCGACGGCGCCAACCAGCCCGAGGAGCTCGCCGCCGAGGCGGCACGCCTGGGCCTGTCCGCGCTCGCGCTCACCGACCACGACGGGCTGTACGGGGTCGTGCGGTTCGCCCAGGCGGCACGCGACGTCGGGCTGCCCACGGTCTTCGGCGCCGAGCTGCACCTGCCGGCCCCGGGCCGGACCGGCGACGTCCTGGACCCGCCCACCGGCGTGCCCGACCCCCGCTCCACGCACCTGCTCGTGCTCGCCCGCGGCGCCGACGGCTACCGCAACCTGTCCCGCGCGATCGCCACCGCCCACCTGGCCACCGGGCACAAGGGGGCCGCGGCGTACACGCTCGAGGGGCTCGCCGAGCAGGCGGACGGGCAGTGGCTCGTGCTCACCGGGTGCCGCAAGGGTGCGGTGCGGCGCGCCCTGGAGGGGCACGGCCTCCGGGCCGGTCACGGTGCCCCCGGTGGGCACGCCGAGGGGCGCCGCCGGCGGCCCGGCGGCGGCCCGCGCGGAGCTGGACCGGCTGGTCGCCCTGTTCGGCCGGGACAACGTCGCCGTCGAGGTCACCGACGTCGGCGACCCGTGGGACTCCGAGCGGGCCGACGCCCTCGCCGAGCTGGCGGCGTCGGCGCGGTTGCCACTGGTCGCGACCGGGGCGGTGCACTACGCGACCCCGCGCGACGCGGACCTCGCCGGTGCGCTCGCGGCGGTGCGCGCGCGCTCGTCCCTGGAGGAGATGGACGGCTGGCTGCCGGCCACGGCCGGTGCCCACCTGCGGTCGGCGCGGGAGATGCTCGTCCGGCACGCGCGTCACCCGGGGGCCGTGGCCACCGCCGCGGCGCTGGGCGACGAGTGCGCGTTCGACCTGTCCCTGGTCGCCCCGAACCTGCCGCCGTACCCGGTGCCGCCGGGGCACACCGAGGCGAGCTGGCTGCGTGAGGTCACCTGGCAGGGCGCCCGCCGCCGCTACGGGCCGCCCGAGGCCGAGCGGGTGCCGGGGGCGTACGCGCAGATCGCCCACGAGCTCGACGTCATCGAGGCGCTGGACTTCCCCGGGTACTTCCTCATCGTCCACGACCTCGTCGACTTCTGCCGGCGGTCGAACATCCTGTGCCAGGGCCGGGGAGCGCGGCGAACTCCGCCGTCTGCTACGCGCTGGGGGTCACCGCGGTCGACGCGGTCCGCCACGGGCTGCTGTTCGAGCGGTTCCTGGCCCCCGAGCGTGACGGGCCCCCGGACATCGACGTCGACATCGAGTCCGACCGGCGCGAGGAGGTCATCCAGTACGTCTACGCCAAGCACGGCCGCACCCACGCGGCCCAGGTCGCCAACGTCATCTCCTACCGTCCCAAGTCCGCGGTGCGCGACGCCGCCCGCGCGCTGGGGTACGACGTCGGCCAGCAGGACGCGTGGAGCAAGAGCATCGAGCAGTGGGGGAGCCTGCGGGACACCACGCCCGTACCCGTGCGGCCCGAGGACGTGGGCGCCGACCGGCACGACACCGTGCCCGCGCACCGGCCGGAGTCGGCCGAGGCGATGGCGGTGATCCCGCCGCCCGTGCTCGACCTCGCCGAGCGGATGCTGCGGCTGCCGCGGCACCTGGGCATCCACTCCGGGGGCATGGTGATGTGCGACCGGCCGGTGATCGAGGTGTGCCCGGTGGAGTGGGCCACCATGCCCGGGCGCACGGTGCTGCAGTGGGACAAGGACGACTGCGCCGACGCCGGGCTGGTGAAGTTCGACCTGCTCGGCCTCGGCATGCTCAGCGCGCTCCAGAACGCCTTCACCCTGGTCCGCGAGCACGAGGGCATCACCCTGGACCTGCACGACCTGCCGCAGGAGGACCCGCACGTCTACGACCTGCTGTGCGCGGCGGACACCGTCGGGGTCTTCCAGGTCGAGTCGCGCGCGCAGATGGGCACGCTGCCGCGCCTGCGGCCGCGACGGTTCTACGACATCGTCGTGGAGGTCGCGCTCATCCGCCCCGGACCGATCCAGGGCGGGTCGGTGCACCCGTACATCGCCCGCTACCAGGGCCGGGAGAAGGTCACCTACCTGCACCCGCTGCTGGAGAAGTCGCTGAGCAAGACCCTCGGCGTGCCGCTCTTCCAGGAGCAGCTCATGCAGATGGCGATCGACGTCGCCGACTTCACCGGCGCCGAGGCCGACCAGCTGCGCCGTGCGATGGGCTCCAAGCGGTCCACGGCCAAGATGGAGGCCCTGCACGCCCGGCTGCTGGACGGCATGGAGCGCAAGGGGATCGGCCGGGACGTCGGTGAGCAGATCTTCGACAAGCTCAAGGCGTTCGCCGACTTCGGGTTCCCCGAGTCGCACGCCTACTCCTTCGCCTACCTCGTCTACGCCAGCACCTGGCTCAAGGCGCACCACCCGGCGGCGTTCTACGCCGGGCTGCTCGCCGCGCAGCCGATGGGCTTCTACTCCCCGCAGTCCCTCGTGGCGGACGCACGCCGGCACGGCCTGACCGTGCTGCGCCCCGACGTGCAGGCGTCCGGCGTGCTCGCCGGGCTCGAGCGGGTGCCCGGTGCCGCCGGCCCCGAGGTGCCGCTGGTCCCGCTCACCGGAGGCACCACACTGCCTGCCGAGCGCTCGGCGGAGGCGCTGCGGCACCGGGCGGAGGCCCCCGGCGTGCGGACGACGGCGCCCCCCGGTCCGACGACGACGATCGCGGCGCCCTGGCGATCCGTCTCGGTCTGGCGTCGGTCCGAGGCGTCGGCGAGGACGTCGCCGAGGCGCTGGTCGCCGAGCGCGCCCGGGGCGGACCGTTCACCGACCTGCGCGACCTCGCCCGACGGGTCCGCCTGACCACCCCGCAGCTCGAGGCGCTGGCCACCGGCGGCGCGCTCGCCGGCGTCCCGGGGAGCGTGGTGCCGGGGTCGACCGGCGCGGCGCCCTGTGGGCGGCAGGTGCGCTCGCGCAGGAGGGCCCCGACACCCTGCCGGGTGTGTCGGTCGGGGTGGCCGCACCGACCCTGCCCGGCATGAGCGACGTCGAGCTCGCGGTGGCGGACGTGTGGGCGACAGGGGTGTCGGTGGACACCTACCCGACCGAGCACGTCCGCGCGGGGCTGGACGCGGCCGGGGTGCTCCGGGTCGCCGACGCGTTCGCGCACGAGCCCGGGCGGCGGGTCGCCGTGGCGGGCGTCGTGACCCACCGCCAGCGTCCGGGGACCGCCCAGGGCGTGACGTTCCTGTCGATCGAGGACGAGACGGGGCTGCTCAACGTGGTCTGCACCGCGGGCCTGTGGCGGCGGTTCCGGCGGGCGGCGCGCACCTCGGCGGCCCTGGTCGTGCGCGGGCAGGTCGAGCGGGCCGACGGCGCCACCAACCTCCTGGCCGAGCACCTCGCGCCGCTGTCGCTCCAGGTGGCCACGCGGTCCCGCGACTTCCACTGACCCGCGCGCCTGTGGCCGTCGTCCGGCCGGCTGGTCAGCTCTCCGCGGCGGCGGCGGCGTCGTCGTCGACGTCGTCGAGGTCGGTCTCGTCCACCGGCGGGTCGAGCCGGCGCAGCCGGGTGAAGACCGCCCACGCGACGGCGACCAGGGGCACCGAGATCACCGCACCGAGGATCCCGGCCGTGATGGTCCCCGCCGTCACGACGAGCGCGATGACGACGGGGTGCAGCGACACCTGCCGGCCCATCACCAACGGCTGCAGGATGTGCCCCTCGAACTGCCCGATGAGCGCCACGAACAGCCCGACGAGCAGCGCGTTGATCGGCCCGTTCGCCGCGAGGGCGACGACCATCGCGATGACCATGGCGGCCGGTGCGCCGACCAGGGGGATGAACGCGCCGATGAGCACGAGCACCGCGAGCGGCGCCGCGAGCGGCACCCCCAGCGCGAGCAGGACGATCAGTGCCAGCACGCCGTCGACCACGGCGATGATGACCGTGCCGCGCGTGTACCCCGAGAACGTGTACCAGCCCGCTCCGGCCGCCGTCTGCCAGGTGTCGCGCGTGCGCGCCGGGAGCTGGTTGAGGAACCAGACCCACATCTCGTGCCCGCGGGCGAGGAAGAACACCGAGCAGAAGATCGCCAGCGCGATCGCGCCGAACACCTGCACCACGGAGCCCGCGCTGGCAGCGGCCTGCGAGGCGAGCTGTCCGCCGTGCTCGACCACCCAGTCGCGCCCCTCCTGGATCCACGCGTTGATCTGGTCGTTGGTGATGGTGACCGGGAGCGGGCCGTCCTCGAGGAACGCGATGATGTCGTCGATGCCGGACGCGAACTGCCGCGACAGGCTCTCCCACTGCCCGGCCACGGAGTAGCCGACGTAGGTCAGCGTCCCCACCGTCGCGAGGATCCCGAAGAGCAGGGCGAACGCGGTGGCGAGCCCGCGCGGCATGATCCGCTCGAGCACGTCCACCAACGGCCGGAGCACCGCGGTGAAGACGAGGGCGATGAAGACGGCGATGAAGACGAGCTGCACGCGGGACGTCGCGTAGAACACCAGGACGATCGCCGCGACCACCACCAGGAGCCGCCACGACATGCCGGCCAGCACCCGCAGCCAGTGCGGCGCGGTCTGCTCGATCCCGACGACCGAGGGGTTGCGTCGTGCGCCGGCGACCCGCCGTGCTGCTGGGCTGGCGCCCGCCAGATGCCGCGTCGACGCGAGGGGACGCTCGTTCCCGGTGAGGGACGAGTCCTGGTCGGTCATGGGCGTGACCCTCTTCACAGTGGTGCGCCGGCAGCGTGTCGGCGTCAGTCTGCACCCCGGTCGGCGTGCCTGCGCGCCTCCCGCACCGTGCTATCTTTACGGCCGCGCCTGACGCAGGACCTGCTCCTGGGAAGGCCCACCTGTCCGGGTGGCGGAATGGCAGACGCGCTAGCTTGAGGTGCTAGTGCCCTTAACGGGCGTGGGGGTTCAAGTCCCCCTCCGGACACTCGTTGAGACAGCGACGATGCGAGCCCCCGGCCCCACCAGGTCGGGGGCTCGCGTCGTTCCGCGGCCGTCCGCCCGTCCCCGGCGGGACGGTGCGGGGAGGTCGACACCGTCCGTCCATCCGGACACCCTGGACACCGCCCACGGTGGTCGTCATCCTGAGCGAGACCCGCGCCAGTACCCAGAGGCCGCGACGCACACCGAGGGGCACCCCATGACCTTCCAGGCATCTCCCCAACCCGTGATCTCCGGCGTCCCGTACCCGGTGGTGGACGTGGACGGCACCCCGACGGACGACCTCTCCGCCTTCGTCGGCACGGTCGCCATCACGATCGACAAGCGCGGCACCCCCTATGTCATCGAGGGGAGGGCCGGGCGCGTGCCGACGCCGTCCGGGTGCACGAGAAGAACGGCAAGGGCGGCAAGGACGTCCGGGTGTGGCAGGTCTCGCGGTCCGACGGCGGCTTCGTCGCCGAGACGGTGCAGTGACCCGGCGTCGGCGGCCGCTCCGGCTCGACAGCTGACGAGCCAAACGGCCTGACTGGAGGGCTGATCGCGGCCCGCCGGAATATTCGTGGGACCTGTCGCCTTGATTCCCTCAGACTGCCTGCGTGCCCGCCGATGGGTGGGGTGTCGCGGCGAAGGCTGCGGCGCAGAGCAGTTCCCCGGTCTGCGTGGTGGTGCCAGCATCCCACCGCGAATGGATCGGCCCGGTCGTGCCGCGCACCTCTCGTGAGGGGTGGACGGGTACGGGTCGGGTGGCACGTCACCGACAGTCCCCAAGCAGGCCGGGGACGGTTCAAGCCGCGCGAGACAAGGACAAGCGGGCGCGGTGGGTGGTGACGCAGACGATGCTGGCGACTTCGGCGGCGGCCCGGTGACCTCATGGCGAGGACACCGGGCCGTCGCTCGTCCCGGGTGCGGGCCGCGGTCAGCACGCCACCGCGGCCGACGCCGGCCGGACGAGTCCTCGGCGTCCCCAAACCCCCGTCGTCACCCGCGGGCCCACCGCGCCGCGATCGCCTCGGTCCGGGCGACGTACGGGTCGCCGAACAGCACCGCGTGCATGCCCACGGGGTAGAGCTGGTGCAGGCTCATGCGGTCGGCCGCCCGGGGCCGCAGGGGGTGCACCTCCCCGTACCCCGCGACGACGTCGGCGAGCCCGGGCAGCCCGAAGAGCGCCAGCATCGCCAGGTCGCTCTCGCGGTGCCCGCCATGCGCCGCGGGGTCGACGAGCACGGCCCCCGACGCCGTCCACACGACGTTGCCCGACCACAGGTCGCCGTGCACGCGCGCCGGGACGTCGTCGTCATCGAGGTCGCCGGACCGCAGCCGCGCGGCCAGGCGGTCGAGGTCGCCCGCCAGCGTGCGACTCAGGCGCCCCCGCTCGGAGAGCAGCGCACGCATCGGCTCCAGGCGCCGCTCGGCGAGGAACTCACCCCACCGGTCGTGCCGGCCCGCCGGCATCGGCAGCGGCTCGTCGAGGGGACCGAAGTAGCCGTCCCCGTCCCAGCCGGGTGGCGTCACGCCGAATGCCTCGGCCCCGGCGTCGTGCAGGTGCGCGAGCCGACGGCCGAGCTCCCGGGCGTGCGTCGGGGTCGGTACGGCGGGCACGAGTCGCTCGAGGTCGAGATGACCGGGGCCGACGTCGAGCACCCGGACCACCGGGACGGCATCGGGGCCCGCGTCCCCGAGCCAGCGCAGCCCGGCAGCCTCGCACGCGAGGAAGCCGGGCGGTGCGTCCGCACGCTGCTTGCGGAACACGTCGGGGGTCGACGCCGTGGCCATGCCCTCAGTCCACCACCCCGTCCGCGCCGGCGCCCCGCCGCACCGGGCCGGGGCCAGAGGCGCCGAGCCGCCGAGCCGCCCTGCCCGACGAGCGTCCGCCGGTGCGGGGAGCGGGCAGGATGGCGGCGTGCACATCCCGGACGGTCTGCGCCGCACCGCGCAGCACCACCCGGCGGGCCCCGGCTGGCTCGCCACGCTGCCCGCGGTGCACGACCGCGCCGTCGCCGGGTGGGACCTCACCGTGGGACCGCCATTCACGACCGGGGTGGCCGCCTGGACCGCGCCGGCCCGCACCGGGTCCGGCGCCGACGTCGTCCTCAAGCTGTCCCTGCCCGACGACGAGGCGCGTGACGAGGCGGTCGCGCTGCGGCTCTGGGACGGCCGCGGTGCCGTCCGGCTGCTCGCGCACGCCGCGGACGACTGGGCGCTGCTGCTCGAGCGCTGTCGCCCCGGCATCGCGCTCGCGGACGACCCCGCGCCGGACGACGAGCGCCTGCAGGCCGGGGCCCGCGTCCTGCGGGCGGTGCACGCCGCAGCTCCGGTGGCACGGGCAGGGGCCACACCGGCGGCCACACCGGCAGGCGCCACACCGGCGGGGGCGACGTCCTCCGCGGACGTGCGGTCGATGGTCACCGTGTGCGCGCGGGGCGCCGACGTCCTGCTCGCGACCGCGGCCCGGGCGGCCGGACGCCCGTCGGACGACGGCGACCGAGGACCGGGCGGCGCGGCGTCGCGCGGGCGGGAACCGGGCAACGTCGTCGTCGACCCCGGAGCCGTCCGTGCGGCGGCAGCCCTGCTGCGGGACCTGCCGGGAACGGGGTGCTCGGGCGTCGTCGTGCACGGCGACCTGAACCCGGGCAACGTGCTGCGCGTGACCGGGACCCCACCCGGCACCGCGTCCTGGGTCGCGATCGACCCCAAGCCCCTCGTCGGGGACCCGGCCCACGACCCCTGGCCGCTGCTGGCCCAGGTCGGGGCCCCGTTCGACGCGGCCGACCCGGTGACCACGCTGCGCCGCCGCACCGCGCTGGTCGCCGCGGAGGCCGGCCTGGACGCCGACCGCGTCGTCGCCTGGTCGTTCGCCCGCTCGGTCCAGTCGGCGTACTGGTGGGTCGCGGACGGTGCGTGGGCGCAGGCCACCGCCGAGCTGGCTCGGGCCCGCGTCTGGGGGCGGCTGCTCGGCCGGACGTGACCGGTCGCCGTCGCGGGGTCCGCCGGGCACGCTGGGGGCAGCGGCCGCGACCCGGCCCACCCGTCGCCACCTGGAGCGCACCATGCAGATCGGCGTCCCGCGCGAGGTCAAGAACAACGAGCACCGGGTGGCGATCACGCCGGCCGGCGTGCACGCCCTGGTGACGGCCGGTCACCGCGTGCTCGTGCAGTCGGGTGCGGGGAGGGCTCCGCCGTGCCCGACGACGCCTACCTCGGCGCGGGGGCGGACCTCGCCGCGACCGCGGAGGAGGTGTGGGGCACCGCGGAGCTCGTGTGCAAGGTCAAGGAGCCGGTCCTCGCGGAGTTCGGGCTGCTCCGGCGCGGCCAGACGCTGTTCACCTACCTGCACCTGGCCGCCGACCGCGCCGCGACGCAGGCGCTCGTCGACGCGGGGACGACCGCGATCGCGTACGAGACGGTGCAGGCGGCCGACGGGAGCCTGCCGCTGCTCGCACCGATGAGCGAGATCGCCGGGCGGCTGTCGGTGCAGGTCGGCGCCTACCACCTCATGCGCAGCGCGGGCGGCGCCGGCGTGCTGCTCGGGGGGATCGCCGGGGTGCGCCCGGGGAAGGTGGTGGTGATCGGGGGCGGCGTCGCGGGCATGCACGCCGCGCAGATCGCGGTCGGCATGCGGGCCGACGTCACCGTGCTCGACGTCTCCCTGCCCAAGCTGCGCGCGCTGGACGCCGCGTGGGGCGGACGGGTGCGCACGCTCGCGTCCAGCCGCTACACGCTCGAGGAGCAGCTGCTCGACGCCGACCTGGTGATCGGCGCCGTCCTCGTGCCCGGTGCCCGGGCGCCGAAGCTGGTCGGGGACGACGTCGTCGCCCGGATGCGGCGCGGGTCGGTGCTCGTGGACATCGCGGTGGACCAGGGCGGCTGCTTCGAGTCGACCCGGCCCACCACGCACGCCGACCCGACCTTCACCGTGCACGGCTGCGTCCTCTACTGCGTGGCCAACATGCCGGGCGCGGTCCCCGTCACCGCGACGCGGGCGCTGACGAACGCGACGCTGCCCTACCTCGCGCGGCTCGCGGACCTGGGGTGGCGGGATGCGGCGCGGGCCGACCCCGAGCTCGCGGCCGGACTCACCACCCACGACGGCGCCGTGCTCAACGCGGCGGTCGCCCAGGCGCACGGGTACCCGGCGACCGACGTCGCCGCCGTCCTCGGGTAGGGACCCGCGTCCGCGCCCCTCCCGCCGTGTGGGTGCCGGGGAGGACGATGGCCTCATGACGCGGACCCAGTACTACGTGGCAGCGAGCGTCGACGGGTACATCGCCGACCCGGCGGGCTCCCTCGACTGGCTCATGCAGTTCAATGACGTGCCGGGCGTGGCCGAGCACTACCGGACCTTCCTCGCCGGCGTCGGCGCGGTCGCGATGGGCGCCGACACCTACCGGTTCGTGCTCGACGAGGGTCTGGCCGAGTGGCCGTACCCGGACCAGCGGACCTGGGTGTTCACCCACCGGGACCTGCCGGTGCCGCCCGGCGCGGACGTCGTCCTGACCGCGGACGACGTCGCGGCCGTCCACGCGCAGATGGTCGACGCGGCGGCCGGCCGCAACATCTGGCTGGTCGGCGGCGGGGACCTGGCCGCGCAATTCGCCGAGCGCGGGCTGATCGACGAGATCTGGCTCGGCGTGGCGCCCGTGGTGCTCGGCGGCGGGGTGCCGGTCCTGCCGGCGCGGCTGCCCGGCCCCTGGCCCTCACCGACATCACGCGCTTCGGGGACGCCTTCGTCGAGCTGCGGTACACCGTCCCGCGCGGATGAGCGCCGGCCGGGCCTGGGAGGCGCGGGCCGCGTCGGCGCGCGGGACGAGCGGTCCGCGCACGGCAGGATGGGGACCATGACCGCCATCCTCTCGACCCTGCCAACCCGTTCGCCCGGCCCTCCGGGCTGCCGTTCCGCCTGCCTGACTTCGCTGCGATCCAGCAGGAGCACTACGCCCCCGCGCTGCTCGCCGGGATGGCGGAGCAGCGGGCGGAGATCGAGCGCATCGCGACCGACCCTGAGCCCGCCACCGTGGAGAACACGCTCGTCGCGATCGAACGCTCCGGCCGGCTGCTCTCCCGCGCGGCCGCCGCCTTCTTCAACCAGGTGGGGTCGGACAGCACGCCGGAGCTGGAGGCGGTGGAGGCGGAGATCGCCCCGCAGCTCGCCGCCCACCACGACGCGGTGTACCTCGACGCCCGCCTGCACGCCCGCCTCGAGGCGATCGCGGCGGACGTCGACGCCGGACGGACCACCCTCGAGCCGGACACCGCCTGGCTGCTGCACACCCTGCGCACCGAGTTCCGCCGCTCCGGGATCGCGCTGGCCGACGCGGACCAGACCCGGCTGCGCGAGCTGAACGCCGAGATCACGTCGCTCGAGACGGCGTTCGGCCGCACGCTGCTCGCCGCGCAGAACGCCGCCGCCGTGCTGGTGACCGACGTCGCGGAGCTCGACGGTCTCGCGCCGGACGCGATCGCCGCCGCACGCGAGGCCGCCGTCGGGCGGGGGCACGAGCAGGGCTACCTCATCGAGCTGATCCTCCCGACCCAGCAGCCGGTGCTCGCGAGCCTGACCGACCGGGCCGTGCGTGAGCGCGTGCACCGGGCGTCGGTCACGCGCGGGACGGGCGGCGAGCACGACACCCGCGCCACGCTGCTGCGCCTAGCCCGCCTGCGCGCCGAGCGCGCCCGCCTCCTGGGGTACGCCCACCATGCCGCCTACGTGGCCGACGACGCCTGCGCCCGCACCACGGACGCCGTCGACTCCCTGCTCGGCCGGCTCGCCCCCGCCGCCGTGGCCAACGCCCGCGCCGAGGCGGCCGACCTGCAGGCCGCGCTCGAGGCCGACGTCCCGGGCGCCACGCTCGAGGCGTGGGACTGGTCCTTCTACGCCGAGCGGGTCCGCAAGGACCGGTACGCGCTCGACGACGCGCTGCTGCGGCCCTACCTCGAGCTCGACCGCGTCCTGCAGGACGGGGTGTTCCGTGCCGCCGGCGCCCTGTACGGGCTCACCTTCACCGAGCGTGCCGACCTCGTCGGCTACCACCCGGACGTGCGCGTCTGGGAGGTCGCGGACGAGCGGGGGACCGAGCCGATCGGCCTGTTCCTCGGTGACTTCTACACCCGGGCGTCCAAGCGCGGCGGTGCGTGGATGAACAACCTCGTCGACCAGTCGGCGCTGCTCGGTGAGCGCGCCGTCGTGGTCAACAACCTCAACCTCAACAAGCCGCCCGCGGGTGAGCCCTCCCTCCTGACGTGGGACGAGGTCATCACGCTGTTCCACGAGTTCGGCCACGCGCTGCACGGGCTGTTCTCCGACGTCCGGTACCCCTCGCAGTCCGGCACCGACGTGCCCCGGGACTTCGTCGAGTACCCCTCCCAGGTCAACGAGATGTGGGCGTGGGAGCCGTCGGTGCTGCGTGCCTACGCGGTGCACCACGTCACCGGCGAGCCGCTGCCGCAGGAGTGGGTCGACACCATGCTCGCGTCGCGCCAGTTCAACGAGGGCTTCTCGACCACCGAGTACCTCGCGGCCGCGCTGCTCGACCAGGCGTGGTACCAGCTCGCTCCCGAGGACGTGCCGACCGACCCGGCCGAGGTCGAGGCGTTCGAGGTCGCCGCGCTCGAGCGCGCCGGGGTCGCGTTCGCACCCGTGCCCCCGCGGTACCGGACGAGCTACTTCAACCACGTGTTCGCCGGCGGGTACTCGGCCGGCTACTACTCCTACATCTGGTCCGAGGTGCTGGACGCCGACACTGTCGAGTGGTTCGGCGAGAACGGCGGCCTCGACCGGACCACCGGCGACACGTTCCGGGACCGCCTGCTGAGCCGTGGCGGCTCGGTGGACGTGATGGACGCGTTCCGGGACCTGCGCGGCCGCGACCCGCGCATCGAGCCGTTGCTCGCCCGGCGCGGCCTGACCGACGCCGCCCCGCGCTGACCGAGGGCCGGCCCGCGCGGCACCGCGCGGGCCGGCCCGGCACGGGGTGTGCCGCCCCTCGCCGGGGCGACCGCGCCGGGTGGGGGCCGCGCGGGCCGAAGGTACGGTGGACGCATGGCCACGCCTGTCGACGACCTCGCCCGCACCGCCCAGGACGAGGTCCTGGGGATCTGCCAGGACCTGCTCCGGATCGACACGTCGAACTACGGCGACGGGTCGGGGCCGGGGAGCGCGCGGCGGCCGAGTACGTCATGGCGTCCCTCACCGAGGTCGGTCTCGAGCCGGAGTACCTCGAGTCGGCGCCCGGCCGGGCGAACGTGGTCGTCCGCCTCCCCGGCGAGGACTCCTCGCGCGGCGCGCTGGTGCTGCACGGTCACCTGGACGTGGTGCCCGCGCAGGCATCGGACTGGCAGGTCGACCCGTTCGGCGGCGAGGAGCGCGACGGCCTGCTGTGGGGACGCGGCGCCGTCGACATGAAGGACATGGACGCGATGATCCTCGCGGTCGTCCGGCAGATGGCGCGCGAGGGCCGGCGGCCCGCACGCGACGTCGTCGTCGGCATGTTCGCCGACGAGGAGGCCGGTGGCGCGTTCGGTGCCCGCTGGCTCGTCGACCACCGGCCCGACCTGTTCGAGGGCGCGACCGAGGCCATCAGCGAGGTCGGCGGCTACTCCGTCGAGATCGACGGTCGCCGCGCCTACCTGCTGCAGACCGCCGAGAAGGGCATCGCCTGGCTGCGGCTCGTCGCCGACGGCCGCGCGGGGCACGGCAGCCAGGTCAACACCGACAACGCGGTGACCCACCTCGCCGCGGCGATGGCGCGCATCGGCCAGCACCCGTGGCCGCTCACCCTGACCCCGACCGTGCGCACGCTGCTCGAGGGTGTCGCCGACCTCACCGGCACCCGGTTCGACCCGGAGGACGAGGACGGCATCGACCGCCTCGTCGCGGCGCTCGGACCCGCCGCCCGCTTCGTCGGCGCCACCATCCGCAACACCTCCAACCCGACCCAGCTCGCGTCCGGCTACAAGGCCAACGTCATCCCCGGGCGGGCCGAGGGAGTCCTGGATGCGCGCTTCCTGCCGGGGCACGAGGAGGAGGGCCTGCGCACGCTGCGCGAGCTCGCCGGCGAGCACGTCCGGATCGAGCCGGTCCACCAGGACATCGCCCTCGAGGTCCCGTTCGAGGGGGACCTGGTCGACGCAATGGTCGCCGCCCTGCAGGCGGAGGACCCGGGCTCCGCGGTGCTGCCGTACACGCTGTCGGGCGGGACCGACAACAAGTCGCTCGCCCGCCTGGGCATCACCGGGTACGGGTTCGCCCCGCTGCTGCTGCCGCCGTCGCTGGACTTCTCGGCGATGTTCCACGGCGTGGACGAGCGGGTGCCCACGAGTTCCCTGACCTTCGGCGTGCGCGTCCTGGACCGGCTGCTCGGGTCCTGCTGACCGGGTGGCCGGTCGTGCCTCACCGACCGGTCAGTCAGTCGAGCGTCTCGGCGAGAGTGCTGCGCACGCGGATGATCTTGCGGCGCAGCCAGACCTTGCGCTCCCCGCCGGCGAACAGCAGGGTGCGGGCCAGCTCCCAGCGGCCGTACTCGGCCTGCTCGGTGAGCAGGCGGCGGGCGTCGTTGCGGCTGGTGGTACGGGGGATCGTCAGCACGCGGTACTCGTACTGACCGCCCTCGGCGGCCCACTCGCTGCGGGTACGACCCGCGAGCCTGCTCCCCATGCCCAACCCTTCGTCGTCCGGTCCCTGCCCCCGCGGCCAACACCGGCCGTGGGGCGGGGATTCCCCGGTGCCATTGTGCCCTCGGCGGCGCTACGGTCGGTGCATGACCGTCGACCCGCGTGCCGCTCTCGATCGATTCGTCGCGGCGCTGGAAGCCCACTTCCACGCGGTCGAGGCTCGCCGTGAGGACGACGACCCCGCGGTCGACGACGCCTACGACGTCCTCGCGGACGCGTTCGAGGCGTACGACGACGCCCTGGCGAGCGTCCACGGCGAGGCCACGCCGTTCTACCTCGTGGACGACGACGACGAGGACGAGGACGACGAGGACGACGAGGGGGAGAGCGACGACGTCGACGCCGCCGGGCGCCCCGGCGCCCGGACCGACTACGACGCCGACGTCGACGACGACGACCTGCTGGAGCGCTTGGGCGACGTGGGCTCGGGCCAGAGCCGCTGACGGTGGGCTCCGGACCGCGCGTCAGCGCCGTTCGGGGTAGCCGACCTCCGGAGCGCTGACCTCGTCGAGCGCGTGCACGATCTCCGGCGGCAGCTCGAGCCGGTGCGCCGTGAGCGAGCCGCGCAGCTGCGCGGCGGTGCGGGCCCCGACGATCGCGGACGTGATCTGGCCCCGGACGCGCAGCCAGGCGAGCGCGACCTCGAGCGGGGCGCAGCCGAGGCCGTCGGCGGCCGTCGCGACCGCCTCGACGACCGCCAGTGAGCCCGCGCCCAGGTACGGCTCGACGAAGCCGGCGAGGTGCGGTGACGCCGCGCGGGAGTCGGCGGGGATGGTGCGCCGGTACTTGCCGGTGAGCACGCCGCGGCCGAGCGGGGACCACGCGAGCACGCCGACCCCCAGGTCGGTGGCCGCCGGGAGCACCTCGCGCTCCGCGCCGCGCTGCAGGAGCGAGTACTCGACCTCCACCGCGGCGAGACCGACGTCGCCGGCCAGGAGGGTCGCGGCGCGGGCCGTCATCCAGCCGGGATGGTTGGACAGGCCCACGTAGCGGGTCCGGCCGCTCGCGACCGCGAGCCGCAGCGCGCTGAGGGTCTCGTCGAGCGGTGTGCGGGGGTCCGGCGTCTGCACGAGCCACAGGTCCACGTGGTCGGTGCCGAGGCGGGCGAGGGACGCGTCGAGCGAGTCCAGGAGCGCGCCCCGTGAGGCGTCCACCACACCGCCGGTCGCGGTGCGGCGGACCCCGGCCTTCGTGCACAGGACGATCTCGTCGCGCGGGACGACGTCCCCGAGCAGCGACCCGATGAGCTCCTCCGCCGCACCGTCGGCGTACGAGGCGGCGGTGTCGAGCAGCGTCCCACCTGCGTCGACGAAGTCCCGCAGCTGCTCGGCGGCCTCGTGCTCGTCGGTGTCCCGGCTCCAGGTCATCGTGCCCAGGCCCAGGTGGGAGACCCGCAGGCCGGTGCGTCCGAGCCCTCGCTGTTCCATGGGGCCGAACGCTACCGGGCAGCGCACGGGCGACCGCACGGCACGGACGCCGTCCGCGGAGCCGACGCCGCGCCACTAGCCTTGCGCACCATGGCACCAGGGGGCTCCGTCATGAGCATGTGGGAAGCGATCGTCCTCGGGTTCGTGCAGGGGTTGACGGAGTTCCTGCCGGTCTCCTCGAGCGCGCACCTGCGGATCGTCGGCGAGCTCATCGGCGCGTCCGACCCCGGGGCCGCGTTCACCGCCATCACCCAGATCGGCACCGAGGCCGCGGTGCTGCTCTACTTCCGCCGCGACATCGTGAACATCTGCCGGGCGTGGTGGCGAGCCCTGTCCGGCCAGCAGGGCACCGACCGCGCCGCACGCCTGGGCCAGCACGACCCGGACGCCCGGATGGCCTGGTACATCGCGCTGGGGAGCATCCCGATCGTCGTGCTGGGCCTGCTGTTCCAGGAGTCCATCGAGAACACGTTCCGCAACCTGTACCTCATCGCCGGCACGCTGGCGGGCTTCGCACTGGTGCTCGGGTGGGCCGACCGCCGCGGCGCCAAGACGCGTCCGCTGACGGCGCTCACGCCGCGGCACGCGATCGCGTTCGGCTTCGCCCAGGCGCTCGCGCTGGTGCCGGGCGTCTCGCGCTCCGGCGGCACGATCACCGCGGGACTGCTCATGGGCTACACCCGGGAGGCCGCAGCCAGGTACTCGTTCCTGCTGGCGATCCCCGCGGTGCTCGGGTCGGGGCTGTACCAGCTGTTCACGAACCTCGGCGAGTTCGGCACCGCGGGCACGCCCGGGGTCGCGCAGACGGTGGTGGCCACGGTCGTGGCCTTCGGCGTCGGGTACGTCGTGATCATCGGCTTCCTCAAGATCGTGTCGACCTACAGCTACAAGCCGTTCGTCGTGTACCGGATCGTGCTCGCCGCGGTCGTCCTGGTCCTGCTCGCCGCCGGTGTCCTCAGCGCGGTGGCGCCCACGTCGCTCCCCGGCTGAGCGCACCCACCGGCGCGGTTAGGCTCAGCCGGTGCAGACCTGGCCCTCCCCGCAGATCCCCCAGCTCCCCGGGCGAGGGGGCACCGTGCGCGTGCGTGACACGTCGACGGGCCGGCTGGTGCCCGCGGCGGCCGGTCCCCGCGCCGGCCTCTACGTCTGCGGGATCACCCCGTACGACTCCACGCACATGGGGCACGCCGCGACCTACGTGGCGTTCGACCTGCTGGGCCGTGCCTGGCGGGACGCCGGCCTGGACGTGCGCTACGCCTCGAACGTCACCGACGTCGACGACCCGCTGCTCGAGCGCGCCACCGCCACTGGCGTCGACTGGCGCGACCTCGCCGAGGACCAGACCGCGCTGTTCGCGGACGACATGGCCGCCCTCGGCGTCGTCCCGCCGGACGTGTACCTCGGCGCCGTCGAGACGGTGCCCGACGTCGTCGCCGCGGTCCAGGCGATGCTCGACGCGGGTGCCGCCTACCGCGTGGCGGTGGAGGTGGGCGCCGGCGGGGACGACCCCGGGACGGGCGACGTCTACGCCGACCTCACGGCCGACGGTGCGTTCGGCCAGGTCGCGCGGCTCGCGCGTGACCACATGACGACGCTGTTCGCCGAGCGGGGCGGCGACCCCGACCGCCCCGGCAAGAAGGACCCGCTGGACCCGCTGCTGTGGCGGCGCGAGCGGGTGGGGAGCCCGCCTGGGACGGCGGGCCGCTCGGCACCGGCCGACCCGGGTGGCACATCGAGTGCGCGGTCATCGCCCGTGACGGTCTGGGCCTGCCGTTCGACGTCCAGGGCGGCGGGGTCGACCTGGTGTTCCCGCACCACGAGATGAGCACGTCGCACGCCCGCATCCTGTCCGGGGACGGTGGCGCGCGCGTGCACGTGCACGCGGGCATGGTGGGGCTCGACGGCGAGAAGATGTCCAAGTCGCGCGGCAACCTCGTGCTGGTGTCCGCGTTGCGGTCGGCCGGCGTGGACCCCATGGCGGTCCGGCTGGCGATCCTCGAGCACCACTACGCGTCGGACTGGGAGTGGACCGACGCGGGCCTGGCCGGCGGCGTCGAGCGACTGGACCGGTGGCGTCGTGCGGTGGCCGCCGGCGCCGGTCCGGACGCGGACGGGATGCTCGCGGACGTGCGCGCCGCGCTCGCGGACGACCTGGACGCGCCCCGCGCGCTGCGGGTCGTGGACGCGTGGGTCGAGCGCGCACTCGCGGGTGCGTCCGACGACGTGGCCGACGACGCCCCCGCGCTCGTCCGCGCGACCGTGGACGCGCTGCTCGGCGTGCGCCTCTGACCCTCGCGGCCGAGGCGACCTACGCGCCGGTGCCCTTGTCCCGCCGGCGCAGGAACCGCTCGAACTCGCGCGCGATCGCCTCGCCGCTCGCCTCGGGCAGGTCGGCGGTGTCCTTGGCCTCCTCGAGCTGGTGGACGTACTCCGCGATCTCGGTGTCCTCGGCCGCGAGCTCGTCGACCCCGTGCTGCCACGCGGCGGCGTCGTCGGGCAGCTCGCCGAGGGGGACGGGCTCACCGAGCAGCTCCTCGATGCGTGCGAGCAGCGCGAGGGTGGCCTTGGGCGACGGCGGGTGGGCGACGTAGTGCGGCACCGCCGCCCACAGCGACATCGCACGCAGGCCACGCTCGGACGCCTCGTGCTGGAGCACCCCGACGATCCCGGTCGGGCCCTCGTACGTGCTCGGCTCGGCGCCGACCAGCGCCTGGACCTCCGGGTCCTCGGCGGACGCGCTCACCGGGATGGGACGCGTGTGCGGTGCGTCGGCGAGCAGTGCGCCGACCGTGATGACCGACCGGACGCCGAGGGTCGCCGCGATGTCCAGCAGCTCGGCGCAGTACCGGCGCCACCGCATCGACGGCTCGATGCCGTGCACGAGGACGACGGTGCGCCCGGACTGCGGCGCGGTGGCCACGGCGATGTGCGTGGTGGGCCAGGTGATCTCGCGACGCCCGGAGTCCCCGACGGCGACCGTCGGCCGGTTCACCTGGAAGTCGTGGTACTCCTCGGGGTCCAGCTCGTCGACCTCCTCGGCGCCCCATACCTCGTGCAGGTGCGCGAGGGCCTGGCTGGCGGCGGACCCCGCGTCGTTCCAACCCTCGAAGGCGGCGAGCAGGACCGGTTCGCGCTCGGCTCGGTCCTCGCCCTGGTGCTGCTGCTCGGTCATCCGGTCAGCCTAGGCCGCATCGGTCGGGGCCGAGAGCCAGGCGCGGAGCCTCGGCCGCGATGTCCCGGTGCCCCGCACCCGCAGCCACCCGTCGGCGGGCGTCATGCGACGGCGTGCCGGGCCCTCGGGTCGCGCTGGGTGGGCAGGACCACCAGCGCCGCCTCCGCGGCATGGGTCGCCACCCGCGCGTAGTACGCCTGCCGACGGCGCTCGACCACGCCGTCGGCGCGCCTCGGTGCGGGCACCAGCTCCGGGTCGAGGTGGGCGTTCATCCCGTCACGCATCAGCGCCATCGCCTCGGTCCGCAGCTGGCTGACGCGCGACTGGGTCACGCCGATCTCGGCGGCCAGCTCCGCGGCGGGGCGCCCCTCGAAGAAGATGCCCACGACGACCTGGCGCAGGGTGTCGGGCAGCGCGGCGACGGCGGCGTGCAGGTACTGCTGGCGCTCGCCGACCAGGAGGCTCCCCTCCGGGCCGAGTGCGGCGTCCGGCACGCTGTCGACCAGGGACGACTCGTCCGGGCCGGCGTCCATCGACAGCACCTGCACCTCGGAGACGGACCGGGCCGCGGTCACCTGGTCGGGCGTCATCGACAGGTGCTCGGCGACGTCGTGGTCGGTCGGGGTGCGTCCCAGGGACGCGGTCAGCTCGGTGGTCGCCCGGGTGACGCGGGTGGCTCGCTGGCGGGCCTGACGCGGCGCCCAGTCCTGGCCGCGCAGCTCGTCGATCAGCGCCCCGCGGATCCGCATCGCGGCGTACCGGTTGAAGGGCACGCCGGTGCCGGGGTCGTACGCGCGGGCGGCTCGGACCAGGGCGAGGAGCCCCGCGGACGTCAGGTCGTCGCGGTTGACGTGTGCGGGCAGCCGGGCGGCGAGGGACCGGACCTCGTGGCCCACGACGGCGATGTGCTCGGTGACCAGGGCGTTGGACGGGTGCTCGTCGGGTGGCATGCAGCTGGCTTCCGGTCGGCAGGTGCGGTCGCGCCCCCAGGCTCACCCAGGCGGGGGCTACCGCGACCGCAGCGGGCGCCGGCTGGCGCCACGGCCGGCGACCCGGGGCCGCTCGGCCGAGGCTCCGTGCGTCGTGCCGGAGGGCGACGAGCGACTCGTGTGCAGCGCGACCTGTCGCGGCGCATCGGCGGAGTCGTCCGGTGCGTGGACGATCTTGACCCATGGAGTGAGACGTCCCTAGGTTCGGCGCAGGTCATGAGTGCCAGCGCGCAGCCCCGGCTTGCTGGTCGGCAACCCCTCCTCGTCGTGGGGGTGCTCCGGGTGAGGACCTGACCCGCGCGTCCGCGCGGGTAAGACGAGCCCGGAGGAGCACCACCCATGGCCCAGCGCATCGTCCTGAACGCCTTCGACATGACCTGCGTGACGCATCAGTCCGCCGGGACGTGGCGCCACCCGGACAGCCAGGCGTGGCGGTACAACACCCTCGAGTACTGGACCGACCTGGCCCGGCTGCTCGAGCGCGGCCGCTTCGACTCCCTGTTCATCGCGGACGTCGTCGGGGTCTACGACGTGTACCGCGACACGGTCGCCGCCTCGCTGACCGACGCGGTGCAGGTCCCGGTGAACGACCTGTTCGCGCAGGTGCCCGCCATGGCCGCGGTCACCGAGCACCTCGGGTTCGGCATCACGAGCGCGCTCACCTACGAGCAGCCGTACGCGCTGGCCCGCAAGTTCTCGACGCTGGACCACCTCACGGGCGGTCGCGTGGCGTGGAACGTGGTGACCGGCTACCTCAACAGCGCAGCCATCAACCTCGGCTTCACCCGCCAGCTGGGTCACGACGAGCGGTACGACCTCGCGGACGAGTTCCTCGACGTCACCTACAAGCTCTGGGAGGGCTCGTGGGACGACGACGCCGTCGTGCGCGACAAGGAGAGCGGGGTCTTCACCGACCCGACGAAGGTGCACCCGATCGGGCACCAGGGCACCTACTACAGCGTCCCCGGCATCCACCTCACGGAGCCGAGCCCGCAGCGCACGCCGGTGATCTTCCAGGCGGGGGCGTCGTCCCGCGGGCGCGCGTTCGCGGCGAAGCACGGCGAGGGCGTGTTCATCAGCCCCGCGACGATCGCCCAGGCGAGGGAGACGAGCGACGACGTCCGCGACCGGGCGCAGGCGCTGGGCCGGTCGCGCGACTCGGTCAGGATCTTCGCGCTGGTCACCGTGATCACCGCCGAGACCGACGAGCTCGCGCACGCCAAGTTCGCCGACCTCCTCTCCTACGCGTCGGCGGAGGGCGCCCTGGCGCTGTACGGCGGCTGGACCGGCGTGGACTTCTCGCAGTACGACCCGGACCAGCCGCTCGTCGAGGTCGAGAACGACAGCCTGCGGTCGGTGCTGGCCTCGCTGGCCACCATCGACCCGGCGCGCCGGTGGACGCCGATGGACATCGTGACCCAGCGCAGCATCGGTGGCATGGGCCCCGTCATCGTGGGGTCGGCGCAGACGGTCGCCGACCAGCTCGAGCAGTGGGTCGACGAGGGCGGGATCGACGGCTTCAACTTCGCCTACGCCATCACGCCGGGGACGTTCGAGGACCTCGTCGAGCTCGTGGTGCCCGAGCTGCAGCGCCGGGGGCGCGCGCGGACGGAGTACGAGGGCACGACGCTGCGGGAGAACCTCTACGGCCCGGGGCACGTGCTCGCCGAGGACACCCATCCGGCCCGCCGCTACCACGGCGCGTTCACGGACGGTGCGACCGCGGCGGACGGGACGCGTGGCTCGATCATCTCCGACCGGCTCGCGGCGCAGGCGGGCCAGGCGGACCAGGCGGGCGAGGCGGGCCCGGCGGCGGCAGCCCCGGCCTGACCGGTCGGCGCGACGGGCGTCGGCCGGGGCGCCGGATCGGGCGTCGGACCCGGCGCGCCGGATGCGGCTAGCCTCCTCGGTGGCATGGCCCGACGTATGACGACCCTGGAGCTGACTGTGACCGTCCGTCCAACTCACGGTGCCGCAGGTGAGGGTGCCGACCGGGCCCTCCCGCTTCCCGAGGCCGTGCTGTGGGACATGGACGGCACCCTGGTCAACACCGAGCCGTACTGGATGGCCGCCGAGACCGAGCTCGTCGAGGCCCACGGCGGGACGTGGAGCCACGAGCAGGGGCTGGCCATGGTGGGTCAGCCGTTGGAGGTCAGTGCGCGGATCCTGCGGGACCACGGCGTGGACCTCCCGGCCGAGGAGATCGTCGACTTCCTCATCGGTCGGGTCGTCGACGAGGTCGGGCGGCACGTGCCGTGGCAGCCCGGGGCGCGCGAGCTCCTCCTCGCGCTCGCCGAGGCCGAGGTGCCGTGCGCGCTCGTGACGATGTCCTACCGGCGGCTCGCCGACCCGTTCGTCGCGGCCGCCCCGCCCGGGGTCTTCCGCGCGGTGGTCGTGGGGGACGAGGTCACCCACGGCAAACCGCACCCGGAGGCGTACCTCACGGCGGCGGCCCAGCTCGGGGTGGACCCGACGCGGTGCGTCGCCGTGGAGGACTCCCCGTCCGGCATCGGCTCCGCGCTCGCCTCCGGTGCGCGCACCATCGGGGTCGAGGTCATGCTGCCGATCGCCCCGGCGCCGGGCCTGAGCAGGGTGGGATCGCTCGCCGACCTGACCCTGGACGACCTCGCGCGCGTCGCCGGCGGAGACGTCCTGGACCTCATGGCGCCGACGGCCTGACCGCCGACGCAGCGATGAGCACGCGGCACGCTGAGCGCGAGGACCGCACGTGTCGGTCTCGTGCCCGTTCGCGAGCTCACGGACCCGGATGCTCGCGCTGAGGGACGGGCGCTCCGTCCGCGCCCGCCGACGCACCGTCGCGCGCACCCTGACGGCCCGATGGCGACGACGGCCCGGTGGCGACGACGCGGTTGCCGTCGGGATCGGCAAGGACCAGCACGCGGGACGAGGTGGCCTGCTGCGGTCCGTCGTGAGCGAGACCGGCCGCCGTCAACCGAGCGGCCAGGGCGTCGAGGTCCGACTCGTCGAGCACCATGCACGACCGCCCGGCGCGATCCGCATCCCGCCACACCTGGACGCCGAACGTCGGCGCCAGGTGCCACTCCAGGAGTCCGTCCATGGGGCGCGCGTGCGGAGGGCCCTCGAAGAGGATGGAGTACCACCGCTCGGCGATGTGCAGGTCGCTGACGGCTGACTGGGCGAGGATGCGTCGGAAGGTCATGCAGGGCCAGACCGGTGACGACCCGAGGACTCATCGGTGCGCCGTCCGTTCCTGGCTCGCAGCCGGTCAGGCCGGCGTGCTGACCGGTGCGGCGACGTCCCGGTCCGGCTCGTCGTCGGGGCGGACGCCCAGCGCCACCTCGACCGCACCGGCCGGCACGGGCGGCGGCGTACCGCCGAACGCCGGGCACAGCGACTGGTGCGCGCACCAGCCGCACAGCGCCGACGTGCGCGGCTTCCACTCGCCCGAGCGCGCGGTCCGCTGGATGGACTCCCACAGCCAGCGCACCCGTCGCTCGGTCGTCACGAGCTCGGCCTCACCCGGCTCGTGGCGCAGCACCTGCCCGTCCCCGAGGTAGACGAGCTGCAGCATCCGCGGCACCTCACCGGTCGACCGCCACAGCACGAGCGCGTAGAACCGCATCTGGAACAGGGCGTTGCCCTCGTAGCCGGCGCGCGGGGACCTGCCCGTCTTGTAGTCGACGACCCGCACGGCACCGTTCGGCGCGACGTCGAGCCGGTCGACGATGCCGCGCAGCAGCGGACCGTCGTCCAGCTGGCTCTCGATGAACAGCTCGCGCTCGTGCGGCTCGAGCCGGGTGGGGTTCTCGAGGGTGAAGTACGTCCCGAGCAGGTCCCCCGCACCGGCCAGCCACGCGCTGACCTGATCGGAGGAGGTGAACAGCTCGGCGAGGCGCGGCTCCGTCTCGCGCAGCCGGTCCCACTCGGCGGGGAGCATCGCGCGCGCCGCCTCCACCGTGCGCTCACCCGCCGGCGCGTCGTAGAGGCGCTCGAGGACGGCGTGGACGAGCGTGCCGCGGGCCGCCGCCTCGCTGGCCGGCTCGGGGAGCTTGTCCACGACGCGGAACCGGAACAGCAGCGGGCACTGCATGTAGTCGTTGGCCCGCGACGGCGACAGACCCGGCCGACGCGGCCGGTCGACCGGGGCCGGGACGACGGCATCGCCCACGGGCGCCACGGCGGTGGACGGTGCGGTGGGGGAGATGAGGGTCGAGGACGACATGCGCACGAGGGTAGGTCGCCCCACCCACACGCCGATCCACCCACGCCGGTGCACCACCACGCCGGTCCACCCACTCCGGTCCACCTACGCTGCCCACGCCCGGGTCCGTGCGCGCGGGACGTCGGCGGCACAGCCGTGTCACCGCCACCACCTACGCTGAGCGGGTGCAGCAGCCGAGCAACGGACCCCGGCGGGGATCCCGCCCCCAGGGCACCGCCGGGTGGGTCATCGGTCACGCCGCCGGCGCCCCGATCATCCTGGCCCGGTCGTGGATCGTGGCCGCGGTCGTCCTCACGGTGATCTTCGCCCCGACCGTGCGCGGCTTCGGCTTCGGCCTGAGCGAGGCGGCGACCTACGCGGTGTCGCTGACCTTCGTCGTGCTGCTGTTCGCCTCGGTGTTCCTGCACGAGCTCGCCCACGGGTTCGTCGCCCGGGCGAACGGCCTGCGGGTCCACGAGTTCGCGATCACGCTGTGGGGCGGGCACACCTCGTTCGCCGGCGGGGGCGCGACGGCACGCGTGAGCGCCCTCATCGCCGTGGTCGGGCCGCTGACCAACATCGCGCTGGCCGTCCTCGCGTGGGCCGCGGTGCAGGCGGTCGGCTCGACCGGGCTGCTCGTCGCGCTCCTGTACTCGGCTGCGTTCGCCAACGCCTTCGTCGGTGTCTTCAACCTCGTGCCGGGCCTGCCGCTGGACGGCGGCCGCGTCCTCGAGGCGCTGGTGTGGGGCGTGACCGGGAACCGCTACCGCGGCACGGTGGTCGCGGGCTGGGCCGGGCGGGTCGTCGCCATCGGCCTCGTGCTCTGGACGATCGCCCTGCCGCTGGCGCGCGGCGGTCAGCCCTCGCTGTTCACGGTCCTGTGGGCCGTCCTCATCGCCGGCTTCCTGTGGACGGGCGCCACGGCAGCGCTCACCGGTGCCGCGGCGCAGCGGTCGGTCGAAGGGCTGTCCGCCGCCCGGCTGGGGCGCCCGGCCGTCGTCGTGCCGCTCGGCTCGACGCTCGCCGACGCGCAGCGGGCGGCGCTCGCAGCCGGCGTCGTCCACGTCGTCGTGCTCGCCCGCGACGGCCGGCCCGCTGCCTACGTCGACCCGGGCGCGGCCGCCACGGTCCCCGTCGAGGCGTACTCCACGACCGACGTGCTGTCCGTCGCCGTGCCCATCCCGGTGGGGGCGGTCGTGGACGCGGGCACCACGGGGGAGGACCTCGCGCACGAGGTGAATCGCGTCGCGCCGATGTCCCCGGTCATGGCACTCGTCGACGCCGGCCGGGTCACCGCCCTGCTGTTCACGAGCGACGTCGTCGCCGCCCTCGGCGCGCGCTCCTAGACTCGACCCCCGTGACCCAGACGCCCCCGCCCCTGCCGCACGAGCCGAGCGAGCCGGACCCGACCCGACCCGGCGCCACCGCCACCGGGGCCGAGATCCGCCGCGGCCCGCTGCGCGAGGGAGACCGGGTCCAGCTCACCGACCCCCGCGGCCGCCTGCACACGATCACCCTCGCGGCCGGGGGCCAGTTCCACACGCACAAGGGCTTCCTGCTGCACGACGACCTGCTCGGCCGGCCGGAGGGGTCGGTCGTGCGCAGCACGGCCGGCATCGAGTACCTCGCCCTGCGCCCGCTGCTCAGCGACTACGTGCTGTCGATGCCGCGCGGCGCCGCGGTGGTCTACCCCAAGGACGCCGGGCAGATCGTCGCCATGGCGGACATCTACCCCGGCGCGCGCGTCGTGGAGGCCGGGGTCGGCTCGGGCGCGCTGACGATGTCGCTGCTGCGCGCGGTCGGCGACGCGGGGTCGCTGCACTCCATCGAGCGGCGCGAGGACTTCGCCGCGATCGCCCGCGGCAACGTCGAGCTCATGTTCGGCGAGCCGCACCCGGCCTGGACCTTGTCGGTGGGTGACCTGGCCGACGTCCTGCCCACGGTCACCGAGCCCGGCTCGGTCGACCGCGTCGTGCTCGACATGCTGGCCCCGTGGGAGAACCTCGACGCCGTCGCGACCGCGCTCGCCCCCGGCGGGGTCCTCATCGCGTACGTCGCCACGACGACCCAGCTGTCCCGCCTCGCCGAGGACCTGCGCAGCGACGGCCGGTACACCGAGCCCGAGGCGTGGGAGTCCATGGTGCGCGGGTGGCACCTCGAGGGCCTCGCCGTCCGGCCGCAGCACCGGATGATCGGGCACACCGGCTTCCTGCTCACCGTGCGCCGGATGGCCGACGGCGTCGAGGCCCCGCTGCGGCGTCGTCGTCCGGCCAAGGGGTCCTACCCGGTCGACGCGGCCGAGCCCGGCGAGTGGAGCGCGGAGGACCTCGGTGAGCGTCCGATCTCCGACAAGAAGGTCCGGCGCGTGCGGCGCGACGTCGGCCAGGCGCCCGAGACGCCCTGATCCGCCGGCCGACCCCGCGTGGTGCGGCGCCGCAGCCCTGGGGCGTGCATAGGCTGGGCCATCGCCAGCCCACGCGGAAGGGGGCCGTCATGACGGATCCGTCGGGCATCGCCCAGCACCCGGACCACCAGCGCCCGGACCACGCCCAGCAGCCGGACTACGCCCAGCACCGTGAGCAGCTCCGGCAGCGGGAGGTCGAGCGCCAGGCCGCCGCCCTCGCCGCCAAGAACGAACGGCTCGCCGACGCCCTCGTGGCGGCACGGGAGCAGATCGTCGACCTGCGGCGACAGCTCGACGAGCTCGCCAAGCCGCCCGGCACGTACGCGCTGTACCTCGGTGCCCGTGCCGACGGCTCGGTCGACGTCGTCTCGGCCGGACGCAAGATGCACGTCGGCGCGAGCCCCGCGCTCGACCTCGCCGCCCTGCGGCCCGGCCAGGAGGTCATGCTCAACGAGGCCCTCACGGTCGTCGAGGCGGGCGGGTACGAGCCGGTCGGCGAGCTCGTCACGGTCAAGGAGCTGCTCGGCGGCGACCGTGCACTCGTGGTGGGTCACGCCGACGAGGAGCGGGTCGTGCGGCTGGCCGGCCCCCTGCTCGACGACGCGGGCCCGGTGCGCGTGGGGGACGCGCTGACGATCGAGCCGCGCAGCGGCTTCGTGTTCGAGCGCATCCCGCGGGCGGAGGTCTCCGAGCTCGTGCTCGAGGAGGTCCCCGACATCGACTACTCCGACATCGGGGGCCTCGGCCCGCAGATCGAGGCGATCCGGGACGCCGTCGAGCTGCCGTTCCTGCACCCCGACCTCTTCCGGGAGCACGGGCTCAAGCCCCCCAAGGGCGTGCTGCTCTACGGGCCGCCCGGGTGCGGCAAGACGCTCATCGCCAAGGCCGTCGCGCACTCGCTGGCCGCGACCGCGGCCCGCGCCCGCGGCGAGGAGACCGGGGAGGGCGCCGAGGCGAAGAGCTTCTTCCTCAACGTCAAGGGCCCCGAGCTGCTCAACAAGTACGTCGGCGAGACCGAGCGGCACATCCGGCTGATCTTCGCCCGGGCCCGGGAGAAGGCGTCCCAGGGCCACCCGGTCGTGGTGTTCTTCGACGAGATGGAGTCCCTGTTCCGCACCCGGGGCACCGGGGTGTCCTCCGACGTCGAGACGACAATCGTGCCGCAGCTGCTCAGCGAGATCGACGGCGTGGAGCGGCTCGACAACGTCATCGTCATCGGCGCGTCCAACCGCGAGGACATGATCGACCCGGCGATCCTGCGGCCCGGCCGGCTCGACGTGAAGATCAAGATCGAGCGTCCCGACGCCGAGGGCGCGAAGGAGATCTTCGCGAAGTACCTCACGCCCGACCTGCCCATCCACCCCGACGACCTCCTCGAGCACGACGGCGACGCCGCTGCCGCCGTCGAGGCGATGATCGACCGCGTCGTGGAGCGGATGTACACCGAGAGCGAGGAGAACCGCTTCCTCGAGGTCACGTACGCGTCGGGGGACAAGGAGATCCTGTTCTTCAAGGACTTCAACTCCGGCGCGATGGTCCAGAACGTCGTCGACCGCGCCAAGAAGTCGGCCATCAAGGACTTCCTCGCGACCGGTCAGCGCGGCATCCGGGTGGATCACCTGCTCACCGCGTGCGTGGACGAGTTCAAGGAGAACGAGGACCTGCCCAACACGACCAACCCGGACGACTGGGCGCGCATCTCGGGCAAGAAGGGCGAGCGGATCGTGTTCATCCGCACGATCGTCACGAGCAAGAAGGGCGGCGCCGACGGGTCCCGCACGATCGAGACGGTCACCAGCACCGGGCAGTACCTGTAGCCGGGTGCGGTGCGGGCGTGGGCGGCGCCGGTGGGGGCCGCCCACGCTGACTAGGGTGGCCCGGTGACCGTGCGCCGGGTGATGGGGATCGAGACGGAGTACGGGGTCCTCGAGCCCGGCAAGCCGATGGCGAACCCGATGCTGCTGTCCAGCCACGTCGTCGCGGCGCACGTGCCCGCCCGGGTCGGGTCGCGAGCCCGTGCGCGCTGGGACTACGACGACGAGGACCCCCTGCACGACGCGCGTGGCTTCCACGTGCCCCGCGCCGCGGCGCACCCCTCGATGCTCACCGACGACCCCGCGCACGCCGCGCCGCCCGCTCCCGCCGCAGGGGGACGCCGCCGCGTCGACCGCGGACGCCGCCGCGGTCCTCGAGGAGGTCGCCCGTCCCGCGGTCGAGGAGTACGACGACCCGAGCGCGGCCAACGTCATCCTCACCAACGGCGCGCGCCTGTACGTCGACCACGCGCACCCCGAGTACTCGTCACCGGAGGTCACCGGACCGCTGGACGCCGTCCGCTGGGACCGTGCCGGGGAGCTGGTCATGCTGGCGTCGGCGCGGGCGCTCGCCGCCAACCCGGCCCTGCCCGACGTCGCCCTGTACAAGAACAACGTCGACGGCAAGGGCGCGTCGTACGGGACGCACGAGAACTACCTCGTCGACCGCGCCGTGCCGTTCGCCGACCTGGCCCGCCGGGTCATGCCGTTCCTCGTCACCCGTCAGGTGTTCACCGGAGCCGGCCGGGTCGGCCTCGGGCAGCGCGGCGAGGAGCCCGGCTTCCAGCTCAGCCAGCGCGCGGACTACATCGAGGCCGAGATCGGCCTGGAGACGACGCTGCGGCGCCCCATCGTCAACACGCGCGACGAGCCGCACGCGGACCCCGAGCGGTGGCGCCGGCTGCACGTGATCATCGGCGACGCCAACCTGCTCGAGGTGGCGACGTACCTGAAGCTGGGCACCACGTCGGCGGTGCTGTGGCTCGTGGAGCAGGCCGTCCGCGCCGGGCACGACGAGGCGGCCGCGGGCCGGACGGCGCACGGTGCCGCAGCCGGCGACGTCCCGGCCGACGACCTCGCGGCGGCGCTCGCCGTGGTCGACGGCCTCGCGCTGCGGGACCCGGTCGAGGCCGTCCACACCGTGAGCCGCGACCTCGCCCTCACCGCGCGTCTCGAGCTCGCCGACGGTCGGTGGCTCACCGCGCTGGAGATCCAGGGGAGTACCTCGCGGCGGTGCGTCGCGCGATGACGGCGACCCGCGGCGCGGCGCTCGATCCGGAGACGGCGGACGTCCTCGACCGCTGGGGGTCGGTGCTCGACCGCCTGGCCACCGCGCCGGCGTCGTGCGCCCGTGAGGTCGAGTGGCTGGCCAAGCTGCGCCTGCTCGAGGGGCTGCGCCGGCGCGACCACCTCGCGTGGGACCACCCGCGGCTCGCCGCGGTCGACCTGCAGTGGTCCGACGTGCGACCCGAGCGGGGGCTCTACCACCGGCTCCTCGAGGCCGGGGCGGTCGAGCGCCTGGTGGACCCGGACGCGGTCGCCCGGGCGACGGTCCACCCCGCCCGACACGCGCGCGTACTTCCGCGGCGAGGCGCTGGCCCGGTACGCCGACGAGGTGTCCGCGGCGAGCTGGGACTCGATCATCTTCGACGTCGCCGGCGCGCCGACCCTGCAGCGCGTGCCGATGCGCGACCCGCTGCGGGGCACCCGTGCGCACGTGGGCCGGCTGCTCGACGCCTGCCCGGACGCCGGCGCGCTGCTGCGGTCGCTCGCCGGCGGCTGAGCGCGCGGCGACGGGCGGCCGACCGGGGCGCCGTCCACCCCGGTGTCGGTGCCCTGACATAGGGTGGGAGGAGCAGGCAGCACCCATCCGCGGAGGTCACCATGGCTGGTCAGGAACACGTCAGGCCCCAGCGACGGGACGGCGGGGACGAGCCCGAACCGGTCACCCCGCCGGCGCCCGCCGCGCAGTCGCAGGACACCGAGGTCGACGCCCTCCTCGAGGAGATCGACGAGGTCCTGGAGTCCAACGCCGAGCAGTTCGTGCGCGGGTTCGTGCAGAAGGGCGGCCAGTAGGCCTCGATGAGCAGCGACCCCTACGGCCGTCTCCCGCGTGCCTTCACGGCGCCGGGATCGTCCTCTTCGTCGAGTTCCTCGCCGGTCACGCGCCGGAGCTCCTCCCGGGCCGTGCGCTGCCCGCCGGGCAGGTCCCCGCGGCCCCGCACGCCACCACGATCGTCGCCCTGACGTTCGACGGCGGCGTGGTGATGGCCGGGGACCGTCGCGCCACCATGGGCCCGACGATCGCGCACCGTGAGATCGAGAAGGTGTTCCCCGCCGACGAGTTCTCCGCGGTGGGGATCGCGGGCTCCGCGGGGCTCGCGCTGGAGATGGTGCGACTGTTCCAGCTCGAGCTCGAGCACTACGAGAAGATCGAGGGCGCGCTGCTGTCGCTCGACGGCAAGGCGAACCGCCTCGGGACGATGATCCGCTCCAACCTGGGGCTCGCGATGCAGGGCCTGGCGGTCGTCCCGCTGTTCGCGGGGTACGACCTCGACCGGCGCACCGGGCGGATCTTCTCCTACGACGTCACCGGCGGCCGCTACGAGGAGCACGACCACCACAGCGTGGGGTCCGGGTCGGTCTTCGCCCGCGGCTCCCTGAAGAAGCTGTGGCGCCCGGGCCTGGACGCCGAGGGCGCCGTCCGCGTCGCGGTGGAGGCACTGGTCGACGCCGCCGACGACGACTCCGCGACCGGCGGCCCGGACACCGTCCGGCGGATCTGGCCGGTCGTGGCCACGGTGACCGCGGCCGGGTACCTGCGCACCGACGCGGACGCGTTGGCGGGCGTGGTCGACGCGGTGCTCGACCACCGTCGGGGGCAGCACGAGCGCGAGCGTGACGGGCGTGCCGGCGGCGCGCGCGACGGGGACGGGCGCACCGGTGATGCGCGCCCCGCGACGGACGGAGGCGCGCGATGAGCATGCCGTTCTACGTCTCGCCCGAGCAGCTCATGAAGGACCGCGCCGACTACGCGCGCAAGGGCATCGCGCGCGGCCGGTCGGTGGTCGTCCTCGCCTACGACGACGGCATCGCCTTCGCGACCGAGAACCCGTCGCGTGCGCTGCACAAGGTGTCGGAGATCTACGACCGCATCGCGTTCGCGGCCGTCGGCAAGTACAACGAGTTCGAGAACCTCCGCGTCGCCGGGGTGCGGTACGCGGACCTGCGCGGCTACTCCTACGACCGCGGCGACGTCAACGCCCGCGGTCTGGCGAACGCCTACGCCCAGACCCTCGGCACCGTGTTCACCACCGAGTCCAAGCCGCTCGAGGTCGAGCTCGTCGTCGCCGAGGTCGGGGCCGAGCCGGGGGCGGACCAGATCTACCGGCTGTCCTACGACGGGTCGGTGACCGACGAGCACGGGTACGTCGTCATGGGCGGCCAGGCGGAGCACCTCGGCGCGCGGGTTGCCGGGGAGTGGGCGGCGGGCATGACGCTGCCCCAGGTCCTGGGGCTGGCGGTGCGGACCCTGGGGGCCCAGGCTGAAGGGGAGACCCGGGTCATCCCGGCCGGTCAGCTCGAGGTCGCGGTCCTGGATCGCACCCGGCCGCGCCGCGCGTTCCGCCGTCTGAGCGGACCGCTGCTCGAGGACCTGCTGGCCGGGACGTAGGGAGCAGCATGGACCGGCGGATCTTCGGCCTCGAGACCGAGTACGGCGTGACCTGTGCCGCGGACGACGGCCGCGGCCTGTCCGCGGACGAGGTCGCGCGGTACCTCTTCCGCAAGGTGGTCGCGTGGGGGCGGTCGTCCAACGTCTTCCTGCGCAACGGCTCGCGGCTCTACCTCGACGTCGGGTCGCACCCCGAGTACGCGACCGCGGAGTGCGACGACGTCCGCCAGCTCGTCGCGCACGACCGCGGCGGCGAGCGCATCCTCGAGGGCCTCGTCGCCGACGCCCAGCAGCGGCTGGTGCACGAGGGGCTCGCCGGACGCATCCACCTGTTCAAGAACAACACCGACTCGGCCGGCAACTCCTACGGCTGCCACGAGAACTACCTCGTGCGGCGCCAGGGGGACTTCGCGCGGCTGTCGGACGTGCTGGTCCCGTTCCTCCTCACCCGGCAGGTGCTCACCGGGGCCGGCAAGGTCCTGACGACCCCGCGCGGGACCCGGTACTGCCTGTCCCAGCGTGCCGACCACATCTGGGAGGCCGTCTCGAGCGCCACCACGCGGTCGCGGCCGATCATCAACACGCGCGACGAGCCGCACGCCGACGCCGAGCACTACCGGCGCCTGCACGTCATCGTCGGTGACTCCTCGATGTCGGAGACGACGACGATGCTCAAGGTCGGCTCGACCGACCTCATCCTGCGGATGATCGAGGCCGGCGTGCCGCTGCGCGACCTCGCACTGGAGAACCCGATCCGCTCCATCCGGGAGATCAGCCACGACATGACCGGCATGGCGCCGGTGCAGCTCGCCAACGGCCGCACCGCCACGGCGGTGGACCTGCAGGAGGAGTACCTCGCGCGGGTCAAGGAGTTCGTGGCGTCCGACGTCGGCCCGACGCCCGAGGTCAAGCAGGTGGTCGACCTGTGGGAGCGGGGACTGCTCGCGCTGCGCACCGGGGACCTGGGCCTCGTGGACCGGGAGCTCGACTGGGTGATCAAGTGGAAGATCCTGCAGCGCTACATGGACAAGCACGACCTGCCGCTGTCCGACGCGCGGATCGCCCGGCTCGACCTCGCCTACCACGACATCTCCCGCACCGAGGGGCTGTACAACATGCTCGCCGCGCGCGGGATGGTCGAGCGGGTGACCACCGACCTCGAGGTCTTCGAGGCGACCGCCGTCCCGCCGCAGACCACGCGCGCCAAGCTCCGCGGTGACTTCGTCCGCCGCGCGCAGGAGGCGCGCCGGGACTACACGGTCGACTGGGTGCACCTGAAGCTCAACGACCAGGCGCAGCGCACCGTGCTGTGCAAGGACCCCTTCCGCAGCGTGGACGAGCGCGTCGAGCGGCTCATCGAGTCGATGTGATGTGACCCGCTCACCCGGGCCGACCGGCGCTGACGGGCGCCGACCGGCCGTGACCGGCCGTGACCGGCGCTGACCGGGGTCGGCCCGCGACCGAGGCCCGTCCGCCGCGCAGTAGGGTGGGCCGCCGATCCGGTGCGGCACCCGCCACGGTGCCGGCGCCCGGAGGCAGCCGGTGGTCCGTCCGGCGCCGACGAACGAAAGGCTCGACGTGCGACGTGTGCTGGTCGCGGTCCTCGCGACCGCGCTGCTCGTCGGGTGCTCCCCGAGGTCCGAGCCCGCGCCGGAGGTCGACGTGACCGGCGGCGCCGGTGAGGAGCCGTCGCTCGAGTACACCCCGCCGCTGACGATCAGCGAGGCCACCTCGGAGGTCCTCTGGGAGGGCACCGGCCCCGAGCTCGAGGACTCCGGACCGGTCCTGCTCGACTACCGCCTGCAACGGGCGGACGACGGCTCGCTCGTCGAGGAGACGTACTCCACCGTCCCCAAGCCGTTCACGCTCACGCCCGAGGTGCTCAGCGCCGACCTGCACGAGGCGCTCGACGGCCGGACCGTCGGCTCACGGCTGCTGCTGCTGCTGCCGGCGACGTCCGACACGTCGAGCTTCGCGTCGGTCATGGTCGTCGACGTGCGTCCCACCCGGGCGTGGGGCGAGCCGGTCGAGCCCCGCGAGGGGCTCCCGGCCGTGACGCTCGCCGAGGACGGCGAGCCGCTCATCGAGACCCCGCAGGGGGACCCGCCCCGCTCGCTCGTCGTCCAGGCGCTGCTGCGCGGTGACGGCGACCAGGTCGTCGAGGGGTCCACGGTCACCGTGCAGTACACCGGGGTCCGCTGGTCCGACGGCTCGATGTACGACTCGAGCTGGGTGCAGGGCGGCCCCGAGTCGTTCGACCTGGGCTCCGGCGTGCTGCCCGGCCTGGCCGAGGGGCTCCTCGAGCAGACGGTCGGCAGCCAGGTGATGCTCGTCATCCCGCCCGAGAGCGGCGGTGCCGTCGGCGGCGAGGAGGACACCCTCGTGCTCGTCGTGGACATCCTGGCGACCAGCGCACCCGCGCCGGACGCCCTGACCGAGGAGGGCTGAACGATGGCGGTGGCCGTCCGGGTGGTGCCGTGCCTCGACGTCGACGCGGGGCGCGTCGTCAAGGGGGTCAACTTCGAGAACCTGCGGGACGCCGGGGACCCGGTCGAGCTCGCCCGCCGGTACGACGCGGAGGGTGCCGACGAGGTGACGTTCCTCGACGTGTCGGCGTCGTCCGGTGACCGCGAGACGACGTACGACGTCGTCCGGCGCACGGCCGAGGAGATCTTCGTGCCGCTCACCGTGGGCGGCGGGGTGCGCAGCGCCGACGACGTCGACCGGCTGCTGCGGGCCGGCGCGGACAAGGTCGGGGTCAACACGGCCGCCATCGCGCGTCCCGAGCTCATCGCGGAGATCGCGGCCCGGTTCGGCAGCCAGGTGCTCGTGCTGTCCGTCGACGCCCGCCGCGTCACCGGCGACACCCGCACCGACTCCGGCTACGAGGTCACGACCCACGGCGGTCGGCGCGGCACGGGGATCGACGCCGTGGCGTGGGCGGCCCGGGCCGCCGAGCTCGGTGCGGGGGAGATCCTGCTCAACTCCATGGACGCCGACGGGACGACCGCCGGCTTCGACCTGGAGATGCTCACGGCGGTGCGCCGCGAGGTGCGGTGCCCCCTGATCGCCAGCGGCGGCGCGGGCACCCCCGAGCACTTCGTCGCGGCGGCCCGGGCGGGCGCCGACGCGGTGCTCGCGGCGAGCGTCTTCCACTTCGGCGCCCTGACCGTCGGGCAGGTCAAGGACGCGCTGCGGACGGCGGGCGTCGTCGTCCGCTGACGCGGGCGGGGAGCGCGCGGGCGGAGCGCAACGCGCGCAGGGCCGCGCGAGCAGGGCAGCGCGCGAGCGAGACCGCGCGGGCGGGACGGCCGGCGTCAGACGCCGGCGGAGGCCGTTCCCAGGCGCTCGACGTCGTCGGGGTGACCCAGCACGTCGACCCGGGCGGCGCCCTCCCGGCCGAACGCGTGCAGCGCCAGCTCGCCGACCTCGCCGCGCAGCACCACCGTCCCGGCGTCCCCGCGGGGCGGCGCACCGCGCGGCGCGGACCGCCCGGCACCACCAGGACGACGCCGACCCCGGCGCGCCGGTACATGAGCGGCGCCCCGCGCACGAGCCGGGTCCAGATCGCCTCGACGTGGTCGGGTGCGAGGTCGCGCGGCGGGACCGGACCCGCGCCGCGGCGCACGTCCTCGGTGTGGATGAAGAACTCGAGCAGGTTGGCGCCGTCGCCCATCCGCGACGCCGGCCAGCGTGACGGCCCGCGCTCGACCTGGCCGAGCAGCTCCGCCCACCCCCGGGGCGGTCCGCGTCGCGTGCCCGCTCGGCGACCCGTCGCTCGGCGTACCCGCTCAGCGGTGGCAGCGCGGCGCCGGCGGCGGCGACCGGTGAGGTCTCGCGCAGCACGACGTGTGCCGCGAGGTGGCGGGCGGCCCAGCCCTCGCACAGCGTGGGTGCGTCGGGTCCGGCCTCCCGGAGGGCGTGCGCGAGGGCGGCTCGCTCGAGGGGGTGCCAGGGCATGGGTGTGATGGTCCCACGGGGCCGACGTCGGTGTCGCGTGCGACGATGAGCACATCCCCGGTGTCCGCCCTGTCCCAGCACGTCCGGTCACCGAGCCAGTCCCAGCTGTCGAGGAGCGATGTGCCCGCGCGTCCGCAGTCCGGCCGAACCCAGCACGCGCTCACCGGCTCGGTGCTCCGGCGGTCCCTGGCGATCATGGGGCGCGGCATCGCCGCGGAGCCCCGCACCTACGCCTTCGCGATCGGCATCTCGGCCCTGTTCGGCGCGGTCACCGTGGCGGTCAGCCAGGTCCTCGGTGCGGTGACCGACGGCGTCGTCGTGCCCGCGCTGGAGGGGGACGGCGTCGCCCGTGACGGGGTGTGGCTGGCCGGTCTCGCGCTCGCCGGTGTCGCGATCACGCTCGGCGTGACCGTCGCGGGCCGGCGCATCTTCGCCGGCATCGGCTACGCGGACCTGCAGAAGCGGCACCGCACCGGGGTCACCCGCCAGTACCTGCGCCTGCCGATGTCCTGGCACCGCCGGCACCCGACCGGGCAGCTGCTGTCCAACGCGAGCTCGGACGTCGAGGCCGCGACCGGGGTGTTCAACCCGCTGCCGTTCGCGCTCGGGGTCATGGTGATGATCGGGGTGGCGGCCGTCGCCCTGTTCACCACCGACCCGTGGCTCGCGCTCGCCGCGCTGAGCGTGCTGCCGCTGGCCGTGATCGCGAACCTCGTCTTCCAGCGCCGCATGTCGCCGGCGATCATGCGTGCCCAGGGCCTGCGGGCGGCGGTGGCCGACATCGCGCACGAGAGCTTCGAGGCCGCGGTGCTCGTCAAGTCGCTCGGCACGGAGGACCGCGAGGAGGAGCGCTTCGCCGACCGGACCACCGAGCTGCGCGAGGCGAACGTGCGGGTGGGGATCGTGCGCGCGATCTTCGACCCGGTGATCGACCTCCTGCCGAACATCGGCACCCTGCTCGTGCTCGGGGTGGGCACGCTGCGGATGCGCTCCGGTGCGGTGGAGACCGGCGACGTCGTCTCGGCCGCGTACCTCCTCGTGCTGCTCGCGGTGCCCGTGCGGGCGTTCGGCTGGGTGCTGGGGGAGCTGCCGCGCTCCCTCGTCGGGTTCGACCGGATCGCCCGCGTGCTGGACTCCGGCGGCGCGCTGAGCGTCGGCACCCGGCCGCTGCCCACCGAGGGCGCGGGTGCGCGGATCGAGATGCGCGGGGTCGGGGTGGACGTCCCGTCCGGCGACGGCACCGCGCACCTGCTGCGCGACGTCGACGTCGACATCCGCCCGGGCCGGACGGTCGCCGTCGTGGGCGTCACCGGCGCCGGCAAGACCACGCTCGTGTCGCTGCTGTCCCGGCTGTCGGACCCGACCACCGGCACGGTCACCGTCGACGGCGTCGACCTGCGCGAGGTCCGCCCCGAGGACCTCACCCGCCAGGTCGCGCTCGTCGGGCAGACCACCTTCGTGTTCGAGGACACGGTCCGCTCCAACGTGACGCTCGCCGACGACGGCGACCCCGGCGCGCCCGACGACGACGCCGTCTGGGCGGCGCTGCGCCTGGCCCGGGTCGACGACGTCGTCGCGGCCCTCCCGGGCGGGCTCGACGCGCCGCTGGGCGAGCGGGGGGCGAACCTGTCCGGCGGCCAGCGCCAGCGGCTGGCGATCGCGCGGGCGCTCGTGCGCCGACCGCGCGTCCTCGTGCTGGACGACGCGACGTCGGCCGTGGACCCCCGCATCGAGCAGTCCATCCTCGCCGGGCTGCGTGCCCGCGACGCGGACCACCCGCGCGAGCGCGACGACGGCGCGGCGGAGGGTGCGCGGGACCCGCGCGCCGACGCGCGCTACAGCGGTCCGACGGTCGTCATGGTCGCGTACCGGATGTCCTCGGTGACGATGGCCGACGAGATCGTGCACCTCGACGGCGGCCGGGTCGTGGACCGCGGCACGCACGCCGAGCTGCTCGCGCGTGACCCCGGCTACCGCGACCTGGCCACCGCGTACGAGCGCGAGTCGACGCGCCGTGCGGCCGACCGGGAGGACCTCGCCGTGGTCGCGGCGGCCGGCGGGGAGGAGGACCGATGAGCACGCACCGCACCGCACCACGGGCCACCGACCGCCCCGCGCAGCCGGCCACCGCGACGGCGTCGGGCTCCCACGCCGCGGATCCCGTCGAGGCGTCGCGGATCGGCCGCACGAGCGGCCTCGGCGTCGGCGCGACGCTGCGCCGCGGCATCCAGGTCTCCCCGGAGATCGTGCAGGGGCTCGGGATCACGGTCGTCCTCGCCGTGCTCGCCGCGATCGGGCGGGTCGTCGTGCCGATCGCCGTGCAGCAGACCGTCGACACCGGCGTCCTCGCCGACGGCGGCCCGGACGTCGAGCGGGTCGTCACGCTCGTGATCGCGGCCGCGTTCGCGCTGCTCGCCGCGGCCACCTGCTCCGCGCTGGTCAACATCCGCCTGTTCCGCTCCACCGAGGCCGGGCTCGCGACGCTGCGGGTGCGCGCGTTCCGGCACGTGCACGACCTGTCCGTGCTGACCCAGGGCACCGAGCGGCGCGGGGCCCTCGTCTCGCGGGTGACGTCGGACGTCGACACGATCTCCCTGTTCGTGCAGTGGGGCGGCATCATGCTGCTCGTCTCGGTGCTGCAGATCGGGGTCGCCACGATCCTCATGGCGATCTACTCGTGGCAGCTCACCCTCATCGTGTGGGCCTGCTTCATCCCGCTCCTGCTCGTGCTGCGTCCGGCGCAGCGGCGGGTCAACGGGGCGTACACCGCGGTGCGTGAGCGGGTCGGCGCGATGCTCGGCGCCATCTCGGAGTCCGTGGTCGGCGCGGAGACGATCCGCGCCTACGGCGTCTCCGACCGGGTGCAGCGGCGCATCGACGCGACCATCCAGGCCACCCGCGACGCCCAGGTGCGTGCCCAGAAGCTCGTCGCGATCGTGTTCTCCAGCGGCGTCCTGGTGTCCAACCTCGTGCTGTCCGTCGTGGTCGTGGTCGGGACGCTCCTCGGCGTCGACGGCGGGATCTCGGTCGGCCGCCTGCTGGCCTTCCTGTTCCTCGTCCAGCTCTTCACCGGACCGGTGCAGATGGCCACCGAGATCCTCAACGAGCTGCAGAACGCCGTCGCCGGATGGCGCCGCGTGCTCGGCGTCCTGGAGACGCGCGTGGAGGTCGCCGACCCCGGCCCGGACGCCGTGCGCACACCCCGCGGCCCGGCGACGGTCGAGCTGCGCGGGGTCGAGTTCGCCTACCCCGACGGCCCGCCGGTGCTGTCCGACGTCGACCTGACGATCCCGGCCGGCACGTCGGTCGCCGTCGTCGGCGCCACCGGCTCGGGCAAGACGACGATGGCCAAGCTGCTCGTACGGTTCATGGACCCCACGCGCGGGGAGGTGCTGCTCGACGGCGTCGACCTGCGCCGGATCGAGACGGCGCGCCTGCGCGAGCGCGTCGTCGTCGTGCCGCAGGAGGGCTTCCTGTTCGACGGCACGCTGCTGACCAACATCGCCTACGGTCTGCGCGGCCCGGACGTCGACGCCGGCCCGGACGTCGTCGAGGCCCGGGTGCGCCGTGCGATCGACGCGCTCGGGCTCGGTGACTGGTTGGCGGAGCTGCCGCACGGGCTCGCGACGGACGTCGGGCAGCGCGGGGAGTCGCTGTCCGCGGGGGAGCGGCAGCTCGTGGCGCTCGCCCGGGCCTACCTCGCCGAGGCGGACCTGCTGGTGCTGGACGAGGCGACGTCGGCGGTGGACCCCGCGACGGAGGTGCGCATCGCCCGCGCGCTCGACTCGCTCACCGCGGGACGCAGCACCGTCACGATCGCCCACCGGCTGTCCACCGCGGAGGCGTCCGACCTCGTGGTCGTGGTCGACGCGGGCCGCGTCGTCGAGGTCGGGCCGCACGCGGAGCTGGTCGGCGCGGGCGGCACGTACGCGTCGATGCACGCCTCGTGGGTGAGCCAGACGCGCTGACCGTCACGCGCGCCGTGGGACAATCGCGACGTGCCTGCCCCGTCCACACCCCCGTCCGCAGCCCTGCCCGAGACCGTGCCCGCACCTCCCGTGGCCCTCGACCCGGCCGTCGCCGCACGGCTCAAGCGGGACGACCACGGCCTGGTCGCGGCGGTCGTCCAGCAGCACGACACCGGCGAGGTGCTCATGCTCGGCTGGATGGACGACGAGGCCCTGCACCGGACCCTCACGTCCGGCCGGGTGACGTTCTGGAGCCGGTCGCGCGGGGAGTACTGGCGCAAGGGCGACACCTCCGGCCACGCGCAGTACGTGCAGTCGGTCGCGATCGACTGCGACGGTGACGCGTTGCTCGTGCGCGTGGACCAGGTCGGCGCCGCGTGCCACACCGGCGCCCGCACGTGCTTCGACTCCGGCGGCGTGCTGCCGGCCGTGGTCGGCCGCCGCCCGGCGGACGCCCGATGACCGCCGACGACGCCGCGGCGCCGGTCGAGGCGGCTGCGCCGGTGGAGGCGGCTGCGCCGGTGGAGGCGGCTGCGCCGGTGGAGGCGGCTGCGCCGGTCGAGGTGCCGTGGGGCACCACCTGGCCCCTGCTCGAGGAGTTCCGCGAGCTCGCGCCGACCCGCCGCGTCATCCCCGTCGTGCGGCGCCTGCTCGCCGACGACGTGACCCCCGTGGGCCTGTACCGCACGCTCGCTGCCGGGCGGCCGGGGACGTTCGTCCTGGAGTCCGCGGAGAGCGACGGGTCGTGGTCGCGGCACTCGTTCGTCGGCGTCCGGTCGCGGGCGACCCTGACGGTCGCCGACGGCCGGGCGGTGTGGACCGGCGACGTCCCGGCCGGCGTCCCGACCGAGGGGACCCCGCTCGAGGTCCTCGGCCGCACGCTCGAGGTGCTGCGCACGCCCGCGGTCCCCGGGCTGCCGCCGCTCACCGGCGGGCTCGTCGGTGCGCTGGGCTGGGACGTCGTCCGGCTCTGGGAGCCGACCATCCCGGCCGACGCGCCGCGCGAGCTCGACGTCCCCGACATGACCCTGTGCCTGGCGACCGACCTGGCGGTCGTCGACCACGTCGACGGCTCGGTGTGGCTCATCGCGAACGCGATCAACTTCGACGACACCGACGCCCGGGTCGACGAGGCGCACGCGGACGCCGTCGCGCGCCTCGACGCGATGCAGGCCGCGCTGGCCGACCCGGCCCCGGGCGGGCCGGCCGTGCTGGCCGCCGCCCCCGAGCCCGCGCTGGAGTTCCGCTCCACGCGCGAGGAGTTCGAGGAGTCGGTCCGGGCCGGCAAGCGCGCGATCGTTGACGGCGAGGTGTTCCAGGTCGTGCTGTCCCAGCGGCTGGACCTCGACTGCCCGGCCGACCCGCTCGACGTGTACCGCGTGCTGCGCACCATCAACCCGAGCCCGTACATGTACCTGTTCGCCCTCCAGGACGCCGCCGGCGCCGACTTCGCGGTGGTCGGCTCCAGCCCGGAGACGCTCGTCAAGGTCACCGCGGGCCGCGTCGTGACGTTCCCGATCGCCGGGTCGCGCCCGCGCGGCGCCGACCCCGAGGAGGACGTGCGGCTCGCCGACGAGCTGCTGGCCGACCCCAAGGAGCGCTCCGAGCACATCATGCTCGTCGACCTGTCCCGCAACGACCTCGTCAAGGTGTGCGAGCCGGCGTCGGTCGAGGTCGTCGAGCTCATGGCCGTCAAGCGGTTCAGCCACATCATGCACATCTGCTCCACCGTGGTCGGGCAGATGCGTCCGGGGGCGACGGCGCTCGAGGCACTCGCCGCGACGTTCCCCGCCGGGACCCTCTCCGGAGCGCCGAAGCCGCGCGCGATGGCCCTCATCGACGAGCTCGAGCCCGCCCGGCGCGGCATCTACGGCGGGACGGTCGGCTACTTCGACTTCGCCGGGGACATGGACATGGCCATCGCCATCCGCACGGCCGTCATCGCCGGCGGGCGGGCCAGCGTCCAGGCCGGTGGCGGCATCGTCGCGGACTCCGTGCCGGCGCTGGAGTACGCGGAGTCCCGCAACAAGGCCGCGGCCGCCGTCCGGGCGGTCCAGGTCGCGTCGCGGCTGCGGCCCGCCGGGGGTGCGGCATGAGCCTGCCCGACGCACCGCCGGCACCCGCCGTGGCGAGCGGCGGACGTCGCCGCGCGATCCTCGCGGTGCTGGCGCTCGCCCTCGCGTCCCTGGTCAGCGGCGTCCCGGTGTGGATGACCACCGCCGGGACGTCGGCGCTGCGTGCCGAGGTGCCCGTCGAGGTGACCGGCACCCAGGCCGCCCCCGGGGTGCCGGCGGCGGCGCTCGTGCTGCTCGCGGCCGGCATCGCGATCGGCCTCGCCGGCCGGGTCGGGCGCTGGGTGGTGACCGGCGTCGTCGTGGTCGCGGGGCTGCTGCAGGCGGTGTCCGCGTTCGCGATCGCCGCCGATCCCGAGCCCGTCGCCCGGACCGTCGTGGCCGGGGCGACCGGCGTCGAGACGCTCGTCACGCCGGTGATGCTGACGCCGTGGCCCTGGGTCGCCGGGGTGGTCGGCGTCGTCGTCGTGCTCGTGGGCGGCTGGCTCGGGGTGACGTCGCGGACGTGGGCCCGACCCTCCTACCGCCACGACGCCGGTCACGATCCCGGTCACGATGCCGGTCGCCACGGCACCGGCGCGGCGCCGGGCGGTGCCCGCGTCGCCGTGCCCGACGACGACCAGGCGGCCTGGGACGCCCTGACCCGTGGGGACGACCCGAGCTGACCCTCGGGGGCCGGACCGTCCGCCCGCGTCGGGGACGGGGAGGCAGCGCACGAGCGACCGGTCGAGGGACACGGGCGTCCCGCGCGGCCGGGGGCCGCGGCGGACGATAGGCTCGCCGCGAATCCGCAGATGAAAGGCTCCCGCGCATGGCCGACCGCAGCACCTCTCCGTCCGAGACCGCGTACCTCCCGCCGAGTCCGCCACCCATGAACCACGGGCACACGACGGCCGCGTGGACCATGACCGTGCTCGTGATCGCCGGGTTCGTCATCGGCGCCGTCGGCATGGTGCTCGCCCTCCCGTGGCTCCTGTGGGCCGGCATCGGCGTGACCGTCCTCGGCGTCGTCCTCAGCAAGATCCTGCAGGTCATGGGCCACGGCCAGGGCGGCGACAAGACGCGCGCCAAGCAGGAGCGCGCCGCTGCCGCCGGCAAGGGCCACTAGCCCGGAGCCCGCACGGGCCCGGTGGACACGACCGTCCGCACCGCAGCCCGCCCCACCGCCGTACCTGCCGAACAGGCCGTACTCCCACTCCCGACCGCCCGGGTCATCCCGGTCCGCGCCACCCACCACGGAGGTCCGATGTCGTCCCCGAACAACCCGCAGGACCCGTACGGCAGCCCGCAGGAGCCGGACCGCTCGTCCGGTTCCTCGTCGTCCGGCTCGACGTCCTCCGGCGCCGGGTCGACCCCGCCGGCCTACGGGTCGCAGCCGCCCGCGTACGGTTCCCAGCCCTCCTACGGGTCGCAGCCCGACTTCGGCAGCACCCTCCCGCGTACGGCGGCGGGTACGGCGGCTCCCCGTCGCCCTACGGCCAGCAGGGCTACGGCTACCCGAAGAACTCGCTCGGCGTGTGGGCCCTCGTGCTCGGCCTCGTCGGGTTCTTCCTGTGCGGGCCGATCGCGGCGATCCCCGCGATCATCCTCGGTTCGAAGTCCCGCACGGCCGCGGCCAACGGTGAGGCCAACAACGGCGGCATGGGGCTCGCCGGGGTCGTCCTGGGCTGGGTGACGATCGCGCTGTGGATCATCGGGATCGTCCTCTTCTTCGCCGTGTTCGGCGGCTTCGCGGGGTACGTGGAGTTCATCGAGTCGAACTCGGGCACGACCACCACCTTCTGACCCGCGCATGACGCCTCGCACGCAGCCCGGCGGCCCGGACCTCGACGCAGGTCCGGGCTGTCGGCGCGTCCGGGGTGCGGTCGCGCCGTCCGGCCCGACGGCGGCGCGGATGCCGCTCGCCGTGGGTGGGGTCGCCCTCGCTGCCGTCGTGCACCTCGCGATCACCGACCCCTACCGGCCGGGCGGGCACCTCGTGTGCCCGGTGCTCGCGCTCACCGGCCTCTTCTGCGCCGGCTGCGGCGCCCAGCGCGCCGTGCACGACCTGACCCACGGCGACCTCGCGGGCGCGTGGGGCATGAACCCGTTGGTCGTCGCGCTGGCACCGGTCGCCGTCGTCGCCTGGGCGCTGTGGCTGCGACGCCGGTGGGCCGGAGCCGTCCCCGCTCCCGCCCCCGCCCCCGCCCCGCGGCGAGCCGGGGGCACCGTGATGGCCTGGGCGCTGCTCGTCGTCGTCGTCGGGTTCGCCGTGCTCCGCAACGTGCCGGCGCTCGCGCCGTGGCTCGCCCCTGACCGCATGCCGACGGGCGCCCGCCGGCGCACCGGGACGGGCCACGTCCGCACCACGGACGCGTGGTCCGGGGTCACACCCGTGCGGCTCTACGATGGACCGACTCGCTGCCGGTCCTCGCAGGCGGCCGAGAGTGTCCGTGAGGGTTCGCCCGAGGGAAGGTGTGGCCGACGATGACGGTGCTGGACGAGATCGTCGCGGGGGTCCGGGAGGACCTCGCGGCCCGCGAGTCGGTGACCCCGCTGAGCGAGCTCAAGGAGCGCGCCGCCCGGGTCCCGGGTGCCCTGAACTGCCTGGACCGGCTGCGCGACGACGAGGCCGTCGCCGTGATCGCCGAGGTCAAGCGCTCCAGCCCGAGCCGGGGACCGCTCGCCACCATCACCGACCCGGCCGCGCTCGCGGTCGAGTACGAGAAGGGCGGCGCGCACTGCATCTCGGTCCTCACCGAGGAGCGTCGCTTCAAGGGGTCGCTCGCCGACCTCGACGCCGTCCGCGCCGCGGTGGACATCCCCGTGCTGCGCAAGGACTTCATCGTCAGCCCGTACCAGATCTGGGAGGCCCGGGCGCACGGCGCGGACCTCGTCCTGCTCATCGTCGCCGCGCTCGAGCAGACGGTCCTGACGAGCTTCGTCGAGCGGGTGCACTCGCTCGGCATGACCGCGCTGGTCGAGGTGCACGACACCGAGGAGGTCGCCCGGGCGGTGGACGCCGGTGCGCGCGTCGTCGGCGTCAACGCACGGGACCTCAAGACGCTCGAGGTCGACCCCGGGACGTTCGCCCGGGTGTCCCCGGCGATCCCCGACGGCCTGGTGAAGATCGCCGAGTCCGGGGTGCGCGGACCGCACGACGTGATGGAGTTCGCCCGCGCGGGCGCCGACGCCGTCCTCGTCGGCGAGGCCCTCGTGACCGACGACGCCCCGCGTCAGTCCGTCGCCGACCTCGTGGCCGCGGGCGCCCATCCGTCGCTGCGCGCGGTGCGCCGCTGAGCCGCTCGGCACGACCTGCGCGCCGCTGACCGGCGCGACCTGTGAACCAGAAGGGACCCATCCCGGTGGACCAGCCAGACACGTCGCTCGCCGACTCCCTCGCCACGCTCGAGGGCCCGTACTTCGGGGACTTCGGCGGGCGCTTCGTCCCGGAGGCGCTCATCGCGGCCCTGGACGAGCTCGACACGGAGTACGGCAAGGCCAAGGTGGACCCCGCGTTCACCGAGGAGCTCGCCCGCCTGCACCGGACCTACACCGGTCGCCCGAGCATCGTCACAGAGGTGCCGCGGTTCGCCCGGCACGCCGGGGGCGCGCGCATCATCCTCAAGCGCGAGGACCTCAACCACACCGGCTCGCACAAGATCAACAACGTGCTCGGCCAGGCGCTGCTGACCAAGCGGATCGGCAAGACGCGCGTGATCGCCGAGACCGGCGCCGGCCAGCACGGCGTCGCGACGGCGACCGCGGCCGCCCTGTTCGACCTCGAGTGCGTCATCTACATGGGCGAGGAGGACACCCGTCGGCAGGCCCTCAACGTCGCCCGGATGCGCCTGCTCGGGGCCGAGGTCATCCCGGTCACCACGGGGTCGCGCACGCTCAAGGACGCGATCAACGAGGCGCTGCGGGACTGGGTGACCAACGTCGAGACGACCAACTACGTCTTCGGCACCGTCGCCGGGCCGCACCCGTTCCCCGCGATGGTGCGCGACCTGCAGCGGATCATCGGCGAGGAGGCCCGCGCCCAGGTGCTCGACCTCGTGGGCCGCCTGCCCGACGCCGTCGCGGCGTGCGTGGGCGGCGGGTCGAACGCCATCGGCATCTTCCACGCCTTCCTCGACGACGCGGACGTCCGCCTCGTCGGCCTCGAGGCGGGCGGTGACGGCGTCGAGACCGGCCGGCACGCGGCCACCATCACCGCCGGTGCCCCCGGCGTGCTGCACGGCGCGCGGTCCTTCCTGCTCCAGGACGAGGACGGCCAGACGGTCGAGAGCCACTCGATCTCCGCGGGTCTGGACTACCCCGGCGTCGGACCGGAGCACTCGTGGCTGTCGAGCATCCACCGCGCCGAGTACCGGCCGATCACGGACGCCCGGGCCATGGACGCCTTCAAGCTGCTGTCCCGCACCGAGGGCATCATCCCGGCGATCGAGTCGGCGCACGCGCTCGCCGGCGCCATCGACCTCGGCGCCGAGCTCGGCCCGGACGCGGTGATCCTCGTCAACCTCTCCGGCCGCGGGGACAAGGACGTCGAGACCGCCGCGCGCTGGTTCGGGATGCTCGAGGAAGAGGTCACCGCCCAGGTCGCCGAGATCCCGGGGAGGAGAAGTGAGCGCCCCCCGCGGCCACGTCGGCGAGCGCCTGGACGCGCTGCGCGCCGAGGGCAACGCCGCGCTGATCGGCTACCTGCCGGTCGGCTTCCCCAGCGTCGAGGGGTCCGTCGCGGCCGCCGTCGCGATGGTCGAGGCCGGCGTCGACGTCATCGAGCTCGGCATCGCCTACTCCGACCCCGTCATGGACGGACCGGTCATCCAGCACGCCGTCGAGCGCGCGCTCGAGGGCGGCGTGCGGGTGCGCGACGTCTTCGCGGCGGTGGAGGGCATCGCCGCGACCGGTGCACCCGTCCTCGTGATGAGCTACTTCAACCCGGTGCTGCGGTACGGGGTGGACCGCTTCGCGCGGGATCTCGCCGCCGCCGGCGGGGCCGGGATCATCACGCCCGACCTCATCCCGGACGAGGCGGGGAGTGGATCGCCGCGTCCGACGCCCACGACCTCGACCGCGTGTTCCTGGTCGCCCCGAGCTCGACCCCCAGCGGCTCGCCTCGACCGCCGCCGCCTCCCGCGGCTTCGTGTACGCGGCGTCGACCATGGGCGTCACGGGCGAGCGGACGTCGCTGGGTGACCGCGCCGCCGAGCTCGTCGCCGCGACCCGGGAGGCCGGCGCCCCGCGCGTCTGCGTCGGCCTCGGCGTGTCGACGGCCGAGCAGGCCGCGCAGGTCGCGGGCTACGCCGACGGCGTCATCGTCGGGTCGGCCTTCGTACGGCCGATGGTGCAGGCCGACACGCCCGCCGCCGGCCTCGACGCCGTCGCGGCCGTCGCGCGGGATCTCTCCGCGGGGGTCCGCGGCGCCGTCCGAGCCGGCCGGTGAGCGCCGTGCTGGCCGGCATGCCGGTGGGCGCCGGGCACGCGCTCGGGATGCTCGCGGGTGGGGCCGGGGCGCTGCCCGCCTCGATCCCCAGCCCGCCGGAGTCGGTCTGGCACCTGGGGCCCTTCCCGCTGCGGGCCTACGCGCTCGCCATCCTCGCCGGCATCGCCGCGGCGCTCTGGATCACCACCCGGCGCTGGGTCGCACGCGGCGGCGACGACGACACCGTGCTCGAGATCGCCTTCTGGGCGGTCCCGTTCGGCATCGTCGGCGGCCGGATCTACCACGTGCTGAGCTCGCCGGACGCGTACTTCGGGCCGGGCGGTGACCCGGTGCGGGCCCTGTTCATCTGGGAGGGCGGCCTCGGGATCTGGGGGGCCGTCGCGTTCGGGGCGGTCGGGGCCTGGATCGGCTGCCGCCGGCAGGGCGTGCGCCTCGCGCCGTTCGCCGACGCGCTCGCGCCCGGTCTGCTCGTCGCGCAGGCGGTGGGTCGCCTCGGGAACTGGTTCAACCAGGAGCTCTTCGGGGGGCCGACCACGCTGCCCTGGGGCCTGGAGATCGACCCCGCCGGCCCCACCTTCCCGGCCGGGTACGACGCCGGGACGCTGTTCCACCCCACGTTCCTCTACGAGCTGCTGTGGAACCTGGCCGGCGCCGCGCTCATCGTGTGGCTCGACCGTCGGTACCGCCTGGGCCACGGTCGGGTCTTCTGGCTCTACGTCATGGTCTACACCGCGGGCCGGCTGTGGATCGAGATGCTGCGCATCGACCCCGCGGAGCAGGTGCTGGGGCTGCGGCTCAACGTGTGGACCTCGATCCTCCTGCTCGTGACCGCGCTGGTCGCGTTCGTCGTCCTCGGGCGCCGGTATCCCGAGCGCGAGGTGAGCCTGCGGCTGGACGGCGCGCTCGCGGGGGCTGACGGGACCGACGACGTGCCAGGTGAGCTGCCCGGTGACGTGCCCGCCGGCAGCACCGCGGAGGGCTCCGGCGCCGCCGTCGGCGGGACCGGGTCCCACGCCGCCGCACCGGGCGAGAACCGGGCCGCACCCGGCGCCGTCGGGCCGGGGTCCGACCAGCCCTGAGACGGTGTGACCGGGCGGGTTTCGGGCATGTATCGTCGCCCCACGCTCGGCCGACGACGTCCAGGCGCTCCCTCAGCTCCCCTACCGTCTGCTGTTCGGGCGGTCCCTGTGAGGACGGTGCTCCATGCCTACGTCGCCGATGCTCTCCGCGGTACCCGCCCTGCCCGGCGCGCCCGCGCGCCAGGGCCTCTACGACCCCGTGCACGAGCACGACGCCTGCGGCGTCGCCTTCGTCGCGACGCTGCGGGGACGCCCGGGCGTGACATCGTCGACGCCGGCCTGACCGCGCTGCTCAACCTGGACCACCGCGGCGCCGTCGGCGCCGAGCCGGACAGCGGTGACGGCGCGGGCATCCTCACCCAGATCCCCGACGCCTTCCTGCGCGACGTCGTCGACGCCGAGCTGCCGCCCGCGGGCGGGTACGCGATCGGCATGGCGTTCCTGCCGACCGACGCCGCCGGCCAGGACACCGCGGTCCGGGGCATCGAGGAGATCGCGGCCGAGGAGAAGCTGGACGTCCTCGCCTGGCGCGACGTCCCGGTCACCGCCGATCTCGTGGGGCCCACCGCGCGCGCCTCGATGCCCGTGTTCCGCCAGCTCGTCGTCGCGGACCCCTCGCGCGAGCTGCGCGGCATCGACCTCGACCGCCGCACCTACCGGCTGCGCAAGCGCGTCGAGCACGAGCTCGGGGTCTTCTTCGCGTCGCTGTCGGCGCGCACCCTGACCTACAAGGGCATGCTCACCACCGGGCAGCTCGAGCCGTTCTTCCCCGACCTGTCCGACCCGCGCTACGCGAGCGAGATCGCGCTCGTCCACTCGCGCTTCTCCACGAACACGTTCCCGTCCTGGCCGCTCGCCCAGCCCATGCGGCTCGTCGCGCACAACGGTGAGATCAACACGGTCAAGGGCAACCGCAACTGGATGGCGGCGCGGACGTCGACGCTCGCGAGCGACAAGCTCGGCGACCTCGAGCCCCTGCTCCCGGTCGTCAGCGAGGCGTCCAGCGACTCGGCGACGTTCGACGAGGTGCTCGAGCTGCTGCACCTCGCAGGCCGGTCCCTGCCGCACGCCGTGCTCATGATGGTCCCGGAGGCCTGGGAGAACCACGCCGAGATGGACCCGGCGCGGCGCGCGTTCTACGAGTACAACTCGACCCTCATGGAGCCGTGGGACGGCCCCGCGTGCCTGACCTTCACCGACGGCACGCTCATCGGGGCGGTCCTCGACCGCAACGGTCTGCGGCCGGGCCGCTACTGGGTGACCGAGGACGGTCTCGTCGTCCTGGCGTCCGAGGCCGGCGTGCTGGACATCGACCCGGCGACCGTCGTCCGCAAGGGCCGCCTCGAGCCCGGCCGGATGTTCCTGGTCGACACGGGCGCGGGTCGCATCGTCGAGGACGACGACATCAAGGCGCAGCTGGCCGCCCAGCGCCCGTACGCGCAGTGGGTGCGCGACCACGAGGTCGCGCTGGGTGACCTGCCGGAGCGGGAGCACGTCGCGCACTCCTCGGCGTCGGTCCGGCGCCGTCAGCGTGCGTTCGGCTACACCGAGGAGGAGCTCAAGGTCCTGCTCGCGCCGATGGCGCAGGCCGGTGCCGAGCCGCTCGGCGCGATGGGCTCCGACACGCCCGTCGCCGTGCTGTCCGAGCGTCCGCGCCTGCTGTTCGACTACTTCACCCAGCTGTTCGCCCAGGTCACCAACCCCCGCTGGACGCGATCCGCGAGGAGCTCGTCACGAGCATCGGCGGGGCGATCGGTCCCGAGCCGAATCTCCTCGACGACGTGCCCGAGCACGCCCGCAAGCTGTACCTGCCGTTCCCGGTGATCGACAACGACGAGCTGGCGAAGATCGCCCGGGTCCACCGCGACCCCCGGCTCGCCGGCGTGTTCAAGGCGATCACCGTGCGCGGCCTGTACCGGGTCTCGGGCGGCGGGGCGGCGCTGGAGGAGCGGCTGGACGAGATCTTCGCCCAGGTGGACCGCGCGGTCGACGACGGCGTCAGCTTCATCGTGCTGTCCGACCGCGACGGCGACGCCGACCGCGCCGCGATCCCCTCGCTGCTGCTGGTCAGCGCCGTCCACCACCACCTGCTGCGGCGCCGGACCCGGACGCGGGTCTCGCTCGTCGTCGAGGCGGGGGACGTGCGCGAGGTGCACCACGTCGCCGCGCTCATCGGCTACGGGGCGGCCGCGGTCAACCCGTACCTCGCCATGGAGTCGGTCGAGGAGATGGCCCGCTCGGGCTACCTCGAGGTCTCGCCGGAGAAGGCCGTCGCCCACCTCATCAAGGCGCTCGGCAAGGGCGTCCTGAAGGTCATGAGCAAGATGGGCATCTCGACCATCGCGTCCTACCGCGGCGCGCAGGTGTTCGAGGCGCTCGGGCTCTCCGAGGACTTCGTCGGCCGGTACTTCACCGGCACCACCAGCCGCCTGGGCGGCGTCGGGCTCGACGTCATCGCGGCCGAGGTCGCGGCGCGCCACGCCGACGCCTACCCGCGCAGCGGGAACCGCCAGCCGCACCAGCGGCTCGCCGAGGGCGGGGAGTACCAGTGGCGGCGGGACGGCGAGGAGCACCTCTTCGACCCCGAGACGGTCTTCCGCCTGCAGCACGCGACCCGCACCCGGCAGTTCGACGTGTTCCGCGAGTACACCCGCCGGGTGGACGACCAGTCCGCGCGGCTGATGACCCTGCGCGGGCTGCTCCAGTTCCGCGCGGGTTCGCGGCCCGCGATCCCGATCGACCAGGTGGAGCCGGTCAGCGAGATCGTCAAGCGCTTCAACACCGGCGCGATGTCCTACGGCTCGATCTCGGCCGAGGCGCACGAGACCCTCGCGGTCGCGATGAACCGCCTCGGCGGCCGGTCCAACTCCGGTGAGGGCGGCGAGGAGCCGGCGCGCCTGCGGGATCCCGAGCGGCGCAGCCGCGTCAAGCAGATCGCGTCGGGCCGGTTCGGCGTCACGGCCGACTACCTGTCCACCGCCGACGACCTGCAGATCAAGATGGCGCAGGGCGCCAAGCCCGGTGAGGGCGGCCAGCTGCCCGGTCCCAAGGTGTCGCCGTGGATCGCCGCGACACGGCACTCCACGCCCGGCGTCGGGCTGATCTCGCCCCCGCCGCACCACGACATCTACTCCATCGAGGACCTCGCCCAGCTCATCCACGACCTGAAGAACTCCAACCCCTCGGCGCGCGTGCACGTGAAGCTCGTCAGCCAGGTCGGGGTGGGCACCGTCGCCGCGGGCGTCTCGAAGGCGCACGCCGACGTCGTCCTGGTCTCGGGGCACGACGGCGGCACCGGCGCGAGCCCGCTGACGTCGCTCAAGCACGCAGGCGGTCCGTGGGAGATCGGCCTGGCCGACACCCAGCAGACCCTCGTCCTCAACGGCCTGCGGGACCGGATCGTCGTGCAGGTGGACGGCCAGATGAAGACCGGGCGGGACGTCGTCGTCGCGGCGCTCCTCGGCGCCGAGGAGTTCGGTTTCGCGACCGCCCCCTGGTCGTCTCGGGCTGCATCATGATGCGCGTGTGCCACCTGGACACCTGTCCGGTCGGCGTCGCCACCCAGAACCCCGAGCTGCGGGCCCGCTACACGGGCAAGCCGGAGTTCGTCGAGACGTTCTTCGAGTACATCGCCCAGGAGGTGCGCGAGCACCTCGCGGCGCTCGGCTTCCGCAGCGTCGAGGAGGCGGTGGGCCGGGTCGACGCGCTCGACGCGCGCCGCGCCATCGACCACTGGAAGGCCGACGGCCTCGACCTCGGCCCCGTGCTCACGAAGCCGGACGTCGCCGACCCGTCCCAGCTGCGCCACTCGCGCAGCCAGCAGCACGGCCTCGAGCGCGCGCTCGACAACCAGCTCATCGCGCTGTCGGCCGACGCGCTCGAGCGGGCCGAGCCGGTCCGCATCGATCTGCCGGTCCGGAACGTGAACCGCACCGTCGGCACGATGCTCGGGCACGAGGTCGCCAAGCGCTACGGCAGCTCGGGCCTCGCGGACGGGACCATCGACGTCACGCTCACGGGGTCCGCCGGGCAGTCGTTCGGCGCGTTCCTGCCGGGCGGCGTCACGCTGCGCCTGTACGGCGACGCCAACGACTACGTCGGCAAGGGGCTGTCCGGGGGCCGGATCGTCGTGCGCCCCGACCGGCACGCCCAGCTCACCGGGGACCGCGACGTCATCGCCGGCAACGTCATCGGCTACGGCGCGACCGCCGGGGAGGTCTTCCTGCGGGGCGTCGTCGGCGAGCGGTTCGGGGTGCGCAACTCCGGGGCGACCCTGGTCGTCGAGGGCGTGGGCGACCACGGCTGCGAGTACATGACCGGGGGGACCGTGGTCGTGCTCGGCCGGACCGGACGCAACTTCGCCGCCGGCATGTCCGGTGGCACCGCCTACGTGCTCGACCTGCGTCCCGGCGCTGTCAACACGGCCGCGGTGGCGTCCGGCGACCTCACGCTCACCCCGCTCGACGACGCCGACCTCGTGGTCGTGGAGGGGCTCCTGCGCCGTCACCACGAGGAGACCGGCTCGCCGCTCGCCAACGAGCTGCTCGCCACACCTGAGTCCCTGCGCACCCGGTTCACCCGTGTGCTGCCCACCGAGTTCGCACGCATGACCGTGGCGATGTCGAACGCCGAGGCCGAGGGCCTCGACCCGACCCAGCCCGGCGTGTGGGAGCACATCCTGGAGGTGTCCCGTGGTTGACCACCGCGGCTTCCTGAAGGTGCGGGAGCGCGAGCTGCCCGCCAACCGACCGGTGCCGATCCGGCTCATGGACTGGCGGGAGGTGCACGAGTACCGCCTCGCCAACCCCGAGGAGGAGGGCCTGGTGCGCCGGCAGGCCGGGCGCTGCATGGACTGCGGCATCCCGTTCTGCCACCAGGGGTGTCCGCTGGGCAACCTCATCCCGGACTGGAACGACCTGACCCGCACCGGACAGTGGGCCGACGCCATCGAGCGGCTGCACGCGACCAACAACTTCCCCGAGTTCACCGGTCGCATCTGCCCTGCCCCGTGCGAGTCGGCGTGCGTCCTGGGCATCAACCAGGACCCGGTGACGATCAAGAACGTCGAGGTCACCATCGCCGAGGAGGCCTGGGGACGCGGGCTCGTCACACCGCAGGTGCCGTCCCGGCTCACCGGCTCGACGGTGGCCGTCGTCGGGTCCGGACCGGCGGGTCTCGCGGCCGCCCAGCAGCTCACCCGCGCGGGCCACACCGTCGCGGTGTACGAGCGGGACGACGCCGTCGGCGGGCTGCTCCGGTACGGCGTGCCGGACTTCAAGCTCGACAAGGCGGTCATCGACCGCCGGATCGCGCAGATGACCGCGGAGGGTACGCGCTTCCGCCCGGGCGTCGAGATCGGCCGGGACATCACCTGGGCGCAGCTGCGTGCCCGGTACGACGCGGTCGTCGTCGCGACCGGCGCGCAGGTGCCGCGCGACCTGCCGCTGCCCGGCCGCGAGCTCGCCGGCATCCACCCCGCGATGGAGTACCTGCACCAGGCCAACGAGGTCGTCGCGGGCCGCGAGGTCGCCGACCAGATCGTCGCGACCGGCAAGCACGTCGTCATCATCGGCGGCGGCGACACCGGGTCGGACTGCCTGGGCACGGCGCTGCGTCAGGGTGCCGCGTCGGTCACCACGCTCGCCATCGGCGTGCAGCCGCCGTCGGAGCGCCCCCGCACCAGCCGTGGCCGATGGACCCCACTGTGTTCGAGGTCTCGACCTCCCACGAGGAGGGCGGTGAGCGGGACTACCTCGCCTCGACCGTCGCGTTCGAGGGCACGGACGGCACCGTGACGGGTCTGCGGGTGGCCACCACCGAGTACCTGCCCGACGGTCGGCGGGTGCCGACCCCGGGTACGGAGCGGGTCATCCCCGCCGACCTCGTCCTCATCGCCATGGGCTTCGTCGGCACCGAGACCGACACCCTCGTGGCCCAGGTGGGCGCCCCCGTGACGCCCCGCGGTGTGGTCGCGCGCAGCGACGACTACGCGACCACGCTGCCCGGTGTGTTCGTCGCCGGCGACGCCGGGCGTGGTCAGTCCCTCATCGTGTGGGCCATCGCGGAGGGCCGCGCGGCGGCCGCCTCGGTGGACGCGTACCTGTCCGGGGGCCGCAGCGAGCTGCCGACCCCCGTCCGTGCGAGCACCGTCTCGCTGCACCCCTAGCCCGTCCGCACGCCGCCGTCGTCCGGACCTCACCAGGGTCCCTCGGCTCCGGCGGCGTGCGGCGACGGCGCAGACCTCAACACCGACATAGGCTGGAGCCATGCGTAGAGCAAAGATCGTGTGCACCATCGGACCAGTGACCGAGTCCGCCGAGCAGATCCAGGCGCTGGTCGACGCCGGCATGGACGTGGCGCGGCTCAACCGCAGCCACGGCGACACCGAGGTCCACGAGCGCGTGTACAACAACGTGCGCGCCGCGGCGAAGGCCTCCGGCCGCTCGGTCGCCGTCCTCGTCGACCTGCAGGGCCCCAAGATCCGCCTGGGCCGCTTCGTCGAGGGCAAGCACGAGCTCGCCGAGGGCGACGTCTTCACGATCACGACCGAGGACGTCCCCGGCACCAAGGAGCTCGTCTCCACGACCCACAAGGGCCTGCCGGGCGACGCCCGGGTGGGCGACCCGATCCTCATCGACGACGGCCGCGTGCTCGTGCGCGTCACCGCGGTCGAGGGCCCGCGCGTCGTGACCCGCGTCGAGGTCGGCGGCCCCGTCTCGAACAACAAGGGCCTCAACCTGCCGGGCGTCGCCGTGTCGGTGCCCGCGATGTCCGACAAGGACGAGTCCGACCTGCGCTGGGCCCTGAAGATCGGCGCTGACCTCATCGCGCTGTCCTTCGTGCGCAACGCCGCCGACTACGACGACGTCCGCCGGATCATGGAGGAGGAGGGCCGGGTCGTCCCGGTCATCGCCAAGGTCGAGAAGCCGCAGGCGGTGGACAACCTCGTCGAGATCGTCGAGGCATTCGACGGCATCATGGTCGCCCGCGGTGACCTGGGTGTCGAGATGCCCCTCGAGCAGGTGCCGCTGGTCCAGAAGCGTGCCGTCGAGCTCGCTCGCCGCAGCGCCAAGCCGGTCATCGTCGCGACCCAGGTCCTGGAGTCGATGATCTCGGCCCCGCGTCCCACCCGTGCCGAGGCGTCGGACTGCGCCAACGCCGTGCTCGACGGCGCAGACGCGGTCATGCTCTCCGGCGAGACCAGCGTGGGGGAGTACCCGATCGAGGCCGTGCGCACCATGGCGCGGATCATCGAGAACACCGAGGAGCTCGGCCGCGAGCGGATCGCGCCCCTCGGCTCGACGCCGCACACGCGCGGTGGCGCGATCACCCGGGCCGCCGCCGAGATCGGCGAGATCGTGGGCGTGAAGTTCCTCGTGACCTTCACCCAGTCCGGCGACTCCGCGCGGCGGATGTCGCGCCTGCGGTCCTCGATCCCGCTGCTCGCGTTCACCCCGGTGACCGCGGTGCGCAACGTGCTGTCCCTGAGCTGGGGCGTGCAGACGTACGAGGTCGCCGAGGTGGCGAGCACCGACGCGATGGTCGAGCAGGTCGACCAGACCCTGCGGGCCAACGGCCTCGCGGAGCTCGGCGACTACGTCGTCGTCGTCTCCGGTGCGCCGGTCGGGGTGGCCGGCACCACGAACTCCATCCTCGTGCACAAGATCGGCGAGGAGGCGGGCGCCCGCCGCGGCTGACGCCCCGCCGCCGGCCGGCGTGCGCCGGCCGCCGCACGCCGGTGAGCACGACAGAGCCCCCCGGGACCCGAGGTCCTGGGGGCTCTGTCGTGCGGTGGTACCGGTGCGCTGTGCCGGTGCGCTGTGCCGGAGCGCGGTGCGCAGTGCGCGCCTGCGCTCCGGCACCGGGCTCACTCGGTGCCGGTGCGCGCACCCTCCTCCGCCTGCGCGGCGGAGCCCTTCTCGGTGCTCTCGCCGTCCGTGCTCAGGCTGCCGCCGGCGGACTCGAGGTGCGCACGGACGAACCAGTGGAACAGCTCGAGCTCGTGCAGGTGGCCCACCAGCAGGTCGTTGGTGACGTCGTCGATGTCCTCGACGGCCTCGGCGGCGGCGCGGTGGTCGCCGATGACTCCCTGGTAGACGACGTCCAGCGCACCGAGGTGCTCGATGGCACCGGCGCGGCCGATGGAGTAGTCGTCCCAGGTGCGGGCGGCCACGAGCGCGCCCGGCGTGCCCTGCGGCGGGACACCGAGGGTCGCGATCCGCTCCGCGATCGCGTCCACCATCAGGCGGACGGCGTCGACCTGCGGGTCGATCATCTCGTGCACGGAGATGAAGTGCGGCCCGACCACGTTCCAGTGGATGTGCTTGAGCGTGAGCGCCAGGTCGTTGAGCGCGTGCAGACGGCCCTGCAGGGCGTCCGCGACGGTCCGGCCCTCCTCGGGCGTCAGCGAGGGGACGGTGAACTTGGGGAGATCGGTCATGACGGTCCTCCGGTCGATGCGTCGACGGCGTGCTCAGGTCCGGCCCCGCGCGGGGCCCAGACCCCGATCCTTTCCCACCTCGGCCCGGCTCGCGCGGTGAGAGCGCGCCGTCGGCGGCCAGGCGCCGACGGCCGGGCACCGGCGGCCAGGCGCCGACGGCCAGGCGCCGACGGCCAGGCGCCGACGGTCGGGCACCGACGGTCGGGCCCGGCGGATGCGGGCGCCGGCCGCGCGCGGTAGGACAGAGCCATGAGCACCCCCATCCCCGACCCCGCCGACCCCGACGCGCACACCGACGACCTCGTCGAGCCGGAGGGCACGAACGCCGGTGGCCTCGCCGACGCACCACCCCCGCCCCGCGGGAGGACGGGCACGCGACCGGCGGCGCCGACGTCCGCGGTGGCGGCCACCCCGAGGCCGGACCCCGCTCGCTCGCCGGCACCGAGGCGAAGTGGCACGAGCACGAGCTCGCGGGAGAGTCCTGGGACGATCCCGACCGGCTCTAGCGCGGGGCGCCCCGGGGCGACCGGATCCCGCGCGGCGCGCCTTGGGGGCGCGCCGCACCGTCGTAGGCTCGGACCCATGTCCGCCACCGTCCGTCACCACGTCACGGTTTCGGGTGACCCCACCGGTCGCCCCATGGTGTTCGCCCACGGGTTCGGCTGCGACCAGACGATGTGGCGGCTCGTGGCGCCGGAGTTCGAGCGCGACCACCGGGTGATCACGTTCGACCACGTCGGCGCAGGTCGGTCCGACCCCGGCGCGTACGACCCGGACCGCTACTCCTCGCTCGACGGGTACGCCGACGACGTCGTGGCGCTGTGCCGTGAGCTCGACCTGACCGACGTCGTGCTGGTGGGGCACTCGGTCAGCGCGATCATCGGCGTCCTGGCCGTCACCCGCGCGCCCGACCTCTTCGCGTCGCTCGTCATGGTCTCGCCGTCGCCGCGGTACGCCGACGACGAGGGCTACGTCGGCGGGCTCACCGAGGCGGACATCGACGGTCTGCTCGAGTCCCTGGACAGCAACTACCTGGGCTGGTCGGCGCAGATGGCGCCGGTGATCGCCGGGCCCGACAACCCGGTGACCGGCGCCGAGCTCACCGCGAGCTTCTGCCGCGCCGACCCCGCCATCGCGCGGCGGTTCGCGGAGGTGACCTTCCGGTCGGACAACCGGTCGGACCTCGCCGGTGTCGGCGTGCCCACCCTCGTGCTGCAGGTCGCCGACGACGCCATCGCGCCCCCGACGGTCGGCCGCTACGTGCACGAGCAGATCCGGGGAGCACGCTGACCGTCCTCGAGACGTCCGGCCACTGCCCGCACCTCAGCGCCCCCGGGAGACGATCGCCGCGATCCGGTCGTTCCTGGGCGCGGCGGCCACCGGATGACCGACCCGCTCCGGTCGACGGAGGGTGCGGCGTCGGGCGCGGCTGCCGTGCTGCCCGACGAGTCCGCGGAGGAGCTCTACGACGACGCGCCCTGCGGATACCTGACCACGACGCTCGACGGCATGATCGTCCGGGTCAACGACACGTTCCTGCGGTGGACGGGACGGACCCGTGAGGAGCTGCTCGGCCGCACCCGGCTGCGGGACCTGCTCAGCGCGGGCGGGCGGCTGTTCCACGAGACGCACTACGCCCCGATGCTGCAGCTGCACGGCAGCGTGCAGGAGATCGCGCTGGAGGTCGTGCGGACCGACGGGTCGACGATGCCGGTGCTGCTCAGCGCCGCCCGGCGCCCCGCGGAGGGCGACACGCCGGCGCTGGTGCGCACGACGGTGTTCGACGCGACGCACCGCCGGGAGTACGAGCTGGAGCTGCTGCGTGCACGGCGCGCCGCGGAGGCGTCCGAGGCGCGCATGCGCGCGCTGCAGGAGGTCCTGGAGCGGCTCGCCGCGGCGTCGTCGTCCCCGGAGGTGGTCGAGGTCATCGCGTCCGCCGCCGGGCCCGCGCTGGCGGCCCGCGGGTCGACCGTCTGGCTCCTCGACGGCGCCCCGGACGCCCCGGGTGGGGGCGACCTCGTGGTCGTGGCGTGGACCGGGACGGAGCAGCCGTCCGTCCGCCGCATCGGGCCGACGTCGAGGCTCCCGCACCGCGCGTGCCTCACCGAGGGGGCGGTGCAGACGATCGAGCCGGCGCCCGACGACGCCCCGCCCGGCCCGCTGGCGGAGGTCACGACCGCGCCGGGGACGAGCCGGCTCGCGCTCGTGCCGCTCGTCACCGGGGGCCGCCCGCTCGGTGTGCTGGCCGTCGAGCTGCCGCCCGACCGCGAGGTGACGGACGTCGCGGCGAGCCTCATGGGCACGCTCGGACGCCAGGCCGGGCAGGCGCTCGAGCGGGCGCGGCTGACCGACAACGCCGCTGCGGCGGCCCGGCGGTCGTCGTTCCTCCTGCGCGCCGCGACCGTTCTCGCCGCGGCCACGGACTTCCGCGACACGCTGGAGCGGCTCGCGGAGGTCGCGGTGCCCGCGCTCGCCGACATCTGCCTCATCGACATCCTCACCGACGCCGGCCCGGTCCGGATGGTCGGCCGGCACGGCGACCCGGCGCTGCAGCCGCTGGTCGACGAGGTCGTACGGGACTACTCCCCGACGCTGACGGACTCGTCGCCCGCCGTGCAGGCGCTCCTCGACGGGAAGGTCGTGTGGCGGCCGACGGTGGACCGCGCGTGGCTCGCCGCCGGCACCCGCGACGAGCGCCACCTGGACCTCGCGCTGCGCGCCGGGTTCGCCGGGTTCATCGCCGTCCCGCTCCTGACCGAGGACCGCCTGCTCGGGGCGATCACGCTCGCCGCCGGACCGGACCGGCCGCCCTTCACCGAGGCCGACGTCGACATCGCCCTCGAGCTCGGGCAGCAGGTCGCGCTCGTGGCCGCGCGGGCGGAGCGGTTCGACGTCGAGTACCGCGCCTCCCACGCGCTGCAGGCCGGGCTGCTGCCGCCGCCGCCGCCCCCGGTCGCGGGCCTCGAGGTCGGTGTGCGGTACCTGCCCGCCTCCCGGTGGGCCGAGGTCGGTGGGGACTTCTACGACGTCCTTCCCCTGGCGGACGGGTCCATCGCGTTCGCGGTCGGCGACGTCGTCGGGCACGACCTCACCGCGGCCGCCACCATGGGTCAGATCCGCAGCGTGTACCGCGCGTTGGTCGCCGAGGGGGCGTCACCCGCCGCCGTCGTGGACCGGATGCAGGCGAGCTGGCCCGTGCTCGGTCTCGAGCGCATGGCCACCGCGGTGTTCGGCCGGCTCTGGCCCGCCACCGGTCGGGTTCTGCTCGCCTCGGCCGGGCACCCGCCGCCGCTGCTCGTCAGCGACGGCGAGGCGCACGGGCTGCCAGTGGAGCCGACGACGCCGCTCGGCGTCCGGCTCGGGGCCGCGCCGGAGTGGTCCGGCACGGTGCCCCCGGGACCACCATGCTGCTGTACACCGACGGGCTCATCGAGACCCGGACGGAGTCGCTCGACGTGGGCCTCGAGCGCCTGCGCCGCGCGGCCGCGGGAGCCGGGACCCACGACCCCGAGCTGCTCTGCGACGCGCTGCTCGCGGCACTGGCGTCCGGGCACCGCAGCGACGACATCGCGCTGCTCGCGCTCGGGCGCCCCGGGGGCTGAGGCGCTCGGTCAGCCGCGCCGGTCCAGCGGTCCCCACTCCGGGGAGTGCTGCTCCGCGACGAGCCGCTCGCACTCATGGAGGGCGGCGTCGTCGACCCACGCGACCGGGTGGATGTCCTGCACCAGCGGCTCGTTGTCCGGACCGCGGCTGCACTCCCGGCCCCGCAGGATCCACGCGCGCACGCCGGGACCGCGCAGGTCGCGCAGGTGGCGGTAGTCGTACAGCCGGCGGGCCACCCAGAGCCGGAGCGGCCGGTCGCCCCACCACGGCTCGACCCGCAGGGAGTTGGCCGAGACACCGGGCAGCTCGATGCCGGTGAGGGCGTCCCGGCTGGTCGCGCGGCCGTCACCGTCCAGGTCGGTGTGCGGGCCCAGGGACCACCGGACGTACAGGTCGGCGTCCCCCTGCTCCACCAGCCCGACGAGCTCGTCGAGGGTGGAGATGGTCGGCAGCATCACGCGAGGCCCCCTGTCCGGTCCTGCCCCAGGGTGCCCCGGGCGGCGTCGTCGGGCATCCGCGGACCTCGGGACCCGCGGCTGGCTACCGTGGGTGCGTGCCCACCGACGACGTCCGCGACCCGGCCCCGAGCACGGCCGCGCGCCCGGCGGTGGGCTCAGGCGCGGGCTCAACCGCGCGCCCGGACGCAGCCCCGGTCGCCGACGTGCCGGACGGCACGGTCGTGGGGGAGGACGGGCTGGCCCGGCCCGCCTGGGCGGCGACCGACCCGCTGCTGCGCACGTACTACGACACCGAGTGGGGGATGCCGGTCCGCGACGAGCGTGGCATGTTCGAGCGGCTGACCCTCGAGGCGTTTCAGTCGGGGCTGTCGTGGGCGACCATCCTGCGCAAGCGCCCCGCCTTCCGGGAGGCCTTCGACGGGTTCGACCCCGACCGGGTCGCGGCCTACACCGACGACGACGTCGCCCGCCTCCTGGCGGACGCCCGCATCGTGCGCAACCGCGCGAAGGTCCTCGCGACGGTCACCAACGCGCGCGCCACCGTCGCGCTGCGGGACGACGGCGGCCTGGTCGAGCTCGTCTGGTCGCACCGGCCCGAGCGCACCCCCGCCCGCGGACCGCGGCCGAGGTCCCGACCCGGTCGCCCGAGTCGGAGGCGCTCGCCGCGGCCCTGCGCCGCCGCGGCTTCGTGTTCGTCGGGCCGACCACGATGTTCGCGCTCATGGAGGCCGTCGGGATCGTCGACACCCACCTGCTCGGCAGCCACCGGCGTGGCACCTCGGGGGTGTGGGGGAGCGGGCCTCAGGCCGGCTGAGCCGCCTTCTCGGCCGCCCGCACGACCTGCTCGCAGACGTCGTGCGTGACCAGCGCGTCGGTCGCGTGCATCCGCCGGCCGTCGCGGACCGCACCGAGGAACTCGGCGCACATCGCGTCGAAGCCGCGCAGCCGCGTCGCCGGGGCCCACCCGTCGCGGCGCACGAGGCGCTCGTCATCGACGAGGTCGACGACGTCGGCGAGGTCGGTCACCTGGCGGCGGCGACCGTCCCCGACGACGTCGAGCAGCTCGTGCGACATCCCGGCCGTCCAGCTCATGATCCCGATCGCGAGCCGTCCCTCGCCGGTGAACTGGACCGCGACCCGGCGGCAGGCGCCGTCGTCGGCGGTGCGGACCTGGATGCGCAGGTCCGCCAGCGGCGACGGCACGAGGAACCGGACGGTGTCCACGACGTGGATGAAGTCGTCGAACACCATGTCCCGCGCGGGCCCGAGCGGGTGCGACCGGTGCTTGTGCAGCACGACGACGTCACGGTCGGGCCAACCCGCGAGCTCGGTGACCGCCGGTGCGTGCCGCCGGTTGAAGCCGACCGTGAGCGTCACCCCGGCGGCCTCGGCGACGTCGACGAGCGCGCGTGCCGCCGCGGCGTCGGTCGCGAGCGGCTTGTCGACCAGCACGGGCACGCCCGCACGCAGCAGCGCGCCGGCGATCGCGGGATGGGTGGACGACGGCGTGTGCACGAGGGCGGCGTCGAGGCCGGCGTCGATCGCGTCGTCGACGGACGTGAACCGGTCCGCCGCGCGCACCGCGTCGCCCACGTCGGCGAGCGTGCGCGGGTCGCGGGTCACCAGCACCGGCGTCACGCCCGGCGTCGTGGCCAGGACCGGCACGTAGGCCTTGCGGGCGATGGAGCCCAGGCCGATGACGCCGACGCGCATGGAGCAGCTCCGTTCGTGGTCCGGCACCCGGCGGGCGCACCCCAGGGTAGGGGCGGCCAGACGTGCGGCTCCCGGCGACCCGCACCCCGGTTGCTGGCCCCGGAGCGAAGTGGTTACGTTCTCACTGCTGGCGCACCCACGCCGAGCCATCGGGCACCGGAGAGATCCCGCCAGCGCGGGCGGCGCGCCCGCCCGTCCGCCCGACGGGCACGACGCCCACCTCCGAGGCGCCGCACAGGCCCTGACGAAGAGGATGAACCGATGAAGCGAACACCATGGCGCTGGACCGCCCTCACCGTCGCCGCCGGCCTCGCGCTCGCCGGCTGCGCGACCGGCACGGGTGGCTCCGGAGGCGACGACGACACCGAGTACGACTCCGGTGCCGAGCTCAGCGGGGAGCTGTCGATCATGGGCTTCGGTGCCGGTGACGAGGTCGCCACCGCCCGCCTCGACCGCGTCGAGGAGCAGATGCCCGAGGTCGACGTCACGCTCATCGAGGGCGACCTCGACATCCAGCAGTTCCTGTCCGCCGTCGCCGCGGGCGACCCGCCCGAGCTCGTGTACGCCAACCGCGACCAGATCGGCACCTTCGCCTCGCGCGGCGCGATCATCCCGCTGGACAGCTGCATCGAGGGCGAGGGCATCGACACGTCGCAGTACCTCGACAGCGCGCTCGAGCAGGTGACGTTCGACGACCAGATCTACGCGATCCCGGAGTTCAACGGTCTGGCGATCACGATGGCCAACTCCGAGCTGCTGTCCGCCGCCGGCCTGACGATCGACGACGTCAACGGCTCGGACTGGGACGCGGTCACCGCGGCCACCGAGGCCATGATGGTGAACGACGGCGGCAGCCTCAGCGTCATCGGCTTCGACAGCAAGCTCCCCGAGTTCCTGCCCCTGTGGGCCAGGGCCAACGGCGTGGACCTGCTCTCCGAGGACGGCCGGACGGCCCACATCGACGACCCCGCGGTCGTGGAGGCACTCGAGTGGGCCGTGAACGTCTACGACCTGCAGGGTGGGTTCGGTGCGGTCAAGGCCTACCGCGACTCGGCCGACTTCTTCGGTGAGGGCAACCAGTTCGCGACCGACGTGCTGGGCGCCATGCCGATGGAGACCTGGTACGTCAACGTGCTCCAGGACGTCTCCCCGGACGCCCCCATGGTGTTCGACACGGTGCACGACCGCGAGGGCGACCCGCTCGCCTACGGGTCCGGGTCCTCGTGGGCCATCCCGGCGGACTCGACCAACCCCGAGGCCGCCTGCCGGTACATGAAGGTCATGACGGAGGCCGACTCCTGGATGGCCGCGGCGCAGGCGCGTGCGGACATCCGGGCGGAGGAGGGTCAGCCGTTCACCGGCCTGCAGCCCACCGCCAACACCGAGGCCGACGCAGCCATCCGCGACATGATCGGCGACGACGTCCCCGAGCCGTGGGCGTCCGCGATCGACGCGGCCTACACCGCGAACGACAACTCGTTCTCGCTGCCGGCCAACCCGGCCGACGCCGAGTTCAAGTCCGCGTGGCAGGACGCCGTCAACCGCGTCCTCAACGGGCAGGCGGAGCCGCAGGAGTCGCTCGAGCAGGGGCAGGAGGAGGCCCAGGAGGCCCTCGACCAGGCCTGGGCCACCTGGGACGAGCAAGAGGGATGACGTCGTGAGCACCACGACCCGCGGTGCGGGGGACGCGCGCACGGCGCGCGCCGCCCGCACCGCCGACGGGTCGTCCGGCCCCGGCCGGGCGCGCGAGGCGCAGCGCACGAACCGGCGCCGGGAGACCCGCGCCGCGCTGCTGTTCATCAGCCCGTGGATCCTCGGGTTCCTGGTGCTCACGCTGTGGCCGGTGCTGTACAGCGGCTACCTGTCGCTGACGGACTACGACGTCTTCAACGCCCCGAACTTCGTCGGGCTCGAGAACTACGAGCGGCTGGTGACCGACGACGACGCCCGCCGGGCGATCGGCAACACGTTCTACTTCGCGATCATCCAGGTCCCGCTGCAGGTGGTCGTCTCGCTCGCCCTTGCCCTGCTGCTCAACCAGGCCGGGCGGTCGGCGGGCTTCTTCCGCACCGCGTTCTTCCTGCCGCGCATGACGCCGCCGGTCGCCGTCGGCGTGCTGCTGCTGCTGCTGTTCAACGGCCAGGACGGGCTCATCAACGAGGTGCTCGGCTGGTTCGGCATCGACGGCCCGAACTGGACGACGGACTCCGCATGGGTCAAGCCGGGGCTCATCCTCATGAGCCTGTGGGCGGTGGGGTCGTCCGTCATCATCCTGCTCGCGGCGCTGCGCAACGTGCCGACCGAGCTCTACGACGCCGCGCGCGTGGACGGTGCGAACGCGTGGCAGAAGACGATCAAGATCACCGTGCCGATGATCAGCGGGCCGCTGTTCTTCATCTTCATCATCAACTCGATCGACGCGCTGCAGTCATTCACGGAGGCGTACACCGCGTACTTCGGCGCCGGGAACTCGACCTACAGCAACGAGGCGGCCGAGTTCTACTCGATCTACCTGTTCCGCCAGGCGTTCGAGTTCCTCAACATGGGTTACGCGTCCGCGCTGGCCTGGGTCCTGTTCGTCATCATCCTGCTCATCACGCTCGTGCAGCTGAGGGTCTCCAAGCGCTTCGTCTACTACGAGGGGAGCAGCGATGACGCCCAACGCCACGACCGAGTCCATGGCGCGGGAGAACGTGGGCCGGGCCGCCGTCGTCGACAACACCGGCGGGCTGCACCGCGACCACCACAAGCCGATGACGCCGGGCCGGGTCCTGGTGATCCTCGCGCTCCTCGCGTGCACGGTGATCTTCATCTACCCGTTCGTCTGGCTGGTCTCGGCGTCCTTCAAGCCGCGCGGCGAGGTGTTCGACAACAAGATCATCCCCGAGACGTTCACGCTGGCGAACTACGTCGAGGTGTGGCAGGAGGCGCCGATGCTCCTGTGGCTCGGCAACACCCTGCTCGTCACAGTGCTGGCGGCCACGACGGTCACCGTCTCGAGCGCGCTGGTGGCGTGGGGCTTCTCCTACTTCCGCTTCCGCGGGCGGGGGCGCTGTTCGGTCTCGTGCTGGCGACCATGATGCTCCCCGGTGCGGTCACCATGATCCCCACGTTCCTCATCTGGAACTCCCTCGGGCTGACCGGGACCCTGTACCCGCTGTGGGCCGGCAACCTGTTCGGCAGCGCCTTCTACATCTTCCTGCTCCGGCAGTTCTTCCTCGGGCTGCCGCGCGAGCTGTTCGAGGCCGCCAAGATCGACGGCGCGAACAACTGGGGCATCTTCTGGCGGATCGCGATGCCGCTGACGAAGCCGGCGATCGTCGTGACGCTGCTCTTCGAGTTCCAGGCCGCGTGGACCGACCTCATGCGCCCGCTCATCTACCTGCGCGACTCCAGCACCTTCACCATCCCCCGGGGGCTCAAGTCGCTCGTCGACCGCTACGGCTTCGGCGGGGAGTGGCACTGGGAGATCATCGTCACGGCCAGCGTCATCACGACCGTGCCGATGATCATCCTGTTCTTCCTCGGCCAGAAGCACTTCGTCGAGGGCATCGCGACCACCGGCTCCAAGGGCTGACCGGGCGGCGCGGGACGCTCACGGGCGGGTGAGGACAGTGACGGGCACCGACGAGCCGCCGCACCGCCGGGGGTCGGCGCAGCGACGCGCCACGATCAAGGACGTCGCCGAGGCCGCCGGGGTGTCGCGGTCCACGGCGTCGCGCGCGCTGACCGGCCGCGGCTACGTCGGCCTCGGGGTGCGCGAGCGCGTCCAGGCGGCCGCCGACGCCCTCGGGTACGTGCCCGACGACATGGCGCGGCACCTCAAGGAGCGCGTGTCACGCTCCGTGGGCGTCCTCGTCCCCGAGCTGCGCGACTCGTTCTTCGCCGACGTCGCGGCCGGGATCAGCCAGGGGCACGCCGCCGCGGCTTCGCGATGATCCTCGCCGACGGGGACGGCTCCGCTGGCGGGGAGGTCGAGGCGGCCCGGCGCTTCGTCGCGCTGCGCGTCGCCGGGGTGCTCGTGGCGCCGCTGTCCGACCAGGTGACGAGCTTCCTCGCCGGTCAGCGCGTCCCGGTGGTGCAGGTGGACCGGCACGTCGGTGACGGCCCGGTGGACGCCGTCGTGGTCGACAACCACGCCGCTGCGCGGGAGGTCACCGAGCACCTCCTGGCCCTGGGGCACCGGCGGCTCGCCCTGCTCGTCGACGACTCGGGCTCGAGCACGGCGCGGGACCGTCACCGCGCGTACCTCGAGGTGTGCCGCGCCGCCGGGGTGCCGGTCGACGACGCGCTGGTCGTCACCTGCCCGCCGGACGCCGCGACCGCGCGGGACCGGGTGCGTGCGCTGCTCACGGGTCCCGGCGCCCCCACCGCGGTGTTCGCCGCGGGTGCACCGCTGGCCGAGGGGGCGTGGCGGGCGGCGTCCGACGTGGGACTGCGGCTGCCGGCGGACCTCAGCCTGGCGGCGTACGACGACGCCACCTGGATGAGGCTCGTGACCCCGGGCGTGACGGCGGTCCGGCAGGACGCGGTGGCCCTCGGCGAGGCCGCGCTCGCCCGGCTGCTCGACGTCATCGGCGCCCCGGGCCCGCCGAGGACGACGTCGCTCAGCGCCGAGGTGCTGCACCGCGGGTCGACGGCGCCGCCGCGGCCGGACCGCGTCGTCCCCGAGCCGGCCAGGGCGTCGTCCTGACGGGTGCGGGATCGGCCGGGTGCAGCCGATGCCTGTCAGTCATATGGGTGCCGACCCTGGTCAAGACGTCAGGTGACGTGGCACGCTGAGCGGGTCGCCGACGACGTCCGTCGGGCCCCGGCCCGCAGGACGCGCCGCACCTCGCTGCCGCCGTGATCGTCAGGACGCACCATGACCCAGACCCTGCCGTACCGGACCATCCCGCCGACCGGCGTCGGCCCCGCCGGTGACGTCACCCTCCAGGCACGGCGCGGGCGCCTGCTCGTGCGCTTCACCGGTGAGGTCGACACGGCGCTGCGGGCGCAGTTCACCCGCGTGCTGGGGGCCGTGCGCTCGAGCCACGAACCGGTCGAGGTGGACTGCCGCGACGTCACCTTCTTCTGCGCGGAGGGTGTCCGCATGCTCATGCTCCTGCAGGTGGCCGCCGGCGGACCGGGGGTGTGCTCGTTCAGGTCGAGCCCCACGGTCGACCAGGCGCTGCGGCTGTCGGGCATCGAGGGCTACCCCACGCCGGCCTGACGTCGGGCGTCAGCGCACCCGGGCGCCCGGTGCGAGCAGCGGCGTGAAGTCGTCGGCCCGGCACGGTCGGCCGAAGAGGTAGCCCTGCGCCGACGCGCACCCCAGGTCGCCGAGCAGGTCGCGCTGGCCCTCCGTCTCGACCCCTTCCGCGACCACGGCGAGGTCGAGCGCGCGCGCCATGCCGAGCACGGCGTCGACCAGGTGCCGGTCCCGCCCGTCGTGCTCGATGCGGGTGATGAACGACCGGTCGATCTTGAGCGACGTGATCGGCAGGTGCTGCAGGTAGGACAGCGAGGAGTACCCCGTCCCGAAGTCGTCCACGGCGACCTGGACCCCGAGGCGACGCAGGCGGTGGAGGTTCTCGATGCCACCGCCGGCGCGACGCACCACCGCGCTCTCGGTGACCTCCAGGCACAGGTGGTGCGGTGCCAGACCGGTGTCCCGCAGCACCTGGGCGACGCACCGGGCGAAGTCGTCGTCGAGCAGCTGGGCGGCGGCGACGTTGACCGACATGACGAACGGGTGGTCGGTGCGCTGCCACTGCGCGGCCTGACGGCAGGCGCGGCTGAGCACGAGGTCGCCGATCGCGGTGATCTGGCCCGACCGTTCGGCGACCGGGATGAACTGCAGCGGCGGCACGAGGCCGCGCTCGGGGTCCTCCCAGCGCACGAGCGCCTCGGCGCCGGTGATGCGGCCCGAGTCGAGGTCGACGATCGGCTGGTAGTGCACGACGAGCTCGTCACCGGCCAGCGCTCGACGCAGCCGGTGCTCGGTCTCCAGCTGGTGGGTGGCGCGCACCCGCATCGAGTCGTCGAAGACCGACAGCACGCGGCCGCCGGACTGGGCGTGCCCCAGGGCCGTGGCCGCCGCCCGGAGGAGGTCGTCGGCGGTGCGCCCGGCGTGCCGCCCGCCGTCGCGCGCCCGGTCGCCTGGGTCATCGCCTACGGGACCGTCGGCTGCCGACCCGTCGCCTGCCGATACGTCGGCTGCCGACCCGTCTGCTGCCGGCCCGTCGGCTGCCAGCCCGATGCCGGCCGTGACCCGCACGACCACGCCCGGCGCCGGCCAGCCCATCGGCTCACCGACGGCGACGTGCAACGACTGCGCGAGGTCGATCGCCTCGTCCCGGGTGAGGTCCTCGCACACCACGAGGAAGCCGTCGCCGGCCGCACGCGCGAGTGCGTCGCCGGGCCGCACGCCGGACCGCAGCCGCGCCGCGACCTCGATCACGACGCGGTCGGCCGCGTCGGGTCCGATGCCCGTGGCGATGGCGTCGAAGTCGGTGAGACCGAGATGGAGCACACCGGGGCGCGCGGGACCGGTCGCCCGGGACAGCAGGAGGTCGAGGCGGGCGCGCGCCCAGTCGGCGTCGGGCAGGCCGGTCAACCGGTCGTGCGACGCCTGGTAGGCCAGTCGCGCCTCCTGCCCGGCGCGCACGTCGAGCATCGAGTTGTAGGCGCGGGCGAGCTCCACGAGCTCCGCGGCGCCGTCCTCGGGGACACGGGCGTCCCCGGCGTCGTCCCGGGCGCGCACGGCGTTGCTCGTCAGCGCACGCAGCGGTCCTGCGACGCGGCGGTCGAGGACGGCGAGCGCGGCGGCGAGGAGCAGCAGCGCCGCGCCACCGGTGAGGGCCTGCCGGACGAGCGTCCCGCGTGCGGACTCCAGCACGGTCGAGTGCTCCAGACCCGCGACCACGCGCCAGGGCAGGCCGGCGACGTCGGCCGACGCCTGGGTGCGGACCACGCCGTCCGGTCCGGCCCAGCGTCCGGTGCCGCCCGCCCCCATCCCGCCGACGCGGGACGCGTCGGGGGCTGCGGGGTCGGAGGGGGCTGCCTCGGCTGGCGGGGCGTCGGCGGGCGCTGCGCCGGCGGGCGCGGGGTCGGCAGCCGCTGGGTCGGCGCCGGCCCGGTCCGGCGTCGAGGTGGACACGACGTCGGCCCCGGTGCGGTCCACCACGAGCAGGGCGGCGTCGGCCGGGAGGGCCTGCGTGGTCGCGAGCGCCGTGGCCGCGTGGGTGGCGTCGAGGAACACCGCGACCACCCCGGCCGGCTCGGTGCTCGGCCCGTCGGTCGGCCCGTCGTTCGGCTCGGTGCTCGGGCCCGCGATGGGCTGGGTGACGACCACCACCCGGCGTCCGGTCACGGCGTCCGTCGCGGGCCAGTGGATGGTGAGCCCGGGGGCGCCGAGCGCCTCGGCGAGCCACGGTGAGCCGCCGTGCACCTCGAGGTCGACGAGCGACGGCTCCGACGAGCACCCGACCCGGCCGTCCGGCGCGACGAGCGCCGCACGGGCGTCCGGGAATGCCTCGCCCCCACCCACGACCAGGGTGCAGTCGTTCGGCCCCTCGAAGGCTAGGGCGAGCGTCGGCTGTGCGGCGAGGCGCTCGACCTGGTCGGTCGCCAGGCCCAGGGCGTCGGTGATCTCCTGCGCGGCGATGCGCGCCTGGTCGGTCATCCGGGAGGTGGCGTACCGCTCGGCCTGGGCGGCGCTCCAGACGTAGCCGGAGCCGAGGGAGGCAGCCAGCACGACGACGGCGACCGCGAGGACGGTCCACAGGTGCGCCCGGACGGACCACGGCCGACGTGCCCGGCTCGAGGGCACGGCGGCGCCCGGACGTCCGGGCTGGCGGGTGCTGCGCGGCATCGGCTCACAGTTCGATCGGGTCGGATCGGGCAGCCGGGGCCGGCGTCCCGCGGTGTCGAGCCGTCACCGGTACGAGTGAGACCTGCCCCCGCGAAGAATGGAACGCTGAGTGCCGAGGGTCTGTCAAAACGACGCCACGAGCAAGTCACGGACGGTGTGTCGGCGCGCTCGTGCACGGCCGGACGGGTGAACGCTCACGGTGCGGTCAAGGACCGGGCCCGTCCTCCGATGGACAGGTGTGAAGCCGTTGGCGCAGGACGAGGAGCAAGTGCTCTTCTGGCGACGCCATGCCGTCCTGGGGGTGCTGCTGTGCACCGTGCTGCCGGCCGTCGCGGTCCTCGACACCTGGATGTCCGACGCACCCGCGCACGAGGCGCTGCGCTACGGCATCTGCCTGACCGTGATGGTGCTCTCCCCGCTCCTGCTGCTCGTACCGGTGGGACGCGTCGTGCGGCACCCGGCAGGGCGGTTGTTCTTCGACGCGTGGGAGACCGCCGGGCTGACGCTCGTGCTGACGATGGCGGTGCTCGACGGCGGCGCGTACAGCCCCTACCTGCAGATGCTGTACATCCTCCTCGCGCACGCCGCCCTCGCGTACCCGCCCGGCGGCATGGTGGTGGCCGGCGCGCTCGCGGTGACCGGGTTCCTCGGGGTATCGCTGACCGGCGGCGCGCCCGACGCCCGGTACCTCGTGACCGGCGCGCTGCTGCTCACGGTCACCACCGGGACCTGCGCCTTCGCGTCGCACAACCACGTGCGCGCGTACCGGCGCACCGCGAGCCGGGCCCGCCGCGTGGAGCGGCTCGCCGAGCTCGACGGGCTCACCGGCTGCGTCAACAACAGGACGTTCCACGAGCGGCTCGCCGACGCCGCCGAGGTCGCCGGGCCGGCGCACCCGCTGAGCCTCCTGGTGATCGACATCGACCAGTTCAAGTCCGTCAACGACGGTCTGGGGCACCCCGCCGGGGACGCCGTGCTCCAGCGCGTGGGCGCCATCCTGCGCGGGGTCTCCCGCGCGATCGACACCGCCGGGCGGCTGGGTGGCGACGAGTTCGCCCTGCTGCTCCCCGCGACGACCACCGACGACGCCGTGCGGGTCGCGGAACGCGTGCGCGAGCAGGTCCGCGCGGTCACCGGCGACGGGGCGGTGACCGTGAGCGTCGGGGTCGCGACGTGCGCGACGGACCGCACCGACCCCGCGGCGCTGATGGCCGCCGCCGACCGGGCGGTGTACCGGGCGAAGGCGACCGGGCGGGACCGCGTCGTCCGTGGCGCGGCGGACGCGCAGACGGTCTAGGTGTTCTGGCTCAGGACGTTGGTGACGCCTGCGTGCAGGCGTGAGGCCGGTGGTTGGTTGCCGGCGGCAGTGTGAGCGCGATGGTAGTTGTAGTGCACGTTCCACATCGTGATGGCCGCGGCGCGCTCGTCCTCGCAGGTCCAGACGCGGGCGTAGAGGAGCTCCTCGGCCAGGGTCCGGTTGTACCGCTCGACCTTGCCGTTGTGGCGCGGGGTGTGGGGGCGGATGCGCTGGTGGCGGGACGCGACGGCGGTCACGGTGCGGGCGAACGCGGTGGCCTTGTAGTTAGCGCCGTTGTCGGTGACGACGCGGACCAGGCGCACGATGCCGTGAGCGGCGAAGAACGCCCGGGCCCGGTGGAAGAACCCGATGGTGGTGACGGCCTTCTCGTCCGCGAGGTGTTCGGTGTACGCCAGCCGGGAGTACCCGTCGATCGCCGAGTGCAGGTACACGTACCCCGCACGGGCCCCGGTTGTCTTGGCGCGCCGGGCGGCCTTGTCCTGGGCTGAGCCGCGGCCGTGGGCGCGCCATCCGCCCCCGTCGGGGATGCGGCCGACCTTCTTCACGTCCAAGTGCACCATGTGCCCGGGGTACCGGGCCGTGATCGCCGTGGTGGTGCGGTTGGTCTGCCCGTCGGGGTCGATGTCGCGGCGGCGGTTGATCCCCAACCGGACCAGCCACCGTGACACGGTCGCCAGGGACACCGTGTGTCCGGTGCGGATCAGCTCGAGGTGGATCTGCCGGGCGGTCCACTTGTGCGTGCGCCGCCACGTCTCGATTTGCTCGACCACGTCGGCCGGGACCTGGGTCGGGGTGCGGTGCGGGACGCTGGGCCGGTCGACCAGGCCGGCGTCGCCGAGGTCGTCGTACCGGGTCTTCCACTTCGACAGGCACTGGCGCGACACCCCGGCCTCAGCCGCGACGTGCGCGATCGGACGGGACTCGCACCGCAGGACCAGACGGAGCCGGCCGGCAGGGGTCAACGGAGCGTTAGCGTGGGTCATCGAGGGGTAGGTCCTTCAGCTCGCAGGAGGTTGGTCGCACTTCCATCCTGCCGCCGGGACCTACCCCTCCCTCACACCCCCGCCGGCGTCACCAACCTCATGAGCCACAACATCTAGGGCCTCGGCACGACGCCGCCGGCGCTGTCGATGCCGTTGATGCCGTGAATGCCGGCGGGTCGGACGCTCCAGATCACGCGGGGGTGGTCGCGGCCGCGAAGGTGAGGACCGGGCGTCCCGTCAGGGGATGGCGCAGCACGGTGGTCGAGACGCCGTAGACGGGGTCCAGCACCTCGGGCACGAGCACGTCGTCGACGGGGCCGGCCGCGACGACGCGGCCGCGGGAGAGCACCACGACGTGGTCGCAGTAGGCGGCGGCGAGGTTGAGGTCGTGCAGGGCGACGAGCGCCGTCGTGCCGGCGCCGGCGGACCCGCGCACGAGGTGGAGCGCGGCGAGCTGGGCCGCGACGTCGAGGTGGTTGGTCGGCTCGTCGAGGAGGAGCAGCTCGGGCTCCTGGGCCAGTGCCCGCGCGAGGTGCACCCGCTGCCGCTCGCCGCCGGACAGCGTGCCGAACCGCCGGTCGGCGAGGCCCGCGAGGTCCACCGCGGCGAGGGCGGTGCGGACCGCGGCGACGTCGGCGGGGAGTCCGCCGCCCAGCGCGAGCGGTGGGGGTGCGGCCCAGCGCGACGGCGTCGTGCACGGAGAGGTCCACCTCGGTCTGCGCGTCCTGCTCCACGAGGGCGACCCGGTGGGCACGGTCGCGGGGGCGCAGCGCGAGCAGGTCGTCGCCGCGCCACAGCACCGCGCCGGTGGACGACGACCGCCCGGGCAGGGCGCCGCCCACGCCCGCGACGAGGCGCAGCAGGGTCGACTTGCCCGAGCCGTTGGGTCCGAGCAGACCGGTGACGGTGCCCTCCGGGACGGTGAGGTCGACGTCGTGCAGGATCGTCGCGTCACCGACCCGCCAGCCGCCGCCTCGCACCTGCAGGGTCATGCCGCGGCCCGGCGGCGGCGCAGGATCCACGCGAACACGGGGGCCCCGATGAACGCCGTCAGCACGCCGACCGGCAGCTCGCGGGGGGCGAACACCGTGCGAGCGAGCGTGTCCGCCCAGATGAGGAACGACGCGCCGACGAGCGCCGACAGCGGCAGCAGCACGCGGTGGCGGGCACCGACCAGCAGCCGCGTGGCGTGCGGGAGGATCAGGCCGATGAAGCCGATCGAGCCGCTGACGGCGACCATGCCGCCCGTCAGGAGTGCGACGCCGGTGAGCATGACCCAGCGGGTCCGCCGGACGTCGACGCCCAGCGCGGCGGCGGACGTGTCGCCGAAGGCGAAGGCGTCGAGCGTGCCGCCGGCCGAGGCCAGCAGCGTGCCGACGACGAGAAGCGCGGTCGTGGCGATCACGACGCTCGACCACGTCGCGCCGCCGAGCGAGCCCATCAGCCAGCTGAGGATCTCGCGGTAGGAGTCCCCGGTCGACGACCAGAAGATGACGAACGACGTCGCGGCGGCGCACAGCTGCGCGACCGCGAGGCCGGCCAGCACCGTGCGCGTGGGGGTCAGGGCGCCGAGCGACCCGGCCAGCGCGAGGGTCGCGACGAGGGCCCCGGTGGCGCCGAGGAACGCCGCGGCCGGCAGCGCGACGCCGATTCCGAGCACGAGGACGCCGACCGCCCCCAGGGAGGCCCCGGAGGACAGCCCGAGCAGGTAGGGGTCGGCCAGCGGGTTGCGGGTCAGGCTCTGCATGACCGCGCCGGCCAGCGCGAGCCCGGCCCCGACGGCACCGGCGGTGAGCACGCGGGGCAGGCGCATCTCCCACACGATCGCGTCGCGCAGCTCGGTGAGCGGCGTGGTGCCCAGGCCGGCGTGCGAGGCGACCGACCGCCACACCTCCGTCGCGCTGATCTGGGCCGGGCCGACGGTGATGGAGAGCACGACCGAGGCCGCGAGCAGGACGCCGGCGAGGACGACGAGGACCGGGGCGGGGACCGGCCGGCGGCGTCGGCCGGCGTCGGAGCGGTCGAGGTTGCTCGCGCCGGTGCCTGCGTCCACGCTGTCGCCGGTGCGCTCGCCGGTGCGCTCGCCGGTGGGCTCGCCGCCCGTGCCGAGCGCGCGCCCGGACCGCGGGGACGTGGCCCCGGCGGCGTCGGGGACGGCGCGGGCTCCGCTGCGGGGGTGGGCGGTCTGGGTCACGGCCGGGTCGCCGTCGTCGGTGTCGTCGCTGTCATCGCTGTCGTGGCTGTCGCCGGTGTCACGGCTGTCACTCCGGGACGCGGAGGTCGGCGAGCTGGCCCGCGAGGTCGTGCACGGCGTCGACGGTCCGGACGCCGGCCTCGGTGGCGGGGAACGGGACGACGAGGTAGCTGCCCTCGCGGACGGCCGTCAGGCGCGCGGTCGCGGGGTTGCCCTCGAGGACGTCGATCTTCTTCTCGGCCGTGTTCCACTCGGCGTCGACCAGGACGATGACATCGGGGTCCGCCGCCACGACCTCCTCCCAGGCGAACGACGTCCAGGTGTCGCGGACGTCGCCGGCGATGTTCTCGAGCCCGACGGCGTCCATGACGAGCTGCGGTGCACCGATGCCGGCGCCGACGTACGGGACGTCCGAGCCCGAGGAGTACCAGAGGGCGGTGCGGCCGGCGTCGTCCGGGACGACGTCGTCGAGCCGGGCGCGCTGGTCGGCGACCAGGTCGGCGGCGGCCTGCGGCGCGCCGAAGAGCCGGCCCGCCTCCTCGATCTCCGCGAAGACGTCGTCGAAGGTCAGCGGGTCGGGCTGGTACCCGGCGGTCCGGCAGGCCGACGGTGACACGTAGGACGCCACCCCGAGCTCGGCCAGCGCCGCGCGCTCGCCGGCGCTCTCGGTGGAGAAGCTGCTCTCCCAGCCGGCGTAGACGAGGTCGGGCTCGAGCGTGAGGACGGCCTCGGGGCCGGGGGCGCGCTCCGAGAGCACCGGCAGGTCGGTCGCGGCCGCAGCGAGGGACTCGGGCACGGGGCCGTCGAGGAACGACGCGCCCACGATCCGGTCACCCAGCCCGAGGGCGAGGAGCATCTCGGTGGTGCTCGACTTGATGGTCACGATGCGCTCGGGCGGGGCGTCCACCGTGACGTCGAACCCGCAGTTGTCGACCGTGACGGGGTAGCCGGCCTCGGCGCCCTGGCCTGCACCGGCGGAGCCGCCGCCGCCCTCGCCCGCACCGGCAGAGGCGCTCGCGTCCCCAGCGGTCGGGGCGTCGTCGGCGGATCCGCCGGAGGATGCCGCGCCGGCGGACGAGCAGCCGGCGAGGACGAGCGCCGCGAGGAGACCGAGGGCACCTGTCGTTCGGCGGGCCGCCGGTCGGTTCGGGCGGTCACCGGTCGCGCGCGCGGGGACGGGGTCGAGGGGGCAGCGGTCGGCATGGGGGCTCCGGGAGGGTCGGTGGAGGCGGCGCACAGCGCGCGGCGTCGGACCAGCTGCCCAAAGTCGGAGCAAGCGCACAGGGCCAACTCCGACCCCGGGATCCCGATGTCCATTTGTACCCCAGGACGGCGTCGGACCCCGTACCGAGACGGGTCGGTACGGGGTCCGGTGCGGTCGTGCCGCGGTGGTGGTGTCGTCGCGCTGCCGTCGTGGCGCGGTGAGGCGCCGCGTCAGCCCGCCGAGCTGAGCCGGCCGGCGAGCATCGACTTGCCGAGGTCGGCTCCCTTGCGACTGTCGGCCTGAGCCTTGCGGAAGAACTCCGCGAGCTCGGTGTCACCGTCGCGGTCGGCGTCGTCGATGTACGTCTGCAGGCGCAGCACGTTGCTCAGGCACGCCTCGACGAACCAGATGAGGTTGTAGTCCTTGTCCTTCGTCCCGGTCAGGGCGCCGGTCTCGCCGTCGATCGCCATCGTGGTCCTCCTGTCGGATCCTGCGGACTGCGGGCCCGCGGTGCGTGCCCGAGGTCGACGTTACGACCGGGTGGGCGGGTCCGCACGGGTCCGGGCGCCTGCGGCTCCGACGGGTCGGGGCACCCGGTGCCTCGAGGTCGTCCGGGGGCGCGGCTCAGCGCGCGGCCGCGGCGCGGTGGCCGGCGAGCAGCGTGTCGATCACCCGGGTGGTGCGCAGCGCCGTGCGTCCCGTGCTCGGGCACCGGCCGCGACCGGTGAGCTCGTCCACGACGGTCTGGATGAGGGGCAGCTGCACCGTCTCGGGGTTCGGCGCGCTCACCTCGCGGGTGCCGCCGGGGGTCACGACGCGGATCGGCTCGCGGCCGAAGCTGGAGAAGCGCAGCGACCCGCCGTCACCGACGATCTCGACCTCGTCGAGCGACTCGGCGGCGTCGAACAGCCACAGCCCGGTCCCGTGCACGCCGGACGCGAACGAGAAGCTTGCGGCGACGACGTCTTCGGCGAGAGGACCCACGGCGTCGGCGGTGCCGTCGACGTTGCCGGTGCCGACGTTGCCGGTGCCGGCGCTGCCGGTGCCGGCGTCGGCGGTGCTGTCGTCGGCGGTGCTGTCGGGGCTGACGGTGCCGCTCGTGCTCCTCGGCGGTGCGCCGGCCGCCACCCCGCTGCAGTCGGTCACCGGTCCCAGCAGGTGGTCGAGCAGGTCGAGCGTGTGCGACCCGAGGTCGACGAACAGCCCACCGCCGGAGACCTCCGGGCGCAGCCGCCAGGGCAGGACGCCGTCGGGGGACGTCGGGGCGGGCCGCTGCAGCCGCACGCTGACGGCGCGCGGTGTGCCGATGGCGCCGTCGGCCAGGAGGGTCCCCACCGCGGTGAAGCGCGGGAGCGTCCGCCGGTAGTACGCGACGAAGAGCGGGACGCCGGCGCGGTCGGCGGCGTCGATCATCGCCTCGCACTCGGCCGACGTTCGCGCCATCGGCTTCTCGACGTAGACGGGCTTGCCCGCGGCCGCGACCCGGATCGCGTAGTCGGCGTGTGAGTCCGGGGGCGTCGCGATGTACACCGCGTCCACGTCCGGGTCGGCGATGAGGGCGTCCGCGTCGTCGTACCACCGGGGCACGCCGTGCCGGCGGGCGTAGTCGGCGGCACGTACGCCGTCACGTCGCATGACGGCGACGAGCTCGGACCCTTCGGCCTGCTGGAAGCCCGGTCCGCTCTTGGTCTCGGTGACGTCGCCGACGCCGATGATGCCCCAGCGGACCGGGCCCGTGATCGTTCGCATGGTGGGGACCGTAGCGCCGCCGGTGGGCGTGGGTCCGTCGTCCGCGCCGGTGAGGGCCGTGACCGGCCGCGGGCGGTGGTCCGGTGCGCGCGGTGGACCGGTGCGGACAGCCGTGGTCAGGTGGGCAGCCGGGTCGACCACCACTGCAGGACGTGGTCGAACCGTGCCACGCGATGACGGGGCCGGCCCGACCGGGTCAGCTCGTGCCCCTCACCCGGGAACAGCAGCAGCTCGGTGTCCACGCCCCGCCGCTTGAGCTCGACGAACCACCGCTGACCCTGCTCCACCGGGCAGCGCCAGTCGTTCTCGGAGTGGATGACGAGCGTCGGCGTCCGGACGTCGCCGACGTGCGCCATCGGCGACTGCGCGGCGAGGGCACCGGCGGCGTCGGGCGTGTCGTTGTCACCCAGGTACTGGAGCCCGAAGAACCAGCCGATGTCGCTGGACCCGACGAAGCTCACCGGGTCGAGGAAGCCGCGCTCGACGACGGCGGCGGTGAACCGCTGCGTGCGCGTGGTGAGCCACGCCGTGAGGTAGCCGCCGTAGGAGCCGCCCATGACGCCGGTGCGGTCGGCGTCGAGCGCCAGGCCGGGGTCGGCGAGGGCCGCGTCGAGGAGCGCGAGGACGTCGTCGGTGTCGACGGTGCCGAAGGCTCGCTGGATGGCGGTGCCGTGCGCGCGGCCGTACCCGGCGGAGCCGCGCGGATTGCCGTACACCACCGCGTACCCCGCCTCGGCGAGGACCTGCACCTCGTCGAACAGCGCGTGCGTGTACTGCGCGTACGGGCCGCCGTGGATCATGAGGATCACCGGGTGCGGTCCGGCGCCGTGCCGGTCGGCGTCGGGGAGCGCGACCCACCCGTGCACCGGGTAGCCGTCGGGGGCGGTGGCCGTGAGCTCACGCGGCGTGCGGATCCGGCCGGTCGCACGCAGGTCGGCCGAGAGGTCGGTGAGCCGGGTGGTGGTGCCCGACGACGCGTCGACGGCCAGGACGTCGCCCGCCGAGTTCGGGGCGGCCGCCGTGACGACGATGCGGCCGCCGTCCGGTGCGGCAGCGACGGCCTGCACGACCGCGGGCGAGTCGACCAGCACCCGTCCGGTCGGGGCATCGGCGGGTGCCACGTCGGCGGCGACGTCGGCCGGGAGCGCGACGAGCACGACGGCGCCGCGGCGCTGGTCGGCGACGAGCACCTCGTCGCCCGCGACGGCGAGCAGGCCGGGCACGAGGTCGACGGCGTCGACGTCGGTGCGGCGGTGGGGGACGGGGCTCGCGGCGGTGAGGTCGAGCGAGAACAGCCCGGTCTGCGACGCGACGAACTCCAGGCGCGTGGGCCCCTGGTCCGACGCGAGCATCCACAGGGTGCGGCCGTCGGCGGAGGGCAGCACGGTGTCGACCGCCAGCGTCGACGTGCCGGCGCCGTCGGTCAGCGGCCGCGGGGCGGTGGGGCCGTCCGCGCCGGGTCGCGCGTCGACGACGACGGCGTCGCGCAGCAGGTCCTCCTCGCGGCCGGGGTGCACGGCGCTGACGGCGACGAGGTGGTCGCCGTCGGGCAGCCAGCGATGGGCGCCGACGTCGGTGTCGCCCGCCGTGAGGGCGACCGGCTCCGGGAGGTCCCCGGGGCGCGGGTCGGTGGGGACGTCCACGACGAAGAGCTGCTGCGGGCGGTCGCGGAAGAACCCGGTTCCGTCACCGCGGTACCGGTAGGTGGTGATGTGGCGCGGGGGCTCCGCCCCGGGTCGCCGCCGGGGACGTAGCGGCCGTCCTCGGGGACGCGCGCCAGGTACGCCAGGCGCGCGCCGTCCGGGGAGAAGCGAGGCTCGGAGACCCCGAGCGGGGCGTCCGTCAGGCAGACCGGCTCGCCGCCGGACGCCTCGACGACGTGGAGCTGGGGCTTGCCCGTCGGCTCCGACCGCAGGAACGCGATCCAGCGGCCGCCGGGGGAGAAGTCCGGCGCGGAGTCGCGGTGGCCGCGGGTGAGCCGGACAGGCTCGGTCGAGCCGTCGGCGGGAGCGCGCCACAGCTGACCGGTGTACTCGTCGGTGTCCGGGTCGGGTGTGGTGACCGGGAAGACGACCGTCGTCCCGTCGGGGCTGAGGGCGGGGGAACCGGGGTGCGCAGCAAGGCGACGTCAGCGGGGATCACCCGGTCAAACTAGGCGGTTCGGGACGGACTCCTGAACCGGGGGATCAGCACCGGCGTGAGTCAATCCGGTCGGGTGCGGTGGCGGGCGATCGCTGCGCGCGCGAGCTCGCGCGTGGGAGGCGGCGTCGGGCGGGGGCGTCGTCGTCGGCGAGGGCGCGGCGACTCCGCGCAGCGAGTGCGCCGTCGTAGAGCAGCAACAGCTCGGTGGCGAGGCCGGCCGGGTCGGTGGCGCCCGTGGCCGCCGCGAGGCTGCGCAGGCGGTCGTCGAGGAACGCCGTGTCGGCGGCGAGCCACTGGTGGGCGGGGTGTGCCGGGTCGGTCACCTCCACGGCGGCGGCGAGGAAGGCGCACCCGCGCGTCGACGGGTGGTCGCGGTGGAACTCGTCCACGGCGTCGAAGATCGAGAGTGCGCGCTCGTCCGCGTCGGCACCGCACCGCTGCAGGACGTCGTCCCACGTCGCACGCCACCGCTCGTGGCGGCGCTGCAGGTAGGCCGCGACGAGGTGGTCCTTGCCGGCGAAGTGCGCGTAGAGGGTCGCCGGCGCCACCCCGGCACGGCGCAGGACGGCGTCGACCCCGGTCGCCGCGATGCCGCGCTCGTAGAAGAGCTCCTCGGCGGCGTCGAGCAAGCGCTCGCGCGCCGTTCCTCTCGCGCTCGTCGCCGCCATGGCCCTACTGTAACGACCACTATGGTGAAACGATCGTTACAGGTGCCGCGGTCGGGGACCGGATCGGCGGGCCTGCTGGCCTCCGGGGCGGGCCTGATCGCGGTGGCCTACGGGTTGGTGCGCTACGGCTACGGGCTGCAGCTGCCGCAGCTCACGGAGGACTTTGCGCTGTCGCCGGGGATCGCCGGGGCCATCGCATCGGGCAGCTTCGGCGCCTACTGCGTCGCCGCTCTGGCGGCGCAGCGCCTGATCGGCCGGCGCGGAGCGGGGGTGGTGCTGTGGTCGGCGGCCGCCCTGGCCGCGTCCGGTGCCTCGCTGGTCGCGGTGTCGTGGTCCACGGGGACGCTGGCGCTCGGTGTGCTCGTCGCAGGCAGCGCGGCGGGTGCGGCGTCCCCGGCACTCGTGGTCGCGGTCGCCTCGACGGTCCGCGAGCCGCTCGTGGCGCGGGCCCAGGCGATGGTGAATGCGGGCACCGGCATCGGGGTCGCCGTCACCGGTGCAGTGACGCTCGCCGCGCCGCAGGCGTGGCGTCCGCTCTGGGCCTGCGCCGCGGTGGCTGCCCTGCTCACTGCTGCGGCGGTGGATCGTCGGACGTGCTGGCCCCCAGGGCCGCGGTTGCGCGCGACCACGGGGGAGGTCGTCGGGCGGTCCGGCGGGTCGGCGTGGGGACGGCCATGCGCCGCCCGGTCGTCGCCGCCTTCGCCGCCGGCGCCGGCAGCGCAGCCGTGTGGACCTTCGGTCGCGACCTCGTCACCACCACCGGCGGGCTGCCGGAGCGGACCACCGCTGCACTGTGGTGCCTCCTCGGTGCTGCGGCCGTCCTCGGCGCGCTGAGCGGGGACGCCGTACGGGTGCTGGGTCTGCGACGTGCGTGGGTGCTCACGGCTGCCGCGACGGCCGCGGGGACCGCTGCGCTCGTCCTCGCTCCCGGGCAAACACTCGTCGCCGGTGTCGCCGGGGCGGTCTTCGGCGGCGCGTACACGGCACTCAGCGGCGTGCTGATCGCCTGGGCCGCCGCCCTCCGACCCCGAGCCGCCGGACAGGCCACCGCCACGGTTTTCATCGCCCTGACGGCCGGGCAGGCGCTGGGCGCCGTGGTGACCGGCGTGCTGGCCGGCCGCGCGGGGGCGCCGGCTGCCTTCTGGCTGTGCGCGGGCCTTCTTCTCGCCGCGGCCGCCGTCCGGCCCACGACGACGCCTGCCGGCGCGACGTCCGAGGAGACCTCGCGGGATGCCGAAGTCGCGGAACGGTGACGCCCGGGTGCGCAACCTCCTGCTGTTGTGGCCTCGGTCGCGCCCCCGGTCGTCCCTGCCTCTGCCCTGCCCTCGGCCCGAAACGGTCGCCGGTCACCACGGGCAATCATCCGTCCGGGTCGGGTGATCCGCGGTCACCTGGCCACTTCTCCGTCGTGGCGTGGATGGGGCTGCCATGCCGGTCGGTGAAGGCCCAGGTGTTGGTGTCGCGGGTGATGGTGATGTTCATGCGGTGGATGAGGTCGTGGTGGTGCCAGCACAGGAGTACTCCGTTGGTGACGCTGGTGGTGCCGTGGTCGCGGGCCCATTGGTCGACGTGGTGGGTTTCGCAGAGCACCGGTGGTGCGGTGCAGCCGGGATGCGCGCAGTGTTTGTCGCGGGCGATGATCGCGGCGCGCATGTGCGGGGTGAAGAGTCGTTTCTCGCGGCCGACATCGAGGATCTGGGAGTCGGCCGAGAAGAGGAACCGGGTGAATCCGCCGTCGCACATGAGCCGGTTCAACGCCGCCCGCGGGACGGGGGTCCCGTCGTGGTATTGCGGGATGCTGATCGGGGACTGACCGCTGACCGCGGCGGCGGTGAACAGGTCGTCGGACCCGGGCTGGTGGACCGTCCCCTCGGCCGCCTCGGCCCCCTCGGTGGCCTCGGCTCGCTCGACGTAGCCGGCCTGCTCGGGTTGCTCGGTCTGCGCGCCGTGTGCGCTCAGCTGGGCGGGGGCCTCGCCACGGGCCGGCGCCACGACGCCGTCCGTGCCGTCCGTGGAGTGCGCGGTGGACATCTCGGGACCGGGGCCGGCGCTGTCTTCGGCCTGGCCGCCGTCCGCGCCGGCTCTCGTTCCGTTGGCCGCGGCTGTCGGAGCGGTTGTTGCTGCGCCTGCCCGGGCGTGTGCGGCTGCTTCGGCGTCGGTGATGACGCTGTAGGGGACCAGGACGCTGACGTGGGGGCGGACTGCGCCGCGGGTGCCGGTCAGGCCGCGGTCGAGGACGACGCGGGCGAGGTCGCCGAGGGCTTGGGCGCGCCGCTTGGCGGGGGTCCGTTCGTCACCGACCGCGGGAACGGGGGTCACCGCTTCGAGGGCGGCTTTGAGGTACTGGCCGTTGTCGATGGTGAGCAGCCCGGCCAGGTGGTACCCGTCCGACGTCCGCGACATCGTGAAGTGCTGACGGTCCGCCGCCTCGCGGTACCCGCGGTCATCGGCGTCGGGGTCGGCAGCGGCAGCCCACCGGCGGGTGAGGATCCGCAACGAGTCCACGGGCCACACCTTCGCCTGCCCGACCAGGAACGCCTCGTTGCACTCGTTCCCCGGGTCGGCGAGGACCTCGCGCCGCAGCGGGGTGGTGGGGGCGATGGTCCCGATCAGCTGGACCTGCTCGTGGGTGATCACCCCGGCCACGCCGGCCGCCGCGGTCGCGGGCAGATGGTCACGCAGTGCCCGGCCCAGGCGCACCTGGGCGTGTGCGGTCCGCACCGAGACCCGGTGCCGGGCGGCGACCCACCTCGGGAACGACCGTGCCCCGCCCAGGGCCCACAGCCCGTCGGCCTCGATGACCGGCAGCATCCGGGCGCCGACCACCCCGAGGCGGCTGACCACGGACGCCGCTGCAGCAGCGATCACCGCGGCCTGGGCACCGTCCAGGCCGGTGGTGTCCACCCCGGCCACCGCGTCGGTCGCGGACAGCAACGCACCCACCGCCGCGGCGACGTCGGGCGGCAAGGCGGAAAGGTCAGGTGACGACCCGCGCGAGATTCCCGAAGGGGTGGGCGTGACGTCGTCGGAATCCACCACACCCACCTCCCCGCCGGACGGTCGCGGCGCCCTCGTCGCTGTTCCTTGTCTTTCTCAGACCATGCTAGGACGAGCCACTGACAAGGCCGACGAGGCGCCGGAGTGCTGTGGACGGCACTGCGAGAAGAATGGCTGTGGTCTGCCAGCACGTGCGATATGAGAACTGAAGTGGGGTTGACCCTTGGAGCGTGAGTGTGTCTTTGCCTGATCCGTACCGGAAGAATGGTGGGGCGGTGAAGTCACGCGTTCCCAAGGACGCGGCGAGGTGCCAGCCCTCAATCAGCCAGGTGCTCGAGTCGGCGCCGTTGGCCCTGGAGGTAGGGCCGAGCCCGCCGCTGGCCACCCCGGGCCGCGATGGCGTCGTCCAGACGCGACAGCGTCGTCGCCAGCCGCCCGGCATCCGCTGCCCACCCACGACGCCGGCATTCCTCCATCCAGTCGACCGGCGCCAGGTGCCCCCGCTGCGCGTTGCACCGGCGGCACGCCGCCACCTCGTTCTCCCGCCACGACGGCCCACCCTTGACCCGGGGGACGAGGTGGTCGGTCGTCGGCGGTACCAGCGACGAGAACTCCCGACCACACCAGAAGCACCGCCCCTGCTGCTCGTCGACGGCAGCGCGCAGGCGCTCGACCCGCGATGACGACCCCGGCGGGGGCGGCGACGCCGGGCCGGGCGTGACCCGGGCGGTGGCGCGGCGGGACGGTGCCATGGGCCCATCCTGCGGCCGACGTCGAGCACCGGCACCACGGCAGCGACCCACCCCGACGAGGCTGTCGGTGGCGGATGGGAGAGTCACGTCGTGACGATCCACATCGGCACGTCGGGGTGGAGCTACGACCACTGGCACGGGGAGCTCTACCCGCACGGGTCTCCGCCGCGGGACAGGCTCGGGCACTACGTGCGTCGCTTCGCCACCGCCGAGCTCAACGCGAGCTTCTACCGGTGGCCTCGGGACGCGAGCTTCGCTCGCTGGCGCCGAACGCTGCCCCCGGGGTTCGCTCTGTCGGTCAAGGCGCCGCGCGGGCTGACCCACGGCAGACGCCTCTTCGGCCCGGAGGTGTGGCTGGACCGGATCGCCTCCGGATGGCACGAGCTGGGGGACAAGCGGGCAGTCCTGCTCGTCCAGCTCCCGCCGACGCTCGCCCGTGACGACGCCCGGCTCGACTACTTCCTCGCGCGGGTCCCGTGGTGGATGCGCGTCGCCGTCGAGCTCCGCCATCCCAGCTGGGACCACGACGACGTGCTGCACATCCTCGAGCGCCGCGGTGCCGCGCTGTGCGTGATGAGCGGCGCACACCTGCCGTGCCGCCTCCGTGCGACGGCGCCGTTCGTCTACGTGCGGTTGCACGGACCGGACCGGCAGCACCTGTACGCCGGGTCGTACTCCGACGACGACCTGCGGTGGTGGGCCGATCGCCTGCGGGAGTGGGAGGGCGCGGGGCACGAGGTGTTCGCCTACTTCAACAACGACGGCGACGCGAACGCCGTACGCAACGCGTCGACGCTCCGGTGGCTCGTGGGGCAGTGAGGTGCGAAGCCGATCTGTCGACTCTGTCGACCCTGTCGACGGCATGACCATCGGTCGGCCGGGGCCGTACCCGAAACGATTCGATGGCAGGATCCTCGCGTGCCGATCGAGAACTCCACCGAGCCGCGAGTGGGTGGTCACGTCGCCGCGACGCGATCCGCGTCGTCCGCGTCGTCCGCGTCGTCTGCGCCGTCCGCGTCGTCCGAGCCCCCGCCCCGTCCGTGCCGTCGAGTGCGCCGCGTGGCCGGTATGTCGGCCTGGTCGTCCTCCTCGGCGCGCTGGCCTTCCTCCCTGCCGCGACCACGGACATGTACCTGCCGTCGTTGCCGGACGTCGCCCGCGACCTCTCGACCACGGCCGCCGCCGCCCAGCTGACGATCAGCGCCGTCCTCATCGGCGGGGCGCTCAGCCAGCTGTTCATGGGCCCGCTGTCCGACCGCTTCGGTCGCCGACGGCCCGCCGGTCCTCGGGCTCGGCGCCTACGTCGTCGTCGCGCTGCTGTGCGTCGTCGCCGGGTCGATCGGCCAGCTGCTCGCCCTGCGGGTGCTTCAGGGCGTCGTCGGGGCGGCCGCGTCCGTCGTGGCGATGGCCGTCATCGGCGACCGGTACAGCGGCGCGGAGGCCGCCCGCCTCATGTCCCGCCTGTGGATCGCGATCGCCGTCGCACCGATCCTCGCGCCGCTCGCGGGTACCGCCATCGCCGAGCAGTGGGGCTGGCGCGCCGTCTTCACCGTGCTGGCCGTGATGGGCGCCCTCCTCGCGGTCGCCGTCGCCCGTGCGCTGCCCGAGACGCTCCCGCCCGAGCGGCGGATCGCGCGCGGCGCCGCGGCGTCGCTCGGCGGGTACGGGCGCCTCCTGCGCGACCGCCAGTTCGTCGCCCTCGCGGTGCTGCCCGGGCTCGGGCTCGCGGTGATCATGAGCTACGTGACCGGCTCGCCGTTCGTCTTCCAGGGCGAGTACGGGCTCAGCGCGCGGGAGTTCGCCGTCGTGTTCGGGTTGGGTGCGACGTCGATGATGGTCGGCTCGCAGCTCAACGCGACCCTCGTGCGCCGGGTCGGCCCGGTCCGCCTCCTGCGGGCCGGCCTGCCTGCCACCGCGGTCAGCACCGCCGTCCTGGTGGTCGTCGCCGCGACCCACGCCGGCGGCGTCGTCGGGCTGATCGTGCCGCTGTGGTTCACGGTCGCCCTGCTGGCCTCGGTGATCTCCAACGCGTCGGCGCTCGCGCTGTCGCGACACCCCGAGCGCTCCGGCACCGCGGCGGCCGTCATCGGCTTCCTCCAGGGTGCGCTCGGTGGTGCGGTGAGTCCGCTGGTCGGCGTCCTGGGCGGCACCGGCGTCGCGATGGCTGCGGTCATGCTCGGCGCCGCGACCGCCGGTTTCGTCGTCCTCGCGGTCGGCACCTCGGCGTACCACCGGGACGGCGAGCTCGAGCCCAGCAGCGTCGCCTGAGGTCGTCGGGCCGACACCGCACACCCGCACGCACGACGACGACGACGCCCGCCCCGCACCGAGCGGGACGGGCGTCGTCGTGCACGGGACGGGCGTCGTCGTGCAGGCGGCGGCCGACCAGCCGACGGCCGACCAGCCGACAGCTCGTCAGCTCGTCAGCTCGTCAGCTCAGCGTGACCTCGGCCGCCGTCTCGCCCGCGGCGTCGAGCGTGAAGGCCGCCGTCGTGCCGCCGGCGGTGACCCGGTAGTCGCCGAGGAACCCGCGCACCGGCACCCGGCCCTGCGCGTCGGTGTGCAGCGTGGTGGGCGCGAGCCACCACTCGCCCTTCACCACGTCGCGCAGCGCCTCGTACGAGGGCTTCGGCGAGCCGTCCGCCCGCACGAAGCCGACCGGGGCGCCCAGCCACGCGCCCTCGTCGGACAGGCCCCAGTACGTGATCGCCTGCACCGACGGGTGCGACACCAGGGTCCGGTAGTGCCGGACCATCTCGTCGGCCTGCCGGGCCTCGCCCTCGGGCGTGCTGGGCCAGGACGGGATCTGGTAGTCGTTGAGGTCCTTGATCTCCGGCGGCATGAGGTGCCCGGACAGCAGGGTGCTCTCGGTGAAGTGGATGGGCAGGCCGTACCGGGAGAACCGCTCGAGGACGCGGAGCGTCTTCTCCTCGCCCCAGTAGCCCTGGTGCATGTGGCTCTGCAGGCCCAGGGCGTCGATCTGGATGCCGGCTTCGAGGACGCCCTCGATGAGGCACTCGTAGGCGCTGGACATGTCGAAGTCGTTGAGCAGCAGGGTCGCGTTCGGGTTGGCTGCGCGGGCCTCCTCGAAGGCCATCCGGATCATCGCGATGCGGCCCTTGTCCAGGGCGAGCTTGGTGATGCCGTTCATCCGCTCCTCGTTGGTGAAGACCGGCATGATCACGACCTCGTTGATCGCGTCCCAGACGTCGACGACTCCGCGGAAGTCCGTCACGTCGCGCTGGATGCGCGCGCGCTGGGCGGCCTCGATCTCCTCGACCGACAGGTCCCGCAGCCAGTCCGCGGCCACGGTGTGCCAGACCAGCGGGTGCCCCTTGACCAGGACGCCGTGCTCGGCGAACCACTGCGCCGTCCGCAGCAGGCGCGCGGTGTCCGGCTTGCCGCGCTCGGGCTCGAAGCCGCCCCAGTAGAACGGCAGCGTCGTGGCGTTGAACAGGTCGAAGTACAGCTCCGCCAGCCGCTCGCCGAGCTCGGGACCCGCGCCGCCGAAGGGGCTGTCCGGCGTCGCCGTCGTCTCGCCGTTGGCGTAGCCGATGAAGTCGAACCCGATGTTGCCGAACGCGAACGCGTGCCGGGTCTGCTCGACGACGACCTCGGTGTCCGCGAGCGGGGCGCCGTCGGGCCGGCGCAGCGTGACCGTCGCCTGCGCGATGCGGTGCTGCATGGTCGGGTCGGGGGTGGGGGTGTGGCGATCATCGGGTCTCCTCGTCGAGGGATGGTGGGCGAGTCGGGTTCGGGTCAGGTGGCGGGGGAGCCCGTGACGGGTCGGCCGGCGAGGACGCCGTCGAGGAAGGCCATGGCCTCCTCGTCGTCCACGACGGCGCCCGCCTCGTGCCCGTTGAAGGGCCACACCCGCATCTGCGCCGGGGCGGCGTAGACGTTGTGCGCGGCGAACACGGTCGACGGCGGCACGATGGCGTCCATGAGCGCGGCGGAGAAGTACGCCGGCGCCGTGGCGCGACGTGCGAACGCGACGCCGTCGATGTAGCCGAGCGTGCGCAGGACGACGTCGACCTTCTCGCGGTGGATGGCGAGGTAGTCGGCGACCTCGCGGAACGGGTAGGCGTCGGTGATCGTGATCGCCCGCGCGATGTCGCACAGGAAGGGCACGTAGGCGACGACGGCGGCGAGGTCCGGCACGAGACCGCCGACGGCGAGCGCGGTGGCACCCCTGGCTGCCGCCCAGGACGGCGACCCGCTCGGGGTCCACGCCCGGCAGACGCCGGGCGGCGTCGACGGCACGGACGCCGTCGATGAACAGGCGCCGGTAGTAGTACTGCTCGGGGTCCGTGATGCCCTTGGTCATCACGCCGCGCTGCTGCGGTCCGGAGCCCCACGCGTCCGGGGTCTCGCCTCGGCTCCATCCGGAGCCCTGGCCGCGGGTGTCCATCTGCAGGTGCGCGTAGCCGGCCGACGCCCACAGCAGGTTCTCCAGGTGGTGACCCCGACCGCCGCCGTAGCCGACGTACTGCACGACGACCGGCAGCGGCTCGGTCGTGCCCGCCGGGCGGCGGTACCAGGCCCGGACGGGCTCGCCGTCGAACCCGGGGAAGGTGACGTCGTGGACCTCGACCGTGCTCAGCGGCCCCGGGACGCGCTCGAGCGTCGGCGCGGCGTCGTGCCGACGTGCCGCGGCCAGCGTTCGGGCCCAGAACTCGTCGAAGTCGGGCGGCTCGACGGCGTCCGAGGTGTGCTGCCACAAACGGTCCTGGGGCATGTCGGTGTACATCGGTCTCCTCGCGGCGGTGCGGGTCGGGTCGGTTGGGGGACGACGGGAACGGGACGACGGGAACGGGACGACGGGAACGGGGGACGACGGGGACGGCGCCTGGCGGGCGCGCTGAGGGCGGACGCCACGCGCGGTCGGAGCGAACCGGCGAGCCGCGCCCCGGCGGGCGCGAGCGCGCACGGGCGCGCACGGGCGCGGCCGCCGGGTGCCGGACGGGCTACAGCGCCCGCGTCGAGCCGCGCTCGACGAGCGCGGTGGGGAGCCGCACGTGCGTGCTGCACCCGTCCGTGCTCGCCATGAGCCGGATGAGCAGGTCGACGGCCCGCGACCCCATCTCCTGCATCGGCTGGTTGACCGTGGTCAGCGGCGGGTCAGTCAGCGCGGACTCGGGCACGTTGTCGAAGCCGACGACGGACAGGTCCTGCGGCACGGACAGCCCGAGCTCGCGCGCGACGTCCATCGTGCCGAGCGCGGACAGGTCGTTGGCCGCGAAGATCGCCGTCGGCGGCTCGGGCAGGGACAGCAGCTCGCGCGCCGGACCGACCGCGAGGTGGCGCTGGTAGCCGCCGACGCGCATGAGCGCGGGGTCGGCCGTGAGCCCGGCGCGCTCGTGGGCGGCCCGGTACCCCTGCTCGCGGAGCCGGGCCGACTCCAGGTCGGGGCGCCCACCGAGGAAGCCGATGCGGCGGTGGCCGAGGCGGAGCAGGTGCTCGGTGGCCAGCAGCGCGCCGGCGAAGTTGTCGGCGTCGACGGTCGGCATGTCGGCCGGGCCGGCGTGCGGGTCGATGGCGACCACGGGCACCGAGCCGCCGGTGCTCACCACGGTGGGGGTCACGAGGATGGCGCCGTCGATCAGCGTGCCGCTGAGGCGGGACAGGTAGCGGCGCTCCCAGCCGACGTCCTCACCGGCCCGCCCGCCGCCCGAGTAGGCGAGCAGCTCGTAGCCCGACCCGGTGATCGCGTGCGACGTGCCCTTGAGGATCTCCGTGCTGAACGGCTCGAACTCGGCCACCAGGATGCCGATGACGTTCGTCCGGTGGCTGCGCAGGCTGCGGGCGACGAGACTCGACTCGTAGCCGAGCTCGTCGATGACCTGCTGCACCCGCTCGGTCGTCCGGGCCGCGACACCGTAGCGGCCGTTGATCACCTTGGACACCGTCGCGACCGACACGCCCGCCGTACGGGCGACATCGGTGATGGTGACCCGTCGGTAGGCGGGCGCCGGCAGGGAGTGAAGGTCGGTCACGGTGCCGACCCTATCGCTACGAAAACGTTATCGACATCGATTGACAACGTCGTAAACCGCCCCGTAACTTCGCTGCGCACCGTCAGTCGACGAAGACACCGAAGGGTTCCACGATGATGAGGAAGACACGAGGCGCGGCCATCGCCGCGTTCGGGATGAGCATCGCCATGCTCGCTGCCGGCTGTTCCGGTGGCGACGAGTCGGGCGGTTCCGCGGAGGAGGGCGGCGACGTCTCGCTCACCATGTGGCACAACTCGACCACCGGCCCGGGTGCCGCGTACTGGGACGAGACCGCGGCAGCCTTCGAGGCCGCGAACCCCGGCGTGACGATCGACATCCAGGCCGTCCAGAACGAGGACATGGACGGCAAGCTGCAGACCGCGCTGAACTCGGGCGACTCGCCCGACATCTTCATGGCCCGCGGTGGCGGCAAGCTGGCCGACGTCGTCGAGGCCAACCAGATCATGGACCTCACCGACCTGATCACCGACGAGACCCGTGCCGCGGTCGGCGAGGGTGCCCTGCAGGCGTTCTCGATCGACGGCAAGGTCTACGGCATGCCGACCGCCGTGCTCCCGGGCGGGTTCTACTACACCGAAGAGGTCTTCGAGAAGGCCGGCATCACCGAGACGCCGGAGACGTTCGAGGAGCTCACGGCGGCCACCGAGGCGCTCAAGGCCGCCGGGATCGCCCCCGTCGCGCTCGGCGCCAAGGACGCCTGGCCCGCCGCGCACTGGTACTACTTCTTCGCCATCCGCGAGTGCTCGGAGGAGGTCGTCTCCACGATCGCCGAGACGATGGACTTCTCCGACGAGTGCTGGCTGCGTGCCGGTCAGGACCTCGAGGAGTTCGCGGCGACCGAGCCCTTCAACGACGGCTTCCTCACGACGCCGGCGCAGCAGGCCGCCAACTCGTCGGCCGGCCTCATCGCCAACAAGCAGGCCGGCATGGAGCTCATGGGTGCCTGGAACCCGGGCGTCATCGCCGACCTCACGCCGGAGAAGCAGCCGCTCGAGGACCTGGGCTGGTTCCCGTTCCCGTCGGTCGAGGGTGGCGAGGGTGACCCCGCCGCGATGATGGGTGGCGTCGACGGCTACTCGTGCCACGTCGACTCGCCCGCCGAGTGCGCCGACTTCCTGAACTTCTTCATGCAGCAGGAGTACCAGGAGGCCTACGCCGAGGCGTTCGTGACGCTGCCGGCCAGCCAGGACGCCCAGGCCGTCGTCACCGACCCGGCGCTCCAGGAGATCCTCGCCGCGTACAACGAGGCTCCGTACGTCACGGTGTGGCTGGACACGCTGTTCGGCCAGAACGTCGGCAACGCGCTCAACGGCGCGGTCGTCGAGATGCTGGCCGGCGACGGCGATGCCGAGAGCATCGTCACCGCCATGACCGACGCCGCAGCGCGCGGCTAGTCGGCGACCATGAGTGACTCCTTGGGCGAGAACTCGGTCGCTGTCCGGACTTCGCCCGAGGGTCGTGGACCGGTCGGGGGCGGCGCCAGCACGGCGCCGGCCCCGGCCGGCCGGCGGCGTGCGGGCGCAGACTGGCGCAAGCGCGCCGAGATCGCGATCCTCGCCGGCCCGGCCATCCTGCTGTTCCTCGCGTTCGTCGTCTTCCCGGTCGTCATGGCCGCGTACTACGGCTTCTACCGGTGGAAGGGCTTCGGACCGCCGACCGACTTCGTCGGTCTCGAGAACTACCGCATCATCCTGCAGGACAGCACGTTCCACGACGCGCTGATGCACAACGGCTTCATCGTCGTGATGTCCCTGATCCTGCAGGGGCCCGCCGCGATCGCCTTCGCGCTGCTGCTCAACCAGAAGATGCGCGGACGCTCGCTGATCCGCGTGCTCATCTTCGTCCCGTACGTCATCGCCGAGGTGATCGTCGGCACCGGGTGGAGCCTCATGCTCCAGACCACCGGTGCGGTCAACGACCTGCTGGTGAAGATCGGTCTGCCGGACTGGACCGTCGAGTGGTTGTCCGACCCGGACATCGCGATCTGGGCGCTCATGCTGATCATCACCTGGAAGTACATCGGCTTCGCCGTGATCCTCTTCCTCGCCGGGCTGCAGAGCATCCCGGAGGAGCTGTTCGAGGCCGCGGCGATCGACGGCGCGTCGTACTGGCAGATGCAGCGCAGCATCACGCTGCCGCTGCTCGGCCCGACGATCCGGATCTGGGCGTTCCTGTCCATCATCGGGTCGCTGCAGCTCTTCGACCTCGTCTACATCATCTGGGGCCAGTACATCTCCGCCACGGCCGGTACCTCGACCATGGCGACGTACATGGTGCTCAACGGACGACTCGCCGGGGCCTACGGCTACGGCAACGCGGTCGCCGTCGTGCTGTTCGTGATCTCGCTGATCATCGCGCTCGTCTACCAGCGCTACGTGCTCCGCCGGGACACCGAGGGCGCGATCACCGAAGGGAAGAAGAAGTAATGGCGGCGATCTCGACTGCTCCACCCCCACCACGCCGGCACCGGTCCGGCCGCGCCGGAACCGGAGCCTGTCGCGGGCCGGCTGGCCGACCTACGTCTTCGCCTACCTGCTCGTCGGCGTGTGCATCGCCCCGGTGCTGTATATCGTCCTGGGCGGCTTCCGCACCAACTCCCAGATCACCGCGGACCCGTCCGGCCTGCCCAACCCGTGGGAGGTGGTGAACTACCTCGACGTGCTCAGCAGCTCGGTGTTCTGGCGGCAGGCCGGCAACTCGGCCTTCGTGGGCATCCTCACCACGCTCGGTGTCGTCGTGCTCGGCGTCATGGCGGCCTACGTGATCGCGCGGTACAACTTCAACGGCCGCGCCGCGATGTACTCGCTCTTCGCCGCGGGGCTCATGTTCCCCATGACCGTGGCGATCACGCCGCTGTACATCATGATCCGCGGGCTCGGTCTCATGAACACCCACTGGGGCATCATCCTGCCGCAGATCGCGTTCGCGCTGCCGACGACCATCATCATCCTCACGCCGTTCCTGCGGGCCATCCCGAAGGAGCTCGAGGAGGCGGCGTCGATCGACGGGGCGAGCCGGCTCGGCTTCTTCTGGCGGATGGTCATCCCGCTGTCGGTGCCGGGCGTCGTCACGGTCGGGATCCTCGCCTTCATCGCGAGCTGGAACAGCTACATGCTCCCGCTGTTCATCCTCAACGACGAGATGCAGTACACGCTGCCGCTGGGCGTGCAGTCGTTCGCCTCGCAGTTCTCGACGGACACCGCACGGGTGCTGGCCTTCACGTCGCTGTCGATGATCCCCGCCCTCATCTTCTTCTCGCTGTTCGAGAAGCGGATCGTGGGCGGGCTCACCGGGGCAGTCAAGGGCTGATCTCCACGACGGGCGTGCCGGGTCCCCGGCACGCCCGTCGACGTTCCCGGACGGGCCCACGCCCGCCCGAGCTGCTGCTCTCGCACGTCCTCGGACGTCCCTGCTGTGCCTCGCTGTGCCCCGCTGTGCACGACCCCGTGAAGGAATGAGAACCGTGACGCTCCCCGCAGTCCCCGAGGTGTCCGAGCGCGTGCGTGCCCTGCACGCCCGCATGACCCTCGACGAGAAGCTCGCCCAGATCGTGGGCTACTGGCTCGACCAGAACGGCCTCGTGGCCCCCATGCAGGGGGAGATGGTGGCCGACGGGGTGGACGCCGGTCGGCTGAGCGAGATCACCGAGCACGGTCTCGGGCACTACACCCGGGTGTACGGCACGCGGCCGGTGGAGCCCGCCGACCGGGCCGCCTGGCTCTGGACCGAGCAGCGCCGGCTGAAGGCCGAGACCCGCCTGGGCATCCCCGCCCTCGTGCACGAGGAGTGCCTCACCGGGCTCGCCGCGTGGAAGGCCGCGACGTTCCCCACGCCGCTCGCCTGGGGTGCGTCGTTCGACCCCGACCTGGTCGAGGAGATGGCGTCGTCGATCGGTGGGTCGATGCGCGAACTGGGCATCCACCAGGGCCTGGCGCCGGTGCTCGACGTGATCCGCGACCCGCGGTGGGGCCGCGTCGACGAGTGCATCGCGGAGGACCCGTACGTCGTCGGCACCATCGCCACCGCGTACGTGAAGGGCCTGCAGGACGCCGGGGTGCACGCGACGCTCAAGCACTTCGTCGGCTATTCGGGCTCGCGGGCGGGCCGCAACCACGCGCCGGTGTCCGCCGGGCCTCGCGAGCTGGCCGACGTCTACCTGCCGCCGTTCGAGATGGCCGTGGTCGAGGGCGGGGTCCGCTCGGTCATGAACTCCTACGCCGACGTCGACGGCGTCCCGATGGCAGCCAACACCGAGTACCTGACGGACCTGCTGCGCACGCGCTGGGGCTTCGACGGCGTCGTCGTCGCCGACTACTTCGCGGTCGCGTTCCTCGAGGTCATGCACGGGGTCGCGCGCGACCGGGCCGAGGCCGCCGAGCTCGCGCTGACCGCGGGCATCGACGTGGAACTGCCGGTCGGCGACGCCTACCTCGCGCCGCTGGCCGAGGCGATCCGCGCCGGCCGGGTGTCCGAGGAGCTGGTCGACCGCGCCGTCCTGCGTGCCCTGCAGCAGAAGGAGGACCTCGGGCTGCTCGAGCCGGGTGCCTTCGCGGACGAGCCGCCGACCGACGTCGACCTGGACACACCCCGCCACCGCGACATCGCGCGGCGCCTGGCCGAGGAGTCGGTCGTCCTGCTGTCCAACGACGGCCTGCTCCCGCTCGGCGGGCGCGGCGAGGCGCCCCGGCGGATCGCCGTGATCGGCCCCAACGCGGACCGGTCCGAGGCCCTCATGGGCTGCTACTCCTTCGCCAACCACGTCCTCGCGCACCACCCCGAGTTCCCGATCGCGGTCGAGATGCCCACCGTGCTCGAGGCGCTCGGGCGCGAGACGTTCGGCGGCACCGGCACCGGCACCGGGCCGGAGCTCGTCTTCGCCCTGGGCTGCGAGGTCGAGGGCGACACGTCCGGCTTCGCCGAGGCGGTCGCCGTCGCGCAGGACGCGGACGTCGCCGTCGTCGTCGTCGGTGACCAGGCCGGGCTCTTCGGTCGCGGGACCGTCGGAGAGGGCAACGACACCCTCACGCTCGACCTGCCCGGGGTGCAGCGCGAGCTGGTCGAGGCCGTCCTGGCCACCGGGACGCCGGTCGTCATGGTGCTGCTCACGGGTCGGCCGTACGCGGTCGACTGGGCGCTGGACGGCGACGTGCGTCCGGGTGCGGTCCTGCAGGCGTTCTTCCCGGGCGAGGAGGGGGGACGGCGATCGCGGGCGTCCTCTCCGGTCGGGTGAACCCGTCCGGTCGGCTTCCGGTGTCGCTGCCGCGGGCCGCGGGCGCGCAGCCGTACACGTACCTGCACCCCATCCTCGGGGGCCCGTCCGACGTGACGTCGACGGACTCGACGCCGCTGCGGCCGTTCGGGTTCGGCCTGTCCTACAGCGAGTTCGCCTACGGCGAGCCGCAGGTCGACGCGGAGGTCACCGCCGGGGGCACGTTCGCGGCGTCCGTGACCGTGACGAACACGGGCCTGGTGGCCGGTACCGACGTCGTGCAGCTGTACGGCCGGGACCTGCACGGCTCGGTCGCGCGGCCGGTGGTGCAGCTCCTCGGCTACGAGCGGGTCGCGCTCGGGCCCGGCGAGTCCGCCAGGATCGACTTCGCCGTCCCGACGCAGCGGTTCGCGTTCTCCGACCGCACCATGACCCGCGTCGTCGAGCCCGGCGACGTCGAGGTGTGGGTCGGCTCGCACTCCTCGGCGTCCGCCGCCGCCGCTGCCGAGGAGGCGACGGGCGGGGCGATCCGCAACGAGCGGGTGGCCCGGCGACGCGAGATCCCGGGGACCGCGACGGCGCGCTCGGTGGTGTCGGTGTCCGGTGACGTCCACCGCGTCACGCTCGCCGACCCGCGCCGGGTGACGGCCGAGGTCGTGATGCACGGGGCTGCAGTGGAGGACGCCGAGGTCGGCGCACGATGAGCACGGCCACCAACCCGATCCTGCCGGGGTGCTACCCGGACCCGTCGATCTGCCGGGTGGGGGAGGACTACTACCTCGTCTCCTCGACGTTCGAGTACTTCCCCGGGCTGCCGATCCACCGCAGCCGCGACCTGGTCAGCTGGGAGCCGATCGGGCACGCGATCGACCGGCCGGACCAGCTCGACTTCGACGGGCTGTGGTCCTCCAGCGGGCTGTTCGCCCCGACGATCCGGTACCACGACGGGCTGTTCTGGATCATCTGCACCCTCGTGGACCAGCGGGACGGCCAGCGCGGCGGCAACTTCTACGTGACCGCGACCGACCCGGCCGGGCCGTGGTCCGACCCGGTGTGGATCGACGAGTCCGGGATCGACCCATCGCTGTTCTTCGACGACGACGGCCGCATCTGGGTCCACGGCACCCGGCTGGCCGTCGACCCGCTGTGGCACGACCAGACCGAGGTGTGGATCCGCGAGCTCGACCCGGTCGCCGGCCGGCTGGTCGGGGACGAGCACGTCGTCTGGCACGGCGCGCTCGAGAACGCCGTGTGGGCCGAGGGGCCGCACCTGTACCGGGTCGACGGCACGTACTACCTCCTCGCCGCGGAGGCCGGGACCGAATTCCACCACGCCATCTCGGTCGCGCGGGCCGACGCCGTCACCGGCCCGTACGTCGGCCACAAGGGCAACCCGGTCCTCACCCACCGCCACCTCGGGCGCGGGACGGACGTCGTCGGGGTCGGCCACGCCGACCTGGTCCAGGCGGTCGACGGCTCCTGGTGGGCCGTGCTGCTCGCCATGCGGCCCTACGGCGGGTACCACTACAACCTCGGCCGCGAGACGTTCCTCGTCCCGCTGGTGTGGGAGGACGGGTGGCCGGTGTTCGCGCCGGGGGTCGGACGCGTCCCGATGCGGGTCGAGGTGCCGTTCGCGGCCGACCCGCACCTGGGCGTCACCCAGGGGTCGGCGTCCGGGGTGGTCCGGCCGGACGACGTCCGGTGGACGTCGTTGCGTGGTCCGGCGCGGGACTTCGCGACCCCGGACGGCGACGGCTGGCGGCTCCGGCTCACGCCCACGAGCCTGGCCGAGCCCGCGGCGTCGGCCTTCCTCGGCGTGCGCCAGCAGCACGTCGACGTCGACGTCCACGCCACCGTGCGCGCGGCGCTGGCCCCGGCTCCGCCGAGGAGGTGGGCGTCGTCGTGCGTCAGTCGGAGGCCGACCACGTGCGGATGTTCATCGCCCCGGCGGCCGCGGACGCGGGTGCGGACGCCGGTGCGACGTCCGGCCGACGGGTCGTCGCGGTCCACCGGCAGGGTGGTGTGGACCGGGTGCTCGGGGAGACGACCGTGTCCGCCGCGAAGTCCGAGCCGCTCGCCCTGACGGTCAGCGTGCGCGGGCAGGACTACGCGCTGCTCGTGCAGGAGCCGGGTGGCGCGCCGACGACCGTGGCGGTCGCCGACGGTCGCACGCTGGACACCGTGACCACCGGCGGCTTCCTCGGTCTGTGGTTCGGGGTGTACGGGACGTCCAACGGCCGGCCGACCTCGACCGTCGCGCACGTGGAGCGGTTCGAGTACGTCCCGCGGGGCGTGGAGCGAGCACGGGCATGAGCACCCCCACGACCTTCGGCGTCATCGGCACCGGCTGGCGCTCGGACTTCTTCCAGCGGGTCGCGCAGGCAGCGCCCGACCGGCTGCGGGTCGCCGGCGTCGTCAGCCGCAGCACCGACAAGGGGAGGCCGTCACCGCGCGGTGGGGCACCCCCGCCTACCGGAGCGCCGACGAGCTCGTGCGCGCGCAGCGCCCCGACTACGTCATCGCGTCGGTTTCGTGGCCGGCGATGCCCGGCGTGGTCCGTGAGCTCGTCGACGCCGGCGTTCCCGTCATGGCCGAGACGCCGCCCGCCCCGGACCTCGACGGACTGCGGTCCCTGTGGGCCGACGTCGGCGGGCGCGGCTCGGTCAGCGTCGCGGAGCAGTACATGCTCATGCCCGGCCACGCCGCGCGGCTCGCCGTCGTCCGCGACGGCGTCATCGGCACGCCGACGTCGGTCGAGGTCGCCTCGACGCACCTCTACCACGCGGTCTCGATGATCCGGACGTTCCTCGACGCCGGGCTCGACGACGCCGTCGTCAACGCCCGGCAGTTCAGCGCGCCGTTGCTCGACCCGCTGTCGCCGTCCGGCTGGGACGCGTCCGCGACCGAGCGCGAGCGGACGACGACGATCGCGACGATCGACCTCGGGCAGGGGCGGATGGGGCTGTACGACTTCGTCGACAACCAGTGGTGGAACCCCGTGCGGGCGCGCCGGCTGGTCGTCCGCGGGTCGGTGGGGGAAATCGTCGACGACACCGTGATCCGGCTCGTGGAGCCGACCGTGCCCGTCACCTCGCACCTGGAGTACCGCCGCACCGGGGTCGACATGAACCTCGAGGGGAACGACGTCGTCCACGTGTCGTTCGACGGCCGGGTCGTCTACCGCAACCCGTGGGTCGGGACGCGGCTGTCCGAGGACGACATCGCGGTGGCGAGCATCCTCGAGGCGCAGGGCGCCTTCGCCCGCGGCGAGGGTCCCAACCCGTACGGACTCGCCGAGGCGTGCCAGGACCACGCGATCGGCCTGGCGATCGGGGAGTCCGCCCGCTCGGGAGCCGACGTGCGGGTCGCGGGGGAGGCCTGGGCGACGCGCGGGTAGACGGGGGCCCGCCGCGACGACCTCCTGGGTGTCATCGTCGAGGCATGACGGCGACCTCGCGCATCCCCGGCGTCGAACGCGGCACCGGGCGGTCGTGGGACGACGGGCTGCGGTTCCTCGACTCCGTTGGCGCCGCGCACCTCGTTCACCGCGCCATCGCCCACCGGGTGCACGAGGAGCTGGACGGGACGGTCGCGTCGGCCTTCGTCGTCACGCACAGCGGACTGGCGACGGTCGAGGCGAGCGCCGCTGCCCGCGGACGGTGGGCGGCGGCGCTGGGACGGTTCCTCCGGTGACGGGTTGGCTCTCGGCGTCGCTGCGCTGACAGGGGGCGTGCGAGGGAGCCGTGGCGTGGACTCCGGCTCGCGATTGCTGCCCGGGGATGCTGCAGCGGACGCTGCTCGCTGCGCTTCAGCGCGTCGTGTGTGGCAGAACTCCTGGGTCGATGCATGACGTTCTCCGTGCGGTGGTCGACTGGCTGCTTCGCTGTCGGACGTCGTCCACAAGCGTCTTCTGAGCCCGCTGCGTGTGGGTGGTCGCCGGTAGACTTCGAACAGACGTTCGAAGTGAGGAGGTGGCGACGATGACGACGGACACCAGGCATGCTCGGCGCCTGCGTCGCGCTGCGACACCGGCCGTCGGTCTTGCCTGTGACCCGCTGGTCCTCACCGGTGCGGCACCGTCCGGCGAGGGTGGCTCCCACAGTCCCACCCCAGCCACGGGTGCCGGTGTCTCTGCCGGTGCCGCTCCGCCCGCCATCGCCGACGCCCGGACCTCGGTCACCGTTGCGACCTCGTCCGTGGACGCGCTCGCCTCGGTGCGTTCTCTTGTCTCGGCGATGGCGTCGCTGAGCGGGCAGGTCGCCGGTGCGGCCGTGTGGTCGGCCGCGGACCGGTCGGCGTTGCTGGCGGATGTGGATCGGGTGATCGACGGTCTGAGCGTCGTGCGGGCCGGGGTGCTGGTGGCGGACCGGGATGCCGGGGCGTGGCGTGGTGCGGGTGACCGGTCGTACGAGTCGGCGCGCGGGCGCGTCTCGGGTGTCGGTGCCCGGGCGGCGGGGGCGCAGGTGCGGCAGGCCGAGCAGCTCGACGCCGCCCCCGCCGCCACAGCAGCGGTCACCGAGGGGCGCATCACCGTGGGTCACGCGGCGGTGCTGGGGAAGGTCGCGGCGACCGGGACTCCGGTGCAGCGGGAGGCCCTGGCGGACCCGGCGGTCCAGGAGGCGCTGGTCCAGGTGGCCGAGCGGCAGGACGCCGGCACGTTCCAGATCACCGTGGACCGGTGGGCCGCCACGGTCGACCCGGACGGGTTGGAGCGCGACCATCAGGCTCGCCGGGCCGAGCGGTACCTGCACGTCACCCACGCCACGACCGGGACGTACCTCAAAGGACGGTTGGACACGATCGCCGGGCACCGGCTCGCGTTGGCGTTGGAGGCGCCGACCCCGCGCCCGGCGCAGGACGACGACCGTGACCCGGGCGAGCGCCGCGCCGACGCGCTGACCGAGATGGCGGGGCGGGTCCTGGCGTCGGTGGACACGAAGCCTGGTGGGCATGTGCCGGCGCAGATCACGATGATCATGACCCCCGAGACCTGGGCGGCAGCCCGGGCCGAACGCGACCGGCGCCGCCCCGCGGTTGAAAGCACCGGGCCTCAGGCGGGTGCAGGTGCCGTCAAGACGACGCGTGCCGGCACGCGGACAGCCACGGGCACCAGCACCGGCACGAGCACAGGCACGCCCACGGGCACGGCCACAGGCACGGCCACGGGCACCGCTACGGGAGCGGGCACGGTGGACCCCGGCGGCCGCAGTCCCGGCACGGCGGGCTCCGGCAGCGACTCGGCCATGGCATCGGCGACGACCGTGCCCGTGAGCTACCCGCCGGCGACCCTGGAAGACGGCACTCCCGTCCCGTTCTCCGAACTGGCTGCGGCGATGTGCGACTGCGACATCACCAGGGTCGTCATCGACGCCCACGGCGAGCTGCTCGACCTGGGTCGCACGCAGCGGTTGTTCACAGGGGCGCTGCGCAAGGCGATCATCGCCCGCGACAGGCAGTGCGGGTGGCCCTCGTGCCACGCACCGGCACGGTGGTGCGAGATCCACCACATCGCCTGGTGGGACCGCGACGACGGACCCACCTCCGCCGACAACGGCGTCCCCCTGTGCTCCTTCCACCACCACGAGACCCACCGACGCGACCTCGCCATCACCCGCGTGCCGACCGCGGCGGGAGCGAGCGCGGCACCGTCGCCGCCTGGCCATCCGCCGCGCGCCGGTGCCGCACCACCGGGATCACTCGCGCGAGCCACCTACGAGTTCCGGGACCGAGCCGGTCGACCTGTCGGGGCGACCACCGTCGCTGGCTGATCGAGTGTCGACACGGCGTCGGGGTGCGCCGCGGCGCTGGTGGACGGCGCCGGGTCGCGGGGCACGATCGGGACGCCGGTGGGCGGTGCCGGGTCACGAAACAGAACCGGTCCGTCGCTGGAGGGCGCCGGGTCACGGGACATACCGGTCCGTCGCCGGACAGCGCCGGGTCAAGGGACTGCGGCCCGCCGTCGCCGATCGGCCCCGCAGCCTAGGACGAGCCACGACCATGGCCGGCCGACACGGTGCCGCGGGGCGCCGCCCGCCCGCGGCCCACCGCACAGGCGAGCGAGAACCCGCTCGAGTGGGCGACCGACCCGTTCATGGGGCGCGCGTGCTGCGTTCGTCCTTGAGACGGGGAGAGGCGACGGGCGACGAACGTCCCGCTCGTACGACGCGGATCACTCGCATGAGCCAGGCCCGCACGAGCGGTCGATCCACGTGAGCCGGACCCGCATGAGCCGGACGATCCACATGAGCCGGACCCGTCCGAGCCGGACGATCCACATGAGCCGGACGAACCGGACGCGTGAACATAGTGGCGGCGGGGACGGTGAACCCGGGAAGGCGAGCTGGGGGCCCAAGTCCGAGGTGGGGGCAAGCCAAGGGCGGGTGCCGGCACCCGTTGAGGTGCCGGCACCCGCCCAGACCTGCCCCGGCCTACCGCGCCACCGAGGTGGGGCGGTAGGCCGAGTCGTCAGCGGCGGCCGGGGCCGCCCTTGACGGGAGGTGCCTTGCGGATGACGATCCGCTCCTCGTCGGTCAGGTCACCGGACCGTGCGATGAGGTAGTACGGCCCGTTGTCCGTGGTGCGGGCGGTGGGGAAGTTCGCCATCGCCGTGCCGTCGGCCGCCACGGTCACCTCACCGAGCGTGATCGTGGTGACGGGACGGGTGCCCCGGCGCGACTCGAGCACGACGTCGACCGTGGTGCCCGGACGGTAGCCGGTGATCTCGACCACGAGGTCGTCACCGGCCTGGATGACGCGCTCCGGCGTGGTCAGCGACGGGTCGATGACCGGCTCGGGCTCGGGCTCGGGCTCCGGCTCCGGCTCCGGCTCGGGCTCGGGCTCCGTGTCGGCTGCCTCGACGAGCTGGACGACGCCCCAGCGCTCCGAGGACTGGTAGCCCAGACCGGTCGGGTCCGCCCACGACTTCACCGAGGTGCGCACACCGGCGGTGGCGTCGTTGACCTGGAAGTCCAGGCCGTGGAAGGTGCCCAGCCCGCTGAGCTCGTCGCCGAGCTCGATGGCGGCCTCGACGACGTAGCCGCCGTCGACGACCGCGGTCGCGCTCTGCAGTCGACCCGCCTGGTACGCCTCGTCACCGGTGCCGAACGACACCACGTTCTCGACGTTGATCCGCAGCTGGCTGGTCTCGTACAGGAACGGGCCGTTCTTGAGGTTGCCCGTGTCGATGAAGATCTCGAGCGAGTCCTGCACCCACGGGTCGGACCCCGAGGTGTCGAGCTCGGCGTCCGCCACGGTGGCGAGCACGTAGAGCGTGCTGCCGTTCCACATCGTCCGGACCTCGGCCTCGGCGCCGTCGGCGGCGCCCTGGACGACCGTGTCGGTGGTGACCGACTCGGCCGCGGCCCAGGCGGCGTCGACCGTGCCGTCGACCACGGGAGCCTCGACCGCCTGGACGGCCTCGGTGTAGGACAGCTCCTCCACCAGGGTGAGCGCCCCGGTGACCCCGGGCGCGTTCCAGCCGGACGTGGTCGTGCCGTCGGTGACCCGGACGTCGAACGCGAGCGTGTCGCCCAGCTCGGCACCGGACACCGGCAGGTGGACCACGGCAGCCCAACCGGTCGCCGTCTCCACGACGACGCCCTCGACGTCACCCTCGCCGTCCCGGCCGAAGGTGTAGGTCGCGTCGCCCACCGTGAAGGACAGGCCGTCGGTCGCCTCGTCGGTGTCGTCGGTGACGTCCACCCACGCGGTGAGGTGGTCGGGTGCCCAGCGCAGCTGGAACTCCCCGACGGTCTGCGACTGCGCGCCGGTGATCTGGAGCAGCGGCAGCCGCGCCCAGTCGGCAGCCGTGATGGCGTCCGGGGTGAGCGCGATGTCGCCGGCGAACACGTTCGCCGTCTGCACCGGTGCCGGCAGCGCCTCGTCGACCGCGCCGAGGAAGGCCGGCTTGGCCTGCAGGGCGTCGTCGAACAGCAGCGGGCCGCCGTTCGCGTCCCGCCAGCTGCGCGCGTCGTTCAGGCCCCACACCGTGACGGAGTACAGGTCCTCGGCGTACTGCCGGAAGACCCGGAAGGCGTCGCGGTAGTAGTACCCCTGCTCGATGAAGAGGGCCTCGGACTCCGGCGTGCCGGTGGTCACGTCGAGCTCGGTCACGACCTGGGGGAGCCCGAGGTCCTGGAACCGCACGATCGCGGCCTCCAGCGCGCTGACCGGCAGCGCGAGGTTGACGTGGAACTGGTGCCCGACGCCGTCGATCGGCACGTCGCGGGCGATGAGGCGCTCGATCAGGGCGCGGTAGCGGTCCTGCTTGCCGGCCTGCTCGGTGTTGTAGTCGTTGATGAACAGCGTGACCGGACGGTCGGTGCCCTCGGCCGCGTACTCGCCGTTGAACGCCTCGTCGGCGTAGCGGAAGGCGAGGTCGATGAACTCCTCACCGAGGATGCGGTACCACTCGCTGCGACGCAGGCCGTCGGCGTACTCGCCGCTGTCCGAGACGACCTCGTTGACGACGTCCCAGGCCACGAGCGGGTTGGTGTCGCTGCCGAACTCGCCGTAGGTGCCGGCGAGGTTCTCGGCGATCGCGAAGATGTGCGTCCGCATCCGGTCCCGCAGGACCTGCTGGTCGGCCTCCGAGTCCGTGAGCGGCTGACCAGCCTCGTCGGTGAAGAAGGACGACGGGGTCTGGCTGTGCCACACCAGGACGTGCCCGTAGACCCGCAGGTCGTCGGCCTGGGCGAAGTCCATCATCGCCGTCGCCTCGGGGTGGATGCGGAACGCGCCGTCGGCGTCGTACCAGGCCTCCGGCTTCATGTGGTTCTCGCCGGTGATCTGGTCGAAGTGCCGCGTCACGAGCTCACCGGCGGCGCCGGTGGTCTCGCGCGAGTCGATCGCGACACCCACGGGCATGTCGAGCGTGCTCTTGAGCGGCGTGACGTCCTGCACCACGGGGGTGTCCCGCGGGGCGACGACGACGTCGTCGACGAGGAAGCTGCCCGCCCCGCCGTCGTTGTAGCTGGTCTCGAAGTACAGCGTGACCGCGTCCGTCTCCTGCGCGGTGAACGAGGCGGTGACCTCGCGCCACTCGCTCGACGCGACGTCCGCGAACTGGCCCACGGTGTCGAAGGCGTCGGCGCCGTCGGTGGTGCGCTGCATGCTCAGCCAGATGTCATCGGGCTGCTCGCCGGCCGCCATCTTGACCCAGGCGGTCACGTCGTAGGTGACGCCGGGGGTGAGGAGACCGGTGAGCGGGTGCGCGATGCCGTCGCCCTGCGAGGTGCGGTCGGAGACCAGCGCGGCGGAGGTGCCGCCGTGGAACTCCTCCGTGGTCACGGTGACCGTCGGGTCGCCGTCGGCGTCGCCGCGCGGGACCCAGCCGTCCAGGCCGTCCTCGAAGTCGGAGTCGACGACCGGGACGCCCACCGGAGCGGTGGTGACGACGCCGCCGACGGGCAGCGTGAAGGTCCAGCCGTCCGCGAGGCGCTCGTCGACGACGGTGCGGACGGCGGCGATGCCGTTGTCGCGCACGCCGCCGCCGTCGTGCACGAGCACGACCGCACCGGGGGTGATGGCGCCACGCAGGTTCGCCGTGAGCGTCTCCTCGGACAGGTCGTTGCCGTCCCAGTCGGAGATGACGTTGCCCAGGCCCAGCGGCTGCATGCCGAGCGCGACGGCGACCGCGGGTGTGACGCCCCAGCTGCCGTTGGGTGCCCGGAAGTAGGGGACCGGGTAGTCGGGGTCGCCGAGGGCCTCACGGATGATCGCGAGGTTCGCCTTGAGGTCGGCCTCGACCTGCTCGTGCGTCCAGCTGCCCATGTCGGCGTAGCTGGTCGTGTGGTTGCACAGGGTGTGCCCCTCGGCGACCGTGCGGCGGAGCAGCTCGGCGCCGCCCTCGGCCTGGATGTTCTGGCCGATGACGCAGAACGTGGCGGTGAGGTCGTTCTCCGCGAGGTAGTCCAGCAGCGCGTCCGTCTCGCCCGGGTTGGGGCCGTCGTCGAACGTGAGCGCGGCGACGTCGCCGGTGCCGCGGGCGGTGGAGACCTGCGCCTCGACGGGGTTGGTCGCGCCGCCGGGCACGAAGTCGGGGTCGGGCGTGGGCTGCCACGCGCCGCCGTCGTCGTCGCCCGCGGCGGAGGTGATGACGAGGTCGTCGACGAGGTAGGTGTACGCGCCGGCGCCGGCCGGCAGGTCACCGGTGCCGAGGTAGACCTGGCCGTCGGCGGGCGCGGTGAGCGTCCCGGTGACGGTGGTCCACGCGTCGGCGGACATCGTCGTGTTGCCGATCCAGGTGTATTCCGGCTTCATGACGAAGCGCACGCCGGCCGGTCCGGCCGTGCCCTCGGCGAGGCGGGCCTGCATGGAGAAGGTGTACTCCGTGCCCTCCTCGAGGGCGCCCGCGGGGGTCTGGATCCCGACGAAGTCGCCGGTCCGGTTGGCGATCTGGAGCGCCTTGTCGCCGTCGACCGTGACGATCGACAGCTGGGGGTCGCCGCTGGCCTCCCACGGCGCCCAGCTGTCGTCCTCGAAGTCGTTGCTCACCAGGACGGCCGGTTCGACGGCTGCCGCGGGTAGTGCTGTTCCGACCGGTGCGGCCGCAGCAGTCGCCGCGAGCCCTCCGGTCATGGCGAGGGACAGGAAGCCTGCTCCCCATGCTGTCCGACGTGGACGTGACCGTGTCATGCAATCGCCCCTTTGCGATGGTTTGGGTGGATCGAGGGGCCACCGTAGGCACCCCGTGACCACTTTGTATAGACGCTGAACTATCGAAAGTAAAACGTTTTCGAAACGGCGCGGCCGGAGGCTCGTCAGGGCGGGCGACAGCGCGGCGGCGTGCGACCTAGAAGAGGAAGCTCTTGACCAGCACGGTCGCCGCCGCACCCACCGTGGCGAGGACGAGTCCAGCGACCGCTCGACCGCGGCCCACCCCGCCGTACCCGGCGGCCACGAGCTGGCCGGCGCGCGCGAGTCCCAGCACGCACAGGACCGCAGCGGCGAGCGAGGTGACCAGCAGCGTGTTGACCAGCAGCGACGCCACGCCCAGGACGAGCCCGACGGTGGCGGGGGTGTTCCGGATGACGGCGGGGCGCGTCAGCGGCCGGGCGAGGACCGACGTCGACCGGGTGTCCGCGCTCCAGGCGGTGCCGTCCCACCAGCGCTCGAGCGGTGCGCCACCGGGGTCCGGGTACCACCCGGGGCCGGTGCGGCGCCACCTGTCGGGTCGGTGGGGTACGACGTCGCGTCGGTCATGTCCGCCTCTCGTCCGGCAGCGGTCGATCGACCGCCCGCGCCCGATCATCCGTGACGCCCACCCGGGCGTCGAGCGTCACCCCGCGACCGGCTCGTCGTCCGTCCGGAAGCCGATGGCCTTGTGGCTGCCGTCGCAGAACGGCTTGATCGCCGACGCACCGCACCGGCACAGCGCCACCGTCCGGCGTCGACGGTCGGCCGGGGCGCCGTCACCGAGGAGGATCTCGACGTCGCCGCGCACGAGCAGGGGGCCGTGCGGACAGGCCGTCACGCTCGCCCATGGTTGGCGGGCGGCACGGCCGGGCTCGCTCGGGGGTCGGGGGTCGGGTGCTGCGGTGCTCACGCGGGCAGTCAACCGCGTCCGGGGCGCCGGCGCTCGACCAGCCGCCGGGGCGGCCGGGGCGGCCTCGACGGCCGGGGCAGCGGGGCCGCGTCGCGACGACGGTCCTCGGCGGCTCGGCGGCTCGGCGGCTTGCAGCGGCCGGCCGGGATGCGGCGCCGACGGCGTGGTGCGAACCTGGCCCGGCTCACGCCGGCGACCGCGCGTGACCGGCCGCGTCCGGGCGCAGTCGGTCCCGCCGTGCCGACCACCCCGACGCCCAGGAGGCACCGATGCGCCCGCCCGCCGCCCGAGGACCGCTGAGCGAGTCGCTCCTGGACGCCCTGCGGGGCGCGCCCGGTCCGGTCCCCGCGGTCCAGGCCGCCGCGGACGGTCTCCGCGCCGGTGACCTCGACGTCGTCGCCGACGACGACCTCCAGCTCACCCTGTTCGTGCTGTACGAGCTGCACTACCGCGGGGTGGAGGGCGTCGACGAGGCGTGGGAGTGGCAGCCGGACCTGCTGCGGGTCCGCGCCGACCTCGAGGCCGAGCTCGAGGCGGCCCTGCGTGACCTCGTGCCCGTGCCGTCGACGGACGCGCGCTCGGCGGGTGAGGTCGCCCAGGCGCTGTTCGACCTCACCGCAGCCGACAGCGGACCCGGCCTGTCGGGCTACGTCGCCAAGCGCGCCACGGACGAGCAGCTGCGCGAGTTCGTCGTCCAGCGCTCGATCTACCACCTCAAGGAGGCCGACCCGCACAGCTGGGCGCTGCCCCGGCTCAGCGGGCGACCGAAGTCCGCGCTCATCGAGATCCAGGCGGACGAGTACGGCGGTGGGCGACCGGGGCACATCCACGCCGAGCTGTTCGCCACCACCATGCGCGCCCTCGGGCTCGACGACGCCTACGGCGCCTACCTGGATGCGGTGCCCGCGCCGACGCTCGCCTCGGTCAACGTCATGAGCCTGTTCGGTCTGCACCGGCGCCTGCGCGGCGCGATCACCGGGCACCTGGCCGCGTTCGAGATGACGTCGTCGATCCCGTGCCGTCGGTACGCGTCCGGCTTCCGCCGGCTCGGGTACGGCGACGACGTCACCCGCTACTTCGACGAGCACGTCGAGGCGGACGCGGTGCACGAGCAGATCGCGGGCCGCGACCTCGCCGGTGCGCTCGCGCAGGACGACCCGGCCGTGCGCGACGACGTCCTGTGGGGCGCCGCGACGTACCTCGCCGTCGACGGGCTCGCCGGGGCGCAGATGCTCGCCGCGTGGCAGGAGGGACGCTCGTCCCTGCGCAGGTCGTCCGCGCTCGCCGCGGCGCCGGTCGGCTGACCGGACCGGACTACGCCGGCGGGTGACCGCCCGGCGGGTGGCCGACGCCGGAGGCAGCCGACGAGGTGGGGCACAGAGAGGTGGGGCACAGAGAGGTGGGGCACAGAGTGGTGGGGCACAGAGTGGTGGGGCACAGAGGAGTCGCAATCGCGCGCTCCGGACGGGGCCGTCAGCGACCCGACCGGATGGCCCGCACGCTGAGCTGCACCGCGGAGAACAGGACGAGGGCGGCGAAGAGATAGCCGGCGACGTCCGGCGGCAGCCAGAACGCCAGCGCGACACCCCCGAACGACGCGGCCGTGGCCGCCACGCCGAGCACGATCCCCTCCCGCAGGTTGAGCAGGTGGGCCCGGGTGTTGGTGATCGTGCCCATGGTCGCCGTCGGGAGCATGACGAGCAGGGACGTCCCCTTGGCGACGAGATCGCCCGCGCCGAACAGGGAGATGAGCGCGGGGACGAGCACCACCCCGCCGCCGATGCCGAACATCCCGGACGCGATCCCCATCCCCAGGCCGACGGCGACGAGCGCCACCCCGACCCCCAGCTGAGGTCGAGGTCCTCGCCGCGCTCGGGGGTGATGAGCAGCATCCGTGTCGCCGCGGCGAGCAGGAGGCCGACGAAGAGCCAGCGCAGCAGGGGCAGGGACAGCCGCCGCAGCAGCTTGGAGCCGAGCACCGACCCGGCGACCCCGCCGACGGCCACGATGAGACCGATCGGGACGTCCACCTCGTCGTTCGCGAGGTAGGTCAGCATCCCGGCGATCGAGGCGGGGATGATCGCGGCGAGCGACGTCGCCGCCGCGCGGCGCTGGTCCATCCCCACCAGGGTGATGAGCAGGGGGACCATGAGGATCCCGCCGCCCACGCCGAACGCCCCGGACAGCAGGCCGCCGAGGAGGCCGACGACGACGAGGATGAGCCAGGAGCGGGCGGAGCGCTGGGCCGGGGGTTGGGTGTCGGGCACCCGCCGATGCTAGGCCCGCAGCGGACGGGTGAAGAGTGGACTCATTCCAGTCTTGCTGCGAGACTGGGGCCATGCCCCCGCGACGACCGAACCCACCGCTGCGCTGCGCGCTGCCGGGCTGCGGGTCACGGGGCAGCGCGTCGCCGTGCTGGGCGCACTCGACCACGCCCGGGCGGAGGCGCGGCACCTCACGGCCGCCGAGGTCGCCACCGCCGCGCGCGGCCGCACCGCAGGCATCTCGACGCAGGCCGTGTACGACTGCCTCGACGCGCTGACCCACGCCGGGCTCGTGCGGCGCATCGAGCCGGCCGGTCGGCCCGCCCTGTACGAGACGCGGGTCGGCGACAACCACCACCACCTGGTGTGCCGCGCCTGCGGCCACACGGTCGACGTCGACTGCACCCACGGGGCCGCGCCCTGCCTGACCCCGGACGCCGACCACGGCTTCGTCGTCGACGAGGCCGAGGTGCTGTTCTGGGGCGTGTGCCCGGCCTGCGCCGCGTCCGCGGCGCACGCGGCCGGCGGCCCCGTCGGCGCCGTCCCCCCTCCGTCCGGCAGGTCCCCGTGGCCGCCGGTGCGCACACGCACCACTGACCTCCGCTCGACCCCTACCCGAGGAGACCCATGACCGACGTCGCATCGCAGTCGTCCGCCCCCGACGACGACCGCCCCGTCCTGACCAACCGGCAGGGCCACCCGGTCTACGACAACCAGAACCAGCGCACCGTCGGCGCGCGCGGCCCGGCGACGCTCGAGAACTACCAGTTCCTCGAGAAGATCAGCCACTTCGACCGCGAGCGGGTCCCGGAGCGCGTCGTGCACGCGCGGGGCACCACCGCGTTCGGCTACTTCGAGGCCTACGGCACGGTCGGCGACGAGCCGGTCAGCCGCTACACCCGCGCGAAACTGTTCGGCGAGAAGGGCAAGCGCACCGACGTCGCGCTGCGCTTCTCGACCGTGGCCGGTGGGAAGGACTCCTCGGAGTCGGCGCGCGACCCGCGCGGCTTCGCGATCAAGTTCTACACCGAGGACGGCAACTGGGACCTCGTCGGCAACAACCTCGGCGTCTTCTTCATCCGTGACGCGATCAAGTTCCCCGACTTCATCCACTCCCAGAAGCCGGACCCGGTGACGTTCGAGGCGAACGTCGCCAACCGCGCGTTCGACTTCTTCTCCCAGACGCCCGAGGCCATGCACATGGTCACGCTGGTGTTCAGCCCCCGCGGGACGCCGGCGTCGTACCGGACGATGCAGGGCTTCGGCGTGAACACCTACAAGTGGGTGAACGCCGCCGGTGAGACCGTGCTGGTGAAGTACCACTGGCTGCCGAAGCAGGGCGTCAAGTCGTGGACCGCCGCGGACGCGTCCGCCGTGCAGGCGCAGACGCTCGGCGCGCACACCAAGGACCTCTACGACGCGATCGAGGCGGGCGACTACCCCGAGTGGGAGCTCAACGTCCAGATCATGAGCGACGACGAGCACCCCGAGCTCGACTTCGACCCGCTGGACGACACCAAGACGTGGCCGGAGGAGGTCTTCCCGCTGCGCCCGGTCGGCCGGATGGTGCTCGACCGCAACGTCAGCGACAACTTCGCGCAGAACGAGCAGATCGCCTTCGGCACCGGTGTGCTGGTGGACGGGCTGGACTTCTCCGACGACAAGATGCTCGTCGGCCGGACGTTCTCCTACTCCGACACCCAGCGTCACCGCGTGGGGCCGAACTACCTGCAGGTTCCCGTGAACCAGCCCAAGGTGCCGGTCAACACGAACCAGCAGGGCGGCCAGATGTCCATGGGCCGCGACGAGGTGGGCTCGAACCCGCACGTCAACTACGAGCCGTCCATCACCGGCGGCCTGCGTGAGGCGACCTACCCGACGCACGACGAGCAGGGGCCGGAGATCACCGGCCGCCTGACCCGCAAGCGGATCCCGCGCACGAACGACTACCAGCAGGCCGGTGAGCGCTACCTCCTGTCCGAGCAGTGGGAGAAGGACGAGCTCGTCGCGAACCTGGTGGCCGCGCTCGAGCAGTGCGACCGGCCGATCGTGGAGCGCATGGTGTGGCACTTCCTCATGTGCGAGGACGAGCTGGGCCTGCGGGTCGGTGAGGGCGTGGGCCTGACGCCCGACGACGTCCGGCACCTGCCGCCGCTGCAGAGCCAGACCCTGTCCGAGGACGAGCTCGAGCGGCTGGCGAACCTCGGCAAGAACGGCCCGCGCGACGTCACGGGCCGCGTCATGACGCACTGCGTCCCGAACGAGCGGGTCGTCGTCGCGGGCTGAGCCCGTCCGACCCTCACGTGACCCGGCCCGTGCCGGTCCCTCCGGACCGGCACGGGCCTACGTGAGCAGGCTCGCGGTGCGACGGGCCGCCTTGCGGATGCCGGCCCGCTCGTCCAGCCAGCCACCGGCGACGCCGACGACGGGGAGCTTGCCCACCGCGCGGGTGAGCAGGTTGCCGCGGGGTCGCTCGTCGAGCAGGTCCGGCAGCCCGAAGAACGTGCGGGCGAGTCGCCACACGGTGCGGGCGGCCTGCTGGGCGCCACGCCCCAGGCTCGCGATCCGGCTGTCGCCGGAGGGCTCGTCATCGACGACGTCGGCGTCGTCGGCGTCGCCGTCTCCGTCGGCGTCGTCGTCCTCGCCGGCGGCGAGCTCGGCCTCGGCGTCGGCCGCGGCCAGGATCGACACCTCTTCACCGAGGTCGCGGTCGAAGAGCACCTGCGCGAGCAACGGCACCCACTCCTCGGGTGCGGTCCGCCCGTGCTCGCGTGCCGTGGCGCACACGGCCAGCCCCGCCGCCGAGGCACCGAGGGCGGCTTGCAGCGGGATCCGGTCGGCCAGGGCGCCGGCGAGCCGGGGGCTGCGGCCGCGAGGCCGGCGCTGATCCCGATCCGGGTCACCCACCAGTCGACGCGCCGGTCGACCGGCTGCGCGCCCCACGCGGGCGACGCCGGGGTGACCTCGCCCATCGCGCGGTCGCGCAGGGCGTCCAGCACGCGGACCGGGAAGGCCGCGGTGGGCGGCGGGTCGTCGTCGAGGCCGAGCCACCGCTGCGGGTCGGTCAGGACGTGGTCCACCATGCCCGCGTAGGCGCCGAGGGCACGCGCGAGCTGGGCATCGGTGACCGGGGGCTTCGCCACGTCGGGTCCTCTCGGGTCCGGCCGGGGCGCCCAGGGGACCGGGTGCCGCCGGCGAGCACCCGGTCCGGCGTGGACCGGGCGCGAATCAGTCGATCACGACACCCGCGTCGTCGCCGCCCGGGGACCGGTGCCGGCTGACGACGTAGACCCGGACGACGACGCAGGCCTAGGCGACGCGCAGGCCTAGGCGACGACGCCGACCTGGACGACGACGCGTCGGTCGTCCGGGAGCCGTCGCGTCACCCGCGCACGGTCCAGGTGCTCCAGCAGGGGCAGCACGACGCGGCGGCTGGTCCCGAGCCGCGACCGCGCCTCGCTGGTCGTGAACGGCTGGGGCAGCCCGGCCAGCTCGGCCACCGCGCGCCGGTCGGCGTCCGGCATGAGCACGATGCCCGGTGCGAGGCGGAGCAACCGGCCCGCCTTCGCCGCTGCGGCGACCCGCTCGGCGTCGAGCCCGAGGTCGCGCAGCCGGTCGGCGGTCGGCGCCTGGAACGGGTTCTCGGCCAGGTCGTCGGCCAACGTCGCGAGAGCCCGCTCGAGCTCGGGTGGCAGCCGATCGGCGGACGCAGCCATCACGCGGCCACCCACGAGCCGGAGCGGCTCGCGCACCACCGCGGCGACGAGGTCGGGGGACGGCAGTCCGACCCTGTCGGCCAGCACCGTGAGGGGAGCCCCCGGTCCAGGGGTCGGTCGCGGTCGTGGTCGGTGAGCGTCCGGCGGACCTGCTCGGCGGCCAGCTCGGCGCGGGCGGGGCTCATCAACCAGCGTCCGGCCCTGATGACGTCCCCGGACCTCGAGGAGTCGGGCACTCCGATCTGGCGAAGGGTGTCGACGTCCACCAGCTCCCGACGCCGCACCTCGGCGACGAGGTCCGGCGCGCCGCTCGCGGACCGCAGCGCGCGGGCCCGGTCGTCCGCCGCCCCGCGCCGGAGCAGCGGCGGCGGCACCGGGTCGAGCACCTGCAGGCCCCACACCTGCCGGCTGCCCGGGTCCCGGAGCAGCGCCCGGTCGCCCACGCGCAGCGGCAGCGGCCGCTCGAGGGTGAGGCGCACGAGGTCGCCGGCCAGCGGGCGGCACCCCGTCGCCATCGACAGGGCGCCGACGTGGAGCATCGGCCGCAGCGGCAGACGCGCCATCTCACCGGTGACGCGGACGTCGACGACGTCCGTCCACCGGTGCGCCCCCGGCGTGGTCAGGCTGCCGGCACGACCGACGTCGTCGACCTGGCCCGAGAGGTTGAGCGCGACCCGCGCGACCCCGGACACCGACTCGACCGTCCGGCCGAGCGTCTGGACGCCCCGCACCCGGACCGTGCCGGTGCCGGCACCGGTGCTCAGCCGGTCACCGACCGCGATCGTCCCCGCGGGGAGCGTCCCGGTCACCACCGTCCCGGCTCCGCTGATCGTGAAGCGACGGTCGACCCACAACCTCACGTCGGCGTGGGGATCGGCCGGCGGGACGCCCCCGACCATGTCCACCAACCGGGTGCGCAGGTCCCCGAGCCCGGCGCCGGTCAGGCTGCTCACCGGCACGACGGGCGAGCCCCGCAGCGAGGTGCGCTCCAGCTCGGCCCCTACCTGGGCCACGGCCGGGCCGGGGTCGGCGAGGTCGCTGCGGGAGACGGCCACGACGGCGTGCCGGACGTGCAGGGCGTCGAGCGCTGCCAGGTGCTCGGCGGCCTGCGGCATCCACGGGTCGTCGGCGGCGACCACGAAGAGCACGGCCGGGACCGGTCCGACCCCCGCCAGCATGGTCGTGACGAACCGCTCGTGCCCCGGGACGTCGACGAAGGCGACGTCGCCGGCGCCGGGCAGCGAGGTCCACGCGTAGCCGAGCTGGATCGACAGGCCGCGCCGGCGCTCCTCCGCGAGGCGGTCGGGCTCGGTGCCGGTCAGCGCCCGCACCAGCGCCGACTTGCCGTGGTCGACGTGTCCCGCCGTCGCGACGACGTGCACTACGCCTCGCCCGGGAGGTCGCGACGGGGCCCGGGACGTGTCGCAGCCCGCCGCACGGCGTCCACCAGCAGCGCGTCGTCCTCGGCGGGCACCGCGATGAGGTCGAGCAGCAGCCGGCCGCGCTCGACGCGGCCCATCACCGGGTGGACCGGGTCCTGCCGCAGGGGCCCGGCCAGCGGAGCGGGCAGGGAGACGGCGGCGCTGGGCAGCGTCACCTCCGGCGCGCCCCCGCCGCCCACGGCCGCGCGGGACGGCACAGCCACCGCATCGACAGTGCCCACCGTGTCCGCGAGCTGCGCCGCGACCCCCTCGGCACGTGCCAGGAGCGCGTCGGGTGTGGTGGCGAGCGCGGTGACGACCGGCGGCGGCGGACCGGTGAGGGTGGCCTCGAGCGCGGCCAGCGTCAGCTTGTCCACCCGCAGCGCCCGGGCGAACGGGTGCCGGCGCAACGCCTCGACGAGGTCGGCCCGGCCGAGCATCAGCCCGCACTGCGGGCCGCCGAGCAGCTTGTCCCCGGAGGCCGTGACGAGGTGCGCGCCCGCGCGCAGGGCCGACGCGGCGCTCGGCTCCGCGGGCAGCCTCGGGTGGGCCGCGAGGAGGCCGGAGCCGATGTCCACGACCACGGGCACGCCGAGCGTGGCGAGCTCGGCGACACCGACGGACGACGTGAAGCCGGAGACGACGAAGTTGGACGGGTGGACCTTGAGGACGAACGCGGTCCGCTCGCCCACCGCGGCGGCGTAGTCGGCCAGGCGGACCCGGTTCGTGGTCCCGACCTCGCGCAGCCGGGCGCCGAGCGACTCCAGCAGCTCCGGGATCCGGAAGCCGTCGCCGATCTCCACCAGCTCGCCCCGCGCGATGACGATCTCCCGGCCGGCCGCGAGCGCGCAGGTGACCAGGGCGAGCGCCGCGGCGCCGTTGTTGACGACGTGCACCGCGCCGGCGTCGGGCACGGCCGCCGCGAGCGCCGCCATCGCCGAGCGCCCCCGCCGCGCCCGCCGACCGGTCGCCAGGTCCAGCTCGACGTCGGTCGTGCCGGCGACGACGCCCAGCGCCTCGACCGCGGCTGCGGACAGCGGCGCGCGCCCGAGATTGGTGTGGACGACGACGCCGGTGGCGTTGACGACGCGGCGCAGCGCGGTGGCGAACGGGGAGATCGGACAGCACCTGCGCGACGACGTCCTCCGGGGCGAGCTCACCGGCCCGGCAGCGGTCAAGCGTCGCCACCACGACGCGCTTGACGAGACCGGACCCGAGACGTCGGTGCGCCTCGGCCAGGCCCGGGTCGCGCAGCACGGCGTCGGTGCGCGGCGTGGTGCGACGCGGGTCCGTCACGGGCACACACCTCCGACCGACCGATCAGCCCGGACCGGGGACGGCCCACCGGACACGCGATGCTTGGCGGAGGCGGACGGGAATCGAACCCGCCTGACCGAGATGCTCGGTCACTACGGTGTTGAAGACCGCGCCCATCACCAGACGAGGAACGCCTCCGCGGTCATCCTAGGGATGATTTCTCCGCGCACCGCCTTAACCTGGCGCGATGACCAGCGACGTCACCCGGATCCGCCTCACCCAGTACGCCGCCGGCGGGGTGCGCGTGCAAGGTGCCGCCCGGCGAGCTCGAGCGCGTGCTGGCCGACCTGCCGGGTGGCCGCGCGGCCGGGAGCGGGGTCGGCGACCTCCTCGTCGGCCTCGAGCACGGTGACGACGGCGCCGCGGTGCGGATCGACGAGGGCCCCGGTGGGCGGGCGGTGATCGCGACCGCCGACTTCTTCACCCCGGTCGTCGACGACGCCTACGACTGGGGCCGGATCGCGGCCGCCAACGCGCTGTCCGACGTCTACGCGATGGGCGGCGAGCCGCTGCTCGCCGTCAACCTGCTGGCGTGGCCGCGGGACCGCATCCCGTTCGAGCTCGCGGCCGAGGTCCTGCGGGGCGGCGCCGACATCTGCCGGGAGGCCGGCACGCACCTGGCCGGCGGGCACAGCATCGACGACCCGGAGCCGAAGTACGGGCTGGCCGTCACCGGCTTCGGCACCGCCGACACCCTGCTGCGCAACGACGCCGCGACCGCCGGGTCGGCGCTGACCCTGACCAAGCCCCTCGGGCTGGGCATCCTCAACAACCGGCACAAGGCGACCGGCCAGCGCTTCGAGCACGCCGTCGAGGCCATGACGACCCTCAACCGGGACGCCTCCCGGGCGGCGCTCGCCGCGGGGATCCGGGCCGCCACGGACGTCACCGGCTTCGGTCTGCTCGGGCACCTGTACAAGATGGCGCGCGCCAGCGGCGTCACCGCGGTCGTGGACGCCGCCGCGGTGCCCTACCTCGCCGACGCCCGGGAGTCCTTCGCGCAGGGCTTCGTGCCCGGCGGCAGCCGACGCAACCTCGACTGGGTGCGGCCGCACGTGAACTCCGCGGTGGACGACGACGAGCTCGTCATGCTCGCCGACGCGCAGACCTCAGGGGGCTCCTGGTCGCGGGGGAGCTGCCCGGGCACCCCGTCGTCGGCGAGCTCGTGCCCGCCGGCGAGTTCCCACTCGTCATCCGGTAGGCGGTCTGCAAGGATCGCGATCGCGCCTGCGGCGAAGCAGGTGGTCGACGCAGGGGAGGCGTGGCATGGGCATCGGTGACGGGCTGAGCAAGACGTTCCTGTCCTGGCCCGTCGTTCGCCAGCTCACCGGCCCGGACCCGCTCGGCCGCGGCCCGGCCGCCCGGTCCGCGCAGACCGAACAGCTCACCGCCCGCACCGAGACCGCCGACCGCGTCGCCCGCAGCGTCTGCCCGTACTGCGCCGTGGGGTGCGGCCAGCGGGTGTACGTCAAGGACGAGCAGGTCGTCCAGATCGAGGGCGACCCCGACAGCCCGGTCTCCCGCGGCCGGCTGTGCCCCAAGGGGTCCGCGAGCAAGAACCTCGTCACCAGCCCGCTACGCCAGACGACGGTGCGCTACCGCCGGCCCTACGCGACCGAGTGGGAGGACCTCGAGCTCGACGTCGCGATGGAGATGATCGCCGACCGCGTGGTCAAGGCCCGCAACGACACGTGGCAGGAGCTCGACGACGACAAGACGGTCCGGCGCACGCTGGGCATCGCGAGCCTCGGAGGGGCGACCCTCGACAACGAGGAGAACTACCTCATCAAGAAGCTGTTCACCGCGATGGGCGCCATCCAGATCGAGAACCAGGCGCGTATTTGACACTCCGCCACGGTCCCCGGTCTGGGGACCTCGTTCGGGCGCGGCGGCGCCACCGGGTTCCTCCAGGACCTGGCCAACGCGGACTGCATCGTCATCCAGGGCTCCAACATGGCCGAGGCCCACCCCGTGGGCTTCCAGTGGGTGATGGAGGCCAAGGCGCGCGGTGCCAAGGTCATCCACGTCGACCCCCGGTTCACGCGCACGAGCGCGCTCGCCGACACGTTCGTGCCGCTGCGCGTCGGCACGGACATCGCGTTCCTCGGCGGCGTCATCAACTACGTCCTGCAGAACGAGCTCGACTTCCGCGAGTACGTCGTGGCGTACACCAACGCCGCGGTGATCGTCGGGGACGACTACCGGGACACCGACGACCTCGACGGGCTGTTCTCCGGCTTCGACCCCGAGACGCGCACCTACGACCCCGCCAGCTGGCAGTACGCCGGGGCGGAGGCGTCCGAGGCCGGCGGTGGGGACCAGGACCACGTCGTCCAGCGGGAGACCGCGAGCGCCCTGCAGCACGAGACCCACGGCGCCGGCGTGGAGAGCGACCCCGCGCGACGAGACCCTGCAGCACCCGCGGTGCGTCTACCAGATCCTCAAGCGCCACTTCGCGCGCTACACCCCCGAGCTGGTGTCGCAGACCTGCGGGGTGTCGGTCGAGGCGTTCGGAGAGGTGGCGCGCGCGTTCGCCGAGAACTCCGGGCGCGAGCGCACCACGGCGCTGGTCTACAGCGTGGGGTGGACCCAGCACAGCGTGGGTGTGCAGTACATCCGGACCGGCGCGATCCTCCAGCTCCTCCTCGGCAACATGGGCCGCCCCGGCGGCGGCATCATGGCCCTGCGTGGCCACGCGAGCATCCAGGGCTCGACGGACATCCCCACCCTGTTCAACCTCCTGCCCGGCTACCTCCCGATGCCCACCGCCGGGAAGGACGACACGCTCGACGAGTGGCTCGAGGGCATCAGTCACCCGGGGTCCAAGGGGTACTGGGCCAACGCGCGCGCCTACGGCGTCAACCTGCTCAAGGCGTACTGGGGCGACGCCGCCACCGCCGAGAACGACTTCTGCTTCGACTACCTGCCGAAGATCACCGGGGACCACGGCACCTACCGCACGGTGCTCGACATGATCGACGGCAAGGTCAAGGGCTACTTCCTGCTCGGGCAGAACCCGGCCGTCGGCTCCGCGCACGGCAAGGCCCAGCGGCTGGGGATGGCCAACCTGGACTTCCTCGTGGTGCGGGACCTCTTCGAGATCGAGAGCGCGACCTTCTGGAAGGACTCGCCCGAGGTCGAGACCGGCGAGATCGTGCCCGAGGAGTGCCGCACCGAGGTGTTCCTCATGCCGGCGGCGTCGCACGTGGAGAAGGAGGGGACGTTCACCCAGACCCAGCGCATGCTGCAGTGGCGCGAGCGCGCGGTCGAGCCGCCGGGCGACTGCCGCTCGGAGCTGTGGTTCTTCTACCACCTCGGCCGGATGATCCGGGAGCGCCTGGCGGGCTCCACCGAGGACCGGGACCGCCCGCTCCTGGACCTTGCGTGGGACTACCCGATGGTCGGCGACACCGACGACCCCGACGCCGAGGCCGTGCTCCGGGAGATCAACGGGTTCGACGTCGCGACCCGGCGCCCGCTGTCCTCCTACACGGAGATGAAGGACGACGGGACCACGCTCGGGGGCTGCTGGATCTACACCGGGGTCTTCGCCGACGGCGTCAACCAGGCGGCCCGCCGCAAGCCCGGCCCCGAGCAGAGCTACGTCGCACCCGAGTGGGGCTGGGCCTGGCCGGCCAACCGGCGCACCCTGTACAACCGCGCCTCCGCCGATCCCGAGGGCAGGCCGTGGAGCGAGCGCAAGGCCTACGTGTGGTGGGACCCCGAGCGCGGCGAGGCCGGCGAGTGGACCGGTCACGACGTCCCCGACTTCGAGCTCACGAAGCCGCCGTCCTACCGTGCACCGGCCGGCACCGACGGGGTCGCGGGGATCGAGGGGGTCGACCCGTTCATCATGCAGGGCGACGGCAAGGGGTCCCTGTACGTCCCCAAGGGCCTCATCGACGGCCCGCTGCCGACGCACTACGAACCGGTCGAGTCGCCGTTCCGCAACCCGATCCACGGCCAGCAGTCCAACCCCACGCGCAAGGAGTACGTGCACCCGGCCAACCGCATGAACCCCAGCCCGCCCGAGTCGCACGCGGAGGTCTTCCCGTTCGTCTTCACCACGAGCCGGCTGACCGAGCACCACACCGCCGGCGGCATGAGCCGCTACGTCGCGCGCCTGGCGGAGCTGCAGCCGGAGATGTTCGTCGAGGTGTCGCCCGAGCTCGCCGCCGAGCGCGGGCTGGAGAACGGCGGCTGGTGCCACGTGGTCACGGCCCGCGCCGCCGTCGAGGGCCGCGTGCTGGTGACCGACCGCCTCTCGCCGCTGCGCGTCGAGGGCCGGACCATCCACCAGGTGTGGCTGCCGTACCACTGGGGCACCGGGGGCATGGTCACCGGCGACTCCGCCAACGACCTCTTCGGCATCGCGCTCGACCCGAACGTCCTCATCCAGGAGAGCAAGGTGGGCACCTGTGACGTCCTCCCCGGTCGCCGTCCGACGGGCCGTGACCTGCTCGCGTTCGTCCAGGGCTACCAGCGTCGCGCCGGCGTGGACCACGACCTCGCCCGGCCCATCGTGACCGTCGGTCCGGGCGCGGGGACGCCCGACGCCGGCGACGAGACGCCCGACCCGACCGGAGGATCCTGATGGCAGGCGAGAACAGCTTGTTCGGCCCGGTGGACCCGGCGGCCGACGCGGGCTACGACGAGGACCGGCCCAAGCGCATGGGGTTCTTCACCGACACGAGCATCTGCATCGGCTGCAAGGCGTGCGAGGTGGCGTGCAAGGAATGGAACGACGTGCCGGCCACGCACTTCGACCTGCTCGGGTCCTCCTACGACAACAGCTTCTCGCTGAACGCCGACCAATGGCGGCACGTCGCGTTCATCGAGCAGGCGAAGCCGCTGGGGGAGCAGGAGTCCGGCCTGCGACGACAGGCCGTCGCCCTGGGGATGCCGACCGTGGGTCCGCCCGGCGAGGCCGCCCCGCACGCGGGGAGCACCACGCGGGAGAGCACCACGCGGGGGAGGACGACGACGCCGGCCGCCCGGACTTCCGCTGGCTCATGTCCTCCGACGTGTGCAAGCACTGCACGCACGCGGCGTGCCTCGACGTCTGCCCCACCGGCTCGCTGTTCCGCACCGAGTTCGGCACGGTGGTCGTCCAGGACGACATCTGCAACGGGTGCGGCTACTGCGTCCCGGCCTGTCCCTACGGCGTGATCGAGCGTCGGCGTGGGCCCGAGGGGGCCAAGAACGTCGGCATCGCGCAGAAGTGCACGCTCTGCTACGACCGGCTGGGCGCCGGGAACACCCCGGCGTGCGCGCAGGCGTGCCCGACCCAGTCGATCCAGTTCGGTGACGTCGACGAGCTGCGCGAGCGGGCCGACGCCCGGGTCAGGCAGCTGCGGGAGGCCGGGGTCGCGGACGCGCGGCTGTACGGCCACGACCCGGACGACGGGGTCGGCGGGGCCGGCGCGTTCTTCCTGCTGCTCGACGAGCCGGAGGTCTACGGCTTCCCGCCGGACCCGGTGGTGACGACCAAGGACCTGCCGCAGATGTTCAACCGGGCGGGGGTCGCGGCCGTGACCCTGCTGGCCGGCGCCGCGCTGTCGTTCCTGGGCCGACGCCGATGACCGCCGCGCCCGGCGAGCCGGGCGGCGGTCCGGCCGGACGCGACGGCGTCCCGGACGCGCGGCCGGACCGGGAGGCCACGCCGGGTTCCGCGGGCGGGAGGTCGAGGCGGCGTGGTGGCCGCCGTGGGGGCGGCGGGGACCGCTCGATGGTCCCCGAGGCGACGTTCACCTCCTACTACGGGCGACCGATCGTCAAGCCGTCGCCGTGGGAGGTGGACATCCCGATCTACCTCTTCGCGGGCGGGGTCGCCGCGGGGTCCTCGCTCATCGCTGCCGGTGCGGACCTGACCGGCCGACCGACCCTGCGGCGGTCCGGGCGCCTCGGGGCCATCGCCGCCCTGTCGGTGTCCATGGTGGCCCTGGTGCACGACCTCGGGAAGCCGAGCCGCTTCCTCCACATGCTGCGCGTGATGAAGGTGACCTCGCCGATGTCGGTCGGGACCTGGATCCTCACCCTCTACGGGCCGTTCGCCGGCGCGGTCGCCGCCACCGAGGTCGTCGCGATGCTGCCGCCGCGGTGGCGCGTGGGGCCGTTGCGGCTGGCGGCCGTCGTCGACCGCCCGGCCGGCCTGCTGGCCGCGCTCTTCGCCCCGCCCGTGGCGGCCTACACCGCGGTGCTGCTGTCCGACACGGCGACCCCGTCGTGGCACGCGGCCTACCGGGAGCTGCCCTTCGTGTTCGTCGGCTCGGCGGCCGCCGCCTCGGCCGGCCTCGGGCTCATCGCCGCGCCGGTCCGCGAGACGGGGCCGGTCCGGAGGTTGGCGCTGGGCGGAGCCGTGCTCGAGCTCGTCATGGAGCACCGGATGGAGCGCACCATGGGGATCACGGCCGAGCCGCTGCACCAGGGCACGGCGGGTCGTCTGATGCGGGCCGCCCAGGTCCTGACCGTCGCCGGGGAGCAGCATCCGTGGTCGCGGGCCGCAGTCGCGCGGTCGCGGTCCTGTCGGGGGTGGCCCTCCTCGCCGGGTCGGTGTGCACCCGATTCGGCGTGTTCGAGGCGGGGCAGGAGTCCGCCAAGGACCCGAAGTACACGGTCGTCCCGCAGCGGGAGCGCCTGGAGCGGGGCGAGCCCGTCCGCTTCGAGCCGGACGCGTCGCGGACGTCGACCCCGCCGACCTGAGGGTCACGTGGCAGGCCCCGTGATCAGCGTGCGCCGGTCAGGACGACTGCTCGTCCACCGCGTCCTCGGCGCTCTCCCCGGTGACGTCCTGCGCGCCGTCGTCGGCCAGGTGGGCGCCGCCCAGCGGCTCGCTGCGCCAGCGGACGAGCTGCCACCCGCGGTCGGGGTCGCCCTCCAGCAGCCCGAGCCCGGTGTTCATGACCTCCAGCTCCACGGAGGTGCGGGGGTCCAGCCCTGCCCGCAGCGCGGTGTGGACGCGCATCGCGGCGCCGTGACCGACGACCACGATCGTGTCGTCGGGACCGTGCCGCTCGGCGAGGGTGCGGATCGCGGCGTCGTACCGGGCGAGGAAGTCGTGGCCGTTCTCCCCGCCGGGCATCCGGCGACCCAGGTCGCCCCGCATCCACGAGATGAGCGTCTCGGCGTACGTGCCGACCGCGTCGGTGTCCGTGCGCAGCTCGAGGTCGCCGGCCGACACCTCCTCCAGCCCTGGACGTACGTCGATCGTCAGCCCCCGTGCCTCGGCGAGCGGCGCGGCGGTGAGCTGGGTGCGGACGAGCGGGGACGCGTAGACGGCGCCGATCCGCTCGTCGGCCAGGGCGGCCGGGACGGCGGCTGCCTGCGTGAGTCCGAGCGGCGTCAGTCCGTCCCCGGGGAAGGCGGTGTCGAGGGCTCCGGCCACGTTGTGGGGGGTCTGACCGTGACGGATCTGCAGGAGGCGCACGCCCGGGATCCTACGGCGGTGCGGCCGCTGCCCCGGCGGCGCCGCGGTGTGCTGCGGAACGAGGCCGGGGCGGGGGAACAGCGCCAGATCGACCGGTGCGACCGTCCGCTCCGCGGGATGGACCCGCCACGGGCGGTCGACTCATCGCGCAAGAAGTGAGTTGCCGGTAGGGCAACCGACTTGTACGGTCGCGGCATGACCGACGAGCGCTGCGCCCCGTCCCCGACGTCCCTGTCCGTCCTCGAGGCCGACCGCGCCGCCCTGGCCGAGCGGGCACGCACGCCGTCCTGGCTGGCGCCCGCGCTCGGCGCCGTGACGGCGGCGTGGGTCGCGACGGCCGCCACCGCCCGGCCGGGTGGCCCCGCCTCGTGGTACCTGCTGCTCCTCGTCGGGATCGCGCTCACCACGATGGCGGTCCGCTCGACGGGGGTGAGAACCGGCCGCGTCGGGGTCCGCGGCGGGCTCGGCTACCTCGCGCTGGTCGCCGTCGTCCTCGTGCTCTACAGCGTCGCGCTCGGCTTGGCCTCGCTGGACCTCCACGCGTGGGCCGCCGTCCCGGTGGTGCTGACGTTCGGCGCGACCGTCGTCGGGGTGCGCTCCATCGACGCCGCGGCCCGCCGCACGCTGCGCCATGCCGGTTGAGGCCCGTCCCGACGAGATCGTCCACAACATCGTCCGCCTGCGGATCTGTGGTCTGCTGCGGCCCGTCGAGGCGCTCACCTTCGCGGCGCTCGGCGAGACGCTGGGACTCAGCAAGCCCGCGCTGTCCAAGCACCTGCGCGTCCTGACCGATGCCGGCTACACGACCATGACCCGCTCCGCCTCGGACGAGCGCGGCGACCGCCGGCAGATCACCTGGGTACGTCTGACGCGCGACGGCCGCCGGGCGTTCGACGGGCACGTCGCCGCGCTGCGGGAGATTACCGCGACGTGACCGAGCGGTCCCGCTCGACGGCGATCCGGCCGCGCTCTCGCCGGCCGGGTGGGGACGACTGCTCGACCACCACCTCCGCGGCGCCCCCGCCGACGACGTCCTGCCCGCTCCGGTCGAGGGGCTGGGCGCCGCGGTCGAGGGGCTGGGCGCCGCGGTCGAGGGGCTGGGCGCCGCGGTCGAGGGGCTGGGCGCGCTGACGAGGCGCCGGCGACTCGTGGGAAGGCTGATCAGGTCGGAGGCGCAGGAGGCGCCCGCCGGCGGTCCTGGGGCCGCGCACCGGTTGCCTCCGGCTCCGGCTCCGGGCCGGACGTCGGGTGGGCCTCATCGGCGGGGGCGGGGAAGGTGTGGCGCATGATCCACGTGCTGGAGGTCCCGCGGGCGGTGACCCGACCCGTGGCCGGGTCGACGGTCTGCCAGTGGTGCTCATGGGGACCCACCCGCTCGTAGCCGAGCCGTTGGTAGAAGGCGACGAGCCCGACCGCGTCGCGGTCCACGTCGAGGCTCGTCGCCGGGAACCCGTGCAGGCGGGCCTGGGTCTCCGCGGCCGCCGTCAGCAGGCGGCCGATCCCGTGCCGACGTGCCGCGGGAGCGACGCCGAGGCCGTAGAGCCAGGGGTGCGGGGGTCGCACGTCCCCCGCCAGCGCACGCTCACCGCGCCGAGGACCTCGCCGCCGTGCTGGGCGACCAGCAGGGTCTCGTCGCCCCGCTCGCCCGCCCGCATCCGCCACTCCGCGCGGTCGGCGGACCCGGACAACGCGGTGAGGGACGGGAGGTCCTCCCGTCGACCGGGCCGGACCCACAGGCCGTCGCCGGGGCTCACGGGCGGGCGGGCGGGCGGGTCGTCGGCGTCGAGGCCGGCGATGACGCCCGCCAGCTGCGTGGCCGTGGACGCGTGCACGAAGCCCACCTCGACCAGGTCGCGGCCGGGCGTGGACCCGCGGTAGCTGCCCGCCGCGACGGCATGGTCCCCGACCGCGGCGGGGGCGAGGTGCAGGAGGCGCATGGCCACCATCGTGTCCGCCGCTGTCCGTCCCCGTCGACGGGTCACCCCACGCCGACACCGTCCGGCACGCGCCCCGTGGCCACGGCCGTATCGGCGAGATGACGTCGCCACCCGCCGCTCGCCGTGATGTCCCGGACATCTGCGAGGGCGACCGGCTCGCAGAGGAACCCGCTGACGCTCGTGCCGTCGGCCAGGCGGACCGGGCCGATCGCCATGGGGTGCGGGAGCCGGGCCACGAGGTCGGCGAACCCCGTCGCCGGCAGATCCCACACCTCGACCTCGATCGCGGCGCCACCCCGGACGACCCGCTCGAGCCCGGGCTTCGGCGGCGTCGTCGCCAGGGCGTGCAGGCGGTAGTCCGGCGCGGTGGTGGTGGCCCGGGTGAACGTCGCGCCGCGTGCGGTCAGCTCGCCGTTGCGGGGCTGGCCGCGCAGGTGGGCGCCGACGACGGCGAGCGGGACGGTGCCCCCCGATGTCGCGGTGGGCGGCTCGGCCGGGTCCGCGACCGGGGTCGCCTGCTCACCGGTGAGGAGCCGCCCGATCCGCGCCAGCCGCGCGTCGGAGAACGCCGGCCCGACGAGCTGGACGCCGAACGGCAGACCGTCGACGTCACCGGCCGGGACGGCGACCGCCGCGAGGTCGAGCAGGTTCGCGAAGTTGGTGAACCGCCCGAGGTCGCTGTTGACGCCGACCGGGTCGGCCGCGACGGCGGCCAGGGTGGGGTGCTGGGTCGTGGTGGGCAGCAGGACGGCGTCGGTCCCCTCGAGCGCCGCGGCCGCGGCCATCCGCAGCCGGTCGAGCGTCTCGAGGTCGGCGAAGAGCCGGTGCGCGGGCAGCTCGCCGGCGGCCCGGATGATCGCGCCGACGACCGGGTCCACCGCGTCGGGGTGCGCGCTGACGAAGTCCCCGACGGCGGCGTACCGCTCGGCGACGAACGCGCCCTCGTACAGCAGCCGGGCCGCCGCGAGCAGCGCCGTGACATCCACCGGGACGGTGCGGACCCCGGCGTCGCGCAGCGCCGCTGCGGCCCGCTCGAACGCCTCGGCCCACCCGGGGCGAGCGGGCTGAGCGAGGCGACGTCGGGCACGCCGACGACGCCCCGCCCGGTGGTGGCCGCGACGGGTGCGCCGGTGCGGGCCAGGGGGTCGGTGCCGTCCGGTCCGGCGAGGGCGTCGCGGACCCGCTCGGCCAGGGCGACGGTCGGCGCGAACACCGACACGCAGTCCAGCGTCCGGCACGCCGGGACCACGCCGGTGGCCGGCAGCAGCCCGCGGGTCGGCTTGATGCCGACCAGCCCGTGCAGCGCGGCCGGCACCCGGCCGGAGCCGGCGGTGTCGGTGCCGAGGGCGACGTCGGCGACGCCGAGCGCGACGGCAACGGCCGAGCCGCTGCTGGACCCGCCCGAGATGCGCCCGGGTGCGGTGGCGTGCCGGACCGCCCCGTACGGGCTGCGGGTGCCGACCAGACCGGTGGCGAACTGGTCGAGGTTCGTGGTGCCGAGCACGACGGCGCCCGCGGCGCGCAGGCGGGCGACGACGGTCGCGTCCGCGGCCGCCGGCCCGTCGGCGAACGTGGGGCAGCCCGCGGTCGTCGGGAGCCCGGCGACGTCGATGTTGCCCTTCACCGCGGCGACGAGCCCGGCCAGCGGGGGACCCGGCGTCCCGGCCGCGACCGCGGCGTCCACGGCGGCGTCGACCGCGGCGGCGTCGGCCAGCAGCTCCGCCTCCGGGCGGACGTCGATGAACCCCTGGGCCGGTCCGCCGCCATCGCCGACGGCGACGCGGTCGCGACCGAGCCGGCACCGGCGCCCGCCGCCGCGGGGCAGGCCGCCGGCTGACCGAGGGGTCCCCGCCCGGCGGGCCGAGCACGACCGTCGGCGCGGATACGCTCGGGTGGACGAGCCCGGGGAGGGATCCGATGAGCAACCTGGACACCAGGCCCGAGGCCGTCGAGTGCGGCGACGGTGACCCGGTCGACCGGATCGAGGTCCTCACCCCGCGCGACGTCCCGCTCGGCGGCGTCCGCGCCATGACCGTCCGGCGCACGCTGCCCCAGCGAGCGCGGTCGTTCATCGGCGCCTGGTGCTTCCTCGACCACTACGGCCCGGACGACGTCGCGGTCACCGGCGGCATGCGCGTGCCCCCGCACCCGCACACCGGCCTGCAGACGGTGAGCTGGCTGTTCTCCGGGGAGATCGAGCACCGCGACAGCCTCGGCACGCGCGCCGTCGTGCGCCCCGGCGAGCTCAACCTCATGACCGCCGGGCACGGGATCAGCCACTCGGAGGACTCCACCGACGCGACCCGGGTGCTGCACGGCGTCCAGCTGTGGACGGTCCTGCCCGAGCGGCACCGGGGGACGGCGCCTGCGTTCGACCACCACGTGCCCGCGCCGGTGCCGCTGGACGACGGCGTCGTGCGGGTCTTCCTGGGCTCCCTCGCCGGCTCGACGTCGCCGGTACCCACGTTCTCCCCGCTGGTCGGCGCCGAAATCGTGCTCGGCGGCGAGTACGCGCACACGTTCGCCGTCGACCCGCGCTTTGAGCACGGCGTCCTGGTCGACACCGGCACCGTCGAGGTCGCGGGCACCCGCGGTGACGCCGACCAGCTGCTGTACGTGCCGCCCGGCGCCGACACGCTCACGCTGCGCGCCGTCGGCGGTGACGTCCGGCTCGTGCTGATCGGCGGCCTGCCGCTGGGCGAGCGGATCGTCATGTGGTGGAACTTCATCGGCCGAGACCACGACGAGGTCATCGCGGCCCGGCGGCAGTGGCAGGCGCAGATCGGCGCGGACGACGCCGAGGTCACCGCCGCCGGCGACCCGGCCGGCGGCGACACCACCCGCGCCGACCTGGCAGCGCCCGACGGCGTCCCGGACGCCGCCGTCCCGCCCGGTCCCACCGCGCCCACCCCGGCGGACGCACGGTTCGGCAGCGTCACCGGCCACCCGCACCCGCCGCTGCCCGCCCCGCCGCTGCCGAACCACCGGCTCAAGCCCCGCGGGTGACGCCTAGGATCTCGATCCCGTGACCACCGACCTCGCCGCCGAGCTGCGCAGCGCGACCCGCACCGCCCACGAGCAGGCCGAGGCCATGCCCTTCGTGTCCGCGCTCATGGCCGGTCGGGTGCCGCTCGACGCGTACGTCGACCTCCTGACCCAGCACCACGCGGTGTACGCCGCGCTCGAGGCCGCGGAGCCGTTCGTCCGGGCCGACCCGGCGGGGGCCACCCTGCTGTTCGACGCCCTCGCCCGCTCCGCGGCGATCGAGCACGACCTCGCCGTCCTGCGCGGGCCCACCTGGCGCGCGACGGTGCGCACCCTGCCCGCGACGCAGCGGTACGTCGACCGGCTGCGCACCGTGGCCGGGACCTGGGTCGGCGGGTACGCCGCGCACGCGTACACCCGGTACCTCGGCGACCTCTCCGGTGGGGTGACGATCCGCGGGGTGCTGCGCCGCGAGTACGGCCTGGGCGACGACGCGCTGCACTTCTACGCCTTCCCCGGCCTGGGCAAGCCCAAGCCCTTCAAGGACCTGTACCGGGCACGCCTGGACGCGCTGCCGTGGGACGACGCCGAGCGCGCGCGGGTCGCCGCCGAGGCCGGGGTCGCCTTCGGCCTCAACGCCGACGTGTTCGCCGACCTCGGGGCGGTGCACCTGCCCTAGGGTCGGCGCGGCGAGCGGTCAGTACCGCCGGACCGCCAGCACCGTGACGTCGTCGCTCGTCGTCGGCGCGGCCGCGACGAGCTGCTCGCACAGCTCGTCGGGATCGCGGCTCGCGGCGGCCGCACGGTCGCGCAGGCCCTCGAGGCTGTCGAGCAGGTGCACACCGCGCTCCTCGACGAGCCCGTCGGAGTACAGCACCAGCGCGTCCCCGGGCCGGAGCTGGACCGTCGCCTCCGCGTACGACGTGGCGACGTCGATGCCGAGCGCCGGACCGGTCGCCTCGCGCACGAGCCGGGCACCGCCGTCGGTGAGGTGCAGGACCGGCAGGTGCCCCGCGCTGGTCACCCGCACCGTCCCGGTCGACGGGTCGAGCTCGGCGGCCACGACGGTCGCGAGCTTGCCGGGCAGCAGCGCACCGATGAGCGTCCCCAGCTGGCGCAGCGCGACCGAGGCGCTGCCCTCGTTGACGAGGTAGGCACGCAGCGCGTGCCGCATCTGGGCCGTGATCGCGGCGACCCCCATGCCGTGCCCGGCGACGTCGCCCACCATGACCACGACCCGGCCGTCGGGCAGGACCGTGACGTCGTACCAGTCGCCCCCGACGATGTCCCGGCCGCTGGGCAGGTACCGGGTCGCGAGCGAGAAGCCGGCCGGGATCGCCGGGCGCTCGGTCACCACGATGCGCTGGAGCGCGGCGGCGATCCGGCCGTCCTCGGCGGTGCGCCGGGCGAGGAGCTCGTCGATGTCCTGCCCCAGGCGCTGGGCGGCGGCGACCTCGGCCGGGCTCCACGGCTCGGAGCGTCCGCGCACCTGCTCGACCCATGCGGCGAACGACGCCCGGGGGTGAGCCGCGGCCCCTGCTCGGAGAGCTCGACGTGCGCGGTCTGCGGGTCGCCGGCCCAGTGGACCTCGGTGAGCACCTCGGGCTTGAACCACATGAGGAAGTCGTTGCGGCCGCCGGAGCTCAACGGCACCGCGACGACCCCGCTCGCGGTGCCGGCGATGCGCTGCGGGAGGTCGCTGGTGGGCAGGTCGCGGCCCAGGCGGTCGGTGACCACCGGCTCGCGACCGCCCGACCAGCACAGGCGGGCCAGCTCGTCGACCTCGTCCGCCGACGGGGTGCTGCCCAGCAGGCGGAGGTCGCCGTGGATCCGGACCGCCGCGCCCCCGGCGCCCTCGACGAGGTCGAGCACGCCGCCCGGCCCGATCAGGTGCTCGAGCGGCTCGCGGATGTTCGCCGCGAGCGACCGGGTGAGGTCGGCGGCCGTCGCGGTGACGGACAGCGCGTCGACGTACCGGGCCTCGTCCTCCTTGCCCTGCAGCAGCAGCGACGCGGTCCGGCCCAGGAACTCCGCGGTGCTGCGGGCCGCGGCGCTCGGGTAGTGCGGCCCGGCGACGTGGTGGCAGGCCACGAGCCCCCACAGCCGGCCGTGGACGAGCAGCGACACCGACATCGAGGCGCGGACGCCCATGTTCGCGAGGTACTGGAGGTGCACGGGGGACACGCTGCGCAGGGCCGCGCCGGAGAGGTCCAGCGGCAGCCCGGTGCGCGGGTTGAGGCCCGGCACGAGCGGGCTGGGGGTGTACGTGGCGTCCGGGATCGACCGCAGCCACTGCGAGGTGTAAAGGGCGCGGGCCTGAGCGGGGATGTCCGACGCCGGGTAGTGCAGCCCGAGGAACGGCTCGAGGTCCTCCCGGACCTCCTCGGCGACGACCTCGCCGTTCCACTCCTCGTCGAACCGGTAGACCATGACGCGGTCGAAGCCGGTGACGCGGCGGACCTCCTGGGCGAGCAGGCGGGTCAGCTCGACCTGCGTCGACGCACCCTGCAGGGCGCGCAGGGCGATCCGCGTGCGTGACGGTGGCTCGACGACGGCGTCGTCGCGGGGCTCGATCTCGACCACGAGCAGCTCGTCGGTCCGGTGGGCGAGGAGGTCGGCGCTGCGGCGGACGCCGTCCGGGCCGGTCAGGTGGATGCGGCGCGGCTCGCCGCCGTCCGCGCCGCTGTCGCCCCCGTCGCCGTCCCCGGCGCCGCCGGCGGGCAGGGCGGCGAGGTTCTCCGGGCCGAGGACGTCGACCAGGCGGCGGCCGATCAGCTCCTCGGCGGGGCGGCCGAGGTGCTCGGCGGTGTTCGCGGACGCCATGACCACGGTGTGGTCGCTGCCGTCGGCGGCGAGCAGCGCACCGTGGGCCTGCACCGACCCGGGGATGCGGATCGGCTCGTCCGCGCAGGCGTCGAGCAGATCGGGGAGCAGGTCGGGGGGCAGGGGTGCGGCAGAGCTCACGCGGGCGTCCTCGGGGGCCGGGGAGTGGGGTGGCCGGTGCAGGACGCCGGCCGATGCGACGAACCTAACCGAGGGGGACGTGGCGGCCGTCCGGGCCGCTGTGACGTCCCCCGCTCCCACGGCGCTGCGCAGCGTCCCGGTGTGCAGCGTCCCGGTGCGCCGCGTCAACGGCCCGTCCGGCGCGATGCCGTCACGGGCGTGGGAGAGTCGCAGGCGTCGGTCGGATGACGAGGGGGAGCCGATGAGAGCGGTCGGGGTCCTGCGCGACCAGCTGCGCGCGGCGGGCCGCCGCGCCGGGCCCACCCCGGTGCGCGAGGCGCTCGCCCTCAGCGGCGGCGGCTCGCGGGCCGGCTTCGAGATCGGCGCGCTGCGGTACCTGTACGACGTCGTCGGCATCGCACCGACCGTCGTGACCGGGACGTCGGCGGGGTCCATCCTCGCGGCGGCCCTCGCGCAGAGCCGTGACCGCCACGAGCAGCGCGCCGCGCTGGGGCGCCTCGAGACGCTGTGGCGCGGCATGGCGACGTCGTCGGACCTGTACCGGGAGACGAGCTGGTTCAGCTCGTTGCGGACCATCGCGCCCGAGTGGCTCGAGGTGTTCCAGCGACGGCGCCGGACCGACCGCGCCCCCGGCTTCGGCGCGCTGCCGGGCCTGCCGGCGTGGGGCCGGTCGGCCGCCGCCGGGACCGCCGGGACCGCCGGGACCGCCGGGACCGCCGGGACTGTGGGGGCCGGGGCAGCGGCCGCGGGGACCGTCGCTGCCGGGCACGACGGCCTGGGCGAGCCGGTCGACGCACCGATGTGGAGCCCCTTCCGGACCGTCGACGCGCTCCTCGCGATGCGGGCGCTGGGCCGTACCGGGCGCGACCTCGAGCACGTGCTGTCCGCCGCGGAGGGCGCGCAGGGGCTCTTCGTCCCCGGGCGGATCGCGCGGCAGATCCAGGAGGACCCTGCCGTGTTCGACCCCGCGCGGGTCGCGGCCTCCGGGATGCACCTGCGCATCGCGGTGGTCGGGCTGGAGTCCGGCGAGCTGCGGTACGTGACCGAGAGCGGGCAGCTCGTGGACCGGCAGAACCGCCCCCTGCCGGACGTCGAGCCGGTCGCGCTCGCGGATGCCGTCCGGGCGTCGTCGGCCATCCCGGTCGTGTTCCCGCCCGTGCCGCTCGCGGGGGAGCACTACGTCGACGGCGGCGTGCGCGAGGTCGTCCCGATCGAGATGGCCGCGCGGCACCTCGGCGGCACGCGCTGCTGGGCGGTGGTCGCGTCCGCGGCCGGCACCGCCCCGGAGACCGGGTTCGCCACCAGGAACATCCTGTCCATCGCGTCGCGGGCCTACACCGACATCATGTGGGACGAGATCCTGCGGGACGAGGTCGAGCTCGCCCGGGGGTCGGCACGGGTCACCCTGATCCAGCCCGAGGTCGACGTGCACGACAGCCTCAGCGTCGACCCCGGGCTCACGGCGATCGGCATCGACCACGGGTGGATGCGTGCCGCCGACGTCGTGCGGGGCACGGACGCGCCGGGACGCCGGCGCACGGCCGAGATCGTCACGCTGCGCCGGGACATCTGGGCCGCGGAGAACGCCCTCGCCGGGGTCCGCACGCCCGCGCCGGTCCCCGGGGTGGTGCCCGACGCCGTCGTGCCGGCGCCGGTCCCGCACCGGGCAGCGACCGGGGCACCGCCCGGGGCGCCGACCGACGGGTCGGGTGACGGCCCGGCCGAGGCCGCTCTCGGCGCCCTCAAGCACCGCCTGCGCGACGCCGTCGCCGCGCACGACCCGGCGCACCTGCCCGACGGCGCCGACCGCTGGTGGCAGCAGTGGGAGGGGCACGCCTGGCCGACGCCGGCCCACCGGCCCTGGCGCACCGACTGACCGGCGCTCGGACGACCGACGGTCGCCTGCTGCGACCGTCCCCGCCGACCGACCCGCCGACCGACCCCGCCTGACCGAAGCCGCCGACCGACCCCGCTCGACCGACCCCGCCGACCGGCCCCGCCGACCGTCCGGCGTCAGACCGCCAGCACCGCCCAGCCGTGCGGCGGCAGCACGACCCGGGTGTCCACCCCGGCGCCCTCCACCCGCGCGTCGCCGGCGAGGACCGAGGTCGCGCCGGGCGCGGGCAGCGTGGTGGGGGAATCCTCCACGCTGAGGGCGAGCAGCAGGGCGTCGTCGCCGGCGTGCTGGCGCAGCACGAGGGTCCGGTTGGTGCACGCCACGGACTCGGTGCGCGCGGTGTGCAGCCACGGGTGACGGCGACGCAGGGCGATGAGCTCGCGGTGCCGGTCCAGCACCTCGCGCGCGCCCGGCTCGAGCGCGGCCCCGGCCGGGGACGGCGGGAAGGTGGGCCGGACGGCGTCGTCGCCCCCGGCGCGGTCCTCCTTCACGCCGGTCATGCCCAGCTCGTCACCGGCGTAGACCGTCGGCGTGCCGCCGAGCGTCAGCAGCAGGGCGACGGCGTGCACCACGTGCCGGCGGTCGGTGAGCCGGCTCGCGAGGCGCGTGACGTCGTGGTTGCCGAGGAAGGTCAGCGGCACGAACGTGTCGAGGAAGGTGTCGTGCCGGGTCAGCGCCCAGAGGAGCTCGAAGAAGTTGCCGTCGTTGAGCGAGCTCCACACGGCCTTCCACAGCTCGTACTGGGTGACCGCGTCGAACCCGGCCGCGGTGACGACCGCACCCAGGTCGCCGTGCAGCACCTCGCCGAAGACGTAGGCGTCCGGGTGGCGCTCGCGGACCGCGGGCAGCACGCGCTGCCAGAAGGCGGGCGGGACGGCGTACGCGGCGTCCAGGCGCCACCCGTCGACGCCGCGGTCGAGCCAGTGCGTCATGACGTCGGTGACGTACCGGGCGACCGCCGGCTCGTCGTGGTTCAGCGCGACCAGCGCGTGATGGCCCTCGAAGTCGGCGTAGTCGGGCTCGCTGCCCGGGCCGGCGCCGTCCGGCCAGGTGAGCCGGAACCAGCTCTCGCGGGGCGCACCGGGGCCGTGCCGCAGCGTCTCGGCGAACGCGTCGAACCCGCGACCGACGTGGTTGAAGACGCCGTCGAGGGTGACCCGCAGGCCGCGCGAGCGCGCGGCGGCGACGAAGGCGTCGAAGTCCTCCTCCGTGCCCAGCCGCGGGTCGATGCGCCGGTGGTCGACGGTGTCGTAGCCGTGGGTGTGCGAGGCGAACACCGGCCCGAGCGCGACCCCGGACAGGCCCAGGTCCACCACGTGGTCAAGCCACGCCGTCAGGTGCTCGAAGCGGTGCGCCGGGGGCGCGCCGTCGGGGAGGGCCTGTGGTTCGGCGCCGACGAACCCCAGCGGGTACACGTGCCACCACATCGCGTGCTGCACCCAGCCGGGCATGCCACCTCCGTCATCAGGTCATCGGACGCGCCACTGTAGCCGCGCCCCGCAGCGCCCCCGCCGCCGGCGCCGGGATGACGCGGGCGCGCACGTGCAGCCGGGTCGTGCTCCCCGCGGTCTCGCACGCGACCGGGGGCTGGTCCTCACGGCGCAGCCCGTGGGTGGCCAGCTCGGCGTCGAGCACGGCGAGCGCCATCGCCCACAGGGCGTCGTCCCAGTCGCCCTGCCACCGGGCGCGCAGGCGCAGCCCGGCCCGCCAGGCGTCGGTGCACGCCTGCCCCCGCCAGACCAGCTCGCCGTCGCGCGTCGCGAGCAGGAGGTCGGACGCGGCGGGCTCGGCGTCGGCGTCCAGCTCGAGCCTCAGGTGGGCGGACCGCGGGCGCAGGTGGGTGCTCACCCGGACGAGCGTGGCAGCCGCGTGTGTCGTGGGCGTTTCGCCCCTGTGCCGACCACGCGACGACGCGCGCCCTAGGGTCGTGCCATGGCCTCCGTGCACGACGACCGCATCCTCGCGGCCCTGCGCACCCTGCTGGACAGAGCCCACCTCGCCACACCGGGGCAGATCCCCGACGTCGTCGCGGCGGCCGCGGCCGAGCTCGGGTGGACGACGATCCTGCACCTGGTCGACATCGAGCAGCGGACGCTGATCCCCTTCTCGGCCACCGGGACGCCGCCGGCCGAGCCGCAGAGCATCGAGGGCACGCTGGCGGGGCGCGCGTTCAAGCTCATGCAGCCGGTGGTCGCGCACGGCGGGGAGCCCGCGGTGTGGGTGCCGCTGCTCGACGGCACCCACCGCCTCGGGGTCCTGCGGGTCGCCGTCCCGGTCGGGACGGACCTGGCCGAGCCGAGCGTCGAGGACGCCTACCGGCTGCTCACGCACCTCGCCGGGCACCTCGTCGCCGCGAAGTCCCCGTACGGCGACGCGCTGGCCCAGGTGGCGAGGTCGCGGGAACGGACCGTCGCCACCGAGCTGCTGTGGGACCTGCTGCCGCCGCTGACCTTCGGGTGCGAGGGCATGGTCATCTCCGCGATCCTCGAGCCCTGCTACGACGTCGCCGCGGACGCGTTCGACTACAGCGTGGTCGACGACGTCGCCCACCTCGCCGTCCTCGACGCCACGGGCCACGACCTGCGGGGGACCGTCGTCGCCGCCGTCGCGCTGGCCGCGCTGCGCAACAGTCGGCGCGAGGGGCGTGGCCTCGAGGACACCGTCCGGGTCATGGACCGGTACGTGCGGCAGCAGGGGCACGGGGAGATCTACGCGACCGGCGTGGTCGGCCGTCTGGACCTGCCGACGGGGCGCCTGCGGTACGTCAACGCGGGCCACCCGGCGCCGCTCCTCGTGCGCCACGGCAAGGTGGTCAAGCAGCTCACCGGCGGCCGGCGGATGCTGCTGGGCCTGGGGCGCGAGGAGGTCGTCGTCGGGGAGGAGCAGCTCGAGCCGGCCGACCGCATCGTGCTCTACACCGACGGCATCACCGAGGCCCGCGACGACGCCGGGCAGTTCTTCGGCCTCGACCGCCTCGTGGGCCACCTCGAGCGGTCCGCGGCCGCCGGGCTGCCCGCGCCGGAGACGCTGCGCCGGCTCACGCACGACGTGCTCGACCACCAGAAGGGCGTGCTGCAGGACGACGCGACGCTCGTGCTGGCACAGTGGGCCAGCGGCGAGGAGCACACGTTCACGTCCGGGCTCATGCCGGCGTCGGCGTCGCTCGGCGAGGACGGACCGCGGCGCTGAGCCGTGGCCGTCCACCGCAGGCCCGCAGCCCCGCACCACGACCCGCACCGACCGAGGAGAGCCATGTCCGTGGAGACCGAGCCGAGGCTGCCGCGCAGCACCCCCGCGAGCAGGGCGTCGACGCGGCGGGCGTGCTCGCGTTCGTCGACGCGATCGAGGCCGCGGACGAGGTCGAGCCGCACAGCCTCATGCTGGTGCGGCACGGGCACGTGGTCGCCGAGGGCTGGTGGCACCCCTACACCCCCGACGGCCTGCAGCTGCTGTACTCGCTGAGCAAGACGTTCACGGCGAGCGCACTCGGCCTCGCCGTCGCCGAGGGCCTCGTCGGCCTCGACGACACCGTCCTCAGCCACTTCCCCGAGTGGGACGCCGACGTCACCGACCCGCGCAGCCGTCGCATGCTCGTGCGGCACGTCGCGTCGATGGCCAGCGGCCACCTCACCGAGACCCTCGACCGCGCGCACGCGGCCGACCCGACGGACCTCGTGCGCGGCTTCCTGCTCACGCCCCCGGACCGCGAGCCGGGCAGCGTCTTCGCCTACAACCAGCCGTGCACCTACACCGTCGGCGCGATCGTGACCCGGCGGACCGGGCAGTCGCTGACCGAGTACCTGCGGCCGCGCCTGCTCGACCCGATCGGCATCGGCGACGTCGCCTGGCAGCGGGACGCCACCGGTCACGAGCTGGGCTACTCGGGCCTGCACGCGACCACGGACGCGATCGCGCGGCTCGGCCTGCTGCTGCTGCAGCGCGGGGAGTGGGACGGCGCGCGCGTGCTCGACGCGGGCTGGGTCGAGCAGGCGTCGTCGATTCAGGTGGACAACGCCGGCACCAACGACAACCCGGACTGGGCGAGCGGCTACGGCTTCCAGCTGTGGCAGTCGCAGCACGGCTACCGCGGCGACGGCGCCTACGGGCAGTTCTGCGTCGTCCTGCCCGAGCACGACGCCGTCCTCGCGGTGACGGCCGCGACCCCGCACCTGCAGGTCGTGCTCGACGCCGCCTGGGAGCACCTCGTCCCCGCGCTCGCCGGGCAGCGCCCCACCGCCGACGGGGCGGACGGTGGCGCGGCGGACGGGCACGGGACGGACGGGGACGCCCGGGCGGACGGGGACGACCAGGCCGCCCGGGCCGACCGGGCGCTCGCGGACCGGCTCACCGGTCGTGCGCTGACGTCGCTGCCCGGCGAGGCGACACCGCCGGACGGCGTCGCCGACCGGTGGGACGGGTCGGTCGTCGAGGCCGTCGACGGCCCGGTCCGCCGACTCGCCGTGACCCGCGCGGGCGGGACCTGGCGGGTCGACCTGACCGGGGCCCGACCGCAGGACGACGGCGCCCCGCTCACCGTGACGCTCGGGGGCGCCGACGCCGCGGGGTGGTCGGTGCAGGAGGCCGCGCTGCCGGACGCCGGGACGGTGCCGGTCGCGGTCAGCGGCGGCTGGACCGGGCCGGACGACCTGCGGTTCGACGTCCTGTTCCGCGAGACCCCGCACCGCCTCGCCGTGGCCGCCACCGCCGACGGGGCCCTGACCGCGTCCTGGCTCACCGAGCCGCTCGGCGGGGCCGCGTGGGCGGGGCTGCGCGCACCCCGGACGTAGGCCCGTCCTGCCCGTCCTGCCCGTGCCGCCGACCTGCCGGGCGAGCTGCTGCCCACCTGCCGCCCGCCCGCCGTGCGCGGGTCAGCCCGCGTACGGCAGGACGGGCCGGCCGGGGACGTCCACCCGGATGCGGAAGACGGCGCCGGCCCCCGGCTCGGGGTCCTCGAGTCCCTCACGCGACGTGGTGACGTACAGGTCGCGACCGTCGTCGCCGCCGAGGGTGCAGGCGGTGACCCCCTGGGCGGGCACGGCGACCTCGGCGAGCACGCGGGCGTCGGGGGACAGGCAGCGGACCCGGCCGGCACCGTTGAGCGCGACCCACACGTTGCCCGCGGAGTCGACCGTGAGGCCGTCCGGCACGCCGTCGTCGACGGCGTGGAAGCGGCGCCGGTTCGCCAGCTCGCCGTCGACCACGTCGAAGACGTCGACGCCGCCGGAGCGGGAGTCGTCGTAGTAGGCGCGCGTCCCGTCGGGGCTGAAGTCGAGCCCGTTGGAGATCGTCACGCCCTCGAGCACACGATCGACGGTGCCGTCGGCCGCGAACCGGTACAGCGTGGCGGCGCCCGGTGCCTGGTCGTACGCCATCGAGCCGGCGAGCAGCCGTCCCTGCGGGTCGCAGCCGCCCTCGTTCATCCGGATCCCGGAGTCCGTCCACAGCGGCCTGAGCGGCACCGGGACCTCGTCGGGCCCGTCGGCGAGCGCGATCCCACGCTCGACGCCCACGACGTACCCGCCGCGGGTGCGCGGGCGCACGAACGCCGCGACGTCGCCGACGTGCAGGCGGTCGACCGACCCGTCGGGCCGCAGGGTGAGCAGGTCCCCGGCGAGCATGTCGACCCACCGCAGCCCTCCCCACACCGGTGACCACACCGGCCCCTCGGCGTGGAAGGCGACGGCGTCGGTGATCTGCTCCGCAGTGCTCATGGGGTCGATCCTCGCCCAGCCGGGGCCCGGGGCGCTCGGCGTGTCGGTGCCGCGACGGATGATGGAGGGATGGACGGGGTGGACGAGGTGGACGAGGTCGACGGGAGGGACGGCGTGCAGCGGGTGGTGAGGACGTCGGTCCCGCTCGACCTGCACCGGACCCTCGCCACGCTCCGGCGCGGGGCCCGCGACCCCGCGTACCAGGGCACCGTGGATGGTGCGGTGTGGCGGGCCACCGGGCTCCCGACCGGCCCGGCCACCGTCCGCCTCGCGCCGGCCGGACCGCGCGAGGTGCACGTGACCGCGTGGGGACCCGGCGCGGAGGAGGCCCTCGATGACGCCCCGGCGGTGCTGGGCGAGCTCGACGACCTGACCGGCTTCGACCCACCCCGGGTCCCGTCCGGGACGCGTACCGGCGCACGGCGCACGTCCGGATCCCGCGGACCGGGCGCGTGCTCGAGGCGCTCGTGCCGGCGATCCTCGAGCAGCGGGTCATCACCCGCACCGCGCACGACGCCTGGGCGTGGCTGCTCGCCCGGCACGGGGAGCCCGCACCCGGACCCGCGCCCGCCGGCATGCGGGTGCCGCCGTCGGCGGCCGGCTGGGCGGATGTCCCGGTGTGGGACTTCCACCGCGCCGGTGTCGACCCCGCCCGGGCCCGGGCGGTGGTCGCGGCCGCGCGGCTCGCGCACCGGCTCGAGGAGGCCGCGAGCCACGGCGCGGCGGAGACGACGCGGCGGCTGCTGCTCGTGCCCGGCGTCGGCCCGTGGACGGCCGCCGAGACGACCCAGCGAGCGCTCGGCGACGCCGACGCGGTGTCGGTCGGCGACTTCCACCTCGCGGGGCAGGTCGGGTGGGCGCTCACCGGCGAGCGCGTCGACGACCCGGGGATGCTGCGGCTGCTCGAGCCGTACCGGCCGCACCGCTACCGGGTCGTGCGCCACCTGCTGCTCAGCGGGGCCGCGCGCGTGCCGCGGCGCGGACCCCGGCTCGCGGTCGAGGACCACCGGCGCCGCTGAGGCCGGTCAGGCCTGGATCGGGCGGGCCAGCACCGGTCGACGGTGCACGCCGGGTCCGGCCTGCGAGGGCACCGCCGGCGGACCGGCGGGACCGGTCGGCCGGCGCTCGCGGACCCACTGCTCGAGCGCGTCCACCGCCAGCGGTCGGGTGTGCAGGTAGCCCTGGGCCTCGTCGCACCCCAGGGCCGCGAGCGCGCGCAGGGTGCGCTCGTCCTCGACACCCTCCGCGACGAGCCGCAGGCCGAGGCGGTGCGCGAGGTCGACGGTGGCCGCGACGATCGCCCGGGTCCGCTCGTCCGCGAGCAGACGCGCCACGAACGAGCGGTCGAGCTTCAGCTCGGACGCCGGCAGGTCGTTGAGGTACGCCAGGGACGAGTGCCCGGTGCCGTAGTCGTCGATGCTCAGGCCGACGCCGCGCGCCGCGATGGCGTGCGCCGCCCGCAGGCCGCGCGCCGCGTCGACCATGAGGGTGGTCTCGGTGATCTCGAGGACCAGCAGTGCGGGGTCCACACCGGTCCGGGCGAGGACGTCGTCGAGCAGGTCGAGCAGGTCGGGATGGACGAGGACGCTCGTGGAGAGGTTCACCGAGACGCGCCACCGGCGGCCGGCGCACTGCCAGCGGGCCGCCTGGTCCGCGGCGGTGCGCAGCACCAGCGCCGTGACCTGCGGCATCATGCCGTGCTGCTCCACGAGGTCGAGGAAGTCGGCCGGCGGCAGGACGCCGTGCTCCGGGTGGTCCCAGCGCACCAGTGCCTCCACGCCGGTCACCTCGTGGGTCCCCAGGCGCAGCTGCGGCTGGTAGTGGACGACGATCCGCCGGCCGCCGCGCGGGTTCGTGGGGTCCAGCTCCGCGCGCAGCTGCTCGAGGCGGGCAGCACGCTCGCGCGCCCGTCGGTCGAGCTCTCGGTCGTAGCGGGCGACCCCCGAGCCGGTCGCCTTCGCCTGGTACATCGCGGTGTCCGCGCGCCGGAGCAGCTCCCCGCCGTCGACGCCCCGCCCGCCACCGGCGACACCGACGCTCGCGGCGCAGTGCACGGGGTGGCCGGCGACCTCGTCCACCGCGCCGACCGCTGCGGCCAGGGCGTGCGCCAGAGTGGTCGCGGCGGCCTCCGCCTCCTCGACGAGCACGGCGAACTCGTCGCCCCCGAGGCGCGCGAGCAGGCCCTCGCGCCCACGAGAGCGCTGAGCCGCGCACTCACCGACCGCAGCAGGGCGTCCCCGGTCGCGTGCCCGTACCGGTCGTTGACCTCCTTGAAGCGGTCGACGTCCAGCACGATCAGGCAGACCGGTCCACCACCGCGCAGCGAGGCGTCCAGGCGAGCCGCGAGCGCGCGGCGGTTGGCGACCCCGGTGAGCTCGTCGGTGTTGGCCTCGATGCGGGTCTGCGCGAGCAGGGCGAGGTCGCGGATGAGGTGCACGATCCGCACGCTCACGCCGACGACGGCGAGGACCGCGAACAGGGTCGCGGTGTGGTCGGCCGCCGTGCCGGTCCGGCCGGTGCCCGGGGAGAACCGCTCGGTGTCGAGCACCAGGACGGCGATCGCGGCGAGCAGGACGACGAGCGCGCCGATGGTGGGGGCCTGCGGGGTGGCCTGGCGTGGCGCGACGACGACGGGCGCGCACAACGAGCAGACCGCGAGGGTGGCGCCGGCCAGCGCCCAGCCGAGCAGCGGCAGACCGCCCGCGCCGGTACCAGCCCCGACGTGGAGGAAGGCGGCCTCGCCCGCAGCCGCCAGGGTGAGTGCGGCCGCGACCCCCAGACCCGCGGGTCCCGCTGCAGGCCACCGAGGGCCGAGATCGTGAAGGTCGTCCCGAGCAGCATGACCGCCGCGGAGATCCGGAACAACGACCCCTGCAGTACCCACCACGGCAACGCCGTGACGGCGCTGCCTCCCCAGGTGACCGCGAGGTTCGCGGCGCTCACGGCGACGAACACCGCGCTGAGCCCGTTCAGCCAGTCCCCGGGGTCCGCGACGAGCGTGCGGTACCGGTTCCAGCGAGTCAGCCCGGAGTAGAGGTACGGGGCGGCGACCACTCCGGCGAGACCGAGCACGGTGGGTCCGGTCGCCGTGGGCACCACCGGCGCCGCGGCGTCCGCGACGAGCTGACCGACCGCGCCGACGGTCAGCACGGCGAGCGCACGGGAGAAGGCCCGCCACATGTCGTGCTCGGGACCGTCGCCGGCCGCCTCGGCGCGCGCGTGGTGACGCAGTGCGACGGCGGTGCCCGCCAGCGCCAGCACGGCGACCGCGTCGCGCAGCAGGACCACGACCGCGTCGCGCAGCAGCACCGCGGCGGTGTCCGGGGTCACGAGCGTGACGACGGTGAGGACGGCGCACGTCACCGACGCGACGGTCACCACGGCCACCACCGCGCGGGTGCGCGCCGGTGGGCGTCGTCGTCGGGTGTGCGGATCCACGTCCTCCCATCGGCGGTGCACCCGCTCGGTTGAGCGCCGCCGCGGGTGACTGCTCCACCCGGGGTCGCCCGACCGGGTGGCCCCCGCCCGGCGCCGACCGGCACGGGCGACTTGTCCCCTACGGTCGGAACGTGACGATCCAGCAGCACCACGACGTGGCCACCGTGCTGCTCGACGCGCTCGTCGCGCTCGACCCGGACGACCAGGAGGGCTCGAGCCGGGCGGTCCCGCTCGCCCTCGCCCGGCTCGGCGACGTCGTCGGCGACGCCGACGGCCCGGTGTCCCCGGTCGCCTTCGGGGCGCTGGAGCTCGCGCACGTGTGCGTCGCGCTCGTCGCGGGGGTCAAGGACGTCGACCGGCTCGACGTCATCGCCGCGCTGCGGCCGCTCTTCGCCGGTGCCGGTGGCACCGGCGGCGCAGGCGGTGCCGCGGCCTGAGGTCGGCGGCTGCGGCGCGCCGGGTTGGTGCGCGGGGAAGTGTGCGGGCAGGTGCGCGCGCGGAGCTCGCGGGGTGGGACTGTCGCCGGCCGGGCCGTCGCGGGGAAGCATCCCGCCCGGCGGGGCGTTGGGCGGGTGCGGGCACGTCGCCCGCGGATGAGACCCCGGGAGCCCCCTTCGATGTCCAGCAAGCGCACCGCCCTCGCCGTCCTCGCCGCCGCCGCGCTGGCCCTCGGTGGCTGCAGCACCGACGAGGCCGCGTCGCCGGGGAGTCCGGCGGGTCCGGCGCCACCGAGGCGGGCGTCCTGCGCGTCGGCACCGAGGGCACCTACTCACCGTTCTCCTTCCACGACACGGCGACCAACGAGCTCACCGGGTACGACGTGGACGTCATCACCGCCGTGGCCGAGCGGATGGGCATGGGGGTCGAGTTCTCCGAGGTCCCGTGGGATGCGATCTTCGCCGGGCTGGAGTCCGGCCGGTACGACGTCGTGGCCAACCAGGTGTCGGTCACCCCCGAGCGCGAGGAGCTGTACGACTTCACCGCGCCGTACACCGTCTCGACCGGGGTGATCGTGACCCCCGCGGGCGACGACTCGGTCTCCGCGCTGGAGGACCTCGCCGGCCTGACGTCGGCGCAGTCGGCGACGAGCAACTGGGCCGAGGTCGTCACCGGCGCGGGAGCTCGCGTGGAGGCCGTCGAGGGCTTCACGCAGGCGGTCGCGCTGCTCAAGCAGGGCCGGGTCGACGTCACGGTCAACGACAACCTCGCGGTGCTCAACTACCTCGAGACCACCGGAGACACCGGGATCGAGATCGCCGGCGAGCTCGAGGTCGGGACCGAGCAGGCGTTCGCGCTCCAGCAGGGCTCCGAGCTCACCGCGCAGATCGACGAGGCGCTCGCGGAGCTGCGCGCCGACGGCACGCTCGCCGAGATCTCGACCGAGTGGTTCGGCACCGACGTCAGCCGGTGACGTCTCGACGGGTGCGACCGGCGGCGCGGGCCTAGGGTCGCGACCGTGGACGAGGGCATCGACTGGCAGCTCGTCGGCGACTCGATCGGGCCGCTGCTCACGGGGCTCGTGCTCGGCACGATCCCGCTGACGGCGATCAGCTTCGTGCTGGGCCTCGCCTTCGCGCTGGTCCTGGCGCTCATGCGGCTGTCCCCGGTGGCCCTCGCCGCCGCCGTCGCTCGCGCGTACGTGTCCGTCATCCGCGGCACCCCGCTGCTCCTGCAGCTCTTCATCATCTTCTACGGCCTGCCGACCTTCGGGATCACGCTCGACCCGTTCCCCGCCGCCGTCATCGCGCTGACGATGAACGTCGCCGGCTACGCGTCCGAGGTCGTGCGCGCCTCGATCCTCGCCGTGCCCCGGGGGCAGTGGGAGGCGGCGTCGTCGATCGGGATGGACAGCCGGACGGCGCTGCGCCGCATCGTGCTGCCGCAGGCGGCGCGCGTCGCGGTGCCGCCGTTGTCCAACACCCTGATCTCCCTGGTCAAGGACACCGCGCTCACCTCGACCATCCTGGTCACCGAGCTGCTGCGCAAGGCGCAGGAGATCGCCGCCCCCACCTTCCAGTTCTTCACCCTCTACGGCGTGGCCGCCGTCATCTACTGGGTCGTGTGCCTCGCGCTGTCCGTGGGCCAGACGCGCGCCGAGCAGCGGCTGGGAAGGTACGTGGCGGCATGAGCCAGCCGGAGTCAGGTGCAGCCGGGGAATCCGCGCAGCCGTTGGTGGACGTGCGCGGGCTGGTGAAGTCCTTCGGCGAGCTGCACGTGCTGCGCGGGGTCGACTTCACCGTGCCGGCCGGGTCGGTCACCGTCCTCATCGGGCCGTCCGGCTCGGGCAAGACCACAGCCCTGCGCTGCCTCAACGCGCTCGAGACCCCGAACGCGGGGGTCATCCGCATCGACGACGTCGAGCTCGACTTCGCGGCGACGAGGGTCGACCGGCGCGACGCCCCCGGCTGCGCTCCCGCAGCGGCATGGTGTTCCAGAGCCACCACCTCTTCCCGCACATGACCGTGCTCCAGAACGTCATGGAGGGCCCGGTCACGGTCCAACGGCGAGCACGGGACGAGGCCCGCACGGACGCGCTGGCACTCCTGGACCGGGTGGGGCTCGCCGAGAAGGCCGACCAGTACCCGTTCCAGCTCTCCGGAGGTCAGCAGCAGCGGGTCGGCATCGCGCGCGCCCTGGCGATCCGTCCGCGGCTCATGCTCTTCGACGAGCCGACGTCGGCGCTCGACCCCGAGCTCGTGGGTGAGGTGCTCGCGGTGATGAAGGACCTCGCCGACCAGGGCTGGACGATGGTGGTCGTCACCCACGAGATCCGCTTCGCCCAGGGCGTCGCGGACCAGGTGCTGTTCCTCGACGGCGGCGTCGTCGTGGAGAGCGGACCGCCCGGCGAGGTGCTCACGGACCCGCGCGAGCCCCGCACGCGGCAGTTCCTGCACCGGCTGCTCGACCCCCTCTAGCGATCCTCCGGCTGGGCCGGACGAGCTCGGCGCCCTGTTGCGGGCCCGGTGGGCCGTGCCTACCGTCGAAGCACGCCGTCGGTGCGACTCGCGGCCCCACGCCGTCATCCGGCAGTCGTACGCCCGCCACATCCGTGGCGCACACCCACGCGGAGGACACCGTCATGATCACCAGCGAGGACATCCAGCGGCTGCTCGGGGCCGACACCCCGGTGATGGGCGAGGACGGCGCGCGGATCGGGACGATGGGCGAGGTCTTCCTCGACACCGTGACCGGCGAGCCGGCGTGGGTGACGGTGCACACCGGCCTGTTCGGCCGGGCGGAGTCCTTCGTGCCGCTGGCCGACGCGGTGACCCGCGGGAACGAGATCCACGTCCCGTACGGCAAGGACGTCGTCAAGCACGCGCCCAGGATCGAGGCCGACGGCCGTCTCTCCCCGCAGGAGGAGCGCACGCTCTACCGGCACTACGGCCTCCCCGTCGAGGAGGAGGCGGACGACGCCCACCGCGACGACCGCGACCCCCGCGATGCCACGGCCGACGACGCCGGGACGTCCGGCATGCGGTACGCCGGGCCCGTGCCCTCCGCGGGTCCGGTGCCCCCGCCGGGGACGTCGCGGCCGCGGGCACCGTCCCGCCCGAGCTCGCCGACGCCCACACCGACGCCGACGCCGACCCGGCCCGGGTCGCGCGGCCGGCGGCCGCTGACGACGCGACACCGGCCGACGGCTCGATGGTCCGCTCCGAGGAGCATCTGCGGGTGGTCGGCACCGAGCGCGTCCCGACCGAGCGGGTCCGGATGCGCCGCTACACGGTCACCGAGCAGAAGGCCGTGACCGTGCCGGTGAGCCGCGAGGAGTTCCGCGTCGAGTACGAGCCCGCCGAGCCCGGGGCGAGCGCGGAGGTGCTCCACGAGGGCGACCCTGCGCCCGAGCGGGAGCCGGACGCACGCTGACACCGCCGCGGCGCCGTCACGTCGCCGCACACCGCGCCCGCACAGACCACCCAGGTCGGGACAGAACGCTCACCCGACGCGCTCCGGCGCCGATGAGGGGGTGACCGCGACGCAGCGCACCGGCGGGCCACCGGCCCGCAGCGCGCTGCCGACCGGTCGTTTTGGGTGAAATGCCGGTCCGGGGTTTGGCAAACTGCCACCGGCCGGGTTAGCGTCCCGGGCAAGTCCCGCCGCGGGATTCCCACAGGTGCACGACGGAGATCACGCGATGACTTTGACCCTTCCTGAGGTCGTCCCGGCCACGTACGTGGATGCGCACGGAGCGCTGCGGGAGCTGAACCCCGAGACGCGCGCCGTCGTGGCGGCGTCGGTCACCGGTGCCGGGATGCCCGCATCCCCGCTCGTGTGCGCCCCCGGCGAGGCGTCGGCCGAGCTGCACGGGCGCCTCGAGACGCTCGACGGCGCACCGCTCGGCGACGTTTCCGGCGTCGGCCCGGACGCCGGCTACTACCGATTGCGCGACCACGACGGTGCCGCCCGCCTGGTCATCAGCGCGCCGCCCCGCTTCCCGCAGCCGCCCCGCGGCTGGGGCTGGGCGGTCCAGCTCTACGCCGCCCGCTCGCTCGAGTCCTGGGGCATCGGGGACTTCCGGGACCTCGCCCGGGTGGCCCGGACGGCCCAGGCCGCCGGCGCCGGGTCCGTCCTCATCTCGCCCGTGCACGCCGCCGCCCCGATCCCGGAGCAGCAGTCCTCGCCGTACTCGCCCGCGTCCCGGCAGTGGCTGCAGCTGCTGCACATCGCGGTCGAGGACGTCCCGGGGGCCACGGAGGTCGACCTCACCGACCTCGCCGAGCGCGCCCACGCCCTCAACGCCGAGCGCCTCATCGACCGGAACACCGTGTGGGTGCTCAAGCGCACCGCGCTCGAGCGGATCTGGGCCGTCACCCGCGATCGCCTCCCGGTCGAGCACGACGTGTGGGTCGCCGCCGGCGGCCAGGACCTGCGCCGCTTCGCGACCTGGTGCGTGCTCGCCGAGCGCTTCGGGACGGCGTACTGGCCGTCCTGGCCCGAGCAGTACCGGACGCCCGCGAGCGCGGAGGCGTTCGCCGCCGAGAACGCCGAGCGCGTCGCGTTCTACTGCTGGGCGCAGTGGGTCGCCGACGTCCAGCTCGGCGTCGCGTGCTCCGCCGGCGCCACCGTGGTCGCCGACATCGCGGTCGGCTTCGACACCTCGTCGGCGGACGCCTGGGTGCACCAGGACATCGTCTGCTTCGACTACGAGGTCGGCTGCCCGCCGGACCGGCACAACCTGGACGGGCAGAAGTGGGGCCTGCCCGCGGTGAACCCGGCCGGCCTGGTCGCCGCCGACCTCGGGCCGTTCGTCGCGATGGTCCGCTCCGCGCTCGCACACGCCGGTGCCCTGAGGATCGACCACGTCATGCAGCTGTGGCGGCTGTTCTGGGTGCCCCAGGGCGCCCACCCCGCCGACGGCGTCTACGTGCACTACCCGGTCGACGCGCTGCTCGCGGTCCTGCGCCTGGAGGCCGGTCGCGCCGGCGCCTGGGTGGTCGGCGAGGACATGGGCACGGTCGCCGACGGCGTGCGCGAGACCATGGCCGAGCAGGGCATGCTCGGCTACCGTGCCGCGCTGCGGCTGCCGGTGGACCAGTTCCCCGAGCCGGCCATGGGCGCCTCCTCGACCCACGACCAGGCGACGGTCGCCGGCACGCTCACCGGGTCGGACAACGACGACCTGCGGCGGATCGGCAAGTCCGCGAACTTCGAGCAGCTCGAAGGCGTGCGTCGGGAGCTCGCGGCGGCGGCGGGCGTCGACCTGTCGCAGCCCGTCGGCCCCGACGAGGTGGCCCGCGCCGTGCGGGCGCAGTACGCCCGGCTGTCGGCGTGCGCGGCCCGCGTCGTGCTGGCCTCGCTCGACGACGCCGGTGCCGTCGCCGAGCGGCCCAACATGCCCGGGACCGTCACCGCGTGGCCCAACTGGTGCCTCGCCCTCCCGCGCCCCGTCGAGCAGCTGCTCGACGAGCCGCTGGCCCGTGAGGTCGCCGGGATCCTCGACGCGCGCCGCTGACGACCCGGTGACCACCCGGTCACCGGATCACCCCCGACCGAAGGGCCTCCCATGACCGAGCACCTCCCGCGGGCCGTGGTGTCCGCGCTCGCCGCCCTCGCGCTGCTGACCGCGTGCGGCGGGGACGAGGCCGAGCCGAGCGCGGGGGCGGGGACCGGGGGACCGGCGTCCTGATCGCGACGGTTGGGACACCCGAGGACCCGGAGGCCTTCGAGATCGCGCTCACCCACGAGGACGGTGAGCCGGTGACGTCCCTGCCGGCGGGCGACTACACGATCCGCGTCAGCGATCCGGCGACCGAGCACAACTTCCATCTCACCGGCGGCTCGGTCGACGAGACGACGTCGGTCCCCGAGCTCGAGGAGACCACCTGGGAGGTCACCCTCGAGCCCGGCGAGCACACCTACACGTGCGACCCGCACCCGGCGATGACCGGGACGTTCGACGTCACCTGAGCCGGACGTCACCTGAGCCGGACGTCAGCCGGGCGGGGCCTCGCGGGCGCGACGGCGCCGCTCAGCCGGCCCGACGGCGGCGCAGCACGGCGAGCGCCACGACGGCGACCGCGACCGCAGCACCGGCACTGGCGGCCGCGAGGGTCTTGTCGGTGTACCAGGCCGGCTCGTGGATCTCCGGGAACGGTCCGATCGCCGGGATCCGGACCGCGACGCTGAGCAGGAGCGCCGCGAGGGACGCGGCGGCCACGACCGCGAACGCGAGCCAGGCGACCGCGCCGGCCCGCACCAGGACCCACACGACGACGACCAGCACCGCCACGGCCTGCGCGACGAAGAGTCCCATGAGGGTGACCCGCCCGTCCGCGAGCAGCGGTGGCCGGTCGAGCGCGATGCGCAGGTGCAGGTAGCCCGAGTACCCGAGCGTGAGCGCACCGAGGGCGCGCAGCAGGGGGCCCGTGGTCGCCGGGCGGCGGCCGGCGACGGCGGGGTCGAGGTGGACACGGCGGGCCTCCCGAGGGGTGCGGGTCACGGCGTGCCCCGACCGGCGAGGCGTCGCCAGTATGCCCGGGCCGCCTCTTCCCCGTGGGCGGACGCCCCGCCGGGTCCGGGCCACCGTCCCGACGGGCTCAGGCCGGGCGACGCCGGTCGTGCAACGACGCGTTGAGCTCACCGCCGAGCAGCAGCGCGAGGCTGAGCAGGTACACCCAGAGCATCACGATGACGCCGCCGCCGAAGGCGCCCAGCACGGGGTTGGTGCCGGCCGCGAACCGCAGGTAGACGTGGAACCCGGCGCTCGCCAGCACCCACAGGGCGGTGGTCAGCACGGCGCCCGGCACCGCGTACCGCCACCGCGTCCGCTTGCTGGGCGCGTAGTGGAACAGCGTCGCGGTCCACGCCACCACCCCGGCGACGAGGAGCGGCAGGCGCAGCACGTTCCAGGTGAAGGTGAACGCGGAGCCGAGACCGAAGGTCTCGGCCAGTGCCTCGCCCCGGCCCAGCAGCGGTCCGATGATCAGGACGGCGAGCGCCAGCACGACGACGACCATGGTCACCAGCCCCATGAGGAGCCCGAGCAGGCGGCGCCGGATCCACGTCCGGCGCTCGGTCGAGTCGTTGGCGATGTTCAGGGCGTTGATGACGACGGCGAAGGCGCCCGAGACGGTGACGAGCGCGCTCGCCGTCGCGACCGTCAGCACTCCGCCGCGGGTCTGCTGGAACAGGCTCTCCACCGAGCGCAGCGCACCGGAGGCCTCGTCGGTCAGGACGAGGTCGAGCGCCTCGAGGATGCGCCGCTGGGCCTGCTCGGCGAGGTCGGCACCGATGAGGACGTCCAGCAGCCCGAGCAGGCTGGCGGCGATGAGCAGCCCGGGGAAGATGCCGAGCACGACGAAGAACGCGGTCTCCGCCGCGAGCCCCGGCACGCGGTCCCGGATCACCTCGGCCACGTACTCGCGCCCGAACCCGAGCGCCGTGCCGAGGCGCGCCCGGACGCGGCTGGGGAGGGCGGTGTCCACTGACTCTCTCTCGCTCGGCACGCCCCCACCCTGCCCGATCCGACGCCCCCGGGCAGGCGTGGTCGGCCGGTCAGGCCGCGGTGGTCGCCTACCGTGGAGCGATGATCACGGCTCGTCGACCGGCACGCGCACGCACCCTCACCCCCGTCCTCGCCCCCGTCCTCGCGCTGGGGGCGCTGCTCGGCCTCGGGGCGTGCACCTGGGGCGGGGAGCCGGCGTCACCGTCCGGCGACGGCTCGGCGTCGGCGTCGGCGTCGTCACAGCCGCTGCGCACATCGACCTCCGCGCCCGGCGCGCCGCTCACGGCGGTGGGCGAGCCGACCGACGTCGAGGCGTCGCTGCGCGTCAGCCGTGAGCTGTTCGACTCGTCGGGGGTCGCGGTCGTGGTCCCGGCCGGTCAGCCCGAGATCCAGCGCACCGCGGCCCACGCGTCGGTCGCCCTGGGGGTCCCCCTGCTCGTCGCGCCCGCAGGACCGACCGGGGCGGCGACGTCCACCGCGACCCCCAGCCCCACGGGCACCGGCACGGCCGACGAGCCGGCCGACGAGCCGGCCGACGAGCCGGCCGACGAGCCGGTCGACGAGCTGGCCGACGAGCCGGCCGACGAGCTGGCCGACGACGTGACCGAGGAGCTGGCCCGGCTCGGCGTGCGGACCGTGCTGGCGGTGGGCGACGTCGCCGTCGGCGGAGCCGACGCCGCGGACCTCGAGGTGGTCCGCAGCGACGCCACGGCCGCGGGGCTCGCCGCCGCCACCGGGCTCGCGCCGGCACCGCCCGCGGCGCAGGACCCGGCGGCCTTCCCGGCCGAGGTCGCCGCCCTGGTGCCCGGCGGGGCGGCAGCGACGGGCGACGGCCCCGCGCCGTCGGCCACCGCGGACGTGGCGACGCCCGGCCCCGGCGCGACCGGCGCGCCCACCGCGTCGGGAGGCACGGCACCCGACCTCGCGGTGCAGCGTGCCGCCGCGCTGGCGGACGTGGTGGCGCTCGCCGTCGACGACCCCGCCGGGGTGGCTGCCGTCGCGACCGCGCGGGCGGCGGGTGTGCCCGTCCACCTGGTCCCGGCCGCCGCCCCCAACCCGCAGGCGACGGCCGGCGTCGTCGAGGCGCTGCACGCCTCCACGGCGACTCACGTGCTCGCGCTCGGCCCCGCGCTCGCGGCCGAGCCCGCGCTGGAGTGGAAGGTCCGGTCGGCGCGGACCGGGTTCCAGCTGCCCGGCGGGGGACAGGTCCTGTTCCCGCGGCACCAGTTCATCGCCCTGTACGGCAGCCCGGTGACGTCGGCGCTGGGTCTGCTCGGCGAGCAGGACGCGCAGTCCGCCGTGCAGCGCGCCCAGAGCACCGCGGCGCAGTACGCGGGGCTGAGCGACCGGACCGTGGTCCCGATGTTCGAGATGATCGCGACCGTGGCGGCCGGCTCCGCGGGGGCGGACGGCAACTACTCCAACGAGCAGCCGGTCGAGGTCCTGCGCCCCTGGGTCGACGCGGCAGCGGCGGCGGGCGTCTACGTCGTGCTCGACCTCCAGCCCGGGCGATCGGACTTCCTGACCCAGGCGCAGGAGTACGCCGAGCTCCTGCGGCTGCCGCACGTGGGACTGGCCCTCGACCCCGAGTGGCGGCTGGGCCCGGACGAGCGCCCGCTGCAGCGGATCGGCTCGGTCGGCGCCGCGGAGGTCAACGGCGTGGTGCAGTGGCTCGCAGACCTGACCCGCGACGAGGGCCTGCCGCCGAAGATGTTCGTGCTGCACCAGTTCCGGCTCGACATGCTCCCGGACCGGGCCGCGATCGACACGGGGCGGCCCGAGCTCGCGATGGTGATCCACGCGGACGGTCAGGGCAGCCAGCCGGCCAAGCAGGCCACGTGGCGGACCCTGCACCGCGACGCACCGGCCGGCGTGGCGTGGGGGTGGAAGAACTTCATCGACGAGGACCTGCCGATGCTGACGCCCGAGCAGACCGTGCAGGGCGTCTCACCGCTGCCCGATCTCGTCACCTACCAGTAGTCAGGCGCTGCGCGGCAGCTCGGCCCACACGACCTTGCCTCCGGTGTCGAGCAGCTCGGTGCCCCAGGCCACGGCCAGGGCGTCGACGATGTGCATGCCCCGCCCGTGCAGGCCGGTCGCGCTCGGCGGCTGGGGGTCGGGCGTCCCGGTCCCGCCGTCGACCACCTCGACTCGCAAACCGCCGGTCGTGCGTGACAGCCGCAGGCGGCACGCGCTGTCCGCGTGCGTGATCGCGTTGGTGACGAGCTCGCTCACGACGAGCTGCGCGGCGTCCTCGGCCTCGGACATCGCCCACGAGGCGAGGATCTCCCGCAGGAAGCGGCGTGACTCCCGGACGCTCAGCAGGTCCTTCGGGAGGTCGCACACCGCGACGCCCTGCCGGTCGCGCACGGTGTGCAGCAGGTCCAGCAGGAGGTCGAGCTCGGCGTCCTTGAGGACGTAGCCCTCGACGCGCTCGTCGATCCACTGCCGGTCGGGCGGGTCCGCGGTGCCGGAGAAGACGACGATGCGGGTCGCGGGCGAGGAGGCGCGGATGCGGGTGAGCACCTCGCGGCCGGCGATGTCGGGCAGGCCGAGGTCCAGCACGACGATGTCGGGCTGGAGCTCCGCGACCAGCTGCAGCGCCTCGACGCCGTCACCCGCCTCGCCGACGACCTCGAAGCCCCCGGCGAACCTCAGGGAGGTCCGCACGAGTCGACGCACCTCGGGCACGTCATCGACGAGCACGACTCGGGTGGTCACGTTCGCAGGCTATCCGGTGTGCGGCACTGGTGCCGTCGGTGGCGGCCATCCGGTCAGCGACGCGGCACCGGTCAGCGCGGGGCAGAGGTCACGCGCGCGGCAGAGGTCACGCGCGCGGCAGCGAGAACGCGAACGCGGCCCCGCGGGCGCCCGGTGCCCCGTCAGCCGGCTCGCCGCCGCCGGGCTCGTACCAGGCCTCGCCGCCGTGCGCCCGCGCGAGCTCCCGCACGATGAACAGGCCGAGCCCCGTGCCCCCGCGTCGGGCTCCGGTCGCGAACCGGTCGAACAGGCGCGGGACCATCGCCGCGGGGACACCGGCGCCGCTGTCGGTGACCCGGACGACGACCGTCTCGCCGTCGGCGCGGGCACACAGCCGCACCGGGGCGGCGCCGTGGCGCAGCGCGTTGCCGAGCAGGTTGTCGACCGCCTGAGCGAACCGGTCACGGTCGGCGCGCACCGTGAGCCCGGGGGGACGTCGACGACGACGTCGTCCGCGGCCCGGGTGGCCCGCACCGCCGCGGCGGCGGTCACCAGGACGTCGTCGACGTCCACCCGGGCCGGGGCGAGCGCGACGGCCCCGGCCTCCAGGCGTGCCGCGGTCAGCAGGTCGCCGAACAGGCGCCGCAGGCGGGCTGCGCTCGAGGCCATCCCCTCGAAGAGCTCGGTGCGCTCGTCGTCGGCGAGCCGGCGCCAGTACCGCGAGAGCGTGTCGGCCGACCCGGCGAGCACCGTGACCGGGCTGCGCAGCTCGTGCGCGGTGACCGCCAGGAAGTGCGCCTGGTCCTCGGCCGCGCGCAGCAGGCGCGCGTTCATGACCTCGAGCTCGTCCTTGGCCGTCGCGTGCGACCGCGCCGCGGCCTCGCGCTCCTCGGTCGCGTCCCGGCGCTCGGTGATGTCCCGCGTGACCTTGGCGAACCCCACGTGCCGGCCGGTGGTGTCGTGGACCGCGGTGATCACGACGTTCGCCCATAAGACGCTGCCGTCCTTGCGGACCCGCCAGCCCTCCTCCTCGTAGTGGCCGTCCCGCAGGGCGATCCCCAGCTCGTGCTCGGGGTGCCGTTCGGCCTGCCGCTCAGCGGGGTAGAACCGGCGGAAGTGCTCCCCGACGATCTCCGCGGCGGTGTACCCCTTGATCCGCTGCGCGCCGGCGTTCCAGCTCGCGACGAGGCCCTGCGGGTCGAGCATGAAGATCGCGTAGTCCTCGACCGCCTCCACCAGCAGCCGGAACCGCTCCTCGCTCAGCCGCAGGCGCTCGTCCGCCTCACGCTGCTCGGTGACGTCCTGCGCCTGGAGGAACAGGTACATCGGCCGGCCCGCGGCGCCACGGACGACGGCGACCGTCGCGGCGAGCACGCGACGGGCCCCGGTCCGGGCCACCTCGTGCTCGACCCGGGAGACCTCGACGTCACCCGCGTGGAGGCGGCGGACGACGTCGCGGACGTCGTCGTCGCCGGGCGGGGCGGCGACCTCGGCGTAGTCGGCACCCACGAGCTCCTCGACCGTCCGGTCGAGGAGCGCGGCCAGGGCCCGGTTGGCCCGGACGACGTGCCCGGTCAGCGTCATGGTCGCCATCCCGATCGCGGCGTCCTCGAAGACCTCGCGGAACTGCTCGAGGTCCTCGCCGAGATCACCGGCCGCACCCGACGGTCCGGCCTGACCGGCCGCACCGGCCGCACCGGCCGTACCCGTCGCGCCCGCATCACCCGACGGGCCGGCCGCACCGGGCGGACCCGTCCTCTCGTCGGCCGCGGCCATCAGCGCTGTCAGCCGGTCGGCGACGTCCGCCACGTCGACGGACTTCTCGATGAACCCGATCGCACCGAGGTCGGCGCCGCGCTCGGCGAGCCCGCGCCGGTCGAAGCCGGAGAACAGCACGACCCGTGTCCCGGGGGACGCGGCCAGGACGCGAGGGAGCGCCTCCAGCCCGTCCATCTCGGGCATGGACACGTCGAGCAGCACGAGGTCGGGACGGTGCTGCCGGGCCAGGGCCACGGCGTCGTGCCCGGTCACGCCCTCACCGACGACGGCGAAGCGGCCGGACAGCCGCAGGTGCGTCCGCACGAGCGAGCGCACCGTGGGGGCGTCGTCGACGAGCACCACGGTGGTCGGGGGAGTGGTCACGGAACGACCGTAACGCCGGCCCGGCACGCACCGCCGGGCTCCGGCGCCCGCACTACGGTGGGCCGGTGATCGTCGATGCCGTCGTGCTCGCGGGCGGGCAGGGCCGACGCCTGGGCGGGGTGAGCAAGCCCGATGTCGCGGTGGCCGGGCGCACCCTGCTCGACCGCGCGCTCGACGCCGTCGCCGGGGCGCGGCACGTCGTCGTCGTCGGGCCCCCGCACCTGGGCCGGCCGGGCGTGGTGACGGCGCTGGAGGACCCACCGTTCGGTGGTCCGCTCGCCGGCCTGCACGCCGGGGTCGTCGCCCTCGGGGCGGCGGCAGCGGACGGAGCGGACGGAGCGGACGCAGGCGACGCCGCGGACGTGGCCGTGCTCGTCCTGGCGTGCGACGTCCCGGGGGCGGCGTCGTCGGTGCCGGCGCTGCGGGCGGCCCTGGCCGAGCACCCCGGGGCCGACGGCGCCCAGGTGGTGCGCGAGGGTCGACCGCAGCCCGTCGCGCTGTACCGCGCCGCGCGCCTGCGCGACGCCCTCGACGGTCTCGCGGCCGACGGAGGGTTGCGCGGCGTGCCGCTGCGACGGCTGGCCGAGCGGCTGCGGATGACCGCGGTGGTGGACGTCCAGGGCCACAGCGACGACGCGGACACGTGGGACGATGTCGCCCGCCTGGAGTCCGTGCTCACCCGGAGGGATGCCATGACCGCCCAGACCCCCGCCGACCTCGACCGCTGGGTCGCGGTGGTCGCCGACGCCCTCGGTGTCGACGCCGGAGCGCTCGACCGCGACCTCGTGCTGGACCTCACCCGCGACGTCGCCCACACCGTGGCGCGTCCCGCGGTCCCCCTGACGACGTTCCTCATGGGGATCGCCGTCGGGGCGACCGGAGGCGACCGGGCGGCGCTCGACGCGGCCGCCGCGACGGTCGCCCGCCTGACGGCCGACTGGTCGGCGGACGGAGGAGGGGCATGAGCGTCACCGTCCGCTACTTCGCCGGGGCCGCCGAGGCGGCGGGCGTCGCGACCGAGACCCTCGACGACGACGCCGCGCGGACCGCGGGCGACCTGCGGGCCGCCGTGGTCGCCGCGCACGGACCGGAGCTCGGGCGGGTCCTCGGCCGCTGCTCGCTCCTCGCCGCCGGCCGACGCCTGGCCGACGACGCCGCCCCGGTGCCGCCCGGCTCGACCGTGGACGTCCTGCCGCCGTTCGCCGGCGGCTGACCCACCGGCCGGCTGACCCACCGGCCGGCGCTCGCGGCCGACCGCTCGGCGGCGGCCGGGTTGCCGTGCCGCGCCCCCTGCGATGAGGTCGGGATCGACCGGATCGGAGGAGGGGCGATCACATGGCCGACCTGCACCTGCTCTACGCCTGCGTCGGCGCAACCGCGGTGGTCCTCGCGCTGGTCAGCGGGAAGATCCGGCAGCTGCCGCTGAGCGAGCCCCTGGTCGGGCTGGTGCTCGGCGTCGTCCTCGGCCCGGCCGTGCTCGGGCTGGTCGTCCTCGAGGAGTCGGCGCGCGACCTGCTGCTGCTCGAGGGCGCGCGCCTGCTGCTCGCGTGGTCGGTCATGGCGGCCGCGCTGCGGTACCCCGTCACCGGGCTCCGCGGTGTCGCGGCCCCGGTCGCACTGCTCCTCGCGGTGGTCATGCCGCTCGCCGCGGTGCTGTCCGGGGCGGCCGCCCTCCTGCTGGGACTGCCCGTGGCCCTCGCGGCGGTCGTGGGTGCGTGCCTGTGCCCCACCGACCCGGTGCTCGCGGCGTCGGTGGTGACCGGTGAGCCGGCCGAGCGGGACCTCCCCGCCCGGCTGCGCCGGTTGCTGACCGCCGAGAGCGGCGCCAACGACGGGCTCGCGCTGCCGCTGGTCGGGGTCGCGCTCGCCGTCGTGCTGCCCGCCACCGCGCCGGGGGACGTGGTCGGCCGGATCGCCTGGGAGGTGCTCGGCGGGACCGCCATCGGCGTGGTGGTGGGGGTGGCCGTCGGGCTCGGGCTGCGCTGGGCGACGCGGCACCACGACCTGAGCCCGGGGCCCGAGCTCGTCCTCACGCTCCTGCTCGCCGTCGCCACGCTGGGGATCGCCCGGGTCGCGCACACCGGTGGGGTGCTCGCGGTGTTCGTCGCGGGGCTCGCGTACAACCGCGCGGTCGGTGAGGGCGAGCGTGGTGCGCAGGACCGCGTCGACGAGGCCGTCAACCGGTACGCCGTCGTGCCGCTGTTCGTGGTCCTCGGGGCCGTGCTGCCGTGGGCGGACTGGGCCGCGTTCGGGCTCCCGGCCGTCGCCTTCGTCGCCGCTGTCCTGCTGCTGCGCCGCCTCCCGGTGGTCCTCGCGCTCGGCCGGCCGCTGCGCCTCGACCGCCGGGACGCCACCTTCGTCGGGTGGTTCGGGCCGGTGGGCGTGAGCGCGGTCTTCTACGTCGCGCACAGCCTCCACGAGGGGGTGCGGGACCCGCGGCTGTTCGCGGCCGGGACGCTCGCGGTCGCCGCGAGCGTCGTCGCGTTCGGCCTCAGCGGGACACCGGGGCGCCGCGCCTACGTGAGCGCCGGCGACCGGGTGCGCTGAGCGGCTGCGCTGGACCGGGTGCGCTCGTCGCGCGCCCTGACCGGGTGCTGCCCCTGCGGACCGGCCGCCCCGGCGCTCAGGTCCCGCGAGCGGCGTCGTCGGGCGGCGCGTCGGCCAGGACGACGCCGAGCCAGGTCGCGACCGCGCGGTCGACGGCCGGCCCGTCCCCGCGCAGCGCGTGGTCACCGGTGACCGTGACGACGGTGCGTCCCGGGGCAGCGGGCGGCACCCCGAACGGGTCCCGTGCGCCCTGCACGACGAGCACCGGGACCCCGACGGACTCGAGCTCGGGCAACCGGGTGGGCCGCGGCTCGGCACCCGCGCGGGTCACGGGCTGCAGCGGGAAGGCGAGGCACAGCACCGCGACGGCACCGCCGGCCGCAGCCGTGCGGCAGGCGACACGCGCACCCGACGACCGCCCGCCGACGACGAGCGGCACCCGGCCGAGCTCCCCGCGGCGCAGGTGGGTCAGGACGTCGGTCCACGCGGCATCCAGCGTCGGGGCGCGCGGCGGCGCCCGGCGCCCCGCGACGCGGTAGGGCTGCTCGACCAGCGCGACGGTGAGCCCGGCGTCGCGTGCGGCAGCGGTCACCGTCACCAGGTCCGGTGCGCCGACCCCGCCACCTGCGCCGTGACCCAGGACGAGCAGGCCGCGCGGCGCGTCGTCCGCCGGGCGGACGGCGGTGTGGAGGTGGACGCGGGCCTCGCCGTGGCGGGTGTCGACCCGGATGGGCTGCGGCTCGGTCATGCGCGTGTCCGTTCCCTTTCCCTCGGTCCGGGGGCCCGCCGGGGCCGCGGGGGCCGCCGGGGTCACGCTACCCACGCGGACGGCGCCCGGCGTCGCCGCCCGCGTCGTCCGGGGGCACAGTGGCGTGCGGCCGCCGGACGGTGCGGCCCGGGGCGGGAGGTGCGGCATGGTGGGTGAGCTCGGGGCGTCGTGGGGCGACGTGGCCCGCGTGGTGGTCACGACGGTGGGGATCTACACGGCCCTGGTGGTGCTGATCCGGGTCGTCGGCCAGCGCAGCCTGGCGTCGATGTCGGGCTTCGACGTCGGCTGCGTCGTCGCGCTCGGCGCCATCCTGGGACGCACGGCGCTGCTCGAGAGCCCCACGCTGCTCATCGGCGTGGTCGCGCTCGTCACCTTCTTCGCGATGCAGGGCGTGCTCGGGGTGCTGCGCCAGGACCGGCGCTTCGACCGGCTCGTGAACCGGCCGCCGGTGCTGCTCGTGGACGACGGCGAGGTCCTCACGGACGCCCTGCGGCGGGCGCACGTCTCGCCGGACGAGCTGCGCCAACGACTGCGGCTCGCCGGGGTGCGCCGGCTCGACGAGGTGGCGTCGGTGGTCCTGGAGCGCAACGGCGCGGTGAGCGTGCTGCGCCGCGGAAGCGACGTCGACCCCTGGATCCTCGCCGACGTGGCGGCCGCGCGGGGGACGCGCGGGTGAGGTCCCGGCGCGGTGCCGGACCGGGGTGGTGCCGGCCAGGTCAGCTGCGGGCGACGAGCGGCGCCGCGGCGCGGCGCCCGGCGGCACGGGACAGCCGGTGCGCGGGCATCTCGACCCACCGGTAGAACAGGTGGGCGGCGATCAGCGACAGCGGTAGGCCGACGATGAGGTAGCCGATCACGTGGATGCGCGGGGCGACAGCGACGATCGACAGCACGAGAGGCTCGTGCACGAGGTAGAGCGCGAACGACCGCAGCCCCACCCACTGCACCCATCGGGCGTCGAGGCCACGCCGCATCGGCTCCCAGTGCAGCGCGAGGACGATGAGCAACGTGGCGCCCGCGAGCTGCAGCGCCATGGCCACCCCCGCACCGCCTGGCTGCTCTGCACCAGGAGGAGGAGCTCGGCGTTGAGCAGCAGCGCGGCGGCGCCGGCCAGGCTCGGCCACGCCCACCGGCCGAGCGTGGGCACCCGCGCGGCCACGGCGGCGATCCGGTCGCGGTCGGCGGCCAGGAGGACGCCGAAGCCGAACATCGCCATGAACGCCAGCGTCTCGCGCCCGGTGCCCTCGGCGACGCCGAGCACGACGAGCAGCACCACGATGCGCGCCAGACCCCATCGCGGCAGCACCCGCCCGGCCAGGAGGTAGAGCGGGAGCAGCAGGGAGAACAGCATCTCGTAGCGCAGCGACCACAGCGGGCTGTTCCAGCTGCCCGTCCCCGGGAGCACCAGGACGGCGTCGCGCAGGACACCGGGCAGACCGCTCGTCGGCTGGCGCTGCGCCCACCACTCGCTCAACCACGGCTGCGGTTCGCGCGGGAACAGCGAGACGAGCACCACGGCGAACGCGACGGCGGCCCAGACCGGCAGGTACAGCCGGAGCAGGCGCTGCGGGTAGTACGAACGCCACCGGATCCGGCCCGCCGGCAGGGCCAGCACGAACCCGCTGAGCACGAAGAACACGTAGACGGCCTGCGGGCCCGCCCACACGAGGTTCAGCGGCGTGTGCGTGATCCACCACGAGGCGTCCACCGGCCCGCGCGACTCCTCGGGCGCGTCGAAGACGTGCGACACCAGCAGCACGTGGAAGACGACGACGACGAGCGCCGCGATCCCCCGCAGCCCGTCGAGCGAGGGGAAGCGCTCGCGCGCCGGACGCGCGGGCGGACCGGCCGGCTGCCCGTCGGCGCCGGGCGGTGCCTCGAGTCCGGCGGCGCCCGGTCCGGCGGCGACGTCGGCCGTGCGCGGGACGGCGTCGGGCACTCCGGCGGGCTGGGACATGCGGCTCCTCGCGAGGGATGGATGACGTCCGGTGTCGGGGGCGCCGCGCGGCACGGCGGCCTCACGCGGGTCGTGCCGAGGGACGGTGCAGGCGCCGACGCGGGGGCGGCGCCGAGGCCGGGTGACCGCCCCGGCGTCGACACCATACCGTGGCGTGAGGGTCGACCGTCAGGGTGGTCGGCGGGCGGGTCGGTCATCATGGTCCGGGCCCGTCCTCGCGGGCGGTCAGGCCCGGGACGCGACCGAGGGGACGACACCGTGGACCGCACGCCGCACCGCATCCGGGTCGCCGTCGACGTCGTCGACCCCGCACCCGACGCGCGCGTGCTCGAGATCGGCTGCGGCCCGGGGGTCGCCATGGCGCTGCTGTGCGAGCGGCTGCCGGACGGTCACGTCACGGGGCTGGACCGCTCGGCGACGGCGATCGCGCGGGCGGAACGACGCCTGCGCCGTCACCTCGACGCGGGTCGGGCCGACCTCCAGCACCGGGAGCTGACCACCTTCCACGGCGACGGCCGCCCGTACGACGTGGTCCTCGCGGTCGACGTGAACGCCTTCTGGACCGGGCCCGCCGAGGCCGCGGCGTCCCGGCTGGTCGACCTCCTCGCCGACGACGGCGTCGTGCATCTGCTCTTCGCGCCACCGGACGGTGTGGACGGCCACCCCGCGGGAGAACGCACCGTCGCGGCCCTCCGACACGTCGGCCTGGACGCGTGCTGCGACGTCGTCGACGGCGTCCTGTGCGTCACCGCACCGCACCGGCGCCCCGTCGGGTAGCGCGGCACCGGGACGGCCTGGCGGGTGGCGCGGCACCGGGACGCCGCCGGCACGGCGCCGGGGAGCACCGGGGGAGCGTCGGGGCGGCGCTCGGCGGTCAGTCGGCGAGCGCTGCCCGGAGGAAGGCGATGTCGTCCGCCTGCCCCTCCGCGGGCGTCTCCACGACGACGTCGCACGCCGCCTCGCGCACCACGTGGGCGATGAGCTCGGGCGGGATCTGCCCGCCGGCGAAGCTGGCGTGCCGGTCCCGGCTCGAGCCGTGCGGGTCGCGGGAGCCGTTGGCGTGCACGAGGTCGACCCGGCCGGTGATCGCACGGACCCGCTCGACGACCGTCTCGAGGTCCTCGCCGGCCGCCCATGCGTGGCACGTGTCCAGGCACAGGCCGACGTCGTACTCCCCGATCGCGTCCCAGAGCAGCGCGAGCCGGTCCAGGGTGCGGGCGCACGCGTTCTCGCCACCCGCGGTGTTCTCGACGAGGATGCGCACGGGGAACTCCGCGCGGGCGAACGTCTTGCGCCAGTTGTCGACGCCGACCGCGATGTCGTCGCCGTCCCCGACGTGCCCGCCGTGGACGACCAGGCCGCGCGCTCCGAGGGCCGCGGCGGCGGCGGCGTGCTGCTCGATCATCTTGCGGCTGGGGATCCGGATCCGGTTGTTGGTCGACGCGACGTTGACCAGGTACGGGGCGTGCGCGTACAGGCCGAGCCCGGAGGCGACGAGGCTCTCGGCGTCCTCGCGCGGGACGGGCTTCTTCCACCCCTGCGGGTCGGCGAGGAACAGCTGCACGGAGTCGGCACCGACCGCGGCGGCGGCCGCCACGGGGTCGTCTCCGCGCACATGAGCGCCGATGAGCACCACGTCGTCTCCGTTCGTCGGGCCGGGGCTGCCGCGCGTCGCGGGTGACGCCGGCCGCCGGGCGGCGTCACCCGAGGCTACCGGCGGCCGCGCCGGTGCAGCGTGCGGCGCCGTGCCCCGCGGCCCGTCGTCCGTCCGGGTCGGTGCGCGCCGACCGCCCGGCCCGGGGGCCCGGTGGCTCTAGAGTGCCGGGACCGCTACGTCCTGCTCGATCTGCTCCCGCCTGCGGGGGCATCTGCCTTGAGGAGTCCCATGGAGATCGCTGGTCCCGTCCTGACCGTCGCGGCGGCGGTGATCGCCCTGCTCGTCCTGATCGTCGTCGGGCTCACGTACGCGAAGGTGCGCTTCAAGATCGCGACGCCCGACGAGGCGCTCATCATCACCGGACGCAAGAGCGGCACCCTCGTGATCAACCCCGAGACCGGGGACGAGACCACCGACCTGTCCGGCCAGCGCGTCGTCATCGGCGGCGGCACGTTCGTCAAGCCGATCTTCGAGCAGGTCGTGCGGCTGTCCCTCGCGTCGCAGAGCTTCTCCGTCTCCGCGGAGGACGCGACCACGAAGTCCGGTGTGGGCGTCACCCTGCGCAGCATCGCCGTCGTCAAGGTGGGCGGCACCGAGCGGATGGTGCGCGCCGCGGCGCAGCGGTTCGCCGGCCGCAGCCAGGAGCAGGTCATCGAGCAGCAGACCAGCGAGGTCCTCGTCGGTGTGCTGCGGACGATCGCCGGGACGCTCACGGTCGAGTCGATCCTCTACGAGCGCCAGGAGTTCTCCAAGGAGGTCAAGGACATCGCCGTCCCGATGCTCGCCGAGCGCGGGCTCGTGCTCGAGAACTTCGAGATCCAGACCGTCGAGGACTCCGGCAACTACATCAGCAACCTCGGTCGCCCCCGCGCCGCGGCCGTGGCCCGGGACGCCCAGATCGCGGAGGCGCAGGCCGAGCAGGAGAGCACGCAGCGATCCAACGAGGCGGCCGTCCAGATCGCGGAGTCGAACAAGGCGCTCGCGCTGCGCAACGCCAACATCCAGCAGGAGACCGCCCAGGCCCGCGCCGAGGCCGAGGCCGCCCAGGAGCGTGCCGAGGCCGAGGCGCAGCAGTCCGTCCTGGTCCAGCAGGAGCAGGTCGCCGTGCGGCGCGCCGCGCTGCGCGAGCAGGAGCTGCAGACCGAGGTCCGCAAGCCGGCCGAGGCCCGCAAGTACGAGCAGGCGCAGGAGGCCGACGCGCGCCGGTACGCCGCCGAGTCGGAGGCCGAGGCGGGCAAGACGTCGGCGATCCGCAAGGCCGAGGCGGAGGCGCAGCGGACGATCGCACAGGCCGACGCCGAGGCGTCCGCCGCCCGCGCCCGCGCCGACGCCGAGCTGGTGAAGCAGCAGCGCCAGGCCGAGGGTGCGCTCGCGCTCGCCCGCGCCGAGGCCGAGGGCGTCCAGGCCCGCGGTCAGGCGGAGGCGACCGCCGAGCGCGCGAAGGGCGAGGCCCGCGCGGCCGCGATCAAGGCGGAGTCGGACGCCTACCAGGCGTTCCCCGAGTCCGCGCGGCTGCAGATGGTGCTCGACGCGCTGCCCAGGATGGCGCAGCCCTACGCCGACGCGCTCGGCAGCATCGACGGCCTCACGGTCATCTCCAAGGACGGCACGTCCGGGGTCACCGGTCACGTGGCGACCGGCGTCCAGGAGCTCGCGACCCTCCTCAAGGCGCAGACCGGCGTCGACCTCCTCGAGCTCGTGCAGGGTGGCCGCGGCACGGGGCGGTCCGGGTCGCCCGCCGTCCACCGCGCGGACGGGGGCGCGTCGACGGGGTCGGCTGGTTCGACGGGGTCGGCCGGTTCGACGGGGTCGGCCGGTTCGACGGGATCGACGGGTTCGAGCCTGCTCACCCGCGAGGACGGGGACGCGCCGACGGCCTGACGCGCGGGGTCGCGCGGCGTGACGACCGGCCGGTCGAGCCGGTCGTCACGCCGCGCGTCGGCCATCCGGGTGATGCGCGGGTGGACGCGGGTGAGGTGACGGCTGCCGGTGGCTCAGCGGCGGTCACGCGGGACACCGACCCGAGGTGCATCCGTCCGGGGTCCTCACGCCGTAGTGGTGCTGTCGGGCGCGCCGCGCCCGGACGGGCGCGCGCCCGTCGCACCACCGATGTGGGGGACCGCCGTGGGGATCCAGACCGCTCTCGACGCGCTGCGCGGAGCCGAGCGCGTCGTCGACGCGATGCGGCTCGCCGACGGCCTCGCCTTCGAGGCCAGCCGAGACCCCGGTGTCCGGACCGTCCGCGTCCTGACCGAGGCGCTCGAGGGCACCGATGACCTGGTCACGATCGCGGCGGTGCACGCGCTGGGAACCATCGCCGACGACGAGGCGTCGCGGGCGGTCGCGCGGCTGCTGTCCAGCGACCGGGACTTCGTGCGCGAGCACGCGGCCTGGGTGCTGGGAGCGGGGCTGCCCCGGGCGGACGCCGTCGCGCGCCTGGTCGGCATGGTCGTCGACGGCGGGTTCGGCGGGATGCTCGCGCAACGCGCCCTGGAGCAGTGGTCCGCGCGCGCACCCGAGCCGGTCGCCGTCGGGCTCGAGGCGGCACTGCTCGGCGTCGCGGAGCCGTCCGCGCGGGCGCGGCTCGTCGAGACCCTCGGGCTCGTGCGGCACGCGGTCGCGGTCCGTCCGCTGCTCGCGCTCGCCGCCGGTCGCGGGGAGGGCGGCCGCGCCGACCACGAGACCGACGAGGTCCGGGTCGCCGCCGTCGCGGCACTGGGCCAGCGGCCCGGCGACAGCACGGTGATCGGGTTGCTGACGCAGCTCGCGTCGCAGGACGACCACCTGGCCGACGTCGCCCGCCTCGCGCTCGTCGACGTCGCGGCCGGCGCGTCGACGGACCGCGCCACCGGACGCGACGGTCTCACCGTCGCCCAGCTGTTCCTGCACGCCGACATCGACGCGGGGCTCAGCGCCGCCGGTGCGGGCGACAACGGCGGGATCGCCACGCTCCTCGTGCGGCTCGGTGACGCGCTGGTCGTGCCCGCGGACGACCGGCCGCACGCCGTGACCCGGGTGCTGACCATGTCCCGCGGCCCGGCCGCCGGCGCTCTCGCCGACCTGGACCGGCTCGGCGGGCCGGGGCACGTCCTGGGTCGCGTCCCGCTGCTGCGCGACCCGGTGCCCTCCGCGGCCGCGTGGCCGCTGCGGGTCACGGCCCGCCGCGGCATCCGCCGCATCCTGCGGGCGGCGGGTGGCGCCGACGTGCTGCACCTGCGCATGGCCGACGTCGGGAGCCTCGCCGGTGCCGACGTCGCCCGCGAGCTCGACCTGCCCGTGGTGTTCACCGTCGCGCCGGACCCGCACGCCGTCATCGAGTCCCTCGACCGCTCCGGCCGGCTCACCCGGGAGAACTTCGGCACGGTCGACGCCGAGGAGCACTTCTGGTTCCGCGCGCGCCTCGTGCAGCGCCTCGCCGCGAACGCCGCGCACACGGTGCTGTTCCCGCGCCCGGAGCTCGAGCGGGACATGCGCGAGCTGGTCGGCATCGACCTGACCGCGCACCCCGGACGGCACACGGTGGTGCCCGAGGGGGTCGACCTGGAGGTCGTGGGTCGCGCGGTGGACGAGGCGCAGGCGCACGTCGCGGGCGCGGCGCCGTCGGACGCGCTCGCCGAGCTCCGGGCGCTGGTGTCGGCGCTGCCGGCCGAGCGCCGAGGGCTGCCCCTCGTGGTCAGCGTCGGCCGGCTGCACCGGGTCAAGGGCATGGCGACCCTCGTGCAGGCCTGGGCCACCGAGCTGGCGGACCGGGCGAACCTGCTCCTCGTCGGGGGTGAGGTCGACGACCCGTCCGCCGAGGAGCGCGCTCAGCTCGACCTGATCGATGCCGTGGTGGCGCCCGACCAGCGGGGCGCAGCGGGCCTGCTGCTGCCCGGCCACCGCCCCAACGGTGTCGTCGCGCAGTGGATGGCGGCCGCGCGCACCGGCCTGCCCGGCCTCAGCGCACCCCGCGGCCTCTACGTCTGCGCGAGCCTCAAGGAGGAGTTCGGCCTCGCGCTGCTGGAGGCGATGGCGACCGGGCTGCTCGTCGTCGCACCGGACGGCGGCGGTCCCGCGACGTACGTCGACGACGGCGTCACGGGGTTCCGCACGGCCACCTGGGAGGTGCAGCGGCTGGGCGCGGCGATGACCACGGCGCTGGACGCGTCCCTCGCCGAGACCGACGACCGACGCGCGGAGCTGTCCGCGCGGACGGTCGAGCGGGGCTTCAGCATCGGCCGGATGGCCGACGCGCTCACCGACGTCTACGCCGCGGTGGCCGGCGACGAGCGCGCCGCACGGTCGGCGATGGTCGCGCCCGGATCGGCGGTGTCCCGATGACCCTCCTCGTCATCAGCCCCGACTACGCCTCGCACCTGCTGCCGCTGGCCACGCTCGCCACGGCGTGGCGCGACGCGGGGAGCGGGTCGTGGTCGCGTCCGGTCCGGCCACGGCGGGCATCGTCGCCGACTTCGGCTTCGAGCGGCAGCACCTGGAGCTGGGGCGCGGCTCCAACCCCGGGGTCATCCGGGCGGAGCACCAGCCCGGCGCCGAGGCCGACTCCCTGCGGGGCTTCTTCGACGCGACCCGCCGCGGGATGGTGCCCACGCTGACCTACCAGGCGTCCCAGCGGCTGACCGACCTCATGTGGCAGCCGGTCGCCAAGGCCCGGGCCACCCTCGACGTCGTGGACGCGGTGCGGCCGGACACCGTCCTGGTGGACCACCTGGCGTTCAGCGCGCGCCTCGCGCTGTGGGCCGCCGACGTCCGGCACGCCGACGTCGTGCTCGGGCACCCGAGCGCCCTGCCGGTGGGCGGCGAGGTGTACGGGTACCCGCCGGTGTGGCCGCGCGCGTTCCGCCCGGATCCGGGCGCGCTGGAGGAGCTCGAGCTCCTGTGCCGCAGGGTCGCCGCCGGGTTCACCGCGGAGTGGAACCGGGCCGCCGACGGGCTCGACCCGGGGCTGCCGACGGTCGACGACGCCTTCGCGCTGCACGGCCCGCTGGTGCTGTACAACTACCCGGCCGAGCTGGCTGCGCCGGAGCGCACCCACGCGCTGCCGCCGCACCACCACCTGGGCGGCGCGCTGCGGACCGAGGCCCACGACCCCCAGGTCGAGGCGTGGCTGACCGGCGGGGAGCCGTTCGTCTACGTGAGCTTCGGCAGCTTCCTGTCCGTCCGCGCCGATGTCCTGGCGCGGGTCGTGGAGGCGTTGCGTGCGACGGGTGTCCGGGCGGCGATCGCCACCGGGTCGACGTCGCCGGACCGGCTCGGCGACCTGCCCGCGGGCTGGCTCGTCCGTGACTACCTCCCGCAGGTCCGCCTGCTGCGCGACGCCGCCGTGGCGGTCACCCACGGCGGCAACAACTCGGTGACCGAGTCCGTCGCGACCGGCACGCCGATGTTGGTGCTGCCGTTCTCGACCGACCAGTTCGCGGGCGCCGCCGCCGTCGAGGACGCCGGGATGGGGCAGGCCCTGGACCCCAACGCGGCCACGGTGCCCGAGATCCGGGACGCCCTGGTGCGGCTGCTCGACGCGTCGGCCTCCGGGGTGCCGGCGTTGGAGGGCGCGGCCGGCGCGCTCGCGGCGGACCCTGGCCCGGCCCGGGCCCTCCGGGCGGTCCGGTCGTCCGCGGGGGCGTCGGCGTCATCGCCGTGGCGCTGAGCGGCCGGGCACGCGGGCACCACGGCGAGGCCCGTGCGACCCTGGAGTGACGCCCCCGACCGCATCGGTCATGCGCGGGCGCCCGGCTGTCGACCGCGACACCCGGGATCGCCCGACCCCGATGCCCCGCTGCCCGGTGGCTGACATCCCCGAACCGGAGGAACCATGAGCACGAGCGAGCACGGCGCCGGGCGCCTCACCCGCGCCACCGTGGCGGTGCGCGACCGCGCGCAGCGGATCGCCGACGCCGCCGTCGAACGTCCGGTCGACGCGGTCGCCGCAGCGGTCCTCGGGGTGCTCGTCGTGACGACCGTCGGGGTCTTCGCGGTGACCGGCTATGCGCCGCCCGCCCCGTCCGCGGAGCGCGCCGGTCGAGGCGTCGCAGCGATGCCGGCCCCCGCGGCCCCGCTGCCGGGGCAGGCTGCCGGGGCCCCGCTGCCGGGGCAGGCTGCCGGGGCGCCGACCCCGGGTGCGATCGAGGCACCCGGCGGGATCGACGCCCCGGGCGCCAGGGTGCTCCCACGCGAGGCAGGTCCCGCACTCCTGCCGCGGGACCCGCAGGCGGGGACGGCGCGGACGACCGAGGTCGCGGCGGCCGCGTCCGGAGCTGCGCCGGCGTCCGACGGGTCGTCGTCCGAGGCCGGCGACCTGACCGACGCCGTACGGCCCGAGGCGTCACGCGACACGGCGTCGGCGGGCGCACGGGGCACGACGCCGAGCGCAGGCGCTCGCGCGACGGCTCCGGCAGGGTCCCGTCCGGCCGCCCCGTCGGACGGCGGCACGGCTCGCACGCGGCCACCGGCGTCCGGGGAGCGAGCGAGCCTGCCGTCCGACCGGTCACCCGGCAGCCCTCGACGCCGCGCCCGGCCGCCCCTCGGCCCGCGCCGGTCGCCCCGGGACGTGCCGAGCCGTCCCCGGCGCCGGCTCGGCCGGCTCCCGCGGGACCGCCGGCGAAGGGCTCACCGAGCAAGGCTTCGCCGGGTAAGGCTTCGCCCGCGAAGGCCTCGCCGGGCAAGGGTTCGCCGGCGAAGGCCGCGCCCGCGAAGGCCTCGCCGGGCAAGGGTTCGCCGGCGAAGGCGTCGCCGGGCAAGGGCGGGTCGGGCACGAGGGAATCGAGCGACGCTCGGCCCGGCGACACGTCACCGGGGAAGGGCGGCCCGGGCAAGGGTGATGGACGGGGTGACGGTCGGGGCGGCGACGGATCGCCGGACCGGGGTCGGCCGGGGGACGGTCGGAACGACGGTCGGCCGGGCAAGGACGGGCCGCACCGGGGTGGATCCGGGGACGGTCGGAACGACGGTGGCGGGCCGGGCAAGGGCTCGCCCGGCGACGGCCGGTCTGGCGGCGACGGCCGGTCTCGCGGCGATGGCCGGTCCGGGGGCGGCGATGGCCGGTCCGGGGACGACCACGGCCGGTCCGGCGGCGACCACGGCCGGCGCGGCTGACCGGCTCACCTGACCCGCGTCGGGGGGTTCGGCGACATGCCGTGGTCGACGACCCCCGCGTCGCCCGGGCGCTCAGCCCGCGCTGACCGCCCGGCTCGACTTCACCGCGTACATGCGCTCGTCGGCGGCATGCAGCAGGTCGTCGAAGTCCGAGCCGTCGGCGGGGTAGGTGCTGACGCCGATGGACGCCCGGACCCGGACGGTGCCGCGAGCGGTCACCACGGGCTCGGCCAACGCGTCCGCGAGCTGTGCCGCGACCCGCTCGCCCTCGGTCCGGCCGCCGTCGCGGTCGACCGCGGGCAGGACGACGAGGAACTCGTCCCCGCCGAGCCGGGCCACGAGGTCGCCGCGCCGCAGCCGGCGCTGCAGGCGCCCGGCGACAGCCAGCAGCAGCTCGTCCCCGACCGCGTGCCCGTACTCGTCGTTGACCTGCTTGAAGCCGTCCAGGTCGAGGTACAGCACCGCGGCCCCGGTGCCCGCGACCTGGGCCTGCAGCACCGTGGAGTCGAGCACCTCGGCCAGCCGACGGCGGTTGGGCAGGCCGGTGAGCGGGTCGTGGAACGCCAGGCGCTCCACCTCGTCGAGGTAGGTCTGGGCGCGGTCGCGCTCCGCGGCCAGGCGCTCCTCGGCCCGCACCTGCTCGGTCACGTCATTCTGGACGCCGATGTACTGGATGAGGCGGCCGTCGTCGTCGAACACCGGCGCGACGTAGATCTCGTTCCACCACGGCGTCCGGTCGGGGCCGCGGAAGTTGAGCAGCCGCTCACGCGCCTCACGCCCCGCGGCGATCGCCTCGCGCAGCCGCGCGACGGCCGGTCCGTCGGTGTCCGGTCCCTGGAGGAACCGGCAGTTGCGGCCGAGGAGCTCCTCGGCGCGCATGCCGGCGAGCCGCTCGAACGCGGTGTTGACGTAGACGAGCGGCTGGTCGGGTCGGGTGACGTCGCTGATGGTCACCCCGTTCACGGTCGCGGCCAGCGCGCGGCGCAGGGTGCGCTCGGAGCCCCCGACGGGGAGTGGGCGAGCGCCGCGACCGCGGCCGTGACGTCGTCGGGCACGGTGGCCCCCGTCGCCGCGGGGACGACGAGGCGCACCGCGTCCTGCGGCAGGATGCGGGACATGAGCGACTGGGCGGCGTCGGCGACGACCTCGCGGTCGTAGGTCAGCGCGAACTCGAACATCCGCTCTCGCTCCGGGCCGGTGTCGCCGAGGTCGCGCGCGAGCAGCGCCGCGGCGAAGTGCGGGGCGAGCACGGTGACGTCCCACTCACCGCGGACGGCGTCGTCGGCGGCGAGGTCGGCACCCCGCACCCCCGCGACCGGCTCGACGGGGAGGCCCTCGCCGATGGCCGCGACGAAGCCGACCCGCTCGACGAGCTCGCGGTAGCGGTGCGCGGTGAGCGGGGTGAAGTGGCGCGCCTCCTGGAACGTCGACACGACGGTGCAGGTCGACCCGAGGCGCATGGCCTCCCGCTCGAGGTGCTTGCTCACCTCGATGAGCAGCGCCTTCTTGGATCGACGCAGCGGCGTGCCCTCCGGCAGGCAGGCGAACGGGGACGCGTGCTCGCGGACGGGTGGGGCGGTCCGCAGCTGCAGCGGCGCCGTCGGCAGGCCGGGCGCGAGCCGGTCGCTCGGCCGCCCGAAGAGCCACCCCTGCCCCAGGCGCGCGCCCAGGGCCAGGGCCGTGCTCAGGTGCTCCGGGTGCTCGATGCCCTCGGCGAGGACGACGGTGCCGGACCGCTCCGCTTCGGCGTTGACGGCGTTCATGATCTCGGCGAGCTCGGGGCCGGGCCGCTGCTGGACGAGACGCAGGTCGAGCTTGATGATGTCCGGTCGGAGCAGGGGCATGAACGCCAGGGACAGGTCGTCCGCACCGACGTCGTCGAGAGCGATCCGCCAGCCCGCGGCACGGAGCCGCTGCACGGTCGCCAGGAGCTCCGCGGGGCGCGCGGCGATGGCGCGCTCGGTGATCTCCAGGACGACCTGGAGGTCACGCGGCGCGGCGGCGCTGATCGCGAGCAGCTCCTCGAGCGGGGCGGTGTCGAGCACCTCGGGCTCGACGTTGACGAAGAGCGTCAGCGGGGCGAGCACGCCCGCGGTGATCGCGGTGCGCAGCGCGGTGCGGCGGCACAGCTCGTCGAGCTCGCGCAGGCGGCCGGCGTCCCGGGCGGCGGCGAACAGGACGTCCGGGCGCTCGAGCGGCCCCTCGGGCCCACGGGCGAGCGCCTCGTAGGCCACGACCGCACCGGAGTCCAGGTCGACGATCGGCTGGAACACGCTGCGCACCTGACCGCGCGCGATCACCTCGTCGATGTCCGCCGCCATGGGTCCCTCTCGTCGTCGCTGCAGCGGTGGCGGACGCCACCCGTGCTCCTCCTCCTTCGGCACGGAGCCGTCGCATGTGAGCAGTCGGCGTCTGCCCGGGTTGCCCGTCGACCGGCCGGGCGCCCGCCCGGTGCTGACGGCACCTCTCCCGGGCGACGGGGACGGCTGACGCAGGTCGCGACGTCGGTGGCGCACGGCGGTCATGTGGACCGCCCGGTGCCACGCCGGGGTGCGGGCGGCGCGGTCCGCGCGGACGGGCGACGCTCAGGCCGGCTCGAGCGCCGCGGGCAGCGCCGCGTCGTCGGTGTCGGCGTCGGCGTCGTCCCGGCGCGGGTGGGGGACCGAGCCCCCGGCGCGGGCGGTCATGAGCACGCCGACCTCGTCCGCCGGCACCGCCCGCGACCACAGGTGCCCCTGCCCCTCCTGGCAGCCGCGGTCCCGGAGCCACGCGGCCTGCTCGGGCGTCTCCACGCCCTCGGCGACGACCGTGAGATCGAGCGCGGCTGCCAGGGCGAGGATCGAGCTCACGAGCGGGGCGTCGCTGCTCGCGGTGCGGATGGTGCTGACGAACGACCGGTCGACCTTGAGCAGGTCGAGGTCCAGTCGGCCCAGGCGCGCGAGACTCGAGTAGCCGGTCCCGAAGTCGTCCATCGCCACCCGGACCCCCTGGGACCGCAGGTGGCGCAGCGTCTGGATGACGACGTCGGACTCGACGTCGAGCAGCCCCTCGGTGATCTCCAGGATGAGGGCGTCCGCCGGGAGACCCGACCTGCGCAGCGCCTCGTGGACCCGGCCGAGGTAGCGCGGATCGGCGAGCTCGGGGCCCGAGACGTTGACGGCGACCCGTCGGCGACCGTGCGGCCCGGCCGGCCACCGGGCGGCGTCGGCGAGGGCGCGCCGCAGCACGAGGTGCCCGACGTCGAGGATCGCCCCGCTCCGCTCGGCCTGCGGGATGAACTGGTCCGGGGGATGAGCCCGCGCTCCGGATGACGCCACCGCACCAGTGCCTCGGCCGCGACGATCGCGCCCGACCCGAGATCGACCACGGGCTGGTAGTGCACCTCCAGCTCGCCCCTGGCCACCGCCCGGCGCAGACCCAGGGCACCGTCGACGGTCGCGGCATGCGCCCGGGTCGAGCCCCGACGGCTCCGCTTCGCCCCGTACAGCGCGGTGTCGGCGCGGCTGACCAGCAGCGAGCCGGAGTCACCGGGCTCCCACTGGGCGGTCCCGGCCGTGCACGTGCACCCGTCCGGGAGGGCGGCGCGCATGCCGTCGATCATGGCGCCCACGTCCGCGGTCGTGCGGCCTCCGGCGAGCAGCACGAACTCGTCCCCGCCGGTGCGTGCGACGATCACGTCGCGGGGCAGGGCCGAGCGCGCGGCCCGGGCGATGGCGACCAGCAAGCGGTCGCCGGCGACGTGCCCGTGGCGGTCGTTCACCGCCTTGAAGTGGTCGAGGTCGAGCACCGCCACCGTGAGCGGCTCGCCATGGCGTTCCGCCCGGCGGAGGGCCTCGTCCATGCGCTGGTCGAGGCCTCGGCGGTTGAGGAGACGGGTCAGCGGGTCGACCTGCGCCTCGGCCGTGGCGCGCACCAGTCGACCGGCGAACAGCCCGACGAGCACGACGGTCCCGGCGCACAGCGCCGTGGCGGCGGCGCCGATGCCCGGAGCGGTCCCGACCGCCCCCATCACGCCGCCCACTGCCAGCAGGAGGTGCGCGGTCGCGCTGAGCCACGACACCAGGGTGAAGACGTTGACGACGACGAGCAGGTAGAGCATCGCGATCGCGAGCGCCGGGGTACCGCCGCCCGCGACGGACACGCCCACGGTGATCATCGCCCAGGCCGCGATCAGCAGGGTGTGATGCGTCCACGCCCCCCACCGCGTGCCGTCGACCAGGGCCCACCCGCCGATGGCGAAGGCGGCGAGCCCGAGCAGGCGGATCGTGTCGATGCCGTCCACCGGCGCGTCGGCCAGCACCGTGCTGACGAGCGCGAGGAGTCCGCCGCCGACGAACATCAGGCCGGTGGTGCGCACCGCCGCGGTCGGGTGCACGCCCGCGGGAGCGCGCAGCAGCGCGGCGCGGTCGACCCGGGGGAGCGTCATGACCGGCACATCGGCACGCGCGTGAGCGACATGACCGGTGCGCCGAGGGTCCACCCGGTCGCACGCCTGCACGGCGTGCCGGCGGTCGTCGTCATGCCGTCCCGGTCACCGTCGGGTGCGCGGCGGAGCCGTCGAGTGCGCGGCGGAGCCGTCGCGCTGCTGCGGGAGGACGTCCACGCCGCGGGACGGTCCGGCGTCGGCGTCGGTTTCGGCTTCGGCGTCGGCTTCGGCTGCGGGCGACGACGCGGCCCGCAGGTGGTCGCGCATCGCACGGGCTCCCATCGGCCGGGCGAGCAGGAACCCCTGACCGAACCGGCACCCGAGCGCCATCAGGGCCTCGCGCTGCTCCGTCGTCTCGATGCCCTCGGCGACGAGCGCGACCTCCAGCTCGCTCGCCATGCGGACGACGGCGCGCACGATCGCCAGCGCGCGGGGATCGGTCGCGACGTCGACCGTGAAGGCGCGGTCCAGCTTGATGATGTCGGCCGGCATGAGCCGCAGCGCGGCGATCGAGGACTGACCGACGCCGAAGTCGTCCATGGCGATCCGCACGCCGCTGCGGCGCAGCTCGGCGAGCAGCGGGACGACGTCGGGACGCAGCAGGGTGCTCTCGGTGACCTCGGCGATGAGCTGTGCGCTCGACGTCCGGCCGGCGTCGATGAGGTCCAGCACGCGCGACCTGGTGAGCTCCCGCGCGGAGACGTTCACACCGATGCTGACCGGCCGTCCGGCCGCGGCTGCGAACGACTCCGCATCCGCCCGCACCTCGGCCAGCACGCGGGCCCCGATCTCGTCGATGAGGCCGGCCTGCTCCCCGAGGGGGACGAAGATGGCCGGGGAGACCGGCCCTCGCTCCGGGTGGGCCCACCGCGCGAGCGCCTCGACGCCGTCGACCCGCCCCGTGGTGAGGTCCACGATGGGCTGGTACTCCACGAAGATCTCCCCGCGCGACACCGCACCGTGCAGGTCCTGGACGAGCGACGCGTGCTCGACCTGGGTCGCCAGCATCACCGGCGAGAAGACGACGCACCGCCCGCGCCCGGCGGCCTTGGCCTCGTACATGGCCACGTCGGCCTCCCGGACGAGGCGGTCGGCGTCGGCGTCCGAGTCCGGCTCGGCGAGCGTGATCCCGATGCTGATGCCGACGTGGACGCCGCGGCCCGCCACCTCGACCGTCTCCTCGAGGGCGGCCAGCAGCCGTTCCGCGACCGCCGACGCCCCCGCACGGTCGGTGTCGAGCACGAGCACCGCGAACTCGTCCCCACCCAGCCGGGCGACGACGTCGTCCTGCCGCAGCGTCGTGCGCAGGCGGCGGGCGACCTCGACCAGCAGGTCGTCGCCGGCGCGGTGCCCCAGGCTGTCGTTGACGGCCTTGAACCCGTCCAGGTCGCAGAACAGCACGGCGATCGTCGGTCGGGTGCGCGGGTCTCGGCGGTCGGTCGAGGGGGCCGCCGGATGGTTGTCCCGGCTCCGGGCGAGCGCCTGGCGGACCCGCTCGTGGAACAGGCCCCGGTTGGGCAGCCCGGTCAGGACGTCGTGCGTCGCCTGCCGGGTCAGTGCGCGCTTCCCTCCTCGAGGGCCCGGACGATCGTGTCCTGCCGGCTCCCGGTGCGCACGAGGACGACGGTGATCGCGACCATGGTCGTCGCCAGGTAGGCCACGTCGACCACCGCCCGCCCGGGTGGGGTGAGCGCGAAGGCGACGACGGCGCTGAGGGCGACCGCCGTGGCCGTGACGGCCGTCGCCGCGCCGGGGCGCAGCTGGGACGCGGCGTACAGCACCGGGTAGCAGAAGTAGATGTAGCCCGAGATCGAGGCGTCGCTCGTCGCGAGATCCAGCCCGGTGATCGCCAGCAGGCCGATGAGGGGGATCACGGTGAGCAGCGGGGTCGGTCGCCGCCCCCGTCGGGACAGCAGACCGAGGCTGGTCAGCAGCAGGGCGGGGACGCCCACGGCCAGGACGCGCGCCGGCGCACCTCCGCCTGGCGGGTTCAGCAGGGCGACCACGGCGGTCACGACGGCCGCGACGGCGACGAGTGCGCCGGCGGTGGGGGCCGCCACCGCCGCGTCCCGCGGCTCGAACTGCCTGGACAGGTCCACGCCTGCCTATCGGCGCCCTGTGGGGCGTGTTGACGCCGACGCGCACCCGGGTGACCCCGGGTGGGGGTGAGCCGGCGCTCAGCGCACGACGACGTCCGCCCGCGCCCGCGTGGCCGCGACCACCTCGGCGTTGCGCTGGTCCGACCCGAGGGACCGCTCGCGCGCGGCCTGCGGGGTCCGGCCGAACCGCTCGTGCCGGGCGACCAGGCGGTCGACCCGCACGTCGTCGTCGGGCTCGACGTACCAGCACTCGTCAAGCAGGGGACGCACGGCCGCCCAGGCGCCGTCGTCCACGAGGAGGTAGTTGCCCTCGGTGACGACCAGGGGGACCTCCCGCGGCACGGGAACGGCACCGGCGATCGACTCCTCGAGCGACCGGTCGAAGAGCGGGGCGTAGACGACCGGCTCGTCCGCCGCCCGCAGGCGCCGCAGCAGCGCGGCGTACCCACCGGCGTCGAACGTGTCCGGTGCGCCCTTGCGGTCGTGGCGGCCGAGGCGGTGCAGCTCCGCCTCGGCGAGGTGGAACCCGTCCATGCCGACCAGCCGGGCGTCGTCGCCGAGCGCGGAGACGAGCGCCTGCGCGAGGGTGGACTTGCCCGCCCCGGGCGGACCGGTGATCCCGAGCAGCCGCCGGCGACCGGACCCGACCAGACGGCGGGCGCGCTCCAGGAGCGCCGGGTCCACGGCGCCGGGCGTCGCGGCGTCGTCGGTCATCGGGGCTCCTCTCGAAAGAGCGTGGGCGGGATCAGCGTGGGCGGGACGAGCGTGGGCAGCAGCGGGTCGGACAGCCAGGACCGCGGGCCGACGTGGCCGACGCGGTGCGACGCGACCGCTACCGCCGGTCCCAGCGCCTGCACCAGGTCCAGACCCGCGGCGACCGCGAAGGCGTACGCCCCGTGCAGCACGTCCCCGGCGCCGAGGGTGTCACGTGCACGGACCGCCGGCACCAGCACCTCGCCGGACCCGTCCGGCCGCCACCACCGCAGCGGTCCGGCGCCGGCGGAGACCGCCACGAGCTCGGGTCCGCCCGCGAGGAGGGCGCCGTCGGGCACCCGTCCGTCGGGCAGGCGGAACGCCGCGGAGCAGATGACCGCGGTCACCAGCGGCAGGAGATCGGCCAGCACGGGCTTCCAGCTCCCCGCGTCCAGCACGACCGGGACCCCGCGCTCGCGGGCGGCGGCCGCGGCGGCGACGGCGAGGCGCGGGTGGTGCCCGTCGAGCAGGACGACGTCGGCACCCGCCACGAGGTCCGCCAGGTCCGGCGGCGGGTCCACCGCGACGCCCTCGGCGTTGCGTGACACGACGGACCGCTCGCCCGTGGCGTCCACGACCGTGACGGACGACAGCGCCGGTCGGTGGGCGGCGTCGTCCCCGACGTCGCGGAGCGCGACGCCGTGCTCGGCGAGGTCGGCATGCACGACGGCGGCCAGCGGCCCCCCGCCGACGACGGTGAGCAGCGTGGTGTCCCCGCCCAGCGCGGCGAACGTCACGGCCGCGTTCGAGGCGGGCCCACCGGCGCTGACGTCGGCGCGGCTGCTGACGACCTTCTCGTCCGGGCCGGGCAGCCCCTCGACGCGCTGCACGACGTCGACCGTGGCCAGCCCGACGAACAGCCCCCGCGGCGGGCGGGCTGCGACGGGGTCGGCCGTCACCGCACCGCCTCGGAGCCCGTGCCGGACACGGAGTCCGTGCCGGACACGGAGTCCGGGCCGGACGCGGCGCCGGGCCGGGGCGTCCCGCCGAGCGACGCCGGGTCGAGCGCCCCCGTCATCACGGCCACGACGTCATTCATCGAGTGCTCGCGCGGGTCCAGGACGGCGGCGCGGCGCCCGAGGCGGTGGACGTGGATCCGGTCGGCGATGTCGAACACCTGCGGCATGTTGTGGGAGATGAGGACGACCGGCAGCCCGCGGTTGCTGATCCGCCGGATGAGGTCGAGCACCATGCCGGACTCCCGGACGCCGAGGGCGGCGGTCGGCTCGTCCATGATGACCAGTCGGGTGCCGAAGGCTGCCGCCCGGGCGACGGCGACGCTCTGCCGCTGGCCCCCGAGAGGCTCTCCACGGGCTGCCGCACGTCCGGGATCCGCACCCCGAGCGCGTCGAGCTGGTGCTTCGCCTCCGTGCGCATCGCGGCGGCGTCGACCATCCGCAGGACGGAGCCGAGGACGCCCGAGCGACGGATCTCCCGCCCCAGGAACAGGTTCGAGGCGATGTCGAGGGCGGGTGCGACCGCGAGGTCCTGGTAGACGGTCTCGATGCCGCGGGCGCGGGCCTCGATGGGGGAGCGGAAGCTGACCGGGTCCCCGTCGACGCGGATCTCGCCGCGGTCCGGCACGACGGCGCCCGACAGCGCCTTGATGAGCGTGGACTTGCCCGCCCCGTTGTCCCCGACGACGGCGAGGACCTCGCCGGGGAGCAGGTCGAAGTCGGCGTCGACCATCGCCTGGACGTGCCCGTAGGACTTGGTCAGGCCGCGGGCCTGCAGGACGGGGACGGGTCCGGCGTCGGCCGCGCTTCCGGGGGACATCGGGCTCACGGTGCTCATCGGGCCGCCCTCCGGCGTGAGGCCTGGTCCAGGGACACCGCGACGATCACGAGGATGCCGGTGGCGAGGTCCTGGTAGAGGTTGTCGATGCCGGCCTGGGTGAGCCCCGAGCGCAGCACCCCGACGATGAGGGCGCCGATGAGCGTGCCCACGACGCTGCCCCGGCCGCCGAAGAGGCTCGTGCCGCCGATGACGACGGCGGTGATGCTGTCCAGGTTCGCCGTCTGGTACGCGTTCGGGTCGGCGTTGGGGATGCGCCCCAGGGCCTGCCAGGCGGCGAGCCCGTACAGCGCCCCGGCGACGACGTAGACGGACAGGATGGTGCGGTTCGTCTTGATGCCGGTCAGCCGGGCCGCCTCCGGCGCGTTGCCGACGGCGTAGACGTGCCGGCCCCAGGACGTCCGGGTCAGGGCGAACCACAGGGCCGCGAAGACCGCGAGGAGCAGGAACGTCCCCCACGTCACCCGGACGTCGCCAATCGTCGTCCCCTCACCCCAGAACCGCAGCAGCCGGTCGCTGACCGGGTAGCTGCGCGACTCGGCGTACAGGCGGGCGAGGGCGAAGACGACCGTGAGCATGCCCAGGGTGACGATGAACGGCGGCAGCCCCATCCGGGTCACCAGCAGGCCGCTCACCGTGCCGAGGGCGACGGTGACGACGATCCCGAGGAGCAGGGCGGTCAGCGGGCTGCCACCACCGACGACGTGCTTGGCCATGACGAGCGTGCCGAGCACGGCGATCGCGCCGTTCGCGAGGTCGATGCCGGCGGTCAGGATGATGAGGGTCTGACCGAGCGCCAGCGTCCCGATGACGATGGACTGCTGCAGCACGAGCGAGGCGTTCCCCGCCGTCGCGAACGTGTCCGTGGTGACGGTGAAGATCACGACCGCGAGGACGAGTGCGCCCAGCGGGCCGAGCACCGGGGTCCTCAGCGCGCGGCCGAGAGCCTCGCGCCGGGCGACGCCGCGCGGGACGTCGGCATCGGTCTGAGGGTTCGCCGGCGGGGGTGGGTCGGCGGCGGTGGTGCTCGTGGACATCGGTTCCTCCGGGTCGGGGCGGCGGACTGGGGTGCCGGCGAGCCGACGCCTCGGTGGCCGACCCGGGGTCGGCCACCGAGGGAGCAGGCTCGTTGGGTGACTCAGCCCCAGCAGTTCTCCAGGCCCCAGGCCGTGTCCTGGGACTCGATGCCGTCGACGGGCTCGTCGGTGATGACGATGCTGCCGGTGTCCACGAACCCGGACGGCGCCTCACCGCCCTCGGCGGCCTGGATGATCGCGTCCATCCCCTGCCGGACCATCTCCGCGGGGAACTGCATGACGGTGGCGGCGTAGCGGCCGTCGGCGACGTCCTGGACCCCCTGGCAGCCGCCGTCGATGGACCCGATCGTCACCCCGTCGGTCAGTCCGGCAGCCTCGATGGCGGCGTAGGCGCCACGCGCCGCGGGCTCGTTGATCGTGTAGACGGCGTTGACGTCGGGGTTGCGCTGGAGGAGGTTCTCCATCGCGGTCTGGGCGGTGTTCTGGTCGCCCTGGGTGTTCTCCATGCCGACGATCGCGGGGTCGCCCTCCTCGATCCCGAAGCCGTCGAGGAACCCGTCGTGGCGGAAGGTGTCGACCGTCCCGCCGGCCGTGCCGTCGAGCATGATGAGCCGCGGCTCGGTGTCGCCCAGGACGGCGCGGACGTACGCACCCTGCAGGCGCCCCGCCTCGAGGTTGTCGGTGGCGAACGTCGCGTCGACGGCGTCCTCCGGGTCGGTCGCCGTGTCGAGCGCGATCACGACGATGCCCTGAGCACGTGCCTGCTCGATCGCGCCGAGCACGCCGGTGGAGTTGTTGGGCGTGACCATGATCCCGTCCACGCCCTGCGCGATGAGGTTCTCCATCGCCTGGACCTGACCCTCGTTGTCGCCGTCGAACTCCCCGGCCAGCGCGGTCAGCTCGACGCCCTGCTCCTCGGCGTACTCGCTCGCGACCTCGCGCATGGTCACGAAGAAGGGGTTGGTCTCGGTCTTGGTGATCAGGCCGATGCTGACGTCCTCGGCCGTCGACGTCCCCCCGGTGTCGCCGGTCGCGTCGCCGGCGGGCTCCTCGTCGCCCCCGCCGCTGCAGGCGCTGACGCCCAGGGTGAGGGCCGCGAGCGCTGCGGCCGCTGCCGTCCGGCGGCGGACGGTGCGGCGGGTCGGGTTGCTGCTGCGCCAGTTCGAGCTCATGGGTACGCCCCTTTGCGTCCACTGTGTGCTGCGTCACACCGGTTGGTGGTGCACCCGAGTCAAGCAGCGTAGATTCACCGCGCGCAAGCGTTTGCGCATGCGTTTGCGCAATCGTTGTCCTGGGTCGCGCGGACGCCGCGTGCGCCTCGGGGTGTGCGCGCCGGCACACCGAGCGGAAGGCCGGGCATGGTCACGATCACCGACGTCGCGCGCACCGCGGGCGTCTCCGCGTCGACCGTCTCCCACGTGCTCAACAACACCCGGGTCGTCGCGGACGACACCCGGCGGCGCGTCCTGGAGGCGGTCGACGCGCTGGACTACGTGCCCAACCACCAGGCCCGTGCGCTGGTGCGGTCGCGCACCCAGCAGATCGGGGTGGCGATCTCGGCGTTGACGAACCTCTACTTCGGCGAGGTCGTGCACGCCATGGAGGACGCGGCGAGCGAGGCGGGCTTCACGCTCCTGCTCGCCGACACGCACGAGGACCCGGAGACCGAGCGCCGGGTGATCGCCGCGCTGCGCGGTCGTCAGCTCGACGGGCTGCTCCTGGCGCCGTCGGCCGGTGCGTCCCCGGCGCTGGACCGGCTGGCCCGCAGCGGGCTGCCGACGGTCCTGGTGGACCGCTCCCCGGATCCGCGGTTCGACGCGGTCTGCACCGAGAACGCCGCGCCGATGGCCGAGCTCGTCCAGCACCTCGCGGACCGTGGTCACCGGCGGATCGCGATGGTCTGCGGCATGCACGGCCTGACGACGACCGCCGAGCGCCTGGACGGCTACCGGCTGGGCCTGGAGCGTGCCGGCCTCGCCGTGCAGCCCGAGCTCGTGGTCGCGGGAGGCTCGGACGCCGCGACCACCTACGCGGCGGTGGGCTCGCTGCTGGGCCTCCCGGACCCGCCGACCGCCGTGGTGGCGGCGCAGAACACGATGGTCATCGCCACGATGCGGCTGCTGCGGGACCGCGGGGCACGGGTGCCCGACGACGTCGCCCTCGTCGGCTTCGACGACTTCGAGTGGGCGGACGTGTTCTCGCCCCGGCTGACGACCGTCGCGCAGGACGCGGCCGGGATCGGTCGGCTGGCCGTCGAGCTGCTGCTGCGGCGCATCGCGGGCACCGCGGGCGAGCCGAGGTCGTTCCGGGTCCCGGCGCGGGTCATGCACCGCGACTCCTGCGGGTGCCGACCGGCCTGAGCCCGCGGCGGTGCGACGGCCGGTCTCGCGGCCGGCGAATCGGCGGTCGGACGGCCGTCATCGCGGCCGGCGAACCGGCGCAGGGCGCCGACGCGCTGAGCCACGCGCGCCGATGCGGCATGCTCGCTGCACCGGACGACCGAGCATCGCCGACGAGGAGGACTCCATGACCGGAACGACGTCGCCCACCTACCAGCTCCCCGAGCGCAACCTCGGCCTGGACCTCATGCGCGTGACCGAGGCCGCCGCCATGGCGGCGGGGCGCTGGGTGGGCCGGGGAGAAGGAGCAGGGCGACGGCGCCGCCGTCGACCAGATGCGGCTGCTGCTGGGCACCGTCCCGTTCCGCGGGGTCGTCGTCATCGGCGAGGGTGAGAAGGACGAGGCACCCATGCTGCACAACGGCGAGGAGGTGGGCAGCGGCGTCGGCGCGGAGTACGACGTCGCGGTCGACCCGGTCGACGGGACCACGCTCCTGGCCAAGGGCATGCCCAACGCGCTGGCGATGATCGCCATCGCCGAGCGGGGGTCGATGTTCGACCCCAAGGACGTGTTCTACATGGACAAGATCGTCGTGGGCGCCGAGGCGGCCGACGTCATCGACATCACCGCGCCGGTCGAGACGAATCTCCGGGCGGTGGCGACCGCGCTGCGCAAGGACCCCGAGGACGTGACCGCGTGCATCCTCGACCGGCCGCGGCACGCCGAGCTGGTGGAGCGGGTGCGGTCGACCGGTGCCCGGATCAAGTTCATCAGCGACGGCGACGTCGCCGGCGGCATCATGGCCGCGACCGCGGACACCGGGGTGGACATCGCCCTGGGCGTCGGCGGCACCCCCGAGGGCGTGCTCACCGCCTGCGCACTGCGGGCGCTCGGCGGCGCGATCCAGGCGAAGCTGTGGTTCGCCGACGACGTCCAGCGGCAGCGCGCGCTCGACGCCGGCCACGACCTCGACCGCATCCTCACCACGACCGACCTCGTGCGCTCCGACAACGCCTTCTTCGTGTGCACCGGCATCACCGACGGCGAGCTCCTCCACGGCGTCCGGTACACCCCCGACGGGGCGACCACCGAGTCGCTCGTCATGCGGGCCAGGAGCGGCACCATCCGCTCGGTCCACAGCCGGCACGCCCTGTCCAAGCTCCGCAGCCGCGGCTGACCGAGCGGCGCGGGGCTCAGGTCCCCGGGATGACCGCGTCGTCGGCCAGCCACCCGAGCGACCGCAGCCACGCCTCGCACAGCGAGGTCCACTGCGCGACGCGGGGCACCTCGGTGCCCAAGCCGACACCGTGGCGCCCGCTCGGGAAGACGTGCAGCTCGAACGGGACCGCCTGCGCCGCGAGGGCGGCGCAGTACCGCAGGGAGTGACCGACCGGCACCGCGGCGTCGTCGGCGGTGTGCCACACGAACGCCGGGGGAGTGCGCGGGGTGACGTGACGGTCGACGGAGTGCTCGGCCCGTCCCCGGGCGTCGGCGTCCGGCCCGAGGAGCGCCTCGACCGAGCCCTCGTGGGGTTCGTCGAGGAACGAGATCACCGGGTACGCCAGGACCGACAGGTCCGGGGTCGGGCTGCTGCGCGAGGGAGGCGGCGAGGTGGCCCCCGGCGCTGAACCCGAGGACCCCGACGCGGCCGGGGTCCACGTCGAGCCCGTCCGTGCCGGCGCGGATCCGGTCCAGCGCGCGGCGGGCGGCCCTCAGCGGCGCGGGGTGGCGCGAGGGTGCGACGGGATACCGCAGCACGACGGCGTGGATCCCGAGGCCGGCCAGCCAGTGGCCGACCGGCTCGGACTCGTGGTCGGCGTGGTGGTGGTAGCCCCCGCCGGGCAGGACCAGCACCGCCGGTCGCGCCCCGGGGTGCCGGGAGGGGATGACGCTCAGGCCCAGGCGGTCGGGCGGATCGGTGGTCGCGTGGGGGGCAGTGTGGGGGTCACGCCGGTGACGGTGGCACATCCCACGCACCGGTGCCGCGCGGCACGAGGGCGGCGGTGCACCCGGCTGCGGACGGCCCGCGTGCGCCCGGCCGGGGCACGCACGACCGGTCACGCCACGGGGAGGTACACGGACGTCCTCTCGCCGTCGTCGCGGACGAGGGCCGCGCGCGGGAGGGTCACGAACGCCTGCGCCTGGAGCGCGTCCCCGGCCGAGCCCGCGACGTTGAGCGCGAGCACCACGTACACCGTGAGGAAGAAGTCGGGCGGGAGGGCGCGGAGCAGCCCCAGCAGGACCGGTGTGAGCACGACGAGGGGAGCGAGGGCGACGACGACAGCCTGGCCCCGGGTCAGGAACGCCTCGCTCCCGGTGGTGAGGTAGGGGAGCCGGACCGCGACCGTGGGGCGATCTCCCGTCAGCCACCGCAGCAGGACGGCATGGGTGAGCTCGTGCACCACCATGGTCGCCACGCAGGCGGCCACCGTGATCGCGACGCCGGTGCCGGTGCTCCAGCTGCTCACCACGGGCAGGTCCAGGACGAGCGCCGCCACGACCATGGCGGCAACGGTCGATCCGAACAACAGGGCGATGGCCGTGGCCGCCCGCTGGTTCGCCCTGAGGTCGGTCGTGGAGTCGAGCCGGTAGCCGTCGGGAACGCGAGTCCCGCGCGGCCTGACGCTGTGGTGAGCCATGGTTCGCCCGATCGGCCGTCCCCGCCCTCGCTGGTCAGACCGGCATGCCACGGGTCCGGGGGACCGCTGGGTGACGGCACGGGCCAGCTGAGCACCCCACGCGCGGGCCCGGGCCACCTCCTCCGGCAGCAACGGTCCGCGGGTGCCGTCCACCCAGAACGACTCCGGCGGCGCGACGAGGTTGAACCCCAGGCGGCGCATCCGGCGGTGGACCGCCCTGGCCGCCGACCCGGGGACCCGGGGCTCGAGACGCGCGTGTCGAAGGCAGCGGCGGCGAGCCCGGCGGCCGTGGGCTCGAGTCGCTCGAGCCACTCCCGTACGCCGTCGCCGGTGGACACGATCTCGTGCGGGGCCTGCCGCGCGGCGTCGTCGCGCGTGGTCGGCCGGCTCAACCCGAACGCGTGGGTCGGGGCGCCCACCACGAGCAGCTCGGTGTCGGCACGAGAGGTGGCGGTGCCGACCTCGACCAGGTCGACGTCCATGAACGGAACCATCCCGTCGCCGACGGCGCGCGCGACGTCGCGCGTGCTGCCGAACATCGACTCGTAGACCACCAGTGCCTGCATGGCGTCCACCCCACCTCTCGTCCGTGCGTCTATCCGTCACCTCCAGGTTGACGAGCGGCCATGCCGACGGCCAGGGACCAAGTGCCCTGCCGAATCGGCCCGCATCGTCCGGGGGCCGAAGGTCCCTGGCCCTCCGGAGGGGGCTCCGGACCACGGTGGTGGGAGGTCACGACGGCGCGGCTGCCGCCGACGTGGACCACAGCACCCACCCCAGTGCAGCCCCCGTGGGAGGGCGTCGTGACCAGGTACATCGACGACGCTCCGGGAGCGACACCCGCTGAGCGCGGTCCCGTGGCCGACGGAGCCCGAGGTGGTCACCACGCCGCGTCAGTCCCGGACGCTCGACGTGGGATCGGGCGACGCGACGTGCGTCGGCAGGGGTGGCGGGACGACGACCACCGGGCACGCGGCGTGACGCAGGACCGCCTGGCTGACCGAGCCCAGCAGCATCCCGGTGAAGCCCCCACGGCCGCGCGAGCCGACCACGAGCAGACCGGCGTGCTGGCTGGCGTCGATGAGGGCTTGCCGCGGGTCACCCACGACCACGACGGGCTCGACCGGGACGTCCGGGTGCGACGCGCGCCGGTGCGACACCCACGCCGCCACGCGACGTCCGACCGCAGCCGTGTCGTCCGCGGTCCCGGTGTCTGCGCCACCGACCTCGGGGTCCGCGGCCGCCGTCGAAGCGCGGCGCGCGTACAGCACGTGCAACGGCACCTCACGGGCGGCCGCGGCGGCGAGCGCGTGGTCGACGGCCGGGAGGTTCGCCGGTGAGCCGTCGACGCCGACGACGACGGGGCCCTGCGCCTGCGCGTCGCCGCGGACGACCAGCACCGGGCACCGGCCGTGCGCGGCCAGCCCGACCGCGACCGAGCCGACCACCAGACCCGACACGGGGCCGAGCCCTCGATCGGCGATGACCACCAGGCCGGCGTGGGAGGACCGGTTGACCAGGACGTCGAGGGTGCGCCCCGGGATGACGTGCCCGGTGACGAGCACGTCCGGGGCGACCTGGTGGGCCCGGTCGACGGCGTGCTGCACGACGCCGTCGGCCGCGTTCCGCAGGCCCGCGTCGGGGGGCGCGCCCGGCGGCGGCTCCAGGTCGACGCGGTACAGCGGCCACACGAACGCGTGCACGACCTCGAGGGCGCAGTTCCGGCGGCGCGCCTCGTCGGCTGCCACCTCCACGGCCACGAGGCTCGGCTCCGAGTCGTCCACCCCGACGACGACCGGTCGGTCGCGGCGCGTCTCATGCTCGGTCGACATGATCCCTCCCCACCAGCCACGCGCCGGCGCCGATCAGGGCGAGGCCCAGGACGAGCCCGGTGACCGCAGCCCCGGGGAGCCACGGGACGGTGGCGCCGACGTCGACCTCGGCGCGCTGACCGGTTCCCACGTCGGCGGGCATGACGACGGCGACCCACGTCCCGTTGCGGGGCGTGATCTCGACCTCCTGCGTTCCACGGCCCACCGATCGGGCGATCCAGATGTCCGTCTCCTCCGGCGCCATCGACGGGGCTCCGCCGGGGAGTTCGACCGACCGACCGCGTTCACCGACGACGCGGGTGTGGGCGACCCCGTCGAGGTACGCGGCGACGTCGTCGGCGGTGCCGACACCGAGGAAGAGCGGGCCGTCGTCGTCCGCGGTGGCGCGGACCCGGACGTCCCCGAGGACGCCCTCGAGGAAGCGCAGCCCGGCGTCGGGGGCGTGGATCTCCACGTCACCGAGCTCGATGGCGTAGCCCGGTGTCGACACGGGCCACGACCGGCTGGTCAGGTACTCGCCGTCGCGGATGCCGAGCTCGGCCACCGCGGCGGACGCACCGCCCATGAAGGCCCCCGAACCCACGACGAGCAGGACCATCCCACCGATCAGTCGAGCAGTCGTCGACGGCTTGTTGCCGGACGGGCCCGCCCGGGTGGCCCCAGGCCCCGTGCCCTCCGGCTGCACCAGCGCCGGCTGCACCGCCGCCGGCTGCACGGTCACGGGAGTCGTCGCCGGCGGGTTCCCGGTCACCGTTGCCGCGGTGGTCCCACGGTCGGTCGTCCGGCGGTCCGAGGTCTCGTGCTCGCCGAGATCGAGGCGGAACGGCGGGTACACGTCGGTCATCAGGGCCGCGTAGGCCGTCACGCGCAGCACCCACCGGTGCAGCCCGAGCAGGAGGTCGAACAGCGGGCGCGGGTAGGCGCCCCGGACGGCGAGCACGACGGCGGCGACGAGCGCCAGGAGGCCGATCAGCCCGCCCTCCCAGCGCCAGCCGACGCTGGACGTGACCCGGGCGGTCTGCCAGCCCGCGCCTACAAGGATGCCCACCACGAGGTAGTGCGGCAGGGCGAGCAGCCACCACTTGACCAGCACCAGACCGCGCGAGAGGTGCTCGGGGTAGTCGACGTGCAGGTGCGCGGGGTACTCCTCGACCTCCCGGAGCGTGAAGGGGGTACTGGTCCGTCGCGAGCGCACCGTAGGAGTACAGGGCGACCCGCCAGGACCACCGCAGGATGCCGACGTTGACGTCGAAGATGCCGCGCGGGTAGCGGCCGGTGGCGAGGATCGCGACGAACGCGACGACGCTGAGCGCGACGAAGGCGACCCACAGGAACGCCAGCACGACGACGTGCGGCAGGACGAGGAGCCACTTGACCAGCCACAGCCACCGCGACAGCGCGAAGGGCGCCTGGGCGTCCACCCGGACGGGATGACGCCAAGCACCCGGTGACAGGACCGGAGCTGCAGTCGCCATCGCCGATCACCTTCCTCCGCTGAGGTCTCACTCCAGGTGTGCCACTCCACGGCGGCGCGCACCAGGGACGAACGGCCCTGGCCGGGCGTGACGTTCGGCCCTTCACCACAGCGCTCCTGCGTCCTACGGTCGGACCGCGGGTGGTCGCCGTCAGCCGCGGCCGGTACCGCCCGCCCGGGCCCGCCACCCGCGGGCACGCCGGCAGATCGCGTCCGCGGGCACGGAGGCACGGAGGCATGGACGAGATCAGGCTCATCGAACGGCTCGAGCAGCCGACCCTGGGTGTTCGCCAGGTGGTGCGGTGGGACGAGATCGGCGACGTGTTCGGGCGGGTGATCCCTGCCGTGGCGCAGGCCCTGCAGCACCTCGGCGCCGTACCGGCCGGGGCTCCCTACGCGCGGTACCGCGGCCACTTCGACGACAGCGTCGACCTCGAGGTCGGGTTCCCCGTGGTGGAGCCGGTCGACGTCGGCGCCGTGGTCGTCGACCTGTCGCCTGGTGAGGTGGTGGCCGACCCGCTGCCCGCGGTGCGCGCCGCCGAGAGCGTGCACACCGGGGCGTACGACGGGCTGCGCGAGACCTACACGCGCATGGAGGCATGGGTGGCCGAGCACCACCTGGACACGCTGGACCAGTCCTGGGAGATCTACGAGTCGGGTCCGGAGTCGGACCCCGACCCGGCGACGTGGCGTACCCGGGTCCTCCTGCCCGTCACGGGGCCGGCGGTCGGGGCCCGTTGAGGCGTGCACCCTTCCCGCGGCGGGATCCCCGGCGGAACAGCGGCGGGACGGGGCCGGGCGCGAGCTCCGCGGGGAGGGTCCCGGTACCGGACGGCCCCGGCACGACTGCGGTCACGGCACGGGGTGGACGTGCGAAGTGCAGCGCCCACGGCTGTGGTCCGCGGCCGCACGGTTCCCATCCGTCGCGCTGGATGTCCCGACGCAGGAGGTGCAGGCACCGGTTCTTCCCCGGTGCCACCTGCTCGGACGGGTCCGGGTCCGCCGCCAGGTGGGGACCGAGGAAGGGCGGGCTCCGGTAGAGGACGGCGCCCCCTGGCGAGCGACGAAGGTGAGGACCGCCGTGGTGGCGGCGTCCACCCCCGGTGCGCCGTGCGGTGCCGATCCGGGGAGTCGAGCTCCGCCAGGTCGATCACCAACGAGTCGAGGATGCCGTCCATGGTTCGACGATGGCGCAGGCACGCACGCCAGGGCAGGGCATGAGGTCCCGTCCTCCCGCGCCGTCCGGCTCGGCTGCGGTCAGCCCGTCACGTCGTGCACGACGAGGACGGTGCCGGGGGCGCTGCGCACCACCTCGTTGCTCACCGAGCCCAGCAGCATCCCCCGGAAGGCACCCAGCCCGCGCGACCCCACCACGAGCAGCACGGCGCCGTGCGACATCTGGGTCAGGGCGTGCGCCGGGTCGTCGTCCACGAGCTCGAGGCGCACATCGAGTCGTGGATGCTCCGCGCGCAGCGCGCTCGCCACCTGCTCGGCGGCGCGGTGCGTCAGGTCGTTCTCGTCCGACGTGGCCAGGGGGTGAGCAGCCCGATCCCCTCGGTCCCGTAGGGGGCGGGCAGCGGCGGCCGGGCGTGCACCACGACCAGCGGGACCTCACGCAGCGTCGCCTCCTGCGCGGCCACGTCCGCGGCGGCGAGGGACGACGGCGAGCCGTCGACCCCGACGACCACGGGGCCGGCCTCGTCGGTCACGTCTCGGACGACAGCCACGGGGCAGCGGGCGTGAGCCGCGAGGTGCGCAGCGACCCGGCCGATGCGGCTGCGTCCCGCGTGGCCGCGGGCACCGACGACGAGCAGCTGCGCGTCGTCGGTCAGGTCGCGCAGCAGGGGCACCTCCGGGCCGTGCAGCAGGCGCGTGGTGATCCGCAGCCGGGGGTGGCGGGACGTCGCGTGGTCCACGGTGTCGGCGAGGTACTGCTTGGCCTCGGTGTCGAAGCGCAGGTCGTCGAGGATCGGGTACCAGCTCCACTGCGTCATCTCTCGGGGTTCCTGGTACGCACGTGCGAGCACGACGTCCGCCTCCCGGAGCTCCGCCGCTGTCAGGCCCCACTCGAGGGTCTGCGCGCTGTGCGGTGATCCGTCCATCGCGATGACCACGGGACCGTCGGCACGCATGGCACCCTCCTCAGGTTCGCAGGTCGTCGCACGACCCGGTGGGCCCAGCGTGCCCGGCCGCCGGCCAGCCGCGTCAGGGACTTCGGTCCCGACGTTCCCTGCCCTACAACCAGCGTCGCGCGCGGAACGCGACGATCAGGGCGAGGGACGTCACGACGAGCAGCACGCTCGCCGTGACGGCCCCCGCCCGGCTCTCGATCTGGGGGTAGAGCACGTTCATCCCGTAGAAGCCCGTGATGGCGGTGGACGCGGCGAAGATCGCCGCCCAGGCGCTCAGCCTGCGCATCACCTCGTTGATCCGGTTGTTCTGGATCTGCAGCGTCGAGTCCTGGATGGTGGTGACCAGGTCGCGCAGGGTCTCGGTCCACTCCGTGACCCTCAGCACCTGCTCGTAGACGTCGGCGAAGTACGGCACCATCGCCTCGTCGGGGACGTGCACGTCACGCCGGGTGGACGCCAGCAGGACCTCCCGCATCGGCAGCGCGACCCGGCGCAGGCCGACCAGCGCCTTGCGCACGGCGTACGAGCGCAGGTGCACGTCGTCGTCCCGCGCGGCGCCCCCGAACAGGTCCGCCTCGACGAGGTCGATCGCGTCGTCCAGGCGCTGCACCGCGTCGAAGTGAGTGTCCACGATCTGCTCGAGCAGACCGTGGACCAGGAACGCGACACCGTGGACGGCGAGGTCGGAGCTCCCGTCCCACTCCCGCCGCAGATCGTCCACGTCGAGGTCGCCGGTCTTGCGCAGCGTGACCATCCAGCGCTCGGAGGCGATGACACCGATCTCGCTGGTCGTCAGCTCGGCGGTCGCGGGATCGATGCGGGTCCCGTACACCGTCATCAGCAGGTCGTGGTCGTGCCGGGTCACCTTGGCGCGCTGCCTGGTCCGCAGGAACTCCTCGGCGCGCGGGCGCGAGACCCCGAGCTCCTCGGTGAGCATCGTCAGGTCGGCGTCGTCGGGTGCGTCGAGGTGGAGCCAGACGACGGTGCCGGGCTCCGCCAGCAGCTCGTCGATCCGGGCGCAGTCGAAGTCCTCGAGCTCCAGCTCGCCGTCGCGGTACAGCCGGTTGCGGCGCATGGACATCCCCTCGGCACGGGTCCGGTCGGCCGCGCGGCGGTCGCCCGGCGGTGCGCGTCGCGCCGGGCGACCACACCCAGCGTCGCGCCCTTCGTCCCGCGGCGGAAGGGTCGTTGGTCTCATGCCGAGGAGGTCGACCGGAGACCCTCGTCCGCCGGAGCACGGGACGAAGGTCCGACGACACCAGGGCGTGCACCCGTAGCGTCGGGTGAGCCAGGCGAGCGGTCGGGCCTGCGGACGGAGCAGGAGGGGCCATGCGCACCACGGTGGTCACGGGCTCGGCGTCGGGGATCGGCCGGGCGACCCGTACGGTGCTGGAGTCCCGCGGTGAGCGGGTGATCGGCGTCGACCTCCACGACGCCGAGGTGCTCGCGCACCTGGCGACCGCCGCCGGGCGTGCGCTCGTGGTGGAGCGGGTGGCCGCGCTGTCGGCGGGGCGCGTCGACGCCGTGGTCGCCAACGCCGGCTCGGCCGGCCGGACACCGTCCGACGTCGCCGTCAACTACTTCGGCTCGGTCGCGACGCTCGAGGGGCTGCGGCCGCTGCTCGACGCCTCGACCGCACCGCGGGCCGCCGCGACCGCGTCGGTCGCCGCCCTCATGCCGTGCGACGCCGAGCTGGTCGACCTGTGCCTGGCCGGTGACGAGGCCGGTGCGCTCGGCCGGGCCGAGAAGCTCGTGGAGGCGGGGGACGCGGACCTCATCTACGCCAGCAGCAAGGCGGCGTTGTGCCGGTGGGTGCGCCGCATGGCGCCCTGGCGGCACTGGGCCGGTCACGGGATCCCCCTGAACGCCATCGCGCCGGGCGTCGTCGAGACCCCGATGGTGGCCGACCTCATCGGCACGGATGTGCAGCGTGCTGCGGTCGCCGCCGCCCTGCCGATGCCCCTCGGCGGTTTCATGGCGCCCGACGTGCCGGCGCACCTGCTGGCCTGGCTGGTGAGCGAGGCCAACACCCACCTATGCGGACAGGTCGTGTTCCTCGACGGTGGTGCCGACGCGGTGATCCGTGGCGACTCCACCTGGTGAGGACATGCCGATACCCGAACCCGACCAGCACGCCCGTCGAGTCGGCCCGGGGCACGGCCGGAGACCGGTCTCCGACGGGCGTCCAGGGGACCAAGGCCCCTGCCGGCTCGCCCGGTTCAGCGACACCGTGGTGCCAGGGTCGGCCCAGGCCCGCGGGCCGCGCGCGTGACGGCGCCCGTCGCGCGGGGTTCACGCCCGCTGGTCGTGGCGCGCGTGCTGGTCGGCGATGAACAGCGCCGCCTGGGTGCGGCTGTGCACCTCGATCTTCGCCAGCAGGCTGGACACGTAGTTCTTGACCGTCTTCTCCGCCAGGTACATCCGGGTGGCGATCTGCCGGTTGGTCAGGCCCTGACCGATGAGCTCGAGGATCGCCCTCTCCTGGGCGCTGAGGAGCTCCAGCCGGGTGTCGTGGTGCCGCACCCGGTTCATGCGCTGGACGACCCGACGTGAGGCCTCCGGGCTCACCAGCGAGGCGCCAGTGGCCACCGTGCGGATCGCCTGCAGGAGCTCCAGACCACGAACGTCCTTGATGACGTACCCGGCCGCGCCGGCGGTCACCGCGGCGAGCAGCGCTTCGTCGTCGGCGAAGGAGGTGAGCATGAGGCACGCGAGTTCGGGGCGTTGCGAGCGCAGGTGTCGGCACACCTCGACCCCGCTGCCGTCGGGCAGCCGGACGTCCAGGACCGCGACGTCGAGGTCGAGCCGGGACGCTCGGGTGACGGCCTCCGCGGCGGTCCTCGCCTCGCCGACGACGCGCATGTCGTCCTGGGAGTCGATGAGATGGATGAGGCCTTGCCGGACGATCTCGTGGTCGTCGAGCACGAACACGTCGATCATGGGGCCCTCCCGGGACGCTGGTGACGGGATGCCGGCGTGGCCCGCCGGCCGGGCACCCGGTCGCGCGGGTGGCATGGACGACTGGTCGGTGCCCACGACCATCGTGGACCCGTCCAGGGGCCGCACGACACCCCCTGAGGCGGCCTCTCCGGCGCTCGGGGCGTCACGGTCGACGACGCGGCGCGGGTGGCGCGCGGAGAGACCTGGTGAGACCTCGAGCTCACGCCTCGACGGCCGTCCACCCACCCGGCGGGCCGCGTGTCCATCAGCCTCGTCACACTCCTCATCCCGCTGCTCACCGACGACGTCGGGTCGACGAGGTCAGCATCACCCGGGGGCTGGCACGACGTCGGCTTCCTCCTCGGGCACTCGGTCGTCTTCTGCGGATCGGCGCGTGCGGGCTCCGTCGGGGGCGAACCGCTCCGAAGCGCGAGGAGCCCGCAGGTCTGACCGCCCGGCGTGGCTCCGGCGGCTCGCCCGTGCCCAGCCGCCACACCGGGTCCGCTCGGCTCGAGTCGAGCGGGCTCCCTGAACAGCCGGGGCGGGACGTAGTGCTCTCGTGCGTCCCGCATGCGGTGGCGGACGCTGGACGCGGAGCGGGGAGGAGGTGAGAGAGATGAGGCTGAAGACGAAGGACTTCGTCGCGATCCTGCTCACGGCGGCCATCGCCGTCCCCTACGTCGGCTGGTTGATCGACGGCGACATGCCGTTCGTCAAGGACCCACGGGGGATGTCCGCGGTCGGCCTGATCCTCGGCGTCGCGGCGTTCCTGGTGCTCAGGCGCGGTGACCCGGTCGACCGGGTCGGCAAGGCGGAGATCGCCCTGGCGGTCGCGGCGCTCGTGGTGGGTGTCACGGCGCTGGTGCTGGCCGAGACGGCCGCCGCCGCGGTGTGGCTGGCGGTCTTCATGGGGCTGATCGCCGTGGTCGTCGTGGTCGAGCTGGTCGACCACGCCGGTGCCGTCCCCGGTCACGACCGGCAGGTGGCCACGCTGCACGCGTGACGGTGGGGTGGAGGTACGGAGCCCGGTGAGCTCCCGCAACGGGACGCTCGCCGGGTGACCGCGCGCTCGGCGGGGATCGCCACCCCGCAGGTCGATGAGCCCGTACCCCTGCCGGCGCACCTCGTCGGCGAGGCGCAGCGCCCGCAGCAGCGCGGTGAGCAAGAACCCACGGAACAACAGCTCCTCGGTGACCGGCACGGCGACCCACACGCCTCCCACCCGGTCCACGGGACGGCGCGGGAGCCGGCCGGTCCTCGCGGGCACGCAACGTCCCCGTGACCCGGACGCGGACCGGCACCCCGTCCACCACGGCGGGCACCGCGTCGCGCGCGGCCGTACGGGTGACGGCGACGTGCAGCTCGTAGCCCTGCGCTCCCCGGGCGAGGCCGACGCCGCAGATGCCGTGCCGCCCGTCGAGTCGCTCCCTCAGGTGCGCCTTGGCCGCTCGGGCCGTCGTCAGATCGGCCATGGTCCTCACCTCCCCGGTCGTGGCCGCCGCGGTGGGTCGAGCCGCGCCATCGGTCCCGGCCTCCCACCGGAACCGGCGCAGGGCGACCAGACCGGCGCCGACCGTCCACAGGACCAGCACCCCGACGTGGTCCCACCCGATCGAGGCGCCGGACGCACCCCAGGCATCCGCGAGGGCGTTCTGGAGGTGCTTCAACGGGAAGACTGCCCCGACGCGTCCCATCCACGTCGGGACGTCGTTGACGAAGACGTCGGAGAAGAACGCCAGCGGGAGCAGCACGACCAGAGCGACCGAGCCGACGGCACGCGCGTCCGGGATGATCGCCGCGACGGCGAAACCGCACGCGGCCAGGCTGACCACGCCCAGGGCGAGCACCCCGAGCCCGATCACGAGCCCCGTCCCGGTGGGCCGGACGCCGTACGCGAGCCGACCCAGGAGCAGGACGGTCGCCGTGACCAGCAGAACCAGTGCGAGACCGCCCGTCGTGCGTCCGACGAGGTAGTGCCAGGGCCGCAACGGGGTGCCCCGCAACCGCTTGAGCACCCGCCGGTCGCGCGCTACGGCGACGGACTCGGGGAGGTTCATGAACGCTGTGACGGCGGTGCCCCAGGTCACCATGCTCGCCGCGAAGAAGTCGGCGAAGCGCACCCCAGGTCGCGGCTCGGCCCCGGGGCCCTGCATGGTGACCATCAGCGCGTACAGCCCGACCGGCATGACGACGACGAAGAACACCGTCCCTGCGTCCCGCCGCAGCGACCGCACGGCCGCCGACACCTGACCCGTCACCAGGACGACCGTGCCGTGCCGCGGTGCGACCACCGGCGTGAGGGCGCCGGCGTCCGTGGGGTCCCAGCGCGCCGGTCCCGCCGGACCAGCGGCCGTCGGACGCGGCGCACCACCCCGGGCAGCGGGCGTCCGCCCGAACCACCGGACCGCCACCAGGCCGGCGAGCGCCGTCCACACGGCGATGACGGCGAGCGCGCCCGGATCCCACCCGGCGCCCGGGTGGACGGGGTCGAACTGCTGCTGCAACGCGCGGGTGAACGGCTTGAGCGGGAGCACCTCACCGACCCTGTCGAGCCACGTCGGCATCGTGCCGCCGATGGTGAACATGCCGGAGACGAACGTCAGCACGACGGCGGCAGCGATCGAGCCGGCCTGCGCGACGGCGGCCGACGGCGACAGCACGGAGAACGCGACTCCGATCGCGGCGAAGCAGACGGTCCCCACGACGAGCGTCGCGGCGGTCGCGGGAACGGTGCGCCACACCACCTCGACGTCGTACGCGAGGACGGCGAGCGCGAGGACGACCGCGACCGCCGCGAGCGCGAAGACCGCTGCACCACCGACCCTTCCCGCGACGTACACCCACACCGGCATCGGGGTGCCGCGGACCCGCTTCAGCGTGCCCAGCTCCCGCGCCTGGGCCAGCGAGGTCGCCACCGTCGGGAACGCGGCGTAGAGCACGCCCATGGCGACGGCGACCGGCGTGACGAACTGCATGAGACGCACGCCGCTGCCGCCGTCCACCGTGGCGTTGCCGGCGAGGATCCCGATCACGACGAGCCAGACGACCGGCAGCACGAGGGTGAAGATCATGACGACCCGCGCGCGCCACAGCTCGACGCCCGTGTGCACGAGCTGTCGGCGCAGGAGTCGACCGGTGCCCGGTCGCCCCGTGGCGGGTGGTGTGCTGAGCGCGGCGCCGGGCATCCGTCGGCCCTACCTCACCGGCGCGGCCGGCGCAGCGGCACCGGCGGGCTCGCGTGGGGCCGCCCGCTCGACCAGCTCGAGGTAGACGTCCTCGAGCGAGGGCCGGTGGACGGCGAGGTCCGACAGCTCGACGCCGTGGTCCAGCGCCCAGCCGGTCAGCACGTGCAACGCGCGGGTGGGGTCGGCCGTGGTCAGCTGCCGGACCGGACCGTCGACGACCACTGTCCCGTCGAGTCGGGGAGCGGCCCGGCGCCCGTGTCGGCCGGCAGCCGGAACGTCACCACGGCGGCACGCTGACCGCTGGTCAGCTCGCCGGGCGCCCCCAGGGCGACCAGCCGGCCCCCGACCACGACCGCGACCCGGTCGGCGAGGTGCTCGGCCTCGTCCATGTAGTGCGTGGTGAGCAGCACCGTGGTCCCCAGGTCGCGCAGTCCCCTCACCAGCTCCCAGGCGCGGTGGCGGGCCGAGGGGTCGAAACCGGTCGTGGGCTCGTCAAGGAAGAGCAGCTCGGGGTCGCCGACGAGGCCGAGCGCGAGGTCGAGGCGGCGCCGCTGTCCCCGGACAAGGTCGTGACCCGCGCGTCCTGCTTGTCGGCCAGCCCGACGCGCGCGATGACGCCGTCCACGGGGAGGTGGCGCGGATACATGCCGGCGTAGAGCCGGACCAGCTCGCGGACCGTGAAGTCCTCCTCGAACCCGGCTTCCTGCAGCACGATCCCGATGCGTGCGAGCAGCTCGGGATCCCGGCTCTGCGGGTCCCGCCCCAGCACCCTGACCGTGCCGCCGCTGCGGGTCCGGTGCCCCTCGAGGATCTCCACGGTGGTCGTCTTCCCGGCACCGTTCGGCCCCAGGAGCGCGAACACCTCGCCGTCATCGATCGTGAAGGACAGGTCGTCGACGGCGACCAGGTCGCCGTAGACCTTCCGCAGCCCGGCCACCTCCACCGCAGCCATGGGACACCACCTCACGTCGGACCGCCGCCGTCGACCACCACGGGTCACGACCACGCTAGGGACCACGGGCGTCGGTCCGACAGGGACCTCGGTCACGTCCGCGGCGGACGGGCGTGGCCCGGGCCGACGACGTCGGCGCCGTGCTCCGTGCCCGTCGCGCAGCGCTGGTGGACGACGAGCACCGTGCAGTCCGCCTCCCGCAGCACCTCGCTGCTCACCGAGCCGACCAGAGCCCCCCGCAGGCCACCCAGACCTCGCGACCCGACGACCACGAGCTGGGCGCGCCGCCCCGCCCCGACCACGGCCCGGGCCGGGTCGTCGTCGACGAGCTCCAGGGAGACCGGCAGAGCCGGGTGATCCCGTCGCAGCAGCGCGACGGCGCGTTGCGCGGGCTCCGGCGTCGCGTCCAGCTCGCGGGCCGGCGGCAGCACGGGCGGGGCCGCTCGTCCCGGCGCGTACGGGCTCGAGGCGACCGCGCGGGCGTGCACGACGACGAGCGGCGCCCGCCTCAGAGCGGCCTCGCGCGCCGCCACGCGCGCGGCCACCAGCGCGCAGTCCGACCCGTCCACCCCCACGACCACCGGTGCCCGCGAGCTCGCGCCGGGGTGCGGGTCGTGGACCACCGCGACGGGGCACGGCGCGCGGGCCACCAGGCGCATGCCGACGGTCCCCGGACGCGAGAGGTCGCTGGACCCACCTGCGCCGACCACGACGAGCTGGGCGCCCTGCGCGAGCGCCACCAGCGCCGCGACGGTCGGACCGCGCAGGAGCCGGGACTCGATCGCCAGCCCGGGTGCCCGGTCGCGCGCCGTCCGCAGGACGTCGCTCCGGTACCGCTGACCCTCGAGGTCGGCGTCGACGTCCTCGCCCAGCGGGTACCACCCGATCCGGATGGCGTCCGCGGGATCGGGGACGACGTGCGCGAGCACGACGTCAGCGCCCCGGAGCCGCGCCTCCGAGAGCCCCCACGCCAGGGTGCGGGTGCTGTGCACGGATCCGTCCAACCCGATGACGACCGGCTGTCCGGCAGACATGGCACGCCTCCTCGTCGCGGGCACTCCTTGCGGTGCCGACGACCCCACTGTCGTCCCGCCGGGTCACCCCGGGACGGGCCGTACGTCCCGACATCGCCGCCCGCACACGACGTCGCGGATCGGTCGAACCGGTCGGCAGGAGGCGGCGCCCGAGGGAACCCGGCGCCGTGTCCCGTCCCCTTGCCCGCGTCATCGACGATGCGGGGGAGCCGTCGACGGACCGGTGCTCTCGGCCACCAGTCCGCGGAGGCGACGCCAGACCAGGACGGAGAAGACCGACCACGGCACGAGGGACGCGAGCGCGAACGCGAGTCCCACCACACCGGCGTTCGAGGGCACGGCCATGAGCACGGCGGCGGCCACCCCCACCAGGCGGTGACCCGGGTGAAGACGGTCGACCGCAGCATGAGGACCGTGAGCAGCACGAGCGTCACCAGGTTGAGCAGGTAGTAGAGGTCGAAGGCCGTCCCCATCCACGTCGCCAGCATCCCCTCACCGGTCGCCAGCAGGGCGACCTGCTCGGCCGGCGCCGCCTCGTCGTACGCCCTCGCCAGGATGAGCATCTCGACCGGCCGCGGGGAGGCCAGGTAGGCGGCCATGCCGAGCACGCCGAAGGCGAGCGCCACCGCGGCCCCGGACCGGCTGACGCGCCACAGCACGACGGCGAGGGCTCCGTAGAGCAGGTACGCGAGGAGGTTGCTCACCACGTACAGCGCGTCCAGCGCGACCGCACCGCGCACGGGATCCGCGAGCAGCAGGTCGAAGTACTCCTCGACCGTGGCCGGCGGGGGCCAGACGACGTAGAGGCCCATCTGGACCACGATCATGGCGACGCCGGCGAGCGCGGCCCATGCACCGCACCGGACCAGGCCCTGCCAGCGGGCGACGTCGCACCGGACGTCTTCCGGCGTCGCGGTGCCAGACGGGCCGCGCTGCCTCGTCACGTCGCCAGCCACGCCGCTCGCCATCAGACGTCACCGCCCGTGGGGTTGGGCGCGTCCGGTTCCCTTCCCCTGCAACTGGCGGCGGACGCACGGCGTGTGGCCGCGGCGGTGACGGCGGTCGCCGGCACCACGACCGCGAGCACGGGCAGCGCCCAGGCCCACAGGCCCATCCCGAGCAGGCCGAGGTGGAACGCGGACACGCCGGCCAGGCCCGCCGCACGACGACGCGGGTCCCCCGACAGCGCGAGCGCCCCGACGGCGGCCTCGAGACCGACCCCGACGACGACGCCCCACACCCTGGGGTGCGCGGCGAAGGTCGCCGACCAGAGCCGCATCTGGGGCGCCAGGCTCCAGGGCGAGACCTCCACGAACCAGGCACCGAGGGCGCGGTAGACGTCGGGACGGACGGTCACGAGCACCGTGTTGACCCCTGCTCCGGCCGCCATCATGACCCCGGCGCCCGCGCCCACCCGGTGCGCCCACCGCGCCACCGCAGCGCGGTCGGCGGGCCCCGGGTCGCCCCTCACCCCGGGCTGGCACCCGACGACCTCGTGCAGCGCAGTCATGGTCGTCCTCCTTCGTCGTCCTGCGGTCGACGCCCCGGGGCGATCCCGGTCCGCCTCGTCCCCAGGCTGCGCGCCGACCCGGCGGCCGGGAAGGGACGTACGTCACGGCTGCTCGCGGGCGCAGGTGGGCGCAGGCGAGCGCAGGCGAGCGCAGGGAGCACGGCGGCCTCCGGGATCTCCCGGATCGAGGGACCTCGTGCCCTGGCCGGCGGGACGGGACCGGGTCGAGTCTGGTGGTCCGGGGCGCCGCCGTCCGGCCGCTCCGCAACCGGAACGGGAGGACGTCATGAAGGCGCTGGTGTACCACGGACCTGGCCGGACCGGCTGGGAGGAGGTGCCGGATCCCGTCGTCATCGAGCCCACGGACGCGGTCGTCCGCATCGACACGACGACGATCTGCGGCACCGATCTGCACATCCTCAAAGGTGACGTCCCCGCGGTGACCGCGGGCCGGATCCTCGGGCACGAGGGCGTCGGGACCGTGCTCGAGGTGGGTGACTCGGTGCACAACGTCGCCGCAGGAGATCGCGTCATCATCAGCTGTATCAGTGCGTGCGGCCGCTGCACGTACTGCCGGGCGGGCATCCCGTCGCACTGCCTGGCCGGCGAGGGGCAGCGGGGATCGGGTGGATCCTCGGCCACCTCATCGACGGCACCCAGGCCGAGATGGTCCGCGTGCCGTTCGCGGACACCTCCCTGTACCGGCTGCCCGACGGCGTGCCGGACGCGTCGGCCGTGCTGCTGTCGGACATCTTCCCGACCGGCTTCGAGATCGGTGTCCAGTACGGCCGGGTCAAGCCGGGCGACACGGTCGCGGTCGTGGGAGCCGGACCGGTAGGGCTCGCCGTCATGGCCACCGCAGGGCTGCACGGCGCGGCGCAGGTCGTCGCGATCGACCTCGACGAGAACCGCCTGGAGCTCGCCCGGCAGGTGGGGGCGACCGCGGCGGTCAACTCCGGTCACGAGGGGTGGGCGGACCGGGTCCGCGACCTCACCGACGGGCACGGGGTCGACGTGGCGGTCGAGGCGGTCGGGATCCCGGTCACGTTCGGCATGTGCACGGCCATGGTGCGTCCCGGCGGCTCGGTGGCGAACGTCGGCGTCCACGGCGCTCCGGTGCAGCTGGATCTGCAGGACCTGTGGATCCAGAACATCTCCATCAGCATGGGGCTGGTGAACACCACGTCCCTGGGGATGCTGCTCAAGCTCGTCGCTGCCGGACGACTGCCCGCCGAGGCGTTCGTCACCCACCGGTTCGCCCTGGACGACATCGGTTCGGCGTACGAGACGTTCGGTGACGCCGCGCGGACGCACGCCGTCAAGGTGCTCCTCAGCCGCTGAGCTCTCTTCCCGGGGCCGGCCCTGCACTGTCGAGGGTTGGCCCCGTCGAGGGCGGGCGTCGTCGTCGTGCGACGCACTGCCCCCGCCCGACCGCGGTCAGCGTGCGCCGTCGGTCCTCCCGATGGAGCCGCGCAATGGTGGTGCTGGACCACGTGAGTGGGTCCAGGCGGAGTCGCATGCGGCTCACCACCATGGTCCCTGCCGGCTCGGCGCCCGGCGCCGCCAGGCGCTCGGTCGTCGCGAGCTCCTCACCGGGTGTGCGGACTGGGGCTGCGCACGCCAGGGAGGCCCACGCCAGGGGAGGCCGCGCGGGACCGGTCAGAGCCCAAGGTCCAGGCGTGCTGCGGTCCGTTGCGAGGCGTCGACGGGCGCCGGGCACGAGGGTCGGCCGGCACCCGGCTCGACACCCGTGCGGCGGAGGCCTTCGACGTGAGCGAGACTCGCCCGGGAGCGAGGGCGCGTCACCGGAGCGGCCGGAGGGCGCGGACGACGGGTCAGCCGCAGCGTCACGAAGACGCTGGACCCGGCACGGCGCATGATCACCGCATCCACCTCGCCACCGATCAGGTCCCGCAACGATTCCAGCACGATGCCGCACGTCGGCGACGTCCCGTCCAGGACGGTGTCGACCTCACGGGCGCCCCAGGTGGCGGCAGCCACGACCGCGTCGCGGGCGAGACGGGCACCCACCCGGGCGGCGCCCTCCCAGGTTGCCGTCCGCACGCTCATCAACACCCGGTCGGAGCCGGGGTCACGAAGCTGGATCTGCGCGCCCGGTTGCTGGAGCACCCACCGGTCGCCGTGCATGACTGGCATGGCTGCCCTCCTCACGACACGTGTCCATCCGAACACGTACCCGGGGCGGCAGGGAGGAGCAAAGGTCCCGACCGGTGTGCGTCCCGGTGGGCCCGCCTGGTGACCGGGGTGGTCGTGCTGACGGGCGTCACCCGGGGCGGGGGCGTCGTCAGGCACCCGGCCGCAGCGGTCTGGCCACGGGGCGCGCCGCGACGACGCTGCCCACCAGCGATCAGGCACGCAGGCGGACCTCGCGGTGCTCGATGTCAGTGATGTCGTCCGACGTCGCACGCAGCAGCCGGTCCGCCAGGTCGCGCAGGGCCCGCGCGGCGGCCAGCTCCTCACCGATCTCCCTGATGTCCGGGTCTCGGGGTTGCGTCGCGCACGGCCGTAGCCGTCCAGGGTCGTCCCGCTCGACGTGGTCAGCCGAGCATGGGCCGATGTCACGCTGCCGTGCGGGTCGATGTCGTCGGCGTCGAAGAGATGGACGGCGACGTGCCAGGTGTGGCTCATGGCACTGCTCCCTCGATGTGCGGTCGGAGCGTCCGTACGCGCGGCGTGCGCACGGCGGCGGGCAGGACCATGGTGCGCCGCAGGTGCGGTCGCGCAGGAGGGCACAACGTCCCGCGGCCCTTGGTCCCTGGTGGGGACGACGGCCGGGTGATCCTCTGCTGCCTGTCACGACGTGCCGGCCGGGAGGAGAGCGCACCATGGGCGCACCTGACGGGCAACGAGCCACCGGTGCGTGGCTCCGCGCATGGTTCCCCATCGCGGGGGTGGCCATCCTCAACGGCGGCCTCCGCGACCGGGTCGTGGCCCCGCGGCTCGGTGAGCAGCGTGCGCACCAGGTGGCCACGGCCGTGCTCGTGACGAGCATCTGGGGCGGCGCCGCCGCCCTGAGCCGCGTGCGGCCGCTGGCGGACCGGGTGAGGGCGCGGCGCGTGGGACTGGCCTGGGTCGGCGCCACGCTGGCGTTCGAGACGGCCCTGGGGCTCGCGCGGGGCTTCCCTCTCCGAGGTCCTCACCGACTACGACCTTCGCGCCGGTCGGGTGTGGTCACTCGTGCCGGCGAGCATGGCGCTCTCGCCGGTCGTGCTGCGTCGTCTGGTGCCGCCTCGCCGCCGCGCGTGAGTCCTCGGTCCCCGCGGATTCCCGGTCCGCAGTTCGGCGGTTCCCGGCGCCCGGACCAGCGGTCCTCGCTCGAGCGCGGTCACGCGTCGGGGTGGGCGTGCGCCCGCCCGCGCGACCGGGCGAGCGCACGCCGGAGCGCCCGAACCGTTCGGTCCGGCTCCGCCTGGGATCGCACCCGGTCCCCGGTGGGCGCCCGCACGCATCCCTGCGTGCCTCGGTGCGGTCCGGCGCCCTCGCCGCCGACGAGGTCACCGCCGAGGAGCGCGGCCGCATCACCATCCTCCCCGCCACCGAAGGGCGCGTGCATGGGCCCTTGGTCCACGGCGCAGGCGCTGGCGCCCCGGAACGGGGAGCGTCGGCCGGCCGTGAGTTGGGGACCTTGGGCCCCTGTGAGGCGGCACCGCACGGATGGACCCTGGTGTCAGAGCCCGGAGGTCGGGTTCGGCGGGACGATCACGCCACACGTCCCGGTGCACCCTGGGAGGTACGCGTCATGTCCAGCACCACGAAGTCCGTCGCCCCGACCAGGGGTTCGGGCGCCGTTCGTCACCAGGAGCAGGTCGTCACCAGCGGCGGAGCACGCAGGGTGCTCGCGGTCGCTCGCATCACGATCGGCTTCACGTTCTTGTGGGCTTTCGTCGACAAGACGTTCGGGCTCGGGTTCGCCACCCCGGCCGAGCGGGCCTGGGTCAACGGCGGCACACCCGCGCAGGGCTTCATCGGCGGGATCGAGGGCCCGTTCGCCGGGTTCTTCCAGATGTTCGCCAACCCGTTCGGGGACGTCCTGTTCATGGTCGGCCTGCTCGGCATCGGGGTCGCGCTGATCGCCGGCGCGGGCCTGAAGATCGCCGCGGTCACCGGCACGCTGCTCCTGGCGTTCATGTACCTGGCGGAGATCCCCTGGATCCTCGGCGGCAACAACCCGGTCGTCGACTCGCACTGGCACGAGGCGCTGCTGCTCATCATCGCCGCCGTCACGCTCTCCGGTGACACCTGGGGGGTCGGCAAGATCTGGGCTCGCATCGTCGGCAACAGCTGGCTCCGCTGACGGTCGGCCGTCGCTCGCGCGGCGGCTGCGGAGGAGGGGCAGGACCCGCACGGGGACTGCCCCTCCTCCATGGCCGCGGTCGGGTACGTGCGCCGGTCGGTCCCTCGCGCGCCGCCGCGCCGGCCGCCCGCCGCGGCACCGGCGGGCGCGGGTGCGGTCAGCCGCTCGACGTGGCTCTCCTGGCGGTGGCGAGCTCGTCGGCCTTCTGGATGCGTGTGTCGGGTCCAGGGAACAGCCGGGACTCCGGTCTGCTCGCATTCCGCCGGCGCGACCTGGCCCGGTGACGACCTCCGGTGCACCGCTGCGTCGCGTCCGCCGATCTTCTCCTCTGCCCTTCGGCCAGGTGTGCGCCGACGTCTGCCGGGTCTTCCCGTAGCGCCTGGTCCCAGCTCGGTGCGCTCGCCCCGGCGGCAGAACGCGAGGGGCTTGCGGTGCGCGCCCGTCGGTGACGAAGATCACAAGCGACCGGACGTCGGTGAGCAGCGTCGCTCCGGGCGCGGGCCCTTCGGCTGGCGACCCAACCTCTCGCTGTGGGAGTCGTGTCCGGGAGCACCGGGCGCAACCTCGGCGGCAGCGCCGTCGGGACGGACTCTGCGCATCGACGCGGGACCAAGGGACCTGCTCTTCGCGCTCGAGGCAGGGCAGGCTGAAACGGATCGGGCACCGGTGCCGACGTCGGGTGCCGCTGTCGTCGTCGCCGGCTTCGACCCAGGAGTGGTCATGAACAGCAGCACCGTCCACTGGAGCACGTCGGCCCAGCCCGCCGGGGCGCCCTCGTCGATCCCCCGGCGGCGCGGGTCGCCTGGAGCGACGTCCACGGCGGCGCGTGCTGCGGCTGACCGGTGTCGGACTGATCGCGGCAGCGGCCGGCGTGGTGGCAGGCCTGGCGTGGCCGTCAGGCCCGGTGACGACCCCGTCAGCGCTCGCAACCATGGCCGCGGGAGGGCTGCTCGGTGTCCTTGCCGGGCGCGTGGTCCGTTCGGCATGGGTGGTCGTCCCGGTCGCCGTCGTCTACCTCGGCGCGGTCGAGATCGCACGGACTCCGAGCGTCTTGCCGTCCGTCCACGACGTTCGACTCGACTCGACCTACGGAGTGCTCGCGCTGGTGCTCGGCCGAGGCGTGCCTGCCCTGCTGCTCCTGCTGCCCATGGTGCTCGCTGCGCGCACCGCGACCGCGTCCATGCGAAGTGGAGGCCTGAGGTCGCGGCGCTCCCGCACCGCTCAGCTGACCACGGTCGGCGTCGGTGTGCTGACCGCGGCGCTCACCGTCGTTCTCGTCCTGCCCGCCTCCACGCCGCCCGTCCTCGGTGCCGACGGCGACGTCGTCCCGGGCAGCATCGCGACGCTCGACAGCGTCCAGCTCGGCGGTGACGACCACGCGGTGATGATCCGGGCGGCCGATCCCGCCAACCCCGTCCTGCTGTACCTGTCCGGCGGCCCCGGGCAGTCCGACCTCGCGTTCGCCCGGGTGCTGTCCGAGCCGTGGATCGACGACGTCGTCTTCGCGACCCTGGACCAACGCGGCAACGGCAAGTCCTACGAAGCGCTCCTGCCGACGGACGAGGCGACACTCGCGCGGGCCGTGGCGGACGTGGCCGAGCTGACCGAGTACCTCAGGACCCGATTCGACGAGCAGAAGGTCATCCTCATGGGGGAGTCCTGGGGGACGTTGCTCGGTGTGCTGGCAGTCCAGCAGCGCCCGGATCTGTTCCACGCCTGGATCGGCAGCGGCCAGATGGTCGACGTCCTCGAGACCGACCGCCGGATCTACCGAGACCTGCAGGCGTACGCAGAGCGGACCGGCGACGCGGCTGTCGCACAGCTGACGCGCGAGATCGGGGAGCCACCGTACGCCGACCTCCCGTGGGCGAACGCCCGGGTCCTGGCCGCTTACGACCACCTGTACGACCCGTACCGGCCGTCCGACGGCTACCTCGATCGCGGGACCGCCGCCCGGGTCGGACCGTGGGGTGTGCTGGGGGTCGAGTACACCCTCATGGAGAAGCTCGCCGTGCTGCGCGGCGTGCTGGACACCTTCACGGTGATGTACCCGCAGATCCAGGGCATTGACCTGCGCCGCGACGCGAGCCGCCTCGACGTCCCCGTGTTCGTGCTCGACGGCGCCGCCGAGCTCGACGGCCGTCGGGAGCTGGCGTTGGAGTGGTACGCAGGCCTGCAGGCACCGAGCAAGCGACTCATCACGTTCGACGGCGCGGCCCACGCCGTGGCCTTCGAGCAGGCGGACGCGGTCGACCGCCTCCTGACCGAGGAGGTCATTCCGCTGGTCATCGGTCGATAGGTGCGAGGAGAGGTGCCCCGAGTGGGATTCGAACCCGCCTGAACGGACATTTCCGGCGTGGACGGGCGGCTGTTCGGGGCTGTGACCTGCGAATTCATCGCGTCCGCCCGGGACCACTCGGTTCGTGTGGGGTTCCGGTGTCCCCGCGGGGGACAGTCGTTACTCGCGACTGGTCCTCGCGGCCGGCCTGCCCGGCTTCCGGCGGCTGTGCCCGGTCAATACGCTACGGCGGTTGGTCGGGCCGGTGAGCTCTCCGCGGCGCACGCGGTCCAGGAAGTCACTGCAGCTCCATAGAACGGTCCAGGAAGTCACTGCGGCTCCATAGAACGATCCTGTCAGCCCGCGATGCCGCTCGGCGCGCGCACTCCTGAACGAAACACGGACCGCAGCCACCAACCCCCGCACCGCACGACGAATCGTCGTCCGCTCCGCCGGTGCCGACCGGGTGGTTGCCCGACGGGACGGCGACCCCGGACGTGCACAGGCTCGAGAAGCCCTACCTCTCGCTGGAGTACGGACCATCGACACCCGACTGTCTCTTGCGTGAATGTCGTACCGACAGGACCTCTTGATGCAGGCGGCGACGACGTCGACATCGACTTTGTTCCTCTCCAGGAACTCGCGTACGCCCTGATCCCGCAGGAGGCACAGCAGCAGCGAGCAGGTGTCGACGCCGGTCGTGCCGGGGTGTACGGGGTCGATGACCAGGGGCGGGGCGTCGTCTCCACGCGCCCATACCGTGATGGTGCGCAGCTCCTCGCGTGTGAATGGTGTACCGCGAAGATCCCCGCCGACCGCGCGGATGAGCACGCGGTAGACGCCGGCCACCGAGGTCACCACCGAGACGGTGTACGCCGCGCCGGCCGACGCGGGCGCCAGAGGCACGATGGTGACGACCCCCGTCGGGTCTGTCACCTGCGCCTCGAGGCGAGCGGAACCGGACAGCGGCACGCCGCTGTCTGTGAGGACGGCGCGGATCTGAGCGGTCGTGCCCGGCAGGCGGCTCGTTTGTGTGATCGCGACGCTCATGTGCAGGGCGCTCCGTGCTTGGACGCTGAGCGTGAAGGGCACGCCGTGGGTCTTGAGTGCGCTCACGGCTCGTTCGAACAGCTGACCTCCACGGTTGTCAGCGATCCCGGCGAGCCGTTCGCGCAGGTTGGCGAGCCACTTCTCGACCCCGCCGTCGTCGACGGTGAGCACCGCGTGCCAGCGTCCCGCGCCCACGCCCGGTGGCAGAGCGGCAGAAGGGACCACCCGCAGGACGCGGTAGCTGTCATGGACGACCTCCTCCGCCCCTGCCCCGGGGGTGATGGACGTGCCGTCGGGGCCGATGAGCTCGACTCGCAGGGCGCCGACGGCGTCGCTGAGCACCAGGACGTCGGCGCGGATGTCCGCCGCGGTCAGGTCGAACGGCACGACCGCCTTGCCGCCGACGGGAACGAAGCCGTCCGGGTCGACGACGATCGCTGCGTTGGTCGCGCCGGCCAGCACCTGGGCGAAGTACTTCTGCAGGAGGAGCTGGTCGTCCACGCCGGGGTTCCCGGTCAGGAGCAGGTACCCCCCGGTGCCATTGGCGATGTCGGACAGGGCACCCGGGTTCAGCTGGTCCGGCGTGCCGAGCCCGATGGCGAAGACGCGCGAACCGACGGACGAGGATGCGGCCGCGATGGTCTTGTCGGCGGTCTCGTGCCCGTCGGTGAAGACGATCGTCGCGGTGCCTTCGTACAGACCAGTCGTCGGGGTGAGCTGGGCGGCGGCGGCCTCGAGTCCGTCGCCGATGGCGGTCAGGCCGAGCGGGTTGGTTACGGTTCCGGAGATCGCTCCGAGCGCGGCGCCGCGCCCGAGCCCCCCGATCATCGGGCCGGCGTCCACGACCGGGGTGACGGGCGCGGCGTCAGTGTCGAAACGGACGACGCCCACACCATCGGTGGTGTCGAGTAGGTGGACGAAGAGTGGGGCGGAGCTGAGGAGCACGGCCATCCGGTCCTTGCCCGGAACACCGGACGGGGCGCTCATCGAACCGGACGTGTCGAGGACCAGGGAGGTTCCGACGGTGGGGTTGGGCACGACCGTCGCGGCGATCGGCACCGTGAACACGTCCCCGGTCTCGTTGACCGTGACAGTGAGCGTCCCGTTCGCGGAGGTCCCGGCAGCGCCGGGGAGAGCAGGACCCACACCAGGAGGTCGCGCTGGGCGAAGCCGTCGGGGTGCGGTGAGGTCACCGACGTCGAGAGGACGGTGAAGGGTGCGGTGACGGACGCGGTCGCGGTCACCTCGTGGCATCCGCGAACCCGCAGTCGAATGGCGCGTGCGGTCGGGAGGTTCTCCACGACGTCGAGGAACGAGATCGGGTCGCCGGGCAGCGGCGCCACCTGCTCCACCGTCAGCGGCAGCGTGTCGTAGCACGGTGGTCGCACGACCGACGGGTGCCGACAGTTCTTGTGCTCGATGAGCGGCGACGTGCCGACCCACGGCTCGATGGGAGCGCCGAACTCGACGGTGCCGTCCCACGGCTGGAGGGTCGCGAGAATGCTCTCGGGGCCGGTCGTGTTCGACTGATCGCCGTAGACCTGACCGGGGTCCAGGCGCCAATCCTGTCCCGGTTGGGTCTGCCACATGGCGAAGAGCCGGTCGACGTTGCTGTGCAGCAAGAAGACGAACGGGTCTTCGAAGGCGCTGTGCGCGTCGCGAATCGTGCTACCGGGCCCGAAGTAGCCGTGGGCGGAACCGTGCCAGCTCTCGAGCGCCTGCCGGAACTGCTGCCACTGCTGCGCCTGCGGGAAACCGTCCGAGCTGGTCAAGATCGAGGCGTCCGACGCGATGCCTGGCGCGCCTGCCCCGAGCGCCCGCGTGATGTCCTGCGGCGGGTCCGACGGGTCGCTGGTCTGGTCCCGGCTGCCCGCCAGCACTCCGCCGTTGTGCAGCGCCGCCCACGGACCGTCGACCAGGCCGGAGGCCGTGCCCAGCAGCGCGGAGGTGAGGATGTTCACCGTGCCGCCCCGACCGTCCGACGCCTGTCGCGGGTCCTCGGTCCAGTCCCAGTAGTGCGCCGCTACGTCAGGATTCGACTGCCGCAGGAGCGCCTCGTACCGGTTGACCAGCTCACGGTGCGGGTGAGTCCCCTGGAGTGGTGTAGTTCGGGCTCCTGGCGTCGGTGACCGTGTCGGTCCCGGACGTTGAGGGGCCACCGCGTGAGGCTCCGTGAGAAGCGACAGTGAGTATGGACCCAGCGCTCCCGGCGGGGTCTGACTCGGGTTAGCGACTGGCGCCCTCGTTGGACGGGGACTGCCTGGGCTTGGATATGTCGACCCCGCTGGTGGCGCGCCACCGGACCGAGAGCGTGACCTTATAGGAGCTTGTCTTTCGCCTCTTCACTGTCCTGTCCGCTCCCGATCTCGGTGGCTGTTGCTTGTCATCGATGTGTCGAAGAACGGGAGTGCAGCGTGACCGAAGTGGTTCAGAGCGCCAGCGTGTACGTCGGGGTGGACACGCACGCCGACATCCACCACCTTGCCGTCGTCGATCCGCTCGGGCGCAGCCTGGCCGACCGCACGTTCCCCACGACGACGGCCGGGTATGAGCAGATGGTCCGCTGGTGTGCTCAGTTCGGCGACGTCGTCGCCGTCGGTGTCGAGGGAACGTCGTCCTACGGGGCCGCGCTGACGCGTCGTCTTCGCGACGCCGGGATGAGCGTCGTCGAGGTCGATCGTCCGGACCGCAAGAGTCGCCGACTGCACGGCAAGACCGACGCCTTGGACGCGTACTCCGCCGCCCGAGCGGTCGCGGCTGGACGCGCCACCGCGGTGCCCAAGGGCAAGGACGGGCTGGTGGAGTCGATCCGGTGTCTGCATGTCGCGCGCCGCTCCGCCGTGAAGGCACGCACGCAGGCCATCAACCAGATCCGCGGCATGCTCACCACCGGACCGGTGGAACTGCGCGAGCAACTGCGTGGCCTGGGTACCAAGGCACTGATCAAGACCGTGGCACGGCTGCGGCCGGCGGCCGATGCCAGCGACCCGGCGGTCGCGGTGAAGATCGCAATCAGGGGCCTGGCTCGTCGCTGTCAGGAGCTCAACGAGGAGATCGAGGTGCTCGACGGGCACCTGACCCGGCTGACCGCGCGGGCCGCTCCGGCCCTGCTCGAGCGACCCGGGGTCGGCGTTGACACCGTCGCGCAGCTGCTCATCACCGCTGGCGACAACCCCGAGCGAGTGCGCTCTGAAGCGGCGTTCGCGCGGTTGACCGGCGTCGCGCCGATCCCGGCGTCCTCCGGCCGCACCGACCGGCACAGGCTCAGCCGCGGCGGGGACCGCCAAGCCAACAGAGCGCTGCACACGATCGTCCTGGTCCGAATGTATCGCGACGAGAAAACCCAAGAATACGTCCAGCGGCGAACCCAGCAAGGCTTGGGGAAGAAAGACATCATCCGGTGCCTCAAGCGGGCCGTGGCCCGCGAGATCTACCACCACCTGCGGGCGGCGACGCCGGAAAGAGAACGCTCACGGCCGCTCTGAGGTCGCAGATCGGGTGCTCCGACGCCCTTGACGCGTCATAGGAGCATCCAAGCAAGCCGTTCCACCGGAAGACCCCGACGTGTCCGACTGTAGATCCGGACCGAGTGCACTGTGGTGTGCCCGTGCCGACGCCCTGTTCAACGTTCCCGGGCTGCACGTGCTCGAGGTCGACCACGACGACGGCCGTGTCGTGGTGACCGTCGAGTCCGACCAGACCCTGACCGGGTGCCCCTCCTGCGGGGTCGTCGCGGTCGCCCACGGCCGGCGGCTCCATCGCGTCCATGACGCACCGGTCTTCGCGACCTCGGTGCTGCTGGTGTGGCGCAAGCGGATCTGGCGGTGCCCGGACGACGGCTGCCCGGTGAGGACCTTCTCCGAACGCCACGACCTGATCGCGCCGCGGGCCAAGCTCACGACCCGGGCGATCACCTGGGCTACCGACGCCCTGACCCACGACGACACCACCGTGTCCGCCCTCGCCCGGCACCTGGGAGTGGACTGGCACACCTGCTGGGACGCGATCGAAGCCGAGGCCGCCCGCCGGGTAGCCGACCCGAGCCGGCTGGCCGGTGTGGTGACCCTTGGGGTCGACGAGCACATCTGGAAGCCGTCCCACCACGGCGCCGCCCGAGCGGTCACCGCGATGGTCGACCTCACCCGTGACCAGCACGGACACGTCCACGCCCGGTTGCTCGACGTGGTCCCGGGCCGTTCAGGAACGGCGTACGCGACCTGGCTGAAGGCGGCACCAGACGGGTTCACCGCGACGGTCGAGCACGCCGCGCTGGACCCGTTCCGCGGGTACGCCAACGCGATCCGCGACGAGTTGCCCGACGCGGTCGCGGTCCTGGACGCCTTCCACGTGGTCAAGCTCGGCACCCAGGTCGTCGACGAGGTCCGCCGCCGCACCCAGCAAGCCACCCTCGGCCACCGCGGCCACAAGGACGACCCGCTCTACCGGATCCGCGGGCTGCTGCGCCACGGCATCGAGCACCTCACCCCTCGGCAGGCCGCGCGCTTGGACGCCGGCCTCGAGGCGGGCGACCCGGACTGGGCGGTCACCGTTGCGTGGGGCTGCTACCAGCAGCTGCGCGCCGCGTACCACGCACCCACCGCGGCGGTCGGGCGCCGGCGCGCCGAGCGGGTGATCGACACTTTCCACACCTGCCCGATCCCTGAGGTCGCCCGCCTAGGACGGACCCTGAGGGCGTGGCGGGCGCAGGTGCTGGCGTACTTCGACACCGACGGAGTCAGCAACGGCGGCACTGAAGCGATCAACCTCCTCATCGAGAAGACCCGCCGCCTGGCACACGGCTTCCGCACCTTCAGTCACTACCGCCTACGCATCCTCCTCGCAGCATCCGGCACCCGCCGACGAAGGCCCCACCACGCCTAAATCCGAAGAGCCGGTTAACCGGGGGCGTGGAGCGTAGAGGTCGAGTCGCGTTGACGTGGGCCAGGCTGCCCGCATGGGGGACCGCAGGAGGGAGCCCGACCGGTCGCCTGGTCAGCCTCAGCGGCTTGTCAGGTGACCAGCTTGCGAATCAGGGGGTCTTGCCGAGCGGTGTTCGCGGGATTCGGTCCACACGTTCCATGCGGAGTGGAGGTAGGTAGGCACCTGCTTCGTCCAGCGCGTGGCCGAGCCGTTGCTGCACGCGTGCCATGGGGGAGTCGCCGCCTCGTGTGATGAGGAGGACGCGCACCCCGTCGGCCTCTTGGATGATCTGCCACTGCACGACGTCGGCGTCGTCGAGGGCCGCGCTGAAGACGTTGGGATGAACGGTCACGGGCCCGTGGGAGCCCGGGAGTGTCAGGACGTCCTCCTCACGGCCTTCGACTCGTTCCAGGACGCCGAATGGACGACCGCAGGGGCAGGGGAGGTGCTCAGGGTGACGCGGTCGGACAGCTCGTAGCGGATGAGCGGGAGGGTCCTGGAGAAGAGAACTGTCACCAGGACCCTGGCTCCGGGGCTGCCGGCCGGAACCGGGTCACCGGCGTGGTCGACCGGTTCCACGATGACCAGGTCGTCGTACAGGTGCCGGGTGCCAAAGCTGCAGGTGGACGCTATGCCTGCGGTTTCAGTGGCTGCGTATACGTCGAAGGGACGGGTTCGCCACGCGTGGGCCATCTCGTGTGCGGCGCGGTCGGTGAGGATCTCGGATGCGGACATGACGGCACGCGGTGCGATCCTCAGACGCCCTTCTTGCTGGGCGGTGGCCAGTGGTCGGAGTATTGACGCGTACCCGACGAGTACGTCGGGGCGGAAGGTGTTGAGCGACGCGATCGTTTCGGTGAGGTCGCCTCGGGCGTCGAGCCGCAGGGTGGGGATCATGCGCGAGGTGATCGAGGCGCCCACGACAGCGCTCTGGTGGGTCGGGACTGTGGAGCTGACGACTGCGGTGCGCACATGGTGCCGAGGGCCGGCGTGTACACCGGCCCAGACGAGGGCCCGCGAGTAGGACGCGAGCACGGTGGCCCACTCGGAGCGGTTCCAGGCGAACACGCCTCGACGTCCCGTGGTGCCGGCGGTGGCGGCCGCCCACCAGCGTTCTCGGAACGGTTGCCCTGGGTCACCGTCGGTGTCGGTGAGGTGCCGCAGGTGACGCTCGAGGTCCGCCAGGCTCAGGCTTCGGGTGGTCAGGACGGTGTCGAAGTGCGACATGAGCTGCTCTTTGGTTACCGCCGGCAGCTCAGACAACGGCGCCGCACGGAGGGCAGCGTGCTCTCGCCGATAGAAGGGCGACCGTGCGGAGGCGAAGCGCCGTAGCTGCTCGAGCGCGGCTGCTTGCTGAGTGACCAGGTGGGCACGGGTCCAGTGGTCGTGTCGCGTCAGCTCGGCACGCTGGGCCAGAACTCGCGTCAGGAGCTGCATGTCCATGGTGACCTCCCCGTACGCGAGGATGGCGGTGGCAGATGTATAACAGCCGTGGGGCGGGTCATCGTTCGGTGAAGCCGCGCGATCCGCTCCCCGGGCCTGTCACTAGCGGCAGGACCGCGTCGGAGCAGCCTCGGGCCTGCACCCAATGGACCTCAAGCCCATCGGGGGTCGCGGCTCGGCGGGGTCAGTGCTCGGCGACGGGCGCGCCTCGCGGGACGTCCTCCTCAGCGGGCGCAGGTTCCTCCGCTGCTTGAGGCGCGTTGCCCGTGTCGCTGAGCGCCGACAGCAACCGGTCGAGCTCTCCCTGGAGGCCCAGATCGTCGCCGCGCGCCAGTGCCGCGACCTCCACGGTGGTGTGGCCGGGCCGGTCCGGGGCTGGTGACGCTCGCACCCAGACGCGCCGGCGCGGCGTGAACAGCGAGGTCGCGAGGCCCGCGAGGGCGGTGAGGGCGAACACCAGGACGAAGACCAGCGTGGGGTCGTGCCGTAGGTCGAGGGCGACGAACCGTGTCATGCCGTCGATCGAGATGGTGCCCAGCTCATTCGGCAGGTCGACGGTTTCACCGGGTCGGACATAGAGCGTGACGGGCGCCCCTGTGTCGTCGACGACCTGGGTCATGCGGCTCTCGTCGAGCTGGTAGACGTTCTGCGGCACGCCCTCGTCGAGGCCCAGGTCACCCGTCCACACGGACAGCACGAGGAGCGGATCGTTGGGCTGGGGGTTGACGGACCGCCACAGCCCCGGTCCGGACTCGACCGCGGACGGGAGCAGGAAGCCGACGAGCCCAATCTGCTCGCCGGTCGAGACGTCCGGCACCTTGATGACGCCGCGGGAGGTGTAGACCGTGTCCTCGGGCAGGAAGGGCACCGGGCCGGCGAAGGCAAGTTCGCCGGCTGAGTCGCGGATCGTGACCTCGGGCGCGTAGCCGTTGCCCATGAGATAGATCTTGGCGCCGCCCGCGGTCAGGGGGTGGTTGACCTGGATGGATTCGGTGCGGGTGGTCCCGTCGGGCTCGCGGACGGTGACGTCGGCGCGGAAGTAGCGCGACAGGAGCGTCTCGGGGTCGAAGCGCGCGGTGAACTTGTCAAGGGTGAGGGCGAAGGGGACGAGGCTCTCGGGGTCGAAACCGGCGCCGCTCTCAAAGGTGTCGTAGCCGACCTCCGCGTTGGCGAAGCCTTGCCCTTCGAGCACGATCGCCTGTCCGCGGTAGTGCAGGAACTGCCCGGCCCCCATGGCGACGAGCAGCCCCACGAGGGACAGGTGGAACACGAGGTTCCCCGTCTCACGCAGGTAGCCGCGCTCGGCGGACAGCACCCACGTCGCCGGTCGCCTGTCACCGGCCGGCACTTCCTGGCGCACGTCGACCCTGAAGCGCGGCAGCCACCGGTGCGGCCCGCGCAAGGCTCCCGCCGCCGCGTGCACGACCGCCTGCGGGTCCACGCTCGTCGTGAGCGAGCCCTGGGCGGGGAACCGGGCGAACCGCCGCGGAGTACGCGGCGGGCGGGCACGCATCGCGGCCAGGTGCGCTCGGGTGCGCGGCAGGATGCACCCGATCAGCGAGGTGAACAGCAGCAGGTAGATCGCCGAGAACCAGACCGAGGCGTAGACGTCGAAGGCACCCAGGCGGTCGAGCCACTCGCCCGTGCCGGCGTTGTCCTTGAGGTACTGCGCGACGCCGGCCGGGTCCTGCGGGCGCTGCGGGAGCACCGACCCCGGCACGGCAGCGACCGCGAGCAGCATGAGCAGCAACAGCGCGACGCGCATGCTGGTGATCTGCCGCCAGGTCCAGCGCAGCCAACCGACGACGCCGAGCTGCGGCAGCACCGGACCGTCACCGGAGCCGGAGCCGGGCGTCCCGCCGGCCGCTCCCCGCGCACCCGGCGCCGAGCCGATGCGCGCGTCGGTCGCCGTCCCGGTGCCGCGCTTGGCGGCTTCGCCACGATCGGGTGCGCTGAACGTGTCGTCGATGCCCTCGGGGCGGTAGCCGCTCATCACACCACCGGCTGGAAGCCGGCGATCAGGCCCTGGAGCGACTGCGTCCAGGTGCCCCACAGGCCGGTGACGAGCGCGAGGCCGACGAGGACCAGGAGCCCGCCGCCGCTCCGCATGATCACCAGCCGGTGCCGGCGTAGGAACCCGAGTGCGGCCGTGCTGCGTCCGAGCCCGAGCGCGATGAGCAGGAACGGCACACCCAGTCCCAGCGCGTACGCGCTGGACAGCGCGGCACCCCGGCCGGCCGACCCTCCGTCGAGTGACAGCGCGATGACCGCCGCCAGCGTGGGGCCGATGCACGGGGCCCAGCCGAGTCCGAAGGTGAACCCGAGCATCGGCGCGCCCCACAGGCCCGCTCGGGCCCGCACCTGCAGGCGCCGTTCGCGCTGCAGGGCGGGGATCAAGCCCAGGAAGGAGAGACCCATCGCGATGACGACCACGCCGAGAACCCGGGTGATGGGCTCCTGCCAGCGCATGAGTTCGGCGCCGAGGGTGCCTGCCAGCGTCCCCAGCGCGACGAAGACCACGGCGAAGCCGGAGACGAACAAGGCCACACCCAGCAGCAGCCGTCCGCGGCCGGCCCCCGATCGGCGCCGGCCACCGAGAGCCGACCGGTCCTCAGCTGCTGACAGTTGGCGCGTTCCCGGCGCGCCCTCGTCGGGAGCTCCGGTTCCGGTCATGCCGCCGAGGTAGCCGAGGTAGCCGGGCACCAGTGGCAGCACGCACGGCGAGGCGAACGACACCAGGCCCGCGATGAGCGCCACGGGCACGGCGAGGAGCAGGGACCCGGAGAACGCCGTCGTGGCAAAGGTGGAGCCCAGGTCGCTCCAGACGCTGGCCCCCAGTCCGCCGGCGGCCGTCACGCGGCCGCCCCGGTGCCGGGCTCCGCGAGCGCGTCGTCGACGAGCGCGCGCAGGGTCGACCCCTCGGCGAGCCCCAGGATCCGCGCCGCCACCCGACCCTCGCGGTCGAGCACGATCGTTGTCGGCACCGCCTGGACCGGGACGGCTCCCTGCAGGTCGGCGATGGCGCTGCCGTCGGTGTCCGCGATCGAGGGGTACGGCACGGAGAACGTGCGCTCGTACGCCTGGGCGGCGCCGGCGTCGTCGGTGCCGTTGATGCCCAGGAGGTGCACGCCGTCGTCGGCGTAGTCGTTCGCGAGGTCGACGAGGTCGGGGGCCTCGGCGCGGCACGGCGGGCAGGCGGCGTACCAGGTGTTGAGCACGACGACGTCGCCGCGCCACTCCTCGATGTCCACGGCCCCGCCGGCGAAGTCGGTCCCGGACAGCGTGACCGGCTGTCCCCGGTCAGCGACCGGCCAGGTGCGGGTGCTGCCGTCGCCGGACTGGTAGCCCTGGCCGATGACGTCGGGGGCTGTCGCCCGGGCCGTCGCTCGGGCTGGCGCAGGCTGCGAGCAGTGTGGCGACGGCGACCGCCATCGCCAGGGATCGCCCACGCGCTAGCACCGCGGACTCGGGTGGTTCGTTCCTTCTCACGTGCACCCGGTCAGTGTCTCAAACCGCGACGCGTTCCCCAATTCGGCATGAGGCCGTGTCGAGGCGGTCTGCGTCCTTTGACCAGTTCGGGGTTCAGAGCCCTAGCAGCGGGCGCGGGTTCACCGTGTTCCCGTTCACGTAGACCTCGAAGTGCAGGTGGCAGGCGCCCGAGAGCCCCGTGTTTCCGGCGTATCCGATCAGCTGGCCGCGGGAGACCGCCTGACCGTTTCGCACCACGGCGCTGGTCAGGTGGTTCGAGCTAGACATGAGCGAGTTCCCGTTCACGGAGCCGTAGTCGATCATGACCTGGTTACCGAAGCCGTTTCGCCATTCCGCCCACCGCACCGTCCCGTCGCGTGGCGCGTACAGCGGTGTTCCGCAGTACGCGCGCAGGTCGATCCCGGCGTGCAGGCGCGTGTAGCCGAGGATCGGGTGCAGGCGCATCCCGTACTCGGACGTCACGTACATGGGGTTGGTCGCTGTCGGGTTGCCGAACAGCGCCCCTGAGACCTTGCCCGACGGCGGTTGGACCGGTGGGGGTGGCTTCTGGCCGGCTGCGGCTGCTGCCGCGGCGGCAGCCGCACGTGCCGCCTCGGCGGCGGCACGCTCGGCGGCGATGATGCCGGCGAGCTCAGCGGCGATCGCGTTGCGGTTGGCGTCGACCTGCGCCTGTTCGGCCTCCGCCTGCGCCTTCATGCCCGTGATGACCTGCTGCCGTGCGGACTGCTCGGCGATCAGCCGTTCGATCTCCGCCTGCCGGGCCTCCGCCTCAGCCTGTGCGGCGTCGGCTTCGGCAACCTTATCATCGGCTTCAACCTTGAGGGCCGCGACCTTGTCCTTCACCGCGGTCAGCCGGGCGCGGCTGTTCCGGTTGGCTGCATCGAGCTGCTCCAGCTCGGCCAACGCGCGGGTCTGGGTCCGCAGCGCGGTCGACACCATGCCGTACTGATCGACGAAGTCCTCCGCGCTGCCGGCGTCCATGACCATGCTCAGACCTGTGGCGGCTGACTGGCCCTTGTACGCTTGCCGGGCCACCTGGCCGATCACGGTGCGCAGGTCCTCGCCGCGCGCCTCGTCGGTGGCGATGGTCGCGGTGATGCCCTCTTCCTGAGTCTGCGCGTCCTCCAGCCGCGCGGCGATGAGGGCCGCCTCGCGCTGGGATCGCTCGAGCGTCTCCTGAGCCGCCGCCAGCTCCCCTGCGCGGCCGGCAAGCGTGACTGCGTCTCCTGCAGCGCGAGAACGGCGGCGGCGAGCTCAGCACTCAGGTCTTCAACCGACTCCTCGAGCTCGGCGGCGCGCCGCTCCTGCTCGGCGGCCCGGCGCTCGGCGTCGCGACGCTGATCGTCGTAGCCGTCACCCGCGGCCGGTGCGACCACTCCGACCAGCCCCACCAGCACCGCGACAAGCGCTCCGGCGCACAGCGACCACACACTTCGGCGACCGTGCCGCAAGGGAGCGCTCGACGGCCAGGGGCTGACCGGTGTTCCACGGGGCGGTGGAGCAATTTCACAGGTCCAGTTCCGTAACGGCGGGGAAAGGGGATGTGCGCCACGGAGACGCTAGAGCCGCGCGTGTCCCTGTGGAGAGTCCGACACGCCTCTAGCGGTGATGTTTCAACCTGCGTTCGCCAAGATGCTCGGGACGAATGCCGCAAACCGCGCTAAAGTGCCGTGTCCTGCGCCAGGGCGGCCTTAGCTTCGTGTGATGTCGCCGATCGCCGAGCTCGTCGGGCTCTGATGCCGAGCGCTACCCGCGGTGTTCGCGGTCCGTGGCCTTCTTGCTTGCAGGGTGCTGTCGCAGGCTGAATCACAGGCCGGAGTAGGAATGCTTGCCGCTGAAGAACAGGTTCACGATGCCGAAGTTGGCCAGGACACACCCGTAGCCGACGAGGACGAACCATGCGGCACGTCGTCCAGCCCAGCCGCGTGTGGTGCGGGCGTGTAGGTAGGCGGCATAGACCACCCACACCACGAACGTCCACACCTCCTTGGGGTCCCAGCCCCAGTACCGACCCCAGGCGTGCTCGGCCCAGATCGCACCCGCGATGAGCGTGAACGTCCATAGCACGAACCCGACCGCGTTGAGCCGGAAGGACAGGGCCTCGAGCTCGGCCGCTCGGGGCGCGGCCTCGAGCCAGCGCCACCCGCGGCGAGCCAGCGACGCCGAGCCGTTCTCGCGCGAGTCGCGCAGCAGCTGCAGCACGCTGGCGGCGAACGCGACCGTGAACACGCCGGTCGCGGTGATCGCGACGCCGACGTGGATGACGAGCCAGTAGCTCTGGAGGGCCGGCTGGACGCCGTCGGCCTGGACGTAGAAGACGAGCAGCGCGAGTGCGAGGGCGAGAACCGTCAGCCCGGTGACAAGCAGCCCGAGGAATGGCAGGTCGCGACGGCGCAGGAGGTAGACCAGGACGACGACGGCGACCATGGTGCCGACCAGGGAGTACTCGTACATGTTCGCCCACGGCACTCGGCCGGCCGCTACTGCGCGGAGGATCACGGCGGCGATGTGCAGGGCAAGCCCGAGGACCGTCGTCGTCCGGGCGATGCCCCGGGCCTTGGACCGGCGACGGTCCGCGGGGGCCGGTACGTCGGGTGTCGGCACGGCGGTGGGGTGTCCCGCGCGTAGACCTGCGGCGAGCGCGAGCTCTTCAGCTCGCATGGTGGCCGTTCGCTCGGACAGGCGCGCAAGGTCCGCCGTGTAGGCGACCAGTGCGACCGTGTAGACGGTCACCGCGCCCCAGACAAGCCCCGTGCTGATGTCACCCAGGTCTACTGGGGTCATGGTGCTGCCTCCAATGGTCGCGCTGAGGTGATCGCCACGACTCCCCGCAGAGGTCCGTCGCCATGACGCTGTGGGTCGTGGGCTCTGGGATAAAGGTACCTACGGAGCGGTCCCGGTCTCTCCACGCCTCATCTCCACGGCAACCTGGCTGGGGCCGACGCCGGGACGCGGTCCGGTGGTCGGTGCGGACCGGCACAATGGCGTGGTGACTGCAGCTTCCATCCCCTCGGCGCCCCGCGCACTGGTCGTGGACGACGAACGGGCTCTGGCAACCCTGGTCGGCACCTACCTCGAGCGTGACGGGTTCGAGGTCCACCTCGCCTTCGACGGGGAGGAAGGCGTTCGGACCGCCCGCGCTGTGGACCCTGACGTCGTCATCCTGGACCTGGGGCTGCCCGCACTCGACGGTGTCGAGGTCTGCCGGCAGATTCGCACGTTCTCCGACTGCTACGTGGTGATGCTGACAGCCCGCGCAGACGAGGTGGACACGCTGATCGGGTTGTCTGTGGGCGCCGATGACTACATGACCAAGCCGTTCAGCCCCCGCGAGCTCATGGCTCGGGTTCGGGTGATGCTCCGGCGCCCGCGCCGCAAGGACTCCGAAGACGGGCACGGCGTCGCGCCGCTCGTGTTCGGCCCGTTGCGGATCGACACGGTCGGGCGGGAGGTTCACCTGGACGGGGAGCTGGTCCCGTTGACTCGCACCGAGTTCGACGTCCTGGCGGCGCTGGCCGGCCGGCCGAACGCCGTGTTCAGCAGGCGGGCGCTGATCGAGAAGGTCTGGGGTGACAACTGGGTGGGTGACGAGCACCTGGTGGACGTCCACATCCTCCACGTGCGCCAGAAGCTGGGCGACACCGCGGAGGCGCAGCGCTTCGTCCGCACGGTCCGAGGTGTCGGGTACCGCATGGGGCAGGTCACGTGAGTCGTGGGCGCCGACGCCGAGCGGTTTCCAGCCTCGCGGGTCGTCTCCTTGCCGCGCTGACGCTCGTGGTGGTCACCGGCGGCGTGACCGCGTGGCTGGTGGCCGGGGCAGTAGGCCCGAGCGTCTTTCACGCGCACATGGCGCAGGCCGGGTCACCGGACGGGGTCGGCTCCGTGGTGCATGCCGAGGAGGCGTTCCGGTCGGCCAGCGTGTTCTCCCTGGCCGTGGCGCTCGGTGCGGCCCTGCTGGCCTCGCTGGCGGTGAGCATCTTCCTGACACGGCGCATCGGGCGCTCGCTCGGCACACTCGCGGCGGCGGCGGCCGACGTGGCGGGCGGGCGCCTGGACTCCCGCGTGCCTGCAGATGGTATGGGATCGGAGTTCGACGAACTGGCGGCGGCGTTCAACCAGATGGCCGGGCGCCTGGAGGCCAGTGACGGCCTGCGCCGGAGGCTCATGGCCGACGTCGCCCACGAGCTGCGCACACCAGTGGCGACGCTCAGCGCGTACGTGGAGGGGATCGAGGATGGCGTGCTCACGCTGAGCCCGGAGACGATGGCGGTGCTTCGCGGTCAGACGTCACGGCTAGCCCGCCTCGCGCAGGATCTGGCGGCCGTGACGCAGGCGGAGAGCTCGGAGCTCGAGCTTCGACCGCGGCGGATGGACCCGGGAGAGTTGGTCGTCGTCGCTTCGGATTCCGCGCGGGAGGCTTACATCGCCAAGGGTGTCCGGCTCGAGGAGCAGGTAGCAGCGCGGCTGCCGTCGGTGGCGGTGGACCCCGATCGGATGGCGCAGGTCCTGGGCAACCTGCTTGACAACGCGTTGCGTCATACCCCGCAGGACGGGGTCGTGCGCATCCGCGCCGGTGCGCACCAGGCCGGGGTCGTTCTCAGCGTCGAGGACAGCGGTGAGGGCATATCCGCGGATCACCTGCCTCATGTCTTCGAACGGTTCTACCGCGCCGACACCGCGCGTGATCGCGTGCACGGTGGTTCGGGCATCGGGCTGGCGATCACCAAGGCCTTGGTCGAGGCGCACGGCGGTTCGGTCAGCGTTCACAGTGCGGGCAGCGGGCAGGGCACCACGTTCCGGGTGTTCCTGCCCGCCGCCGGCGGATCTGGCTAGATCCGGTCGTGCATGGGAGGTTCCTGCCGCACGTTCGATGCGGGGCGGTGGTCGTGCCCTGACTCAGCGTTGCCGTGCCCGCGTCCCATCATGAACATCATGCCGGCCATCATCAGCGGGCATGCCAGCAGTGCAGCCCACAGCAGCGCATCCGCGAGCGGTACTCCCGCGACCAGCAGTCCGACAAGCAGGACGGCGCCCCCGATGAGCATGTGCTTGAGGTGGTTCTTCATGGCGTTCCCTTCATGGTGACGGCATCTGGGTCGGACAGCTCGCTTCGCAACAAGCGATAGGTCTCGAGGTCGATCTGCCCGGCGGCGAGCCGTGCGTCAAGCACTCGACCCGGATCTGCCCGGTCGGGGAAGAGCCGGTTCAGCCCCCAGAGCACCAGAGCGATGAGGCCGATCCAGAAGGCCAGCATCACCACCCAGCCAGCGGGACCCATCTGCGTGCACCACAGGCCCATCGCGCTTCCCTTCCCCGGGCGAACGGCGCACCTCGTGCCGTCTGCCGTCCACGCTCGCGCGGTCAGGTTGAGAACGCACCAGGTGCACCATCAAGAGTCGGTGAAGGCGACGGCCAGGCCGCGACACGCCGCCGACGCCGTTACCCCTCCGTGACAATCGCCGGGAGACGTGGTTTCATCGACCCGCCCGGATGAACCGGGCGACCCGAGGTGGACCGCCGAGTCCTGCCACCACCGAGGGCACATCGATGCTTCATGGCAGGAGCGGGGGACCCAGGTCTTCCGGGCACCGGTCACGGTGCCCTTGGGGTGAAGCCGGTCGTACGTGACCGGCCGGGCACAGCTCTCCGTCCGAACCCGACAGCTCACCTCGTAGGCGACCGGAGAGGTTCGCATGCCCGAAAGCTCGATCGCCGCCCGCCACCGCGCGGCCGGCAGGCCCACGACGCCTCTGAACGACCTGGCCGCGACGGCCACCGGAAGCCTCGCCGTCGTCGGCCGCCGCTCCGCGGTCGCCGCCGCCTCGTCCGGCCTGGTCGTCTCGATGCTGGCGGCGCCTGCGTCGGCGGCGCAGTCCACCGACGGCTCCGCCGCGCTGCCGGCTGTGGACACGTCCGCCCTCACCGCCTCGGCACGGGCGGTGCTCGACACAGCCCCCGCGGTCACCGTGGCCGCGGACGCCACCTGGACCTTCGACGTCCCTGCGGTGACGGTGATCGCCGACCCGCCACCGCCACCGCCGCCGCCCGCCCCCGTTCGCGCAGCGCCGGCGGCATCGCGCAGCCAGGCGCGGGCCGCGGTCCCGGCCGAGGCGGCTCCTGCGGAGGAGGCCGAGACCCGCGGTGCGCCGGCTCCGGCGAGCGCGAACGGCAACGCCATCGTGGAGATCGCCTCGCGGTACGTCGGCGTGCCGTACCTGTGGGGAGGCACCACGCCCAACGGGTTCGACTGCTCAGGCTTCACCTCGTACGTGTACGCGCAAGTCGGCATCACGTTGCCCCGCACCTCGTCAGCGCAGCGCAACGCCGGGACCGTGGTCTCCCGCGCGGACGCCCAGCCCGGCGACCTGATCTGGTCACCCGGCCACATCTCCATCTACGCCGGCGGCAACATGCAGGTGGACGCCCCGACCCCCGGGAAGACCATCCAGATCCGCGAGATCTGGCAGTCCAACCCCACCTTCATCCGGGTCACCTAAACTCGTGGCAGGGTCGCGCACACGGAGGGTGTGCGCGACCCCGCCACGTTCCCGTCACGGTCGGGCGAGGTGGACGCGCCAGTGCCTCTCCGCAGCCGACGCGCCCACGGCGACGTTGGGGATCAGGGAACGGCTGGCGCTCAGGGAACGGCTCCGAGCGACGCTCGCGGACGCGCGGGTCAGGAGCGCCGGCAGCGCATCATCCGAGCGGGACCCGCTCGGGCGACGGGCGTGGGCTCGTCGACGTGATGTGGGCCCGGGCTGCGAACCGCGTGCTTGCCCGGAGGATGATGGCGGTACCGGCGGCAACTGACAGGATCGACCAGAGCTGCGGCTGGGTAAGCCCCAGCAGCACGGGATCGTTGATGCGCAGCACCTCGACGACCAGGCGCACCAGACCGCTGAGCACGAGGTACCAGCCGAAGAGCGCGGGTCCCATCAGCCGTCGGCCCAACCGCCAAAGGATGGCGGCGATGGCGAGTGCTGCCAACGCCTCGTACAGCGGGGTCGGATGGACCGGGACGTCGGTCGCAACCACTCCGTTGGGGAAGGCCATCGCCCAGGGCAGCGAAGAGGGCCTCCCGTAGGTGCCGTCGCCGGACAGGAGGCAACCGAGCCGGCCCACGCCGTAGGCGAGCGTGAGTGGAACGGCGGTCGCGCCGGCGACCACGCCCAGGGGCAGCTTGTGCCGCCGGATCACCACCAGACCGGCGACGACGCCGCCGATCAAGCCCCCGTACCAGGTGAAGCCCATGCCGCCGAAGTCGTGCATGGTCAGGTTCCCGCCCTGCTCCAGCAGGTAGTAGATCTTCGCGCCGACGAACCCCCACACGGTGGCCCACAGGACAAGGGAGTGCGCGGACTCCCGCCGCAGCCCGACCCGTTCGAAAGCTCGTCCCAGCAGGTACGCGCCCAGCAACGCCGCGAGCGCCTTGCTGACCCCGTACGTCTGCACGTCGACTCCGAAGATCGAGAACAGCACCGGTCGCATGAGGACTCCGTCCCTGTGTGGCGGCGGCGCCCTGTGGTCGCACGGTCCCGCGCCGCCACTGTTCCGCAGCTACGGCGAAGAACACCGAGGGATTCGATCAACCTTCGGTGAAGATGGCCGGTTCCGCTGGGGCCCCAGACTGGGCGAGGCACCAGGGCACTCCGACGCTGTCGCGAAGAGACCGGAGTCCGCTCGCCGGATTCTCGTGTCGACGCCGTCAAGCACCTACTACGGCAGGCCGTCCGTTCGCGTCCGTCGAACCCGGATTCACCGAATCTTCATCGCCACTGGCTCGCGCGGCGGTCCGACAGGGCTACGGTGAGAATACCCCCCAGGGGTAACCGCGCTGTACATGGGAGGAGCGAGACGATGGTGGCCACGAGGTTCTCGGTCGAGGGATTGACCTGCGGCAGGTGCCTCGGGGAACTGCTGGATCAGCTGCGCTCCCTGCCGGAGGTCACCGGGGCCGCCGCTGATCTTGTGGTCGGCGGATCCACCATCGTGGCTGTCATCGGCGACGCCGAGGTGGTGGCGGACCGTGTTCGGTGGGCCGTGCAGCAGGCCGGCTTCCTTCTTGAGCCACGTGGCAAGCCGGTGGCACGGCACGTGGGGTCGCGCCATCTTCTGGCTGCGCACGCCCTTGCGGTGCGGGGCGAGGACGAGATTCACAGCGGCTACTTCCTCATTGGAGGCGTTCGGTCATGACAGCTCCCGAAATTCTCACGATCCTCGGCGCTCTCGTGCTGACTGGATTTCTCGCCTGGTTCTTCTTCGGCCCCAAGAGGGCGCACCAGGCTGAGATGGACGAAGGGGTCCAGGTCGTCCGGGTCAAGGTTCAGGGCGGGTACAGCCCGGACGTGGTCGAAGTGGCCCGTGGTGTGCCGGTGCGGATGGAGTTCGACCGTCAGGAGGCCGGCGACTGCACGTCCCGCGTGGTCATGCCGGACTTCAAGGTCAACCAAGTGCTGCCGGCGTGGGAGACGACGATCGTGGAGTTCACTCCGCAGGCGGCCGGCGTCTTCGAGTTCGCGTGCGGCATGAACATGGTCCGGGGCAGGGTGCAGGTTCTCGAGCGGGCAACGACCGCCCAGTCCCCGGGACCCAGCCCTGTTGCGACCGTTTCCCCAGCCGCTGGCGGGGCAGGTCCGGTCCCCGGGCACAACGGGCCCGACAGGTCCGGCACGGTTCTGGCTGCTCCCTCCGAGCCTGCGCTCGCCTCCGACCCCGGCGACCAGGAGCGACGGGAGCGCGACGCGGAGATCGCGGACCTGAAGCGGCGGGTGACTGTCGGGTCAGTGCTCACCGCACCGGTGCTCTTCGCGGTCATGCTCGTGGAGTTCTTCGGTGCCGCGTGGATGCCCGAGCTGTTGATGAACCACTGGTTCCAGCTGGCCCTGATCACCCCCGTGATGTTCTACACAGGCTGGCCGATCCACCGAACCGGGTGGTTGGCGCTGTCCCACCGCACGGCTGACATGAACTCTCTGATCACGCTGGGCACCATCGCGGCCTTCGGTTACAGCCTGCTCGTGACGCTCGCCCCGGGGGCGCTGCCGGACAACGTCCAGGCGGTGTACTACGAGGCGGTCGGGGTCATCATCACCCTCATCCTGTTGGGCCGGTTGCTCGAGACGAAGGCGAAGGCCGGGACGGGTGAGGCGATCCGCACCCTGATCGGGCTCCAGCCCCGCACCGCGCGGGTCGTGCGCGGGGGCGAAGAGATGGAGATCCCGATCGACGACGTCGTGACAGGCGACACGGTTCTCGTCCGCCCCGGGGAGAAGCTCCCCGTGGACGGCGAGGTCACCGTGGGCTCGTCCGCGGTGGACGAGTCGATGGTGACCGGGGAACCGATCCCGGTGACGAAGCAGGTCGGAGACACGGTCATCGGCGCCACCATCAACCAGACCGGGGCGTTCCGGTACACCGCGACCAAGGTCGGCGCGGAGACGATGCTGGCGCAGATCATCAAGCTCGTGCGCGAGGCTCAAGGTTCGAAGGCCCCGATCCAGCGCCTGGTCGACAAGGTCTCGAGCTACTTCGTCCCGGCGGTGATCGCGATTGCGATCTGGACCCTGGTCGTGTGGGCGCTGGTGGGCCCACCACCCGCGTTCATCTTCGCCCTGGTCGCAGCGGTCTCCGTGCTGATCATCGCCTGCCCGTGCGCGCTCGGGCTCGCGACACCGATGTCGATCACGGTCGGCACAGGCAAGGGCGCCACGCACGGCATCCTGATTCGCTCCGCGGAGGCGCTGGAGACAGCGCACAAGCTCGACACTGTCGTGCTGGACAAGACCGGCACCATCACCAAGGGCGCCCCGGCGCTGACCGACGTCCTGCCGGCCACCGGGTTCACCCCCGACGAACTGCTTCGACTGGTGGCCGCGGTGGAGGCGCTGTCCGAGCACCCGCTCGCGACCGCGATCGTGATCGGCGCCCAGGAGCGCGGTCTCGAGGTGGCCGGGGCCACGGCATTCGACTCCATCACCGGGCAGGGCGTCCGCGCGCTTGTCGGAGGCCGGGAGGTCCTCGTGGGCAACAGGCGTCTGCTGGCGGGCGCCGGGATCGATCCGACCCCGCTGACCGCTGATCTCGAGCTCCTCGCGACTGACGGAAAGACTCCCATGCTGGTCGCCGTGGACGGCCGCCCTGCCGGCGTGGTGGGCGTGGCGGACACCCTGAAGGAGAGCTCAGTCGCTGCGGTCGCCGCCCTGCAGGCCCGCGGCATCGAGGTCGTCATGATGACCGGTGACAACCGCGACACCGCGGCCGCCATCGCGCGGCAGGTCGGCATCAGTCGTGTGGTGGCGGAGGTCATGCCCAGGCACAAGGCCGCGGAGATCAGGCGGCTCCAGGCAGGGGGCAAGGTCGTCGGCATGGTGGGGGACGGCATCAACGACGCCCCGGCGCTGGCCCAGGCGGACGTCGGCTCTGCGATCGGCACCGGCACCGACGTGGCCATCGAGTCCTCGGACATCACCTTGATCTCCGGGTCGCTGGTCGGCCTGGTGACGGCGATCGACCTGTCCCGCGCCACGATGCGCAACATCAAGGAGAACCTGGTGTTCGCCTTCATCTACAACGGCATCGGTATCCCGATCGCCGCCGGGGTGCTCTACCCCGCCCTCGGCATCACCCTGAGCCCGATGATCGCGGCGGCCGCCATGGCCCTGTCCTCGCTGTCCGTGGTGGCCAACGCGAACCGACTGCGCCGCTTCACGCCGCGCGCCATCCCCGACGTCGTCCGTGCTCCCACCACCCACCCGGTGGTGGAGGTCGGGCGCGACCAAGAAGAAGCACCACTACCCCTGGAGGAAACCATGTTCGCGAAGGTCACCGATCCCGTGTGCGGGATGAGCATCGATCCCGCATCCGCCGCCGCGAGTGCGGAGCACGACGGCACGACGTACTACTTCTGCTCCACCCACTGCGAGGCCAGCTTCAAGAGCGACCCGGCCAAGTACGCCGCCGCCAACGCCTGAACCTGCGCTTGCCGGGGCATCGCCCCGGCAAGCGCACCGACAGCCAGGAGGGTGAGAGACGTGGAGGGATGGGAGCCGGCCGTCGTCGAGCGTGACACCAGCCGTGACCTGACGAACCGGCTGCGGCGGATCGAGGGCCAAGTGCGCGGCCTCGCGAGGATGGTCGAGCAGGACGCGTACTGCATCGACATCCTTACCCAGGTCGCCGCGGCCACACGCGCCCTGCAGGGCGTCGGCCTCACCCTGCTGGACGACCACATGCACCACTGTCTCGCCGATGCGGCACGCACCGGCGGCACGGTGCAGGACAGCAAGATCAAGGAGGCTTCGGACGCCATCGCACGTCTCGTCCGCAGCTGAGCAGTCAACCGAGAGAGGAAGAGCGGTGCACAACATACGAGTAGCTGTCAACGGCTACGGAGTGATCGGCAAGCGGGTGGCGGACGCGGTCCGCGCCATGCCGGACATGGACCTGGTCGGAGTGGCGGACGTCGCCACCGACTGGCGGATCCGTACCGCGGTGGGACTGGGCATCGAGGTTTTCGCCGCCACCCCGGACGCGGGCACCGCGATGCGGACGGGCGGGGTGCCCGTGGCGGGCACGTTGGAGGACCTGCTCGACCGGGTGGACGTGGTGGTGGACACCACCCCGAAGAAGGTCGCCGCGCGCAACCTCGAGGTGTATGAGGCCGCCGGGGTCAAGGCCGTCTTCCAGGGCGGGGAGTCCCACGCCACCACCGGACACTCCTTCGTCGCCCAGGCCAACTACGCCACCGCGCTGGGCCGGGACACCACGCGGGTGGTCTCGTGCAACACCACCAGCATCGTCCGCGTGCTCGGGGCCCTGCAGGACGTGGGCCTGCTTGCCCGCGCCCGCGGTGTCCTGATCCGGCGGGCCACGGACCCGGGCGAGTCCCACCAGGGCGGGATCATGAACACCGTGGTGCCCGAAGCCTCCATCCCGTCCCACCAGGGCCCGGATGCTCGCACGGTCCTGCCGGACCTGGACGTGGTGACCATGGCGGCCAAGGCCGCGCACACGCAGACCCACAACCACTACTGGACGCTGCAGCTGACCCGGCCGTCCAGCCGCGAGGAGGTCCTGGACGCCCTGCGTGCAGCGCCGCGGATCGCGTTCATCCGCATGGCCGATGGCCTGACGGCGCTGAACACCACCGTCGAGCTCATGCGCGACCTGGGCCGGCCCCGCGGGGACATGTGGGAGGTCGGAGTGTGGGAGGACGTCCTGACCGTCGAGGGGGATGAGGCCTTCCTGACCTACCAGGTCTACAACGAGGCGATCGTCGTGCCCGAGACCGTCGACGCCATCCGGGCGCTGGCCGGGACGGTGACCGACGGCGCGACCTCCATCGCGATGACGGATGAGGTCCTGGGTATGCGCCGCGAGTTCCTCCCGGACCCGGTCGGGGCGTTGCGGGTCTGAGGCTCGACGAACGGGTCGGCATCCGGCCGAGCCCGTCGGAGCACCACCTGTCGGCCACCGGCCGGGAAGGAAGTGGCGATCATGAAGAACCAGACCACGGTCTTGGAGGTCGGTGGCCTGCACTGGGCCACCTCCGAACCGGTGATCGAGAAGACCCTGCTGGACCGTCCAGGCGTGCTCGCCGTCGAGGCCAGCGCCGTCTCGCAGACCGCGACGGTCACCTACGACGCGGGAAAGACATCCTTGGCCGAGCTCGTCGGCTGGGTCAACGAGTGCGGCTACCACTGCGCCGGGCAGTCGGTGCCCGACCACATGTGCCACCCGATGACCGAGTCGGCTGCGACCGGCGCCGCCGAGGGCCACGACGCGCACGCCGGGCACGACGCGCACGCCGGGCACGCCGCGCACGCCGGGCACGCCGCGCACGCCGGGAATGCGGGCCACGGTGGTGAGGAGGAGACGGACCACTCCGCGCAGGCGGCGATGGGCCACGGCGGTCATGGCGGGTCGATGGAGGACATGGCCCGGGACATGCGCAACCGGTTCCTGGTGGCCTTGATCCTGGCGATCCCCATCACGATCTGGTCCCCGCTCGGGCGCGATGTCCTGGGGCTGGACCCGCCGCTGGCGTTCGGGCTGCGCGACGACGTCTTCACGCTGATCCTGTCGCTGCCCGTGGTGTTCTACTCGGCGTGGATCTTCTTCGACGGCGCCTACCGGGCGCTGCGGGCCAAGACGCTGGACATGATGGTCCTGGTGGCGGTCGCCGTGGGAGCCGGTTGGCTCTACAGCCTCGTGGTCACCCTCACCGGCGGTGGTGAGGTCTTCTACGAGGCGGTCGTCGTGCTGACCACCTTCGTGCTGCTGGGGCACTGGCAGGAGATGCGAGCCCGAGGCGGCGCGAACGACGCGGTGCGCACGCTCCTGCAGCTAGCCCCCGCCCAGGCGGTCGTGCTGCGTGACGGCCAACCCGTGGAGGTACCCACCTCGGAGGTCGTCGTCGGTGATCTGCTGCTCATACGGCCCGGGTCGAAGATCCCCACCGACGCGGTCGTGGAGGAGGGGGAGTCCGAGGTCGACGAGTCGATGGTCACCGGAGAGTCCATGCCGGTGGAGAAGGCGCCCGGTGCGGAGGTGATCGGCGCCTCGATCAACACCACCGGCACTTTGCGGGCCCGGGCCACGAAGGTCGGCGCGGACACCGCGCTGGCGCAGATCGTCAAGATGGTCCAGGAGGCCCAGAATTCCAAAGCCCCCGGGCAGCGCCTGGCCGACCGGGCCGCGTTCTGGCTGGTGTTCGTCGCCCTGATCGGTGGCACCGTGACCTTCGCCGTGTGGATGCTCGCCGGCGCGGGTGTGCCTCTGGCGATGCTGTTCGCGATCACCGTGGTGGTCGTCACCTGCCCCGATGCCCTGGGCCTGGCCACCCCGATGGCGATCATGGTCGGCACCGGGCTCGGTGCGCAGCGGGGGGTGCTGTTCAAGAACGCGACCGCCCTGGAGGGCACGGCGAAGATCGACACGGTGGTGATGGACAAGACCGGCACCCTGACCAAGGGCGAGCCGGAGGTCACCGACGTCATCACGGCCGGCATGAGCGAGGAGGAGATGCTGGCCCTGGTCGCTGCCGTCGAACGCGAGTCCGAGCACCCCCTGGCCCGCGCCATCGACACCTACGCGGCCGAACGGGGTCTGCCCGCGCTGAGCGCGAGCGAGTTCCTGAACGTCCCCGGGCACGGCGCGACCGCGACCGTCGACGGACGTCGTGTGCTGGTGGGCAACCGCCGGCTGATGGCCAGCGAGAACGTCGAGCTCGGCGACCTGGCCGCGCGCCGGGACGAGCTGGCCGCGTCCGGGCGCACCGCGGTGCTCGCCGCGGTGGACGGACGTGCCGTGGGCGTCATCGCGCTCGCCGACGCCGCCCGGGACACGGCCGCCGCGGCCGTGGCGGCCCTGCACGAGTCCGGGATCGAGGTGGTCATGCTCACGGGCGACAACGAGGCCACCGCCCTGCGCATCGCGGAGCAGCTGGGCATCGACACCGTCATCGCGGAGGTCCTGCCCGGCGACAAGGCGGACAAGGTCTCCGAGCTGCAGCGCGCTGGGAAGACGGTGGCGATGGTCGGGGACGGCGTCAACGATGCCCCGGCACTGGCCAAGGCCGATATCGGCATCGCGATCGGCGCTGGGACGGACGTGGCGATCGAGACCGCGGACATCGTCCTGATGCGCTCCGACCCGTTGGACGTGTCCGTCGCACTGCGCATCGGCAGAGGCACGTTCCGTAAGGAGCGCCAGAACCTGGCCTGGGCGATCGGGTACAACGCCATCGCACTGCCCATCGCTGCGGGGGTCTTCTACCCCGCCTTCGGGCTGATGCTCCGTCCGGAGATCGCGGCTCTGACGATGTCTGGTTCGACGGTGATCGTCACCGTCAATGCCCTGCTGCTCAAGCGGCTCCGGCTGCCCGCACAGCAGGCCCCGGCCGCTCCGCACGGGGTCCGGGAGAGCGAGCCGGAACCGGCTCCGGCCCCCGTCGGCGTCCGCTGAGAAGGTCCGTGACCATGCGGGCGACGACCGCAACGGGTTCCCCGGCCACGGCCGTAACCGGGGAACGCCGACCGAAGCCGTTGCGGATGCTGTGGATCACCGCGGCATGGGGTGCGTGCTTCCTGGCGATCGAGTGGGGCCTGCGTGATGCGCCGCTGCTGTGGTACGCCGCCCTGCGGGCGCTGGTGGCCGGCGCGGCGCTGCTGGCGTTGGCCGGCGTTCAGCACCGGCCGGCTCCGAGCAGCGGGCGTGGGTGGGCGCTGATCACGGTCCTGGGCCTGGTCAACGTCACGGTCGCGTTCGCGGCGATGTTCGGCGGCGTCGCGGGGCTCGCCACCGGCACGGCCGCCGTGCTGGCCAACGCCCAGCCGTTGCTGATCCTTCTGCCGGCCTGGTGGCTGTACGGCGAGAGGCTCTCCATGCGGACGGTGGCCGCCCTGGTCGTCGGCTTCGCCGGGCTGGTCCTCGTCGCGGTGCCGGGTGGCGGCGGCAGCGGGGCGGCGCTGTCGTTGCTGGCGGCGGCCGCCGTCACGGGGGGCACGCTGCTGTCCCGGCGCCTGGGCGGGCTCGACATCGTCGTGGCCACCGCGTGGCATCTGCTGATCGGCGGGGCGGGGCTGGTGGTGCTGGCCGCTGCTGTCGAGGGCGCCCCGGTGATCGCGTGGACGCCGCGCTTCGTCTTCTCGCTGGCGTTCCTGGCCCTGGTGGGCACCGCGGCGACGACCGTGGCCTGGTTCGTCGAGGCCCGCCGCAGCCGGCTCGACACCTTGACCACCTGGACGTTCCTGACCCCCGTCTTCGGGATCACCCTGGCCGCCGTCGTCCTGGGGGAGCGCCCGGCGGGGTGGACCGCTGCAGGCATGACCGCGGTGCTCGTGGCCATGTGGATCGCCCTGCGGTTACCCCGCCGGGCGCCCGCCCCCGTGGCCGACGGCGCTGTCGACAGCGACTCACCGACCGAAGGAGCGCCGTGACACATCCGAGGACGCAGCCCAGACCGTCCACCGCGGCGCCTGCCCCGACCGGGGCGGTGCCTCCCAGGAGGCGGTGATCTTCGACCTGGACGGGGTGGTGACGGACACCGCCGCGCTGCATGCTGAGGCGTGGCGGCGGCTCTTCGAGACGGTGCTCGCCGATCCTCGGGCGGGCGGAACCGGCGCCCACGCCCCGTTCGACGCCGTGGCGGACTACCGCCGCTACGTCGACGGACGCTCCCGCGAGGACGGTGCGGACGCCTTCCTCGCTGCCCGCGGCATCGACGTTGTCGCGGGGACACCGCAGGACCCCCGGGGGCCTGGACGGTGCACGGGTTGGCCGCGCGGAAGAACGAGATCTACCTCGACCTGCTCGCCGAGCGTGGTGCCCCCGCCTTCCCCGGCACGGTCGACCTGCTCGAGCGGCTGCGGGCCGGTGGGGTCCCGGTGGCTCTGGTCACGGCCAGCAGCAACGCGGGCGCGCTGCTGGCGGCCGCGGGCCTGACCGGGCTCTTCGACGTGGTCGTGGACGGCGCGCGTGCTGTCGAGCTCGGCCTGGCGGGCAAACCAGACCCCGCCATGTTCATCACGGCGGCGGCTGAGCTGGGAGTGGACCCCGCACGGGTCGGGGTGGTGGAGGACGCCGTCGCCGGTGTCGAGGCGGCCCAGCGCGGCGGATTCGGCCTGGTGGTCGGTGTGGCGCGGGCGGGGCAGCGCGCAGCCCTGGAGGCGGCCGGCGCCCACGTGGTGGTCGAGGACGTCGGCCAGCTCGACCTCGGGGCGCTGCGCGCGGACCCCTGGACGCTCGTCTACGAGGGGTTCGACCCCGCCCACGAGGGCCACCGGGAGGCGCTCACCACCCTGGGAAACGGCTATCTCGGCACCCGCGGTGCCGCCCCCGAGCGCGCCGCGGACGGCGTGCACTACCCCGGCACGTATCTGGCCGGGGTCTACAACCGGCTCGTCTCGTCGGTCCACGGCCGGCAGATGGAGGACGAGCACCTGGTCAACGCGCCCAACTGGTTGCCCCTCGACGTGCGCACGGAGGGAGGCCGGTGGTGGTCCGCGGGCGGCCTGACCACCTCCCGCGAGCGCCGCGAGCTCGACCTGCGCCGGGCAGTCCTGACTCGCACCGCCGTGCTCACCGACCATGCCGGGCGCCGGTTGCGCCTGACCCAACGGCGCCTGGTCTCGATGGCTCGACCACACCTGGCAGGCCTTCAGACCACCGTGGTCGCCGAAGGGTGGGACGGCCGGGTGCAGGTGCGGTCGGGGATCGATGCCGGGGTGGTCAACGCCAACGTCCCCGAGTACGCCGCCCTCGCCAACCGCCACCTGCGCACCACAGGCGCCGAGGAGACCGGGCCGGGCACCCTGGTGGTGGAGGTCGAGACCACGCAGAGCCAGATCCGCATCGCCGTCGCTGCGCTGACCACCGTCGACGGAGTCGCACCGGACGCAGCCCTCGAGCACGACGGGAACCTGCACTCCCACGTCCTCGAGCTGCCGGTGCGGGACGGTGAACCCGTGACCATCGACAAGACGGTGACGATCTTCACCTCTCGGGACAGGGCCATCGCCTCTCCCCGGTTGGCGGCCCTGAGCGCGTTGGATGCCGCACCGCCACGCTTCGACGACCTCCTCCGGCCGCACGCGGCAGCGTGGGAGCGCTTGTGGGCACGTTTCGGGATCGATCTCCAGGCCGATACCCAGACACGCACCGTGATCAACCTGCACGTCTTCCACCTGCTGGAGTCCCTGTCGAGCCACACCGCCGAGCTGGACGCGGGTGTGCCGGCCCGAGGGTTGCACGGGGAGGGTTACCGCGGACACGTGTTCTGGGACGAGCTGTTCGTCCTGCCGGTGCTCTCCGCCCACCTGCCTCGGGTCAGCCACGGCCTGCTGGAGTACCGCTGGCGGCGCCTGGACGCCGCCCGCCGAGCCGCCGCCGAGGCCGGCCTGACGGGAGCGATGTACCCCTGGCAGTCCGGCAGCGACGGCCGCGAGGAGACCCCCGAGGCGCTGTTCAACACCCGCTCCGGCCGGTGGATGCCGGACAACTCCGACCGGCAGCGCCATGTCGGCCTCGCCGTCGCGGTCAACGCCTGGCAGTACTACCAGGCGACCGGCGACGTCACGTGGCTCGCCGAGCGCGGTGCCGACCTCATCATCGAGGTCGCCCGCGTCTTCACCGCCCTGGCCACCTATGACGCCGCGACGGACCGCTTCCACGTCAGCGGCGTGATGGGCCCGGACGAGTACCACGACGGCGACCCCGACGCCCCCGGTCGGGGCCTGACCGACAACGCCTACACCAACATCATGACCGCGTGGGTGTGCCGACAAGCCCTGGGCGTCCTCCGCGAGGTGGCCGGGCACGAGTGCGATGACGTCCACGCGAGACTGGACATCGGCCCGGAGGAGCCGGCCGAGTGGGAGCACCTCAGCCGGCGACTGGCCGTGCCCTTCCTGCCCGACGGCGTCATCGCGCAGTTCGCCGGCTACGAGGACCTGGCCGAGCTGGACTGGGACCGCTACCGGCGCACCTACGGCAACATCGGCCGCCTGGATCTCATCCTGGAGGCGGAGGGGGACACGACCAACCGGTACAAGCTGGCCAAGCAGGCCGACGTCCTCATGCTCGCCTACCTCCTCGGGCCGGACGACCTGCTCGGCATGCTCGACCGGCTCGGCTACCCCACCACCCGTCAGGCGTTCGGGCGGACCGTGGACTACTACCTGGCCCGCACCGCACACGGGTCCACCCTCAGCCGGGTCGTGCACGCCTCCGTCCTGGCCCGCATGGACCCCGATCGCGGGTGGGCCACCTTCCGGGACGCCCTTGCCGCGGACCTGGACGACACCCAGGGCGGCACCACGAAGGAGGGCATCCACCTCGGCGCCATGGCCGGCACCCTGGACATCGTCACCCGGGCATTCGCCGGCCTGCGCGCCGAGGGCCACGCCATCGTCCTCGACCCTCTCTGCCTACGGGGCTGCACTCGTTGGGGTTCGGCCTCCAGCACCGCGGCCAACGACTCCTCGTCGCGATCGACGACAACACCCTGGTCATCACTGCCGAGCCGTGCGCGGCCAACCCGCGCGTCCGCCTCCGGGTCGGCGGGCACGAGGCCGCGCTGGCCGCGGGCACGAGCCGGCGCTTCCGCCGCGAGGCCGACGCGTGGCATCACGAGGAGGCGGACCAGCCCGGGCAGCCGGCCCACCACCTCGGGGGTGACGCCGTGACCGCACCCCAGACTCCCCGGCGCCAGCCCCGGCTGGGCGGGGTACGCCGGTTCGCGGCCACGGAGAACACGGGTGCTCTCGCACTCCTCGTCGCCACCGCTACTGCCCTGGTCTGGGCGAACTCGCCGTGGGCCGGTACCTACGAGGCGCTGTGGACGGCCGAGACGGGCATCCATGTCGGCGCGATCGACCTGACGCTGCAGAACCGGGAGTGGGTCAACGAGGGCCTGATGGCCATCTTCTTCTTCGTCGCCGGCCTGGAGGTGCGGCGCGAGCTCGACATGGGGGAGCTGCGGGAGCGGCGGCGGGTGGCCCCCGTGGTCCTCGCGGCGCTGGGCGGGATGATCGTCCCGATCGTGCTCTACCTCGCCCTCAACGCCGGCGAGCCCTCGGCTCGCGGGTGGGGCATCGTCATGGGCACCGACACGGCCTTCGCCCTCGGCGTCCTGACCCTCGTGCGCGGCGCCTCCCCACCGGTGCGCAGCTTCCTGCTCACCGTGGTGATCATCGACGACGTCGTCGCGCTGACCGTCATCGGCGTGGCCTACACGAGCGACCTGTCGGTGCCCTGGCTCCTGGTGGCCCTGGCGCTCTTCGGGGTCGTCCTGGTCCTCAAGGCCCTGAAGGTCCGCCACGGCGCGCCCTACCTCCTGGCCGGGGCTGCGGTATGGGCGGCGACCGTGGCCTCCGGGGTGGAGGCCACCGTGGCCGGGGTGATGCTCGGCGTCGTCTTCACCGCCTACCCGCCTGCCCGGGCCGGGCTGCGTCGTGCCGGCACGGTATGGCACCGGTTCCGCATGGACCCCTCGCCGCCTCTCGCCCGTCAGGCAGGCCGCGCCATGGTCCGCGCGGTCTCCCCGAACGAGCGGTACCAGCACCTCTTCCACCCGTGGGCCAGCTACCTCGTCGTCCCGCTCTTCGCCCTGGCCAACGCCGGCATCCCCCTGGCCGCGGACACCCTCGCTCGGGCCGCCACCTCCCCAATCACGATCGGGATCGTGGTCGGGCTCGTGGTCGGCAAGCTGGTGGGCATCACCGCCACCAGCTGGCTGGTCACCCGCCGGTGGGCCGGGGCCTTCCCCTACCGCTGCCGTGGCCGGCGCTGGTGGGGGCCTCGAGCGTGGCCGGCATCGGCTTCACCGTCTCCCTGCTCATCGCCGACATCTCCTTCACCGGGGCCGACCTGCAGGACGCCAAGGCCGGCATCCTCGCCGCCTCCGGGCTCGCCACCGCCCTCGCCTGGGTCACCTTCCGGATCGTCGCGCACCTGCCCCACCGGCTGCGCTCGGCGGGTTCCGGGCGTCTCGCCCCGCCGCTGAGCGACCTCGCCGAACCGGTCGACGCCGATCTCGACCACCTGCTGGGCCCGTCCGACGCCCCCGTCACCCTGGTGTGGTACGGGGACCTCGAGTGTCACCACTGCGCCGCGGCGAGCACCGTCGTCGACCGCCTGCGGGAAACCTTCGCGGCCGAGCTCGCCGTGGTCTTCCGCCACCTGCCCATCACCGAGATCCACCCCCACGCCCAGCTCGCAGCCGAGGCCGCCGAGGCGGCCGCGCGGCAGGGGAAGTTCTGGAACATGTACGCCACCCTCCTCGACCACCAGGACGCCCTGACCCCACCCGACCTCGCCGGCTACGCCACCACGCTCGGGCTCGACACCCGCCGGTTCGTCGCCGACCTGGAAGCACGACGACACGCCCTGCGCGTCGAACGCGACGTCGCCAGCGCCGACGACAGCGGCGCCGCCGGCACACCTACGTTCTTCATCAACGGCCGTCGGTACGCCGGCTCCCAGGACCACGAGGCGCTCGCGGCGTCGATCCGCCATGCGCGCCGCGAGCGGCACATGTTCTCGCCCGCCGGCACCACCCACATCTCGGAGCCGGTGTGAGAACTGCCGCGTCTGTGTCCCGTCAACGGCCCGGATCTCCGCGCAGCACCCGCCGCGACGGCGCGCAAGCGGGCCGATGCGTGCCCGGACCTGCGGTCGGAACCGCGCACGGGGCCGGGTCTGGCGCTGGCTATAGTTCAAGCCGGTCTTCACGAGGCTTCATCTTCGACCTTCCGCCGGGAGTGCACGTGACCGTTAATCTGCGCGTCCGAGCGGGTGCCATGGGCCTCGTGACGGCGCTGACCCTGACCTGGACAGCCGGTCCGGCCGCCGCCCACCAGGAGTGGTTCGTGACCGACCCGGACGCGTACCCGCTCGACTTCGGCGCGCTCCTGCGGCCCGCTGTCCTGGTCGGCGTGATCCTGGTCGTCGTGGCCGCCTTGGTGTGGCGCGCGGTGGCAGCGCGCCTGCCGGTCCCTGAGCTCGGGGCGATCAAGCCGGCCCGTCGGCTCGGCGCGCTGGTCCCGTGGGTGCCTCGGCTCCTCGCCGCGCACCTCGGTATCAGCCTGCTGGTTCTGGCGTTCGATCGCGCCGTTCTCGACCCGGGTATCCATGTGCCGGACGGCCTGGGCGGCACGCTCCTTCTCCTGCCCCAGGCCGTGGTCGGCGCTCTGCTCATCGCCGGGGTACTCGTGCGCATGGCCGCCGTCGCCGTCATCCTCTCGGGGCCGGTCGCGGTCGTGCTGCACGGTCCGCAGGTGCTGGCCACCCTCGCCGTGCTCGTGGGCATCGCCGGGTTCCTCCTGGTCCTGCCGCCACGGCTGAAGGACGGGGGCCGAACGCAGATCGATCTGGCAGCGCTGCGCCGGGCGACGCTCGCCCTCAAGCTCGGGGCCGGGATCACCCTGATCTCCCTGGCCGTGGTGGAAAAGCTCGCGAACCCCGACATGGCCCGCGCGATGCTCGACCAGGTGCCGGTCCTGAACCTCCTGACCCCCTTCGGGGTCAACGCCGACGCCTTCGCTGTGTTCGCCGGGTCCGTGGAGCTCCTATTCGGGCTCCTGGTCATATCAAGCGCCCTGCCGCAGGTCGTCGCGCTCGTCGCTGCCGTTCCGTTCACCGCAACCCTCGCGCTCTTCGGCGGGACCGAGCTCCTCGGGCATCTTCCGGTCTACGGCGTCCTTCTCGCGCTCCTCGTGCTCGGCAGCCGGGAGGACACCTCTCGAGTCCTGTCGGGACTGCGCCCACCAGACGGCGCGGGACGCGAGCGGGTCGGCAAGACCATGACCCCGGCGTGAGCGCCATGGCGACCGCAACCTCGAACGTGCGATGAACTCCCTGAGCGTCTCGTCCTCGCCCCGCCGCAACGCGCCGGTGGCCATCCCGGCGGACCCAAAGACGCCCGCGGGGTCGGCCGCTGATCGGCTGACCGGTCCCGGCTGGAGCCTGTTGCTGGCCGCGCTCGGGGGCTGGCGACGGAGACCGCGTTCCCGTCCAAATCGTGGTGGCCGATGGCCTTCGTCGGGGTCGCACTCCTGCTGCTGGCGCTGCGCTCGGGCTCCGCGCGCCGGGCCCTGCTGGCTGGGTCGGCTTTCGGGCTCGGGTTCTACCTGCCGCACCTGTGGTGGGCGAACGAGGCGGTGGGCCAGCCGATCGGTTGGATCGCGTTGTCTCTGCTGCAGGCGAGCGCCGTCGCGATCTTCGGTGTGGCGTGGGTCTGGGCGCGCCACATCCCGGCGGTCCAGGACCGGGCCTGGCTCCAAGTGCTCGTGTGCGCGGTGCTCTGGGTCGCGGTCGAGCAGGTGCGCGGTCAGTGGCCCTTCGGCGGCTTCCCGTGGGGTCTGTTGGCCTTCTCGCAGACCGAGGGACCGTTGCTCCCGCTCGCCTCCGTCGGGGGCACGACCTTGGTCAGCGGCACGGTTGTCGTCGTGGGTGCACTGATGGCGCTCGCGATGGACCGCCTGCGCTGGCGTCAGGGCCGCCGCGCCACGGTGCTGCTGGGGCTGGCCGCCGTCCCGCTCCTTGCGCCCGTGGTGATCGACCTCGACGGTCAGGCGGAGGTCGGCAGCATGCGGGTCGGGGTAGTGCAGGGCGATGTCCCCACCCGGGGGGCCGAGGCGATGTCGCAGGCCCGCGCCGTGCTGGCCAACCATGTCGCCGGCACGCGGCGACTGCTCGATGACGTGGCGCCGGGAGAGCTCGACCTGGTGCTGTGGCCGGAGAGCGCCTCGGACATCGATCCGCGCAGCGACGCCCGCGCCGGTGAGGCCGTCGACGGCGCAGCGCGGGCGGTCGGGGCGCCCATCCTGCTGGGCACGCAGCGGTTCCTCCCGGACATCCGGTACAACGACTACATCCTCTGGCAGCCGGGCCGGGGCAGCGACGTCAGCTACACCAAGCAGCATCCCGTCCCGTTCGGCGAGTACATCCCCTACCGCGACGTGTTCCGCCGATTCACCTCCGCCGTTGACCTCGTGACCACGGACATGGGAGCCGGCACGGAGATGGGACTGCTGCCGGTCGACGTCGCCCGACTCGGCCGGGTGGTCCCCGTCGCCGCCGCGATCTGCTTCGAGGTCGCGTACGACGACCTCATCCGTGAGTCGGTCCGTGCCGGGGGTGAGCTGATCGTCATCCCCACGAACAACGCCTCGTTCGGCCTGACCCAGGAGTCGACACAACAGCTGGCCATGTCCCGGTTCCGCGCCGTCGAGCATGGCCGGGCGGTGGTACAGGTTTCCACCGTCGGGGTCAGCGGGATCATCAGCCCTTCGGGCGAGATCTGGCAGGGCACGGAACTGTTCACCAGCGCCGGCATGGTGCAAGAGCTCCCCTGCGAACCACCCTCACGCCGGCCGACCGGCTCGGTGGCTGGCCGGCAGCCGTGGTGCAAGTCGCCGCCATGACGGTGCTCGCGGCTGCGGCGCTCGCGTCCGCCCGAGCACGGCGGCGCAGCGCACGCTCGAGGGCCGGCCGCCGGACCGATGGCGCTCGCCCGTGACGAGCGGGGAGCGGGTGACCCCGGACCGCACGACGACTGGTTGGCGGGCGGGGGACCCTCGCCGCGCGCCTGGAACAGGTGTGCTCCGGCTGCGACGGCACGGGCACGCTGGCCAGTGAGGCGTGGGAACGCTGGTACGCCGAGAGCACCCGCCTTGTCGCGCTGGTATCGGACGCCGATCGAGAACCGGTGCTCCGCACGCTGGTGAACCAGTTGTTGCAGCGGCACGAGCAGGAGAGGCCGACCGAGGCCCGTGAACGGCGGTGCGACGACTGCGGCGGCGCCGGGACGGTGCCGACCGAGGAGGGCCATGAGTTGTTGGCATTCCTGCGCCGACACCGGGAGCGCTGAGGATGCGGCGTCGGCGCCACTGAGCCGACCACGGGTGTGCTGCTGAGGTCGCACGGCCTGAACAGCCGGACGCGCGCCGCCGACGATACCCTCCCGGGTTTGCAAGGGGTACCCGTAGGGGGTATAAAGACGGTGGACTTCGACGGAGTCCTGTCCGATCGAGCGAGGAGCGTCGCCATGACCACCACCACCTACAACGTCGCCGGCATGACCTGCGGGCACTGCGTGTCCTCCGTGACCGAAGAGGTCGGCAAGCTTCCCGGCGTGCAGAACGTTGAGGTCGACCTTGTGGCAGGCGGCCGGTCCAAGGTGACCGTCAGCAGCGACGTCGAGCTGACCACCGACCAGGTCCGCGCCGCCGTGGACGAGGCGGGGTACGAGCTCACCGAGGCGACTGCGTGAGTGATGCGGGCAGGCTCGGTGGGTTCGCGTTCGTCCTCTCTCTGGCGCTCGTGGCCGGGCTCGGGATAGGGGCGTTGGTCGGCCCGGTCGACGGCTCGCCGCAGGACAGTGGGGTCGTCGAACCGGGGACGATGCCGGCCGACCACGGATGATTCCCCACGCGACAACGACCTCGAACGGAGACGTCCGGTGACCCAACCCATCGAGCTCGAGATCGGCGGCATGACATGTTCGTCGTGCGCTGCGCGGATCGAGAAGAAGCTCAACCGGATGCCTGGGGTTGAGGCGACTGTCAACTACGCCACCGAACGCGCCACGGTGGCGCTGCCGGTCGGGGTCAGTGCGGACGACGCGATCGCGACGGTCGAGGCGACCGGGTACACGGCCACGGTGCGGCAGACCCGCGTGGCAGGAGCATCCACCGCGCCAGCACAGGAGCCGGTGGAGGCTGACCCGGCGGCATCGCTCCGGCGACGCCTGCTCATCTCGGCGGTGCTCGCCGCACCGGTCGTCGCGCTGTCGATGATCGAACCCCTTCAGTTCGACAACTGGCAGTGGCTCTCTCTGACGCTGGCGGCACCCGTGGTCGTCTGGGGTGCCTGGCCGTTCCACCGCGCCGCGTGGGTCAACGCCAAGCACGCGGCCGCGACGATGGACACGCTGATCAGTGTGGGTGTGCTGGCCGCCTTCGTCTGGTCGCTGTACGCGCTGTTCTTCGGAGCCGCCGGCACGCCCGGGATGCGGATGGCGTTCGACCTGGTTCCTGAGCGCGGCGGGGGTGCGCATGAGATCTACCTCGAGGTCGCCGCTGCGGTCACCGTGTTCATCCTCCTCGGCCGCTATCTCGAGGCCCGGGCCAAGAAGCAGTCGGGCGCGGCCCTGCGCGCGCTCCTGGAGATGGGGGCCAAGGACGTCGCGGTGATCCGGGACGGTGCAGAGGTCCGCGTCCCGGTCGACGAGCTCGCGGTTGGCGACCAGTTCGTGGTCCGCCCGGGCGAGAAGGTCGCCACCGATGGCGTCGTCGTCGACGGCGCCTCCGCTATCGACGCGTCGATGCTCACCGGCGAACCCGTGCCCGTCGAGGTGGGTCCGGGTGACCTCGTCGTCGGGGCGACGGTCAACGCCGGCGGCCGGCTGCTGATTCGTGCCACCCGGGTCGGGGCGGACACTCAGCTCGCCCAGATGGCGCGGCTGGTCGAGGAGGCCCAGACCGGGAAGTCGCCGGTGCAGCGACTGGCGGACCGGGTCTCGGCTGTGTTCATTCCGGTCGTCATCACGCTCGCGGTGGGAACACTCGGGTTCTGGCTCGGCGCTGGGGCGGGAGCCGAGATGGCCTTCACTGCGGCGGTGGCCGTGCTGATCATCGCGTGCCCGTGCGCGCTCGGACTGGCCACCCCGACGGCCCTCATGGTGGGCACGGGCAAGGGAGCCCAGCTCGGGATCCTGATCAAGGGTCCCCAGGTGCTGGAGTCGACACGCACCGTGGACACGATCGTCCTGGACAAGACCGGCACGGTCACCACGGGGCAGATGCGACTGGTCGACGTCGTGCCCGCGGACGGGGTGAACCCCGAGCAGGTGCTCCGACTGGCCGGCGCGCTCGAGGATGCCTCCGAGCACCCGATCGCCACCGCGATCGCCATGGGCGCTCGCGAACGGGTGGGGCAGCTGCCCGTCGTTGAATCGTTCGCGAGCACCCAGGGACTGGGCGTCGCAGGCGTGGTGGAGGGGCACGCGGTCGCGGCTGGACGCGTCACTTGGATGGCCGAGCAATGGGCCCAGCGCCTTGACGACGTCCTTGCCGCCGCGCTCGACGAGGCGGAGTCCGCCGGGCAGACCGCGGTCGCCGTCGGCTGGGACGGGACCGTCCGAGGTTTGCTCGTGGTCGCCGACACCCTGAAGCCCACCTCGGCGCAGGCCGTGGCCGAGCTGCGACAGCTCGGGCTGCGGCCCGTGCTGCTCACCGGAGACAACGCCCGTGCAGCGCACGCCATCGCCGGGCAGGTCGGGGTCAGCGAGGTGATCGCCGAGGTCCTGCCGGAAGACAAGGTGCGCGTCGTGCGCGACCTGCAGGCCGCCGGCCGGGTGGTGGCGATGGTGGGCGACGGCGTGAACGACGCGGCCGCGCTGGCCCAGTCCGACCTGGGCATCGCGATGGGCACCGGCACCGATGTGGCGATCGAGGCGAGCGACCTCACGCTGGTGCGTGGCGACCTGCGCACTGCCGTCGATGCTGTGCGGCTCTCCCGACGGACACTCTCGACGATCAAGGGCAACCTTTTCTGGGCCTTTGCCTACAACGTCGCGGCGATCCCGCTCGCGGTGGCCGGGCTGCTCAACCCCTTGATCGCGGGCGCGGCGATGGCGTTCTCCTCGGTGTTCGTGGTGACGAACAGCCTGCGTCTTCGCAGGTTCCGCGCCATCTCCGTCAGCCCGACGACCGCCGGGGAGGGGCTGCGGTCACGGACAGAGCCAAAGGTGCGCGTGTCCAGCTTGTCCTGAGGGGCGTGACCGGTTTCGGAAGCTCAGGGACCCTTGCCATTCGTAGAGGGCGCCTGGTGGTCCGTGCGCTCTGATGCGTCGCCATAGTCCGGCGAGAGCCACCGCCTCCGAGTGGCGTCGATACGGTGCCCGGGTACGGTCATTCATGTCAGGGGACGGCGCGAGCCGACACCGCTGAGGCGTCGTCCGTCAACCAGTGAGGCCCTGGAGGTACGCATGCATACCGCCGCGATGATGGAGAGCTACCCGGCCGAGATCAAGCTCGACCGGCAGCTGCTGGCACAAGCTGTCGACGCCCTGTTGCAGTGTGCCCAGGCGTGTACCGCCTGCGCCGACGCGTGCCTGAGCGAGGAGATGGTGGCGGACCTGCGCAAGTGCATCCGCACCGACCTGGACTGTGCCGACATCTGCGTTGCCGCCGCCAACGTGCTGTCCCGGCACACCGGGTATGACGCGAACATCACCCGCGCGGTGGTGCAGGCATGTGTCACGGCATGCAAGTCCTGCGGTGACGAGTGTGAGGCGCACGCAGGGATGCACGAGCACTGCCGCATCTGCGCCGAGGCGTGCCGAGCGTGCGAGGCGGCCTGCTCCGAGCTGCTGGCCGCTATCGGCTGACCCTTCGCTGGGCGGTCGGCACTTGTGAGCGAGGACGCCCTGGTCCTACCGGGCTAGAGCGCGCCGACGCCCGCCGTATGAAGGCCCCTCCCTCGCTCTCAGGCCAACCCAGAGGCACCACTGGAGGGATCATGAACCACGAACAGGCTCAGCACGTGCGTCGTCCCCTGGCGGTCGTCGCGGCTGCGGTGCTCGCGACAGGCTCGCTCCTGACCGGAGCCAGCGCGGCCGCCGCCCTCTCGTCACCGACGCACCCGCGTCGACCGTGCAGACAGCACGGTTCGAGGTCGACTTTCTGCAGGACATGATCGATCACCACACCATGGCGGTGATGATGGCCGAGACGTGCGTGGCGAAGGCCACCCACACCGAGCTGCGCGACATGTGCGAGTCGATCATCGAGTCTCAGTCTGCGCAGGTCGACCTGATGCAGGGCTGGCTCGACGAGTGGTACGGCATCAGCTACGAACCGCAGATGAGCCGGGGCGACATGCGTGCGATGCACCGGCTCGAGTCTCTGTACGGCGCCGAGTACGAGATCGCGTTCATGCGGTCGATGGTCCGGCACCACTGGGCCGCGCTCAGGGAAGCCAGGGTCTGCCTCGACCGCGCGGAGCACCCTGACCTGCTCGCGCTGTGCGAAAACATCCGGACTGAGCAGGCCCGCGAGATCGCCCAGCTGCAGACGTGGCTCGAGCAGTGGTACGACCGCCCTGGCGGTCGCCCGGCGCACACGGCATAGCTGCGTGGCCATGGCCGGCGGCGCACCCGCGGCGCCGCCGGCCGTCGGGGGCCGCCCTCACGGGGGTGCCCGGCGCGTTCACGCGGGATGGTGCTCGCCGTGCTCGACGTCGGTGATCTCGGGGTTGACGGGGTTGTCCACACCACTGATACGTGGCCCGATCACGAGCGTCGAGACAAGGAACATCGCTGCGAACACGACCAGTGCGAGCGCGGGTGCCCGCCAGCTCCCGAAACGGCGTCTGAGCCTGAGCAGCATCGGCACCGAGGCGACGAGGCCGAGCAGGCCGAAGAGTGCAGTACCGCCCGCACCGGCGACGAGTGCGGTGCCCACGAGCGGGCCCACATGATGCAGCACGTGAGGTGCTACACCCATCATCGCGCCCAGCGCGCCCGTCAGCACGGTCCAGGCCGATCGGCGCGGCGGTGCGGCGCCGCGGGGATCCGCCGCGTCGGCATCAGTTGCGCGGCGTCGCGCCACTTCAGTGCTCATGTACCGATCCTCCAGAGGCCAGATGGTCGCGGGCCTTCACGGTTGGTCAAGAACCGATGAAGGCGCCTCGGCGGCTGGACCGCCGAGTCGGTGGAGGTGCGCAACCGTTGTTAACCTCGGTGAGGCACCAACGATCAGGACTCCGAACGGGTGAGCTCAAGGGGGCACGGCGAGAACATGCGCAGATTCACCGCGCTCGCCCTCGCCTCAGCGGTCCTCGTGGGCCTGGCGCTGATGCACGGTGCGTCCGGAGCCGTGGCGCAAGCCGGAGCCCACAGCCTCCTGCCTGCGGTGGCCGCGACCGCTGAGCACACCGCCGGGTCCATGCGTTCGGCGGGTATCGACGCCGCATCGGCACCACAGGTCACCACCACCGTCGTCGGCTCATCCCACCCCGGCGACCATGCCGTCCACGGGCTGGTGATGACCGGCTGCGTTCTCGCGCTGGCCGGAGGGATCGGTCTCGTACTCTTCCGCCTTGCCGAGCGCTGGAGGCGGCGCATACCGAGCGAAGCGGGACCGCGAGGCAGCGTCCCGACAGCGGCTGCACGCCGGTCCGCCAGAACCCGACGAGCGGTGCCGATACCCGAGTTCTCCCTGTGCGTCATGCGGGTGTAGAGGTCGCCGCGGCGCGTCCGCGAGAGCCGAGACGCGCACCGAACCGGCATGCCCAGACAGGAACGTCGCCCCGTCTGTGGGCGACCGACGATGGAGACTTTGATGACCCTGAAGACCCGTATCGCCGCTGCAGGCGGCACCCTGGCCCTTGCCGTGACCCTCGCCGCCTGTGGCGGCAGCTCGGAGGGCACCGACCCGACCGTCGCCCCGGAGGCAACGACTGGAACGTCCGAGGAGACAGCCGCCGTCGACGCGGCTCACAACGACGCCGACGTCGAGTTCGCCCAGATGATGATCATCCACCACGAGGGGGCCATCGAGATGGCCGACCTCGCGGTGTCCAACGCTTCCACTGGAGAAGTCCGCGCGCTCGCAGAGAACATCTCCGCCGCCCAGGGACCGGAGATCGACGAGATGAACTCGTGGCTCGAGGCGTGGGGTGAAGAGCCGGCGGCCGAGGGCGACATGGGAGGTATGGACCACGGCGGGATGGACATGGGCGGCATGGACCAGGAGGCCGCGATGGACGAGCTCGCCGCCCTGTCGGGCGCGGACTTCGACCAGCGGTTCCTCGAGCTGATGATCGAGCACCACCGTGGCGCTGTGGACATGGCCGAGGCGGAGCTCGCAGACGGGGAGAACCCGCAGGCGCTCGAGCTCGCGCAGACGATCATCGACGCCCAGACGACCGAGATCGCCGAGATGGAGCAGATGCTCCAGACCATCTGACCCACCTGATCATCGCGCGGTGGGGGTCGGTTGCCCCGGCCCCCACCGCCGCGTCTGCTCCACGCTGAAGGAACTTCCATGCGACCCGCTCTCTTCGCCGTGCGTGCCGCCGTGTCACTCGCCGGCCTCGTCACGCTCGCTGCATGCACCTCCACCGGAACCGAGGGTCCACCACCCGCAACGGGCGCAGACGTGCCCGGCGACATCGGTCACGTCCACGGACTCGAGGTGAACCCGGCAGACGGGGTCCTTTACGCCGCGACGCACAGCGGTCTCTTTGCCCTGGAAGGTTCGAGCATCAGTCCCGTAGGCGACGCACGCCGGGACACGATGGGGTTCACGATCACGGCCCCCGACGTGTTTCTCGCCAGCGGTCACCCTGGTGTCGGGGAGTCAGGCCCGGCCAATCTCGGGCTGCTGCGCAGTGACGACGGGGGAGACGTGGCACGAGCTCAGCCTCGGCGGGCAGAGTGACTTCCACGCGCTGACCGCCGAGGACTCACGCGTCTACGGATGGGACTCGACGAGCGGGACGGTGCGTCGCAGCGACGACGGCGGCCGAACCTGGCGCGACGGCGCCCGGCTGGCAGCGCGGGACCTCGAGGCCGTTCCCGGGGGCGACGGACGGCTGATCGCCACGACTGCCGAGGGTCTTCTGCTCAGCACCGATGGCGGCGACACGTTCGGCGTCTTCCCGAGCCCACCGCCGACACCTCTGGTCGTCATCGACCACGTCCCCTCGACCAGTGAGCCGGGAAGTGACGGGGCAGGTGAGGTCAATTCTTCCCCTGTGCTCTCGGGGCTGGACATCGACGGCGCGCTCTGGACGTTCGACGGCGAGCGGTGGTCGGGCCCGGGATCTCCGATGGGACCACCTGAGGAGCTCGTGGCCGTGGGAGGTGGCGGCTTTGTGGCCGCCTTCGATACCCGCATCCACCGCACGGACGACAGCGGTCGCACCTGGCGGGAGATCACCAACTCCGAGTGAACAGCGTGGCGCTGCCGCGGCTTTGGTATTACCCCGGGGGTAAACTGCACTCTAGTGAAGGTTTCCTCTGAGCGACGGGCGACGGCCATGGTGGGATACAGCAGCACGAAGGACGACCATCTCACGCGGTTGCGTCGGATCGAGGGTCAGGTCCGCGGCATCGCCCGCATGGTCGACGAGGACAAGTACTGCATCGACATCTTGACGCAGGTGTCGGCGGTCAACAGAGCGCTACAGTCTGTCGCACTCGGACTTCTTGACGAACACATGAGCCACTGCCTCGTGGATGCGGCCCGCACCGGCGGCGAGGAGCAGGACGCGAAGCTGAAGGAAGCCTCCGAGGCGATCGCAAGGCTCGTGCGCAGCTGACGCCGGTCGTTTCGCAGGAATCGGCCGGCTGACGCCACGGGCGTCCTGACGCGTCCTGCGTCATGGCCCCCGTTGACGCGGTCGGTGCTCGAGTGGCTGCGGTGTAGACCTCAATCGACGGCACATGCCGTCGATGAGGTGCTCAGTCACCGGCCGTGTCTGGCTGCGCTGCCAACCACGTTGGCATGCCAGCAGAGGCGTCGTGCCGTCCGCCACGACCATGAGGATGTCGGCCTGATGACCACCGGGACCGTAGCCACCGCTCGCCCAGGCGGAGCCGCCGCAACCCGATCATCGTTACGGCGTCGGTTGTTCCTTCTGATCGGTGTCGCCGGGCTGGTGCTCGGCCTCGTCGCGCTGTCCGCGTTCCTCACCAGGCCGACGATGAGCCCGCTGTTCGCGGACGTCTCGGCCGCGGACGCGAGCGCGATCGTCGACCAGCTCGACGGCGAGGGCGTGCCGTACGAGCTCACCGACGGCGGCCGCACGATCCTCGTGCCGGCCGACCGGCTGTACGCGACCCGTCTCAAGGTCGCCGCCGCGGGCCTGCCGGCGTCGTCCGACGGCGCGGGCTACTCGCTGCTCGACGACATGGGCATGACGGCGTCGGAGTTCCAGCAGCAGACGACGTACCAGCGCGCGATGGAGGGCGAGCTCGCCAAGACGATCGGCGCGATCAACGGCGTCGAGGCCGCGACGGTCAAGCTCGCGCTGCCCGAGGAGAGCGTCTTCGTCTCCCAGACCGCCGACCCCACCGCCTCGGTGTTCGTCAAGACCGCGCGCGGCACGACCCTCGAGCCGGCGCAGGTCCAGTCGATCGTCCACCTGGTCTCGGCGGGCGTGCAGAACATGAAGCCGACCGACGTCGCGGTGATCGACTCCGAGGGCCGGGTGCTCTCGGCGGTCGGCGGCGCGCCGGCGGGCGGACTCTCCGACCAGAAGACCGCCGAGTACGAGCGGCGCGTGACCTCGTCGGTGCAGGCGATGCTCGACCGGGTGGTCGGCCCCGGCAAGGCGGTCGTCACCGTGAACGCCGAGCTGAACCTCGACAACACCGACCGCACCAGCGAGAGCTTCACGGCCACGGATGGGGTGCCGCCGCTTGCCTCCTCGACCACCCGTGAGGAGTACGTCGGTACTGGAGGCTGGGTGGGGGAGAGCACCTACGCCAAGTCGAGCGAGACGCTGAACCCCGCGGTCGACAAGACAACCGAGCTGACGATCATGGCGCCGGGCACGGTCCGCCGGCAGTCGGTCTCGGTGGTGGTCGACCAGCAGGCGGGCGCTGCGCTGAACATGGAAGAGGTGTCCGCGCTGGTCAGCGTCGCGGCGGGCATCGACCCGGTCCGGGGCGACACCATCGAGGTCGCCGCCATGCAGTTCGACATGCTGACCGCGGAGGCGGCGCAGGCCGAGCTGGCCGCGGCGGCCGCGGAATCCAGGGCGGCCGAGCAAGCGGAGCTCATCCGCACGGGCGTCATCGCCGGCGCGGTGCTGCTCGCGCTCGTGATCGCGTTCCTCGTAGTCACGAGCCGCTCGCGCAAGTCCTCAATCGGTGTGCCTGACATCAGCGAGCTGACGAAGGTCGAGGAGAGCCCGATCTTGCCCTTCCACGACGGTGACACGATCGCCATCTCCGCGCCGCGCCGCGCGGTGAACGAGACAGCGGTCAAGCGCGCGGAGATCGGCGCGCTCGCGGACGAGCAGCCCGGTGAGGTTGCCGACCTCCTGCGCAGCTGGCGGGGTAGCGGGCGCGCGTAGGCGGCAGTCCGCCGTGGTGCACGAGCTCGGTGCCACGAGCTCTTGCGGTCAGTCGCCGGCCGCTCGGGAGTGCAGATCTGGGGTCTGGGCCTCGCGGGGGCTGGGCCGTAGGGCGGTCAGGACCAGCTGCACGAGGCGGTCGAGCACGTCCGGGCTCGCGACGTCGCCGGCAGCGCCCAGCGCGTGCACGCAGTAGCGGACCAGCTCGTCGGTGGGGACATCGGCCCGGACCGCGCCGCTCGACACGGCCGCCAGCATCACATCGCTCAAGAAGGTGCGGAGCTCGTCGACTGCCTCCGCCGCGTGACTCCCACGGTGCAGCGCCGCCGCCAGCTCGCCGACGGGCTGCGCCGAGGAGAGGCCGGCATACGACGCCAGCACCAGCCGCAGTGCCTGGCCCGGGTCGGAGGCTTGGTTGCGGACCTCGACCAGGCGGTCCAGGTGGCGGTGCAGTTGATCCGAATGCCAGGCGAGCAACACCGACGCCGCGTCGGGGAAGTACTTGTAAATGGTCGCCCGTCCGATGCCCGCACGGTCGGCCAGGTTCGACATCGTGACCGCACCGGGGCCGGCTTCACGCACAAGTGAGCCTGCCGCGTCCACCACGGCCTTCCGGACAGCGAGCCGGTGCGCATCGACGGTGTCACGCCACAACCTCGGCACCATGCGAACGCTACAGGTCGACGCGACCGAAGACGGGCCGCCGGGCACGTGACAGACTGTCTCGCAAAGTGCGGCGCAAGAGCAGCAGAAGGAGAGTGGAACTATGGCCGGGTCATCGGAAGGGCATCCCACGTCCAGCGGTGGCACGCCGGCGCCTGCTCAGCACTCTTCGGCAGGTCCGCCGCCCGCGCCCAGGTGGGTGAAGCGGATCGGACTGGTCGTACTTCTCGTCGTGGCGACTCTGGGTTTGGTGGCACTGCTCACGGGTGGTGAGCACGGGCCGGGTCGGCACTCCGTCGGCTCGGGCGCTGCAAGCGCCTTCCTCAGCCCGCGATGATGCAGCCGGGGGTGCGCAAGGCCACCCTGGTTGCCCACATCAGCGCCTCGGTCGGCTGGCTGGGTGCGGTCGTGGGACTGCTGCAGCTCCGGTTGACACGGGGTGAGTGGTGATCATGCCGCAAGGGCGGCGTTCTGGGCGGTGAAGGCGAGCTCGTACTCGACCGGGGTGAGCTTGCCGAGGGCGCGCTGGCGTCGACGGCGGTTGTAGGTGCGTTCGATCCAGAACACGATCGCGTCGTGCAGCTCGTCACGGGTGGACCAGCGGTGACGGTTCAGGAGGTTCTTCTGCAGCAGCGCGTGCCAGGACTCCATGGCGGCGTTGTCGCCGGCGGAGGCGACCCGTCCCATTGAGCCCTGCAGTCCGGCGGCGGTCAGGACGGCCCGGAAGCTTCGCGCTCGAAACTGGGCTCCTCGGTCCGAGTGCACCACCACGACACCGGTTGGCTGACGGCGGGCGACGGCGGTGCGCAGGGCGGTGACGGCGAGCTGGGCGGTCATCCGCTCGTCCAGGGCGTAGCCGACGATCCGGTTGCTGAACAGGTCCTTGATCGCGCAGCAGTACAGCCGGCCTTCGGCGGTGGGGTGCTCGGTGATGTCGGTGACCCACACCTGGTCCGGCTCCTGGGCGGTGAAGTTGCGCTGGACGTGGTCGTCGTGGACCGCCGGTCCCGGCGACTTGCCGGTCCCGCGCCTGCCCTTGCGCACGGTCGCCGACCACAGCCGCTGCTGGGAGCACAGCCGCCAGACGCGCCGTTCGCCGACCACGTGGCCTGCTCGCTCGAGCTCGTCGGCCAGGAACCGGTAGCCGAACTCCGGGTCGTCGCCGTGGGCGTCGATCAACGCGTTGGTCAGATAGGCATCTTCCAGCTCCCGATCGCTGATCGGGTCGGCCAGCCAGGCGTAGTACGCCTGCCTGGAGTGGCCCAGCACCCCGCAGGTCAACCGCACCGGGATGCCCTCGGCGGCCAGGTCACGGACCAGCGGGTAGCTCATTTGGGAGCGAGCCGGCGGCGAAGTAGGCCGCCGCGCGGCGCAGGATCTCGTTCTCCTGCTCCGGCCGGCGCTTGTCCCGGCGCAGCTGGACCAGCTCGTTCTGCTCGCTGGTGGTCTTGCCATCCACGACCCCGTCGTCGATGTCGGCCTGGCGCACCCAGCGCCGCACCGACTCCACGGAGACGTCGAAGTCGGCGGCGACCTCGGCGTGACTCAGATCGCCGCGGCGGGCGACCCGCACGACGTCACGCTTGAACTCGGGCGGGAACTTCTTAGGCACAGCGACATCCTTCCAGCGGGACCTCGTCCCACAGATGGAGTGTCAACCAGCCCTGCAGCAGTCCCCGTCGCGTTCGGTGCTGTTGCCGTTGCGGCGATCGCGACGGACGAGCTGTCAGCAGCGCGCACGCTTTACCAGACGATGGATCTCCTCGCGTGGACGGTGCTGGTGCCGCTGTGCTTGGCGTCCCTGCTCACCGGAGTTGTTGGTGCGCTGGGAACGGCGTGGGGGCTTCTTCGGCACTACTGGGTGGTGATCAAGCTCGCTATCACCGTGACCGCCACCGTCGTCCTCCTTCTCTACACCCGCAGCCTGCACACCCCGACGTTTACTGGGACTCCAATTGCAGACGAGGCGGCCTACCCGCTGTGGTCACCGCTGCTGCACGCCGGCTCGGCCGCCATCCTGCTGCTCGCAGCGGTCGTGTTGTCGGTCTTCAAGCCCCGAGGACTGACGCCACACGGGTGGAAGAAGGCCCAAGAGGTGCGGTCCGATGCCCGCCAGGGCGAAAAGGGCTAAGCCGCTCGGTTCCCGCGGCCGCCGACCAGTGTGATCAGCGAGCGGTCTCGGTAATCCACAGTGCCTGTCAAGGCCGACTCCGCTGACAGCGTGCGGCAGATGTTCCGATTGGCGGTCAGCTCACAGGCTCCCAGCGGTCACCTACCCTTTCCTCGATCGCCATCGTGTCGCCCAGTCCCTGACTCACCAGGAGCACGAGGACCCACCCATCGTGGCCGCCGCTGGCGTGGTGCCAGGGCGCCGTTCCGGTGCGAGCGCGGAAGCGAGGGTCCTCGCCGGGTCGACGGAGGGTGGCGTAGTGGTACACCGGCCCCCGGTCGGCGTGCACTCGGGCTGCGCCGATCTCGGTGACCGCGCGCGGGAGTGTGGAGACCATCGACGTCAGGTTCATGTGGCGACGCTCACCCTGGGAGGTGAAGAACAGGTGGATGACCGCCCATTGCGGTGCGGACGGCACCACAACCAGCAGGAGCGTCGCGTCGCCGAATCCGGCGCGAGCGAGCACGCCGGGGCGGCGAGCTGATCGAGGATGAGGTCGAGCTCGGACGGCTCGAGCACGACCATCTCGTCGCCGCCTCGCTGCGTGCGGGGGAGTCGGATGGCGCTGCACGGGTTGTCCTTGCGGTACTCCAGCCTGACCGCGGTGTTCATCGCCGCTGAGAGCAGACCGTGGACGTTGGCGATGGTCTTGGTCGACAACCCTTTGTCCTGGAGCAGCTGCACCCACCGCGTCACCTGCTGCCAGGTGAGCGATGCGACGCGCAGTTGGCCGATGTGGGGGCTGATGTGGTCGCGGGCCCGCAGCCTGTACCCGGCACGTGTGTCGTCCCCGACCCGCATGAGCAGCGTGATGTGCTCCTCGACGACGTCGTCGACGGTGGGACCGTCTTGCCTGATGGCCTTCGCGACGTCGATGGCGAGGCTGAGGTGCTGGCCGTTGGCGTTCAGCAGCGTGGCCGCCCGCTCGGCCTCGCCCTTGTCGTCGAATGTCATGCTCCGCCGGGAGCCGTCGTTGGGGTCGCGCCAGAACACGCGGTACGCCGTGGAGCCGTCCCGCCTCGCTCTGGTCTCGACAGCCGCCACGGGGCCAATTTTCGCACCCGTGGGGGCAGAAACGGACCTCTGCGGGGGCAGGAGGGTTATCCACAGCCTCTGACCTGCGCAAATACTGTGCCCCGAGTGGGATTCGAACCCACACTGGATCGGGTTTGAGCCGAACGCCTCTGCCGGTTGGGCTATCGGGGCACGTGCCGCGCGGGCGCGGCACGCCGGAAAGGCTACCCGGTGACGAACCACGGTCGAGGCAGAAGGGGTCACCCTGGGACCCGGAGAGCCGGGACGCGGCGCCGGCGCCTGTGGCACACACGACGCAGCTCTTCACGTGCCGAGCCGGTACGCGCCGATAGTGTGTGCCCGTGACCACCAGCGACCCGGACCAGAGCGCGACGACCTCCGTCCCGCTCGACCTCCCGCCCCTGCTCGACCAGCCGGCCGACGCCGCCCCGGCCAAGGCCGAGCGTCCCGCCCGCCGCGCCGTCGTCGCCGAGGACGAGGCGCTCATCCGCATGGACGTCGTCGAGACCCTGCGCGAGGCGGGCTTCGACGTCGTCGGGGAGGCAGGCGACGGCGAGACCGCGGTCCAGCTGGCGACCGACCTGCGCCCGGACGTCGTCGTCATGGACGTCAAGATGCCCGTCCTGGACGGCATCTCCGCCGCGGAGCGCATCGGCAAGGCGCACCTGGCACCGGTCGTCCTGCTCACGGCGTTCTCCCAGACCGAGCTCGTCGAGCGCGCTCGGGACGCCGGCGCCATGGCGTACGTCGTCAAGCCGTTCAGCCCCGCCGACCTGCTGCCGGCGCTCGAGATCGCGATCTCGCGCTACGCGCAGATCTCGGCGCTCGAGTCCGAGGTGGCCGACCTCGCCGAGCGGTTCGAGACCCGCAAGCGCGTGGACCGCGCCAAGGGTCTGCTCATGACCAAGATGGGGCTGTCCGAGCCCGAGTCGTTCCGGTGGATCCAGAAGACGTCGATGGACCGTCGCCTCACCATGCGCGAGGTGGCCGACGCCGTCATCGAGCAGGTCGGCGGCGGGAGCTGACGCACCGAGCGACCGGCGTCGGCCCGGCGCCGACGCACCCGGCGGAGCCCGGTTCCCCGAACGGGGGACCGGGCTCGCCCCTTTGGTCACAACTCGGCAACGACGCGGCGTGAGATGAGCAGCGTCACATCGTGGACACATCGAGCAGGTACGTTTCCGCCCAACAGTCCGGGCGGGTCGAGCACGTCCCCCGAGCCGAGCAGTACTCAGCAGAGGAGTACCCCATGAAGCGATCCACCCACGCCGTGCGCGCCGCGGCCCTGGCGGGCACCGTCGCCCTCGTCCTGACCGCGTGCTCCGGCACCGATGACGCCGGGACGGACACCGACACCGGGACCGGCGGTGGAGAGACCTCCGCGAGCGGCCAGCCGCTGACCATCGGCACGCTGCTGCCGGTCACGGGTTCGCTCGCCTTCCTCGGCCCGCCCGAGATCGCGGGCGTCGACCTCGCCGAGCAGGAGATCAACGAGGCCGGCGGCGTGCTGGGCGCGGACGTCGAGATCATCCACGCCGACTCCTCCGACGCCGAGAACGCGGAGGTCGCGACGCAGTCCGTCACCGACCTCCTCAGCCAGGACGTCGCGGTGGTCATCGGCGCGGCGGCGTCCTCGGTGACGCTCAACGTCGTCGACGACATCACGGGCGCCGAGGTCGTGCAGATCTCGCCCGCGAACACCTCCACGCAGCTGTCCGGCTACGACCCGTACTACTTCCGGACCGCACCGTCGGACGTGCTGCAGGGCCGGGCGCTGGGCAACCTGCTCGCCCAGGACGGCCATGCCACCGTGGGCTTCCTCGTGTTCAACGACGACTACGGCATCACGCTCCGCGACCAGGCCAAGGAGGCGTACGAGGCGGCCGGTGGCACCGTCGTCTACGGCAACGCGGGCCAGGAGTTCGACCCGGCCTCCGACGACGTCATCGCGTCGGTGGTGACGGCGGCGCTGGCCACGAACCCGGACGCGCTCGTCGTGATCTCCTTCGACCAGACCAAGCTGCTGGTCCCGGCGCTCGCCGCGGCCGGCTTCGACACGTCGAAGCTCTACTTCGTCGACGGGAACCTCGCCGACTACAGCGCCGACTTCGAGGCCGGGCTGCTCGAGGGGTCCAAGGGCACGCTGCCCGGTGCCAACGCGGCCGGGGAGTTCCGCGAGCGTCTGCTCGAGGTCGACCCCGACCTGACGGACTTCGCCTACTCGGCCGAGTCCTACGACGCCGTCATCCTGTCGGCCCTCGCAGCGGTCCGCGGCGGCGCCACCGACGGTCCCACGATCCAGCAGAACCTCGCCGCCGTCTCCGGCGCCGAGGGCGGTACCGAGTGCGCCGGCTTCGCCGAGTGCGCCGACCTGCTGGAGAGCGGTGAGGAGATCGACTACGAGGCGGTCTCCGGGGCCGGCCCGTTCAACGAGGACAACGACCCCTCGGCGGCGCTGATCGGGATCTACCAGTTCGGCCCGGACAACAAGTACACCTGGGTGTCCGAGGTCCCCGGCGAGCTGTAGGCCGCCAGGACGTCACGAACGGGGCCCGGTCAGGTGAACCTGACCGGGCCCCGGTGCGTCCGGCCCCAGGCTCCGAGCGGAGGCCTAGGTGAACGGGACCGGGGCGCACCGCGGTGCGCCCCCGTCCGTGACGCTCAGCCCTGGGACTGCTCCGCCGCCTCGACGTCGGTCGCGAGCGTGCCGAGGTACAGCTCGATGACCTTGGGGTCGTGCATGAGTTCGCGCCCGGGCCCCGAGTAGGCGTTGCGGCCCTGGTCGAGCACGTAGGCGCGGTCGCAGATCTGCAGGCAGCGCCGGGCGTTCTGCTCGACGATGACGATCGACACGCCGGCGCGGTTGATCTTGCGGGTCCGGATGAAGGTCTCGTCCTGGCGCACGGGGGACAGGCCCGCGGACGGCTCGTCGAGGAGGAGCACCGACGGGTCCATCATGAGCGCCCGAGCCATCGCCACCATCTGCCGCTCGCCCCCGGAGAGGGAGCCGGCGCGCTGCTTGCGCCGGTCCCCGAGGGTGGGGAAGAGGTCGACGATGAAGTCGAACCGTTCGGCGAACCGCTTGGGGGCCTGGAACAGCCCCATCTGGAGGTTCTCCTCGATGGTCAGCGAGGGGAAGACGTTGTTGTTCTGCGGGACGAAGCCGACGCCGCGCCGCACGAGGGAGTCGGCGCGGTGGTTGGTGATGTCCTCGCCCTGGAGCACCACGGACCCGGACCGGACGCTGACCAGGCCGAACAGCGCCTTGAGCAGGGTGGACTTCCCGGCGCCGTTGGGCCCGATGATCCCGACGAGCTCGCCGGGGTGCACCACGAGGTTGCAGCCGCCCAGGATGTCGACGCCCGGCAGGTAGCCGGCGACGAGGTCGGTGGCCGCGAGCAGCGGCTCGCCGGCGGGGGCGCCGCGGTGGGTGTCGGTCTGCGTCTCGGTCGTCACGGCTTGCCCTCCTGGGCGGTGGTGGTCGCGTCCGCGGCGGACGCGGTGTCGGCGGGCTCGTCGAGGAGCGAGTCGTCACCGAGGTCGGTGTCGTGGTGCGCCCCCAGGTACGCGTCGATCACGGCCTGGTCGTTCATGACCGACTGCGGCGGGCCCTCGGCGACGATGCGCCCCTCGGCCATGACGACCACCCAGTCCGAGATGTGGCGGACCATGTGCATGTCGTGCTCGACGAAGAGCACGGTGGTGCCCTCGTCGCGCAGGGCCTGGATGTGCCCCAGCAGGGACTGGGTGAGCGCGGGGTTCACGCCGGCCATCGGCTCGTCGAGCATGACCATCGTCGGCCTGCTCATCAGCGCCCGCGCCATCTCCAGGAGCTTGCGCTGGCCACCGGACAGGCTGCCGGCGAAGTCGTCCCGCTTCGTGTCGAGCTTGAACCGGGCGAGGAGCTCCTCGGCCTGCTCCGTGATCTCCCGCTCCCGTGACCGCCACAGCCCCGGGATGAGCGCGGCGCCGAGGTTCTCGCCGGGCTGGCCGGTCGCCCCGAGCCGCATGTTCTCGATGACCGTCATCCGGCTCAGCGCCTTGGTGAGCTGGAAGGTCCGGACCATGCCCGTGCGAGCGACCTTCGCCGCCGGCGTACCGGACAGCGAGCGACCCTCGAACGTCCAGGTGCCCGTGCTCGGCTTGTCGAAGCCCGTCAGCAGGTTGAACAGGGTCGTCTTGCCGGCACCGTTGGGGCCGATGAGCGCGGTGATGGCGCCCCGCTCGACCTCGAGGTGGTCGACGTCGACGGCGGTCATCCCGCCGAAGTGCCGCGTGACGTGGTCGGCGACGACGATCGGGTCGGGCTTGGGGACGCCCGGCACGCGGTCGAGTCCGGCGAAGTGGGTGCGCAGCTCCTGCGCCCGGCTGGGGACCGCGACGGCCGTCGCGCCGTGCGTCACCGGGGCGTCGGGCTGCGGGCGGGTGCGGTCAGTGGGCATTGATCGCCAGCTCCTTCTTGTCTCCGAGCATCCCTTGTGGTCGGAAGATCACCAGCACCATGAGCGTGACACCGACGATGATCCAGCCGAACTGCTCGATCTGCTGGGTCCCCATGACCTCGGGCGGGATGGTCGAGCGCATGACCGACTTGATGAGGAGCAGCGCGGCCCAGAAGATCATCGACCCGAGCACGGGCCCGAACACGGTGGCCGCGCCGCCGAGGAGCAGGATGGTCCAGACGAAGAAGGTCATCGGTCGGCCCATCGAGTCGGGCTGCACCGCGCGTGGCAGGACGTAGATGATCCCCGCGACCGCGCCGATCACGCCGCCGAGGACGAGCGCCTGCATCTTGTAGGCGTACACGTTCTTGCCCAGCGACCGGACGGCGTCCTCGTCCTCGCGGATTCCCTTGAGGACGCGGCCCCACGGGCTGTTCTTCAGGCGCCACACCAGCAGGCAGGCGAGGGCGACGAGCGCCCACCCGACGATCCGGATCCACCAGCTGTTGGACGCGTTGTTGGAGTAGGACAGCGGCCCGATGTCGGTCGTCCCGTCGGGGAACGGCGACAGCGCCTGGAACGTCTCCTTGTAGCTGTTCCCCCGCAGGCCCGACGACGCCCCGGTGAGGTCGGTCAGCGCCGTCGAGCGCCCGATGATCCGGACGATCTCCGCGGCGGCGATGGTGACGATCGCGAGGTAGTCACCACGGAGCTTGAGGGTGGGGATGCCCAGGATGAGGCCGAACACGACGGCGCAGCCGATCGCGACGAGCAGCGCCAGCCAGATGGGGAAGCCCGCGATCGTGGAGATGGCGAAGCCGTAGGCCCCCAGCAGCATGAAGCCCGCCTGGCCGAAGTTGAGCAGGCCGGTGAGGCCGAAGTGCACGTTGAGACCGATCGCCGCGAGGGCGTAGGCCGCGGTGGTGGGGGCGATGAGCTCGCCGGCGACGTTGGTGAGGATCCGGGTCCAGTCCATGGGTGAGACCTCGCTATCCGATGCGCTCGGCGCGGCCGAGGATGCCTTGTGGACGGAACAGAAGGATGAGGATGAGGATGACGAGCGCCCCGGCGTACCTCATGTCGGACGGGATGACGAGGTTCGACATCTCGACCACCAGCCCGATGACGAGCGAGCCGACGAGAGCGCCGAACGCCGTCCCGAGGCCGCCGAGGGTCACCGCGGCGAACATGAGGAGCAGCAGCGTCCCGCCCATGTTCCAGGCGGTCGCGTTCAGGTAGAGGCCCATGAGGACTCCTCCCAGCCCGGCCAGGGCCGCACCGAACGTCCAGACGATGCGGATGATCCGCTCGACCGAGATGCCGGACGCGGCGGCCAGGGCGGGGTTGTCCGAGACGGCGCGCGTGGCGCGGCCGGTACGGGTCGCGACGAGGAAGTACGCGACGCCGGCCAGGACGACCGCCGCGATGATCACCGAGATCAGGGACTGCTGGGTGATGAACACCCCGCCGAACCGGATCGACTGCGGGGTCGCGGTCACGATGCGCAGCGAGCTGGCCCCGAAGAAGAACTGGAACGTGTACTGGAGGGCGATGGCCAGCCCGATGGTGACGATGAGCTGTTGCGTCATGCCGACGCGCCGCTTGCGCAGCGGGTGCCACATGAACTTGTCCTGCAGCCACCCGGACGCTCCGGCCACCACGACGGCGAGCGCGCCGGCCGCCACGAGCGGCAGACCGAGGGTCTGCACCCCGAGGTAGGCGACCACACCTCCGATCGTGACCTGCTCCCCGTGGGCGAAGTTGCTCAGGCCGGTCGTGCCGAAGATGAGCGACAGGCCGATGGAGGCCAGGGCCAGCAGGGTGCCGAACACGATCCCGGCCAGGGCCTGCTGGGCGACCCGGTCCCAGGTGATGCCGCCGCCGCTCGTCGTCCCCGTGGGCACGGTGTCGACCCCGGGCTCGCCGCCCGTGCCGGCGTCCACCGACTCGTCCCCCGGGTCGGGGGCGGGGGCGTCGCCCTCGGTGGCGGGTGGTGCCGTGGGCGCACCGAGCGGGAAGAGCGCTCCCACGGCGGCGCCGAGTTGGGCCGTCACCGTGCGCGGGTTGCCGGCGGGGTCGCGCAGCGTCTCACCCGCCGGGAGCGTCGACGGGTCCAGGGTGACGGTGTACTCGCCGGCCTCGTCGACGGGGGCCGACCAGCGTCCGTCCGGGCCGGACGTCGCGGTGACCTCGCCGCCGGGGCCCTCGACGGTCAGCGTGACCCCGACGGCGGGGTCGCCCGCCGCGGTGCGCAGCGTGCCGGTGACGCACCCGGTCGACGCGTCGGGCACGCACTCGGCGACCGCGGCACGGGCCGTGCCGGCGGGCCCGAGCAGCGTCCCGAGCAGAGCGAGTGCGCCGACGAGCAGTGCGAGCAGCCGGCTGCAGGCCGCGCGGGTGGTGGGGGAACGGTCCATGGTCGCGGCTGGGCGCACCTGGGACCTCCGTCCGGTCGGGGGCGATCGGTGGGCAGGGGTGTGGGGCGACCTCGACGTCCGCGTGCGGCGACCGGCGAGGACCAGAACAATAAGGGCGGATTGTGTCGCGTACGTCACGCGCCGCGCTGGGGCCTGCCCGACGGCGCCCCGTCGTCACCCCGTGGAGTGATTCACTGCTGCCCCCGGGGCCTAGGCTCGGCTCAGCCCGACGCGCAGGATCGTGATGCTTTTGTCATCATCGACGCGTGCGCCGGATGCGCCCGGGGAGCGCGGCCGTGCTGACCGAACGATGAGGAGGGCGGTTCCCCGTGCGTCCAGGTGTGCAGGTGCGTGAGGCGGTGCCCGAGGACCTCGACGGTCTCGTCGGTCTGTGCCTCGAGGCACGGGCCGAGGCGGCCGTCGGTGCCCAGCTCTGCAGCAACGACGCCGAGCGGCTGCGCCACCAGCTCGGCACGCTGCTCGCCGCGCCGGGCGGGCACGCGATGGTGGGCCATGTCGACGGCGACGTCGCGGGGCTCCTGCTGACCCGTGTGGTCGGCCCCAGCCCCTTCACCGACGACGTCAGCCTGCACGTCGAGGCGCTCTACGTCAGCCAGGGCCACCGCCGTCGCGGGCTCGGCCACGCCCTGCTCGCCGGTGCCCTCACGATCGCCGAGGAGGTGGGCGCGGGTCAGGTGTTCGCGGTCCCGCTGCCCGGCTCGCGCGGGGTGCAGCGATTCCTCGCACGTCTGGGGTTCGCGCCCGCCGCGGCCCACCGGGTCGTCACCACCGAGGCGCTGCAGCGTCGGCTCGCGAGCGATGCGGTCGGCGCCGCCCGCCGCGGGTCGGGTCGTGGGCTCGAGGACCTCATCGCCCGCCGACGCCAGGTGCGGTCGGCGACGAGCGGACCGCTGGACCTGCGCGACCTGCCCGAGCGGCTCGCGGAGCGTGAGCGGCTGGTCGACGCGCAGCGCGCGGGCCAGGGGCGGCGGCACCCGTCGGTCCGGTCGCCGAGGATCAGTCGGTGCGTCGCTCGTCGATCAGCAAGCACGTCAGGCGCGCCGTGGCCAACCGGCGCGAGTCCGAGCCGACCACCACGATCTCGTAGGAGGCCGTCGTCCGGCCCAGGTGCAGGGCCGTGGCGGTGCCCGTCACCAGGCCGCTGCGCGCGGACCGGTGGTGCGTCGCGCTCACCTCGATGCCCACCGCGGCCCGGCCCGGTCCGGCGTGCAGGACGGCCGCGTAGGAGCCCAGGGTCTCGGCGAGCACCACCGACGCGCCGCCGTGCAGGAGCCCGAACGGCTGGGTGTTGCCCTCGACCGGCATGGTGGCGACGGCGCGCTCGGGGCTCACCTCGAGCAGCTCGATGCCCATCCGCTCGAGCAGCGAGCCGGGGGTGCGTGCGCGCAGCAGGGCCAGGGCGTCCGTGTGGGTCATGGCGGATAGGTTGGCACCCGTGAGTGAGAACCAGCCAGACGCCGCCACCGCGACCACCACCACCACCACCACCGCGGCCGCGGCCGAGATCGACCTCGTCGGCGGTGCGCCCGGGCCCCGCCCCCGCCTGCTCCTCGTCGACGGGCACTCGATGGCGTTCCGGGCGTTCTTCGCCCTCCCGGTCGACAAGTTCTCCACGGTCAACGGCGACCCGACGAACGCGGTGTACGGGTTCACGTCGATGCTCGCCAACCTCCTGCGCGACGAGGCGCCCACGCACGTCGCGGTCGCCTTCGACGCCGGCCGGTCCACCTTCCGGACCGAGCAGTACGCGGAGTACAAGGGAACGCGCGACGCGACGCCGGAGCCCTTCCGGGGGCAGGTCGCCCTCATCCGCCGAGTCCTGGACGCCATGCGCATCCCGGTGCTGGAGAAGCCGAACTTCGAGGCGGACGACATCCTCGCCACCCTCTCCGTGCAGGCGCAGGGCGCCGGCATGGACGTGCTGATCAGCTCGGGTGACCGGGACATGTTCCAGCTCGTCAACGACCACGTCACGGTGCTGTACCCGGTGCGCGGCGTGAGCGACCTGTGGCGCATGACGCCCGAGGCGGTGACCGAGCGCTACGGCGTCGGGCCCGAGCGCTACTCCGACCTCGCCGCGCTCGTGGGGGAGTCCAGCGACAACCTCCCGGGGATCCCCGGGGTGGGCCCGAAGACGGCGGCGAAGTGGATCACGACGTACGGCGGGCTCGAGGGCGTCGTCGCGCACGTCGACAAGATCACCGGCAAGGCCGGTGCGTCGCTGCGGGAGAACCTCGACCAGGTGCTGCTCAACCGCCGGCTCAACCGCCTGCTGACCGACGTCGAGCTGCCGCTGAGCCCGGTGGAGCTCGCGGTCCAGCCGTGGGACCGGGACGCGATGCTCACGGTCTTCGACGAGCTCGAGTTCCGCGTGCTGCGCGAGCGGATGTTCGCGATGGTCATGGCCGAGCAGGCGCCGCCGGAGCCCGTCGAGGCCGCCGAGCTGACCCTCGTCACGCCGGCCGCGGGGGAGCTGGCCGCCTGGCTGCGGGCGCGCGCGGGCCACCGCCTCGCGATCGACGTCCAGGGCAAGGGCACCCCGGTGGGCGGGGACGCCTGGAGCGTCGCGGTCGTCGACGCGACCGGGGAGGCCGTCGTCGTCGACCTCGCCGACGTCGACCCCGCGGACGAGCGGGCCCTCGCCGCGTGGCTCGCCGACCCGGACGCCGCGGTGACCGTCCACGGCGCGAAGGCGGCGTCCCACGCGCTCGCCGCCCGCGGCCTGCCGCTCGCCGGCGTGACGTTCGACGTCGAGCTCGCCGCCTACCTGTGCGAGCCGGACCGGCGCGCCTACGGACTGGCCGAGCTCACGTTCTCCTACCTGCGCCGCGAGCTCACCACCGACGGCGCCGGGGCCGGCGACCAGGGCGCGCTCGACCTGGGGCTGGACGGCAACGACGACGCCCGGCGGGCGGCCGTGCGCGCCGCGGCCGTCGCCGACCTCACCGACGTCCTCGCCGCCGAGCTCGACACCCGCGGCGCGGCGCGGCTGCTCGCGGACCTGGAGCTGCCGCTCGTCGACGTGCTGGGTCGCATGGAGCGCACCGGCATCGCCGCGGACCGCGAGCACCTCGCCGAGCTCGAGCGGTACTTCGACGGCATCGTCACGAGCGAGGCGGCCGACGCGTACGCGGCGATCGGGCGCGAGGTGAACCTCGGGTCCCCGAAGCAGCTCCAGGAGGTCCTCTTCGACCAGCTGGGCATGCCGAAGACGAAGAAGATCAAGTCCGGGTGGACGACGGACGCGGCCGCGCTGACCGACCTCTACGCGCGCACCGAGCACCCGTTCCTGCAGCACCTGCTCGCGCACCGCGACGCCATCCGGCTGCGGCAGACGGTCGAGGGCCTGCTGCGGTCGGTCGCCGACGACGGCCGCATCCACACCACGTTCATGCAGACCATCGCCGCCACCGGGCGATTGTCGTCCACCGACCCGAACCTGCAGAACATCCCGATCCGCACCGAGGACGGTCGCCGGATCCGTCGGGTCTTCGTCGTGGGCCCCGGGTACGAGACGCTGCTGACCGCCGACTACAGCCAGATCGAGATGCGGATCATGGCGCACCTGTCCGGCGACGAGGGGCTCATCGAGGCGTTCCGGTCGGGCGAGGACCTGCACCGGTATGTGGGCTCGCGCGTGTTCGGCGTCGCCACGCAGGACGTCACGAGCGAGATGCGCTCGAAGATCAAGGCGATGTCCTACGGGCTCGCGTACGGGTTGTCGTCGTTCGGGCTGTCCAAGCAGCTCGACATCGCCGTCGGCGAGGCGGCGGGCCTCATGGAGGACTACTTCTCCCGGTTCGGTGGCGTCCGGGACTACCTCACCGGGGTCGTCGACGAGGCTCGAGCGACCGGGTACACCGCGACCATCCTCGGCCGGCGGCGCTACCTGCCGGACCTCACGAGCGACAACCGGCAGCGCCGCGACGTCGCCGAGCGGATGGCGCTCAACGCACCGATCCAGGGCAGCGCGGCGGACCTCATCAAGGTCGCGATGCTCGGCGTGGACCGTGAGCTCGCCCGCCGCGGGCTCCGGTCCCGGCTGCTTCTGCAGGTCCACGACGAGCTGGTGCTCGAGGTCGCGGCGGGGGAGCGGGACGAGGTCGAGGCCCTCGTACGGGAGCAGATGGGGTCGGCGGCGGACCTGTCGGTGCCGCTCGACGTGTCGGTGGGAGCCGGCCGGAGCTGGCACGAAGCCGGTCACTGAGGACCGGTTTGCCCGGCGGCGCCGGCTGATGCCGGCGTCGCCGGGCGGGTCTGCGCGAATCTGTGCGGCGTTTCGCCGACGCGCGATCGGTGACGTGCGCCACAGTGTGCGCGGTGGCAACGCGGCCACACCCTGGTGACACGGAGGCTCAATGTCCGAGCTGGCGCACCCGCCTGACGCGGAAACCGATTACGAGCGCGTCCAGCGCTCGCCGGAGTTCCAAGCGCTCAGACGTCGGTTCCGGAAGTTCGTCTTCCCGATGACCGGCCTTTTCCTCGCCTGGTATCTCGTCTACGTGCTCCTCGCGGCCTACGCGCCGGACTTCATGAGCATCCGGGTGACCGGGAACATCACCGTGGGCCTGCTGTTCGGCCTCGGTCAGTTCGTGTCGACGTTCGCCATCACCATGATCTACGCCCGCTGGGCCAATACGCACCAGGACCCGATCGCGGACGAGCTCCGCCAGCGCATCGAAGGGCGGGACCTGTGAGCCGGGGAGGCGCTGGGAGCGCAGCGAGCAGGGCACCGTCGGCGAGATGGAGGCATCGTGAACGGCATCATCGTCGCCGGGGCCGAGGCGACCGAGGTCGGCAACCCGGCCGTCAACATCGCGATCTTCGGGCTCTTCGTCGCGGTGACAATGGTCATCGTGTTCCGCGCCTCGCGCACCAACAAGACCGCCGCGGACTACTACGCGGGCGGTCGGTCCTTCACCGGGCCGCAGAACGGCACCGCGATCGCGGGCGACTACCTCTCGGCGGCCAGCTTCCTCGGCATCGCCGGGGCCATCGCGGTCAACGGGTACGACGGATTCATGTACTCCATCGGCTTCCTCGTGGCGTGGCTGGTCGCGCTGCTGCTGGTGGCGGAGCTGCTGCGCAACACCGGCAAGTTCACGATGGCCGACGTCCTGTCGTTCCGGCTCAGGCAGCGCCCGGTCCGGATGGCCGCGGCGATCGCCACCCTGGCCGTCATCTTCTTCTACCTGCTGGCGCAGATGGCCGGTGCCGGCGGACTCGTCGCCCTGCTGCTGGGCATCTCGTCCTCGGCCGGGCAGAGCCTCGTCGTCGTCGTGGTCGGCGCGCTCATGATCCTGTACGTCCTGGTCGGTGGCATGAAGGGCACCACCTGGGTGCAGATCATCAAGGCCGTCCTGCTGATCGCCGGCGCCGCGGTGATGACGATCTGGGTGCTGGCCAAGTTCGGATTCAACCTGTCGGAGGTCATCCAGGGCGCCGTCGACCAGTTCGGCGAGGGCGGGGAGGCCCTCGTCGAGCCCGGCAAGCAGTACGGCGCGACCGCGATGAGCAAGCTCAACTTCCTCTCGCTCGGGCTCGCGCTCGTGCTCGGGACGGCGGGTCTGCCGCACGTGCTCATGCGCTTCTACACGGTCCCGACCGCCAAGGAGGCCCGTCGTTCCGTCGTGTGGGCCATCTGGCTCATCGGCATCTTCTACCTGTTCACGCTCGTGCTCGGCTACGGCGCCGGTGCTCTGGTCGGCACGGACGAGATCCTCGCTGCCCCCGGTGGCGTGAACTCCGCGGCGCCGCTGCTCGCGTTCGCGCTCGGTGGGGAGATCCTGCTCGGGATCATCGCGGCGGTGGCGTTCGCGACGATCCTCGCGGTGGTCGCCGGGCTGACGATCACCGCCGCCGCGACCTTCGCGCACGACATCTACGCGTCGGTCATCAAGCACGGGCAGGTCAACCCCGACGGCGAGGTGCGGGTCGCGCGCATCACCGTCGTGGTCATCGGTGTCCTCGCGATCATCGGCGGCATCTTCGCCCAGGGGCAGAACATCGCCTTCCTGGTCGCGCTCGCCTTCGCGGTGGCCGCCAGCGCCAACCTGCCGACGATCCTCTACTCGCTCTTCTGGAAGCGGTTCAACACGACCGGGGCGCTGTGGAGCATCTACGGCGGGCTGATCTCCTGCATCGTGCTCATCGCGTTCTCGCCGGTGGTGTCGGGCAAGGTGGATGCGGACGGCAACAGCCTGTCGATGATCAAGAACGCCGCCGTGGACTTCGCGATCTTCCCGCTCGAGAACCCCGGCATCGTGTCGATCCCGCTCGGCTTCCTGCTGGGCTGGATCGGCACGCAGGTGGGCAAGAAGGACGCGTCCCCGGAGAAGTTCGCCGAGATGGAGGTCCGGTCGCTGACCGGGGCCGGCTCGGAGAAGGCCGTGGTCAACCACTGACCCTTCCGGCGCCCGGCCCGCGGTGCCCGCGTCCACCACCCGGTGGGCGCGGGCACCGCGTCGTCCGGCCGGATCAGCGGGTCAGCTGCTGGGGCCGGCGGGGCGGCGGGTGCAGAAGATCGCCGTCCCGGGCAGGCGCGCGCCGCGCACCGGCCCCCAGCCGCCCCACGTCCGGTCGTGGCCGGCCGGCCACGGCGGCTCCACCAGGCGCTCGAGCACGAGGCCGGCCGCGACGACGTCGGCGACGTGGTCCCCGAGGGTGCGGTGGTACTCGGCGTAGACCACGGCCCCGGCCGTGTCGGTCTCCACGTAGGGCCGCCGGTCGAAGTAGGACCGGGTGGCCGTGAGGCCGCGCTCGGAGGGGTCGTCGGGGAACGCCCAGCGCAGCGGGTGCGTCACCGCGAACACCCACCGGCCCCCGGGCCGCAGCACGCGGGCGACCTCGGCGTGCACCCGCGCGGTGTCAGGCACGAACGGCAGCGCGCCGAACGCGGTGAAGACGACGTCGAAGCACGCGTCGGCGAACGGCAGCGCACGCGCGTCCGCCTGGACCGCCGGGGCGACGACGCCGGTGCGCTCGTCCAGCGCGCGACCCGCCCGCAGCATGCCGCCCGACACGTCCGTGGCGACCGCCCGGGCACCGGCCGTGCGCAGCCACCGCGTGCACTGCGCCGCGCCCGCGCCCACCTCGAGCACGTCCCGCCCGACGACGTCGCCGAGCAGCCGCGCGTCCTGCTCGCGCAGGCCCTCCGGGCACCAGAGGAAGTCCGCCGGCCCGAGGAAGTCGCCGTGCTCGTCGAGGTACTCCGCGGCGTTCGCGTCCCACCAGGGGCGGCCCGCGGCGCCACCGGCGTCGTCGGGCACGTCGCGGTAGCCGGCAGAACCCAGGCTGTGCTGCGTCATGCGACCAGTCTGTCGTGTGACAGGGGCGTGATCGCGATGGTCTAGCCTTCGGGGCGTCCTGCCGCAGGTCGGCGGTCCCGGCGTGTTACGGAGAGTGATCGATGTGAAGAAGTGGCTGAAGGTGGGTGGCGCGGGCGTCGCGATGGCGTTGGCGCTCACCGCGTGCGCCGAGAGCGACCGCGACGCGGCGCAGGACCCGGACGCCTCGGCGACCAGCGACGGTGGACGTGACACGTTCATCTTCGCGGCGTCGGCCGACCCGGCGTCGCTGGACCCGGCGTTCGCGAACGACGGCGAGTCCTTCCGCGTGGCCCGGCAGATCTTCGAGGGCCTCGTCGGCACGGTCCCCGGCACGGCCGACCCGGCCCCGCTGCTCGCGGAGTCGTGGGAGGTCAGCGACGACGGCCTGACCTACACGTTCGACCTCAAGGAGGGCGTGACCTTCCACGACGGGACGCCGTTCGACGCCGAGGCCGTCTGCTTCAACTTCGAGCGGTGGAACAACTTCACCGGGATCCTGCAGTCCGAGAGCCTGTCCTACTACTGGGGCAAGGTGAACGGCGGCTTCGCGAACACCGAGAACGGCAAGTACGAGTCCTGCGAGGCGCAGGACGAGAGCACGGCCGTCATCTCGATGAAGAGCCCGCTGCCGGAGTTCATCTCCGCGCTGTCGCTGCCGTCCTTCTCCATGCAGTCCCCGACGGCGCTGCAGGAGTACGCCGCCGACGAGGTGGGCGGCGACGAGGCGGCGCCCGTGCTGCCCGAGTACGCCACCGCGCACCCGACCGGCACCGGCCCGTTCCAGTTCGGCTCGTGGACGCGCGACCAGCAGGTCGAGCTCACCGCCTACCCGGACTACTGGGGTGAGCAGGGGCAGGTCCAGCGGATCGTGTTCCCGATCATCTCGGACCCCACCGCCCGCCGGCAGGCGCTGCAGGCCGGTGACATCGACGGCTACGACCTCGTCGGGCCGGCCGACGTCCAGGCGCTCGAGGACGAGGGCTTCCAGATCGTCAACCGCGACCCGTTCAACGTCCTGTACCTGGGCATGAACCAGGCGAACCCCGAGCTCGCGGACATCCGCGTCCGGCAGGCCATCGCGCACGCCATCAACAAGGAGTCGATGGTCGCCCAGACGCTGCCCGAGGGCACCGAGGTCGCCACGAACTTCGTGCCCCCGGCGGTGGAGGGCTGGAGCGACGCGGTGGAGACGTACGACTACGACCCGGACCTGGCGCGCCAGCTCCTGGCCGAGGCCGGCAAGTCGGACCTGACGATCGACTTCAACTACCCGACCAACGTCTCGCGGCCGTACATGCCGTCCCCGGAGCAGACGTTCCAGTCGGTCGCCGCGGACCTCGAGGAGGTCGGCATCACCGTGAACCCGGTCCCCGAGGCGTGGTCGCCGGACTACCTCGACCGCATCCAGGGCAACCCGGACCACGGCCTGCACCTGCTCGGCTGGACCGGTGACTACAACGACACCTACAACTTCATCGGCGTGTTCTTCGGCGCACCGTCGAACGAGTGGGGCTTCACCGACCCCGAGCTGCACGACGCCATCAACGCGGCGCGCTACCAGGCGAGCAAGGACGAGCAGATCGCCGCGTACGAGGCCGCCAACGAGGCCATCCTCGCCAAGCTCCCCGGCGTGCCGCTGGCCCACCCGGTGCCCTCGCTGGCGTTCAAGCCGGAGATCCAGGGCTACCCGGCCTCGCCCGTGCAGGACGAGGTCTACAACGTCATCACGATCGACGGCTGAGCGCACGGATCGATGGCCCGTCTCGTCCTGCAGCGCCTCGCGCTGCTGATCCCGACCCTGCTCGGGTTGTCGATCCTGCTGTTCCTGTGGGTGCGCGCTCTCCCGGGCGGGCCGGCAACGGCCCTCCTGGGGGAGCGCGCGACCCCGGAGGCGGTCGCGAACATCAACCGCCTCTACGGCTTCGACAAGCCCCTGGTCGAGCAGTACGCGACCTGGCTCGGTCAGCTCCTCCAGGGCAACTTCGGGGCGTCCACCCGGACCGGGACGCCCGTCCTCGAGGCGTTCCTCAGCCGCTTCCCCGCGACGATCGAGCTCACGATCGTGGCGCTCGTCCTCGCGATCGGCGTCGGCATCCCGCTCGGCTACATCGCCGCTCGGCACCAGGGCCGGTTCCTCGACCACACGACGGTCGTCGCCTCCCTGCTCGGCGTCACGATCCCGGTGTTCTTCCTCGCGTTCCTGCTCAAGTACGTGTTCGCGGTCGAGCTCGGCTGGTTCCCGTCCGCCGGGCGCCTCGACCCGACGATCCTGGCGACCCACCCGACCGGCTTCTACGTCCTCGACGGGCTCATGACCCGGGAGTGGGACGCCGCCTGGGACGCGCTCAAGCACCTCATCCTCCCGGGGATCGCGCTGGGCTCCATCCCGCTGGCGATCATCGCCCGCATCACCCGCGCCTCGGTCATCGAGGTCCAGAGCGCCGACTTCGTGCGGACCGCCCGCGCGAAGGGCTTCGGCCGCCGCGCCTGCGCCGCCGCGTGGTCATCCGCAACGCGATGCTGCCCGTCGCCACGACGATCGGCCTCCAGGTCGGCCTGCTGCTGTCCGGGGCGGTCCTCACCGAGACGGTGTTCGCGTTCAACGGCATCGGCAGCTTCCTGGCGCAGGCGATCTTCAACCTCGACTACGCCGTGCTGCAGGGCTTCATCCTCTTCGTCGCGGTGATCTACGCCCTGGCGAACCTCGCCGTGGACGTGTCCTACGGCCTCATCGACCCCAGGATGCGTGTGCGATGACCACCGAACCCGCCGCCCAGGACGTCGTCCGGCAGACCGCGGTGCCGGGCACCCCGCCGGACGGGCCCGACGACGCCGGTGCCAACCTCTGGGTCGTCGCGGCGCGCCGGATGCGCCGCAACCCCGGGGCGATCATCGGCGCCGCGATCGTGCTCGTGTTCCTGCTCGTCGCGCTGCTCGCGCCGCTGCTCGCGCCGTACGGCGCCGAGGCCCTCCCCGGCCGCTCCGAGATCCGGCCCACGTTCATCCCCGGGCCCTCCGAGGACTACCTGCTCGGTCTGGACCGCTACGGCGGCGACCTGCTGAGCAAGCTCATCTGGGGTGCGCGCGCGTCGCTGCTCATCGGCGTGCTGTCCACGCTGCTCGGGCTCGCGGGCGGTGCGCTGCTCGGCCTGCTCGCCGGCGCGTTCGGCGGCTGGGTCGACGCGGTGACGATGCGACTGGTCGACCTCATGCTGTCCGTGCCGTCGCTGCTGCTCGCGGTGTCGATCGCCGCGGTCATCGGGCAGACGCCGCGTGCGGTGATCATCGCGATCGGCGTCGTGCAGGTGCCGATCTTCGCCCGGCTGCTGCGGGGCTCGATGCTCGCCCAGCGCGGGCAGGACTACGTCCTCGCGGCGACCTCGCTGGGGCTGAGGCGGCGCACCGTGGTGATGAGCCACGTGCTGCCCAACAGCGTCAGCCCGGTCATCGTGCAGGCCACCCTCATGCTCGCGACCGCGGTCATCGAGGCCGCGGCGCTGTCCTTCCTCGGCCTCGGTGGCGGGTCGCCGACCACCGCGGAGTGGGGGCGCATGCTCACCGCGGCGCAGAACGAGCTCGAGGTCGCGCCGCGCCTGGCGCTGTGGCCGGGTGCCTGCATCGCGGTCACCGCACTGGGCTTCACCCTGTTCGGCGAGGCGCTGCGCGAGGCGCTGGACCCCAAGACGAGGAAGAGGTGAGTCCCGTCGCCACCGAACCGCTGCTCAGCCTGCGCGACGTCGAGGTCACGTTCACGACGGAGGCGGGGCCGACCGTCGCGGCCCGTGGAGTCAGCTTCGACGTCCTACCGGGGGAGACCGTCGCCATCGTCGGCGAGTCCGGGTCCGGCAAGTCCACGACCGCCGCGGCCGTCATCGGCCTCCTCGCCCAGAACGGTCGCGTCACCGGGGGCACCATCCGCTTCGACGGGCAGGACCTCACCACCCAGGGCGGGGCGGCGACGGCCCGGCTGCGCGGCAGCGACATCGGGCTCGTCCCGCAGGACCCCATGTCGAACCTCAACCCGGTGATGCGGGTGGGGGCGCAGATCGTCGAGGCCCTCGAGGACAACGGGGTCGCGAAGGGGCAGGCGGCGCGCACCCGGGCGGTCGAGCTGCTCGAGGAGGCCGGCCTGCCCGACGCCGCCCGGCGCGCGCAGCAGTACCCGCACGAGTTCTCCGGCGGCATGCGCCAGCGCGCGCTCATCGCGATGGGCCTCGCGTGCCGCCCACGGCTGCTCATCGCCGACGAGCCGACGTCGGCCCTCGACGTCACCGTGCAGCGCACGATCCTCGACCGGCTCGACGAGCTGACCGACGAGCTCGGCACCGCGGTCCTGCTCATCACGCACGACCTCGGCCTGGCCGCGGAGCGCGCCGACCGCATCGTCGTCATGTACCGCGGCGAGGTCGTCGAGACCGGGCCGGCGCTCGAGCTGCTGCGCTCCCCGCAGCACGAGTACACGAAGCGGCTGCTCGCGGCGGCGCCGTCGCTCGCGTCGCGTCGCATCCAGCTCGCGAAGCAGCACGGGGCCGACGACGAGGCGGCGGACGACCTCGTCGCGATGACGGCCGGGCACGACGCCGGCCCGTCCCCCGCCACGAGCACCGGCGCCACGGTCGCCGAGACCACGGTTGCCGGGGCTCCGGGTACCGCAGCCGCCGTGGGTGGGCCGGCGCCGGCCCTCGACCACATCGTCGAGGTCGAGCACGTCAGCAAGGTCTTCTCGCTGCGCGGCAAGGGGCTGTTCTCCCGCGGGACCGACTTCACCGCGGTCGACGACGTCTCGTTCACCATCCCGCGCGGCACGACGGTCGCGATCGTGGGGGAGTCCGGCTCGGGCAAGTCCACCGTGGCGCGCATGATGCTCGACCTGCTCGAGCCGACGTCGGGGAGATCCGGTTCAACGGCCGACCGGTCGGGGGCGGACCGGAGCGCGGAGGTCGAGTTCCGCCGCAAGGTGCAGCCGATCTTCCAGGACCCGTACGCCTCGCTCGACCCGCTCTACACGATCTACCGGACGATCGAGGAGCCGCTCAAGGCCCACGGCACCGGGTCGGCGCAGGAGCGGCGGCGACGCGTCCACGAGCTCATGGACGACGTCGCGCTGCCGGTGGGGCTGCTGCGCCGGTACCCCGCCGAGCTCTCCGGCGGCCAGCGGCAGCGCGTCGCGATCGCCCGGGCGCTCGCGCTGGACCCGGACCTCGTGGTGTGCGACGAGGCGGTGTCGGCGCTCGACGTCATCGTGCAGTCGCAGATCCTGCACCTGCTCGCCGACCTGCAGCACCGCCGTGGCCTGAGCTACCTGTTCATCAGCCACGACCTCGCCGTCGTCCGGCAGATCGCCGACCACGTGTGCGTCATGGAGAGCGGACGCATCGTCGAGCAGGGCTCGGCCGACGACGTCTTCGACCACCCGCAGCAGGACTACACGCGGATGCTCATCGACGCCATCCCCGGGGCCGGCCTGGAGCTCGGGCTCGCCGGCTGACCACCCCGCGCCGGCGAGCCTCCGGGGTCGGGCCGGCGTCGTCGTGTCCCCTAGGGTGGGACGCGACGGCGCCGCAGCGGGCGTCGTCGTCCCCCACCCGATGAAGGAGTGTGCTCGTGCGCGTCGGTCTGCTCACCGGAGGCGGGGACGTCCCCGGCCTGAACGCCTGCATCCGCGCCGTGGTCAAGCGGGGCGAGGGCGAGTACGGGCACTCCATCGTGGGCTTCCGCAACGGGTGGCGCGGGGTCGTCGACGGCGACGTCATGCCGCTGACCCGCCAGCACATCCGCAACGTGCTGCCCGTCGGCGGGACGCTGCTCGGCACCGCCCGCTTCCACCCGCACGCCGGTGAGGGCGGGATGGACGCCGTGCTGGCGACCCTCGAGGCCGAGCGGATCGGCGCGCTCATCTGCATCGGCGGGGACGGGACGCTGCACGCGGCCAGCAAGGTCGCCGAGGCCGGGGTCAAGATCGTCGCCATCCCCAAGACCATCGACAACGACGTGTGGGGCACCGACCGCTCGATCGGCTTCGACACCGCGGTCGAGATCGCGACCGAGGCGATCGACCGCGTGCACACCACCGCGGAGAGCCACAACCGGGTGATGGTGGTCGAGGTGATGGGCCGCCACGCCGGCTGGATCGCCGTGACGTCCGCGATCGCCGGGGAGCGGAGGTGGTCCTCGCACCCGAGGAGCCCTTCGACATCGAGAAGGTCGTCCGGTACCTCAAGCACCGCCACCGCGCGCACGCGAGCTTCTCGATCGTCGTCGTCGCCGAGGGCGCCGAGCCCGCACCGGGCACCGCGATGTCCTACGAGGCGCCGGTCGGGAAGTTCGGCGAGATCGTCGCCGGCGCGATCGGGGAGCGCGTCAAGGCCGAGATCGAGGCACGCACGGGCTTCGACACCCGCGTCACCGTGCTCGGTCACGTCCAGCGCGGCGGCACGCCCAGCCCGGCCGACCGCATCCTGGGCAGTCGGTTCGGCGTCGCGGCGATCGACGCGATCGCACGGGGCGAGTCGGGGGTCATGACAGCGCTGCGCGGGGAGGACGTCCGGCTCGTCCCGCTGGCCGAGATCGCCGGGAAGGTCAAGCACGTCCCGACCGGCCTGCTCGACGTCGCCCGCGCGCTCGCCTAGGCGGCCGCCCGGGGTGGCGCCGCGCCCGCTCGGGGGCCTACCCGCGGACGGGTTGGTCCTGTGGGGTGGTGCAGGTACGATCGATGCCGGTGTCGCGCGCCCTGACGGGCGAACGGCACGTCGGTCGCCACGTCGACCCACTGCACGTACCCATCCGAACTACTCCTTGTCCGCATCGGAGCACATCACTCAATGACCATCTCCACCCCCGCGAAGCCGGCTACCCCGCAGGTCGCGATCAACGACATCGGGTCGGCCGAGGACTTCATGGCCGCCATCGACGCCACCATCAAGTACTTCAACGATGGCGACATCGTCGAGGGGATCATCGTCAAGGTCGACCGCGACGAGGTCCTGCTCGACATCGGTTACAAGACCGAGGGCGTCATCCCCTCCCGTGAGCTGTCCATCAAGCACGACGTGGACCCCGGTGAGGTCGTCAAGGTCGGCGACGAGGTCGAGGCCCTGGTCCTCCAGAAGGAGGACAAGGAAGGCCGGCTGATCCTGTCCAAGAAGCGGGCGCAGTACGAGCGCGCGTGGGGCACGATCGAGAAGATCAAGGAGGAGGACGGCGTCGTCACCGGCACCGTCATCGAGGTCGTCAAGGGCGGCCTCATCCTCGACATCGGCCTGCGCGGCTTCCTGCCCGCGTCGCTGGTGGAGATGCGTCGCGTCCGCGACCTCCAGCCGTACGTCGGCAAGGAGATCGAGGCCAAGATCATCGAGCTCGACAAGAACCGCAACAACGTCGTCCTGTCGCGCCGTGCCTGGCTCGAGCAGACGCAGTCCGAGGTGCGCTCGACCTTCCTGCAGACCCTGCAGAAGGGCCAGGTCCGCCCCGGTGTCGTCTCCTCGATCGTCAACTTCGGTGCGTTCGTGGACCTCGGCGGCGTCGACGGGCTCGTCCACGTCTCCGAGCTGTCCTGGAAGCACATCGACCACCCGTCCGAGGTCGTCGAGGTCGGCCAGGAGGTCACCGTCGAGGTGCTCGACGTCGACTTCGACCGCGAGCGTGTCTCCCTGTCGCTGAAGGCGACGCAGGAGGACCCGTGGCAGGCCTTCGCCCGGACGCACGCCATCGGCCAGGTCGTCCCCGGCAAGGTCACCAAGCTCGTCCCGTTCGGTGCGTTCGTGCGCGTCGAGGATGGCATCGAGGGCCTCGTGCACATCTCGGAACTGGCCGTGCGCCACGTCGAGATCCCGGAGCAGGTCGTCCAGGTGGGCGACGACGTCTTCGTCAAGGTCATCGACATCGACCTCGAGCGTCGCCGCATCTCGCTGTCGCTCAAGCAGGCCAACGAGGGCGTCGACCCGACCAGCGACGACTTCGACCCGGCGCTGTACGGCATGGCGGCCGAGTACGACGAGCAGGGCAACTACAAGTACCCCGAGGGCTTCGACCCGACCACGAACGAGTGGCTCGAGGGCTTCGAGGCGCAGCGCGAGGTGTGGGAGGCGCAGTACGCCAAGGCCCACGAGCGCTGGGAGGCGCACCGCAAGCAGGTCGCCGAGGCCGCGCGCGCGGACCTCGAGGCCGCGAACGGTGGCGGCGAGACCGGTGGGGCGGGTGCCGCCCCGGCCTCGACCTACTCCTCGACGCCGGCCGCCGAGGAGGCCGCGGGCACGCTCGCGTCCGACGAGGCGCTCGCCGCTCTGCGGGAGAAGCTCACCGGCGCCTGATCGCCCCGCACCCGGTCCGGGTGCAGCGAGCGACGCACGGCCACGGGCCGGTCACCTTCGGGTGGCCGGCCCGTGGCCGTCGGTGCATCCGGAGGTGCCTGGTGCCGGGCGCGTCCGGGGGTCCGTGGTGCCGGGCTCCCCGGCTGCCGGGCGTCCGGGCCGGGACGCGGTCGCGGGCCGGTGCTCCGGTGGGGCAGAGTGGCGCGATGCAGCGCATCGGACTGACCGGCGGGATCGCATCAGGCAAGTCCGTCGTGGCCGGCCGGCTGGCCGAGCACGGCGCGGCGGTGATCGACCACGACGCGCTCGCCCGGGAGGCGGTCCGGCCCGGGTCGGCGGGACTGGACTCCGTCGTGGAGGCGTTCGGCGACGGCGTGCTCACCGCGGACGGCGAGCTGGACCGGGCCGCGCTCGGTCGGGTGGTGTTCGCCGACCCGGCGGCGCGCGAGCGGCTCGACGGACTGCTGCACCCCGTCATCCGTCGGCTCGCCGCCGAGCGGGAGGCGGCGGTCGCCGCGGCGGGGACCGGCGCCGTCGTCGTGCACGACATCCCGCTGCTGGTCGAGACGGGCCAGGCGGAGGCGTTCCACCTCCTCGTCGTCGTGGACGCACCGGCGGACCTGCGGGTGCGCCGGCTCGTCGAGACCCGCGGGCTGACACGCGAGGACGCCGAGCGGCGCATCGCCGCGCAGGCCCCGGACGCCGACCGGCTCGCGGTGGCGGACCGGGTGCTGGACGGCAGCGGCACCGTCGAGGCGCTGCGCGAGCAGGTGGACGCGCTGTGGGCGCGGATCGAGGAGGAGCGTCTGGCGGAGGTCGACGCCGGCCTGTGACCGGTGCGGCGGTTCGCCCGCCGCGATACCGGCGGTCCGCGGACCCGGCGTGTGGGTGGCGGGTCGTACCGTTGAGCCATGCGTCCAGTCACCGACCTGCAGCGGACCGTCGCCCCGTTCGAGGTCATCTCGGAGTACACCCCGTCCGGTGACCAGCCCACCGCCATCGCCGAGCTCGCCACCCGCGTCACCGCCGGTGAGAAGGACGTCGTCCTGCTCGGCGCGACCGGGACCGGCAAGTCCGCGACCACGGCCTGGCTGATCGAGAAGCTGCAGCGCCCGACGCTGGTCATGGCGCCGAACAAGACGCTCGCGGCGCAGCTCGCCACCGAGTTCCGCGAGCTGCTGCCCAACAACGCCGTCGAGTACTTCGTCTCGTACTACGACTACTACCAGCCCGAGGCGTACATCGCGCAGACGGACACCTTCATCGAGAAGGACTCGTCCATCAACGACGAGGTCGAGCGCCTGCGCCACTCCGCGACGAGCTCCCTGCTGACCCGCCGGGACGTCGTCGTGGTGGCGTCCGTGTCCTGCATCTACGGCCTGGGCACGCCGCAGGAGTACGTGGACCGCATGGTCCGGCTCGCCGTGGGCGACCAGGTGGAGCGGGACGCCCTGCTCCGGCAGTTCGTCGCGATGCAGTACACCCGTAACGACCTCGCGTTCACACGCGGCACGTTCCGGGTGCGCGGGGACACCGTCGAGATCATCCCGGTGTACGAGGAGCTCGCGATCCGGATCGAGTTCTTCGGCGACGAGATCGAGGCGATCGCGACGCTGCACCCGCTGACGGGTGACGTGATCCGCAGCGAGCAGGACGTTCACGTCTTCCCCGCCACCCACTACGTGGCCGGTCCGGAGCGCATGGAGCGCGCGATCGCGTCGATCGAGGCCGAGCTCGAGGCGCGGCTGGCGGACCTGGAGAGGCAGAGCAAGCTGCTCGAGGCCCAGCGGCTGCGGATGCGCACCACCTACGACATCGAGATGATGCGCCAGATCGGCTCGTGCTCCGGGATCGAGAACTACTCGCGCCACATCGACGGCCGCGCGGCGGGCAGCGCACCGAACACGCTGCTCGACTACTTCCCGGAGGACTTCCTCCTCGTCATCGACGAGTCGCACGTGACGGTCCCGCAGATCGGCGCGATGTTCGAGGGCGACATGTCCCGCAAGCGCAGCCTCGTCGACCACGGGTTCCGGCTGCCGAGCGCGATGGACAACCGGCCGCTGCGCTGGGAGGAGTTCGCCGAGCGCATCGGGCAGACCGTGTACCTGTCCGCGACGCCCGGCACCTACGAGCTGTCGATGGGCGACGGCGTCGTCGAGCAGATCATCCGGCCGACCGGCCTCGTCGACCCCGAGGTCGTCGTGAAGCCGACCACCGGGCAGATCGACGACCTGCTCGAGGAGATCCGGGTGCGCGTCGAGCGTGACGAGCGCGTGCTCGTCACGACGCTGACCAAGAAGATGTCCGAGGACCTCACCGACTACCTGCTGGAGAAGGACGTCCGCGTCCGCTACCTGCACTCCGAGGTCGACACCCTGCGTCGCGTCGAGCTCCTGCGCGAGCTGCGGCTGGGCCAGTTCGACGTGCTGGTCGGGATCAACCTGCTGCGCGAGGGCCTCGACCTGCCCGAGGTGTCGCTCGTTGCGATCCTCGACGCGGACAAGGAGGGGTTCCTGCGCTCGGGGACCTCGCTCATCCAGACGATCGGCCGCGCCGCCCGCAACGTCTCCGGTCAGGTCCACATGTACGCGGACCGGATCACCCCGGCGATGGCGCAGGCGATCGACGAGACGGCGCGGCGCCGCGAGAAGCAGGTCGCCTACAACCTCGAGCACGGCATCGACCCGACACCGCTGCGCAAGAAGATCGGCGACATCACCGACATGCTCGCCCGCGAGGACGTCGACACCGCTGAGCTGCTCGCCGGCGGCTATCGGAAGTCGTCGCGGGGAAGGCCCCGACGCCGGGCGGCACGGGCGCGACCTCCGGCCGGACGGCGCTCGTGGGGGCGGCGTCCAGCGAGCTCGCCGACCTCATCCAGGAGCTCAGCGACCAGATGCACGCGGCCGCCGCCGAGCTGCAGTTCGAGCTGGCCGCGCGGCTGCGGGACGAGATCTCCGGGTTGAAGAAGGAGCTCCGGCAGATGCACGCCGCCACGGCCTGACGACCGTCAGCCTGACGACCGTCAGCTTGACGACCGTGAGGCTGACGACCGTGAGCTGGTGCGCGGGTGGTCCTGGTGGTCAGGAGCTCCAGACCCCGAGGACCGGCGTCCACTCCCGGATCGAGCGCTCCGCGACGACGCCCTCCCGCGCGAACGGGTCTGCGTCGAGCAGCCGCTCGACCTCGGCGGTGGACGGCGCGCTGAGCACGAGCAGCGCCCCGGGGGCGCCGTCGGCCCACGGCCCGGACGAGAGCAGCTCCCCGCTCTCGACGAGGCCCCCGAGGTACGCCCGGTGCTCGGGGCGGAACCGGTCGCGGACGTCGGTGCGGTCGTCGTAGGTGTACTGGACGGCGTAGACGGTCATGGCGTCATCCTGGCAGCCGGACGCGGGTCGCGGCGCACCGGCCGCCGGGGAGGCTGGTGCCATGACTGACGAGCTCACCACCACCGTGCCGCGCACCACCCTCATCGACGGCACCACGATCCCGCAGCTCGGCTTCGGCGTGTTCAAGGTGGACGACGACGGCGCCGAGCGCGCCGTCACCACCGCGCTGGAGACTGGGTACCGGCTGATCGACACCGCCAAGCTTTACGGCAACGAGGCGGGCGTCGGCCGCGCCGTGCGCGCCTCCGGGCTGCCCCGCGACGAGGTCTACGTGACCTCCAAGGTCTGGAACGACGACCAGGGCTACGACGCCACCATGCGTGCCTTCGAGGGATCGGCCGAGCGGCTCGACCTCGGCGTGGTCGACCTCTTCCTCATCCACTGGCCCGTCCCGAGCCAGGACCTGTACCTCGACTCCTGGCGCGCGCTGCTGCACCTGAAGGAGCAGGGAGCGATCCGGTCGGTCGGGGTGTCGAACTTCCTGCCCGCGCACCTCGAGCGGATCATCGCCGAGCAGGGCGTGGTCCCGGTGCTCAACCAGGTCGAGCTGCACCCGCGCCTGCAGCAGCGCGAGCTGCGCGCCTTCCACGACGCCAACGGGATCGCGACCGAGGCGTGGTCGCCGCTCGGACGTGACTCCGGCTTGCTGGACGACCCGGTCGTCCAGGGCATCGCCGCGGCGCGCGGGGTCACGCCGGCGCAGGTCGTCCTGCGCTGGCACCTCGACCAGGGCACGATCGTCATCCCCAAGTCGGTGACCCCGGCGCGGATCGCGGAGAACTTCGACGTCTTCGGCTTCAGCCTGGGTGAGGACGACCACCGCGCGCTGGACGGCATGGAGCGCGGGTCGCGGATCGGGCCGGACCCCGAGGTCTTCGGTGCCTGAGGAGGCGACCGCACCCACCACCCGGAACGGCCCGCCCGCCGCCGCCCCGGGCGGGGACGGCACCCTGCTGACGGACGAGCTCCTCGCCACGATCCGCTCCCGCGCCGCGGCGCTCGACCGGGAGAACGGGTTCCCGCACGAGGACCTCGCCGACCTGGCGGCGGCCGGGTACCTGCGGGCCTTCGTACCGACCGTGCTCGGCGGCGCCGGCCTGAGCCTGCGCCAGGTGGCCGCCGAGCAGGTCCGGTTGGGCGCGGCCGCCCCGGCGACCGCTCTGGCCGTCAACATGCACCTCGTCGTGACCGGGATCGCGCAGGTGCTCGCGGAGCGCGGCGACGACGGCATGCGGTTCGTCCTGGAGGAGGCCGCGCGCGGGGAGATCTTCGCGTTCGGCAACTCCGAGCCGGGCAACGACCTCGTCATGTTCGCCTCGCGCACGCGGGCCGAGCCCGTGGATGGCGGGGGTACCGGTACACCGGGACGAAGATCTTCACGTCGCTGTCCCCGGTGTGGACGCGGCTCGCCACCTTCGGCCTCGACGACTCCGACCCCGACGCACCGGTGCTCGTCCACGGGGTCGTCCCGCGGGACGCGTCGGGCATCGAGGTCCGCGACGACTGGGACACCCTCGGCATGCGCGCCACGCAGAGCCGCACGACCGTGCTCGACGGCGCCGAGGCACCGGCCACGTGGGTGCACCGACGGCTGCCCGTCGGGCCGAGCCGGGACCCGTTCATCTTCGCGCTGTTCGCGGTGTTCGAGGTGCTGCTGGCCGCGGTCTACACCGGGATCGGCCGACGGGCGGTCGAGCTCGCGGTCGAGGCCGCGCACCGGCGCACCTCGATGAAGAACGGCGGCCGGACCCTTGCGCAGGACCCGGACATCCGCTGGCGCGTCGCCGAGGCGGCCCTCGCGCAGGACGGCATCGAGCCGCAGGTCGACGCGCTCGCGCGGGACGTCGACGAGCAGGTCGACCACGGCGCGCAGTGGTTCGCCAAGGTCGTCGGGCTCAAGCACCGGGCGACCGAGAACGCGCGGTTCGTGGTCGACCAGGCGATCCGCGTCTCCGGTGGGTCGTCCTACTTCAACGGCAGCGAGCTCGGCCGCCTGTACCGGGACGTCCTCGCCGGCCTGTTCCACCCGTCGGATCCGGAGTCGGCGCACGCGACGGTGGCGACCGCCTGGCTCGGTCCGGTCGACGCGGGCTGACGGCGGGTCGGTCGGCGCTCAGGTCCGCGCCCGCGTCTGCCCACGGCAGGCGGAGGGCGCGGGCCTCGCGCGCTGCAGATCCGGGTGCGGCGACAGCCGTGGATCCGGGGTGGGTCCCCGGCGGCTGACGTCGGCCTGTGCCGAGTCGTCTGCTGGTCGCTCCGCTGGCGTCCACGCCGCCGGCCTCGATCGTGCCGGCCGGTCACCGGCTGGCGCCGGTGCGCCGGTCCGACGCGGAGGCATTGGGACGCACGTACTCCGGAGGCCCACGGGGGACCGGAGGGCGAGACCACGCTCGACGAGGCGGTCGACGACGTCGTCCGCGCCCTCGACGGCGGGCACGGTGCCCTACTGCCTGCCGCGAGCCTCGTGGCGTGGGACGGCGCCGTCGTCGTCGGCGCCGTCCTCACCGTGCTCGACGCGCCGTGGCCCGATGTGCCGCGCGGCGCGTTTGTCATCGACCTGTTCGTCGCCGGGCCGCACCGGCGCCGCGGTACCGGGGCGGCGCTCATGCGCGCTGCCATGGCCGCCGCGCCCGGGGACCGGATCGGCCTGCGCGTGGAGGACGACGCCGTCGCGGCTCGCGCGCTCTACGCGCGACTCGGCTTCGTGGAGCCTCCTGGCCTCCTGGCCTCCTGGCCTCCTGGTCTACGGGCCGAACCTGTACGCGGGCGTCATCGGCGCCGCGGGCGCCAACGCCGAGATCGGCCTGCACGTCCTGACCGTCGCACTGACGCTCGTCGGGTCCGTGGCCTTCCCGTTGGGTGCCGCGCTCATCGGAGCGGCGGTCGTGATCGAGACCGTCGCGCCCCAGCTGGCTCCCCGGCCCGGCGGCTCGCATGCGGATGCCGAGGAGCCCGACGTCGGCGCCAGCTGACCGCACCCCGCTCCCATGCCGTTCGGCCGCGCTACTTCTGGGTGGTCTTGTAGGGCTTGCCCTCGGCGTCGTACGTGGTCCAGGACCCCACCGGCTCGCCGGCGACGAACGTGCCCGACCGTTTGAGCGTTCCGTCGATGCGGTACCACTCCCAGTAACCCTCGGGTTGACCGTTCTCGACCCGACCCCTGGACCAGACCGTCTGCCCGTTGGCGTGGTACTTGACCGTCACCCCGTCCACGATCTCGGTGTGCTTGTCCGCGCCCGAGCGTCTCGACGTCATCACGCGATCCTAGGCCCGGCCCTGCGGCGATGACCCGCCCCAGCCGCCCTCGACGGGATGGCTGCGATGTCCGGCAGATCCCGACCTGCGCGGTGCTCGGGGCTTGGTGAGCAGCGCCTCTCCTGGAGCGACCTTTCGGTTATCGTGCAGGGCCGTCGCCGTGCGTGCGGCGCCCGTCGTCCCGCCTGCCGGGACCTCGGCTCGACCAGCGTGCCGCACGGCTCGCCATGAAGGAGGTTCCCATGGAGGTGCGCATCGACACCGCCGCCTGCGCCGGGCACGGGGTGTGCGAGGCCCTCGCTCCGCACATCTTCGAGGTCGATGACGACGACAAGGCGCGCCTCGTCGTCGAGACGATCGACGAATCCGACCGGGGGGACGTCGAGAACGCCGTCCGCCAGTGCCCGGAGCAAGCCCTGCGCCTGATCGGATGAGCACGGCCGGGCTCGTGGTCGTCGGGGCCGGCCTGGCCGGGGTGCGCGCCGTCGAGGGCGCTCGAGGCAGCGGCTTCACCGGGCCGGTGACTCTCCTGGGAGCCGAGACCGACGCGCCGTACGACCGTCCGCCGCTGTCCAAGGCGTTCCTGACCGAGAGTGCCGCGCTCAGGTACCTGCGCACCGCGGAGAGCCTGCGCGGCGAGCTCGACGTCGACCTCCGGCTCGGCGAGACGGCCACCGCGGTCCACACGGGCACGAGGACCGTGACCGTCGGTGCGGAGGAGCTTCCCTACGCCGGGCTGGTGATCGCCACCGGCTCGACCGCCCGGCAGCTGCCAGGGATGCACGGACCTGCTGGTGTGCACACGCTGCGCAGCCATGCCGACGCCGTCGCGCTGCGTTCGGCGGTCCGTCCGGGGAGCCGCGTCGTCGTCATCGGCGCCGGCTTCATCGGCTCCGAGTTCGCCTGCTCCGCCTTGCACCTCGGCGCGCAGGTCACCGTGCTCGAGGCTGCTGCCGTGCCCCTCGTGCGGGCGGTCGGTCCCGCGATGGGCGAGGCGCTCGGTGGTCTGCACGCCAGGCACGGCATCGACGTCCGGTGCGGGGCCGTGGTCGAGGCCGTGATCGGCTCCGACACCGTCGAGGGGGTACGGCTGGCCGACGGCCAGGTGCTGCCGGCGGACGTCGTGCTCGTCGGGGTGGGCGCTGCGCCCGTGACGGAGTGGCTCCGCGGCTCAGGCCTGACGATCGAGGACGGCGTCGTCTGCGACTCGACGCTCAACGCCGGCGCGCCCGGCGTGTACGCGGCCGGGGACATCGCGCGGTGGCACAACCCGACGTTCGACCGATCGATGCGCCTGGAGCACTGGACCTCGGCGGCGGAGCAGGGTGTGGTCGCCGGCCGCAACGCCGTCGGAACGGGTGAGCCGGTGACCTGCGACGTCGTGCCGTACTTCTGGTCGGACTGGGTCACCGACCGCATCCAGTTCGTCGGGGTGCCGGAGAGTGACGACGTCGTCTCCGTCGTCGGCTCGGCCGAGACCGGCGACCTGCTGGCCCTCTACCGCACCGGTGACCGGGTGACCGGCGCTCTCGGCGTCAATCAGCGACGAGCCGTCCTTCGGCTGCGGCTCCTGATCGGTCAGCGCGCCGCCTGGCAGGAGGCCGTCGAGCTCGCCCGGTCGATCACCGCCCGCAGGAGCTGACCCGTCGGCTCGGCGCTCGGCGGTCGTCGCGCTCGACCTCACCTCACGTCGCCCCGGCGACGAGGAGGACCCGGACCAGCAGCGCCACGCGCGCGTCGGCAGGTCAGCCCGCGGAGGTCGCGCCCCCGGTGGTCAGGGCCGCCGGGGCGGACCACACGGCGTCCGTGCCGGACGCGTCGGTGGTTCGGCTGTCGACAGGCCCGGCCTCCGACGTGACGCTCCACGGAGTCATGTGCGGGTCGGTCGGGGTCGCGGGTGCCCCGAGAAGGGTGGCGCCCGTCGTCACGGTCAGCGCGAGGCCGGCGGCCAGGGCGAGCCAGGACAGCATGCGGCGCTCGGGGGTGTCCATCGCGGTGGTGGTCAGGGGCAGGGTGGCGGCGTCGGAGGTCATGCCGACGACGCTACGGAGCGACGCCCGCCGTCCGCGTCGGCCCCCGGACGGGCCGTGGTGCCCCGCACGGGATGACGACGCGGTCCCCGGCATCCTCCCGGGGACGGACGGCATCGTCCCGTCCGGCCACCACCGCTACTGATCCCGGCCGGGTCGTCGCCGCCGACGTCGCGGCGCCTGCGCGCACCGCCACGCACACATCGCTAGCGTCAGCTCACGTGTCGTCTGGCTCAACGGAACTCAAGGCGTCGGGAAGACGACGACAGGCGCGCTCGTGCAGCAGCTTCTCCCCGACTCACGGGTGTTCGACGCCGAGAACGTCGGCGCGATGCTCATGGCCATCACCCCGGGGCTACCGGCGACGGACTACTTCCAGCACTGGCCGCCGTGGCGTCCACTCGTCGTCGAGACGGCTCGCCGTGTCCTCGAGTACGCGAGCGGCACGTTGGTGGTGCCCATGACCGTCCTGGTCGAGCGGTACTGGCGCGAGATCAGCGCGGGCCTCGCGCACTACGACATCCCGGTACGGCACTTCGTCCTCCACGCTGACCAGCCGACTCTCCGCGCACGCATCTCAGCGGACACCGTGCTCGGCCCCGACTCCAGCACCTCGAGCCCTATGTCGAGGCGTCGCGCGACTGGCCTCACGATGAGGCCGAGGTCGTCGACACCACGGGGGTGACCCCGCTGAGGCCGCCCGGAAGATCGCGGACGCCGTCAACGACCGACGGTGACATTCCACGGCCTCGGGGCGTGTTCGTCACCGGAGGCGTCGCTCGGCACACGAGCGTGACAGCAGCAGATCCGGGCGAGCGCAGCCGCCCTCAACGCGGCCTGTGCGGACGCCCCCTGCGAGGCCGTGACCAGGCCAGCCTCTGATCCGGTCAGGATCGTCGCTCGACGGCGACGGCGTCATCTCGCTCCGGCTCGTGGTCAGCGACCAGTCCAGTGTTGAAACGACGTGCACATGCTTCTCGTACCTCCAGGTGCCGGCTCAGGAAGGCGCGCTCGTCAAGGCGCTTGCGCCGCAGCCAGCCAGTGACCTCGTCATTGCACTTGCTGGCGTTACACGAGCCACATGCCGGAACGATGTTGTCCAACGTGTAGCGGCCTCCACGCGAGAGCGCCAGAATGCAGTCGCGCTGCAGGGGCTTGTCGCTCACGCCGCAGTAGGCACATCCGCCCCACGCGGCCTTGAGCGCCGCCCACTGCTCTTGGGTCAGGTCGTGCGCGACCCGTTCCATGCGGCGCTTGCGCCTGCGGGTGGCCCTCGCCTTCAAGCTCCGACTGCCCGGCACCTTGTGAGCCTACGTCGCGCGAGCGCCCAGCCCGCGGAAGCCAACATGGGACGGCGCTCAGAGATATGGGCCACTCGGTACGAGCCCGGCGCGCTCAGCGGGGCATGACCGGATGCCGTGCTGATGCCGTGCTGCGTTCGCGCGGTCCGCCTCGGTCGGGCGCTGGGCTACCTCTTCGTGATGGCAACCGTGACGCTGTCACCGATGTCCTTGCGCAGGCTCTTCCGAACCTTCGCGCTGAGCGACACCATGTGCCCGCCACTCCCGGTCACCATGGCACCGACGTCCTCGAGCGTCACGTCGTCGACCCTCACGTTCACCCTGACGGTTCTCTTGGTGCCGAAGAACTCCGCGGAGTCCGGGATCTCGACGCAGCTCCAAGTGTCTCCCTTGACCTCGACGCCGATGGTCGTCTCAAAGTGCTTTTCCGCGGCCATGCCGACAACGTACAGCTCCACCCACCGCTCTCCCCGGGACGGTGCGGGTCGCGCTGGCTGCGGCATGACCACGCGGTCGGGTGATTCCCCCAGCACCGTCGTTCGTGCCGGCGTTCGACCTGAAGACTCCTGCCGGGTCACCGTCGAGCCCTTGGCGCCCCGCGCTCCCACCAATGGATGGGCAGTTGCTCGCGCACCGCGGTCGCGACGGACTCGACATCACCCACGTTGCAGAACTTCCAGAGCTCCTCCGCTGCCCGGGAGTACTGGAGCAGCACTTCGTCAACGTCGAGTGCATCGAGCTGGCCGTCGCGGAAGCCGTCGACTGCTGTACCGACACGCTCCACCAACACCGCGAGCTGAGCCTCGTGGTAGGTCGCCACGGCCTCGCGTGCACTCTTCCGATCGCCCTTGGAGGACACGCGTAGAGGTTAGGCCGGGACCGCCCGACGCCGAGATCAGCGCGGCAGGCGCGGGGCGGAGACACGCCCCCAACGTGGCAGATCCGGGCGAGCGCAGCCGCCCTCACCGCGGCAGGTGCGGATGATCGGATTGCTGCTCAAGTTCGCCAGCCGGAACCGGTCACGCACCCGAAGGGGCTCAGGGAAATCGTCGTTGGCTACTTCCTCTATCCAGTCGACAGCTGCGTCAGTCAGCGTCACGCCATCCGGGCCGGTCTCGCCCACCCACCACGCCTGCGCAGGCAAGGGGCCGCTCACCCGTTCGATGTCCCGCACGACGTGCTGGCTGAGCGCTTCTCCGTTGTGGGCGATCAACCAGTCGCGGGAGTCTTGCTGCAGTTGTGGCCACCATGTGTCCAGGGTCATGGTGCTGATGCTCCTCGCCGCGGAGCGAGGGAGCAACGGCTTCGTCCGGTGCTCATCGCATCGGAGCGCCGCGGTCATCGGCAGAATCGGCAGCCCGGCCGCGCGTCCGTCGATGTGATCGGCGGCCACGGCCGACGCGATGTACCACTCGCGTGTGTGTCCCCATTCGCGACGCGTCGCGGGCGCGATCTCCCCATCGCTGCAAGCCTCTGTTCGCGCTTTCGCTTTCGTGACAGGTCCGCCCGACGGTCGCAGGATGACCCGACACCTCGGCATGGGACGTCCCGGTGCTCGGTCGCCGCGCGGTCCGGTGTCGTCCCGTGGTGCCGGGAGCGGGGCCGCTCACCACCCCCGGCGGCGCCACTCCTCGAGGTGCGGGCGCTCGGCGCCGAGCGTCGTGTCCGCCCCGTGCCCCGGGTACACCCAGGTGCCGTCGTCGAAGCGGTCGAAGACCCGCTCCCGGACGTCGGTGAGCAGCTGCGCGAAGCGATCCGGATCGCGCTGCGTGTTCCCCACACCGCCCGGGAACAGGCTGTCCCCGGTGAACAGGTGCACCCGCCCCGGGACGGCGTCGGCGCCCCGGTACGCCCCGGACGCCCGCCCCGGGTCCCGGTCCGGCTCGCGGTAGGCGAGGGCGATCGACCCCAAGGTGTGACCGCGCAACGCGACCACCTCGAGCGTGAGGTGGCCGACCGTGAGGACGTCCCCGTGGCGCAGGGGGCGGCGCGTGGGGACGGGGATGCCGGCGACGTCGTCGGCCCCCGCCGCCGTCGTGGCGCCGGTGACGGCGACGACGGAGTCCAGCGCCCCGTGGTGGTCCGCGTGCCGGTGCGTCGTCACCACGACGGCGAGCCGCGCGGACCCGGACCCCTCCCGGACGAGCGCGAGGAGCCGGTCCGGGTCCGCGGCGGCGTCGACGAGCAGCTGCGACCCGCTCGCCCGGCAGGTGAGGAGGTAGGCGTTGTTGTCCATCGGCCCGACCGACGCCTTGCGGACGACCACCTCGTCGAGCTCCCGGACGGCGCTGGGCCCCCCAGGCGTCACCTCACCGCTGTAGGGCATGGGTGTCCTCCGGCTCCTCCGCAACGTCGGCACGCGGACCACTTCCGTCACGCTCCCGACGACGCCGGACCGCCTCGTCGTGGCTGTAGACGGCCCGCACGAGCGCGAGGTGCGAGAGCGCCTGCGGCAGGTTCCCCATCATCCGCCCGGCCTCGACGTCGTACTCCTCCGCGAGCAGACCGAGGTCGTTCCCCAGGCCGATGAGCCGGTCGAGCATCGGCCCCGACTCCTCGGTGCGTCCCATGCGCGCGAGCGCGTCGGCGAGCCAGAAGCTGCACGCCAGGAACGGGTGCTCGCCGCCCGCGAGGCCGTCGTCGGTGGTGTGCGTGCGGTACCGGTGCACGAGGCCGTCGCTCACCTCGAGCTCGGCACGGATCGCGTCGACGGTTCCGACGAAGCGGGGGTCGTCCGCGGGCAGGAAGCCCACCTGGGCGATCTGCAGCAGCGACGCGTCGACGTCCGAGTCGCCGTACGCCTGGACGAACGTGTTGCGCTCGGCGTCGAACCCGTGCGTCAGCACGTCGGCCCGGACCGCCTCTCGCTCGGCGCGCCAGTGGTCCACGTCGGGGCCGTCGAGCCCGTACACCTCCACCGCGCGCACCGCCCGGTCGAGCGCGGCCCACGCCATGACCTTGGAGTGGGTGAAGTGCTGGAGGTCGCCGCGGACCTCCCAGATCCCGCGGTCCGGCTCGCGCCACCGGTCGGCGAGGTGGTCGACGAGCGTGCGCTGCAGCTCCCAGCTCGGCGCCTGCTCGTCCAGCCCCGCCGCTCGCGCGAGGTCGAGCGCGCACATGACCTCGCCGAGCACGTCGTGCTGCACCTGGTCGACCGCCGCGTTGCCCACGCGGACCGGCCTCGAGCCGCCGTACCCAGGAAGGTGGTCGAGCGTGCGCTCGGGCAGCTCGCGGCGCCCGTCGATGCCGTACATGATCTGCAGGTCGGCGGGGTCACCGGCGACGGCGCGCAGCAGCCAGTTCCGCCACTCGGTCGCCTCCTCACGGTAGCCGTACTCGAGGAGCGCCTCGAGGGTCAGGGCGGCGTCGCGCAGCCAGCAGTAGCGGTAGTCCCAGTTGCGCTCGCCGCCCATGTCCTCCGGGAGCGAGGTGGTCGCTGCGGCCACGATGCCCCCCGTCACGTTGTCCGTCAGCAGGCGCAGCACGAGCAGGGAACGGTCGACCGCCTCGGCGTGGCTGCCGCGGTGCCGACGGCGGGCGGCCCAGTCGCTCCAGGCCGCCTCGGTCGCGTGGATGCGGTCGAGGATCGGCAGCCGGCGGGGGACCGGCGCCCACGACGGCGTCCACGTGATGACGAGCTCGAGCGTCTGCCCGGCGTCCATCCGGAACGTGTCCCGGTGCGCGTCGGCCACCGCCGTCGGCAGCCGGTCACCGCGCAGGAGCAGCGAGTCCGGGCCCGCGGTGGCCCGGATGCCCGGGGTGTCGTCGGGGTCTCGGACGCGGTGCACCCAGGGGCGGACCTTGCCGTACCCGAACCGCACGATCCACTCGTGCTCGACCATGACGTGCCCCTCGACGACCTCGACCCGGCGCACCATGTCCGCGCGGTCGTCCTCCATGGGCATGCACTCGGTGACGACGGCGCGTCCGGTCGGGGTCACGTAGGTGGTCTGGAGGACGAAGGAGTCGTCGAGGTAGCGGCGGGTCACCTCGGTCGCGTCGCTGACGGTCAACAGCCACCGGCCGTGCTCGGCCGTGCCGAGCAGTGCGGCGAAGCACGCCGAGGAGTCGAACGACGGCAGGCACAGCCAGTCCACCGAGCCGCTGCGTGAGACGAGGGCGGCGGTCTGCCGGTCGCCGAGCACGGCGTAGTCGCCGATCGGGGTGATCGGTCCGGGCCCGGCTGGGGCGTCGTCGGGCTCGGGCTGGGGGCCGCCGCCGCCGTCGGTGGTGTCCGCGACGACGTCCGACCCGACGACGGGGTCCTCGGCGGGGCTGGGGTGGGCGGAGTCAGCGGTGCCGTGCACCGGGGACGACGACGTCGTGGGCTCGGGGGGCGTCATCCGGTCAGTCTGCCGTCGGCCGCACGGGTCGGCAGGGCAGCGACGCGGGCCTGCCGGCCTGCCGGTGTGTGTTCGAACACACGTACACATGTCGGGGGCGGCCCGTAGACTGTCTGGGTGAATGATCGTCTGGTGGTCCAGGGGGCCCGCGAGCACAACCTCCGCAACGTCGACCTCGACCTCCCTCGGGACGCGCTCATCGTCTTCACCGGGCTGTCCGGCTCCGGGAAGTCGTCCCTCGCGTTCGACACGATCTTCGCCGAGGGGCAGCGCCGCTACGTCGAGTCGCTCTCCGCGTACGCCCGGCAGTTCCTCGGGCAGATGGACAAGCCCGACGTCGACTTCATCGAGGGGCTGTCGCCCGCGGTGTCGATCGACCAGAAGTCGACCAACCGCAACCCGCGGTCGACGGTCGGGACGATCACCGAGGTCTACGACTACCTGCGCCTGCTGTTCGCGCGCGCCGGCACGCAGCACTGCCCGGTGTGCGGCGAGCGCGTGACCGCGCAGACCCCGCAGCAGATCGTTGACCGCCTCCTCGAGCTCCCCGAGGGCACGCGCTACCAGGTCCTCGCACCGGTGATCCGCGGCCGCAAGGGCGAGTACGCCGACCTGTTCGCCGAGCTGCAGGCCAAGGGGTTCGCGCGGGCACGGGTGGACGGCGAGGTCGTGCAGCTGACGTCCCCACCGACGCTGGAGAAGAAGCTCAAGCACGACATCGAGGTCGTCATCGACCGGCTCGTGTCCCGCGAGGGCGTGCGCCGCCGGCTGACGGACTCGGTCGAGACCGCGCTCGGGCTGGCCGGCGGCCTGCTGACCGTCGAGCTCGTCGACGCCGACGCGGACGACCCCGAGCGCGAGCGCCGGTTCTCCGAGCACCGCGCGTGCCCCAACGACCACCAGCTCTCGCTCGAGGAGATCGAGCCGCGGACGTTCTCCTTCAACGCGCCGTACGGCGCGTGCCCGGAGTGCACCGGCCTGGGCAGCCGGCTCGAGGTGGACCCCGAGCTGGTCATCCCGGACGAGGACCTCTCCCTCGCCGAGGGCGCCGTCGCCCCGTGGGCGCAGACGTCGGCCGAGTACTTCCAGCGCGTGCTGTCGGCGCTCGCGAAGGATCTCGGCTTCTCGATGGACGTCCCGTGGCGCGCGCTCCCGCAGCGCGCCCAGGAGGCCGTGCTGTACGGCGAGAACCACGAGGTGAAGGTCAAGTACAAGAACCGGTGGGGCCGGGAGCGCCAGTACTCGACCGGCTTCGAGGGCGTGATGACGTTCATCACCCGTCGGCACGGCGAGACCGAGTCGGAGTGGAGCAAGGAGAAGTACGAGGCCTACATGCGTGAGGTCCCGTGCCCGGTCTGCCGCGGTGCGCGGCTCAAGCCCGAGGTCCTCGCGGTCCGCGTCGGCGGCCGTTCCATCGCGGACGTGTGCGCGCTGCCGATCCGGGAGGCACGCGACTTCCTCGACACCCTCGAGCTCGGCGAGCGCGAGCGGGCCATCGCCACCCAGGTGCTCAAGGAGATCCAGGCGCGGCTGGGCTTCCTGCTCGACGTCGGCCTGGACTACCTCTCGCTCATGCGTCCGGCCGGCACGCTGTCCGGCGGCGAGGCGCAGCGGATCCGCCTGGCGACCCAGATCGGCTCCGGGCTGGTCGGCGTCCTGTACGTCCTGGACGAGCCGAGCATCGGCCTGCACCAGCGCGACAACCGTCGCCTCATCGACACGCTGACCCGCCTCCGGGACCTGGGCAACACCCTGATCGTCGTCGAGCACGACGAGGACACCATCCGCACCGCGGACTGGATCGTCGACGTGGGCCCGGGCGCGGGTGAGCACGGGGGCGCATCGTGCACTCGGGCGACCTCGGGGGCCTGCTCGCGTCGCAGGAGTCGGTGACCGGTGCCTACCTGTCCGGTCGTCGCAGCATCCCCATGCCGGCCGAGCGTCGCGCGATCGACCCGTCCCGCCAGCTCACCGTGGTCGGTGCGAAGGAGCACAACCTCACCGGGATCGACGTGTCGTTCCCGCTCGGCGCGCTGGTCGCGGTCACCGGGGTGTCCGGCTCCGGCAAGTCGACCCTGGTGAACTCCATCCTCTACACGGTGCTCGCCAACGAGCTGAACCGGGCGCGACAGGTCGCGGGCCGGCACAAGCGCGTGACCGGGCTGGAGCACCTGGACAAGGTCGTGCACGTCGACCAGGGCCCGATCGGGCGCACGCCCCGGTCCAACCCGGCGACGTACACCGGCGTGTGGGACCACGTCCGCAAGCTGTTCGCGGAGACCACCGAGGCGAAGGTGCGCGGCTACACCGCGGGTCGCTTCTCCTTCAACGTCAAGGGCGGCCGCTGCGAGGCGTGCTCCGGCGATGGCACGCTGAAGATCGAGATGAACTTCCTCCCCGACGTCTACGTCCCGTGCGAGGTGTGCCACGGCGCGCGGTACAACCGCGAGACGCTCGAGGTGCACTTCAAGGGCAAGACGGTCGCCGAGGTGCTCGACATGCCGATCGAGGAGGCCGCCGACTTCTTCGCCGCGGTCCCCGCGATCTCGCGGTACCTGCGGACGCTGGTCGACGTCGGCCTGGGGTACGTGCGGCTCGGCCAGCCGGCGCCGACGCTGTCCGGCGGCGAGGCCCAGCGCGTCAAGCTCGCCGCGGAGCTGCAGAAGCGGTCCAACGGCCGGACGATCTACGTCCTGGACGAGCCGACCACCGGTCTGCACTTCGAGGACATCCGCAAGCTGCTCGCCGTGCTGCAGTCGCTGGTGGACAAGGGCAACAGCGTCCTGGTGATCGAGCACAACCTCGACGTCATCAAGAACGCCGACTGGGTCATCGACATGGGCCCCGAGGGTGGCAGCGGCGGCGGCAAGCTGGTCGCCGCGGGCACCCCCGAGCACGTCGCCAAGGTCCCCGGCAGCCACACCGGCCGCTTCCTCGCGGAGGTCCTCGCCGGCACCACGCCGATCCCGACCGCACAGCTCGTCCTTCCGCCGGAGGTCACCCCGGTCGTCCCGGCGAAGGGTCGACGTGCCAACGGCGCGGCGGCCAAGGCACCGGCGCGCAGCGCCAAGGCGCGTGCGGCGGCGAAGGCGAGCTGACCCCGCCGACCGTTCAGTCGAGCCGGTGGGTGACCGGCTCGTGCCGGACCGGGAAGTTCACCGACCGTGCGACGAAGCAGTGCTCGTGGGCGCGCTCGTGCAGCGCGGCGATCCGTGCGTCGGTCACGTGCTCGCCGCCGCGGACGGTGACCCGCGGGTGCAGGAGCACGTCGGTGAACTGCCCGGCGCCGGCCGACTCCACCCGCATCCGCCCGACGGCCTCGTCGCGGTACTCCACGACCACCACGCCGTCGGCGGACGCGAGGTGGAGGAACCACAGCATGTGGCACTGCGACAGGGACGCCACGAACAGCTGCTCGGGGAGTACCGCGCCGGGTCGCCCCGGAACGCGGGGTCCGCGGAGGCGAGCAGCACCGGGCGACCCTCGACCTCGACCTCGTGGTCCCGGCCGTAGGCCGTGTAGCTCGTCGTGCCGGTGTCCCCGGCCCCGGTCCAGCGGACGTCGACCGTGTACAGGTGCAGGGCTCCCATCGCCCCAACCTAGTGGTGCGGTCCGGGGCGTCCGGGGCTGTCGGAGGGGCGAACTAAACTCGTCACCATGGCCGATCCCGCGACCTATCGCCCTGCCCCGGGGCAGATCCCGGACCAGCCGGGCGTCTACCGGTTCCGCGACGCGCACGGCCGGGTCATCTACGTCGGCAAGGCGAAGAGCCTGCGCCCCCGGCTGAGCAGCTACTTCCAGGACCTGTCCGCGCTGCACCCGCGCACCCAGACGATGGTGACGACGGCGGCGTCGGTGGAGTGGACCGTCGTCGGCACCGAGGTCGAGGCGCTCGCGCTCGAGTACTCCTGGATCAAGGAGTTCGACCCGCGGTTCAACGTCAAGTACCGCGACGACAAGTCCTACCCGTACCTGGCCGTGACGCTCTCCGACCAGTTCCCGCGGGTGCAGGTCATGCGCGGCGCGAAGCGCCCCGGCACCCGGTACTTCGGGCCGTACGCGCACGCGTGGGCGATCCGGGAGACCGTCGACCTGCTGCTACGCGTGTTCCCGGTGCGCACCTGCTCCTCCGGGGTCTTCAAGCGCGCGAACCAGCAGGGGCGCCCGTGCCTGCTCGGGTACATCGACAAGTGCTCCGCACCGTGCGTCGGGCGGATCAGCCCCGACGACCACCACGCGCTCGCCGAGGACTTCTGCGCGTTCATGGCCGGGGACACCGCGAAGTTCACGCGCCGGCTCACCGAGCGCATGCGCGAGGCCGCCGCCATCCAGGACTACGAGCAGGCCGCCCGGCTCCGCGATGACATCGGTGCGCTCGAGCGCGCGACGGAGAAGAACGCCGTCGTGCTCCAGGACGGCACCGACGCGGACATCTTCGCCCTCGTCGGCGACGAGCTCGAGGCGGCCGTGCAGGTCTTCCACGTGCGGGACGGCCGGATCCGCGGGCAGCGCGGCTGGATCGTGGAGAAGGTCGAGGACGTCACCGACGGCGAGCTCGTCGAGCACCTGCTCCAGCAGGTGTACGGCGCCGAGGAGGACGCCCTCGCCGGGAACGGCTCGCGGTCCCGGGGCGAGCCGGCATCCGCCGCGACCCGCACCGCGGTCGTCCCGCGCGAGGTCCTCGTCCCCGTGATGCCGCCGGACGCCCCGCAGGTCGCCGCCTGGCTCTCCGGCCTGCGCGGCAGCCGGGTCGACGTCCGGGTGCCCCAGCGCGGGGACAAGCGCGAGCTCGCCGAGACGGTCCGGCGCAACGCCGAGCACGCCCTCGCGCTGCACCGCACCAAGCGCGCGGGCGACCTCACCACCCGCAGCCAGGCGCTGCGCGAGATCCAGGAGGCGCTCGACCTGCCGACCGCGCCGCTGCGAATCGAGTGCTACGACATCTCGACCACCCAGGGCACCCACCAGATGGCGTCCATGGTCGTGTTCGAGGACGGCCTGGCACGCAAGAGCGAGTACCGGACCTTCGCCGTCCGCGGCCCGGACGGCGAGGGCGCGCGCGACGACACCGCCGCGATGCACGAGGTCATCACGCGCCGGTTCCGCCGGTACGTCGCGGACCGCACTGCCACCGGCGACCTGGAGATGGGCGCGGGCGACGACGACGACGCCGTCGTGCCCGGCGCGGGGGCGGCACGCTCGCCGGCGGCGAGGTCCCGGCCGAGGTGGGCGAGCACCGGCGGTTCGCCTACCCGCCCAACCTCGTCGTCGTCGACGGCGGGCCGCCGCAGGTCGCGGCCGCCGCCCGTGCCCTGGCCGAGCTCGGCGTCGACGACGTCGCGCTGTGCGGGCTCGCGAAGCGGCTCGAGGAGGTGTGGCTCCCGGGGAGGACTACCCGGTGATCCTGCAGCGCAGCTCGGAGGGCCTCTACCTGCTGCAGCGCGTCCGCGACGAGGCGCACCGCTTCGCGATCACCGCGCACCGGCGCCGCCGGACGAAGGGCATGACGGCGTCCGCGCTCGACGACGTGCCGGGGCTCGGGCCGGCGCGCTCGCGCGCGCTGCTCAAGCACTTCGGGTCGCTCAAGCGGCTGCGGGCCGCGTCGGCCGAAGAGATCGCGTCCGTGCCCGGCATGGGCGCCCGCACCGCCGCGGCCGTGGTCGCCGCACTCGCCGCCCCCGACTCCGTCGCACCCGGGGCAGCCGCGGCAGGTCCCGCCGACCCCGGACCGGTCGCCGTGGCCGAGGAGAGCACCGGTCCCGCAGCCGCTGCCGACGACCCTGCCGACGACCGCGCCGATAGCCCCGCCGACGACCGCGCCGACGCCCCCACCGACGCCCCTGCTGACGCCCCCGCCCGAGCGGTCGCCGGCGTGACTGGCATGCTGGGGGCATGACCGGTGAACCCGATCCGCTGACCGTCCCGCACGGGATCCCGGCCCTCGAGGCCACCACGCGCGCCCCCGTCTGAGCAGCGCGCAGGTGCTGATCATCACCGGGATGTCGGGCGCCGGGCGCAGCAAGGCGGCGACCGTCCTGGAGGACCTGGACTGGTACGTCGTGGACAACCTGCCCGCGACGATGCTCACACCGCTCGTCGGGATGATGCAGCGTGGTGGCCCGGCCGGCGGTGTGCAGCGTCTCGCCGCCGTGGTGGACGCCCGCGGCGGTGAGTTCTTCGCCGACCTCGCGCAGGTGCTCGCGGACATGCGCGCGGCCGGCACCGACTACCGCGTGCTGTTCCTCGACGCCACGGACGAGGTGCTGGTCCGGCGGTTCGAGCAGGTGCGCCGGCCGCACCCGCTGCAGGGAGAGGGGCGCATCCTCGACGGCATCGCCGCCGAGCGGGAGCTCGTCTCCGACCTCCGGGAGCAGGCCGACGTCGTCCTGGACACCTCCGAGCTCAACGTGCACGACCTCGCCCGCGAGGTCCGCAAGGTCGTCTCCGGCGGCGCGGAGGAGGCGCTGCGCATCAACGTGCTGTCGTTCGGGTTCAAGTACGGCATCCCGCTGGACGCCGACCACGTCGTCGACGTGCGCTTCCTCGCGAACCCGTACTGGGTCAGCGAGCTGCGGCACCTCTCCGGCCGGGACGCCCCGGTCCGCGACTACGTACTCAACCTCCCCGGTGCCCAGGTGTTCATCGACCGCTACGTGGACGCGCTCGAGCCGATCCTGGCCGGCTACCTGCAGGAGGAGAAGCGCTACGTCACGATCGCGGTCGGCTGCACCGGCGGCAAGCACCGCTCGGTGGCGATCAGCGAGGCCATCGGCGCGAAGCTCCGCGCCCGCGGCCAGCACGTGATCGTCGGTGCGCGCGACCTCGGCAAGGAGTGACCCCATGAGCACGGGGTCGGTGGGCCCGGCCGTCGTCGCGCTCGGCGGCGGGCACGGGCTGGCGGCGACGCTCTCGGCGGTGCGGCTCATGTCGGACCGCCTGACCGCTGTCGTCACGGTCGCCGACGACGGCGGCTCGTCCGGTCGGCTGCGCGACGAGCTCGGCGTGCTGCCGCCCGGTGACCTGCGGATGGCGCTGGCGGCGCTGTGCGACGACTCGGACTGGGGACGCACGTGGCGTGACCTGCTCCAGCACCGGTTCCGCTCGAGCGGGGACCTCGACCAGCACGCCGTCGGGAACCTGCTGATCGTCGCGCTGTGGGAGCAGCTCGGGGACACCGTGGCGGGCCTCGACTGGGTCGGCCGGCTGCTCGGGGCGCGCGGCCGGGTGCTGCCCATGGCGGCGGTCCCGCTCGCGATCGAGGCGGACGTGCTCGCGGTGACCCCGGGGGCGGACGGCGCCGCGGGGGCACCGGTGCGCCGAGTGGTGCACGGCCAGAGCGCGGTGGCGATCACCCCCGGGCACATCGAGCAGGTGCGCCTCGTGCCGCCGGACCCGCCCGCCTGCCCGGAGGCCGTCGCCGCGATCGAGGCGGCCGACTGGGTCATCCTCGGGCCCGGGTCGTGGTTCACGTCGGTGCTGCCGCACCTGCTCGTCCCCGAGCTGGCCGCGGCGCTGCACCGGACGACGGCCCGGCGGTGCGTGACGCTGAACCTCTCCCCGGAGGAGGAGGGCGAGACCGCCGGGATGACCGCGACCGAGCACCTCCAGGTGCTGCACCACCACGCCCCGGAGCTGCGCATCGACGCCGTCGTCGCCGACCCGCGCGCCGTGGACGACGTCGCGCCGCTCGTGGACGCCGCCGCGGCGATGGGCGCCCGCCTGCTGCTGCGCCAGGTCCGGACCGGGGACGGCAGCCCACGGCACGACCCCCTGCGCCTCGCCGCCGCCTTCCGTGACGTCTTCGACGACTTCCTCGGCGACGTCGGGACGCCGGCGTAGCGCGCACCGAGGCGGCGCTCGTGCGGTCCGGACCCGTCGGGGTCCGTCGGAGGAGGATGGCAGGATGACGCCATGGCGTTGACGGCACAGGTGAAGGACGAGCTCGCTCGACTCCAGGTCGACAAGATCGCGTGCCGCAAGGCGGAGGTGTCGGCGACCCTGCGGTTCGCCGGCGGGCTGCACATCATCTCCGGTCGCATCGTCATCGAGGCCGAGCTCGACACCGGGATCGCCGCCCGGCGCCTGCGCCAGGCCATCGCGGAGGTCTACGGGCACACCAGCGACGTCATCGTCGTGTCCGCGGGCGGGATCCGCCGGGGAGCCGGTACGTGGTCCGCGTGGTCAAGGACGGCGAGTCGCTCGCCCGCCAGACCGGCCTGCTCGACAACCGCGGGCGCCCGGTGCGCGGGCTGCCGCCGCAGGTCGTGTCCGGCGGGGTCGGCGAGGCCGAGGCAGCGTGGCGGGGTGCGTTCATCGCGCACGGGTCGCTGACCGAGCCGGGGAGATCGGCGTCCCTGGAGATCACCTGCCCCGGGCCGGAGGCCGCGCTGGCGCTGGTCGGTGCCGCGCGCCGGCTCGGCATCACCGCGAAGGCGCGCGAGGTCCGCGGCGTCGACCGCGTCGTGATCCGCGACGGCGACGCGATCAGCGCGATGCTCACCCGCCTCGGCGCGCACGACGCGATGATGGTGTGGGAGGAGCGGCGCATGCGCCGCGAGGTGCGCGGCACCGCGAACCGCCTCGCCAACTTCGATGACGCCAACCTGCGCCGGTCGGCACGCGCGGCCGTCGCGGCCGGTGCCCGGGTCGAGCGGGCCTTCGAGATCCTCGGCCCGGACCTGCCCGAGCACCTGCGGGAGGCGGGCGAGCTGCGCCTCGCGCACAAGCAGGCGTCGCTCGAAGAGCTGGGCAAGCTGGCCGACCCGGTGCTCACCAAGGACGCCGTCGCCGGTCGCATCCGCCGCCTGCTGGCCACCGCGGACAAGAAGGCCGCCGAGCTGGGCATCCCGGACACCGAGGCCGGTCTGAGCCCGGATCTCCTGGACCTCTGACGGCCGTCGAGCGTACGGCGCCGGGCACGGTGGCCGAGCCGCTCGCGGCCTGTCGGCCCGAGCCGGCGGCGTAGACGCGCACACCCGACCGGCGGCGTGGACGCGCACACCCGACCGGCGGCGTGGCCGCGCACACCCGACCCGCGGCGTGGCCGCGGACACCCGACCGGCGGGCGTACCCCGGGACTCCCGACTTCGGGCCGTTGGACAGCGTTTTCCCAGCGAGGGGGCCATGTCCCTTACACCATGGACACAGGTCCGCAGGGTGACCTCGGTCTCTCCGGGCCGCGGCCCGGGGTATAGGCTCGGTGCCATCCGGCGGCTGGCGAGCGGGCCTTTGCTGTGCCTGTTCGCGGCCCCGGGTCGCACAGCGCCGTGCGTGATCGTCCGTCAAGGCAACTGTGTGCGCCGGCTCGCGCCGGCGCTGAGGAGGGCATTGTGACCACCCGCGTCGGTATCAACGGCTTCGGCCGCATCGGACGTAACTTCTACCGGGCCATCGTGGCATCCGGTGCTGACATCGAGATCGTCGGTGTCAACGACCTCACCGACAACAAGACGCTTGCGCACCTGCTCAAGTACGACTCCGTGCTCGGTGTGCTCGACGGCGAGGTGACCTACGACGACACCTCGATCACCGCGAACGGCAAGTCGTTCCGCGTGCTGGCCGAGCGTGACCCGGGCAACCTGCCCTGGGGCGAGCTGGGTGCCGACATCGTCATCGAGTCGACCGGCTTCTTCACCGACGCCACCAAGGCGAAGGCCCACATCGACGGCGGCGCCAAGAAGGTCATCATCTCCGCGCCGGCCAAGAACGAGGACGCGACGTTCGTCGTCGGTGTCAACCACACCGAGTACGACGCCGCCACGCAGCACATCATCTCCAACGCCTCCTGCACGACGAACTGCCTCGCCCCCATGGCGAAGGTGCTCGACGAGGCGTTCGGCATCGAGCGTGGTCTCATGACGACCATCCACGCGTACACCGGTGACCAGAACCTGCAGGACGGCCCCCACAAGGACCTGCGCCGGGCCCGCGCCGCGGCGATCAACATCGTCCCGACGTCGACCGGTGCGGCCAAGGCCGTCTCGCTCGTGCTCCCGCAGCTCAAGGGCAAGCTCGACGGCTACGCGCTGCGCGTCCCGGTCCCGACCGGCTCGGCGACCGACCTCACCTTCACGGCCGGCCGCGAGGTCACCGTCGACGAGGTCAACGCGGCGATCAAGGCGGCCTCCGAGACCGAGGAGCTCAAGGGCATCCTCGTCTACACCGAGGACCCCATCGTCTCCTCGGACATCGTCACCAACCCGGCGTCCTCGATCTTCGACGCCGGCCTCACCAAGGTGATCGGCGACCAGGTCAAGGTCGTCTCCTGGTACGACAACGAGTGGGGCTACTCCAACTCGCTCGTCAAGCTGACCACCTACGTGGGCGAGCGTCTCTGACCTCCGCGTCCACCCCGCACTGAACATGCGTCCGCGTGCCCGGCGCGACCCCACGGTCGCCGGGCACGCGGACGCTGTCGCGTGACGACCCACCCGCCCGACGGAAGGCCCCCAGCATGAAGACGATCGACGACCTCGGTGACCTGCGCGGCACACGCGTCCTGGTCCGCGCCGACCTCAACGTCCCCCTCGACGGCACCACCATCACCGACGACGGCCGCGTACGCGCCGCCGTCCCCACGCTGCGCCGTCTCCTCGACGCCGGCGCGAAGGTGGTCGTCGCCGCACACCTCGGCCGCCCCAAGGGCGCCCCCGACGCGAAGTACTCCCTCGCCCCCGTGGCGACACGGCTCGGCGAGCTGCTCGGGAGCCCGGTGCACCTGGCCGAGGACACGGTCGGCGACTCCGCGCGTTCGACGGTCGCCGCGCTCGGCGAGGGCGAGGTCGCCCTCCTGGAGAACATCCGCTTCGACCCGCGTGAGACCTCCAAGGACGACGCCGAGCGTGCTTCGCTCGCCGCCGACCTCGCCCAGCTCGCCGACGCCTACGTGTCCGACGGCTTCGGCGTCGTCCACCGCAAGCAGGCGTCGGTGTACGACATCGCGCAGGTGCTCCCGGCCGCCGTCGGTGGTCTCGTGCTCAAGGAGGTCGAGGCGCTGCGGCGCGCGACCCAGAACCCCGAGCGCCCCTACGTCGTCGTGCTCGGCGGCTCGAAGGTCTCCGACAAGCTCGGCGTGATCGCGAACCTGCTCACCAAGGCCGACCGTCTCCTCATCGGCGGCGGCATGGTGTTCACCTTCCTCGCCGCGCAGGGTCACTCCGTGGGCAAGTCGCTGCTCGAGGAGGACCAGATCGAGACGGTCAAGGGCTACCTGGCCCAGGCCGCCGAGGCCGGTGTCGAGATCGTGCTGCCCACGGACATCGTCGTGGCCGACTCCTTCGCCGCCGACTCCCCGCACGACGTCGTCGGCGCCGACGCGATCCCGGACGAGCGCATCGGGCTCGACATCGGCCCGGCGTCCGCGGAGCTGTTCGCGAGCAAGATCGTCGACGCGAAGACCATCGTCTGGAACGGACCGATGGGCGTGTTCGAGTTCGAGGCGTTCGCCGGTGGGACGCGTGCCGTCGCGCAGGCCCTCGTCGACGCGGGCGCCGACGGCGGCTTCAGCATCGTCGGTGGCGGCGACTCCGCCGCCGCCGTGCGCCGGCTCGGCTTCGACGAGGCCGGCTTCGGCCACATCTCGACCGGCGGCGGGGCGAGTCTGGAGTTCCTCGAGGGCAAGGACCTCCCCGGCATCGCCGTCCTCGACAGCTGATCCAGCACCCCAACGCAGAAGGAGCCACCGTGGCCACCACCACCCCCGTACCCCGCTCATGGCGGGGAACTGGAAGATGAACCTCGACCACCACCAGGCGACGCACTTCGTGCAGAAGCTCGCCTGGACCCTGGGGGACGCCAAGCACGACTTCACGGCCGTCGAGGTCGCCGTCCTGCCGCCGTTCACGGACCTGCGCAGCGTGCAGACCCTCGTGGACGCCGACAAGCTGGAGCTCAAGTACGGCGCGCAGGACGTCTCGGCGCACACGTCCGGCGCCTACACCGGGGAGATCTCGCCGGTGTTCCTCGCCAAGCTCGGCGTCTCCTACGTCGCCGTCGGGCACTCCGAGCGGCGCCAGTACCACGGCGAGGACGACGCACTGGTCAACGCCAAGGCGAAGTCCGCGTTCGGGCAGGGCATCGTCCCGATCGTGTGCGTCGGCGAGGCCCTCGAGGTGCGCAAGGCCGGCGAGCAGGTGCCCCACACGCTCGCCCAGCTCGACGGCGCACTGGACGGGATCCCTGCGGACCAGGCGGCCCAGGTCGTCATCGCCTACGAGCCCGTCTGGGCCATCGGCACCGGCGAGGTGGCCACGCCCCAGGACGCCCAGGAGGTCTGCGGCGCGATCCGCGGCCGCCTCGCCGAGCTGTACGACGGCGACGTCGCCGCGGCCGTGCGGGTGCTGTACGGCGGCTCGGTCAAGTCCGGGAACGTCGCGTCGATCATGGCCCAGCCCGATGTCGACGGCGCCCTCGTCGGCGGTGCAAGCCTCGACGCGGAGGAGTTCGCGAAGATCGCCCGCTACCAGGCGCACGCGACCGCCTGACCGCCACCCGGGTGACGACCACCCGGTCCGACGTGACCCACCCGGCCGACACGGCGAGGGTGTTCGTCGGATCGGGTGGTCGTCGCCTACCCTTGACCCGGCGCCGCCGGTGCCGCCTGATCGATCTCGTGCCACCCGCTGAGGAAGCGACCGAACTCCATGGACGCCCTGCGTATCTCACTCCAGCTGCTGCTGGTCCTCACCAGCCTGCTGCTGATCCCGCTCGTCCTGCTGCACAAGGGCAAGGGTGGCGGGCTGTCCGACATGTTCGGCGGTGGGGTGACGAGCAACATCGGCAGCTCCGGCGTGGCGGAGCGCAACCTCAACCGCATCACGGTCATGACGGCCGTGCTGTGGGCCGTGGTCATCGTGCTGCTGGGCCTGGTCCAGCGCGTGTCCAGCTGACCGTCCCCGCGACGACGACCCGAACCGACCACACACCGGAGGAACGACCGTGGCGAGTGGCAGTGCCATCCGTGGCTCGCGCGTAGGCGCCGGACCCATGGGCGAGGCGGAGCGCGGCGACAGCGCTCCCCGCGTCCGCATCTCCTACTGGTGCTCGAACGGGCACGAGACCCGTCCGAGCTTCGCCGAGGAGGCGGGACGCGAGGCGCCCGCCACCTGGGACTGCCCCCGGTGCGGGTACCCGGCCGGTCAGGACCAGGCGAACCCGCCGGCACCGGCGAAGAACGAGCCGTACAAGACGCACCTCGCGTACGTGAAGGAGCGCCGGACGGACGAGGACGGCGAGGCGATCCTCGATGAGGCCCTCGCCGCGCTCCGCGCCCGCCGCGGCGGCTGAGCGCCGACGACCGACCGCCGGGTCAGACGACGGAGCCGTCGGCGCTGTCGTCGACGCTGAACGTGATGGTGTAGCCGTCGTCGGCCCGGCGGTGGTGGACCTCTGCGATCAAGAGGTGGACCATCCACATGCCCCGGCCGGACGGGCTCTCGGGCAGCTCGGCGAGCATGCCCACGAGGGGTGCGGACCGCGGCCGCCGTCGCTGACCGCCACGGTCACCCGGCCGGGGGCCGACCATGCGCGTAGGCGCACGGGTGGCAGACCGTGGACCGAGGCGTTGGTGACGGTCTCGCTGGTGGCGAGGATGGCGCACTCCCTGGCCGTCGGCGACAGCCCGCTGGCGGCCGCGATGCCGCCCACAGCGCGGCGGGCCGCCGCGGCGGTCGGACCGACGAGCGTCAGCGTCGGCTCGGTGGCCTCCACCGGGTGGCGGGGGACGTCGAAGAAGCCCTGCGTGTCGTCCGCTCGCTCGTCGTACCCCGGGTTGCTGCCGTCCACCGTGGCGGTATGGACGGAGGGGTGACTGGCCCGTAGCTCGTCCAGCCAGCGCGGATCGAGGTGCGCGAGGTCGTGCGCGCACTTGCCCCACGCCGGGTACGGGGCCAGTGCGACGTTCGCCGCAGCCTCGTAGCGACGCCACCCGAGCCACTGCTGGGCGGTCATCGGCGGCATCTGGTTGACGATCCGCACGCGTCGCCCGGTGTCGTCGAGCTGGGCCAGTGCCCGCTGCGCCCGGTGCAGCTCCCGCCCCGGGAACCGCTGGCCGTGGCGCTCCGCGAGCACGTGCACGGGGTCCACCTCGGGCACCTCGGCCACGACGGCGTCGACGAAGTCGCGTTCCCCGAGCAGGAGGACGTGCTCCCCGGCCGCGGTGCCGTCGCGCACGAAGGGGACCATCATCTCGAGCAGCTCGGCCGGCCCGTCGTGCAGCACGAGATCGTGCCGGAAGGCGCCCGTCCCCTGCACAGCGGGGTCACGACCGCTCCGGCACGCTGAGGCGGTCCAGGCCCAGGGCGTCCACCAGCAGGGCGACGAGTGGTGACCCGCCCACCAGCTCCACCCGTGTCCCGGAGGTCAGGGCTGCCCGGTGCAGCTCGACCAGACCCGTGTGGTCGATGAAGACGAGCTCGGAGAGGTCGAGGACCAGGGAGCGGGCAGCCCGGCGGCGATGGTGGTGATCGCGCGACCGAGCCCCGGAGCCGAGCTCCGGTCGACCTCACCGGCCAGACCGAGGCGTCCGTCGTCGTCGGTGGCGTGCAGCAAGAAGGAGCAGGGCATCCCGCCCGTCCGCGCGTGGACGCACGCGGCCTCGGCCACGGGCACGTCGCCGAGCCGGTCGACGTCGTAGCCGCACACGATGGTCAGCGCGTGGTGCGGGCTGTACCGGTCGATGAGGTGCTCCGAGCGCACCCAGGTGGCGCGCGCGCGGAGTCCTCGGCGAGATCGGTGGCGTCGGTGAGGAGCCGGAGCCCGGTGTAGCCGTCGGCCAGGGCGGCGCCCACCATCGACCCGAGGTACTCGGTCGGGTCCGCCGACGGTTGCCATGCCGGGTCCGACTCGAGCCGGACGAGCACCGGTGCGTCGGCCGCCGCCGACGAGCCCACCTCGTCGGCGTCCGACACGTGGCCGTACCGGATGCCGCCAGGGCCGAGGCGGCAGTACGTCACACGCTCCCGGCGCCGCAGCCCTTCGACGACGTAGTCGCCGGCAGCCGGGACGAGTCCGGCCATCCCGTGGAACGGCCAGCAGACATGGTCGCCCGGGGAGAGCCCCGTCACCTGGGCCATGAATCGAACAGCCACAGAGGTCACCGTCCGCCCGCTTGCCGCGTCGCCCGCGTCCCGACCCTCCGATCGTCGCACGGTCCGGCACCCCGCGCTCTCCCATGACGGGAGGGGCGGCGCGTCCGCGCGCGGGCAGCTCAGTCGGTCGCGGCCGCGGCGACGTCGAGGAGCCACAGCGTCCGCTCACGCCCGACGGCGCCCGCCGCCGGCGTCTGCTCGACGGGCGCGCCCGCCAGGGCCGAGGCGACGGCGTCGGCCTTCTCCGCCCCGGCCGCCACGACCCACACCTCGCGTGCGGAGCGGATCGCGTCGAACGTCAGCGACACCCGCTCGGGCGGCGGCTTGGGGAGCCGTGCACCCCCACGGTCGCCGTGCCCGACACCCCGAGCGCGGCGTGCCCGGGGAACAGCGACGCGACGTGCCCGTCCGGGCCCATCCCGAACAGCGCGATGTCGAAGGCCGGGACGGCGACCGCCGCGGACTCCGGGGCGAACCGGGCGAGCTCGGTCGCGTAGCGTTCCGCGGCCTCCTCGGGCGTGGTCACCGACGCGTCCTGGGCGGGGATGGCGTGCACGTTGCCGGTGGGCAGCTCCTCGCCGAGCGCGTCGAGGAGCGCGTCGCGCGCCTGGGTCTCGTTGCGCTCCGGGTCGCCGGTGGGCAGGAACCGCTCGTCGCCCCACCACAGGTGGACACCGGTGAGGTCGACGGCGGCCCGGGCCGGGTGGCGGGCCACCGCGGCGAGGGTCTTCGTGCCGACGGTGCCCCCGGTCAGGACCACGTGCACCGGCCGTCGGACCGACTGCAGGTCGAGCAGCCGCGTGATCAGCCGGGCCGCGGCGGCCTCGGCGAGCACGTCCGCGTCCGGGTGCACGACGACGGCGCGGGTCATGCGGGCACCCGGGCCAGCCCGCGGGTCAGCGTCTCGGCGTAGACCTCGTCGGGGTCGAGCCGCCGCAGCTCCTCGGCGAGGCACTCGCGCAGCTGACGGATCGGCAGCGCGATGCGGTGCTCGGGCTGCTCGGGCTGGCGCAGCGCGGCGGTCTTGCCGTCCGGCCGGTCGAGCACGATCTCGCCGGAGCGACGCTCGAGGCTCACCCGGGTGATCGCCTGCGCGTCGTCGTCCCGCTCGACCGTGACGGGGCAGTCGAGCTCCTCGGCGAGCCACGCCGCGAGGAGGTCGACCGACGGGTGCGTGGTCTGCCCGCTGACCACGACCCGGTCCACGGACTCGTAGGGCGGCTGGTCGAGGGCAGCGGCGAGCAGGCCGCGCCACAGCGTGATGCGTGTCCACGCCAGGTCGCTGTCACCGGGCTGGTGCACGTCGGCGAGCCGGCGCAGCACCTCTTGCGGGGCGTCGCACGCGGTCGAGTCGGTGATGCGCCGCTGCGCCATCCGGCCCAGCGGGTGGTTCGCCGGGTCCTCGGGCGGCTCGTACGGCCACCAGGTGACGATGGGGGCGTCCGGGAGCAGCAGGGGGATCACGAGCGTGTCGCCCTCGGGCACGACCTGCCCCGACGGGCGCAGCACGATGACCTCGCTCGCGCCGGCGTCGCCACCGAGCCGGATCTGGGCGTCGAGGCCACCCTCCTCGGCGTCGTCGGCCCCCTGCGCGGCCTCGGTGATGACGATGACCCGGCAGGGGTGCTCGCGACTCGCGTCATTCGCGGCCTCGATGGCCTCCTCGACGTCGTGCCGGCCGACGTCGACGACGAGGGTCAGCACGCGCCCGAGGGCCACCGCGCCGCCCTCGTCGCGCAGCTTGACCAGCCGCTTGTTGACGTCGTTCGTGGTGGTGCTGGGCAGGTCGATGATCACGCGGGACGCCTCCGGGCGGGGAAGGGGGACGGTTCACGGTCGCCGCCAGGTGCGGCCGTCGCGCGCCATCATCTCGTCGGCCGACGCCGGGCCCCAGGTGCCCGCGCGGTACGGGTCGGGCTTGCCACCGGACGCCCAGAACTCGGTGATCGGGTCCAGGATCTTCCAGGACAGCTCGACCTCCTCGTGCCGCGGGAACAGCGGCGGGTCGCCGAGCAGCACGTCGAGGATGAGGCGCTCGTAGGCCTCGGGCGACGCCTCGGTGAACGAGTGGCCGTAGCCGAAGTCCATGGTGACGTCGCGGACCTCCATCGCGGTCCCCGGGACCTTCGCGCCGAACCGGAGCGTGACGCCCTCGTCCGGCTGCACCCGGATGACGAGCGCGTTCTTGCCGAGCTCCGCGGTCGCGGTCGACTCGAACGGCAGGTGCGGGGCCCGCTTGAAGACGACGGCGATCTCGGTGACCCGCCGCCCCAGCCGCTTGCCGGTGCGCAGGTAGAACGGGACCCCGGCCCAGCGTCGGGTGTCGATGTCGAGCCGGACGGCGGCGTACGTCTCGGTGGTGGACTCCTCGTCGAAGCCCTCCTCCTCCAGGTACCCGATGACCTTCTCCCCGCCCTGGAACCCCGCGGTGTACTGCCCGCGCGAGGTGTGCAGGGACAGGTCCTTGGGCAGCCGGACGGCCGAGAGCGCCTTGATCTTCTCCGCGCGCAGGTCCTTGGCGTCGAACGACACCGGTTCCTCCATGGCGGTCAGCGCGAGGAGCTGCAGGAGGTGGTTCTGGATGACGTCGCGGGCCGCGCCGATGCCGTCGTAGTAGCCGGCGCGACCACCGATGCCGATGTCCTCGGCCATCGTGATCTGCACGTGGTCGACGTAGTTGGCGTTCCAGATCGGCTCGAACAGCTGGTTCGCGAAGCGCAGCGCCAGCAGGTTCTGGACCGTCTCCTTGCCCAGGTAGTGGTCGATGCGGAAGACGTCGTCGGGGGAGAAGACCTCGCTGACGACGTCGTTCAGCGCCTGGGCGCTGGCGAGGTCGTGACCGAAGGGCTTCTCGATGACGACCCGGCGCCACGCGTCGGGCTTGGACTCCGACAGCCCGGACTTCGCGAGCTGGCGGCAGACCAGCGGGAACGCGCTCGGCGGGACCGACAGGTAGAACGCGTGGTTCCCGTTGGTGCCGCGCTTCTCGTCGAGCTCGCTGACCGTGCTCGCGAGGCGCTCGAACGCGGCGTCGTCGTCGAACTCGCCCTGGACGAAGCGGATGCCCTCCGCGAGCTGCTCCCAGGTCGCCTCCCGGAACGGCGTGCGCGCGTACTTCTTCACCGAGTCGTGCACGACCTCGGCGAAGTCCTGGGTCTCCCAGTCGCGCCGGGCGAACCCGGTGAGTGCGAACCCGGGCGGCAGGAGTCCCCGGTTGGTGAGGTCGTACACGGCCGGCATGAGCTTCTTGCGGGCGAGGTCGCCGGTCACGCCGAAGATCACCAGGCCGGACGGCCCGGCGATCCTCGGCAGCCGGCGGTCCCGGGGTCCCGCAGCGGGTTGGCGCCCTGCGCCACGGGTGCCGGCGTCATGCGTCCGCGCCGGCGCCGAGCAGGGTGGCCAGCCGGGACAGCGCCGCCGGGTCCGTCACGTGCAGCCGCAGTACCGGTCGGCCGTGGTCGGCCAGCACGGTGGCGTCGCCGGCGGCCTGCGCCGCGATGAGCCGGCCGAAGGTGAACGGACGGTCCGGCACCTCGAGGTCCGTGCCCGCGTCGCCGGTGATCTGCAGGTAGACGCCGATCGGCGCACCACCCTTGTGCAGCTGACCGGTCGAGTGCAGGAACCGCGGCCCCCACCCGAACGTCACCGGGCGGCCGGTCCGCGCGGCGAGCGCGTCCCGGACGCCCGCGAGGTCGCTGTGCGCCTCGCGGTCCAGGTACGCCATGACCGCGAGGTAGCCGCGGTCCCCGAGCGTCCCGAGCAGCGCCGCGAGGGCGCCCTCGACGTCCTGGACGCCGTCGACGAGGCCGGGTGTCGCCCGGACCTCGATGCCGTCGTCGGAGAACGCGGCCGGCTCGGGCTCCGGCGTGGCGTCGAGCATGCCGCGCGCGGCGATCTTGGCGCTCTCCACGTCGGGCTGGTCGAACGGGTTGATCTCGAGCAGGCGCCCGGCGATCGCGGTGGCGTACTCCCACAGCAGCATCTGGGCGCCCAGCGGACCGGCCACGGTGACCTCGTCACCGGGAGCCGCGACCTGTGCGTCGTCGTCGCCCTCGGGCTCGTCCGCCATCGCGACGAGGCGGACGGCGAGGACGTCGTCGGCGGGAGAGGCGAGCTCGGGCGGCTCGGCCGCCGGGCTCGTGGTCACCACCGGCAGGAGGCCGGTGCCGTTCTTGCCGGTCGACTCGGCGATGAGCTGTTCGGCCCAGTCGCCGAGCCCCACGATGCCGGACCCCTCGTCGACGATCACGAGCTTGTCCCGCAGCGGCGACGTCCCGCCCAGGGCTGCGCCGAGGACGACGGCGGGGTTGGACTCGGCGTCCTCGGCGAGGAGCTCGGCGACCGCCGCGGCCTCGTCGAGCAGCTCGCCGACGTCCACCCCGGCCAGCGCCGACGGGACGACGCCGAACGCGGACAGCGCGGAGAACCGGCCCCCCACGTTCGGGTCGGCGAGGAACACCGCGCGGTAGCCGGCGTCCCGGGCGGACTGCTCGAGCGGCGAGCCCGGGTCCGTCACGACCACGATGTGACGCGTCGCGTCGAGGCCGGCCTCGGTGAAGGCGGTCTCGAACACGCGCCGCTGCGAATCCGTCTCCACGGTCCCACCGGACTTGCTCGAGACGACGATCACCGTGCGGGCGAGGTCGCCCTCCAGGGCGGCGCGCACCTGACCCGGGTCGGTCGAGTCCAGCACGACGAGCGGCACGCCCGCCGTGCGGGTGATGACCTCCGGGGCGAGCGAGGAGCCGCCCATGCCCGCGAGCACGACGCGGTCGATGCCCTCCGCCGCGAGCCCGGCGCGCAGCGCCTCGAGCTCGGGCAGGATCTCGCGCGTCGTGGTGTGCAGGTCGGTCCACCCGAGCCGCTTGGCGGACTCCTCCTCGGCCTCGGGGCCCCACAGCGTCGCGTCGTGCCCGGCGATGCGGGACGCCACGCGGTCGGCGACGAGCGTCGGGGCGTGCGCGGCGACCGCGCGTGCGGCGGCCCCCGCGGCCGTCACCTCGAGCACGGCGGCGTCACCCTCGCCGGCCCAGGCGAGGACCCAGCCGCCGTCGGCGTCGCCGGTGCGCGCGTCGTCCGTGCTCACTGACCGGCCTCCTCGGTGCTGTCGTTCCCGGCCGCGCGGGCCAGCCCGTCGGACACGGTGGCGAGCAGCTCGGTCCAGCTGGCCTCGAACTTCGAGACGCCCTCGGCCTCGAGGGCCTCGGTCACGTCGTCGATGTCGATGCCCAGGCCGCGCAGCCCCTCGATGACGGCCTCCGCCTCGGCCTTGGTGCCCGAGACCGTGTCGCCGCGCACCTGCCCGTGGTCGGCGACGGCGAGCAGCGTCGCCTCCGGCATCGTGTTGACCACGCCGGCGACGACGAGCTCGTCGACGTACAGCGTGTCGGGGTACGCCTTGTCCTTCACGCCGGTGGAGGCCCACAGCGGACGCTGCGGACGGGCCCCGGCCGCGGCCAGCTTCTGCCACCGCTCGGTCGCGGTCCGCTCCTCGTACAGCGCGTAGGCGAGGCGGGCGTTGGCGATCGCGGCCTTGCCGCGCAGCCCCTTGGCCTCGTCGGTGCCGAGCTCGTCGAGCTTGGGGTCGATCGCCGCGTCCACCCGCGACACGAAGAACGACGCGACGGAGCCGATCGGGGCCAGGTCGTGGCCCGCGGCCTGTGCGCGCTCGAGCCCGGCCATGTACGCGTCGATCACCTTGCCGTACCGCTCGATGGAGAAGATCAGCGTGACGTTCACGCTGATCCCCTCCGCGATCGCGTCCTCGATCGCCTGCAGACCCTCCTGGGTCGCCGGGATCTTGATGAACGCGTTCGGCCGGTCGATGCTCGCCCACAGCTCGCGGGCCTGCGCGATCGTGGCGTCCCCGTCCTTGGCCAGGCGCGGGTCGACCTCGAGGGAGACCCGGCCGTCGACCGTGCCGCTCCCGTCGTAGACGGGCTTGAGCACGTCGGCCGCCTCACGGACGTCGTCGCTCGTGATCTGGAGCACGGCGGCCTCGGTGTCGACGCCGGCGGTGGCGAGCTCGGCGAGCTGCTCGTCGTAGGCGCTGCCCTTGGACAGGGCCGAGGCGAAGATGGACGGGTTCGTCGTCACGCCGACGACCCGGTGGTCCCGGATCAGGTCGGCGAGGTTCCCCGTCCGCAGACGCTCCCGCGAGAGGTCGTCGAGCCAGACGGCGACCCCCGCGTCCGAGAGGGTGTCGAGCGGGGTGGTGGCACGGGCGGTGTCGGTCACAGCGTCCTCCTGGGAAGTGTCGCGTACGGGTCCGCTAGGCGAGCTCAGAGCTGGTCCCCGGCCTTGCTGTCGGTGGGTGCGCCGGGGGTGCTGCCGGTCGGGGCGTCCCCGCGCGCGGCGGAGATCGACTCCCGGGCGGCGGCGACGACGGCGTCCGCGGTGATGCCGAACTCCTCGTAGAGCTTCTCGTAGGCGGCGGACGCCCCGTAGTGCTCGAGGGAGACCGTGCGACCGGCGTCGCCGACGATGCGGTGCCACGACATCGCGATCCCGGCCTCGACCGACACCCGGGCGCGCAGCGCGCTGGGGAGCACCGACTCGCGGTACGCCTCGTCCTGCTCGGCGAACCACTCCTGGCACGGCATGGACACCACCCGGGTTCCGATGCCCTCGGCCTCGAGCGTCTCGCGCGCGGCGACCGCGAGCTGGACCTCGGAGCCGGTGCCGACGAGCACGACCTCCGGCTCGCCGTTGCTCGCCTCGAGCAGCACGTACGCGCCGCGGGCAACGCCGTCGGCCGTCGCGTAGCCGTCCTCGCCGCGCGGGAACGTCGGGACGTTCTGCCGCGTGAGGATGAGGCCGACCGGCTCGTCGAATCGCTCGAGGATCGACTTCCACGCCTGGGCGGTCTCGTTGGCGTCCGCGGGGCGGACGACGGCGAGGCCGGGGATGGCGCGCACGGCGGTCAGGTGCTCGACCGGCTGGTGCGTCGGGCCGTCCTCGCCGAGACCGATGGAGTCGTGCGTCCACACGTAGGTGACGCCGATGCCCATGAGCGCCGCGAGGCGCACGGCACCGCGCATGTAGTCGCTGAACGTGAAGAACGTCCCGCCGTAGGGGCGCGTCGGGCCGTGGAGCGCGATGCCGGACAGGATCGCGCCCATCGCGTGCTCGCGGATGCCGAAGTGCAGCGTGCGGCCGTACTCGTTGCCGGCGAACTCGTGCGTCGAGCGGTGCTCGGGCAGAAAGGACGGCTCGCCCTTCATCGTCGTGTTGTTCGAGCCGGCGAGGTCGGCGGAGCCGCCCCACAGCTCGGGCAGCACCGGCGCGAGGGCGGACAGCACCTCACCGGACGCGGCCCGGGTGGCGACGGCCTTGCCTGCCGGGAAGGTCGGCAGCGCGTCGGCCCAGCCGTCGGGCAGCTTGCCGGCCTGGAGCCGGTCCAGCAGCGCGGCGCGGTCGGGGTTGGTCTCACGCCACGCGGCGTACTTCCCCTCCCACTCCTGCCGGTAGGCACCGTTCCGCTCGCCCACCCGGCGGGTGTGCGCGATGACCTCGGGGTCGACCTCGAAGGTCTTCTCGGGGTCGAAGCCGAGGACCTCCTTGAGCGCCTTGACCTCGTCGCCGCCCAGCTTGGAGCCGTGCGCGCCGTGGGTGTTCTGCTTGCCCGGCGACGGCCAGGCGATGATCGTGCGCAGGCCGATGATCGACGGGCGGGTGGTCTCGGCGGCGGCCGCGGTGAGGGCGGCGTCGAGGGCCTCGACGTCCTCGTGGTAGACGGAGCCGTCGGCGGTCTTGGTCCAGTCGACGAACTGGACGTGCCAGCCGTACGCCTCGTACCGCTTCATGACGTCCTCGGTGAAGGCGATGTCGGTGTCGCCCTCGATCGAGATGTGGTTGTCGTCCCACAGGACGGTGAGGTTGCCGAGCTCCTGCGTGCCGGCGATCGAGGAGGCCTCGGAGGTGACGCCCTCCTGGAGGTCGCCGTCGGACGCGATGACGAAGACCTGGTGGTCGAAGGGCTCGTCCCGGGGGCGGCCTCGGGGTCGAACAGCCCGCGCTCACGGCGCGCGGCCATCGCCATGCCGACGGCGCTCGCCAGGCCCTGGCCGAGCGGTCCCGTGGTGATCTCGACGCCGGTGGTGTGGCGGAACTCGGGGTGGCCCGGGGTCTTGGAGTCCCAGGTGCGCAGCGCCTGCAGGTCCTCCAGCTCGAGGCCGTACCCGGCCAGGTAGAGCTGGATGTACTGGGTCAGGCTCGAGTGCCCGGCGGAGAGCACGAACCGGTCGCGACCCAGCCAGTGCGGGTCCGCGGGGTCCAGGTGCATCCGGTTCTGGTACAGCAGGTAGGCCACCGGGGCCAGGCTCATCGCCGTGCCGGGGTGTCCGTTGCCGACCTTCTCGACGGCGTCAGCCGCCAGGACGCGGACGGTGTCGACCGCCTTCCGGTCGAGATCGGACCACTGGAGGGGGCAGCCGGGTCGAACGCGTTCACCGAACCTCTTCTCTGCCCGGACACGTCGGTCCGGGACGTCGCCTCTCATGACGGGCAGCCGCACGCCCGTGCGGCCGTCTGTCTCGAGACTAGCGACCCCGCGGGATCGCGGCCGGGTGGGCCGCAGAGCGGGACGCGGACCCCCGGACGCCGCCCGCGTCCACGCCGCCGACGACCCCCGACGACCTCCGACGACCGCGGCGAGCACGGCCGGGGAGGAAGATCACAGCCGGGACCCGCGCGGGGAAAGGCCCGGCGGGGGAGCGTGGGCCTACCATGGCCGGGCAGGACGGTCGGCCGCCCCCGGCCGCACCCGGCCCGGCGTCGAGCCGGCCGACCCGCCCCGAGGAACGGAAGATCGCAGAGCGTGCCCACTCCCAGCTCGGTACCGATCGACAGGACGCCGGCGGCGCCCAACCCCCGGTGGCGACCGGTCACCTCCGTGAAGGTGCGCAGCGCGGACCCGTCGTCGGCGACCGCGCCGCGGGCCCGGCCCGGGCGCGGTCCGTGGTGGGCGCGTACGTGGCGCTGACCAAGCCGCGGATCATCGAGCTGCTGCTCGTCACGACGCTGCCGACGATGATCCTCGCCGCCGGCGGCTTCCCGTCCCTGGGTCTCGTGCTGGCCACGCTCGTCGGCGGTGCCGCCGCGGCGGGCTCCGCGAACGTCCTCAACTGCTACCTCGACCGCGACATCGACAAGCTGATGAACCGCACCAAGCGGCGCCCGCTGGTCACCGGTGAGGTGACCCCGCGCAACGCGCTGGTGTTCGGCCTCGTGCTGGGCGTCGTGTCCCTCACCTGGTTCGCGCTCGTGGTCAACGTGGTCTCGGCGCTGCTCACGGCGGGCGCGATCCTGGTGTACGTCGTCGGCTACACCATGATCCTCAAGCGCCGGACGCCGCAGAACATCGTCTGGGGCGGCATCGCAGGCTGCATGCCGGTGCTCATCGGCTGGTCCGCGGTCACCGCGTCCCTCAGCTGGTCCGCGGTCGCGCTGTTCGGCGTCATCTTCTTCTGGACGCCGCCGCACTACTGGCCGCTGTCGATGAAGTTCCGACGCGACTACGCCGCCGCCGGCGTCCCCATGCTCCCGGTCGTCGCAGGCGACCGCCGGGTCGCCTCCGAGGTGATCGTCTACGCGGCCGCGATGGTCGCGTGCTCGCTCGTCCTGGTCCCGCTGGCGTCGATGACGTGGGTCTACGCCGTGGTCGCCACCGCGCTCGGCGCCTGGTTCATCGCGGGCTGCGTCGCGCTGTACCGCCGCGCGCAGCGTCCGGGCACCGTCAAGCTCGGTGAGATGAAGCTGTTCCACCTCTCCATCACCTACCTGACGCTGCTCTTCCTCGCCGTCGCGGTCGACCCCTTCCTGCCCTTCTGAGGGTCCCGTGACCACGGGGGCCCTGCCCGGCGTCGTGCAGGAGTACCTCGCCCACCTCACGGTGGAGCGCGGGCTGTCCGCCAACACGCTCGCCGCCTACCGGCGCGACCTCGGCCGCTACGTCACCTACCTGCAGGACCGGGGCCGCGCGACGGCGGCGGAGATCACCGAGGCCGACGTCGAGGACTTCGTGGTGGCCCTGCGCACCGGGTCCGACGGCGGTGCGGCGCTCTCCGCGTCGTCGGCCGCACGCGCCGTGGTCGCAGTACGCGGCTGGCACCGCTTCTGCGCGCTCGAGGGGCTGGTGGGCTCCGACCCCGCGAGCACCGTCCGCCCGCCCGCCCAGCCGCGGCGCCTGCCCAAGGCCATCTCGACCGACGACGTCGAACGGCTGCTCCAGGCCGCGAGCATCGGCGACGGACCGCGGCCGCTGCGCGACCGCGCCATCCTCGAGCTCCTCTACTCCACCGGCGCGCGCATCTCTGAGACGGTGGGTCTCGACATCGACGACGTCGACCTCACGCCCGGTCGCGCCGCGGTGCGGCTGCTCGGCAAGGGCGGCAAGCAGCGGGTCGTGCCCGTCGGCTCGTACGCGGTGGAGGCGGTGGAGGCCTACCTCGTGCGGGCGCGGCCGGCGCTGGCCGCCACCGGCCGCGGCACGCCGGCGCTCTTCCTCAACACGCGCGGGGCCCGGCTCAGCCGGCAGAGCGCCTGGGCCGTCCTGCGGGTCGCCGCGCAGCGCGCCGGCCTGCCGGGTGCCGACCACATCTCACCCCACACGCTGCGGCACTCGTTCGCCACGCACCTGCTCGCGGGCGGGGCGGACGTCCGGGTGGTGCAGGAGCTGCTCGGGCACGCCTCGGTCACGACGACGCAGCTCTACACGCTGGTGACGCCGGACACCCTGCGCGAGGTCTACGCCGCGGCGCACCCCGCGCGCTGCGCTGACGGTGACGCCGGTGCCAGGGGCGCCGGAGCCCTGCGGTAGGTTTGGGCGCGTGACCAGCCAGGCCTCCTCCGGACCGTCCACCAGCACGGACGCCCCCGCTCTGGACCCCGCGGGCCGGCCGCTCCCCGACTTCCCGGTGCCGGCGCCGCTGGCCTCCCACGGGCCCGGCCGCGTCATCGCGATGTGCAACCAGAAGGGCGGCGTCGGCAAGACGACGACGACGATCAACCTGGGTGCCGCGCTCGCGGAGATCGGCCGCCGGGTCCTCGTGGTCGACTTCGACCCGCAGGGCGCTGCTTCCGTCGGCCTCGGCGTGAGCCCGCACGAGCTCGACCTGACGATCTACAACCTCATGATGGAGCGGACGGCCGACATCCGTCAGGTGGTGCGCACCACCGAGATCGAGAACCTCGACCTGCTGCCGGCCAACATCGACCTGTCCGCGGCCGAGGTCCAGCTCGTCGGGGAGGTGGCCCGCGAGTCGGTCCTGTCCCGCGTGCTGCGCCCCGTGGTCGACGAGTACGACGTCATCCTCGTGGACTGCCAGCCGTCGCTCGGCCTGCTCACCGTCAACGCGCTCACCGCCGCGCACGGCGTGCTGATCCCGCTTCGAGTGCGAGTTCTTCGCACTCCGCGGTGTCGCGCTGCTGGTCGAGACCATCGAGAAGGTCCGCGACCGCCTCAACCCGCGGCTCGAGGTCGACGGCATCCTCGCGACGATGTACGACTCGCGCACCCTGCACTCCCGCGAGGTGATCGCGCGCGTCCACGAGGCCTTCGGCGACACGCTGCTGCACACCGTCATCGGCCGCACGGTCAAGTTCCCGGACGCGTCGGTCGCGGCCGAGCCGATCACGTCCTACGCGCCGAACCACCCGGGTGCGGCCGCGTACCGCCAGCTGGCCCGAGAGCTCGTCGCCCGTGGCGACGCCGCCTAGGACCCAGCGCCAGACCGACGACCGCCCCCGGTCGACCCGCCGGCGGGCGACCACGACCGCCCTGTCGGCAGACCCGAGTTCCGGGTCCACCTCACCAACTTCACCGGTCCGTTCGACCTGCTGCTCGGCCTGATCAGCAAGCACCAGCTCGACATCACCGAGGTCGCCCTGGCGCAGGTCACCGACGAGTTCATCGCGCACATCCGGGCGGCGGACGCCGCCGGCGCGGGCGGCTGGGACCTGGGGCAGGCCAGCGAGTTCCTCGTGGTCGCCGCCACCCTGCTCGACCTCAAGGCCGCGCGGCTGCTGCCGGCCGGCGAGGTCGAGGACGCGGAGGACCTCGCGCTGCTGGAGGCGCGCGACCTGCTCTTCGCCCGCCTGCTGCAGTACCGGGCCTACAAGCAGGTCGCGGCCGGCATCGCCGAGCGCCTCGAGACCGAGGGGCGCCGGTTCCCGCGCACGGTCCAGCTCGAGCCCCATCTGGCGGCACTTCTTCCGGAGCTCGTGTGGCGGATCGGTCCCGAGCAGCTCGCGGCGCTCGCCGCTCGCGCGCTCGCGCCCCGCCCCGGGCCGCCGTCGGTCGACGTCAGCCACCTGCACGCGCCCACGGTGTCGGTGCGCGACCAGGCGGCGGTGCTGGTCGACCGGCTGCGGCACGGCGGCGCCGCGTCCTTCCGCGCGCTGGTCGCCGACGCCGCCAGCACGGGGGTGGTGGTCGTGCGCTTCCTCGCGCTGCTCGAGCTGTTCCGCGAGGGTGCCGTGGCGTTCGACCAGGTGACGCCGCTCGGGGAGCTGACCGTACGGTGGACCGGGGCCGAGGACGGCGACGTCACGGTGTCCGACGACTTCGACGAGGAGGACCGCGCGTGAGCGAGACCGAGACCGAGGCCGCTGCCGTCCCGGGCCCGGTCGAGGGGTCGACCGGTGCGCCCGGCGCCGCGGTCGACGAGCTGGCGTTCGACGTCACCGGGCTGCCCGGCGGGGCGCTCGCCGCGCTCGAGGCGGTGCTCGTGGTCGCCGACGAGCCGATCCCCGCCGTGCGGCTCGCCTCCGTGCTGGCCCTGCCGACCGCGGAGGTCGAGCGACTCCTCACCCAGCTCGCCGAGGAGTACCGGGGGAACGGCTCGACGCGGCCGCGCGGCTTCGAGCTGCGCCAGGTGGGCGACGGGTGGCGGATCTACACCGCGCCCGCCCTCGCCGACGTGGTCGGGCGGTTCGTGACCGACGGGCAGTCCGCGCGACTGACCCAGGCCGCCCTGGAGACCCTGGCCGTCATCGCCTACCGCCAGCCGGTGACCCGCGGCCAGGTCTCCGCGGTCCGTGGCGTGAACGTGGACGGCGTCGTGCGCACCCTCGCGGCGCGCGGCCTGGTGGCCGAGATCGGCACCGACCCTCGAGTGGTGCCGTTCTGTACGGCACCACGGGATACTTCTTGGAGCGGATGGGGCTCGGGTCGCTCGACGACCTCCCCGCTCGCCCCGTACCTTCCCGACATGGACTCCTTCGACGGAGTCGACGACGTAGCAGGAGAGCACTCGTGAGCACCGAATCAGGCGCCGGCAGGCCCGCACGCAACCAGCGGGGCACCGGTCGACCCGGCCAGGGCTCCGGCGCACCTCGGTCCGGGGCACCTCGGTCCGGGGCGCCGCGCTCCGGTGCACCCCGGTCCGCGGGCTCGCGCTCCGGCGCTCCCCGGTCGGACGGGCCCCGCTCGGACGGGCCCCGCTCGGACGGGCCCCGCTCGGGTGGGCAGAGCTCCTCGGGCCGCACGTCCGACCGTTCGTACGGCGAGCGCTCGTCGGGCGGTCGTCCCTCCGGTGACCGCCCGTACCGCGACCGCTCGTCCGGCGACCGCTCCTTTGGTGACCGCTCCCGCGGTGACCGGCCCGCCGGCGACCGCCGGGCCCCCGACCGCCAGTCGGCGCCGCGCGGCGACGAGCGCACCGGCGCCGGACGCACCGGTGCCGGACGCAGCGCTGCCCGCACCGACCGTGCGCCGTTCGGCGCCGACCGGGCCTGGGCCGAGCGCCAGGGGCGCGGGCCGCGCCCCGGTGCGGCGCCCGACCGGGGTGCTCCCGCCCGCGGCGGGTCCGGCGGGGCTGCCGGCCGCGGCGGGTCCGGTGGGGCCAACGGCCGCGGCGGGTCCGGTGGGGCCAACGGCCGCGGCGGCGCGCCCGCGCGCGGGGCGTCGTCGTCGGCGGGGGCGACGCGCGGCGGCGGGACCGGACGCCCGGGCGCGAAGTGGCCGCCGAGCCGCCCGCCGGCAGGCCGTCGTCCGCAGCCCGCGGCCGACCTGCCGGACGTCCACGTCGAGGACGGCGTCCGCCTGCAGAAGGTGCTCGCGTCCGCCGGGCTCGGCTCCCGGCGCGCCTGCGAGGACCTCATCACCGCCGGTCGCGTGACGGTCGACGGCATCCCGGTGACCGAGCTCGGTGTGCGAGTCGACCCCCAGGCGGCCGCGATCCACGTCGACGGCATGCGGGTGCAGCTGGACACCTCGGTGATCACGCTCGCCCTCAACAAGCCGCTCGGTGTCGTCTCGACCATGCACGACCCCGAGGGACGGCCGTCGCTCGCCGCGTTCGTCGCGAACCGCGAGGAGCGGCTGTTCCACGTCGGGCGTCTGGACGCGGAGACCGAGGGCCTCATCCTGCTGACCAACGACGGCGAGCTCGCCAACCGGCTCTCGCACCCCTCGCACGAGGTCGCCAAGACCTACCTCGCGCACGTCGAGGGTCGGGTGGGCCCGCACATCGGGCAGCAGATGCTGCACGGCATCGAGCTCGAGGACGGCATCGCGAAGGTCGACAGGTACCGCGTCGTCGACACGACGCCGGGGGCGGCGCTCGTCGAGATCGTCCTGCACGAGGGGCGCAACCGGATCGTCCGACGGCTGTTCGAGGCCGTCGGGCACCCCGTCGACCGCCTCGTGCGCACCCAGATCGGCCCCATCCGGCTCGGCGACCTCAAGCCGGGCAAGACGCGCGTGCTGAGCAAGCCCGAGGTCGGCAGCCTCATGACCCAGGTGGGCATGTGAGCGCGACGCCGTCCGGCGCCACCGGCACCCTCGGCAGCCCGTGCGTCGTCGGCGGGCCGGATCGCCGATGACGCAGCGCTCCGGCGCACCGGTGGCCACCCGCGGCCCGGTGCGCATCGTCGGCACGGGCCTGCTCGGGACGAGCATCGGCCTGTCCCTCGCGACCCGCGGGGTCGACGTCGTCCTGCACGACGCCTCGCGCACCGCGCTCGCGCTCGCGCGTGACCTCGGCGCCGGCCGCACGCCCGCGCCCGACGACGCCCCGGTGCGCCTCGTCGTCGTCGCCGTCCCGCCGGACATCACCGCCGACGTCGTGCTCGGCGAGCTCGCCGCGCACCCCGAGGCGGTCGTGACGGACGTCGCCAGTGTCAAGGCGTACGTGCTCGAGGAGCTGCAGGCAGCCGGCGTGGACCTGACGCGCTACGTCGGGTCGCACCCCATGGCCGGACGCGAGCTCAGCGGGCCGGTGGCGGCCGTGCCGGACCTGTTCGTCGGGCGCCCGTGGGTGCTCACCGAGCCGGCGCACGCCGACGCCGTCCTCGCGGTGCGCACGCTCGCGACCGATCTCGGTGCGGTCCCGGTGACCATGGGCGCCGACGCGCACGACGCCGCGATGGCGCTCGTGTCGCACGTGCCGCAGGTCGCCGCGAGCCTCGTCGCGGGCCGGCTCACCGACGCCCCGGAGGCGGCGCTCGCGCTCGCCGGGCAGGGGGTGCGGGACGTCACCCGGATCGCCGCGAGCGAGCCCCGGCTGTGGACGTCGATCCTGGCGGCGAACGCCGGACCGGTCCGCGACGTGCTGGTCGACCTGCGGGCCGACCTCGACGCCGTGATCGGCGCGCTCGAGCTCGCCGACCGGGCGACCGGTCCCGAGACGGTCGCCCGCGGGTCGCTCGTCGCCGTGCACCGCACGATCGCGCACGGCAACGCCGGCGTCGTCCGCATCCCCGGCAAGCACGGCGGCGCGCAGCGCGAGTACCGCGTGCTCACCGTCCTGGTCCCGGACGCGCCCGGCGAGCTCGCCCGCCTGCTGACCGACGTCGGCGACGTGGGCGTCAACCTGGAGGACCTGCGCATGGAGCACTCGCCGCGCCACCCGATGGGCATGGCGGCGATCTCGGTCGTCCCCGACCGCGCCGAGCACCTGGAACGAGAGCTGGCCGCCCGCGGATGGCGGCTCGCGAGCTGATGGAGGACGCACACATGGACACCCCCGCACCCGCCCTGGTCGTGGCGATCGACGGACCGTCCGGGTCGGGCAAGTCGAGCGTCTCGCGGCGCACGGCCCAGCGACTCGGGCTGGCCTACCTGGACACCGGCGCGATGTACCGCGCGGCCACCTGGTGGTGCCTGGACCAGGACGTGCGGCTCGACGACGCCGAGGCCGTCGCCGCGCAGGTGCTGCGCATGCCGCTCGTCATGGGGGTCGACCCGGCGGCGCCGACCGTGCACGTCGGGACGGTGGACGTCGGGGCCCCGATCCGCAGCCCCGAGATCTCCGCTCAGGTCAGCGCGGTCGCGACGAACCTCGCGGTGCGCGCCGAGCTCGGACGCCTGCAGCGCGAGGCGATCGCGGCGCAGACCCGCCCGGGGTCGTTCTCCGACGGTCGCGGCGTCGTGGCCGAGGGCCGGGACATCACCACGGTCATCGCACCCGACGCGGACGTCCGCCTGCTGCTCACCGCGAGCGAGGAGGCGCGCCTCGCCCGTCGCGCGCTCGAGGTGCACGGGTCCGACGACGCCGCGGCCGTGGCCGCCACCCGGGACGCGGTGGTGCGGCGCGACGCGGACGACTCCACCGTGGTGGAGTTCCGGACCGCGGCGGACGGCGTGGTGACCATCGACTCCTCGGACCTGGACCTCGAGCAGACCGTCGAGGCGGTGCTCGAGGTGGTCGCGCGCGTCACCGGACGGCGCGCGTGAGCCGACCTCGCCGGGCGCGGCGCCCCGGTGCGACGCCCACGCCGCGCCCCGAGGGGACGGCGACCGACCGGGAGGTGCCGGCCGTGCCGGCGTGGTCCCGGCGGATCGGGCGGTTCCTCGCCCACGGCGTGTGGGACACCGAGGTCATCGGCTCGGACCACGTGCCCGTCGCCGGACCGGTCATCCTGGCGGCCAACCACACCGGCGTGGTCGACGGCCCGCTCGTCGTCGGGGTCGCGCCGCGCGGGGTGCACATGATGGTCAAGGAGGCGGCGTTCGTCTGGCCGGTCGGCGTCGTGCTCCGGGTCTCGGGGCACATCCCGGTGGACGGCACCGGCGGGCGTCCCGCGCTGGTCGCGGCCAGCGCGGTGCTGCGCCGCGGCGACGTCGTCGGCATCTTCCCGGAGGGCAACCGTGGCCGCGGTGACGCCGCCCGTGCGCACGCCGGGGTCGCGTGGCTCGCGGTGAACTCCGGGGCGCCCGTGGTGCCCGTGGCGGTGCTGGGGACCCGCCGCACCGGTGAGGAGTGGGGCACGTCCCCGGGCTGCGACGCCGGCTCGTGGTCCAGTTCGGCGAGGCGCTGCACCTGGAGCGCCGCGGCGGCGTGTCCGGGCGCGCGGCCGTCGAGCACGCGAACGAGGCGATCCGCACCGCGCTGTCGGCACTGGTGGCCGACGCGTCCGAGCGGACCGGCCTGCTGCTGCCGGCCGACGACCCGCAGCGTGAGGCGTCGGAGGAGGGGCGCCGCCGGGCGGGACGCGCGTAGCGGCGCGTGACGGTGCGCGACGGTGCGGTCGTCGTGGGCCCCGCGTCCCTGGGACACTAGGGGCATGACCACCACCGACCAGCCCCTGCCCGACGACGGAACCCAGCCGTCGGCCGCGCCCGGCGAGGGCGCCGCGGAGCTCGCCGGCGACGACGTCTCACGTGAGCACGCGCTGCGCGCGGGCCTGACGGAGTACGAGCTCGAGGACGACGACCTCGCTCTCCTCGAGGGCGGCGACGAGGACGACGACGACGGCGGCCCGTCCGCCCCGCTCCCCGTGCTCGCCGTCGTCGGCCGGCCGAACGTCGGCAAGTCGACCCTCGTCAACCGCATCCTGGGCCGCCGCGAGGCCGTCGTCGAGGACAAGCCGGGCGTCACCCGCGACCGCGTGAGCTACCCCGCGGAGTGGGCGGGGCGGCGCTTCACGCTCGTCGACACCGGCGGCTGGGAGGTCGACGTCGCCGGGATCGAGGCGCGCGTCGCCGAGCAGGCCGAGGTCGCCATCTCGCTGGCCGACGCCGTGATGTTCGTCGTCGACGCGACCGTCGGCCCGACCGCGACCGACGAGAAGGTCGTCCGGCTGCTGCGCAAGGCCGGCAAGCCCGTCGTGCTGTGCGCCAACAAGGTCGACGGCCCGCGGGTCGAGGCGGACGCGACCGAGCTGTGGAGCCTGGGGCTGGGGGAGCCGCACCCCGTCTCGGCACTGCACGGCCGCGGCACCGGTGACCTGCTCGACGCCGCCATGGCCGCCCTGCCGACGACGTCCGAGCACGGGGTGGCGATGCCCGAGGGCGGTCCGCGGCGCGTCGCGCTGGTCGGCCGGCCCAACGTCGGCAAGTCGTCGCTGCTCAACAAGCTCGCGGGCGCCGAGCGCGTCGTCGTCGACCCCACCGCGGGGACCACGCGCGACCCCGTGGACGAGCTGATCTCGCTGCGCGGCCGGCCGTGGTGGTTCGTGGACACCGCGGGCATCCGCCGCCGCGTGCACCAGACCAGCGGCGCGGACTTCTACGCCTCGCTGCGCACCCAGGCCGCGATCGAGAAGGCCGAGGTCGCCGTCGTGCTCGTCGACGCGAGCGTGAAGATGACCGAGCAGGACACCCGCGTCATCCAGCAGGTCGTCGACTCCGGGCGCGCGCTGGTCATCGCGTACAACAAGTGGGACCTCATGGACGAGGACCGCCGCCCGTTCCTCGAGCGGGAGATCGAGCAGGACCTGGTCCAGGTGCAGTGGGCGCCGCGCGTCAACATCTCCGCGCGCACCGGGTGGCACGCCGACCGGCTGGTCCCCGCGCTCGAGCGCTCCCTGGCGTCGTGGGACACCCGCGTGCCGACCGGCAAGCTCAACGCCTTCCTCGGCGAGCTCGTCGCGGCGCACCCGCACCCGCTGCGCGGTGGCAAGCAGCCGCGCATCCTGTTCGCGACGCAGGCGTCCACGCGGCCGCCGCGGTTCGTCATCTTCGCGTCCGGCTTCCTCGAGGCGGGCTACCGCCGGTTCATCGAGCGCCGTCTGCGGGAGACGTTCGGCTTCGAGGGCACGCCGATCGAGATCTCGGTCCGGGTGCGGGAGAAGCGCCGGCGGTGACCACCGCGTCCGCCCGCGACGACCGGCCCGGCCCGCTGCTGCGCTGGGGGCTTCCGCGCGACCCGGCGGCGTCGTCGAACCTGGCCGGCTTCCTCGTCTCGACCGTCGCGACGGTCCTGCTCGTGCGCGCCTTCCTGGCCGCGGCGGGCTACCCGCAGATCGGTGGGGACGGGCTACACATCGCGCATGTGCTGTGGGGCGGGCTGCTCATGGCGATCGCGTTCGTCGTGCTGCTGTCCTTCGCCGGTCCGGTGGTGCGGCCGGTCGGGTCGCTGCTCGGCGGGATCGGCTTCGGGCTGTTCGTCGACGAGGTCGGCAAGTTCGTCACCAGCGACAACGACTACTTCTACGAGCCGACCGCCGCGCTGATCTACCTCGTGGTCGTCGCGCTCGTGCTCCTCGGTGAGGTGCTGCACGGGCGCCGGCCGCACCACCCGCGCGAGTACGTCGCGGGCGCGGCCGACCACGCCGTCGCAGGGCTGGTCGGCGGGTTCACCTACCGCGCGCGCGCCGAAGCGCGTGAGCTCCTCGACCGGGCGGAGGGGGCCCGGGGGAGTGCGGAGGTGGGGGCGCTGATCGACGCCGTCGAGGACGACCCGGACGAGCTCGTCAACCCGATCGACGCGGTCGGCGGGTTCGTCGTCCGGCTCACGCACCGGGTCGTCTCGGCGCGTTGGGTGCCGTGGCTGACCATCGCGGTGCTGACGCTCACCGGCGCGGTCACCGTCGGACGCGGGGTGTGGGCGTGGTGGAACGGCGCGGACGTGCCGTGGTGGATCGTCGCCGGCCTCGTCGCGAGCGGTGCGGTGTCCCTGGCGTTCGCGGTGCGCGGCCTGCTCCTCGTGGGCCGTGACCGCTGGACGGGCTACCTCGCGTTCCGGCGCGCGGTGCTCGTGAGCCTCCTCGTCACCCAGGTGTTCGCGTTCCGCATCGACGAGTGGGCCGCGACCGCAGGCCTTCTCGTGGACCTCGCGGTGCTTGGCCTGATCGCCGCCGAGCTGCACGAGATCAACACCGAGCGTGCGGACCCGGACCCGGACCCGGACCCGGGGCCGGAGTCGGGCAGCGATGACGCACGTCGTGCGGCCGACGCGGGAGCAGTGGGCGAACCGACCCGCGAGGTGCGATAGAGTTCTGGCGGCTCGGAAACGGGCCGGCGGGCTGTAGCGCAGCTTGGTAGCGCACTTGACTGGGGGTCAAGGGGTCGCAGGTTCAAATCCTGTCAGCCCGACCGCAGGGCCTCGATCTGCTCATGCAGGTCGGGGCCCTTTCTCGATGTTGCGCGCTGGGGCCGATCGGCGTCCGGCACGGCCGTTGACGCGCGGGTGCGGCGGTGCCACGGTGGGTCCGGCCGCAGGTGGCGACGACACGCGCCTCCTCATCCCAGACCTGTCCTCCGGCACGCCAGCCAGGGTCGACCCGCGGTCGGGAGGTGCATCATGCAACGACTCCGTATGGCCCTGGTCGGCGTGGCCGCCACGTGTCTGGTCCTGCCCCTGGGCGTGGGGTCCGCCGTCGCGCACGGCGACGACGACGTCCTCGACGTCGAGGTGCTCGTCACCGGCCTGGACGGGCCGCGCGGGCTGGCGCTGGACCACCGCGAGAACGTCTGGATCGCCCAGTCCGGCCGAGGAGGCGACGGGCCGTGCTTCGTCGGCGCGGAGGGCCCCACCTGCCTCGGCGCGACCGGCAAGATCTCCGTGCTCGTCGAGGACGACGACCGCGGCCGCGGGCGGGACCGGGACAGGCAGGGCCGAGGCGACAGCCACGGTCACGGCCACGGTCACGACGACGGGTACTCGCTCCGGGACGTGGTGACCGGGCTGCCGTCGCTGGCGCTGCAGGGCACGGAGGACAACCCCATCGGCCCGACCGACGTCGCGTTCGACCGGCGCGGGCGGCTGCTGGCGACCGTCGGCCTGGGGGCCGACCCCGGGGTACGGACGCTCTCCGCGGAGGAGGGCGGGCTCGGTGGCTCGGCCCTCGCGCTCGAGCTCGCCACCGTGCGGCGGGTGGACGTGCGCTCCGGCACGACCTCCCTGGTGGCGGACATCGGCGCCTTCGAGCTCGGCGAGAACCCGGAGCCCGAGGACTTCGACACCAACCCGTTCTCGCTCGCCGTGCACAAGAACACGACCCTGGTCGCCGACGCGGGCGGCAACACGCTCCTCCGGGTGGCCCGAGACGGCGGCGTCGAGACGGTGTTCACGTTCCCCAAGGAGGCGCCCGTCCAGAACCCGTTCGCGCCGCCCGGGACGACGATCGAGGCCGACGCGGTCCCGAACTCCGTGGTCCGCGGGCCCGACGGTGCCTTCTACGTCGGTCAGCTGACCGGCTTCCCGTTCACCGTCGGCGCGGCCACCGTCTGGCGGTTCGAGCACGGTGAGGAGCCGACCGTGTACGCGGACGGCTTCACGAACATCATCGACCTCGCCTTCGACGACCACGGCAACCTGCTCGTGCTCGAGATCGCCCGGAACGGGCTGCTCGCGGCGACCGGGCCGGCGCAGGACTGGAGCGGCGCGCTCATCAAGGTGTCCCGGCGCGACCCGAGCAGGCACACGGTCCTGCTGACGGACCCGCTGTTCGCACCGAGCGGCATCGTCGTCGACGACGACGACGCGTACATCTCGAACCGGTCGAACGAGGCCGGGGCGGGCGAGATCCTCAAGATCGAGCTCGACGACTGACGGGACGCCGGTCGGCCGGCCCGACGACCGGCCGGGCGACGGACGGCCCGTGACCCCGAGCGGGCGCGGGGTCACGGGCCGTCCGTCGGCGAGGGGCGGGTGCGGCGTTGCTCCCGCCCACGCGCCTGGCCTAGCATCGCCACATGGCGATGACACAGGTGACCGGCGATGCACCGGTCGACGAAGCGGCCGCGCTGTCCGTCGCGGCGTGCCTGTTCCACGGGTTCAGCGACCCCTCGCGGCTGGCGATCCTGCGCCACCTGACCCTCGGCGAGCACCGGGTCGTCGACCTGACCGGTCACCTGGGGCTGGCCCAGTCGACCGTCTCCAAGCACCTGGCGTGCCTGCGTGACTGCGGGCTCGTCACGTCCCGCCCGCAGGGGCGCGCCTCGATCTTCTCCCTGACCCACCCGAGGGCGACGGTCGAGGTGCTCGCCGCCGCCGAGCGGCTGCTGGGGCTCACCGGGGACGCGGTCGCGCTGTGCCCGGTGTACGGCGTCGCCACCACCCGGGCGTCAGACCTCGGCGCCGAGGAGCCGGCACGGTGACCGCCGCCCCGCTGACCGACCCGCAGGCCGAGGCGCTCACCCGGCGCGGGCTGCGCCTGGCGCAGGTCACCGTCGCCTACAACGTCGTCGAGGGTGCGGTGGCGATCACCGCGGGCGTCCTCGCCGGGCTGGTGTCGGTGATCGGGTTCGGCATCGACTCCGGGATCGAGTCGGTCGCCGCCGTGCTGGTCGGGTTGCGGCTGGCCGCCCGGTTGCGGCACGGGCACGCGGACGAGGCCAAGGAGAAGCGCGTCCTGCGGTTGGTGGCCGTCACGTTCTTCGCGCTGGCTGCCTACGTGACCGTCGAGGGCGTGCGCAGCCTGCTCGACGGACGGGCGCCGGACAGCTCACCGGTCAGCCTCGTCCTGCTCGGCGCGTCCCTCGTCGTGATGCCGGTGCTCGCGGCGGCCAAGCGCCGGGTCGGTCTGGCCCTGCGGGACAACCTCATCCTGGCCGACGCCGCCGAGACGAGGATCTGCGTCCTGCTGAGCGTGTCGACGCTGCTGGGTGTCGGCCTGTACGAGCTGACCGGCGCCGCGTGGCTGGACCCCGTCGCCGGCTTCGTCATCGCCGCCTTCGCCGTCCACGAGGGCCGGGAGGCGTGGGAGGGCGAGCTGGTCGATGACGACGACGATGACGACTGATCCTGCCCTCGGGGTGGACCGGGTCCGCCGGGACGGCCCGCACTGATGGGCGCGGGGCACACGCACGCGCACGGGACGGCGACCGGGCGGCACCGCCGACGCCTGGTCGCGGTGCTCGCGATCACCGTGTCCGTGGTGGGCGTGCAGGTGGTCGGTGGCCTGCTGTCGGGGTCGTTGGCGCTGCTCGCCGACGCGGGCCACATGCTCACCGACGCGACCGGGATCGCCATCGCGCTGACCGCCGTCTCTCTGGCGGGCCGGCCGGCGACCAAGGCCCGCACCTACGGGCTCCAGCGGGCCGAGATCCTCGCCGCCCTGGCCAACGCCCTGCTCCTCGGGGGTCTGGCGGTGTGGGTCATCGCCGAGGCCGTCGGACGGTGGCAGGACCCACCGGAGGTCGCCACCGGTGTCATGCTCGCCGCGGCGGCGGCGGGTGCGGCGGCGAACGGCGTGAGCCTGCTCCTCCTGCGCGGCGGGCAGCGCGAGAGCCTCAACCTGCGCGGCGCCTACCTGGAGGTGCTCGGCGACCTCGTCGGATCGGTCGCGGTCATCGTGGCCGGCGTGGTGATCGCGACCACCGGGTACACCCGCGCCGACGTCATCGCCTCGGTCCTCATCGGCCTCTTCATCCTGCCCCGGGCGTGGACCCTGCTGCGCCAGGTGGTCGACGTCCTGCTGGAGGCGACTCCCGAGGGGATCGACCTCGACGACGTCCGGACGCACATCGGCGCGGTCCCCGGCGTCGTGGACGTGCACGACCTGCACGCGTGGACCATCACGAGCGGCGTCCCCGCGCTGTCGGCGCACGTCGTGGTGGATGATGACTGCCTGGACGGCGGCCGGTCCGGGGAGGTCCTCGACGCGCTGGCGGACTGCCTCGGTGAGCACTTCGACACCGACCACTGCACCTTCCAGCTCGAGCCGGTCGGACACGCCCGGCACGAACGTGCCCGGCACGACTGACGACGTCGGGTACCAGGGCGGCCGAGCCGTCCATGACGTCGTCGTGCAGGGGGCACACTTCAGGATGACGGGTCACCAACGACCCCGGGCGTGGCCCCTCGACAGAGAGAAGACCGTGAAGATCGTCTACTACAGCTTCGGCGGACGTTACTCCGACAACCCGCGCGCCCTGCACCAGCGCGCGGTGTCCCGCGCGACCGCCGACGTCGAGCACGTCTGGCTGGCGCACCCCGCCATGCGGCCGCCTTCCCCGCCGGCACCACCACCGTCCCGGTGGGCACGCCCGACGCCGTGGCCGCGCTGCAGTCGGCCGACGTCGTCGTCGCCGACAACCACCTGCCGGCCTGGGACAAGCGCCCGGACACGATCTACCTCCAGACGTGGCACGGGACCCCGCTCAAGCGCATCCACCGCGATGCCCGGCTGCAGACCGACACCGAGGAGAAGCTGGCCCGGCTCGACGACGACGTCGCGCGCTGGGACGTCCTGGTGGGGCCGAGCGAGGCGGCCGCCGCCCCGCTGCGTACGGCGTTCCGCTTCACCGGCTCCGTCCCGGTGACCGGCTACCCGCGCAACGACGCGCTGCTCGGAGCGGACGTCGCCGAGCGCCGTGCCCGGGTGCGCGCCGAGCTCGGGATCGCGGAGGACCGGACCGCCGTGCTGTACGCGCCGACCTGGCGCGACGACGCCCGTTTGGAGGGCGCCCCGCCCTTCCGCCTCGCCCTGGACGCCGGCCGCTTCGCCGAGCGGCTGGGTACCGACGCGGTGCTCCTGCTCCGCCTGCACCACCTGGTGCCCGACGTGGAGCGCGGCACCGACGTGCCCGGCGTCCTGGACGTCTCCGGCCACCCGGACATCAACGACCTGTATCTCGCGGCCGACGTCCTGGTGACCGACTACTCCTCGGCGATGTTCGACTTCGCGATCACCGGCAAGCCGATCCTGCTGTTCGCGTACGACGTCGAGCACTACCGCGACGTGCTGCGCGGCTTCTACTTCGACCTGCACGACATCGCGCCCGGTCCCGTGCTGCGGACGTCCGAGGAGGTGCTGGACGCCCTCGCCGACCTGGACGCCGTGCGCTCGGGCTCCCGGGACCGCTATGCGGCGTTCCGGGAACGGTTCTGCCATGCCGAGGACGGCCGCTCCGCCGACCGCGTCCTCGACCTCGTGCTGCCCGTCGCGGCGGTGACCGCATGAGCCGCGTCGTGCAGGCCGTCGTCCTCGCCGCGGGCCTCGGTACGCGGCTCGGCCGTCCGCTGCCGAAGTCCCAGACCCAGCTGCGTGACGGGCGCACGATCATGCGCCAGCAGCTCGACAACCTGCGGGCCGCCCTCGGGCCGGACGTGCACGTCGCGGTCGTCGTCGGCTTCAAGGCCAACCTCATCATGGAGGCTCACCCGGACGTGCGGTTCGCCTACAACGAGGTGTTCGACGCGACCAACACGTCCAAGAGCCTGCTCCGGGCGCTGGAGACCTCGCACCCCGGCGGCGTCCTGTGGATGAACGGCGACGTCGTCTTCGACCCGCGGATCCTGCAGCGCGTGCAGCCGTGGCTCGAGCGCGACGAGACGTTCGTGTGCGTGAACACCGCCGCGGTCGGCGACGAGGAGGTCAAGTACACCGTCGACGACGACGGCTTCGTGCACGAGCTGTCGAAGTCGGTCAGGGACGGGCTCGGCGAGGCGGTGGGCATCAACTACATCGGCGGCGCGGACAAGGCCGTGCTGGTGGAGGAGCTGCGCGCGTGCGCCGACACCGACTACTTCGAACGCGCGCTGGAGACGGCGATCGCGCACCGCGGGCTGCGCGTGGTCCCGGTCGACGTCTCGATGTACGACGCCGTCGAGGTGGACTTCGAGGACGACCTGCTCCGCGCGGACGGCATCGCGGCGGAGAACCTGCGGCTGGACGTCTCCGACCCGGGCTGAGGGACGGCGGGCACCGCGGCGCCGTCACCAGCCGCGGGTGCCCGCCTCGCCCTTGAACGGGCCGACGACCCGGCTGGTCCGCCACCCGCCGTAGAAGTCGCCGGCCTGGGCCAGGACCGGCTCGCCGTCGACGGTGCACCGCGTCATCCGGCCGGGGTAGAGGGCGATGTGCCCGCCGAGCACGCGGAACGCGGGCGTCGGGTCGGGGTAGGTCCACGCGGCGGCCCGCTCCACGAGCGGGCCGCCGTCCGCGTCCTGCCCGACGACGTCGAGGTAGGTCGCCCGGCCCTTGAACTCGCACACCGTCGTCGGGGCATCGGCGGCGACCAGGGCGCCGTCCGCGACGTCGGCGAGCGGCAGGTAGTACGTCGGCGGGTGCGACGTCTCCAGCACCCGCAGGGCCCGGCGGGTGTCGACGACGACGCGCGTCCCCAGCCGGACGACGACGTGCTCGGTGCTCGGCTGCACCGCGGGCGGGCGGGGGTAGTCCCACACCGACTCCTGACCGGGCCCAGGGGGACGGCCGGTCGGCCGCCGGGGGCGGCGTGCGGGGCCGCCAGACGTTCACCTGTCCGCCCTCCCGCGCGCCCCGACCCGCCGGACGACCGCCTTCGCGGCCTCCACGAGGAGGAAGACCAGCACGGCGGTCGCCGCGGTGAGCCCCCAGCCGTACGCCCCGATCGGCGCCGAGTCGAACCAGCGGTTCATGAACGGCGCGTAGGTGAAGACGAGCTGCAGCACGACCAGGGCGGCCGCGGAGATCCACAGGGCCCGGTTGCCGGTCAGCACGCGCCGCGTGAAGGCGGACCCGTTGAGGAGGCGGCAGTTGAGCAGGAACGCGAGCTGACCGAGGGCCAGCATCATGACCGCGGACGTCTGCGCGACGGCGAGGTCACCGGTGCGGTCGCGCTCCAGCAGGAAGACGACGAGCGTCGCCCCGCCGATGACGAGCGAGGCGACGGCGATCACCGCCACGGCGCGGGCGGACAGCACCTGCTCGCTCGGGGACCGCGGCGCGCGGCGCATGATGCCCGGCTCGGCGGGCTCGCCGGCGAGGGTGAGCGACAGCGTCAGCGCGGTGATGAGGTTGATCCACAGGATCTGCACGGGCGACAGGGGTAGCTCGAGCCCCACCAGGACCGCGGTGAGGATCACGAGGGACTGCGCGCCGTTGGTGGGCAGCAGGAACACGACGGCCTTGCGGATGTTGTCGTAGATCCGCCGGCCCTCCTCCACGGCACGCTCGATCGTCGCGAAGTTGTCGTCCGCCAGGACGATGTCGGCGGCCTCCTTGGTCGCCTCGGTGCCCTTGATGCCCATGGCGACGCCGACGTCCGCCCGGGTGATGGACGGCGCGTCGTTGACGCCGTCGCCGGTCATCGCCACGACCTCGCCGTGCGACTGCAGCGCCCGCACGATCCGCAGCTTGTGCTCGGGGGAGGTGCGCGCGTAGACGTCGACGTCGCGCACGACACCGCGCAGCGCGTCGTCGTCCATGGCCTGCAGCTCGGGGCCGGTGAGCGCGCGGGCCTCGCCCGTGGCGGACGCGATGCCGAGCTCGCGGGCGATGGCGGTCGCGGTGCCCCGGTGGTCGCCGGTGATCATCTTGACCCGGATGCCGGCGGCATGGGCCTCGGCGATCGCCGCGGTCGCCTCCGGGCGGGGCGGGTCGACGATCCCGACGACGCCGAGGAACGTCAGGCCGCCGTCGACGTCGTCCAGACCGATGCCGTCGACGCCGTCTGCGGGGCGGACCGCGGCGGCGAGCACCCGGAGCCCGTCCGCGGAGAGCACGTCGACCCGCCGCTCCCACGCGGCCCGGTCCAGCGGGACCGCCCTGCCGTCCGCGGACCGCTCCGAGTCCGCGCGGTCCAGCAGCCGGTCCGGCGCGCCGACCACGTGGACGGCTCGGCTCGTGCCGGACCCGGCCGGGACGTCGTCGAGGGTCGCGGCGAACTTGTGCGCGGACTCGAACGGCACGCCGCCGACCCGGGTGGCGGCGTCGACCGGCGCACCGGCCTTGGTGGCGAGCACCCGCAGCGCGCCCTCGGTCGCCTGCCCGACGACGCGCCAGCCCTCGTCGGTCGCCTCGACGCGGGCGTCGTTGCACAGGCCGGCGGTCAGCACGAGCTCGGCGAGGTCCGGGAGGGCGTCCAGCCGTGCCGTCGTGCCGTCGGCGGTGACGAGCCGACCGGCCGGGTCGTAGCCCGTGCCCTCGACGTCGTAGGCACCCACGGCGGTCACGACGGTCCGGGCGGTCATCTCGTTCTGGGTGAGCGTGCCGGTCTTGTCCGAGCAGATCGTCGTGGTGGAGCCGAGCGTCTCGACCGCGGCCATCCTGCGGGTGATGGCGTTGCGCCGCGCCATCTGCTGCACGCCGAGCGCCAGGGTGATGGTCACGAGCGCGGGCAGTCCCTCGGGGACGGCGGCGACGGCGAAGCCGATGGCCGCGGAGATCAGCTCGTCGGCGTCCAGCCCGTGCACGAACCGCCCGACCAGCAGCATGACGACGGCGAGCACGCCGATGAGGACCGACAGCTGCGTGCCCAGGCGCGCCAGCTGGCGGGCCAGCGGGGTGTCCAGTGCATCCTGCTCGGCGACGAGCGCGGAGATCCGCCCGATCTCGGTGTCCCGCCCGGTCGCCACGACCACGGCCTCGCCGGTGCCGGCGGTCACGATCGTCCCGGAGAACAGCATGGACGCCCGGTCGCCCACGCCGGCGTCCGCGGCGACGACGTCGTCGGCCTTCTCCGACGCGACCGACTCGCCGGTGAGGGCGGACTCGTCGACCTGCAGCTGCGTCGAGGTCAGCAGGCGCGCGTCGGCCGGCACCCGGTCGCCGCTGCGCACCCGGACGACGTCCCCGACGACGAGGGTCGCCGAGTCCACCACGGCCCACTCGGCGTCGCGCCGGACCTGGGCGCTCAGCGACTGCATCCGCCGCAGCCCGGCGAGCGCCGACGCCGCGCGGCCCTCCTGGATGAAGCCGATGAGTCCGGTCGCGACGATCACCACGACGATGACGGTGAAGTCGACCCAGTCCCGGGTGAACGCCTTGAGCGCGGCCGCCCCGACGAGGATGTAGATGAGCACGTCGGCGTACTGGCTCAGCAGGCGCCGGAGGACCGACGGCTGCGGCGGGGTGGGCAGCTCGTTGCGGCCGTCGCGGGCCAGCCGGTCCGCGGCCTCGGGACCGGTCAGCCCGGCGACCGAGCCGTCGACGGCACGCAGCACCTCGGGGCCGGGGAGCGACCACGGGGCGGGGATCGCCGCGGAGGGTTGGGCGGGACGGAGATCGCGCGCGGCGGTCGTCATACGGGCGCCTCTCGGCAGGATGGGTCCAGCCATCGGCCGCTCCGACGACGACGGCATGCTCACCGTACGCGATGGGGTCGCAGGGTCCGGACCCCGCGGCGGGACGACGTCGGCCCGCAGCCGCACCCCGGCTCAGTGCCCAGGAGGAATCCCCGCTCGGGGCCGTGCGCGCCGGTCGGCGGGGCGTCAGCGCCGCGCCACGAAGTAGGCGTTGAACGGGTCGGCGTCGACCTGCTTCTGCTCGACGTCCCTGAACCCCGCGTCGGCGAGCATGGCCGCTGCGGTCTCCACCTCCCACGCGGTCCCCAGTCCGTCCCCGCCCAGACCGAGGGAGACGCTCATGCAGTGGTACGTCGAGACCGCGTACAGGTAGCCGGCCCACGGCAGGTCGAGGTTCTGCTCCAGCCGGCTCGACGCCTGGATGTCGACCATGAGGAACGTCCCGCCGGGGCGCAGCGCGTCGTGGATGTTCGCCAGGACCGTCGCCGGGCGCGCCTGGTCGTGGATGGCGTCGAACGCGGTGACGAGATCGAAGCCCCGGTCCGTGTCCAGGTGCGTGACGTCGCGGACCTGGAAGGTCGCGTTCGCCAGGCCCAGAGCGGCCGCCTCGGCGCGCGCGGCCTCGATCGCCGTCACCGAGAAGTCGTAGCCGGTGAAACGGCTCGCCGGGAACGCCTGCGCCATGAGGTTGACGGCATGGCCGCGGCCGCAGCCGACGTCGGCCACGTCGAGACCCTCCCGCAGCGCATCGGGAAGCCCCGGGACGAGGGGCAGAACGCCCTCGACGAGGGCGGCGTCGTGTATCGCGGCACTCGTCTCGGCCATGTTGCGGTGGAAGTGGGGGTAGTCGGCGTAGGAGAGGCCACCCCGTGGCGGAACCGTTCGATCACCCGCTGCTCCACCTCACCCATCATGGCGACGTGCTGCATGAGGATGGCCACGTTGTTCGCCCCGGCCGCCGGCGTCAGCACGGCCGCATGCTCTCCGGGCAGCGCGTACGTCGCTGTCGCCGGGTCGTAGCGCACGATCCGGGCCGTCGTCATGCCGCCGAGCCACTCCCGGACGTACCGCTCGTCGAGACCGGCGGCGTCGGCGATCTGCTCGCTGGTCGCAGCCGGCAGCGCCGCCATGGTCCCGAACAGACCGGTCTGGTGACCGGTGCTCGTCAGGACGGCGACCGCTGCGTCGTTGAGGACGCCCAGCATGCGCCCCGCGAAGGCCTCGACGGCCGCAGCGTCCACCTCCGCCGCCGTGTGCGTGCTCGTGCTCATCTCGCTCCACCTCGCTCCCGCCGTGCCCGGATGGCCAGCTCGCTTCGACCGTAGGGAGGCGCCCCGTGGCGCCACATCGGGCGGATCGTGCGTCCTCGTCACGCGGGCATGGGGCGAACGGTGCACACGCGACGGCCGGGCAGCGCGACGGCGGACGCCCCAATCGGGGCGCCCGCCGTCGCGGTCGTCGGCTCAGCCCGTCGGCCCAGCCCGTCGGCTCAGCTCAGGACAGGTAGCCGTTGGCGTCGAGCACGTACTTCTGGGCCGCCCCGGCGTCGAACTCGGCGTAGCCGCGGGGTGCGTCCGCGAGCGAGATCGGCTTCGCGTTGACGTTCTTCGCGATGCTCGTCCGGTCGTGCAGGATCGCCATCATCAGCTCGCGGTTGTACTTCATCACCGGGCACTGGCCGGTCGTGAAGGACAGCGACTTCGCCCAGCCGGTGCCCAGGCTGAGCGAGAGCGAACCCTTCTGCGCCGCCTCGTCGATGCCGCCCGGGTCGCCGGTCACGTACAGCCCCGGGATGCCGAGCGCCCCACCCGCCGCGGTGATGTCCATGAGCGAGTTGAGGACGGTGGCCGGGGCCTCGTGCCCGGCGTCCTTGCCGTGCCCACGGGCCTCGAACCCGACGGCGTCGACGCCGCAGTCGACCTCGGGGACGCCGAGGATCTGCTCGATCTGCTCGGCCGGGCCACCCTGCGTGAGGTCCACCGTCTCGCACCCGAAGCTGCGGGCCTGCGCGAGCCGGTCGGTGTTCATGTCACCGACGATGACGACCGCCGCGCCGAGGAGGAGCGCACCGGTGGCCGCGGCCAGGCCGACCGGACCCGCTCCCGCGACGTAGACGGTCGACCCGACGCCGGCGCCCGCGGTGACGGCGCCGTGGAAGCCCGTCGGGAAGATGTCCGAGAGCATCGCCAGGTCGAGGATCTTCTCGAGCGCCTGGTCCCGGTCGGGGAATCGCAGCAGGTTCCAGTCGGCGTACGGCACGAGCACGTACTCGGCCTGGCCGCCGACCCACCCGCCCATGTCGACATACCCGTAGGCGCTGCCCGGTCGGTCGGGATTGACGTTGAGGCAGATGCCGGTCTTGCGCTCCTTGCAGTTGCGACACCGACCGCAGGCGATGTTGAACGGGACGGACACGATGTCCCCGACCTTGATCACCTCGACGTCGGAGCCGACCTCGACCACCTCGCCGGTGATCTCGTGGCCGAGGACGAGGTTCGGCGGAGCCGTGGTGCGGCCACGGACCATGTGCTGGTCGGAACCGCAGATGTTGGTCGCCACCGTCTTGAGGATGACGCCGTGGTTCACCTTGCGGCCGACGTTGGCCGGGTTGACGCCCGGGCCGTCCTTGAGCTCGAACGTGGGGTAGTCGATGTCGATGACCTCGACCTTGCCGGGGCCCTTGTAGGCGACGCCTTGTTACCTGACACGTGGATCTCCTTTGATCTCGGCCGTCCGTACGGACAGCAGCGTGTCCTGGCCACAGTAGTGACGCGTCCCGGGCCCGGACCACGGCCGTCGCATGGGGAAACCCCCACGCCCCGCCCGGTCCCACGGGCGGGTCTACCGTGGAACGGACCATGGACGGCACGGGCGAGCTGACCGCGGGACGGCAGGCGTACGACCGAGGCGACTGGCAGGGCGCCTACGGGGCGCTGTCACGGGCGCGGGCGGTGACCGAGCTCGGCCCGGCGGACCTCGTGCTCCTCGGTGGTGCGGCGTGGTGGACCGGCCGGACCCACGAGTCGCTCGACGTCAGCGAGCTGGCCTTCCACACCCTCGAGGAGGACGGCGACACCCTGGGTGCGGCGATGAGGGCGCTCGACCTCGCCATCCTCTGGGGCGGCCGGGGTGACCTCGTCGTGACGTCCGGATGGCTGAACCGCGCCCGGCGGCTGCTCGCCGACCAGGCGACGACGGCGGCGCACGGCTACCTGTCCTACGTGGAGGGCGCGCTGGCACTGGCGCGCTGGGACCTGGACGGCCTCGACGGGGCGGCCCGTCGCCTCGCGGGGGTCGCACGCGGCATCCGCGACCCCGCGCTGTCCTCGCTCGGACTGGTCCTCGCGGGGCTCTCCGACCTGCGCCGCGGCCGGACGGGCGACGGGTTCGCGCAGCTGGACGAGGCGATGCTGCCGGTGCTCGCGGGGCGCCTCGATCCGGCGTGGGCCGGCGAGGTCTACTGCACCGTCATCCACGCGTGCCACGAGCTCGGGGACCTGGACCGGATGCGGGCGTGGACGCGCGCGACCGAGCGGTGGTGTGAGCAGTTCCGGGGCGAGGAGATGTTCTCGGGCATCTGCCGCGTCCACCGGCTGCAGCTGCTGTGCAGCGAGGGCGGGTGGGCTGAGGCCGAGGCGGGGATCGAGCGAAGCGGGGTCGAGCTGGAGGGCCGCAACACCTGGGTCGCCGGGGAGGCCCTGTACCAGCTCGGCGAGATCAGGCGCCTGCGCGGTGACCTCGACGGCGCGCGGGGCGCGTACGCCCGTGCTCGCGCCCTGGGCATCGAGCCGCAGCCCGGGGAGGCGCTGCTCCTGCACGCCACCGGGGACGGCGACGCCGCCTGGTCACGACTGTCCGGCGCCCTCGCGGGCCGGGACCGGCTCGCCGGGGCCCGGTTGCTGGCCCCGGGCGTCGAGGTGGCCCTCGGCCTCGGCCTGGTCGACGAGGCCGCCAGCTGGTGCGCCCGCCTCGAGCAGACCGCCGCGCAGTTCGACACACCCGGCCTGCGTGCGTGGGCGGCCCATGCGCGCGGGGCGGTGCAGGTCCACGAGCGACGGTACGGGGACGCCGTCGCCACCCTCGACGCGGCCGCGCGCGAGTACCGGAGCCTGGGGTGCCGGTACGAGACGGCGCGGGTCTACGAGATGCTCGCCCGGGCGCACCACGGGACCGGCGAGCCGGCGACGGCCGCCGCGGACCGTGCGACCGCCCTCGCGATCCTGCGCGAGCTCGGGGCGGCGCCGGACGTGCGTCGTCTTGAGCAGGACGACCTGCCCGGGGGACTCACCGATCGCGAGGCCCAGGTGCTGACGTGCGTGGCCGCCGGGCTCACCAACCGTCAGGTGGCGCGCCAGCTGGCCATCAGCGAGAAGACGGTGAGCCGTCACCTGGCGAACATCTTCACCAAGATCGGGGTCTCGTCCCGGACCGCCGCGGCCGCGTGGGCGCACGAGAACCACGTGCACGGGCGGGCCTGACGCGGGCCGGGCCGATCTGGGCGCTCCACAGCCTCGACAGCGTGACCAGCGGCCTCATGCTCGTCATGGTCCTGCGGCACCACCCGACCGAGGGCGCCGGGCTCCAGCCGGACGACGACCGACGTCGACGTCGACGGGCCCGCGGGCCGCTGCGGCTCGCGTCGTGCGCGAGGATGCGGGGATGGCGCGGGTGACGAAGCGGTGGCGGGTGCAGCACATGTCCGCCGCCGGCGTCGTCCGGGAGCGAGCCGACCTGCTCGCGGGCGAGGAGCCGCTCGAGGTCCGGGTCGGGGGCACCTCCTTCACCGTGACGATGCGGACGCCGGGTCACGACTTCGACCTCGTCGCGGGTTTCCTCGTCTCCGAAGGGGTCGTGCACGCGCGTGACCACATCGTCCGGATGGACTACCGCACCGGGATCGGGACCGCGGGGGAGCGCGACTACAACGTCGTCGACGTCCGGCTGGCACACGACGTCGCGCCCCCCGACACCTCGATGCAGCGGCACGTCTACACGTCGAGCAGCTGCGGGGTGTGCGGGACGGCGTCCATCGAGGCGGTCACCAAGGTCTCCCGGTACGACGTCGCGGCCGACCCGGGGTCCGTCCTGCTCGACCACCTGCTCGCCCTGCCCGAGCGTCTGCGCGAGCGGCAGGGGACGTTCACCGACACCGGCGGCGTGCACGCGGCCGCGCTGTTCGCACCGGCCAGGCGGCCCGGCACCGCCGGCACACCGGGGCCCGACGACGCCGCGCCCGAGCTGCTGTGCGTGCGCGAGGACGTCGGGCGCCACAACGCCGTCGACAAGGTCGTCGGCTGGGCGCTGCGCGAGGGGCTGCTGCCGCTGACCGGCGCGGTGCTCCAGGTCTCCGGTCGTGCCTCGTTCGAGCTCGTCCAGAAGGCCGCGATGGCCGGCATCCCGGTGCTGTCGGCCGTCTCCGCGCCGTCCGCCCTGGCCGTCGAGCTCGGCGCGGACCGCGGCCTCACGGTCGTCGGGTTCAACCGAGGGGGACGTTGAACACCTACACGCGAGGCGACCGGATCGTCGTCGCGTGAGGCGGGGCGGCCAGTGGCGAGGCGTCGCGGCCTCACGGCCCGGCGGTGCCGACACCGGCCGGGCCGTGAGGCGCGTCGACCCGACTACCAGCGCCCGCGCATCGCGGCGAGCGCGACGCGGAACACGTCCGTCGAGTCCTGCGACCGGGCGAGGAGCTCGGCGGCCGGCCCCTCGGCGGTGAGCGGGGTCGCCGCCCCGGTGTGCCCGGTCGTCGTCCAGTCGACGAAGAACTCGAGGTCGGAGCCCGCGACCGGGAAGGGGCCGTCCTCGAGACTGCGCAGCACGTTCTCCTCCGTGCTGCCCAGGTCGCCCGACTCGTCGGCGGGGTCGACGTTCTCGATCGCGAGGCCACCCGTCTCGTGGTCGCCCACCACGATCACGAGGGTGCCGCGGTGGTGGTCGGCGAACTCGGTGACCAGGGCGACCGTCTCGTCGAGGGACTGCCCGGCCTGGATGGTCCGGGCGGCGTTGTTGTTGTGCGCCATCTCGTCGATGGCCTCCTCCTCCACCATGAGGAAGAAGCCCCGGCGGTTCTGGGAGAGCACGTCGAGCGCCTTCTCGGTCATGGTCCGCAGGGACACGACCGGGTCGTACTCGTCGCCCTCGCCCTCGGGGGCCTGCTCGAACATCTCCTCGTTGGCGAACAGCCCGAGGAGGCGGTCCGCGTCGGAGTCCAGCAGCTCGGCCTCGGTGCTCACGTAGTCGTACCCCTGGGCCTCGGCCTGCTCGACGAGGTTGCCGAACGGGCTCCGGCTGACCTCGGGCCGCACGTCGTCGGGGTCGTCGGGGTAGGCGCCCTCGTCGCCCTCGGGGAACCACCAGTCCTCGCCGCCGCCGAGGATGACGTCCGGCCGCGTCACCTCCAGGTACTGCCGCGCGATCTCGCTCTGCTCGCCCCGGTCGGGCACGTGGGACCCGAACGCCGCCGGCGTCGCATCTGTGACCTGCGACGTCGTGACCAGCCCCGTCGACTTGCGCAGCTCCTTCGCGTGCTCGAGCAGCGTCGGCACCGCGTTGCCGTCGGCGTCGACGCCCACCGCGCCGTTGTAGGTGCGCACACCGGTCGCGAACGCCGTCGCGCCGGCTGCGGAGTCGGTCACGGCCTCCTCCGGGTCGGCGGAGTCGGTCTGGGTCCATCCCGCGTACCGGAGGGAGTCCATCGCGAGCTGCCCGTCCTGCCCGACGGTCGCGAGCCGGACGGCATCGCGCGCCGCGATGCTCAGGCCGTCTCCGACCAGGAGGATGACGTTCCTCGCCCGGTCCACCCGTCCGCGGTCCCCGCGGTCACGATCGTCCCGGTATCCCTCGGTGGTCGCGGTCCCCGCCGCGAACGCGACCGCCAGCACGGCGGTCCCTGCGGCGCCGCTCAGTGCGCGCCGTGATCCGAACATCCCCATCGCTGCCGTCCTCTGGCTTGACGTGCTCGTCACCTCGAGAGCCGTGGCCGACGACGACGCGGCGCGTCGCCGTCGGGGCACGGGTGCCGGTCGGGACCCGCCGCGGTCGTCGTCGTCGACGCCCGCCGGCGCGTGCGCCGGACCTGCGTGCCGGTCGGCGTCGGCCGAGCGGCGTTCGCCCCCGCGGGGGACGGTGGCAGCGCCACGGCGCACAGTGTGCTCCCCGCAGCGGGTGCTCCGCGAGGGTTCGGCGCACCGGTCGGGCATCGGATGTCGGGCGTCCCCACGGCGTCCCGGGGCAGCAGGGCCCGGCCGTCGGCCAGCACGTCCGGTCCGCCGTCGACGGCGCGCCCCGCTCGGCCGGCTCAGGCGTCCGCGCGACCCCCTCCGTCACCGACGGGGACGGCCGAGAGCACGACCTGCCACCGGACGGTGCGGGGCCGCAGCCGGTACGCCTCCAGCACGCCCTGCCCGCACGAGGCGGTCCCGATGCCGTGTTGCGCGGCGTCGACGGACACGTGCGCGACGTCGGTGCGGGGCAGCTCGTGGTCGTGCGCGGTGGCGGCGACCGTGCGTCGCGACCACGGGCGCGCGGTCACGGCGAGGTCGTCGCCGCGCACCCGCAGGTGCGCGGGCCCGCCGAGCCGGACCGTCGCGTCCTGCACCACGCGGGCGCCGTGCTCCTGCGGGCGCACCGTGCGCACGGCCAGCTCGTCACGACCGACGTCCCACCAGCCGCGTCGTGCGGCCTGCCCGGTGTCGGGGTAGCGCGGCCCGGGCCCGAGACCCTGCCACGCCATGCCCTCCAGCGGGGCCGCGACGGTGAGATCCAGCCCGACCCGGGCCCAGTCGCACGACCACGGGCCGTACGGCTCGACGGTGAGGTCGCCGGTGAGCGACGTCCCGTCGCTGGTCCAGCGCCAGGTGACGTCGACGCCGACGTCGTGCACCGGCGGGGCGACGCGGGTGCGGACCACCAGCGCGGTGCCCGCGACGTCGAGCGAGACGAGGCGCGAGACCATCCCGTCGAGCCGGAGCGCGGCCCACTGATCCGCCTGCGACGGCGCGTCGGGGCGGTCCCAGCCGACGCCGCGGTCGTTGTCGGTGGGTGCGCGCCACAGCCCGAGGGCGGCGTCGTCGACGGTGAGGTCGCCGAGCCCGACGAGGGCACCGGTGCGGGTGTCGAACCGTGCCGGTCCCAGCGTCACCACCCCGGGCGAGCGCGCCGGTGGGAACGGCGTCTCGGTCGCGGCCGGCCGGGGGCGGGGGCCGTGGGCAGGGTGCGCTGCGCCCACGCCACCTCGTGGCCGGCGTCGCACCAGGGCGTCGGCTGCGCGAGGCGTGCGGACACGGTGACGACCTCACCCGGCTCGACCGGGCCGACGTCGAGCGGGGCGACCACCGCCGCGCCGGGACCCGTCGGCGGGACGACGACGATGCCCGAGCGTGCGTCACCCCCGTGGCGCGCCACGGCCCACGTGAACGTCAGGTGCGACAGGTCGACGGCGTCATACCGGTTGTGCACCCGCACCGACGTGAGGTCGTCGGCGACCGTCATCGTGACCGGCTCCCACACCTTCTTCAGGTCGGCCAGGCCCGGCCGGGGCTCGCGGTCCGCGGAGACGAGGCCGTCCACCACGAAGTTCCCGTCGTGCACCGGCTCGTCGAAGTCGCCGCCGTAGAGCATCGGGGGGCGGTCGCCGTCCACCGCGGTGGTGGCGCCGGGTACCCGGAGGCCGTCGAAGGCGTGCTCGACCCACTCCCACACGAAGCCGCCGGCCAGGCGCGGGTGGCGGTGGAACAGGTCCTGGTACTCCGTGAGCCCGCCGGGACCGTTGCCCATGGCGTGCGCGTACTCGCACAGCACGAGCGGCAGGGACCGGCGGTGGCGGTCCGTGTCCGAGGGTCCGAGGAGTCCGGGGCGTCCGGGCCGGCCGGCGGCTCGGTGGCGATCTGCTCGACCTCGGACGTCAGCGGGTACATCCGCGAGTACACGTCGGTGTACCGGCTGCTCCAGTCGCCCTCGTAGTGCACGAGGCGCGAGGTGTCGCGGGCCTTCGTCCAGGCGGCCATCGCCTCGAGGTTGGCGCCGGTCCCGGCCTCGTTGCCGAGCGACCACATGAGCACGGCGGGGTGGTTCTTGTCCCGCTCCACGGTCCGGCGCATCCGGTCGAGGTACGCCTCGCGCCACATCGGGTCGTCGCTCGGGTTGCCGCGCCAGCCGTTGAGCACGAACCCGTGGGTCTCGAGGTCGGCCTCGAGGATCACGTAGAAGCCCAGCTCGTCGGCCAGGTCGAGGAGGTCCGGGTGCGGCGGGTAGTGGGACGTGCGGATCGCGTTGACGTTGTGCTGCTTCATCAGGTGCAGCTCGTGGCGCGTCGTGGCGGGCGGCACCACGCGACCGGTGCGGGGGTGGTGCTCGTGCCGGTTCACGCCGCGCAGCAGGACCGGTCGACCGTTGACGAGCAGCGTGGCGTCGACGACGGACACGGTCCGGAAGCCGATGCGCAACTGGACCGTCTCGGTGGCGGTCGCGACCGTCGCGTCGTAGAGCCGGGGGCGCTCGGCGCTCCACGGCTCCACGTCCGCGAGGCGGTGCACGACGTCCGGGGCGGCGTCGACGAGACCCAGCTCGGGGATCGACACGGTGGCGTGGCCGTCGCCGTCGGGCTCGCGGGCGACATCGACGCGGACGGTCCCCGAGGCGCCGTCGTCGGCCAGGCCGGCGTGGACGAACACGTCGCGCACCCCGCCCCGCGGGCGCGCCAGCAGCGTGACGTCCCGGGAGATGCCGGGCAGCCACCACATGTCCTGGTCCTCGAGGTAGCTCGCCGCGGACCACTGCGCGACGCGCACCGCGAGCACGTTGGTGCCCGGTCGCAGGACCCCCGTGGTCGGGAGCTCGGTGGTGAGCCGGCTGCCGCGCGTGGTCCCGAGCTCGGTGCCGTTGAGCCAGACCGTCGCGGCGGACTCGATGCCGTCGAACCGCAGGACGGTCGGGTGCTCGAGCAGACGCGGGTCCGCGGTGAAGGTCAGCCGGTGGTCACCGATCGGGTTGGCGTCCGGCGGGTGCGGTGGGTCGACCGGGAACGGGTACTGCACGTTCGTGTAGGCCGGGGCGCCGTGGCCGTGGAGCACCCAGTGCGACGGCACCGGCAGCGTCGTCCAGCCGTCGGCCGCAGCGTCGTCCGACCGGTCGGCGGGGTGCTCGCCGAGCCAGTCGTCGTCGACGACGTCGGCCGGGCTGGGCCAGAGGCGGAAGGCCCAGTCGCCGTTCAGCGACTGCTGGGGGGCGTCGGAGCGCAGCCGCGCCCGCGGCGGCAGGGACCCCGGCCGGGGCCCGGGGCGGCCAGCTCGGCGGCGAGGTGGTCGGCGGGGTGTCGCGTCGTCGTCACGGGTCAGCCCAGCGGGTCCGGGACGACGACGTCGCGGACGAGGTTCTCGAGGTCGTGGTTGGACGCCAGGAACTGCCGCAACGTGAACCGCGACGCACCGAAGGTGTCGAACTCCGCGGGGGTCAGGCCGTCCACCTCGTAGGCGCGGGTGAACTCGGGGACCCGGGTGCGCAGCGAGTCCAGGACGCGCGGGTCGACCGGGACGTCGATCCGCGGCTCGCCCCGCAGCCCGGACCGGACGAACTTCTCCTGCCACGCGAACGGCGGCGAGATCACGAGGTCACCACCGACGAGCTCGCTCCACTGCATGTGGTTACGGTACGCGGCGGACAGCAGGCGGCTGCGGTATCCGCGCTCGACGAAGATCTCGTACGCACGCTTGAGCGCCGCGACGCCGGCCCACTCCAGGTGACCGGGGTCGAGCACGACGCCGTCGCGGGCCACGACCGCCTTGAGCCAGTCGTCCAGCCGGCCGCCCATGATGGTGATGACGGGGCCCATCGAGGTCACGTCGAGCCCCTCCGCCTCGCGTCGGCGCAGCCCGTCCTCGACCGCCTGCGCGGCCGCGACCGCCTGGGCGACGGTGAACGACAGCGTCGCGTTGATGCTGATGCCGCGGTAGGTCGCCTCGGCCATGGCGCGCACGCCCGCCGCGGTCGCGGGGATCTTGACGATCATGTTGACGGCCAGCGCGTCGAACTCCACGGCCTGCTCCACGAGGCCGTCGGTGTCGGCGTGGAGCCGCGGATCGGTCTGGATGGACAGGCGCCCGTTGCGCCCGCCGTGCTCGGCGAACACCGGCTCGAGCAGCGCGGCGGCTGTCACCGACATCTCCCGGACCGCCGCCCACCCGAGCTCGGACTCCGTCGCGGTCGGGCGCTCGGCCGCGAGCTCGGCGAGCCGTGCGCGCCACACGTCCGGGTGCTTCTTGAGGGTCGTGTACGCGATCACCGGGTTGCAGGTCGCGCCGACGGCGCCGTACGTCATCGACCGGCGCAGCTCGTGGCTGTCCGCCGAGTCGTTCCACAGCACGGTCGGGGTCGTGCGGGTCATCGTGAGCAACGGGTTGCTCGTGTCGGTGCTGATCGCGGTCTGCATGCTGCTCGCTCCATCGGGGGCTGCCGTCGAGGTCGTCCTCGCCGCGTGCGGCCCGAGGGCGCGGCGGTGGACCCATTCAAAGTGCTGCCGTAATCGCCTGTCAACCAGTTGTCAGGACATACGGTGTAACTACGAGACGTGGTGGCGCGCCAGGTGGCGGTCCAGTGCCGCCGTGGATGGAAGGAGCATATGTCCTGACATATGCTTGACGACATCGCATCGCTGCGGAAGGCTGGCAGCGATCGACCGGCCGGGTCGTCGGCGACGCGGACGTCGCCGGGCCCGGGCCGCGGACGTGGCCCCAGGGGCCGGACGGGAGATGGGTGTGACCGACGACGACGACCGGCTGCTGCTGCGTGCGGGCCGGGCCACCGGCCCGGGGTACGCGGTGGACGTCACCCCCGAGCGCGCCGGGTGGCGGTACTCGGGCCTGCGGGTCGTCGAGCTCGAGCCGGGGGCCACCCGAGAGATCCGGACCGGTGCGGACGAGGTGCTCGTCGTCCCGCTCGCGGGCGGGTGCACCGTCGAGGTCGACGGCGCCACCCACTGGCTGACCGGTCGACCCGACGTGTTCACCGCGGTCACCGACCACCTGTACGTGCCGATCGGGACGACCTTCACGCTGCGCTCGGCAGGTGGCGGCCGCTTCGCGCTGGCCACGGCCCGCGCCGAGCGCCGGCTGCCGGTGACGTACCGGGGGCCGACACGGTGCGGGTCGAGATGCGTGGCGCGGGTGCGTCGTCGCGGCAGGTGAACAACTACGCGCTCGGCACCGACCTCGACACGCACCGGCTGCTGGTGTGCGAGGTGCTCACCCCGGGCGGCAACTGGTCGTCGTACCCGCCGCACAAGCACGACGAGCACTCCGAGGACGAGCGGGAGCTCGAGGAGATCTACCTGTTCGACGTCCGGCCGGGACCGCACGGGCCGGGCTTCGGCTTCCACCGCACCTACGGCACGGCCGACCGGCCGGTCGACCTGACCGCCGAGGTGCGCGCCGGCGACGTCGTCCTGACCCCGCACGGGTACCACGGCCCGTCGATGGCGGCCCCGGGGTACGACCTGTACTACCTCAACGTCATGGCCGGGCCGGCCGAGGACCGGACCTGGCTCATGACCGACGACCCCCGGCACGGCTGGGTGCGCGGGACCTGGGCGGACCAAGCGCTCGACCCCCGGCTGCCGATGACCCAGCCGCTCGACCAGCCCGCCGATCAGCCCGCCGACAGGAGCCCCGCACCATGAGCCCGCGCGAGACCGTCCGCCTCACCGTCGGCCAGGCGGTGGTGCGCTTCCTGAGCGTGCAGTACTCGGAGCGCGACGGCGTCGAGCGGCGCCTGGTCCCCGGGGTGTTCGGCATCCTCGGTCACGGCAACGTCACCGGCCTCGGCCAGGCGCTGCTGCAGAACGAGCTGGACCCCGCCGACGGCGAGCAGCCGCTGCGCTACTACGGCGCCCGCAACGAGCAGAACATGGTCCACACCGCTGTCGGCTACGCCCGGACGGCGAACCGGCTGCAGACCCTCGCCTGCACCGCGTCGATCGGCCCGGGCTCGACCAACATGGTGACCGGTGCGGCGCTCGCGACCATCGACCGCATCCCGGTGCTCCTCCTGCCGTCGGACGTGTTCGCCACCCGGCGGCCCGACCCCGTCCTGCAGCAGCTCGAGAACGAGCAGTCGCTGGACGTGTCGGTCAACGACGTGTTCCGCCCGGTGTCGCGGTTCTTCGACCGCGTCACCCGGCCCGAGCAGCTCGTGGGAAGCCTCCTGGGTGCCATGCGGGTCCTGACCGACCCGGCCGAGACCGGTGCGGTCACGGTGTGCCTGCCGCAGGACGTGCAGGCCGAGGCCGCCGACTGGCCGGTCGAGCTGTTCCGTCGCCGCGTCTGGCACGTCGCGCGCCCGGTGCCCGAGCCCGCCGCCCTGCGGCGCGCCGCGGACGTCGTGCGCTCCGCCCGCCGTCCCGTCGTCGTCGCCGGCGGTGGCGCGGTGTACTCCGAGGCGAGCGCCGCGCTGGCCGCGTTCGCCGACGCCACCGGGATCCCGGTCCTGGACACCCAGGCCGGCAAGGGTGCGCTCGCCTGGGACCACCCGTGCGCGGCCGGTGGGGTCGGCGCCACCGGGAACGACGCCGCCAACGCGCTGGCGGCCGAGGCCGACGTCGTCATCGGGGTCGGCACGCGGTACACCGACTTCACCACGGCGAGCCGCACCGTCTTCGCCGACCCCGACGTCCGCTTCGTCAACCTCAACGTCAAGGCGTTCGACGCCGCCAAGCACGGCGCCGAGATGGTCGTCGCCGACGCCCGCGAGGGCCTCGACGCCCTGCGCGAGTCGCTCGCCGGGTACCGCGGCCCGGCCGACCGGACCCGGCGCGTGCGCGAGCTCGTGGACGCGTGGTCCGTCGTCACCGACGAGTGCTACCACCGCGACCAGCAGCCGCTGCCGGCGCAGACCGAGATCTTCGGCGCGCTCAACGAGCTGATGGGCGACGAGGACATCCTCATCAACGCGGCGGGCTCCATGCCCGGGGACCTGCAGGCGCTGTGGCGGGCACGGACCCCGGTGCAGTACCACCTGGAGTACGGGTTCTCCTGCATGGGCTACGAGATCCCGGCCGCCCTGGGCGCCAAGCTGGCGCGGCCCGACAGCGAGGTCGTCGCGCTCGTCGGCGACGGCTCCTACCAGATGGCGCCGCAGGAGATCGCGACGATCGTCGCCGAGGGCGTCAAGGTGGTCGTCGTCGTCCTGCAGAACCACGGGTGGTCCTCGATCGGCGCGCTGTCGGAGTCCCACGGCTCGCAGCGCTTCGCGACCCGCTACCGCCTGCGCAACCCCGAGACCGGTCTGCTCGACGGCGCGCACGTCCCGCTCGACCTCGCCGCCAACCTGCGCAGCTACGGCATCGAGGTCCTCGAGCCGGCCGGCACCCAGGAGTTCCGGGCGGCGTACCGCACCGCCGCGGGCAACGCCGCGACCACCGCGATCGTCGTCGAGACGGACCTGTACGGCCCCGCGCCGCCGTCGTCGGCGTGGTGGGACGTCCCCGTCGCCGAGGTGTCCACGCTCGAGTCCACCCGCACCGCGCGCGCCGAGTACGTCGCGGCGCGCGACGCCCAGCGCCACCACCTCTGACCCGACCGCGCAGGCGGCCCCGTGGCCGCCGCTGCCCGCACTCACCCGACCGGAGACACCCCATGGACACCATCACCCACTGGATCGGCGGCGCCGAGCACGACGGCCCCGTCACGCGCACGGCCGACGTCGAGAACCCGGCCACCGGCCGAGCCGTCGCCACCCTCGCCCTGGCCGACGACGCCGTCGTCGACCACGCCGTGCAGGTCGCCACCGAGGCGCAGGCGGCGTGGGCCCGGACCTCGCTCGCGACCCGGACCGCGGTCATGTTCCGCATGCGCGCGCTGCTCGAGCAGCACACCGACGAGCTCGCGGCGATCATCTCCCGCGAGCACGGCAAGACCGTCGACGACGCCCGGGGGAGATCAAGCGCGGCGGGGAGACGCTGGACTTCGTGTGCGGGATCGCCCAGGCGTCGAAGGGTGAGTACAGCGCCGGTGCGTCCACCGGCGTCGACGTGCACACGATCCGCCAGCCGCTCGGCGTCGTCGCGGGGATCACGCCGTTCAACTTCCCCGCGATGGTCCCGTTCTGGATGCACCCGGTGGCCATCGCCACCGGCAACGCCTTCATCCTCAAGCCGTCCGAGCGGGACCCGTCCGCGTCGAACCTCGTCGCGCGCCTCTACGCGGAGGCCGGCCTTCCCGACGGCGTCTTCAACGTCGTCCACGGTGACAAGGTCGCCGTCGACGCGATCCTCGACCACCCCGGGATCGCCGCGGTGTCCTTCGTCGGGTCCACGCCGATCGCGCGGTACGTGCAGGAGCGCGCGATCGCGGCCGGCAAGCGTGTGCAGGCCCTCGGCGGGGCGAACAACCACGCGGTCGTCATGCCCGACGCCGACATGGCCTTCGCCGCGGCGCAGATCTCCGCCGGGGCCTTCGGGTCCGCGGGGAGCGGTGCATGGCGGTGCCGGTCGCGGTCGCCGTGGGCTCCGCCGCCGAGCCGCTCGTCGCCGAGCTCCGCAAGGCCGCCGAGGCGATCGTCGTCGGGCCCGGGGACGCCGAGGGGGTGGACATGGGACCCGTCATCACCGCCGAGTCCCGCCGCCGCGTCGTCGACCACGTGACCCGTGCGGTCGACGCCGGAGCGGTCGCCGTCGTCGACGGGCGCGACCTGACCGTGGCCGGTCACGAGGACGGGCACTTCGTGGGCCCCACCGTGCTCGACCGCGTCTCGACCGACATGACCGCCTACTGCGACGAGGTCTTCGGCCCGGTACTCACCGTGCTGCGGGTCGACACGTTCGAGGAGGCGCTCGCGCTGGTCAACGCGTCGCCGTTCGGCAACGGCGCGGCCATCTTCACCGACTCCGGCGAGCTCGCGCACCGCTTCACGACCGAGGTGCAGGCCGGCATGGTGGGCGTCAACGTCCCCATCCCGGTCCCGGTGGCCTACCACTCGTTCGGCGGCTGGAAGCAGTCCCTGTTCGGGGACCACCACGCCCACGGCCCTGAGGGCATCCGGTTCTGGACGCACGCGAAGGTCATCACGACCCGCTGGCCGCACCAGGACAACCCGGTCACCGCGAGCATGAGCTTCCCCGCTCCTGACCTCGGGCGCCCGCCCCGCCGCGTGCCGGCGCACCCCACCCGTCCCGCCCCACCTGCTCGAGAGGACCACCGTGATCGACATCGCCGTCATCGGCGCCGGACGCATCGGGGCCGTGCACGCGGCCTCGGTCGCCGCCCACCCGGGGACCCGGCTCGCCCTCGTCGCGGACCCGTTCGGTGACGGCGCGGCGCGCCTCGCCGCGCCGTACGGGGCGCGGGCGACCACCCGGGTCGAGGACGTCTTCGAGGCGGCCGACGTCGACGCCGTCATCATCGGCTCACCCACGCCGCTGCACGTCGACCAGATCGTCGCCTCGGTCCACGCCGGCAAGGCGGCGCTGTGCGAGAAGCCGGTGGACCTGTCCCTCGACCGGGTCGACGCCTGCCTGGCGGCGATCGCCGGGCAGGAGCACCGCGTCATGATCGGGTTCAACCGGCGGTTCGACCCGAGCATCGCCCAGATCCACGCCCGGGTCGCCGACGGCGAGATCGGGCCGCTGGAGCAGCTGACGATCATCAGCCGCGACCCGGCTGCGCCGCCCGCGGCGTACGTGGCGCAGTCCGGGGGGATCTTCCGCGACATGACGATCCACGACCTGGACATGGCCGCGCACTTCCTCGAGTGAGGTGGTCGAGGTGAGCGCGGTGGGGCAGCACCTCGACGCGGAGATCAGCGCCGCGGGGGACTGGGACGCCGCGGTCGTGACCCTCACCGCCGCCAACGGCGCGGTGGCCACCATCATCAACTCGCGACACTGCGCCACGGGCTACGACCAGCGGCTCGAGGCCTTCGGGCCGTTGGGCTCGCTCGAGCTGACCAACCCGACGCCCGCGCACGTCCGGCACGCCTCGGCTGACCGCTCGGGCGCCGCGGGGCCGTACCTCGCGTTCTTCCTCGAGCGGTACGCGGACGCCTACCGGGCGGAGCTCGACCACTTCGTGCAGGCGGTGACGTCCGGCCGGACCCCCGTGCCGGGCCTCGCCGAGGGGCGCACCGCGCTCGCCCTCGCCGACGCCGCCACCCGCAGCGCGACCACCGGCGGACGCGTCCGGCCGGACGGCACCCTCACGACGGCATCGGCCCGCTGACCGCCCGGTCGACCGGCGGTCACTCCCCGGATCGCGCACGGACGTGGTGCCCCCGCGGGGGCGGCGCGCGTCGCGAACCACCGAACCCAGGGCCGGCGTCGGCCCGCGAGCACGAGGAGCAACCATGAAGATCGCCGGTGCGCCCATCAGCTGGGGCGTGTGCGAGGTCCCCGGCTGGGGCTACCAGATGGGCCCGGAGCGTGTGCTCACCGAGATGCACGAGCTCGGACTGACCGCGACCGAGTTCGGGCCGCAGGGCTGGCTGCCCCAGGCGCCCGCGGAGCGCGCGGCGGTCCTGGCCCGGCACGACCTGGCCGCCGTCGGCGCCTTCGTCCCGGTCGTGCTGCACGACCCGGGCCACGACCCGCTGCCCGCGGTCGACCGCGAGCTCGACAGCTTCGAGGCCGCCGGCGGCGACGTGCTCGTGCTCGCCGCGAGCTCGGGGCAGGACGGCTACGACGAGCGACCGGAGCTCGACGACGCCGGGTGGCAGACCCTGTTCACCAACCTGGACCGGCTGCGCGAGCTCGCCACGTCCCGCGGAATCCAGGCCACCCTGCACCCGCACGTCGGCACGATGGTGGAGCGCGCCGACGAGGTCGAGCGCGTGCTCGCCGGCTCCCGGATCTCCCTGTGCCTGGACACCGGTCACCTGCTCATCGGCGGCGCCGATCCGGTGGCTCTCGCCCGCGAGCACGCCCACCGGATCAACCACGTGCACGCCAAGGACGTCCGCGCCGACCTCGCGGCGCGCGTGCGCAGCGGTGACCTGAGCTACACCGACGCGGTGCGGGCCGGGATCTACACGCGTCTCGGCGAGGGCGACGTCGACTTCGCCGCGATCGTCTCCTCGCTCGACGCCGCCGGGTTCGACGGCTGGTACGTCCTGGAGCAGGACACCGTCCTGGAGCAGGAACCCACGGGGGAGGGTCCGGTCGGGGACGTGCGGGCCGCGATGGAGCACCTGCGGGGCCTCGCCGGCGGGTGACGCCCGCGGTCGCCCCCGAGGCGGCCGGCGACGCGTCGCCCGGGACGCGGGCGGGGCAGCGGGCGGGAGGGCGGACGGCGCGCGCCGGCCTGCTCAGGGGGCGAACAGCGTGGTGGAGAAGCTGTACCGCGACGCCTGGTACAGGTGCACCCCGTGCTCGATCGGCCGTCCGGCCGGGTCGTAGGCCGTGCGCTGCATGGTCAGCAGCGCCGCGCCGGCCTTGAGCTCGAGCGTCCTGGCCTCCGCGGCGGTCGCGGCGCGTGCGCCGATCACCTGGCGCGCCATGTGGATCTCCACGCCCCGGGCCCGGAGCGCGGCGTAGAGACCGACGTCGGCGAGCTCGTCCTCGTCGGGCGCGAGGGCGACCGGCAGGTGGTTCGTCATGAGCGCGAGCGGCTCCCCGTCGGCGAACCGCAGCCGGCGGACCGTGACGACCTCGGAGTCGACCGGGATCTCCAGGGCCTCGCACACCTCGGCCGAGGCGCGCCCGGTCACGTACTCCAGCACCGTGGTCGTCGGACGACGGCCAGCCGTGTCGAGGTCGTCGTAGAGGCTCGACAGCTCGACCTTGCGGCGGACCCGGACCGGCGCGACCTCGGTCCCCACACCCTCTTGCGCACGAGCATCCCGAGGTCGACGACCTCCTGCAGCGCCCGACGCGCCGTCGGGCGGGACACCTTGAGCCGGTCGGCGAGTGCGATCTCGTTCTCGAGCCGCTCGCCGGGGAGCAGCTCGCCGGACTCGATGCTGCGTTCGATCGCCTTCGCCATCTGGTGGTAGAGCGGCACCGGGCTCGTGCGGTCGAGCTCGATGTGCAGCTGCGTGCCTCTGTCGGGCATGTGAACCGGTCCTTGCGGGGCCTGAGGTCCGGCCGGACGGCCCGACCGGTCTGGAGCGTCGGTGTGTCCAGACAATAGGAGTATCTTACGGGCGCCGCGGTCGCCACACGGGCGGAACGGCGGTACGCCTGTGCTCTCGGGTCCGATCTCGCCGCGGGCGCCGAGGTGGGTGTGGACGGACCCTTGTCAGCGTCGACGTGACGTGGTTAGCATGTCCGCATGTCCGGACAAAGGTGCCACCGGAAAGCGGTTGCCTCCCCGGGCCCCGCGGACACGGCTCACCGATGAGCGGTACGACGACGAGGTCGCAGCCCTTGCGGCCCGCAGAAGGAGACACCATGTTCACCACCCGATCGCGGCGCGTCACGGCAGCGCTGGCCACCGGAGTCGTGCTGAGCGTCGTCGCCGCGTGCGGCGGCGGAGACGACGGCGGCGCCACGGGCGAGGCCGGCACCGACGAGCCCCTGCAGTTCTTCCTCTCCGGCGACGCCAACCAGGGCGGCGGCTTCGCCGCGATGGCGGAGAAGTACGAGGAGGAGACCGGGGTGACCGTCGAGATCGTCGACATCGCCAACGCCGACCTCCCCACCAAGCTGAAGAACGCCGCCCAGGCGAACGACCTCCCGGCGCTCGCCCGCGTCGGCGGGGTGGACCCCGTCTGGGGAGACCTCACGGTCGACCTCAGCCCGATCCTCGAGGGCAGCGACATCAACGCCGAGCTCGCCGCCGTCGACCCGGACGGCAAGGTGCTGTCGCTGCCGACCGACGTCACCGCCGTGGGCCTGTTCATCAACAAGACGCTCTTCGACGAGGCCGGTGTCGCGTACCCGACCACCGCGGACGACATCTGGACGTGGGACGAGTACGTCGCCGCGGTCAAGGAGGTCCAGGCGGCGACCGGGACCACCTACGGGATGGTCATGGACCGGTCCTCGCACCGCCTCAAGTCGTTCCTGTTCGAGTTCGGCTCGGAGTACTTCCAGGCCAACGAGGACGGCGAGTTCGAGACCGACGAGGAGATGAAGGTCGCGCTCGAGTACTTCAAGAGCCTCAACGACGACTCGTTCATGCCGCGCTCGGTCTGGCTGAGCGACGCGGACGGCAACGCGCTGTTCAAGAGCGGTGACGTCGTGTCGTACTACTCCGGCTCGTGGCAGATCGCCGACTTCGCGGTGAACATCGCCGACTTCGAGTGGGCTCCCGTCCGGCTGCCGATGCAGCCGGTGCGGGCCGCGAACTACGGCAACGCCGCCAACGTCGTCGTCTTCGAGGGCGACCAGCAGGACGCCGCCGTCGACTTCGTCGAGTGGATGTACGAGCCGGAGAACTACCGCGAGCTCGCGGAGACGTCGAGCTTCCTGCCGGCGATCGAGGGCCTCGAGGTCACGTACGCCACCGACCCCGAGGCGTTCGAGCTGTACAACGAGGAGATCGCCGCCTCGGACCCGATCGTCAAGGAGATCAAGCGGCGCGACCTCGCGTACGAGGTCGCCGGCCTGGCCACCGACGGCGACCCGGTCCGCGACGAGGTCGTGAAGTACCTCAACGACGAGCAGGACGTCGACACCACCATCGACAACATCAACGCCCAGCTCACCGACCAGCTCGGCGCACTGCCGGAGTGACCCGGAGCGCGTGGTGCGGTCGGGAGCACCGGCCGCACCACGCGCACCGCCTCGCCCGTCCCCCCGCTCGTCCCCTCGCCCGGACGCCCACGTCCGGACGTCGACCCGATCCGTCCGACGTGACGGCAGTGAAGGGCATCACCATGGCCGCACTCTCGACGCCCACGCAGGCGTCGGCCGGGGCGCCGACGTCCGGGGCACCGGTCCCGCGCGCCGGCCGCCGCCGCCGCGGGAACCCGTCCCACCGGCTGGCGCCGCTGCTGTTCATCTCGGCCGCCGTCGTCCTGTTCTGCCTGTTCTTCCTGTGGCCGGGCGCCCTGGGCCTCGTCTACTCCTTCACCGACTACCGCGGCGTCGGCGACATGGAGTTCATCGGCCTCGAGAACTACACCGAGCTCTTCGCCGACGAGGCGTTCTACGCGGCCCTGACCCGCACCGCCCTCTACACGCTGCTCGCCGTCCCCGCGCACTACGTCGTCGCGCTCGCGCTGGCGGTCCTGCTCGTCAACACCGCGGCGAAGGGCAAGAACGCGGCCCGCATCATCTTCTTCCTGCCCTGGCTGATCTCGCCGATCGTCGCCGGGGTCATCTGGCGCTGGCTCTTCGGGGAGAACTTCGGCTTCGTCAACTTCCTCATCGGCCAGCTCGGCGCCGACCCGGTGCCGTGGCAGACGGACGGCACCTTGGGGCTGCTCGTGATCCTGGTCGCCGGGACATGGGGCGGCACCGCGTTCAACCTGCTGCTGTTCATCGCGGCGATCCGCAACATCCCGCGGTCCTACCTCGAGGCCGCCGAGCTCGACGGGGCGAGCCCGACGCAGCGGTTCTTCCGGATCACCCTGCCGCTGCTGGGCCCGACGTCGTTCATGGTCATCCTGCTGTCGACCATCGGGTCCATGAAGGAGTTCGCGCTCATCCAGGCGCTCAACGACGGCGGCCCGGGCACCGAGAACATGCTGATCGTCCAGTACATCTACCGGACCGGCTTCGAACGAGCGGACATCGGCTACGCCAGCGCCGCCTCGATGGTGCTCATGGTCGTGCTCATCGTCATCGCCGTGATCCAGCTCCGCTTCGACCGGAAGAGTGCCCTGTCATGAGGTCCCTGCGCTGGGCGCCGATGACGATCGTCCTGTGGGTGGTCGCGGCGCTGTACCTGTTCCCGCTGCTGTGGTTCTTCCTCAGCTCGTTCAAGCCGGGCTCCGAGCTGTTCAGCCTCCCGCTGTCGATCCTGCCCGAGAGGTGGACCCTGTCGGGCTACACCACGGCGTGGACGCGGTTCGACTTCCAGCGGTACTTCGTCAACACGACCATCGTCGCGGTGGTCACCACCGTCTTCACGGTGATCGTGAGCGCCGCGACGGGGTACGCGTTCGCGAAGTACAAGGCCTGGTGGCTCAAGGGCTTCTTCATCTGCATCCTCGCCACCACGATGCTGCCGACCGAGGTCATCATGCCCTCGTCGTTCGCGGTCGTCCGCGACCTCGGCCTCTACGACACCCTGGCCGGCATCATCGTGCCGTCCATCGTCACCGCGACCGGCATCTTCATGTTCCGGCAGTACTTCTCGACCATCCCGGACGAGCTCATGGAGGCGGCGCGCATCGACGGGGTCGGCGAGTTCGGGCTCTTCTGGCGGATCATGCTCCCGCTGGCCAAGCCGATCATGGTCGTGCTCGCGATCTTCTCGTTCCAGTGGCGCTGGAACGACTACATCTGGCCGCTGCTCATCCTCCGGGACCCGGACCGCTACACCCTGCAGGTGGCGCTGCGCAGCATCGTCGGCGCGGACAACATCGACTGGTCGGTCCTGCTCTCGGCCTCCATCATCTCGCTCATCCCGATGCTCGTCCTGTTCGCGATCTTCCAGCGGCAGATCATGAGCGCGGACATCAACTCGGGCCTCAAGGACTGACGGCGTGCGGACGACGGACACCACCCGCGGTACCACCACGAGCGGTACCACCACGATCGACGGGGCGGTCGACACCACGGCGGTCACCGGCCTCGTCGCCGCGGCGGACGCGGAGGTCGAGGGGCTGCTCTCCGGCAGGCTCGAGGTCGGCTACCGCGCCCGCGGCCACCGTGGGCTCATGGCGATGGTCAAGGCCGCCGTGGTCGTCGTGCTCCACCCGGCCTCGACCCGGTGCGGCGACCCCGCAGCGGTCGAGCGGGCGGGGCGGTGGCTCGGCGACCTGGAGGCGCTCCAGGCGCCCAGTGGTCTCTTCTCCAGCGGCGACAACCTCGCCTCACCGCCCGACTCCGCGTTCACCATCGCCGACGTCGCGATCGTCACCGACCTCCTGCGCCGGCACGACGGCCGGGGTCTGGACGCCCTGGAGGCGCGGCTCACCCGCGTGCTGGCATCCGCCGCCGGGGCCCTGGCCACCGGCGGCGTCCACACCCCCAACCACCGGTGGGAGCTCGCGGGCGCCCTGGCGCGCACCGGCACCCTCCTCGGGGACGACGCCCTGCTGGACCGGGCACGGGCCTGGCTCGCCGAGGGCGTCGACGTCGACGACGACGGCCTGTACAGCGAGCGCAGCCCGAACTACGCCGCGCACGTGTCGAACCCGTCGCTCACCGCCCTCGGCGGGCTCGTGGGCCGGCCGGACCTCCACGACGTGGTGCACCGCGACCTGCACGCGCAGCTCGACCTCACCGATCCGGCTGGTGCGGTCGAGACGGTCCACTCGCGGCGGCAGGACCAGAACGCCCCGTTCCCGCTGGGCCCGTTCCTGGGGCAGCTGCGGTGGGCCGCGCTGCGGTTCCACTGCGCGCGGTGCGCGTCCGGTGCCGCCCGTGCCGCGACGTCGCCGGGCGTCGACCCGGTCGACGTGCTCGCCCAGCAGCTGCTCGACCCCATCCTGGCCGCAGCGCTGCCCCCGCACACCGCCGCCGACGACGTCCCGCCGGTGCGCCGGCACTTCGCCTCGGCGGGGCTGCTCGTGGACCGCCGGCCGACGACCGGGTCGCGGTTCGTCGTCTACGGCGGCTCGGACGTGCCCGCGCTCGGGCGCATCGCCTCGGGGCTCGCCTGCAACCCGACCTTCCTGCGCGCCGCGCTGGGCGGTCCGGCGGTCGAGTCCGTCCGGCTGTCGCGCGACTTCTTCGGCCTCGGCCCGTTCCGTGCCTCGACGATGTCGGTGGCCGGCGACCGGGTGCGGCTGGCCGAGGAGGTCAGCGCGTCCTACTACCAGCCGCTCGAGGCGTCGTCCCGCACCGGGGAGCGGGGTGGACGCTCGAGCACGAGGGCCGGTTCGCCGCGGCGATGAGCTTCTCCCGGCGCGAGCGCGACGTCGTGACGCTCCGCACCGACGTCACCGTGGACCTGCACGACGACGGGGTCGACCTCACGGTGACCACCGACGGCCCCGCCACCGGGCACGCGCTCGAGCTCGCGCTGGCTCCGGGTGGGCAGATCAGCGGTGCCCGCGACCTGGGCGACGGCCGGTTCGAGCTCGCGGACGGCGAGGCGCGGTACACCCGCGACGGCCGGACGCTCGTGGTGGGGCCGGGGTTCGGCTCCGGGCTGGACCGGCCCGCCGTCTACCGGCCGGGGGAGGCGTACACGTTCCTGGGCGGCACCGACGCGCTGGGCGGCACCCGGCTGTACGTCACGTGGCGCTCTCCCGGCACGGTGACGGTGCGGCTGCGCCTCGGCTGACGCTCCGCCGGCACCCCGGCCGGCACGCGGCAGGCACCCCGGCCGGCACGCGGCCGGCACGCGGCAGGCACCCGGCAGGCACCCGGCAGGAACGCGGCAGGCACGGACCGGTCCGCCCCGTCGGACCGCGGCGTCACCCGATCGCCTCCTCTCGCGCGGGTGCGGGCAGCCGATGGGCACCGGTGAGACCGGGATGCCGGTCGCCCGACGACAGGACGGACGCCCGTGTTCACCGCAGCCGAGGTCCGTGACGCCGTCGGGCACCCCGACCGGGTGTCCGCTGTCGAGGCGCTCGAGCGGGACCTGGCGGCACTGCGCCGGGAGATGGCGCCGCTCGCGCGCCTCGCGGCGGCCGTCAGCGGGGCCGCGGTCGGCGCCGTCACGCTCGTGACACCGGGGCGCGTGCTCGTCGTCACCTCCGTCGACCCCGCGCGCGAGGTGGAGCACACGGTCCCCGACGAGGTCTCCGCCTGCGCGCACGTGGTCACGGCGGGTCACCCGCTGCACGTGTCGGACTGCCGCGCGGTCGGGCGGCTCGCCGCGCACCCGTCCGTCGTCGCCGGCAGGACCCGCTTCTACGCCGGCGCACCACTGCTGAGCCCCGACGGCGTCGTCCTCGGTGCGGTGTGCGTCTCCGACCCCGAGCCGCGCGGCGTCGCCGACGACGCGCTGCTCGCGGCGCTCGCCGACCTCGCGGACCAGGCCTCCGGCCACCTGCGGCACCGGCGCCACCGGCTCGAGCAGCAGGCGCAGCGCGACGTGCTCGAGGCGGTGGCCTCCGGCGCCCCGCTGACCGACGTGCTCGACCGCCTCGCCCGCAACGTCGAGCGCGTGGTCGCGCCCGGGCTGCTGTGCTCGGTGCTGCTGCTCGACGACGACGGCGTGACGCTGCGCGACGGCGCGGCTCCCAGCCTGCCCGCCGCGTACCGGGCCGCGATCGACGGCCTGCGGGCCGGGGAGGGTGTCGGGTCGTGCGGGACCGCCGTGCACCGGCGCGAGGAGGTCGTCGTCACCGACATCGCCAGCGACCCCAAGTGGGTGGCGTTCCGCGACCTGGCACGGGAGCACGGGCTGACGTCGTGCGTGTCGTCGCCGGTCATCGGCAGCGACGGCACCGTCCTGGGCACGTTCGCCGTCTACCGGCGGGGTCCGGGCCAGCACGTGCACGAGGGCGACCGGGTGAGCCTCGCCGCGTTCCGCGACCTCACCCGGGTCGCGATCGAGCGGCACCGGTCCCGGGTCGCGCTGACCCGCCTCGCCACCCGGGACACCGTCACCGGGCTGCACAACCGCGCCGCGTTCCTGGACGCCGCGGCCCGTGTGCTGGCCGAGTCCGCGGGACCCGGTCGCACGCACGCGGTGCTGTTCTGCGACCTCGACCGCTTCAAGATGGTCAACGACTCCCTGGGCCACGCGGCCGGCGACGACGTGCTCGTCGCCGTGGCCGACGCCCTGCGCTCGGCCGTCCCGCCGGGGGCGGTCGTGTGCCGCTTCGCCGGCGACGCCTTCACCGTCGTGCTCGCGGACGTCGCACCCGACGACGCGGTCGCGGTGGCCGACCACGCGGCGCGGCTCACCGCCACCCCGCTGCGCATCCCGGGCCACACCGTCGAGCTGTCCATGAGCATCGGGTTGGCGACGACGACGCTCAGCGGCACCGACGACCTCAACGCCCTGCTGCGGGACGCCGACCTCGCCATGCACGACGCGAAGCAGGCCGGTCGCGCCCGCGTGCGCGTGTGCGATGCCACGCTCCAGGCCGCGGCGGCGACCGAGCTCGAGACCAGCCTGGCCCTGCGCCGGGCGATCGGCACCGACGAGCTCACCCTGACCTTCCAGCCCGAGGTCGACGCGCGCACCGGGGGCGTCATCGGGTTCGAGGCGCTCCTGCGGTGGACGCGGCCGGGTCTCGGACCGGTGCCTCCGGCGCACTTCGTCCCGATCGCGGAGCGCACCGGTCTCATCGTCGAGCTGGGCGCCGACGTGCTGCTCGGCGCGTGCCGACAGCTGGCCGAGTGGCGTGAGCGGCACCCCGCCGCTCGCACGCTCACGCTGTGGGTCAACGTCTCCGCTCACCAGCTCGCCGCACCCGGCTTCGTCCGGACGGTCACCGACGCGCTCGCGGCCACCGGGGTCCCCGGGGCAGCCGTCGGCCTGGAGGTCACGGAGTCGGCGGTCATGGCGGACCCGGACGCCGCGCGGGCGACGCTGACGAGCATCCGGGCGCTCGGCGTCCGGATCGCGCTGGACGACTTCGGCACCGGCTACTCGAGCCTGTCCATGCTCAAGACCCTGCCCGTGGACGTCCTGAAGATCGACCGGTCCTTCATCAGCGGCCTCGGCGAGGACCCCAGCGACACCCGCATCGTGGCCGCGGTCATCTCCATGGCGCAGGCGCTCGGGCTCACCGTCGTCGCCGAGGGGGTGGAGACCCAGCGCCAGCGCGACGAGCTGCAGACGCTCGGCTGCGAGGCGGCGCAGGGCTACCTGTTCGGCCGCCCGGCGCCCGCGGCCCATGTCGGGAGCGTGCTGACCGCGATGGGATCCCTGCCGAGGCCACGGCCGCCGCTGCGTCCGGCCCCCGTTGCAGCCCTCGGACGCTGACGAGAAGGTGGTGGACGAGCGGCGACGTCGCTCCGCCCGTGGTCCGTTCCCCCGGCCCCACGGCCTGTCGGCCCGGCCGGCGAGGCCGGTAGGGCCGGTGCGGCCGGTCGACCCGCGGGCGCCAGCACCACAGGGAGATGCCACGCGATGAACATCGACAAGAGCCAGATCCTCGACCTGCTGAAGTCCCAGGGAAAGGACGACAAGGCCGCCCAGGCGGACCGGGAGCTTCCGGGCCAGGTGGACACCGACGACAGCGGCCACCAGGATCTGCTGAGCAGGCTTGGGATCGACGTGGGGAGCCTGCTCGGCGGCCTGGGCGGCGGCCTCGGTGGCGGGCTGGGCAAGAAGCTCGGTCTCTGAGCTGCCCTCCGCGCCGTCGGGCACGACGCCCGGCGGCACGGACGGCGCCGGTGCGCGGCCCGGGTGAGCCGTCCCGGTGCGGCCCCGGCGCCGCCCCGGCCGACCGCTCAAGTCCGCGGTCCGGCGTGCCGATGTGGAGGCGACCACCCTCCGCGCCCCGACCGAACGGACCCTCGTGACCACTCCCGGCCCAACGCGTCCGCTGGCGGTCCCCGGCCCGACGCGCGCACCGGCCGACGCCGCACCCACCCGTGGGCTGCTCACGCGGTGGTGGTCGGGTCCCGCCGTCCTCGCCGTGGCGTTCGCCGGCTATCTCGCCGCGGCGCAGGTCGTCTTCCTCCTGCGGGACCCGGTGTCCAGCGGCGCCGCCCTGTGGCCGGCGGCCGGGCTCACGGTCGCCGCGCTGCTGCTGCTCCCGCCCCGCCTGTGGGTCTGGGCGCTGGCCGGTGTCGCCGTCGCGGAGGCCGGCGGTGACCTGCTCCACGGCTACGCCCTGGCCCCGAGCCTGGTGTGGGCGCTCGCCAACTGCGTCGAGCCGCTCATCGGCGCGATGCTCTTCCGGCGGTTCGGGAACCGTGACGCCGCCCTCGCCCCGGTGCGCCAGCTCGTGCTGTTCCTGACCCTCGCGGGCGGCGTCGCCCCCGCGGTCGGCGCCACGATCGGCACCGCGGGCAGCGTGCTCCTCGTCGGTGAGCTGACGTGGTGGGAGGTCTGGCCGGAGTACGCGGTGGGGGACGCGCTGGGCGTGCTCGTCGTCGCCCCGGTGGTGCTCGCCGGCCGCGTCCGCGGGCCACGACGGTCCGCGGCCGAGGTGGCGACGCTGTGCCTGGGTGCGGGCGTGGTCGCGGTGCTGGTGTTCCCCCGCCGGGTCTCGAGTGGGCGCAGGTGCCGACCGTCGTCGTGGTGCCCTTCTTCATGTGGGCGGCGCTGCGCTTCGGCCTGCGCGGCGTCGCGTGGTTGACGCTGGGGGTCACGCTCGTCGCCAACGGGCTGCACACCGCGGCCCTGGTCCACGCACCGGCGCAGGTCGACGACGAGCTGACCGCACTGCAGCTGTTCCTCGCCGTCACGGTGTCCTCCGCGCTCATGACCGCGGTGGTCGTCGGTGAGCTCACCGACCGACGTGAGCTGGACCGTGTGCTGCGCCGGGAGGCGACGCACGACCACCTCACGGGACTGCCGAACCGCGCGGGGCTGCGGGCCGAGATGAGCACCGCGCTCGGGAGCGACGCGGCGGCGCCCGACCGCACCGCGCTCCTCGTGTGCGACATCGACCACCTCAAAACCGTCAACGACACGATCGGCCACGCGGCGGGGGACCAGCTCATCGTGACGGTCGGTCACCGGATCCGTGGGGCCGTGCGCGAGGACGACATCGTCGCCCGCATCAGCGGTGACGAGTTCGTCGTGCTGCTGACCGACGTCGACGTGGCCGAGGCAGGTGCCCTCGCCCAGCGTGTGGTGGACGCCGTCGCGCCGTCCCTGTCGCTCGACACGCACCAGCGCATCTCGCCGTCCCTGTCGGTCGGGCTGGCGATGGGAGCGCCGGACGCCGACGCCGACGAGGTGTTCAACGGGGCCGACGCGGCACTCCTGGAGGCCAAGGTCCTCGGGCGCGGCCGGGTGGTGCACTTCGACGACGCGCTGCGGACCCGCGTCGTGGAACGTCGCCGCATCGAGGCCGACCTGCCCGCCGCGCTCGACGGCGGACAGATCCGGTGCGTGTTCCAGCCCGAGGTCGTCGTCGCGACCGGCGCGCTGTTCGGGCTGGAGGCCCTCGCGCGCTGGCACCACCCGGAGCGCGGGCTCATCGGACCCGACCGGTTCGTCCCCGCGGTGGAGGCCACCGGACTCGCCGGTCGGCTGTTCGACACGGTCCTCGGCCGCACGCTCACCGCGCAGCACCACTGGGCGACGTCACTCGGGTCCCTGCCGTCCGTCGCCGTCAACGTGTCACCGGTGCAGCTGCGCGACCCCCGGCTCGTGCACACCGTGGGCGCGGCGCTCGACCGCGCCGGCACGCCGGCGGACACCCTGTGGCTCGAGCTGACCGAGACCACCGGCGCCGACCGGGACTCGTTCGCGGTGCTGCGCGACCTGCGTGCGCTCGGGGTCCGACTGGCGCTGGACGACTTCGGGGCGGGCTGGTCCTCCATGTCGCGCCTCGCCCACTTCCCGTGGGACCTCGTCAAGCTCGACCGATCGTTCATCACCCCGCTCGGGGTGGAGGCGGGATCCGAGCACGTCGTCCGGGCCATGATCGAGATGGCGCACGCGATGGGCATGCTCACCGTCGCCGAGGGCGTCGAGACGCCGGCCCAGCTGGGCGTCCTCGCGGACCTGGGGTGCGACGTGGTGCAGGGGTACCTGTTCAGCCGTCCGGTGCCCGCCCGCGACGTCCCGGCGTTTGCCGGTCCGGACGGTCTGTGGACCGGCTACCCCACGAACGTCCGCCCGACGCCCCCGGTCGCCGCCGTCACCGGCTGACGACGACGTCCGCGAGCACACCCAGGACGCCGTCGGCGGTCCGGCCGACGTCGAGGTGGGCGGCGGCCCACGGCTGCGCCCGGGCGGCGATCCCGCGCAGCACCTCGGGCCGGCGCAGGTGACGCCCGATGGCGTCCGCGAGCGCGGCGACGTCGTCCACGGGCACGAGCGCGCCGCGGGACCCGTCACCCAGCAGGAGCCGCGGCCCCGACACGCAGTCCGCCGCGACGGCCGGCGTCCCGACGACGAGGGCCTCGGCGAGCGTCTGACCGAACCCCTCCCAGCGGCTCGGCAGGCAGTACAGGTCGGCCCGGGCCACCGTCGCGACCGGGTCGGCGACGAACCCGGGCATGGTCACGCTGTCGGCGACGCCCAGCTCGGCGGCGAGCCGGGTCAGCTCGGCGCGGTCCGGCCCCTCGCCGAGCAGGACCAGCCGGTGCGGCAGACCCGACGTGACGACCCGGGCGTGGGCCCGCACCAGCACGTCGAAGCCCTTCTGCCGGCACAGCCGGCCCACGCCGACGACGACCGGACCGGTGCCGGGCACCTCGACCGACGGTGACGCGGCCGCGGCGGCGCGGATCGCCGCGACGTCCACCCCGTTGCGCACGACCGTGACCCGCTCGGGGGAGACACCCATCGCGACCGTCGGCTCCACGAGCCCGGGGGTGATGCACACGACGCGGTCGGCGGTGCGCAGCGCCCACCGCATCGGTCCCTGCAGGCGGCGCGCCACGTACTGCTCGAGCGCGGCCCGTGGCTCCGAGCGCACCATGACGACGCAGGGCCGCCGGGCGATCAGCGCGGCCACGCGCCCCACCAGCAGGCCCCAGCCGATCTCCCTCCCCACGAGGACGACGTCGGTGCGGCGTGCCAGCACCACGAGGCGCATCAGCCCGCCGAGCAGTGCCCAGCGCAGGCGCGGCTCGCGCGCACCCCACGGGTGGACCGGCTCGACGCCGGGCGGTACCGGTGCACCCGCGTCCGCGCCCGGACGCTGCAGCGCCAGCACGCGCACCGCGACCCCCGCAGCCGACCAGCGATGGGCCAGCCGCAGGTTGGAGCGGCTCGCGCCGTCCTCGGCGAGCCGGTGCTCGACCAGCACGACCGAGATCCGTCCTGCCGGCCGGGCGGGGTCGGCAGGGGCGGGGAGCCGGACAGGTGGGGCACCTCGGGCACCTCAGGGGCGCGGGGCTCGGAGGCCGTGGGGACGCGGGGCGCGGCGGGGGACGGAGCGCGGTGGACGAGCACGGGGACTCCTGAGGTCGTGGGCCGGTCCACCGGGACGCTAGGCAGGCGGGGTGACCCCACGGCGGCGCACGGGTGAACACGGTGCGACGGGCGGGCGTCCCTTCGCGGGCGCGCTGCGGCGACGACGGGTCGCGAGGCGGCGAGGTGCTCGTCCGGGCACCGCCGCGACGGGGTGGGTCAGCCGGGGCGCACCGCACGCAGCACCCGGACGGCGTGCTCGTCGTACCGGCGCGTGTCGTGGTCGTGGTGGCCGGCGCCCTGGAAGGCGTCGCGCAGCAACCCGACCTGGACCGCCATCCGGTCGCGCAGCTCGGCCGTCCGGGCGTGTGCGGTGACCTGCTCCACGAGGTCCAGCGTCGCGTGCATCACCGTCGGCGACGACGCCGCGTACCACCGCATGTGGTCGACGACCGTGCTGATGAGCTCGACGGGGTCGGGACGCGGTGCGTGCACGCGCAGGGCGCCGTCGGGGCCCACGCGGTCCGGTGACGGCAGGTCACGGGAGGCCAGCGCGGTCAGGCCGGCGGCGAGGTCGTGCAGCGCGTTGACGGCCGTGTACGGGTCGTTCGTCCCGGGGGAGAGCGCGCGGACCGCCATCTCGGTGAGCTGCTGGATCGCGAACTCGACGTCCTGCACGGGGCTGCGCTCGTCCGCGACGGACACCGCCTGCCGGACGCCCGCGACGACCTCGTCGTGCGCACGGGCGGACGGGTGGACGACGGCGATCACGTCACCGGCGCACACGTACCGTCCGGGCCGGGTGCGCAGCACCAGCAGGACGTCGGCGTCGCACGCCGCCGCCATGAGGTCGTCGTCGCGGACGTGGTGCACGTACCCGGTCACCTCGGTCGTCACCGCGAACCCCTGCGCATCGGGGTGCTCGGGCAGCCCGGCCCGCAAGCGCGGCGTGGCGGCGTCGCCGTCGGCCGGGTCGTCGTCGGCCGCGTCGTCGACCGCGCCGTCGTCCGCGGCGGCGCCGCGGTCCGCGCGGGCGTCCCGGCCGACGTCGGCCGGGTACATGCGGTCGACCACGAGGGCCAGGTCGTCGCGCACCTCGCGCGCCAGGGTGGAGACCTGGATCGAGTCGGTGATGTGGTGGATGAAGTAGACGAGCACGGCGACGTTCGCCAGGGCCAGGACGACGGCGGCGTTCACCGCGAGGTGCGGGACGAACACGTCGGCCTCGGGGTCGCCCGGGTCCCCGATGGCGCGGATCGACCGGAGCACGAGCACGCTGTACAGGAAGGTCGAGACGTACACGCCCAGGACGGTCTGGTTCCCGCGGTCCGCCATGAAGTTGCGGACGAGGCGTGGCCCGTAGCTGGAGGAGGTCAGCGCGAGCACCGCCATGGTGATGGAGAACGTCGTCCCGGCCACCGCGAGGCTCGACGTCGCGATGGCGCCGAGGATGTCCCGGCTTCCGCTCTCGCCGACGCGGTAGAGCACCGCGCGTACCCAGCCGGGCACGTCGCCGACGCCGACGTGCTCGTCGATCACGACGAGACCCTCGGCGAGCACGAGCGCGGCCAGGCACAGCAGGGCCGGGACGAACCAGAAGCGCTCCCGGAGCCGGTCGACGATGGTCACCCGGCGAGCCTGCCACTGCGAGGCCGCGCCCGGGCGCGGATGACCGCCGTCATCGCGGGGCGTGCCCGCGAGCCCGGCGACCCGCGCTAGAGGTCGACGCGCTCGTTCTCCCCGCCGGAGTAGCGCTCCCCGGTCGCCTTCGCCTTGACGAAGCTGATGAGCGTCGCGACCCGGCCGCCGGGGAGTCCCAGTACTCGGCGGACGTCGCCTCGACGTGCAGCAGGGCGACGCCCGGCGACTCCGGCTCGGCGTCGCCGAACCACGCCTCGACGCCGGCGTTCCACAGCTCGCGCTTCTTGGCGTCGTCGCGCACGACCCGCGCGGTGCCGGTGAGCGACACCCAGCTCGCGCCGGATCCGACGGTCACGTTGACCTGCGGGTCGGCGGCGACGTGCGTGAGCTTGCGCGCGTCGGCCTCGCTGAAGAACCACAGGTCGCCGTCGAACTCGACCTCCTGCAGCGCCATGGGGCGGCTCGTCAGGGTGCCGTCGAGGGCGCGCGTGGTGAGCATCGCGATCCGCTGACCCTCCAGCAGCTCGGCGACCTTGCGGGTCTGGTCCTGGTCGGCGCTCATCCGTGCCACTCCTGTCGTCCGGGGATCGGGGTGGCCATCGTCACCCCGACGCCGGCCGTCCGCGACCCGGTGCGGACGCCGGGACCGGCCCCCGCCACGGCCACCTAGAGTGGCGCGGTGCCCGGGTCGACCTCCATCGCGTCGTCCCGCCGCATCGTCTGGCCCGTCGTCCTCGGCGTCCTGCTCACCGCCCTGAGCCTGCGCGGCCCGATCGTCGCGCCGCCCCCGTGATCGGCGACATCCGCGCCGACCTCGGGATCTCCGCCGCGGTCGCCGGCCTGCTCACCGGCATCCCGGTGCTCTGCTTCGCCCTGGCGACGCCCCTGGCCACCCGGGTGATCCGCCGCGCCGGTGCCGAGACCGCGGTGCTGGTGTGCCTGCTCGGGGTGCTGCTCGGCACCCTGGTCCGGTCGGCCGGACCGACATCGGTCGTGCTCGCCGGCACCGTGCTCATCGGCGTCGCCGTGACGATCGGCAACATCGTGGTGCCCGTCCTCATCCGGCGCGACGTCCCGCCGCGACGGGTCGGTGCGGTCACCGCGGCGTACTCCGCGGCCCTCAACATCGGGTCCATGATCACGTCGATCGGCACGGCGCCGCTCGCGCAGGTGCTGGGCTGGCGCGGCGCGCTCGCGGCATGGGGTCTCCTGGCGGTCCTGGCCGCGGCGTTCTGGGCGGCGGTGACACGCGGCGCCGGGCGGGCGCACCGCGCCCGGGCCGGCGTGCCGACGCCGCACGTCGCGCCCTCGCGCGAGGTGTCCCGCATCGGGTGGCTGGTCATGATCGCGTTCTGCGGGCAGTCGTTCGCCTACTACGCCGTGACCGCGTGGCTGCCGAGCCTGCTCACCGAGGAGCGCGGGCTCGATGCGGCGTCGTCGGGCGCGGTCGCCTCGCTGTTCCAGGTCTCCGCCGTCGTCGGCGCCTTCGCCGTGCCCGCTCTCGCGGTCCGTGCGCCGGCGTGGGTGCCGGTGGCTCTCATCGGCGCCCTGTGGTGCGCGCTGCCGATCGGCCTGCTGCTCGCGCCGGGTGCCGCCACGACCTGGTCGGTCATCGGTGGGGTCGCCCAGGGCGGCGGGTTCACCGCGCTGTTCTCCATCGTGGCGCGCGTGGCCGGGTCCGACCGCGAGACGGCGACCCTGTCGGCGCGCGTCCAGACCGGGGGCTACCTCGCCGCGACCACCGGCCCCCTGGTCGCCGGTGGCCTGCACGCCACGACGGGGACCTGGGCCGCGCCCATGCTCGCCGTCCTGGCGGCGACCGTGACGTTCACGGTCGCCGGCCTGCTCGCCGCCGTCCGGGCGGGGCACGGACACGGACATGGACATGGGCACGGGTACCCGACGACGCCGGGGGAGGGGACGGCGCGGCTCAGTCGGGGCCGAACCCCTGGTCCCGCGCGTAGCGATCCAGCACCTGCGCGCGGGGACCCGAGGCCACGAAGCGCTCACCGAGGAGCGCGGCGTAGTCGTCCAGGGCGACGTCCAGCATCCGGGCGGCGGCGCGCCGGTCCGGGTCGTCGCTGCCCCGTGCCCGCCGCGCGAGGTCCGCGGCGTGCGGCAGCGCGAGCGCGAGCGCCGAGGTCTCGTCGCGCTCGTGGAAGTAGTACGTCGAGGCCGACTGCCCGAGGTCGACGTGCGTGCGGGCCAGGTCGCGCGCGAGGCCGTCCAGGAGCTCCACCGAGGGGACGGTCGCGGTCTCCTCGGTCCCACGGCGGTGGGCGGACAGCAGGCGCGCGAGAGAGCGGCGTCGCCCCAGGATCTGCTGGGTCTGCAGGACCCAGGACAGTGCCGCGGTGAGCAGCGCGAAGCCCACGAGCCCCTGGCCGGCGGTGACCATCCGCAGCCAGCCGTCCCGGGCGACGACGTCCCCGAAGCCGAGCGTCCCGGTCACCACCGTGGAGAGGTACACCGCGTCGAGCAGGTCGCTCCGCGCCCCGGGCGCCAGGCCCGGGGAGAAGGCGAACCCGGAGTCCATGCGGGGCCAGTACACGAGCGCGAACCCGGTGATGACGAGCACCGTCCACACCACCACGACGCCGACCAGCAGCAGCGGGCCGGCGAGCTCACGTCCTCGTCGTCCCATCCGGCCACCGGCCCGCCAGAGCAGCCGGCTCAGCACCCTGCTCGTCGTGCCCTCGCCCGAGGGGTGCCACAGCGTGTGGAAGGCGTCGCGCAGCGTCAGCGCGACCAGCAGCGCGCCGAGGAGCGTCGGGATCCAGGTCACCGGGCCTGCCTACCATGACCCTGAGGGGCGGCGCGTGGGCGAGGCGGGGCTGCGACCACGCACCGATCGGTCCCCGCCGCCCGTCCCCGCCGCCCGTCCCCAGCACCCGTCCCGCTGCCCGTCCCGCCAGGAGCCGCCGCGTGCAGATCGACCTGAACAGCGACGTCGGCGAGTCCTTCGGCGCCTGGACCATGGGCGACGACGCGGCGGTGATCCCGCTGGTGTCGAGCGCGAACGTCGCGTGCGGCTTCCACGCGGGGGACCCGCTCACGATGCAGCGGACCTGCGCCGCCGCGGCAGCGGCCGGGGTGAGCGTCGGCGCGCACGTCGGGTACCGCGACCTCGCCGGCTTCGGGCGCCGCTTCGTCGACGTCGCCCCGGCCGAGCTCACGGCCGACGTCGTCCACCAGATCGGCGCGCTCGCCGCGCTCGCGCGGACCGCGGGCACCGGCGTCCGCTACGTCAAGCCGCACGGGGCCCTGTACAACGCGATCGTCCACCACCGCGAGCAGGCGCGGGCGGTCGTGCGCGCGGTGGTCGACGTCGACCCCGGTCTGCCGATCGTCGTCCTGCCCGGCAGCGTCGTCGCCGCGGAGGCGCACGCCGCCGGGCTGCGCACCGTCACCGAGGCCTTCGCCGACCGTGCCTACGCGGCCGACGGCACGCTCGTCCCGCGCGGCGCGCCGGGCGCCGTCCTGCACGACCCCGAGACCGTCGCGGCCCGCGTCGTCCGGATGGCCGTCGACCGCACGGTCGTCACCGTCGACGGCGACGTCCTGGGCGTCGACGCCGAGAGCGTGTGCGTGCACGGTGACACCCCCGGGGCGGTCGCGATCGCGACCGCCGTCCGCGCCGCACTGGCCGGTGCGGGTGTGCGCGTGGCGAGCTTCGTGTGAGCGCACCGACCCGCACCTCACGGGTGGGACGCGCGGTGCACCCGGTCGGTGGCCGAGCCCTGCTCGTCGAGTGCCGTGACGGCGCCGAGGTGCGAGGGCTGCGTGCCGCGCTCGACGTCGACCCGCCGACCGGGCTGGGCGAGATGCAGCCCGGTGCCCGGACCCTGCTGGTCCACCTCACGCCGGCCGCCGCGGCCGACCCACGCCTCGCCGACCGGCTCGCGGGCGTGCTCGCCGAGCTGCCGGCGCTTCCCGAGGCGGACCACCCGACCACGGGCGACGTCGTCGTCATCGAGACCGTCTACGACGGCGCGGACCTCGCCGACGTCGCCGCGGCACTGGGGACGTCCCCCGCGGCCGTGGTCGCGGCCCACACCGAGCGGTCGTGGACGGCGTCGTTCGTGGGGTTCGCGCCCGGGTTCGCCTACCTCGAGCCCGACGGCGACCCGCTCGACGTCCCCCGGCGCGCCACGCCGCGCACCGCGGTCCCGGCCGGTTCGGTCGCGCTGGCCGGACCGTACTCGGCGGTCTACCCGCGCCGGTCACCCGGGGGTGGCAGCTCGTCGGGCGGACCGCGGCCGTGCTGTGGGACCTCGCGCGGCCCGAGCCCGCGCTGGTCCCGGCCGGGACGCGGGTGCGGTTCCGCGCGGTCCGCGAGGTCGTGACGGGGGCCCCCGCCCGGTCGGGGTCACCGGTGCCGGACGCCTCGCCCGGTGCGCCGTCGCTCGAGGTGGTCGCGACCGGACCGCTCGCCCTCGTCGAGGACCTCGGGCGTCCCGGTCACCTCGCCCGCGGCGTGGGTGCGTCCGGGGCCCTGGACCGGGACGCCGCCGTGCGCGCGAACCGGCTCGTCGGCAACCCGCGCGGCGCCGCCGTGATCGAGGTGGTGCTCGGCGGGCTGGTCCTGCGCGCGCACGGCCCGCAGGTGCTCGCCGTCACCGGCGCGCCCGCGCCCCTCACCGTGCTCGCCGCGGACGGTGGCGAGCGGGCACACCCGCGCCCGGGGCGGCCGTTCGCGTTGCCCGACGGCGAGCGGCTGCGGCTCGGTGCGCCGGCGTCCGGGCTGCGCTCCTACGTCGCGGTCCGGGGTGGGATCGGTGTCGCGCCGGTGCTCGGCAGCCGGTCCACCGACGTGCTGTCGGGCCTCGGGCCGTCCCCGCTGCGGACGGGGGACGTGCTGGGCGTCCTGGGCCCGCCCCGGACGCCGTCGCCGCGTGGCCGGACGAGCCCGACGAGCGCGACCCGGGCGACCCGCGCGGCCCGTCGGCCGGGCGGACCACCGACGGCACCCCGCCGCCCGTCGAGGTGCGCGTGCGGCGGGGTCCGCGCGCGGACCGGCTGACCCCGTCGAGCCTCGAGCGGCTCACCGCGGCGACCTGGACCGTCTCACCGCAGGCGGACCGGGTCGGGCTGCGCCTCGAGGGCGAGCCGCTCGAGCACGCGGCGACCGACGAGCTGCCCAGCGAGGGCGTGGTGCTCGGCGCGGTGCAGGTGCCGCCGTCCGGGCTGCCGGTCGTCTTCCTCGCCGACCACCCCGTGACCGGCGGGTACCCGGTCGTGGCGGTCGTCCACGACCGCGACGTGGACCGGCTCGCGCAGGTCCGTCCCGGGGAGGCCGTGCGTCTCGTGCTCGACGGGACCCGACCGTGACGGGGTCGGGCGGTCACGGGCTCGGACCGTGACGGGTCGGCCGGCGACCGGGCCGAGCGTGCTCGTCGCTAGACCGAGCGGCTCCGCTCGCGACGGTCGAGCACGAAGGACCGACCCGAGATCTCGGTGGCGTCGATGGCCACGACCTCGTCCTTGTCCGTGGACACCCACGACGGCCGCATGATGCGGCGCGCCTCGTCGGCCTCCGCGTCGCCGAGGAGGATGCCGCCCCACGGACGACGACGCTGGTGGCGGCCTCCTGGTCGACCTCGTCGACCTCGAAGGCGACGTCCTGGTCCATGACGACGCCGAGGAGCTTGCTCCCCGGTGCGGTGCGTACGAGGATCCGCCGGCCGCTCACCGTGTAGTTGATCGGCACGATGTGCACCTCGCCGAGCAGGTGGAACGCGAGGCGCCCGAGCTCCTGCGTGCGCAGGAACTCCCAGGCGCCGTCGTCCGACAGCGGGACGACGGCGGCGTCGGGTTCGGTCATGGTGTCCTCCCCAGGGAGCGGTGCGTGGTGTGACGGGTGACGGGACGCGCCTGCTGCCGCCCGACGGGTGCCGTGCGAGCAGCCGGCACACGCCCGGGGGCGGTCCCGGTGACCGTGAGAGGCCGCCGCGGACGCGCGGGCAGGAGGTCGAGCGTCACCATGACGCTCGAGCCGGCGCGGCGCATCGAGATGTCGGCGACGTCGGCGCCGAGCCGGTCGCGCAGTGCTGCGAGGTAGGCGGCGCCCGACGGCGCCGAGGCGTCCAGCACGGTGTGGACCAGGCGGGCGTGACGCGCCCTGGCCTGGGCGACCGCAGCGCACAGCAGTCGGGCACCGGCGTGGTGGGTGGTACGTGCGGGATCGGTGACCAGCTCGACCCGGACGTCGTCCGGGCCCGCGTAGAGCACCTCGACCGTCGCGCCGCCGTCGTGCAGGGTCGAGCGCTCGGGCTCGTGGACCGTGATCATGGGTGTCCGCCTCCTGGTGGCCGTCGTCCGTCCTGATCCATTGGACCGTTCGGGTGGGTGCATCGGCGCGGGACCTTGGTCCCGAGACCGTCCGGCCGGGTGCGGCTGCTCGTGCTGTCCCGGCTCGGCACGGCGTCCCGAGCCTCCCGCCCCGACCGCGTCGCGCGTCTGGGGCGTACGTGCGGCGATAGCGTGCGGTGAGCACCGAGGAGGATCACGTGACCCAGCACCCTGTGCCGCAGGACCACACCGAGCCGCCGGACCACACCGAGCCGCAGGACCACACCGAGCCGCGGCACCGCACCGAGCCGCAGCACCGCACCGTGTCGCAGTACCCCGTGACGACGCAGCACACCGCCCGGTCGGCGGCCGGCCCCATCCCGGCGGCCGACCTGCTGCAGGCGGCGCTCAACCTCGTCTCCGACCTCGACCTGCCCTCGGTCTTGCAGCGCTTCGTCGTCGCGTCGGCCGCGCTGACCGGGGCGCGGTACGGCGCGATCAACGTGCTCGACAGCCGCCGCGAGAGCACGACGTTCGTGCAGTCCGGCGTCGACGAGCGGCTCGCGCAGATGCTCGGGCGCGGTCCGCACGCCGTCGGCGTCCTCGCCGCGATCCCGAACGAGGGCACCATGCGGCTCGACGACCTCACGCAGCACCCCGCGTTCGAGGGCTTCCCCCTGGCCACCCGCCGATGGGATCGTTCCTCGGAGCGGCGGTCAAGGTGCGCGACACCGTCTACGGCTACCTGTACCTGTGCGAGAAGCGGGGCGGGTTCACCGACGAGGACGACGCCATCGTCCAGACCCTCGCCACCGCGGTCGCCCTGGCCATCCAGAACGCGCAGCTGTACGCCGCCGCGGAGCGCCGGGAGCAGTGGGTCCGCGCCGGTCAGGAGCTCAGCACGATGCTGCTGTCCGGCGTCGACGAGGAAGAGGTGCTCACGCACGTCGCGAGCTCGTCGCGCACGGTCGCCGCGGCGGACACCGCGGCGCTCGTCCTGCCGGGCGTCGGGGACGACTGGGTCATGGAGATCGTCGACGGCGTGGGGGCGGACGACCTGCTCGGGACGGTCATGCCGCCCGACGGGCGCGCCCGCAGCACGCTCGCGTCCGGTTGGGGGCTGCTCGTCGAGCACCTCGCGGAGGCGCGCGCGGTGCGGATCCCCGCGCTGCGGCAGTTCGGTCCGGCGCTGTACGCCCCGCTGCTGGCGGACGGTCGTGGTCTGGGGGTGCTCATGCTGCTCCGCCGGATCGGGTCGACGCCGTTCTCCGAGTCCGACCTCGCGACCGCGCAGGCCTTCGCCGGCCAGGCCGCCCTCGCGCTCGAGCTCGCCGGGGCGCGGCACGCCCAGGACGTCGCCGCGCTGCTGGACGAGCGCGAGCGGATCGCCCGCGATCTGCACGACCTCGCGATCCAGCAGCTGTTTGCGACCGGCATGCAGCTCGAGACGGTCCGGCGGCGGGCGGCACGGGAGTCGACCCGTCGGAGCTGACCGGCATCGTCGAGGAGGCGCTGGACAACGTCGACTCGACGGTCAAGCAGATCCGATCGATCGTGCACGCGCTCCGCGACCCGGACGCCGCCGCGCCGCTCGCCGAGCGGCTGCGCCGGGAGGCCTCCCTCGCCCGCACCGGCCTGGGCTTCGCGCCCTCGCTGCTCGTCACCGTCGACGGCCGCGTGCTGGACTCCGAGGAGTCCCGGGAGGGGACGCCGCGGCGCTCGACGACCGCGTGGGCGACGACATGGCCGACGACGTCGTCGCCGTCGTCCGCGAGGGTCTCGCCAACGCGGCGCGGCACGCGCGGGCCACCGCGGTGGCGGTGGGCATCGAGCTGACCGCCCACCCGGGCGGGTCGGTGACCGTCGTCGTCGACGACGACGGCTCCGGTCTCCCGCCCGCGCGCGACCGCCGCTCGGGGACCGAGAACCTCGCGGCCCGCGCACGCCGGCACGGTGGCACCTTCACGCTCACGCCGTCGCCGCAGGGGAGGGGCACCCGCCTGCGGTGGGTGGCCCCGCTGGCGCGTGGCTGACGCGGCGGGCGCGGGCATGGGGACGGAACGGATCGCCGTGCTGTCGGACGTGCACGGCAACGTCACCGCGTTCCGTGCGGTGCTCGCGGACATCGAGGCGCGTGGCATCACGACGGTGCTCAACCTCGGTGACGTCGTCGGGAAGGGGCCGCGCGGGTCGCAGTGCGTGGCGATCAGCCGGGAGGCGTGCGCGGTGACCGTGCGCGGCAACTGGGACGACTTTCTGCCGCGACCTGACCCGAACCGGGACACCGCGATGGCGTGGTGGCACGCGGAGCTGACCGCCGCCGACCGGGAGTGGCTGCTCGCGCTGCCGCTCGTCCACCACCTCGAGCTGAGCGGCCGGCGGATCCGCCTCGTCCACGCGTCCGCCGCCAGCCTCTACACCAAGGTGTTCTTCCACCACACCCCCGAGGAGTTCGCGGCGATGTTCGCGACGACGGAGCTCACCGGCGCCGGCGCCGCACCGGACGTCGTCGGGTACGGCGACGTGCACGACGCCTACGTCGAGACGTTCCGGGGCCGGACGCTGTTCAACGCCGGCAGCGTCGGCAACCCGCTCGACGAGACCACCGCGTCGTACGTGGTCCTCGAGGGCGTCCCCGGCGGAACCCGGGCCGACACCTTCGGGATGGCCTTCGTGCGGGTGCCGTACGACATCGAGGCCGAGATCGTCGTGGCGACGGAGCTCGGCATGCCGGCACTGACCGAGTACGCCAGCGAGCTGCGCACCGCGGTGTACCGCGGGCGTGGAGAGGACCAGTCATGACCCACCGCCCCGTGCTCCCGACGACGCTGCCGGTCGTCCTCCCGCACGATCTGCGCGTGGCCGACGAGTTCGCCGACGTCGCCCGCCGCGCGTGGACCACCGCCGCCGCCAAGGTCGCCGCGCTCACCGACGACCATCCGGACGCGTTCCCCCTCTACACCGACGGTGGGCGGTGGGTCGTCGACGGGGAGGCGTGGACCAACTGGTGCGAGGGCTTCCTCGGCGGCCAGCTGTGGATGCTCTCCCACCGCGCCCCTGACGTCGCGGCGCGCGAGCGGTTCCGCGCCCAGGCGGAGCACTACTCGGCGCTCATCGAGCACCGCGCGACCGACGCGACGGTGCACGACCTCGGGTTCCTGTTCTGGTCCACCTATCGCCGCTGGTACGAGCTCACCGGCGACCCCCGCCTCGACGACGTCCTCGTCACCGCGGGCCGCACCACCGCCGGCCGCTACCGCCCGGCGGGCCGCTACATGCCGAGCTTCCGCCGCCCGGACTCGCTGTTCGTCGACATCATGATGAACATCCACATGGCCTTCTACGCCGCCCAGCGCACGGGTGACGACCGGCTCGCGGAGGTCGCCGTCGAGCACTGCCTGACGACGCGACGTCACCTCGTCCGGGGCGACGGGTCGGCGTCGCACGAGGGCATGTTCGACCTGGACACCGGCGCCTTCCTGCGGCAGACCACCCAGCAGGGGTTCGCCGACGACGGCTCGTGGGCGCGCGGGCAGGCCTGGGCGCTGTACGGCTTCGGGACCGTGTACCGCTTCACCGGTGACCGCCGCTTCCTGCGGACCGCCGAGGCATGCGCGGACTTCTACCTCGAGCGCACCCGGGATGCCCTGATCCCGCCCAACGACTGGGCGGAGCCCGACCCGCCGCGCCCGTGGGAGAGCTCGGCGGCGGCGGCGGCGGCGGGCGGGCTGTGGCAGCTCGCCGGCCTGGTGGACGACGCCGCCCGGGCCCACGCGTACGCCGACCACGCCGTCCGGACGATCGTCGCCCTGGGCAGCACCGAGTTCCTCGCGCAGCCGGACGAGGCGTGGGCAGGCGTGTTGAAGCATGGCGTCTACCACGAGAGGAAGAATCTCGGTGTGGACGAGTCGGTGATGTGGGGGGACTACTGGTTCCTCGACACGGTCGACACCATCCAGCGATTTGTGGAAGGCGTTGGTCGTCCCGTCGCGTGATGGATGTGCGGATTGTGTCCGGCTGTCCACAGGTGGCACTGTGTTGGTGCCGCCCACAATGGCCTCCCGGCCTTCGTCGAGTGTCAGAGGCCCGCCGTAGAATGGCGGAGTCAAGAACACCCGCGACGCGGCGACGGGAGGGCAGCATTCATGGACGAGTCGTCTGCGTCGTCGCCGAAGAACGCGGGCGGCGACGCCGTGCCGCTTTCCGCGGAGGTCGCTGCCGCGCTTTCCGCGATGGATGCCGCGGTGGACGTGCTCGCGGGTCTGGACCTGTCGGTACTCGAGGGTCGCCAGGCCGCGGTGGTGGCGCGCCGGCTCGCGGAAGTAACCAGCCGGGCGGGCGTGGCGAAGGTCCGGTTGCTGCCGGTGATCGACGACGACGGCGTGTGGGCGCTGAGTGGTGCGCGGTCGTTTCCGGTGTGGCTGTCCCACGACCACCGGCTCTCGGTCGCGGCGGCTCGGGCGCAGGTGCGGCTGGGTCGGACGCTGCGCGATCACCTGCCTGTGACGGCGGCTGCGGCGGTGGCTGGTGAGGTGACGGTGGAGCAGGCGCAGGTCATGGCGGCGCTCGCGCCGACGAGTGAGCAGCGGCGTGAGCTACTGGCGGACCCTGAGCGCGAGTGCAACGAGGCGCTGCTCGTGGAGCAGGCGCGGCAGCTGTCGGTGGACGAGACACGTGTGCTGGTGCGGCACTGGGCCGCCTACGCCGACCCCGACGCCGACGACCGCGGGTACGTGGACTCGTGCGACCGCGAACGCCTGGACATCGCCCGCCTCGGTGACGGATACCGGGTGGAGGGGCAGCTCACCGCGGAGCACGGGCAGGCGCTCAAGGCCGCCCTCGCCGCAGTGACGCCGGTGCCGGCGGCGGATGACGACCGCACCTCGTCCCAGCGGCGGGCGCACGCCCTGGGCGACGTGGCCCAGATCGTGTTGGACAACGGGCTCGCCGGGACCGGGCGGGCGGTGCGCCCGGTGGTGACCGTGCTGGTGGACTACCCGACCCTGTCCGCCTTGGTCGCCGCCGCAGACACCCGTCCCCGGCAGGGAAGCCTGCTCGACGACGCCAGCAGCGGGGACGGCTCAGGCGACGAGGGCCCGACCCGTACCCCGCCCGTGCTGACGAAGGCGATGCTCACCGGACAGACGGTCGCCGGTGGACCGCAGTACGAGGACCGCACCCCGGTCCCGCGCAAGGTCCTCGACCGGATCGCGTGCGACGGCGGCCTGAACCGGATCCTGTTCGGTCCGGACTCCGAGGTCCTGGACGTGGGTCGCACGGAACGGACGTTCACTCGGGCGCGGCGGGCGGCGATCATCGCCCGCGACAAGCGCTGCCGATATCCCACGTGCACCGCACCACCGATCATCTGCCAGGCGCATCACGTCGAACAATGGGCACGCGACGGCGGAGAGGAGCGTGGACAACGGCATCCTGCTGTGCGCATTCCACCACCGGATCGTCCACGACCGCGATATCGCGATCGGCCGCCACCGCGGCCGCTGGACTCTCACCGACCGCCACGGACAAGCCATCGACCCCGACCGGGACCGTTCCCTCGCCGCGCGTTGGCGGAGAAGCAGACGGTCGCCGGAATGAGAGTTCCGCCGGATCCTGGAGGTCCACGCGGTGTCGTCGCGAGCGCCGGTCACCTCGACGGCGTCGTCGGCCTCGGTCGTGAGCTCGCGCACCGCACCCGGCGCGCGACACCATGTCGACATGGTCGAGCCGGTGGTCCCTGCGCGAGTCGCCCTCTTCCACGGTTGGGCGGGGTCGCCGGTCTGGTACCGGACCCCGGACGAGATGGGGCCCGTGGACCTCGCTGAGCTGCCGATCTCGGACGGGCTGCGGCAGCGGCTGCTGGCCTGGGACCTGCACGCCGACACCACGCTGTCCGCCCACGACCTCGAATGGCCGGACACCGACACCGAGGCCCGCTTCACGGCCGCCGGGTCCGTGCTGGCCCAGGAGCTGCGTGACGAGCTCGGCATCGAGGTCGTCTACACCCCCGACGGCGACGAGGACACCCCGCCCCCGCGGCCGGACCCACTGCCGGGACACTTCTGGACCGCCTTCGCGCCGCTGAGCGGCGAGACCTACGACCCGCGACCACCGTCCGGCTCCTCGACAGGGGAGTAGCCGTCCGCGGGCTCGGGCGAGCCCCCAAACCACTGTGAGCGTGACCGGCTCGTGGTGGTACCACGTCGCCACGGCTCCCGACAGGTCGGGCCGGGACGGCCCCGCCTCGGACCGCTTCGCGCGCGAGCGGCCCCGCGTGCGAAGGTCGGAGGCATGATCACTCGCCTCGTCCTGCTCGGCGCCACCGGTGACATGGCGGGGCGCTTCCTTCTCCCGGCGCTGACCACGTTGCGGGCCTCGGGCGACCTCGACGCCGACCTCACCGTCGTCGGCGCCGGGCATGAGGACTGGGACGACGACACCTTCCGCGAGCACATCGCCGCGCGCCTGGCGGAGCACGCCGGTGACGTCCCGGAGCCCGCACGACGGTGGCTGCTCGACGGGCTGCGGTACCGACGGATGGACCTCGACGCCCCGGGTGGGATCGCCGCCGACATCGTGGCGGTCGCCACCGGACCCGAGGCCGAGCCGGTCGCCGTCTACCTCGCCCTGCCGGCCCCCGTCTTCGCCCCGACGCTCGAGGCGCTGAGCACAGCCGTCCTGTCACCGGGCAGCCGGGTCGCGGTGGAGAAGCCGTTCGGTGACGACCTCGCCGGCGCGACCGCGCTCAACGCGCTGCTCGACCGCGTGAGCGGAGGGGACACGGACGCGGTCTTCCGGGTGGACCACATCCTCGGGATGCCAGCCGTGCACGAGCTGGAGCGTCTGCGCGGACCGGGGGCGCGCTCGAGCCGTGGTGGGACGGTGAGCACCTCGAGCGGGTCGAGGTGCTGTGGGAGGAGACACTCGGGCTGGGCACCCGGACGGACTTCTTCGACCGCACCGGCGCGCTGCGCGACGTCGTGCAGAACCACCTGCTGCAGGCCCTCGTGCTCGCCGCGATGGAGCCACCCGCCGGCCCGTCCGAGCACGACCTGCACGCCGCGAAGCTGGCCCTCCTGCGGTCGCTGCGGGCACCGTCCGTCGACGCGATGGCCACGCGCAGCCGCCGGGCGCGGTACACCGCGGGGGCGCTCGTCCTCCCGGACGACCCCGCCGGCCGACCCGTCCCCGGCTTCGCCGAGGAGCGCGGCGTCGACCCGCAGCGCGGGACCGAGACCTACGCCGAGGTCCTCCTCGAGGCCGACTCGCCCCGGTGGGCGGGCACGACGTTCGTCCTGCGCAACGGCAAGGCGCTCGGCACCGAGCGCAAGGGGATCGCACTGCACTTCCGCACCGCGGTGCCCGACGACGTCCCGCACCGCCTCGAGCGTGTCTCCGACACCGAGCTGTGGCTCCAGCTCGACGGCGCACAGCGTGACGCCCCGGCTGGTGTCCACGCACCCGCTGTCCACGCACCCGGCATCCAGGCACCCGGTGTCCACGCACCCGGTGAGCGGTCCGCGTACGCGGCGGTCATGACCGACGTCCTGAGCGGTGGATCCCGCACCTCGGTCAGCGCCGAGGAGGCGGAAGAGGCGTGGCGGGTCCTGGAGCCGGTGCTGCGCGCGTGGTCGGCAGGGGACGTCCCGCTGCTCGAGTACCCGGCCGGGTCGGCCGGCCCCGGGTACGTCGACGTCTGACCGATCGGCGGTCACTCGCGGACCTGCGGTGACGAGGTGGGACGCTGCTCGGGGCGGTTCCGTGAAGATCTCGTCCCTAGGCCTTCGGTCCCGTCATGTCGGGCCGATCGCCGCCGATCCTTCTGGCATGGACATCACGGACAACACGCGCACCATGACCCTCGCCGACCTCCTGCGTGAGCTCGGCGTGGCCGACGACGACGCCCTGCCGCAGTTCTGGGACTGAGCGCCGGCCCGACCACCGACGACGCAGCGACCACCCACCGCCCGGCTGACACCATGGGCGTCATGACCGTCTCCACCGACCTGGCACGCGCGACCGTGCTGGAACGGCTGCACCGGCTGCGCGGCTCCGACCGGTTCATCTTCACGACGATGCTGCTGTCGGCGTGCGTGAGCCTGCTCGCGTCGCTCGTGCTGTCGATCGACGCGGTGCGCCTCGCCGCGGACCCGGACACCGCGCTGGCCTGCGACATCAACGCGACCATCAGCTGCGGCGCGGTCGCCCAGGCGTGGCAGGCGTCCCTGCTCGGGTTCCCCAACGCGTTCCTGGGGCTCATGGCCGAGCCGGTGGTCATCACGATCGCCGTGGCGTCGCTGGGCGGCGTGCGCTTCCCGCGCTGGTTCATGGCGTCCGCGCAGGCCGTCTACACGATCGGGCTCCTGTTCGCGTACTGGCTGTTCGCGCAGTCGATGTTCGTCATCGGCGCGCTGTGCCCGTGGTGCCTGCTGGTCACGGTCTCGACCACGCTCGTGTTCACGTCGCTCACCCACGTCAACATCCGGGACGACAACCTCTACCTGCCGCGCCGGCTGCAGGCCCGGCTGGCCGCGGCGGTCGAGGCCGACGTCGACGTGTTCGTCGTCGGGGCGTGGCTCGTGCTGCTCGCGACCGCGATCGTCGCCCGCTACGGGACCCAGCTGCTCGCCTGAGCGTGCGCCGCCGGGCGGAGAGCTCAGTGGCTCTCGCCGCGCCAGGCGCTCGCCTTGCGGCCGGCGACCCACGCGGTCACCTGGGTGCGTCGCTGCAGCCCCATCTTCGCCAGCACCGCGGTGACGTGGTTCTTCACCGTCTTCTCCGAGACCCCGAGCCGCTCGCCGATCTCCCGGTTGGACAGGCCCTCGCCGATGAGGTCGACGACCTTGCGCTCGCTCGGCGTGAGGTCACCGGCCGGGTCGTCGTGACCGGCGCGGCGGCGGGTGATGGTGCGCTCGTCGAGCAGCGTCCGGCCGGCGGCGACCGAGCGGATGACCTGCGCGATCTCGGCGCCGTGCACCGACTTGAGCACGTACGCGGCGGCGCCCGCCTCGAGGGCCGCGGCGAGGGCGTCGTCGTCGTCGAACGAGGTCAGGACGACGGCGCGGGTCTCCGGCAGCGCCTCGCGCACCGCGCGCAGGATGTCGATGCCGCTGCCGTCGGGCAGCTGGAGGTCGACCAGCATGACCTGTGGCCGGACCAAGGTCGCACGGCGCACGCCCTCGGACACCGAGCCGGCCTCGGCCACGACGGTCATGCCCTCGGTGCGCTGCACCACCTCGGAGATCCCGCGCCGGACGACCTCGTGGTCGTCGATGATCATGACGGCGATGTCCCCGGTGGGGCGGGCGGCGGGTGTCGTCGGCGGCATGCGACCAGCCTAGGGCTGATGACTACCGCTCGTAGGCCCACGCCCGGTCGGTGAGCATGCGTGCCGCAGCGAGCCCGACGGCGATCGACACCACCACGAACAGCGCCTGGGTGCCGGACGCGAACGCCGTCACGGCGTCGCCGTCGTTCAGCCCGACGACGGCCCGGTACACCGCCGCGCCGGGGACCATGATGACGACCGCCGGCACCGAGATGGTGATGCGCGGGACGCCGAGCCGGGGCGCCACCCACGCGGCGAGGAGCCCGACGAGCAGCGTCGCGCCCATCGTCGCCGCCTGCACGGCGACCCCGAGGTCGACCAGCTCGAGCCGCAGCACGTTCGTCACCATGCCGATCCCGGCCGCGCCGAGCGCCATCCGGACCGGTGAGTTGAACATCAGCGCGAACCCGAGCACGCCGAGAAAGCTCGCGAGCAGCCGCAGGGCGAGCTCGAGCGCCGCGGGCAGCGGCTCGGGGGTGAGCGGCGCGGCGTCGACGCCGGTCACCCACAGCACGCCCCACACGCTCAAGCCGGCCGAGATCAGCACGAGGTTGGCGTAGACGGTGCGCGCGATGCCGGCGGAGAAGTCGAGCTTGGCGAGGTCGAGCGCCGCGGTGACCAGGGCGAACCCCGGCACGAGGAACAGCACCGCGGAGACGTAGCCGGCCTGGTGGGTCGGCTCCGCGCCGGCCCACGCCTCAAGGGCCAGCACGAAGCCCAGGTACACCAGGCACGCGACGCCGGCGGCGACCATCGTGGTGCCGAACTGGTTGATGCGTCGGTGCAGCATCGCCCGGCGCACGGCCTGGCCGAGGCCGGCCGCCAGCGCGACCCCGAGGACCTCGATGACGCCGCCGGCGTTGAGGTACGCGAACGCTCCGCACGCCATCGCGGCGAAGAGCGCGTTGGCCACCGCCGGGTACCGCGGCCGCATCGCCTCGATGCGGTCCAGCTCGTGGTCGACCTCGTCGACCGTCGCGCCCGGGCGCAGGCCGTCGCACAGCCGGGTGAGCTCGGCGAGCCGGTCGGAGTTGACCCCGATGGTGCGCGCCTCGGTGACCTCGGTGCGGAAGATCGACCCGCGGTGCGACGTCGCCGTGATCTCGGTGAGCGTCACGTGCGCCTCGTGCCGGTCGAGCCCGACCGCACGGGCCACCTGCTGCATGGCGGTCTTGACCCGGTAGGAGCCGGTGCCCGCGGCGAGCATCGCCCGCCCGGTGCGCAGGACGACCCCGGACTGCCGGATGAGCTCCACCGGCTCGAGCTCGTCCTCCGGGACGTGGGTGCGGGGTGGCGGCGTCACGGGCGCCATCATGCCGGGACCGCCGGGACCGCCGGGACCGCCGGGACCGCCGGCACGACCGCGGGTCAATCGCGGGCGTCGGCGATCGCGGCTTCGAGCTGCCCCGGCTGACGCCAGTCGTACCTCTGCGGGTCGAGCTGCTCGCCGTCGATGAGGATCGCCGGGGTGGCGAGCTGATCCAGGTCCTGCCCGGCTCGCTCGGTCACCGCGGCGACCCACGGACGGAACGAGTCGTCCCCGGTGAGGTAGCTGCCGTCGGCGATCGCGGCGACCACCGCCTCGTCGGCGCCCGCCTCGGCCGCGACGTCCGCGATCTGCGCGTCGGTCAGGCCGGCGGAGTTCTCCGCGGGCTGCGCCGCGTACATCGCGTGGTTGAACGCGACGAAGGCCTCGGGGGACCGGTCCGCGACCAGCGCCGCCGCGGTCGCCGCGCGGGTCGAGTACTCCGACCCGGCGGAGAGCCGGTCGAGGATCGAGACCGGGTGGTACTCGACGACGACCTCCCCAGACGCGCGCATCGCGTCCAGCGCGTCGGCGTTCGTCTCCTCGAAGAGGCCGCAGAACGGGCACAGGTAGTCGGCGTACACGCTCACCACGACGGCGTCCGGGTCCGAGCCCTCGGTCGTCCCCGCGACGCCGGACGCACCCACCGGGATCGCGCCGGCCTCGGTCGAGCCGGCCGGCGCCGTGACCTCACCGAGCGGGGCGCCGGTCGGGACGTCGTCATCGGCGGAGGTGAGGATGACCGCGACGACCGCACCGAACAGCACGAGGCACGCCACCAGCACCGAGATCGCGATGGTGCGTGCGCGCCGGGCAGCCCGCTCCTGCTCCTCGCGCAGGCGCGCGGCGGCCGCCCGGGCCTCCTCCCGCCGTCGGGCAGCAGGCGGTCGGTTGTGGGTCGTGCTCATGTGGATCTCCGTCCGTCGCGCGAGGAGGCGTGCTGCTGAGGCGGTGTGGTCCCCAGGAGGTGTCGTCCTACTGTCGGCCGACCGCACCCGGGTCGCCATGGGTCGCAGGTCCTAGCCGGCGCGGCGTCGCCGGGCGCCACGCGTCACCGGACGGGGACCTAGGACCCGGAGGACAGTCTCCCTGACGCACCAGGGTGGAGGCAGCCAGGTCGGCTCGCCGCCGGACGTGCGGCTCTCGGAAGGACCGTCATGAGCGTTGCTCCACCCCTCAGCCCCAGCCCGATCGATGCCTTGGTCGCCGCGGCGACCAAGGCCCTCGCCGGGTTCATGCACCTCACGCAGGAGGACGTCGACCACGTGGTCGCGAAGGCGTCCGTCGCCGCGCTGAGCCAGCACGGCCCCCTCGCGCAGGCCGCCGTCGCGGAGACCGGGCGCGGGGTGTTCGAGGACAAGGCGGTGAAGAACATCTTCGCGTGCGAGCACGTCACCCACTCGATGGGGTCGCTGCGCACGGTCGGCGTCGTGGGCCGTGACGAGGTGACCGGGATCGTCGAGATCGCCGAGCCGGTCGGGGTGGTCGCCGGCATCACGCCGGTCACCAACCCGACGTCGACCGCGATCTTCAAGTCGCTGGTCGCGCTCAAGACGCGCAACCCGATCATCTTCGCCTTCCACCCCTCCGCCCAGGAGTGCTCGGTCGCCGCGGCCCGGGTGGTGCGCGACGCCGCGGTCGCCGCCGGTGCCCCCGAGGACTGCATCCAGTGGGTCGAGCAGCCGTCCCTCGAGGCGACGTCGGCGCTCATGCACCACCCGGGGGTCGCGCTCATCCTCGCCACCGGCGGGAACGCGATGGTCAAGGCCGCCTACTCGTGCGGGAAGCCGGCCCTGGGCGTCGGTGCGGGCAACGTCCCCGCGTACATCGCCCGGGACGCGAAGCTGCAGCGCGCGGTGAACGACGTCGTGCTGTCCAAGGCCTTCGACAACGGGATGGTGTGCGCCTCGGAGCAGGCGGTCATCCTCGACTCCGAGATCTACGACGCCGCCCTCGCCGAGTTCGCGGTCCTGCACGCCTACCGCTGCTCGCCGCAGGAGAAGGCGATGCTCGAGCGGTTCATCTTCGGCGTCGAGGCGGCGTCGGAGAGCTGCGCCGGCGCGCGGCTCAACGCCGCCGTCGTCGGGCAGAGCCCGCAGTGGATCGCGGAGCAGGCCGGGTTCTCCGTGCCGGACGACACGTCGATCCTGCTCGCCGAGGTGTCCGGCGTCGGCCCGCAGGAGCCGCTGACCCGCGAGAAGCTCTGCCCGGTCCTCGCGGTGCTCCGGGCAGGGTCGACCGAGCACGGGATCTCCCTGGCCGAGCAGATGGTGGAGTTCGACGGGCTCGGGCACAGCGCCGCGATCCACTCCGAGGACGCCGCGCTGGTCGAGAGGTTCGGCAGCCGGGTCAAGGCCGTGCGGGTGATCTGGAACTCGCCGTCGTCGCTGGGCGGGATCGGTGACATCTACAACGCCTTCATCCCGTCGCTCACGCTCGGCTGCGGCTCCTACGGCCACAACTCGGTGTCCAACAACGTCTCGGCGGTGAACCTCATCAACATCAAGCGGATCGGGCGCCGCACCAACAACCTGCAGTGGTTCAAGGTCCCCGGGAAGACGTACTTCGAGCCGAACGCGATCCGGTACCTCGCCGACATGCCGGACGTGCACCGGGTCACGATCGTCACCGACGCGACGATGACGAAGCTCGGCTTCGTCGACCGGGTGCTCGACGTCCTCGGCCGGCGCGCCGAGAAGGTCGCGCTGCAGATCATCGACGGCGTGGAGCCCGAGCCGAGCATCGCGACGGTCGACCGCGGCGCGGCACTCATGCGCGAGTTCCGGCCGGACACGATCATCGCCCTGGGTGGTGGCTCGCCGATGGACGCCGCGAAGGTCATGTGGCTGCGGTACGAGCACCCCGAGGTCGTGTTCGCCGACCTCAAGGAGAAGTTCTTCGACGTGCGCAAGCGCGCGTTCAAGTTCCCGACGCTGGGGGAGAAGGCGAAGCTCGTCTGCATCCCGACGACGTCCGGCACGGGCGCCGAGGTGACGCCGTTCGCGGTCATCACCGACCCGGTGACCGGCATCAAGTACCCGCTCGCGGACTACGCTCTGACGCCGACCGTCGCGATCATCGACCCGGCCCTGACCGGCAGGATGCCCGCGTCGCTCGCGGCGGACTCCGGCTTCGACGCCCTCACCCACGCGACCGAGGCGTACGTGTCCGTCTACGCCAACGACTTCACCGACGGGATGGCGCTGCACGCGATCCGGCTGATCTTCGCCAACCTCGAGGCGTCGGTGACCGGTGACGACCCGGTCGCGCGGGAGCGGATGCACAACGCCGGCACGATCGCCGGGATGGCGTTCGGCAACGCCTTCCTCGGGATCGTGCACGCGATGGCGCACACCGTGGGCTCGACGTTCCACCTCGTGCACGGCCGGACGAACGCGACCCTGCTGCCGCACGTCATCCGCTACAACGGCACCGTCCCGACCAAGCTCACGAGCTGGCCGAAGTACGAGCACTACGTGGCCCCGGAGCGGTTCCAGCAGATCGCGGCGATGCTCGGACTGCCGGCGTCGACCCCTGCCGAGGGCGTGGAGTCGTACGCGGCGGCCGTCGAGCGGCTGCGGGCAGCGGTCGGGATCCCGGCGTCGTTCCGGGAGCAGGGCGTGGCCGAGGACGCGTTCATCGGCCGGCTCGACGAGCTCGCGATGCACGCCTACGAGGACCAGTGCGCCCCGGCGAACCCGCGGATGCCGATGCTGGCGGACATGAAGGACCTCATGGCCGCGGCCTACTACGGCACCTCGGTCGGCGACGTCCGGGCCCGCCGGACGGCGACGACCGCCTGACGCCGCAGCGGTCAGCCGGGCGGGTGGACGGGGTCCCACCAGGTGAGCACGCGGGTGGCGAGGAAGGTCAGCCACGGTGACGGCTCACCGGGTGGGACGTCCACCTCGAACCACACCCGGCCCGGGTGGCGACCCTCCTGCACCCAGGTGCCGTCGGGGCGTCGTCGGGCACGGAGGAGGTCGACGGCGTCGCCCAGGCGGCGGTCGGGCGCGACGGCGTCGTGCAGGGCGGCCGCGCGGACGTGGTCCGCCGAGTGGAGCACGCTGTAGACCCAGCGGGGCGGGTGCACCAGCCGGGTGGCCCAGGGGCCGACCACGTCGCCGGTCGTCAGCCGGTACAGCAGGCGCCGCTCCAGCAGGTACTCCTCCCCGGCGTGCCGCGCAGCCCGCACCGCGTCGCTGCCGCCGGTCGCCACCTCGTACGCGAGGAGCCCGCGCACCGCGTTCAGCGTGGAGTGGAACGACGACCGGGCCGCGCCCTCGACCCACGCGCAGTTCCAGCCGCCGTCGGGCAGGCGGTGGTCGACGAACCACTGCGCGAGCCCGGACACGTCCGCCCCGAGCCACGCACCGTTGGCGAGGGTGGAGGCGTTGATGCACACGTCGACCTCGCCGCCCCAGTACGGCAGACCGTCGTACTCCCAGCGGCAGTGGGCATCGAGCAGCGCGGCGGTGCCGTCGAGGTTCGCGGCGTCCACGCCCCACTCGCGCAGGGCGTTGAGCGACCAGGTGGTGGCGGTCCACGGCTGACCGTCCTCGGCCGCCGCGTCGCCGCCACCGTCAGCGCCGCCGTCAGCGCCACCGTCACCGTCACCGCCGCCGGGGAAGTACGCACCGCCGGCCCACTGCCCGTCGGGGTCCTGCAGCGCGAGCAGGCGGGCACCGAAGCCCTCGACGGGCACACGGGCGCGGGTCGCCTGCCACACCGCGGGCGGCGCGCCGAGCACGTCCCGCTCCACCTGCCACCGCAGCGCCGGGTCCGTGGCGAGCAGCCAGTCGATCGGGATGTCGTCCTGTGGTGGCATGTCCGCACCGTAGGACCGACGCGACGTCCGTGCAGGCCGCCCACGAGCCGCACCGCCCGCGGGTCCTTCGATGGGGTTGCTGGAAGACTCACCGCACGGGCCGACCGGCCCGCCCCGGCCCCCATCCGGCGCACGCCCCAGCGAGGAGTCCCGATGACGACGTCCCCGACCGACGCCGCGAGCACACCCGCCCTCACGATCGGGGTCCGCTTCGAACCCGACTGGCCCCCGAGGAGCTGCCTGCGTTCGCCCGCCGCGCCGAGGAGCAGGGTTACGACGAGCTGTGGTTCAGCGAGGACCTGCCGTGGGCGGGCGGGATCGCGATGGCGGCGACCGCACTGGCCCACACGACCCGGTTGCGGGTCGGGCTGGGCCTGCTGCCCGCGGCGTCGCGGAACGTCGTCACGCTCGCCATGGACCTCGCGGCCCTCGAGCGGATCGCGCCCGGACGGCTCGTCGTCGGGCTCGGGCACGGGGTCCCGGCGTGGCTGGAGCAGATCGGTGCGGCCCCGACGGCGCCGCACGCGACGCTGGAGGAGACGACCCACGCGCTGCGGCGGCTGCTGGCGGGCGAGACGGTCAGCGTCGAGGGCCGGCACGTCCGGCTGGACGCCGTGACACTCGGCTACCCGCCGGTCGCGGCGCCGGACGTCCTGCTCGGCACCACCGGGCCGCGGGGGCTCGCGCTCGCGGGCCGCGGCGCGCACGGCGTCATCCTGCCGGAGGTCACCACGCCCGACGCCGTCCGGTGGGCGCGGTCCGCGACGGCGGCAGCGGGGAGGCCGGCAGCACGGTCGTCTTCGCGATGGCCGACCTCGACGACGACCGCGACCGCGCGCTCGCCGCGACCCGCGGCAAGCTCCAGCGCATCCTCGACCTCGGGGTCTTCCCGCGGCTGCACGAGATCGCCGGCCTGGGCGCGGACGGCACGGGCGAGCTGAGCGACGTGACGCTCGCGTCGATGGCGGCGTCCGGGACCCCCGACGACGTGCTCCGTGCGGTCACGGCATGGGCCGACGCCGGCGCGACGTGCGTCGTCCTGGTGGCCGGCGGCGGGGACGCGCACGCGAGCTATGCGCGGTTCGCGGCCGACGTGCTGCCGCGACTGCGGTCGTGATGCCGTGGCCGATGCCGTCGGTGACGCTGTGCCCGTGACGCTGGTCCGGTGACGTCGTGCCCGTGATGCTGCGTCCGGGGGAGCGCCTCGAGGTCCGGGGCCGCGCGGTCACCGTCACGCCGACCGCGTTCGCGTGCCTGCCGCCGGTGCGCGACCGGCTGGTCGAGGCCGCCGTCGCGGGGGAGACGGTGACGTACGGCGAGCTCCGGGAGGAGCTGGGGCTGCGCTACCTGGTGCAGGGCATGGGGCGGCTGCTGGACCTGCTGACCGAGGACTGCGCGCGTCGCGGGGAGCCGTCGCTGGCGAGCCTGGTGGTCAACGCCGCGACCGGCGAGGTCGGCCGCAACGGCGCGGGTGACGCCGCCGCGGAGCGCGAGCGGGTGGTCGCGCACCACCGGGCGGTGCGGCACTACACGTAAGCGGGCTGCGGCTCCGCGGGGTTTGCGCGGACGGCGTCGAGCCGGGGATCCGCGAGCAGGTCGGCGACGGCCGCCGTGCTCGCGCCGATCCCGGCCCAGTGCGGGTCGACGTCGTTCGCGAGGCACCACGCGTGGTCGGCCGGCCAGACGAACGCCGGCGGCATCGTGCGGAAGTGCCCGGGCCACGTCTCGGCCGCGCCCCAGTCGCCGACGTCCGACAGGCGCCCGCGGAACAGGAGGAAGGCCCGGTTCGGGACCGCGAACCGCGGCCCGTCCAGCACCGGGCGTGCGAACGCGGGCGCCGGGCCGGACGGTCCGCCACCCTCGAGGTCGGAGGACCACCCGTCCCACAGGCCGACGTAGACGTCGTCCGGGGTTCCTGTGTGGCGGGCGAGCGTGTCGAGCGCCCCGCGGAGGACGGCGGCCTCCGCCTCGGCACCGCCCGGGCCGGCGTCGACGTCGTTCTCGCTCTGTCCCGGGTACGCGGGGTCGGGGATGAACCGCAGGCGCGCGTACGCCGGGGCGGCCGGGCCGAAGCCCACCAGCCGGTCCCACGGCAGGTCGCTGCCCGTGATCCACGCCGCGGGGGACAGGTCGGTGCAGTGCTGGAGCGTCACCGCACGATCGTCGCAGGCGCTGCGCCGGGCGTCCCGCCGGCCCGTGGCCCCGGCCTGCCCGGGCGTCCCGCCGGCGCGCATAGCCTGCTCGCATGGACGCGACCCCCGCCGACGCCCGGCCGCTGACCCGGGCCGAGGAGTCGGTCCTCGCCGCGCTGCTCGGTCAGACCTTCCCGGGCGTCGAGGCGCTCCGGACCCAGACCGACGGTCTGCTCGCGACCCCGGGCTGCACCTGCGGGTGCGGCACGGTCGACCTGCACGTGACCCGGCGCCCGGGGGTCCGCCGGGCTCTGGTCGTGTCCAGCGACCCCGCGGCCGTCGGCTTCCGGACCGAGGGCGAGCCCGGGACCGTCGTGCTGTTCGTCCAGGACGGCCTGCTCGACCGGCTCGAGATCCTCTCCGTCGACGACCCGCTGTCCATGCCCGAGCCGGCCGACCTGGAGCCCTGAGCCCGCCATCGGGACGGCGATGAGTTCCGGACGGTCACGGAGTCCACCGCGACATGACCACCGCACCGGCCCCCAGAGGCGCCCTCGCCACCGCCATGTTCACCGTCGCCGACCAGGACGCCGCCCTGGCGTTCTACACCGACACGCTCGGCTGGGAGGTCCGTGCCGATACGCGCTTCGGGCCCGACGGCGAGAGCCGCTGGCTCGAGGTCGCGCCGCCGGGATCCGTTGCCCGGCTCTCGCTCAACCCGCCGATGGGCGGCACACCGGGCGGCTCCTCGATCGGTGTGGAGGTCGACGACGTGCTCGGCGAGCACGCCCGCCTCAGCGCCATCGGCGGCATCGACCTCGACCCCGCGCCCGAGACCCTCCGGGCGCCCCGGTGCTCTTCTCCCTGCGGGATCCCGACGGCAACCACATCTGGATCGTCGCGCCGGACGCCTGACGGTCGCCCGACTACCCGGGCGCCGGTCCCTACGGATCCGGGCCCCGCGGATCCGACCCCCGCGGATCCGACCTCTGCGGATACGGCGTGCCCCCGCGCTCGAGCATCGCGACGTGCTGGGCGATCCGGCGCGCGCGGGTCTCGGGGCGCACCGCGGTCACCACGCGGTGCAGCACGGCGTAGCGGTTCTGCCCGGTCAGCCGGGCGAACGACGCCTGCGCCGTCGGGCTTGCGGCGAGCGCGGCGGCCAGGTCGGGCGGCACCTCGATGGTCGCCGGTCCGGCGTAGGCGGCCTCCCACCGGCCGTCCGCCTGGGCACGCGCCACCTCGGCCAGTCCGGCGGGCTGCATGCGGCCCTCGGCGGTGAGCCGCTCGACGTACCCGACGTTGCGCCGCGACCACAGGCTGCGCGCGCGTCGCGGGGTGAACCGCTGCTGGTAGGTGGCGGCGTCGATGGTGCGGGCCTGGCCGTCGATCCAGCCCTGGCACAGCGCCTCGTCGAGCGCCTGCGCGTAGGTGAGGCTGGTCGGCTCGGTGGTGCCCTTCTTGGCGAGCACGAGCCAGACGCCGGGCTGGTCGCCGACGTGCTCGGCGAGCCACGCGCGCCAGGCGTCCACGTCCGGGACGATCAGCTGCGGCGGGTCGGCGGCCACGGGTCTACTCGCCCTCGCCCCATGCGCCGCCCCACGCACCCCACGCACCCCAGGCGCCGTGGCGCCGCGCGTCGAGGTAGGACCCGATCACCGCAGCACCGAGGTCGTCGGCCTCGGGGGCGACGACCTCGCCGCCCGCCCGGCGGGCGAGGGCGTCGACGAAGCGCGCCAGGCTGGGATCGTCCCCGAGGCGGAAGATCGTCGTGCGTGCCCCCAGCCGTGTCGAGGCGTCGAGCTCGCGCACCGCGAGGGCGATCGTCGTGGGGTCCGGCGGGTAGGCGAACCACACCTCGCCGCCCGGCTCGAGGTGCGAGGTGGGCTCGCCGTCGGTGACGACGAGGAGCACCGGCTGGGCGTCGGGGTGCTTGCGGAAGTGCCGGTTGGCCAGCAGCAGCGCGTGGTGCAGGTTCGTGCCCTTGTCCCACCGGGCGTCCAGGCCGACCAGCTCCTCGATCTCCATGACCGCCGCGGACCGTCCGAACCCGATGAGCTGCAGGGCATCCCCACGGAACCGGGTGGTGACCAGGGTGTGCAGCGCGAGCGCGGTGCGCTTCATGGGCACCCACCGGCCCTCCATCGCCATGGAGAACGACGTGTCGACGAGCAGCGCGACGCACGCGCGGGTGCGTGCCTCGGTCTCGAGCACCTCGACGTCGTCGACGTCGATCGTCACGCGCGCGCTGCCGAGCGCGCCCGGGCCGCGCTCGGCAGCGGTCCGGGTCAGGGCGTTGGTGATCGTCCGGGTGACGTCCCAGGGCTCGGTGTCGCCGAACGCCCACGCCCGCGTCGACCCGGACGGCTCGCCGGCGGCGCCGTGCTGACGGACGTCGTGCCCGCCCGGGCGGCGGGACATCGACTCCGCGACCGTGCGCAGCAGGCTCCGGCCGAGCTGCCGCATCGCCTTCGGGGTGAGGGCGAGCCGACCGTCGGAGCCGCGCCGCATCGTGCCGGACCGTTGCAGCGCTGCCTCCAGGCGCTGCAGGGTGCGCGCGTCGACGGCGGCGTCGGCGCCGAGCTGGCGGGCGAGCTTCTCCAGGTCGAGGTCGTCCAGCCGGGCGCCGCCGTAGGACTGCGCGAGCTGCTCCGCGAGCTCGTCGAGGTCGGCGAGGTCCTGGAACACGCCGGTGCCGTCCCCCAGGCCGAGGCCGCTGTCGCCGTCCATCCGCTCGGAGCCGCCCCAGTCCTCACCGGGCCGAAGCTCCCGCAGCCCGTCGTCGAGCCGGCCGAGCTGCTCCATCAGCTCGGGCGACCCGAACGCCCCCTGCGCGAGCGCGTCGAGCTCCGCACGCTGCTCCGGGGTCAGCGAGTTCCGCAGCCGCTGCGCGGCCGCGGCGCGCTGCGCGAGGGTGTCGACCAGCTCCTCGACCGAGCCGGGGCGCTCGGGGAAGAACGCGCCGTGCTTCGCCATGAACTCGGCGAAGTCCTCGGGTGTGTCCTGCGCGCGTGCGTGGGCCTCGAGCAGGTCGTTGAGGTCGGCGAGCATCTCCGCGAGCGCCGCCCGGTCGTCGTCGCTCGCGTTCTCCAGGGCCGCCTTCATGCCCGCGAACCGCTGGTCGAGCAGCTCGCGGCCGAGCAGGTCCTTGATCTTCTCGAACTCCGTGCGCGCCTCACCGCTGCGCCAGTCGTAGTCGTTCAGCTCGTTGACCGCCGCCGCCGGGGAGGCCGGGAGTCCGTCCAACCGCATCTGGGCCAGGGCGCGCTCGCCCTCGTCCATGTCCACGTCGCGCGCGAGCTGCTTGCGCTCGGCGAGGACCGCCCGGTCGAGCAGCTCCTTGATCTCACGGAGCGTGCCGTCGAGGTGGTGGTCACGGGTGAGCTCGCGGCGTCGCTCGGCGACCCGGCGGCCGAGCTCGTCCAGACCGCGGCCGTCCCCGCCGCCGCGGCGCAGGAGCTCGCGCATCGCGGCCTCGGGGGAGGAGCCCGCCATCACGTCCGCCCCGATCGCATCGAGCGCCTCGGTGAGGTCGACCGGTGGGGCGAGCGGATCGGGGCCGCCGGAGTACGGGGCGTACCGCGACCGCCGGGTGAGCCGGCGGTTGGTCCTAGCCATAGACCGCCTCCCCGTCGCCGGTCTCCTTGCTCACCCGGCGCGCCAGGTACAGGCCCTCGAGCGCCAGCTCGATCGCGCCGGCCCGCTGACCGTCCGTCGTCGCACCGAGGCGCTCGCACACCGAGTCGTACAGCTCGGACTCGCCCAGCGCCGGCAGGCCCGCGAGGAAGTCCCGCGCCGTCACCCCCTCACCGGTGGTGATCAGCGTGCCTCGACCGATCGCCTCGACCAGCACGCCGAAGTCCAGTCCGCGCAGGTGGGCGCGCACCGTCTCGGCGGTCGCGGTCCGCAGCAGGTGGTCGAGGATCTCGTCCTCGCGGCCCTCCTCGCCGGACTCGAACTCGATCTTGCCGGCGAGCACGTCCACCGCCGTCTCCAGATCGACCGGTCGGGCGACGGCCTCGGGTTCCCCGTGACGGGCGGCTCGGTGCAGGGCTGCCGCCGCGATCGTCTCGGCGCCCGCGATGGCGAACCGGGCGCTGACCCCGCTGCGCTGGTCGACCGCGCTCGACTCGCGCAGGGCCCGGGCGAAGCGGGCCAGGATCTCCACGAGGTGGTCCGGCACGTCCGCGACCAGTGCGGCCTCCTGCCGGATGACCGAGACCTCGTCGGCGAGCTCGGTGGGGTAGTGGGTGCGGATCTCCGCGCCGAACCGGTCCTTGAGCGGGGTGATGATGCGTCCGCGGTTGGTGTAGTCCTCCGGGTTCGCGCTGGCCACCACGAGCACGTCGAGCGGCAGCCGCAGGACGTAGCCGCGGATCTGGATGTCCCGCTCCTCCATCACGTTGAGCATCGCGACCTGAATGCGCTCGGCGAGGTCGGGCAGCTCGTTGATCGCGACGATGCCGCGGTGGCTGCGGGGGATGAGGCCGAAGTGGATGGTCTCCGGGTCCCCCAGGGCGCGCCCCTCGGCGACCTTCATCGGGTCCACGTCACCGATGAGGTCCGCGACGCTGGTGTCCGGGGTCGCGAGCTTCTCGACGTACCGCTCGTCGCGGTGCCGCCACGTGATCGGCAGGTCGTCCCCGAGCTCGGCGGCGCGCCGCCGGCTCGCCGTGGTCAGCGGCTCGTAGGGGTGCTCGCCGATCTCCGAGCCGGCGATGACGGGGGACCACTCGTCCAGCAGGCCCGCGAGGGTGCGCAGCAGGCGGGTCTTGCCCTGGCCGCGCTCGCCCAGCAGGACGACGTCGTGCCCCGCGAGCAGCGCGCGTTCGAGCTGCGGGACGACCGTGGTGTCGAAGCCGTGGATGCCCGGCCAGGGGTCGCGCCCCTCACGCAGGGCGGCCAGGAGGTTGTCGCGGATCTCGGAGCGCACGGTCCGCAGCTCGTGCCCGAGGGCCCGGAGCTCGCCGACGGTCGCCGCAGGGGGACGCATCACCCGACGGAGCGTAACCCCGGCTCGCCCCGCTGCACCGGGCGTCACATCGCCGCAACGTCGGGGAAACACGTCGGTCCTACGGTCAGGCCATGAGCGACATGTTCGCCGGGTACGCGGAGCGTCAGGCGCGCAGCGGCACGTGGGACGAGATGTTCACGCCCGAGGGCGACACCCGGCCGGAGTGCGTCAACCTCCTCGACGGTCTCCGCCCCCTGGTGGACGCCGAGCTGGGCTCCCGGGCGACCGCCCTGTCGCGTGACTTCCACGAGCAGGGCATCACGTTCCAGATCTCCGGCAAGGAGGCGCCGTTCCCGCTCGACATGCTGCCCCGGGTGGTCTCGGCGGCCCAGTGGCGCGTGGTCGAGACCGGGGTCGCGCAGCGGGTGCGCGCGCTCGAGGCGTTCCTCGCCGACGTGTACGGGCGCGGCGACGTGCTGCGCGACCGCGTCGTCCCGACCCACCTGGTGACCTCGAGCACGCACTTCCACCGCGCGGCCGCCGGCATCGTCCCGCCCAACGGCGTGCGGATCCACGTCGCGGGTGTTGATCTCATCCGCGACGAGGCCGGCCGGTTCCGCGTGCTGGAGGACAACCTGCGCTGCCCGTCCGGGGTCAGCTACGTCTTGGAGAACCGTCGGACGATGGCGAAGGTCTTCCCCGATCTGTTCGCGGTCGAGCGGGTCCGCAGCGTCTCCGGCTACCCCGCGCGCCTCCTGGCAGCGCTGCGGGCCTCCGCGCCACCGAGCCGCGACGACCCGACCGTCGTCGTCCTGACCCCGGGCGTGCACAACTCGGCCTACTTCGAGCACGCGCTCCTCGCCCGCCAGATGGGCGTCGAGCTCGTGGAGGGGCGCGACCTCGTCTGCCGGGCCGACACGGTGTGGATGCGGACCACCGAGGGCGAGCAGCGCGTCGACGTCGTCTACCGCCGGGTCGACGACGACTACCTCGACCGGCTGCACTTCCGCTCCGACTCCGTCGTCGGGTGCCCCGGTCTGCTCAACGCGGCCCGGTCCGGCTCGGTGACGATCGCCAATGCCGTCGGCAACGGCGTCGCCGACGACAAGCTGCTCTACACGTACGTGCCCGAGCTCATCCGCTACTACCTGGGCGAGGAGCCGGTCCTGCCCAACGTGGACACCTTCCGGCTCGAGGACCCGGAGCAGCGCGGCCACGTCCTGGACAACCTCGACCGGATGGTCGTCAAGCCCGTGGACGGGTCCGGCGGCTACGGCCTGGTGATCGGTCCCACGGCGTCCGACCAGCAGCTCGCCGAGCTCCGCACCGCGGTGCTGGCCGACCCGCGGGCCTGGATCGCGCAGCCGGTGGTCCGCCTGTCGACCGCGCCGACCCTCACCGACGACGGCTTCGCGCCCCGGCACGTCGACCTGCGGCCGTTCGCGGTCAACGACGGGGAGCGCATCTGGGTCCTGCCCGGTGGGCTGACCCGGGTCGCCCTGCCCGAGGGCAGCCTGGTGGTGAACTCCAGCCAGGGCGGTGGCTCGAAGGACACCTGGGTGCTGGCGGACGACGACCGGCGCCAGGCGGTGGAGGACGCGCTGGACGACGTCGTCCCGGCGCCGCGGCAGGCGGCCCGTGCACCGACGGGACCGGCCCCCGGTCAGGAGACCGGACCGTGGCCGACCGGCGACGACCAGCAGCAACAACAGCAGCAGCAGCGACAAGAGCAACAACATCAGCAGCGACAGCAGAGGGACGTCGACGGCCCCGGAGGTGACGGACGATGCTGAGCCGGCTCGCGGAGTCGCTGTTCTGGATCGGCCGGTACGTCGAGCGCGCGGAGGACACCGCCCGGCTGCTCGACGTCCACACCCATCTCGTGCTGGAGGACGGTCCGCTCGACGTCGAGGAGGCGTCCCGGACGGTGCTCGCCGTCATGGGCGTCACCGCGGCGGACGACGTGGTCGGCCCCCGGACGGTGACGCATCTGCTGGCGTTCGACGAGGGGACGCCCGCGAGCATCGTCAGCTCGCTCGTCGCGGCGCGTGAGAACGCCCGTGGGAGCCGGGACACGGTCTCGTCGGAGATGTTCAACTGCCTCAACCGGACCTACAACGAGCTGCCCGCGCAGGTGGCGACCGCGCGCCGGGTCGGCCCGGACCCGTTCTTCTCGTTCGTGCGTTCGCGCGGCGCGGAGTTCCACGGGCTCACCGACTCGACCATGAGCCGGGACGAGGGCTGGCTCTTCCTCGTGCTCGGCCGGAGCCTGGAGCGCGTCGACATGACCGCCCGGCTGCTCGAGACCCGGGTCACCGACGTGACGACCACCCACTCGTGGGTCACCCTCCTGCGCCTGTGCGGCGCCTACGAGGCGCACCTGCGGACCTACCGCGGCCGGATCGAACCCGCACGGGTCGCGGAGTTCCTCCTGCTGGACCGCCTCTTCCCGCGGTCGGTGTTCTGCGCCCTGCGCACCGCGGAGGACTGCCTCACCGCGCTGCAGCCGCTGGTCGGCCGGGCGGGTGTCGCGGACGAGGCGAGACGCGCCCTCGGGCGTGCCCGCACCGCGATCGAGTACGGCCGTCCGGAGGACCTCCTGGACGCGATGCCGACCCACCTGCGGATGCTCCAGGACGCCGTCGCCGTGGCGTCCGGCGCCGTCGCGCGGCGGTACTTCCGACCGGGCGTCCCCCTCGAGTGGCACCGGGAGGCCGCCCTGTGAGCATGCGTCTGAAGATCGTCCACACCACGTCGTTCTCGTACGCCGCACCCGTGACGTCGTCGTACAACGAGGCGCGGCTGACCCCGCAGACGACGCCCTCGCAGACGACGCTCGAGGCCGTCGTCCGGACCGATCCACCGTCCACCCCGCAGCGGTACCACGACTACTGGGGCACGCAGGTCACGGCGTTCGACCTGCACCGGCCGCACGACCGGCTCGACGTCGTGGCGTCGTCGCTCGTGGAGACGGCGGGTGGCCCGGCGCCCCGCGACGAGCCGCGGGCGACCTGGGTGGAGCTGCGGTCCGCGGAGCTCCGCAACACCTTCGCCGAGCTGCTCAGCCCGACGCGGTACACCGCGATGGACGCGGCGATGCGTGGGTCGCTGGCCGAGGTCGTCGACGAGCCGGACCCGGAGACGGCCGTCCATGCCGCGTCGGCCCTGGCCCGCGAGCACCTGACGTACCGCGCCGGTGCGACCCGGGTCGCGACCACGGCGGCCGAGGCGTGGGCGCAGGGCAGCGGCGTCTGCCAGGACTTCGCGCACGTCGCGATCGCCTTCCTGCGGGCTGCCGGCGTCCCCGCCCGGTACGTGTCCGGCTACCTGCACCCGGTGGTCGAGCCGCAGGTCGGTGTCACGGTCGTGGGGGAGAGCCACGCGTGGATCGAGGCCTGGGTGGGGTCCTGGCTGGCGGTCGACCCGACCAGCGGCGCACCGGTGGGCGACCGGCACGTCGTCGTCGGGCGGGCCCGGGACTACGGCGACGTCTCACCCGTGCGCGGTGTCTACGCGAGCCCGGGCGGCTCGTCGTCGCTGCGGGTGCAGGTCGAGATCACGCGGGTCGGGTGACGGTGAGCGGGATGCCGGGGGACGGCGGCGCACCGAGCGGCGTCAGCGTCGTCACCTGCGAGATGACCTGGGACGTCAGGGGCCCGACGACGTTCGCGCTGCAGGTGGCGGTCGCGACGGCGGGCGCAGCTCGGGGCGCAGCGGGTGCGGGCTCAGCTCGTGGGGGCGCGGCGGGTGCGGGCGCTGCAGCGGTGGGCGGCCTGGACGAGGACCTCGACGTCCGGTGCGACGGCGGCGACGTGGAGGTCTCGGTGGTGGGTGCGCCCGCGGGCGGGCGTCAGCACGTCGTCCGGGCACCGGGGGTGTGCTGACGGTGCGGTACCGGGCGCGGGTGCCCGCGTCGCCGGTCGCGGCGCCGTCGCCGGTCACGCTCGCGGAGCGCGTCGAGGCGCTGCGCCCGAGCCGGTACTGCCCGTCGGACCGGGTCCTGGGGCTCGCCGCCGGCGAGTTCGGCGGCATCGCCGGGGCGGGCGACCGGGTCCGGGCGGTGTGCGACCACGTCGCCGGCCGGACCGCGTACACGGCCGGCTCGAGCGGCCCGACGACGGACGCGGTCGAGACCCTGCTGTCCGGCACCGGGGTCTGCCGGGACTACGCGCACGCCGTCGCGATGCTGTGCCGCGCGGCCGGCGTCCCGGCGCGGGTCGTCTCGGTGTACGCGCCCGGCCTGAGCCCGATGGACATGCACGCCGTCGTGGAGGCCGAGGTCGACGGCGTGTGGACCGTGTGGGACGCGACGCGGCTCGCCCCGCGCCCGACGCTGGTGCGGATCGCGACCGGGCGGGACGCCGCCGACACGGCGTGGGCGACCGTGGTGGACGGGCGCGCGGACCTGCGGACCTTCGCGGTCACCGCGACCGCGCCCGGGGACCTGCCGCCCGACGACCACGGCCGGCTCGTGGCGCTCCGGTAGGGCGACGCCTGCCGCCGGGGGCTTGTCCGGCCGCCCGCGAGCCGGGTTGGCTGGGCACCCGGACCGACGCCGAAACGGGGTGGGCATGACCGACGACCCGACGCCGGCCGGCGTGCTGGACGCGGGCCCCTTCTTCCACGGCACGCGCGCCGACCTGCGCCCCGGTGACCTGCTCGTGCCCGGCCGCGTCGCGAACTTCGGCGCCCGGAGGCCGGGGCACTTCGTCTACCTCACCGCGACCCTGGACGCCGCGGTGTGGGGGGCCGAGCTCGCGGTCGGTGACGGCCGGGGCCGGGTCTACCGCGTCGAACCCACGGGACCGTTCGAGGACGACCCGAACCTCACCGACACGCGGTTCCCCGGCAACCCCACGCGGTCCTACCGCACCCGGGAGCCGCTGCGGGTGGTCGACGAGGTCACCGACTGGGAGGGGCACCCGCCCGAGGTGCTCCAGCACATGCGTGACCGCCTCGCCGAGCTCGAACGGCAGGGTGTCGAGGCGATCGACGAGTAGGCGCCGGGTGCGGCGTGGCACAGTGGCGCGCATGGAGCTGAATCTCGCGGGCAAGGTCGTGCTGGTCACCGGCGCCGGGCGCGGCATCGGTCGCGCCATCGCCGAGTCGTTCCTCCACGAGGGGCTCGGGTCGTCGCCACGGACGTCGACGAGGCCGCGGTCTCGTGGGTGGCGGCCCGTGGCGACGCGACCGACGGGGCGGCGTTGGCGTTGAGGTGCGACGTGCGGTCGGACGAGTCGGTGGAGCACGCCGTGGCGGCCACGCTCGAGCGCTTCGGTCGGATCGACGTCCTGGTCAACAACGCGGGCGTCCTCGGTGAAGGACTGATCGAGGAGGTCGACGCCGCGACGTGGAGCTTCGTCCTCGACGTGAACGTGACCGGCACCTTCCGGACCTGCAAGGCGGTGATGCCCGCGATGAAGCAGCAGGGGAGCGGCCGCATCATCAACGCGGCCTCCTTCGCCGCGGTGGTCCCCAGCGTCGGGAGCGCCGCGTACGCGGCGTCCAAGGCCGCCGTCGTCCAGCTCACCCGGGTCCTCGCCGGAGAGCTCGGGCCGTGGAACATCACCGCGAACGCCTACGCACCCGGGATGATCCCGAGCGAGCTGAACGGCTTCCTGGAGAAGGACCAGGCCACCCAGGACAGGCTGCTCGACACCCTGACCCTGCGCCGGTGGGGCGACGCCCAGGAGGTCTGCGACCTGCTCTGCTTCCTCGCGAGCGACGCCTCCCGCTACATCACCGGCACGCTGATCGACGTCAGCGGCGGGAAGCTCGCCACCCAGCTGCCGCAGCGGGCCTACGAGCTCGCCGAGGGGCGATGATGGCCGGCTCGCGCGTCCTGTGGGTCACCGGCGCGGGCAGCGGGATGGGGAGGGCGGCCGCGGTCGCCGCCGCTGCCGGTCGCCGGGTCGCCCTGAGCGGACGGCGCCCGGACCGGTTGGCCGAGACCGCGACGCTCGTGGCGGAGGCCGGCGGCGAGGCCATGGTCCTGCCGCTGGACGCCCGCGACGGTGACGCGCTCGCCGGGGCGCACGCCGCGATCTCGTCCGCCTGGGGTGGGGTGGACGACCTCGTGCTCTCCGCCGGTCTGAACTCACCGCGCCGGACGTGGGCGGACCAGTCGATGAGCGAGGTGCAGGCGGTCATCGACACCAACCTCACCGCGGTCGTCCGGACGGTCGACACCGCGCTCCCCGACCTGCGGACCGCTGGCGGTCAGGTCGTGGTGATCTCCTCGTACGCCGGGTGGCGCTTCTCGCCCCTCGCGGGTGTCGCCTACAGCGCGAGCAAGAGCGCACTGCGCTCGCTGTGCCAGACCCTGAACGCGCAGGAGGCCCGGAACGGCGTGCGGGCGAGCCACCTGTGCCCGGGCGACGTGGACACCGACTTCCTGGGCCTGCGTCCCCACGTGCCCGACGACGACGCCCGCTCCGTGATGCTCCGCCCCGACGACGTCGGCCGGGCGGTCCGCTTCGTCCTGGAGTCACCGCCCTGGGTGCGCATCGACGAGCTGGTCATCAGCCCCGTCTCGCAGACCTGACGGCGCACTCGGGCTCGATCCGAGGAGCACCCACCGCGCAGCCGGCGCGACCCGGTCAGCCGCCGGGGCAGACCCGGTCGGTCGAGCTCCGCAGCGTCACCGCGCTCGGGTGGAGCGGCAGCTCGAGCCGGCGGGTGATCCCCAGCGTCGTGACGTCGACCAGCACGTGCTCCACGACCACACCGCTGTCGGCGCCGAGGTCGACGCACGGGAAGTCCAGGGTCTGCCAGACGGCGACGGAGCCGCCCCGCGGGACGGTCACCGCCGGTGCCGCGTGCTCGGGCAGCAGGACGTCGCGCTCGCCGAGGACGCTGACCTCCGAGCGCAGGACCGCCGGCTGGTCGGGGACGGCGGCCACGCGGACCGGGACCGGTCCGGTGCTGCGGTAGGACGCCATGACCCGGGCCTCACCCGGCGCCGGGTCGACGGCCGTCCACCCCCGGTCGGGGTCGCTGGTGTCGACCACCTCCGACGCCCACGCCACCTCGCCCTGCTCGAGCCGCGGGTTGAGGCCGACGACGAGCCAGGCGCTCGCGAGAGCGGCGATGGCGACCCCTGCCGTCCCGGCGAGCGCCCGGCGTCTGCGCATCGCGTCCCGGCCCGCCCGCTCGGTCACAGCAGCTCGACGCGATCCGCCTGCGGTCCCCGGTCGCCCTGACGCACGGTGAACCGGACCCGGTCGCCCTCCTCCAGGGCCTCGTCGCCCCGGACGACCGACACGTGCACGAACAGGTCGGCGCCGCCGGAGTCCGGGGTGATGAAGCCGAAGCCGCGGTCGGCGTCGTAGCGCGCGACGACGCCCTCGCCGCCGCGCACGGGGGCGCCGGACCCCGTCGGACGGGTCGACCGACCACGGGCCGGCGCGGCGGTGGGTGCGCCACGGTGGACCGGGCCGCCCGCGAGCCGCACGTCGCGAGCCTGCGGGCCCTTGTCGCCCACGGCGACGTCGTAGGTGACGCGGTCACCCTCGACCAGCTCGGTGAGCCCGCCGGCCAGCGCGCGGACGTGGACGAACACGTCGTCGCCGCCGGACTCGGGGGAGATGAACCCGAAGCCCTTGTCGGCGTCGTACCAGGTCACGGTGCCGTCGGCTCCGTCGGACGCCGCGGCTGGCGCGGCGGTGGCGCCGAGCGGCAGGAGGTGGTCGGCCTGCGGGCCCTTCTCGCCGTCGACGACGAGGAACGCGACCCGCTGCCCCTCCGAGACGACGCCGCCCCCCACGATCGCCGAGCTGTGCACGAAGATCTCGGCGCCACCGCCGTCGGGCGTGAGGAAGCCGTATCCCTTGCCCGGCTCGTACCAGGTGACGGTGCCGAGCACGCCGAGGGGCGCGTCGGCGGCGTGGTCGCCCGTGACCCGGACGCGGCGTGCCTGCGGACCGCGGGCCCCTTCGCCCAGCTCGAACTCGACCACCTGCCCCTCGCGGAGCTGCTTCGGCCCGTCGTCACCGACGATCTCGGACGCGTGCACGAACAGGTCCTCGGCGTCGTCCTCGAGAGCGAGGAAGCCGAACCCCCGCTCGGCGTCGAACCAACGGACGGTTCCCTGGGGCACGGCTGACTCCTCGTTCACGTGGCGGTGTGCTGCTGTGCCCAGTGTCCCCGACGGGACCGTGGACCGGCGACGCGCGCCGGCCGCACCACGGCGCGCGTGAGCGCAGCGGTCAGCTGCAGTTGTCGCAGACGCCCGTTCCCGGGAGTGCCATCGAGCACGTCGGGCAGATGGACGGTGCCCGCTCCGGCGCGGTGGCCACGCGCCGGGTGGGGGTCCGCGTCGCGGTCGAGGCCCGCAGCGTCGTCGCCCGGGGTGCGCGGGTCGTGCGCGCCGTCCGAGCCGTCCCGGTCGGGGCGAAGAACGGCTCGGTGACCGTGAACCCCCGGCGGCGCAGGATCGCCACGGCACCGTCGAAGCCGCTCGCGACCTCCTCGGGTGTCGCGATGCGGCCGGTCGCGAACCGGTGCGCGACGCCGAGCACCGCGCGGGAGTCGTAGGTGCGGCCCTCGTGGACGACCGGGTAGTCGTCGGACCGGACGAAACCGTAGACGTCGAGGAACTCCTCCTCGCCCCGGGCGTCGTACTCGGCGAGGGCCTGGAGGACGTGCTGCTGCGTCACGGATGAGAACGTCGCCACGAACGGCAGCCTACGTCGCGGGCGCCGTCGGAGCCGTCCCGCCCTCCGGGTCCGGGTCCTCGTCCCTCACCGGCGAGGTACGCGGACTCACCGCTCGCGAGCCGCCCGTGCCCGCGCCTTGATCGCGAGGATGACGTCGGTCTTGGCGTCCGCGTACGCGTTCATGTCGTCCCAGGGCCTGCCGAGCAGAGCCCTCTTCGTGGCCTCGTAGAGGGCGCGGTCGTCCGCGTCGGCCCGGAGATGGTCGCGGAGCAGGAGGTAGTCGTCCACGGCCGGATCGCCGTGCTCGTAGAGGTGGACGTGGACGTCCCGCTCGGGGGTGCGCACGAGGCGGTGCGCCGGCTCGCGGACCCGCAGCTGGTACCCCGCGGCCAGGAGCGCGTCGAGGTAGTTCTCCTCGGCGGTGATGTCGTCCACCGTGACCACGATGTCGACGATCGGCTTCGCGGCCAGACCGGGCACGGCGGTGGAGCCGATGTGCTCGATCCCGATGTCCCGGTCTGCCAGGGCGTCGAGGATCCGACGGCGATGGGCGAGGTACATCTCGGACCAGCGGTCGTCGGAGCCGTGCAGCTCCAGTCGGAGGGGCTCGACCCCTCCGACCAGGTCGACCGTGCTGACGTCCGGTCGGCGCGGCGTGCGGGGGTGCTCACCCGGACATCCTCCTCGCCGATCGCGCATCCACATGACCGGCCGTCGTCGGGCACGACGTCCGGTCGCGGGGCAGCCCGGGACCGAAGACCTACGCCAGGCCGCCGGGCGGGCGGCAGAGTCGAGGGGACGACGCACCGGGAGGGTCCCGGTGCACCGCCCCTCGACGGGGTGGACATCGGAGAGGAACTCCCGACCATGACGACGACCGCGTCGACCGAGCCGGCCACGACCACCACGCCCGCCTGGCGCGGGTACGTCCCCGGGCCGTGGCAGGACGGCGTCGACGTCCGCGACTTCATCCAGCGCAACTACACCCCGTACACCGGCGACGCTGGCTTCCTGGCCGGCGCGACGCCGCGCACGGCGGGCATCTGGGCGCGGTTGACCGCGATGTTCCCCGAGGAGCGCGCCAAGGGCGTGTACGACGTGGACGCCACGACGCCGTCGACCATCACGGCCCACGCCCCGGGGTACATCGACGCGGAGAACGAGATCATCGTCGGGCTGCAGACCGACGCGCCGCTCAAGCGCGCGATCATGCCCAACGGCGGGTACCGCATGGTGGAGAACGCCCTGAAGACCTACGGCTACACGCCGGACGCGACGGTGGCGAAGATCTTCACCGAGTACCGCAAGACCCACAACGCGGGCGTCTTCGACGTCTACCCGCCCCACGTCCGCGCCGCGCGCAAGAGCCACATCGTCACCGGCCTGCCGGACGCCTACGGCCGCGGCCGCATCATCGGGGACTACCGCCGTGTCGCCCTCTACGGCGTGGACGCCCTCGTCGCCGCCAAGAACCTCGAGCGCGCCGAGCTGGACCTCGAGCGCTCCGTCGAGGACGTCATCCGCGACCGCGAGGAGGTCGCCGAGCAGATCCGCGCGCTCGGTGAGCTCAAGACGATGGCCGCCTCGTACGGCTATGACATCTCCGGCCCGGCCACCACCGCCCGCGAGGCCGTGCAGTGGCTCTACTTCGCCTACCTCGCCGCGGTGAAGGAGCAGAACGGCGCCGCGATGTCGCTCGGCCGGACGTCGACCTTCGTCGACATCTACCTCGAGCGCGACCTCGCCGACGGCCTCCTCACCGAGGAGGAGGCGCAGGAGATCATCGACGACTTCGTCATCAAGCTGCGGATCGTGCGCTTCCTGCGCACGCCCGAGTACGACGCGCTGTTCTCCGGCGACCCGACCTGGGTCACCGAGTCGATCGGCGGGATCGGCGACGACCGCCGGCCCCTGGTCACCCGGACGTCGTTCCGCTACCTCCAGACCCTCTACAACCTCGGCCCGGCGCCCGAGCCGAACCTCACCGTGCTGTGGAGCGCCGCGCTGCCGGACGGGTTCAAGCGGTTCTGCGCGCAGGTCTCGATCGACACCTCGGCCATCCAGTACGAGTCCGACGACCTGCTGCGCGAGCAGTGCGGTGACGACGCGGCGATCGCGTGCTGCGTCTCGGGGATGACGGTCGGCAAGCAGATGCAGTTCTTCGGCGCGCGGGTCAACGTCGCCAAGGCGCTGCTGTACGCGATCAACGGCGGCCGCGACGAGATCACCGGCGACCAGGTCGCCCCGGTCTCCGCTCCGCTCGCCGGTGACGTGCTCACCTACGACGCCGTGTACCCGGCCTACGACGCGCTGCTGGACTGGCTCGCCGAGACCTACGTGGACGCCCTCAACTGCATCCACTACATGCACGACAAGTACGCCTACGAGCGGCTGGAGATGGCGCTGCACGACCGCGCCGTCCGCCGGACGCTCGCGTGCGGCATCGCGGGCCTGTCCGTCGCGGTCGACTCGCTGTCGGCGCTGCGGTACGCGACCGTCCGGCCCGTGCGGGACGAGACCGGTCTCGTCGTGGACTACGACGTCGAGGGTGACTTCCCGACCTACGGCAACGACGACGACCGCGCCGACGACATCGCGGTGGCGCTCGTGCGGTCCTTCATGGCGAAGATCCGCCGGCAGCCGACCTACCGGGACGCCGTGCACACGCAGTCGGTGCTGACCATCACGTCGAACGTCGTCTACGGCAAGCACACCGGCAACACCCTCGACGGGCGTCGCACCGGCCAGCCGTTCGCGCCGGGTGCGAACCCGATGAACGGCCGCGACACCCACGGCATGCTCGCCAGCGCGCTGTCCGTGGCGAAGCTGCCGTACGACGACGCCCAGGACGGAATCTCGCTGACGTCCACCGTCGTCCCGTCGGGCCTCGGCCGGACGCGCGAGGAGCAGGTCGGCAACCTCGTCGGGCTCATCGACGGGTACACCCTCTCCCACGGGTTCCACGTCAACGTCAACGTGCTCAACCGCGACACGCTCACCGACGCGATGGAGAACCCGGACAAGTACCCGCAGCTGACCATCCGGGTGTCCGGGTACGCGGTGAACTTCACGCGGCTGACCCGCGAGCAGCAGCTCGACGTGCTGTCCCGCACGTTCCACGGGGCGGTGTGACCGGCACCTGACCGCGTCCGGGCACGCACGACCGGCGGCCTCCTCGACGAGGGAGGCCGCCGGCGTGCCCGGAGTCAGCCGTCCGCGAGCCGGTAGCCCATCCCGCGCACCGTCTCGATGCGCTGCGGCCCGAGCTTCTTGCGCAGGTAGGCGATGTAGACGTCCACGACGTTGGAGCCGGGGTCGAAGTCGAAGCCCCACACCTGGCTGAGGATCTGCTCACGGGACAGCACCTGGCCCGGGTTGCGCAGGAACATCTCGGCGAGGGCGAACTCGCGGGCCGACAGGTCGACGGTGCGTCCCGCGGTCGTCGCCCGGCGGGTGCGCAGGTCGAGCGACAGGTCACCCGCGGTCAGCACGGTGACCTCGGCGGCCCGCTCCTCGCGCAGCCGCAGCCGGACCCGGGCCAGGAGCTCCTCGAACCGGAACGGCTTGGGCACGTAGTCGTCCGCGCCGCCCTCCAGGCCGGCCACGGTGTCGGCGACGGAGTCCCGGGCCGTGAGCATGATGACCGGGATGGTGACGCGGGTCTCGCGCAGGCGGGCGAGGACCGCGAACCCGTCCAGGCGTGGCAGCCCGACGTCCAGGATGAGCAGGTCGAACTCGCCCGACGACGCGTGGTCGAGCGCGTCGAGGCCGTCGCCGACGACGGTGGGGGTGAAGCCGCCCGCCCGCAGGCCCTTGGCCACGAACGACGCGATCCGCTCCTCGTCCTCCGCGATGAGGATCCGCTTCATGCCCGTGCTCCCGTCCCGCGGCCCGTGGGCGACCACGCGCCGGACCCTCCGACGCCGCGGTGGCGCGAGGGGCGGCCGCCTCGGTGCTCATCGTGCCCTGCTCGTCGCTCACCAGCCGCCGCGCCGCGGCCGCCGACCCGGGTCGGAAGCCGTACACCGCCACGAGGCGTGCCCGGGTGGCCGCCGCGTACGCCGGGACGCGAGCCAGCACGTGCGGCTCGGGGCGGTACCCCGCCAGGACGGCGTCCCGCGCCGCCGCCGCGCGAGCCGCCGAGCACACCCCTGGTGCACGCGGAGCTCGAGGTGGACGAGCAGGTTGGCCAGGTCCAGGGCGGCCTCCCCGGCCGCCGCGAGGTCGAAGTCCAGCAGCCCGATCCCGCCCGAGCCGTCGACGAGCAGCTGCTTGTCGTGCAGGTCCCGGTGGACGGTCACCAGCGGACCGGCGCTGCCCGGCCACGCCGGCTGCGGGACGTCGACCGGCACGCCGTGCGCCGCGGCGAGCGCCTGCCAGCGGTGCAGCACCGCGAGCTCCGCGGTGGCGTCGTGCACCGGGGCGTCGGGGGCGGTGGGGTCGTGTGCAGGGCGGCGAGGGTGCGGCCGACCTCCCGCGCGGCCGTCACGACGTCGGCGGTCGGGTCGCCCAGCAGGGCGTGCAGCGTGCGCCCGGGCAGCGGGCCCGTGACCACGACGCCGGCGTGGGCGTCGACGTGCAGCACGGGCGGCACCCGCACCCCGGGGACGGCGGCGGCACGGGCCGTCCGGGCCACCTCGGCCGCGCGGTCGGGCCGGACGACCTTGGCGTAGGACCCGTCCCCGAGCCGGACGACGGCGCGACGCTCCGGTCGGTGGGCGACGAGCGCCGCACCCGGGTCGCGCAGCAGGTCCGCCAGCACGCGCAGGCGCCGGTCCGCCCCGGCCGGCTGCACCACGACGCCCCCGGGCGTGCCCGTGCTGCCGGGCGTGCCTGCGCTCCCGGGGGCTCCGTGCCGGCCGCGGTCGGCGCCGTTCGCGCGGACGGGGACGCGGCGGGCGGCAGGCCGACGAGGTGAGCGGGGCGGCCGGTCGCGGCAGCGACGTGGGCGGCACGTGCCGGGTCCGCGAACCACTGCCCGGCGACGGCCGGACCGTGCGGCGGGACGAGCTCGAGCAGCAGGTGCTCGCCGCTGCGCGGCCACGCGCGCCCCAGCCGCAGGCCGTGCGCGTCGGCGACCCGGGCCACGTGCGCGAGCGCGGTCACCGGGCACCGCCGACGGGCATGCGCGACCGACCGGCCCACCCGGCGAGCTCGGCGTCCTCCGCGGTGGTGAGGAGCCGGGCGACCTCGTCCGGCCACCGGGGGCTGCAGCGGCGGAAGGGATCGACGGCGCGTCGCAGCAGGGCGGCGGCGGTGTGGACGCGCAGCCGGTCCTCGTCGACCGTCGCGGCGCAGCCCGCCGCCTCATGGCCCGCGAGGAGGGCGGACGCCGGTCCGGTCACGTCCGCCGCGGCCCACGGGCCGAGCCGGTCCGCGCCGCGGACCGCGCCGCTGTGCAGGGCGGCGATCGCGCTGCCGAGGTCCCCCTCGGCCTCGCCGCCGCCCACCGCGTCGAGGTCGACCAGGCCAACCGTCCCGTCGGCGTCGATCACGACCTGGTCGGCCGAGAAGTCGCCGTGCACAGTGACCGGGGAGGTCCGGCGGTCGGACAGTGCGACGGCCAGCCGTTCGGCGAGCGCGTGGGCGCGGCCGGCCAGGGTCGGGTCCAGCGAGCTCACGGCCTCGGCGGCACGGCGCAGGTCCGTCACCTCGTCGGGGGCGGACCGGACCGGCAGGGCGCCGGCGGGCAGCGCGTGCAGCGCGGCCAGGGCTGCGCCCGTGGCTCGCAGGTCGTCCGCGGTCGCCGTACCCGCCGCGAGCAGCCGGTGCAGCCCCGTCCCCGGGACCCAGGTCAGCGCGACGACCCCGCGCGTGGCGTCGGCCCCCAGTATCTGGGGCACCCGCAGCCCGGCGCCCTGCAGCGCCCGGGTGCCGCCGAGCGTGGCGAGCGTGTCGGCCGGGCGGTGCACGCGCAGCACGACCGCCTCCCCGGACGCCGGGGTCAGCAGGCCGACCCACCGCCGCTGCGGCTTGTGGGCGAGGGTGCGCAGCCCCGAGGCGGCAGGGTCGGCAGCAGGTTCGGCCGGGTCGGCCGGGTCGCCGACCCCGCGCACGCCGACCCCGCGCACGCCGATCCCGCGCACGCCGACCCGCGCGAGCAGGCGGGCGGGGTCGCGGGCCAGCCGGGCGAGGGCGGGCAGGTCCCGGTCCGCCGGGGGCCGCGCGACGACGACGCCCGCGGCGTCGTCCACGAGCAGGAGGTCGTCCGGTCGTGCGGCCGCGACCGTCTTGGCGAGCTTGGGCGCCCCCGGCCGGTAGGCGAGGGCGAACGCGGGCCGGCCGCCGACGTCCAGGGCCAGCGTGCAGGACACCCCGCGCTTGTGTCGCAGGTAGCCGCGGCTGACCGGGGCGCCGAGCCGCTCGGCCAGTGCGTCGTCGTCGAGCAGCAGCGCCAGCCCGGTCAGGGGGTCGCGGCGGACCAGGGTCTCGTCACCGGGCGACAGCACGGCGCACCTCCTCGAGATCTGCCGGCACAGGGACGGCCGGCACGGGGTCGGCCGGCACAGGGTCGGCCGGCTCGGGCATGGCCGGCGGGGTGGGCTCGACGCGACCGTCCCGAAGGCGGACCACACGGTCGCAGTCCCGGGCGGCGTCGAGGTCGTGCGTGATGACGAACGTGGTGCGGCCGGCGGTCAGGCGGCCGAGCGCGGCCACCACCTCGGCCTCGGTGTCACCGTCGAGCCCGGTGAGCGCCTCGTCCAGGACGACGATCGGGGCGTCCCGCAACGCGGCGCGGGCGATCGCGACGCGCTGGCGCTGCCCGCCGGACAGGGTCGCGCCACGCTCGCCGACCACGGTGTCGTACCCGTGCGGCAGGTCCCGGACGAAGCCGTCCGCCCCCGCGAGGCGAGCGGCCGCGACGACGTCGTCGTCGGTGGCGCCGGGCCGGCCGAGGGCGATGTTCTCCCGGATCGACGTCGCGAACAGGACGCTCTCCTGCAGGACGACGGCGACCTGCTCGCGCACCGAGGCCAGCGTCAGGTCGCGCAGGTCGTGCCCGTCGACGAGCACCCGGCCGTCGTCGGGGTCGCGCAGCCGGGACAGCAGCGACAGCAGCGTCGACTTCCCCGAGCCGGACGGCCCGACCACCGCGACCCGCTCCCCGGGGTGGACCACGAGGTCGAGCCCACGCAGGACGGGGTGACCCGGCGTGTAGGACAGGTGCACCCCCTCGAAGCGGACGTCGCCGCGGAAGCGGGGCGCCGGGCGGGCCCAGCTCCGGTCCGCCAGGTCGGGCGCGGTCTGCAGGACGTCGACGATGCGCTCGCCGGACGCCGCGGCCTTCGCGATGCGGCCGGTGTACTTGGCGACGTCGCGCAGCGGCTTGAACGCCGTCTTGAGGTAGGTGAGGAACACGACGAGCTCACCGGGGGTGAGCGCGCCGGCCAGGACCCGCTGCGCGCCGAGGTAGAGCACGAGCCCGGTCGCCAGGCCGACGAGGGCGTCGGTCTTGCGCTCGAGGCCCGCGGACAGCCGCTTGGCCTTGACCCCCTCGGTGAGGCTCTTGTCGTTGCTGCCGCCGAACGCCCGCTGCAGCGGGCCCTCGAGGCTGTACGCCTGGACGACCGTCATCGAGGACAACGACTCGGTCGCCATGGAGGCGAGCGCCCCCTCGGCGGTGCGCTGGCCGCGCGAGACCGTGCTGATCCGGCGCGTGAGCCGGACGCTGACCAGGGCGAACAGGGGGAACACCAGGAGCACGACCCCGGCGAGCTGGAGGTCGAGCACGGCGATGACGACGAGCATCCCGACGAGGGTGACGACGTTCCCCAGCAGGGGAGGAGCGCGGTGACGGTCGCCTCCTGGACGCGGCCGACGTCCCCGGTCACCCGGGTGACCAGGTCGCCGGTGCGCGCCCGGTCGTGGAACGCGAGGGACAGCCGGTGCAGGTGCGCGTACAGCTCGGCCCGCACCCGGGTCAGCACCCGGTTGCCGGCGAGCGCGAAGCACACCGTCATGAGGTAGGACGCCCCGGCGCGCAGCGTCACGACGGCGACGACGGCGAGCGACGCGACGAGCAGCAGGGCGCCGAGGTCGTCCGGCGGGCGGACCGCCAGGTCCGCCCCCGCGGCGACGACGACGGCGTCCAGCACCCACTTCAGCGGCCACGGCTCGAGCAGCCGCAGCGCGACCTCGGCGAGCAGAGCCGCCCCGCCCCCGGCGATGAGCCGCCGCTGCTCGCGCACGTGCGGGCGGAACTCGCGCAGCGTGCGGCGCAGCCCCGGGACGGCCTCCCGCAGCCCGGCGGGGCGCGACCCGCGGCTCATCGGGCGCCCGCCCGGGCCGGGGCGTCGAGAGCCGCGCCGAGCAGCCGGTCGACGACGGCGCGCCACGTGTGGTCGGCGACGGCGGCGGTGCGGCCCGCGCGACCGAGCTCCGCCCGGCGTGCGGCGTCGTGCCGCAGGGCCGCGAGGGCCCGGGCGAGGTCGGCCGGGTCGCCGGGGGTCACCAGGGCGCCGAGGCGGCCGCCGTCGAGCGTGCGGGGCAGCTGACCGACCGCGCTCGCGACCACCGGGACGCCCGCGGCCAGGTACTCGACGACCTTGAGCGGGGAGAAGTAGAGGTCGGGCAGGTCCGGGTAGGGCGCGCACGCGACGTCCATCCGGTGCAGGTGGGTCAGGACGTCGGCCGGCGCGAGCGCCCCGGTGAACGCCACGTGCCGCCCCGCGGCCGCGCGCAGGTCCGCCCCGCACGGACCGTCGCCGACGACGAGGCCGCGCCAGGACGGGTCCGTCCGGTGCAGCCGGTCGAGCGCGGTGAGCAGGACGTCCACGCCGTGCCACGCCTTGAGCGTCCCGACGAACCCCACCGTGAACGGGTCCGACCCGGCGGGGGCGGTCGGCCGGGGTGCGGGCACGACGGCGTCCGTGTCGACCCCGTTGGGGACCGTGAGGACGGCGTGGGTGCGTCCGGACGCCCGCACCCAGTCGGCCACCGCGTCGCTCACGCACGCCACCACGCCGGCTGCACCGAGCGCCTCGGCGGCCACCGCCTCGGCGGCGGCGCGGTCGGCGAGCTCGCGGTGCGCCGCCTGCTCGGCGACCAGCGGGGCGTTGACCTCGAGCACACTCGGGACGCCGGCCGCCGCGGCCCATGCCGTCGCCGTCCGGCCCCACAGCGCGTAGCGCTCGTACACGAGGTCCGGTGGGGGCAGCGCGCCGAGCACGTCCGCGACCGCCCGGTCGCTGCGCTGGGCCGCGCGCTCGCGCTCGGCGGCGGGCCCGCGGCCCACGGCGGGCAGCCGGTGCACCCGGACCGTCGCGAGGTCGGCCGGCGGTGTGCCGCCCTCCCGGGCGCAGACGAGGTCGACGTGGGCGCCGCGGCGCACGAGCTCGCGCAGGACGGCCTGGACGTGCACGGAGGCACCCTTGCTGCCCCACACCGGGATGCCGGGGTCGGTGCAGACGTACGCGACCCTCATCGCCCGGCCCCCGCGAGCAGGTCCCGGCCGTGGGCGCCGACGCCCGGGACGGCGTCGACCGTGCCGGGGAGTGGGGGGTGCCGGGGGTGCCGGACGGGACGGGGAGCCGGGCGGGACGGCGGTGCCGGGGGAGCCGGCGGGACGAAGGGAGCCGGCGAACACCGACCGCAGCACGGCCGCCTGCCGGTGCACGTCGAACCGGTCCTCGACGACCGCGCGGGCGCCGCTCGCGAGCCGGACCCGCAGGGCGGGGTCGCTCAGCAGCCGGCGCAGCGCGTCCGCGAGGGCCGCCGGGTCGTGCTCGGGCACGAGCAGCCCGGTGCGGCCGTCGTGGACGACCTCGGGGATCCCGGTCACCGGGGTCGCGACCGCCGGGGTGCCCAGCGCCATCGCCTCGAGCAGCACGGTCGGCAGGCCGTCGCGGTTGCCGTCGGTCCCCACGACGCACGGCGCGGCGAACGCGGCGGCGCCCTGCACGACCTCGCGGACCCGGCTCTGCGGCAGCGCGCCGAGCAGCCGCACGTGGTCGCCGAGACCGAGGCGCTCGACCTGCGCGGCCAGGTCGGCCTCGCACGGCCCGGTGCCGACGAGGTCCAGGCGGACCGGGACGCCGTCCGCCACGAGGAGGGCGATCGCGTCGACCAGGTCCGCGAACCCCTTCTTCTCCACGAGGCGCCCGACCGCGGCGACGACGCAGGGACGGTCGGCGGGGTCCGCGCCGGGGAAGGTGTCGAGGTCCAGGCCGTTGTAGACCCGCACGACCGACGCCGCCGCCGTGCCGAAGCTCGCGCGCAGGTGGGCCAGGTTGTAGTCGCTCACGGTGACGACCTCCGCGGCGTCGGTGAGCTTGCGGCGCAGGTCCCCGGGGTCGACGTCGTCGTGGAAGATGTCCTTGGCGTGGGCCGTGAAGCTGTACGGCACCCCGGCGAGGCGCGCGCTGAGCCGCGCGACGGTCGTGGCGACGCTCGCGAAGTGGGCGTGCACGTGCGTGATGCCGCGTCGGCGGAGCTGGACGGCGACCTCGACCGCCTGCACCGCGTCGACCACCGCGACCTCGAGCAGCTCGTCGAGGCACGCGGCGAGGCCGGGCAGCTCGGCCCGGGCGCCCGCGAGGCACTCCCACACGTCCGCGGCGCGCAGGCCGGCCGACCGGACGTAGGTCACCGAGGCCCGCACCTGCGCCAGCGCCTCGTGGAAGCGTCCGTCGACCGGCGTGCGCAACGAGAAGACGTCGACGTGCTCGCCGGCCGCCTCCACGGCGAGCAGCTCGTTGACGATGAACGTCTCGGAGAACCGGGGGTACATCTTCAGCACGTAGGCGGTGCGGCGCTCAGACGGGGACACGGGCGGGCTCCTGGGGTCGGGTCAGGCTGGTGGCGGTCGGCTGGGTCGTCGGGACGGTCGTCGCTCGGACGGTCGGGGCGGTGCGGACGGTCGGGGCGGTCGGCGGGCGGGCGTGCGCGCGGCGTGCGGCGCGGTCCAGGAGCTCGGCGCGGTCCAGGAGCGCGGCGGCGAGCCTCGGGACGCGGGCGAGACCGTCGAGGTCGATCGGGCCGGCCGGTGCGGCGGGTCGCGGCCCCACCGCTGCGTCGAGCCAGCGGCCGAGGGCAGCGGGCTCGACGTCACCCGGCTCGAGGACCGACGCGAGGCCGACCCGCTCGAGGCTGCGCGCGCGCACGAGCTGCTCCGCGCGTGGCGTCGTCCGCGGCGCGAGCAGGGTGGGTGCGCCCGCCGCGAGGAGCTCGCAGACGCTGTTGTAGCCCGCCATCGACACGACCGCGGCGGCGCCGGCGATGAAGCGGTCGGCGTCCGGCACGAACTCCAGCAGCACGTGACCGGGCCGGTCGGCCGCCGTCGACCGCAGGGCCTCGCGGGCGTCGCGGCGCATGTAGGGCCCGGTCAGCACGACGCCGGTGTGGCCGGCCGGCAGCGGCGCGCGCAGGAACGCCTCCGCCAGCTCGACGCCGTCCTGGCCGCCGCCGACCAGGCACAGCACGTAGGGCGTGGCCGGGGGTGCCACGCGCGGCGTCGGGCGGGTGCGCACGACGGCGCCCGCGCCACGGCCGTGCGCGAGGTACCCGGTGTAGCTCACCTTGCCCGCGACGGCGGCCGGCAGCCCGCACTCGGTCACGAGGTCGTGCACGGCCGGGTCGCCGTAGACCCAGACGGCGTCGTAGAGGTCGCGCACGGCCTCGGTCGTCCGGGCGTCGTCCCACTGCCGGCGGGCGACCGCCGGGTCGTCGAGGACCTCGCGGAGGCCCAGGACGACCACCGTCGGTGTCGACCGCAGGGCCTCGAGAGCCGGGTCCAGCTCGCCGCCGAGACCGCGGGCCACCTTGTCCACCACGAGCAGGTCCGGCCCGAAGGCCAGCAGGGTCGCGGTGAGGATCGCCGAACGCAGAGCGAGGACCTCGGGGAGCGTCACGCCCAGGGTCCGCGCGGCGTACCCGCCGGCGTGGTCCTTGTGCAGCGTCGGCAGGGTCACGACGTCGGTCCGCGGGGGCAGCGGCAGCGCGGTCGCCTCCGGCGCCCCGGTGAGCAGCAGGACGTCGGTGTCCGGCTCGGCGGCGACGAGCGCGGCGGCCAGGGCGATGTTGCGCCGGATGTGGCCCAGCCCCTGGGTGTCGTGGGAGTACAGCGCCACCCGCCGCGGGCGCTCGGGCTGCCGCGGGTGCTCGAGCCGTCCGGGAGCACCACGCGGCGGCGAGGGCAGGGAGGTGAGGGTCACGGGGATCTCCGACCGGTCGGGCACCGGGTGTCGGTGCGTCCGGTGACGACACTCGCGGGCGTCGATGGGAGTGACGTGAGGTGGCGATGAGAGACCTCTCATCGCCGGGTGCTGCCGCGTGCTACCCGCGCGCTACCCGCGTGCTGCCCATGGGCTACGCGCGCGCGGCGGTCCGGCCGACGGGCAGCACGAGGCGGAAGGTCGACCCCCGGCCGACCTCGCTGTCCAGGCGGACCTGACCGCCGTGCGCCTCGACGACCGCGGTGACGATCGCCAGGCCCAGGCCGTGCCCGTCGGAGCGGCGCGCCTGCGCGGTGGCGCGCGCGAACCGCTCGAAGATCCGCTCGCGGTCGACCTCGGCGATGCCCTCGCCCTCGTCGCGCACCCAGATGTGCACCCGGTCGCCGTCGCGCGAGGAGCCCAGCGCGATGACGTCGCCCGGAGCGGTGTGCTGGACGGCGTTCTGGGCGAGCTGCGTCAGCGCCTGCGTCAGCCGCTGCGGGTCCGCGTCGATCTCGACCGGCACCGCGCCGTCGTACGTCCAGGCGCGGTCGGCGAGGGCCGAGACCTTGGAGAACACCTCGGGCAGCAGGTCCTGCACCGGTACGGGGCGCCGGTCGAGGAAGTCCGGCCGCTCCGACCGGCTGAGCAGCAGGAGGTCGTTGACCAGCCGTCCCATGCGGTCGAGCTCATCGAGGACGAGGGCGATGGTCTCCTCGCGGTCGGCCGGGTCGTCGGTCATCACCTCGAGGTGGCCGCGCACGATGGTGATCGGCGTGCGCAGCTCGTGGCCCGCGTCGCTGACGAAGTCGCGTTGGGAGTCCAGCGCTCCTTCGACGCGGTCGAGCATCTCGTTGAAGGTCCGGGCGAGCTCGGCGGTCTCGTCCGCACCGGACACCGGCATCCGGGCGGACAGGTCGTTCTCGTTGATCGACCGCGCGGTCTCGATGGCCCGGTGCAGGGGCGCGAGCACCCGCCCCGCGATCACGTACGCGAGCGCGGACGCCAGCGCCAGGACGGCGAGGAGCACCAGGGCGATCCGCCCGACCAGGGTGTCCACGCGGGCGAGGCGCTCCGCGGGGAACTCCGCCACCACGAACACCCCCGGACCTCGGGCTCCCCGGCCGGCCCGGTGGAGACCAGCGGGACGGCGAGGTACTCGGCGGTTCCCGCGGTCGTCTCCACCTGGCCGCGTTGCGGCTCGGTGATCTCGGCCATCCGGGCGACGAACGCGCGGTCCGCGGTGAGCTCGGCGGGCGGGCTGGCGCTGGTGAGGAACGGCTCGCCGTCGACGAAGGCGTAGAGGCCCTCGTCGGCGGCGGTCACGTTGCGGCGGAAGAACGTGTCGAGGATGGCCGGCAGGTCGCCGGCGAAAGGCTGCGCGGTCGTCGGGTCGTTGCCCGCGGCGAGCCGGTCCAGCTCCTCGACCTCCTGGCGCAGCCGCGTCTCGACGCTGCTGGTGACGTCGTCGACGAGCACGGTGCGGGCGGCGAACCCGGTGACCCCCAGGGACAACGCGAGCAGCCCGACGTAGGCGAGCAGGATGCGGGTGCGGGTGCCGCCCAGCCCGGCCCGACGCCGGGGGCCGGGCCCGCGGCGCGGGAGCGGGCACCGGTCGACGCGGCGGACGCGCCCGGTGACGCGTCCGGGAGCGTGGGCAGGGCGGTCGGCTCAGTCGTCGTCCGCTCCGTCATCGTCCCCGTCGTCCCCGTCGTCGTCCCGGTCGTCGTCATCATCGTCCCAGTCGTCATCGTCGTCGTCGGGGGGGCGGGGGCGGGCGGTACGGGGGCCGGACGAGGCGGCGGAACCGGTGCCTGCCGGACGGCGGGTGGTGCGGCCGGCGCGTCGGCGCCGGGCCCCGCTCCGGACGGGCCGGTGAGCTGATCGGCGGGCTGATCGGCCGGTGGGACGGCGGGGTCCTCGCCCGCCGGTGGCACCGGGGCGCCCGTCACGTCGGGGACGGGCTCGGTGTCCGGCGTCGTCCCGTCCGGCGAGCCCTCGCCGTCGGACCCGTCGGACCCGGTGCGGAGCTGGATCACCGGCACCGGGGGCGTGTCGTCCGGTGCCTGCGGGAGGGCCAGGGCCAGGGCGCCCGCGACGAGCACCGCGAGCACGCCGACGATCACGGGGGTGCGCATGCGTCCACCGTGCGCGCGGGGGATGAGGCCCCGGTGAGCGGTGGATGAGAAGACTCTCATCTGCGGGACGGAGGTCCCGGGTGCGGGCCCGATCCGCACGGCAGGCTCGAACCATGACCACGACAGCGGCCCCTCTGCCCGCGACGGCCGACGGCGCGCCCGTCATCGAGCTCACCACGCCGCTGGTCGGCGGCGCGCGGGGACGCTCGTCGGGCGGCACCGCGGGTCTCGAGGTGTCCGACGCCGACCGCCACGACCGCCTCGCGCAGATGCGCGCCGGCGAGCTCGGGTCGGTGCACTCCTGGGAGCTGGTGACCGCCGTCGACGGCCCCGGGACGCGCCTGACCGTGTTCCTCGCCGGCTGCCCGCTGCGGTGCCTGTACTGCCACAACCCGGACACCATGGAGATGCGTCGCGGCGAGCCCGTCACCGCCGACGAGCTGCTGGCCCGCATCGCCCGCTACCGCGGCATCTTCGCCGCGACCGGTGGTGGCCTGACCATCTCCGGTGGTGAGCCGCTCATGCAGCCCGCGTTCGTCCGTCGCATCCTGCGCGGCGCGAAGGGGATGGGCATCCACACGACGATCGACACCTCGGGCTTCCTCGGGGCGCACTGCTCCGAGGCGATGCTCGACGACCTCGACCTCGTGCTCCTGGACGTGAAGTCGGGCGACCCGGACACCTACCGCCGGGTGACCGGCCGCGACCTGCAGCCCACCCTCGACTTCGGCCGCCGGCTCGCGGCGCGCGGCACCGAGATCTGGGTGCGCTTCGTCCTGGTCCCCGGCCTGACCGACGACGTCGCGAACGTCGACGTGGTCGCGGACTACGTCGCGACCCTGCCGACCGTCAGCCGCGTCGAGGTGCTGCCCTTCCACCAGATGGGCCAGGACAAGTGGGAGTCCCTCGGGATGCGGTACACGCTCGGCGACACCCGCGCGCCGTCACCCGAGCTCGTGGAGCGCGTCCGCGGGCAGTTCCGCGCGCGCGGGCTGACGGTGCACTGAGCCGCGGCGGCGCCGGGAGCGGCCGGCACCGCGTGAGCGCGCAGCATCGCGCCAGCGCGCCGCGCGCCGCGCGCCGCGCACCGCGTCATCGCCAGAGGCGCTCGCTCGCGATCCGCGCGCCCGCCGAGAGCGCCTCGAGCTTGGCCCAGGCGATCTGCGGGTGGACGCGACCGCCGAGCCCGCAGTCGGTCGAGGCCAGGACGTTCCCCCGACCGACCCGCTCCGCGAACCGGGTGATGCGCTGCGCGACGAGCTCGGGGTGCTCGACCACGTTCGTCGCGTGCCCGACGACGCCCGGGATGATCACCTTGCCGTCGGGCAGGGCGACGTCGTCCCACACGGTGTACTCGTGCTCGTGCCGGGCGTTGGCCGCCTCGAACGTGTACCCGCCCGCGTTCACCTCGAGCATCGTGGAGACGATGTCGGCCATCGGCAGGTCGGTCGTGTGCGGACCGTGCCACGAGCCCCAGCACAGGTGGAAGCGGATGCGGTCCTCGGGCAGCCCGCGCAGCGCGTGGTTGAGGGCCTCGACCCGGATCCGGGTGAACCGCAGGTAGTCCTCGACGCTCGGTTCGGGGTCGATCTGGTCCCAGTTCTCCGCGATCGAGGGGTCGTCGATCTGCAGGACGAGGCCGGCGTCGAGGATCGCCTCGTACTCCGGGCGGAGCGCGTCCGCGCACGCGTACACGAACTCCTCGTCGGTGGCGTAGTGCTCGTTGGCGATCCGTGACGCGCTGCCGGGCGACAGCGCGGTGATGAACCCCTCGGCGGCGCCGGTCGCGGCCATCGCGGCCGTCATGTTGGCGACGTCCGCCGCAACGGCGTCGTGCCCGGTGTAGGTGAGCGGCCCGGTGCACTTGGGGAACGGCGGCGGCGAGTCGCCGCCGGAGAAGATGCCCGACGTCGGGTCGGCGTACGCCGCGGCGAAGCGGCCCCGGTCGCGGCGGTGGAGGAAGCCGGTGAGCCGGACGTCGCCGGGCGCGGCGGCCACCTGGTCGACGGCCCAGCGGCCCTCGAGGTCGAGCTCCAGCCCACCCAGACGCTGGAAGGAGTAGGACCACCACGCGCCGTAGTCGACCGGCGAGCTCATCGCCTTGCCGTACTCGCCGTCGCCGACGACCGAGATCCCGGCGTCGAGCTGACGCTGCACCACCCCGACGACCTGGTCGTGGAGCATCCTCTCGAAGCCCTCGGGTCCCTCGCCGGCGGCGCGTGCGGCGTTCGCGGCGATGAGCTCGGCGGTGCGCGGCAGCGAGCCGGCGTGGGTGGTCTGGATGCGGTCGGTGCTCCGGAGCACGGGGTTCCCTTCGCCGGTCGGGCAGGTCGCGGCCATGCTGCCACGCGGCTGCTCGGCAGTGACGCTCGTCACCGGTCCGTGGGCGCCCCGGTCCCGGCGTCCGGCACCGGCGTCCGGCGGCCCGGGCTCACGGCACCGGGCGACGTCCTGCTGCGGGCACGCTGCTCGTGCTGCCGGAACCGCTGCTCGGCGGGACCCGTCGGCATACCGCGCGGAGGTCGCCGTGGTCTGCGAGGGTGTGGCCGCAGGTACGGCGTCGGCGACGACCCGGAGGCGTCCCGCGGGGCCGTCCGCCGGGTCGGCCCGGTGGGCACGTCCGCCGGACGCCCCGTGGTGCCGCCGCCCACCTGCACCATCTTCAGGAGGCCATCGTCATGGACGCAGCACCCACCGACCGCGCGACCGCGCAGCCCGGGCCGCACCTCGCGCCCGCGGACGAGCGCCGTCCGCTGCGGTCGGCGGTCGTCGTCAACCCGGTGCGCGTCGAGGACCTCCCGACCCGCAAGGAGGCCGTCGAGGCAGCGCTCGCCGAGGCGGGCTGGCCCGCCCCGCAGTGGATCGAGACCACCGCGGAGGACCCGGGTGCAGGTCAGGCGCGCCAGGCGATCGCCGACGGCGCCGAGCTCGTCTTCGTCTGCGGCGGTGACGGCACCGTGCGGTCGACCATCGAAGGTGTCGCCGGGACCGATGTCGCGCTGGCGGTGCTGCCCGCCGGCACCGGCAACCTGCTCGCGACCAACCTCGGCGTGCCGGACGACCCCCGCGCCGGAGTCCATCTGGCGACCCAGTGGGGTCGTCGCCGGCTCGACGTCGGCGACGTCGACGGGCAGGCCTTCGCCGTGATGGCCGGCATGGGCTTCGACGCGGCGCTGCTCGAGGACGCCTCGACCGACCTCAAGGCGAAGATCGGGCCGCTCGCCTACGTGCTCTCGGCCGTGCGGCACCTGACCGACCGCCGTGCGACCGTGCGGGTCAGCATCGACGGACGGGCACCGGTGCGCCGCCGCGCGCGCAGCGTCGTCATCGGCAACGTCGGGCGGCTCCAGGGCGGCGTCACGCTCCTCGCGGACGCCGAGCCGGACAACGGCCAGATGGACGTGGCCATCCTCGCGCCGCGGACCGTCGGGCACTGGGTCGCGCTCGCCTGGGGCGTCGTGCGCCGCCGGCGCGACGTCGCCCACATGCAGGTGCTGCGTGGCACGGACATCACCGTGTCCTGGGACAGCGAGCAGCCGCGGGAGCTGGACGGCGACGTCATCGAGCCCGGCCGGTCCATGCGGGTGACCGTCCGGCCGGGTGCGCTGCTGCTGTGCGTGCCGCAGCCGGAGGAGAGCCCGGACCTCTCCGAGGGCGCGGAGCGGCTCGCGGACTGACCCGCGCACTGCCTGACCGGCTCGCGGGTCACGCCCGGGATCACCGCCCGGGCGCGGCCCGGGTCAGGGCCCGGGTCAGGCCAGGTCCGGTTTCGTGTCGGCGCGGGTCAGGGCCCCGGTACGAGGTCCTTGAACCGGACCGCGAGGTCGTGGTCCCCGGTCACCGTCAGGCCGGAGTGGTCGAGGGGGAGCCGGCCGAGGGCGAACAGCAGCAGCGACTCGTCCTGCCCGCTCAGGACGACCGCCGGCTCGCTGGTCACCGCGCCCCATGTGGTGCCGTCCCACTCCGCCTCGACGGTCAGCGCGGTGCCGGTCAGGCGGATGGCGGTCCCGACCGGCGGCACGGTGCCGGCCGATCCCGCCAACGCGGGCCAGAACACCTGGAGCACCACAGCGCACGCCGGGAGCGCGGCCGCCGTCAGCGTGCCGTCACCGGTGAGGGCCTCGGCGAGATCGCTGCGGTGCACCGCGGCCTCCATGAGGAACACCTCGAGGGCTAGGTCGAGAGGCACGTCGCCGTACGGCATGGGGACGGTCGCCGTCCCGCGCCCAGTGCCCGCGGCCGTGCCGCCGCCCCTGCGCCGGTCCCCCTGCCGGTCCCCGCGCCGGTGCTGCTCGTGGCGTCGGCCAGCGCAGCGGTCAAGGCGTCCAGGGCCTGCCGCAGCGCGGGCACGATCGCGTCGCGGTCGACCGTCAGCTCGCGTCCATGCGCGACCCCGGCGCCGCCCGACGTCGCCAGGCGCAGACCGGCGGTCTCCAGGGTCGTGCCCCAGTGCACGTGGCGGACGAGGTCCTCGACCGTCCACCCGGCGAGTCGGGAGGGTCGGTCCCACACCGTCCGGGCACCGTCGGGCGAGCCGCCGCGCACCGCACCGGGGACCTCAGCGGGCACCTCACCGGGGGAGCCGTCGGGCAGGGTGCCCTCGCGCAGGGCGCCGTCGAGCAGGGCGAGGAAGCCGGCCCACTCCGCGCGGATGAGCGCGGCGGTGGCCGTGACGTCGTCCGGCATGGTGGCTCCTCTCGGTCATCGGTCATCGGTCGTCGGTCATCGGTCGTCGGTCGTCGGTCGGTGGTCAGGCGGGTCTGCCGCCGGCACGGAGGCGGGCACCGAGCTCGGTCGCGAGGTCCGTCATGCCCAGCGCGGTCGCGGTGGCGTACGCCGTCCGGTCGAGCTCCTGCGCCGCGGCACCGTCGCCGAGCGCGTCGAGGACGCGGGCGAGCTCGGCGCGGGACCGCGCGGCGAGCCCGCGGGCGCCCAGGGCGTCGTTGCGGCGCACGGCGTCGGTGAGGTGCTCGCGGGCGCCCGCCGGGTCGCCGGCCGTGTGCAGCGCCAGGCCGACGTAGTGCGACCCTGCCCCCAGGCACATCGCGCCGGCACCGACGACGACGTGCTGGCCGGCCCACGGCAGCAGCCGGTCCGCGATGCGCGCCGCTGTCGCGGCGTCGTCGAGCACCGCGGCGGCCTCGGCGAGGTGAGCCATCGTGGACGCCCACGCGAGGTCGTCCGGCACGAGCGAGAAGTCGTCCGCGGCACACCGGTCGAGGTGCACCTGGGCCCGATCGCGGTCCCCGACGCGGGCGAGCACGGCCGCCGCGGCGAACTCGAACCGGGGGTGGAGCGTCAGCAGGTGGTCGACGGTGGGCAGCAGCGCGGCCACGTCACCGGTCTCGAGGTGCAGCCGCATGAGCTGGCCTCCCCACACCTGCTCGACGGCGCCGTAGTGCGCGCGCCGCGCCTCGACCCGGAAGGCGTCGATCAGGGGCGCGCCGCGCGGTAGTCGCCGGCGAGCAGCGCGCATGGACCGCCACATCGGCGGGTACCAGAAGTACAGCGGTCGCCCGAGCTGCTCGATCAGCGTGGTCGCCGCGGTCTGCATCGCGTCCGCGCCCGCGAGGTCGCCGGCCTCGAGGAGGTCCGTGAGCCGCAGGCGGGTGGCCTCCAGTCGCAGCTCGAGGTCGTCGGTGCCGTCGGCGGCGGCGGCGATCCGCGGGCCCGCAGCGAGCCGGTCGGTCAGGTGCCGGGGATCGCTCTGCGCCGCGCGCAGGGCCAGCAGCGCGTGCGCGAGCGCGGCGGGGTCGCCGCACTCCTGCGCGAGGTCGACCGCCCGCCGGCAGGTGTCGGCGCCCGCCGGGTCGCCGTCGAACACGAGCGCACGCCCCAGGTCGGCGAGCAGGTGGCTGCGTCGCACCCGCTCGCCCGGCGGCAGGGTCGCCTCCGCGGCCCGCAGCAGCTGCACCGAGCGGGCACCCCAGACCGATCGCGGCAATCGGCTCGCGAGCAGGGCGCTCTCGTACCCGGCCGCAGCGGTCACCAGGGTGTCGTCGTCCTCGGCCACCCGCGCGGTGTCGCCCGCCTCGGCGAAGGCGAGCATCGCCTCCTCGACGCGGCCCGAGCGTCGCTCGGCCTCCGCGAGCGCGAGCCGCCGGCGGAGCCGGTCCGGTCCGCCGCCGGTCCCCGGGAGGTCCAGGGCGCGGTGCAGGAGGGCGGCGGACCGCTGCGGGGAGCTGACCGCGTGCCGGGCGGCCGCCTCCTCGAGGCGTGCGGCGGCCTCGTCGGCGAGCGTGCCCGTCGGGGTGCCGTCGGCGAGGCCGGCGGCCAGGGGCGGCAGGGTCTCGACGGCGCGGGCCAGGTGGTGGCCGACGATCTCCGGCTCGCCGCCGTCCGGGGCGGCGTTGACCTCGAGCCACCGGGCGAACCGCACGTGCAGCTCGGCTCGCTCCCGGCGGGCCAGCGACCCGTAGGCGGCGTCGCGCAGGAGGGCGTGCCGGTAGGTGTAGGCGTCACCGGCGAGCGGGTGGGGGTGCGGCCCGACGAGCAGGCCGACCCGCGTGAGGTCCGCGAGCGGGGCGTGCGGTCGCTCGACCCCGAGCGCGGGCAGCGCACCGGTCGGGAACGTGACACCGGGGACCGAGCCGCGCTCGACCACGGTCCGCGACGCCCCGGGCAGCGCGTCGAGCTGTCCCTGGTAGATCGCCTGCACGGTGCTGGGCAGCACGGGCGGCGTCGTGCGGCCGGTGAACGTCCAGCAGGTGCCGTCCGGGCGCAGCGTCCCGGCCTGGATCCACGAGCGCAGCAGCTCCTCGACGAACAGCGGGTTGCCGCCGGACGCCGCGACGACGCCGTCGAGGTGCGTCTCCGGGAGCGTGCCGTCGCCGACCAGCGTGAGCACGAGCTCGCGCGTGACGTCCGCGGCGAGCGGCTCGAGGTGTCGCTCCCGCATCCCGGCGAGGTCGGCGGCGCCGCGGGCGAGGCCGGCGGTGGGGCGTGCGGTGACCAGCACGAGCCGGCCGCCGGGTCGAGGGTGGGTCAGCGCGTAGCGGACGAACGCGCGCAGGTCGGGTCCGGCGAGGTGGAAGTCCTCGACCACCCACACCGGGACCGGCGCCGACGTCGCGTCGAGGACGGCGGTCCACGCGCTGTACAGGTCGAGCGGCGCGGCGTCGAGCACGTCCCCGCGGAGCAGTCGGACCGTGTGCCGTACGTGCACCTCGGCGTGCGCCCGGTCGTAGCCGTGCGCGACCAGGGCGGCGACGAGGTCCGCGTCGAGGTCCGCGTCGAGGTCCACGCGGTGCTCGTCCGGCTCGGCGGACCGCCCACGGAGGCCGTCGCACGCGGCCGCGAGCAGGCGTGCGACGCACGTGTAGCCCCACTCGGGCTCGTCCCCGAGCCGCACCGTCCAGCTCGGGTGCCCGGCCGGCGCGATCGCGTGGCAGAACTCCTCGACGAGCCGGCTCTTGCCGACACCCGGCGGGGACACGAGCACGAGCCCGGGGGTGCGGTGGGCGACGTCGCGACGGCCAGTGCGTCGTGCAGGACGGCGAGCTCGTCGGCGCGGCCGAGCAACGGGGCGTGCAGGCCGTGCTGGCCCAGTCCACGGCGCGGCTCGCTGCGCTCGTGCAGCACGCGCCAGGTGCGCAGCGGTTCCGCCTTCCCCTTGAGGTGCAGCTCGCCGTGGTCCTCGAGGACGAAGCGGTGCGCGACCCCGAACGCCGTCTCGGGGCCGAGGAGCACCTGACCGGGGTCGGCCGCCGACTGCAGGCGCGCTGCGGTGTTGACCGCGTCGCCGGTGACACGCCAGCCGTCCGGCGCCCGGGTCACGACGACCTCACCGGTGTTCACCCCGACGCAGACCCGCAGGCCGCCGCGCGCGGCGTCGGCGTCGAACCCGAGGTCGTGCTCGAGCCGGGCGGTGTCGCGGACGAGGCGGGTCGCGGCGCGCACCGCCCGCACCGGGTCGGTGTCGTCCGCGTGGTCGGTGCCGAACGTCGCCATGACCGCGTCGCCGATGAACTTCTCCACTTGGCCGCCGTGCGCGACGACGGCGTCGGTGGCCCGCGCGAACCAGGCGTCCTGGATCCCGGCGACGTCCTCCGCGTCGAGCCTCTCGGACAGCGCGGTGAAGCCGGCGAGGTCTGCGAAGACCACGCTGACGACCCGCCGTCCCGTCGCGCCCGTGCTCATGTCGCGCTGACGGTAGCGTGCGTCGTCGCAGGTCGTCACCGGTATCGGCTCCCGACGGAGGTGGGCGCGTGGCTGTTCCGACGGCGGGCGTGACGTCGTTGTCCTGGATCCCGTCCGAGCTGATCCGTGGCCCGCTGCGGGTGCCGTTCGACGTCGGCCTCACCCACTACGACGACCCGCCGCCGGACCGGCTCGACGACCTGGACGCCCTGCGCCGCGCCGGCCGGTTCCGCTTCGTCAACCGGCTGCGCGCCACCGCCGAGCTGCATGACGGCCGGATCACCGCGGTGCACCCGGGGCCCGGCACGGGCGGCGTCATCGGGCTGACCAACCTGCTCGGGGGCGCCGTGCGCTTCCCCGCGGTGCAGATGCCCGACCTCCTGACGACACGGATCTCCGACGACGGTGCGGTGGCCGTCGTCCGGCAGACCGCCGGTGGGCGCGCGCCGCTGCCCGCACCGCGTCTCGTCCGGGGGCGCCCCCGTCTGGTCGCTCCGCTGGTGTGGACGACGCTCGAGCTCACGCTGCACGCGGACGGTCGTGCCACCCACCGCGTCGAGGGCGCGAGCGCGTTCCCGCGCCACTGGGTGTACGACGACGCCGGCCGGCTCACCGAGAAGGTGGCGCTCACCGACTCCGACGGTTGGCTGCACGACATGACCGAGGAGCAGAACCCGTGGCGCGGCGTCGAGGCGGCCGCGGTGACCACCCCGGTGGAGACCGAGCTCGAGCGGCGGCTGTCCGTGCTGGTCATGGGCGGCGACCGCCGGGTGCGGCGGCTCGCCGCGGGTGACGTGCTGTTCCGCCAGGGGGAGCCGGGGAGCATGTCGCCCTCCTGCTCGACGGCGTGGTCGCCGTGCGGCGGGACGGCGAGCGACTCGCGGAGATCGGCCCGGGCGCGATCCTCGGTGAGCGTGCCCTGCTCGAGGGAGCGCGGACGTCGAGCGTCGTCGCGGTCACCGACGTGACCGTCGCCGTCGTCCACGGCTCCGCCCTGCCGCGCGAGGAGCTCGAGCGCCTCGTGGACGGACACCGCCGTGAGGACCACCCGCCGCGCTGAAAGTCACCTCCCGTTCATCCGGACGGGCTAACGTCACCGCGTCGAGCATCGCTCGGCGTCCTCCGCTCGCCGTTCCGCCTCTCCACCAGGAGTCCCATGTCCGTGCGCAAGTCCAGCGCGACCGTCGCCGTCGCGTGCCTCGCGGTCGCCGTCGTCCCCACCCTGTCCGCGACCGCCGCGACGGTGCCGCCGGCGCCGTCCGACCCCGTGACCCTCACCCTGCTGTCCACCACGGACACGCACGGGCACGTCATGAACTGGGACTACTTCGCGGACGCGGAGTACGAGGGCGAGGACACGCTGGGCCTGTCCCGCGTCGCGACCGTCGTGAAGGAGGTGCGCGAGCGCGAGCCGGAGAACTCCGTGCTGGTCCTCGACAACGGCGACGCGATCCAGGGCACGCCGCTCACCTACCTCTACGGCCTGGGCGAGCGCGCCGACGAGGTCCTCGGCGGCACGACCGAGCACCCGATGGCGCAGGCCTTCGACGCCATCGGCTACGACGCCCAGGTCGTGGGCAACCACGAGTACAACTACGGCCTCGACATGCTCGCCGCGTACGAGGACGACCTGGCGGCGCCGCTGCTGGGCGCCAACGTCATCGACGTCGTGACCGGTGAGCCGTACCACGAGCCGTACACGCTGCTCGAGCAGGAGATCGACGGCCAGACGGTGACCGTCGGCGTCATCGGCCTGGTCACGCCCGGGGTGCGCGTGTGGGACAAGCAGCACGTCGACGGGGTGCTGGAGTTTCAGGACATGGTCGAGGCGGCGGAGCAGTGGGTACCGGTCGTCGACGACCTCGCCGACGTCGTCGTCGTGCTGGCCCACACGGGCCAGGGCACGGTGCCCGACGCGACGTACGACCCGGCCGACCTGAACGAGGACGTCGTCAACAACATCGCCGTCCAGGTGCCGGGGATCGACGTCATCGTCGCCGGGCACAGCCACCAGGACAGGCCCGCCACGGTGTTCACCAACGTCGCGGACGAGAAGGTGCTCGTCACGCAGCCGTACTACTGGGCGCAGAGCGTCACCGAGACCACCCTGTCCCTGGTGCCCGAGAACGACGGCTACCGCGTCGACTGGAGCGAGGGCGCGGCGCCGAGCGTCGAGCCGCACTACGGCCAGGAGATCGAGACCGAGGACGCCGCGTTCGTCGCCGAGCTCACCGCCGAGCACGAGGCGACGGTCGAGTACGTCAACACGCCGGTCGCGACGTCGGTCACCGAGCTCTCCGCGGCGACGTCGCGGTACGAGGACACCCCGATCATCGACTTCATCAACCACGTGCAGGCGCAGACCGTCGAGTCCGCTCTCGCCGACACCCCGTACGCCGACCTGCCGGTGATCTCCCAGGCGTCCCCGTTCTCGCGCACCGCCGTGTTCCCCGAGGGCGAGGTCACCATCCGCGACATGGCGGGCCTGTACATCTACGAGAACACCCTCGTGGGCGTGCGGATGACCGGTGCCGAGCTCACCGACTACCTGGAGTTCTCGGGGCGGTACTTCAACCAGGCGGAGGTCGGCGCGGAGTTCGACCCGGAGACCGGCACGAACGCGGTCACCGAGGACCGTCCCGAGGGCATCCCGGACTACAACTACGACGTCGTCTCCGGGCTCGAGTACGCGATCGACATCTCCCAGCCCGCCGGGGAGCGCATCGTCGGGCTCTCGCACCCCGACGGCACCCCGGTGGCCGACGACGACGTCTTCGTGCTCGCGGTGAACAACTACCGCCAGAGCGGTGGTGGGGGATACCCGCACGTCGCGGACGCCGAGGTGCTGTACGACGAGCGCCTGGAGATCCGGCAGCTGCTCATCGACTGGGCCGCGGCGGCCGAGGTGATCGACCCGGCGGACTTCTTCGAGCCGAGCTGGACGCTCGTCACCGAACCGGTCGCCACGCCGGTCCCGACGCCCACGCCGACCACCCCGGCGCCGACTCCCACCCCGAGCCCGACGACGACGCCCGCCCCGGGCACGGGCGGTGGGTCGGGTGCCGGGGGACCGGCTCAGGTGCGGCAGGTGGCGGCTCGGGTGGCGCGGGAGGCTCGGGTGCGGCGACGGGCGGCGGCCGGTCCGGGGCCCTCGCGGCGACCGGAGCCGAGGCGGCCGGCATCGCCGGTCTGGCCGCACTGCTCCTCGCGCTCGGCGCCGGCCTGTGGTCGGTCGCGCGCCGCGGGCAGCGGGTGGAGTGACCCGCGGGGACGGGGATCGCGGCGCAGGCACGGGACCTCGCGCCGTGACGTGACGGCTGGTAGCTGACGACGGCGGTGGTGGGCGACGCCCGCCACCGCCGTCGCGGTGTGCGACCGGACGATGTGGTGGAGGTGTTCGGTCAGGGAGGGCCCCTTCCTCCCGCGCCGCCGCCGCACGTTCTCTTAGTCGCGCGCGCTGTCCACAGATGCGTCGCGGTACCTCCGCGTGTGGGTGCCCTCGGTAGACTTCGAACATACGTTCGACGCGGGGAGGTGGCTGCGGTGACCGAGAGCACTCCGCCTGCGGCGCGTCCAGCGCTCCCTCCACCGCCCACGCTCACCGGTGTGGCCATCGCCGTTGACGGGTCCGCTGACGGCGGCACCCCCGCCTGCGCACCAGCGACGCCCGCTCTCGCGTCCGGGCAGACCCTGGTGACGGTGATGGCGTCGCTGACCCGGCAGGTCGGTGGTGCGGCCGGGTGGTCGGCCGTGGACCGGTCGGCGTTGCTGGCGGATCTGGACCGGGTGATCGACGGTCTGAGCGTCGTGCGGGCCGGGGTGCTGGTGGCGGACCGGGATGCCGGGGCGTGGCGTGGTGCGGGTGACCGGTCGTACGAGGCGGCGCGGGGGCGGGTCTCTGGGACAGGTGTGCGGGCGGCGGGGGTGCAGGTGCGGCAGGCCGAGCAGCTCGACGCCGCCCCCGCCGCCACAGCAGCGGTCACCGAGGGTCGCATCACCGTGGGTCACGCGGCGGTGCTGGGGAAGGTCGCGGTGACCGGTACCCCGGTGCAGCGGGAGGCCTTGGCGGACCCGGCGGTCCAGGAGGCGCTGGTCCAGGTGGCCGAGCGGCAGGACGCCGGCACGTTCCAGATCACCGTGGACCGGTGGGCCGCGACCGTGGACCCCGACGGGCTGGAACGCGACCACCAGGCGCGGCGCGCCGAGCGGTACCTGCACCTGACCCAGTCCACCGCGGGGACGTTCCTCAAGGGGCGGTTGGACACGATCGCCGGGCACCGGCTGGCCTTGGCGTTGGAGGCGCTGACCCCGCGCCCGGCAGAGGACGACGACCGTGACCCGGGCGAGCGCCGCGCGGACGCGCTGACGGAGATGGCGGGGCGGGTCCTGGCGTCGGTGGACACGAAGCCTGGTGGGCATGTGCCGGCGCAGATCACGATGGTCATGACTCCCGAGACGTGGGCGGCAGCCCGGGCCGAACGCGACCGGCGACGCCGCGCACCACAGCCCACCACCACGGGCTCAGGCACCAGCACTGGCACTGGCACTGGCACGAGTACGGGTACGGGTACCGGCGATGCGCCCTCCGGTGTGGGGGTGTCCGCCGGCGACGCGGTCAGCCCATCGGCCACGGTCGCCCCGGTGAGCTACCCGCCGGCGACCCTGGAGGACGGCACCCCCGTCCCGGTCACCGAGCTGGCTGCGGCGATGTGCGACTGCGATATCACCAGGGTCGTCATCGACGCCCACGGGGAACTGCTTGATCTCGGCCGCACGCAGCGGTTGTTCACCGGGGCATTGCGCAAGGCGATCATCGCCCGCGACCGCGAGTGCGGGTGGCCGTCGTGCCACGCACCGGCGCGGTGGTGCGAGATCCACCACATCGCCTGGTGGGACCGCGACGACGGACCCACCTCCGCCGACAACGGCGTCCCCCTGTGCTCCTTCCACCACCACGAGACCCACCGACGCGATCTCACCATCACGCGCATCGCCGCCACCGCGACGTCGACGAAGAACGCGACGGCCGCGAGGAGCGCGGCGGCGGTCAGCCGGTCATCAGCGCAGGAGCCGCCCGACGCCGGCGACGCACCTCCCGGCCACCCGCCCCCGTAGGCGCGGTCGCCGCACCGCACGGACCCCCACCGCACGGACCCGCGCCTCGCGGGAGCGGCGCGAGCTGCGCACCACCGGGAGCACTCGCCCGGGTCACCTACGAGTTCCGCGACCGCACCGGTCGGCTGGTCGCCGCGGCGGACGGGGTGATGGGCGCGGGCGACGGGGCTCTGCACCCCGCAGAAGCGGGGCGCTCCGGTGGTCGCGCTTCGTCAGGGACCGCGCCTGCGCAGGCCACCGCCTCGCCCGACACCGGTGAGCTCGAGTGGACGACGGACCCGTTCACGGGCGCCCGTGTGCCGGCGTTCTTCCTGGAGGTGTGAGGTGTGCCGATCACTGCCGAACCGCGGTCCGACGCCACGGCCGGTCGGCGGCACGGGGACGCGCGGAGCCGAACCGTGTGACCACACCGGCGCTGCCGGGCCTGCCCGGGTTGCCGGGTCTGACCGCGCTGCAGGGTCTGACCGCGCTGAAGGGCCTTGCCGCGCTGAAGGGTCGGACCGGGCTGCCGCATCTCACCTCCAGCGCGACGCTGCTGATGTCTCCCTCCGCTCGCCGTGCTGCCGTTCCGTCCATCAGCGGGGTCGCAGTCCCGCACCCTTCAGGGTGATGCCGGCCAACGCGCGGACGACGTCGGGATCCCCGCGTCGCCAGGCGCTGACGACGTCCGGCGCGACGTCGGTGACCCGACCGAGGGGCGCGTCCACGAGTGCGCGGAGCGCGAGCAGGTCCGTACCCGCGGGGAGTCACGGACCGTACGGACCCGCGCAGCGCGCCGCGCGGACAGCCACCGGTGCACGGCCCAGACGCCGGCCACCAGCACGACGGGCCACGCGGCGACCGAGACACCGGCGAGCACCGCTACCCGCTCCGCGCCGGTCTGGATGTCGACTCCCGAGCCCGCGAGGGCGAGTGCGGCGTCGCCGGCCGAGTCGAACGGTGCCCGCAGGTCGTCTCCCAGGAGCGGCGTGCGCGCGACGCCCTCGGCTGCATCGCGCAGACCTTCCTCGAGGGCTCCGCCTGCGCTCTCGAGAGCGCGACCGGGCTCGGCGAGCCGCCCGACGACGTCGTGCACCGCCCGGCCCACGAGGACCCAGGCGACGACCCATGCGAGGACCAGCGTGTCGCCGGCAAGCTGCCGGGCGCGGCGGGCGGGGATCTCGGCGTAGAGGCTCACCGAGGCATCGTCGCGTGTGCGACTGCCTCCCGCACCGGGTCGCCGTGGGGTGCGAGCCGTGGCCGCTCGGCTGTGGCTCGATGAGCGTGCCCGCGCTGACCTGGGGCGCGAGGAGCTGAGGCGCGAGGAGTTGGGGCGCGCGAGGAGCCGAGGCGCGAGCGCCTGGCGAGGTCAGCGTGCAGGGCGAGGGCGGGTCAGGACCCCGTCGCGGGGCGTGGGCGCGGCACGTCGGCGCCGGCGGCACGCCGACCGCCGGTCGGGCTGACCCGGGCGCGATCGGCGCGCAGGCGCACACCGATCTCCTCGGGGGTGGTCGGTCGGGCGAGGTGGAAGCCCTGCCCGATCGCGCAGCCGAGGTCCCGCAGGCTGATGGCGGTGGCTTCCTCCTGGACGCCCTCGGCGATGACCCGCAGCCCGAGGTCCCGGGCGAGCATGATGGTGGAGCGCACGATGATGAAGTCGTGGTGGTCGCGGTCCATGTCGCTGACGAACGACCGGTCGACCTTCAGCTCGTCGACGTCGAGGCGCTTGAGGTAGTTCAGCGAGGCGTGCCCGGTCCCGTAGTCGTCGACGGCGATCCCGACGCCGAGGCTCCGCAGCTCGGCGATGACGACGCCGGCGCGGGCGGGGTCGGACATGAGGCCGGTCTCCGTGACCTCGAGGACGAGCTCCGTGGGCGGGACGCCGTGGTGACGCAGCGCCTCGGCGACCTGACCGGGCAGCGCGAGGTCGGACAGGTGCCTCGCGGACAGGTTGACGGCCATCCGCAGCCGGTGCCCCTCCGCACGCCACCGGGCGAGGTCGGCGAGCGCGGTGTCCAGCACGTAGGCCGTCAAGGCGCCGATGAGGCCGGAGTTCTCCGCGAGCGGGATGAAGCTGTCCGGGGGGACGAGGCCACGGGCGGGATGACGCCAGCGGATCAGCGCCTCGACCCCGACGGTGCTGCGGTCGGTCAGGTCGATCTGGGGCTGGTAGGCGACGGTGAGGTGGCCGTTCTCGAGAGCCGCGCGCAGATCCGCGAGCAGGCGCAGTCGCTCGACGGTGTTGACGTCGAGCCGCTCGGAGTAGACGCAGGTCCGGTCGCGGTCCAGCTTGGCCTGGTAGAGCGCGATGTCGGCGTTCTTCAGCAGCGTCGCGGCGTCGGTGCCGTGCGCGGGTGCGACCGCGACCCCGGCGCTCGCCCGGACCACGAGGTCGAGCTCACCGACCGGCATGGGCGCGGCGAGCGCGGCGAGCAGATCGTGCGCGAGCGCCTCGCTGTCGACGAGGCCGCCGTCGACCACGACACCGAACTCGTCACCGCCCAGGCGGTTGACGAGCTGGGAGCCGCCGAGCACGCCGTCGAGGCGATCGGCGACGGTGCGCAGCAGCTGGTCGCCCACCGGATGTCCGAGCGTGTCGTTGATGTCCTTGAAGTTGTCCAGGTCGAGCAGGACGAGACCGGGGCCGGTGTCGTCCCCCGCGCCGCGATGGAGTGGGAGAGCTGCGCCTGGAGCCGGTCGCGGTTGCCGAGACCCGTGAGCGGGTCGTGCGTGGCCTGGTAGGCGTGCCGCACCGCCACCTTGGTGGACAGGTAGACCGCGAGGGCGGGGGCGCACAGCAGCAGCAGGAACGGGACGCCGCTGCTCGCGACGTTCGCGGCGACCGCGCCGATGCACAGCAAGATGGTTTGGGTGGCGGCGAAGAAGCGCACGTCGTGGCCCACGACCCGCTGCAGCGGCTGGGCAGCGGCGAGCGAGACGACGACGGCGACCAGCAGCCGGTTGACGACGACCATGACCACGCCCGCGATCAGCAGGGGCAGCAGGTCCTCGAGCGGGACCGTGCCTGGCACCTCGAGCAGCCGCAGGTCGGCGAGCCACGTGAACACGGCGCCCGCCGCGAGCAGGCTCAGCGCGTACTGGCCCGAGTTGAACACCGACTTCAGCGGCGCACGCCGCTGCAGGACGTCGTCGGCGAGGCTCGCGACGAGCTGCGCGAGCATCGCGACCCCCAGCCCACCGACGGGGATGAGGGCGAGGACGAACGGCGTGGACGTCGACACGGCCTCGGCCGGCTCGTCGCCGCGTGACACGCTGAGCGGCTTCACCTCGCCGATCAGCGCCGCGAGGGCGAGGAAGGCGGCCGGCCAGACCGGCAGGTCGGTGAGCGTCCGGGACCAGTCGGTCCGGACGGTCACCACGACGAGGGCTGCGACACCGAGGAGTGCGACGAGCAGGACGTACGCGGAGACCACTGAGGACCGGGTGGGCCGACGTGCGGCCCCCGGTCCGGTGTGGAGCCGGTCAGATCCACTTCCAGCCGCTGGTGACGACGGTCGCGGCGACGAGCACCGGAGTGCTCCCCGCGAGACGGACGACGGTGTGCTTCGTGCTGCGCCACTTGAACATTGCCGGGCTCCTCGTGCTGTGTGCCGCCGGATCGCGATCGTGGTCGCGTCTCGGCGTCGGTTCGGGTCCGCCTGCGGGCGGGGCGGGTGCTCCCGCCGTCACTGGACCCATCGGCGCGGAACTCACCTCGTTGAGCGATAGGACCCCCTGCGTGCGAACGGGTGAACCGACGCATGACCTGGTCATCTGTAGCACACCGACGGTCGGTGGGGATCACGGAGCGCCCGTCAGGCCGAGGGCCGTGCGCAACGTGCGGACCACTCCGTCCTGGGTGTTGGACGGCGCCCGGTACCGCGCCCGCGCCAGCACCTGGGGATGCGCGTTGTCCATGGCGACCGAGTGCTCGGCGGCGTCGAGCATCTGCAGGTCGTTGAGGTAGTCCCCGAACGCCATGGTCTGGCTTCGGCTGATCCCGTGCAGGCGCTGCAGGGTCTGCACGGCCGCGCCCTTGTGGACGTCGGCGTGCATGACGTCCACCCAGTGGGCACCCGAGACGACGACTTGATGGGTGTCGGCGAACCGGGCGAGCGCCGGGGCGGTGGTCCGAGCAGCCGAGCCGGCGTCGAAGACGGCGACCTTGAGGACGTCGTCGTCGACCGCGAGGAGGTCGGGGACCGACTCGAGCCGCGCGTAGTAGCGGTCCGCCTCCGCGCGGACGGCGGCGTCGTGCGTCTCGAGGTAGGCCGAGCGTTTCCCGCAGACGACGGCGCCCGCGTGCACCCCGGTCGCCACGAGGTCGCGCACCGCACGCACGACCTCGTCGACGACGCCCCGGTCGATCGTGGTCGAGCTGATCTCCCGTCCACCGTGCGCCACGTAGGAGCCGTTCTCCGCGATGATCACGAGGTCGTCGGCGACCGGGGCGAACTGGGCCGCGAGCGTCGCGTGCTGACGGCCGCTCGCGGGGCAGAAGATGACACCGCGCTCTCGCAGCTGCGGCAGGAGCGACCACAGCGAGTCCGGGATGCGGTGGTCGGCGTCCAGCAGGGTGCCGTCCATGTCGACCGTCACGAGGCGCAGGTCGGGCAGCGGGCCGGTCAGCGCCACCCGGGCAGCGGTGTCGAGGGACATGCGTCGATCCTCCCAGCGCGGTGGGCCGCGGGTGAAATGCGGGCGGCACGCGCGCCGTGACCTGATCGTGACCTCCGGGCCCGTTACCGCGCGGGTCCGGCTGTGCTGTGCTCGGACCGTCGCGCTGATCGGGAGGATCCGGGCAGTGCGACGAGGCGCAGAGGAGGGCGACGGGTGACGGTCGACAGGTCGCGAGGGCGTCACCGCGCTCCGGGGAGAGCCGCAGGGCCCGCCCTCCGCTGGAGCCGCGGCGGCGCGGTCGTGGTCGTGGCGGGGATTCTCGCCGGTGGACCCCCGGCCACCGCGGCACCGGACCGGTGGACCGGCTTCGGCGGGACCATCGCGCCCCCCGTGGCCCAGCGTGCCGCGGGGGCGGCGACGGATCGGCTCGCCCCGGCCGCGCGGGCCTTCGCCGACGCCGCCTGGAGGGAGTCGGTCGCGCTCGCGACCGCTGCGCTCGCCGCGGCCGCTGCCGCGGACGGCCTCGCGGCGACCCTCCCGCCGGACCAGGTCCCGGACCAGGTCCCGGACGCCCTCAGGACGGCAGCCGACCGGCTGACCGGGTTGCTCGGCCCCGGTACGGGCCGATCCCGCGACGTCGGCGACCTGACGCGGAGCGCCGCCGTCGCGCAGACCGCGGGCGAGGTCTTCCGGTACGCCATGGACGTCGAGTCCCTCGTGCAGGCGGCTGCTCAGGAGGCCGTCGTCGTCCCGGGGCAGCGACTCGCCGAGCTCGAGGCGGCCGCCGGGGCTGCCGCGGACGCCGGGAAGGTCCCGCTCGCCCCTCCGGCCCCCTGCCCGACGGCGTCCTGGCCACGTCACCCGGCGCCGGGCCGGCCGAGTCCGTCTCGCCGTCCGCGCGAGCCGGCGCCGGCGCGGTCGGGACGTCCGCACGCGCGCGGCTCCGCCCGGACGCCCCGGCGGGCGTCACCGAGCTCGTCCGGCGCTGGGCGAACGGGATGATCCCGTCCGAGGCGCTGTGCCCGGTGCCGTTCGACCCGTCCGCCCGCCTGCAGTGCGACGCCGCCTCGGCCCTGACCCTGCTGAACGACGCCCACCGCGCCGAGTTCGGACGCGACCTGGACATCGTCAGCGCGTACCGGCCGCTCGACGTGCAGGTCAGCCTGCGGGCGTCGAAGGGGTGGCTGGCGGCGGTCCCCGGGACGTCGAACCACGGGTGGGGCCTCGCCGTCGACTTCGGCGGGATCGGGCGGCTCGGGCAGTTCGACCACCCCGGGTACCGGTGGCTGCAGGAGCACGCCGAGGCGTTCGGCTGGCACCACCCGCGGGTCATGGAGCCCGGTGGCGGCGGACCGCAGGAGCCGTGGCACTGGGAGTTCGGCACCGCCTGACCCGCGCGGGCGAGTGCACCGATGACTTCCGCCGCTGCGGTCGGTCGAAGTGGTGTGGCGCGCCGCGCCCTGTACCGAGCCCTTCGCACCCGGGAGTTCACCATGGCCAACCACCTCAGCCCCTACATCCACCTCGACGGGACGGCGCGCGAGGCCATGGAGCTCTACCGCAGCGTCTTCGGCGGCGAGCTCCAGATGAACACGTTCGGCGAGTTCGGTGCCCCCGAGGGCGTGGACCCGGGCGGCATCATGCACGCCCAGCTCGAGACGCCGCACGGCTGGATCCTCATGGCGTCCGACCTCCCGCCGGGGATGCCGCACACGCCCGGCGGCACCATCACGGTCTGCCTGCACGGCGACGACGCCGACGAGCTGCGCGGCTTCTTCGCCCGGCTCGCGGACGGCGGGACGGTGAACGTCCCGCTCGAGAAGCAGATGTGGGGCGACGAGTTCGGCGAGTGCGTGGACCGCTTCGGCGTCGGGTGGCTCGTCAACATCAGCGGGGCCTGAGCGTCGTCAGCGGAGCCTGAGCGTCGTCAGCGAGGCGTGAGCGTCGCCCGGATGCGCCCGTCCTCGCCGGGTGCGAGCGTGGAGGCATGACCGAGAAACTGCCGGACAGCTTCGACCCCCAGCAGCCCGACGTCCCGACCTGGGCGGTCGACCCCCACCCGATCCCGGACTCGCACGAGGGTCAGGCTCCGACGACGGAGCCCGACGAGGGCGAGTCGGCGGGGAGGGCGTCCCCGGCTGACCCATGAGGGGCGCGAGCCACGCGAGCTGCCGCGGGAAGCGGTGGCCGCCACCGCCCTCGTGCTCGTTGTAGCGGTACACGTCGATCGCCGTGGGCGCCACGCGGCCCGTCGCGGCGCCGTACTCGTTGTGCGCCGCGTAGACGGTGGACGGTGGGCAGATCGGGTCCCGCAGGGCGACCGAGAACAGCACCGGCGCGGTCGCGCGGCGGGCGTGGCTGACCGCGTCGAGGTAGGAGAACGTCCGGAACACCGTCTCGGCGGCGTCGCGGTGGACGGCGAGGTAGCGGGTGATCTCGGCGTAGGGGTCGCGGTCGGTGAGGTCCACCGCGCGGCGCACGTGGCACAGGAACGGGACGTCGGTCAGCACGCCGGCCAGCCCCGGGACGAGTCCGGCGACCGCGAGCGCCATCCCGCCGCCCTGGCTCGCGCCGAGGACGGCGACCCGCGAGGCATCCACGTCGTCCAGGGAGCGGACCGCGTCGACCGCGCGCACCGCGTCGGTGAACAACCGGCGGACGTAGTGCTCGTGCGGGTCGAGGGCGCCGCGCGTGAGGAAACCGGGCGCGGCCGGGCCGCTGCCCACCGGGTCCGGCGTGGCGCCACCGCTGCCGGATCGGCTTCCTGGCCCCGGGTGTCCATCACGAGGGTCACGTACCCCGCGGCCGGCCAGGCGAGGTGCTCGTGCGGGAGCCCGCGCCCCCCGCCGTAGCCGATGTACTGCACGACGGCGGGCAGGCCGCCGTCGGGCACGGGACCGGCCGGACGCAGGAGCCAGGCCTTGATGCGGTGACCACCGAAGCCCGCGAGCTCCACGTCCCGCACGTCGACGGTGCGCAGGCCGGTCGCCACCGGCGTGGCCGTGAGCGCGAGGTCGTGACTGCGTGCCTCGGCGAGCGTCCGGGCCCAGAAGTCGTCGAAGTCGTCGGGCTCGTCCAGGTCGGGGACGTACCCGGGCAGGGCGGCCGGGTCCAGATCGAGGAGTGCCATGGCGGTCCTCAGGGCCGAGCGGCCAGCTCGGCGCGCAGCAGCGCCTCGAGCGGCTCGCGCCGTACGCAACGGTCGAAGGCGAACGAGCCGGTCAGCGCGTCGACGTCGCCCACCTCCACGCCGCGGAACCTCTCGGCGAACTCGTCGACCAGCGGCTCGGCCAGCAGGATGTGCCGGACGAGGAGGTTGATCCAGGGTTTGGCGCCCCAGGGGAACGGGTCGAAGTCCGGGAACTCGGTGGCGAACAGCTGCTCGACCGGCGCGAGCACGTCGCGGACGCCCTGCTCCGAGCCGCCCCACGAGTCCGTGCCGAGTCGGCGCTTCTTCTCCAGGACCGGTCGGATGGTGGCGAGGTAGGGGCTGTCCGGCGCGGTGGTGACGAGGCCCTGGGTGCCGATGTCCTTGTAGGTCCACAGGCTCCAGCTCGCGCCGTGCTCGCGGTACAGGTCGAGCTGGTCCTGCAGCAGGCGCAGGCAGCCGGCGTCCCGCTCGGCGTCTCCGGTGTACAGCGGCCCGAACTCGCCGATCCAGATCGGCGTGCCGGTCCGGCGCATGAACTCGGTGCGCTCGAGGAACTTCGCCTCGACGGTGCCGCGGTCGAAGTGCTGGCCGCGCGTCAGGCCGGGGTAGCGGCTCTCGCTCGCGATGCCCGGCAGCGCGTAGTCGTGCGCGGTGTAGACCGTCTGCGGGAAGACGTCGGTGAACACGGAGAAGTCGGTCGAGTACCGGTTGCCGTCCAGGAAGAGCACGTGGTCGGGGTCGACCGCCCGGATCGCGCGCTCGAGCCGGGCGTAGAAAGGGCCGATGACCTCGCCGCTGGCGTCCGCCGGCTCGTTGAGCGGGTTGTAGCCCGCCACCCACGGGTTGTCCCTGTACCGCTCGGCAACCGCCTCCCACAGGTGCACGACGCGGTCCTGGAAGTGCGGGTGCGTCCAGAAGTGGGCCCAGTGCGACGGGTTGTTCGAGTGCCAGTTCTGGTTCTGGCTCCCGGGCGCGGAGTGCAGATCGAGGATCGTGTAGATGCCGTGGGCCGCGCAGGCGTCGACCACCTGGTCGAGCCGGCGGAAGCCCGACTCCTTGATCGTGAACGGCGCCGAGTCCTCCTCGAAGTGGTGGTAGCTGAACGGCACCCGCAGGCAGTTCACGCCCAGGCCGGCGAGGTAGGCGGCGTCGTCGGCGGTGAAGAAGTCGGTGAGGAAGCCGTCGAAGAAGGCGTCCGACGCCTCGGCGCCCATGCTGCGGCGCATGGCGCGGCGCAGCTGGGCCTCGGTGGCGGGGTAGCCGGTGATGAAGTTCTCCATCGTCATCCAGCCGCCGAGCCCGAAGCCGCGCAGCAGCACCGTGGCGCCGTCGGGGGTGACGAGCCGGTCGCCGTCGACCTGCACCTGGGCCCGCGCCGGACGCGTCGTCTCCATCGTTCCTCCGCACTGAGGGGTGACCGGATGGGGGTAACCGGTTACCATCACCCTAGCCGGTTCGCCGACGCCGTCCAACGCAGGACCGGGCGCCCGGCGCAGGGAGGAGCGCCGGTGTCGGCGACGATGCGCGACGTGGCGCGGCGGGCCGAGGTGTCCGTCAAGACCGTGTCCAACGTGGTCAACCAGTTCCCGCACGTCCGGCCGGCCACGCGCGAGCGCGTGCTGGCCGCGATCGACGAGCTCGGGTACCAGATGAACTTCACCGCCCGCAGCCTGAGCCTCGGCCGCACCGGGATGATCACGCTGGCGATCCCCAAGCTGCGGCTGCCGTACTTCGCGGAGCTGGCCGACGAGGTGATCGGCGCGGCGGAGGCGCGTGGGTACACGGTGCTGGTGGAGCAGACCGGGGGCTCGCGCGAGCGCGAGATCGAGCTGCTGGCGAGTGACCGGCGGCGCATGACGGACGGCCTGATCCTGTCGCCGTTCGGGCTGCGGTCGGGCGACGGCCCGCGGCTCGAGACCGGCTTCCCGGTCGTCCTGCTGGGGGAGCGCTCGCTGCACGCCCGGGTGCACCACGTCGTCATGGCCAACACCGCGGGAACCCGCGCCGTGACGGAGCACCTCCTCGCGATCGGCCGACGGCGCATCGCCCTCGTCGGCTCGTACGAGCCCGGGGCCGAGGGCGCCGGCTATCTGCGGACGCAGGGGTACCTCGAGGCGCTCGCCGCCGCCGGCCTCGAGCGCGACCCGGCACGGACCGCCCCGATCGAGGACTGGACGATGGCCGGTGGCGCGGACGCGATGCGCGCCCTGCTGGCCCGTGGCGTCGAGTTCGACGCCGTCCTCGGGCTCAACGACGTGCTCGCCCTGGGAGCGATGCGCGCGCTCTTCGAGCACGGCCTCAGCGTGCCCGACGACGTCGCCGTCGCGGGCTTCGACGACATCGAGGAGGCGGGCTTCTCCCGGCCCAGCCTCACGACCGTCCGGCCGGACCGCGCGCAGATCGCCCGGCACGCGGTCGCACTGCTCACGGAGCGCATCGTCGGCGCAGGGCCGGAGCCGGCCTCCCCGGACAGGGAGGCGCCGTACGTCGCCGACTACGTCCTGCGTGTGCGCGAGTCCACCGGGCCGCGGGCCTGACGGGTCTGACGGGCCCGGGCCTGAGGGCCGAGGGGCGCGACCGTCGGGACGGTCGCCGTCGGGGGTGAGTGACGGTCGGCCGGTGGATCACGCTGGGCCGGTGGTCACGGTTGACCGGTGGTCATGGTCGACCGGTGGTCATGGTTCGGCTGCGGCGCGCACGGTCTCCTTGACCCTCACCACCCCGTGTGCTCCACTTACACCGGTGTAATTGAACCGATTCAGCCACAGCGGCCACCGGCCGCGCAGCACCAGGCACTCCGCAACGACGCGGGAAAGGGCAACGATGCGACACACACGAGGTACGCAGGTCCGGGCACGTGGCGGGGCGCGGCGCGCGCTGGTGGGCGGGTTCGCCACGGCAGCGCTGCTGCTGACGGCCGCCTGCGGGCAGGGCGAGGAGCCCGCAGCCGAGCCCGAGGCCGACGGCGGCACGGAGGCCGCCGCCGAGGGCCCGGCCGAGATCCGCTTCGTCTGGTGGGGCAACGAGGAGCGCGCGGCCCTCACCAACGAGGCGGTCGACGCCTTCATGGCGGCCAACCCGGACATCACGGTCGAGACGGAGTCCGTCGACTTCAACTCCTACTTCGACCGCCTCGCGACCGCGGTCGCGGCCGGCGACGAGCCCGACGTCATCACCATGGGTGGTGCCTACCCGCGCGAGTACGGCGACCGGGGGGTGCTCATGGACCTCGAGGAGGTCTCCGAGCACCTCGACCTGTCCACCCTGGACGCCAGCGCGCTGGCGAACGGCTACTTCAGCGACACCCAGTACGGCGTCCCGACCGGCGTCAACACGTTCGGGCTCATCGTGAACCCGGCCGTGTTCGAGGCCGCGGGAGTCGAGCTGCCGGACGACGAGACGTGGGACTGGGACGAGTTCGTCGACATCGCGACCGAGATCTCCGCGAACACGCCCGAAGGCACCTACGGCGTCGAGGACCCCACGGCGCCGGACGCGCTCGACCTGTACGCGAACCAGCACACGGGGCTGGGCCTCTACTCGCCCGAGGGCGAGATCGCCATCGAGGCCGAGACCGTCCAGAACTGGTTCGACATGACGACGACGCTCATGGAGCAGGGCGCGACGCCGCAGGCGAGCATCACGGCCGAGCTGGCGGGCCAGCCGGCCCCCGAGCAGACGCTGCTGGGCCGGGGCCTCGCCGGGATGAAGTTCGGCTGGTCCAACCTGCTGTCGGCCTACAGCACCGCGGCCGGCCAGGACATGATCATGCTGCTGCCGCCGGGCGAGTCGAACCACGAGGGCCCGGGCATGTGGCTGCAGGCCTCCCAGCTGTGGACCATCAGCAAGAACACGGAGTACCCCGAGGCCTCGGCCAAGCTGCTCGACTTCATGGTCAACTCCACCGAGGTGGCCGACATCCTCGGCGCCAACCGTGGCATCCCGGCCAACGCCGAGATCCGCGAGCACCTCTCCACCGGCCTGACGCCGGTGCAGCAGACGGAGTACGACTTCATCGAGCGGGTCGGTGGGCACGCGGACGGCGACTTCGTCGTCGGCCCGACCGGCTCCACCGAAAGCGTGCAGATCCTGACCCGGCTCAACGACCAGGTGCTGTTCGGCCAGCTCGAGCCGGCCGCCGCTGCGGAGCAGTTCGTGACGGAGCTCACCGCCGCGGTCTCCTGACCGCCCTCGCGTGCCGGCGCCCGCCACTGGCGGCGCCGGCACGCGGCTGCCCGGAGCACAGCTGACGACCGACGTACCGACCCGCCGAGGAGACCCGCACGCGTGAGCCCCATCGACCGCGAGGTCCTGGTCCGACGACACACCGTGCGGGTCACCGAGATCGATCCCCGCTCACCGCTCCAGGTGGGCAACGGGGAGATCGGCATGTCCGTGGACGTCACGGGCCTGCAGACGTTCCCCGAGCTCTACCCCGTGGTCGACCCCGCGGGTGGGCCGGCCGGGACGCTGCTCGGGACCCAGTCCCAGTGGGGCTGGCACAGCACACCGCCGCCCCCGGGCCTCGACCCGGACACGGCCCTCGGGGCCGCCCGACGCCCGTACCGCACGCCACGCGGCGACGTCCCGTACGTCGACGCCCAGCCGCTGGCCGGTTCGGACGACTCCGCCCTGGACGATGCGACCCTGTGGCTGCGCGCCAACCCGCACCGGCTCGACCTGGCCCGGATGGGCCTGCTGGTGCCCGACGGCGGGTCGTACCGGGCGCCGTCGTCGGCGGACCTGGGCCAGACCCGGCAGAGCCTCGACCTGTGGTCGGGGACGATCACCAGCGACGTCGTCCTGGCCGGTCGCCGCCTGCAGGTGACCACTGCGTGCCACCCCGAGCGCGACGTCCTCGCGGTGCGCGTCGTCGGCAGGGGATCACCCGACGGGTCGGTGCCCGACGACGGCGCAGTGCCCGACGACGACGCGGTGCCCGACGACGGCGCGGTGCCCGACCGCGGCGCAGTGCCCGACGACGGCGTGGGCCTCGCCGTACGGCTGACGTTCCCGTACGGCTCCCAGTCGTGGAGCAACGCCGCCGACTGGCTGAGCCCGGACGCGCACACCACCGAGGTGCACGCGCGGCCGCACGGCGCCCGCGTCCTGCGCCGGTTCGACGGCGCGGGGGAGGCGACGTACCGCGTCGACGTGTCCGTCGGTCCCGGGACGCACGTCGAGCAGACCGGTGCGCACGAGGTCACGGTGACGTCGGACGGGCCGGTGCTCGACCTCGTCGTCGGGCTCGCTCCCACCACGTCGGACGGCACGTCGGACGGCAGCGCGGTCGGCACGGTGGTCGGCACGGGGGACGGCACGGCGGACGGCACGGCGACGCACGGGCCCACCACGGTCGACGACGTGCTCACCGCCACCGCGGCCCACTGGCCGGCGTTCTGGCGCAGCGGCGCCGCTCTGGACCTGTCCGGCAGCACCGACCCGCGCGCCCACGAGCTCGAGCGGCGTGCGGTCCTGTCGCAGTACCTGACCGCCATCCAGTGCGCAGGGTCCCTCCCGCCGCAGGAGACCGGACTGGTCGGCAACAGCTGGCGCGGCCGGTTCCACCTCGAGATGCACTGGTGGCACGCGGCGCACTTCCCGCTGTGGGGTCGGCCGGAGCTGCTCGAGCGGAGCATGGGGTGGTACGAGCGGATCCTGCCCGCCGCGCAGGCGACGGCGCGGCTGCAGGGCTACGCGGGGGCGCGGTGGCCCAAGCAGGTCGGTCCTGACGGCCGGGAGAGCCCGAGCGACATCGGTCCCTTCCTGCTCTGGCAGCAGCCGCACGTCATCCACCTCGCCGAGCTGCTGCGCCGGGCCGGCGACCCGGCCGACGTCGTCGCGCGCCTGGGTGGGCTCGTCGAGGAGACCGCGCGGTTCATGGCGGACGTCGCCGAGCCGACCCCCGACGGCTACGCGCTCGGACCGCCGCTCATCCCGGCGCAGGAGTCCTACGCGTCGATGCGGGACCGGGTCGTCAACCCGCCGTTCGAGCTCGCCTACTGGTCGTGGGCGCTCGGGGTCGCACAGCGCTGGCGCGTGCAGGGAGGCGGCGAGCCGGAGCCGCTCTGGGATGCGGTGGGGCGCGGCATGGTCCGCCCGCTCGTGCGCGAGGGCGTCCTCGCGGCGATCGGCGTCGAGCCGTTCACGATCCGCACCGACCACCCGTCCATGGTCTACGGGCTCGGCGTCGTGCCGGCGACCGACCTCATGGACCCTGCGGTCGTCCGCGCCACGCTGGCGTCGGTGCTCGACGACTGGGACTGGCCCAGCACGTGGGGGTGGGACTACCCGGCGCTGGCGATGACGGCTGCCCGTCTCGGGGACCCCGCGCTCGCGGTCGACCTGCTGCTGCGCGACGAGACCAAGAACCTCCACCTGCCCAACGGTCACAACCGGCAGACCGACCACCTGCCGGTCTACCTGCCGGGCAACGGCGGGCTGCTCGCGGCGCTCGCCCTCATGGCGGGTGGCTGGGACGACGACGGCGGCCGCTCGGCGCCGGGATTCCCCGACGACGGGACGTGGGTCGTCCGGCACGAGGGCTTCGTCCCAGCGCCCTGAACGCCGTTGCGCGACGCTCGCTGCATGTCGCTGTGACGTGGCACTTCGACTATCGGGCTACTCGCCGACCCGCGGCGGGGATGTGGGTGGCGTCCGGGACCCTCGAAAAACCATCGAGACTCCTGAACGGACCTCACGTGACACCCACATCGAGCGACGACGTCATCTCCTCGATCCAGGACTGGATCTCGCGCATCAGGTCTGGGGGCATCGAAGGGACCGTGAGGGTCGTTGGCGAGCTCGCGAACGAACCGCGTAAGGGCACCAGAGCGGAGCTTCTGCTGCCAGTCGGTGGCGGCAGAGTCGGTTTCGGGCTGGTCTCCGTCTGGGTCAACTCGCTGCGCTGGTCGGGGCCAAGGCAGCGACCGCCGACACCTGACCAGCGGCCGGCGGCTGCCGCGGACGAATCGGTAGGACGCCGTGTGACGGTCCAGGGACGGGTCAGCCTCGACAGCGACGGCACCCTCGTCGTCCAGGGCGGTTCGCTGGACATCGACACAGCGTCCCAAGGGCCGTTCTCGCAGTGGCGTGCCGAGCAAGCCGCCGAGGTCGGGATCTCAGTGAAGGGAAGTGCGCACCGTTCGGAGGTCGGCGACATCGTGAACTCGCTCCGAAGTCAGGACCTGTCAGGGGAAGCATCCTCTGGCTCGGAACGGAGTACACGCACGCATATACGGACTTCATCCGTTCGAGCCGCGAACTCGCCGCGGCGACCGCGGTGGCCGGTGCAGTGATGAAGGGGCCGAACGCCGTCGAAAGGATGCGTGCAGCACTGGAAGCGGTCGACCCCCGTCGAACGAAGCTGGTGATCATCGCGCGTGGAGGTGGGGATCGTGTCGACCTGGCCGCGTTCGACGACGCCCGGCTCCTGCGCGCGGTGAAGCAATGCCCTGCACCGACCCTCGTCGCGATCGGGCACGTCCGCGACGAGCCGCTGATCGAGAAGGTCGCCACCTGGGTGTTGAACACTCCGACGGACGTGCGCAAGCCGCTCTACCCAGCGGTCACCGGCAAACCCACGATGGAGGAGCAGCGCGCCAACCGAGCGATACACGACCACGAACTGGCGAGGGCGTGCGCTGAAGTCGAGCGGCTGAACAGAGTCGTGACGGCGTCACAGGCCCAGGCTGTGCACCTGACCCGCGAGCGAGAGCGCGACGTCGACATATTCGCTCGCCACTGGTGGGATTTGGTGCGTGAGGAGAACGCGCGGCGAATCCGGCAGCACTACCGGCTCCTCGCGCTGCTCTTGACCTTTGCCTCGCCCCTCATGGCCTGGCTGTGGTGGCGGGCGGCGGCGCCGGAGTGGCAGGCAACGTGGCTTCATCCGCTGGTGATGCTCGTGGTCGTCTGGGCTGCCGCGGCCATCGTGGGTCTGACACCGCGGCGACTGGGCCGCCGGCCGTGGTTGCGCACGGCTAGCCGGGCCGAACTCGCCAAGGCCTACCGGTCGGCCAAGACCGTGGGCGCGTTCAATCGAGCCGCGGCGGCCCATGACGAGGTCACACCGCGGCTGCGCCGGCCACGCAGCCACCAGACGTGACCGGCAACCGGACGGTCTCTCCCTGCTGAAGTCCGGACACGCCAAGGGAAGATGGGCGGTACGTGACCCTCGTGTCAGCGCCCGAAGGGAAGCGCTGTCACCTGGCGAGCTCCCGGGACCCGCACCGAGCAGGGACGACGCCGTGTGCGGGTGCTGTCAGTCCACGGTGACGGTGCGCGAGTCGGTCATGACCGCGCCGCCCTCGCCGTCCGACGGGTCGCTCTCGGAGATGACGACGGTGTAGGTATCCGGCTGCAGGTCGACGTCGAACGAGTACGGCGCGAAGGTCTGCCCCTCGGCCGTGGTGGTGACACCCGACTCCACCTCTGCACCCTGGGCGTCCAGGACCTGCCAGAGCAGGGTGGCCTCGAACACCGCCGCATCCCCGCTGACCGTCACGGGCGACCCCGTGGTGGCGCCCTCGGCGGGGGTGTCGATCTGCACCAGCAGCCGGACCGACAACGGGTCCGTGCGCATGACCGGCTCGTCCCAGACCAGCACGCCCCACAGGTCCACGTCCTGCTCGCCGCCGATGGTGAGCAGGACGCCGGCGTCCGGGTCGCCGGCCGCCTCGGTCGCGGTGTACACGAGCTGCTGCACCATCAGGGCGGCGGCCTCGGAGCCGACGGACGCGGTCCGCGCCTCCTCGCTCAGGTCGACGACGATCGTGCCGCCGTCGCGGGTCACGCCCAGCACCTCGGTGGCGGGGTCCCACGGCGAGCTGTAGTCGGAGTCGTCCGGACCGGCGATCATCGCCTCGACGGCTGCTCGGACGGGGTCGTCCCCGGCGAGCTCGCGGGGCTCGTGAGCCAACCGGAAGCCGGTGCGCGTGTCGACGAGGTAGTACACCGACGAGGTCTGGGGCGCCGACGTCGGCGACGGGCTCGTGGTGGGGCTCGGGTCGGGTGTCGCCGCGGGGCTGCTGACGACCGGGGCGGGTGTGGTGGGTGCCGCGCCGTCCGTGCCGTCGCCGCACGCGGCGGTCAGGGCGAGGACGGCGGCAGCCGCGAGGGCGGTCCCTCGGCGGTGAACGTGCATGGCGGCCTCCTCGTGGCAGGGTGTGACCTGCGCACTTTACCAACGCTTGGCTGTGTGCGTCACACCCCCGGTTCCAGGCGACCGGTGGCGGGTGTGGGTGGCCCTCGCCATCCTGGGCGGGTGACCACGCCGCCGCCGCTCGTGACGTTCGGGCACGGGACCGCCGACGCCGACCGCATCGCCGAGCTCCTCGTGGGCGCCGGGGTCACGCGACTCGTGGACGTGCGGCGCTTCCCGGGGAGCCGACGCCACCCGCACGTCGCCCGTGACGTGATGGCCCAGTGGCTGCCCGCCGCCGGGGTCGCCTACCGCTGGGAGCCCCGGCTCGGGGGACGACGGCGGGTCGAGCGCACCGGCGACGACGCCTCACCGGACCCGTGGTGGCAGGTCGAGGCGTTCCGCGCGTACGCCGCGTACACCCGCACCCACGAGTTCCGGTCGGCGATGGGTGAGCTCCTCGCCGATGCGCAGCGCCACGACGCCGGTCGGACGGCGGTGCTGTGCAGCGAGACGGTGTGGTGGCGCTGCCACCGGCGGCTGATCAGCGACGTCGCGGTGCTGCTGCACGGCATGCCCGTCGAGCACCTCGCTCACGACGGGCGGCTCGGCCCGCACCGCCCGGCGGCGGGCGCACGCGTCGCGCCGGACGGGCTGCGCTACGACGTGCGCCCCGACCCGGAGCCTGAGCCGAGCCCCAAGTCGAGTCCCGAGCCAGACCCCGAGCCGGGCGCCGACGCGGCGGAGGACGTCCCCGCACCAGCAGTGGCCGCCGGCGCCGGCGTGACGGCCGCCGTCAGGAGCGAGGCGCGTACATGAGCACGGCGACCCCCACGAGGCAGATGCCCGCACCGACGAGGTCGAACCGGTCGGGGCGGAAGCCGTCCACGACCACGCCCCACAGCAGCGAGCCCGCGACGAACACCCCGCCGTACGCCGCGAGGATGCGTCCGAAGTTCGCGTCGGGCTGGAGCGTCGCCACGAAGCCGTACGCCCCCAGCGCGATCACGCCGGCGCCGACCCACAGGGCGCCCCGGTGCTCACGGACGCCCTGCCAGATGAGCCAGGCGCCCCCGATCTCCGCGACGGCGGCGAGCGCGAACAGGAGCACGGAGCGCAGGACGGTCATGGCGGAAGTGTGCCGTCCACCCCGAGCTCCGCACACCGGTCGACGCGGGCACACCGGTCGACGCGCACACACCGGTAGCCGCGCGCGCACCGGCACGTGCCCGCACACCGGCACCTGAGCGGGGAGGGCGAGCACATGCCGTGGCGATGGAGTCCGGAGACGGAGGCGGGGACAGAGGAGGGGACGGAGACGAAGGCGGGGACGGAGACGGAGGCGGGAACGGCGCCGCAGGCTGAGGCGGGGACGGTGGACGCCGAGGGCTTCGGCCCGGACGGTGACGAACCGGTGGGCGGCTTCGTCCCGATCGAGCTGGCGCAGACCGGGCCGAGGTCCTTCACCCTGCGCGCGGACCTCGTCCACGAGCTCCGGCCCGGGAGCACAGGTGTCGGTCCGGATCCGCTCAGCGCTCTCGGCCCGGGTCCCGCGACGGGTCCCGCGACGAGTCCCACGACGGATCCCGCCGCCCAGCCCGCCGTCGTCGTGGTCCCGACCGGGTTCACGACCGACCTCGCGTCGGTCCCGTTCCCACTCTGGGCGCTCATCGGCCCGTTCGGGCGGCACACCCGCGCGGCGATCCTGCACGACTACGGGTGCTCCCTCCTCGAGCCCCCGCTGCGCACGCCGGTCCGCTACCGCGAGCGGGCCGCCGTGGACCTCCGCTTCCGGGTGGCCCTGCTGGACAGCGACGTGCCGCGACTGCGCGCGTGGCTCATGTGGGGTGCGGTGAGCGTCGGCCGCGTCGTCGTGCACGGGTCGGCCGTGCGGGTCGCGGCGCTGGCTCTGCAGCTCGTGGTCGGCCTCGGGCTGCTCGGTCTCGCCGTCGCGGCACCGCTGCCGGTCCCGTGGCGCCTCGGGGCGCTGCTCGCGCCGCTGGTCCTGAGCGCGCTGTGGGGACGCGAGTGGCCGGTGCCCATGATCGCCCACTACGCGGGTGCGCTCGTCCTGCCCGCCCTCGTGGTCAACGTCGTCACGGCCGGTGTGCTCACGGTGCTCGGCCTCGGGTGGCGTGGCCGAGCCACGGACATCGTGCCGACCGGGGTGGGCGACGGCTGAGGCGGCCCGCGCGTCGCTGGACCGTCGGCCGCTCGCCGGTCGGGTCGGATCACCGCGGGTCGGCGAGCAGGTCACGCAGCGACAGCGGTGCGCGACCGGTGAGGTGCTCGACGTCGTCGGTCAGCACGGCCATCTCCGCCCGAGCGATCGCGGTGTAGGTCGAGACCCACGCGTCGACCTGCCACGCGGGCGCGCTGAGGACGGCGCGGGACGCGTACGCCTCGCCCACCGTCTCGGGCTCGTAGCGCATCGGCCGACCGGCGACCTCGGTGACGGTGCGGGCGACGTCGGCCAGGCCGAGGGCGGCGGGACCGGTCAGCGTGTACGTCCGCCCGCGGTGCGCCTCGGGGTCGCGGAGGACGGCGGTCGCGGCACGGGCGACGTCCACCCGGGCGACCGCACCGACGACGCCGTCCCCGGCCGGGCCCCGCAGCACGCCGTCGTCGTCGGCGAACTCCGGCAGGACGTCGAGGTAGAGGCTGTCCCGGAGCACGGTGTGCGCGAGGCCGGACGACCGCAGGTGCTCCTCGGTGACCCAGTGGTCGCGCGCGAGGGTGAAGGTGGCGTCGGGGGCGGCGCCGACGAACGACGTGTAGACGACGTGGCCCACCCCGGCCGCCGCGGCGGCGTCGACCACGGTGCGGTGCTGCGCCAGGCGGTCCTCGCTCTCCCCGGCCGAGACGAGGAGCAGCACGTCGACGCCGTGGAACGCGGCCCGGCACGCCGCGGCGTCGGCGTAGGTGGCCACGACGACGTCGGTGCCGGGCAGCGCGGGGGCGCGTGCCGCGTCGCGCACCACGAGCCGCAGCCCGGGCCCGGACCCGGCCAGCGCGCGGGCGACCATCCCGCCCACGTGCCCGGTGGCGCCCGTCACCGCGAGGCACGGCCCGGCGGGCGTCATGAGAGCACCGTGGCGGACGTCGTCATGACCGGTCCGTCACGCGGCCGTGTGGATGGCCGCCCGGATGCGGGCGATGAGGTCGTCCGCCATCTGCGGCTCCGTGAGGCCGTGGGCGTGCTGGGCGTGCACGGTGCACACCGCGATCATCTCGTCCTCGCTGTCGACGCGGATCACGGCGCCGCAGCCGGGGACGACGTCCCCGCAGGCGTACTCCTTCATGCTGTCTCCTCCTGTGTCGTCGGTCCTGCCCGGGTGATCGGTGGTCGGGCGGGGGCCAGGTCGGCGTCGGTCCGCACGGCGCCCGCGGCGAGCTCCGCGAGGCGCAGCACGAGGCGCTCCGGGCGCAGGATGCCCAGGTACCGCCCGTAGGCGTCGCCGCAGACGATCGGGTCGAACCGCGTGGCCGGCGGGCGGGTCATCGCGCGGGTCGCGACGTCGGTGAGCTCGGCGGTGTCGGTGGCGCGCAGGCTGACCGCGACGACGTCCGGCGGTGCGTCCCCGGCTGCGGGCGAGCCATCGGCGGGCCCGCGGCGCACGAGGCACACCGCTCGGTCGTGCCGGTCGACCACGACGACCAGGTCGTGCCTCGGTGCGGCGAACGGCTGTGTCGAGGACAGCAGGTCCTCGTCCGAGATCGTGGCGGTCCGCTCGACCAGCCCGGCGACGGTGTGCGCTCGTTCGCTGCGGCGGGCGAGGTCGCGGATCGTGGCGGCCATCTCGGGTGGCAGGGAGGCCCAGCCGGGGCCGGGCCGCCCGAACAGCCAGCCCTGGGCGAGCGGGATCCCGAGCCGGACGAAGGCCTCCAGCTCCTCCGGGCGCTCGACACCCTCGACGATGAGGACGGCGTCCAGACGCCCGGCGAAGGCACCGAGGAGCTCGGTGACGGCGAGCTTGATCTCGTCGCGGTCGGCGTGGTCCACGAGGGCGCGGTCGATCTTGACCATCTCGGGCCGGATGAGGGCGACCTGCTGGAGGCCCGAGTACCCGGTCCCCGCGTCGTCCAGGGCGACCACGGCTCCCTTGCCCCGCGCGAGGTCGAGCAGCGCCGTGAGCGGCTCGTACTCGTCGACGCGGACGTGCTCCGTGAGCTCGAGGACGAGGCGGCGCAGGTCGGCGGCCGAGGTGAGCACGTCATGGAGCTCGGGTTCGCACAGCAGGTGCGGGCTGACGTTGACCGTGAGGAAGCAGTCCGCCGGGACGTCGGGCAGCACCGCGATCGCGGCGCGCAGCACGCGTGCCTCGAGGCGAGCGCCGACACCGGCGCGGTCGGCGGCGGCGAACCAGCGGTCGGGCGTGACGCCGGCCGGGTGGTCGAACCGGGCGAGCGCCTCGTAGCCGGCGACCACACCGCGACGCAGGTCGACGATGGGCTGGAAGACCAGGCGGGGCTGCGTGGCGTCGTCGAGCACCTCGGCCAGCGCGCGGTCCCGGTCGAGGTGCGACGGCAGTGCGGCGTCGGGCGCGGACCGGGCGGTCGGCACGGCCGGGACACCGGCTGCTCGGGCAGCGGCTGCTCGGGCAGCGTCGGCACGGGCAGCGTCGGCACGGGCAGCGTCGGCACGGACACCGTGGGCCGGCACCACGGCGAGGGGTGAGCGCTCGTCCGGCACCGTTCCCCCCGTCACCGTCGCTCCTGTCCGAGTGCCGAACCCTGTGCCGGTCGACGCCGTCGCCGACCGCACCGATGTCGGCCCCATGGGCGTCACCGGGGGACGCACACGATCGCGTCGACTGGACGGTAGACCACGGTGAGCACGGCGTCCCATCGACCGGCGCGGTGGTCGCATGAGAAGTCCCTCCTCACACGCCGTCACGCCCCGCTGTGCGGAAGGTGTTCCACGCGGGTAACGAACCCGCACCGTGCCCGACACGTGGGCTTCGTAGCGTCGACGCAGCGGCCCACCCCGGGGCCGAGCGCACCAGGAGGACCGATGCCCTCGTCCGACACCGCACCGCCCGCGCCCGCCGCACCGCCCGCGCCCCTCGACACCCTCGAGAGCCCCGGCGGTCCGGCGGCCTTCCGCCGGCTCGTCGTCGTCGGCGGCGGGATGGTCGCCCAGCGCCTCGTGGAGGCGGTGCGGGACCGCGACGCCGGCGGCGACTGGCACGTGACGGTGCTCGCGGAGGAGCCGCGTGCCCCGTACGACCGGGTCGCGCTGACGTCGTACTTCTCCGGTCGTGATCCCGAGGACCTGTCCCTGGGGACGCCCGACCTGTGGGCCGACCCGCGGGTGACGCTCGTCCGCGGTGCCCCGGTGGTCGAGCTGGACCGGACCGCTCGCACCGTCCGGGTCGCCGACGGGCGCACCTGGACGTACGACGAGCTGGTCATGGCCACCGGGTCGAGCGCCGCGATGCCGCCCATCGAGGGCAACGACCTGCCCGGTGTCTTCGTCTACCGCACCATCGACGACGTCGCCGCGCTGCGCGGCTGGGTCGAGGAGCAGGCGTCGAGCGGTCGCCGGGTGCGTGGCGCGGTCATCGGCGGCGGGCTGCTCGGGCTCGAGGCGGCCGGCGCGCTGCAGGCGCTCGGAGCGGCGTGCACCGTCATCCAGTCCGGGACGCACCTCATGTCGGCGCAGGTCGACCTGGGTGGGGGCGAGGCGTTGCGGCGTCTCATCAACCGCCTCGGCGTCGCCGTGCGGGTCAGCACCGTGACCGAGCGGATGCGGCCGAACCGGCGGGGGACCGTGGGGCGACTGGACTTCGCCGACGGCGGGCGCCTCGACGTCGACGTCGTCGTCGTCGCGACCGGTGTCCGTCCGCGGGACGAGCTCGCCCGGGCCGCCGGCCTGGCGACCGGTGCCCGCGGGGGCGTCGTCGTCGACGACGCGTGCCGCACCGCCGACCCGCACGTGTGGGCCGCGGGCGAGGTCGCCTGCATCGACGGCGCCTGCATCGGGCTGGTCGCGCCCGGGTACGCGATGGCCGAGGTCGTCGTCGACCGCCTGATGGGAGGGAGCGCGACCTTCCCCGGCGCGGACACCGCGACCAAGCTCAAGCTCTCCGGCGTCGACGTCGCGAGCTTTGGTGACGCGTTCGCCACGACACCCGGTGCGCTCGAGCTCGTGCACTCCGACCCGGTCGCCGGGATCTACAAGAAGCTCGTGCTCTCCGACGACGCGCGCACCCTGCTCGGCGGCGTCCTGGTGGGCGACGCGTCGGGCTACGCGAGCCTTCGCCCCATGGTCGGCCGTGAGCTGCCGGGGGACCCGTCGGCGTACCTGCTCCCGGAGGGCGCCGGCAGCGCACCGGTGGGTGGCGACCTGCCCGACGACGCCACGGTGTGCTCGTGCAACAACGTCACCGCCGGCACCGTGCGCGGCGCCGTGACCGACCACGCCTGCACGGACCTTACGTCGGTCAAGGCCTGCACCCGGGCCGGGACGAGCTGCGGGTCGTGCCTGCCGCTGGTCAAGAAGCTCGTCGGCGCCGAGCTCACCCGCGCCGGGGTCAGCGTCTCGAACGCCCTCTGCGAGCACTTCGCCATGTCGCGTCGCCAGCTGTTCGACGCCGTCCGGGTGACCGGGCTGCGGACGTTCAGCGAGATCGTCGAGCGGCACGGCACCGGGCGCGGGTGCGACATCTGCAAGCCGGTCGTCGCCTCGATCCTGTCCTCGCTCGACGGCGGCCACGTCCTCGAGGGCGAGCGCGCGGCGCTGCAGGACACCAACGACCACGTGATGGCGAACCTGCAGAAGGACGGCTCCTACTCGGTCGTCCCGCGGATCCCGGGAGGCGAGATCACCCCCGAGGGGCTGCTCGTCATCGGGCAGGTCGCCCAGGACTACGGGCTCTACACGAAGATCACCGGCGGCCAGCGGATCGACATGTTCGGTGCCCGCATCGACCAGCTGCCCGGCATCTGGAAGCGCCTGGTCGACGCCGGGTTCGAGTCCGGGCACGCCTACGGCAAGTCGCTGCGCACCGTGAAGTCGTGCGTCGGGTCGACGTGGTGCCGCTACGGCGTGCAGGACTCGGTGGGGCTCGCGGTCGCGCTCGAGCTGCGGTACCGCGGCCTGCGCAGCCCGCACAAGTTCAAGCTCGGCGTCTCGGGGTGCGCTCGCGAGTGCGCCGAGGCCCGCGCCAAGGACGTCGGCGTCATCGCGACCGACAACGGGTGGAACGTGTACGTCGGCGGCAACGGGGGTTCACCCCCGGCACGCCCAGCTGCTCGCCGAGGACCTCGACACCGAGACCCTGGTGCGCACCATCGACCGCTACCTCATGTACTACATCCGCACCGCCGACCGCCTGCAGCGCACCGCGGCCTGGATGGAGGAGGTCGAGGGCGGCCTCGAAGGCGTCCGTGCGGTGGTCATGGACGACAGCCTCGGCATCGCCGCCGACCTCGACGCGAGCATGGCGCGCCACGTGGACGTGTACGAGGACGAGTGGAAGGCCACCCTGGAGGACCCGGAGAAGCTCAGCCGCTTCGCGTCGTTCGTCAACGCGCCCGACACCCCCGACCCGTCGCTCGCCTACGTCGCCGAGCGGGGTCAGGCCCGGCCGGCGACCGAGGCCGAGCGGGTCACCACTGCCGGCCCGGGCGGCCCCGTGGTCATCGCCGGCACCACGCTGGCGGTGCGGTCGTGAGCGCGGCGGTCAGCGTGGGGGTGCACGCGGCGGTGCACGCGGGAACCTGGACAGCGGTGTGCCGGCTCGGTGACCTGGCGCGCGAGCGCGGCGCGGCGGCGCTGCTGGACGGCGAGCAGGTCGCCCTGTTCCGCCTCGCGGACGACACCGTGCTGGCCGTGCAGCAGCGCGACCCGTTCAGCGGCGCGCACGTGATGTCGCGCGGCATCGTCGGCAGCCGGGGCGACGTGCCGACGGTGGCGTCGCCCATGTACAAGCAGGTGTTCGACCTGCGCACCGGTCGCTGCCTGGACGCCGTCGGGCGGGAGCCGCAGGACCTGCGGACGTGGCCGGTGCGGCTCGACGGTGACGTCGTGCTGGTGGGCGGGGCACCGGCAGCACCGCCTGGTGCCGGACCTGTGCCCGCCGAGTCTGTGCCGGCCGACTCCGTGCCGGCCGGGCCTGTGCCCGCCGACTCTGTGCCGCCCGCACCCGTGCCGGCCGCACCCGCGCCGGCCGGACCCGGAGCCGGGGTGGCACCGTGACGACGCTGCTGGGCGTCGACCTGACCGGGCGCACGGTGCTCGTCGCCGGCGGCGGCCCGGTCGCGGCCCGCCGGGTGCACGGGCTGCTCGCCGAGGGCGCGGACGTCCGCGTGGTCGCCACGGCGCTCTGCGAGGACCTCGCCGAGCTCGCCGCGGTGGGCGCCGTGCGGTGGCGCTGCGACGAGGTCACCGAGGACGACCTGGACGGGGCGTGGCTCGTGCACACCGCAACCGGCGACGCCGCCGTCGACCGAGAGGTCGCCGCGTGGGCGGACCGGCGGCGCGTGTGGTGCGTGACTGCGGGCGACGTCGCGGTCGGGTCCGCCCGTACCCCTGCGGTGACCCGCGCGGGCGACGTCGTCGTCGGCGTGGTGTCCGACGGCGCCCCCGACCCGGGCCGCAGCCGCGCGGTCCTCCGGTCGGTCGCCGAGCACATGCGCTCGGGCGGCGCCGACCTGCGCCGCCGCCGACCCGCCGTCGGCGCGGGTGCGACGGGGAGCGCGGACGGGCAGACGCCGGAACGGGGGCCCGGGGAGGGCGGGTCGTCCTCGTCGGCGGCGGCCCCGGCGCGGTCGACCTGCTGACCCTGCGGGGCCGTCGGGCGCTGGCCGAGGCGGACGTCGTGGTGACGGACCGACTCGGGCCGACCGCGGTGCTCGACGAGCTGGCGTCCGACGTCGAGGTGGTCGACGTCGGCAAGACGCCCGGCCACCACCCGGTGCCTCAGCACGAGATCAACAGGATCCTCGTGGAGCACGCGCAGCGCGGGCGGACCGTCGTGCGCCTCAAGGGTGGCGACCCCTTCGTGTACGGGCGCGGCGGTGAGGAGGTGCTCGCATGCCGGGCGGCCGGTGTGCCGGTCGAGGTGGTCCCCGGGATCAGCAGCGCGTTGGCGGTCCCGGCGGCGGCGGGCATCCCGTTGACCCACCGCGGCACGGTCGCCGCGTTCCACGTCGTCAACGGGCACGACGGTCTCGACGGCGCGGCGCGGCTCGTGGTGCGCGAGGGGACGGCGACCCTCGTCGTCCTCATGGGCGTCTCGGGGCTGGGTGAGATGGTCGCCGACCTGCTCGCGGACGGCGCGGACCCGGCCACGCCGGTCGCGATCGTCGAGAACGGCGCGACGCCCCGGCAGCGGGTGACGCGGGCGCGCCTGGACGGCGTCGTGGAGCGCGCCCAGGACTTGGGTGTCCGGGCGCCCGCGGTGATCGTCGTCGGGCACGTGGCGGCGGCGGACCTCCTGCTCGCCACGCCGGACGCGCCGCTCACGCCGGACGCTCTCGCCACGCCCGACGCCTCCACCGCGCCGGACGCCTCCATCGCGCCGGACGCGTCCACCACGCCGGACGCCCGGACCACGCCGGGGACCGACCGCGACACAATGGTCCCGTGACCGAGCCCATCGCCCAGACCATGGCGGGCTGCGTGGTCCTCGTGACGGCGGACCGCCGCTCGGCCGAGCTCGGCGCCGCACTGGGCCGCCGCGGCGCGGTGATCCGGCACGCCCCCGCGCTGAGCATGGTTCCCAACGAGGACGACGCGCGGCTCATCGCGGCCACGCGGGCGCTGCTGGACGACCCGCCGGACATCGTCGTCGTCACGACCGGCATCGGGTTCCGCGGCTGGATCGAGGCCGCGGACGCCGTCGGTCTCGCCGAGTCGCTCACCGCGGTGCTGTCGCGGGCGCGGATCGTGGCCCGCGGCCCCAAGGCGCGCGGGGCGATCCAGGCCGCCGGCCTGCAGGCCGACTGGGTCGCGGAGTCCGAGACGTCCGTCGAGATCGCCGAGGCGCTGCTCGACGACGGCGTCGACGGGCTGAACATCGCCGTGCAGCACCACGGCGCGGGTTCCGACGGCCTCGACGAGGCGTTCCGTGCCGCGGGCGCCCGCGTGCACAGCCTCGTCGTCTACCGGTGGGGCCCGCCGCCCGACCCGGCCGTGCTGGCCGCCTCGGTGCGCGCGGTCGCCGCGGGGGAGATCGACGCGGTCGTGTTCACGTCGGCGCCCGGGTCGGCCGCCTGGCTCGCCGCGGCCGACGCCGCCGGGGTCGGCGAGGCCGTCGTCGAGCGGCTGCGCTCGGGGCGGACCGTGGCGGCGGCGGTCGGCCCGACGACGGCGCGACCGCTCGTCGACCGCGGGGTCGAGCCGCTCGTCCCGGACCGCGGCCGGCTCGGATCTCTCGTGCGCGCGCTCGTCGGCCACTACGGCGGACTGCAGGTGCTGACCACGAGCGCCGGGCCGCTGCAGGTGCACGCGGGCGCCGCGGTCCTGGACGGGCGTGTCCTGGCGCTGTCGCCCAGCGCGCTCGAGGTGCTGCGGCTGCTCGCGTCGCGTCGCGGCGACGTCGTCACCCGCGCCGAGGTCCTCGCGGCGCTCCCGGGGAGTCGCAGGACCCGCACGCCGCCGAGGTCGCGGTCGCGCGGCTGCGCGACGCGTCCGGGAGCCGGGACCTCATCCGCACCGTCGTCAAGCGGGGCTACCGGCTCGAGGTGTGCCACCCGGACGAGGTCGCGGTGCGTGACCCGGGCGAGGCCGCGGTGCGTGACCCGGCCGAGTCCGCGACGCGTGAACCGGCCGAGTCCGCCGCGCGCAAGCCGTCCGGTGACGAGGTCCCCACCGTCCCGGCGACCGAGCCGGCTCTGCACCCCGCGAGGAGCGGCCATGTCTGACCTCACCCCGTCGGCGGCCGGTGCTCCGGTGCTCGTCGGCTGCTCGCACGGCACCGACAGCGTCGCGGGGCGCGCCGCGATCCGCTCCATCGTCGAGGGCGTGCGCCGCGCCCAGCCGACGCTGGACGTGCGCGAGGCGTTCGTCGACGTCCAGACGCCCGAGGTCGCGGACGTCGTGGCCGACTCGCTGACCGATGCCGGTGCGGCGGTCGTCGTGCCGTTGCTCCTCTCGGCCGGCTTCCACGTGCACGTCGACATCGCGCAGGCCGTCGCACCGGACGGTGCCTGCGCGTCCGGCGCGCTCGGTCCGGACCCGCGCCTCGTGGCCGTCCTGGTCGACCGGCTGAACGCCGCTGGCGCCGGCCCGGGGGACGCCGTCGTGCTCGCCGCTGCCGGGTCGTCCGACGCGCGCGCGGCCGAGGCCGTCGAGGAGGTCGCCGCCGGTCTGCGGGCGGCGTGGCCGCACGGCGCCGTCGTCGTCGGCTACGGCGCGGGGGCGACGCCGTCGGTGCCCGACGCCGTCGCGACGGCCCGCACGCTCGGCGAGCGCGTCGTCATCGCGTCCTACCTGCTCGCGCCGGGCTTCTTCCACGACCGACTGCTGGCGGCGGGGGCCGACGTCGTCACGGAGCCGCTCGCCCCCGACGACCGCCTCGTCGAGATCGTCGTCGACCGCTACCGGTCCGGCGCAGCGGCGCTCACGCGGGGCCATGCGGGCGCGGGACGTCCCTGAGCCGATCCTGCGGTCCCGCGCTCACGGCATGTCCTGCGGCGCGGCCGGACCCTCCCGCACGTGCCGCCCGGTAGGCTCGCCTCATCGCCACCGGTCGGCAGGCCGGACCACCGCCGCCGCACCCGTGCCCGGCGCGCGGGTCCGAGCGCCGACCGGGCAGCGACCACGACCTGAGACACCCGCATCACCGAGCCGCACCGCACCCGGTGCCGCCCGCCCGCTCGACCCGACGGCAGCGCCCCGCGCCGCCCCCAGATGGAGGCTCGATCCGTGCAGTCAGCACACCGGCAGAAGCTCAGCGCACCGCCCGCCCTCGCGAAGGGTGCGATGCGTGTGACCGCGCTCGGTGGCCTCGGTGAGATCGGCCGCAACATGACGGTCTTCGAGATCGACGGCAAGCTGCTGGTCGTCGACTGCGGCGTGCTGTTCCCCGAGGACCACCAGCCCGGCATCGACGTGATCCTCGCGGACTTCACCTCCATCCGGGACCGGCTCAAGGACATCGTCGCGATCGTGCTCACGCACGGGCACGAGGACCACATCGGCGGTGTGCCGTACCTGCTCAAGGAGCGCGCGGACATCCCCGTCATCGGCTCGGAGCTCACCCTCGCCTTCATCGAGGCCAAGCTCAAGGAGCACCGCATCCGTCCGCGGACGGTGCACGTCGAGGCCGGCGACACCCACCAGGCCGGCCCGTTCGAGCTCGAGCTCGTCGCGGTCAACCACTCCATCCCGGGCGGCCTCGCCGTCGCCATCCGGACGCGTGCGGGCCTCGTGCTGCACACCGGCGACTTCAAGATGGACCAGTTCCCGCTCGACCAGCGGATCACCGACCTGCGGCACTTCGCTCGCCTGGGCGAGGAGGGGGTGGACCTGTTCCTCACCGACTCCACCAACGCGGAGGTGGCGGGCTTCACCACCTCCGAGCGCGAGCTCACGCCGGCGATCGACCACGTCTTCGACACCGCCCCGCGGCGCATCATCGTCTCCAGCTTCGCCAGCCACGTGCACCGCATCCAGCAGGTGCTCGACGCCGCGCACGCGCACGGCCGCAAGGTCGCCTTCGTCGGCCGGTCGATGGTCCGCAACATGGGCATCGCCCGGGACCTGGGGTACCTGACCATCCCGCGCGGGCTCGTCGTCGACGCGAAGAAGCTCGACTCGATGCCGGACAACAAGGTCACGCTCATCTGCACCGGCTCGCAGGGTGAGCCGATGGCCGCGCTGTCCCGCATGGCCAACGGCGACCACCAGATCCAGGTTAACGAGGGCGACACCTTCCTGCTCGCGAGCTCCCTCATCCCGGGCAACGAGAGCGCCATCTACGGCCTGATCAACAAGCTCACCGACCTCGGCGCCAACGTCGTGCACAAGGGCAACGCCAAGGTGCACGTGTCCGGCCACGCGAGCGCCGGCGAGCTCGTCTACTGCTACAACATCGTCAAGCCGCGCAACGTCATGCCGGTGCACGGCGAGGCGAAGCACCTGCGCGCCAACGCCGAGCTCGCCGTGAAGACCGGGGTCCCCGAGGACCGCGTGATCATCGGGCGCGACGGCGTCACGGTCGATCTGGTCAACGGCATCGCGAAGATCTCCGGGCAGGTGCCGGCCGGCCTCGTCTACGTCGACGGGCAGACCGTCGGGCGGGCGACCGAGGACACCCTCAAGGAGCGTCGTCTGCTCCGCGAGGGCGGGATCATCACCGTGCTGGCGCTGGTCGACCCGACGACGAACCTGCTCGCCGAGCCGCTCGAGTTCATCAGCCGCGGGTTCGTCCACGACGACCACACCTTCGACGGCGCGTCGGCCGAGGTCGAGAAGGCGCTCGAGCGTGCCGCGGGCGACCGCGTGCAGGACGTCGAGAAGCTCGAGGGCGTCATCAGCAACGCGGTGAGCCGGTACATCCAGCGCACCTACCGGCGCGAGCCGGTCGTCATCGCCATCGTCGTCGACGCCTGAGCCTGTCCGGCCACGCCCGCCGGACGGGGCGTGCCGTCCGCACAGTGGTCGAGGCGGGCGGCTCGATGAGCCGGGGACGGCGTCGGATCCTAGGCTCCGGTCATGACGACGATCCTCTGGCTGCGCCGGGACCTGCGTCTGCACGATCAGCCCGCCCTGCTGGCCGCTCACGAGGCGGCGGGGGACGGCACGGTGCTCCCGATGTTCGTGCCCGACCCGGTGCTCCTGGCGTCGGCCGGTCCGGTGCGGACGCGCTCCCTCGTCCAGGCGCTGGGCGCGGCCGCGGCGTCCTATGACGGCGCCCTCGTCTTGCGCCACGGGCACCCGCACGAGGTGATCCCCGCCCTCGCGCGGGAGGTGGGCGCCACGAGCGTGCACATCAGCACCGAGACGACGCCGTACGGTCGTCGGCGCGACGCCCGGGTCGCCGCCGCGCTGCCGGACGGCGTCCCGCTCGTCGGCACCGGCAGCCCGTACGCGGTGACGCCGGGGCGCGTCCTCGGGGAGCGGGGACGCCGTACAGCGTGTTCACGCCGTTCTCGCGCGCGTGGCGCGGCCACGGCTGGCGCGCTCCGGCCCAGGTGCCGGCTGGTGGGCGCTGGCACCGCGGCCTGTCCAGTGAGGACCTTCCGCCCGTGCCGCCGGAGGCGTTCGTCGCCGACCTGCCGCCGGTGGGGGAGGAGGCCGCGACGCAGCGGTGGCACGAGTTCCTCGAGGACGGGCTCGAGACCTATGGCGAGCACCGCGACCGGCCCGACCTGCACGGGACGTCGTCGATGTCGGTGCATCTCAAGTACGGCACGATCCACCCGCGGACGATGCTCGCCGACCTCGCCGCGCACCCACTCGGTCGCAGCGAGGGCGCCACCCGGTTCACGACCGAGCTGTGCTGGCGCGACTTCTACGCCGACGTCCTGTGGCACCGCCCGGAGTCGGCGTGGGCGGACCTGTCGCCGGACCTGTCGTCGATCGCCTACGACGAGCCGGGGGAGACCTTCGCCGCGTGGCAGGAGGGCCGGACGGGGTTCCCGCTGGTCGACGCCGGCATGCGCCAGCTCCTGCGCGAGGGCTGGGTGCACAACCGGGTGCGGATGGTCGTGGCGAGCTTCCTCGTCAAGGACCTGCACGTGTGGTGGGTCCACGGAGCACGGCACTTCCTGCGCCACCTGCGCGACGGCGACATCGCCTCGAACAGCCACGGGTGGCAGTGGGTGGCAGGCACGGGCACCGACCCGTCGCCGTACTTCCGGGTGTTCAACCCGGTGCTGCAGGGAGAAGTTCGACCCCGACGGCGACTACGTGCGCAGGTACGTCCCCGAGCTGGCGCACGTGTCCGGCGCGGCGGTCCACCAGCCGTGGAAGGTGCCGGACGGCTACGCGCACGGCTACCCGCAACGCGTCGTCGACCACGGGGCGGAGCGCGCCGAGGCGCTGCGCCGCTACGCGGAGGCACGCGGCAGCCGCGTGAGTGCTCAGCCGACGAGGTGACCGGAGGCGACGCGGTCGGCGTCGTCGACGTGGTGGCTGGACCGCGGTGAAAGGCGCGGCCCACCTCGGGGTAAGCTCCGCCGCTCACGGAGCAGCGCGCGTAGCCTCGACGCATGTGCCGGAACATCCATGAGCTGCACAACTTCGAGCCCGCTGCCACCGACGACGAGGTCCACGCCGCGGCGCTGCAGTACGTCCGCAAGGTCAGCGGCAGCACGAAACCGTCCCGCGCCAACCAGGAGGCGTTCGACCGCGCCGTCGAGGAGGTGGCGCACGCGACGCGGCACCTGCTCGAGTCGCTGGTCACGCACGCCCCGCCCAAGGACCGCGAGACCTTCGCTGCCCAGCAGCGGGAGCGAGCGGCGAAGAGGTACGCCAGCGCGTAGGAGCGCCGGACCGTCGGGTGACCGGTCGGGTGCGCCGGGGGCGCGTCCGGGTCGGGGGCCGACCCCGCCGTCGTCGCCCTCGCCCGGGAGGTGACCGACGTGGGCATCGCGGTCGTGCGCGGGGCGTTTCGTCCCGCGTGGGCCGCGGACCTCGACGACGACCTGTCGGGTGAGCTCACCGCTGCCCTGCGGACGCCGGGCGGCGTGGCGCCGCGTGGCTGGAACCGCTTCTACTTCGAGCCGTACGTCGAGCGGGTGCGCGGCTTCTGGGATCTGGTGAGCCACCCGCAGCTCGTCGGGCTCGCGGAGCACATGTTCGGGCCGGACTGGCGGGTGGTCGAGCTCGGTTGTGACGTGCCGCTCCCGGGTGCCGAGGACCAGCCGTGGCACCGCGACTTCCCCATGCCCCGAGCGACGCGCGAGGAGGGCCGCCTGACGTCGTTCGCGGTCAATGCGTCCGCGGTCGACGTCGTCGACGGCCCGTTCCAGGGTGTGCTCGGCACGCACGTCGAGCCGGGGGACGACTTCGAGGGCGGGATGTTCCCGCCCGAGGACCGGACCGCCGAGCTCGACGGGCGGCTCCAGGCGTTTCACGCCAAGGCGGGGAACGTGTCGGTGCGGTCGGGGCTCATGCTGCACCGCGGGTCGGCCATGGGAATCCATGCGCGTATGCGGCCGGTCGCGATCGTCGGCATCGTGTCGCCTGACGACCGTGCCGTGGTGGATCGGCTCGCCGACCCCACCGACCCGCATCCGCCGCGGATCAGGCTGTCCCGGGAGGCGTGGGACCAGGTGCCGCCCGGGATCGCCGCTCACCTCAGTCACGAGATCGTCAGCGACACGACGGCGTCGCTCCCACCGCACCACACCGAGCACTCGTTCGAGGGGCTCAAGATGGACCAGCGCAAGTCCTGATCCGCTGGTTCGCACGTCTCGGGCAGCTGTACCGCTGTCGCGGCTGTGCGCCCGTATACCCGCGGTACGCGGAGTGACGTGGTCTCCCGGGCCTGCCCAGCTGGAGGCCCGGGAGGTGGTCAGGCGGAGCATGCTCCCGCCGCCCGACTCACCCACGTCCGACCGTGTCCGGCGGGTCGGTGCCGCTCACCCATCCGGTGGTCCCACCGATCGCGGCGCCAAATCGGTCGGTGAAAGCCCATCGTTCCTTGTTGCGGGTGATGGTGATGTTCATGCGGTGGATCAGGTCATGGTGGTACCAGCACAGGAGTATCCCGTTGGTGACGCAGGTGGTGCCGTGGTCGCGCGCCCATTGATCGACGTGATGGGTTTCGCAGAGCACCGGTGGTGCGGTGCAGCCGGGATACGCGCAGTGTTTGTCGCGGGCGATGATGGCGGCGCGCATGTGCGGGGTGAAGAGTCGTCTCTCGCGGCCGACATCGAGGATCTGGGAGTCGGCGGAGAAGAGGAATCGGGTGAATGCTCCGTCGCACATCAACCGGTCCAACGCCGCCCGCGGGACGGGGGTCCCGTCGTGGTACTGCGGGATGCCGATCGGTGAAACGCCGCTGACCGCGGCTGCGGTGAACAGGTCGTCAGACCCGGGCTGGTGGACGGCCGCCTCGGCCGCCTCGGCCGCCTCGGCCCCCTCGGTGGCCTCGGCTCCCTCGACGTGGCCGGCCTGCTCGGGTTGCTCGGTCTGCGCGCCGTATGCGCTCAGCTGGGCGGGGGCCTCGCCACCTGCCGGCGCCACGACGCCGTCCGTGCCGTCCGTGGAGTGCGCGGTGGACATCTCGGGACCACGGCCGGCGCTGTCTTCCGCCTGGCCGCCGTCCGCGCCGGCTCTCGTGCTGTCGGCTGTCGCTGCGGCTGTCGCTGCGCCTGCCCCGGCGTGTGCGGCTGCTTCGGCGTCGGTGATGACGCTGTAGGGGACCAGGACGCTGACGTGGGAGCGGACTGCGCCGCGGGTGCCGGTCAGGCCGCGGTCGAGGACGACGCGGGCGAGGTCGCCGAGGGCTTGGGCGCGCCGCCGGGCGGGGGTCCGGTCGTCACCGACCGCGGGTACGGGGGTGATCGCTTCGAGGGCGGCCTTGAGGTACTGGCCGTTGTCGATGGTGAGCTGCCCGGCCAGGTGGTACCCGTCGGACGTGCGGGACATGGTGAAGTGCTCGCGGTCGGCGGCGTCGCGGTAGCCGCGGTCGTCGGCGTCGGGGTCGGCGGCGGCGGCCCACCGGCGGGTGAGGATCCGTAGCGAGTCGACCGGCCACCCCTTGGCCTGCCCGACCAGGAACGCCTCGTTGCACTCGTTCCCCGGATCAGCGAGGACCTCGCGCCGCAGCAGGGTGGTGGGCGCGATCGTGCCGATCACTTGGACCTGCTCGTGGGTGATCGCCCCAGCCACGCCGGCAGCCGCGGTCGCGGGCAGGTGGTCACGCAGTGCCCGGCCCAGGCGCACCTGGGCGTGCGCGGTCCGCACGCTGACCCGGTGCCGGGCGGCGACCCAGCGGGGGAACGACCGTGCCCCACCCAGGGCCCACAACCCGTCGGCCTCGACCACCGGCAGCATCCGCGCACCAACCACGCCCAACCGGCTGACCACCGACGCCGCCGCGGCGGCGATCACCGCAGCCTGAGCGCCATCCAGGCCGGTGGTGTCCACCGCGGCCAGCGCGTCGGTCGCGGACAGCAACGCACCCACCGCCGCGGCGACGTCGGCCGGCAGTGCGGAAAGGTCAGGTGAGAACCCGCGCGCAATTCCCGAAGGGGTGGGCGTGACGTCGTCGGAATCCACCGCACCCACCTCCCCGCCGAATGGTCGCGGCGTCGTCGCCGCTTTTCTTCAACTCCCTGACCTCCATGCTAGGACGAGCCACTGACAAGCGTCGCAGAGGTCGTGGCTTGTGTGGACGGCGACTTGTGGCGGCGGCCTGTGGTCGCGGCAGAATGCCAGTGAGAGGACGGATTCATTAGTGCGTGTGTGCGGTCATCCGCGGGCCGCGATCGGCCCGAGACCGTCACACACGTGTGACGACGATCGAGTCACGTCGCCGGGGTACCCCGACGTCACGCCGCCCAATCCGCCCCACCAAGCCGAGCAGAGCTCGGCCGAACATGGCGCCGGCAACTCCCGCGATCATCCCGTCGTCGGAAGGCTTCGGTGACCACACGCCATCAGCACACCCGGCGGAGACGCCGTCGGCTCACCCGTGGGCGTTCGGCCCACCCCGCGTGACCTCGCCCGACGGGACGCCTCCGACCGGGCGGGCGCCCACGCCCACAGGCTCCCCGGACTCCACCCGCCGCTCCGCAGCCCCGAGCGCCCAGCGGATCGTGCGCGTGATCGCATGCCCGGCGGCCCGCACCACCGTGTCCTCCGCGACCGGCAGGTACGGCAGCCGCAACGGCCGACGCGTCCAGCGGGGCATCATCGCGACCGCGGCGGCGGCCAGCGCGACGTACGGCGGCCGGGCCGCCCAGGGGAGCGGCGGGCTCACCAGGAGGAACCGGGCGGCCTGGTGCGCCTCCGTCGTGGCGCGCAGCTCGGGACTGTACGCACGCAGCTGGTCGACCAGCTCCGCGAGCGTGGTGGGCGGGTCGATCGCGCCCAGCGCCCGCCCGACCACGGCGACCTGCGCCACGTACTCGTCGCAGCCGGCGGCGTCGAGCGGCTCGGCGCCGTAGCGCTGGTGCGCCGCGAGGAAGCTGTGCGCCTCCGCGACGTGCACCCAGCGCACCAGGTGCGGGTCGGACGCCGCGTACGGCAGCCCGTCGGACGTCACGCCGCTGATCCGCTCGTGCACCGCGCGCACGACGGCGACGGCCTGGGCGGCGTCGTCGGCCGTGCCGAAGGTGGTCGTCGCGAGGAACGTGCTCGTGCGGGCGAGACGGCCCCACGGGTCACCGCGGTAGCCCGAGTGCGCCGCCACCGCGGCCATCGCCTGCGGGTGCAGCGACTGCAGCAGCAGTGCCCGCAGGCCGCCGATGAACATGGACGCATCCCCGTGGACCCGCTGGATCGCGCTGCCCTCGGGGAACCACCGCGGCCCCGGCGTGCCGTGGATGCGGTCACGCGCCTCGGGGCCCTCCGGTCCTGCGACCCGCGCGAACAGCGCGTCGCCGATGCGCGTGCGTACCTCGTCCGTGACCGTCATGCGTCGATCTTCACCCGGGCACGGCCGCACCGCCGGACGAGCGGCCCGCGCCGCACTAGCCTTCACCGGAGCCGCGCCAGGACACGGCACCCGGCCACGGCACCGGCCGGGACGTCACGGACGGCACGGCACGGTCGGCACGGCACTTCACGCACGGCACAGGACGGCACGGAAGGCACGGGAGGGTGCGCATGACGACGAGTGCGGGCCTCCTCCTGTACCGCCGCCGGGGCGCCACCGGCGACGACGTCGAGGTCCTGCTCGGGCACATGGGCGGCCCGTTCTGGGCCCGCAAGGACGCCGGTGCGTGGACGATCCCCAAGGGCGAGCACGGGCCCGACGACGACCCGCACGCCACAGCGGTGCGCGAGTTCACCGAGGAGATCGGCCGCCCACCCCCGGACGCCGACCGCCCCGACCTGCCCCTGGGGACCGTGCGGCAGCGCGGCGGCAAGACCGTCACCGCGTGGGCACGCGCCGGCGACCTCGACGTGACCACCATCGCCAGCAACACCTTCGAGATCGAGTGGCCGCCACGCAGCGGACGGCGGCAGCTCTTCCCCGAGCTGGACCGCGCCCGCTGGGTCCCGCTCGCCGACGCGCGCGACCTCGTCGTCACCGCTCAGCGCGACCTCCTCGAACGGCTCGCCGCCGCCCTGGGGACGCCGTGACGCGCGAGCTCGTCGTCCTCGGCACCGCCTCCCAGGTCCCGACCCGCACGCGCAACCACAACGGGTACCTGCTGCGCTGGGACGGCGACGGCCTGCTGTTCGACCCCGGCGAGGGCACGCAGCGCCAGCTCATCCACGCCGGCGTCGCCGCGTCGGCCGTCACCCGGATCTGCCTCACCCACGTGCACGGCGACCACTGCTTCGGGCTGCCCGGCGTGCTGTCACGCATGGTCCTCGACGGCGTCGCCCACCCGGTGCACCTGCACTACCCGGCGTCCGGCGACGACGTCGTCCGCGCGCTGGTCTCGCTGGCCACCCCGGGACTCGACCTGCGCCTCCACCCGCACGGCAGCGCCGGCGAGGTGGCCGACGGGCTCACCGTCGAACCCCTCGCCCACCGCGTCGAGACCTACGGCTACCGCCTCCGGGAACCGGACGGACGCAGCCTCGTCCCCGCTCGCCTCATCGCCGCCGGCATCCGGGGGCCCGACGTCGGCCGCCTGCAGCGGGACGGGAGCGTGGGCGGCGTCCGGCTCGGGGACGTCAGCGTCCCGCGCCCGGGGCAGTCCGTCGCCGTCGTGATGGACACGGGGGAGTGCGACGGCGCCCGCGCGCTGGCGGACGGCGTCGACCTGCTGCTGGTCGAGAGCACCTTCGCCGACGACGACGCGGCCCTCGCGGCGCAGTACCGGCACCTCACCGCGGGACAGGCGGGTGCGCTCGGCGCGAGCGTGCGTGCCGCGGGCACGGTCGTGCTCACCCACTTCTCGTCGCGCTACCCCGACGTCGGCCCGCTCGTGAAGCAGGCGCGCGTCCGCGCGGAGGGACGCCATGTGGTGGCCGCAGCCGACCTCGACCGCTTCGGGCTGCCACGCCGCCGGGCCGTCGCCCGTGGTGACGCGTGACCCGGGTGGCAGGGCGGGGGTCCGGGTCGAGGTCCGGGTCGAGCGCCCCGCAGGTCCGCCCGTCCACGCCGGGCGGCGTCGTCGACCACGTCGTCGAACGCGTGCTCGCCGCGGCAGCCGGCCACGACCGCGAGGCGCGGCTGCGGGTCGCCGTCGACGGCGCCCCGCGGCGCGACCCGCCGGCCTCGCCGATGCCCTCGTCGACCCGTTGCGCGCTGCCGGCCGGCCCGTGCTCCGCGTGAGCGCCGGTGACTTCCTGCGGCCGGCGTCGGTGCGGCTCGAGCACGGGCGCGAGGACCCCGACGCGCTGCTCGACGACTGGCTCGACGGCGGCGCACTGGCCCGCGAGGTGATCGACCCGCTGGGCCCGGGTGGGAGCGGCCGCTACCTGCCGTCGTTGTGGGACGCCGCACGCGACCGGGCCACCCGCGCTCCGGCGCAGGACGCCCCGCCGGGCGCGGTCCTCGTGCTCGACGGCGCCCTGCTCCTGGGTCGCTGGCTCGACCTCGACCTCACCGTCCACCTCTCCCTGCGCGCGCCGACCCTGCGCCGCCGCACCCCCGAGGCGGACCACTGGACGCTCTCCGCGTTCGAGCGCTACGCGACCGAGGTCGACCCGGAGGCGACCGCCGACGTCGTCGTGCGCGCGGACGACCCCGCGCGGCCCGCGATCGTCGAGCACTGAGCCGAACCCTGAGCCGAGCGCCGAGCCAGCCGTACAGCCAGACGCTGAGCCGAGCCGGCGCCGGCACGACGGAGCCCCGGACGGTCGGACCGAGGTCCGCCGCCCGGGGCTCCGGGTGTCATCGACGGGTGACCGGCACCCGTCCGTACCGTGCGGTCAGCGACCGAGACCGGCGCGGTCGACCTTGCGGTGGTACCGCATGCCGGTGATGCCGCCCAGCACCGCGCCGGCCAGGCTCGCGAGCGCGACGACGACGAGCGCGATGACGCCGCCCGTCGTCAGGTCGCCCTCGTTCACCGGGATGCGCGGGAAGCTGTTGAGATCACCGAGGACGTTGAACTGGTCCCCGGCGACCGCGGCCACGATCGCGACGACGACCGCGATGAGGATCGCCCAGATCCACACGGCCAGCCCCTGCTTGGCGCCGTCGAACCGCGCCATGCGGCCGGCGACGTAGCCACCGCAGAAGTAGGACAGGAACAGGACGAGGAACAGCGCGATCCCGCCGACGATCCCGATCGTGGTGGGGTCCGACGCGACGGCGTCGGCCGCCTCGTTCACGTCCGTGTCGTTGGCGACGCCGACGGCCGTCCCCGCGGCGGCGACGAGCGCGGTGAGGAGGACCGCCGTCCCGGTGGCCGTCAGCCACCCGAAGAACGCCGACCCGAACTTGATGCCCCCGAACTGCTCCTTCTCACGCTCGAGCACGCTCTGGCGGTCGCGCCCGAAGGCCTTGGCCGAGACGGCCCCGGTGGGGTTGGGCTCCTGAGCCGGCCGACCGGCTCCGTGCTGTGAAGTGCTCATCCGACGTCATCTCCTGGGGTGAGGGCCACCGCACGGGTGGCTCCGCGGAAGCACGACGGCCGACCCCGGGTAGAACCCGTGGCCGGCCGTCGGATGGTGCGGTGCTCCACTCGGCGTGGGCGTCGGTGCCGACGTGCTCGCCGAGTCAGCGTGAGGTGTCAGAGACCCTTGGTCCCGCGGGTGGAGTCGTCGTCGAGCTCGATCTCCTCCTTGCGGACCGAGTCGGTGACCGTCTCGGTGTCCGTCACGGTCTCCTTGTCGAGGCGCACGCGCTCGACCGGGACGGTCTCCTTGGCGACCACGGGGCGCTCCTCGGTGAGGACGACCTCGTGCTCCTCCTCGCTGATGGCCGGGCCGTCGAGCGCGTCGCCCACGTTGCCGTCGGTGATCGGCTCGCGCTCGAGACGGACCTCCTCGTGGCTGACCGGGACATTCACCGTCTGCTGCTCGGTGACGACGTACTTGCGCAGCCGCGCGCGGCCCGTGGTGACCTTCTCCGTGCCCACGTGGAGCTCCTCCTCGGAGCGCGTCATGGCGTCGTCGGTCGTGGGGCCGGACGTGTCGTGGCCCACGGTGCCGGTCGTGTCAGCGGTGCCAGCAGTGCCAGCGGTGCCGGTCATGCCAGCAGTGCCGGTCGTGCCCGTCGTCGTGGTGCTGTCGAGGCCCGCGGTGTCGGTGACGTCGTAGTCCGTCGTGGCGGCGCTGTCGTAGCCCACGCCACCCGTGCCGGCGGTACCGGCCGTGCCGGCGGTCTCGGTGCCACTCGTGTAGTCCAGGCCGTAGTAGCGGTAGAGCTCGGCCTCCTCGGACTCCGACAGGTGACCGTTGGAGTCCTCGACCCGCGGGGCGCCCTTGACGGTCGACTTGTCGTAGGGGACCACGATCTCGTCACCGCGCACCGAGGCCTGGTTGAGCGGGATGAACGACTCCGCCGTGCCGAACAGGCCGGTCGTCACGGTGACCCACTCGGGGTTGCCCGTCTGGTCGTCGAGGAAGACCTGGCTGACCTTGCCGATCTTGTCCCCGTCCGAGCCGATCACGGTGCCGCCGGACACGAGCAGGTTCTGAATCTCGTCTGTGCCGATCATGGTGATTCCTCCAGTGGTGTGGGGATGGGGCGCCGCGTGGTGACGCGGAGAACCCCGGAGCACCGGCAGGTCGGTGCGGTCCCTCCGTGACGGTCGCCCGCCGGACTGCCACCGGCTCCGAGGCTCCTGTCTGAAGCCTGTGCCGGCCCCGATCGGTGCTCTGGCGCCGCTCGGGTGCTTGTCGAGACCGCCCTCCTGTGCTGCCTCATTCAGGCTAGGTGGGGCCGACAGGGCCAGCAACCGGAACGGTCCGCCCCGGCCGGTCAGTGTGTCGACACTGGCTTGCGGCTTCGCCAGTCGTGCCCGCAGGTACCGGAGGTCACCGCGCGTCAGGCCGACCTGGTTGCGGGTGCCCTCGATGCCGGCGAACACGCGGAACACGCGGTGCGCCGGTCGAGGGATCCAGGCATCGATGAGCGCGAGCTTGCGGGCGTTGTCCCCGTGCAGCGCGGCCACCACGTTCGCGGTGATGTCCACCACCTCGTCCACCTCCAGGCCGGACGACGCGAGGTGGCGGTGGAGGTCGGCGACGTCGCCGGAGTTCCGCAGATCGGCGAGCAGGAGCACACCACCGGGCCGCAGCACCCGTCGGACCTCGGCCAGGAAGCCGGGCATCGACGGGTAGCAGTGCGAGGACTCGACGTTGACCACGGCGTCGAACGACGCGTCCGGGAAGGGCATGGCCAGCGCGTCACCGCGGACGAACCGCAGACCGGGTCCCCGGCGGTGGCGCGTGGCGAGCGAGGTCGCTGCGGCGGAGAAGTCGAGGCCCGTCGTCGTGCGCGGCCCGGCGTACCGGGCGAGGTACGACGCACCACCGCCGCGGCCCGACCCGACCTCGAGGACGTCGGCCCCGGTGAGATCGGTGCCCGCGACCGTCGCGACGTACAGCGCGATGCAGGAACGGTTGGGCTCGTCGGCCGGGTCCAGCGGCACCGCCCCGGGTCCGACGCCCGACCCCGCCTCCGACGTCGCCTCCAGCGTCGCCCCCGGTGCCGCCCCCGGCGCCGCCTCCGACGTCGCCCCCGAGGTCGGCCCGGGTGTCTTGGCGAGGTCGGCATAGCCGTAGTTCATGAACCCCCAGGCGGGCTCGCGCACGCGGGCGCCGAGCAGCTCGTAGCACGCCCGCCACACGAGCCGGCGCAGCCCGGTCACCGAGTGCCACCCCCGCCGGTGCCCCGGGACGTCGCCCGCTGGCACCGTGCCACCAGGTCTGCCTCCAGCTCTGCCACCAGGTCTGACATCAGGTCTGCGACCGGGTCTCCCACCGGGCGACCGCTCAGACCCGCGGTGCCGGCGCGCACACGCCGCTCCACGCCGCGGCCCACGCGTCGGGGTCGGGCACGGGGAGGCGTCCACCGGCTCGAGCCCGGCGAGGCGGCGGCACACGTCGACGGCGTCGTGCAGCATGCGGTGCAGGGTGTCGTCGGCGTCCGGTCGACCCGTCCCGGCGACGGCCTGCACGGCGAAGTCGACCACGGCGGGACCGGGGTGGTGCGCCAGCGACCCGCTGCCGTGCTCGGCGGCGAAACGCTCCGCCCAGCGGGCGGCGAGCGGCACGTCGTCGAGCGCAGCCCATGCCCGCGCGCGCGGCGGGGCGTCCGCCGGGACGCCGTCGGCGTCCATGAGCCGTACGCAGGTGAGGATGCCGACCGCGAGCGCGCGCTGACGCTCCTCCGGCGCGACCGGCAGCGCCGCGCAGGCGGCGAGGAGGGCGATCTCGTGGTCCCAGCGCCGGTCGGTGCTCACGAGGCCGATGACCGCGGGGATGAGGGGTGCCAGCCGTGGGCGGGCGTCGTCGGAGGTGAGGTCGTTGACATCCCGCGCGAGCCGGGCCAGCAGCGGGTGGGTGCACGCCGGGTGGTCGCTCCACCGCTCGCCGGCCAGGTAGGACGCGAGCTCCATGAAGCAGGCCCCGCGTCGGGGCGAACGATGCCGGCCCCGCGCGAGCAGGGGGAGGAGATCCGGGACGGTCGGGCGCTGCGGCATGGACCTCACCTCGCGGGGAGCGGCCTGTGTGGTCCTCCCGACCTTACGCCTGGCCGGCGCCGGCGTCCCGGCTCGGTCGGCTCGGTCGGCACGTCACCGACCCCCGCCCCCGAGCGGGCTCAGTAGCCCAGGTCGAGCGGGGTCGCCGCCCACGGCGGGTCGAGCAGCTGGGCACGGAGGGCGTCGGGGGGCTGCGGGACCGACAGGTGATAACCCTGGACGTGCGTGCAGCCGAGCTCGTGCAGGCTCTGCAGGGTGTCGGCGTTCTCGACGCCCTCGACGACGACGGTCCGGCGCAGGTTGTGCCCGAGCAGCAGCACGGCGGAGACGACGGCCGCCGCGTCGCGGTTGCCGGACAGGTTGCGGGTGAACGACTGGTCGACCTTGAGCGTCGCGGCGGGGATCTCGAGCAGGCGCCCGAGCGAGGAGTACCCCGTGCCGAAGTCGTCGATCGCCAGCTGCACCCCGAGCGCGCGGATCTGCTCGAGGGCGGCGACCGTCACCTCCGGGTGGCTGATGACGCCGGACTCGGTGATCTCGAGCGTGAGCCGGTGCGGGTCGAGACCGTAGGACGCCACGGTGCGGGCGACGCGCTCGGGCAGGCGCGGGTCGGTGAGCTCCTCGGTGGACACGTTGACGAACATCCGCTGCGGCGCCCGGTCGCCGAGGGAGACGTCCCACTCGGTCACCTGTCGGCACGCCTCGCCCAGCACCCACGCGCCGAGGTCGTTGATCAGCCCCCGCGGACCGCGGCGTCGATGAAGGCACCCGCCGGGAGCAGCCCGCGTGTGGGGTGACGCCAACGGACCAGCGCCTCGACGGCGTAGACGCCCCGCGCGGTGTCCGCCGGCGCGGCCAGCAGGTCGATGATGGGCTGGTAGTGCAGCTCGAGCTCGTCACCGCGCAGGGCCTGCCCCAGCTCGGCGATCAGCCGCTCCTCCGCGGCCGCCCGTGCGCGCTCGGCGGCATGGGTCTCGGCGTCGAAGACCTCGAACCGCCCCCGCCCGGCGTCCTTCGCCCGGTACATCGCGGAGTCGGCCTGGGAGACCAGCGCGTCGGCCGTCTGCGTCGGGTCGTCGGTCGTGGCGATGCCGATGCTCACCGACGTGCTCATCGCGAACCCGGCCGGCCGGTACGGCGCACGCAGCGCGTCGAGGATGCGCTGGGCGACCTTGCCGGCCGCGAGCGGCGCCGTGAGGCCCTCGAGCAGCACGACGAACTCGTCACCGCCGAGGCGCGCCAGGATGTCGGTCGGCCGCAGGGCCCCCGCACCCGCTCGGCCACGGTGGTCAGCAGCCGGTCGCCGGCGTCGTGGCCGAAGGTGTCGTTGACCTCCTTGAGCGCGTCGAGGTCGAGGAACAGCACGCCGACGTGCCCCGGACGGCGGGCGAGGCTCGCGATCGCGTGCGTCACGCGCTCGAAGAACATCCACCGCGTCGGCAGGTCGGTCAGCGGGTCGTGCGTCGCGCGGTGCGCCAGCTCGTCCTGCGCGTGCCGGGCGGTGTCCCGGTCCGCCGCCACCACGAGGTAGGACGTCGCGAGGTTCGCGAGCGTGGTCGCGGCGGCCAGCTCGGCAGGCGTGAGGGGGCGTCGTCGAGGCGGTACAGGCTCAGGACGCCCCACAGCCGACCGCGAGCGCGCATGGGGACCGCGGTCACCGCGCGCGCACCGAGGGTGGTCACCTGACGCTCCAGCTCGGGCCAGCGATCGGCGGACGCGAGGTCGTCGACGACGACGAGGTCCCCGGTCAGGTACGCGTCGTGGGACGGCCCTTCGCCGAGGCACTCCTCGAGCCGCTCGACCGCCTCACCGAGACCCGCCGTGGCGAACGCGGTCCGCAGGGAGCCGGCGGTCGGGCGCGGCGTCATCACGCCGGCACCGTCGACGTCCAGCACCCGCGTCACCCCGGAGCCGAGCTGGCGCAGGATGTCCCCGACCGAGAAGTCGCCGGTCACGGTGGCCGCGAAGTCGTTGAGGACCGTCGCCAGCTCCTGGGTGTCGACGGCGCGCGCACCGGTGCCGGGCGTCGCGCCGACGCGGCCGTGGCGTGCCGAGGTCACAGACGTCGCTCCAGGGGTCCGTTGATGGCCGGGCCGTGACGGCGACCCGTCGGGCTCGTCGCCGAGCCCACGGGTGAGCGTAGGCCCCCGTCGGCGCGGTGGCCTGCGCGGCACCCGTCCGCGTGACGGTCGTCACGGGACGTACCGGACGAATCGCCGCGCCGCCGGACACACCGGGCGGCCTCACCGACGCCGGGCTGCCTCACCGGCGCCCGGACGCGCACCCGATGCAGGTGCGTGCGAGCGGGAGCGCCTCCAGCCGGGCCGCCGCGATCGGGCGGCCGCAGGTCTCGCAGGTGCCGTAGCGGCCACGGGCGAGCCGGTCCCGTGCCGCGTCGACCTCCGCGAGCTGGTGCCTGGCCCGCGCGACGAGCGAGTCGAGCTGTGACCGCTCGAACGCGATGGTCGCGCCCTCGGGGTCGTGCTCGTCGTCCGCGTTGGAGTCGCGGGATGCTGCCACGAGCTCGTCGAAGCCCTCGGTCAGCCCGGTCAGCCGGCGCACCGCGTCGTCCCGGACGACGGCGAGTGCACGCGCGACGTCCGGGTCGACGTCCGTGCCGCTGGTGCCGCTGGGGCCGTTGGTGCTGCTGGAGCCGTTGGTGCTGCTGGGGCCGTTGGTGCTGCTGGTGCCGCCGGCGCCGTCGGTCCCGCGATCGGACACGGCTCAGCGCCCGCGCCCGCCGCGCCGGGCGGCGCGCTCGACGTCGGCGAGGTCGTCGGCCATCTGCCGGCGGTACAGCCGGCCGTCGCGTGTGCCGAAGGCGACCTCGAGCGTGCGCCGCGTCGAGGACCGGGGGCCTCGTGCTCGACGTCGAACGTGCTGACCACCATGGTCGTGCCGACCCCGCGGCGCACGAGGTGGAAGGTGACCCGGCAGACCGTGCCACCGATCGTCCCGAGCGCCTCGTACCCCTCGCCGGGCAGGACGGTCTCCACCGTGAAGTCCAGGGTCACCGGCCGGCGCGACCGCCCGGTGCGGGTCTCGGTCCACCGGGTGCCGGCGTCGAACGGCCCGGGCGTGCGCACGTGCACCGCGGTGACGTGCCGTCGGACGCGGGCGAGCGCGGGGAGGTCCGTCAGGGCGTCCCACACCGCGTCGGCGGGCAGGGCGATGGTGCGCGTCGCGGACGCCGAGCGGCTCGTGGGCACGGGACCTCCAGGGTGGTGCGGGTCGGTCGGCGGACGACTCAGCCGGGCAGGGCCACGCGCACGGCGACCAGCGCGACGTCGTCGGTGCGACGTGCGGGCAGCAGCCGGTCCAGGACCGCGTCGCACAGCCCCTCGACGTCGAGGTGGGCGACGTCGGCCAGGACGCCGCGCAGCGTCTGCAGGCTGTCGCTGAGGGACTCGTCACGACGCTCGACGAGCCCGTCCGTGTACAGGAACAGCGTCGACCCCGGCGTGAGCGTCATGACCGACTCGTGCCGCTCGGCGTCGGGGATGACGCCGAGCAGCAGGTCGCTGCGCGAGGCAGCCAGCGTCGACACCGAGCCGTCCGGGGCGATGAGCATCGGCGGCGGGTGGCCGGCGTTGGACCACCGCACGGTACGGACGCCGGGGTCGGCGCCCGCCGGTCCGGCGTCGGCGTCGGCGTCGCTCTGGTCCTCGCGGACCGGCTCGACCCGGGCGACGACGGCGGTGGCGATGGTCGGTGCCTGCAGCGTCACCATCGCGGTGTCGACCTCGTGGAGCAGCCGGGCCGGACCGGCGCCGGTCGTGACGGCGACGCCCCGCAGGAGGGACCGCAGCTGTCCCATCGCCGCGGCCGCCACGATGTCGTGCCCGACGACGTCGCCGATGACCAGCACCGTGGCCCCGTCGCGCTGCGCGAACGCGTCGTACCAGTCCCCGCCGACCTGCGCCGCCTCACCCGCCGGGACGTAGCGGACCGCGATGTCCAGCCGGTCGGTGCGGGGCGGCTGGGTGAGCAGGGCACGCTGCAGCCCTTCGGCGAGCTGACGCTGCTGACGCAGCATCCGGGAGTTCTCCAGGGCGAGGCCCGCGTGCCCCGCGACCTCCTGCGCGACGGCGAGCTCCTCGGCGGACAGGGTGCGCGCGTCGGCCCGCTGAACAGCGAGATGAGCCCGACGGTCCCGGCCCGCCCCCGCAGGGGGAGCACGACGAGCGTCTCCGGCGCGAGCTCGTGGATGAGGCGGCGGGCCTCGTCCGAGCTGAGCATGCCGTCGATCGCGTCGGTCGCGCCGTGCCCGGTCACGACCATCTCGCCGGTGCGCAGCGCCCGGACCAGGAACGACTCGTCGCTCAACGCGGTCAACCGGTTCTCCGCGTACGCGCGCACGACCGGGCGCGACGCGGCGTCGGCGTGCGCCCAGCCGATGTCCCGCAGCCCGCGCCGCGCCCCGGCGAGCTCGCCGTCGTCGACGAGCGTGACGATGCACCAGTCGGAGAGCACCGGGACGACCAGCTCGGCGAGCCGCCCCACCGCCAGCTCGCCGTCGAGGGTCTCGGTGAGTGCCGCGGTCACCTGCGCGATGAGCGCCGCCCGGCGCACGGCCTGCTGGGTCTCCTCCTGCGCACGACGTCGGGCGGTGATGTCGAGGAAGTACACCGACAGTCCGTCGGGACCCGGCCAGGCGCGCACCTCGTACCAGGCGTCCAGCGGCGGCGGGTAGTACGCGTCGAACGCCACCGGCTCGCCCGCCGTCATGGCGTGGCGGTAGTGCACCTCGAAGTCCGACGCGACGGCGGCAGGGAACAGGTCCCACACGACCCCGCCGAGCAGCGTCTGGCGGTCCGCACCCAGCACGCGCTCGGCCTCGGTGTTCACGTAGGTGAAGCGCCAGTCGTGGTCGAGCGAGAAGAACGCGGTCGGCATGGCCTCGAGCACGCGGCCGAGGTGCTCCTCGCCCTCCTGCCGCCCGGTGACGTCGAGCGCGGCGCCGAGCAGCCGCACCGCGGTGCCGTCGCGGTCGTGCAGCACACGACCGCGGGCGGTGATCCACCGCGGGGGTGTGTCGGGGGCGGCGCCGGCCGGCAGGACCCGGTACTCCGCCTCGAGCTCGTCGTGCGCCTCGACCGCCTGGGCCACGGCACGGTCCACGCCGGGGCGGTCCTCGGGGTGCACGTGCGCGAGGAACTCCTCCGCCGACTGCTCGAGGGGCGTGCCGGCGTCCCGGCCGTAGAGCTCGGCGAGGGCGGGGTCGACGACGACCCGGCCGGTCACGAGGTTCCAGTCGAAGGTGCCGATGCCGGCGGCCGCGATGGCGAGCTCCCCGAGCACACCGCCGACCTCGGGGCGGTGCTCGCGGACGACGCGGTTCTCGGGTCGAGCCCGTCCGGGGCTGTGCGGCATGCGCGACTCCTCCACCTGACCGGTCCGGTGCCGACCTGGCGACCCGGCGGCATGGACGCCCGGCCGGCCCGCGGTCGCCGCGCGGTGCGCGAGACCTCCGGCGGCTGCGCCCGGAGTCTATCCGGTCGGCCGGACCCAGCCCTCCGCCGTCGGTCGGTAGAGCCGGTCGCGCTCCGGGGTCGCGGCGATCTCCCGCAGCGCCTCACCGAGTGCGGCGACGTCCTGGCGTGCGGTGCCGCGGTTCGCGCTCGCCCGCACCGCGCCGGGGACCCGGTCGCGCCGGCCGGCCCGGACGTCGGCGTGGAAGCGGGCGACCTCGTCGTGGGTCAGACCCAGCAGTCGGCCCATGTAGGGGTGCGCGCAGAAGCAGCCGCTGCGCACCCCGATGCCGAACTCCACCGACAGACGCGTCGCGAGGAGCGCGTGCGGCGTGCCCTCCAGGTTGAAGGCCGCGACCGGCAGGCGCGCCGCCGTGCCCGTGGCGCCGTACCGCCGCAGCCGGGGCACGGACGCGAGCTCGCGGTCGAGGTCGGACACGAGCGCCACCTCGTGCGCGAGGACGGCGTCCCAGCCCTGGTCCAGCACGTCCGTGGCGGCGGCGGCGAGCGCGACCGCCCCGAGCACGTTCGGCGACCCCGCCTCCTCGCGCTGCGGACCGTCCGCCCACACCACGTCGTCCCCGGAGACCGCGGACACCGCCCCGCCGCCGACGAGGAAGGGCTCGCCGTCGCGGAACAGGGCTCGGGGCGCCACGAGCGCGCCGGCGCCGAACGGTGCGTACAGCTTGTGCCCGGACAGCGCCAGCACGTCGACCCCGAGGGCCGCCATGTCGATCGGGCGGTGCGGCGCGAGCTGGGCCGCGTCCACGACCACGAGCACACCCCGGTGGCGCGCTGCTGCGGTGATCCGCGCCAGGTCGGGCATCCATCCGGTGACGTTCGACGCCCCGGTGAGGGCGAGCACGCGCGGGCGCGGTGACGCGCCGAGGCCCGCCACGACGTCGTCGACCGTGAAGGTGCCCCGGGTGTCGACGTCGACGGTCCGCACCTGGGCGTGGCGTCGCCAGGGGAGCAGGTTCGCGTGGTGCTCCGCAGCCGTCGTGAGGACCACGTCGTCGGGCTCGAGCCGCAGGCGGAACGCCAGCAGGTTCAGCGCCTCGGTGGTGTTGCGCGGGAAGACGACCTGGTGCGTCGCGGGATCCGCGCCGACGAACCGCCCGACGACGTCACGCGCCGCCTCGTACCGCGCGCTCGTCACCTGCGACTTCGCGCCGGCCCCACGGTGCACGCTGGAGTACCAGGGCAGCAGGTCGGTCACCGCGGCCACCACCGCGGGTGCGGCCGAGCTCGTCGCCGCGGTGTCCAGGTCGACGTAGCGCCGGGTGCCGCCGCCCGCCACCGGAACCCGGACGTCGTCGCCCACGAGCCGGCGGTGAGCGGTCGGCGCGGGTGCGCTCGGTGCGAGGGGCGCGGGGCCCCGCGGGATCGGTGTGGTGGTGGGCATGTGCGCCCCATCGGCGGACCGGGCGACCAGATGAACGAACCGGCCGAAACCGGTCACGAGAAATCGGTCACGTGGCGGGGGTGGCGGTCGATGAGGACGCCGTGGACCAGACCCGCACCCCCGTGCCCGCCGCCACCGTGCCCGCAGCCGCGCCCACCGCGGTGCCCACGAGCGGCGAGACGGGCACCCGGTCCGGCACCGCCCCGGTCCGCCGGTTCCGGCTCACCGGACGGGTGTTCTGGGACCTCGCGATCTACATGGTCGGCCTCGGACTCGCGGTCGGGCTGATCTTCCCGCCGTTCGTCGAGCAGCTGGGCATGCCGCCCCACCTCGCGCGCCGTGCGGTGTTCGTCGGGGCGTGCCTCGGGGCGGGCTTCCTCGTCGGTGCCGCCAACTACGCGCTGTGCCGCACCGTCGTCGGCGGTCGGCTCGCGGTCCTCACCGCCCGCCTGCACGCCGTGGGCGCCACCATCGAGCAGGCCGGCCGCACGGGCGACTGGACGAGCGGCACCACCGAGCGGATCGGTGTCGACTCCGACGACGAGCTGGGCGAGACGGCGCGCGCCTTCAACCGGCTGCTCGACACGCTGGAGGCGGGGGCGCACTTCCGCTCGCTGGTCCGCAACGCGTCCGACCTCATCACCGTCGTCGACCGCGACGGCACCCTCACCTACGCGACCCCGTCCGTCGAGGCGGTGCTCGGGTACCGTCCGGAGGCGCTCCTCGGCGCCGGCGTCGACACCCTCGTCCACCCCGACGACGCCGCCGCGCACCGCGCGCACCTCGTCGCCGTCGTCGCCGGCCCGTCCGGCTCCCCGACGGGTGCCCCGCTGGTCCACCGGATGCGGCACGCGCACGGGGGTGGCGGTGGATGGAGACGGTCGCCGCGGACCTGCTCGACGACGCCGCCGTCGCCGGCGTCGTCCTCACCACGCGCGACGTGAGCGACCGGCACGAGCTCGAGGAGCGGCTGCGCACGCAGGCGTTCCACGACACGCTGACCGACCTGCCCAACCGCGCGCTGTTCATGGAGCGGCTGCGAGCCGCCGAGGACGCGTGCCGCAGCGCGGACGTGCCGATGGCGGTGCTCTTCCTGGACCTCGACGACCTCAAGCCGGTCAACGACACCCTCGGTCACGAGGTGGGGGACACCCTGCTGCGCACGGTCGGTGAGCGGATCCTCGGCGCCCTGCGGCCGGGGGACCTCGCGGCCCGCCTCGCGGGAGACGAGTTCGCGGTCCTGCTGACCGGCGCCGACCGTGCGGGCGACGCGCGCGCGGTGGCCGAGCGCGTGCTCGCGTCGGTGCGCGAGCCGGTGCACCTGGACGACCGGTACGTCCAGGTCGGACTGAGCATCGGTGTCGCGTCGTCCGGCACGCCGGCAGCGGTCGACCTCGGGCTGCTGCGTGCCGCCGACGTCGCGATGTACGTGGCGAAGACGGCCGGCAAGGGCCGGGTGGAGGTCTTCGAGGGCAGCCACCACGCCGCCCGGCGTGACGTCGAACGGCTGCGCGCCGACCTGCACCACGCGCTCGACGCAGGGCAGCTCGAGCTCCACTACCAGCCGATCGTCGCGCTCGACAGCGGCACGGTGACCGGGTACGAGGCGCTGCTGCGGTGGAACCACCCCGAGCGGGGCCCGGTGTCACCCCAGGAGTTCATCCCGCTCGCCGAGGACACCGGCCTCATCGTGCCGATCGGCCGGTGGGTGACCCGGGAGGCGAGTCGGCAGGCGGTCGCGTGGCAGCGGGCCGGTGGCGCGCCGGTCCGCATGAGCGTGAACGTGTCCGCGCGCCAGTTCCACCACCCGGGCTTCGCCCAGGATGTCGCCGCCGCGCTCGACGCGACGGGGCTCGACCCGCGGCTGCTGACGCTGGAGATCACCGAGAGCCTGCTGGTGCAGGACTCCGCGCAGGTGGCCGGCCGCCTGCGACGTCTGAAGGAGATGGGCCTGCGCCTGGCGCTCGACGACTTCGGGACCGGCTGGTCGTCCCTGGGGTACCTGCGGCGCTTCCCGATCGACGTCCTCAAGATCGACCGGTCCTTCGTCGACGGCATCGCGACGAGTGCCGAGGACCGCGCGGTCGCCGGTGCGATCGTGCAGCTGGGCCGGACGCTCGGGCTCGAGGTCGTCGCCGAAGGCGTCGAGGACCCCGACCAGGTCGCGGTGCTCCAGGAGCTGAGGTGCCCGTCGGCGCAGGGGTACCACTTCGGCCGACCGGCACCGGCGGTGCCGGTCGGGCCCGCGGGCGTCCGGGTGCCGGCGGCGGCCGGTCCCCTCGGGCGCCCGTGACCGCGGGTGAGATCCCTGCGCTGACCGGGTGACCCGCGCTCCCGTGCGCCCGACCGGCGCTCGTCGTCGCCCTAGCGTCGGGCCAGCTGGCTGCACAGGCACCCAGCAGCGCGATGGGAGCAACTGATGCAGGACGACATGCGCTCCGGTCATCGACGCCGGTGGGGCGCGATGATCGGGGCCTCTGCACTCGTCTCCGGACTGGTGGTCGTGGCGTCCCCGGGGATGGCCGTCGCCGACGGTCACGGGCACACGCACGGACCCGGCGCGGACCACGGCACCGCCGCGGTCGTCGGGACGACCTGGGGCGACCGCACGGCCGACCGCGCCGCGCTGGGCAGGCACGGCGAGCACGCCGAGTCCCTCGACGCCGGTTCGCTCTTCACCGTGACGCACGCCGTGGGCGCGCGCGCCGTCTGGGAGCGCAAGGACCGCGCCGGACGCGCGATCACCGGGCAGGGCGTGACGGTCGCCGTCCTGGACTCGGGCGTCGAGGAGGTCCCCGGCCTGGCCGGCAAGACCGTCCAGGGCCCGGACCTCTCGCTCGAGTCCGGCGGTGACGGGCTGGCCGACGACACCTACGGCCACGGCACCCACATGGCCGGGATCATCGCCGCGCGCGACGACGTCCCGGTCGACCGCAGGACCGGTGCACCGCGGTCCACCGATCCGGGTGCCCAGCTCGGCGTCGCCCCCGACGCCCAGGTCCTCGCGCTCAAGCTCGCCGCCACCGACGGCAGCACCGACGTGAGCCAGGTCATCGCCGCGCTCGACTGGGTCGCGCAGCACCAGGACGACAACGGCATGGACGTGCGCGTCGTCAACCTGTCCTTCGGCACCGACTCCGTGCAGCCGTACCAGATCGACCCGCTCGCGGCGGCGGCGGAGCACGCCTGGCGCAGCGGACTCGTGGTCGTCGTCTCCGGCGGCAACGACGGCGAGGACGCCGGTGCGCTCAGCAACCCGGCGATCGACCCGTACGTCATCGCGGTGGGTGCGTCCGACCCGAACGGCGCGGCGACCGGATGGTCGGCGCCCTCGGTCGCCGACTTCAGCAGCCGCGGCACGGACGAGCGTCACGTCGACCTCGTCGCCCCGGGGGCGTCCATCGTGTCGCTGCGGGCCCCGGACTCCTTCGTCGACACCGAGCACCCGGAGGGTCGGGTCGCGGGGGACGACACCGGTCGGCTGTTCCGCGGCAGCGGCACCTCGCAGGCCGCGGCGGTCGTCAGCGGCGCGGCGGCGCTCGTGCTGCAGGCCAACCCGGCGCTGACGCCCGATGGGGTCAAGCACGCGCTCGTGAGCACCGCCCGCCCGCTCGCCGGTGAGGCCGCCGTCGACGCCGGGGCCGGCCAGGTCGACATCTCCGCCGCCGTCAGGGCCGCGGAGAAGGTCAAGGCGCACGGGGCGCCCGTCGTCCAGACGTGGCCGCAGGCGTCCGGGCTCGGCTCCCTGGACGCCGCCCGCGGCGGCAGCCGCCTCGTCGACCCCGGGACCGGGGACGTCCTGGTCGGCGAGATCGACGTCTTCGGCGCGCCGTGGGACCCCACGGCGTGGGCGCAGGCGTCGTCGAGCGGCACCGCCTGGGACGGCGGGGAGTGGATGCGCGCCCGGTGGAGCGGTGACGCGTGGACGTCGGACGGCTGGGCCCGCGCCCGGTGGAGCGACGCGTCGTGGGACCGGGCCCGCTGGTCACGCGCCCGGTGGAGCGACGCGTCGTGGGACCGAGCCCGCTGGTCACGCGCCCGTTGGAGTGACGCGTCGTGGGAACGGGCACGCTGGTCGAGCGTTCCCTGGTCCTGACCGTCCGGCTGCCGATGAGGGTGGAGGACCACCCGACGACCGGCGGAGCGGCACGGATGACACACGCAGGAGCAGGACCGGACCGCCCGCACGCCGACACCGGCGTGCGGGCGGCCCGCGTGCGTGGGGTCGGAGCACGTGGGGTCGGCGTCAGTGGGGTCGGCGTGCGGGTGCTGCGGTGGGCGATGGAACCCACCACGGTGACGGTCGCGCTGACTCTCACCCTGCTCGCCGCCGGTGTCGCGCTGTCGCTCCGGCTGCCAGACGGCGCGCTGCTCGCGGTCCCCGAGGGGTCGCCGACGACGTTCGGGGTCCTCGCGCTCGGGCTGCTGTTCTTCCTCACCGAGCTCGGTCAGGCGCGGATCGAGATCCGCCGCCAGGCGTACTCGTTCTCGCTGTCCGGCGTGCCGCTGCTGCTCGGTCTCCTCTACGTCAGCCCCGCCCAGCTCATCGCGATCCGCCTCGCCGCGGCGGTGCTGGCCTTCGCGGTGCAGCGGGTGCCGCCGGTGAAGTTCGCCTTCAACACCGCCGCCTACGGTCTCGACGTCGCCGCCGTGCTGACGCTGTCGCACGCCCTCGTGCGGGAGCCGGCCGAGCTCACCCTGGCCACGGCGGCGCTGTGCTACGTCGCGCTCGCCGCGGTCGACCTCCTCATGAGCGCGATCGTGCTGCTCGTCATCCGGGTGAACGGCGGGCCCGTGGGCCGCGAGGACGTCGCCGAGGTGGCGCTGTCCGCCGGCGGGTTCGTCGCGCTCAACACCGCGATCGGCCTGGTCGGTGCCGTCCTCGTGACGGACGGCAGCCTGGGTGCGGTGCTGCTGGTCGGCCTGGCTGCCGTGTCGGCGCTGTCCTACCGCGCCTACCTGGTGCTGCGCCGTCGCCACCGGTCCCTGCAGGACCTCCAGGACTTCATCCGGCTGGGCGAGGGGCCCGACGGCGCCCGGGGGCTCAACGCGCGCATGCTGCCGCGCGTCCGTGAGCTGCTCAACGCGGGGCGCGTGGAGCTGGTCATCGACGGCGCCGACGGTGACCCGGACACCGTCCTGGTCGTGGACGAGAGCGGCGTCCTCGAGGTCGCGGCCGGGCGCCCCGGGACCGCGGGACGCACGGAGGCCGCGGCCGACGACACGGGGTCGATCCGGGTCCCGCTGGAGGTGGCGGGCGCCACCGGGACGCTCACCACCCGGGAGCGGCTCGGCGACCACGCCCGGTTCACCGCCGACGACCACGTCCTGCTGCGCACCCTCGGTGGGCACCTCGCCGTCGCACTGCACAGCGCGCGCCTGCTCGAGCGCCTGCGGGACGACGCGACCCGGGACAGCCTGACCGGGCTGCCCAACCGCGCCCTGCTCGGCGAGCGGCTGCAGGAGCTCCTCGCCGTCCCGCACGACGCCGGGCGCGTGGCGGTGCTCGTGCTGGACCTGGACCGCTTCAAGGAGGTCAACGACGCCTTCGGTCACGCGTCGGGTGACCGGCTGCTGCAGGCCGTCGCCGCGCGTCTGACCGCCCTGGTGCCGGCGGGCGCGATGGTCGGTCGTCTCGGCGGCGACGAGTTCTCGGTCGTCCTGGCGCCGTCGCAGGACCCGGAGCGGGACGCCGTCGCCCTGGCGGGGCACATCGCGCGCGCCCTGACCGAGCCCGTGGACCTCGGTGAGGCCGCGGTGACCACCGGGGCGTGCGTCGGCGTCGGGGTGGGCGCACCCGGCCTGGACGGCGCCGACCTGCTGCGCCACGCGGACACCGCCATGTACGCCGCGAAGGACGCACGGCTGCCGGTGGTCGTGCACTCCGACAGCCTCGACGAGGGGCGGCGCGAGCGGCTCGCGATGCTCGTGGACATGCGGGCGGCGCTGGACGCGGGCGAGTTCCGGCTCGAGTACCAGCCGAAGGTCGACCTGGCCTCCGGCGTGGTGACCAGCGTCGAGGCGCTCGTGCGGTGGACCCACCCCGTGCTGGGCCCCGTCCCGCCGGACGTGTTCATCCCCGTCGCGGAGTCCACCGGCCTCATCGACGAGCTGACCCGGACCGTGCTGCGGCAGGCGCTGGACCAGTGCCGCCGTTGGCGCGAGGACGGTCACGACCTGACCGTCGCCGTGAACCTGTCGGCCCGCAACGTCAACGACGAGCAGCTCCCCGAGCGCATCGCGGCGGCGCTGGCGCTCGCCGGGGTGCCGGCCGACCGGCTGATCCTGGAGATCACCGAGAGCAGCGTCATGGGCGATCCGCGACGCACGGTGCCGACCCTGGAGCGCCTCGCGGCGCTGGGCGTCACGCTGTCGCTGGACGACTTCGGCACCGGCTACTCGAGCCTGTCCTACCTGCAGCGGCTGCCCGTGCGCGAGCTCAAGATCGACCGGTCGTTCCTCGTCGGGATGGCGCGCGAGGCGGCGGACCCCGGCGACCGCCCGGCCGGTGACGCTCGATCCCGCGACGGGTCGGCCGGCGACGACTTGGCCGGCGACAGCCCGGCCGGCGACAGCCCGCGAGACAGGTCGGCCCGCGGCGCGAGCGAGGTGCTCGTGCGGAGCATCGTCGGGCTCGCCCACAGCCTCGGGCTCCGCGTCGTCGCCGAGGGCGTGGAGACGCCGCAGATCATGGCGGAGCTGCGTGCCCTGGGCTGCGACCTCGCTCAGGGCTACCTCGTCTCCCGGCCTGTGCACCCCCGGTGCCTCGTGGACGTCGTGCACCGCGCCGGGTACCGGACCGCCGGGACCACGCGCGCCGCGCAGGCCGCCGTCCCGACTCCCCGCGGCGCCGCCTGGGCGTCCGGGCAGCGCGTCCCGACCGAGCGCGTCCCGACCGAGCGCGTGCCCGGCTGAGACACCCACCGCGCCGCGCGCAGTTCTCACGTCCCGGTCACCGCGCGGACCCGGGCGGTTCACGCGGGCCGCCTAGCGTCCAGGGCATGGCGGAGTACGTGTGCGTGGACGGACCGTTGTCGGGTCAGCAGTTCGACTGGCGGGACGAGCCCCACGAGGGCGAGGTCCTGACCATCGGCCTGGTCGACGTGGCGCAGGGGGACGTCGGGCCGGACGAGACCGAGGCCGACTACCGGGTGCTGAGCCGGGGCGGCGCCGGCGGCTCCGCACCCGGGCGCCTGGCGTTCGTCGCCGGGCGCGGTGCGTGGCGTGCGGAGCCCGTGCTCGTTCCGGGCTGACCGGCCGCGCCCGGCACGCCCGGCCGGGCTGCGCCAGCATGGTCGGGGGCCGACCGTCGGCCCGTGCCGACCGGACGGAGCCCGCCGTGCCCGTGACCGACCACTACCTGCGCCCCGAGCGCGTCGACGACGTCGAGGTGACGCCCCGGGGACTCCTGGCCGGCCTCGGGACCGAGCAGCTGCGGGTGGACGTGGTGCGCGACGACGTCGTGCGGCTCGCGATCAGCCGCGGCGGCTGCTTCGACGAGACGCCGACGCACGCCGTGTGCGTGGACCCGCTCGCGGGCGAGGTCGCCGTGGAGGTCGAGCGGGCGGACGACGTCGTCCGGGTCCGCACGGCGGCGCTGGTCGTGTCGGTCTGGCTGGACCCGTTCCGCATCGACGTGCACCGCACGGACGGCTCGGCGGTGGTCGAGGCCGCGCAGGACGAGCAGGGACGCTACTGGTCGTACGCGACGCTCAACGACGCGTTCGTGGTGCGCCGGCGGTGCCGCCCCGAGGACGCCGTCTACGGGCTGGGGGAGAAGACCGGCCGGTTCAACCGGCGCGGGCGTGACTTCACGCTGTGGAACACCGACGTCCTGAGCCCGACGGCCTCGGGGAGTTCGCCGACGGCCGGGACGCGAGCGACCCGCGCGCCGACAACACGAGCACCGAGTTCGACCCGTACTACGTGTCGATCCCGTTCTTCTACCACCAGTCCTACCCGGACGGGGCGATGGCCGGGTCCTTCCTCGACAACGGCTACCGCACCGACTACGACTTCAGCGGCGCGCACGAGTACGTCGTGCACGCCTCGGGCGGGCAGTACGTCGAGTACGTCTTCGCCGGCCCCACCATGCCGGAGATCCTCGAGGCCTACACCGGCCTGACCGGCCGCACCGCACCGCCGCCGCTCTGGGCGCTCGGCTACCACCAGTGCCGCTGGACCGACTACACCGCCGACGCGGTCGAGGCGGTCGCCCACCGGCACCGCGAGCTCGATGTGCCGTGCGACGCGCTGTGGCTCGACATCGACCACATGGACGGCTACCGGGTCTTCACCTGGGACGCCGACCGGTTCCCCGACCCGGCCGGGATGCTCGCCCGGCTGGCCGCGGACGGCTTCCGGGTCGTGACGATCGTCGACCCCGGGGTGAAGCACGACCCCGGCTACGCCGTGTTCGACGACGCCGTGCGCCGCGACGTCCTGTGCCGCACCGAGGGCGGTGACCTCTACGTCGGCCAGGTGTGGCCCGGCAACACCGTCTTCCCCGACTTCGCCACCGAGGAGGCCCGCACGTGGTGGGGCGAGCTCAACGCCGCGCACGTGCGGTCCGGCCTGGCCGGCATCTGGAACGACATGAACGAGCCCGCGACCGGGGACATCCCCCGGGCGCGATGCTCTTCGGCCGCGGTGAGCACTCCCACGCCCGGTACCACAACCAGTACGCGCTGCTCATGGCGATGGCGACCACCCAGGGACTGCTCGCCGAGATGCCCGAGCGGCGCACCTTCGTGCTGTCCCGCGGCGGGTCGGCCGGCATCCAGCGGTACGCCGCCAACTGGATGGGCGACAACATGTCCCGCTGGGACCACCTGTGGCTCAGCATGCCGATGGCCGCCGGCTTCGGGGTGTCGGGTCAGGCGTTCGTCGGTGCGGACATCGGCGGCTTCATGGGCGACAGCGGCCCCGAGCTGCTCGTGCGGTGGATGCAGTACGGCACGCTCACGCCGTTCTGCCGCAACCACACCGTCAACACCGCGGTGGAGCAGTACGCCTGGGCCTTCGGCGGCGCCGTCCTGGACGCGGTGCGGGACGCGATCCGGACCCGGTACCGGCTCCTGCCGTACCTGTACGCCGCCTTCCTGCACGCGTCCGAGACCGGCGCGCCGGTGCAGCGGCCGCTCGTCTTCGACCACGGCGACGACCTCGTCACCCGGGACCTCGACGACGAGTACCTGCTCGGCCCGGACCTCCTGGTCGCGCCGGTGACCGCCCCCGGGACGACCGCGCGGCAGGTGTACCTGCCCGCGGGCGGGTGGTACGACCGCCACAGCGACGAGCACCTGACCGGCCGCCGCTACGTGACCGCACCCACGCCGATGGACCGCATCCCGGTGTACGTCCGCGCCGGCGCCGTCGTGCCGTGCTGGACGCAGGCGCCACCGTCGACGGACGGCTACCACCCCACCGAGGTCGAGCTGCACCTGTACGTGCCCCACGAGGACGGGACCCGCTCCTCCCTGCTGCAGGAGGACGACGGCCTCACCCTCGCGGCCCGGGACGGCGCGCGGTACCGCACCTCCGTCACCGTGACCCGGGCCGGACGCACGGTGACCGTGCGCGCCGACGTGGACGGCGACGGCTACCCCGAGTTCCGGCGGACCGCCTTCCACCTCGTGGTGCACGGCGCCGCCGTCGACGCGGTCGACCTCGACGGCACCCGGGTGCCGGTGCGCGACGGCGTCGCGGTACTGCCCAACACGGGGGAGCCGTTCACCGTCCGGTTCGCGGTGTGAGCGGACGCCGGGGCTCAGGCGCCCGGGTGCGGGCACGCCCCGGCGCACCGAGGATGGCGGCATGCAGACCAACCCGGACCTGACCGCCGTCGTCCTCGTGGGGACGCTCACCCTTCCCCGGCCCCGTCGAGCAGCGAGCTGCTCGGCCGGCAGGTGCTCGACGCGCTCGGCGAGCACGGCGTCGTCGGGACCGTCGTCCGGCTCGTCGACCACGACATCCGCCCCGGCGTGCAGGTCGACATGGGCGCCGGCGACGAGTGGCCCGCCATCCGCCGGCTGGTGCTCGCGGCGGACATCCTCGTCATCGCGACCCCGATCTGGATGGGTCAGCCCTCGAGCGTCACCAAGCGCGCGCTCGAGCGCCTGGACGCCGAGCTGTCCGAGAAGGACGACGAGGGGCGGCTGCTGACGTACGGCAAGGTCGCGGCGGTCGCCGTGGTCGGCAACGAGGACGGCGCCCACCACTCGAGCGCCGAGATCTTCCAGGCGCTGGACGACGTCGGCTTCACGATCCCGGCAGCGGCCGTGACGTACTGGGTCGGCCGTGCGATGGAGGGGGTGGACTACCAGGACCTCGACGAGACGCCGGAGACGACCGCCGCCACCACCGCCACGCTCGCGGCGCAGGCCGCCCACCTCGCCCGGCTGCTGCACGGCTCGCCGTACCCGCCCGCGTAGGCGCACGTCCGTCGGCTCGCCCGGGCGCCTCAGCCCGGGCGACGCCCGACGACGGCCGTGGCGTCGACGTCGGCCCACCGCACCACCCGCGGGACCAGCCCGGCGGCCGCGACCGCGTCTCGCAGCGCGTCGGCCTGACGCGCCCCGGACTCGACGACGACGTGCCCGCCGGGCCGGAGCCACGCCGGGGCGCCGTCGAGCACGCGGCGCAGCACGCCCAGCCCGTCCGGGCCGCCGTCGAGGGCGACGGGCGCCTCGTGCGTGCGCGCCTCGGGCGGCATGAACCCGATGGCGTCCGTCGGCACGTAGGGCGCGTTGGCGACCAGCACGTCGACGCGCCCCCGCAGCGAAGCGGGCAGGGCGTCGTACAGGTCGCCGGCGAGCACCCGCCCGCCGCGCGGCACCACGTTGCGGTGCGCGCACCGGACCGCCGCCGGGTCGACGTCGGCCGCGAGCAGGACGACGTGCGGTGCGGCGTCGAGGACCGCCGCCCCGACCGCCCCGGACCCGCAGCACAGGTCCACCACGACCGGGTCGGCACCGGGCAGCAGGGCGAGCGCCTCCCGGACGAGGAGCGCGGTGCGCCGTCGCGGCACGAACACCCCGGGGTCGACCGCGATCCGCACGCCGCAGAACTCGGCCCAGCCGAGCACGTGCTCGAGCGGCTCACCGGCCGTCCGCCGCTCCACCAGCGCGGCGAGCTCGACCGGGGTGCCGGCGGCGTCGACCAGCAGCCGGGCCTCGTCCTCGGCGAAGACGCACCCCGCGGCCCGCAGCCGCGCCACGACGACGGCGTCGGTCGCCGCGTCCGAGACGTCGTCGACGCCCCCGGGCACGGGCCGGGTCACCGAGCCGCTGACGCCGTCAGTGCCGCCGCGGCGCCGGTCCGGCGTCGGGGTCGGTCCCCGTGGTCTCGCCGGAGAACGGGTCCGCCGCGGGCTCGAAGACGTCGGGCACGCCGTCGTTGTCGGTGTCCATGGCCTCCTCGAGCGCGATGCGCTTGTACGCGCGGTTGCGGGACAGCAGCACGATCGAGGCGAGCGTCGCCGCGACCACGGACCCCATGAGGACGCCGATCTTGATGTGCTCCTCACGGGTGACGTCGGAGCCGAACGCGAGCTCGCCGATCAGCAGGGAGACCGTGAACCCGATCCCGCCCAGGAGCGCCACACCGAGCACGTCGGTCCAGCTCAGGCTCTCGTCGAGGTCGGCCCGGGTCACCCGGGTGACGAGGAAGGTCGTGCCGAAGATCCCGAGGACCTTGCCGAGGACGAGCCCCGCGACGATGCCGAGCGCGACCGGGTCGCGCAACGTCTCGACGAAGCCGGACAACCCACCGACGGTCACGCCGGCGGCGAAGAACGCGAACAGCGGCACGGCGAACCCGGCCGAGATCGGGCGGAAGCGGTGCTCGAAGTGCTCCGCGAGGCCCGGGCCGGCGTCGGGCCCCCGGCGGCCGCGCTGCGGATCACCGGGACGGTGAAGCCGAGCAGAACCCCGGCGACGGTCGCGTGCACGCCGGACTCGTGCATGAGGGTCCAGGCGGCGACGGCGAGGGGGATGAGCAGCCACCACGAGCGGATGCGCTTCTGCACCGCGACGCCGAAGACGGCGATGACGGCGATCGCCCCGAGCAGCGGCAGGAGCCGGACGTCCTCGGTGTAGAACACCGCGATGATCGTCACGGCGAGCAGGTCGTCGACCACGGCGAGGGTGAGCAGGAACGTGCGCAGCGCGGCCGGCAGGTGCGACCCGATGACGGCGAGCACGGCGAGCGCGAACGCGATGTCGGTGGCGGTCGGGATGGCCCACCCGCGCATCGCGTCGCTGCCGGCGAGGACGTTGACGCCCACGTAGACCAGCGCGGGCGCGGCCATCCCGCCGACCGCGGCCAGGATCGGCAGCGCCGCGCGGCGCGGGTCCCGCAGGTCGCCCGCCACGAACTCACGCTTGAGCTCGAGGCCGACGACGAAGAAGAAGATCGCCAGCAGCCCGTCCGCCGCCCACGTCGCGAGCGTCAGGTCCAGGTGCAGCGCGGCCGGCCCGACCCGGATCTCACGGAGCGAGGCGTAGCTGTCCGCCCACGGCGAGTTCGCCCAGATCAGGGCCACGACCGTCCCGACCAGCAGCAGTGCACCGCCGACCGTCTCCTTGCGGAGGATCTCCGTGATCCGCTGGTTCTCCGACCACGAGCCACGGGTCAGCAGAGGAGGACGGGTCGACGAGCTCGAGGGCACGGGTGGAGGCCTTCCGTTGGGGTGATCTGGGGTCGACACAGACGCGGGGTCGACAAGACGTTGCCGACCAGACTTCCCGGCGCACCGCGGACAGCGTAACGGCGCGTCGGAGGCCGTGCGCGCCGTCGTCGGGCGCCGTGGTCAGGTGCCGTCGCGGATGCTCAGTGACCCCCGCCGAGCTGACCGGCGAGCCGCTCGTGGCGACGGGCGCTGTCCGGGTCCAGGCCCCGGATCGTGACCGTCTTGCCCTTCGACGCGTACTTCGTGGTGATGGCGTCCAGCGCGGCCACCGTGGAGGCGTCCCAGATGTGCGCGCCGGACAGGTCGATGACGACCTCGCGGGGGTCGCCGGCGTAGTCGAACTGGTAGACGAGGTCGTTGGACGACGCGAAGAACAGCTCCCCGGTGACCGCGTACACGCGCTGGGCGTCGTCGTCGGAGGCGTCCAGGCGGGTGACCGTGGTCAGGTGCGCGACCCGGCGCGCGAACGCGACCATCGCGACCAGGACCCCGACGCCGACGCCGTAGGCGAGGTTGTGGCTGACCACGGTGACCACGACCGTGGCGAGCATCACGGCGGTCTCCGAGCGCGGCATGCGGCGCAGCGTCGAGGGCCGGACGGAGTGCCAGTCGAACGTGGAGATCGCCACGAGGATCATCACGGCCACGAGTGCTGCCATCGGGATGATCGCGACGAGATCGCCGAGCCCGACGACGAGCGCGAGCAGGAACACCCCGGCCAGGAAGGTGGAGATCCGCGTGCGGGCGCCGGACGCCTTCACGTTGATCATCGTCTGGCCGATCATCGCGCAGCCGCCCATCCCCCCGAAGAAGCCGGTGATGACGTTCGCCGCCCCCTGACCCCAGCTCTCGCGGGTCTTGTTCGAGTGCGTGTCGGTGATGTCGTCGACGAGCTTGGCGGTCATGAGGGACTCGAGGAGGCCGACGACGGCCATGGCGAGGGCGAACGGGGCGATGATCTGCAGCGTCTCGAGGGTCAGCGGCACGTCGGGGAACAGCAGCGCGGGCAGGCTCTCGGGCAGCTCACCCTCGTCGCCCACGGTGGGCACCGTGACAGCCGCGGTGACCGTGAACGCCGTCAGCAGGACGATCGCCACCAGCGGGGCCGGCACGACGTTTGAGAGCCGCGGCAGCCCGAAGACGATGACGAGGCCGACGGCGACCAGCGGGTACACGGCCCAGGGAACGTCGCGCAGGTGGGGCAGCTGGGCCAGGAAGATGAGGATCGCCAGCGCGTTGACGAAGCCGACCATGACCGAGCGGGGCACGAACCGCATGAGCCGCGCGATGCCGAGCACACCCAGGACGACCTGGATGAGGCCGCCGAGGATCACGGTCGCCAGCAGGTAGTCGACCCCGTACTCCCGGGCGACCGGCGCGATGACGAGCGCGATGGCCCCGGTCGCCGCGGAGATCATCGCGGGGCGACCGCCGAGGAACGCGATGGACACCGCCATGGTGAACGACGCGAACAGCCCCAGCCGCGGGTCGACCCCGGCGATGATCGAGAACGAGATGGCCTCGGGGATGAGCGCGAGCGCGACGACGAGCCCGCCGAGGACCTCGGTGCGCAGCCGTCGCGGGGAGCGCAGCGCGGCCAGCACGGAGTCGGACTCGTCGGCCTCCGGGATGCGGGGCGTGGTGGTCGCGGGGTGGGACACGCGGGTCTTCCGTTCGTCGTCGCAGGGCGGAGCCGGGGAGCATGCGGAGCCGGGGAGCGGGCGGGCCGGGGAGCGGGCGGCGCCGACGACGGCGGCCTCGCCCGGGCATGGTGCCACGCGGGCGCCGGCGAGGGCCGCGCGGTCCGGGTGACGGACCGCGCGGCGGTCGACGGCCTAGGTCCAGCGGAACAGGCGGGCGGCGAGCGGGACGCAGACCGCCGTCCACACCGCCATCACGGTCAGCTCGAGCGCCGGGACCCCGGTGCCGTACCAGCCGGCGGCGAGCGCGCCGGACGCCGCGCCCACGGGGGTGTACGCGCTGATCGTCTGGATGACCGGGGGCATGAGCGGCAGGGGCATCCACACCCCGGCGAAGAACAGCGAGGTGAAGAAGGCGAGCATCCCGACCCCGGTCGCGGCGCCGGCGGTGCCCGCACGCGCGGCGATGAGGCAGCCGACGGCGAGCGCGGAGGCCGCCCCGAGCAGGAACGAGGCCACGACGAGCACCGGGCTGCGGGGGAGCGAGATGTCCAGCAGGACGACGGCGAGCACGACCGCGAGCACCGACGCCGCGACGAGCGTCCCCCCGCTCACCAGGAGCTGGGCGACGAGAACGCGGGACGGCGGCAGCGGCGTGGTCGACAGTCGGCGCAGCACGCCCTTCTCGCGGTAGCCGGCCAGGACGGCGGGGAACGTGGAGAACGCCACCGTCGCGATCGCGAGCGCGAGCACGATCGGGGTGTAGGCGGTGATGGCGGTGACCTGCGCGAGGTCCGGGTCGCCGGCGTCGAACGGCTCATCCGCCCACGGCATGGCCAGCCCGAGGACGACCAGCAGCAGCCCCGGGAACACGAGCCCGAAGAACACCGCGGCGGGATCACGCCAGGACAGCCGTGCCTCGACGACGGTGAGGCGGGCGAGGACCGCGGGACCGGTGGCGGACATCTCAGACCTCCGAGTGCTGCGTCGTGAGCCGGACGAAGGCGTCCTCGAGCGTGCGCTGCTCGAGGCGGACCCGGTGGGCGCGCACGCCGGCGTGCGCGAGGGCGACGAGGACGTCCTGCACGGCGTCGTCGGTGCAGCGCACCTCGACCTCGGGCGCTCGGTCCGCGGCGCCCGGCACCGGGACGAGGCGCACCGCGTGCACGCCCGGGACCGCGTCGAGGGCGCCGTCGGGCAGCGGGACGTCGGGGCTCAGGCGGACGACGACGTCGCCGCCGGCCTGGGCGGCGAGGTCCGCGGGCGTCCCGGTGGCGACGACCCGACCGGCGTCGATGACCACGATCCGGTCGCACAGCCGTTCCGCCTCCTCCATGAGGTGCGTGACGAGCAGGATCGTCACGCCCCGGTCCCGGACGGCCTCGACGAGGCGCCAGGTGTCGCGCCGCGCCTGCGGGTCCAGCCCGGTGGTGAGCTCGTCGAGGATCGCCACCTCGGGGTTGCCGACGAGGGCGAGCGCGACGGACACGCGCTGCTTCTGACCGCCGGACAGCCGACCGAAGCGCGTGCCGGCCTGGTCGGTGAGCCCGAGGTCGGCGAGCAGGGCGTCGGGGTCGGCCGGGTCGGCGTAGAACGACGCGTACAGCGTCAGGGCCTCCCGGACGGTGAGGGCGGCGGGCAGCTCGCTCTCCTGGAGCTGCAGCGCGAGCCGCTCGCGCAGCGCCGGACCGTCCGTGCGCGGGTCGAGCCCGAGGACGCGGACGTGGCCCGCGTCCGGGACGCGCAGCCCGGCGAGGCACTCGACCGTGGTCGTCTTGCCGGCGCCGTTGCGGCCGAGGATGCCGACCACCTCGCCGCGCTGGACGGTGAGACTCACGTCGTCGACCGCGACTCGGTCGCCGTAGGTCTTGCGCAGGTGCGCGACCTCGAGGACGGGTGCGCTCATGGTGGTTCCCTCCGGTGCGTCGGTGTGCGTCGGTGCGTCGGTGCGTCCAGTCCGTGAGGGCGGAGCGCGAGTGCGGCGCGGGGGTGCGGCGCGGGGTGCGGTCCCGCCGGTCGTCCGACCGGCTCAGCCGGTCGGCGCGCGGAGCGGTGCGCCGCGCAGCGCAGCGTGCGTCACGGCCAGCAGGGCCGCGGCGAGCCCGAGGCAGACAGCCGCGAGGACGACGGTGGGCAGCGGGTCGCCCCCGCCGAGCGGACCGGGCGCGGCGGCGACCCAGTCCGGCCGGGCAGCCGCCTCGGCGACCAGGACGGGACCGACGGTCAGGGGGAGCGTGAGGGTGCCCCACCACCCGCCCCCGCGGTAGTAGACCGCGCCGACGCACAGTCCGGACGCGGCGTACACGGCCGGGACCAGCCCGTTCTCGGCGAGGACGAGAGCGATCTGGCCGGTGTCGGTGTACAGGTGGTGGCTGCCCAGGGTCGTCGGCCACCCGCGGGCGTCGAACACCGCACGCTCGACGAGGTAGCCGACGGCGGTCACGACGGCGTAGGCGGCGACGACGCCCAGCCCGGCCACGGTCGCCGCGGCGGTGAACGACCGCCGCGTCATCCCGTTCGCGACGTGCGCGGTGAGGTACCCGGTGACGACGGCTATCCCCATCGCGAACAGGAACCACCGGGGGCCCTGGTCGAGCATCTCCCACACGCTGCCCTCGAGCTCGTCGACGCGGTGCAGCACCACGGTCAGCACGACGGCGACCACGGCGACGACCCCCACAACCCCGCGCCGAGGACGAGCTGGACCGACAGCAGCTGCCCGGCGGTCCGCAAGGTCGGGGAGCGACGGGATGTCGCGGGCGAGCCGGGGGCGGGATCGGAGGCAGAGCCGGGACGGCGCTCGGTCGTGGTCATCGCTGGTCTCCTCGGGTGAGGTGGACGAAGAGGTCCTGCAGGGGGACGGGACCCACGTCGAGCCCGAGGTCGCGCGCCTGGCGGTCCGCGGCCAGGGCGGGGTCGGCGTCCGGGGACGGCGCGACGTCGAGGACGGTCGCCTCCGCCGTCCGCCCGAGGGAACGCCGCCCGAGCACAGTGCGGTGCGCGGTGAACGCCTCGACGGCGTCCGCGGGGCCGGTGACGCTCATCCCGCGGGAGCGGAGGGTGTCGGCGTCGTCGTCGACCAGGACGCGCCCGCGGTCGAGGATGAGCACCCGTTCGAAGAGCCGCTCGACCTCCTCGATGAGGTGGCTGGACAGGATGATCGTGCGCGGGTGGGCGGCGTAGTCGGCCAGCAGCTCGTCGTAGAACAGGTACCGCGACGGAGCGTCCAGGCCGAGGTAGGCCTCGTCGAACATCGTCAGCGGTGCCCGCGAGGCGAGGCCGACGACGACGCCCAGCGCGGACCGCTTGCCGCGCGACAGCTCGGTGGGCTTCTTGCGGAGCGGGATCTCGAACCGGTCCACGAGTCGGTCGGCGAGGTCGGCGTCCCACTGCGGCCGGGCGGCGGCCGCGTACCGCAGCACGTGGCGGCACGCGGTCTCCACGACGTCGCCGCTCTCCCGGACCAGGCAGGTGCCGGCCATGACGCGGGCGTTCTCCCACGGGTCCTCGCCGTCGACGAGGACGGAGCCGCCGGAGGCCCGGCGATAGGCCGCCAGGACCGACAGCAGGGTCGTCTTGCCCGACCCGTTGCGTCCGAGCAGCCCGAGGATGGTCCCCGCGCCCAGGTCGAACGAGACGCCGTCGAGCGCCGTGGTGCGGCCGTACCGGACGGTGAGGTCACGGACCGCGATGTCGAAGCTCATCGCTGCTCCTCGGGGGAACGGGGGTGATGGGGGTGATGGGAGGCGGACCGGTGGGCGTGGTGCCGGGGCCGGTGGGGGCGGTCGTCCGAGCCTCGGCGTCCACGGTGCGCAGGCGGTCGACGACCTCCTCGAGGGGGACCCCGAGGAGTCGGGCCTGGGCGGCGACGGGCTCGACCACGTCGGCGAAGAAGGTCTCGCGCCGGTCGGCGAGGAGGCGCTCGCGTGCCCCGGGCGCGACGAAGATGCCGACCCCTCGCCGCTTGTAGACGACGCCCTCGTCGACGAGCTGGGCGAAGGCCTTGGCGGCGGTCGCCGGGTTGATGCGGTACGTGGTCGCGTACTGCGTGGTGGACATGACCTGGTCCTCCTCCGCGAGCGCGCCGCTGAGGATGTCGGCGCGGATGCCGTCGGCGATCTGGAGGTAGATGGGGTCACGACCGTCGAACATCCCCGCACCTTCTCCCAAAGCTTCACTGGTTCGTTACTCTAGTAATGAACCATGGAGCCGGCCGGGCGCGCAAGGGGTGCACGGGACGGATGCGGGCGGACCGTCGCAGCGCGACGGCAGGCGACGCGACGGCAGGCGACGCGACGAGCGGGCCGGTCCCTGCAGGGACCGGCCCGCTCGTGGGCACCTCGACGCTGGTGCGGTCAGCCCTCCTGCACGACGGCGACCCCGTGCGCGGGCACGGTGAGCGTCCCGTCCGCCGAGCCACCGGTCAGCAGGTCGACCCCGCGGGCCGCGACGACGACGTCGTCCGCGGTGTGGTTGAGGACGAAGAGGAACGTCGCGTCCGAGGTCGCCCCCTCGGCGGTCCCGTCCCCGGCCGCGTGCCGGCGCACGACCTCGACGCCGGACGGCAGGTCGGCCACGACGGGGGTGACGCCGGCCTCGGCGAGGAGGGCGTCGGTGAGGCGGGAGGCGGCGTCGTCGTCGAGGCGGGTCGCGGCGTACCAGGCCGCCCCCGTGCCGACGGCGTGCCGGGTCACGGCCGGGTGGCCGGCGAGCGCGCCGTCGGCCCAGGTCCGGACCGCCTCGGCGCCGGTGAGGTGGGTCTTCTCGCTCCACAGGGTGGCGGTCGTGCCGTCGTCGAGGGTGAGGCGCTCGTCGGCGCCGAGCGGGTAGAGCTCCTCGGTGCGCACGCCCAGGAGCTCGCGGAACGCGCCCGGGTACCCGCCGAGGCGCACGTGGTCGTGCTCGTCGACGATCCCGCTGAAGTAGGTGACCAGCACGCTGGCCCCGCCGCGGGCCGCGGTCGCGACGCGCTCGGCGACGTCGTCGGTCACGGTGTAGAGGGTCGGGACGACGACGAGCCGGTAGCCGGTCAGGTCCGCACCGGCCGGGACGACGTCGACCGTGACGCCCCGGTGCCAGAGCTGGCGGTACCAGTCGCGGACGCCGTCGGCGTAGCGCAGGTCCTGGGTGGGGTGGGAGTCGAGCTCGCTGCCCCACCACGACGGGTAGTCGAAGACGAGGGCGACATCGGCCCGGACGCGGCTGCCCTTGATCGGCGCGAGCGCCCGCAGCGCGTCGCCGAGCGCGACCGTGTTGCGCCACACGTCGGTGTCCGTGCCGGCGTGCGGCAGCATCGCGGAGTGGTACTTCTCCGCGCCGGCCGCGGACTGGCGCCACTGGAAGAACATGACCGCGTCCGCGCCGCGGGCGACGTGCGTCAGGGAGTTGCGCAGCATCTCGCCCGGCCCCTTGGCCCGGTTGCGCGGCTGCCAGTTGACCGCCGACGTCGAGTGCTCCATGAGGATCCACGGCGCGCCACCGGCGACGCCGCGGGTCAGGTCCGCGCTGAAGGCGAGCTCGACGTGCCCCTCGGGGTCCCGGGCGGGCAGATAGTGGTCGTTCGCGACGACGTCGAGGTCACCGGCCCAGGAGAAGTAGTCCATCCACTTCGTGCCCGTGGACAGCATGAGGTTGGTCGTGGTGGGGATGTGCGGTGTGAGCTCGCGCAGCAGGTCGCGCAGGGCCCGGTAATGGGTGAGCAGCTCGTCGGAGGAGTAGCGCGCGAAGTCCAGCTGCTGGGTGGGGTTGGCGTAGGTGGGCGCGGTGCGCGGCGGCAGCACCTCGTCGAAGGAGTCGTACCGCTGGGACCAGAAGGCCGTCCCCCACGCCGCGTTGAGCGCCGCCACGGTCCCGTACCGCGCCTCGAGCCAGCGCCGGAACGCGGAAGCGGCATCGTCCGAGAAGTCGTGCGGGACGTGGCAGCCGAGCTCGTTGTCGACGTGCCACAGCGCGACGGCGGGGTGCTGCCCGTACCGCTCGGCCATCGCGCGGGTCATCCGCAGCGCGTAGTCGCGGAACACGGGGAGGACACCGCGTACGCCTGCCGGCCGCCCTGACCGAGGACGGTCCCGTCGGCGAGCTGCGGGAGGATCTCCGGGTGCCCGCGCGTGAGCCACGGCGGCGGTGACGCGGTCGCGGTCGCGAGCGCGACCCGGATGCCACCCGCGTGGAGCCGGTCAAGGACCGCGTCCAGCCAGTCCCAGTCGTACTCGCCCTCGCGCGGCTCGAGCATCGCCCAGGAGAAGATCGCGACGCTGACGAGGTTGACCCCCGCCTCGCGCATGAGCTCGACGTCCTCGACCTGCGTGGCGACCGGCCACTGCTCGGGGTTGTAGTCGCCGCCGTACGCGAGGCCGGTGACCTCCGGGAAGCGGGTACCGGGTGTGTGCCCGTGGTCTGCTGTCATGGGTGCTGCGTTCCTCTCGAAGGGGCGTGCGGTGCGGTGGTGTGGTCGGGGATCGCCACGGGGTGGCGGGTGCGGGCGAGCGCCGCACCGACGGCCGCGGTCGCGAGGAGCGCGAGCCCGCCGGTGACGACGAGGCCGAGGCGAACGCCGAGCTGCTCGGCGAGCCAGCCCTGGAGCAGCGCGCCCAGCGCGTGCCCGCCGAGCAGGACGGGGAGTAGATGCCCAGGACCCGGCCTCGCACGGACGGGTCCGCGGCGAGCTGGACGTACGTCGCCGCGCAGGTGAGGAAGAACAGGGTCGCCGCTCCGACGGCGCCGAGGGCGATCACGAAGGCCAGGTGCGTCGGCATGACGGCGGCCGCTGCCTCGGTGACCGCGAACAGCGCTGCACCCAGCACGAGCACGCGGGCGCGCAGGCGCGCGAGCCGGGCGGCCAGCACCGCGCCCAGCAGGGCGCCGACCGCGCTGACCGTGTTGTACAGCCCGAAGCCCTGCGCCCCGGTGCCCCACACCCCGTCGGCGAACGAGGCCAGCACGACCGGACCGTTCATGCCCAGGGCGCCCATGAGCCCGGCGAGCACCACCACCCAGAGCAGGTGCGGCCGCTGGGCGACGAACCGGAAGCCCTCGCGCAGCTGTCCGCGTGCGCGGGGGATGACGGGGGCCCGGATCAGCTCGCCGGGGCGGATCGCCGCGATGAGCGCCACGACGGCCAGGCACACGACGGCGTTGGCGCCGAACGCCCAGCCCTGCCCGACCTGCGCGATGACGATCCCGGCCACCGCCGGGCCGACGAGTCCACCGCCCTGGTTCAGCGCGTTGTTCATGCTGACCGCCGAGCGCAGCGACGCGTCGCCCACCACCTCGCCGACCAGTGCCTGGCGCGCCGGCAGCTCGACCGCGGCGACGAGACCGAGCACAACCGCCGCGACGTACAGGTGCCCGACGGTCACGACCCCGGTGAGGGTGAGCGCGGCCAGCCCGGCGGCGACCGCCGCCGAGCACGTCTGGGTGCCCAGCACGAGCCGGCGCCGGTCGTACCGGTCGGCCAGGACGCCGCCCATCGGGCCGACCACGAACAGCGGCAGGAACTGCAGGGCGACCAGCAGCCCGACCGCCGCCGGGCTGCCGGTCAGGTCGAGCACGAGCCAGTCCGTGGCCATCCGCAGCATCCAGATCCCGCTGCTGCCGAGCAGCTGGGCCGAGACGTAGAACCGGAACGCGCGCCGGCGCAGCAGCGGGACCGCCGGGACGGCCGCGACGGCCGTGACGTCGGTGGCGGGCGCGGTCACGCGGGCGTCAGGGCAGGCGCACGTGCTGGGGACCGAGCTCGTCCACGCTGCGCACCCCGAGCAGCGCCATCGTGCGGCGGACCTCCTTCGTGAGGATCTCCGCGGCGCGGTCCACCCCGCGCTCACCGCCGGCCATGAGGCCGTAGAGGTACGCCCGGCCGATCATCGTGGCGTCCGCGCCGAGGGCGAGCGCGGCGACGACGTCGGCGCCGCTGGTGATGCCGGTGTCGACCCACACCTCGCTGCGCCCGTCGAGCGCCTCGACGACGTCCGGCACGAGGCGCAGCGGGACCGGCGCGCGGTCCAGCTGACGGCCTCCGTGGTTGGACAGCACGACGGCGTCGGCACCGGCGTCGCTGACCAGGCGGGCGTCCTCGACGGTCTGGATGCCCTTGATGATCAGCGGGCCATCCCAGCTCGCGCGCAACCACTCCAGGTCCGCGATGGTCATGGACGGGTCGAACAGCTTGTCCAGCAGCTCGGCGACTGTGCCGTCCCACTCGGACAGCGACGCGAACGTCAGCGTCTCGGTGGTCAGCAGGTTCATCCACCACGCGGGGTGCGTCGCCGCGTCCAGGACCGTCTTCGCGGACAGCGCCGGGGGATCGAGAAGCCGTTGCGGGCGTCCCGCAGGCGCGCACCGGCGACGGGCACGTCGACGGTGAGCATGAGCGCCTCGTACCCGGACGCCTTGGCGCGGGCCATGAGGTCCTCGCCGGCGGAGCGGTCCTTCCACACGTAGAGCTGGAACCACTTGCGCGCCTCGGGCGACGCCGCGGCGACGTCCTCGATCGACGTCGTCCCCATGGTCGACAGCGCATACGGGATGTTGCGACGGCCCGCGACCTTGACCACGGCGCGCTCGCCCTCGTGGTGCATGAGGCGGGTGAACCCCGTCGGCGCGAAGGCGAAGGGGACCCCGGCGGGGCGGCCCAGGAAGTCTGTGGTGGTGTCCACGGCCGACACGTCCTGGAGGATCGACGGACGCAGCTCGAGGTCCCGGAACACCGTCCGTGCGCGCCGCAGGCTGATCTCGCCCTCGGCGGCGCCGTCGGTGTAGTCGAAGACCGAGCGCGGGGTCCGGCGACGAGCGACCTGGCGCAGGTCCCCGATCGTGAGCGCCTCGCCGAGCCGGCGCTGCGTCGGGTCCAGGACGAGCGGCTTGGGCCGCATCAGCGGCTTGAGCTCGGACCAACGAGGGATCTGGCGCTGGGTCATCACGGCTCCGTGGTGTGGTGAGGGCGAGGCGAGTCAACGCCTCCGCGACATTGTAACGTTTCATCGCGACCGCGGGCAGCGATCCCAGCGATGAGCCCCGGGCGGTCCGGTCGCGGCGACGTCACCACGTTATAACGTTTCAATCTCACCCTTGACGGCCTGAAGGGGCCACCCCTACGGTCGGGAATGCGCTTACCTTCTGAGCAGAGAGGCTCACCACGATGAAGCGGTACACCCTGAAGGCTGTCGGACTTGCGGCCGCGGCCGCCCTGACCCTGGGGGCGTGCTCGGGCGGGGACGCCGACGCCCCCGCCGAGGGCGCCGCCACGGCGGACCCCAACGAGGAGATCACGCTCAACTTCACCTGGTGGGGCAACGACGACCGCGCTGCCCGCTACGAGGAGGCCCTCGACCTGTTCGAGGCGGCCAACCCGAACATCACGGTGCAGACGAGCTTCCAGGACTTCCCCAACTACTGGACGGCCCGCGCCACCGAGGCCGCCGGGCGCTCCCTGCCGGACGTCATGCAGTTCGACCTGTCGTACCTGCGCGAGTACAACGAGAACGACCACCTGCTCGACCTGACGCCCTACCTGGGCGAGGGCATCGACACCGCCGAGGTCGACGAGGCACTCCTCGCCTCCGGCGCCCTGGACGACAAGCAGGTCGGCATCCCGACGAGCACCAACACGCTGGCGCTCTTCTACCACCCCGCCCTGCTCGAGCAGACCGGGGTCGAGCCCCCCGCCGCGGACTACACGTGGGACGACTACAACGAGTTCGTGGCTGCGGTGTCGGCGGCCGGTGCCACCGCGCCCGACGGCCAGCCGATCTACGGCGGCGCCGACTACACCAACACGTTCTGGTTCTTCCTGCAGTGGCTCGTCCAGCAGGGCATCGAGCCGTTCAGCGCTGAGGGCGAGATCAACTTCACCGAGGAGCACATGACGGAGTTCCTCGGCGTGGCCGAGGACCTGCGGGCCGCCGACGCGGTCTACCCGGTCGACCGCGGCATCCAGCTCCTGCCGCTGGGCGGCTTCACGGTGAACGAGTCCGCCTCGGAGTTCTCCTGGGACAACTTCCTCGCCGGGTACACCGCGGACTCCGGCGACGAGAGCATCGAGATGCTCCCCGTGCCGACCGGCCCGGACGGCGAGAAGGCGATGTTCTTCAAGCCGTCCATGCTCCTGTCGGCCGGTGGCAGCACCGAGCACCCGGCCGAGGCCGCGATGCTCATCGACTTCCTCATCAACGACCCGGAGGTCGGTCGCATCTTCGGCACCTCCAAGGGTGTGCCGGCCACGCAGGTCCAGCGGGACGCGATGACCCTCGAGGAGGGCAGCGTCGACGCCCGCGTCGTGGCCTACGAGGAGGCCGTCGCCGACCACGTGACCGAGCCGGTGCCGGTCCCGGTCAAGGGCTTCGGGTCGATCGAGGCCGAGTACAAGCGCCTCGCCGAGGAGCTCGCCTACGGCACCATCACGGTCGACGAATTCGCCGAGCAGTGGTTCTCCGAGGCCGCCCTGATGGTCCAGTGAGCGCGATTGCCGACCGTCCCTGCGTCTGATCGGAATCGACCGTGACCCTCACCGAAGAGGTGACCGGGACCGCAGGTCGTCCCGCCGTCCCGCCGCCGTCCGCCACCCGGCGGCGGCGGCGGGCGGCGGAGACCCGCGCCGGCTACGCCTTCCTCACCCCGTGGTTGCTCGGGTTCTTCGCCCTGACAGCCGGGCCCATGCTGGCCTCGCTGTACCTGGCGTTCACGGACTACAACCTGTTCGCCCCGCCGTCGTGGGTGGGGCTGGACAACTTCACCCTCCTCTTCTCCGACCCGAGGTTCATCCAGTCGGCGAAGGTGACGGGTCTGTACGTGGTGCTCGGCACCCCGATCAAGCTCGCCGCGGCACTCGCCGTCGCCATGCTGCTGAACAACAACCGCTGGGGTCAGGGCCTGTACCGGTCGGTGTTCTACGCACCCTCGCTGATCGGGGCGAGCGTCTCGATCGCCATCGTCTGGAAGGCGATGTTCATCGACCGCGGCATCGTCGACCGGATCTCCCAGTCCGTCGGCCTGGAGGGCGGCGGCTGGGTCGAGGACCCGTCCAAGACCATGCCGATGTTCATCCTGCTGACCGTGTGGCAGTTCGGTGCCCCGATGGTCATCTTCCTGGCCGGGCTCAAGCAGGTCCCCGCCGAGCTGTACGAGGCCGCTGCGGTGGACGGCGCCGGACCGGTGCGCAAGTTCTTCAAGATCACGCTGCCGATGCTCTCGCCGGTGCTGTTCTTCAACCTGCTGCTGGAGACCATCCACTCGTTCCAGATCTTCGCGTCGGCGTTCATCATCTCGGGCGGTACCGGTGGTCCGGCCGGGTCGACGCTCTTCTACACGCTGTACCTGTACCAGCGCGGCTTCCAGGACTTCCGCATGGGGTACGCCTCGGCGATGGCGTGGGTCCTGGTGGTCGTGGTGGGCATCATCACGCTGCTGTTCTTCCGCAGCTCCAAGGCGTGGGTCCACTACAGCGGGGAGGCCAAGTAGCCATGAGCACCGACCCCACCGTGGTGGCCGAGTCCACCACCACCGCGCCCGAGCACGCCGGGCGAGACCGGCCCACGGTCAGCCGCGAGTCGAGCACAGCGCTGCGCCGCCGGGCTCGTACCCGTGACCGTGGCAAGGGACTGCTGTTCCACGCATTCGTCCTCGTCGTCACGGCGATCGTGCTCTACCCGGCGCTGTGGATGCTGATGTCGTCCTTCAAGCCGACGTCCCAGATCGTCGGGAACGTGTCGCTGTGGCCGGAGTCGGCGTCGTTCGCGAACTACGCCACCGCCCTGCAGGGAATCGGCGGAGTGTCGTTCTGGACGTTCTTCTGGAACTCGATGTTCCTCGCCGTCGCCTCCGTGGTCGGCGTCGCGCTGTCGGCCTCGGTCAGCTCGTACGCGTTCGCGCGCATCGACTTCCCCGGCCGCAAGGTGTGGTTCGCGCTGATGATCGGCACGCTCCTGCTGCCGTTCCACGTCGTGATCATCCCGCAGTACATCGTCTTCAACAATCTCGGTCTGGTGGACACGTACTACCCGCTGCTGCTCGGGAAGTTCCTCGCCGCGGAGGCGTTCTTCGTCTTCCTCATGGTGCAGTTCATGCGCAACCTGCCGCGTGAGCTGGACGAGGCCGCGCGCATCGACGGCGCCGGCCACGTGCGGATCTTCACCGCGATCATGCTGCCGCTGATGAAGCCGGCGCTGGTGACGAGCTCGATCTTCGCATTCATCTGGTCGTGGAACGACTTCTTCGGGCCGTTGCTCTACCTCAAGGACCCGTCGTTGTACCCGCTGCCGATCGCGTTGCGGCTCTTCGTCGACCAGACCTCCACCTCCGACTACGGCGCCCAGATGGCGATGTCGGTGCTGGCCCTGGTCCCCGTGCTGCTGTTCTTCCTGCTGTTCCAGCGGTACCTCGTCGGTGGGGTCGCCACCCAGGGGCTGAAGGGGTGACGTGGCGGCGACGGGACGGGCGACGGGCACGATGAGCACCGGGCGTGGCCGGTGGGACGTGCCGGACGACGACGCGGAGGACACCTCGGCGCCGTCGGGCGGCCTGCTCGGGGGACGACCCGCCTCGGCCTGCTCGGCGAGGTCGGCATCGTCGGGGTCATCGTCATGGTGCTGAGCGTGCCGGTCGTGACGGCCGTCCCGGCCGTCGCCGCCGGCGCACTGCACCTGCGGCGCCACCTGGCCGGCGAACCAGACTCGTACGGCCTCATGCTGCGCGCGTTCGGTCGCGCGTGCCGTGACCTCTGGCTGCTGGCGCTCGGCGTGCCAGTGGTCCTGGCCCTCACGGGGTGGAACGTGTGGCTCACCTGGAGCGGCGTCCTGCCCGGTGGCGCGCTCATCGGGACCGTGAGCGCCGCCGTGGGGCTCGCCGCCGTCGTGGTCGGGCTGCGCACCGCCGGGACCTGGCACCCCGGACTGCGCACGCCCACGGCCGTGCGTGCGGCCGCCGGCCGGGCCGGGCGGGACGTGACGGGCACCGCGCTGCTCGTCGTCGCGGTCGCGCTGTGCGCCTTGCTCGTGTGGATGCTCGAGGCGTTCCTGCTGCTCGTCGGCGGCCTGCTCGCGCTGGCGGCGGTGTCGGTCGAGCACCGGTGGGTGACGCGGACCGGGGGCGACTCGCGTGGTGGCGGCTCGGCCGGCTCCGACGGGACGCTGCGGTGACCGGATCCGACCGGCCCGACCGGCCGCGCATCGCCGTCGTCGGCGCGGGCTGGTGGTCGGCCAACCACCACGTCCCGTCGCTCGCGCAGCACGACGGCGCCGAGCTCGTCGCGATCTGCGACCCCGACCGTGGGCGTGCGGAGCAGCTCGCTTCCGAACACGGCGTCCCGCACGTGACCACGGACCTGGACAGCCTGCTCGCCCTGTGCCCGGACGGCGTCGTCATCGCGACCCCGCACGTCACGCACCACGACCTCGCCTCCCGCGCGCTCGACGCCGGGGTCCACGTGCTGCTGGAGAAGCCGATGACCACGTCGGCGCAGACGGCGGCGGATCTCGTCGTGCACGCGGAGCGGGCCGGGGTGCACCTCGCGATCGGGTACACCGACCAGTACGCGCCCACCGCCGCGCGCGTGCGCCGCGCCGTGCAGTCGGACATCGGCGACCTCGTGCAGGTGATGGCCGAGTTCAGCTCGGGCACCGCCGGGCTGTTCGCCCGCGCCGAGGCCGACGACGCCTCCCGCACCCCCGGGCGCGACGGCGACGACCCCGCCGACCAGCACGCCGGCACCTACGCCGCCGACCAGGGCGGGGGACAGGCGCACACCCAGCTCACCCACCTCATGGGCATGGTCTGCTGGGTCACCGGTCGTGAGGTCGCCGAGGTGGCGGCGTTCACCGACCACCGCGGGCTCGACGTCGACGTGGACGACGCCGCGGCCCTGCGCTTCACCGGCGGCGGCACCGGGGTGGTCACCTCGACCGGCATGGCGGGTGCCGCCAACGGCGAGCGGCACCGGGTGCGGTTCCTCGGCACCTGCGGCACCGTCGACCTGGACATGGCCACCGGGATCGCCGAGGTACGGCACGGTGACGGGACCGTCGCGACGCTGACCCCGCCGCCGCACGAGCCGGACGACCGCACCTGGGCACCGGCGCGCCAGTTCGCCGAGCTCGTCGCCGGGCGGGCCGACAACCCGGCCCCGCCGCGTCCGGCCGCCGCCGCGGCGGCGTGCATCGAAGCGCTGCTGGAGTCCGCACGAACCCGGACCTTCGTCCGGGTGACGCCCCTGCCGGCCACCGACGCAGCGCCCGCTGATGCGCCGGCCACCGACGCACCACCGCAGCACCCCACCGGAGGAGACCTGTGAGCCCCACCCCCACGGTCCCGGCCCGCTCGATCGTCGTGGGCACGGGCGCCGTCGCCGGCCTGCACGCCGCCGCGATCGCCGCCCAGGGGGGCCGCGCCGTCGTCGTCGCCGGGGTGGACATCGACGCCGGCCGCGCCGAGGCCTTCGCACGCGAGCACGGGCTCGCGTCGTGGACCACCGACCTCGCCGCCGCCCTCGACGGGCGGCTCCCCGGTCAGCCCGCGGGCCCGCCGCCCGACCTCGCGCACATCTGCACCCCACCTGGGACGCATGTCCCGCTCGCGCTGCAGTGCCTGGAGGCGGGCGTCCCGGTGCTGCTGGAGAAGCCGCCGGCGCTGAGCCTCGCCGAGGTCGACCGGCTCCTCGACGCCTCCGAGACCACCGGCGTCGACATCGGCGTCGTCGTCCAGCAGCGCTTCGGTGGCGCCGCGCGGCGGGCAGCCCGACTCCTCGCGGACGGGACCCTCGGCCGGCCGCTCGTCGCGACCTGCCACACGCTCTGGTACCGCGAGCCCGCCTACTTCGCCGTGCCGTGGCGCGGTCGGTGGGAGCTTCGAGGGCGGCGGAACCACGATGGGGCACGGCATCCACCAGATGGACCTGCTGCTCTCGCTGCTCGGCCCGTGGGCCGAGGTGACGGCGATGGCCGGGCGGCTGGCCCGCGACACCGCGACCGAGGACGCCTCGATGGCCGTCGTCCGCTTCCCGGGCGGGGCGCTCGCGACGATGGCGAGCTCGGCCATCTCGCCGCGGCAGACCTCGTCGGTGCGGATCGACACCGAACGCGCCACGCTCGAGCTCGAGCACCTGTACGGCTACGGGGACGCCGACTGGACCTTCACCCCGGCGCCCGGGCACGAGGACCTCGCCGCGGTGTGGGCCGCCGACGGGCCGGGCCCGGACAGCGGCCATGACAGCCAGCTCGTCGCGGTGCTCGACGCGCGCGACGCCGGCGAGCCGCTGCCGGTGCCGCTCGCGGACGTCCGCGACTCCATGGAGCTCGTGGCGGCGATCTACGCGTCAGCGTTCACCGGGCAGGTCGTGCGGCGCGGGGACATCGTCCCGGGGCACCCGTTCTACGAGCGCATGGACGGCACCGGCGCGCCCTGGGCCGACGACGAGAGCTAAGACCCAGCAAGCGCACCGCGGCCGGGCACCGCCAGCCGCTGCCGCGTCGGCGTCGCGGTCGAGGAAGCGCTAGGTGTGGGTCGGGCGGGCGATGCGCGTCCGCAGGACCGGGAGGCCGTCGCCGCTGAGGTGCTCGAGCCCGACCGTGCGGCCGGTGAGCGCCAGCAGGAGCGCCTCGGCGTCGCCGCGCACGACCGGACCGGCGCCGTGGGTCCAGCCGACGTCGTCCGCCTCGAGCCGCACTCCGTCGAGCGCGCCGCGAGGGACGAGGCCGGCGGCCTGCCTGCTCGTCAGGAACTCCAGCGACGCCCGCGCGCGTGCCGCGGGCAGCTCACGGGTCAGGCCGAGCGGCCACCGGATGTCCAGCCCGTGCACGAGCAGGTCCGTGAGCGGCGCACCGGGGCCGGCACCGGGCGGGGTGAACCGGCTCTCGGCCCCCTGGCGCAGGACGCCGACGATCTCGTCGAGGGGCCGGGCGGCCACCCGGCGGGTGAGGCGCCGGTTCGCCCGGTCGAAGTCTCCCCGGCAGGCGAGCATGGTGACCGCGAGCCTCGCGGTGCTCACCTCCAGCGGCATGATCAGGTGAGCGGAGACGTCGTGCACCGTCCACGCCTCGCACAGGCTCGGGGTCCGACCCTGCTCGGCCGTCAGACCCGCCAGCAGGTCGGCCATCCGTCGTCGCTCGTCAGCGATCTCCCCGAAGATGTCCACGCCGTCATCGTGGCGTCCGGAGCGCGACGCGGTGGCCGTTTCGGTCCCGCCGCTCGTCCGCGCCGGCGGACGCCCGCGGATCGGGCCACGCCGGTGTCGCCCATGAGGCGTGGCGCCGGTGCGACCTGCAGGCCCGTACCGGTCCGCCGTCACGCCCCGACGATCCGCGCCAGTCCCTGGAACCAGCGCTGGAGGTAAGGGCTCTGGCCCCGGCCCAGGGCCCGGTCGACGCCCTCCAGGACCCACTCCCGGCTCCAGTGACCGCGCCGGACGAGCTGCGGGACGACGTAGTTGTCCAGCCGCCGGGTGGGCCAGGGCGTCGTCTGGTCACGCTGCGCCAGCGAGGCCCCGCTGACCCCGTCGACGTCGAAGATGCGGGCGAAGGTGGTCCTGATCAGGCAGGGCCGCGCCTCGAGGTAGCGGAGCAGGTAGGTGCCGCTCCGGGCGCCGGGGGTACCGGTCGCCAGGCACAGCACCGCACCCTGCTGGGTCGGAGCCGGCGTCAGACCCCCGTGCGCCCAGTCGAACATCGCGTCCAGGCCGCGGGTGCGGTCCACGTCACGCGGGCTGCGGACGAAGCGGGCCGACCACTCCTCGACGAAGGCGTCGAGGTGGTCGGGGAAGAACGCCGGGGGCAGGTCCACGGCGTCCGGCATGTCCAGCGGTGCGTACCTGACCGCGTGCGCGAGTGGTGAGCACCCGAGGACCGCTGCGGCCGCAGCCGACCAGTGCCCGCGCCGCAGCGGACCGGACCACTCGCCGGCGGGCGCTCGGGCGCCGTCCGGGTGGCGGGTGACGACGCGCTCATGGGCGCGCATCGCGGTCCGCAACCGCTGGCGCCGGTCCACCGGCATCGACAGCAGCACCTCGACGGCGTCATCGCGGCGCCCATGACGCAGGGCTGACCACAGCGCTGCGACGTCAGGGGCCTGGTCCATGCCAGGACCGTACTGAGACCGGACGCCGCCGTGCGGCACGGCGGCGCTCAGGGGCCGACGACGGTCAGGGGTCGACGACGCCGTCGGACCCGGCATGCTGGGTCGCAGCACGTCGGGCGTGCACACCGGGGCGGTACCGGCGGTGCGCGCTCGCGCGGCAGACGCCGGTGCGTGGAGCAGAGCTGAGGAGCGGGATACGCGTGATCGGGATCGTGGTGCGGTTCGACGTCCGGGACCGGGAGGCAGCGGTGGCCTTCGACCGTCTGACGGCGGCCGTCGTCGGGCACATCCGCGCCCGCGAACCGGGAACGCTCGTGTACGCCACCCACAGCGTCGACGACGACGCGCTGGCTCGCGTGTTCTACGAGATCTACGCCGACGACGCAGCGCTGCAGGCGCACGAGGACGCCCCCCACGTGCGCGAGTTCCACGCGGCGAAGGAGCCGCTCCTGGCTCGGCCCCCGCGCGTCGAGCTCATCCGGCCCGGCCCGAGCGCGCACGGGATCACGACGGAGTGAGCCCCCGGGCGCTGCTGCGGGCCGCCACCGTCGCCGTCACGTCAGGGGGATCGCGCGGGCATCGAGGTCCGTGAGCCCGTGGAGGACGAGGTCGGTATGGGTCGATGCCAGGCCGATCTCCGGCCAGGCGACCGTCAGTCGGAGTCGACCATCCCCGGGGAGCTCACCGACCCAGGAGGTCGACTGCTGGTCGAACCTGCCACTGCCGCCGCGCGCTTCGGTCTGTGCGCTCTCCACCGGGCCACGTCTGCCGTTCATGGTCACGGCGAGCCGCAGCACGGGCTGCGACTCGCCGGCGCCGAAGCTGATGGCGCCGGCACGGTCTGCTGCCTGTCCTCGTGCGGCGAGGACCAGCGGGAGGTGGAGCCCGGTGCTGTGCGCGAACACGCATCGCAGGCCGACCGTGATCCCGGCGTGTCGAGCCAGGAGGGCAGGCCCGTGGACGACGGCTCCCAGGGCATCGGGCGGCCGCTCGTACGGCCAGGCGTGGTCCTCCACAGGAGGAGTATGGAGGTGGGAGCCGCGCCGAGCTGAGCAGCACGACGTCAGCGCGGTCCCGTGCACACCACGCTCGGCCCGGTCGGCGCCCGGGCTACAGCATGGTCGTGAGGACTCCGCCATCCGCGCGGAGCGACGCCCCGTTCGTCGCGGATGCCAACGGGCTGGCGACGTAGGTGACCAGGTGGGCGATCTCGGCCGGCGTGATGAAGCGCTGCAGGAGGGTCGTCGGGTTCTGGGCGATGATCGCGTCCCGCATCGCCTCGGTCGGGATGTCCTGCGTGGCGGCGATCCGCTCCACGGTCGCTGCGACGCCGTCGGAGAAGGTGGGCCCGCCGAGCACGGTGTTGACGGTGACCGCCGTGCCGCGGGTGCGCTTGGCGAGTCCGTTGCCGAGTGCGAGCATCGCCGCCTTCGTCATCCCGTAATGGATCATGTCGGCGGGGACGTTCACACCGGACTCGCTGCTGATGAAGATGATCCGTCCCCAGCCGCGCTCCAGCATCCGGGGCAGGACGTGCCGGGACAGCCGGACGCCGCTCATGACGTTGACCTCGAAGTAGCGGGTCCACGCGTCGTCGGCGATGTCCTCGAACTCGGCGAGACCGAACAGTCCGACGTTGTTCACGAGGATGTCGACGGCCTCGAGGGACTCGAGCAGTCGCGCCACGTCGGTGGGCTCGCTGAAGTCGGCGACCAGTCCGGACGGATCGGAGCCGGGGTGCTCCTGGCGGAGGCGGTCGACGGCGGCTCCGACCCGCCCCGCGTCCCGCCCGTTCACCGTCACGTGGACGCCCTCGGCGGTGAGCGCAGAGGCGATCGCGTACCCGATTCCCTGCGTCGATCCGCTGATGAACGCCGTCCTGCCGTGCAGTCCCAGTTCCACGATGGCTCCTCTGCAGTCCGTGCTCCGCACGCCTCGGCTTACTTGCTCGGGCAAGTGACTCGGGGAGGCTAGCACTTGCTCAGGCAAGTGACCCCGCCGGGGAGCGGGACCGGTGGCATAGCCTTCCGGCATGTCGATGCAGCCGGAACCCGCCGGGATGACGGAGGCGGAGTTCGGCGTCTGGGTGTCGCTCGCCACGCTGCTGGAACGGCTGCCCGCGGCGCTCGACGCGCAGCTGCAGCGGGACAGCGGCCTCACACACTTCGAGCACGGTGTGCTCTACGCACTCGACAGCGCGCCGGAGCGCACCCTGCGGATGAGCACGCTCGCCGGCTTCGCCAGCGCCACGCTGTCGCGGCTGTCCCGCGCGGTCACCCGCCTCGAGGCGAAGGGGTGGGTCCGCCGCGAGAGCGACCCGACCGACGGGCGGTTCACCCTGGCCGTCCTCACCGAGGAGGGCCACCGCATGGTCGCGCGGTCGACACCCGCTCACCACGCGCTCGTCAAGCACCTCGTCTTCGACTCACTCAGCGATGCGCAGACACGGCAGCTCGGGAGCATCGCGCAGCGCCTCGCCGAAGCGGTCGGCTCCACACCCGCCTGGCGCCCGCCGGCGCAGGGGAGGACGGCCGGAGCCCGTCCGGAGACCTCCGCTCAGCCGGGTGAACCGAGCAGGGTCCGGCGGCTCGTTCGTCGCAGGCGACGCGGCGTTCAGCGAGCAGGCGGGCTGACAGCACCCGCGGCGGGCGCCGGCGCACCACCCGACGACGCACGCACCACGAGCTCGGGCTGGAACTCGACGTGCTGGGCCGGCGCGCCGTCGGGCCCCGCGCCGCGCAGGAGGAGGTCGGCGGCGACCTCACCCAGGCGGTGCGTGGGCTGCCGCACCGAGGTCAGCGGTGTGGTGAGCATCGACGCGAAGTTGACGTCGTCGTACCCCACGACGGCCATGTCGTCCGGGATCCGCAGTCCGTGCGCGCGCAGCGTGCGCATGGCACCGAGCGCGGTGAGGTCGTTGACGCAGAACAACGCGGTGGGGACGGGGCCGCCGTCGAGCAGCTGGGTGACGCCGGCCTCCCCGCCGTCGGCGTTGAGCGCGGGCACCTCCACCTCGACCAGCGCGGAGGCGCCGAGCCCGCATCGTCGAGCGCCCGCAGGGCGCCGGCACGCCGGTCGACGCACTGCTGGATGGTCGACGGCCCGTTGATGAAGCCGACCCGCCGGTGGCCGAGCGACAGCAGGTGACGCACGGCCATGGCCGCGCCCGCGACGTCGTCGACTGCGACGGACGAGACGTCGGCGACGGGGGAGTTCTGGTCGAGCAGGACGACCTGCACGCCGCGGGACCGCAGCTCGAGCAGGTGGTCGACGTCGGCGCCCGCCGGCGTGACCAGCACGCCGAGCACGCCGTGCTCCTCGAACAGCCGCAGGTACCGTGCCTCGCGCGCGAGGTCGCCGTCCGAGCTCGCGAGCATGAGCGTGTAGTCGTCGAGGGCAAGGCGGTCCTCGATGCCCCGGGCGACCTCGGTGAAGAACGGGTTCGCGATGTCGAGGAGCACGGCGCCCACCGTCGAGATCGTCCCGGCCCGCAGCTGGCGCGCGGAGCCGTTGGGGATGAAGGAGAGCTCCTCGATCGCACGCTGGACGCGCTCCCGGGTCGTCTCCGAGACGCGATCGGGACGGTTGAGCACGTTCGAGACCGTCCCGAGGGAGACGCCGGCGTGCCGGGCGACGTCGCTGATGCTCGTGCGCCGCGGGCCCCGTCGTCGCGTGCCGGGGCCGCGCGAGTCGCCGGCCGGCACGGCGGCAGTCGACGCCTCGCCGGTCGGCAGGTCGGCGTCCGACAGGGCGACGTCGGGCACGTCGGCACGGTCCGGGGTGATGGCCACGGGGCTCCCTCTGCTGCGCTGCGCGGACGCCGGTTGACGCTCCGGTGGCCGCCTCGTACGGTCATTCTGCCCATGAATCGATTCAGGTGAGCAATGGAGCGGCGTCCCGGTCCCGGGCCGGCGCCCGGTGAGGAACCCCATGGCGCGCGTCTGCTTCATCTCCCGCATCCGGGCCGACCAGATCGAGACCTACAAGCGGCGGCACGCCGAGGTGTGGCCGGAGATGCTGGACGCGCTGCACGAGACGGGATGGCGGGATTACACGCTGCACCTGTCGCCGGACGGCCTGCTGGTCGGGGTGGTGGACGTCGACGACTTCGACGCCGTCCGTGAGGCGATGGCGGCACGCGAGGTCAACACCCGCTGGCAGGCCGAGATGGCGCAGCTCTTCGGCAGCGACGGCCCGCCGGACGAGGGGTTCGTGCAGCTCGAGTGCGTCTTCGACCTCGACGCCCAGCGCGCCGCCGTCGCCGCCACCAGGCGGGACGGCGGGGAGCCCGCCCGCTGAGTCGCGCCGGGCCGACGGGGCGACGGGCCGACGGGGCGACGGGGCGACGGGGCGACGGGGCGACGGGGCGACGGGGCGACGGGGCGACGGGGCGACGGGGCGACGGGGCGACGGGATCAGCATCACCGCGAGGTGTTGACCGTGGTCGACACACCGGTTACCGTTGCGTCTTGAAACGTTTCACAACGTCGTGGGACGCCAGGCACCGGACGAAGAGGCACAACGTGAGCACGCAGACGACGACGTCGGACGGCGTCGACCGGCAGGAGCAGGCCCTCGCGGCGCTGCGCGACCAGACCATCGAGCTGCCGAGCTGGGCTTTCGGCAACTCGGGCACGCGGTTCAAGGTGTTCGCGCAGGCGGGGGTGCCGCGTGACCCGTTCGAGAAGATCGCGGACGCCGCGCAGGTGCACCGGTACACGGGCGTCGCGCCGCGCGTGTCCCTGCACATCCCGTGGGACAAGGTCGAGGACTACGCCGCTCTGGCGGCCCACGCCGACGAGCACGGCGTCACGATCGGGACGATCAACTCGAACCTGTTCCAGGACGACGACTACATGCTCGGGTCGCTCACGCACCCCGACGCCCGCGTCCGCGCCAAGGCCGTCCGGCACCACCTCGAGTGCCTCGAGGTCATGCGGGCCACCGGGTCGACCGACCTCAAGATCTGGCTCCCGGACGGGCTGAACTACCCGGGCCAGGACGACCTGCGCGCCCGCCAGGACCGGTTGGCCGAGGGGCTCGCCGAGATCTACGCCGGCCTGGGGGAGGACCAGCGACTCGTCCTCGAGTACAAGTTCTTCGAGCCGGCGTTCTACTCGATGGACGTCCCGGACTGGGGGACGTCGCTGCTGCACTGCCTCGCCCTGGGTGACCGCGCGATGGTCGTGCTCGACACCGGCCACCACGCACCGGGCACCAACATCGAGTTCATCGTCGCGCAGCTGCTGCGGGTGGGACGCCTCGGGGCGTTCGACTTCAACTCCCGGTTCTACGCCGACGACGACCTCATGGTCGGCGCCGCGGACCCGTTCCAGCTGTTCCGGATCTTGCACGAGATCGTCCGCGCGGGCGCCCTCGCCCCCGACTCGGGCGTGAACTTCATGCTCGACCAGTGCCACAACATCGAGCCGAAGATCCCGGCGCAGATCCGCTCCGTGATGAACGTCCAGGAGGCGACGGCCAAGGCCCTCCTCGTGGACCGGGACGCGCTCGCCGCGGCGCAGCGGTCCGGGGACGTCCTCGCGGCGAACGGCGCGCTGATGGACGCCTACAACACCGACGTGCGCCCGCTGCTGCGGGGGCTGCGCGAGTCCCAGGGCCTGGACCCTGACCCGATGGCCGCCTTCGCCGCCTCGGGCTACACCGAGACGATCGTGGCCGAGCGCGTCGGTGGCGCGCAGGCCGGATGGGGAGCCTGACCGATGAGCGACACCACGAACCCCGCGCCGGCGACCGGTGGCTCGCCCGCCGAGCAGCTGATCGCCCGCTCCAACCGCCTCGGCGCCGACCCACGCACGACGAACTACGCCGGCGGCAACACCTCCGCCAAGGGCACCGAGACCGACCCGGTGACCGGGCAGCCGGTCGAGCTGCTCTGGGTCAAGGGCTCCGGCGGTGACCTCGGCACCCTCAAGGCCGCCAACCTCGCCGTCCTGCGCCTGGACCGCCTGCGCTCGCTCGTGGACGTCTACCCGGGGATCGACCGCGAGGACGAGATGGTCGCCGCGTTCGACTTCTGCCTGCACGGCAAGGGCGGCGCCGCTCCGTCGATCGACACCGCGATGCACGGGCTGGTCGACGCCGCGCACGTGGACCACCTGCACCCCGACGCCGGCATCGCCGTCGCCACCGCCGCGGACGGCGAGTCGCTCACCCGGGAGATCTTCGGCGACGCGGTCGCCTGGGTCCCGTGGCGCCGGCCCGGCTTCCAGCTCGGTCTCGACATCGCGGCCATCAAGGCCGCCCACCCGGAGGCGATCGGCTGCGTCCTCGGCGGGCACGGCATCACCGCCTGGGGCGACACCAGCGACGAGGCGGAGAGCCGGTCCCTGCGGATCATCGCGGAGGCCGAGGCGTTCATCGCCGGCCGCACCGCCGAGCTCGAGGCCCGCGGCGAGCACCCGTTCGGCGCCGTCGTCCCCGGGCGGGAGGCGCTGCCCGAGGCCGAGCGCCGCGCGAAGGCTGCCGCGCTCGCGCCGGTGATCCGCGGCCTGGCGAGCACCGACCGACCCCAGGTCGGTCACTTCACCGACTCCGACGTCGTCCTGGACTTCGTCGCGCGCGAGCGGCTGGCCCCGCTCGCCGAGCTCGGCACCTCGTGCCCGGACCACTTCCTGCGCACCAAGGTCAAGCCGCTCGTCGTCGACCTCCCCGCCGACGCGCCCGTCGACGACGTCGTCGCGCGGCTGGGTGAGCTGCACGCCGCGTACCGCGAGGACTACGCCGGCTACTACGAGAGCAACGCGACCCCGGACAGCCCCGCCATGCGCGGCGCGGACCCGGCGATCGTGCTGGTGCCCGGCGTCGGCATGTTCTCGTGGGGCAAGGACAAGCAGACCGCGCGGGTCGCGGGGAGTTCTACGTCAACGCGATCAACGTGATGCGCGGAGCCGAGGCGATCAGCACCTACGCGCCGATCGACGAGGCCGAGAAGTTCCGCATCGAGTACTGGGCGCTCGAGGAGGCCAAGCTCGCGCGCATGCCGAAGCCCAAGCCGCTCGCGACGCGCGTCGCGCTGGTCACCGGCGCCGGGTCCGGCATCGGCAAGGCCATCGCCGAGCGGCTCGCGGCCGAGGGCGCGTGCGTCGTCATCGCGGACCTCAACGTCGAGGGCGCGCAGGAGGTCGCCGACTCGCTCGGAGGGCCCGACGTCGCCGTCGCCGTCCGGGCCGACGTGACGTCCGAGGACGACGTCCGCGCGCTGGTCGACGCCGCGGCGCTCGCTTTCGGCGGGGTGGACCTCGTGGTCAACAACGCGGGTCTGTCCATCTCCAAGCCGCTGCTGGAGACCACCGCGAAGGACTGGGACCTCCAGCACGACGTCATGGCGAAGGGCTCATTCCTCGTGGCCCGTGAGGCGGCCCGCGCGATGATCGCGCAGGGGATGGGCGGCGACATGGTCTACATCGCCTCGAAGAACTCGCTGTTCGCCGGCCCAAACAACATCGCCTACTCGGCGACCAAGGCGGACCAGGCGCACCAGGTCCGGCTGCTCGCGGCCGAGCTCGGCGGGCACGGCATCCGCGTCAACGGGGTCAACCCCGACGGCGTGGTCCGCGGCTCGGGCATCTTCGCCGGCGGGTGGGGCGCCCAGCGCGCCGCCACCTACGGCGTCCCGGAGTCCGAGCTGGGCGCCTACTACGCCCAGCGCACGCTCCTCAAGCGCGAGGTGCTGCCCGAGCACGTGGCCGCCGCGGTCTTCGTGCTGACCGGGCCGGACCTCGTGCAGACCACCGGTCTGCACGTCCCGGTGGACTCCGGCGTCGCCGCGGCGTTCCTGCGGTAGCGGCGTGGCGACCACAGGCGACGTGCCCGACGGCGGGGCGCCGGACGAGCTCGTGCCCGACGACGCCGCGCGGGGGCGGGGCACGCCCCGGCCTTCGCCGCGGTCGACCTCGGCGCGTCCAGCGGGCGCGTCATCGTCGGCCGGGTGCAGGGCGACCCGGGGCGGCACCACGTCGAGCTCCACGAGGTCCACCGCTTCCCGAACACGCCGGTCGCCGTCGGGCGGGGTGCGGGGGACGGCGCCCCGACCCTGCACTGGGACGTCCTGGCGCTCTACCGCGGCGTCCTCGACGGGCTGCGGGTCGCGACGCGGACGTTCGGGACGCTCTCGGGCGTCGGGATCGACTCCTGGGCGGTGGACTATGGCTTGCTGGACGCGGACGGCGTCCTGCTCGGCAACCCGGTGCACTACCGCGACGCCCGGACCGACGGCGTCCCGGACCGGGTGTTCGCCACGGTCCCGGCAGCTGACCTGTACGCCCGCACCGGGTTGCAGGTCCAGCCGTTCAACACCGTGTTCCAGCTCGTGGCCACCGCCGGTAGCGCTCAGCTCGGCGCGGCCCGACGCCTGCTCCTGATCCCGGACCTGCTCGCGTACTGGCTCACCGGCGCGCAGGGCGCGGAGGTGACGAACGCGTCGACCACCGGTCTCCTGGACGTCACCACGCGCACCTGGGCGACCGACCTCGCCGCGGCGCTCGGGGTCGACACGGACCTGCTGCCACCGGTCCGTGAGGCCGGGAGCACGATCGGGACCGTGCGGCCGGAGGTGCTCGAGGCGCTCGGCCACGGCGCCCCGCTGCCGGTGTTCGCGGTCGGCTCGCACGACACCGCTTCCGCGGTGGTCGGCGTGCCCACCTCGGGCCCGGACGTCGCATACATCTCGTGCGGCACGTGGTCGCTCGTCGGTCTCGAGCTCGACGCGCCCGTCCTCACCGAGGAGAGCCGCGCGGCGAACTTCACCAACGAGCTCGGCGTGGACGGCACCGTCCGCTACCTGCGCAACGTCATAGGTCTGTGGGTCCTGCAGGAGGCGATCCGGACGTGGGAGGCCGCCGGCCTGCCCGCGGACCTCCACGACCTGCTCGACGACGCCGCCGGCATCCCGGCCCTCACCACGGTGGTCGACGTGGACGACGCCGCCTTCCTCCCGCCGGGCGACATGCCGGCGCGGATCGCAGCCGCCGCCGAGCGCACCGGCCAGACGCCCCCGGCGTCGCAGGCCGAGACGGTGCGCTGCATCCTCGACTCCCTGGCCCTGGCCTACCGGCGCGCCGTCCGGCAGGCCGGAGCGCTGGCCGCCCAGCCGGTCGACGTCGTGCACATGGTCGGCGGCGGGGTCCGGAACACGCTGCTCTGTCAGCTCACCGCGGACGCGACCGGCCTGCCGGTCGTCGCCGGCCCGGTCGAGGCAGCCGCGCTCGGCAACGTGCTGGTCCAGGCCCGGGGCGCCGGCGTCCTGACCGGCGACCTGGCCGCGCTGCGTGCGGTCGGCTCACGCGGTCACGAGATGTCCCGGTACACGCCTGGCGTCCTCGTGCCCGACGACGCCGCGTGGGACGCGGCGGAGCGCCGCGCGCACGGGGTCCACCACCGGTGACGGTGCGGCCGTCGCCACCGCCGGGCTCCCCGACGGTGGTCGCCTCGTCCGTGCTCGCGGCCCCGCCCGACGTCGTCTGGCGGGAGATCGGCACGATGGCCGGCGTCGACGCCGAGCTGTGGCCGTGGCTACGGATGACCGCGCCGCCCGGTGCCCGGCTGGACCCCGAGACGGTGGTCCTCGGCGAGCGCCTGTTCCGCAGCCGGTTACTGCTCGCCGGCGTGCTCCCGGTCGACTACGACGACCTCACCGTCGTCCACCTCGCCCCCGGGGAGTTCCTCGAGCGGTCGCGCATGCTCAGTGCCCCGGTGTGGGAGCACCACCGGACCGTGGTCGCGCACGACGGCGGGAGCCGGCTCTCCGACCGCGTGCGCTTCGAGCCTCGCCTGCCGTGGGCGAGCCGTCCGCACCGTGCGTTGGTCGCCGCCGTCTTCACCCACCGCCACCGCCGCCTGCGGCACCGGTTCGGCGACGCCGCGGCCGGGGCAACTCGCGCCGGCTGAGTCACCGCCCGCCGGGCTCGCCGGAAAGCGCTTGCCCGAAGCCCTCCCGTCATGCCAGGATCGACGCGCGCCTCCGCGGCGCGTACGGGCTCGATGACGAACCGACGAAGGGACACGTCCGATGGCGGCTGTGGCACTGGTGACCGGAGGCAACCGCGGGATCGGCCTGGGGATCACCCAGCGCCTGCTCGCCGACGGGTACGCGGTCTCGATCCTCGCGACCCGCGAGGAGCCGACGGACGTGCTGGCCGAGCTGCGTGAGCTCGCCGGCGCGGACGACCGCGTGCGCTACGTCCGGGGCTCCGTCGCTGAGCCGGACGACCACGCGCGCTACGTCCAGGACGCCGTCGACGCCTGGGGTCGCCTGGACGTGCTGGTGAACAACGCCGGCGTCGGCCCGACGGTCCGCGACGACATCCTCGACGCCGGCACCGAGAGCTTCGACCGCGTGCTCGGCATCAACCTGCGCGGCCCGTACTTCCTCACCCAGGCGTTCGCCCGCGCGGTGCTGGACCTGCGCGGCGAGCCGACCGGGACGCCCGACCGGCCGGTCGCCACGATCGTCAACGTCTCGTCGATCTCCGCCACGACGGTGTCGACCAACCGGGGCGACTACTGCATCTCCAAGGCGGGCGTCGCGATGGCGACCCAGCTGTGGGCCGCGCGCCTGGCACCCGAGGGCGTCGTCGTCTACGAGGTGCGGCCCGGCGTCGTCGCGACCGACATGACGGCCGGCGTGACCGAGAAGTACGACGCCCTCCTCGCGAACGGCCTGGCGCCGATGCCGCGCTGGGGCAAGCCGTCCGACGTCGGCGGTGCGGTCGCCATGCTGGTCCGCGGCGATGCCCCGTACTCGACCGGTGAGGTCTTCCACGTCGACGGCGGCATGCACATCGCCCGCCTCTGACCTCCGCCGTCACGCCGCACGACCAGCCGACGCACCGCACCACGCACCGCCCCGCCGCAGCACGCAGCACGCAGCACGCAGCACCGAGGAGACCCGATGACCACGCACGACCCGCAGACGTTCCGCATCGCCGGCCGCCCCGTGCCGGTCGTCACCGCGAACACGGTGGTGGTGGGCACCGGGTCGGCCGGGTTCTGCGCCGCGGACCGGCTGTGGGAGTTCGGCCAGACCGACGTCGTCATGGTGACCGACAAGGTCGGCGCCGGGGCCTCGCGCAACGCGGGCTCGGACAAGCAGACGTACTACAAGATGACGCTCTCCGGGGACGACGGCGACTCCGTGCGGGAGATGGCCGAGACGCTGTTCTCCGGCGGCGCGATGGACGGCGACAACGCGCTGTGCGAGGCGGCGCTCTCGGCCCGCGGCTTCCTGCGCCTGTGCGAGCTCGGCGTCCCGTTCCCGCAGAACCGGTACGGGGAGTTCATCGGCTACAAGACCGACCACGACCCGCGCCGCCGCGCGACGTCGGTCGGCCCGTACACGTCGCGCTCGATGGTCGAGCAGCTCGAGAAGAAGGTCGCCCGCAACGGCACCCGGATCTTCGACGACTGCCGCGTGGTCGACCTGCTGGTCGTCGACGGCGAGATCGCCGGCATGCTCGTGCTGCGCACCGATGTGAAGTCGGACCCGGACGACCCCGAGGCGGAGAGCCCGTTCATGCTCTTCCGCTGCACGAACATCGTCTACGCCACCGGGGGACCGGCGGGGCTGTACGCGACCCGGGTGTTCCCGAACGGGCAGTGGGGTGCGTCCGGCGCCGCCTACCGCGCCGGCGTGCACGGCAAGAACGTCACCGAGTGGCAGTTCGGCCTCGCGTCGATCAAGCCGCGCTGGAACGTCTCCGGGACGTACATGCAGGTGCTCCCGCGCTTCGTCTCCACGGACGCCGACGGCAACGACGAGCGCGAGTTCCTCACCGAGGGTATACCCGACTACGGGCGGCTGCTGTCCCTGGTGTTCCTCAAGGGCTACCAGTGGCCGTTCGACGTCCGGAAGGCGGTCGACGGCTCGTCCCTCATCGACCTGCTCGTGTACCGCGAGACGGTGCTGCGCGGGCGCCGGGTGTTCCTCGACTTCCGGAGCAACCCGGTGCAGGCCGAGCTCGACCCGAGCGCGCTGTCGGCCGAGGCGCATACGTATCTCGAGCGCGCCGACGTGCTGTTCGGGACGCCGATCGAGCGCCTGAAGAAGATGAACCTGCCCGCGTACGAGTTCTACCTGCAGAAGAACCCCTACGTGGACCTCGCCGAGGAGATGCTCGAGGTCGACGTGTGCGCCCAGCACAACAACGGCGGGCTCGTCGTGGACGCCTGGTGGCAGTCGAACGTCGCCGGGTTCTTCCCGGTCGGCGAGGCGGGCGGTGCGCACGGCGTCTACCGTCCCGGCGGCGCCGCCCTGAACAGCGGGCAGGTCGGGGCCACCCGGGCCGCGCAGTACATCGCGGTCCAGCGGGTCACGTCGCCGCCCGACGACGACGCCTTCACGGCTGCGGCCGAGCCGGTGCTCGCCGGTGCGCTCGACCTCATCGGCCGCGCGACTGCGCGCGCCGGGGCGGGGAGCCGGACAACACCGGTGACCTGCTGCGCGACGTCGGCGAGCTGATGAGCGCCAAGGCCGGTCCGGTGCGGTCGGCGCAGTCGATCCACGAGGCGCTGGTTCAGGTGCACGACTGGCTCGCGCGCTACGACGACCTCGTGAGCGCCGATGCGTCGTCGCGTCGCGCGGTCAACCGCACCTTTCTCGTCCGGGACATCCTCACCACGGCGTACGTCTACCTGTCGGCGATGGCCGACTACGTCGCGCACGGCGGGCGCTCACGTGGCTCGGTGCTCTACACCGACCCGGACGGCGACCTGCCCGTCGTCGGCCACGGTCCCGACGCCCGGACCGAGCTGGACCTGCCCGAGCTGTTCCGCTTCTCGCTCGACGGCGGCGCGCTCGACGGCGAGATCCAGGAGGCGGCGTGGAACCCCGCCGCCGACGGGAGCGAGGACGCCGCCGGCCGGGCCACCTTCGTCTGGCGCCCGGTGCGGCCCATCCCCGAGGACGACGACTTCTTCGAGAACGTCTGGCGCGAGTACCGCGAGCACCGCAACGTCTACTGACGCCGGCCCCACCGGCAGCAGCACGGCACCCCAGCACCACCAACTCAGCACACGGATCTCAGCACCACGAGCAGGAGTGACCTCATGACGCGATGGGTGCGGACGGCGGTCGTCGGTGGGCCGGTACGGGCCCTAGGTGCGGTCGAGTGCGAGGCGACGCCCGACGGCGTCGTCCTGCACCGCCTCCCGGCCGCGTCACGCGCGCAGCTGCCGGACGACTTCGTGCGCATGTGCGAGGAGCAGCCGTCCGGCGTCCGCCTCGTGCTGCGCACCACTGCGCGCCGGATCGAGCTCGACGTGCGGGCGACGCGGACCCGCGTCGTCGGGCGTCCCGTGCCCGACGGCGGCCTGTACGACCTCGTCGTCGACGGCGAGCTCGCGGGCCAGGCCGGCGCGGGGAGTGCGGCGTGATCGACCTCGACCCGACGACAGGGGTCGCGACGGGCGGTCCGGGTCCGGTCACCGCGGTGGCGTTCCCCGAGCTGCCGCCCGGCGAGAAGGACGTCGAGATCTGGTTGCCGTACGGCGAGGTGACGCGCCTCGTCGGGCTGCGCACCGACGCCCCGGTGACGCGGGCGACCGGGACGGGCGGGCGCCCGCGGTGGGTGCACCACGGCAGCTCGATCAGCCACGGCGCGGACGCGGACTCCCCGACCGGGATCTGGCCCGTGGTCGCCGCGCGCCGCGCCGGGCTCGACCTGGTGAACCTCGGGCTTTCCGGCAATGCGGTGCTGGACCCGTTCACCGCCCGGGCGATCCGCGACCAGCCGGCGAACCTCATCACGCTCAAGCTCGGCATCAACGTGGTCAACCACGACTGCTTCCGTCGGCGTACCTTCGCCCCCGCGGTCGACGGCTTCCTCGACACGATCCGTGAGGGTCACCCGACGACGCCGATCGTGGTCATCTCCCCGATCCTGTGCCCGATGGTCGAGGACGCCCCGGGTCCGACGTCGATCGACCCGGCGTCCCCCGGCGACGCACCCGTGTTCCGCACCGTGGGGCGCCCGGAGGAGGTCGCAGAAGGCAAGCTCAGCCTCCGCGCGATCCGGGCGACCCTGGCCGACGTCGTCGCCCGTCGCTCTGCGGTTGACCCGTACCTGACGTACCTCGACGGGCTCGAGCTCTTCGGCCCCGTGGAGTGGGATGCGATGCCCATGCCGGACCTGCTGCACCCGGACGCGACCGGCCAGCGGCACATCGGCGAGCGGTTCGCCGAGCTGCTGCCGGGCCTCGTGCCGGGGCTGGCCCGCGCTGGTGCACGTCCGCTGGCGGGGCGAGCTCGGGCGCCGGCGCGGGTACGCAGGCCGGCGCGCGCGCAAAGGCCGGGCTGCACTGACGCGGCCCCGCCGGGCGTGCCGCGGTCGTCAGGCGTTCTGCCGGCGCACCATCTCGCCGATCCAGGCCGGCGCGTACGGCGACGTGCAGTTCGGGGAGTGGGGTAGTCCTCGAGCACGCCGAGGCTCTCGCCGATCGCGATCGCCCGCGCGCGGTGCTGGGCGTGCGTGATCCCGATCTGCGCGAGGCAGGTGTTCATCGCCCACTGCAGGCGGTCGGTCGCGTCGCGCATCTCGACTTCGATGACGTCGAGGAGCCGGCCGAGGTCGAGGCCGTCCGGGTTCTTGACCACCCGGTCGCTGGTGAGCGCCCAGCCCGCGCTGGCGACCACGGGGTCGGGGTCCGCGGACCACGCGAGGCGTAGCGCCTCGGCGTGGGGCTCCTTCTCACCACGTAGCCGACGAGCCAGTCGTGCACCTTGGGGCGGCGCGCCTCGCGCAGCATGGCGTCCAGCTCGTCCCGCTCGAGCGCCTTCGGTCGGTAGATGAGGACGGCGACCAGTCGCGCGGCGGTATCCTGCGTCGCCCAGAGCTCGCGGGCGAGCGCGGGCTGCGTGCCCAGCCGCTTCGCGAGGGCGCGCAGCTGGGTGAGGTTCACGCCGTGGTCGTCGCCGTGCCGTTCGTTCACCGCGCGTGCCCTCGGGTCGTCGAGAGCGGCCAGCTCGGCCCTCACCTCGGCGAGGGTCGCCCCGGTCGGTGCCGTCGCGGTGCCGGACCGTCCAGTCGCCGCCGTCGTCTTCGCGGTGTTCGTCGTCCCGGCCACGCCAAGCCCCTCTCGTCGCCTCGGCCTCGCAGCCTAGCTCCGCGGAGCGGACGTGCCTCCAGCGCGTGAAAGCGGCGCATGCGGTGATCCGTCGTGCAGGCGGAGATCATCCTGGCTCAGTACGCACCGGACCACCGCCGCGACGTCCTGACCGACCCTGACAACGCCGGCGACGACGAACGCGGCACACCACGCAGGTCATGACGGCCTGAGGAAGGGTCGCCGGAACGGGGAGGGCGAATGCGCGCACGACGTCGTCGCGCGTCGTCGTCGTCCACGGAGATGCGCATGCGGCCGGGACGCGGCCGCATGCGCATCATCGGAAGACGACGACGGCTACGGCGACATCAGCCGGCCGCAGCGACCAGCCCCGGCAGCACGTGCCGCGTGTAGCGTTCCGTGATGGTGGCGAGCACCTCGTCGCCCGGGGTGTCCCAGATCGCCTGGTTGAAGATCTCGACCTCCACGTCGCCCGTGTACCCAGCGGCGGTGACCCACCGGCTGATGGTCGCGAAGTCGACGTACCCGTCGCCCATGTACCCGCGGGACAGCAGGGCGTCGGCCGCGAGCGGCAGGTTGAAGTCGCACACCTGGTACGACGCGAGTCGGCCCTGCGCCCCGGCGCGCATGATCTGCGCCTCCAGGTCGGGATCCCACCACACGTGATAGGTGTCGACGACGACGCCCACCGCGTCGGCGGGGAACGGCTCCGCGAGGTCGAGCGCCTGGCCCAGCGTCGAGATGACCGCGCGGTCGGCCGCGAACATCGGGTGCAGCGGCTCGAGCACCAGCCGGACGCCGTGCTCCTGCGCGAAGGGCACGAGGTCGGCGATCCGGTCCGCGACGCGCCCCGCGCCGCCACGAGGTCACGGTCGCCGCCGGGCACGGGCGGGGACGCCGGTGCGCCGGCAGCCGGGAGACCGCCGACGACCATGATCAGCTCGGACGTCCCCAGCGTCGCGGCCTCGACCACCGCCGCGCGGTTGTCCTCGAGGGCCGCCGCGCGTCCGGCGTCGTCGACGGCGGTCAGGAAGCCGCCGCGGCACAGCGAGGAGACGCGCAGGCCGGCGTCGGCGACGCGGGACGCCGCCTCCGCCAGACCCGCCTCGGCCACGCGGTCGCGCCACAGGCCGATGGCACCGAGGCCGGCGCGCACCGTGCCGTCCACCGCTTCGGCGAGGGTCCACGCCTTGGTGGTCGCGGTGTTGAGCGACAGCCGCGAGATGTCACCGCCCGCCGCGACATCCGCACCCTCGGCGTCGCCGGACGGCCCGAACGCCTCCACGACGGCTCCGCTGCTCACAGGGAGATCGCGGGGATCTCGAGACGACGCCCCTCCGCGGAGGACTGCAGGCCGAGCTCGGCGAGCTGCACACCGCGCGCCGCGGACAGCAGGCCGAAGCGGTGCTCGCGCCCGGCGACGACGTCGCGCAGGAACTCCTCCCACTGCAGCTTGAAGCCGTTGTCGAGGTCGCCGTTCGCCGGCACCTCGAGCCACTGGTCGCGGAAGGACTCGGTCACCGGCAGGTCCGGGTTCCACACCGGCTTCGGCGTGTGCGCGCGCTGCTGGGCGACGCACTTGTTGAGCCCCGCGACGGCCGAGCCGTGCGTGCCGTCGACCTGGAACTCGACGAGCTCGTCGCGGTAGACGCGCACGGCCCAGGAGGAGTTGATCTGCGCGACCACCGGGTCACCGGCGGGCGTCTCGACCTCGAAGATGCCGTACGAGGCGTCGTCCGCGGTTGCGTCGTAGGCGTTGCCCTGCTCGTCCCAGCGGGTGGGGATGTGCGTCGCCGTCTTCGCGACGACGGACTTCACGTCGCCGAGGATGCCCTCGAGCACGTAGTTCCAGTGGCAGAACATGTCGACGGTCATGCCGCCGCCGTCCTCCTTGCGGTAGTTCCAGCTGGGCCGCTGGGCCGCCTGGACCTCGCCCTCGAAGACCCAGTAGCCGAACTCGCCGCGCAGGGACAGGATGCGGCCGAAGAACCCTTCGTCCACCAGGCGACGCAGCTTGACCAGGCCCGGCAGGTACAGCTTGTCGTGCACGACGCCGGCCGTGATGCCCGTGTCGCGCGCGAGCCGCGCGAGCTCGATCGCCTCGTCGAGCGTCTCGGCGGTCGGCTTCTCGGTGTAGATGTGCTTGCCGGCCTTCATGGCGGCCGTCAGGGCCGCGGCACGGCGCGACGTCACCTGGGCGTCGAAGTAGATGTCGACGGACGGGTCGGCGATCACGGCGTCCGCGTCGGTGGTCCAGTGCTCGATGCCGTGCTGCTCCGCGATCTCGCGGATCTTGGCCTCGTTCCGGCCGACCAGGATCGGCTCGACCTGGACGCGCGTGCCGTCCGTGAGCTCGACGCCACCGGCATCCCGGATGGGGACGATCGACCGCAGCAGGTGCTGGCGGTACCCCATCCGCCCGGTGATCCCGTTCATCGCGATCCGAAGGACTGTCGAGGCCATGGTGTGTCTCCGAGTGGTTTGACCGGCGTTGAGGTGTGGCGCCTCGGGGAGTGCCGGACCGGCCACCGACCGGCGCGCGGCTCTCCATCGAGGAATGCGCTTTCCCGAGCCTACGGACGTCGGGTCCTCGTCGTCAAGCACTCACGAGGGGTCGACGCCGCTCGTTGCGAGCGTGCGGTCGGTCAGGCCGTGCGGTCGGGCGTGGACTCACGCAGCACGACGGTGCCCTCGACGTGGACCTGCCGCGGCTCGCCCGCCGACGTCGTCGCGAGGGCGAGCTCGGTCGCGGCGACGCCGACCTCGATGAGCGGGATGCGGACCGTGGAGAGCGCGGGGGTGATGTCGCGCAGCGTGACGATGTCGTCGAACCCGGCGACGCCGACGTCGCCGGGCACGCTCACGCCCAGGTCGCGCGCGGCCGCGATGGCGCCGACCGCCATGACGTCGTTGACGGCGAAGACCACGTCGACGTCGGGGGAGTCCGCGAGGAGCCGCCGCATGCCGTCGTAGCCGCCGTCACGCGTGAATTCGCACTCGACCACGACGGCGGGGTCGACCGGCGTGCCGAGCTCCGTCAGCGCGTCGCCGAAGCCGGTGCGCCGGTCGCGCGCGGTGAGGTGGTTGGCCGGACCACCGAGGACGGCGAACCTCCGGTAGCCCCGGCCGTGCAGCGCGCGGGCGAGGTCGGCCGCGCCCCGACTGTTCTCGATGACCACCGAGTCGACGTCGAGCAGAGGCTGCCCGACGAGCGCCACGGATCCGCCTGCCCGGCGGAAGTCGACGAGCGACCGGCGCATGTGGTCGTTGGCCTCGGCGTCGTCCAGGCGACCACCGACGACGATGATCGCCCGCGCGCGCTGACGGGTGAGGACCTCGACGAACCGCGGTTCGCGGGACGCGGTGTGCTGGGTGCTCGCGAGCGTGACCGCGAGGCCGGCACGCTCGGCGGCGAGCGACACCCCGGCGGCGATCGACGAGAAGTACGGGTCGGCGATGTCGTGGACGATCAGGCCGATGGACGTCGTCTGGCCCCGGGCCATGGCCTGGGCGTTGGCGTCCGGGAAGTAGCGCAGCCGCTCGGCGGTCGCCAGCACGCGCTCGCGCAGGTCGTCGCGGACGGTGCGGTTCGCGCTGCCGTTGATCGCCCGGGAGGCGGTGGCCAGGGACACGCCCGCCTCGCGCGCGACCTGGCTCAGGGTGACGGGTCCTGCCATGCGGTCCAGGGTACTGGAAAGGGCTTCCCCGCGGGACCGTTCCCACCGGGGCGAGAGCCGGCGGCGGGGGCGGGGTCGGAGCCGGCGGCGGGGGCGGGCGCCGGGGCGGCCGAGGCGGGCGCCGGGGGCGGCCGGCGCACACCCTCGACTGCTCACCACCTCCGGCCCGGTAGCCTCGGGCCGGCCCGCGCGACCGACCGGGCGGGCGAGCACGCCGGTGCTCATGACGGAGAGGCGCCGACCATGGCTGCGGGGCTGATGTGGATCGACGCCTCGGCGGGGGTCGCGGGGGACATGCTGCTGGGAGCAGTGGTCGACGCCGGCGTCCCGCTCGCGACGCTCCAGGCGGCGGTGGACACTGTCATCCCCGGCTCGGTGCGGCTCACCGAGCACGAGGTGAGCCGCGCGGGTCTGCGCGCGACCAAGGTCGAGGTCGAGGTGCTCGTCGACGACCCGCCGCACCGCAGCTGGACCACGATCCGCGGGCTGCTCGACGACGCAGGCCTGCCCGACGGCGTCCGCGCCCGCGCCCTCGCGGCGTTCGGCCGCCTCGCCGACGCCGAGGGCCGTGTGCACGGCGTGCCGCCCGAGAGCGTCCACTTCCACGAGGTCGGCGCGCTCGACGCGATCGCCGACGTGGTCGGCAGCTGCGCGGGCGTCGAGGCGCTCGGGGTCGGGACCGTCGTGGTGTCGCCCGTCGCCCTCGGGTCCGGCACGATCCGCGCCCACCACGGAGAGCTGCCCGTGCCGGCGCCCGCCACGCTCGAGCTGTCGCGCGGCTGGGACGTGCTCGCCGGCGGTCAGGGCGAGCTCGCCACGCCGACCGGCCTCGCCCTGGTCACGTCCCTGGCCGGCGCGTCCGGTCCGCTACCCGCCCTTCGGGTCGAGACCTCGGGCGTCGGGGCCGGGACGCGTGACACGCACGGTCGGGCGAACGTGGTCCGCGTCGTCGTCGGGCAGCCGGCGCCGACCCACGCGCGACCCGCGACGTCGTCGACCCCGGCCGGGACCGACCACCCCGGGGGGCACCCCGACGGCGTCCGCGCCGCCGTCGTGCTCGAGGCGAACGTCGACGACCTCGACCCGCGGCTGTGGCCGGTCGTGCTGGACCGGTTGCTCGCGGTCGGCGCGTGGGACGCCTGGTTGACGCCGATCCTCATGAAGAAGGGGCGCCCGGCGCACACCCTGCACGTCCTCGGGTCCCCGGACGCGGCCGACGCGCTCGGGGCGGTCGTCCTGTCGGAGACCACGACCCTCGGGCTGCGCCGCGTCGACGTGACCCGGGAGTCCGTCGAGCGCGGCTGGGTCACCGTGGCCGTCCCGATCTCCGGCGACGGCGACGACGACTACGCGACGCGCACGAGCGCGGGCACGGCCGCTCGGGAGGACGACGCCGAGCCCGCACGGATCCGCATCAAGGTGGGCCACCGCGCGGGGCGCGTGGTCCAGGCCATGCCCGAGTTCGACGACGTCGGCGCGGTGGCGCGGCGCACGGGGCTCCCCTCACGCGTCGTCCTCGACCGGGCCCGCGCCGCCGCGACCACGGCCGGTCTCGAGCCCGGTGCCGCGTGGCCCACGGCGACGTCCGGCGCCGACTGAGCGGCACCGATCCACCGGTCCCGGTCCACCGGCCCCGATCCCACCGAGGAGCACCACGCCGGACGGGGCCACCACGCCGTCGACCCGGGCGACCCGGCGACGGCCCCGCCTGTCCCACCGTGCGGACACGGTTGGGTCACGACCATTGACACCCCTCAGCGCGGACCGGCACGATCCCTCTATCTGGTCAATCGGTTTAGCAGGTCGAGGGGTCGCGATGAAGCGGGTCGGCATCAGGGACGTCGCGCGGGAGGCGGGCGTCTCCACGTCGACGGTCTCGCTCGTCCTGAGCGGCAAGACCCAGGCGCGCATCCCGACGGCGACGCGCGAGCGCGTCCACCGCATCGCGGCGGAGATCGGGTACGCGCCGAACTCCCTCGCCCGCGGCCTGCGCACGCGGCGGACCCACACGATCGGCCTGGTGTCCGACCAGATCGCGACCACCCCCTACGCCGTGCACATGATCGAGGCCGTCCAGGACGTCGCCCGGGAGCAAGGCTTCTTGCTGTTCCTGGTCAACACGGGGTCGGACGCGGAGGTCGAGGCGGCGTCGGTGGAGGCGCTGCTGGCCCACCAGGTCGACGGCCTGGTGTACGCGTGCATGTGGCACCAGGTGGTGACGCCGCCGCCCGGACTGCCGGAAGGCACGGTGTTCCTCGACGCCCGGCCGGCGTCGGGTGGCTTCCCGGCCGTCGTCCCGGACGACCACGGCGGGGCGGTCGCCGCGGTCCGTGAGCTGGTGGCCCAGGGGCACCGCCGCATCGGCTATCTCGCGGCCGACGCCCACCCTCTGCCCATCGCGTCCCGCCTGCGGTGGGAGGGGTACACCGAGGTCCTGCGGGAGTCCGGCATCACGCCCGACCCCCGGCTGTGCGTCCGCGTGCCCTCGTCGACGGCTGCCGGCGGCGTCGAGGCCGCGGGACGGCTGCTCGACCTCCCCGCAGATGCCCGGCCGACCGCGCTGTTCTGCTTCAACGACCGCGTCGCCATGGGGGCCTACCGGGCCGCGCGCCACCGAGCCCTGGAGATCCCGCGCGACCTGTCCGTCGTCGGGTTCGACGACCAGGAGCTGATCGCCGCTGCTCTGGACCCACCCCTGACCACGGTCGCCCTGCCCCACTACGCGATGGGGCGCTGGGCGATGGAGGTCCTGCTGGGCCTGCGTCCCGCTCCGACGACAGCGGACGGCGTCGAGCTGATGCCGTGCCCGCTCGTCCGTCGGGAGTCCGTTGCCCCGCCGCCGGCCCACGAGAGGACGCCGACCGACGACGGGGACTGACACAGCACATGGGCGTCGCCGGACGCCCACCAACCGGAAGGCCCGACCTGCCAGTCGGGCCTCCAAGGAGAGGACACACGATGAAGCGCACATCCTCGTTCACCATGCTAACGATGGCCGCCGCGTCGGCGACCGTGCTGGCCGCCTGCGGCCAGGCCGGCCAGTCCGACGACGGCGGGGGCGGTGGAGGCGGTGACGGTGGCACGACCGAGCTGACGATGTGGACGCACTCGGCCGGCAACGAGGCCGAGCTCGCCGTCTACGAGCAGATCATCAGCGACTTCAACGGCTCGCAGGACCAGTACGAGGTCGTCATGGAGTCGTTCCCACAGGGCGCGTACAACGACGCGATCGTGGCCGGTGCGGCGGCGGGCGACTTGCCCTGCCTGCTCGACATGGACGGCCCGATCGTCCCGAACTGGGCCTGGGCCGGCTACATCCAGCCGCTGGGCCTCTCCGACGAGATCATCGACAGCCTGCTGCCCACCGCCGTGGGTCGGTACCAGGACGAGGTGTACTCGGCCGGGTACTGGGACGCGGCGCTGTCGGTGTTCGCCCGGGAGTCCGTGCTCACCGAGAACGGCATCCGCATCCCGACCGTGGCCGAGCCCTGGACCCTCGAGGAGTTCGACGCGGCGCTCGTGACGCTCCAGGGCGCGGGCTACGAGACCCCGCTCGACATCGGGGCCGAGGACACGGGCGAGTGGTACCCGTACGCCTACTCACCCATGCTGCAGAGCGCCGGCGGGGACCTCGTCGACCGTGACACGTACCTGACGGCCGACGGCGCGCTCAACGGCCCGGAGGCGGTGGAGTTCTTCGAGTGGTTCCAGAGCGTGTTCGACCGGGGCCTGGCGAGCAACTCGGGCACGGTCGGCAACGCGGAGTTCAACAGCGACGAGGCCGCGCTCAGCTACACCGGCGTGTGGAACGCGATGGAGTCGCTGGAGGCCGTCGGCGACGACCTGCTGATCCTGCCGCCTCCGGACCTGGGCGAGGGCCCCAAGATCGGCGGGGCGTCGTGGCAGTGGGGGATCTCCGAGTCGTGCGACGCGGCTGACGGCGCTCGTGAGTACCTCGAGTTCAGCTTCCAACCCGAGTACATCGCCCAGTTCGCCGACAACCAGGTCGTCATCCCCGCCACGGCCGAGGCGGAGGAGCTCTCGGAGATGTTCGGCGAGGGCGACCCGCTCCAGCCGTTCGTCGAGCTGTCCCAGGAGTTCGCCGTCCTGCGCCCGCCGACGCCGGCCTACCCGGTGATCTCGAGCGTCTTCGAGCGCGCCGCGAAGGACATCATGAGCGGCGCGGACGTCCAGTCGACCCTCGACGACGCCGTCCAGGAGATCGACGCCAACATCCAGTCCAACGACGGGTACGGCTTCTAGCCGACGTCTCGAGCGGCGGCCCGGGGCGAGGGCGCCCCGTCGACCGGTCCGGTGGTGCGCGCAGGCACGCCACCGGACCGTCCGGAGGCCACAGCGCCCCGGTCCGCCGGAACGGATGTGCACGATGACCATCCCCACCCAGCAGGTCAGCCCGCAGTCCCTGCCGGCCGACGAGCGCCCCGACTCCCGACGACGGCGTCGCAGCGCCTCGCGGGCGCGCGGGGGTCGCGATCCGCCTACGCCATGGTCGCCCCGGCGACCTTCCTGCTCGTCCTGTTCCTCATCATCCCGGTGCTGCTCGCGTTCGGCCTGTCCTTCACCAACGCCCGTCTCATCTCGCCCAACCCGCCGCGTTTCGTCGGCCTGGACAACTTCGTCCGGGCGTTCACGGCCGACCCGACCTTCCTGCGGTCGTTCGTCAACACGTTCGTCTTCGCCGCGGTCGTCGTCCCGGTGCAGGCCGCGCTGGCGCTGCTCATGGCGATCCTGGTCAACCAGAAGCTCCGCGGGGTGACCTGGTTCCGGGTGATCTTCTTCGTGCCCGTGGTCACCTCGATCGTCGTCATCTCGATCCTGTGGGACTTCATGTACCAGGGTGACGGCCTCATCAACTCGATGATCGACACCCTGACCTTCGGTGCCTTCCAGGGCACCGACTGGCTGAGCAACACGGACACCGCGCTGGGCGCCATCATCGTCCTGTCGATCTGGCAGGCCGTCGGCTTCCACATGATCATCTGGCTCTCGGGACTGCAGACGATCCCCGAGGAGCTCTACGAGGCCGCTCGCATGGACGGCGCCAACGCCTGGCAGCAGTTCAAGGACGTCACCTGGCCGGGGCTGCGCTCGACGATGGTCTTCATCCTCGTGACCATCACCATCGCCGCGCTCGGGCTCTTCGTCCAGATCGACATCATGACGCAGGGCGGACCCCAGGACGCCACGACGACGCTCGTCTACCACGCCGTCCGCAAGGGGTACCGCGAGCAGGAAACCGGGTACGGGGCGGCCATCTCGCTCATCTTCTTCGTCATCGTCCTCGTCATCGCCCTGATCCAGCGGTACCTGACCCGAGAGAAGGACTGACATGTCGACGTCGACGACTGCTCGCGGCGACGCCGCCCGGGGTGGCCCCGCGCCGGGCGGCTCTTCCGGGAACGGCTCCGCGCGGGACTCCGCACGCCGGCGCGACGCCCACGACGCCGGGGCCCGCAAGCGCCGCCGGCTCGTCGTGGGGTACGTGCCCATGGTCCTGCTGGCGCTGTTCTTCCTGTTCCCGCTCGTGTTCATGTTCGTCTCGAGCCTCAAGCCGGACGCGCAGATCTTGGGCGACATCGGGTCGCCGCAGGCCTTCCTGCCGGTGGGCGACATCAGCACCCAGAACTACGTCGACGTGTTCGACCGCGTGCCGGTGCTGCGGTTCGTGCTCAACTCGGTCTTCGTCACCGTGATGATCGTGGGGCTGGGACTCATCATCAACAGCATGGCCGGGTTCGCGCTGTCGCGGCTCGAGTGGTCGGGACGCAAGGTGCTGCTCACCGTCATCATCGCGACCCTCATCGTGCCGTTCGAGACCATCGCGATCCCGATGGTCTACTGGGTCTCGAAGCTGCCGACCATCGTGTTCGAGAACGGCCTGCCGATGTACGACTTCGGCTGGCTCAACTCGTACCACGTGCAGATCGTGCCGTTCATCGCGAACGCGTTCTCGATCTTCCTGTTCACGCAGTACTTCTCCACGATCCCGAAGTCGTTCGACGAGGCGGCGCGCATCGACGGCGCGGGCTGGTTCACGATCTACCGACGGATCATCGTGCCGCTGTCCGGGCCGGCGTTCGCGACGGTCGCGATCCTCACGTTCCTGCCCGCGTGGAACCAGTACCTGTGGCCCCTCATGGTGGTCCAGCAGGAGGACCTGCGCCCGGTGATGGTCGGGATGCAGTACTTCTTCCAGATCAATCCCGCCTGGGGGAGGTCATGGCCTACACCTCGCTCATCACGCTGCCGGTGCTGGTCATGTTCCTGGCGTTCCAGCGGGCTTTCGTCAGCAGCATCGCCTCGAGCGGTGTGAAGGGATAGGGGGACCATGCTCCGACTCGCGGACCACTGGGTCTGGGACAGCTGGGGGCGCACGACGGCGTCCACCACCACCTGTTCTTCCTGCGCGCGTCACGCGCGCTGCACGACCCCGACCGGCGGCACCTGCGCGCGTCGGTCGGGCACGCCCGGTCGACCGACCTGCGGACCTGGGAGCTCATGCCCGACGCCCTGGTCGCCGCCGACGCCCCGGCGTGGGACGACCTCGCGACCTGGACCGGGTCCGTGGTGCGGGCGCCGGACGGGACGTGGCGGATGTTCTACACGGGCGTGAGCCGGGCGGACCGGGGACTCGTCCAACGGGTCGGTGTCGCAACGTCCGCGGACCTGACGACGTGGCACCGCGTCGGTGACGGACCGCTGCTCGAGGCCGATCCCCGGTGGTACGAGAAGCTCGACCTGGACGCGTGGACCGACGAGGCGTGGCGCGACCCCTTCGTGTTCGCCGACCCGGACGGTGACGGCTGGCACATGCTGCTCACCGCGCGGGTGCCTGACGGCGACCCGGCGGGCCGCAGCGTGATCGGCCACGCGACCAGCCCCGACCTCGAGCGTTGGGAGGTCCGGCCCCCGCTGAGCGCCCCGGCCGGCTTCGGCCAGCTCGAGGTGCCGCAGGTCGTCGTCGTCGACGGCCTGCCGGTGCTGGTCTTCTCCTGCTGGCCGGACCGGATGGCCCCCGCGCGGCGCGAGGGGTGGACGGGAGGCGGCGTCTGGGTGGTGGCGGGGGAGTCGCTCACCGGGCCGTGGGACCTCGACGCCGCGACCCCCTTCGACCACCCGAGCGTGTACGCCGCGCGGCTGGTCGAGCAGTCGCCGGGCAGCTGGGCGCTCCTCGGCTTCCGCGACACGGAGGACGGCGCGTTCGTCGGCGAGATCACCGACCCGCTGCCGGTCGTGCGCGACGGCGACCGGCTGCGGCTCGCGAGGTAGTCGCACCCGCGCCGAAGGGCGAGGGTGGGCACGGGGAGCGGGAGGAGGCGGGCCGGGCAGACCGTGCCCGCTCCTCCTGCGCTCGCCACGCCGGGTACCCGGTCACGGGCGCGGGGCACCGCGGCGTGACAGTCTCACGGTGACGGGCGGTCGCAGTCGCGGTCGCGGTCAGCCCGTCGCCGGACATCGCGCGCGGGTGCGCGACCACCACGACACCGACGGAGACCCCCGTGGAAGAGTTCACGCAGACACTCGGAGCGGGACCGCTGCTGGCGATCGCCGCCGCAGCGATCGCCCTCATCCTCCTGCTGGTCATCAAGTTCAAGCTGCACGCGTTCCTGACGCTGATCGTGGTCTCGCTCCTCACAGCCCTGGCCACCGGCATCCCGCTCCAGCTGATCTTCCCCACCCTGATCTCCGGGTTCGGCGGGACGCTCGGATCGGTCGCGCTACTCATCGGGCTCGGGGCCATGCTCGGCAAGCTCGTCGAGCACAGCGGCGGCGCCCGGGTGCTCGCGGAGAAGCTCGTGTCCGTCTTCGGCGAGAAGCGGGCGTCCTTCGCGCTCGGGCTCGCCTCGCTCATGCTCGGGTTCCCGATCTTCTTCGACGCGGGCCTCGTGGTCATGCTGCCGATCATCTTCGCGGTCGCCCGGCGCCTGGGCGGCGACAACGTCCTGCTGTACGGGATCCCGGCCGCCGCCGCCTTCTCGGTCATGCACGTCTTCGTCCCGCCGCACCCCGGCCCGGTCGCGGCGACCGAGCTCTACGACGCCAACCTCGGGCTCGTGCTCCTGGTCGGCGTGGTCCTCGCGCTGCCGGTCTGGTACGTCTCCGGGTACCTGTGGGGCAAGCGCGTCGGCCTGAAGTACCCGCTGCGCGTGCCGGCACTGTTCGGCTCCATCGACGAGGACCAGCCGAAGAACCCGCCGTCGGTCGGCACGGTCGTGGCCGTGCTGCTGCTGCCGCTCGTCCTCATCTTCATGAACACCGGCCTGGACGCCGCCGAGACCGCGGGCGCGGTCGACGGCGAGGCGACCTGGGCCCGGGCGCTCACCCTCATCGGGACGTCCGGGGTCGCGCTGCTCATCTCGGTGCTCGTCGCCGCGATCGTGCTCGGCACCCGCCGCGGCCAGACCGGTTCCGCGATCGAGAAGGTGCTCGACTCGTCCCTCGGGCCCGTGTCGTCCGTCATCCTCATCACCGGCGCGGGGGGCATGTTCGGTGGCGTGCTGCGGTCGTCCGGCATCGGGGACGCGCTGTCGTCCTCGCTGGAGTCGATCGGGCTGCCGGTCATCCTCGCCGCGTACGTCATCGCGGTGGTCCTGCGCCTCGCGCAGGGCTCGGCGACCGTCGCACTCGTCACCGCGGCCGGGCTCATGGCGCCGGCCGTCGCGGCGGGCGACTACAGCGCCCTGCAGATCGCCTGCATCGTGCTGGCGACGGCGGCCGGCTCCGTCTTCGCCAGCCACGTCAACGACTCCGGGTTCTGGCTCGTGGGCCGGCTCATGGGGATGGACGTCAAGACCACGCTGAAGACCTGGACCGTCCAGCAGACGATCGAGTCGGTCATGGCCTTCGCCCTCGTCTCCCTGATCTTCGTCATCGTCTAGGGGACCGGTGAACCTCTTCGACGTCACCGACCGGCTGGCGCTCGTCACCGGCTCGTCGCGGGGTCTGGGCCGCACGCTCGCGACCGGTCTGGCGGATGCCGGCGCGCGCGTGGTCCTGCACGGGCGCGACGCCGATGCGCTGGCCCGGTCCGCCACCGAGGTCGAGGAACGCACCGGACGCGCACCGGGGACGGTCGCCTTCGACGTGACCGACGCCGCGGCGGTGGACGCGGGGGTCGGGGCGGTCCTCGCCGAGCACGGGGTGCCGGACATCCTGGTCAACAACGCCGGGATCCAGCGGCGGGCGCCGTTCCTCGACGTCTCCGTCGCCGACTGGGACGACGTCGTGGCGACCAACCTGTCCAGCGCCTTCTACGTGTCCCGGGCGGTCACCCGGCCGATGGCGGAGCGCGGCTCGGGCAAGGTCGTCCACATCGCGTCGGTGCAGTCCCGGCTGGCCCGGCAGACCATCGCGCCGTACTCGGCGACGAAGGGCGGGATCGCCTCGCTCACCCAGGGCATGGCCGCCGACCTCGCACGGTTCGGCATCCAGGTGAACGCGCTGTCCCCGGGCTACTTCGCCACCGACATGAATGCCGACCTGGTCGCCGACGAGGCCTTCACCGCCTGGGTCGTCGGGCGCACGCCGGCCGGGCGGTGGGGCCGGGTCGAGGAGCTGGTCGGCACGCTGCTGTACCTGTGCTCGGACGCATCGACGTTCGTCTCCGGCCAGAACATCGTGGTCGACGGCGGCATGACGGCAGTCCTGTGACCGCCGCGACCCCGGCCGGGCGCCCGCTGTTCCTCTGACGAGATCGACACCCATGAACCAGACCGACGAGGCGAGACGCATGCACACCCAGCACGAACTGCACACCGAGCAGACCGCGCGGACCGAGCCCGTCGTCATCGGGGTGGACCTCGGCACGACGAGCACCAAGGCCGTGGCGTTCCGCACGGACGGGACGCTCGAGGCGTCCTCCTCGGTGGGCTACCCGCTCGACGAGCCGCATCCGGGGCACGCCGTGCAGGACCCGCTCGTCATCCTCGACGCCGTCCTGGCGGCGGTGCGCGAGGTGGTCGACGAGGTCGGTGCGGACCGGGTCGCCGGGCTGGCGTTCAGCTCGGCGATGCACAGCCTCATCGGCCTGTCGCCGACCGGTGAGCCGCTCACCGAGGTCGTCACCTGGGCCGACACCCGGTCCCGTGCCCAGGCGGAGCGCATCCGTGCCTCGGCCGGCGGGCTCGCGCTGCACCGCCGCACCGGGACGCCCGTGCACCCGATGTCGCCGCTGCCCAAGCTCGTGTGGTTCCACGAGCAGGAGCCGAAGCTCTGCGAGCGGGTCGGGTTCTGGGTCGGCATCAAGGAGTTCGTGCTGCTCCGCATGTGCGGGGCCCTGGTGGTCGACCACTCGATCGCGTCCGCGACCGGCCTGATGAACATGGAGACCCTCACCTGGGACGGCGAGGCCCTCACGGTCGCCGGCATCCTGCCCGAGCAGCTGCCCGAGCTCGTCGCGACCACCACGGTCCTCCCCGGTCTCACGGACGAGGCTGCGGCGGCCACCGGGCTCCCGCAGGCGATGCCGGTGGTCGTCGGGGCGGCGGACGGCCCGCTCGCCAACCTCGGCGTCGGCGCGGTCCGCCCGGGCGTTGCGGCGTGCTCGATCGGCACGAGCGGCGCGATGCGCGTCGTCGTGGACCGTCCCGCGGTCGACCCGCTGGGCGGCGTGTTCTGCTACGCGCTCACCGCGACCCGCTGGGTCGTGGGTGGGGCGATCAACAACGGTGGTCTGGTGCTGGGGTGGGCCGGGGACGCTCTCGCGCCCGACCTCGACGAGCCGCCCGAGGAGGAGCTGCTCGCGCTGGCGGCGCGTGCCCTGCCGGGCTCCGGCGGGCTGCTCATGCTCCCGTACCTGCTCAGCGAACGGGCGCCGCACTGGAGCTCGCTCCCGCGCGGCGCGTACGTGGGCCTCACCCGGGCGCACCGACGCGAGCACCTCGTGCGCGCCGCCCTGGAAGGCGTGTGCCTGCAGCTCGCGCTCGTGCTGCGCTCCATGCGGGCGGCCGGTCTCGACGTCACCCAGATCCGCGCCACCGGCGGCGTCATGCGCAGCCCGCTGTGGCGCCAGATGCTCGCCGACACGTTCGGCATGGACATCGACTTCGCGCTCGGGCAGGAGGGCTCCGGCTTCGGCGCCGCCCTGCTCGGGATGGAGGCGCTCGGACTCATCGAGTCGATCGACGTCGTCGCCGACATGGTGGAGATCGAGCAGACGGTGCGACCGGACCCCGCCGCAGCGGCGGTGTACGCGTCGCTGCTGCCCGTCTTCACCGAGCTCTACGACGCGCTGGTACCGGCCTTCATGTCGCTGCGCCGCCTCACGCCGTCGCTACCGGTGGACCTCGACGAGTCGGAACCGCCCGGCGCGTGACGGGTGCGGAGCCAGTCGACCGCGACCGCGGTGATGCGGTCCGGCGAGGCGGCGATGTCGACCACGACGCCGGCTTCGTCCGCGGTCAACCGCTCGAGCGTGGCCAGCTGGGTGTCGAGCAGCGACGGCGGCATGAAGTGGTCGAGCCGCGCGGCCATCCGCACCGCGAGCTCGTCCCGCGTCCCGTCGAGGTGCACGAAGACGACGTCGGGCACGTGCGCCCGGAGGGTCGACCGATAGGTGAGCCGCAGCGCGGAGCACGCCACGACGGCTCCCGCGGGGGCCGCGGCGAGCTCCTGCCCGACCCTCGCCAACCACGGTCGGCGGTCCCCGTCGGTCAGCGGCGTGCCGGCCGCCATCTTCGCGACGTTGACCGCCGGGTGGAGGCTGTCGGCGTCGGCGAACGGCACCCGCAGAGCGCGGGCGAGCATCGACCCGACAGTCGACTTGCCGCACCCGGACACCCCCATCACCACGACACGGGGGTCGTTGTCGATGTGCTCACGGGCGGGCACCGTCCTTCGTCGAAGTTGTGGGTCGTGTCGTCTGCTCGTGACCGGTCCCGCCGCAGCCGGGGGCGTGGCGAGCAGGGACGACCCTGACCCCACCAGGGCGGCCACTGTGTGGCAAACGGTTGCCACAGGTTGCCCGGACGACCACGCGTATGCCCGGCCGCTGAGACGACACACGGCAAGTGGTGGCAACCGTTTGTCGCCACCGCGGCGCTGACTACGCTCGGAACCAGACCGCGTCGGCGACCCCGGTGGCCGACGACCCATCCGCAGCGCGCCCGACCTGGCCGCCGCACCCACCCGACCCTCGTAGGAGGCCCGACCATGAGCTCCACCACGACGCAGGACCAGTCCGCCATCGGCGACCCGCAGGCGCCGCGCCCCGTGGGCACGGCACAGATCGGTGTGACGGGTCTGGCCGTCATGGGTCGGAATCTGGCTCGGAACTTCGCTCGGCACGGGTACACGGTGGCGGTGCACAACCGGTCGAACGCGAAGACGGCGTCGTTGGTGGCGGACCACGGGGGCGAGGGTGCGTTCGTGGCGTCGGAGTCGATGGCGGACTTCGTGGCGTCGTTGGAGCGGCCGCGCAAGGTGGTGATCATGGTCAAGGCCGGCGCGCCGACGGACGCGGTGATCGCCGAGCTGATCCCGTTGCTGGAGGCCGGTGACATCGTCATCGACGCCGGTAACGCGCACTTCCCGGACACGATCCGCCGTGAGCACGAGCTCAAGGCCCATGGCCTGCACTTCGTCGGGTCCGGGGTGTCGGGGGTGAGGAGGGGGCGTTGAACGGGCCGTCGATCATGCCCGGTGGGTCGCGGGAGTCCTATGCGGTGCTGGGGCCGATCCTGGAGGACATCTCGGCGAAGGTCGACGGGATCCCGTGCTGCACCTACATCGGTCCCGATGGTGCGGGGCACTTCGTGAAGATGGTGCACAACGGGATCGAGTACGCGGACATGCAGTTGATCGCGGAGGCGTACGACCTGCTCAAGCAGGGCCTGGGGGCCAGCGCCAAGGAGATCGGGGAGATCTTCGCGGACTGGAACTCCGGGGACCTGGAGTCGTTCCTGATCGAGATCACGGCCACGGTGCTGGCGCACGTGGACGCCGAGACGGGCCAGGCGTTCGTGGACGTGGTGGCGGACCGGGCGGAGCAGAAGGGCACCGGGCGGTGGACGGTGCAGAACGCCCTGGACCTGGGGGTGCCGATCACCGGGATCGCGGAGGCGACGTTCGCCCGGGCGCTGTCGGGGTCGGCGCCGCAGCGGTCCGCCGCGGTGGGGGTGCTGCCGGCGCACACCAGTGAGTGGGTGGTCGGGGACCGGGAGGCGTTCATCGAGGACGTCCGGTTGGCGTTGTACGCCTCGAAGGTGGTCGCGTACTCGCAAGGGTTCGACCAGATCGCGGCGGCGTCGGTCGAGTTCGGGTGGGACATCGACCGGGGGGCGATGGCGCGGATCTGGCGGGGTGGGTGCATCATCCGGGCCCGGTTCCTCAACCGGATCACCGAGGCGTACGAGCGTCACCCCGACCTGCCGCTGCTGCTCGCGGACGAGTACTTCACCGGTGCGGTGGGCAACGGTGTCGCGGCGTGGCGGCGGATCGTGGCGTCCGCGGCGCAGAACGGGGTGCCGGTGCCGGCGTTCTCCTCCTCGTTGGCGTACTACGACGGGGTGCGTGCCGAGCGGCTCCCGGCCAACCTGATCCAAGCCCAGCGCGACTTCTTCGGCGCCCACACCTACGCCCGCACCGACCGCCCCGGCACCTTCCACACCGAGTGGACCGGCGACCGCACCGAGACCGCCCAGTGACGCTCACCGCCGGAGAGCCGACCCGCTCGACCCGTCTCGCGATCGAGCTCGCCTCCCTCGAGCTCGCCCCGGCGGACCGGGAGGCGGTCGACGGTCTTGCGGCGGCCCTCGGGCGTGCGGTCCCCGACGGCCGACTCGGGGTCGCGTTCTCCGGCGGTGTCGACTCCGCGACGCTGCTCGCGCTGGCCGTGCGGGCACTGGGCCGCGACCGGGTGCTCGCCGTGCTCGGCGTCTCCCCGAGCCTCGCGGCGGACGAACGGACCGCCGCGCACGACGTCGCCGCGGGCATCGGCGTCCCGCTCGTCGAGGTCCTGACCCACGAGGGCGACAACCCCGAGTACCGCCGCAACGGTCCCGACCGGTGCTTCTTCTGCAAGCAGGAGCTGTTCCTGCGGATCGACGCCGAGCTCGTCGCCGCACACGGGCTGACCGCCGTCGCGTACGGCGAGAACGCCGACGACGCCCGGCGTCCGGACCGCCCGGGCTCGCGCGCCGCGACCGACCATGCCGTGCTGCGCCCGCTCGCCGACGCCGGCCTGGACAAGGCCGCGGTGCGCCGCATCGCGCGCGCACTCGACCTGCCGGTCGCCGACAAGCCGGCCGCACCGTGCCTCGCGTCGCGCATCCCGCACTTCCACGAGGTGACGCCCGAGAAGCTCGCGCAGGTCGACGCCGCCGAGGCCGCCCTGCGCCGTCTCGGCCTCGGTGACCTGCGCGTCCGCCACCACGACGACGTCGCCCGCCTCGAGGTGCCACCGGATCAGCTGGTCGACCTGGTCACCCCGCCCTGCGCGACGACGTCCTGGGCGCCGTGCGGTCGGCAGGGTTCCGCTTCGTGGCGCTCGACCTCGCCGGCGTCCAGTCCGGCGCCTTCACCCTGCCGCTGGTGACCCGCCCGGACTCCGCACCCCGAGCGGAGGCGACGCCAGGGGATCGCGGGGAGCGGGCACCGCACGGTGAACGACGCCTGGACCGCACCGAAGGCCCTCACCGACTTCGCCGAGCTCGACCACGACCGCGACGCCCGGCGCGGGTACCCCGAGGCCGTGCTGTGCGAGGCCAAGACCGTCGGCCAGGCCGTGGGCATCGCCGCCGACATCCGCGCGCGGGACGCGCGCACGCTGTTCACCCGGGTCCGGCCCGACCAGGTCGAACCCCTGCTCACCGCACTGCCGGGGGCGCGCTGGGACGCCGACGCCCGGATCGTCGCCTGGCCGGGTGAGCCGCCCGAACCGGCCGGTGGGCTCGTCGTCGTCGTCGCGGCGGGCACGTCGGATCTCGCGGTCGCGCGCGAGGCGCAGCTCACCACCGCACATCTGGGGCGCGCGACGGAGCTGGTGGTCGACGTCGGAGTGGCCGGGTTGCACCGGATCCTGGGGCACCTGGACCTCCTGCGGTCCGCGCGGGCCATCGTCGTCGTGGCGGGGATGGACGGCGCGCTGCCCGGGGTCGTCGCGGGCCTGGTGGCCGCTCCCGTGGTGGCCGTCCCCACGTCGGTCGGCTACGGCGCCGCGTTCGCCGGGCTCGCCCCCTGCTCACCATGCTCAACGCGTGCGCTCCCGGCGTCGCCGTCGTCAACATCGACAACGGGTACGGCGCCGGCCACCTCGCCGCGCAGATCGCCGCGCCCCCGGCCTGACATCCCGTCGGCCGCCTGCCGGTGGGACGGCGGCGGGCAGCCGCGGGCACACGCCGGTCGTCGTCCGTCGCCGCAGCCGGACCGCTCGGCAGCACCGGGCGGGCGACAAGCGCTTGCCACCGCGGTCAGGCGCTGCCTAGCGTGACGGCGTGTCCGACGACGAGGTGGGCGACGACCCGGTGCGCGACGACGCCGTGCGCAAGGACGCCACGCGCGTGGACTCCGTGCGCGATGAGGCGGTGCGCGAGGAGGCGGGGCGCGACGACGGCGTGCCGGACGACGCCGCGACCGTGCCGACCGCCCATGGTGCCCCGGCGAAGGCTCGCAAGAACGTGACGATCTACGACGTCGCCCGGCTCGCCGGGGTGGCGCCGTCGACGGTCTCGCGTGCCTTCGCCCGGCCCGGGCGGGTCAACGCCGAGACGGCGGACCGGATCCGCACCGCCGCCGCCGAGCTCGGCTATCGCGTGAACCCGCTCGCCCGGGCGCTGTCCACGTCCAAGACGCACATGCTGGCGCTGATGATCTCGGACGTGACGAACCCCTTCTACGCCGATCTCATCCGGGGTGCTCAGATCGCGGCGTCCGAGGTGGACTACACGGTCGTGCTGGCCGACGCCCGCGAGTCGCACGTCCTCGAGCGTGAAGGGCTCGAACGGGTCCTCCCGGTCGTCGAGGGCATCGTCATCGGCAGCTCGCGCATGTCCGACTCGACGCTGCAGATGGTGGCGAAGCAGAAGCCGACGATCGTGCTCAACCGGCACCTGGTCGGCATCCCGAGCGTCGTCACCGACAACCCCCGCGGCATGCGGCGCGCCGTGGAGCACCTGGGCCAGCTCGGCCACGAGTCGGTCACCTACGTCGCCGGCCCGGAGGCCTCCTGGGCGGACGGCATGCGCTGGCGCGCGATGCGCGAGGCGGGACTCGAGCTCCATCTGCACACCCGGCGGGCCGGACCGGTCGCGCCGACGGTGGAGGGGGCAGGACCGCCGCGCTGAGCATGCTCGACCACCTGCCCACGGCCGTGGTCGCCTACAACGACCTCGTCGCGATCGGCCTCATGCAGGCGTTCGCCGGTGCCGGCGTCCGGGTGCCGCAGGACGTCAGCGTCATCGGGTTCGACAACATCATGGCGGCGGAGCTGGTCTCGCCGGGCCTGACGACCGTCGCCTCGCCGGGACGGACCATGGGCACCACGGCGGTCAAGAACGTCCTCGCGATGATCCGCGGTGCGCTGCCGCGCAGCGACGAGGCCTTCGTCCTCCCGACCCGGCTCGTCGTGCGCGGGTCGACCGGGCGACCGCGGCGGTAGCCGCCGCGACCGACCGGCGCCGGTCGGTGCCCGTCGGTGCGCGTCAGCGCCCGCAGCGCCCGTCGGCTCCCGTCAGCGCAGGCGGAACAGCACCTCACCGGCGTTCGGCACCACGAACGTCTCCGGGTCCGCCTCGTAGGCGGCCAGGTCGAAGTCCTCCGGCGCGATGTACCCGAGGTTGGCGCCCAGCACCTTCTCGCGTGGGATGCCGGTGACCAGGGTGACGTCGACTCGGCAGCGCTCGCCGTCGACGTCGTCGTAGGTGCCGCTGCCCCGCAGGTGGGTGCTGTGCGCCAGGACCCCCAGTGGACATCCTTGAAACGGTCCCACTGCTTCACGAAGTAGTCGCGGCAGTGGTAGCCGATCTGGTAGATCTCCTGATGGGTCACGGAGATCTCGGTGATGTGCGGGGCGTAGAGGATGACCTCGCCGCCGTCGGCGACGACGGGCTCGAGCTTGTAGAAGCCCTTGGCGCCGGTCCAGATGTCCTCGTACTTGCTCGGGATGATCGAGACCACGCGCTTGACCGGCGCGTCGAGGTACTGGACGTGGGTCTCGGCGGAGACGCCGGAGGCGGCGGCCCAGGCGTCCTCGGGGGCACCGAACGCAGCGGCGTGCAGGTCGGTCGTCCCGGACTGCGCGACGACGCAGAGCGCGAGCCGGCGGCTCGGGAGCAGGGACGCTGCCTCGTCGATGAGGGCCCGGACCGGGGTGATGCCCCGGGTGCCGATGATCTCGCCGCTGGTGATGAGTGCGCCGACCCAGTGCGTGAGGTCGATGATCTCCTGGCCGGCGACGCCGGGGAAGAAGTACTTGTTGCCGCCGGAGAAACCCACGACCTCGTGCGGGAAAACCGGCCCGACGACGAGCGCGACGTCGTGCTCGACGACGTGGCGGTTGAGCCGGACGTCCGCGTCGACCGCGAGGCGCCCCTCGGACAGCTCGCGCACGCGCTCGGCGCTGATCCGGCCGACCGACGTGAACGTGTCCGGGTCCCACCACTCGTGGTTCAGGACGGTCATCCCGGGGTAGGTGCCCTCGACGCCGTCGTCGCCCAGGCCGAGGTGCTTGGCGATCTGGGCGTCGGTCATCGCCTGGTGGGTGCCCAGCGCGATGACCGCGGTGAGCTTGGTGACCCGGCCGACCAGGGCGCCGTGGATCGCGGAGAGGAGCAGGGGAGCGGGCTCGAGCGGGTGCCGTCCGGGATGACGAGGCAGACGCTCCGGCCGTCCAGATCGGCGTCGGCGAGCGACTCGGTGACGAAGGTCGTCACCTCGTCGGGCGTCAGGACGGAGCCGGGTCCGCCGATCATCCGGGCGCGGGCGGCATCAGCGGACGGCACCGCGGACGGCACGGCAGACGGCACGGCGGAGTCCAGGCTGGAGGTCATGGTGTCACCCTGCCCCTCGGGCCCGGGGACGGGCAACCAGGCGAGGCAACACCGCGCAACCGATTGCCGTCGCCCACCGGCCCCCGGACGATGGGGCCCATGCCTTCGCTGACCCTGCACCCGGATCGGCTGCTGCCGGCCGACCCCACGACGCGTCGGATCGCGCGCAAGCTGTACGCCGCGGTCCGCGACCTGCCGATCATCTCGCCGCACGGCCACGTGCCGCCGCAGTGGCTGGCGGACGACGTGCCGTTCACGGATCCCACCTCGCTGCTGCTCACGCCCGACCACTACATGACCCGGATGCTGCACGCCCAGGGGGTGTCCCTGGCGGACCTCGGGGTGGGTGGCCACGAGCTCACCGACGTGGGCCGGCGGGAGGCGTTCCGTCTGCTGTGCACGCACTGGAAGGCCTACCGGGGCACCCCGGTGAAGTTCTGGCTCGAGTCCGAGCTCGTGGACGTCTTCGGGATCGACGTCGTCCCGTCCGCCGCCACGGCAGACCACATCTACGACGCGATCCAGGCCGCGCTGTCCACCCCGGACTTCCGGCCGCGTGCGCTGTACGAGCGGTTCGGCATCGAGGTGCTGGCGACCACCGACGACCCCTGTGACGACCTCGCGCACCACCGCTCGCTCGCCCAGGACCCGTCGTGGCACGGGCGCGTCGTGCCCACGTTCCGGCCGGACAAGTACCTGGAGCCGGCCACCCCGGCGTGGAACGGGCTCGTCGACAGGCTCGGTGACGTGGCCGGGGTCGACACCGGCACGCTGGCCGGCTGGGTCCGGGCGATGGCCGAGCGCCGGTCGTACTTCGGGGCGAACGGCGCCGTGTCCACGGACCACTCCCACCGTGACGCGCGGGTCGAGCCGCTCGAGCCGCACGAGGCCGAGCGCCTCTACGCCGCGGCGCGGCAGGCGACCGTGACGCCGGACGAGGGCGACGCGCTGCGCCGCCACCTCATGTTCGAGCAGGCGCGGATGGCCGCCGAGGACGGCCTCGTCATGACGCTGCACCCCGCCGTGCGCCGCAACCACCACGGCCCGACGGCCGAGGCCTACGGAGCGGACGTCGGCGCGGACATCCCCATGGCGGTCGAGTTCACCAACGCGCTGCAGCCGATGCTGGAGGCGTTCGGCACCGCCCCGAACTTCCAGCTCGTCCTGTTCACCATCGACGAGACGGTGTACTCGCGCGAGCTCGCCCCGCTGGCCGGGTTCTACCCGTCGGTCTACGTCGGCGCGCCGTGGTGGTTCATCGACGCGCCGGACGCGATCGCCCGCTACCGCCGCGCCGTCACCGAGACCGCCGGCTTCTCGCGGACGTCGGGCTTCATCGACGACACCCGCGCGTTCCTGTCGATCCCGGCCCGCCACGACACCAACCGCCGGATGGACTCCGGCTTCCTCGCCGAGCTGGTCGCCGACCACCGGCTGACGATGGACGAGGCGCTCGAGACCGCCGTCGACCTCGTCGTCACCTGCCCCCGAGAGGCGTTCAAGCTGTGACCACCACGAGCCCGACCCCCGCCACGGGGACCCGCCTGTCCCGCGCGGTGGTCCCCGACCGTCCTGCCGCCCCCGTGCGCATCGTCCACGTGGGCGTGGGGAACTTCTTCCGCGCGCACCAGGCCTGGTACACCGACCGCGCCCCCGACGCGTCCGCGTGGGGCATCGCGGCCTTCACCGGCAGGTCCCCGGCGGTCGCCGACGCGCTCGAGCCGCAGGACGGCCTGTACACGCTGGTCACCCGGGCCGCCGACGGCGACACGTTCGACGTCATCGGCAGCGTCTCGGCCGTCCACCGCTCCGACGACCACGCCGCGTGGCTGGGCTACTGGTCCTCGCCCGACGTCGTGATCGTGACGCTCACCGTCACCGAGGCGGGCTACCTGCGCGGCCCGGACGGCCACCTCGACACCGGCCGCGACGACGTCCGCGCGGACATCGCCGCGCTGGGTGCCGACCCGTCGGCGCCGGTCCGGACGACCCCGGGCCGGCTCGTCGCCGGACTGCTGGCCCGCCGGAGCGCGGGTGCCGGCGCCCTCACGATCGTCCCGTGCGACAACCTGCCGGAGAACGGCCCCGCGCTGGCGACCGTGGTCGCCGATCTCGTCAGCGCCGTCGACCCGTCGCTCGCGGCGTGGGTGGCCGAGCACGTGGAGTTCGCCACGACGATGGTCGACCGGATCACGCCCGCGACGACCGACGAGCACCGCGCGGTCGTCCTCGAGGCGACGGGCCTCGCCGACGCCGCCCCGGTGCCCACCGAGCCGTTCAGCGAGTGGGTCATCCAGGGCACCTTTGCCGCCGGTCGGCCCGCGTGGGACGCCGCCGGTGCGCACGTCGTCGACGACGTCGAGCCCTTCGAGCAGCGCAAGCTCCGGCTGCTCAACGGCGCCCACACGCTCCTGGCCTACGCCGGCACGATCCGCGGCCACGAGACGGTCGCCGAGGCGATCGGCGACGACGTCCTGCGTGGTTGGGTCGAGGAGTGGTGGTCCGAGGCCTCCACCTACCTCACCCTTCCCGACGACGACGTCGCGGCGTACCGCGCGGCGCTGCTGGACCGGTTCGGCAACCCGGCGATCCGGCACGCGCTCGCGCAGATCGCGGCGGACGGCTCGCAGAAGCTCCCCGTCCGCATCCTGCCGACGCTGCGCGCGGAGCTCGCCGCCGGCCGCGTGCCGCCGGGGGCCACCCGGGCGCTGGGCGCCTGGGTCGTGCACCTGCGGGGGACCGGCGCGCCGGTCAAGGACGCGCGCGCCGAGGACGTGCACGCGCTGGCCGGCGGCTCGCTGGCGGAGTCCGTGGAGCGCGTGCTCGGCTTCCTGGCGCCGGACCTCGTCGCGAACCAGGCGCTGCGTGAGGCGGTGCTCGCCCGGGCCGAGGAGCTCGGCGGGTAGGCGACGCCTCAACGGGGGCACGCGGCATGGTCCGTGCCCCCGCGTGGCGGGCGCACCGCGACCCCGGCGGCAGTGCCGCCGGGGTCGTCAGGGTCGGTCGCCGCCCGCGTCAGAAGCCGCTGCGGCCGTACCCGAAGACGTAGTCGGCGCCCGTGGCGTCGGTGTACGCGTAACCGTACGACTCGTCTGCTCCGGGGATGTCGGAGTGCTTGCCGTCGACCGCGGCCTCGTCGGCCGGCAGTGTGAAGGGCAGCCGCCCGCTCGGCGTGGCGGCGCCGCGGACCAGGTCGACGAGCGCATCGGTCAGCACGCTGAACGTGGCCACGACGGCCGCCGCACCGGGCGCGACCCGGTCGAGGAGCCAGGGGTTGGCGAAGTCGACCGCGAGGACGGTGGGCAGCTGGTTCTCGAGCTCGAGCACGCGGTCCACGTCCACGCCGGTCTCGCCGTCCACGGCCAGCGACAGCTCGGTGTCGGGACGGTCGTTGAGCAGCGAGATCATCGGCCGCAGCCACAGCAGCGCGTGCGTGGCGTCGTCCGGGGACGAGACGACGGCGATCCCGGAGCCGTCGCCGAGCGCTTCGACGACCTCACGGGTGACCTGCTCGGAGGTCTGTGCCGAGTCCTCCCCGGCGAAGACCTCGACGTAGAGGCGCACGGCGGCTGCGGCCTGTCCCACCTGCTCAGCCTGCCCCACCTGCGCGGCCTGCCCCACCTGGTCGGCCTGCCCGGCGGGCACAGTGCTCTCCGCGGCCAGCGGCAGGACGCCGCGGTCGTTGCGCAGCAGGACGAGCGAGCGACGGTGCGCGGAGTCGGCGAGCCGCTGAATCTCGCGGTCCTCGGCGATCGCCTGCGCGGCATCCGGGTCGACGTACGGGTTCTCGAACAGGCCCAGGGAGAACATCTCCGCGAGCAGGTACGCGGCGTTGCGGTCGAGCTGCTCGTGCGAGACCAGGCCCTGTGCGACGGCGTCCAGCAGCGGCTGGGGGTTGCCGTCGCCCGCGAACGCGTTCACGCCGGCGTCGATCGCCTTGCCGAAGCGTTCCGGCCGGGAGAGCGACTCCACGCCCCACGGCATGCCGGTCGAGATGCCGGTGTCGGAGTTCACGTAGCCGGTGAAGCCCATCTCACCGCGCAGGACGTCGGTGATGAGGTGCTTGTCGTAGGCGAAGCCGACCTCCTCGAACGCGCGGCCCCCGCGCAGCTGCTGCGCCGACATCGCGTTCGTCGTCATCGCGTAGTACGGCATGACGGACGTCGTCCCGGCGTCGATGGCGGCCTGGAAGACCGGCAGGTGATAGCGGTGCAGGCTGCCCTCGGTCGGGTACGGCTGGAAGCGGCCGTGCTCGAAGTGCGGGTCGTGCCCGCGGTCGCGCGGGCCGCCGCCGGGGAAGTGCTTGGTGGTCAGCGACACGGAGTGCCTTCCGAGGGTCTCGCCCTGGAAGCCGCGGGTCACCGCCGCGATCATCGCCGCCGCGAGCTCCGGGTTCTCCCCGAACGTGCCGTTGGCGCGCGACCAGCGCGGCTCGGTGACGATGTCCGCCATGTACATGTAGCCCTTGGTGATACCGGCCGCGCGCCACTGCCGGGCAGCGAGGCGGCCGAACTCCTCGACGAGGTCAGCGTCCTGCGTGGCGGCCAGGCCGAGCTCGCCGGGCCACTGCGACATCTGGTCGGCCGCCTCGGCGATGCCGAACAGCTTGTAGCTCGAGACGTGGTTCCGCGGGTTGCTCACGAGCACCGCGGGGATCCCGAGCGGCGTCGACTCCGCCAGCTCCTGCAGCGCGTTCGTCCAGGTCGCGAGGTCGAACGACGTCGGGTTGTCCCGGACGATGAGGTACCGCAGGCCCAGCTCGGCGATTGCCCGGTGGGAGCCGGTGTAGTCGAGGACCGGCGGGTCGAAGTGCCGCGTGGAGGACGTCTCGGCGGCCCAGAAGTTGGTGTCCGACCACTTCTCGTGGGTGTTGAGGATGCCCTGCTCGGCGTCGCCGATGATCTTCGAGGTGCCCATGTAGTGCGACGTGATGAGCAGGAGCCCGACCTTCTCCTCGACGCTCATCCGCGGCAGCAGGTCCGCGACCCGCTCGGCGACCGGCAGGCGCCAGTCCTCGTACGGGTCGAGCCGGCCGTTGCCGTTGAGGTCCTTGAACTCGAGGCCGTCGATCCGCAGGATCGGGCTGGTGCGGGCGCCGAGGGCCGGCTGGGTCGGGTGGGGCACGGTCACGTCGTCGACCTCCATGGGTGCTGGACGGCAGGGGTACTGGGCGGCAGGGGTGCTGCACGGTTGATCGAGAGGACTGCTCAGAACAGGTGCGAGTACCCGAGCGAGACGAGGTGGTCCCGGGACATCGCGAGCGACTCGAACGGGTCGCGGCCGTAGGTGTCGTCCTGCTCGACGAACAGGTACTCCGCCCCGCTGGTGAGCGCCTGCTCGACGATCGCGGGCCAGTCGAGGGTGCCCTGGCCGACCTCGGCGAACTGCACGACGTCCTTGAAGGCGCCCATGACCCCGGCGAAGTCACCGGCGGCGATCATCTCCATGACCGCCGGCGGCATCGTCCCGATCCGGTAGTCCTTGAGGTGCACGAGCTTCACGCGGCCGGCGTGCTGGGCGAGCGTCGCGACAGGGTCCTGCCCGCCACGGTGGGCCCAGTGCACGTCGATCTCCATGCCCAGGTCGGGCGCGGTGTCGGCGATGACGTCGAGCATGAACCGGCCGTCGAACTTCGCGAACTCGACGTGGTGGTTGTGGTAGTAGAGGTCGATGCCCTCGGCGGCCAGGGCCTTGGCGGCCTCGTCCGCACGACCGGCGAAGTCGACCACGAGGTCGAGCGAGCCCATCGCCTCGAACGGCAGCATGCCGATCCGGACCATCGTGGTGTCGAGCGCCTTGCAGTCGGCGACGATCTTGTCGAACGTCGTCGTCAGCGACTCGGTGCCGCCCATCTGCGGCGTCAGGCTCGCCGAGAGAGCGGCCATCCGCAGGCCGAGCTCGTCCTGCGCGCGGCGCATGTCGGCGACGTTCTCGGGCGTCATCGGGACCTGGGAGATCTCGATGGCGTGGTAACCGAGGTCGCTGACCTTCTTCAGCGTCTCGAAGGTGCCGAGCTCGGTGAATTTGCTCTTGATGGTGCTGGCCTGGACGCCGATCTGTGCCATGGGGGTTCTTCTCCTCGAGATGTGTCGGTGCGGGGAGCGGGCGCCGGGTGGCCCGCCGGGGACGTGCGGTTGGTCAGAGGGTGACCGGGACGCCGGTGCGCGCGGACTCGTAGATCGCCTGCACGAGCTGGACGGCATTGCGCCCTTCGGCGCCGTCGACCAGCGGCCGGCGGCCCTGCTCCGCGGCGTCGATGAAGTCGAGCAGCTGGGCCCGGTGCGCCTGGCCCCAGACATCCGCGGGCGAGCCGACGGTGGCCGCACCCGCGACCACGGACTCGTCGACCGCCTTCGTCGCGGCGCGCGTGCCGCCGGTCGCGACCTGTACGGCGTGGGCGTTGGCCGCCTCACCGGCGCGCGTGACGCCGTCGACGGTCGCGAAGGTCGCGAGCCGGTCGCCCTCGATCACGGCGCCACCGCGGGTGCCGTGCACGCCGAGGCGTGCGGGGAAACCGGGGTAGGCCGCGGTCGACGCCATGATCGTGCCGACCGCGCCGTTCGCGAACTCCACGGTCGCGCAGACGACGTCCTCGACCTCGATGCGCTCGTGTGCGGCAGTGCGGGCCTGGGCGTAGACGGTCCGCACCGGTCCGCAGGTCCAGCGCAGCAGGTCGATCGTGTGGATGCCCTGGTTCATCAGCGCGCCGCCACCGTCCAGCGCGTACGTGCCGCGCCACTCGCCGGAGTCGTAGTACTCCTGGGTCCGGTACCACGGCACCCGCGCCTCGGCGAGGACGAGGCGGCCGAGGTCGCCGTCGTCGACCGCCGCCTTGACGATCTGCGACGCGGCGTCGAAGCGGTGCTGGGAGATCACGGCGAGCGTCGCGCCGGACTGCGCCTGCGCGGCGAGCAGGCGGTCGCACGCCTCGAGCGTGACCTCCATCGGCTTCTCGACGACGACGTGCTTGCCGGCGAGGAGCGCCGGCACGCCGACCTCCGCGTGCAGGCCGCTGGGCGTGCAGACCGTGACGGCGTCGATGGTCGGGTCGGCGAGGACGTCCTCATAGGGCGCGGCCTTGATCCCGAACTCGCTCGCCAGGGCCTCGGCGCGCGCGGGGACGACGTCGGAGCAGACGACGAGCTCGGCGCGGCCCGCCAGCTCCAGCAACGCGCGGACGTGGGTCGGGGCGATGACGCCGGACCCGACAAGTGCGAACCTCATCGGTAGAGGACCCCTTCGGAGTCGAGGATGGCCGTGAAGGCTCGGGTGGCCCGGACGAAGTTGTCCGGCCCCGAGAACCCTCCCAGAGGATGAGCCGAGGCCAGGTGCGGCTCCATCGACACGAAGCCCTCGTAGCCGTCGTCGGCCAGGGCGCGGACCGTCTCGCGCAGGCGACCGTCACCCTCACCGGCGGCCACGACCTCGCCGGTCGCGAGCACGGCGTCCTTGATCTGGATGTAGTCGGTGTACGGGCGCAGGAGCGTGTAGGCGTCGGGGAACGGCACGACGCCGCACTGGACGTAGTTGGCCGCGTCCCACGCGAGTCGCAGGGCGGGGAGTCGACGGCCGTGACCAGGTCGTGCACCCGCTCGGGAAGGTCGCCGAAGATGTCCTTCTCGTTCTCGTGAACCATCACGACGCCGCCCGCCGCGGCCTTCTCGGCCAACGCGCTCATGCGGCGCACGACCTCGTCGCGGTGGTCCTCGGGGCGCTGGTCGGCCGTGAGGAAGAAGGAGAACACCCGGATGTACGGGGCGCCGAGCATCTGCGCGACCTCGACGGCGCGGTCCATGCGGCGCAGGTGCTCATCGAAGTCGTCGGTGACGTTGATCTTGCCGATCGGCGACCCGATGGACGACACACCGATCCCGTGCGCGTCGAGGATGCGCCTGACCTCGACCACCTGCTCGTCGGTCAGGTCCAGGACGTTCACGTCCCAGGCGCTGCGGAACTCCAGGTGACGGATGCCCAGGTCGGCGAGCACGGCGCACTGCGTCTCGGGGTCCGGGTCGATCTCGTCGGCGAAACCGGACATGACCCACATCGTCGTCGTCCTCCAGGAAGGGGAAGGGGCACTCGGCGGCGCTCCACGGGACGCCGGCCGCAGCCGGATCCGGGGAGCCGTTGGTGAGACGCTAGGAGTGGCGCCGCAGAGATGGCAACCGATTGCGCTGTGTTGCCACGCCGGCCCGCCACGGCGACGCCTCCGGACCGGCGGCGGGGCTGGCAACTTGAGGCAACCGCTTGCAGGACCGGTGGCGCCCTGCGTGGATGGTTTCGGCGCAATCCCACCTGACGAAGGAGCACTCCATGGCGGACACCGTCCGGCTCGGCATCATCGGTCTCGGTCAGCAGGGCGGCATGTACGCCAAGCTGATCAGCGAGGGCCGGGTGCCCCACATGACCATCGGCGCCATCTGCGACACGGACCCGGCCAAGCGCGACGCGGTCCGCGCGACGTACCCGGGCGTGGCCGTGCACGAGGACTGGCGCGCGATGCTGGCGTCCGGTGACGTCGACGCCGTCGTGACGACCGTCCCGCACTTCCTCCACCCCGAGATGGGCATCGCGGCGCTCGAGGCGGGCATCCACGCGCTCGTCGAGAAGCCGGCCGGGGTCTACACCCGCCAGGCGAACGAGCTCATCGAGTTCGCGGCGACGAAGCCCGAGCTCACCTTCGGGATCATGTTCAACCAGCGGATGAACCCGCTCTACCAGCGGCTGAAGGAGATCGTCGAGAACGGCGAGATCGGGCGGATCCGCCGGAGCAACTGGATCATCACCACCTGGTGGCGGCCGCAGGGCTACTACGACTCCAGCGCCTGGCGCGCGACGTGGGGCGGCGAGGGCGGCGGCGTGCTCGTCAACCAGGCACCGCACCAGCTCGACCTGTGGCAGTGGATCTGCGGCGTCCCGGAGAAGGTGTACGCCAAGCTCGGCTACGGCGTGAACCGTGACATCGCGGTCGAGAACGACGTCACGGCGTTCGTCGAGTACGCCGACGGTGCCACCGGCACCTTCGTCACCTGCACCTACGACATCGATGGCACCGACCGGTTCGAGATCCTCGGCGACCAGGGCAAGATCGTCGTCGAGGGCAGCAAGCGGGCCATCGTGACCCGGCTGCGCAAGCCGGAGGCCGAGCTCAGCGCGAGCATGGACATGGACGACGTCATGAAGCTGTTCATGGGTGGTGTGGACTTCGACACGCTGTACACGCAGGAGACCATCGAGCTCGAGTCGCCGTTCGGGCAGCAGCACTCCGACGTGCTGGAGAACTTCGCGCTCAACATCCTCGACGGCACCCCGCTCATCGCGCCCGGTGCCGACGGCATCAACGGCGTCCGGCTCGCCAACGCGATCCACCTGTCCGACTGGACCGGCCAGGAGGTCCCGTTGCAGTTCGACGACCAGCAGTACCTCGACCTGCTCAACGCCCGCATCCGCGACGAGGGCACGTTCCCCGTGCGCCCCGCCTGACGCAGCCCCGCTCACCGGCCGGCGGCTTCCCCTCGTGGGGAGGCCGCCGGCCGACGTGTGTCTGCGGTCCGCTGGCAGAGCCGCACGCTGCGGGTGACCGGGCCGGAGGTCGTGGGACGACCCGACGGCGACGAGGTCGGTGGGACTCGCGACGAGGACGCCCGACGTCGGACGCCGTCGCGGCCCGCGTGAGCACGCGGCAGGACTCGCTCGGCAGGAGCTGGCGCTGCGACTCCGTACCGCCGATCGCGTCCTCACGATCGAGCACACGGGCCGCTCTCGGTACCCACTGCAGGGGCTCATGCCACGTGCCGATACCCGAGCTGTGGCGTGGGCACCGCCGCGTGGACAGCCGGAGTCTCACGTCTCGTGTGCTGGGTCAGCGGGTGGCGATCGCGAACAGGTGCTGGTCGATCGACCGTAGGGCGACGGTCTCGGCCGGTGCACTCTCTCGCCTGCGCTGCGGTGGGTGAACCCGGCTCGGCAGCGGATTCCACGCACGGACGGGTACGGCCCGACGGGAGTGGTCGTGCCCCGGGTGCACAGCTCGTGAGCTGCTGCACGCGGAGCACGACCACTCCCGCACGGGCCGATGGAGGTCAGCGGCCGGCATCGGCCGCCGAGCCGAGCGGCGTCAGCGCGGCGTCGGCGCCGCACGTCGGGCGGTGATCTCGGCGGAGATCTCGCGGAACTTCTCCTCGGTGAGCGGGTAGAAGAACATCACCGCGAGGGACAGCAGCGTGAAGGCACCGATGAGGCCACCCGCGTAGAGCTGGATGTTCTCCGACACCCCCGGCTCCTGCGAGTCCCCGGACGAGGCCAGGGCTGCGCTGAAGCCGGCGAAGGTGAGCGCGAACCCGCCGACGAACCCACCCAGCGCCTGGCCCATCTTGCGGGTGAAGGAGAACACCGCGTAGGTCGTGCCCTCGGTCCGGTTGCCGGTCTTCCATTCGCCGTACTCGACGGTGTCCGCCTCCAGTGCCCACATGAGGGTGTTGACCCCGTTGAGCCCGATGCCGATGAGGAAGAAGGCGACCAGGCCCAGCCACGGCTGCGCTCCGAGCGGGGCGAACGCCAGCACGGCCGCGCCGAGGAGGCTGAAGAGGCCGAACACGATGTAGCCGACGCGCTTGCCGATCGTGCGCACGACGGTCGGGATCAGGGGGCCGACGACGAAGAGTGCGAGCGTCTGGGCGAGGGTGTTCCAGGCGATGTACGCGGCGTCCTGCTGGACGTAGATGGCGATGTAGGACCCGAGGGTGCTGAACGCGGTGATGCCGGTGAGGAACAGGACCGCGCCGAGCGAGAGCAGCAGCAGCGGCTTGTTCGTGGTGAGAGTTCTCCAGGCTGTCGCGCAGCGACACGGGAGTGGTCGGGCGGCTGACCTGCTCCTCGGTGTTGAAGACGAGGAACAGGTACAGCGCCATGCCGACGACCACGAAGGCGGCCGTGGTGATGAACAGCGACTGCTGGAGCTCCAGCGGGTTCTCGATGTTCTCGCGGATCTGCGGCGCGATGATGAACGCAAGTGCGAGGACCGCGATCGCGGCGCCGTAGCCGCGGAACGCGGCGAGCTTGCCGCGTTCGACCGGGTTCTGGGTGATCGCCGGCGCCATGGAGCCGTACGCGATGTTCACGAGCGTGTAGAAGATCGACCCCATCGCCAGGTAGGTGACGTACATGTAGGCGACCGCCGCACCGCCGGAGATGTCCGGGAAGAACGTCCGGGCGGAGTAGATCGCCATGCTCGAGAGCAGCAGCGGCAACGAGAACCACAGGATGAACGGCTTGAACTTGCCGAGCCTGCCCGGTCGCTTGGCGTCGATGGCACGCCCGACGGCCAGGTCGGTCACCGCGTCCACGAAGCGGACGACGAGGAACATCGTCCCGATGACGGCTCCCTCGACCCCCACGACGTTCGTGTAGTAGAGGATGAGGAACATCCCCGCCATGGTGAACGAGAGGTTGTTCGCGGCGTCCCCGGCGGCGTACGCCAGGTAGTTGCGCAGGGTCAGCGTTCTCGGGGCGACCGGGGTGTCGGGCGACGTGACGGCGTTCATGCGAGGGCTCCTTGAGGGGGACGTGGCGCTGTCGTGGGTGCTCACCGGGTTCCCACCTTCACGGCCTGGACGATGGCCTGGGCCACGGCGTCCAGCGGGATGCGGCCTGTGTTGAAGACGACGTCGTAGCGGTCGGGCAGACGGGGATCCCACCCGTACAGCACGGTCGACATCCGGGCCCGGACCTCGTCCTCGCGCACCTGCCGCTCGGCGGCGCGCTCCGGGGAGATGCCAGCGGTCCTGGCCGCGCGGGCGACACGGTCCTCGACGGACCCGGTGAGGAGCACGTGCACGGTGTTCGGCCGGGTCGCGAGGACCACGGCGCCGTTCCGGCCGACGATGACGCCGCCGGCCTCAGCGCTGGCCCACAGCGAGCGGTTGTTGTCCATGACGAGGTCGTACTTCTGCTGCTGCGTCGTCACGACGTCCCGGCCCTCGAAGCCGCCGTACGCGCCGCCCATCGCGGAGTAGACGGTGGAGAGCACGGCGTTGCGCTCCAGACCGGCGTCCTCACCGGCCTCCAGCTCCTGGGAGGTGAACGCCTGCGCATGGAACGGCAGGCCGAGCGCCTCGGCGACCATGGCGCCGACCTCCGCCGCGCCCGCTCCGTAGTGCTCGAAGATGGTCACGACCGGGGCCATGGCGGCCCCTGCCGTCGTACGCGCTGTGGGTGTGCTCATCGGGACTCCCTCACCTGGACTGTGATGTCGGCAGCGGACCCTCGTGCGCGGGGGCCGCGGTGCGTGCGTCCGCGCGGTCCGATCGGTCGGATCGAGCGGTGTCCGTCCACGCCGGCTCGGTGCGGGGTAGGCGGGGTCGACCGGTCGCGCGGACCTGGTGCGACCGGAGCGTCGTCGCGCCGCGGGCCGCTGTCGTCCGGGCCGCTCTGCACGAGGACATGTCCCTAGTGGAGTCCATGCGGCATCACCGTGGCAATCGGTTGCTGCCAGTTGCCGCCGTGCGGGGTCACCGCAGCCAGCGGTCGCGCAGCAGGACGATCACCGCGAGGCACACCCCGAGCAGCACGAGGCTGAGCGCGAGGGCGGCGTCCGGGTCGCGGCCGAGCGCCTGGTAGACGCTGAGCGGCAAGGTCTGCGTGCGCCCGGGGAAGCTCCCGGCGAATGTGACCGTCGCGCCGAACTCGCCGAGCGCCCGCGCCCACGCGAGCACCGCCCCCGCCGCGACCGACGGCGCGACGAGCGGCAGCGTGATCCGCCGCAGCGTCGTGACGCGGGACGCCCCGAGCGTCGCCGCCGCCTGCTCGAGCCGGCCGTCCGACCCGCGGAGGGCACCCTCCACGGTCACGACGAGGAACGGCATCGCGACGAACAGCTGGGCGAGCACGACGGCGGCCGGCGTGAACGCGAGCGTGACGCCCCACCGGTCCAGCCACCCGCCGACCGGTCCGCCGCGGCCGAGCACCGCGAGCAGCGCGACACCGCCCACGACCGGGGGCAGGACGAGCGGCAGCGTGACGACACCACGGACGACCCGGGTCCAGCGGCTGCGACCACGGGCCAGGTACCACGCCAGCGGCACTCCGAGGACCACCGACAGGGCGGCGGAGAGGGTCGACGTCCACAGCGACAGCCCGAGGGACTGGCGCACCTCGGCGGTGGCCAGCACGTCGAGGTCACCCCACGGCGCCTCGACCAGCAGACCGGCGAGCGGCAGGGCGAGGAACGCGAGCCCGATGGCGGCCGGGACAGCGACGAGCAGTCCCGCACCCCGGCCGGCGCCCGATGTCCTGCCGGCGCGCCGGCTCACGGCGGCATGAACCCGGCGTCGGCGAGCACGCGGGCGCCGTCGTCGGACAGGACGTGGTCGACGAACGCCCGGGCGAGCGCGGGCACGGTGGCGTCGGGCAGGGCGGCGACGGGGTAGGTGGAGACCGAGTTCAGGTCGTCCGGCACCGCGACGGCCCGCACCCGGCCCCGCTGGACGACCGGCGCCGTCGGGCGCACGTCGGAGGCGTAGACCAGCCCCGCGTCGACCTGCCCCCACACCACCTGGGTGAGGACCGCGGCCACGTCGGTGCTGAAGGTGACCGGGTCGGCGGTGACGCCCGCCGCGGCGAGCACCCGCTCACCGGCGGCGCCGCACGGCACCTCGGGCCGGCACAGCGCGAACGGCACCCGGGTGAGGTCGGCGAGGGAGTCGACGTCGGCGCCGGGGGCGACCGCGAGGGCGACCCGGTTGCGCGCGAACACGACCGGCGTCGTCCCCGGCCACGCCTCGACGGCGATCGCCATGGTCGCGGGGTCGGCGGTCGCGAGGACGTCGGCCGGGGCGCCCGCGGCGACCTGGGCAGCGAGCGCCTGGCTCGGTCCGAGGCTCAGGCGCACGGTCAGCCCCGGGTGCGCGGACTCGAACCCGTCCGCCAGCACCTCGAACGCCTCACCGAGCGAGGCGGCCGCGACCACCGTCAGCACCTGTCCCGACGCGGCCCCACGTTCGTCGCCGCCGGCGCCGCGCGCGTCACCCCCGGCACCAGCCGGGTTCGTGGGCCCACCGCTGACCTGGAGCGCGGCACCGGCCAGCATGGTCACCGCCGCCGCCACCGCGAGCACGGTGAGCCGCCCGGGCACCGGTCAGCCCCGCTCGACCGACACGGCGGTCGCCTTGACCGAGGCCGTCGCCAGCACCCCGGGCTCGAGGCCCAGCTCGTCGGCGGCCTCGCGGCTCATCAGGGAGACCACCCGGTGCGGGCCCGCCTGGATGTCGACCTGCGCCATCACCGCGTCCCGCACCACTCGCGTCACCAGGCCCGTGAACCGGTTCCGCGCCGAGTGGCGCGTCGTGAGGGCTGCGGCGGTCGTCGTGGGGGCGGCCGACGACGTCGGCGCGGCGAGCTCACGCGCGAAGGCGGCGAGGACGGCGCCGTCGACGGCCTGCCGGCCCGCGTCGTCCGTCGTCGTGGGGAGTCGGCCGGCCTCGGCCCAGCGTCGCACGGTGTCATCGCTCACGCCGAGCAGGTCGGCGGCGTCGCGGATGCGGTACGTCGGCACCGGGCAAGTCTACGCACGTGCGGCGTCCAGAACCCCTGGCGTCCGCAGGCGCGGCAGCGCACGTTGGGGTGAGGCGCTCCATCACCGGACCGCACCTAGGCTGACGTGGTGCCGTTGCCCCCGCTGGTCCCGCCCGGCCCGCCGCTGACGTCCGCGCAGGTGCAGCGCTGGTCGCGGCACCTGCTGCTCCCGCAGGTGGGCGAGGTCGGGCAGCGCCGCCTGGCGGCGGCCCGCATCTGCGTGGTCGGCGCCGGGGGACTGGGTGCACCCGTGCTGTCCTACCTCGCGGCCGCGGGGGTCGGTCATCTGGGCGTGGTCGACGACGACGACGTCGAGCTGAGCAACCTCCAGCGCCAGGTGCTGCACGGCACGGACGACGTCGGGCGTCCCAAGGTGGACAGCGCGCGCGACGCCGTGCACGCGCTCGACCCGGGCGTGGACGTGGTCGTGCACCGGCTGCGTCTCACCCCCGACAACGTCGACGCGGTGCTCACCGGCTACGACCTCGTGATCGACGGCACCGACAACTTCCCGACCCGCTACGCGGTCAACGACGCGTGCGTGCGGCTGGGCCTGCCGGAGGTGTGGGCCTCGGTGTACCGGTTCGACGCCCAGGTCTCGGTGTTCTGGGGGCGTCCGCCCGACGGCGTCCCGGCCGTCCAGCTGCGCGACCTGTTCCCGGCACCGCCGCCGCCGGGCAGCGTGCCGTCGTGCGCGGAGGGTGGTGTGCTCGGGGCCCTGTGCGGGCAGGTCGGGTCGGTCATGGCGGCCGAGGCGGTCAAGCTCGTCGTCGGGATCGGGGAGCCGCTGCTCGGGCGTGTGCTCGTCCTCGACGGGCTCGCGTCCCGCTGGTCGGAGGTGCCGCTGGTGGGCGACCCGGCCCGCGCGGCGTCCGGGGCCGCGGCCGACCCGGCGCCGCCCGTGACCGGTCCCGCACCCGACGACGCGGCGGACTCCCACGCCGTCCCGACCCTCACCGCCCGCGAGCTCGCGGACCGCCTCACCGCGCGCGACGGGGGCACCGACGACTTCCTCCTGGTCGACGTCCGCGAGCCCGGGGAGCGCGCCGTGGTCGCCGTCCCGGGGGCGGTGAGCGCACCGCTCGCGACGGTCCTCGAGGGGCGCGCCGACCTGCCACGCGACGTCCCGCTGGTGCTGCACTGCCGCAGCGGCGCCCGCTCCGAGCAGGCAGCGCGCGCCCTGCGCGCCGCCGGGTACGACGACGTGCGGCACCTGGCAGGCGGGGTGCTCGCATGGGTCGCCGACGTCGACCCGACCCTGCCCACCTACTGACCCCGTCCTCCGTCAGCCCCGCAACCCGCAGCCCCGCAACCCGTAGCCCCGCAGCCCACCTGCACCCACCACCCGACGTCCCGGAGGTACCCCGTGCGCACCGTGCCCGAGCACCGCAGGGCGGCGTTGGCGCTCGTCCGACCGCTGCCCGTCACCCACGTCCCGATCGCGGAGGCCGACGGGCTCGTGCTCGCCGAGGACGTCGTCGCCCCCGAGGCGCTGCCGCGGTGGGACAACTCCGCGATGGACGGGTACGCGGTGCGGGCCGCGGACGTCGCGGCCGCCACCGCGGACAGTCCGGTCGGTCTGCGGGTCCTCGCCGACCTGCCCGCCGGCAGCGAGGCCGAGCCCGAGGTGACCGCCGGGACGGCCGCCCGGATCATGACCGGCGCCCCCGTGCCGCCCGGCGCCGACGCCGTCGTCCCGGTCGAGGTGACCGACGGCGGCACCGTCCACGTCCTCGTCACGGCGCCGGCCGCACCCGGCGCGCACGTGCGCCGCGCCGGGGAGGACCTCGCCGCCGGCGACCCGGTCCTGGCGGCCGGCGCGCTGCTCGGCCCGGCGCAGGTGTCGGCCGCGGCGTCGGTCGGCCGGGGCACGCTCGCGGTGCACCGGCGCCCGCGGGTCGCCGTGCTGTCCACCGGCAGCGAGCTCGTCACGCCCGGGCAGCCGCTGCGCCGTGGGCAGATCCCGGACTCCAACTCCTACCTCCTGGCCGCGCTGGTGCGGGCCGCGGGGTGCGACGCCGTCCGCCTCGGCGCGGTGCCCGACGACGCCCCGACGCTGCGCGCCCTCCTCGCCGGCTGGGACGACGCCCCGCCGGACGAGCGCGTGGACGCCGTCATCTCCTCCGGCGGCGTGAGCATGGGCGCGTACGACGTCGTCAAGGAGGTCCTCGCCGACGACGCCGGCATGGAGTTCGTCGCCGTCGCGATGCAGCCGGGCAAGCCGCAGGGGATCGGGCGGCTGCCCGGCGGGACGCCGGTGCTCGCGCTGCCCGGCAACCCGGTGAGCGCGTTCGTGTCCTTCCACGTGTTCGTCCGGCCGGTCCTGCACCGGCTGCGTGGTCTCGCCGTGCCGTCCGACGACGGGGGCCACGGCAGCTCGGGCGGCGACGAGGGCGGCGCCCCGGGCAGCGACGGGATCGCGGTCGTCGTCGACGGGTGGCGCACCCCGTCGGCCGGGAGCAGTACATGCCGGTGACCCTGGCGGCCGGTCCGGACGGCCTCCGTGCCCGCCGGGCCGTCCGGGGTGGGTCCGGCTCCCACCTCGTGGCCGGGCTGGCCCGCGCCCACGCCCTGGCCGTCGTGCCGGCCGACGTCGAGCAGGTCGAGCCCGGGGATAGGGTGCGCGTCATGCGGGTGGACCGATGACCTTCACGCACCTCGACGGCGCCGGGCACGCGCGCATGGTCGACGTCACGGCGAAGCAGCCGACCGTGCGCTCGGCCACCGCGTCCGGCACGGTGCGCTGCGCCCCGCACGTCGTCGCGGCGCTGCGCGCCGGTGACGTCCCGAAGGGTGACGTCCTCGCGGTCGCCCGCATCGCCGGGATCAGCGCGGCCAAGCGCACGGCCGAGCTCCTGCCGCTCGCGCACGTCATCGGCGTGCACGGCGTCACCGTCGACCTCGAGATCGACGACGACGGCGTCCAGGTCACCGCGACCGTGCGCACCGCCGACCGCACCGGTGTCGAGATGGAGGCGCTGACCGCCGTCAGCGTCGCCGCGCTCGCGGTCGTCGACATGGTCAAGGGCATGGACAAGGGCACGTCCGTCGCCGACGTCCGGCTGCTCGCCAAGACCGGCGGGAAGTCCGGGGACTGGCACCGCGCCTGACCGGTGCCGCGCACCGCGGCTGACCTGCGACGCCACCCCTGGCGGTCCCGGTGGCGGCTCCCCGACGGCAGCGGTAGACATCAGGGGCCCCGCCGACCGAGGAGATCCGATGACCGCCGCCGCCACGCCCACCGAGCAGTTCCACACCGGACGGGTCGTCATGCTGGCCACGGTGGCCGCGCTCGGCGGGTTCCTGTTCGGGTTCGACACCGCCGTCATCAACGGCGCCGTCGACGCCGTGCGTGACGAGTTCGCCATGGGGGCCGGCCTGACCGGCTTCGTCGTCTCATCGGCGCTGCTCGGCTGCATCGCCGGCGCGTACCTCGCCGGGCGTCTTGCGGACCGCGTGGGACGCATCCGCGTCATGGTCCTCGCCGCCGTCCTCTTCCTCATCAGTGCGATCGGGTCCGGGCTGTCGGTCGGGCCGGTCGACCTCATCGCGTGGCGCGTGATCGGCGGCATCGGCGTCGGCGCGGCGTCGGTCATCGCCCCGGCGTACATCGCGGAGATCTCGCCGGCCGCCGTCCGGGGGCGGCTCGGCTCGCTCCAGCAGCTCGCGATCGTCACCGGCATCTTCGTCGCACTGCTGTCCGACGCGCTGCTCGCCGCTCTCGCCGGCGGTGCCGCGGAGGAGCTGTGGCTCGGGCTCGAGGCATGGCGCTGGATGTTCCTCGCCGAGATCGTCCCCGCGCTGGCGTACGGGATCCTGTCCCTGCAGATCCCCGAGTCGCCCCGCTACCTCGTGGCCAAGGGCGACCCCGAACGTGCGCGGGCCGTCCTGGGCCAGGTGCTCATCACCGGGGTGCGGGAGCGGATCGAGGAGATCCGCCGGACCGTCAAGCTCGAGTCCCGCACCTCGTTCGCGGACCTGCGCAAGCAGGGCGGCGGCGGGCTGCTGCCGATCGTGTGGATCGGCATCGCGCTGTCGGTGTTCCAGCAGTTCGTCGGGATCAACGTCATCTTCTACTACTCGACGACGCTCTGGCGGTCGGTCGGGTTCACCGAGGCCGACGCCCTGACCCAGACCGTCATCACCTCGGTGACGAACATCGTCGTCACGCTGGTCGCGATCTCGCTGATCGACAAGGTCGGCCGCCGCAAGCTGCTGCTCGTCGGCTCCGCCGGCATGTTCATCATGCTCGGCGTCCTCGCGTTCGTGTTCAGCACCGCGGAGCTGGTGGAGAACGCCGAGGGCGTGCTCGAGCCGGTCCTCGGTGACACCGCGGGCGTCATCGCGCTCATCGCGGCGAACGGCTTCGTCGTCTTCTTCGGCGTGTCCTGGGGCCCGGCCGTCTGGGTGCTCCTCGGCGAGATGTTCAACAACCGCATCCGCGGGACGGCGCTCGGCCTGGCCGCAGCCGCGCAGTGGCTCGCCAACTTCGCGATCTCGACGTCGTTCCCGGCCATGGCCGAGGTCGGGCTGTCCTTCGCCTACGGCTTCTACACGCTGTTCGCGTTCCTGTCCCTGCTGTTCGTGGCGAAGTTCGTGCCGGAGACCAAGGGTCGACAGCTCGAGGACATGGCCTGACCCGAGCGGCGCCGCCGGAGCCCTGATCGCCCGGTGCATCGCCGTGCTCAGTCAGCGGCGCACCGCGGGGGCGAACAGGGCGGAAGGTCGCGCATGGCGCCCCGACCGCCACGACCTCAGGTGACCGAGCCGTCGGCGGACCCGCTCGAGGTGTCGATCTCCCGGCTCGTCGCGGAGCAGGTCGGCGCTCGCGGCGACGGCGACGGACTGAGTGGCGAGCAGAACGCCTCCTCGGCCCGGTGACGCGCGCCGAGGAGGTGGAGCTGCTCCGGCTCGCGGGACGGGCCGGGTGGCGCCCCGTCGCCTCACGGCACGGGAAGCACGCCGTCGTCCGCACCGCGGGCCGGTGGGAGGTGCGACGCACGTCGATGCTCGGCCTCACCGCCGCACGCGCCGGCCGGGACGCTGGACGGTCGCCACGACACGCTTCCCCGACTGCTTCCTGATCCGGCCGCTCGGCTCCTCGGACGACTCCGCTCGGGACCGGTGACGCGACCGGTCGGGCTCGGGTGCTGCACGGGTCCTGTCGCCGGAGCCCGGCCGCTGCCAGACTGGAGAGGTCACCGACGGCCTCCCGTGCGCGACCGCCCTCCTGACGGCCGCGTGGTCCCGGAAGGATCCGCTCATGCCTCGCACCTCTGTCCGCCGTGCCGTCGCCGGCTGCGCGGCGGCGCTCACCCTGCTCGTCCCGACCCCGCCGTGGCAGCGCCCGGCGCACCGGACGCACATCCCGCGCGCGGTGGCGCCGGGTACGCCGCGGGCGACTTCGTGGCCGCGGTCGACTTCACGTCGCTGCAGGCACGTGACGTCGGTCCCCGGCGGTGCGAGTTCACCGTCGACGGCGTCCTCACGTTCTCCGGCACGGTGGCGGGGGTCGCCGACGGCACCACGACGGCCCTGGTCTTCGCGCCGTGCGCCGAGGCGCTGGCGACCCCGCCCGGGACCTATGCCGACGTCTTCCGGTTCCACGGCGACTTCACCGGGGAGGTCCGGGGGATCCCGACCAGCGGCACGCTGCGCTACGCCGGTGTCACGCGCGTCGGAGGGGAGATCGACGCCCTGGTCACGCTGCGGGGCGACGACGCCCGGGCCGTCCTGCGAGCCGACGCCCAGGTCACCGTGGGCGGGAGCTACCGCGGCGTCGCGCAGGCCGGCACCTGACGACGGCACGCGCCGCCGCACGGCTCCGGTCAGCCACCGATCGCGCTCATCGGACGGCGCGGCTGCAGGAATGTCGGGTCGTCGATGTCGTGCCCGGCCTTCTTGCCCGCCAGGCACGCCCGGAAGGCCTCGGCCAGGGCGTCGTCGTCGGCGTCCGCGCGCAGGAGCGTCCGCAGGTCGGTCTCCGTCTGCGCGAACAGGCACGAGCGCAGCTGCCCGTCGGCGGTGAGCCGGACCCGGTCGCACGCGCCGCAGAACGGCGCGGTGACGGACGCGATCACGCCGACCGTCGCGGGGCCGCCGTCCACGTACCAGAGCTCGGCCGGGGCGGACCCGCGCCCCGGCACCTCGGTGAGGGTGAACGCGGTGCGCAGCGACGCGAGCACCTCGGCCTGGGTGACCATCGTGGTGCGCTCCCAGGTGTGCCCGGCGTCGAGCGGCATCTGCTCGATGAAGCGCATCTCGTAGCCGCCGTCGACGGCGTACCGGACGAGGTCGACCATCTCGTCGTCGTTGACACCCCGCATCGCGACGGCGTTGAGCTTGATCGGCGTGAACCCGGCCGCCTTGGCGGCCGCGATCCCGGCGAGGGTGTCGACGAGCCGGTCACGTCGGGTCAGCTGTCGGAACTTGTCCCGGTCCAGCGTGTCGATGCTGATGTTGACCCGCGCGAGCCCCGCGTCCCGCAGCGGTGCGGCGAGTGCCGGCAACCGCAGGGCGTTGGTGGTCAGCGACACCTCGGGCGAGCCGCCGGGCCCTCGAGGGCCGCCATCCGTCGCACGACGTCGACCACGTCCGGGCGCAGCAGCGGCTCGCCGCCGGTGAGCCGGATCTCCGTCACACCCAGATCGACCGCCACGCCCGCGACCCTGACGAGCTCGTCGGTGCTGAGCATCGTCGAGCCGGCGAGCCACGGGACGCCCTCGGCGGGCATGCAGTAGGTGCACCGCAGCGAGCAGCGATCGGTCAGCGAGATGCGCAGGTCGCGGTGGACGCGACCGAAGCGGTCGACCAGACCGCCCGGGCTGCCGGTCGCCGCGGGCCCGGCGCTCACAGCCCCACCCACACGTGCGACCCGTCGCGCAGGACCTCGCGCTTCCAGACCGGCAGCTCGGCCTTGACCGTCTCGACGAGGTCGCGGCACACGTCGAACGCGAGTGCCCGGTGCGCCGACGCGACGGCGGCCACGATCGCCGCCTCACCGACCCCGAGCATCCCGGTCCGGTGGCTCACCGCGACCCCGAGCACACCGTCGGTACACGCGGCGGCGTCGGCGAGGCGGTGCAGGACGTCGCCGGCATCGGGGTGCGCGGAGTAGTCGAGGCCGACGACGTCGCCGTCGACCGAGGGGTCGTGGTCGCGCACCGTCCCGAGGAACGTGGCGACTGCGCCGACCCGCGGGCCGCTCACCGCGGCGACGTGCGCGGCGAGGTCGAGAGGTGCGTCCGTGAGCTGGGCGAGGGTCATCCGTGGTCACCGCCGGTGAGCTGGTCGAGCAGGTGGGGGAGCAGCGGCAGCAGCACGGCGAGGCCGTCCGTGACGCCGCCGGGGGAGCCGGGAAGGTTCACGACGACGGCGCCGGCGTCCGTCACGCCGGCGACCCCGCGGGACAGCACCGCGGTGGCGACGTACTGCTCGCCGGTGCGCCGCAGCGCCTCGGCGAGACCGGGCAGCTCGCGGTCGACCACCGTCCGCGTCGCCTCCGGGGTCCGGTCGCGTGGCCCGACACCGGTACCGCCGCTCGTGACGACGACGCGTGCGCCGTCGGCCAGGGCCTCGCGCAGCGCGGCGGACACGGACTCCACGCCGTCCGAGACGATCCGCACCCGCCCGACCTCCAAGCCGGCGGCGCGCAGGGCCTCGACGGCACGCGGGCCGGAACGGTCGTCCGCCTGACCGCGGGCACACCGGTCCGAGGCGACGATGACCGCCGCCCGGGCGGACGTGCGCCCCGTCCGGTGCGCTGTGGTGTCGGTGCTCACCCGCGCCACGCTACGCGCTGCGCCGGCCCGGGACGCCCGCCACCGCGCCCGGCGACGCACGGCCCGGAAAATCGGGCGTGGATCTGACCACGGGGACCTGGGACCTGGGATCCGAGAACTGGGAACAAGGTCCCGGCCGTGCCCCTCGAGGGTGCCCCAGGCTGTGCGGGGCGCTCACGGACGCCTGGCGAGACGTCGACGCGCCGATCCTGGCGATCCCGAGACGGTTCCTTGACCCACTGCTACGGTCACCGGACTCGCTGATCTCATCCGCACGGTTGAAACCGCCAGACGAGGAGGGCCCGCGATGGCGCGGCAGCAGGGGGACGCACGGACCACGGTCGCGGGCACCGCGACGCCCAGTCCCGCGGGCGGTACGCCGGGACGCATGCTGGCGCTCGCGACGGTCGGCTTCGGCATCAACTTCTGGGCCTGGGCGCTGATCAGCCCGCTCGGCGCCGCGTACCGCGACCAGCTGGACCTCACCGGCTTCCAGCAGTCGGTCCTCGTGGCCGTCCCCGTCGTGGTCGGCTCGCTCGGCCGCATCCCGGTGGGAGCGCTGACCGACCGGATCGGTGCCCGCATCATGTTCCCCGTGGTCAGCCTGCTGACCGTCCTCCCGGTGCTGTTCGTCGGGCTCGTCGCGGAGAGCTACGCGGCGATGCTCGTCGGTGGCTTCTTCCTGGGGCTGGGCGGCACCACGTTCGCGATCGGCGTCCCGCTGGTCAACGCGTGGTACCCACCGGCCCGCCGAGGGACGGCCCTCGGCATCTTCGGGATCGGCATGGGCGGCACGGCGATCTCCGCCTTCACCACCGTGCGGCTCACCGACTCCGTCGGCCCGACGGCGCCCTTCCTCATCGTCGCCGCCGTCCTCGTCGTGTTCGCGGTCGCGGCGGCCCTCCTCCTGCGCGACGCCCCCGGCCGGACCGCGCCGCAGGGCTCGTTCCTCGCCCGGACGTGGGCGACCGCGCGCCTCCCCGCGACGGGGCAGCTCGCCCTGCTCTACGCGGTCGGCTTCGGTGGGTTCGTCGCGTTCAGCGTCTACCTCCCCACCTACCTCATCAACGCCTACGACCTGGGCCGGGAGGACGCCGCGCTGCGCACGGCCGGGTTCGTCGTGCTCGCCGTCGCGATGCGCCCCGTCGGCGGCTGGCTCTCGGACCGCTTCGACCCGGTCGTCGTGCTCGTGGCGTGCTTCGCGGGCTCCGCCGTCCTGGCCGGACTCGCGGCGCTCGAGCTTGAGCTGCTGCCGGCCGGGACCGTCGCGTTCCTGGGCCTTGCCGCGCTGCTCGGGGCGTCGTCGGGGGCCACCTTCGCGCTCGTGGCCCTGCTCGCCCCGCCCGAGAAGGTGGGGGCCGTCACCGGCCTCGTGGGAGCCGCTGGCGGGTTGGGCGGGTTCGTCCCGCCGCTGGTCATGGGAGCCGTCTTCGACGTCGTCGGCGACTACAGCCTGGGCCTGGCCCTCCTCGCCGTCGTCTGCCTGCTGACCGCCCTGTTCACCCGCGGACCCGTACGCCGCTCCGCCCGTCCCACCTGACCCTCGACCCCGACCGCACGACCCGCACACCACGCCACCCGCACACCGCGCCACCCGCGCACCGCAGCACCGCACGACCCGCACGCCGCCCGCCCCCGCTCGACACCGAGAGGACCGCGCTCGTGACACTCCAGGACGACCCGCCCCGCTCCAGCCCCGGGATGGACGGTGACCTCACGGAGGCGCTGCTCCGGACGCGGCGGTACTTCCAGAAGAAGGAGGTGTCGGGGGACCTGCGGACCCTGCACCAGATCGGTGGTCGCGACGCGGACACCTTCTACCGGGACCGGTGGAGCCACGACAAGGTCGTGCGGTCCACGCACGGCGTGAACTGCACCGGCTCGTGCTCGTGGAAGGTCTACGTCAAGGACGGGATCATCACGTGGGAGTCCCAGCAGACCGACTACCCGTCGGTCGGCCCGGACAGCCCCGAGTACGAGCCGCGCGGCTGCCCCCGCGGTGCGGCGTTCAGCTGGTACACGTACTCGCCCACCCGCATCCGGTACCCCTACGCGCGCGGGCTGCTGCTCGAGATGTACCGCGAGGCGCGCGCGCGGCTCGGTGACCCGGTCGAGGCGTGGGCCAGCATCGTCGACGACCCGGAGAGGTCCCGCCGCTACAAGCGGGCCCGCGGCAAGGGCGGCCTCGTGCGGACCACGTGGGAGGAGGCGACCGAGATGGTCGCCGCAGCCCAGGTCCACACGATCCGTCGTTACGGCCCCGACCGCATCGCCGGGTTCTCGCCGATCCCCGCCATGTCGATGGTGTCGCACGGCGCCGGAGCCCGGTACCACGCGCTCCTCGGCGCCCCGATGCTCTCCTTCTACGACTGGTACGCCGACCTCCCGGTCGCCTCGCCGCAGGTGTTCGGCGACCAGACGGACGTCCCGGAGTCCGGGGACTGGTGGGACGCGGGCTACCTCATCATGTGGGGCTCCAACCTGCCGGTGACCCGGACGCCCGACGCGCACTGGATGGCGGAGGCGCGCTACCGCGGGCAGAAGGTCGTCGCCGTCTCCCCGGACTACGCCGACAACGTCAAGTTCGCCGACGAGTGGCTCGCCGTGCAGCCCGGGACCGACGGCGCCCTGGCCATGGCCATGGGCCACGTCACGCTGAAGGAGTTCTTCGTCGACCGGCAGGTCCCGTACTTCACCGACTACGTCAAGCGGTTCACGGACCTGCCGTTCCTCGTCAAGGTCGAGGAGCAGGACGGCCGCTGGGTGCCGGGGAAGTTCCTCACCGCGGAGGACCTCCCCGGGCGGGAGGCGAGCAGCGAGAACGCCGCGTTCAAGACCGTCCTCATCGACGCCGGCACCGGCAAGCCGGTGGTGCCGGGTGGGTCGCTGGGGCACCACTACGGCGAGGCCGGCGCCGGCCGCTGGAACCTCGACCTCGGGGACGTCGACCCGCTGCTGAGCGCGGGCGGCCCGGACCCCGCGACGGCCGGGCAGGGCGAGTCGGTGCTCGTCGACCTGCCGCGCTTCGACACCCTCGACGGCACCGCCGGGACGAGCCGGCGCGGCGTCCCGGTCCGCCGGGTGGGGGACCACCTCGTCACCACGGTCATGGACCTGCTCCTGGCGCAGTACGGGGTGGCCCGCCCGGGGCTGCCCGGCCAGTGGCCCACCGGCTACGACGACGCGTCGGAGCCGTGCACGCCCGCGTGGCAGGAGCAGTTCACCGGCGTGCCGGCAGCCAAGGCCGAGCGGATCGGCCGGGAGTTCGCCGCGAACGCCGAGGAGTCACGCGGCCGGTCGATGATCCTCATGGGGGCCGGCACCAACCACTGGTTCCACTCCGACACGATCTACCGCGCGTTCCTCACCCTGACCACGCTCACCGGCTGCCAGGGCGTCAACGGCGGCGGCTGGGCGCACTACGTCGGCCAGGAGAAGGTCCGCCCCGTGACGGGCCAGCAGATGTACGCGACCGCGAACGACTGGGCGCGGCCGCCGCGCACGATGATCCAGACCGCGTACTGGTACCTGCACACGAACCAGTTCCGGTACGACGCGTTCGGCGCGGACACCCTGTCGGCCGCGACCCCCGGGACCGGGGCGCTCGCGGGCAAGACCACCGCGGACGTCATCGCCCAGTCCGCACGGATGGGCTGGATGCCGTCGTACCCGACCTGGGACCGCAGCCCCCTGCAGGTGGCCGACGACGCCGCGGCGGCCGGGCTCCCGGTGGGCGAGTACGTCCCGCGCGAGCTGAAGGAGGGCCGGCTGCGCTTCGCGGCCGAGGACCCGGACGCGCCGGAGAACTTCCCCCGCGTGCTGACGGTCTGGCGCGCGAACCTGCTGGGGTCGTCCGGCAAGGGCAACGAGTACTTCCTGCACCACCTGCTCGGCGCCGACTCCAACCTGCGCGCGACCGAGGCGCCCGAGGGGACCCGGCCGCGCGACGTCGTCTGGCACGACGAGGCACCCACCGGGAAGCTCGACCTGCTGCTGTCGCTCGACTTCCGGATGACGAGCACGACGATCTACTCCGACGTCGTCCTGCCGGCCGCGACCTGGTACGAGAAGCACGACCTCAACACCACGGACATGCACCCGTTCGTCAACTCGTTCAGCCCGGCCATCGCGCCGCCGTGGCAGACCCGGACCGACTTCGACATCTTCCACACCCTCGCGCGCGTGTTCAGCCGCCTGGCCGAGACCCACCTCGGGACGCGCCAGGACGTCGTGGCCGTCCCGCTCACGCACGACACCCCCGACGAGATGGCCAACCCGCACGGGCGCGTCCAGGACTGGCGCGCGGGGAGTGCGATCCCGTCCCGGGCCGGACGATGCCCAAGCTGGTCGTCGTCGAGCGGGACTACGCCGCCGTGGCCGCGAAGCTGGCCACGCTCGGGCCGCTCGCCGACCGCCTGGGCCTGACGACGAAGGGCGTCACCTTCGACGTCGGCAAGGAGATCGACTACCTGGGCCACAAGAACGGCATCGCGCGGGTCGCCCCGGGGGAGCGCGGCAGCGTGGCCGACGGCCGCCCGCTGCTGAGCCGCGACGTCCACGTGTGCGAGGCGATCCTCGCGCTCTCCGGCACGACCAACGGCCGGCTCGCCGTCCAGGGGTTCCACACCCTGGAGAAGCGCACCGGGACGCAGATGGCCGACCTCGCGGCCGAGCACGAGGGCAAGCAGGTCACCTTCGCCGACACCCAGGCGGCACCGACGACGGTCATCACCTCACCGGAGTGGTCGGGGACCGAGCACGGCGGGCGCCGGTACTCGCCGTTCACCGTCAACGTCGAGCGGCTCAAGCCGTGGCACACGCTCACCGGGCGCCAGCACTTCTACCTCGACCACGACTGGATGACCGACATCGGGGAGGGGCTGCCGGTCTTCCGGCCACCGCTGAACATGCAGGCGCTGTTCGACGAGACCGTGATCGGGGACACCGCCGAGGTCGACGGGACCGGGACGCTCGGGGTGACGGTCCGGTACCTGACCCCGCACAACAAGTGGTCCATCCACTCCGAGTACCAGGACAACCTGTTCATGCTGTCGCTCTCGCGCGGCGGCCCGTCGGTGTGGATCAGCGACGTCGACGCCGCGAAGGTCGGCATCCGGGACAACGACTGGATCGAGGCGGTCAACCGCAACGGCATCGTGGTGGCCCGCGCGATCGTCTCCCACCGCATGCCCGAGGGGACGGTGTACATGTACCACGCGCAGGACCGGCTCATCGACGTGCCGAGGACCGAGGTCACCGGCAAGCGCGGCGGCATCCACAACTCGCTGACCAGGCTCCTCATCAAGCCGAGCCACCTCATCGGCGGGTACGCGCAGCTGTCCTACGCGTTCAACTACCTCGGGCCCACGGGCAACCAGCGGGACGAGGTCACCGTCATCCGTCGTCGTAGCCAGGAGGTGCAGTACTGATGCGTGTGATGGCTCAGATGGCGATGGTCATGAACCTGGACAAGTGCATCGGGTGCCACACGTGCTCGGTCACCTGCAAGCAGGCGTGGACGAACCGCACCGGCACCGAGTACGTCTGGTTCAACAACGTCGAGACCCGCCCCGGGCAGGGGTACCCGCGGACCTACGAGGACCAGGCGAGGTGGGAGGGCGGCTGGACGCTGAGCAAGCGCGGTCGCCTGCAGCTCAAGGCCGGCGGGCGCCTGAAGAACCTGCTGACGGTCTTCGCCAGCCCGAAGATGCCGTCGCTCGACGAGTACTACGAGCCGTGGACCTACGACTACGAGAACCTGACGAACGCCCCGCTGCAGGAGCACACCCCGGTCGCCCGCCCGCAGTCGCTCATCAGCGGCCAGGACATGAACGTCACCTGGAGCGCGAACTGGGACGACGACCTCGGCGGTGCTCCCGAGCTCACCCGGGCCGACCCCGTGCTGGCCAAGGTGTCCGACAAGGTGAAGCTCGAGTTCGAGCAGACGTTCATGTTCTACCTGCCGCGCATCTGCGAGCACTGCCTCAACCCGTCGTGCGCGGCGTCGTGCCCGTCGGGGGCGATCTACAAGCGCTCCGAGGACGGCATCGTCCTCGTCGACCAGGACAAGTGCCGCGGCTGGCGCAAGTGCGTCACCGGGTGCCCGTACAAGAAGGTCTACTTCAACCACCGGACCGGCAAGGCCGAGAAGTGCACGTTCTGCTTCCCGCGCATCGAGGTGGGGCTGCCGACGGTCTGCTCCGAGACGTGCGTCGGGCGGCTGCGGTACATCGGCCTCGTCCTGTACGACGCCGACCGGGTGCTGGACGCGGCGAGCGAGCCCGATGAGACGAAGCTGCTCGCCGCTCAGCGCAGCGTGTTCCTCGACCCGGACGACCCGGAGGTGCAGCGCGAGGCGGAGCGCGCCGGCATCCCGCGCGACTGGGTCGAGGCCGCGCAGCGGTCCCCGATCTGGTCCCTCATCCACAAGTACGAGGTCGCGCTGCCGCTGCACCCGGAGTACCGGACGATGCCGATGGTCTGGTACATCCCGCCGCTCTCGCCGGTGGTGGACGTGGTGGGGGAGACCGGGGAGGACTCGGAGGACTCGGGCAACCTGTTCGCCGCGATCGACACCCTGCGCATCCCGGTGGAGTACCTCGCGGAGCTGTTCACCGCGGGTGACACGGCGCCGGTGACCGCGGTGCTCAAGCGGCTCGCCGCGATGCGGTCGTACATGCGGGACCTCAACCTGGGCCGGCCGAGCAACCCCGCGATCCCCGCCTCGGTCGGGATGGAGGAGGCGACCATGTACGAGATGTACCGCCTGCTCGCACTCGCGAAGTACGACGAGCGGTACGTCATCCCGCCAGCGCACGCCGAGCAGGCGCACGGGCTGGAGGAGCTCGCCACCGAGTGCAGCCTCGACTACGACGGCGGCCCGGGCATGGGCGGGTCGGGCCCGTTCGGGGAGGGCTCCGGGCAGGGCTACCTCAACGACCCCATCGCGGTGGAGAACTTCCACATGCTGCAGCAGCGGCAGACGACGGACACCGTCGCCGAGCCCAGCACACGCAAGGCCCGTGTCAACCTCCTCAACTGGGACGGCAAGGGCGCCCCGCCGGGGATGTTCCCGCCGCGTCCGGGCCCGGACGGCGCCGACCTGCGCGAGCCCGCGAGCGACGACAGCGCGGCGGTCGACCGCGCGCAGCCCATCGGCGGCAGCGCGCCCGGCCCGACCGGTACCGGGTCCGGTCCGGGTCCCGGGACGGACCCCGGCCGTCCCGGTCCGGACACGCCCCCGGTCCCGGGCGCGACGGCGGGGTCGCACCATGAACCGCGTCGCCCGGCGTCAGGCGGCCCAGCGCGCGGCGACCCGTGACCACGCCGTCGTGCACCGGGTGGCGGCGCTGCTGCTCGACTATCCGACGGCGGACCTCCTGGAGTCCCTGCCCCGGCTCCGGGCCGTGGTACGCGTGCTCGGCGACCGGTCCGCGCACCTGCGGGTCCCGCTCGAGGGCGTGCTCGACCACCTCGAGCAGCACGCGCTGACCGAGCTCGAGGCGGAGTACGTGCGGACGTTCGACCTCGCGCGGCGGCGGTCGCTCTATCTGACCTACTACGCGTACGGCGACACCCGGAAGCGCGGGGTCGCGCTGGTCGAGTTCAAGCAGGCCTTCTCGGCCGCCGGGTTCGAGCTCGCCGCCGACGAGCTCCCCGACCACCTCGCGGTCGTGCTGGAGTTCGGGGCGACCGGTGACGCGGCCGCCCAGGAGTCGGCGCTGCGGCTGCTGCTCGCCCACCGCGCCGGGCTGGAGGTGCTGCGCCTCGCGCTGCAGGACGCCGGGTCCCCGTACGCGGGCGCGGTCGTCGCCGTGTGCGCGACCCTGCCACCCCTGGCCGGCCCCGACCGCGAGGCGGTCGCCCGGCTCGCGGCCCAGGGACCTCCGGGCGAGGAGGTCGGCCTCGAGCCGTTCGCCCCGCCGTCGTACATGCCCACGACAGGAGCACGCCGATGACCACGACCACCGACATCGTCCTCTGGGTCGTGATCCCGTACGTCTGCCTCGCGTTCTTCGTCCTCGGGCACGTGTGGCGGTACCGGTACGACAAGTTCGGGTGGACGACGCGGTCGTCGCAGCTCTACGAGCGGCGGCTGCTGCGCTGGGCGAGCCCCATGTTCCACTTCGGGATCCTCGCGGTGTTCCTCGGGCACGTCATGGGCCTGGGGATCCCCAAGTCCTGGACGGAGGCCGTGGGCATGAGCGACGAGCTCTACCACTTCCTCGCCATCAGCATCGGGACGGTCGCCGGCGTCGGGACGGTGCTCGGCCTCGTGCTGCTCATCTACCGCCGCCGCACCGTCGGGCCGGTGTTCCGGGCGACGACGAAGATGGACAAGGTCATGTACCTGTTCCTCGCCGTCGTGATCTTCCTCGGCATGTGGAACACGGTCGCCGGGTCGATCCTCAACCTGGGCGGCCACTACGACTACCGGGACGGCGTCTCGGTGTGGTTCCGGGGGATCTTCCTGTTCGACCTGCACCCCGAGCTCATGGCCGAGGCGCCGATCGGGTTCCAGCTGCACGGCATGACCGCGATGCTCCTCTTCGCGCTGTGGCCGTTCACGCGCCTCGTGCACGTCTTCAGTGCGCCGCTCGGGTACCTGTGGCGCCCGTACGTCGTCTACCGGTCGCGGTCCGACCGGCTCGGCTCACGGCAGAGCCGGCCCGGGTGGGACCGGGTCGAGGGACGTGAGCCCTCCCGCCGCTGATCGGCGCCGCTGATCGGCGCCGCTGATCGGCGCCGCTGATCGGCGCCGCTGATCGGCGCCGCTGATCGGCGCCGCTGATCGGCGCCGCTGTTCGATCCTGCTGATCCCCGGCAGCGGCGGCACCCCGGCGTCGTCCGGGGTGCCGCCCGCGTCCGGGTCCGCGATGCTGGGGGCATGGACAGATGCCAGTACTGCGGCGAGATGCTGATCACCGAGCACGAGGGGGCGCCCGGGACCGACCGGCCCGCCGGGGAGCCGAACCCGGACCTCGAGACCCGGTGCCCGAACCCCGACTGCCCGAGCAACACGGGCGCGGGCGGCGCCGACCACGCCCAGGCCTGACCCACCGCGTCGACGCCGGCGCCGAGCTCAGGCGACGGTCGTCCGGACCGCCGCGAGCACCCGGGTGAGTCCGTCCTTGGCGTCCGCGAAGAGCATGCCCGTCTGCGGCAACGCGTAGAGCTCGTTGTCGAGCCCTGCATACCCGTGGCCGAGGGACCGCTTGATCACCACGACCGACCTCGCACGGTCCACATCGAGGATCGGCATCCCCGAGATCGGGTTGCCGGGCCGCCGCGCCGCCGGATTGGTCACGTCGTTCGCGCCCACCACCAGGGCGACGTCGCAGCCCGCGAGCTCGGGGTTGGCCTCCTCCATCTCGACGAGCTGCGCGTAGGGGACGTCCGCCTCGGCGAGCAGCACGTTCATGTGCCCAGGCATGCGCCCGGCGACCGGGTGCACGGCGTACAGGACCGTGATCCCGCGCGCGGTCAGGAGTGCGCCGAGCTCGCCGCACTCGCGCTGCGCCTGTGCCGCGGCGAGCCCGTAGCCGGGGACGATGACGACCGTGCGCGCGTACGCGAGCTGGATGGCGACATCGTCCGCATCGACCCGGCGCACGTCCGCGGCGGACGACGCGACACCCGCCTGCGCGCTGTCGCCGGTGCCGAACCCGCCGACGAGCACGGCGACGACCGAGCGGTTCATGGCCTCGGCCATGAGCTGGGTGAGGATCGCACCGCTGGCTCCGACCAGCGCCCCGGCGATGATCATCACGTCGTTGCCGACGACGAACCCCGCCATCGCGACGGCGATCCCGGTGAACGCATTGAGCAGCGACACGACGACCGGCATGTCGGCGCCGCCGATGGGCAGGACCATCAGGACCCCGAACGCGAGGGCGGCGAGCACCGTCAGCAGCAGCGCCACCGTCGACGGGACCGCGACGAGCCAGGCCGCCGCGCCCAGCCCGAGCACGGTGCACGCCACCGTGGCGGCACGGGACCCGGTGAACGTGATCGGGGCACCGGACACCCAGCCCTGGAGCTTCGCCGCCGCGAGGAGCGACCCCGCGAACGTCACGGATCCGACGAGGACGTCGAGCGCGACGGGCACCGAGACACCGGCGCCCAGGGTGCCCCCGCCGTGGCGGTGCAGCCACTCGACGACGGCCACCACGGCGGCCGCGCCACCGCCGACGGCGTTGAAGAGGGACACGAGCTGCGGCATCGCGGTCATCTCGACGCGGCGCGCCGACACCAGGCCACCGCCGGCACCGACAGCGGTTCCCGCACCCAGGGCGAGCCACGCCCACGGCGAGACGCCGTCGAAGGGCCCGGCCCCGTCGGCGACGAGGACGACGGTGGCGAGCACGGCGGCGGCCATGCCACCGGCGGAGAGGGCGTTGCCGCGACGGGCGGTGACAGGGGACCGCATGAGGTGCAGCCCCAGCACGAAGCACACCGCGGCGGCGAGGTACACGAGCCGGACGACGGTTTCGACGTCGCTCACGGTGCGACCTGACCTGCGTCGGTGGCGCTCCCGGGGCGCGGCGCGGGCCCGGGACGCGGACGTGCCCGGAACATGCCGAGCATGCGGTCGGTGACGACGTAGCCGCCGACCACGTTCATCGCCGCGAAGGCGGCGGCGAGGAAGGTCAGCACGTAGGCCGTCGGGGAGTCGGCGACTCCGGCGAGGAGCACGGCACCGACCAGCACGACCCCGTGCACGGAGTTCGCGCCCGACATCATCGGCGTGTGCAGGGTCGCGGGGATCTGGCTGATGACCTCGAAGCCGACGAGCAGCGCGAGGACGAAGAGGCTGAGGTCGCCGAGCAGCTCACCGGACATGGGAGTCCTCCGAGGTGGGGGACGAAGGAGCGACCGCGGGCGCGGCCGGTTCTCGGGGACCCTCCGAAGGACCGACCAGCACGGCGTCGACCACCTCGTCGGCAGGGTCGAGGTCGAGCATCCCGTCGTGGGTGACGGCTGCGACGAGGGCTGCGACGTTGCGCGCGTACATCGCCGAGGCGGCGGCGGCCATGCCGGACGGCAGGTTGCCGGCGCCGATGACCGTCACACCCCGGGAGGTCACGACGCGCTCGTCCGGCACGCTGCCGACGACGTTCCCCCGCGCGGCCCCGCGGCGAGGTCGACGAGGACCGAGCCGGGTGTCATCGCGTCCACGGTCGAGGCGGTCACGAGCACCGGCGGGGTGCCACCGGGCACCTGGGCGGTGGAGATGACGACGTCCGCGCGCCGGACGGCCGCGGCCAGCTCCGCGCGCTGCGTGTCGGACTCCTGCGCCGTGAGCTCGCGTGCGTACCCGGTCCCGGGGTCGCCGGCGTCGACGGACGTGGCCAGGAACGACGCGCCCAGCGACACGACGTCCGCGCGCGCCTCGGGGCGCACGTCGTAGCCCGTGACGAGTGCCCCGAGCCGCCGAGCGGTCCCGATCGCGGCGAGGCCGGCGACCCCGGCTCCGATGACGAGGACGCCGGCCGGCCGGGCGGTGCCCGCCGCGGTGATCATCATCGGCATGAAGCGGCCGAACGCCTCTGCCGCGACCAGCACGGCGCGGTACCCCGCCACCGAGGCCTGCGACGTCAGGGCGTCCATGGACTGCGCCCGGGAGAGCGTGCGGGGCAGGAGGTCGAGGCTGAGCACGTGCACGCCGGCGTCCGCCGCTGCGGTCAGCCCCGCGCGGTCGCCGCGGGCGTCGAGCAGTCCGGCCAGCGCCTGCCCCGACCGCAGCCGTGCCAGGACGTCCGGCGGCGGTCGGCGGACCGCCAGCACCACGTCGGCAGCGAGCACGTCGTCCAGGGTGCCGACCTTCGCACCGACCGCGAGGTAGTCGTCGTCGGCGTGCCAGGAACCGGCGCCTGCGCCCCGTTCGACCAGGACGTCGTGCCCCTGCGCGAGCAGCCGGTCGACCACCTCGGGGACGAGGGCGACGCGACGTTCCCCCGGCGCGCGCTCGGCGATCGCGGCGATCGTCAATGCGGGCACGGGCACCTCCGGGGGTAACGGTCTCGTCATCGTCGCAGCCCGGAGCGGCGGGACGGCGGGACCTCCGGCCCAGACCCGGGCCCGCGGATCGGGCATGCTGGCCGCCGCACCGCCCGCACACCGGACGGCGTCTGACGCACGCCGCACCGCGCTTCGTACACCGCAGGGAGCACCATGAGGATCGTCGTCTGCGTCAAGCAGGTGCCCGACGAGATGTCCGCACCGCACTACGACGCGGGCGGGCGGGTGCACCGCACCGCGGACGACGCGACCCTGGGCCGCGCCGACGAGGCCGCGGTCCGCGCCGCCGTCGCGCTCGCGGCGAGGCACGACGAGCGGGCCGGGGTGCCGGCGGACGCACGGCCCGGCGTACGCCCGGACGTGCGCCCCGGCGCACGGCCCGGGGTGACCGTGCTGACCATGGGGCCGACGCACGCCCTGCGGGCCCTGCGGCGAGGCCTGCAGCTCGGCGCCGACCGCGCCGTGCTGGTGACCGACCCCGCGCTCGCCGGGTCCGACGTCTTCGCGACCGCCGCCGTCCTGGCCGCTGCGGTCCGCGCGATCGCCCCGGACGGCCGCGCGCTGGTCCTCACCGGGACCGCATCGCAGGACGCCCGCACGTCGGTGCTCCCCGTACTGCTCGCGGCCGAGCTGGGCGTGCCCTGCGCGTCCGGGGCCACGGACGTCGCGCTGCGCGACGGCGTGGTGCGCGTCCGGCGCGAGACGGCGGGGACGTCCCGGGTGGACGAGACGGACGGGTCCGCCGTCGTCAGCGTCATCGACACCGGCAGCGACGACGGCCCGGTCGGCCTGGCGGCGATCCGCGCGGCCCGGTCGGCGCCGGTGCAGACGTGGGGGCCGGCCGACCTCGGGCTCGACCCGGGCGGCGTCGGTCCGGCCGCGGCACGCACCCGGGTCGTCGAGGCGGCCCCCAGCCCACCGGTGGACCGGGTCCTCGTCGTCGACGACGGGACCGCGGGCGACCTCCTCGCGGACTACCTGCTCGGCACCGGGGTCCTGCCGTGACCGCGACCTGCACCGGTCCGGTCCCGACCGGACGGCGGCGCGTGCTCGTCGTGCTCGGCCCCGACCACGCCGACGAGCGCGACGACGCGCGGCTGCTGTCCACCGGTGCGGCGCTCGGCGAGGTGCACGCCGCCGTCGTCGGGCGGGGTGACGGGTTCGCCGGCACGGCCGGCACGAACGGCACGGCCGGCACGAACGGCACTGACGGCGACCCCGAGGCCGCGGCGCAGCGGGCGGGCCGGTACGGCGCCGGAACGGTGCACGTCCTGCCGGACGGATGCACGGCGCTCGCCGACCTCGTCCGCACGATCGACGCCACGACCGTGCTGCTCGCCGACCGAGCGGCGAACGGCGAGGTCGCCGCCCTGCTCGCGCACCGCCTGGGCGCGGGCCTGGTCGTCGGTGCCGTCCGGGTGGACGCCGGTCCCGACGGACGCCCCGTCGCGCTGCGCCGCAGCTTCTCCGGGGCGTGGACGGTCCGGGTCGAGGTCACGCGTCGGGTCGCCGTCGTGACCGTCGTCCCTCGTGCCGGCGACCCCGTACCGGCACCGGACGCCGTCCCCGCACGGGTGTGCCGGCACGACGGAACCCCCGTCGCCGGCTCCGACGACCGGGCGGGCTGGCGCCTCGTCGAGAGGACCGCCGTGGCCGTCCGGGAACGCCCGCCGCTGGGCGTCGCCCCCGTGGTCGTCGTCGGCGGACGCGGGACCGGGGGAGACTTCGGCCCGCTCGAGGACCTCGCCGACGCGCTCGGTGGCGCGGTCGGTGCGTCGGGCGTCGCGGTGACCGAGGGGTGGTCCGACCCGGCGACACTCATCGGCCAGAGCGGGCTCACGGTCGCGCCACGCGTGCTCGTCGCCGCGGGCGTGTCCGGCGCGGTGCACCACACGAACGGGTTCACCGCCGCCGGCACCGTCATCGCGGTGAACAGCGATCCCGAGGCGCCGATCTTCGAGGTCGCCGACCTGGGCATCGTCGGGGACCTGGCCGAGGTGCTGCCCCGCGCGACCGCCGCCATCCGCCGCCGACGCGGCTGACCCAGCGCGCCGCGCTCAGGCGGCGAGGGACTCCGCGGGCTCCATCCCGTGGACGACGAGCACCGTCCCGGGCGCGGACCGGACGACGTCGTTGCTCACCGCGCCCAGCAGCATCCCGCGGAAGGCCCCGAGGCCGCGGGATCCCACCACGAGCAGTGCAGCGGTGCGCGAGCGGTCCGCGAGGGCGCGGGCCGGGTCGTCGTCGATAAGCACGAGGCGCGCGTCCAGCCCCGGGTGCCGCTCGCGCAGCCGGTCGACGAGCCCCTGGGCGGCGGTGTGCGCCGGGTCCTCGGTGTCCCACGCGGACAGCGGCGGCAGGACGACGGACCCGCGCCCGTACGGCGAGGCGATCGTCGGCCGGACGTGCACGAGCGCGAGCGGGCAGTCGCGCAGGACCGCCTCCCGCGCCGCGAGGTCGGCCGCCGCGAGCGACGAGGGCGACCCGTCGACCCCGACGACCACGGGAGCGTCCGGTCGCAGCGACGCGTCGGCGGCACGGACCAGGACGACGGGGCAGCGGGCGTGCGCAGCGAGGTGCCCGCTCACCCGACCCGGCCCGCCGTGCCCGGCCGGCCGGCGTGCACCGACGACCAGCAGCTGCGCGTCCTCGCTGAGCGCCTGCAGCGCAGGCACCGCCGGTCCGTGCAGCAGCTGCGCCGTGACGTCCAGTCGCGGCATCGCCGCCCGGACGTGCGCGGCCTCCCGGGCCAGGTACTCGCGCGCCTCGGTGTCGAGGGCGAGATCGTCCACGGGTGGGTACCAGCCCCACGACGACTGCAGGTGCGGCTCGAACCAGGCCCGGGCCAGCACCACCGGTGCTCCACGCCGCTGCGCCTCGGCCAGCCCCCACGCGAGCGTGTGCCTGCTGTGCTCGAGCCCGTCGAGCGCGATGACCACGGGACCGTCGGTACGCATGGGACCCACCTCTTCCGCGAGTGCTCGTCGTGCCTCCAGCGTGCACCCGTCACCTCGCCGCGGACCGGGACCGAGGTCCTGCTCCCCAGGGGCCGAGGGGTCGTCGGGTTCCTCCCGGGGTCTCTCGTGGCCGAGGGACCGGGCGTGCGCGGGAGCGGGGGTCCGGGGACCGACGACGTCGGCCCACCGACGCCGCACCGTGCCGCGCTCACCCAGCGCTCACCCAGCGGTCGTACGGTGGCCGTGACGGACAGGCATGGCGGACGGGACGGCCACCGGGCCGCGCCACCGCCGAGGCCCACCCCAGCGACTGGAGACGCCCGTGACCGAGTTCCCCTTCCTGCCCCGGCCCCACCGCGACGAGAGCATCGCCGCCGCCGACCCCGGCCCGGGCGCCCCCGATCCGGCCCCCGGCTTCGGCATCGGCGGCGAGGACCCGGACGTCACCGCGGACGGCGACGGTCCCACCGGACCGGGGGACACCCCCGACCACCCGACCTCCTCCGATGAGCCCCCGTTCCGCACCCCGGACCCGGACGACGTCGGCCGACGCTGACCCGCCGTCGGGCGCCCCACCGCCGTCTACCATCGTCCCCTTGTGAGCCGACTCGTCGAGACCGTCGTGCCGACGCGCCTCGGGCGAGGCTTCCGCTGGCTGCTGGCGTCGTCCTGGGTGAGCAACGTCGGGGACGGCATCGCGCTCGCCGCCGGCCCGCTGCTCGTCGCCTCGCTGACGGACGACGCCCGGCTCGTCGCGCTCGCGGCGACGCTCCAGTGGCTGCCGCCGCTGCTCTTCGGCCTGTTCGCAGGTGCCCTGGCCGACCGCGTCGACCGGCGGCGCCTCATCGTGACGGTCGACCTGGTGCGCGCCGGTGTCCTGGCGGTCCTGGTCGGGGCGGTCGCCACGGACCGGGTGTCGATCGTCGTCGTCCTCGTCGCGCTGTTCTGCGTCGGGACGGCCGAGGTGTTCGCGGACAACACCTCCCAGACGCTGCTCCCGATGCTGGTGGGACGCGACGACCTCGCCGTGGCCAACTCGCGCCTGCAGGTCGGCTTCATCACGGTCAACCAGCTCGCCGGACCACCCATCGGTGCCGCGCTGTTCACGGTGGGCACCGTGTGGCCGTTCGCCACGCAGGCGCTCGTCGTCGCCGCCGGCGCCGTCCTGGTGTCGCGCATCGTCCTGCCCGCGCACGGGCGTGGCACCGGCGAACGCCCACGGCTGCGGCACGACATCGCGGAGGGCTTCCGGTGGGTGCGGCACCACGCGGCGGTGCGCACGCTCGTCCTGACCATCTTCATCTTCAACATCACGTTCGGCGCCGCGTGGTCGGTCCTCGTCCTGTACGCGACGCAGCGCCTCGGGCTGGGCGAGATCGGCTTCGGCCTGCTCACGACGGTCATGGCCGCCGGGGGACTGGTCGGGGTCGCGTCGTACGGCTGGATCACCCGCCGGGTGCGCCTGGGTGACCTCATGCGCGTCGGGCTCGTCGTCGAGACGCTGACGCACCTCGCGCTGGCGATGACGACGCGCGCGTGGGTCGCGACCGTCGTCTTCTTCGTCTTCGGCGCCCACGCCTTCGTCTGGGGCACGACGTCGATCACGGTGCGGCAACGGGCCGTCCCCACCGCCCTCCAGGGCCGGGTCGGCAGCGTCAACCTCGTCGGCGTCTTCGGCGGGCTCGTCGTGGGCTCCGGCGTGGGCGGCGCGCTGGCCGAGCGCTGGGGCGTGGTCGCCCCGTTCTGGTTCGCGTTCGTGGGGTCCGCGGTGTTCACCGTGCTGATCTGGCGCCAGCTCGTGCACGTCACCCACACCGACGAGGCCGTGGCGGCCTGAGCCCGCGGCGGCAGCAGTGCGCCGTCACCCCACGCGCCGGCGCACCGGTCGGATCAGCGCACCGGTTCGACGCACCACGTCGACGCACCGGGTCAGCGGGTCGGGTCAGCCGCCCGCTCGTGACGGCCGATGGTCGCCAGCAGCGTCGCCGAGAACTCCTCCGCGATCGCCAGCTGCTCGCGCAGGCTCCGGCACCGCTCCTCGGCGGCCACCTGGTACATCGCGAGCTGGTCGAGCCGGCGCGCACGCTCGGCGGGTGCGTCGCCGTCGTCGTCGAGCCGGCCCATGATGCCCAGGAGGTCGCGCATCTCCTCGAGGCTGAAGTCCAGCGGCTTCATCCGCTTGATCACCTCGAAACGCGCGATGTCCGCGTCTGAGTACAGGCGGAAGCCGCCGTGCGTCCGGCTCGACGGCGTCACGAGGCCGACCTCCTCGTAGTACCGGATCGTGCGCAGGGACAGTCCCGTGCGCTCCGCCACCTCGCCGATCTTGTGCTGCTCCACCGTCTACCTCCCTGGGACTGCCCCGACTCTACGGCGACCGCACGGGCGGACCTGTCTGCGGCACGGACAGCCTGGGCGCCCCGCAAGGCCCTTCGCTAGCATCGCCGGGGCTGTACGGAGCTGTACTCGACCAAAGGGAGACCATGCTCAACATCGCCGTCGTCGGTACGGGGAACATCTCGCGACTCCACCTGCTCGCCTACGCAGCGTTCCCCGAGCGGTGCCGGGTCGTGGCGTTGTGCGACGTCGTCCCGGAGCGTGCCGAGGAGAAGAAGCGCGAGCACGGGCTCGACGACGCCGTCGTCGTCTCCTCCCACGAGGAGCTGCTCGCGCGTGACGACATCGACCTCGTGAGCGTGTGCACCCCGCCGTCCACCCACGCGCAGATCTCCATCGACCTGCTCCGCGCCGGGATGAACGTGCTGTGCGAGAAGCCCATGGCGCCGTCGCTCACCGAGTGCGACGCGATGCTCGCCGCCGAGCGGGAGAGCGGCAAGACGCTGTCGGTCGTCGCGCAGAACCGCTTCCGTGACGACATCGCGACGCTCAAGGAGGCCGTGGACTCCGGTCTCGTCGGCCCCGTGTCGCACCTGCGGATCGACTCCGCCTGGTGGCGCGGCGTGCCGTACTACGACCTGTCGTGGCGCGGGACGTGGGAGTCCGAGGGCGGTGGCCCGACCCTCAACCACGCGATCCACCACATCGACCTCATGCTGTGGATGCTCGGAGCGCCGCGCGCGGTCGCCGCCATGATGACCAACGCGTGGCACGACAACGCCGAGGTGGAGGACCTCTCGGTCGCGCTGCTCGAGTACGACCGCGCGATCGCCCAGCTCACGAGCTCGGTGGTCCACCACGGCGAGGAGCAGCAGCTCGTCCTGCAGGGGCGCGACGCCTCGGTCGCCCAGCCGTGGGCGGTCCACGCCGAGGTGACCCAGCCCAACGGCTTCCCCGCGCCGGACGGCAACGCCGACCTCGTCGAGCGGCTCGACGCGCTGGCGGCCGCGCACGTCGCGCTCGAGCACCAGGGCCACACCGGCCAGATCGGTGACGTGCTGTCGGCCCTCGAGGACGGGCGCGCCCCGGCCGTCGACGGCGAGGCCGGGCGCCGCACCGTGGAGGTCGTGACGGCGATCTACCAGGCCGCGATCGAGCGCCGCACCGTCGACTTGCCGATCCCGCCGGACAGCCCGTACTACACCGGCGAGGGGATCCTCGGCAGCGCACCCCGCTACTTCACCAAGACCCGGTCGGTGGACGACCTCGCGGGCTCCATCACGCTCGGCGGCTCGCCCGACCCCGACAAGGGCTGACGGCGCTCCGGCACGACCAGCCTGCACCACCCCGGCCCGGCACCGACGCCGGACGACCGACGGCCGCCCGTGGCCGACGGAACGACGAGAGGAACACCATGAGCGCCACTGACGGGGGCACCTACGCCCCCGCTGCGATCCCCGCACCCGTCGTCGAGGCCGGGGAGTTCGTGTTCGCCGCGATCGGCCTGGACCACGGGCACATCTACGGCATGTGCGACGGGCTGATCGGTGCCGGCGCGACCCTGAAGTGGGTCCACGACCCGGACCCGGCGAAGGTCGAGCGGTTCGTCGAGCGCTTCCCGGACGCGAAGGTCGCGCGCAGCGAGGCGGAGATCCTCGACGACGACGAGGTCCGCCTCGTCGCCGGCGCGGCCGTCACCTCCGAGCGCTGCGCGCTGGGCCTGCGCGTCATGGACGCCGGCAAGGACTACTTCACCGACAAGGCACCGCTGACGACGCTCGACCAGCTCGCCGCGGCCAAGGAGGCGGTGGCCCGCACCGGCAAGAAGTACGCCGTCTACTACTCCGAGCGCATCCACGTCGAGACGGCCGTGTTCGCCGGTCAGCTCATCGACTCCGGCGCGATCGGCCGCGTCCTGCAGGTCATCGGGACCGGCCCGCACCGGCTCAACGCCGGCTCGCGCCCCGACTGGTTCTTCGAGAAGGAGAAGTACGGCGGGATCCTGTGCGACATCGGCTCGCACCAGATCGAGCAGATCCTGCACTACACCGGCGCGCAGGACGCGAAGGTCGCGTACAGCCAGGTCGCCAACTACGCCCACCCCGAGCACCCGGGCCTGGACGACTTCGGTGACGCGACCCTGGTGACCGACAACGGCGCGACCGGATACTTCCGCTGCGACTGGTTCACCCCGGACGGCCTGCAGACCTGGGGCGACGGTCGCTCGTTCATCCTCGGCACCGAGGGGTTCATCGAGCAGCGCAAGTACATGAACCTCGGCACCCAGGACGGTCCGGCCCACCTCTTCCTCGCCAACGGCCAGGAGGAGAAGCACTACAACGTGTTCGGGAAGGTCGGGTACCCGTTCTTCGGCCAGCTCGTGCTCGACTGCCTCGAGCGCACCGAGAACGCGATGACCCAGGAGCACGCGTTCAAGGCCGCGGAGCTGTCCGTGCAGGCGCAGCTGCAGGCCGTGGACCTGGTGCCGCGCGGCTGACGGCGCCACCACGCGCGGCGAGCGGGCACCGGGCTCTCCAGCACGGTGCCCGCTCCCGTGCCGGGGCGGACGGCGCCCCGTCGCCCGGGCGGTGCCGCCGACCGGGCGGTGCCGCCGACCGATGAGTCCTCCCGCCGGTGGCGGTCGAACCACCGATCGGCCCGCGGTGGCCGGCGCCCTGACGACCTGGAGGCCCGACGATGGCGACGATCGTGTCGACCCTGTTCATCTCGCTCGACGGCGTGGTGGAGATCGACCCCGCGTGGCACTTCCCGTACTTCGACGAGCACATGGATGCGGCCGTGGGGGAGGACTACGCGGACGTCGACGTCCTCCTCCTCGGGCGCATCACGTACGAGAGCTTCGCCGGGGCCTGGCCGGACCGCGAGGCCGAGGGCGGCGAGGACGCGGCGTTCGCGAAGCAGCTCGGCGACACCCGCAAGCTGGTCGCCACCCGGGGTGAGAAGGACCTGGGTTGGCGCAACGCCGAGGCGGTGCGCGGCGACCTGGTCGAGGCGGTGACGGCCGTGGCCGCCGAGCCGGGCGTCCGGAAGGTGCTCGTGGCGGGGTCGCCGGACCTCGTCCGCCAGCTCCTCGCCGCCGGGCTCCTGGACGAGCTGCGGCTGTACGTGCACCCCGTCGCCGCCCGCCACGGTCAGCGACTCTTCGACGAGGGCGACGACGTCGTCCCGCTGCGGCTGCTGAGCTCGGACGTGTACCCGACCGGCGTTCTGCGCCTGGTGTATGCGCCGGGCGAGCTCCCCGCCGCCCCGGGGGACGACGACGTCGCCGGCGACGTGCCGGAGGCCTGAGCCGCTGGCGAGAGCGTCGCGACGCCGCGCTCTCGATCGGCGGAGCACCTGCCGCCTCCCGCCCTGGACCGGCCACTCGTTAGTGACTAACATCGCTGCCATGCCCGGAGCAGGGACGACGCGCGAACGGCTGCAGCGCTGCGCGATGACGCTGTTCACCGAGCATGGGTTCGACGGCACCACCGTCGCGGACATCGCCCGGGCCGCCGGGGTGTCCCACATGACGTTCTTCCGGCACTTCCCGACCAAGGAGTCGGTGCTGCTGGACGACCCGTACGACCCCGCCATCGGCGCGGCCGTCGCGGCGCAGCCCGCGCACCTGACCCCGCTCGAGCGGGTCCGCCGCGGGCTCCTCGCTGCGTGGTCCGCGCTGCCCGAGCCCGCCGACGACCAGACCCGGGCGCGCGTCGCCATCGTCGCGGCGCACGCCGGGCTGCGCGCACGCGCGTGGGAGAACAACCAGCGGACCGAGCACGTCGTCGTCGCGGCGCTCGTCGACGACGGCGTCCCGCCACTGGCTGCGCGCGTCGCCGCCGGCGCGTGCCTGGGCGCCCTCATGGCGGCGCTGCTCGACTGGGCGGAGGACGACGTCGGCCCCGGGCTCGGCGCTCGCGTCCGGGCGGCGCTCGACCAGCTCGCGGTGGACCGCACCGACGTGGCGCCCGCCGGTAGCGAGGTGGCACCGTGACCGCGGCTCGACGGGACGGACGCCGCTTCCGACCGGTGACACCCGACGACGCGCCGCTGCTGCGGGCGGTCGGCCTGGGACGCGGGTTCGCCGACGAGGTCGCGGTGGACGGGGTCGACCTGACGGTCGAACCGGGCGAGATCCACGCGCTGGTGGGGCTCAACGGTGCAGGCAAGACGACGCTCATGCGGCTCATGCTCGGCATGCTCCGGCCGGACCGTGGTGGGGCCACCCTGCGTCCGGAGGCCGGTGACGCGGTCGACGTGCGCGCGGCGCCGGCGTCCGCGTGGGCGGGCGTCGGGCACCTCATCGAGACGCCGTTCAGCTACGCCGAGCTCACCGTGGCCGAGACGGTGCGCGTCGCCGCACGCCTGCGCGGCCTCGCGCGCCCCGAGCCGAGGCCGCGGCGTCGTCGGTCATCGACGAGCTCGCCCTCGGCGCGTGGGCCGAGCGGCACACGCGCACGCTGTCGCTGGGCAACCGTCAACGCGTCGGGCTCGCGTGCGCACTCGTGCACGCCCCGCACGTGCTCGTGCTGGACGAGCCGACCAACGGCTTGGACCCCGCCGGTGTCGTCGCGGTCCGCGCCCTGCTGCTGGCGGCGGTGGAGCGGGGCGCCGGGGTCCTGGTGTCGAGCCACCACCTGGACGAGGTGGCACGCACCGCGACCCGCATCACGGTGATGCATCGCGGGCGGATCGTGGGGGCCCTGGCCCCGGGTGAGGTCGACCTCGAGCGGCGGTTCTTCGAGATGGTCCTCGCGGCCGATGGTGGGGCGGACCGCGCACGCCACGACGTCGCCCCGGCACCGTGATGGCTGCCGCACTGGAGGTCGAGCTCCTCAAGCTGCGTCGGTCGGTGGTGGCCCGGACGGGTGCGGTCGCCGTCGTCGGAGGCGTCACCGCGCTGGCCGCGGGGTTCATGGCGCTCGCCGGCGCCGACTCGGACAGCGCGGTCGCGGCGAAGGTGGTGCCCATGCTGCACGGCACGGGGTGGGTCGCGTACCTCGGCCTCGTCGGGCAGGTCCTGTCGGTGGCCGTCCTGCTGGCGGTCGGCGTTGTCACGAGCTGGAGCTTCGGCCGCGAGTTCGTCGACGGCACCTTCGGGTCGCTCTTCGCCGGCCCGACGCCGCGCGCGCGGGTGGCCGCCGCCAAGCTCGTCGTCCTGCTCGGATGGGGGCTGGCCGTGTGCGTCGCCACCGTGGTGCTCGCGGCCGTGCTCGGTCTGGTCATCGGACTCGGCCCGCCCGACACCGATGCCGCAGCCGCCGCGGCGCGTGCGGTGGCGGTGGGTGTCCTCATGGTGCTCCTCGCCCTCCCGCTCGCCCTGGTGGCGAGCATCTGGCGCGGCTACCTGCCGGGGGTGGCCGCCCTCCTGGGCGTGGTCGTCGTCACCCAGGTGGCGACCGTGCTCGGGGCCGGGGCGTGGTTCCCGTACGCGGCGCCCGGACTCTGGGCCGGTCTGGGCGGGGCCGACGCCGCCGTCGCGATCACGCCCGTGCAGCTGCTCCTCGCCGTCCCCGTGTCGGCCGCCGGGTGGGTGGCCACCGTGCGCTGGTGGGATCGGGCGCAGGTCGTGTGAGGGCTGCGGTCGGAAGCCGAGACAGCGCGGGGCGCCGGTGGGCGGCGTCGGGCAAGCGGGCGGCGTCAGGCAAGCAGACGGCGTCGGGCACGCGGCCGGGGACGCGCGGTCAGGCGGGGCCGACCAGCCGCCGGCGGTAGGTGTCGAACCGGCGACGCCCCACGAACCGCCAGGCGACGCGCACCGGTGGCGGCAGGGAGCGGCGGAGAAAGGCCTCGCCCTCCCCGGGCGGCATGCTCGAGCATCCAGCCGAGCTGGATGAGCAGTCGGCTCTTCGGGATGCCGCGGCGTGCGTGCTCGCCGAGGGAGTCCCACTCGGCCTGCGTGAACGTCGTCGCGACGACCGGCAGGATCGTGCCCTCCTCGTCCCCGAGGTGCTCGGCGAGCGTGGCGTCGACGCTCTCGATCGCCCCGGCGACCGCCTTGCGCTCGGCCTCCCCGGCCGTCGCGGCCCACGCCGGGAGGGCGTCCTCGAGCACGGCGATCCGCACGGCCACCGCCGCGTGCTGCGCGCGCATGCGACCCACGTGCAGCGCGCACGCCGGTGCCCGGCTCTCCAGCCGGTCCCACAGCAGCACGTCTTCGCCGTGATGGTGGTGGTGCAGGCTCGAGGCAACCTCGGCGACGTGCTCGGCGACCACCCCGGCTCGGGCCGTGTCACCGACCCGTACCGCTCGGACCAGGCCGGGAGCCCCGGCGAGCAGGTGCCGGAGGAAGCGGTGGACCACCACCATCTCCCGGGTGTCGCAGCCGGTCGCCGTGTCGGGCCTGCGCAGAGGTGCGGTCATGACGTCCTCGTCTCCGTGTGCGTCGTCCCCCGCGCTGGCGACGCTACTCCCGGCCAGGACGCGCCCACCAGGTCCGGGGCCGTGCGGACGCGGCGGACGGCGCAGCGTCGACGGGGCACGGTCGACGCGGCGTCGGTGGGCACGGTCGACGCGGCGTCGATGGGCACGGTCGACGCGGCGTCGATGGGCACGGATGAAGGGCGGGTCCGCCCTCCTCTGCGAGGGCCAGCCCTTCGACGTGAGCACCGGGGGCGCTGGGGGACCGGCCGCGCTGCGGCGGGTCGCCCCAGGCGTGCCCGCCGCCGGCGCCCGAAGTCACGACGCGCATGCCTCACGGATGGCGCGCGCCGTGACTCCGCGGACGTTGGTGACCGCGTCACCCTTTACGACGTCGTAAACCCTGGCTAGCGTGACGTCGCGTGCACCCTTCCGGGCGCGCAGCCACCGTTCGAAGGGGAACAGTGATGCCAGGTTCGCAGGTCGGCAGGCAGGATGGACCGATCCCAGGAGTTGTCCGCGGGGGTGGGGGCCGCGCCGAGCCCCTCACGCTGATCGCAGCCGTCTTGCTGGCGTTGGCGATGGTGCTCGGCATGGCGCCCATGACGGCCCGGGCCGACGAGGTCGATCTGACCCCGGGCCGACCATCGTCAAGGACCCCGATTCGCCGACCGGGTACACCGGGCACTTCGTGTACTACGACCCGGCCGCCACGAGCGTGCGGTTCGTCGCCGACATCCTGCTGCGCAACTGGGAGGACCCCACCGACCCGACCATCTACCAGCCGTCCGAGTACCGACCCGGGCTCATGCGCGGGGGCGGGGGTACGACGTCGAGATGACGGAGGTCGGCGACGGGTACTGGGTCACCGACGTCCCTCTGGCCGCCGGTGCGAATCAGTACTGGTTCTACGTCGACAACAACACCGGGCTGTGGGTGACTGACCCGGCGAACCCGCCGCTCTACGCTCCCGACGGGCTCACCGGGGAGGCCCGACGGGCGTTCAACAAGGTGAACGTGCCGTACGACGCGGCGAAGCAGAGCTACGCACCGTTGGCCGCGCGTGAGATCGAGAACCCCAGGACCGGCTCGCCGAAGGGCACCTGGAGCTATGTCCCCATCCAGGTCGGGACCACCACCCGCACCATGGGCGTGTACCTCCCGCCCGGGTACGACCCGGATCGTGCCGAGCCGTACAAGACGATCTACATGCAGCACGGCGGCGGGCAGGACCAGTCCGACTGGATGAACATCGGCAGCGTCCCCGTGATCATGGACAACCTCGTCCAGGACGGGCTCACGGAACCCGCGGTCGTCATCACCACGGCCACCAACTACCTCGGCGACCCCGCGTCCGGCTACCCGATCCTGCGCGAGATCGTGCTCCCGTTCGTCGAGGGCACCTACAACGTGTCGACGCATCCGTTGGACCGGGCGTTCGCCGGCCTTTCTGCCGGCAGCTTCGTCACCTCGAACATCGTCAACCACGATCCAACGCTCTTCGGTTTCTACGGCCCCTGGAGCGGCGGCGTGCGGATCGACAACACGACGCCCGACCTCGAGGTGCCGTACATCCTCTACGGCGGTGGGGCCTGGGACTTCGGGCTGCCGAACGCCGCGCAGGTGGCCGCCCTCGACAACGCGGTCATCGAGAACGTCGTGGTCGCGGGCGCCCACGACTTCAACGCCTGGAACCAGCTGTTCACGATCTTCGCCAGGGACTACCTGTGGAAGCCGGAGGCCTTCCTGGTCAACGAGATCGACGGGCTCCGCGACGGCATCGCGAGCACGAGCCTGAGCAAGGGGAACCGCAAGGCGCTCACGGTGAAGGTCGACCAGGCGCTCGAGACTGCTCGAGCAGGACCGGACGAGCATGATCGACGTCGTGCTGAAGGCCTTCGTCACCCAGGTCGGCGCGATGGAGCGCACCGGCAAGCTGACCGCGGACGAGGCGGCTGAGCTGACCGGCACGGCGGAGAAGATCGTCACCAACGTGGGGCACTGGCAGTAGTCGCTCATGGGCGCGGGCTGCCGGCAGGATCCCCTGCCGGCAGCCCGCGCCGAGCGTCGTCCACCGAGGGGCTGCCTGATCGTCGTGCGCGCCACGATGCGCGTCCAGATCCCGTCCGTAGCCTGGAACCGCCGCACTCGGGGTCCACCTGTGCCTCGCCCTGAGGGCGACCTGGCGGCGACGTCGCGCGTCGTCGGCCCACCTGACCCCTCTCACTCGGGAGTGCTTCGTGAAGATCGGCTACAAGCTCCAGACCGAGGGCTTCGGCCCCCAGGAGATCGTCCGTCAGGCCGTGGCCGCCGAGGAGGCCGGCTTCGACTTCGTCGAGATGAGCGACCACTACCACCCGTGGCTGGAGGAGCAGGGCCACAGCGCCAACACCTGGGTCCTGCTGGCCAACATCGCCGCGAAGACGGACCGGATCGGGCTGGTGACAGGGGTGACGTGCCCGTCCTACCGGTACCACCCCGCGATCATCGCCCAGGCCGCCGCCACCCTCCAGATCGTCTCCGACGACCGCTTCACCCTCGGTGTGGGTGCGGGGGAGCGGCTCAACGAGCACGTCATCGGTACGGAGTTCCACGGGATCCGCAAGCGGCACGAGCGCTTCCGGGAGGCGCTGGAGATCATCCGGCTGCTGTGGCAGGGCGGCTACCGCACGTACGAGGGCAAGCACCTGCAGATCGAGGACGCCCAGGTGTTCGACCTGCCCGAGACGCTGCCGGAGATCTGCGTCGCGATCAGCGGACCGAAGTCGCTGCAGATCGCCAACGACCTCGGCGACGGGCTGTTCGCGATCGAACCGCTGGCTGACCTCGTCTCGGGTTTCTCCGGGAACGGGCCCCGGTTCTGCGAGATCCCGCTCGCCTGGGCACCGGACGTCGGGACGGCCGTGCAGGCAGTCCTCGAGAAGAGCCGTTTCATCCTGACGGGATGGAAGGTGCTCAGCGAGCTGCCCAACCCGGTGAACTTCGACGCCTCGGCACAGTTCGTCACCGAGTCCGACGTCCTGGAGCAGTTCGCCTGCGGTCCGGACGTCGACCGCCACCTGGAGGTGGCCCAGACCTACGTCGACGCCGGATTCGATCACATCGTGACCCAGAACGCCGGCCCGGACCCGGATGGGTTCCTGGAGTTCTTCGCGACCGACCTGGGCGACAGGCTGCGGCAGCTGACCCCCGCGTCGGCCTGAGACCGGAGCCTCGCTGATCTGGGCGACGAGGTCGCCGACGCGCACGTCGACGATCTCGGCCCGCTCGGAGAGGTGGCGGTTCTCCTGGTACGGCACGGCCTCTGCCGCGCGCTGCTCCACGGTGTTGCCGATGCCCACCCGGTGGCGCGCCGGGTGGACGGCTCGGGACGTCGTCCACGCTGAGCAGCCGAGGCCAGGACGGGATCTCAGCCTGCGAGCCGCACAGGTCCGGCGTCGATGGGGGTGCGGAACAGGGCGTAGGGCTTGACCCGCTCGTCGCGCCCGGCGCGGTAGGTCGCCTGGCGGTGCAGCTGGTTGGCGGTGACGTAGAGATAGCCGTCGGCGACCGACAGGGTGTCGGGCCACAGCAGCCGCGGGTCGTGGGCCACGGTCTCGTACGTCCCGTCGGGCAGGCGCCGCAGGACGGCGTCGTGCTCGTAGGAGGTCAGGTACAGCCGGCCGGCGTCGTCCGTCTCCAGGCCGTCCGAGCCGGTGCCCTTGTCTCCCTCGTCCCGGAGCGTGGCGGCGACCGTGGCGTCGTCGGCCTCGCGGTCGGCGAGCGCGTCCACCGACACGCTCCACCAGCGCCGGGACGCGAGCGGGCAGAAGTACAGCCGCTCGCCGTCGGCGCTGATCGCGATGCCGTCCGCTCCCATGGCGACGGGCTCGGCCGGGGCGTCGGGCTCGGGCTGCTGGACGAACGGCTGCCCCTCGACGACCGGGCGGAAGTCCGCCCACGGCAGGGCCCGGGTCGAGGGGTGGTCGTGCAGCCGGCGCCACGCCTGCCCGGTGGCGAGGTCGACGACGATGATCGCGTTCGGGCCCGAGTCGGAGGAGTCGGTGATGAACGCGGTGCCCGCCTCCCCGCGGCGCAGGTCGAAGCGCACGTCGTTGAGGTAGGTCGTCGGTAGCGCGACGGCGGGGTCGAAGGTGATGACCTGCACGACGTCGTCGGTCGCGAGGTCCACGCACACGAGCTTGGGTCCGCCGGGGCGGGTGGGCCGGAACTCCGGGCTGCCGGTGTCCAGCACCCACAGCCGGTCGACGGGGTCGACCACGACGCTCTGCACCGACACGAAGGCGCCGGCGTCGTCGTCACCGGACGGGCTGTTCCAGGCGACGTCCGGGTAGGGGACCGCGGCGCCGTCGCGCAGCTCGGTGACCGTGGCGGGGACGTCGTCGCCCCAGAGCGGGTAGTTCACGAAGACTCGTCCGGCGCGGGACACGCTCACGCCGGTCGGCATGGGGCCGTGGAACTCGTGGACGAGCTCGAGCGATCCCTGACGGGCGTCGCCCGGGGGCGTGGTCATGCTGCCTGCCCGGGGCGCAGCAGGACCTTCGTCCAGCCGTCCTCGCGCTTGTCGAACCGGTCGTAGCCCTCGGCGGCCTGCTCCAGCGGCAGCTCGTGCGACACGAGGAAGGACGGCGTCGCGCGGCCGGCGATGATGAGGTCACGCAGCTGGCGGTTGTACCGCATCACCGGCGCCTGACCGGTTCCCATGTGCTGGCCCTTGGTGAAGAGGGTCCCGTAGTCGAAGCCGATGCGGCCCTGCTGCGCACCCTCGTCGGCTGCGCCGGGGTCCTGCGGCATGTACACGCCGACGACGCCGATCCCGCCGGTGGTGCGGACGACCTTGACGAGGTTGTCCAGGACGAGCTCGGGGTGCTCCTCGCCGGACGCGTCGTGCGCCTGGTAGCCGACGGCCTCGACGCCGCAGTCGGTGCCGCGGCCCTGCGTCGCGTCCATGATCTGCTCGACCGGGTCGCCCTGCGACAGGTCCACCGCGATGGCCCCGATACGAGTGGCGAGCGCGAGACGGTCGGGCTCCTTGTCCACGACGAAGACCCGCGAGGCGCCCTTGATGAGCGCGCTGTGGGCGGCCATGAGGCCGACCGGTCCGGCGCCGAAGACGGCGACGTCGTCCCCGGCCGCCATCCGGGCCAGCTCCGTGCCGTGCCATCCGGTCGGGAAGATGTCGGACAGCATGGTGAAGTCGTTCTCGTGCTCGGTGCCGGCGGGGAGCTCGAGCAGGTTGACGTCGGCGAACGGCACCCGCAGGTACTCCGCCTGGCCACCGTCGTACGGACCCATGTTCGCGTAGCCGTACGCGGCACCGTCCATGCCCTCGGTGGGGTTGGTGCGCGTGCAGAACGACGTCCAGCCCTGCAGGCAGTTGCGGCACGTGCCGCAGGCGATGTTGAACGGCACGCTGACCCGGTCGCCGACCCGGATCCGGCTCACGGCCGACCCGACCGCCTCGACGATCCCCATGTTCTCGTGCCCGAGGACCTTGTTCTCCTCCACGGACGTTCGGCCCTCGTACATGTGCAGGTCAGACCCGCAGATGTTCGTGGTCGTGATCCGCACGACGGCATCGGTGGGGTCCTGGATGGTCGCGTCCGGGACCTCGGTGACCTCGACGGAGAACGGACCTCGGTAGACGACGGCGCGCATGGTGCTCCTCGGATGACGGGACGGGGATCCGGCGGCGAGGCGCGACCGGCGCTCCCATCGTGCGTCGGGGTGCAGGACCCCGCATCCGCACGGTCTGCGGCCCGCGACTGCGGCCTGGTACCACGGCGGGGTCGTGGCGGGCGGCCGTCGGCGGCGTCGTCGTCCATGGACCCGCCGGGCTGCCCACCGTGGTCAGCGGCTCGACGCAGACCTGGACCACGAACATGCGCTGGCCGGCCCCGGCGAGCTGCAGGTAGGTCGAGGCACCCTGTCCCCGCCGACCGACTCACCACCGACTCCGATGCCGATCACATCAGGACCGCGGCTCGGGTTGCGGGCCCAGTGCCGCCGGAGTTGCCTCAGGTGACGACCGCACGCACCGACGTCCGCATGCCCGACGACCGCAGGAGCCGACATGCCGAGGACCGACCGCATCGCCGAGCCGTGGGGTACCCGCACACCGTACGGGCCCGGGGAGACGTGGCTGGCCCGGGTGGACACGTTCCTCGAGGACGGCGTCGGCCCCGACGACGTCGACCGGTGGGTGCAGACCGCGACGATCCTGCACTCCAACGGTGACGGCCTCGACATCGCCGTCAAGGACGGTCGCATGGTCGGCGTGCGTGGTCGGGTGGAGGACCGCGTCAACCACGGCCGTCTCGGGCCGAAGGACCTGTACGGGTGGCAGGCGAACGCGTCCCCGGACCGGCTCACCCGGCCCCTGGTGCGCGAGGACGGGGAGCTCGTGGAGGCCTCGTGGGACGAGGCGATGGGCCGGGTCGTGGCCAACGCCCAGCGGCTGCTGGGGGAGCAGGGACCGAGCGCGATCGGGTTCTACACCACCGGTCAGCTGTTCCTGGAGGAGTACTACACGATGGGCCTCGTCGCGCACGGCGGCCTCGGGACCAACCACGTCGACGGCAACACCCGGCTGTGCACGGCGACGGCGGCGGCCGCGCTGAAGGAGTCCTTCGGCTGCGACGGTCAGCCGGGGTCGTACACCGACATCGACCACGCCGACGCGATCGCGCTGTGGGGCCACAACATGGCCGAGACGCAGACGGTGCTGTGGACGCGCGTCCTGGACCGGCTGGCCGGCCCCAACCCGCCGGAGGTGCTGTGCGTGGACCCGCGCCAGACCCCCGTGGCGCGGGTGGCCACGGTGCACCTGGCACCTCGCCCGGGGACGAACGTCGCGCTGATGAACGGGCTCCTGCGCCTGCTGGTCGACAACGACTGGGTGGACCACGACTACATCGCCGCACACACGGTGGGCTTCGAGGAGCTGACGAAGCGGCTGGCGGACTACCCGGCCGAGCGGGTGGCGACCATCTGTGACGTGACAGTCGAGGAGCTGCACGCGGCGGCCCGGCTGCTCGGCACCTCGCAGCGGCTGCTCTCCACCGTGCTGCAGGGCTTCTACCAGTCGAACCAGGCCACCGCGGCCGCCGTGCAGGTGAACAACCTGCACATCATCCGGGGCATGCTCGGCAGGCCCGGCTGCGGGCTGCTGCAGATGAACGGGCAGCCCACCGCGCAGAACACCCGCGAGTGCGGGGCGGACGGTGACCTGCCGGCGTTCCGCAACTGGTCCAACGACGCCCACATCCAGGACCTGGCGCGGGTGTGGAACCTGGACCCGATGCAGATCCCGCACTACTCGCCGCCCACCCACGTCATGCAGATGATGCGGTACGTCGAGGACGGTTCGATCCGGATGATGTGGGTCCAGGCGACCAACCCGGCGGTCTCCCTGCCCGAGCTCCGCCGGATCCGTTCCATCCTGTCCCAGGAGCAGCTGTTCCTCGTGGTCCAGGACATCTTCCTGTCCGAGACGGCGCAGCTCGCCGACGTCGTGCTTCCCGCGGCGACCTGGGGGAGAAGACGGGGACGTTCACCAACGTCGACCGCACCGTGCACCTGTCGGAGAAGGCCGTCGAGCCGCCCGGCGAAGCACGCCCCGACCTGGACATCTTCATCGACTTCGCCCACCGCATGGGGCTGAAGGACAAGGACGGCGACCCGCTCGTGAAGTGGCACGACGCCGAGTCGGCGTTCGAGGCGTGGAAGGAGTGCACCCGCGGCCGCCCGTGCGACTACACCGGCCTGAGCTACGACAAGCTGCGGGGCGGCAGCGGCATCCAGTGGCCGTGCAACGAGGAGAACCCGGACGGCACCGAGCGCCTCTACGCCGACGGGACGTTCTGGGCGCAGCCGGAGTACTGCGAGAGCTACGGGCGTGACCTCGTCACCGGCGCCCCGCTGAGCCCGGTGGAGTACAGGGCGCTCAACCCCGCCGGCAAGGCGGTGATCAAGGCAGCGGAGTACCTCCCGCCGCACGAGGTCCCCAGCGAGGACTTCCCGCTGCAGCTCATGACCGGTCGCACGCTGTACCACTTCCACACCCGGACCAAGACCGGCCGGGCTCCGCAGCTGCAGGCGGCCGCGCCGGAGGTGTGGGTCGAGGTGTCGACGCACGACGCCGACCTCGTCGGCCTGGTGGAGGGCGACCTCGCGGAGGTGACCACCCCGCGGGGAAGCCTCCGGGCGACGGTGCGGATCAGCGGCATCCGTCCCGGGGTGGTGTTCGTGCCGTTCCACTACGGGTACTGGGACACCGGCGGCGGCCACGAGCCGGACGGGCCCGGGCGGGCCGCGAACGAGCTGACCATCACTGACTGGGACGCGTGCTCCAAGCAGCCGATCTTCAAGACGGCGGCCGCGTCGGTCCGGAAGGTCGGTGACGCCGACGGCCCGTCATCGGCGCCGACGACGACGGGGTCAGCGCCCGTGGCGCGCGGCGTGCCGCCGACGCACGGGGACCGGGCGCCATGGCCGACGAGACCCTGGGCGCGACCGTGCCGGAGGGACTGCGATGAAGCTCGGACTCGCTCTGCGTGAGCTGCACCGCTCGGAGAACGACCTCGCCCACGAGCTGCTCAAGGTGGCCGAACGGCACAAGGTCGACCACGAGATCTACTACATCGGCCGGGACATCGCGGCGTGGTCGCGGCGGCACGTCACCGAGATCGCCACGGTCGCCCGCGGTTACGGCGAGGACCTCGACCCGGAGCCCGAGGGTGAGCTGACGGTGCTGGAGAGGGCTCGGGAGAAGGCCAGCGATCTGCTCGGGCGCGACAGCGCGCCCGAGCTGCTGCTCCTGCGCGACCTGCGGGAGGTGTACATGAAGGCGTCCGGTGTCTCGGTGGACTGGGAGCTGTTGGCCCAGGGCGCACAGGGTGCGAAGCAGGTCGAGCTGCTCGAGGTGACGAAACGGTGCCATCCGGAGACCCTGCGCCAGGTGCGCTGGGCGAACGGAAAGCTCAAGGAGACCGCGACCCAGATCCTGGTCAGTTGAGCACCCGGGCGGGCGCTGCGGATCGCGGCTCGTCGTCGTCGGACGAGCACATGTCCGTCGCGCGCATCGTCGTCCGACCGATCGGCACCCCGCTGCCGCTGGGGTTCCTCGGCCTGCTGGTCGCGACCGTGACCTTCAGCGCCCTGCAGCTGCACTGGCTTCCGCCAGAGCAGGGCCGGGTGGTCGCCCTGGGCGTCCTGGCCTTCACCGTGCCGGTGCAGCTCCTGGCGTCCGTGTACGGGTTCCTCGCCCGCGACCCCGTCGCCGGCACCGGGATGGGCGTCCTGGCCGGTACCTGGGGCGCGGCGGGGCTGGTGACCTACACCTCCCCGCCGGGGACGGCATCAGCCGGCCTCGGTGCCCTGTTCCTGGCCGCAGCGTTGGCCATGCTGGTGCCGACGGCTGCCGCGGGCGCGAAGCTCGCCGCGGGCGTGGTCATGGGCCTGAGCGCACTGCGATTCGCCCTGACCGGCGTCGCGGAGGTCACCGGCGACCCCACGTGGTTCACCGTCGCCGGCATCACCGGCCTCGTCCTCGCCGCTGCCGCCCTGTATGCGGCACTGGGCTTCGAGCTCGAGGACGCGAACCACCGCACCGTGCTCCCCGTGCTGCGCCGGGGCGCCGGCAGCGACGTCATGACAGGCTCCGTCGACGAGGAGCTGCGCGACATCTCCCACGAGGCAGGAGTGCGCAAGCAGCTCTGACCCAGGTCTCCGGAGGACCGACAGCGGCGGGGAAGGACAGGGGAATGGCAGCACACGCGGGCGAGAAGGCGCAGAAGACGGGGGACTTCTCCTGCGCGACGTGCGACGAGAAGGTCCACGCGACGGCAGGGGACCCCATCCCGAAGTGCCCGAACGGGCACACCGAGTTCGATACCCGACGCAACGAGCCAGGGAACGCGTAGCACCGGGACCGTCGAGCACCACCGACGAGGCACGTCCGCAGGTGCGGGATCCACGGGTCCGCGCCGACGGGCCTCTCGCACGGTAGGCAGGCCAGAGCGGGCCGGAGCCGACATCCTCACGGGGTCGGCAGGGCGGCCGGGACGACCGCCGGGTCCCCGAGGATCACGGTGCACTGCCGGTCCAGCCCCGTCAGTGCCGCCAGGAGTGCGGCGGTGCGGGCGGCGGGCGACTCCTCGACCGAGCCCCGTTCCGCCGCCCACCGGGACCGCAGGCTGGCGGCACCGAGGAAGTAGCGCCGGAACGCCAGTCCCACCGGCACGGGCTCCGCCTGGAACAGGCCGTCGTACAGCGCCTCCACCAGGGCCTCGGTCGTGGAGATGCCCGTGACCGGGCGCCGCAGCGTCCAGTCGAAGGTGGGCTCGACATGTCCGATGAAGGCCCGGGCCGGCTTCGGTGCGCCCAGCAGCGCACGGGGGAGCTCGGCGGTCACGGCCCCGAGGCCCGCCACCGCCTCGAAGACCTGCCCGGCGTCGCCGGCCGGGTCCAGCACCTCGGTGAACTGGTTGGTCCCGGACCCCCGGCCGAGCAGCACGCGAGCCCGTACCAGACGACGCCGTCCGGCTCCCACCGCTGGAGCAACGTCCGCGGGTCGAGGAGCGAGCCCTCGGAGTCCACCAGCCACCCGAGCGTCGCGCGCATCGTCGCCGGGTCGTCGAGCGGCCCGGTGGCGCCGTGGCTCGTGGTGACCACCACGCCCGGGTGCCGGTCGGCCAGGGCCTGCCCGAGCTCGGCGGTCGTGGCCCGGGGACCGCGCAGGTCCACGGCTCGGTCACCGACCTGCGGGTCGGCCCGCCAGCGCGCCAACGTCCGTGCACCCACCTCCGTCCGCATCAGTGCCGTGATGTCGCCGCCGCCCAGCTCGGCCGTCCACAGGAGCGGCGAGGTGGCGTCGGCGTCGGCGCCGGCCCACCCGGTGAGTGCGGCCTGCACGTAGTGACCGAGCCCCGCGTCGTCGAGGTCGAGGCGACCGGTGAGGGACACGTGGTTGAGCCGGAACTGCAGCTCCCACGGGATGGCGTCCGGGCCCCCGAGCAGCAGCAGGTAGTACGGCAGGGCCCCGGCACCGACCCCGCGCGGGCCGTCCCCGGTCGTGGGCAGCGGGGTCCGGGTGCCGTCCGGCAGGTACCGGTACAGCTCGTCGAGGTTCCCGGCCGCGTACCGCACCACGAGCGGCTCCCCGGTCCGCGTGCGTGCGGCAGCGAGGCGGCGGGCCGCCGCGGGAGCGTCGTCGGCGCGGTGCCGCTGCGACGCGGGAACACCCGGGGAGTCCGGCAGCACCAGGGCCCACCCCACCCGGGGGTCCTCGGGGTGACCGAGGTCGGGCAGCCGCGGTGCCGCGAGCACCGACCGCGGGTCGCCCCGGAAGTGGTCCGTCACGGCCCACACCGGCGCCCTGCCGGACGTGCCCCCGGCCGCGGCGCCCGACCCGGTCCACGCGTTGGCGACGAGGCGGGCCGGCCACCCGGGCGGCATTTCCCCGCGCCGCGGGCATGCAGGAATGGGTCGTGCCGCACGTCGGTCCTCCGGTTTTCATCACCCGGCGCTCAGCCCGATCGTCCTCGCCGCCGCGGGCGGCCGTCAATGGCCGACGTGGGCTCCGCACCCCGATGCGGGGCGAACCTGTCACGTCCGGCCATCGCTGCCGACCGGTCCGGCGTGACAGCCGTTTTGGCTGGTCACTCCGCACCGGCTCGCGAGGCGGAGGCGGGCGGCGTTGACACGCCCCACCGGCCGGGAGGATCCTGAGGGGCATTCACCGCGCTTTACGTCCGCGACCGGCATCTGACGTCGGCCGTCCTTGTCGCACCCATTCATCCACGGTGTCCAGGGAGTTCAGGTGGAACGTCAATTCGCCATTCTGCGCGACGCCGGCGGGGCGTTCCCGTCGGACCCGTTCGGCGGGGTCGGTCCGTCGATAGCCGCGGGTGGCCGGGGGCGGGGCATGGACCCCGCCGCGCCGGAGCTCGAGCTCGCGGAGCTGGACAAGGCCGAGCTGCGCGACGTGGCCCGCGCGCCGGACGTGCGTGCGGTCGCGCCGGTGATCCCGGTCAAGCTGGTGTTCCCGGTCGGCGCCCGGGCGGCCGGGGACGCAGCGGGCGGGGACGCAGCGGGCGCGGCGGATGCGCGCGCCGGCTCCGGACCGACCTGGGGAGTCCGCGCGGTGGGCGCCGACCGGTCGACCCGGACCGGGGCCGGGGTGACGGTGGCCGTGCTGGACACGGGGATCGACGCCCAGCACCCGGCGTTCGCCGGGGTCGACCTCGTGCAGGAGGACTTCTCCGGCACCGGGATCGGCGACGTCCAGGGCCACGGGACCCACTGCGCCGGCACCATCTTCGGGCGGGACGTGGACGGCACCCGGATCGGCGTGGCCCCCGGGGTGAGCCGTGCCCTGATCGGCAAGGTGCTCGCGGACGACGGCAGCGGCACCTCCGACATGATCTTCCGTGGCATCCAGTGGGCGGTCCAGCAGGGGGCGTCGGTGGTGTCGATGTCCATCGGCTTCGACTTCCCCGGACTCGTCACCCAGCTGACCGACAACGGGTGGCCGGTGGACCTGGCCACGTCCGCCGCGCTGGAGGGCTACCGCGCCAACCTGCGCATGTTCGACGCGCTGATGCAGATGGTGCAGGCCCAGGCGGCGTTCACGTCGGGATCCATCCTGGTCGCCGCCGCCGGGAACGAGAGCAAGCGCGACGTCGACCCGAGCTACGAGATCGCCGTGTCGATCCCGGCCGCGGGCCAGGGCGTCGTGTCGGTCGGCGCCCTCGGGCAGAACGGGAGCGCGCTGTCGATCGCCCCGTTCTCGAACACCTTCCCCCTCGTGGCCGCCCCGGGCGTCGACGTGCTGTCCGCGCAGGCCGGTGGGCAGGGCCTGGTCTCCCTGAACGGCACGAGCATGGCGACGCCCCACGTCGCCGGTGTGCTGGCGCTGTGGTGGGAGGAGATCGCCGCATCCATGCTGCCGCTGACGGCCTCGACGGTGCTCACGCGGATGCTGGCCAACGCGCGCCTCGACGCCCTGGCCTCCGACGTGGACGTCGCGGACCGCGGCCAGGGGCTCGTCCAAGCGCCCTAGGGGCGCCGACGTCCGCACGGGCGAGGGGGCGAGCGCGGTGGCCTTGGCGACTCCGGCTCCGCGGCGGGTGACCATCGAGGTGGACGACGACGGCACCGTCCGGGCCAGCACGCCCGAGGGTCACCGGTCGCCGCGGGCGCGGACCCGGCTCGACGGCGTCGACGAGCAGCTGATCAGGGTGTTCGACCGCTGGCTCGCGCGGACGGCTGACGGCTGGGCGCGCGACGACGTCAGCGCCTTCGGGTCCCTGCTGTTCCGGGCGCTGCTGGACGGTGACACCTGGGACTTCGTGCTGCACCGGTGCGACGAGCTGCTCGACGGCCAGCGGCTGCGGCTGCAGCTGTCGTTCCCCGCGACACCCGTGGGGCGGCAGCTGGCGGCGCTGCCCTGGGAGTACCTGCACGTCCCGGACGGGACAGGCACCTTCCTCGGCACCGACCCCCGTTCCTGACCTCCCGCACCGTGTCGAGCGACGCGCCACGCGACGCGTCCGGCCCGCGTCCGGACGTGACGGTGCTCCTGGTGGTGTCGCAGCCCAGCGACGAGGCCGACGTGGTCGCCGGGACCGTCGAGAACGTCGTGGACCGGCTCCGGGACCTCGGCCCGGTCACCGTCGAACGGTTGACGGAGCCCACCCCCGGGCCCTCGAGCAGGCGCTGCGGGCCGTGTCACCCGACGTGCTGCACTTCGTCGGCCACGGCAGGCACGACGCGACGGCCGGGGAGGGCCGGGTCGCCCTCGTCGACGTCGCCGGGACGGCGACGTGGCTCTCGGGCCACGACCTCGCCCGGATCGTCGCCGGGGCCGGGGCCGGCCCGCGCCTCGTCCTGCTGCAGTCCTGCGTCGGAGCGAAGGAGGACCCGACGGCGTCGTTCGCCGGTGTCGCGCAGCAGATGGTGCGCCACGGGCTGCCGTGCGTGATCGGCATGAGGTACGACGTCCGTCCCGAGGTCGCCTCGACGTTCGCGGCGCAGGTGTACCGGGCGCTGCTCGAGGGCGACGAGATCGACGCCGCGGCGCAGCGAGGGCGCGAGTTCCTCGCCGGCCCCACGTCCCCGCAGCACGACCCCCGCCTCATCGGCCTACCGGTCGTCTACGCGCAGGATCGGGGCGGCGTGCTCGACCCGATCCTGGCTCCGGCTCCGGCTCCGGCTACGGCTCCGGCCCCGTCTCCGGCTCCGGTCCCGTCTCCGGCTCCGGTCCCGTCTCCGGGTCAGGTTCCGGCTCCGGTCGCCGAGACCGTGCGCGGTGGGCCGTGACCTCCGGGGACGCGTACGAGCTCACCGTGACGCTGACCGCCGCCGAGGTGTGTGCCGCGGCCACGGGCCCGGACTGGGACCTCACGGCGGGCAGGCTGGACCTGGACATGAGCGGCCGCCAGACCATCGAGGTGCTCCGGTGCTGGCTGGCCCGCTGGGGGCGCTGACGACCATCCGCCGCAGCGACCCGACCACCTACGCCTCCCTGCCGGTACCCGACACGTTCAAGGCGCTGGGCGAGCAGCTGTACCGCCTGGCGTTCCCGGGGGACGTCGGCGCGCTGCTCGACCGCACGCGGGCGAAGGCGGACCACGCCGGCCGGGACCTGCGGGTGGTGCTCCGCATCGACCTGGAGCCGCACCACGAGACCTGGCTGAGCGACCTCCCGTGGGAGCTCCTCTACCACCCGCAGCCCGACGGGTACTTCGTCGCGGTCACCGACCGGCTGGTGCTCAGCCGGTCCCTCGAGCTCAACCGTCCGCCGCCCCCGTCGAGCTCGCCGACCGTCCCCTCAAGGTGCACTTCGTGATGACGATCCCACGGTCCGCCGAGCTGGACTCCACGGCGCGTGACGCCGGCAGCGTGATCACGACGATCGGGAACGAGGTGGAGACCGCGATCGTGTCCCGGTCGGACGAGTGGGACCCGGCCGAGATCAAGAAGGCGTTGGTCCGCGGTGTGCGGGTGTTCCACATCATCGGGGTCTGCCGGGGCACGGCGGCGGGCGACATGGAGATCGACCTGCCGGACGTCCCCCGGGGCAGAGCGAGCGCACCCTGGTGACGGCGCTGACCAAGGTGGCCGACGGCGGCATGACCCTCGACGCGCCGCAGCTGGTCGTGCTGCACCTGGTCGAGGCAGACCCGTTCGACTACGCCGCGACGTTCGGTGGGCACGCACGGGAGCTCGTGCGCCGCGGGGTGCAGGCGGTCCTCGCGATGCAGTACGCCCTGCCGCCCGCCGAGGCCCGGGACTTCACCCAGACGCTGTACGAGGCCATCGCCGACGGCGCCCCGGTCGACGCGGCGGTGCGCGAGGCGCGTCGACACCTGCCGGACGAGGACGACCCGCTGTTCGGGGCGCCGGTGCTCTACCTCCAGAGCCGCGACGGGCGGCTGGTCGAGGGCGGGCTCCCCACGCAGGAGCCCGCCCGGCCACGGACGTCCAAGGACGACCACAGGGCGCCGTCCCGGGCCCGCACCGAGCGACTGCGCAGGATCGCTCAGGACCATGCGCCGACGGCCGCTGCCTTCGAGCTCATCGCCGGGTGGCTCGACACGATCCGGTGGGACGAGCTCGACCTCGAGACGGCGAGGTCGAGGATCCGGACGCAGCTGCGCGCGGACGTCGACCAGCACGGCAACGCCTACATCGAGATGCTCACCGAGCTGAGGGGCGAGACCCGTGGAGCGTGATGCGCTGAGGTCGGACCCACGGGTGTCGGGAGTCCTGCAGGCGCTCCTGGCAGCCCTCGACGACCTCCCGGACCAGCCGCAGCTCGCCGCCTCGGTGCGCGAGACCCTCCTCGCGGCGGCCGGTGACGAGAAGACGCTGACCGCCGCGGTCACCGACCTGTCGCGTGCGCTCGGTGCGGTGCTCCGCGGCGTCGACCGCGCGAAGGACGAGCTGGACCGGATCGCCGCCGAGCGCGTCGTGCCGTTCTCCGAGGCGTGGTGGGAACGACGCCGGCGCGACGCGGCGTCGGGCACCGGGGTGCAGGCCTCCCGCGCCTGGGTCGTGTCGTACGTCGAGGCGCTGCTCGCGGGCCGCCCGGACGTCGCCCAGCGGTTGTGCGAGCCGTCCCTCGGGCTCGCCCCCGGGGACGAGCCGGAGCTCGTCGCCTCGGCACGCACCGCGGCGGACGCGCTCGCCCACGGTCGGCTGCCCGGCGTCGTGCCGGTCGCACGGACCATCCTCGACGGGCCGTGGGCGGACGGGCTCACGATCGACGACCGGGTCGACCTGGAGGTGCTGCTCGCGCGCGGGTCGATCCGGTCCGGCGCGAGGACGACACCGGTGCAGGCCCGCCTGGAGCGGGCCGCCGCCTCGGCCGCGCGGTACGGGGACCCCGCGCTCGAGAGCCGGCTGGTCGCCGTGCTGGGGGAGTGCTCGCTGGCGGAGGACGACATCGACGCGGCCCGCGCCGAGTTCCAGCGCGCGGTCGACATCACGGCGGACGAGCCGGCCGGCCTGGTGGGGCTGGCCGTGCTCGAGGAGCGGGCGCAGAACTGGTCGCGTGCCACGGCGCTGTACGACCGGGCGGCAGCGGCCGTCGTCCCGGACGTCACCGAGCTCGACCGCCTCCACGCACCGACGACGGGCAACCTCTACTGGCGCCTCTCCCGGCGGCTGTCCCAGGACCCCGACCGTGCCGAGGACGCCCTCGCTGCCCTCGACCGGGCCCTGGCGCTCGGGATGTCGGGCACGGCGCAGCACCAGGAGCGCCGCGCCTTCGTCGACAAGGCGCACCTGCTCGAGCGCCTGGAGCGCCCGGCGGAGGCCGCTCGGGCGTACCACGACGCCGGCGACCGCTACTCCCAGGACGGGGACCAGGCGACCGCCCGGGGGTACCTCGAGCGTGCGATCAGCCTCGACGGCACGCAGGCCCTGTACCACTGGGGGCTCGCCGAGGTGCTCCGGCTGCTCGCGCAGCTCCCGGACGGCACGGTGGACGCCGCGCGCGTCCGGGCCGGGATCGCCGCGTGGGACGCCGGCACGGCACTGCGCGCACCGACCGCGGACGAGTCGTGGGTGCACCTGGTGCACGGTCTCCTCCGGCACGACCACGTGGTCCGGGAGCAGAGCGAGCGACACCGGGTCTGGACCTCCGTCGGGGACGTCGAGTGCGCCCTGCTGCTGGACGACGGCTCCGCGACGGCATGGTCCTTCCTGTCCATGGTCCACCTCGAGCTCGGGATGACCGGCTCCGCGCTGCACGCCGCGGACCGGGCGCGCCTCGCGGCTCCCGGTGACGACTTCACGGCGTACGTGACGTCCCGGTCGCTCGCCGCCGTGGGACGGGTGGACGAGGCCATCGCGTCCGCGGCGGGTCTCGGGACTCCCTGGGCGATGCTGCAGATCCCGCTGCTCCACGTCCTGCAGGGCCGTCCGGACTCGGCGCTCGCGGTCCTCGACGGTGCGCCTGCCGACCGTGAGGTCGATCCGCTCGAGCCCCGCGTCCGCAGCATCTGCCTGACCCGCGCCGGACGGGACGACGACGCCGCCGCGGCGATGGCGCACCTGTGGCCCGCGGAGGACGCCCCGGAGCCCGGCGACCGCCACACCGCGGCCTGGGCCGGCTACCTCCTGGGCCACCTCGACCGCGCGGCCCAGCTGCTGGAGGGATCGCTCGGCGACGGTCCGACGAATGCCTCCAACCAGAGGATCGACCTGGGGCTGATCCTGCTGGCACGCGGCGGCCCGGGCGACCTGGAGCGGGGGCAGGGGCTCGTCGAGGACGGTGTCCGGGAGTGCCCGTGGTGGGACACCGTGTGCCACCTGCGCGACACCGAGCTGCCGTCGCTCGTGCGTCGCACGGCGACGTCCCCCACGCGACGGCGGCCCGCGAGCTCGTCGGACCGATCGAGGCGCTGTGCGCAGCACGGATGGACGAGCTCGCGCGGAGTGACCGCGATCCCCGGGCGGAGGCCGGTGAGGCACTGGCGTCCGCGGAGCCGGCGGACGACGTGGCCCCCGTCGACTGGCGGCCCGGGCAGCCTTGGCACGGCTCGCGGGCGAGGCCGGCGACCACGCCACCGCGCTCGAGCACTACCTGGCGCTGGCCGAGGACGGGTTCCCGGAGAGCCGGCGCGCCATCGGGGCCCGCGTCGCGGACCTGTGCCGGGAGGGGGACGACCTGGTCCGCGCCGGGTCGCCGCTCGAGGAGGCGTCGTCCCGGTACGTCCGGCTGTTCGGCGCCCTGGACGCGGAGCTGCTGGTCGCGTCGACGGACGACGCCGCCGGCCGGCCGGCACGCGACCTCGACGACCTCACGCACCTGCGCGACGGTCTCGCCCTCCGCGCCGCGATGTGCGCCCTCCTCCTGGGGCGGCACGCGGACGCCCTCGGCTGGTTGACGTCCGCCGCCGCAGGCGCCACGGGGGACGACGACGCCCGCGCCGTCGTCGGGATCTTCGTGCGGGCGCCCGGCGCCTACTGGACCTTCAGCGACGCGGTCACCGCGCTGCGGGAGGATCCCGGATCGCCGCCGGAGGCGGCGGCGCTGGTGGCCGCACTGGCAGCCGCCGCGGACCTGGAGACCGTGTACCGCATGCGGCGCACGGACATCGACAGCACGACGACCTTCCCGCTGGAGAACCCGGTGTCGGTGACGCTCGGTGACGGGCTGGTCGCCGGGACGACCGGACCGGGGTGGGTGCTGTTCAGCCGACTGGTCCCCGAGCTGCGGGAGCGGTTGCGCGCCCGGACGGGCATCACCATCCCCGGCATCCGCTTCCGGGGCGGCCCGGGGCTGGAGCCGGCGCAGTTCCAGGTCCGGTGGGAGGGGAGCTGGTCGCGTCCGGGACGGTGTCGAGCCTGCCGTCGTCGAGCGACGACCCGAGCGGCCTCCGCGAGGTCGTCGACGCGCTCGAGGCGGTGATGCAGGAGAACGTCGCGCGTCTGTTCGGGCCCGACGACCTCGGGTCGTGGGTGGAGGAGCTCGCACTCGACGAGCCGGAGCGCTCGCGGGTGGCCGCGACCCTTCTCGGCGACTGGACCATGCGGATCCGGACGCACCGGGTGCTGCGCATGCTCCTGAGGGAAGGCGTCTGGCTCACGCGCGGTCGCGAGGTGCTCAGGGCGCTGGCCCGGATCGAGTCCGGCAGGCGGCAGGAGATCCTGCGCGTGAGCGCCGACCTGCGCCTGGCACTGGCGCCCACGCTGCCCGGAGCCAGAACCTCGGGGGCCGAGCTGCCCGCGGGCCTCGAGGAGCTGGTCGCCGGGGGTTGGCGATCGACCCCGCCGACGGTTCCACCATCTGGCAGGTGCCGTGGCCGACGGCGCGCGAGCTCGTCCCGCAGATCAGGACCTGGCACGGCCGGGTGACGGTGGAGGGCGACGAGCCGCCGACGATCGTCGTCGGCGACACCGCGGTCCGCTCCTACCTGTGGCGGCTCCTGGCCGCCGGTGGCGCCAGGACGGCGGTCCTGAACCGGGCCGAGCGGGACGCCGCAGGCGGCGGCCCGAGCAGCTCGAGCGGCCCGAGCGGCCCCCGTGACGAGCCCGCGAGCTAGGAGGTCGCATGGTCGCCGACGCGCGCGGTCCGGGGATGCACCCGCCGACCCCGTCCGGCGTGCCGGTGGTGCCGGTGGTGCCGGTCCGGCTCGCCCTGCCCGGACCGGCCGTGGACGGCGCCACGCACGTCGCCGTGCGCGACGCGGCGAGCTCCGTCGTGACCGAGCACCTGCACGCCCTGGGCCTGCCGGGACGCGCCGAGGTGACCGCGGAGCGCACGGACGGGCCGAGTGCGCTGTGGGGCCTGTGGGTGCACGGCGAGCGCCTGCGCTGCACGGCGGAGGAGGCCGTCCGGCTGGTGGAGGACGCCACGGAGGGGCGGACGTCGCAGATCGCGTCGGTGGACGGCGACGTGCTCGTCCGGGTGGCGGCCGGCCTGTGCACGATCGCCCTGCAGAGCAGGCTCTCCGCGCTGGTCGGTCCGGCGCACCTCGACCTCGCCCTGTCCCGTCCCGACAGCGGCGCGTCACGGGACGCGCACGCGTTGCGGCAGGTGCTGACGACGGTCGTGGACTGCGGGATCTCCCTCGCCGCCGGTGCGCAGGACCTCGCCGAGATCGGCTCCCGGTCGGCCGTCACCCACCCCGTCGTCCTGGCCGAGGAGCTCATCACCGCCGGCCGCGCCCCGGTGCTGGACGTCGTCCTGCAGCCGGACACGCTGCGGTCCATCACGTCCGGCGAGGCGCGGGACGACGACGTGTTCGTCGACCTGCGGACCGCGCTGTACCGCGAGCTGGGCATCCTGGGACCCGACTTCCGGTTCGCCCCGACGGCGGGCCTCGGTGACCGGGCGTTCGCCTTCCGTCTCAACGCCGTCCGCACGTGGCCGGACCGTCTGCCGACCGGCGCGGGCCTCGCGGCCGTGGCCGACGCGCTCGCGGTCGCGGTGCGCACGCGTGCGGACTGGTTCATCTCGACCGACGCCGTCGAGGAGATGACCGGCCGGCTCGCGCTGGCTCTGCCCGACACGCTGGAGGCGGTGCGCGCCCTGTACCCGCTGGAGTGGCTCACCGGGCTCACGCGCGTGGCCGTCGACGAGGGCACCTCGCTGCGGCACCTCGCCACGATCCTGGACCGCCTGCTGGACCTCGACCTCCACCCGCACGCGGAGCTCCTGCGCCTCCGCGAGGGCGGCGCGTACCGGTCCGGCGTCCCCATCGAGGCCCTCCCGCATCCCCGCGATGCGATCGCGCTCGTGCGTCAGCAGGCGGCGGAGGAGCGGTGGCGCACCGGCAGCAGCCGTCCCACGACCGCTCTCGAGCTCAGCACGGGTCTCCAGAGGGCGGTGCAGGCGCTGGCCACGGAGGGGCGGCTGCGGGTGGGTGACGTCCAGGCGGAGCACGCGGCCGCGCAGGTGCGCGCCATGGGGCACCTCGCCCGCGAGCACCCGTTGGTCGCGGACTCCCTGGCGGTCCGTGCCTGGTTGCGCGAGTCGCTGCGCTCGGAGTTCCCGGACCTGCGTGTGCTGGCCCGCCGCGAGATCCCGCCGGGCGCCGACGTGCGCTTCGTCCGCGCCCCCGACGACGTCTGAGCCGCTGCGGCGGGGAGGCCCCGGACGCGGCGCCGGCGGACGTCAGGGGCCGACGGTCGCCACCAGGGTGGGCAGCAGGCTCCTCGCCAGCTCGGGCCGGTCGACGAACGGGTTGCGATTGCCCTGGCGCTCGACGATGGCCGCGTTGCGGTGCCGCTCCCACTCGGTCACCGGGTCGGCCTCGTGCCACGCCAGCACCGTCTCCTGCCGGGCCCGGGGCATCTCGACGTCCTGCACGACGCCGGGGTAGCGCAGCAGGAAGTAGAGGAGCGCGCGCGCCGCAGGACCCTTGCCGTGCGCCGGCTCGAACCCGCCGCCCTCGCTCTTCCCGCAGTCCCCGCGCACCGCGGTGATCGCCGGGTTGCCGCTCCGGGCCGCGGGGAAGTCGGTGAACTCCGCGTACGGGGTGTTGCCCCGGAAGCTGTTGCACCGCGACTCGCACGCGAAGAGGTGGTGCAGGTCTCCGCGCATCGGCTCCTTCCTCGCGAACCAGCTCTGCGGCACGACGTGCTCGCAGTTGTAGGGCAGCGCGGCCTCCACCTCGGCCTCCACCTGGGCCTCCACCTGGGCATCGACGGCCGCGGTGGGCCCCGTCCCGGCGACCACGGTCACCGGCGGCACGCCCAGCCGAGCGGTCATGGCCTCCCTGCGGGCCGCGGCGATGTCGAGGTCCGCCCGGATCAGCTCCGCCGGGTCCCACTCGTGCCCCGTGTAGATGCTGCGGATCGAGCCGTCCGGCTGCAGGTCGACCCACGGGTAGAGCTCCCGCGCCGGCTTGTAGGTCGGCGTCCGCTGGTGCGTCCGGCGCACGAGGTCCCCGAGCCCCTCGGGTGCCACGTCGCCGTAGTACGCGTCGCACGCCTCGCCGTCCGCGTCCGCGTCGTAGTACGGCCGCCCGCGTGACCGGGCCAGCTCGGCGAGCGCGGTGTCCGCGTCCGCACTGGACAGCACGTACCGGCCGAACATGTCCCCGAGGGTCATGTGGCAGGAGTACTGCAGGCGTCGGCCCGCGTCAACGCCCGCCGCACCGGTCGCCACCGGACCGCCGTGCCGCCTGCCGTGGACAGGCGTGGACGGGCGTGCTCCCGCGACCGTCGCACGCCGTCCAGGGGGCACGTGCGCATCTCGTCGCGCATTCTCGCCGACCCCACGAAAGTCGTTGACCGCCGGGCGAGCCGGGAGTAGAACGGACTGGAGCGACGCCATCACGGAACGGCGGCTGCAGTCGGTGCCGACCGGTCCCGCACGAGCCGGATATATGCGCTCGCGCGACTTTTGACGTCGCGAGCGACGACATCGGCGTCACGGCGGTCGCCCGTCGGCGGACGGGCAACCGCACAATGGCGACGAAAGGGTCCCCGGGACCAGGAGGCCGAAATGGCTGACAACCGCACGACGACCGTCACCGTGGCCAACCACTTCGACAGCGCCGCGACCATCACCCTGACGCACCGGCACGGCAGCGCCCCACCCGAGGAGACGACGTGGGCGGACGTCGCGATCGGCGCGTCCGGCAGGCCGCCCTCACCGTCCGGTACCAGACCGGCCTGTTCACGGGGCTCGACTACTGGACGGTGCGCGTCGAGGTGCTCGACGGACGTGAGAAGGGTGTGTGGGACAACGACGGCGAGAAGGAGTGCTACCTGACCGAGGAGGACCAGGGCACGCTGCTCACGTTCGACGTGAGCTCCGACGGTTTCAAGCTCAACATGCTCTCCTCCAGCTGCACGGACGGCCTCACCAAACGCTCGTAGCCGGGCGACCGATCTGCATTGAGGACGACGCGCCGCCGGCGCACCACCCACCGAGTCGCCGCGAGCTCTCGGTGACGCCTGGACGCGGGCCCATTCCGTTGCAGTCGAATTGATTCGTGGAAATGGCGGGGGAGAAGTCATGGCGCACCGTGACGCGGATCACTACGCTGGTCCCGTGGGGCATCCTCTCGACGGGGACTTCGGTCCCGATGAGCCGGTCACGACCCAACCCGCACCGTTCTCGGTGACGGGCCCCACCTCTGTCGAGCTCGACCGGGCCACACGGACGGGGACCGCGTCGTTCTCGGTGCTCAACACCTCCGGCCGGCCGGTGCGGGTCCGACTCCTCCCGCAGGCGATCGCGGCGACGGACCCGGACTGGCTGGCGGTCGTGGGCGACGTCGAGCGTCCGCTCGGCAACGCCGCCACCCTCACCGCAGACGTGCGGATCACGGTGCCCGCGGAGGCTCCGGTGGGTCAGCACGCGATGCGCCTCGACGTCTCGCCGGAGGACCGACCGGAGCAGGTCGCCCAGGGGCAGGCGGTCGCCTTCACCATCCCCGAGCCGCTGGAGAAGCCGGGGTTCCCGAGATGGCTGCTGCTCGCCATCATCGGCGCGGTGCTCGTCCTCGCGCTCGGGGCGCTCGCGATCTGGTGGTTCGTCATCCGGGAGCCCGCCCCTGACCCGCTCACGGCACCCGAGGTCTCGGGGAGCCCACGGTCGGCCAGGTGCTGACCGTGGTGCCGGGCACGTGGTCACCGGACGACGTCCCGCTCGTCCACATCTGGCAGTCCTGCTCCGGAGGCGCCGAGGACACCGACAGCTGCACGGACGTCACCCTCGGCGGTGCGACCGCGATCGGTGAGACCTTCACCATCAGCACCGAGCTCGAGGGGCAGCGGATCCGGGTCAGGGAGAGCGCCCTGAGCGGCGACGAGGACGACCCCGAGGCGACGGACCAGTTCAGCGAGCTGACGGGCGTCGTCGCCCCCGCCCCGATCCCGCAGGTCGTCGTCCCGGGCTTCCTCGGCGAGCCACGGAGCATCGCGTTCCAGCAGCTGGCCGCGCTCGGTCTGACGGTCACGCTGGAGGAGGTCGGTCAGTCGGGGGAGTGCGACCCGCGTGTCGAGGTGCAGGACCCCTCCGCCGGCGCGCAGGTCGACGTCGGCTCGTCGGTGCGCATCTCGACCGGCCGCCCCCGGCCGTTCTTCGAGTGCGGCTTCCCGTTCCCGCCGATCTTCGACGGCGGCGTCTTCCTCGACCTCGACGATTTGGACGACCCGATCATCGGGGACTTCCGGTTACCCGAAAGACTCATCAACCCCTGAGGACTCGACATGGCGGTCCTACGTGTACTGGGAACCGTCGCCGTGGCCACCGCCACGACGTGGGTCACGCTCCGGGTGCTGAGCGTCTGGCTGCCGCTCGCGGCAGAGCCGGCGGTCATGCTCCCCGTGCTCGTCGTCGTCGCCGTCCAGGGGCTGCTCGCCGGCCTCCTGGCGAGCTACGACCTCGGGCGGATCGGTCACTGGCTGATCCTGCTCCTCGACCACACGTGGAGCCTGCCCAACACCGTGTTCGGCGGGCTCGTGGGCAACCTGGTCTACCCCTGGGTCGGCCGCCCCTCCCGCACGCAGAGCGCCGGCCGGACGTGGATCTGCTACCTGCCGCGGGGGACGTCCGGCTTCGGGACCGACGTGCTGCAGACCCTCGGGATCGTCAACCTCGGTGGCGCCGGCCAGCACGAGCGGATGCATCTGCTGCAGTCGAGGATCTTCGGCCCGACCTACCTGCCCCTGTTCGCGGTGTCCTACGTGGCGACCGCGACCCTGGCGATCCTGTTCGCGCCGGTGGGCGCCGTGCTCCGGGCGGCGCACCTGCGCGACACCTGGTATCTGCGCCCGCCGCCGCGGTCCGCGGTGCACGGGTTCTTCGGGTGGATCTACTACGCCACCCCGTTCGAGCTCTGGGCATATGCCAGCGGCAACCCGTGACGCCACCGCCGGCACGGTCGGCGGCGAGTGGACCGCGGCGCTGGACGCGCTCCGGGAGCAGGTCACGTCCCTGACCGGTCTGCCGGTGCTGGACGACACCTCCGCGGCGGGCGAGGCGCTGGCGGCCCTGGTGCAGCCGGTCGGCCTGACACCCCTGACCGGCGCCGGCCCCGCCGCCCGCACCGTCAGCACGGCCGACGTCCGGGTGACCGTCCTGGTGACCGTGGTCGGGGGTGACCCGGTCGACCGGGCCGCCCGCATGACCGACCTCGCGCTGTCCGCGCTCGCGGACGGCGCCTGGGACGTCGACCCGCAGGGCCCGCAGCCGTGGCTGTGGCGGTCCCTCGCCCTGCCCGCGAGACCCGGGCTGCTCGTCCACGTCCCGGTGCGCCGCCTGCTGCACCGGGCGGTGGCCCCGCGGGTCCGGAGCATGCGGGTGGAGAACATGCCCTTCCTCGAGCTCACCGGCCGGGTCGTGACCGACGACGGCTCGCCGGTCCCCTCGGCCGTCGTCGCCGTCCTGCCGAACGGGCCCGACGTCACCACGGACCGCCGCGGCCGCTTCGGCATCCGGGCGGCCGTCGCGGCAGAGCTCGGTCTGCGCGTCCGTGTCGCCGCCCGGGGGGCGTCGACGGTCCTGCGTCTCGAGCCCGCCCCCGACGGCGCACTCGGTGACCTCACGCTCCCGGGGCTCGTGCCCTGACCCTCGTCGCCGCTCCGTCCCACTCCAGGAGGTCCACCGTGCCGCTACCCCTGACGCCCGGCGTCTACGTCGAAGAAGTCCCCAGCGGCGCACGACCGATCGAGCCGGTCGGGACGAGCACCCCGGCGTTCGTCGGCTTCGTCGGCTCGCCGGATGCACCGGTCGGTGAGCCGGTGGCCGTCAACAATTGGCTGCACTACCAGCGGATGTTCCCCAGCGAGGGGCCCAGCACGCCGCTGACGCTGGCCGTCGCCGGGTTCTTCGCCAACGAGGGCCGACGCTGCTTCGTCCTCAACGTCGGTCAGGGCGGCACGCTCACCGGGACGACCCGCCGTCCCGGGATCTCGGTCCTGGAGGAGGTGGACCAGGTCGCGATCGTCGCCGCGCCCGGGTACACCGACGCCGCGTCGTACGAGGCACTCCTGACGCACTGCGAGAACCAGAAGGACCGTGTGGCGATCCTGGACGCACCGCTGGACGTCCAGGACATCTCACAGCTCACGCGGGTGGGCACGGCGCCGCCCGACGCCGGCCCCGACGCGGCGCCGTCGGACGCGCCCGCGCGCGTCGGTGACGGCGACGTCGGGGACGGCGACGGCGTCGGGGACGGCGACCACTCGGCCGGGGATGGAGCCGACGGCGACAGACCGGCGCACGGTCGCGGCGCCGCGGGCCCCGGCGGTCCGCGGGCGACCGCGGCACCCGGTGTGGCACCGCGGCAGTCGAGCTGGGGGCGTTCTACTACCCGTGGATCAGGGTCGTGGACCCGGCAACGGGCCGGATCGTCGAGGCGCCCCCGTCGGGGCACCTCGCCGGGATCTGGGCCCGCACCGATGCGACGCACGGGGTCCACAAGGCCCCGGCGAACGAGCCGGTCCGCGGCGCCGTCGACCTGACCTACCGCCTCACCGCCGCCGAGCAGGGCGAGCTGAACACGGCCGGGGTCAACGGGCTCCGGTTCTTCTCCACCGAGGGCATCAAGGTCTGGGGCGCGCGCACCCTGGCCGGCAGCAGCAGCGAGTGGCGGTACCTCAACGTGCGGCGGCTGTTCGCCATGGTCGAGGAGTCGATCATGCAGGGGATGAACTGGATCCCCTTCCAGAACAACGACCCGATCCTGTGGAACATGATCCGGCGCGACGTCGGGTCGTTCCTCGAGCGCCTGTACCGCCAGGGGGCCCTCATGGGCCGGACGCCCGCCGAGGCGTTCTTCGTCAAGTGCGACGACGAGACCAACCCGCGGTCCGAGATCGACGCCGGCGTCGTCACCACCTACGTCGGGCTCGCGCCGGTCAAGCCGGCGGAGTTCATCGTGTTCAAGGTCAGCCAGTACGAGGGCGGCGCGAGCGTCGAGCAGGAGGGTCAGCGGTGAGCCAGACGACGGAGGGGACGGCGGGGCCCGCGACCGGCGGGACCGCGGCGTGGACGGACCCGTTCCGGGCCCACAACTTCAAGCTGATGATCCAGGGCGTCACGGAGGGCCACTTCATCGAGTGCTCCGGGCTCGACATCACGGTCGACGTCGACGAGTACCGGGAGGCCGGTCAGTCCCAGGTGGTGCACAAGGTCCCGACGATCACCCGGTACGCCGACGTGTCGCTGAGGTACGGACTGACCGACCGCACGGAGATGTGGAAGTGGTTCGAGGACACGGTGGCGGGGCGGATCAACCGCCGCAACGTCACGATCGTGCTGCTCGACTCGCAGGGCACCGTGCCGGTGATCCAGTGGAACCTGGTCAGCGCCCTGCCCGTCCGGTGGAAGGGCGCGACGCTGCGCTCGACGGCCCGCGAGGTCGCCATCGAGGAGATCGCGCTCTCGTACGAGACCCTCGCCCGAGGGGCGTGACCGCCGTGCCCGCGGTGCCGTGGCGGGGCGGGCGCGCCGCGCAGGTCGGCCGGTGGGTGCTGCGCGTCCTCGCGCCGGTCGGGCCCGGGACGGCGGGACGGAGCCGCACCGTCCGCCCGGGCACGGCGCCGACCGGCAGCGACGGGCCGCCGACGTCGCCGTACCCGTTCGTCGACGCCGGCCCGCCCCCGAGTGGCTCGCTTACGTCGAGGACCGCGACCCACGGTGGTTCGACGTCGACGTCCGGCTGTCGCCCGGCGCCCCGGCGGAGCCGGTGCCCGCGGAGGACAGCAGGACCGGCGTGGACGCCGCCGGACCCGATCACGAGGGGCAGACCGCGGGGCGGGGGCCGGCCGGCACGGTGACCGGGGTCGACCGCGGCGCCCCGTACCGATCCGGCGGACGCCCCGTCGTCCACGCTCAGCGCCATGAGCCCGCGGCACCGCTCCGGGCGGGGGACGCGGAGGCGGACCTCGCTGCGCGGAGGACGCCGTCGCCGGGCGGCGTGCGCCCGCGGGTGTCCGTGCGACCCGGACGTCCCGCCGACCTGGGTGCGTCGGGTACCGGGGGCTTGCCGAGGTGAGCACCGCGCCCGCCGCCGGGTCGGTGGCCGCGGGGCCGCCGTGGCCGTCGTGGCCGGGGCACGACGTCGGTGACGGTTCGCTCGGGACGGCCCACGGCGGAGCGCTCGCAGCCGGCACGGCCGGGGGGCCGGCGTCCGTCGGGCGTGCGGTCGCCCCGCCGACCGTGCGTCCCCGGTCGGGCGCGGGGAGGCCCGGCCGTCGCCCCGCGCGCGCCACCGAGCCGGGCGCACCCGGAGCTGCCCCGGGCGCGGCGGAGCACCATCCCGACGCGGCCCGTCCACCCGGGCCGCCGGAGCGGTCGCGGTCCGGCCACGCCGGAGCTGACCACGACGCCGCGCTGGACCGTGACGCCGCGTCCGACCACGACACCGCGCTCGACCGCGACGCCGTCCCCGGACCCGCCCGCTCCGGCCCGCCGGTCGGTAGCGTCTTCGTCCGGTCCCCGCACGCGGCTGCCGGCGCCCCCGCTGCCCCTACCGCGCGCGCCCCGCGACCACGGTCAGGCGCCTCCCGGATCCGCGGGGTGACCCAACCCCGGCCACGAGGTCGTCGACCGTGGTCTGACCGCCCCGCGATGGCCGGACCGGCGGGACCGGCCGGCCAGCTCGACCGGGCCGGACAGCTCGGACCGGGCGGACCGGGCACACGAGCCGGACGGGAACGGTGCGCCGGGGGCAGTGGCCGACCGTGGACGCACCCCGGCGGCGCCGACCGCCGCCCCGACCACGGCAGACGGCCGACCCCCGTCGCGGCCGCAGACACCCGGTGGCCCGAGCTGCCCGACCGTCCCCGTCGCGCCGTCGTCGACGAACGCTCACCGGCCGCCGTCCTGGCCTGGTCCGGCGTGCTGCCCACCGCCGACGGCGGGGCGACCGACGCCACCGACCCGCTCGTCGTCGAGCAGAGGAGCCGCTGATGGAGCGGGTCGCGTTCATCGTCGAGGAGACCGGAGAGCGGATCCCGTGCCTGCTCAACCCCGAGCGGCTGGTGCACCGGCGGGTCGCCGGTCTGCGTCCCCTGGCCTCCGGGTCGGGCGGCGTGTCGGGGCGCGCCGTCACCGACTCCCCGCTGCTGCACACCGGCGGCGGACGGACCGAGATCGACGTCGACCTGATGTTCGACGTCCAGCTCACGGAGGCCGCCACCGCGCCGGCGCTCGTGGCGCCCGCCCCGGCGCCGTCGTCGGCGGATCCGGCCGTCACCCCGCCCGTGGCGCCCCCGGCGCGGGTGCCGCTCGACGTCCGGCACCTCACGCGGCCCCTGTGGGACCTCGCGGAGAACTCCGCCTCGGACGGCCGGTGCGTGCCCTACGTCCGGTTCGTCTGGGGGAAGGCGTGGAACGTGCTGGCCGTCGTGGAGTCGCTGGCCGAGCGACTCGAGCGGTTCGACCAGGGCGGTGTCCCGGGACGCTCGTGGGTGCGCATGCGCCTCGTGCGCGTCAACGAGCCCCCCGGGGCGGCGCTGGAGGACCCGACCGAGCTGTCCGGGCCCGTGCCGGACGCCGACCTCGTGCGGTCCCTGCCGCCGGTCGGCACGCACCTGGTCCTCGGCGCGGGCGGGCCGGCTGACGGCAGACCGGCGGCGGGCGGCCAGACGCTCCCGCAGATCGCCGCCGAGCGCTCGGGCAACCGGCCGTGGCTGTGGCGGTGCTACGCCGACCTCAACGACCTGCTCGACGTCATCTGGCCCTCACCCGGCACGGAGCTGGCCGTGCCCGTCCCGCCCGAGCAGCTGCCGGCCTCGACGGTCCACCCATGAGCACGCCGACGGGCACGCCGACCAGCACGGCAGCGGGCACGCCGACGAGCACGGCAGCGGGCACGCCGACGAGCACGGCAGCGGGCACGCCGACGAGCACGTCGACGTGGGGCGCCGGCCCGGTCGCGGTGCCCCGGGTGGAGGTGCGGCTGAGCGGCTCGGTGCTGCCGGACGAGTCCGCCCGGATGCTCCGGACGGTCCGGGTCCGCCGCGAGATCAGCTCCCCGGCGGCGTGCAGCCTCGAGCTCGTCGGCACGCGGGCCGGCGAGCTCGACGACGTCCTGGCGACCGTCGAGGTCGGCGCGGAGGTGACCCTGACGCTCGACGCCTGGTCGGACACCTTCTTCCACGGCGAGGTGGTGACCGTCGAGCACCGCTACGGGCCCGACGGGTCGAGCACCCTGACCGTCCGCGCCCAGGACCGGGCGCACCGGTGGCGACAGGACTCCCGCCTGCGCGTCTTCGTCGACGTGACCGTCGCCGGGCTGGTCGAGGAGGTCGCCGACGAGATCGGCCTGGGCGTCGACGCCGCCCAGCCCGGTCCCCGCTGGCCGCAGGTCGTGCAGGACGGACGCTCGACGCTCAACCTCGTGACCGACCTGTGCGGGCGGGCCGGGCTGTGGTGGCAGGTCGACGCCGACGGCGACCGGGTCCGGGTGGTCGCCTCCGGGGTCGGCGCGCACGACGCCGGGCCGGCCGTCGAGGTCACCTGGGGCGAGACCCTGCTCGAGGCCGTGGTCACCCGGAGCGCGGTCGGCGTGCACGACAGCTGGCGGGTGACCGGGTGGGACCCCGTCACCGGCGGGGTCGCCGACGAGACGAGCCAGAGCTCCACGGTGGACCTGGACGCCGTCGGCTCGGTCTCGGCGTCCGGCGGTGTGGTCGGGGGCACCTCCACGGCCGGGCCCGACCACGCGGCCGCGCACGCTGCCGCCCTGACCGCGGCGGGCACCGGACGCTCGCGCAGCCTGCGGGCCGTCGTCCGCGGTGACGTCCGCCTCGTGCCCGGGGTCACGCTGACCGTGCAGGGCGTGGCGGCCCAGGCCGCCGGGGACTACGTCGTGCTGACGGCCGACCACGTCGTCGACACCGTCGGCGGGTACACGTGCACGGTGTCCTCGGCGCCACCGCCCCACCTGCGCCCGGGCCGGCTCGGCGCCGACTCCGTCGGCCGGCCGTGGACGACGCCGGGCGAGGTGCTCCGGGTCGACGACCCGGAGGAGCGCGGGCGCGTCCGCGTCGCCCTGACGGCGTACGACCGCCTGGAGTCGGAGTGGCTGCCCGTGCTGTCGCTGGGCGCCGGGGAGGGCAAGGGCCTCACGGTGCAGCCGGACGTCGGTGACCACGTCCTGGTGGCGCACGACGTGGGTGACCCCGGCCGCGGCGTGGTGCTGGGGGGCGTGCGGTCCAGCGGTGGGTCCGAGCCGGCCGCCGGGGTGGCCGACGGAGCCGTCGGGGCCTACGCGCTCCAGCTGCCCGGCGGGCAGGTCGTGCGGCTCAGCGCCGCCACGGACCTGGTCCGGCTGGCCAACGCAGCCGGCAGCCGGCTCGACCTCCACGAGGACGGGGTCCACCTGACCGCCGCCGGCGACCTCGTCGTCGAGGCCCCCGGGCGGACCATCACCCTGCGTGCCGCCCGGATCAACATGGAGCGAGGCTGACATGGCGACCCTGCGCCCCTGGCTCGTGCCGAACGCCGACGTGCGCTGCGACCACCCCGGCGGCAAGGTCCGGATGACGTCGTCCCAGCACCTGGTCCACGTCCAGGGACGGCGGGTCGTCGTCGGGCAGGACCCGGTGGGCCGCCCGATCGCCGGCTGCCCGAACCTCAGCCCCTCGACCAAACCGTGCACGACGACCCTGCGGGTGAAGGAGGGCAGGTCCCCGTTCGTCTTCATCGAGGGCAGGCCCGTCATCCGCGCCGACCTCGTGGGCCTGACCGACGGCACACCGGCGATGGGCGTCAGCTACCGCGTCGCTAATCCCGGCCAGACGCTCGTCGCGGAGGGGCCGTGAGCACCCCGGCGGTCGGCCCGGCTGCCCGTCGGGCCGGGGTCCAGGCCGGACACACCGGACCGGCCGGACGCACCCGGTGGGTGGGGTGGCGCTTCGGGCACCCCGACTTCGACGACGCCCGGCCCGGCCTGACCGTGGACGCCACCGGTCGCCCGGACCGGGTGCACGACGACGACGCGGTCCGCCAGTCCCTGCTGCTCCTGCTGTCGACCCGACCGGGCGAGCGCGTGATGCGCCCGGACTACGGGTGCGCGCTGACCACGCTGATCTTCTCCGCGAACGACGACACGACCGCGGGACTGGCCATCCACTACGTGCGCCGCGCGGTCGAGCGGTTCGAGCCGCGCGCCCAGGTGATCTCCGTGGACGCCGGTCCGGCACCCGGTCGGCCGGACGTGCTCGACGTCGTGCTCGAGTACCGGCCACGCGCAGGCGGGCCGACCGACGTCATCGAGGTCTCCGTACCGCTCTCCGAGGGGGTCTGAGATGCCGCTACCCGTGCCGAACCTCGACGACCGCGACTTCGCACAGCTCCTCGCCGAGGCCCGGGCCGTCATCCGTGCGCGCAGCCCCGAGTGGACCGACCTGTCGCCGGGCGACCCCGGGGCGACGTTGCTGGAGGCGTTCGCGTACCTCACCGACACGCTCGTCTACCGGGTCAACCGTGCACCGGAGAAGGCGTACGTGCAGTTCCTCAACCTCATCGGGGTGCGGCTGGAGCCGCCCGCGTCGGCGTCCGTGGTCCTCACCTTCTCGGCGGGGTCGCCGGTGACCGGCGAGACGACCATCCCGCGCGGCACCCGGGTCACCGCGCCCCGCGGCGGGTCGGGCGGGCCGGTGTTCGTCACCTCGGCCGACGCCGTCCTGCGCCCGGGGGAGCGGGAGGTGGACGTCCTCGCCCACCACGGCGAGGCCGTCGCCGGCGAGCTGGTCGGGCACGGGACCGGCGCGCCGGGCCAGAGCGTGCGGGTGGCCCGGGCCCCCATCACGCTGCCCACCGGCGACGACTTCGACCTCGTGGTGGCGGTCGAGAGCGCACCGGAGGAGCTCGACGCGCGCACGCCGGCACGCCGGGTGGGCGCGACGACGTTCCGGGTCTGGACCGAGGCGAACCACTTCGGGTCCGTCCGGGCCGCGGACGAGGACGACCACCTCTACGTCGTCGACCGGTCGTCCGGGACGGTGACGTTCGCGCCCGCGGCGCGGTTCGCGGCGCCGTCGGGCGGGCTCACCGACACCCCGACGACGTTGGCGACCGTCCCGGCCGCCGGGCGGCAGATCCGGGTCTGGTACCGCGTCGGTGGCGGCGCGTCGGGGAACGTGGCCGCCGGGACCCTGACGACCCTCAAGGACCCCGTCGGCGGCATGCAGGTCGTGAACCGCGAGGCCGCGACCGGCGGACGGGACGGCGAGACGCTCGAGAACGCCATGGTCCGCGGACCCCAGGTGATGCACGCCCTGGACCGCGTCGTGACCGCCCGCGACTACGAGCACGTCGCCGTCGCCTCGAGCGGCGGCGTGTCCCGGGCGCGGGCCGTCACCCGTGCCGAGCTGTGGCGCGGCGCGACGCCGGGCGAGGTCGAGGTGCTCCTCGTCCCGCACCTGGACGAGGGCGCGGTGACGGCGGCCGGTCCGGACGACATCCGCGCGCTCATGACCGACCAGCCGGTCGAGCGCGTCCGTGCCGCGCTCGAGGAGCGTCAGCCCATGGGGACGCGGGTGCGGGTGGGCTGGGCCGGGCTCAAGCCGGTGCGGGTCACCGCGAAGGTCGTCGTGCACCGTGCCGAGGACCGCACCGCGGTCGCCGCCCGGCTGTCGGACCGGTTGCGACGGGTCCTGTCGCCCGTCCCGGTCGCGGGCGGGCACGGCTGGCCGTTCGGGGAGGAGCTGCGGGTCGCGACCATGTACGAGGTCCTGCAGTCCGAGCGCGGCGTCCGGTACGTGAGCGACGTGCGCCTCGTCGTCGAGGAGATGCCCGGCGACGTCGCGGCCATCGTCCGGGACGCGCACCAGCCGGGGACCTGGTTCTGCGCGAGCGGTGAGCGGGTGTACCGGTCGGTCAACGACGGCGAGGGATGGGAGCCGGTCGCCGAGTTCCCCGGCGAGCGGGTCGAGCGGCTGTCGGTGCTGCCCGGCCGGCCCGGGCTCGTGGTGGCGACCACCCGGGTGGCGGAGACCGAGGCCAGCGTCGTGCACGCGTCGCTGGAGAACGGCGACCGGTGGGCGCGGTTCGGCGCGTTCGAGTTCCACGTCGAGGGCGTCGCGCTCGGCACGGTGGAGGGGGCGCCGTACGCCTTCCTGGCGACCGACGAGGGCCTGTACCGGCAGCGTCTGCGCGTGGGTGCGCCGTCGGAGCGGATCCTCGTGGCCGCGAGCGACCCGTCCCTCGCCTGCTACAGCGTCGCGTGCGTCCCCGACCCGGGCGGTGCGCTCCGGGTGGCCGTCGCGTTGCAGGAGTTCGGCGGCGTCCGGGTCTCGTTCGAAGGGGGCCAACCCGGCACGTTCACCCCCACCGGGCTGACCGGCGTCGACGTCCGCGTCCTGCGCGGGCTGATGTCGGGCAACCGCAGCTTCGTCTACGCCGGCGCCTACGCGACCGGCGACGACGACGGCGTCGGCATCCAGCGCCTGGAGCTGCGCGGCACCGAGCCGGACCCGCAGGGCTGGCTGAGGGTGGGCGCCGGCTGGCAGGGCGGCGCCTGCCTGGACATCGCCCTCATGGGGGAGACGGTCGTCGCGGCGACCGCCCGCAGCGGTGTCACGGTCCTCGGTGCGCCGACCCCCGACAGCGTCTGGCGGGTGCCGGCCATCGACTGCGGGCTCCCGCTGCGGGAGAACGGTGGCTTCGCGCCCGTCGTGGCCGTCGCCGTGGACACCGCGCCGCTCGCCCTCACCGGCGGCCCCGGCGGGCTGTTCCGCAGCACCGACGGGCGCAGCTGGGACCTGGCGTCGGACCCCGTGTACATCGAGCGCGTCACGCTCCCGCCGACGTGGCTGTTCGTCGGCGGCACGCACGACCTCGACGTCACCTACGACACCGCCCGTCGGTGAGCCACCGTGGACGCCGACCGCATCGCCCTGCTGCTGCCCGAGGTGTACCGGCGCGCCCTGGTGGCGGGCTCGCCGCTCGACGGGATCCTCCACGTCATGGCCGCCCAGCACGCGCCGGTGGAGGGGGTGCTGCACCGGTTCCCGGAGGTGTTCGACCCGTACCTCACCCCGGACCGGTTCGTGACCTACCTCGCGCGCTGGGTGGACCTCCTGGGTTGGCTCGAGGACGAGGACGGCGAGCTCGCGACCGGCAACGGCCGCCTGCGCGTCCTCGTCGCCGCGTCGGCGGAGCTCGCCCGGCGCCGGGGCACGGCCGCTGGCCTGCGGACCGCCCTCACCCTCGCGCTCGGCGTCCCCGGCGTCGAGGTGGATGACCTGGTGCCCGGTCCGGACGACGAGCCGGTGCCGTTCCTGGTCCGGGTGACCGTCCCGGCCGAGGCGGCCGAGCACGCCGAGCTCGTCGAGCGGATCGTGCGCGAGGAGAAGCCCGCGCACGTCGTGGCCGAGGTCGTGTACCTCGGCGGGCCGCCGGACGGTGACGGGTGAGCCTGCGGACGGCGGTCGTCGTGGTGCTCGCGATCGTCGTCGTCGCGACCCTGACGATCTTCTTCGGCGCCGTGCGGCCCTCCGGCGGCCCGCCCGACGCCGGCCGCGGATCCGTGGAGTCCGTGCTGGGGTGGCTGCGGTCGCGGGACACCGTGACGTTCGAGGACCTGGCGCGCTCGCGGCCGGGCTGCGAGGACCGCGCGACGGGCACCTTCGCCATCCCGTCCGGCGTCGCGTGCCGCATCGCGCTCCCGGACGCGGGCTCGTTCACCCTGTGCGCCGACGAGAACGCTCCCGCCTCGTCCGCAGCGGCCGACGGGCCCGAGTTCCCGCCCGGCACCTTCGGACCGGACGACCTCGCGTGCACGGAGCCCGCGCAGGTGGACCTCTACGAGGAGGACATGGTGCTGACCCTGTCGTGCGCACCGTTCGGCGTGCCGTGCCGGTTCAGCGTCGGCGAGGCGGAGGGCTGAGCTCACGCCTCACGCCTCACGCCTCACGTTCGTCCTGCCGGCCGCCCGCCTGCCGCAGCGCCACGACGAGCTTGACGATCGACACGATCCCCCCGATGAGCATCGCCAGACCCCACAGCACCGCCACCACCGCCGCGACGATCGCGGCGATCGCGTCGGTGATGCTCACCAGGATCCCCGGGACCACCGAGTGCAGGACGGTGGTGAGCACCGTGAGCAGCAGCGCGCTGAGGACGAGCAGGACGAGTCCCTTGCTCAGCAGGAACCGCTGCTGGGCGACGACCAGCAGCACGGCCCCGGCGATCTGCAGCACGAGGACCAGCGCCAGCAGCCACAGGCTCGTGTCGGTGTCGAAGAACCCGAACACGGCGAGGTAGGCGAGCGTCCCGAACGGCGGGGACAGCAGCAGGCCGACCATGAGGAGCAGCGCCGCGACCGCGGTGACCGCCAGCACGATCCCCAGGATCAACGCGGCCAGCCCGGACAGCAGGCTGACGACCCCCTGCACCGATCCGGTCACCTTGTTGCCGACCACGAGCGGGAGGGTCGCGAGGGCGACCGTCACGAGCAGGAGCCCGTTGACCAGCGCGAGCGCAGGGACGCCCAGACCGGGAGGGTCCGACGCCGCATCGGAGAACTCACCGGCGTCGAGGGCCGCGACGTCGTCGTCGTCGACCCCCGCGGGTGCGGGCTGGGCCTGGAGCTGGCCGACGCGGTCCTCGATCGGCGGCGGATCCGTGACGAGGGACGAGCCGAGGCACACGAGCAGGCTCAGCGTCACCGCGGCGAGCGACAGCCACAGTGCCCACGGGCGCAGGTCGTCCACGACTACCGAGTGTCGTCCTCCCCGGCGGGTGCGTCTACGCCTCGCCCTCGACGGCGGTGTACAGCAGCACCCGCACCCCGGGCGCCTGCCAGGACCACGCCAGCCGTCGCCCGGCGGCGTCGAGCCCGCCGAGCAGCTCCGCTCGCATGCCCTGCGCCCAGGGGGTGGACAGGTGCGACTCCACGACCCACACCCGTCGGTGCGCACGCGCCGCCCGCACCGCGTCCGGCACCTCGGACTCGACCCCGACCATCCCGCGTCGGCCCTCGTAGACCGACCGGCCCGAGAGGGTGGCCGGGAAGACGGTGTAGGCGGGCGCGGCCGGCCAGTGCACCCCCACGGCCGCCGCCGCCGTCGGGTCGACGAACGCCACGGCGTCACCGACCGCTGCCTCGAGCGACAGGAACCGGGCGACGGCCCGGAGGTCCTCGTCGGGTGTGTCGTCGCTGCCGACCCGCTCCGCGCCGGCCACCACGACGGCGGTCGCGAGCACCACGGCGGCGAGGCCGCGCCGCATCCGCGTCGCCGCTGTGCCGACGAGCAGCGCGGCGGCCGGGGCGGTCGTGATCAGGTACCGGGGTCCGAACAGCGGGGTCGGGCCGAGCACCGAGGCCAGGTAGAGCCCGACACCGGGTGTCACCGTCAGCACGACGAGGAACCGCGCCGTGGCGTCGCGACGGTGGCCCAGCAGGAGCCAGCAGGCAGCGGCGAGGACGACCAGGAGCGACCAGCGCCCACCCGTGGTCCGCGCGACGGCGTGGACCAGGTCGGCCGGCACCGGCTCACGGAGCCAGCCGATGACGGCGGCTCCCTGCCGGACGGCGAGGAACGCCGCCGGAGCCCAGAGCAGCGCAGCCACGGCCGCCCCGCGGGCCAGCGGGCCCAGGAGCCGCGGCCAGGCCAGGGCGACGGCCATGAGCTGGACGACCGTGGTCCCGACGGCCAGGAGGTGGACGTACCCGGCGACGCCCGAGACGACGCCCCAGCACAGCGCCCACCGCGCCGCTGACGACGGCGACGCATCCCGCACCCTCAGGATGAGCGACGTCGTGACGATCCACAGCAGGAGGAGCACGGAGTAGGACCTCGCCGTCTGCGCCGACTCGACCGCGAACGCGTTCGTCGCCAGCAGGACCGCCGCGGCGCACCCTGCCCACGGGTGACCGAGCTGCGCCCCGACGACGGCCAGGAGCGGGACGGCGAGGACGAACGCGGCGAGCGACACCACGCGCAGGCCCAGGGGCCCCTCGACGAGGCCGACGAACGGGCGCAGGAGCACGTAGTAGAGGCTCATGTTGACCTCGGTCGCCTGCACGGTGGCGACCAGGGACGGCCACGACACGGTGGCCATGGCCGCGCTGACGCCCTCGTCGTAGGAGACACCGCGTCGGGTCGCACCCGGCACGGCGACAGCCGCACCGATCGCTGCCAGCACGAGCAGCACGACCGCTCCGAGCGGCGCCCGTCGGCGCCGCGGTGCCGGATCGCTCCCCGTGGCCGGTGCGGACGTCGACCTGGACATCGACACCTCGCGGCGTGGAGACTCGAGGGCAGGGGAGGCCGATGATGGCGCAGCCGGCGATCCGGGGTCAATCACGCGTCTGCTACACGGGCAGCACCGCGATCGCCGGCGAGACGGCGCCTCCACGTCCCGGGGAGCCCACGTCCTACCGGCGCGTCGTGAGCGGCCGGGACCGGCTGACCCTGGTCGGCCTGGCCGGGCTGAGCATCGTGGCCGGCTCCTGCCTCGTGACGCGTCTCCTGGTCGCCGACGTCGGCGACCCGGTATCGGCGACGCCGTGGCTCACCCGCGCGGTCGCCCTGATGGTGGTCGCGGTGGAGGTGCTGCGACTCCTGCAGGTCGCGAACCTGCTGCTGTTCGCGGCGGTCGCCGCCGACCCCGTCCCCTCCAGCCCGCCGACGGGCTTGCGCGTCGCCATGCTGACGACGATCGTCCCCGACCGCGAGCCGGTCGACGTCGTCGCGCGCACGCTCGCGGCCATGCGGGCGGTGCGCCACGACGGCGTCCTGGACGTGTGGATCCTCGACGAGGGGGACGACCCGGCGGTCCGACGCGTCGCCCGCGAGCTCGGCGTCCACCACTTCACGCGCCGGGGCCGGCCCGACCTCAACACACCGGCCGGGACGTACCGGGCGCGGACCAAGGCCGGCAACCACAACGCCTGGCGCAGCGAGCACGAGTCGGCGTACGACGTCGTCGCGCAGATGGACCCGGACCACGTGCCGCTGCCGTGCTTCCTCGAGCGCACGCTGGGCTACTTCCAGGACCCGGACGTCGCCTTCGTCGTCGCGCCCCAGGTCTACGGGAACGCCGGCGACGGCTTCGTCCAGCACGCCGCGGCGGCGCAGTCGTTCGTGTTCACCGGCGTGATCCAGCGGGGTGGCAACGGGCTCGGTGCTCCGCTGCTGATCGGCACGAACCACGTGTACCGGGTGTCCGCGTGGAGCCAGATCGGCGGGTACCAGGACTCGCTGATCGAGGACCACCTCACGGGGATGACGGTGTCGGCCACCGTGAACCCGGTGACGGCCCGCGGGTGGCGCGGCGTCTACACCCCCGACGTGATCGCGATCGGGGAGGGCCCGGCCAGCTGGACCGACTTCTTCAAGCAGCAGCGCCGGTGGGCCTACGGCGTGGCCGAGATCGTCCTGCACCGCGCACCGAGACTGCTGGGTCGGCTGGCGGGGCGCCAACGGCTGGCCTACGTCCTCCTGCAGTCCTTCTACCCCTCGTGCGCCGCGGCCTGGGTGTGCGGCAACACCGCCACCACCGCGTACCTGCTCCTCGGCGTGGCGCCACCCGCCCTCGAGTGGTGGTGGTTCGCGGTGTGGGCCCTGGCGTTCGGATCGAGCCTGGGTCTGCTGGGCTGGCTGCGCCGGTTCAACATCGCCGGGCACGAGCGCGCGGAGAGGGAGCGCGCGGGGTCCTGGCCTCGTTGCTCGCCGGACCGGTCTACGTGGCGGCGACCGTCTCGGCGTGCCTGCGCAGACCTCTGGCGTACGCGGTGACACCGAAGGGTGAGATGACGAGCCTGGACTCGCCCGCGACGTTCCGGACCCACCTCGGCTGGGCGGCGGTCGTGGGATCGGCGCTCGTGGTCGCCTCCGGGGAGGGGCACCTGGAGCCCCTGCGGACGGGCTGGGCGCTCGTCACCCTCGCGGTCACCCTCGTCCTGCCGCTCGGGCTGGTGCGCACCCACGTCCACGCCCGAGCCCACGCCCGGCAGCCGATCCTCGTCGGCACGCGGCGACGACCGGGTCGGCCCGCGTAGCGGCCGGCTCAGTCGGCGGGCAGGTCGTACCGGTGCACCAGGCTCGTCCCGTTGGCTCTCGCGTGGTAGCCGCCGACCGCGTAGGCGAACTGGCGCAGCACGGCGACGCCGAGCCCGGCACGCGGCGTCGGCAGGGCGCGAGGCTCGGGGTCCGGTGCCCCGTCCACGCAGTGGATCCTCCCGTTGTAGTCGCCGCTGGTGAGCTGCCCGCCGACAACGCAGAAGCCCAGTCCCGGCAGCTGCGCCCCGCCCGGCGCGCTCAGCGGAGGCAGCCGCTCGCCGAGGGACTCCACCCCGGTCTGGGTGACCACGTCGACGTGACCGAAGACCGCCTCACCGCCCACGGCCTGCCGGTCCCGGCCGGCCATGAAGTAGACGCGCCCGAAGCCGTCGGTCGCCGCGGCGAGCTTCTCGCGAGCCGGCGTGATGCTGCCCACCCGGGTCCAGTCCTGCCCGGGGATCATCGCCCAGACGTCGCCGCGCACCGGTCCGCCGTCCTCGCGCGCGACACCACCGCCGAAGACGATCCGCGCGCCGTCGTAGGCCGCCGCCCCCGCGCCGCGAGGCTCGGGCAGCGGACGGTCCACCTGCCACTGGCCGCCGGGGCTGTCGAGCCGGTAGACCGCGTCGGTCGAGCCGTCCGACTCGATGCCCCCGATGACGAACAGCGAGCCGCCGGCGGAGACGGCGCCGGCGAAGCCCACGCCGGTGGGCAGCCCGTTCTCGACCGACCACTCGTCGGTCGTGGGGTCGTACACCTGCACCGTGTTCAGCGTGGTGCGCTGGGCGCCGGGGTCGATCCCCCGATGACGTACAGCCGGTCCCGGTACTCCACGACGGCGGCCGCCTCGACGGGTTGGGGGAGCGGTGCGACCTGCGTCCAGCCCGGCCCCGGCGAGAGCACGGTCCACGCGAGGAGCGCGACCGCGACGACCAGCACTGCCGGCACGGCGACGGTGGCGGCGAGCCGCGGTCGCCGAGGAAGCCGCGCCCACCACCGCCGCAGGCGGTGCCGACGCTGGCCGCGCGGCCGTCCCTGCTCCTGCTCCCGCGGCTCGTCCAGCACGCGCGCGCCCGGCGTCCGAGCCAGGTACAGGGTCCCGGACAGATGGGCGGTCAGGCCCGGCGTCTGGTTCGGGGTGACCCGGCGGACGTGGTCGTAGACGTAGTCGTAGAGCTCGTCCACGGAGACCCTGCCGTCACCGTCGCGGTCCGCCTCACCGGTGCCCAGACCCTGCAGGATGGCCTGCGTGAAGACCGACGGTGCCGCGGCCCGCATGGACAGACGCTCGTTCTCGAACGCGTACTCCATCGCGTTGGACGCCGTCATGACGACGCGTCCCTGCCCCTCGAGGCGCTCCTGCACGCCGACCGCCAGGTCGCCCTTCGCCGCGAGCTTCGCGAAGGCGCCGCTGTAGCAGCAGTCCAGCAGGATGACGACCCGGTTCGACCGGCACGAGTCGACGAGGTCGTTGACGAACGCGGCGGACACCCCGGTCGAGGCCAGCAGGCCGAGCTCGGTGTCCGTCCCGGCGAAGTGCAGGGAACCGTCGAGGTCCTTCAGCCCGTGGCACGAGAAGTACAGGACGACGAGGTCCGTGCGCCGCCGCTCGGACAGGAAGCGGTGCAGCTCGCGCCGGATCGCATGCGCGGGCTGGTCGAGAACCTTCTGCACGGTCATGCCCGCGACGTCCGGGTGCGCGAGCACCGTGGCCAGGCGCTCCGCGTCCGCCGCCGGGGCGCGCAGCTGCTGCAGCTTGGGATCGTCGTACCGCCCCGTGGCGACGATCAGCGCGACGCGATCCCCTCCGTCGGACGCGCGCGGCCCGACGCGCGGCGAGCCCCCGCCCGTGGAGCCGGCGTCGTCGGCCACGGTGTCAGCCGCTCTTCCCGTGCCTGTCGAGGAAGATGCGCAGCAGCTCCTCCTGCTGCGCCGGCGTGGCTCGCCCGAGCTCGATCGAGTCGTCGCCGAGCGTGAGCGTCACCGATGCCTCGGGCTGGCGCGCGCACCAGCGATGGATGGTGTCGATCGCCGCCTGGAGCACGGTCGGTGCGAGCGCGACCGTGAGCACGCCGAGGGAGATCGCCTCACCCGCCTTCGAGCCCTTGGGGGCTGGACCCGCGGCCACGGGGAGGACGTCCTCCACCTCCGTCTGCAGCAGCTCGTCGCGCAGCCCGCGGGTCAGGCGGTCGAGCTCGTCCGGGTCCGCGTCCGCTGGTCCCTCGACCTGGACCAGCGCTGACACCACGCCTTCATGCATCCCGTCCCCCAGCGCCGCACCGCCCACGGTGCGGTCGTCCCTCGCCGCGGGCACACCAGCAACAGTGCCCCGCGGGTGCCGCGCTGACAAGCACTCGTCTCGTCGCGCTGGGCGGGCCGGCAGCACCGTGAGCTCCGGGTCATTCGTCGGCGCGAGGCCGGGGACCGGTGGCACGAGCACGGCCTGGTGTTCGCGAGCCTGTCCGGTACGCCGCTGGACGCGGCGAGCGCTCGACGTGGGTTCCGCGCTGTGCTTTCGGCGGCGGGGTTGCCGGAGGGAGTGGACGCCGCGCGGGCTGCGGCACAGCTGTGTCTCGGTGCTGTCGAGCTCGGGGGTGGCGATCGAGGACATCTCGCACCTGGTCGGCCACGCGAGCACGAAGGTGACCGAGACGGTCTACCGCAAGGTGCTGCGGCCGGTGCTGACCCGCGGCCGCGCGGGCTGGGTATGACATCTTCGGGTCGTCACCGGAGCGCAGGCATGACTAGCAGATCGACTAGCAGAACGTTCCTGAAAGCACGAAGGCCGCCCCGGCGGTGTCCGGAACGGCCTGTGACCTGTGCTGTTGCTGGTGGGCGATACTGGGATCGAACCAGTGACCTCTTCCGTGTCAGGGACCGGTAGCGCGTCCGTGCGTGTCCGCCCGTGGACGCTCGCGCAGGTCAATGAGCTACGGGTTCATCAGTGGACACGTCCGGACAGCGGCGAACGCGACGCCGTTGGGGTACGGGTTGGGGTACGGACTACGCCGACGAGTCCGACGCCGGCCCGTCCACTCGCCTGCGTAGCAGCGCTGGCCGGCATCCCGGCGTCGAGCCTCTTTGCGAGGTCGGTCGACCGGTCCGGCTGCTGGGCTCATAACCCAGAGGTTGCAGGTTCAAATCCTGCCCCCGCTACAGATGTAGGTGCAGGTCAGAGGCCCTTTCTCCCATCGGGGAGGGACGGCCTCTGGCGTCGATGTGGGCAGTATGTGGGCATGGCGCGCTCGCGGACCCGGGCGAACCGCAACGGCTATCGGTGGACACGGGCTCGAAGCGAGGCTCACATCAAGTCACTACTGCGCCTGGCCGGAGCTGGACGTGTCCACCGTCACGGCCCACCGCACGTCGGGCCGAACGCGTGCGGTGGGCTGATGAGCCCACGAGCCAAGGCCGGTGACAGTCGTCCCGCACCTTCCACTGGCGAGGCACGCCAAATGCACGACTGGCGACCGTGCCATGTAACGGTTCCGTAACGGCCTTGCGTCAAACGTTTGACGCCCTTAGTGTCGTCCGCGACATCAAACGATTGACGTCTAGGAGCACCGATGGTGACGCTGCGGGACATCGCGACACGTGTGGGCGTGTCCGTGTCGAGCGTCTCGCTCGTGCTGAACGACCTCGACGCTGGCCGTGTGAGCGCGGACATCGCCGAGCAGATCAGACGCGTAGCGCTGGAGATGGGGTACGCCCCCAACCTGTCCGCTCGTGGGCTGAGGAACCGGCAGACACGGACCATCGGCATCGTCTCGGACCGGGTCGCGAGCGTCCCGTTCGCGGGCGACATGCTGGTCGGAGCGCAGAGCGCGGCATGGGACGAGGGCTACGTCCTCCTGCTGATTGACACCGCCGGGAACCCGGCGCTGGAGAAGCCTGCGGTGACGTCCCTGCTGCAGAGGAACGTCGAGGCACTGATCTTCGCCACAGACTTCCACCGCACCGTCGACGTCCCCGTCGTTCGCGACGAAATGCCACGGGTGGTCCTCGACGGGCGCCCCAAGGACGAGGCGGCTGACGTGGACTGGGTAGTCCCGGACGAGGCCGGGGGTGCGTACGCGGCGACCCAGCGGCTCGTCGAGGCCGGTCACCGGCGCATCGCCTTCTGCAACGTATCCAGCTCGGTATTCGTGGCCCGGTCGCTGCGCCGTGCCGGCTACGAAGCCGCCCTGACCATGGCAGGCCTGCCAGTGGATCCGACACTGGTCGTCGAGGCCGACGACCCGAGCACCGCGGCGGGTCGCGGCCCGGCTGAAGCCCTTCTCAGTCGTCCGGACCGCCCCACAGCGGTGTTCTGCTTCTCCGACCAGCTCGCGTTCGGGTTCTACCAGACGGCGCAGCGGTTAGGTCTGGCGGTGCCTCACGACCTGTCCATCGTCGGCTTCGACAACTATCCGTTCATCGCCGACAGCATCCTTCCGGCGCTGACGACCGTCCAACTGCCCTACCGGGACATGGGCATCTGGGCGGCGAACAAGGCGATCGCGCGGCTCCAGGGCGCACCACCAGCAGGGGCTTCTCGCCGTCTGATGCCATGCCCCCTCGTGGAGCGCGACTCAGTGGCCGCTCCGTCCTTCCTGTCCACCTAGCGGCGGCCGATCGCGACGCCACGTCCTCGCGCCCGTAGCCGCATGCGGACCAAGTGCATACACATCATCGGGACCGTCCGCGACGACGTTCCCCAGGTCGAGTGCGGTCTCATGCACACCCAGAGACCTCGGGCATCGGCCGATGCCTGAGGAGCCATAGCAAGGGAGCTACGACAATGGCACGACACCCCATGCGTAACACCAGGACCCGCACCCTGATCGCGGCGGCTTCGCTACCGGTGCTGGCCCTCACCGCGTGCGGCGGCGGTGGAAGCACCGGCGCCGAGGGCGGCGGAGCAGACGAGTGCGAGACCTTCACGATCGTCCAGTACGAGAACCCGGAAGGTCCTCAGGGCCAGGGGTGGCAGAAGGCCCTGGAGATCTTCAAGGAGAAGCACCCGGACGTGGAGGTCGACTACCAGACCACCAGCTTCGACGCCATGCGCCAGAACGCGAAGATCACCCTCGCCGGCAACGAGGTTCCGGACGTGGTCGAGTTCAACAAGGGCAACGCAGACGGCGGCCAGCTCGCGGCCCAGGGGCTCCTCGACCCGCTGACCGAACAGGTGGAGGAGTTCGGCTGGGACGAGAAGGTGACCGGCTCCATGGCCGCGTTCGCGCAGTACAACGAGTCCGGCCTCGCCGGCTCGGGCGACTGGTACGGCATCCCGAACGTCGGTGAGTACGTCGGGTTCTACTACAACAAGGAGATGTTCGCCGAGGCGGGCATCACCGAGATCCCCACCACCCTGGAGGAGTTCGAGCAGGCGATGGACAACCTCCTCGCCGCCGGCCACACCCCGATCTCCAGCTCCGCCGCCACCAGCCAGGGGTTTAACCAGATGTGGGTCTGGTACTCCCTGGTCTCGGCGGCCGCCGACCGCGACCAGATCGACGACTTCATGTTCGTACGTGACGAGGTCGACTTCGGCTCGGGCCCATGGCGCGAAGGCACAGAGCGGTTCGAGGACTGGATCCAGGCGGGGTACGTGGGGGACCAGCTGGGTGGCCTCTCGTTCGAGCAGGCGACCGTCAACTTCCTGAGCGGGAACGCCGCGATGCTGATCTGGAACAACGGTGAGTTCAACCGGATCAAGGACGAGGCGTCGTTCGACTGGGGCTTCTTCACCCTGCCCGGCGCCAACCTCACGATGGGGTCGTCTGGCCACCTCTGGGGGGTGCCGGCGAAGGCCGACTGCAAGGACCTCTCCTACGACTGGATCGACATCACGCTCAGCGAAGAGGTCCAGAACGTCATCGGCGAGCTCGGCGGCCTGCCCCTGGCTGGTGACACCAGCACCATCACCGACCCGGTCACGCGCGAGTTCACCGAGCGCTTCGACGAGATCGTCGCCGCGGACACCCTGTCGTTCTACCCCGACTACCCGGTTGCCGGGTTCCTGGACTTCATCCAGAACCACATGCAGGCCATGTCCAACGGCAACGAGACGGCGGACGAGTACCTCGCTGAGCTCCAGCAGTTCTACGACGACGGCACAGCCGCTGTCCGCGGCAACTGAGCAAGCAGACAGCCTCGACGTAAGCACCCTGGCTGGCCCGGGACGCCTCGCATGGGGCGTCCTCGGACCACCGGGCACCAGCCCGACAAGGAGACGGCATGGCACTGATCACCCCCAGAGCCGCCGCCACGCCGAGAAGGCGGAGCGGCTCAGCGTCGTACTGGTTGTATCTCATCCCGATCGCGATCGGCTTCACCGCGATCGTCGGTGCGCCCTTCGTGGCGAACGTCGCTATCAGCCTGTTCCGCTGGCAGGGAGGCCTGGCCCTCTCAACTGGAACGGCGTCGGGAACTACCTCGACCTGATCAACGACGAGCTGTTCTGGCAGTCGTTCAAGAACTCGGTGTTCATGATCGTGGCGATCGTGGTGATCCCCACGCTCATCGGCATCCTGCTGGCAGCGATGCTGTTCGACTACATCGGAAACAACTTCGGTAGCCGCGCCGCCGCCTTCTTGCGCGCGACGTACTACCTGCCCCAGATCCTGCCCATCGCGGTGGCCGGCTTCATCTGGGCCTGGATCCTCGATCCGCAGAACGGGTCGTTCAACACGTTCCTGCGGTCGGTGGGTGTCGACTCACCACCCGACTGGCTCGGAAACCCTGACCTCGCCATCTACTCGGTGATGCTCATGCTGGTGTGGCTGCAGATCGGCTACCCGGTCGTGATCTTCATGGCAGCCCTGCAGCGAGTCGATCCCGCCTTGTACGAAGCGGCGCAGCTGGACGGCGCCAACTGGTGGCGACGCTTCCGAGCGATCACGGTCCCGCAGATCCGTCCCGAGGTGTTCATCGTCGTCCTGACGGCAACGGTCGGGGCGCTGAAGGTCTTCGCCCCGATCCTCATCCTCACCGGCGGTGGCCCGGAGGGATCGACCGTGGTGCCTTCCTACTACGCGTACCGGAACTTCTTCGAGCTTTCCAGGGTCGGGTACGGCGCCACGATCGCCACCGTGATGTCCATCGTCATCTTCATCGTCGCCGCCATCATGCTCATCTGGCAGCGACGCTCCGAGCAGGAGGCGGGCTGAGCCATGTCCCAGACCACCGCGACCGACGCACCCTCTGCCACCCGGCACGGCGCCGCGCCAACCCTGCACGCACACCGTAGGCGCTCACCGCTTCGGTGGATCGTCCTGGGGGCCGCCGCACTCATCGCCCTGCTCATGCTGGCGCCGTTTTGGCTCCTGGTCCTGAACGCCTTCAAGACGGGAGCCGACTACTCCACGAACGGGCCCATGGCCTGGCCCGAAACGTTCAGCCTGGACGCCTTCGCCGGCTACCTCTCGCTGGTGAACTTCCCGATCGCGCTCTGGAACTCGATCCTGATCTCCACCGTGGTCGCGTTCGCCGGTACGGCGCTCGCCCTCATCAGCGCATACGCGATCGGCATCGGACGCGTGAAGAGCTCGGGACCGATCCTGGCGATCCTCCTGCTCGCCACCATGCTCCCGCACGAGGCGCTGCTCTACCCCCTGTTCTACGGCGCCCAGGCCACCGGCACGTTGAACAGCGTCTGGTCCGTGATCATCGTGTTCACCGTTCTGCAGGCAGCATTCGGCACGTACCTCCTGTCCAGCGTCATGGGCACCGTCCCCAAGGAGTTGCTCGAGGCTGCCGCACTCGACGGGACCAGCCGCTGGCAGATCCTGTGGCGGATCATTTTCCCAGTACTCCAGCCGACGCTCGCGGTGCTCGTGGTGTTCTTCTTTATCTGGACCTGGAACGAGTTCTACATCCCCTTGATCCTGCTGTCCGACCCGTCATCGCAGACCGTCCCGATCGCGCTGGCCACGCTTCGCGGGCAGCACTCGCTCGACATCACCGTCATCAACGCCGGGTCGCTCCTCTCGCTCATCCCCACGCTGGTCTTCTTCCTCATCTTCCAGCGCACGCTCAGCCGCGGCGTGACCGCCGGTGCAGTCAAGTAGGCAAGCAACCCCGCCCCCACGCACCCAACCGCCCCGCCCACGGGACCGCTTGAAGTTTGCGCCCGACAGCGGCGCGGACACTCTCACGAAGGAGCTTTGTCTGTTGTTCACTGACTGGAATGCACTCACCTCGAACCCCGGCGTCCGGAGCCGGTCGATCAACGCCGAGAACCCGACCGGCGCAGCCGGGGTCGCCGCCCAGGCCGCCTCCAAGCTGGGACCAGGACGCAAGGGCTCAGCGTGGTACCCCTTGCCCGCCGGCGAGACGCTCACGCTCGCGGAGATCGAGGGACCCGGGGTCATCCGGCACATCTGGATCACGGTCGCCGACCGCACCGAAGGCGGCCCCTTCGTCCTTCGCGACCTGGTGCTGCGCGCCTACTGGGACGGCGCGAGCGCGCCGGCCGTCGAGGTGCCGCTCGGCGACTTCTTCTGCAACGGGTTCGCCACCCGCGCCCTGGTGACCTCGATCCCGATCGTCGTCGCACCAACCGGTGGCATGAACTCCTACTTCCCGATGCCATTCCGATCCGGCGCACGAATCACGCTCGAGAGCCAGCACGCGGCCGACCTGGAGCACATTTTCTTCCAGATCGACTACACCACCGGAGACGACATCGCACCCGACGCCGGCTACTTCCACGCCCAGTGGCGCCGGTCGAACGGGACCACCGAGCTAGGTGCGGATCACGTCATCCTCGACGGGATCACCGGCAGGGGCACCTACGTCGGCACCTACGTCGCCCTCACCTCGCTCCACCGGTACTGGTGGGGCGAGGGCGAGGTCAAGTTCTTCGTCGACGGGGATGAAGAGTTCCCGACGCTGTGCAGCACGGGGCTGGAGGACTACGCCGGTGGAGCATGGGCATTCCAGGACGAGCTCCGAGCCGACCCGGAACCGGAGATCCTGACCTTCAGCGCCCCGTACTTCGGCTACCCGTACCACTCCGCGCAGGACACCACGAAGGCATCGCCGTTCTCCACCGAGATGCCCCCGATGCACGGGCTCTACCGGTGGCACCTGCCCGACCCGATCTACTTCGAGGACAACCTCAAGGTCACGTTGCAGCAGATCGGCGCCTGGGACCACGGCCTGTTCGAGCGGCAGGACGACATCTGCACGACGGCCTACTGGTACCAGTCGTCCCCCAACGCGACATTCCCTGCCCTGCCGCCCGCCCACGAGCGGTGGCCGCGATGAGTGGTGTCAGGGGCGGCTTCCCGCAGATCTGGTGAGGGCAGTCCCTCGACGGCCCGACGAGCGCGTCGCGTCCGCCGTCTCGGGCGGTCTGGGGGCGGCCCGTGCGGGCCGCCCCAGCCGGCCCGGGGCGTTCAAGCACGGTCGGGCACCCGTCATCGCGAAGAGTCTGCATGTCGCTGGTTGCCCTGCCCGAATACTTTTGAGGAAGACGAATGAACGCGCACCCCTTTCTCGTCGTCGGAGAATCTCTCGCTGACATCGTCCGCACGCGCGACGGAGGACGGACGGCACAGGCCGGCGGCAGCCTGATGAACGTAGCTTTCGGTGTGGCGCGCCTGGGGCATCCCGTCTGTCTCGTCACCGAACTGGGCCAGGACGCATACGCAGAGCTGATTCGCACCCATCTGCAGAGCGCCGACGTCGAGGTGCAGGCGCATCTCGTCGCCAAGACTGCATCGGCGACGGCAACCCTGGACTTGGCCGGAGCCGCGGACTACGAGTTCGAGATCGCGTGGACCATCCCGCCGATCGAGGTGCCTGCGGGTACCCACCACGTGCACGCTGGCTCCATCGCCGCGTACCTCGCCCCGGGAGCCGACACGGTGGAGGGCATCCTGTCCGCCGCCCGCGACCGTGCAACCGTTAGCTTCGACCCGAACATTCGTCCGTTGCTGGTCCAAGACCGGCGCGACGCCCTTCGCCGCACCGAGCGCCTCGTTAGGCTAAGTGACGTGGTGAAGGCGAGCGACGAGGACCTGCGGTGGCTCTATCCGGGACGCGACCTGGTTGAGGTCGCGCATGATTGGCTGAACCGGGGCCCAGCCGTCGTTACGGTCACCTCCGGCGGCGAGGGAGCATTTGCCATCTCACGCGCAGGAGTTGTCCGCGCCAAGGCGGCTCGGGTGGATGTTGCCGACACCGTCGGGGCCGGCGACTCCTTTATGGCCGCGATGCTCGACGCGCTCGACTCCAGACGCCTACTCGGCGCCGAGCGACGTCTCGAGCTGGATGCCATACAACTCGAAACGCTTGCGGCCGTGACGGAGCGGGCAATACTCGCTGCCGCGATCACCGTGTCTCGCCGCGGCGCCAATCCGCCTTCAGCCGCGGAGCTCGCTGGTATGGACAACCCGACGGGGAGGCCTGCTTTAACCGTGCCACAGGTGACCTGAGTTGGCTCCGTCCCGCTGCTGACTTCCTCAGCATTGTTGTCGAAGTCCGACAAGATGAGCGTTGCACTTCCCCGTGCCGCCGAGTGTCACTCCAATCGCACGGCTATCGCGGTCAAGCGGCCTGGAGGCCAACCCGGCACTTGCGACAGAAGAAGGCGGAGGCCGGGCGACAACGCGTGGCAGCGTTCCGCCCGGCCTTCGTCTTCAGCAGTGGAACCCGGGTGCCCGAGTCAGCGGGTCAGGCGCGTGACACCCAGCACCTCGACCGAGCCGTCCACCACGTCGAGGAAGACGTGCTCTCCGGGTCGGTGGTACGCCCGGGCGTTGAGCGCCACGCCGTCGATGTAGCAGGTCATGATCGTGTCGTCGACGATCACCTGGATGGTGTGGTCCACTCCTGCGGCCGCGTCCAGCGGGCGTTCCAGGCCCCGGTTGTCGTACACGAACCAGGGGTAGTTGGGCCGGCGGTCGAAGACGAGCCGGCGTTCGCCTAGCATGAGCCGGAACTCGTAGCCGTCTCCCGTGTCGGCGTCCTCGCGCAGGCGGATACCGATCGAGCGGGGTGGCTGGTCCCACCGGATTGCGAGCTCGAGGGCGAACGGGTCGCCGGGGGCCACGTCCAGATGCGTCTCAGCTCGGCCGTCTTCCGACGCCAGTTTGATGCTGGAGTCCACGAGGTCCTTGCGTGTGGAGAAGCTGTCCCAGACGCTGGAGGGAACAGTCGTCGCCAGGCTTCCGTCGGGACGGGGCACAACTTCGTGGACGACGAGCGCACCGCCCCACTCGAACGGGGCCCTCTCGTCCGATTCGCCGGTCTTCGTCGCCACCCAGCCGACCAGGTACCGGTGCTCGCCGTCGCTCACCGAGCGAGCCGCGTAGTACGCGCGGCCGTCGAAGGCGTCGTCGACTGGCGCCGACCACGGTCCGGTCAGCGACGGGCTGGAGCGGTAGACGGTCTTGGACCGGTCGGAGTATTCGGTCGTCAGCAGGTACCAGAGGCCGCCCTCGTGGAATAGGTCGGGCATCTCGTGCATCGAGTACAGGCCGGGGGCCCAGAAGTCACCGTGGAAGTCCCACGTGTCGAGGTCTGGGGAGGTGTACCAGACGGTCGAGCCGGTCAGGACGCGGTCACCGGCACGGCGGGCACCGAGGATCATCACCCAGCGGTCGTTCTCCTCGTCACGAAGGACGAACGGGTCTCGCCAGTTCTCGGGATCGTAGCCGGGCTCGGGTGCGACGAGCCCGGTCCCGGTCTTGTGCCACGTCAGGAGGTCGTCGCTCACCGCCATCATGAGGACCTGAGCCGGTCGGCCCTGGGCGGCGAAGTCGCGGTTGTAGCCGGTGTAGGCGGCGTAGAACCGTCCGTGGGCTGCGAAGACCGAGCCGGCGAAGATGAACTGATCCTGCTCGTCGTCACCGCCGCGGACGATCGCGTCGCCGTGGTCGGTGTATGTGACGAAGTCGGTGGTCGTGGCCAGTGCCCAACCGAACGGCTCTCCGAACGGTCCGGGCCGACGGGTGTCTCGCTGGTGGAACAGGTAAAAGGTGCCGTCGTGGAAGAACGGCATGCAGTCGCCGAACCAGGTGTCCGGGTGCTGGTAGTAGACAGAGTGCACGAATTGATCCCTTCGAGAACTAACTGATGGACGGGTGTGGTCCGGCCGAGCCCCGCTTGAGGCGACGACGCCCTTGATGGGATGACGTTGCAGAGCGGCCAAGGCAACTTCGGTCAATGTGGAGTGCCAGCGGCGCGTCAGCGCCCGCCCATACCGCTGAGCGCGATACCGGAGACCAGGTAGCGCTGTAGCGCGATCACGATCAAGAGGCTTGGAAGTATCGAAATGGCAGATGCCGCCATCAACAGGTTCCACTGGTTGCCCGTCTGGCCCATGAACATGTTGAGGCCCAGCGGCACGGTTGCCATATTGACATCGCTGATGATGAGCAGCGGCCACAGGAAGCTGTTCCAGTAGCCGATGAACGTGAACACCGCCAGCGTGCCCATTGCAGGCTTTGCCAAGGGAAGAACGATACGCACGAAGATGACGAAGCGGTTTGCGCCGTCGAGTCGCGCGGCCTCTTCTAGCTCGTCCGGCACCGTCAGAAAGAACTGCCGGAGCAAGAACGTACCAAAGGCAGTGAAGGCCCACGGCACGATGAGGGCGGCGTACGAGTTCACCCATCCCAGCTCGCGCATCAGGATGAACATCGGCACCACGAGGACCTCTTGCGGGATCATGAGCGTGCCAAGGTAGATGAGGAAGACCCCATCGCGCCCGCGCCACCGCAATCGCGAAAAGGCATAGGCCGCCATGGCGGAAGACAGCACGACGATGATCGTGCCGATTCCGGCGACGATCACGCCGTTGAGCATGAATCGGCCGAACGGCAGGTAGTTCCATGCCGCAGCGAAGTTTTCCCACTCGACCGTGGAGCCGATGAGGCTGGGCGGGTTCGCGAACACCTCGCTCGAGGGCTTCAGTGCCGTCGATACCATCCAGATGAAGGGAATGAGTACGACGAGCGCGCACAGGCACAGCATGATCTGCGAGATCGCAGGACCGACTCCGCTACGGAATCGGGACGAGGGACGGCGAAGGACGCTCACGGAGGTCATGAGTAGTGCACCCATCTCTTCTGGCCCCGGAACTGGATGAACGTGATGACCATGATGATCATGAACAGAGACCATGCGATCGATGAGGCATACCCCATCTCATAGCTCTGGAAGCCGCGCTGATAGAGGTAGAACACGAGCGTGGTCGTCGACGACCCGGGACCACCGCCGGTCAAGATGAATGGCTGGGCGAAGACCTGGAGCGAAGATATGACCGTCATGACCGTGGCGAAGAACAGGCTGGGAGTCAGCAGCGGCAGCGTGACGCTGGCGGTGCGGCGCCACCACCCCGCGCCGTCGATCTTCGCGGCCTCATGGATCGAGGCGGGGATGCTCTCGATTCCGGCGATGAAGATGATCATGTTGTAGCCGAAGCCTTGCCATAGCGACATCAGGATGACGGCCGGCATGGCCCAGGTGCTCGAGCTGAGCCAGTTCGGCCCCGAAGTCCCGGCGACGGTCTGGAAGATCCAGGCGATCAGTCCGTCCTCGGGGGTGTAGAGCAGCCTCCAGACGACAGCGTTCGCCACCATGGGGGCTACCACGGGGAGGAAGAAGATCACCCGCATCGCGCCCTTCCAGCGCACGTTCGACGTCAGCCACAGAGCGAGCCCCAGAGACAGGATCAGGTTGAGGCCAACGTAGGCGATGACGAAGTACGCGGTGTTACCGACGACTTCCCAGAAGACCGGGTCGGCGGTGAAGAGCGTGACCAGGTTGTCGAGCCCGGTGAACACCGCTTCACCCAGGAGTGGCCACTCGTAGAAGCTCAGGACGAGCGAGGCAACGATTGGTATCAGCGTGAAGACGAGAAAGCCTAGGAGGTTCGGCGCGAGAAATCCGAGCGCGGCGCCAGTCTCCTTGCGCCCCATGCGACGCCGCCTTCGCGTACGCCGCGACTTGAGGCTCAGAGCCTCTTCCTCGAGCGGCCTGAGGGCCGGTGGCGTGAGAGTCATCTGCTCTTCTTCTTCTCACGGGTGCGGCCCCGATGCATCGCTCAGGGCCGCACCCTCGTGGTCGACTGGGTAAGCGCAACGTGGCGAGTCAGCCCACCTGCGCCTGAACCTCGCTGAGGACCTCTTCGGGGGACTTGCTGCCGTTGAAGGCTTCGACGGCGTACTGCCGCATCAGTTCGGAGAGTCGGTTCCAGCCGGGTGACGTCGGATAGGTGTTGACCGTCTCCAGCGCCGTGTCGATCGCTTCCTGCGCACCCTCGACACCAGCGGTCTCGTACCAGTACTGCTGCGCCTCCTCGTAGGCAGGGAAGCCCCGACCGGCCTCGGCGATGTACTGCTGCGCTTCCGGGCCGATGATCACGGAGATGGCCTGCCACGCTTCCTCCGGGTTCTCGCACGTGGTCGTAACCCCGAAGCCCGTACCAGACATCGTGGTGACCGACGTGCCGTCGAAGGCCGGGATGGTCGTCAGCCCGATCTCGAAGGGAACGTTCGCCTTGGCGTTGATCAGCTGCCAGGGTCCATCGACGTACATCGCCGCGTTGCCATTGCGCCACTGATCCGCAGGCCAGTTCGACGCACCGGTGGACGGGATCGAGGGAGCGACGCCTTCCTCGGTAGCCAGACCCACGACGAACTCGAACCCTTCGACGACCTTGTCGTTGGTGAGGTCCGGCTCGCCGCCGCTGAGGTAGTCCCCACCGATGCTCAGCACGTAGGGCAGCCACTGGTCCGGGGTCCCGTCGACGACGTACCCGTACTGACCGTCGGTCGTCAGTGCTCGCGCCGCCTCGAGGAACTCCTCGACCGTCCAGCCGGGTGTCGGCTCGGGGACACCGGCCGCGGCGAACATGTCACGGTTGTAGTACAAGACGTATGGCCCGAGGTCGTAGGGCACGGCCAGCTGCTTGCCGTCCTGTTGCAGGCCTTCCACGATGGAGGATTCGTACGCCTCGATGTCGAAGTCCGTGGCCTCGAAGTGCTCCGTCAGGTCCATGAACAGGGATCCGACATCCGGAACGCGCTGCGCCTGCAGGCCAGCGATACAGGGAAGGTCGTTGGCAGCAGCCATGGCGGTCAGCTTGTTGTAGTAGTCCTGGAACGCCGCGCTCTCGAACGTGACGTCGATGTTCGGATACTCCTCGGTGACCATGTCGGCTAGGTGGTTCCAGACATCGATCTCAGCCTGCGAGTCCGCAGACATGATCCACCGAAGGTCGACCTGTTCACCGGCGACGGCCTCACCGTCCGTTCCGCCGCTCGGCGTGCCGCTCGAGCAACCGACGAGGGCGAGTGCGGCGATCGAGAGGGCGGCCACAGGACCGACCCGGGTACGCATGCTCATGCTTGACTCCTCAGACCGACAACGTTGTCAGGCAGGAGTATGTCAGCACGCCGTCGCTGCATGTCAAGCCCCTCTACACGCGCGGGATCTGGACCTGATAACGTTGTCGGCATGCAGCGGCGGGCGTAGGGGCATCCGCGACCAGGCCAAGATGTCCTCCGGACAGTCGGGGGAGGAGAGTGCGATGCCGGGCCTGAGCATTGACCGGGAGGCTGGAGGCGTCCCACCTGCTGCACGCGTGCCCCGGGCGACGATCAAGGATGTCGCGGCCTTGGCCGGCGTGGGCATCAAGACGGTGTCACGGGTGGTCAACGGGGAGCCTCACGTCAGCGAGGAGAAGCGACGCGCGGTCCAGCATGCGATCGCCCAACTGCGCTTCCGTCCCAACATGAGCGCGGCCGGTCTCCGCAACGGGCAGAGCGAGGCCATCGGCCTCGTCATCGCGGACATCGCTGAACCGTTCCAGTCACAGCTCGCTCGTGCGGTCGAGGAAGTGGCGGGTCGAAGGGGCTGGCTGCTCTATACCGCTTCGTCATCCGACGACACAGACCGTGAGCAGAGAATGGTGTCGTCGCTTGCCGCGCGCCGGGTCGACGGGCTGATCATCGTCCCGTCACCTTTCGACCACAGCTATCTCAATAGCGAGCTTGACGCGGGCCTGCCGATCGTGGCGGCTGACCGCCCCGCCGCAGGTGTGCAGGTGGACTGCGTGCTCTCGAATGGTCGCGAGGGTGCCCGGGTGGGCGTAGCGCACCTGCTGGAGCGCGGGCACCGCCGCGTCGCGTTTGTCGGGGACCCGATACATGTCTACAACGCCAGGGAACGCCTCGCCGGGTACCGCGACGCACTGTCTGATGCTGGAGTGCCGTACGACCCTTCGCTGATTTTCCTCGGAGAACCGACGGTGGATCGCGCTCAGGAGGCACTGCGTGCTGCGCGTGCGAACCCCTCGCCTGCCACGGCTCTCTTCACGGGGAACAGCCTCAACACACTGGCCACTCTCCGTGCACCTGACTACCGCGCGCATCCGGTACCCCACGTCGCGTTTGACGAGTTGCCGCTCGCGGACCTTCTGGGGCGGCCCTTGACGGTCGTGGCGCAAGACCCGGCAACCATGGGGGCCACGGCGGCCGAACTGCTGTTCGACCGGCTGGACGGACGGGCGGGCCCGCCTGCCGAGGTGATAGTGCCAACCAGACTCATCGTCCGGGACTCAGCGGAAGCGCCCTGACGGCCGACCGGCCGGTCATTGTGAACCGCCCCCGACACGCTCACTGCCCCAGCGCTTGTCAGCGGTCAGCCACTCATGGGGACGTGGCCGATCGCGTCGTTCACGTGCGCCGGGGGTTGGGGAGAGGACCGAGGGGCGTGGTCACCGCGATGGCCTCAACCGGGTGCTGACGGACGGCGCGGTACTGGGTCTGGATCGTGTCCACGACAGCATCGGGCGCCCGGACGAACGCCCCTCGGAGCCGGTCAAGCGCGAGCGCGGGATCGTCCGTGACAAGGTCGCGTGGAAGGTCGCGGGCGTTGATGCGTAGAGCTCCGGAGCGCGCGAGGTCGGCGAACGCCCCGGCGCTGTGGTCACCGATATCGGTCATGGTCGCGATGGCACCGTTGAGACTCGCGCCGATCCGCCGTGCTGCTGAGTCCGCGTGTGTCGCGGTGCTCATGTCGGCCTCGAGCGGTGCGAGAGCGGGGAGCAAGCGGCTGAGGGCGACAAGGTCGTCGCGGACGGTGGCGTGTGGCGGTGCGAGGGTAACGAAGTGTGAGAGCTCGCGGTGCAGCCCCTGCCAGGCGCGGCCGCGCAGCACGAGCGCTTCGGCCCCATGTGCGCCCGGAGCGGGATCTGCGGCCGTGGTCGGCCGGGCGCCGTGGAACGCGGCGGCGTGGGCGTGGACGGCGATGCCGATCGTGGTGATGTCCCGCAGGGTCGCGAGGGTGTCGCCGTGCTCTGCGGTCATGTCGAAGGTGGCTTGGCGGAGCCGGTGCATGCGGTCGCCGAGCTCGAGGACGGGTTCGTCGGTGCGGATCGGTGTCCAGGTCTGAGGCAGCGCCTGAAGTCGGGCCCGAGGGTCCGGGTCGGCGCCGCGGTCGGCGGTGCTCAGGTTCCGGGTGAGGTCGGCGAGATGGCCCAGGCCGGGCAGGTGGGTGGTGATGACCGTCTTGCTCACGCCGATTTGGAGCGCACGCAACGCGAGCGATTCCTCGGCGCTAAGGATGGCGGCGGCCAGGTGACCGAGGTCGACCAGGCCGGCGTCGAGGGCGCGGGTGTCGGTGGCGGCGGCGTCGGGGGTACGGGGTCGCCCGTCGGAATGGAAGTGGGTAGCGATCAGGTCCGAGGCGGCGCGCAGGTGCAGGGCGGCGCGCAACCACGGTGTCGTCGCCGGGGTGAGCTGGGAGGGATGTGGGCGCGCCTCGCCGACGAGGGCTTCGATGCCGGCTGCCAGCGCGATTGCGGCGCGTTCGTTCGGGGGTAGCCCGTCGCGGTGGGAGGTGAGACCGACTCGGCGAATCTGCGCGGGCCACAGCAGGCGTCGGGTGTGGGAGGCGATGGCGTCGAGCACGGCGTGGAAGTCACCGATCACGGAGAGCGCCTCTTCGGCAGACCAGAAGCTGTTCGTGGCGCAGCTCGTGGGCGCCGATCCGAATCTGTTCGGCGGCGCCGGTCACCAGGTCGGCGTAGGTGGTCATGCCCAGCGTCCGGTGACCTTGGCCCGTCCGGTGATCAGGCGGGCCATGACCCGTGAAAGGGCGGCCTGGTCGGCCAGGTCGAGCTCGACCTCGGCGAGTGCGGCGGCCCGGTTCAGTGCGGCGGCGGCGAGTTCGTCCAGGATCTCTCGTGCCTCGCCGGCGTCGTCGACGTCGTGGATGTGCCCGAGCCGCACGGCCGCGGCGGTGGCCCGCAGGTGGGGACGAGCCCACTCGAGCTCGTCCTGGGCGTCGCGGAAGTCCATCGCCGCGTACGAGATCGACAACCCCACCCCGAGGGGCACGCTCATCGCCAGGTTCAGGGCACCGAACCCGGCGGCGTAGGTCAGCGACCAGATGCCGTCCCACCCGGCGGTCGCCTCGGACATCAGCGTCTGTGCCGGTTGAGTCCACGTCGTGCTCATCGCCATGTCCTCCCTCACGTGACCGACGGCGTCGGGCATCTGTTGATCGCAGGTGTGCGGATCGAGGCGAGAAGATCGCCGGCATGGGCGTGGTCACGTCGGCCAGGGCACGACCGGGCCGGGACGGGTCAGATGCCCGAGGCCGTCCGGCCCCACGACGACGTCGGCGTGCTCATGGGACCCGGCGGCGTGGGCGAGGGCGGCCAGGACTAGGTGCAGGTTGATCCGGTCCAGCCCGGTGACGACGTCGACGACATCGACCGGTGTCTCGCCGAGCAGGGCGGTGACCAGCGCCAGCACCCGCCGCTCGCCGCCGGACAGGGCGCCGGTGCCGTCGCGGAGGGCGTCGGCGTCGACCCACACCCGCCCGTCGACCTCGGTGACGATCCACGGACACGACGGGCGCGCGAACTGTCCGTCGAACCCGCGCAGCAGCAGCTCGGCACCGGCCATCGTCGGCAGTGAGCCCCGGGCCCAGTCCCGCAGGCGTGCCGCGATCTCGCTCGGTTGCAGCGTGTTCATCTGACGACCTCCTGCGACCGGTCCTACGGGCCGACAGGGACGGCGGCTCGCTCGTCGAGGCTCGTCACGATCAGCGCTGCGGCGGCGATTCGGCGGCCGGGCCTGTGGAGGACGAGTCCTCGGGGTCAGGTGTGCGCGAACGCGCCCGAAGATCGCGCGGCGGAGGCCAGGAGGAGCCATGACACCTCTGGCATTCGAGGTCGCGAGCTCCCACGGCGCGCTGGGTGGCACATCTTCGTGCTCCCGCCCGCACACCTGCAGGCATGAGGACGACGACCACGACGCCGCGGACAGGATCCGTCGGCCGGCGGCGCGGCCCGAGCGTCGGTCGGGCACTGGTGGACGCGGGTGGTGTCCGATCGTGGTGATGACGATGCACCGGCTGACGGCCGGCGCCGGGTACCAGTACCTGCTCAAGCACACCGCGTCCGGCGATTGCGACAGGTCGGCCAAGGCCGACCTGACCGCGTACTACACGGCCTCGGGCAACCCTCCGGGCCGCTGGTACGGCCGGGGACTAGACGCCTTCGGTGCCGACCGACCCTCTGCCGGTTCACAGGTCAGCGAGCCGCAGATGGCGAACCTGTTCGGTCAGGGCAAGGACCCCACCACCGGAGCGGCGCTTGGTCGCCCCTACCGCCAGTACACGCCGGCGGCCGAGCGCATCGCCAAGCAGGTCGCCGCGCTCCCGCCGGGCATGTCTGGTGAGGCCCGCGACGCCGCGATGGCCACGATCACCCGGGTCGAGCTGGCCAAACGGTCCCAGTAGCTCTGGTAGGCGGTGAGGACAGCGTTCTCGGCCTCGGCGACCGCCGGATCGGCGGTGGGTGTCGGCGTGGGTGTCGTGGTTGGCGTCGCGCTCCGCGTCGTCGTCGGGCCAGGAGTGACCGTGGGCGTGGGCTCAGGCGTCGAGCAGGCCACGACAGCGACCATGACCGTGCAGGTCACCGCCGCCGTCCTCCATGCCTTTCCGTCCCGCATCGGTGTCATCCCGTCCTCCAGACGGTGCCCGACCTGCCTCCTCCTTGCGTCGCCCAGCGGCGCAAGGGCCCACTGTGACACCGGTCGCTCGGCTTGCGACAGACCTCGAGGTGGGGAATTGCCCGGCCGGATCTCGCGGTCGTCCTCATGGCATCAGGTGTGCGCCACAGTGGCAGAACATTTGCGTCAGTCGGCGGCGGGCTGTGAACAACGTCAGCTCGCGAGGTCTTGTGGACGACGGCGTGGAAGGACGGAGCTCGGCGGCCGCCGGGTAGGGCTGGGCAAGGTCCGCGTGAGCGTGCCGGCCAGCGCGTCGCGCACGTCCGGCGCGTCGGTGGCGCGGGGCCCCTCGGTGATCAACCGCGCGAGGAGACCCGCCCGATCGACGGACCCGCGCAACAGGAAGGTCAGTCGGCGGGCCTGCCACGGGGGCAGTCCGAGCCGGGCGGCCAGGGGGCGCCAGCCGACGACGGTCGCACCGTGGCTCAGTGCTTCATCCATCGCCGCGACCTCGGCGACGATCTCCTTGCCTTGGTGGTGCTCCAGCCGGAGTTGGCCAGAGCACCGGCGGCGAGGTCGAGCGCAGACGACACCGGAGTGGGTCGCGTGCCCTCGCGTGCGGATTCGGGGGTACCAGGCTCGATGCCGTCCCGGAGCAGCGGCTCGAGCGAGATCGGCCGGGCGCGACGTCCAGCGCGCTCCTCGGCGTCGTGCTCCCACGCGCGCCGCCAGTCGGTGCCCCATCGAGCCGCGAGGATCTCGCCGAGGACGGCGCGGCGAGCGGTCTGCCAGATCACGCCCCACGGCGATCTCGATGACCGCAGGTGCGGGTCGCACAACTTCAGCCACGCCGCTTCCCAGGCCGTGGCTTCGGCCTGCGACGCGGCGCCGCCCCGCAGGCCGATGTCGATGGTCAGCGGGCGCACGAGATCGTTGCGGATGTACGCCAGCAAGGCCGTCGCCGCTTCGCTGTCCCAGCCCTCGACGTCGATGACAGCGAGCGCCTCAAGTAGCCCCTGCGAAGCGCGGATGACCGGCTGGCCCTCGGCCGGCGGGACGCCGGTCCTCGTGGTGGTGGACTGATTTCCCATCGTCGCCTCCATGTGTCGAACGGACACCGGAGACGTTGCTCAGGGGGATAGCCGAGACGATGACGGGGAGAAGGTCGCAGGTCAGCGCACGATTGACGGCCAGCGGATGTCGATGATGGGAAGGATCTCGCCGGGCTGCGTCATCAATGACGGGTTCGTGCGACATCTCGTCATCGCCGACGACGCTTGCGGCGGTCGACCGTCATCGTCTCGGCTATCGGCCATGGTCACGCTGTCTGGTACGTCCGACACCAAGGAGGTCCGCCATGACGGCAACCGCTCAGCTCCGCCTCGTAACTCCGACCGAAGCGCGAGCGCCGCTGGTGCCTGACGCCCAGATCATCAACCTGACCATCGAGAGTGACGAGAAGCTCCTGCTCACCGTCGTCGACGCGGCTCACCGGCTCGGCATCGGTCGCACGCTCATGTACGAGCTGCTGGACGCTGGCGAGATCGCCTCCGTTCACATCGGGCGATTGCACAAGGTGCCGGTCGAAGCGCTTCAGGACTTCATCGAGCGACGGCGCGATGCCGCACGAGGTGCCTGACCTAAGTCTCAGCCGTCGAAGTTGGGGAGTCATCCACAGACCCCCGAGCACCGGCGTGCAGCTTCCGCCGGCGCGCGGGTGACGCTGTTGCGTCGAGGTGGCACCGGCACGGGTGTCGCGGAATCCCACGTGGTGGAGGGAACGATGGCGAAGCGCTCGAATGGCGAAGGCTCTGTCCGTAAGCGAGCGAACGGCTCCTGGGAAGCTCGCCTCGTCTACGTCGACGAGGCGAGCGGGGCGGTCAAGAGGCAGTCCTTCTACGGGCGCACCGGCGCCGACGCCCGGAAGCAGATGCAGGCGGCAAGGGCCCGGCTGGCCACTGGTGCCCCGGTTATCGACGCCAAGATCACAGTCGAGGCGTGGTGTCGCCAGTGGCTCGCGACGACGGTCGCGGCATCGAGCCGGCGAGCGACGACCAGAGAGTTGTACGAGAAGCTCTTGCGCCTCCACATCGAGCCCCCGCCGTTCGGTCGCCTCACCCTCGATCGCGTGCGGCCCACCGATATCGATGCGCTCGTCCTCCGCCTCCGCGAGAAGGGGCTCGCGGAGTCCACCGTGCAGCGGATCTTCGTCGTCCTCCGGCTGGCGTTGGACGGTGCCGTTCGTGACGGAGTCATCGCGCGCAACCCGGCGAGCGCTGTGAAGCAGCCGTCGATCGAGCGCGCGGAGGCCCAGCATCTCGAGGCGACGGAGGTGGTCGCGTTGCTCGACCAGGCCGCCGGCACCCGCTACTACGCGCTCCTGCGGCTGATCGCGACCACGGGCCTGCGCAAGGGGGAAGCACTGGCACTCAGGTGGGACGCGATCGACCTGGATGACGGCGCCCTGCATGTCCGCGGCACGCTCGCACGGTCCGGTGGCCGACTGATCGTCACTCCGCCGAAGACCGCTCTGTCCCGGCGGACGTTGCCGCTCGCTCCGGCCGAGGTCGAGCTTCTCGTCGCACACCGCGCCGCGCAGACGGCCGAGCGAGAGCGCGCGCAGGCCGAGTGGTCCGAGCACGGCTTCGTCTTCACCACTGAGACCGGTCGCCCCATGGATCCCCGCAACGTCCTGCGAGCCCTTACCACCGCTGCTTCGAAGGCCGGCCTGGCGGGGGCCAACGTCCACACCCTGCGCCACTCCGCAGCGACGGCGTGGATAGAGGCCGGCGTCAACATCAAGGCTGTCTCCACCCTGCTCGGCCACGCCGACATCCGGATCACCGCCGACGTATACGGCCACGTCTCCGACGCTGTGGCGCGCGCCGCCATGCAGACCCTCTCGGGCCTCTTGCGCCCCTGATCGCACCACGCATCCCACCGGTTCGACGAGCTGTCACCTGCCCGCAAGCCGTCCCCGTCCGACGGCGTCCGGGGAAGTCCGCGAGAAGCGCGTTGGGGTACGCGTTGGGGTACGAGGCACTCAGGAGAACAAGAAGGCCGCCCCGGATTCGTCCGAAGCGGCCTGTGACCTGCGGTGTTGCTGGTGGGCGATACTGGGATCGAACCAGTGACCTCTTCCGTGTCAGGGAAGCGCGCTACCGCTGCGCCAATCGCCCGTGCGGTACTACCTGGGGTACTACGACTGCGAGGTGGAGACGGGATTCGAACCCGTGTGGACGGCTTTGCAGGCCGCTGCCTCGCCTCTCGGCCACTCCACCGTGCTGCCCGACTCATCTGAGCTCCGGGAAGCCGACCAGGAGTTGGGCCACCGAGCGGACGACGGGATTCGAACCCGCGACCCTCACCTTGGCAAGGTGATGCTCTACCACTGAGCCACGTCCGCACGACCCAGTTCTCGTCTCGTTTCCGATCCGGTGCGCTGGGCGCGTCCCAGACTTTAGACCACCTCGTCCGCGAGAGTCCAACTGGCCCCCCGGCGGCGGGTCCACACGGTCGGCGACCGGGTGACGCGGCCCCGAGCGGACGGCCGTCCGCGCCCGTCCTGCGGGTCCACCCCCAGACCCGCACGGCCCGCTCGCTAGCGTGTGCGCGTGCCCGCCACCGCCTTCCACCCCGCCCACGAGGGCGAGGCGTGGTTCGCAGGGGTCCGCGCACGTCACCCGGTCGAGTGCGTCGACCTCACGGCCGGCGCAGCCACCGTCACACGGGGCGGCTTCTGGGCCGTGGTCGGGGAGTTCGACGGTCCGGTGCGCGCGTGGCGGTTCACGGACGTCACCCACGACGACGACATCGCCCACCGAGCGCCGCCGTCCGGCACCGGGGGTGACGCCCACCACCCAGCCGTGGCCGACCACTGGGACGGCCCGTCCCCGGACGCCTGGCGCACCTCGCTGGATCGGACGGCGTACGTCCGGGCGGTCGAGCGCGTGCGCGAGGCGGTCCGCGCGGGCGACGTCTACCAGGCCAACGTCTGCCGCGTCCTGGCCGCGGCCCTGGACCCGCCGGCCGGGCCGGCCAAGCCGGCCGGGACGGAGCCGTCGGCGCGCGCCCTCGCCGACGTCCTGCACCGCGGGAACCCGGCGCCGTACGCGGGCGGCGTCCATGTGCCGGCCGCCAGCGGTCTGCCCCCGCATGGGTCGTCACCGCGTCGCCGGAGCTCTACCTGCGCCTGGCCGACGGCGTCCTGACGTCCGCGCCCATCAAGGGCACGGCCACCACCGCGGCCGGGCTGACCGCCAAGGACCGCGCCGAGAACGTCATGATCACCGACCTGGTGCGCAACGACCTGCACCGCGTGTGCGACCCGGGGACGGTCGAGGTGACCGGGCTCCTGCAGGTCGAGGAGCACCCCGGGCTCGTGCACCTCGTGTCGACGGTCCAGGGTCGCCTGGCGCCCGACGTCGCCGCCGCCGACGACCTCTGGGCGCGCGTCCTGGCTGCGACCTACCCGCCCGGGTCGGTGTCCGGGGCACCGAAGAGCGCGGCGCTGCGGGTCATCGCCGAGCTGGAGCCGGTACCGCGGGGACCGTACTGCGGCGTGGTCGGGTGGATCGACGCCGACGCCGGCCGCGCCGAGCTCGCGGTCGGCATCCGCACCTTCTGGTGGACGGCGGACGCGCCGGAGACCTCCGCCGGCCGCAGCCGCTCCGCCACGTCGTCCGGCACCCTGCGCTTCGGCACCGGCGCCGGGATCACCTGGGGGAGCGACCCGGAGGCGGAGTGGGCCGAGACCGAGCTCAAGGCCCGCCGCTTGATCGCCCTGGCGTCTGCGCCAGACTGACGCCCATGAGCATCGTGATCTGGTCCGGCGGGCGGCTGCGCGAGGCGGACGAAGCGGTCGTGACCGCCGTCGACCACGGCCTCACGGTGGGCGACGGCGTGTTCGAGACCTGCGCGGTCCACGACGGCCGCGCGTTCGCCCTCACCCGGCACCTGCGCCGCCTCGAGCGCTCGGCGACCGGGCTCGGGCTGCCCGCGCCCGACGCCGACCACATCCGCACCGGCGTCGCCGCGGTCCTGGCGGCCGCGGGGCCGAGCGCGGGACGTGTGCGGATCACGGTCACCGGCGGCCCCGGCCCGATGGGGTCGAACCGCCTCCCGGCGGGGGAGCAGCGCCCGACCGTGGTCGTGGTCGCGGCCCCGGCGACCCGGGCCCCGTCGTCCCGGGTCGTGCGGGTGCCGTGGGTGCGCAACGAGCGGTCGGCCGTCGCCGGCCTGAAGACGACGTCGTACGCCGAGAACGTCGTCGCGCTGGCCTACGCCGCCGAGCGCGGCGGGGACGAGGCGCTCCTCGCGAACACGGTGGGCGACCTGTGCGAGGGCACGGGCTCGAACGTCGTCGTCGAGCGCGAGGGGGAGCTGCTGACGCCCCCGCTGAGCAGCGGATGCCTCGCCGGCATCACCCGCGAGCTGTTCCTGGAGTGGTCCCGGGCCGCGGGGCTGCCGGTGCGCGAGTCCGAGGCCGGTGAACTGCGCTGGGAGGTGCTCGACGACGTCCTCGCCGGTCGCGCGCACCTCGCGCTGACGTCGTCGACGCGCCACGTGCAACCCGTCGTCGCCCTCGACGGAGAGCCGCTCGAGCCGGGGCCCCTGACCCGGGAGGCCCAGCGCGTCTTCGACGCGCGCCTCCCGGACGACCTCGACCCCTGAGCGGCTCGCAGCCCGACCCCGGACAGCACTCGACCCCGGACCGTGTGGTGGCGGCCCGGGGTCGAGGGCGAGTGGACGCGCTGGGTCTCAGGCGGTGAGCAGCGCCGCGATGAGTCGGCTGATCTCCGGGTCCATCCGGGTGCTCTCCGAACCGAACGGCACGAGCTGCTGCGTCGTGGTGACGAACCGCTCGACCGGCTCCGCGGGCGCGGCCAGCAGGGCGTCACCCTCCACGCCGCTGAGCGAGATGAGCACGTACGCGGGGTCGTCGTCGCGCCACACGCGCACGTCGCCGGTGCCGGCCGGTGCGTCCTGGGTCGCGTGGACGCCCTGGGCGAGGAGCTCGCGCCCGATGAGCCAGGTGGACATCGAGTGGGGGCCGGTGAAGACCGCACGTACCGTGTACGGGTCAGCCGCACGGAAGCCGAGCTCCGCGGTGACGCCGAGCACGGACGCGTCGGACAGGACCAGCTGCATCGTCACCACTTCGACGACGTCGAACGGGCGGACTGCCATCGTCGCCTCCTCTTCAGGTTGCCCGAAGATTACGGGACGGGACCCACGAAGGGGCACGGATCCGTGCAGGTTTCACCCGGGTGGCGGGCCGCGGACGCCAGTTTCCGATTCTCGGTCGACCTCCGCTAGCATCACTGCCTGTCGTCGCGGAGCACCTGGCCGCGGTCACGACGGGCGATTGGCTCAGTGGTAGAGCGCCTCGTTCACACCGAGGAGGTCACTGGTTCGAACCCAGTATCGCCCACCACCACGAAGCCCCGGTCAGCACGCCGACCGGGGCTTCGTCGTCGTCGGGCGGTCGTCGGGCGTCGGCCTCACCGGCGGGGCGGCGCGTGCGGTCGCCGACGCTGCGGCGCGTGCGGTCCCCGACGCGGTCCGGGCGTGGGGAGGGCCTCGGTAGCATCGTCGGCAGCGTCCGGACCGGGCGCTCGACCAGCGCTAGGAGACCTTCGTGTCGGCACCGTCCGCCCAGACCCTCACCCTCACCGTCGACGGCGCCGAGGTCACGGTCGAGACGGGGACCACCGCGGCCGACCTGTACGCCCAGCGACGCGACGTCGTCGTCGTGCGTGTCGACGGCGAGCTGCGCGACCTGCACCTGCCGGTCGCGGACGGCGAGGTCGTCGAGGCCGTCACCATCGACTCCCCGGACGGGCTGTCGGTGCTGCGGCACTCGGCGGCGCACGTGCTCGCGCAGGCGGTGCAGGAGATCAACCCGTCGGCGAAGCTCGGCATCGGCCCGCCCATCACCGACGGCTTCTACTACGACTTCGACGTCGAGAACCCCTTCGCGCCCGAGGACCTCAAGGCGCTGGAGAAGGTGATGCAGCGCATCGTCAAGGAGGGCCAGACCTTCCGTCGGTGGGACGTCACCGAGGACGAGGCGCGCACCGAGCTCGCCGACGAGCCGTACAAGCTCGAGCTGATCGGTCTCAAGGGCACCGACTCGTCCGACAGCGCAGGGGACGACGCCGCGTCTGTCGAGGTCGGCCTGGGCGGGCTGAGCATCTACCAGAACGTCAAGCGCGACGGCACGGTCGCGTGGCAGGACCTGTGCCGCGGCCCGCACCTGCCGTCGACCCGGCTCATCGCCAACGGCTTCCAGCTGACCCGGTCCGCGGCGGCGTACTGGCGCGGCTCGGAGAAGAACCCGCAGCTGCAGCGCGTGTACGGCACCGCGTGGCCGACCAAGGACGAGCTGCGTGCGCACCTCGAGCGCCTCGCCGAGGCCGAGCGCCGCGACCACCGCCGGCTGGGCAACGAGCTGGACCTGTTCTCCTTCCCGGACGAGATCGGCTCGGGGCTGGCGGTCTTCCACCCGCGCGGCGGCATCGTCCGGATGGAGATGGAGGACTACTCCCGACGCCGGCACGTCGAGGCGGGCTACTCCTTCGTCAACACCCCGCACATCACCAAGGAGGGGCTGTTCCAGCTCTCCGGTCACCTCGACTGGTACTCCGAGGGCATGTACCCGCCCATGCAGCTCGACGCCGAGCTGGACGAGGACGGTGCGGTGCGCCGCCCCGGGCAGAACTACTACCTCAAGCCCATGAACTGCCCGATGCACAACCTCGTGTTCCGGTCCCGCGGCCGGTCCTACCGCGAGCTGCCGCTGCGGCTGTTCGAGTTCGGCACGGTGTACCGGTACGAGAAGTCCGGCGTCGTGCACGGCATGACCCGGGCGCGCGGGTTCACCCAGGACGACGCGCACATCTACTGCACCCGTGAGCAGATGCGCGACGAGCTGTCGAGCCTGCTGACCTTCGTGCTCAACCTCCTCAAGGACTACGGCCTCGAGGACTTCTACCTCGAGCTGTCCACCCGCAACCCCGAGAAGTCCGTCGGGTCGGACGAGGTGTGGGACGAGGCGACCGAGACCCTGCGCGAGGTCGCGACGGCGTCGGGCCTGGACCTCGTGCCGGACCCGGGTGGCGCGGCCTTCTACGGCCCGAAGATCTCCGTGCAGGCGAAGGACGCCATCGGCCGGACCTGGCAGATGTCGACCATCCAGCTGGACTTCAACCTGCCCGAGCTGTTCGACCTCGAGTACACCGCGTCGGACGGCAGTCGCCAGCGCCCCGTGATGATCCACCGGGCGCTGTTCGGGTCGATCGAGCGCTTCTTCGCGGTCCTCACCGAGCACTACGCGGGGGCGTTCCCGGCGTGGCTCGCGCCGGTGCAGGTCGTCGCGGTGCCGGTCGCCGAGCCGTTCAACGACTACCTGGCCGACGTCGTCGCGCAGCTGCGCGCACAGGGCATCCGCGCCGAGGTCGACGTGTCCGACGACCGGTTCGGCAAGAAGATCCGCACCGCGAGCACGCAGAAGATCCCGTTCGTGCTCATCGCGGGCGGCGACGACGTCGACGCCGGTGCGGTCTCGTTCCGGTACCGCGACGGGCGCCAGGACAACGCGGTGCCGGTCGCCGAAGCGGTCGAGCGGATCGTCTCCGCGGTCCGCGAGCGGACGCAGGTCTGACCCCGGTGGGCGACACCTCCGACGCCCCCGAAGCCCCCGGGCCACCGGGGCCACCGGGGCACCCGGGCCCGGCGACGCCCCCGCCCTCGACGGCGTCGCGGCCGAGCCGGCCGCCGGCCACCCCGGCGAGCCGGACGGCCTCGAGCGACTGTGGACACCGCACCGCATGGTCTACATCGGCGGGCAGGACAAGCCCGCCGACACCTCGGCCGGCGCCGCGTGCCCGTTCTGCCGGGCACCGACGCTGGACGACGCCGAGGGGCTCGTCGTCGCGCGCGGCGAGCTGGCCTACGTCGTGCTCAACCTGTACCCGTACAACCCGGGGCACCTCATGGTCCTGCCGTACCGGCACGTCGCCGGCTACCCGGACCTCACGCCCGCGGAGACCACGGAGGTCGCCACGCTGACCCAGACGGCGATGCGCGTGCTGCGCGAGGTGTCCGCGCCGCACGGGTTCAACCTGGGCATGAACCAGGGGTCCGTCGCCGGGGCGGGCATCGCCGCGCACCTGCACCAGCACGTCGTCCCACGGTGGGGCGGCGACGCGAACTTCCTGCCCGTGGTGGGCCGGACGAAGGCGCTGCCCGAGCTGCTCGGTGACACCCGGGCCCGGCTCGCCACGGCGTGGCCGACGTCGTCCGGCACGACCGTGAAGGGATGATCGACGCGTGCTGAACCGACTGCGCGGCGGCATGACCCGGGTCATGACGCCGATCGCCGACCTGCTCCTGGCCCGTGGGGTGACACCCGACGCGGTGACGATCATCGGGACCGCCGCCGTCGTCCTGACCGCGCTCACGCTCTACCCCACCGGTCACCTGCTCGCCGGGACGCTGGTCATCACCGTGTTCGTGCTCACCGACTCCCTCGACGGCGTCATGGCACGCCGCTCGGGGCGCAGCAGCTCCTGGGGCGCCTTCCTCGACTCGACGCTCGACCGGTTCGGCGACGCCGCGATCTTCGGCGGGCTGCTGCTGTGGTTCACCGGCGGCGGGGACGACCGGCTCACCGCGGTCCTGGCGCTCGCGTGCCTCGTGCTCGGGTCGATCGTCCCGTACGCCCGCGCCCGCGCCGAGGGCCTCGGCATGACCGCCGCCGTCGGGATCGCGGAGCGCGCGGACCGGCTGCTCGCGGTGCTCACCGCCACCGCTCTCGTCGGGCTCGGGCTGCCGCGGGAGGTCCTCACCGTCGTCCTGGCCCTGCTCGCGGCGGCCAGCGCGGTCACCGTCGTCCAGCGGATGGCGACCGTGCGGCGTCAGGCCGAGGTCGCCCGGTGAACGTCGGCGCGCTCCTCGGCCCCGCCTGGCGGTTCGCGCGGTACGTCCCCGAGCCGGTGCTGCGCGGCGCCGCCGCGGCGGGGGCCGACCTCGTGTGGTGGCGCCGCCCGGGCGGTGTCCGCCAGCTCGAGCGCAACCTCGCGCGCGTGCGCCCCGACGCGACGCCGGCGCAGGTCCGCCGGCTCGCCCGCGCGGGCATGCGGTCCTACATGCGGTACTACGCCGAGGCCTTCACGCTGGGCTCCTTCACCGCGGCCCAGACCGACGCCCGGGTGCGCGCCGTCGGGGTCGAGCACATCCGCCCGACCCTGGACGCCGGACGCTCCGTCGTCCTCGCGCTGGGGCACCTGGGCAACTGGGACCTCGCCGGCGCGTACGCGGCCCGCTCGATCGCCCCGGTCACCACGGTCGCCGAGAAGCTCGAGCCCGAGGCGGCGTTCCGGGAGTTCCTCGCGTTCCGGGAGTCGATCGGCCTGGAGATCGTGCCGCTCGACGGCTCGGGCGGCGAGGTGTTCCGCCGGCTCGTGCGCGCCGTGCGCAGCGGCGCGCGGCTCGTCCCGCTCCTCGCCGACCGCGACCTGACCGCCCGCGGCGTCGAGGTCCAGATGTGGGGCCGGACCGCGCGGGTCGCCGCCGGCCCGGCCGCGCTGGCGTTGTCGACCGGGGTCCCGCTGCACCCCGTGACCATCCACTACGAGCGGCTGGACCGCGCCCGCCGGCGTGCGGCCGGGTCGCCGTGGGGCATCGTCATCACGTTCCACCCCGCCCTGCCGGTGCCGGACGCCCCCACCCGCGCCGACGCGGTCGCCGCGCTCACCCAGGGCTGGGTCGACGTCCTGTGCGCCGGCATCCGCGCGCACCCGCAGGACTGGCACATGCTCCAGAAGGTGTTCGTCGAGGACCTCGACCCCGCGCGGTACGCCGCGACGGTGGCGCGCGCCGACGGCGCCGTCGGGGAGGAGCGCCGTGAGCCCCACGACACCGCGCGCGCTGCGGGTCGGGATCGTCTGCCCGTACTCCTTCGACGTGCCCGGCGGCGTGCAGTTCCACGTCCGCGACCTCGCCGAGGCCCTCATCGCGGCCGGTCACCACGTCTCCGTCCTCGCGCCCGCCGACGACGACACCCCGATCCCGCCGTACATGACCGCCGCGGGCCGCGCGGTCCCGGTGCGCTACAACGGCGCGGTCGCGCGGATGACGTTCGGGCCGCTCACCGCCGCCCGCGTGCGGCGGTGGCTCGCCGACGGCGACTTCGACGTCCTGCACCTGCACGAGCCGGTCACCCCGAGCCTGGGGATGCTCGCCCTGTGGTTCGCCGAGGGGCCGATCGTCGCGACGATGCACACCGCGCTGGTCCGCTCCCGGGGGCTGCAGATGGCCTACCCGCTCGTGCGGCAGAGCCTGGAGAAGATCGCCGCGCGGATCGCGGTCTCCGAGGACGCCCGGCGCACGCTCGTCCAGCACATGGGCGGGGACGCCGTCGTCATCCCCAACGGGGTGTGGGTGGACCGTTTCCGGCAGGCCCACCCCGATCCCCGGTGGACCGGGACGCCGTCGGCCCCGACGATCGCCTTCCTCGGGCGCCTCGACGAGCCGCGCAAGGGGCTGCCGGTCCTGCTGGACGCCGTCCCGGCCGTCCTGCGCGCACGGCCCGGCGCCCGGTTCCTCGTGGCCGGGCGTGGGGAGACCGGGCCGGAGGAGGTGCGCGCGCTGCTCGGCGACGACGCCCGCGCGGTGGAGTTCCTCGGACCCATCACCGACGAGGAGAAGGCGAGCCTGCTGCGGTCGGTCGACGTCTACTGCGCGCCGCAGACCGGCGGGGAGAGCTTCGGCATCGTGCTGGTGGAGGCGATGAGCGCGGGCGCGGCCGTGGTGGCCAGCGACTTCAGCGCGTTCCGTGCGGTGCTGGAGGACGGCGCGGCGGGGACCCTGTTCCATACCGGTGACCCGGCGGACCTCGCCGCGACCCTGCTGCGCGTGCTCGACGACGACGCCCTGCGGGACGCCGCGCGCGCCCACGGGTCACAGGTCGTGCAGCGCTACGACTGGTCCCACGTCACCCACGAGGTGCTCACCGTGTACGAGATGGTCTCCGCCGGCACCGATCGGCTCGTCCGGGAGGACCCGTCGTCGCGCCGCGGCACGCTCGGACGCCTCGTCCGCAGCGACCGCTGGGAGCGCGCATGACCTGGGCCGAGTGGGCTCTGCTGGCCGCCGCGGTGCTCGTCGTGGCCGTGTGGGCCGTGTGGGTCGAGGCGTCCCGTCTGGACCGGCTGCACCGCAAGGTGGCCCAGTCGCGCGCGACCCTCGAGGCTCAGCTCGTGCGGCGGGCGACCGCTGCCGTCGAGCTCGCGTCGACCGGCGTGCTGGACCCGGTGAGCTCCGTGCTGGTCGGCGAGGCCGCGTTCGCGTCGCTGGACGCGGGCGCGACCGGCGGCGGTCCGCTGGCGCCGGTCCCCGCCGACCTGGCGCTACTCGTCGCCGAGGAGTCGCCGTCCTCCGCGGAGGCGGCCGCCCGCCCGTGGGCGCCGCTGCCGGCCGCCGACCGCGGGCTCGTCGAGAGCGAGCTCTCCGCGACCCTGCGCGCGGCGCTCGACGACCCGGAGGAGGTCGGCGAGCTGCGCGCCGAGCCGGGCGGTGACGAGCTGCTCGCGGCGCTCGCCGCCGCGTGGTTCCGTGTCCAGCTCGCCCGCCGGTTCCACAACGAGGCGGTCGCCCAGACCCGTCGGGTCCGGGGCAAGGCGCTGGTCCGCTGGCTGCGACTGGCCGGGCACGCCCCCTGCCCGAGCCCCTCGATCTCGACGACGCCTGGCCTGCGGCGCTGGGCCGCCCGGGCGCGTCGGCGCCCGTGCGCGAGGTCTAGAATGGAGGGTGCGCGCCGGTGCATCACCGCGCGATCCCCGACCATCTGTGAGGCCCTGCAGTGACCACCGAGAACAGCCAGAACGTCGTCGGCACCGCCAAGGTCAAGCGCGGCATGGCTGAGATGCTCAAGGGCGGCGTCATCATGGACGTCGTCACCGCCGAGCAGGCGAAGATCGCCGAGGACGCCGGTGCCGTGGCCGTCATGGCGCTCGAGCGGGTGCCCGCCGACATCCGCGCGCAGGGCGGCGTCGCGCGCATGAGCGACCCCGACCTCATCGACGCGATCATCTCGACCGTCTCGATCCCGGTGATGGCCAAGGCCCGCATCGGCCACTTCGTCGAGGCCCAGGTGCTGCAGTCCCTCGGGGTCGACTACGTCGACGAGTCCGAGGTGCTCACCCCGGCGGACTACTCCCACCACATCGACAAGTGGGCCTTCACGGTCCCCTTCGTCTGCGGGGCGACGAACCTCGGTGAGGCGCTGCGCCGGATCACCGAGGGCGCCGCGATGATCCGCTCCAAGGGCGAGGCCGGCACCGGCGACGTCTCCAACGCCACGACGCACATGCGCACGCTGCGCGACGAGATCCGCCGCCTCACCTCGCTGCCCGAGGACGAGCTGTACCTGGCCGCCAAGGAGCTGCAGGCGCCGTACGACCTGGTCAAGGAGGTCGCGACCGCGGGCAAGCTCCCCGTCGTGCTCTTCACCGCGGGCGGCATCGCCACCCCGGCCGACGCGGCGATGATGATGCAGCTCGGCGCGGAGGGCGTGTTCGTCGGGTCGGGCATCTTCAAGTCCGGCAACCCGGCCGAGCGGGCCGCCGCGGTGGTCAAGGCGACCACGTTCTACGACGACCCGGACGTCATCGCCAAGGTCTCCCGCGGCCTCGGCGAGGCGATGGTCGGCATCAACGTCTCCGACGTCCCGGTGCCGCACCGGCTGGCCGAGCGCGGCTGGTGACGTCGGCGGGTCCCGCGCCCGACGACGCCGGCCTGAGCCCGGTCGAGCGGCCCGAGCCGGTCGGGGGACCCGCTCCGGTCGACCGGCTCGGGCCGGAGTGGCGGACCGGCCCGGACGGCGTCCGGTTCCGCCGCGCCGCCCGGGTCATCCTGCTCGACGCGGACGACCGCGTGCTGCTCCTGCACGGCTGCGACGCCGACCAGCGCGAGCGCACCTGGTGGTTCACGGTCGGCGGCGGCATCGGCGCGGGGAGACCCCGCTCGAGGCGGCCGTGCGCGAGCTGCGTGAGGAGACCGGCGTCGTCGTCGCGGCGGACGACCTCGTCGGGCCGGTGTTCAGCCGCGCCGCGGAGTTCGACTTCTTCCGCGAGACGTGCCGGCAGGACGAGCTCTTCTTCGTCGCGCGGTGGGCCGAGGCCCTGCCCCTCACCCGCGACGGGTGGACCGACATCGAGGTCGAGACGATCGACGAGCTGCGCTGGTGGGACCTCGACGACCTCGCCGCCGTCGACGAGGAGGTCTTCCCGGTCGGCCTCGCCGAGCACGTGCGGGGGCTGCTCGCGGGCTGGGACGGCGTGACCCGCCCGCTGGAGGCCGGGCGCGGCCTGTGACGACCGCCACGGTGGGTCGGTGCGCGCGGCGCCGTCGTCCGCCGCGGTCGTAGAGTCTCCAGCCGTGAAGCCCAGGATCGGTGTGCTGGCCCTGCAGGGGGACGTCCGCGAGCACCTGCGTGCGCTGGAGGAGTGCGGTGCGGTCGCGGTGCCCGTCCGGCGCGAGAGCGAGCTCGCCGACGTCGACGGTCTCGTCATCCCGGGCGGGGAGTCGACCACCATCGAGAAGCTGCTGCGCGCGTTCGACCTGTGGGAGCCGGTGCGCGAGCGGCTCCGTGCGGGGCTGCCGGCCTACGGCTCGTGCGCCGGGATGATCCTGCTCGCCGACCACGTCGTCGGCGGGACCGCGGACCAGACGACGCTCGGCGGCCTCGACATCACGGTGCGTCGCAACGCGTTCGGCCGCCAGGTCGACTCGTTCGAGAGCGACCTCGCGTTCGCCGGCGTCGACGGGGAGCCCGTGCACGCGGTGTTCATCCGCGCACCGTGGGTGGAGGACGTCGGGCCGGGGGCGCAGGTGCTCGCCGCGGTGGGCGAGGGTCCGGCCGCCGGTAGGATCGTCGCGGTGCGCCAGGGTGGTGTGCTGGCGACCTCCTTCCACCCGGAGGTCACCGGCGACATGCGCGTGCACCGACTGTTCGTGCAGATCGTCCGTGATGCCCTGGACGCCGAGCCCGGCCATCACGGCAAGGGCTGACGCTTGCGGCGCGTCCGGCACAGACGCAAGGAGTAGGGATGTCGGGTCACTCCAAGTGGGCCACCACGAAGCACAAGAAGGCCGTGGTCGACGCCAAGCGGAGCAAGCTCTTCGCGAAGCTCATCAAGAACATCGAGGTCGCGGCGCGCACGGGCGGTGCCGACCTCGCCGGTAACCCGACGCTGTTCGACGCGGTCCAGAAGGCGAAGAAGTCCTCGGTCCCGAACGACAACATCGACCGGGCGCTCAAGCGCGGCTCCGGCCAGGAGGCCGGCGGCGCCGAGTACTCCACGATCATGTACGAGGGCTACGGCTCCGGCGGCGTGGCGGTGCTCGTCGAGTGCCTGACCGACAACCGGAACCGGGCCGCCTCGGACGTCCGGGTCGCGTTCACCCGCAACGGCGGCCAGATGGCCGACCCCGGGTCGGTGGCGTACCTCTTCTCCCGCAAGGGCGTCGTCGTCGTCCCGAAGACGGACGGCGTCACGGAGGACTCCGTCATGGAGGCCGTGCTCGACGCAGGCGCGGAGGAGGTCAACGACTACGGCGACACCTTCGAGATCCTCTCCGAGGCGACCGACCTCGTCCCGGTCCGCACCGCGCTCCAGGACGCCGGCATCGAGTACGACTCCGCGGACGTCGTCTTCCACCCCGCCACGCAGATCGAGGTCGACGCCGAGGGCGCCCGCAAGATCCTCAAGCTCGTCGACGCGCTGGAGGACCTGGACGACGTCCAGGAGGTCTACGCGAACTTCGACGCGTCCGACGAGGTCATGGCCGAGCTCGAGGACGACTGACGCCACGGCATCGCGACGCGGACGAGGCGGCGTCGTGACGCGCACGACGCGGGCGCGCCCGCGCACCTGCACGGCCCCACCGCTCCCGGCTGGGAGAGTGGGGCCGTGCGCGTTCTCGGTGTGGACCCCGGCCTGACCCGGTGCGGGCTCGGCGTGGTCGACGCGCTGCCCGCCCGTCGCGCCGCGATGGTCGCCGTCGGGGTCGCGCGGTCGTCGACGACCGACGACCTCGACCAGCGCCTGCTCGCGATCTCCGAGGAGATCGAGACCTGGCTCGACCGGCACGCCCCGGACGTCGTCGCGGTCGAGCGGTACTTCGCCGCGAACGACGTCAGCACGGTCATCGGGACCGCGCAGGTCGCCGGGATCGCCATGCTCGCCGCGGCACGCCGCCGCATCCCGGTCGCGCTGCACACGCCGAGCGAGATCAAGGCGGCCGTCACCGGATCAGGGCGCGCGGACAAGGTGCAGGTGCAGCGGATGGTCGCCCAGATCCTGGGTCTCGCCGAGCTCCCCAAGCCGGCCGACGCCGCCGACGCCCTCGCCCTCGCGATCTGCCACCTGTGGCGGCCGGCCGGTGCGCTGTCCTCGCCGCAGCGGCCGTTGCAGTCGATGACGGCGGCGCAACGCGCCTGGGCGGCCGCGGAGCACGCGGCGCGTCGACCCACCCGGGGCTGACCTCGGGTTGTTACGGTGACCGCGTTCGTACAGGTGTTCGCCCGGCGGTCGCCGGGCCTCTCGGGGAGTGGGTGCAGACGGTGATCGCGTCGGTTCGCGGCACGGTGCTCGGGGTGCGTCTGGACGGCGCGGTCGTCGAGGTCGGTGGGGTCGGCCTCCTGGTGCACGCCACGCCGTCGACCCTGGGGAGCCTGCGGGTCGGGGAGCCGGCCCAGCTCTTCACCAGTCTCGTCGTGCGTGAGGAGTCCCTGACCCTGTTCGGGTTCGGGGACCCGGACGAGCGGGCGGTGTTCGAGACGCTGCAGACGGTCTCCGGGGTGGGCCCGCGGCTGGCGCTCGCGATGCTCGCGGTGCACAGCCCCGACACGCTGCGGGCCGCCGTCGCCGGAGAGGACCTCACCGCTCTCAAGCGCGTCCCCGGCATCGGCCACAAGGGCGCCCAGCGCATCGTGCTCGAGCTGGCCGGCAAGCTCGGCGCGCCGACCGGCGTCGCCGGTGCCGCGCCCGCACCGGCGGCTGCGCCCGGTGACCGCCGGGGCGAGGTGGTGGAGGCCCTGGTCGGCCTGGGCTGGAACGCCAAGGCCGCCGAGGACGCCGTCGGCAGCGTGACCGGCGACGAGGCCGCCCCGGTGACCGACGCCGACGTCGCCGGCGTGCTGCGAGCCGCGCTGCGCGCGCTGGGGTCGGGCCGTGGCTGAGGACCCGGGGGCGTGACCACCGAGCGCCTCGTGCAGCCGGGTGCCGACGACGTCGAGCGGGCCGCCGAGGCAGCCCTGCGACCGCGGCGCCTGGAGGAGTTCATCGGTCAGCGCGTGGTGCGGGACCAGCTCTCGCTCGTGCTGCAGGCGGCGCTCGGTCGCGGGCGGGCGCCCGACCACGTGCTGCTGTCCGGGCCGCCGGGGCTGGGCAAGACGACGCTCGCGATGATCATCGCCGCGGAGCTCGGCGCACCGCTGCGGCTGACGTCCGGACCGGCGATCCAGCACGCCGGCGACCTCGCGGCGGTCCTGTCCTCGCTCGAGGAGGGCGAGGTGCTCTTCCTCGACGAGATCCACCGCCTCGCCCGGCCCGCGGAGGAGCTGCTGTACGTCGCGATGGAGGACTTCCGGGTCGACGTCGTCGTCGGGAAGGGCGCCGGGGCGAGCGCGATCCCGCTCGCGCTGCCACCGTTCACGGTGGTGGGCGCGACCACCCGCGCGGGGCTGCTCCCGGCACCGCTGCGGGACCGGTTCGGGTTCACCGGGCACCTGGACTTCTACTCCGCCGAGGAGCTCGAGCGGGTGCTGGTGCGCTCCGCGCAGCTGCTCGGCGTCGGGCTGCACGCCGACGCGGCGTCGGAGGTGGCGTCGCGCTCCCGCGGGACGCCCCGCATCGCCAACCGGCTGCTGCGCCGGGTGCGGGACTGGGCGCAGGTGCGGGGCGACGGGACGCTCGACCTCGCCGCGGCCCGGGCGGCCCTCGACGTCTACGAGGTCGACGACCTCGGCCTGGACCGCCTCGACCGCGCGGTGCTGACCGCGCTGTGCACCCGCTTCGGCGGCGGCCCGGTCGGCCTGACCACGCTCGCGGTCGCCGTCGGGGAGGAGCCGGAGACCGTGGAGACGGTCGCCGAGCCGTTCCTGGTCCGCGAGGGGCTGATCGGTCGGACGCCGCGCGGGCGCATCGCGATGCCGGGCGCGTGGGCGCACCTGGGGCTGACGCCGTCCGTGGGCGGCGGGGACACGCTCTTCGGCTGACCGGTCGTCGGATCCGTCGTCGCCGTCCGCAGCCGGAACCGCCGCGACGTGCGGGTCGTTGGGTCCTGTCCGGGGCGGCGCCTAGACTGCCTCGGACATCCGACGACCTGAGAGACGTGTCTTCCCCATGGATCCCTCCTTCCTGATCATCCTCCTGGTGGCTTTCGGCGCGATGTGGCTCATGACGAGCCGCACCCGCAAGCAGCAGCGTGAGGCCGCCGACTTCCGCGCCAACCTGGAGGTAGGCCAGGAGGTCATGACGGGATCCGGGCTCTACGGGACCATCGTCGCCGTCGACGGTGACACCATCACGCTCGAGTCGACCCCCGGGAACGAGACCCGCTGGATCCGCGCCGCGATCGCCAAGCTCGTCCCGCCCACCGACGATGCCGTCGCCGACGAGGAGTACGAGGACGACGAGGCGACCGACGAGTACGCCGACGAGGAGTACGTCGACGAGTACGCGGACGGCACCGACGCGGACGTCGCCTACGCCGAGACCACCGAGGTCCCGGACGACCTCTCGACGTTGAAGGACCGCCGCACCGACGACGGCCCCGAGAACCGCTGAGCCCGGCCACGGCGCACCGCGTGCGCCGGCCCTGACACGCCACTGCACCGCCCGCGACCGCGGGCGGTGCGCGCACGAGAAGAGACCTCACGTTGGCATCGACATCACGCCGCTCGCGGCCCGTCCGGACCCTGGTCACGCTCGCCGTGCTCGTCGCCGCGCTGTTCGGCGCCCTCGCGGCGGGCACCCGGTGGTCCGACGCGGGCTGGGCACCCGAGCTCGCGCTCGACCTCGAGGGCGGCACCCAGCTCATCCTCACCCCGGTCGCGGAGGGCGGTGAGGAGATCACCGACGAGACGATCACCCAGGCGATCGCCATCATCCGCCAGCGCGTGGACTCCTCCGGCGTCGCCGAGGCCGAGATCACGAGCCAGGGCGGCACCAACATCGTCGTCGGGCTCCCGGGCACCCCGTCGGAGGAGACGCTGGACCTGGTCCGGACGTCGGCGCAGATGCGGTTCCGTCCGGTGCTGACCATCACCGCGCCGACGCCGTTCCCGGTCGAGGAGGCACCGGCGGGGAGCCCGGCGTGGAGGACCCCGCCGCCGAGGACCCCACTGCGGAGGACCCTGCCGCCGGGGACCCTGCCGTCGAGGACCCGGCTGGTGAGGACCCGGCTGGTGAGGACCCCGCGGTCGAGGCGCCCGCCGACGGCTCGGCGCCCGAGGAGCCGGCCGAGACGCCTGCGACCGGCGACGCCGTGATCGAGAACTCGGCCGCCGTGGAGCCCGCCCCGGAGGACCCGGGCGCTCCGGCGCCGGAGGACCCGGCCGCCGAGGCACCGCTGCCCGTGGACCCGGCGCCGACCAAGACCGCGCCGGACTCCCCGAGCGACATCGAGTACTACCTGACCCCCGAGGTCCAGGAGCAGCTCGAGACGTTCGACTGCACCGACCCGGCGAACCTCACCGGCGGGACCGCCGGACCGGACGACCAGGCGGTCGTGACCTGCGACGTCAGCGGCACGGCCAAGTACCTGCTCGGCCCGGTCGAGCTCGAGGGTGCACAGCTCGACAACGCGACGTCCGGCCTGCAGACCACCCAGACCGGTGCGACCACCAACCGGTGGGTCGTCAACCTCGACTTCAACGGCGAGGGCACCCGCATCTTCCGCGACGTGACCACGCGGCTGCAGTCGCTGCCCGCGCCGCAGAACCAGTTCGCGATGGTCCTCGACGGGCTCGTCATCTCCGCCCCGAGCCTCGACCCCGGCGTGATCATCTCGGACGGGAACGCCGAGATCTCCGGCACCTTCGACCGCGAGTCCGCCGCCACCCTGGCGAACCAGCTGAACTTCGGCGCGCTGCCCCTGACCTTCGAGGTGCAGAGCGAGGAGCAGATCTCCGCGACGCTCGGCTCCGAGCAGCTGCGCAACGGGCTCATCGCCGGGGCGATCGGTCTGGTGCTCGTCGCCCTCTACTCCCTCGCGCAGTACCGCGCGCTCGGCCTGGTGACGGTCGCGTCCCTGCTCATGGCCGGCCTGCTGACCTACGGCGTGATCACGCTGCTGTCCTGGGTCCAGGGGTACCGGCTCAGCCTGCCCGGGGTCGCCGGGCTCATCGTGGCCATCGGCATCACGGCGGACTCGTTCATCGTCTACTTCGAGCGCATCCGCGACGAGCTGCGCGAGGGGCGCACGCTCGTGGCCGCCGTCGACCGCGGGTGGCAGCGCGCACGCCGCACCATCCTGGCGTCCGACGCCGTGTCGTTCCTGGCCGCGATCGTCCTGTACTTCCTCGCCGTCGGCGGGGTCCGCGGGTTCGCCTTCACCCTCGGGCTGACGACCGTCCTCGACCTGCTCGTCGTGCTCCTCTTCACCCACCCGGTCATGCAGCTCGTGGCACGGACCCGGTTCTTCAGCGAGGGCCACCCGATGTCCGGGCTGGACCCGCGGCGCCTCGGCGCGGGCGGCGCGACCTATGCCGGCCGCGGCCGGGGCCGCATGCCGTCCGCCGGGACGTCCGACGACGCCGCGACGACGCCCGCCGGCTCGCTCGGGACGGGCGGTGCGGTGCCGGTCGCCGCGGGCAGCCACCGGCTGTCCGCCGACGGCACGGGCACGGGCCCGCTCCCCGGCACCGGCACCGGCACTGGCACCGGCACCGGCCTGACCATCGCCGAGCGCCGGGCCGCGCAGCGCGCCGCCGAGCGCGAGCAGGCCGCCGCGCGTGCGGCGGCCGACACCACCACCGAGGGGAACGAGCCCTGATGGCCGCCACCGGATTCGCCCAGTGGGGCAACGACCTCTACACGGGGCGCACGTCCTACGACATCGTCGGGCGGCGCCGCACCTGGTACGCCGTCGCGCTGGTGATCGTCGCGCTGTCCGCGGTGCTCCTGCTGGTCAAGGGGCTCAACCCCGGCATCGAGTTCCGCGGCGGGTCGCAGTTCACCGTCTCGGGCGTGCAGACCACGGACCAGCAGCCGGCCATCGACGCCGTCGGGGAGGTCTCGGCCGCGGAGGTGCCGCGGGTCACGACGGTCGGCGGCGACTCCATCCGGGTGCAGACCGCGGAGCTCGACTCCGAGGAGGTCGTCGAGGTCCGCGAGTCCCTCGCCGCGGCCTACGGCGTCAGCGAGGACGACGTCACGAGCGCGTTCATCGGCCCGTCCTGGGGCGCGGACGTCTCGAGCAAGGCCATCACGGGGCTGGTCGTGTTCCTCGCCCTCGTCGCGGTCGTCATGACGCTGTACTTCCGCGCCTGGCGGATGGCCGCGGCGGCCCTGCTCGCGCTCGGGCACGACCTCGTCATCACCGTGGGCATCTACGCGCTCATCGGCTGGGAGGTCACCCCCGCCACCGTGATCGGCTTCCTGACCATCCTCGGGTACTCGCTGTACGACACGGTGGTGGTCTTCGACAAGGTGCGGGAGAACACCACCGGCGTGTTCACCCAGCACCGGTCGACGTACCCCGAGCAGGCCAACCTCGCCGTCAACCAGACGCTGGTCCGCTCCATCAACACCTCGGTCGTCGCGGTGCTCCCGGTCGCCGCGATCCTCTTCGTCGGCGCCTTCCTGCTCGGTGCGGGGACGCTGCGGGACATCGCGCTGGCCCTGTTCGTCGGCATGATCGTCGGGACGTTCTCCTCGGTGTTCCTCGCGACGCCGCTCCTGGTGAGCCTGCGCAACCGCGAGGGGCGGATCGCGCAGCACACCGCGGAGGTGCTCGAGGCGCGCGGCGAGGCGCCGGCGCCGACCGGGGCGGGCGACGACCCGCAGGCGCAGCCCGTCGGCGCCGGTGCGGCGCCGTCGGCGAAGGTCGTGCCGGGGCAGCACCTGGGCACGGCCGCCCAGCCCAGGCGTCGCCGCGGTCCCAAGCGGTGACCGCGCCCGACCTCGCGGCTCGCACCGCGGGCCTGATCCGGGCGATCCCGGACTGGCCGACCGCCGGCGTGACGTTCCGGGACATCACGCCGCTGCTCGCCGACGCACGTGCGCTGGCCGACGTCGTCGCGCGCCTCGCCGACCACGCGCGGAGCCTGGGCGGCGTCGACCTCGTCGCCGGGATGGAGGCGCGCGGATTCATCCTCGGCGCGCCGGTCGCGGCCGCGGTGGGCGCGGGGTTCATCCCGGTGCGCAAGGCGGGCAAGCTGCCCGGGCCGACGCTCGCGGCGTCGTACGCGCTGGAGTACGCCGACGCGGAGATCGAGCTCCACCCGGAGACCGTGCCCACCGGCGCACGCGTGCTCGTGCTCGACGACGTCCTGGCCACCGGCGGGACGGCGTCGGCCACCGCCGACCTCGTCGAGCGCGCGGGCGGCGTCGTCGTCGGGCTGGCGTTCCTGCTCGAGCTCACCGCTCTCGACGGGCGGGCGCGGTTGCGGGGGCGCGAGGTCGCCGCTCTGCTGACCGTCGACTGAGCGCCACATGCCCCGTACCGGGCGCGCCGGGCCGCGGCCGGACGGGGCGCCGCGCGGTCGTAGGATGAGTCGGATCGACACACTGCTGCGGGGGTCGGATGAGCGAGCACACGCGCACGGCCGGCCAGGTCGTGCCCGCCGGGCCGGATGCGCCCAGCGCGGGCGCGACGGCCCCCGCCGCTGCGCCCGGCCCCGCCGCCGCGCCCGGCCCCGCCGCTGCGCCCGGCTCCGTCGCCGCGCCGGCCCCCGCCGGCGAGGCAGGGACCACCGGTGCCGGCGGCAGCCGCGTCCGCTCGCGCCTCGTCCGCTTCGGCACCCGGCACAGCCCCGGGACCCCGGGGCTCGGGCCGCTCATGCAAGCCATCCGGACGAACCACCCCAAGGCCGACCTCGGGGTCATCGAACGGGCCTACGCGGTCGCCGAGCGTGCCCACCGCGGTCAGCTGCGCAAGAGCGGCGACCCCTACATCACCCATCCGGTCGCGGTCGCGACGATCCTCGCCGAGCTCGGGATGACGACCGCGACGCTCGCCGCGGCGCTGCTGCACGACACCGTCGAGGACACCGAGTACTCCCTGGACCAGCTCCGCAAGGACTTCGGCCCGGAGGTGGCGATGCTGGTCGACGGCGTCACCAAGCTCGACAAGGTCAGCTACGGCGACGCAGCCCAGGCCGAGACGGTCCGCAAGATGGTCGTCGCGATGGCGCGGGACATCCGGGTGCTCGTCATCAAGCTCGCCGACCGCCTGCACAACGCCCGCACCTGGAAGTTCGTCCCGGCGGCCTCCGCGGAGCGCAAGGCCCGCGAGACCCTCGAGATCTACGCGCCCCTGGCCCACCGGCTGGGCATGAACACGATCAAGTGGGAGCTCGAGGACCTGTCGTTCGCGACGCTCTACCCCAAGGTGTACGACGAGATCGTCCGGCTCGTCGCCGAGCGCGCACCAGCCCGGGAGGAGTACCTCGCCACCGTCCGGGACCAGGTCGGCGTCGACCTGCGGTCGTCGAAGATCAAGGCGACGGTGACCGGCCGGCCGAAGCACTACTACTCGATCTACCAGAAGATGATCGTGCGCGGCCGCGACTTCGCCGACATCTACGACCTCGTGGGCGTGCGCGTCCTGGTCGAGTCGGTGCGCGACTGCTACGCCGCGCTCGGCGCCCTGCACGCGCGATGGAACCCGGTGCCCGGCCGGTTCAAGGACTACATCGCGATGCCGAAGTTCAACCTCTACCAGTCGCTGCACACCACGGTGATCGGGCCCGGCGGCAAGCCCGTCGAGATCCAGATCCGCACCCACGACATGCACCGTCGCGCCGAGTACGGCGTCGCGGCGCACTGGAAGTACAAGGAGGTCGCCAAGAGCTCCCCGCAGGTCACCGACGCGGCCGGCAACGACATGGCGTGGCTGCGCCAGCTCGTGGACTGGCAGAAGGAGACCGCGGACCCGTCGGAGTTCCTCGACTCGCTGCGCTTCGAGATCGCCGGGGCCGAGGTGTACGTCTTCACCCCCAAGGGCGACGTGATCGCGCTGCCCGCCGGGTCCACGCCGGTCGACTTCGCCTACGCCGTGCACACCGAGGTCGGTCACCGGACGATGGGCGCCCGCGTCAACGGCCGTCTCGTGCCGCTCGACTCGACGCTCGAGAACGGCGACGTCGTCGACGTCCTCACCTCGAAGTCCGAGACCGCCGGACCGAGTCGTGACTGGCTGAGCTTCGTCAAGAGCCCGCGTGCCCGCAACAAGATCCGGCAGTGGTTCTCCAAGGAGCGCCGCGAGGAGGCGATCGAGCACGGCAAGGACGCCATCGCCAAGGCGATGCGCAAGCAGAACCTGCCGATCCAGCGCCTGCTGTCCCACGAGGCGCTCGTCGCGCTCGCGCACGAGATGCGGTTCCCGGACGTGTCCGGCCTGTACGCCGCCATCGGCGAGGGTCAGGTGTCGGCGGCCACGGTCGTGCAGCGTCTCGTGCACGCCCTGGGCGGCGAGCCGGGTGCCGAGGAGGACCTCGCCGAGACGGCGCGCCCCGGCCGCACCGCCCGGCGCGTGCGCACCGGCGACCCCGGGGTCGAGGTCAAGGGCCTGGACGACATCTGGGTCAAGCTCGCCAAGTGCTGCACCCCGGTCCCGGGCGACCAGATCATGGGCTTCGTGACCCGCGGCGCCGGTGTGAGCGTGCACCGCACCGACTGCGTCAACGTCGAGAGCCTGCTCGCGCAGCCCGAGCGGGTGGTCGAGGTCTCCTGGACGCAGGGTGGCTCGGCGCTGTTCCTCGTGCAGATCCAGGTCGAGGCACTGGACCGCAGCCGGCTGCTCTCGGACGTGACGCGCGTGCTGTCGGACCACCACGTCGACATCCTGTCCGCCACCGTCTCGACCACCCGGGACCGGGTGGCGATGTCCCGGTTCGTGTTCGAGATGGCCGAGCCCGGCCACCTGGCGTCCGTGCTCGCGGCCGTCCGGCGCATCGACGGCGTGTTCGACGTCTACCGGATCACCGGGTCCAAGGCCGCCGGGCTGCCGGCCGCGCCGGTCCACCCCTCCGTCTGACCCGCCGCGCGGTCGGGTACCCGGGCCGCTCCCTCGGCCCGAGCTAGCACCTCGCGCACGCGCGGTCCACCGTGCCGCGGTCCGAGCTCGGCGGCGGCCCGCAGCGCCGCCCGCAGGTCGAGACGCGCGTGGACGGCAAGCCGGACCAGCAGGGTCACCGCCTCGTCCAGCGGCAGGTGGCGGGCGACGTCGACCGCGGTGCGCTCCACCGTGGTGACCGCGACCCCGCCGAGGCGGACGACGTCGGCCGGCGGGAGCGGGCACTCGTGCGGGACGCGCAGCGGGTGGGGTGCCGGGCGCCGGACCCGCGGGGCGACGAGCACGTCGAACCGGGGCGGGACCGGGCCGTCGGCGTGGACCCAGACCGCACCGGCGCGCCCGAGCACCGCACGCGGCGGCACCAGGGGCCGGACCGCACGAGCCCGCACGTGCGGTCCGGGCGGCACCGCGGCCGGCGCCGCCACGTCCCCCCACACCGGCCGCAGGACGCCGTCGCGCACGAGGACCTGCCAGCCGACCGGGCCGACGTCGGCCATCCGGACGTGGTCGGGCAGGGCCGTGGGGCCGGGGCGCAGGTGGTCGGGCGAGGACGTCATGCGGCCAGGATGACCGCCCGGTCCAGCGACGACGACGGGGCCGGCGTCCGGTGTGGACGCCGGCCCCGCGGCCGTGGGTGCGTGGACGCCGGGACGTCCGGGCTACGAGCCCTGGGCCGCCCGGCGCACCTGCTCGAGCCAGGCCCGACGCGCGTCGAGGGCCGTCTGCGCGTCGGCGATCCGGCGCGCATCGCCCTGGGCCTGCGCGGCCGCGAGGTCCGCCTCCAGCCCGGCGATGGCTGCCTCGAGCTGGGCCGCTGCCCCTCCGCGCGGGCACGGGTCTCGGGGTTGCCGCGCGTCCAGGCCGACTGGTCGGCGTCCCGCACCGCGTTCTCGACCGCGCGCAGGCGTCCCTCGACCCGCTGCAGGTCGGCGCGCGGGACCTTCCCCGCCGCGTCCCAGCGGTCCTGGATGGATCGCAGCGCGGCCTTCGCGGCCGTGAGGTCCTTGATCGGCAGGAGGCGCTCCGCCTCGACCAGCAGCGCCTCCTTCACCTCGAGGTTGACGCGGAACTCGGCGTCGGTCTCGGCCGAGGCCGCGTCCCGTGCGGAGAAGAAGGCGTCCTGCGCGGCCCGGAAGCGCGCCCACAGGGCGTCGTCCTCCTTGCGGCTGGCCCGCCCGCTCGCCTTCCACTGCGCCATGAGGTCGCGGTAGGCACCGGCGGTGACGCCCCAATCGGTGCTGGACGAGAGGCGCTCGGCCTGCGCGACCAGCGCCTCCTTGGCCTCGCGCGCCGCGGCGTTGCGCGTCTCGAGCTCGGCGAAGAAGTGGCGCCGCTCGCGGTCGAACGTGGTGCGCGCGTGGCTGAACCGCTTCCAGAGCGACTCCTCGCTCGGCCGGTCGATGCGCGGGCCGTTGCGCTGGGCGTCCTTCCACTGGTCGAGCAGCTGACGCAGCTGCTCGCCGGCGGGACGCCACTGGATGCGCTCGGGGTCCGTCGCGGCGATCTTCTCGGCCTGCTCGACGATCGCGGTGCGGGCGGCGACGGCGGCCTCCTTCGCGGCGGCACGCTCGGCGTCCGCGGCAGCACGGCGCTCCGCGGCGACCGACCGGAGCGCGTCCAGGCGCTCCCGCAGGCCGGCGAGGTCGCCCACGGCGGCCGGCTCGGCGAGCTCCTCGGTGAGCTTCGTGAGGGTCTGCTCGATCTCCTTGGGGGCGAGGTCGGCGGTGCCCAGCCGCGCCTCGAAGAGCACGACCTTGGCCTGCAGGTCGAGGAACCGGCGGACGTACAGGGCGAGCGCCTCGTCGGCGGTCGCGCCGGGGAACTGCCCGACGGGGCGCTCGGCGTCGCCCTCGCGGACGTACACGGTGCCCTCGTCGTCCACCCGCCCGAAGGTCGCGGCGTGGGCGGCCTCGGCGGCGTCCTGCGGGGGAGCGACCGGCGCGATCGGGGTAGCGCCGGTCGGCGCGGTCGCTGCCTGAGGGGCGCGCGGCGTGGGGCGCGGGACCGGGCGGGGGTGGGGCGCGGGGTCGGTCGCGGCGCGGGCGCGGAAGGCGCGGGGGTAGCCGCGGACGGCGCAGCGGGCTCGGGGGCGGGGGCGGTCTCGGGGGCGGGGGACTGGTCGGCGCCGGCCGACGGCGCAGCGTGCTCGGCGGTCTGCGCGGTGCCGTCGGACGGCGCAACGCCGTCGGTCTGCGCGACGCCGTCGGTCTGCGCGGAGCCGTCGGTCTGCGCGACCCCGGCCGCCGTGGCGAGGGACGGGCCCTCGTCGGGCGTGGCCAGGCCGGCGGCCTCGGCCGCGGGAACGGTCAGGCCGTCTCCCTGGGCGTCCGAGGCCTCGCTCCCGGGAACCTCGGTGCCGGGAACCTCGGTGCCGGGAACCTCGGTGCCGGGGGTCCCAGGCGCCTGGAGCTCGTCCGGCGACGGCTCGGCCGCGGCGTCGTGCTCGACCGGCGCCGCGGACGCCTCAGGCGCGGGCGCGGGCGTCCCAGCCTCGGACGTCTCGGCTTCGGACGTCTCGGCTTCGGACGTCTCAACCTCGGACGTGCCAGCCAGGGACGTCTCGGCCTCAAGCGTCTCCACCGGCGGTGTCGCCGCCTCGGGTGTCGCCGCCTCGGGCGTCTCGACCACGGACGTCACGTCTTCGGACGTCTCGGACGCGGGCGCGGCGACCTCCGCGGGCGCCGGCGCGTCGGTGGGCTCCTGGCGCTGCGTGGGCTCGCCGGCGGTGTCGGTGATGTGCTCGGTCACTGGGTCTCAACTCCCTGGATGGTGACGCCGGTGGCCGGAGGGCCGTCGGACCCACCGCCCTCGACTCCGGCGTCCGCGACTGCCTGCACGACGTCCAAGCCGGACGTCACGCGGCCGAAAACGGTGTAGCCCCCGCCTGGTCGGCGGGGATCACGGAATCCTCGTACACGAGGAAGAACTGGCTGCCCATGGAGTCGGCGTCGTTGGTGATCCGCGCCATGGCGATCGTGCCGGTGGGGTAGAGGTCGTCCTCGGGCGCGTTCTCGATCGGCCCGAAGCCGTACCCCGGGTCGCCCTGACCGGTGCCCGTGGGGTCGCCGCACTGGAGCACCTTGATGTTGCCCGTGACGAGGCGATGGCAGGGCGTGTCGTCGAAGTAGCCGTCCTCGGCCAGGCTCACGAACGACGCGACCGCCTGCGGGGCGGCGGCGCCGTCGAGCTCGATGCCGATCTCCCCGACGTCGGTGGTGATGGTCCCCGTCCACGTGCGGCCCTCGGCGACGGACGGGTCGGGCACCGAGGCGGTCGCGTCGCCGTCGTCGTCGCCGAGAGCGAGGACGGCCACCACGACGAGGACGACGGCGACCAGGACGGCGAGGATCGCGACGGCGAGCTGCCGGCGGCGGGTCCGGGCCGCCCGTTGCGCCGCGAGCTGCTGCTGGTGCCGCTCGTGGCGGCGACGCGCGTTCTCACGGTCGCGCTTGCTCGGGGACACCAGACCTCCTCCGGACGTGGTCGTCGTGCGACCGGTCGGCACCGTGCGCCCGCACAGTCTAGGCAAGGACGTGACCCGGTCCGGTGACAGCCTGTCGCCTAGCCTGGGGCGATGCTCATCGTCACCGTGATCGCGCCCGTCTTCGCGACGAACTGCTACGTGATCGTCGCCGACGACGGCGTGTCGTGCGTCGTCGTCGATCCGGGCGGGGGCGTCGCGCCGGCGGTCGAGGTCGTCATCATGCAGCGCCGGCTGCGGCCGGTCGCGCTGCTCGCGACGCACGGTCACGTGGACCACACGTGGGACGCCGCGCGGCTGTCCGAGACCTACGGCGTGGACCTCCACCTGCACGCGGCGGACGAGTACCGGCTCGCCGACCCGTTCGGCACCCTCGGCCCGCTGGCCGCGGGCGTGCACGACGCCGACGGCCCGCTCGCCCAGGCGCTCGCGTCGTCCGGCATGCCGCCCGCGGAGTACCGCCGCCCACCGCGCGTGCGGACGTTCGACATCGGCCCCCAGGCCGCGGAGCCCGACCTCGGCGGCGTCCGGTTCGGGGGCGCGCCGCTGCTCGCGGTGCACGCGCCCGGGCACACCGAGGGGGCGACCGTGTTCCTGTCGGCCGGGACGCCGGGGCCGGGCAGCGAGCTTCCGGACACGCCGTCCCTGGGGGACCTGCTGCACGGGGCGGGCGGAACGGCCTTCACCGGTGACGTGCTGTTCCGGAACTCGATCGGGCGCACCGACCTGCCGGGCGGGGACGACGCGACCATGACGACGACGCTGCGGGACCGGGTGACCACGCTGGCCGAGGCGACCCTCGTCCTGCCCGGCCACGGCCCCGCCACGCGGCTGGACCACGAGCTCCGCACCAACCCCTACCTGGCATGATCACGCCCCATGGCCCGACCCACCCCGCTGTCCGGATTCCCTGAGTGGCTGCCCGCCGGGCGGCTCGTCGAGCAGCACGTCCTGGCGACGCTGCAGCGCACGTTCGAGCTCCACGGGTTCGCCGGGATCGAGACGCGGGCGGTCGAGCCGCTGGACCAGCTGCTGCGCAAGGGCGAGACCTCCAAGGAGGTCTACGTGCTGCGCCGTCTGCAGGAGGAGCCCGCAGAGGCGGACGGGGCGCGCGCGGCTGACGAGCGGCAGCTCGGGCTGCACTTCGACCTGACCGTGCCGTTCGCCCGGTACGTGCTGGAGAACGCAGGCCACCTGGCGTTCCCGTTCAAGCGGTACCAGATGCAGAAGGTGTGGCGCGGCGAGCGCCCCCAGGACGGCCGGTTCCGCGAGTTCGTCCAGGCGGACATCGACGTCGTCGGGGCGGGCGACCTGCCCTATCACTACGAGGTCGAGCTGCCGCTGGTGATCGCCGAGGCGCTCGGCGCGCTCGCCCCGATCGGGATGCCGCCCGTGCGCATCCTCGTCAACAACCGCCGCGTCGCCGAGGGCTTCTACCGCGGGCTCGGTCTGGACGACGTCGACGCCGTGCTGCGCGGCATCGACAAGCTGGACAAGATCGGGCCCGACGCCGTCGCCGACGCGCTCGTCGCCGAGGCCGGGGCCACGCCCGAGCAGGCCGCGGCGTGCCTCGAGCTCGCGTCGATCTCCGGGGACGACGCCGGCGTCGTCGACCGGGTGCGCGACCTCGCCGCGCGGCACGGCGTGGTCTCCGACCTGCTCGAGACCGGGCTCGCCGAGCTCGGGTCGCTGATCTCGGCGGCGGGGAGCGCGCCCCCGGCGTCGTCGTCGCGGACCTGCGGATCGCCCGGGGCCTCGACTACTACACGGGGTCGGTCTACGAGACGGTCCTGGTGGGGCACGAGGCGCTGGGCTCGATCTGCTCGGGCGGCCGGTACGACACCCTGGCCTCCGACGGCGCGAACACCTACCCCGGAGTCGGCCTGTCCATCGGGGTGTCCCGCCTCGTGTCGCGACTGCTCGGCGCGGGCCTGGTGCGCGCGTCGCGGTCGGTGCCCAGCGCCGTCGTCGTCGCGGTGACGAGCGAGGAGACCCGCGCGGCCTCCGACCGAGTCGCTGCGGCGCTGCGAGCCCGGGGCATCCCCGTCGAGGTCGCGCCGAGTGCCGCGAAGTTCGGCAAGCAGATCAAGTACGCCGACCGGCGCGGGGTGCCGTTCGTCTGGTTCCCGGGCACACCGGCGACCACGGCCGACGACGGGTCGACCGTCGAGGCGACGCCGGACCAGGTCAAGGACATCCGGTCCGGTGCGCAGGTCGAGGCCGACCCCGCGACGTGGGAGCCGCCCGCGGAGGACCGCTGGCCGCAGGTCGCCGCCGCCGGCTGACCGGGGTCGCTCCCTGACGCCTTGACGGGCGGTTCGAACGCGTGTTCGACTGACGTCATGCGATGGGACGGTCAGCGGGTCGGTGGCGCCGACGCTCCGGCGTCCGACGACGGCGCACTGCCCGGCCTCGCGCTCGCGGGTCTCGTCCGCAGCGTCCGGACGCCCGACTTCGCGGGCGTCACCTTCCACGAGGTCGCATGCAAGAGCGCCCTGAACAAGGTGCCGCCGGCGTCGAGCATGCCGTTCCGGTGGACCGTGAACCCGACGCGCGGGTGCCTGCACGCCTGCACCTACTGCTACGCCCGGCCGACGCACGAGTACCTCGAGCTCGGTGCCGGGCGTGACTTCGAGACGCAGGTCATCGTCAAGACGAACGTGGTGGACGTCCTGCGCCGCGAGCTCGCCCGCCCGTCGTGGCGCCGCGAGCACGTGGCGCTCGGGACGAACACCGACCCGTACCAGCGTCCCGAGGGCCGGTACCGGCTGATGCCGGGCATCATCGACGCGCTCGCGGATTCCGGGACGCCGTTCTCGATCCTCACCAAGGGCCCGCTGCTGCGTCGCGACCTGCCGCTCCTCCAGCGGGCCGCCGAGCGGGTGCCTGTCGGGATCGGGGTGTCGCTCGCGATGCTCGACCCGGTCCTGCAGCAGTCGGTCGAGGCGGGGACGCCGCTGCCGCAGGCCCGGTTGGACCTCGTGCGGGCGGTCCGGGACGCGGGTCTGCCGTGCGGCGTCATGGTCGCGCCCGTCCTGCCGTGGCTGACCGACGGCGTCGAGCGGCTGGACGCCCTGCTGGGTGAGCTCGCCGCCGCCGGGGCGACCGGCGTCACGGTGCTCCCGCTGCACCTGCGCGGATCGGTGAAGCCCTGGTACCTCGAGTGGCTCGCACGCGAGCACCCCGCACTGGTCGGCCGGTACCGGCGCCTGTACGCCGGAGGCGCCTACGTCCCGACGCCGTACCGCGACTGGTTGCGGGAGCGAACCGCTCCCCTGCTGCGCGCCCACGGCTTCGACCGACGCATGGAGCGACAGGCCGGCGGGATCCCAGCTGCCGACGAGGGGTCGTTCCCCGCCGGCAGCCTGCCGGGCTGGGGCGGGTCCGGGGTGACCGACTTCGGCGGCGCGGAGGCCCTGGCCCCCGCCGCGCCGCAGACGACGCTGTTCTGACCGGGGCCGTTCCGACCGGTGCTGTTCCGACCCGGAGGACGCTGTCCGGCCAGGAGGACGCTGTCTTGCCCGAAGGACGCTGTCTTGCCCGAGGGCGATGCTCTGGCCGAGAACGCTGACGCAACCACGTCGGTGACGGTGGCGGCGCGCCGCTAGGTCGAGGCCGACTCACCGCGGCGCCGGCTGGGTCTGATCGATCACCCGCCGAAGTCGTGACCCGAACCGTCCCACATTCCCCGTGTGGTCGTGATGAGCGCGCCGTGTCGGTCGGTGAACACCCACTGTCTCCCGTCGTGGGTGATGGTGATGTCCATGCGATGGATGAGGTCGTGGTGGTGCCAGCACAGGAGTATCCCGTTGGTGACGCAGGTGGTGCCGTGGTCGCGGGCCCATTGGTCGACGTGGTGGCATTCGCAGAGCACCGGTGGGGAGGTGCAGCCGGGATATCGGCAGTGTCTGTCCCGGGCAATGATCGCCGCCCGCATCTGCGGGGTGAACAATCGTTTCTCGCGTCCGACATCCAGGATCTGTGAGTCGGCGGAGAACAAGAAGCGGGTGAATCCGGCGTCGCACAGCAGCCGGTCGAGGGCGGTGCGGGGGATCGGGGTGCCGTCCTGGTACTGCGGGACGCTGAGCGGGGTGGCGCCACTCACGGCGTCGGGGGTGAGGAACTCGTCCGGTGCGTCCGGTGCGTCCGGTCCCGCCGGTGTTGCGGCACGTGCCGCCTCGGCGTTACCGGCATCGCCCGCGCCACGCGCACCGTCCGTACTCCCCACGTCGGGGCCCCGGTCCGTCGCGGCAGCGCGCGCTTCGGCGTCCGTGATGACGCTGTACGGCACCAGGACGCTGACGTGCGGGCGTACTCCACCGCGGGTGCCGCTGAGCCCGCCGTCGAGGGCGACGCGGGCGAGGTCGCCGAGTGCCTGGGCACGGCGATGGGCGGGGTCGCGGTGGTCACCGGCCGCAGGGGCGGGGGTGAGGGCCTCGAGCGCGCTCTTGAGGCACTGGCCGGCGTCGATCGTGAGGAGCCCGGCCAGGTGATACCCGTCCGTCGAGCGGGACATCGTGAAGTGCGCCCGGTCGGCCGCTTCGCGGTATCCGCGGTCGTCGGCGTCCGGGTCGGCTGCGGCAGCCCAGCGGCGCGTCACGATCCGCAGCGAGTCCACGGGCCACGCCTTGGCCTGGGCCACCAGGAAGTCCTCGTTGCAGTCGTTGCCCGGATCGGCCAGCACCTCGCACCGCTGGGGTGTGGTGGGGGCGAACGTGCCGATCACCTGGACCTGCTCCCCGCTGATCGCGCCAGCCAGACCGGCGGCGGCGGTGGCGGGCAGGTGGTCCCGAAGTGCGCGCCCGAGGCGGACCTGCGCTTGGGCGGTCCGCACGCTGATGCGGTGACGGGCGGCGACCCACCGCGGGAAGGAGCGCGCCCCACCGGTCGCCCAGAGCCCGTCGGCCTCGATCACCGGGAGCAGCCGGGTGCCTGCCACCCCGAGGCGGCTGGTCACCGATGCCACCGCCGCGGCGACGACAGCGGCCTGCGCGCCGTCGAGCCCGGTCGTGTCCACAGCGGCGGCCACCGCGTCCGTCGCGGCCAGCAGTGCGAAGACCGCCGCGGCGACGTCGTGCGGGAGCGCGGAAAGGTCCGGGCCACCAAGTCCTGCATCTCGCGGAACTGCGGGCGTCACGTCGTCGGGATCCACCGCGCCCACCTCCCGCCCATTCTCGCGCGGCACCATCGCCGCGTTCCGGTGACCTTCTCCTCACAATGCTAGACGGAGCCACCGACACGGCCGGCATGACTCCATACCGATGTGGACGACTTCCCTGATTACGCGACTGGGGTCGGTGACAATCATCGATTGAGATGGCAGGAAGTCAGTGCGGAATGGTCGATATGGTGGCTGGGAAGTCGACCAGGGCGCGGGACGAAGGCGAGAACCGGAGGCAGGGTCGAACGAGCGGGGTAGTCCGAGGGTCCACCGCCACCGTGCGCACGGCGGGACAAGCAATACAGGCGGGACAGACAGGACACGCGGAACAGGCCGGACCGATAGGACGGGCCGGACGGACAGGACAGGCGAGCCAGGCCGACCAGCTGGCGCGACGCGGCGTCAGCCCTCCGCGAGCCGCGCGGGGAACCCACCGGTCGCGATCGGCCCCCAGGTCTCGATCGTCAGCCGGATGAGCGACTTGCCCTGGCGCACCATCGCCTCGCGGTACTCGGCCCAGTCGGGGTGCTCGCCGGAGATGCTGCGGAAGTAGTCGACGAGGGGCTCGACGGAGTCCGGCAGGTCGATGACCTCGGCCGTGCCGTCGATCTGCACCCAGGCCCCGCCGAAGTCGTCCGACAGCACGCACGCCGACGCCCGCGGGTCGCGCCGCAGGTTCACCGCCTTGGCGCGTTCGGGGTAGGTGGAGACGACGAGCCGACCGACGTCGTCGACCCCGCACGTGACCGGGGACAGCTGCGGCATCCCCGAGGCACGCGTCGTCATGAGGACGGCGTGGTGCCGCGGTCGGACGAAGTCGAGCATCTCCTCACGCGAGACGCGGTCGGCTGTGGCGATCGTGCGGGCCATGACACTCCTTCGGACGGGTGGGGCCGCGCCGACGCACGCGACCGCGAACACCCTGCCACGATCACGACCGGCAGGGCCGCGGGCCGGACGACGGCCCGTCCGCGGGCCGGGACGGACGGCCCGGCCGGTGCGGACCGGCCCGGGCACCCGCGCGCCACTAGACTCGTCCGGGCGCCGGACCGCGCGCGCCGCACCACCTCGAAGGGACCCACTCCGTGCTCCGCACCCACACCGCCGGCTCGCTGCGAGCCGAGCACACCGGTCAGACCGTCACCCTCACGGGCTGGGTCGACCGGCGGCGCGACCACGGCGGGGTGGCGTTCATCGACCTGCGGGACGCCTCGGGCATCGCCCAGGTCGTCATCCGCGACGAGGCCGTGGCGCACGAGCTGCGCAACGAGTACGTCCTGCAGGTGACCGGCGCCGTCGGGCGCCGCCCCGAGGGCAACGAGAACCCCAACCTGCCCACCGGCGAGGTCGAGCTCGTGGCCGACGACGTCGTCGTCCTCAACGAGTCCGCGCCGCTGCCGTTCCAGGTGTCGTCCGCGCTGGACGAGGTCCCCGGTGAGGAGGCGCGCCTGCGCCACCGCTACCTCGACCTGCGCCGGCCCGTGCCCGCCGCCAACCTGCGCCTGCGCGCGAAGGCGAACGCCGCGGCGCGCCGCGTGCTCGACGCGCAGGACTTCGTCGAGATCGAGACCCCCACCCTGACCCGCTCGACCCCCGAGGGCGCGCGCGACTTCGTCGTCCCGGCGCGCCTGGCACCCGGGTCCTGGTACGCGCTGCCGCAGTCGCCGCAGCTGTTCAAGCAGCTGCTCATGGTCGCCGGCATGGAGCGCTACTACCAGATCGCCCGCTGCTACCGCGACGAGGACTTCCGCGCCGACCGCCAACCCGAGTTCACCCAGCTCGACGTCGAGATGAGCTTCGTCGAGCAGGACGACGTCATCGCCGTCGGTGAGCAGATCCTCACGTCCCTGTGGGACCTGATCGGGTACACGATCCCGACGCCGATCCCGCGCATGACGTTCGCGGACGCGATGGCGCGATACGGCTCGGACAAGCCGGACCTGCGATTCGGCCAGGAGCTCGTCGAGCTCACCGAGTACTTCGTGGACACCCCGTTCCGCGTCTTCCAGGCCCCGTACGTCGGCGCCGTCGTCATGCCCGGTGGTGCATCGCAGCCCCGCCGGACGTTCGACGCGTGGCAGGACTGGGCCAAGCAGCGCGGCGCCAAGGGTCTCGCGTACGTCACGGTGTCCGACGACGGCGAGCTCGGCGGGCCGGTCGCGAAGAACCTGTCCGACACCGAGCGCGCCGGCCTCGTCGAGGCCGTCGGCGCGCAGCCGGGGGACTGCGTCTTCTTCGCCGCCGGCAAGGCCACCGACGCCCGGGCACTGCTCGGCGCCGCCCGCCTCGAGATCGGCAGGCGCTGCGGGCTCATCGACCCCGACGAGTGGGCCTTCGTGTGGGTGGTCGACGCCCCGCTGTTCAAGCCGACCGGCGAGGACGACGACGTCGCCGTGGGCGGCGGGTCGTGGACCGCGGTGCACCACGCGTTCACCTCCCCGACCCCGGACTGGATCGACCGCTTCGAGGAGAGCCCCGGCGAGGCGCTGGCCTACGCGTACGACATCGTCTGCAACGGCAACGAGATCGGCGGCGGGTCCATCCGTATCCACCGCCGCGACGTGCAGCAGCGCGTCTTCGAGGTCATGGGGATCGGTGAGGAGGAGGCGCAGGAGAAGTTCGGCTTCCTGCTCGACGCCTTCGCGTTCGGCGCCCCGCCGCACGGCGGGATCGCGTTCGGCTGGGACCGCATCCTCACGCTGCTGACCGGCTCGGAGTCCATCCGCGACGTCATCGCGTTCCCGAAGTCCGGCGGCGGCTACGACCCGCTGACCGGGGCACCGGCGCCGATCACGCCCGAGCAGCGGCGCGAGGCCGGGGTCGACGCGAAGCCCAAGGCCGCCGTCGGCGCTGAGGGATCCGTCGCGACCCAGGGCACCCCCGCGGCGGCCGCGGGCGGCACCGGATCGGTGGACTCGGCTCCGCAGCGGTGAACCTCGCGGACCTGCCCCAGCCCTGGTGCAGCTCCCCGTACCTGCTCGGCGAGCACGCCCGCGCCGACCTCCTCGCGACCCGCCACACCGACGACGCGCTCCTCGCCGTCGTCGACGGGCCGGGGCGGGGCCGTGGCCTGTTCGGGCTCGGGGAGGCACACTCGCTCGCCGGCCTCCTGGCAGACGCCGCCGCGCAGTCGGCCGACCTGCTCGCCACCGCGCGGTACGCGACGCTCACGCGAGGGACGTGGGAGGCCGCCGGCGCCGGGCTCGTCGCGGCTCTCGGCTTCCCGGCCGAGGGCTCGGCGTGGGACTGGATGTGGACGCCCGAGCCGCTGACCGGTGACCCGTCCCGGGCCGAGCGGCTGCCGCTCGGCCCGGCGACCGCCGCGGAGGTCGCCGAGTGCCTCGGGCGCGCGCACCCCACGGCGAGCACCGCGCCCGACGACCCGCGCCTCATCGGCTGGTGGGGCGTGCGGCAGGACGGCCGGCTGATGGCGGTCATCGGCGCGGTGCTGCTCGCCGACGGGCTCCCCGCACCTCGTGTCGCTCGGGGTCGACCCGGTCACGCGGGGGCAGGGGCTGGCCGGTGCGGTGATGTCGGCCGCCGTCCGGGACTGCCTGGAGGTGGTCCCGCGGCTCGGACCGCCGATGGTGAGCCTGGGGATGTACGCGAGCAACGACGTCGCCCGCCGGGTCTACACGCGCCTGGGGTTCCGGCTCGAGCACCGGTTCGACTCCCGGCACCGCGCGGCCTGACGCGCCACGGCTGTCCACCACGTGGCGCGTGTTGCCGGGTCGGATCGGTCCACGTAGGTTCCGCGAGGACCGTTCCCGCCCGGGGACCGGTCGTCGACCGGACCGGCCACGGCCGGGGAGAGGTGCCCATGCACGACGACGTGCCCGACAGCCCCACACCAGGACGCAGCGCGCTCGTCGTGCGCGGCGGATGGGACGGGCACCAGCCCGTCGAGGCCACCGACCTGTTCATCCCGTACCTGCGCGACAACGGGTTCGACGTGCGGGTCGAGGAGTCGACCGCGGTCTACGCGGACGCCCAGGTGATGGCCGGGGTGGACCTCGTGGTGCAGTGCATGACGATGTCCACCATCGAGCGCGAGGAGCTCGCCGGGCTCATCGCAGCCGTCGAGGCGGGCACGGGTCTGGCCGGCTGGCACGGCGGCATCGCGGACTCCTACCGCAACAGCGCGGACTACCTGCAGCTCATCGGTGGCCAGTTCGCCCACCACGCCGCGGCGATGGGGCCGGACGAGCGCACGGGGGAGCAGTCCGACAACTACGTCCGGCACCGCATCGAGCTCACGCCCGCGGCGGCCGAGCACCCCATCACCGCCGGGCTGTCCGACTTCGAGCTCACGACCGAGCAGTACTGGGTCCTCACCGACGACCTCAACGACGTGCTGGCCACCACGACCACCGACGTGCGGCCGTGGGGCCCGTGGAACCGCCCGATCACCTGCCCCGCCGTGTGGACCCGGCAGTGGGGGCAGGGCCGGATCATGGTCTGCACGCCGGGGCACCGCGTCGAGGTGCTCGAGGACCCGAACGTCCGCACGATCGTGGAGCGGGGGCTGCTGTGGGCCGCGCGCTGAGGATCGGCGTCGTCGGCGCCGGGAAGATCAGCGCCCAGTACAGCGACGCGTTCTCCCGCCTGCCGCAGGTCGCCGTCACCGCGGTGGCCGACCTCGACACGGGCCGGGCCGGGGCGCTCGCCGCGGCCCACCCGGGCGCGCGGGCGACCAGCCTGGACGACCTCCTCGCGGCCGACGACGTCGACGTCGTCCTCAACCTCACCATCCCCGCGGTCCACGCCGAGGTGGCCCTGGCCGCGATCGCGGCGGGCAAGCACGTCTACGGCGAGAAGCCGCTCGCCGCGACCACCGAGGAGGCACGCGCGGTGCTGCGCGCCGCCGAGGCCGCCGGCGTGCGCGTGGGCTGCGCGCCGGACACCGTCCTCGGGACGGGCGTCGCCACCGCACGCGCCGCGGTCGACGCCGGCGCGATCGGCGTCCCGCACGCGGCGACGGCGTTCATGGTCACACCGGGGCACGAGCGCTGGCACCACGACCCGGAGTTCTACTACCGGCCCGGTGGCGGTCCGCTGCTCGACATGGGCCCGTACTACCTGACGGCGCTCGTGCACCTGCTCGGGCCGGTCCGCCGCGTGGTGGGTGCCGCGTCACGGCCGCAGGCGACCCGGACGATCGGCCAGGGCCCCCGGGGCGGCACGTCCTTCGACGTGGAGGTCGACACGCACGTCACCGCGATCCTCGAGCACGACGGCGGGGCGCTGACCACCCTGCTGGTCAGCTTCGACACCTGGGCCGCCCGGCTGCCGCGCATCGAGGTGTACGGCGGCGAGGGCTCGCTGTCCGTGCCGGACCCGAACTACTTCGACGGCGAGGTCGCGCTGTTCACGCGGGACGCACCGGAGTGGACGGCGCTCGAGCCGCGGGCCGGGTACCTGGGCGCCGGACGCGGGTACGGCGTCGCCGACCTCGCGCTGGCGATCGACGCCGGGCAGCCGCACCGGGCGAGCGCCGACGTCGCGCTGCACGTGCTGGACGTCATGGAGTCGGTGCTGTCGGCGGCCGGCTCGCACACCGCGGTGGAGATCACCACGACGTGCGAGCGGCCCGAGCCGGTCGCCGGGCCGCTGGAGCTCACGGCCGGGGCCTGACGCCGGACGCCGCACACGGCCCCCGACGACGCGCCCGGGCGCGGGCGCTGACCAGCGCACGTGCGCGTCGTCGGGGGCGAACCGGGCACGACGAACCGAGCACGGCGAACCGGGCACGACGAACCGGGCACGGCGAACCGGGCACGGCGAACCGGACATAGCCGCTCAACACCGTCGTCCGGCTGCCGATGGGGACGCCGTGAACGCCTCCCCGACGATCCTGGTCGCCGACGACGACGCGGACATCCGCGACCTCGTCACCTTCAAGCTCGAGCAGGCGGGCTACCGCGTCGTCGCCGTCGCCGACGGCGTGCAGGCGCTCGAGGCGGTGCGCGCCGAGCTGCCGGACCTCGCGGTCCTCGACCTCATGATGCCGGGGCTGTCCGGCCTGGACGTCTGCGCCCAGGTGCGCCGGGACCCGACGTCGGCGCGCCTGCCGGTGATCATGCTGACCGCGCGGGTGCAGGAGCAGGACGTCGCGCTGGGCTTCGGCACCGGCGCCGACGACTACGTCACCAAGCCGTTCAGCCCGCGCGAGCTGCTCAGCCGCGTCCAGGCCGTCCTCGCCCGCGCAGCGACGTGATCCTCGCCGCCCTGGGCCTGACGTCGCTCGTCGTCCTCGTCGTGATGCTCGGCGTCGTCGCCCGTCGGGTGACGCGCCGCGCCCGGGAGAGCCGCGTGCGCCGCCTGTCCGCGCAGCACCGTCCCGCCCTGCTCGCGCTGGTCGCCGGCGACCCGCCGGAGGCGCGGGAGGCCGTCGACGTCATCGCCGGCCTGGACCGTGCCTCGTGGCGGGTCATCGAGCCGTCCGTCGTCGGTCTGCTGGGCAAGGTCCGGGGCGAGGGGCGCGCCGAGATCGTGCGCCTGCTCGACGAGCGCGGCGTGCTGCAGCAGGCCGGCCGGGACCTGGGGCGCGCCGCGCCGTGCGGCGCGCGGCGGCTGCCGACCTCCTCGGTCGCGCCGGGTCGGTGGACGACGTCGAGGCGCTCGTCCGCGTCCTGGACGACCGCGACACCGACGTCCGGCACGTCGCGGCCCGTGCCCTCGGGCGGATGGGTGCGCCCGTCGCCGTCCCCGCCCTGCTGCGCGCGCTCGCGTGCGAGCCGCCGCGCGTGCCGCCTGCCGCGGTGGCGCAGGCGCTGCTGCGGATCGGTCCGGCCGGGGTGCCGGACCTGGTGGTCGCACTCGACCACCCCGTCCCGGTCGTGCGGTCGACCGTCGTCGTCGTGCTGGGGCGCCTCGGCGCGACCGGCGCCGGCGCGGCCTTGCGCGTGCGGCTGCGGGACGACCCGCTGACCGACGTCCGCTGCCACGCCGCGACCGCGCTCGGAGCGCTGGGCATGCCGGGCGCCGTCCCCGATCTCGTCGACGCGACCACCACCCGGGCGCCGGCGGCGCTGCGGGTCGCCGCCACGCGCGCCCTCGGCGACCTGGGCGCGACCCGCACCGTCGAGGTCCTCGCGGGCCTCCTCGGCGACCCCGATGCCCGGGTCGCGGCCGAGGCCGGGTCGGCGCTGGTCGCCCTGGGCGTGACCGCCGACGACGTCGCCGCGCGCGTCCTCGTGGCAGGTGCCGCATGAACGAGCTCGTCACCGGTCCGCTGCGCGACGGCCTCGAGGTCGTCCTCGAGGTCACCATGTGGCCCGTCCTCGTCTACTTCTTGCTGGTCAACTCGAGCACCCTCGCACTCGTGCTGCTCGCCGCGTGGGTGGGTCGCCGAGCGCGTCGGCGCGCGACGTTCGCCGACCACGACGAGTCGCTCTCGTCCCCGCTGACCCCGGCGGTGTCCGTGCTGGTCCCCGCCTACAACGAGGAGGTCGGCATCGTCGCGTCGGTCAGCGCCCTGCTGGCCCTGCGCTACCCGCGGCACGAGGTCGTCGTGGTCGACGACGGCTCGACGGACGCGACGTTCGACCGCCTCGTCACCGCCTACGGGCTCGTCCCGGTGCACCGGCGCATCCCCGACGACGTCGCGACCACCGGCGCCGTGCTGTCCGTGCACGTCCCCGGCGACGGACGCACCCCGCTGGTCGTCGTCCGGAAGGCCAACTCGGGGCGCTCGGACGCCCTCAACGTCGGCATCAACGTCGCCCGCCACGAGCTGGTGTGCTTCGTCGACGCCGACTCGCTGCTGGACCCCGACGCGCTCACCGTGGTGGCCCGCCCCTTCGTCGACGACCCGGCCCGCGTGGTGGCCTCCGGCGGGGTGGTGCGCGCGGTCAACGGCAGCCGGGTGGTCGCCGGACGTGTGGTGGAGGCCCGCATGCCCCGGGGTGGCTGCCGCGCATCCAGGTCATGGAGTACCTGCGCGCCTTCCTCCTCGGCCGCGCGGGGTGGTCCCGGCTGGGGTGCCTCGTGCTGATCTCCGGTGCGTTCGGCCTGTACCGCCGCGACGTCCTGGTGGAGGTGGGCGGCCTCGACGCGACGTGCATCGGCGAGGACTTCGAGCTCTGCGTCGCCGTGCACAAGGCCATGCGCGACGCCGGACGCGACTACCGGGTGGTCGCCGTCTCCGAGCCGATCTCCTGGACCGAGGTGCCCTCGACGCTCGCGGTGCTCGGGAGCCAGCGCCGCCGCTGGCACCGCGGTCTGCTCGAGGTCCTCTGGCGGCACCGCCGGATGATCGGCAACCCCCGGTACGGCCGGGTGGGGCTGGTCGCGCTGCCGTACTACGTCGTCTTCGAGCTGCTGGCGCCGGTGCTCGAGCTCGCCGGGCTCGTCCTCGGCCCGCTCGCGCTGGCAACGGGTCTCCTCGACGTGCAGAGCGCCCTCGCGGTGACTCTCGCCGTGTACGCCTACGCCGTGTTCGTCTCCGTCGCGGCGCTCGCCGTGGAGGAGTTCTCGTTCCACCGGTACGGCCGCTGGCGCGACCTCGCCGTGTCCGTCGGCGCGACCGTGGTGGAGAACCTGGGGTACCGGCAGCTCACCGCCCTGTGGCGGCTGCAGGGGCTGTGGGCGGGGCTGCGCCGCCGCGAGCACGTGTGGGGCGTCATGACGCGGCAGGGCTTCGGGACCGACGCGGTCACCGGCGCGCTCGTCCCTGCCGCTCGCACCGGACCATGAGTCGGCCCGCGCCGCGCGGGCTGACGGCGGCGTCCGCGCTGCTCCGTCTGCTCGGTCTGCTCGGTCTGCTCGGTCTGGTCGGGCGCGGCGGCGCCCGTGGTGCGCGGCGGACGGCCGGCCCGGGCACGGACGCCCGGTTCCGCGACCTGCTCGAGGCCGCGCCGGACGCCATCCTGGGGTGCGACGCGGACGGCACGATCGTCTTCGCGAACAGCAAGGTCGACGAGCTGTTCGGGTACCGGCGCGAGGAGCTCCTCGGTCGGTCGCTCGACGTGCTGGTGCCGGACTCGGTCCGCCCGACCCACGCGGCGCACCGCGCCGCCTACCTGCGCGACCCGGTGGCGCGTCCGATGGGGACGATGCAGCTGTCCGCGCGGCGCCGGGACGGGTCGCTGTTCCCGGCCGAGATCAGCCTGAGCACGCTGGACGCCGAGGACGGACCCGTCGTGTCGGCCGCCGTCCGGGACGTCAGCGACCGCGTCCGGGCGCAGGACGAGCTGCGCAGGCTCAACCGGGCGCTGCGGGACCTCAACGCCGAGCTCGAGCGCCAGGCGGAGGAGCTGACGCGCTCCAACGCCGAGCTCCAGCAGCTCGACCGCCTCAAGAGCACGTTCGTCGCGACCGTCTCGCACGAGCTGCGGACCCCGCTGAGCAACATCTGCGGGTACACCGAGCTCCTCGCCGACGCCGCCCCCGAGGACCTGGGGCCCCAGCAGCGGCGCATGGTCGAGGTCGTCGAGCGCAACGCGACCCGGCTGCTCGACCTCGTCGAGGACCTGCTCACGTTCGCGCGACCCGAGGCGGGCACGCTCGCCGCGGTCCCGGGTCCGGTCGACCTCGACGCGCTCGTCGCCGAGGTCCTGCAGGGGCTCGCAGCCGCCGCCGCCTCGGGCGGCGTGGCGCTCGCGGCGACGCCGGGGGCCGACGCCGCGCGAGCCGGGGCGGGCCTGGGCACGACCGTGCCGGCCGACCGGGGGCACGTCGAACGGGTGCTCACCGAGCTGGTCGGCAACGCGCTCAAGTTCACCCCGCGTGGCGGCTCGGTGGTCGTCACGACGCAGGCCCACGACGCCGCCGTCGCCGTCTCCGTCGCGGATGACGGCCCCGGCATCCCGCCGGACCAGCAGGGGAAGCTGTTCGAGCGCTTCTCCCGGGCCGACGACGCCGACGCCCGGCAGATCCCCGGGGCCGGCCTCGGGCTGTTCATCGCCCGCACGATCGTCGACGCGCACGGCGGCTCGATCCGGCTCGTCTCCGCACCGGGCACGGGGACCACCGTGACGTTCGAGCTGCCCCGCTGAGGGGCAGCCGCCCCGTCGTCAGCCCCCGTCGTCAGCCGCCGAGCAGGTCGGCGAACGACGGCGCGTCGGCGAACGGGTCGTCCGGACCGTCGTCGCGCCGCGTCGCGACCATCCCGGCCAGCTCGCGTCCGGCCCGGCGGATGCGAGCCGGGAGCGGACCCTCGTCGGTCGAGCCCGCCCAGTCGTCCGTCGCGGCGAAGACCGACGTCGTGGCGACGTCGGCCCGCAGGTAGGTGAAGAGCGGGCGCACGGAGTACTCCAGCGCGAGCGAGTGCCGGGGCGTCCCGCCGGTCGCGCCGAGCAGGACGGGCATCCCGGTGAGGGAGTCCTTGTCCAGGACGTCGACGAAGGACTTGAACAGCCCGGAGTACGTCGTGGTGAACAGCGGCGTGACGGCGATGAGACCGTCCGCCGCGGTCAGCCGCTCGATCGCGCGGGCGAGGTCGCCGCTCGGGAAGCCGGTGAGCATGGCGTTGACCACGTCGTGGGCGACGTCGCGCAGCTCGACGGTCGTGACCTCGGCGGTCTCACCCAGTCCGGCGAGCTCGGTGACGGTGGCGTGCGCGAGGCGGTCGGCGAGCAGCCGGGTCGACGACGGCTGGCTGAGCCCGGCGGTCACGACGACCAGGGACCGGGTACGGGTGGTGCTCATGGTGATGTCCTGTTCTGCGCTCAGTCAGCGGGCCGGGTTCGGGGTTTCCGCGCTGGTCAGCGGGCAGCCGGGGCGCCGGCGTGCTCGCGGAGGGTGAGCTGGCGGGGAGCCGGGGGCCGAGCCGGCACCCCGGGCGGCCGCGACGCGATCGGCGTGGCTCGGCGGGTCGGCGGGCACGTGGGCCGGGCGCTTGGCCTCGAGCTCGCGCCGCAGCACCGGCACGACCTCCCCGCCGAGCAGGTCGAGCTGCTCGAGCACGGTCTTGAGGGGCAGGCCCGCGTGGTCCATGAGGAACAGCTGACGCTGGTAGTCACCGACGTGCTCGCGCATCGAGGCGTACCGGTCGATGACCTGCTGCGGGCTGCCGACGGTGAGCGGTGTCTGCTCGGTGAAGTCCTCCATCGTCGGGCCGTGGCCGTAGACGGGGGCGTTGTCGAAGTACGGGCGGAACTCGCGGACGGCGTCCTGGCTGTTCGCTCGCATGAACACCTGGCCGCCGAGGCCGACGACCGCGGTGTCCGCGGCACCGTGGCCGTAGTGCTCGTACCGGCGGCGGTAGTACGCGACCATCGTCGCGGTGTGCTCGACCGGCCAGAAGATGTTGTTGTGGAAGAAGCCGTCGCCGTAGTAGGCGGCCTGCTCGGCGATCTCGGGGCTGCGGATCGAGCCGTGCCACACGAACGGCGGCACGCCGTCCAGCGGCCGGGGCGTGGACGTGAAGCCCTGCAGCGGGGTGCGGAACTTGCCCTGCCAGTCGACGACCTCCTCGTCCCACAGGCGACGCAGCAGCGCGTAGTTCTCGATCGCGAGCGGGATGCCCTGGCGGATGTCCTGGCCGAACCACGGGTACACGGGGCCGGTGTTGCCGCGGCCCATCATGAGGTCCATCCGGCCGCCGGAGATGACCTGGAGCATCGCGTAGTCCTCGGCGATCTTCACCGGGTCGTTCGTGGTGATGAGCGTCGTCGAGGTCGACAGGATGATCCGCTCGGTCTTCGCCGCCAGGTACCCCAGCATCGTGGTCGGCGACGAGGGCACGAACGGGGGTTGTGGTGCTCACCGGTCGCGAAGACGTCGAGCCCGACCTCTTCGGCGTGCTGGGCGATCGTCAGCATCGACCGCACGCGCTCGGTGTCGTCCGGCGTCCGGCCGGTCGTGGGGTCGGTGGTGACGTCCCCGACGGTGAAGATCCCGAACTGCATGGTGGCGCTCCTCGCTGGTCAGCGGCGATGCAGTCGACGTCGACCACCCAGGTCGATGCGTCTGCATGTACATGCTGCCCAACCGTCCGCACCGAGCGGGTATTCCGGAGCGCGTCAGTGCGTGATCGCGGCGCGGTCGTACACGCGCCGCAGGAACGGCGGCGCCCACCAGTTGCGCCGCCCCAACAGCGTCATGGTCGCCGGCACCAGGAGCAGCCGGACGAGGGTCGCGTCGATGATCACCGCGACCGCGAGCGAGAAACCGACCTCCTTGATGACCAGCAGCTCGCCGAACACGAACCCCGCGAATACCACGACGATGATCGCCGCGGCCGACGTGATGATTCGCCCGGAGCGCTGCAGCCCCAGGCGGACGGACTCGTCGTTCGAGAAGCCGGCGTCGTGCAGCTCCTTGATGCGGGACAGCAGGAAGACCTCGTAGTCCATCGCCAGCCCGAAGGCGAAGGCGATGACGAGCGCCACGACGTACGTCTCGATCCCACCGGTGGACACGAAGTCGAGCACGCCCGAGAGGTTGCCGTCCTGGAACACCCACACGAGGACACCGAGCGACGCGGCGAGCGAGACGATGTTGGTGAGCAGGGCCTTGATCGGGATGACGACCGAGCCGGTCATGAGGAACAGCAGGACGAAGGTCGCCAGGACCACCAGACCGGCCGCCCACGGCGCTCGCTCGGCCAGCGCCGCGACGAAGTCGATCTGACCGGCGGCCTGGCCGGTCACCCAGGTCGGGAAGCCGGGGTCGAGGTCGCGCAGGTCGGCGACGACGCCCTGCGCCTGCGCACCCCCGGCGTCGTCGTCGGTCGTGCGCACCCCCACGAGCACGCGGGACCCGATCGGCGCCGGCGGGTCGACCGATGCGACGCCGTCCACGTCGGTGAGCGTCGCCGCCCAGGTCGCCGCGTCCTCGAGCGTCGTCTCCGCGACGACGAGGACGGTCGGTGAGGTCGACGCGGGGTAGTCCGTGGTCAGCGCCTGCACGTAGTCGCGCTGCTCGGAGCCGGCGGGCAGGAGCTCGATCGTCGAGTTGCGCAGCTGCAGGTGCCCCAGCGGGAGGGCGAGCACGGCCAGGAGCGCGAGCGCACCACCGAGGACGAGCCACGGGCGGCGCTGCACCCGGGCCGCGAGGCGCGAGAAGGCGCCCTCCTCGGACTGCACGTCCGCGGTGTGCGCGAGCACCGCGCGCAGTCCCGGCACCCGGCTGACGAGGCCCGGGCGCAGCAGCCGGCGGCCGAGGAGCACGAGCATCGCCGGGACGAGGGTCAGCGCGGTGGCGACCGCGATGACGATGACCGCGACGCCGGCGGCGCCGAACGCCCGCAGGATGTCCGGGCGGAAGAACAGCAGCCCGGCGATGGAGATCGCGACGGTGACGGCCGAGAAGGCGACGGTCCGGCCGGCGGTCGCCATCGTGCGCACGACGGCGGTGGTCACCGCCGGGTCGCCCCGCCGACGACGACGCCGCGCAGCCCCCGCGGTGCCGGCACCTGCTTCGGCGCCGGTCGCCCCGTGCAGCTCCTCGCGGAACCGCGACACGATGAGCAGGCCGTAGTCGATGGACAGCCCGAGGCCGAGCAGGGTGACGACGTTGACGGTCGACGCGTCGAGGTCGAGCACGTAGGAGAGGGCCAGCAGCATGCCGAGGCCGCCGGCGATCGACGCGATCGCCCCGACCATCGGCATCGACGCGGCGAGCAGCCCGCCGAACACGAGCACCATGACGAGCAGCGCGATCGGCAGGGCGATCGCCTCGCCGGTCGTCAGGTCCTCCTCGACCTGGTCGGTGATCGCCTCGACGATGAGCGACTCGCCGCCGACGACGCCGGTCACGCCCGGGGCGACGTCGGCGACGTCGTCGGTCACCGTGCCCAGGCGCTCGGCGACCCGCTCCAGCGCGGTCGCCTCCGCGGCCGCGTCGAGCTCCGGGTCGAGGTCGACGACCACGAGGAAGCCGTCGCCGTCGACGGCGATGAGCGGGGCCGCGGCGGGGTTCGCCGCCCCCTGGGGCAGCACGAGCGGGTCGATCACGGCCGCGACGCCGTCGATCGCCGCGAGGTCCTCGTGAGCGGGGGCCAGAGCGGCGGCGAGCGCGGGGTCCGCCGGGTCGACGCCGTCGAGCAGGAGGGTGAGCGAGGCGCCCGTGCCCGACGACTCCCGGATGAGGTCGTTGGCCCGCTGGCTCTCCGACCCGGGCACCGACGGCTCGCCGCTGGACAGCCGTTCGAAGAGGTTCTCGCCCTGGACCCCCACGAGGGCGAGCGCGAACCCGAGGACGGTCAGGACGACCCAGACGACGACGGAGATCAGGGGGCGCCGGGCGATCCCGCGGCCGAGGGTCTCGAACACGCGGGCCAGCATCGCAGGTGAGGGCGACGCCCGCGCACCCGTGCTCACCGGGTGCCGCCGCCCGTGGACGGACGCGTCGGCGGCCCTGCGTAGGCTCACGCCATGGACCTGTTCGATGCCGTCACCTCGACCTCACAAGGTCTGCCGACGGCCGCTCCGAACGCGCCGCTGGCGGTCCGCATGCGCCCGCAGTCGTTGGACGAGGTCGCCGGACAGGGGCACCTGCTGGTCGCCGGCTCGCCGCTGCGCCGCCTCGTGGAGCCCGCGGACGAGGGCTCCCGGCGCGCCTCGCCGACGTCGGTCGTGCTGTGGGGCCCGCCCGGCACGGGCAAGACGACGCTCGCCTACCTCATCGCGGCGACGTCCGGGCGCCGCTTCGTCGAGCTGTCCGCGGTGACCGCGGGCGTCAAGGACGTCCGCTCGGTCATCGACGAGGCCCGACGCCGGCTCGCGACCGGTGGCGGCGAGACCGTGCTGTTCATCGACGAGGTGCACCGCTTCACCAAGGCGCAGCAGGACGCGCTGCTGCCGAGCGTGGAGAACCGCTGGGTCACGCTCGTCGCCGCGACCACCGAGAACCCGAGCTTCTCGGTGAACTCCCCGCTGCTGTCCCGCTCGCTGCTGCTCACGCTGCGCCCGCTGGAGACCGCCGACGTCCGCACGCTCGTGCGGCGCGCGGTCGCCGACGAGCGCGGCCTGGCCGGCTCGGTGACGGTGGAGGCCGACGCGGAGGACCACCTCCTGCGGCTGTCCGGGGGCGACGCCCGCAAGGCCCTGACGATCCTCGAGGCGGCCGCGGGCGCGGCGCTGTCCGACCGCGGCCGGGACGGCGGCCCGGGGAGCCCCGAGGGCCCCGGCAGCCCCGGCAGCCCCGGCGCAGAGGCCCCCGCCGTCGTCGACCTCGCGACGGTCGAGCGGGCGGTCGACGTCGCCGCGGTGCGCTACGACCGTGACGGCGACCAGCACTACGACGTGATCAGCGCCTTCATCAAGTCGATGCGCGGCTCGGACGTCGACGCCGCCCTGCACTACCTCGCGCGGATGATCGCCGCGGGGAGGACCCCCGGTTCATCGCCCGGCGCATCGTCATCGCCGCCGCGGAGGACGTGGGCATGGCCGACCCGAGCGCGCTGCAGACGGCCGTCGCCGCGGCGCAGGCGGTCGCCCTCATCGGCATGCCGGAGGCGCGGATCCTGCTCGCCGAGGCCGTCGTCCACCTGGCCACGGCTCCGAAGTCCAACCGGGCGTACCTCGGGATCGACGCGGCGCTCGCGGATGTGCGTGCCGGACGGATCGGGACGGTGCCCGCGCACCTGCGCGACGGGCACTACGCGGGGGCCGAGCAGGTCGGGCACGGCGTCGGGTACCGGTACGCGCACGACGAGCCGCACGCCGTCGCACCGCAGCAGTACCTGCCGGACGAGCTCGTCGGGACGCGGTACTACACGCCCACGGACCGCGGGTACGAGCGGTCGGTCACCGAGCGCCTCGAGCGCATCCGGTCCATCCTCGACGACCGGTAGGGCCGATGGAGGGCGGCGCGACAGGGCCGCTGGGGCCGCGACCGGGCTGGCGAGGGCCGCCCGCGCCCGGGCATCGACGTCGGTGCGGTAGGCTCTCCGGGTTGTCCATGGTCCGGCTGCCCCCGTGCGCCCCGGCCGAGGACGACCACCTGGGGCCTCAGCCGCTGCGAGTCCGCTCGCACATGGTCGGCCCCACGCCCGCCGGACCATCGTCCGCACGCGGGTGTGACGTCACCACCGAACGACAGGAATGAGATCACCGTGTCCTCCGTGACCCGTGCGCGCCGCCAGGTGCGCCTCTCCCGTGCGCTGGGCCTCGCGCTCACGCCGAAGGCCGTCAAGCACTTCGAGAAGCGGCCCTACCCGCCCGGCGAGCACGGCCGTGCCCGCCGCCGGACCGAGTCCGACTACGCCGTCCGTCTGCGCGAGAAGCAGCGTCTGCGTGCCCAGTACGGCCTGCGCGAGAAGCAGATGGCCCGTGCCTTCGAGGAGGCCCGCAAGGACCAGGGCCTGACCGGTGAGGCACTGGTCGAGATCCTCGAGACCCGCCTCGACGCGCTCGTGCTGCGCAGCGGCTTCGCCCGCACCGTGCTGCAGGCCCGCCAGGCCGTCGTGCACCGCCACGTGCTCGTCGACGGCAAGATCGTGGACCGCCCGTCGTTCCGCGTGAAGCCCGGCCAGACGATCCAGATCAAGCCGAAGAGCCAGGCGACCGTGCCGTTCCAGGTCGCCGCCGCCGGTGCGCACCGCGACGTCCTCCCGGCCGTCCCGGGCTACCTCGACGTGCAGCTCGAGAAGCTCAGCGCCGTGCTGACGCGCCGCCCGAAGCGCGCCGAGGTCCCGGTGACGTGCGAGGTCCAGCTGGTCGTCGAGTACTACGCCCGCTGACCTCAGCAGGTACCCGTTCCACCTCCGGTGGCGCCTCGCGCCACCGACCCGGACGCCCCGTTCGCGCCTCACGGTGACGAGCGGGGCGTTCGTCGTCGGACGGTAGGGTTCTGGCGGTCCACCGGGCGTCGGACGGACCTCGCAACGTGGTGGAGAGGTGCACAGAATGTCGCTCGGAGACATCGCGGGGCTGATCGCGGCAATCGCGTTCGTCCTGCTCGTGGGTGCGCTGGCGATCCCGCTGGTCAAGCTCGGCCGGGTGCTCGACGAGGCCCGCGCCTCGGTCAAGGAGATCACCGACCACACCGTCCCGGTGCTCGACGAGACGGCAACCACCATCGCGTCGACGAACGCCCAGCTCGGCAAGGTGGACGCGATCACCACGTCGGCCGCGCAGGTGGGCGAGAACGTGTCCGCCCTGACGTCGCTGTTCGCCGCGACCGTCGGCGAGCCGATGCTCAAGCTCGCGGCGCTGTCCTACGGCGTGCGCCGTGCGGTCGGGGCCGTCCTGCCGTCGCGAGGCACCCGGTGAGGCGCCTCCTCTGGGTCGCGGTCGGCGCGACGGCGACCGTCGTCGCGCTGCGCACGGCACGTGAGGTGACCGAGAAGCACGTCCCGGCCGGTGCGCGCTCCGCGGTCGGCGCGGTGGCCGCGCTCGGCGGGGTCCTCGAGACCGTGCGTCACGAGTTCGCGGCCGGGACCGCGCAGCGCGAGGCGGAGCTGCGGTCCGCGCTGCTGGCCGGCGCCGACCTGGACCGCGCGCGCAGCGCCGTCGACGCCTGGCGTACCGAGCGGGCCGGCCGCGCCGAGCAGGAGGCGCCACCCGCCGGCGCGCCCGAAGCGGGCGCGACGGCGTCGGGCACCGCGGCGTCGGGCACCGCGACGCCGGGCACCACGACGCCGGGCACCACGACGACGTCGGGCACCGCTGACGCCGCTGTGCCCGGCCGCCCCCGCCCCGGCTCGGCCGCCGCCGCCCGGGGAGCGGGGCACGCCGCGCCGAGGACCCCGACGACGGCCCGACGGGCTACTCCTTCTTCTGACCGACCGACCCACGGGCCACCGGCCCGCCGTCGCGGAACACCGCGGCGCTCCGAACCCTTGAGGACATCATGCGTACCGCCGAGATCCGCAAGCGCTGGCTCGACTACTTCTCCAGCCGCGGCCACGCCGTCGTGCCGTCGGCCTCGCTGGTCTCCGAGGACCCGTCGCTGCTGTTCACGGTCGCCGGCATGGTGCCGTTCATCCCCTACATGGTAGGTGAGCGCACCCCGCCGTGGCCGCGCGCGACCAGCGTGCAGAAGTGCGTGCGCACCCTCGACATCGAGGAGGTCGGCAAGACCACGCGGCACGGCACGTTCTTCCAGATGAACGGCAACTTCTCCTTCGGCGACTACTTCAAGGAGGGCGCCATCCGGATGGCGTGGGAGCTCATCACCACGCCCCAGTCGGACGGCGGCTACGGCTTCGACCCCGAGACGGTCTGGGTCACCGTCTACGAGGACGACGACGAGGCGTACGGCCTGTGGCAGACCATCGCCGGCATGCCGACCGAGCGCATCCAGCGTCGCGGCAAGAAGGACAACTACTGGTCCACCGGCCAGCCCGGCCCGGCCGGCCCGTGCTCGGAGATCTACATCGACCGCGGCCCCGAGTACGGCGCGGAGGGCGGCCCGATCGCGGACGAGGACCGCTACCTCGAGATCTGGAACCTCGTCTTCATGCAGTACGAGATCGACGAGGTGAAAGGCAAGGAGGAGTTCCGCATCCGCGGCGAGCTCGCCCAGCGCAACATCGACACCGGCATGGGGCTCGAGCGGGTCGCGTACCTGCTCCAGGGCGTCGACAACATGTACGAGATCGACGAGGTGTTCCCCGTCATCGAGGCCGCGCAGCGGCTGTCGGGACGCCGGTACGGCGCCGACGCGGACGACGACGTCCGGATGCGCGTCGTCGCCGACCACGTGCGGTCCGCCCTCATGCTCATCAGCGACGGCGTCGTGCCCTCCAACGAGGGGCGCGGGTACGTGCTGCGTCGTCTGCTGCGCCGCGTGGTGCGCGCGATGCGCCTGCTCGGCGTCGAGACGCCGACGTTCCCCGACCTGTTCGCCGTCTCCCGCGACGCGATGAAGGAGTCCTACCCCGAGGTCGAGGCGGACTGGGCACGGATCTCGCGCATCGCGATCGCCGAGGAGGAGGCGTTCCGGCGCACGCTCGTGGCCGGGACGACGATCCTCGACACCGCGGTCGCCGGTGCGCGGGCGTCCGGGACCCCGCGGCTCAGCGGTGAGCAGGCGTTCACGCTGCACGACACCTACGGGTTCCCGATCGACCTGACCCTGGAGATGGCCGCCGAGCAGGGCGTGACCGTCGACGAGCCCGCGTTCCGCCGCCTCATGCAGGAGCAGCGGCAGCGGGCGCGCGCCGACGCGCTCGCGAAGAAGGCGGGACCGGCGGGCGCCGAGGCGTACCGGGCCCTGCAGTCGAACCTGGGCGAGCCCGTGCAGTTCCTCGGGTACAGCGAGACGGTCGCGCGCGTCCGGGTCGACGGCCTGCTGGTCGACGGCGTCCCGGAGCCCGTCGCCACCGCACCGGCGTCCGGGTCTCTCGACGTCGAGGTCGTGCTGGACCGCACGCCGTTCTACGCCGAGGCCGGTGGCCAGCTCGCCGACCACGGGACGATCCAGCTCGACTCGGGAGCGGTCATCGAGGTCGACGACGTCCAGGCCCCGATCAAGGGGATGTCCGTGCACCGCGGCCGCCTCCTCGAAGGCACGGTCGCGCTCGGCGACCCGGGGACCGCGACCATCGACACCAACCGCCGCCGCGCGATCAGCCGCGCGCACACCGCGACGCACATGGTGCACAAGGCGGTCCGCGAGGCCCTCGGGGACACCGCGACCCAGGCCGGGTCGGAGAACGCCCCGCACCGCATCCGCTTCGACTTCCGGCACGGCAGCGGCCTGCCCGCCGGTTCGCTCGGGGAGATCGAGGAGCGGGTGAACACCCGCCTCGCCGACGACCTCGAGGTCACCGACGCGGTCATGGACATCGATGCCGCCCGCGCGTCCGGCGCGATGGCGCTGTTCGGCGAGAAGTACGGCGACCGGGTCCGCGTCGTCTCGATCGGCGGCGACTGGTCGCGCGAGCTGTGCGCCGGCACGCACGTCAAGCGGTCCGGCCAGCTCGGCCTGGTCACGCTGCTCGGCGAGTCGTCGATCGGCTCCGGCGTGCGGCGCGTCGACGCCCTCGTCGGCGACGGCGCCTACGGGTTCCACGCCAAGGAGCACGCGCTGGTCGGTCAGCTCACCGGGCTGCTCAACGTCCGCACCGAGGAGCTGCCCGACCGCGTGTCGACCCTCGTCGGGCGGCTCAAGGAGGCCGAGCGGGAGCTCGCCTCCCTGCGTCAGGGGCAGCTGCTCGCGGCGGCCGGCACGCTCGCGGCCGACCCGGTCACCACGGCCGACGGCACCCGGGTCGTGGTGCACGACGCCGGCGCGGTGTCGTCCGCCGACGATCTGCGCGCCCTCGCGCTCGACGTGCGGGGCCGGCTCGGGGAGTCGGCCGCCTCCGTCGTCGCGATCGGTGGCGTGAGCAAGGAGCGCCCCCTGGTCGTCGTGGTCACCAACGCCGAGGCGCGGGCCAGGGGCATCCGTGCGGGCGCGCTGGCGAAGGCGGCGTCGGGCGTCCTCGGCGGCGGTGGTGGCGGCAAGGACGACATGGCGCAGGGTGGCGGGACGGACGCCGCCGCGCTCCCGGCCGCGCTCGCCGGTGTCGCCGCCGAGGTCGGCTCGGTCGCCGCCCGGTGAGCGCATCCGCGGGCGCACGATGAGCGCCGACGCCGGCGACGGCCTGCCACGCGGCGCGCGGATCGGGGTGGACGTCGGCTCCGTCCGCATCGGCCTGGCCGCGAGCGACCCCGACGGCATCGTCGCAACCCCGGTCGAGACGGTGCCGCGGGACACCGCCGGGTGGACCCGGTACCTCAAGGCCGGACCGACCCGCGCGACGGGGAGTCGGCGGGCGCTGCGCCGTCGGCCCATCTGCCGGCCGACGTCCAGCGCATCGCCGCCGAGGCCGCGGACCGGTTCGCCGCGGTGGTGTACGTCGGGCTGCCCCGTCACCTGTCCGGGTCGGAGGGTTCGGCATCCGCGGGTGCACGCGTCTACGCTGATGCGCTGGCGTCCGCAGTCGCACCCATCCCGGTCCGGCTCGTGGACGAGCGGATGAGCACGGTGTCCGCGCACCAGGCTTTGCACGCGTCCGGGAGGTCCGGGCGTCGCCACCGGCAGGTCGTCGACCAGGCGGCCGCGGTGGTGATCCTGCAGTCCGCACTCGAGGCGGAGCGCGCCGGGGGTCGCGAGCGGGGAGCGGGTCCCGTCGGACCCCGGCTCACCGGCACGCGGTGCGGCAGGCGACGGCGAGACGACGGATCGGTAGACACAGTGGTCAACGAAGAACGCGGTGAGCAGTCGGCCGACCAGCAGTGGCCGTCAACCGACAGCGGCGGCGGCACCGCCGTGACCGAGCTGTTCGGCGCCGAGGCGACCGAGCCGGTCGTCCCGCCGCACCGGTCCGGCAGCCCGGCGGACGACCGCGAGGTGCTGCGTCGCCGGCGCCGCCGCCGTGGGGGCATCGCGATCGCGGTCGTCGTCCTGCTGCTCGTCGGTGCCGGGTTCGCCGTGTTCAGCGTCCTCGGGCCGCTCCTCGACCGCGGTGACGGCACGACCGTCGTCGCCGACCACCCCGGGCCCGGGCGCGGGGCCACCCAGGTGGTCGTGAACCCGGGCGACACCGGCGCCGCCATCGGTGAGACCCTCGCGGACGCCGGCGTGGTGGCGACCGTCGGCGCGTTCACCTCCGCGTACACCGCCAACCCGGACGCCCCGTCCATCCAGCCAGGGACCTACGAGCTGCAGCTGGAGATGCGGGCATCCGACGCCGTCGCCGCTCTGCTCGACCCGGCGCGCCGTGTGTCGTATCGCGTGACCGTGCCCGAGGGGCTGACGGCCGCGCAGACCTACGAGCGGATCTCCGCGGTGACGACCATCCCGGTCGAGGCGCTCGCCGCGGCGGCCGCCGACCCGGCCGCGATCGGTCTGCCGCCCGAGGCGGGCGGGAACGTCGAGGGCTGGCTGTTCCCCGAGACGTACCAGTTCGAGCCGACGGTGGACGCGACGACGATCCTGGCGAACATGGTCGCCCAGACCGTGTCGGTGCTCGACGGCCTCGGCGTGCAGCCCGCCGACCGCCAGACCGTGCTCATCAAGGCGTCGCTCGTCGAGCGGGAGGGCCGCAGCGCCGAGGACCGCGCGAAGATCGCGCAGGCCATCGAGAACCGACTGGGCCGCGAGATGCGCCTGGACATCGACGCGGCGCTCGCGTACGGCCTCGGCAAGCCCGGCACGGCCCTGACCAACGCCGACAAGGAGACCGACAGCCCGTACAACCTGTACCGGTTCACCGGCCTCCCGCCCGGCCCGATCGCGGCGCCGAGCGCGGAGTCCATCACCGCGGTGCTCAACCCGACGCCGGGCCCGTGGATCTTCTGGGTGACGGTGAACCTCGAGACCGGCGAGACGCTGTTCGCGGACAACCTCGCCGACCACAACGCCAACGTGCAGAGGCTGCGCGCCTGGCAGGCCGAGAACGAGGGTGAGCGCGACCCAGGGGTCCGCCCGTCGGGCGGCCGTCCTCGGGCACCCGGTCGCCCACTCGCTGTCCCCGGTGCTGCACCGTGCCGCCTACGCCGCGCTGGGGCTCGACCAGTGGCGCTACGACGCGATGGACGTCGACACCGACGCTCTGGCGGGCGTGCTGAGCGGTCTCGACGAGACGTGGGCCGGGCTGAGCCTGACGATGCCGCTCAAGCACGCCGTGCTGCCGCTGCTCGACCACGTCGAGCCGCTCGCCGAGGTGGTCGGCGCTGTCAACACGGTCCTCGTGCAGCACGCGCCGGGTTCGCCGGTGCTCGTCGGGGCGAACACCGACGTGCACGGCCTGGTCGCGGCGCTGGGAGAGGGGCTGGCGGTCCGGGAGGCCGGTCGTCCCGGTCCGCTCACGGCCGTCGTCGTCGGCGCGGGGGCGACCGCCGCGTCGACCCTCGCGGCGCTGGGACAGCTCGGCTGCACCAGTCCCGCGGTGCACCTTCGCTCGCTCGGGCGGGCCGGGTCGCTGCTGCGAGCCGCCCACCGCATGGGGGTCGAGCCCCGGTACGCCGGGCTCGACACCGTCGCCGACGCCGCCGCGCAGGCGGACGTCGTGGTCTCGACGGTGCCCGCGCACGCCGCCGACGGGCTCGCCGCCGAGCTCGCCGGGCGCCGGGTGCACGGCGTCCTGCTCGACGTCGTCTACGACCCCCGCCCGACGGCGCTGTCCGCCGCCTGGGCGGCCGCGGGCGGCGTCGTCGTCGGCGGGGAGCGGATGCTGCTGCACCAGGCGGCGGAGCAGGTGCGGCTCATGACGGGCCGCGTCGCGCCGCTCGCGGCGATGGACCGGGCGCTGACCGAGCGGCTGGGCCTCTGACCGCTGGGCGTCAGACCGCTGGGCCTCTGACCGCTGGGCGTCTGACCGCTGGGCGTCTGGGCGGGCGGCCGTCGGGATCCGGGGTCGATGTTCCTCAACGAACCGGGTCGGCCGGCCGATGGGTCCGGTGACGTCCGGCGTGCGGTGACCTCCCGCAGCGCCGTGGTGGCGTCGCGGACGGAGGAACCCCGTGAAGCAGCTCGGCCAGATCCTGCTCGACGAGGGCCTGGTGACCGAGTCCCAGCTGACGGACGCCCTGGCGGAGCAGCGGGTCCGGGGCCAGTCGCTGGGCACGACGCTGGTCGAGATCGGGATGCTCACCGACCGCCAGCTCGTCGCCGCGCTCGCCGCGCAGGTGGGCATGGCGTTCATCGACCTCGACGAGTACCCGGTCGACCGCATGGCCGTCTCGATGGTCCCCGGCTCGCTGTGCCGGCGTCACGTCGTGCTCCCCATCGCGCTCGAGGACGGCGTCCTCGTCCTCGCGACCGCCAACGCGGGCAACGTCGTCGCGGTCGACGACGTCCGCACCTTCTGCGGGATGGCCGTGCGGACCGTCGTCGCGACGCAGGACGACCTCCTGCGCGCCATCGACCGGTTCTGCCGGGTCGACGGCGAGATCGAGAACCTGTCGTCGGCGTTCGAGCAGGAGGAGGCGCAGCGGGCCGAGGAGCAGGCGAGCCGGATGGCGGAGGTGGCCGACGACGAGGCGCCGGTCGTCCGCTTCGTCAACCTGCTGGTCACGCAGGCGATCACCGACCGCGCGTCGGACATCCACATCGAGCCGGCCGAGCACGACCTGCGCGTGCGGTACCGGATCGACGGCGTGCTGCACGAGACCCAGCGCGCACCCAAGCAGATCCAGGGCGGCGTCATCTCGCGGGTGAAGATCATGGCCGACATCGACATCGCCGAGCGGCGCAAGCCCCAGGACGGGCGCATGTCGGTCACCCACAACGGTCGACAGGTCGACCTGCGGGTCGCGACCCTGCCCACGGTGTGGGGCGAGAAGATCGTGCTCCGCATCCTCGACAACTCGTCGGCGAGCCTGGACCTGCGCGACCTGTCCTTCCTCGGGACCAACCTCGAGACCTACCGGGCCGCGTACACCAAGCCCTACGGGATGATCCTCGTCACCGGACCCACCGGGTCGGGCAAGTCGACGACGCTCTACGCGACGGTGAACGCGGTCTCGCGGCCCGAGGTCAACGTCATCACCGTCGAGGACCCGGTCGAGAGCAGGATCGCCGGCGTCAACCAGGTCCAGGTCAACCCCAAGGCCGGGCTCACCTTCGCCGGCGCACTGCGCTCGATCTTGCGGTCCGACCCCGACGTCGTGCTGCTGGGTGAGATCCGCGACCACGAGACCGCCCAGATCTCCATCGAGGCCGCGCTCACCGGACACCTCGTGCTCTCCACGCTGCACACCAACGACGCACCGTCGGCGGTGACCCGCCTCGTCGAGATGGGGATCGAGCCCTTCCTCGTGGGCTCCGCGCTCGACGCCGTCGTCGCCCAACGACTCGCGCGTCGGCTCTGCGACCGCTGCAAGGTGCCGGTCCAGCCCAGCGAGGCCGAGCTCGTCGGCGCCGGCTACCCGTGGCAGCCGGGCGAGGAGCGGCCGCAGGTCTTCCGGCCGGTCGGCTGCCCGGCGTGCTCCAAGACGGGGTACCGCGGCCGGATCGCGGTGCACGAGGTGATGCGCGTGACGGAGGAGATCGAGCGGCACGCCGTCGCGCGGTCCTCGAGCGCCGAGGTCGCCCGCACCGCCCGTGAGCAGGGCATGGTCCCGCTGCGCGCGGACGGGTGGGCGAAGGTCGCGATGGGCCTGACGTCGATGGACGAGGTGCTGCGGGTCGTCGCGTAGCGCCCGGGTGAACGGCCGGGTGAACGGCCGGGCGGCGCTCATGACGGACCGGGCGCTGCCGATGGGAACGCCGACGGCGCTCCGTGATCGGTGCGCCGTGCCCGGGAGTCCGCCGTCGGCGGCCCGACGACCTGAGAGGCGCACCCGTGAGCGAGTCCTACCTGGTGGACGAGGACCCGGCGGGGTTCCCCGCGCCGTTGTGGCCGGCCCCGTCCGCGTCACCCGCCGTCGGTGTCCCGGCCCAAGGCCCGGCACGCGGCATGCCCCCGTCGGACCTGACCGACCTCTCGACCCCCGGGGCGCTCGGGGCGCTCGGGGTGCTCGGGGCGCCGCCGCCCGGCGCGCCGGACCACGGCTCGCGGGTCGGGCTGACCGGCTTCCGCGACCGGGACCTCGACCTCGACACCGCCCTGCGCGCCACCATCGCCGCCGGCGCCTCCGACCTGCACCTGAGCGCGGGCGCGCCGCCCATGCTCCGGGTCGATGGCACGCTCCGGCCGCTCGAGGGGCACGGACCGTTGTCGGGGACCTCGCTGCAGCGCAGCGTCTACGCCGCCCTGACCCAGCGGCAGCGCGAACGGTTCGAGGCCGAGCTCGAGCTCGACTTCGCCTACGCCGTCGCCGGGGCTGCGCGGTTCCGCGTGAACCTGTACCAGCAGCGCTCGTCGGTCGGCGCGGTGTTCCGCCTGATCCCGCACGAGATCAAGGCGCTCGAGCAGCTGGGGGTGCCGGCGGTGGTCGGCAACTTCGCCGGCCTGCCGCGCGGGCTCGTGCTCGTCACCGGCCCGACCGGCTCCGGCAAGTCGACGACCCTGGCGGCCATCATCGACCTGGCCAACCGCACGCGGCACGACCACATCGTCACCGTCGAGGACCCGATCGAGTTCCTGCACAAGCACAAGAGCTGCCTGGTCAACCAGCGGGAGGTCGGCGCGGACACGCACTCGTTCACCGCGGCGCTGCGCCACGCCCTGCGTCAGGACCCCGACATCATCCTCGTCGGCGAGCTCCGCGACCTCGAGACGATCTCGGTCGCCCTGACGGCCGCCGAGACCGGCCACCTCGTCTTCGCGACCCTGCACACGCAGGACGCCGCGCAGACGGTCGACCGCATCATCGACGTCTTCCCGGCCGAGCAGCACGGGCAGATCCGCACGCAGCTCGCGGGCGCGCTGCAGGGGATCGTCTCCCAGACGCTGTGCCGGACGGCGAGCGGGCGAGGTCGCGCGGTGGCCACCGAGGTCATGGTGGCCACGCCGGCGATCCGCAACCTCATCCGCGAGGGCAAGACCCACCAGCTGTACTCCGTGATGCAGGCCGGTGGTCAGTACGGGATGCACACGCTCGACCAGGACCTCGCCGAGCTGGTGACGTCCGGGCGGGTGACCTACGAGGACGGCCTGGAGAAGTGCCACCACGCCGAGGACTTCACCCGGCTGACCGGTCGCACCGGCAGCGGCCGCACCACCGGCGCCCCCGGGGCCCCCTGGTCGACGGCGCCGCGGACGACCCGTTCGGCGCGATGCCGGCGGCCATGGCGACGTGGGAGACGGTGACCCGCTGATGGCCGACACCAGGACGTTCCAGTACGCCGTCCGCGACCGCAGCGGGAAGATCGTCAAGGGCCGCATCGAGGCGACCAACACCGCGGCGGTGGCCAACCGGCTCAAGACCATGGGGATGGCGCCGGTCGCGATCAACGAGGTGAGCACGTCTGGCCTGCAGCGCGAGATCACGCTGCCCACGCTCGCCGACCGGGTCAGCCTCAAGGACATCGCCATCATGGCCCGGCAGCTGGCGACCATGGTCTCGGCGGGGCTGTCGCTCCTGCGGGCCCTGACGATCCTCGCCGACCAGACGGAGAGCAAGAGCCTCGCCCGGGTGCTCGGACGCGTGCGGCACGACGTCGAGAACGGTCTCGGGCTGTCGACCGCCCTGGGCGCGCACAAGGACGTCTTCCCGCCCCTCATGGTCAACCTCGTCCGCGCGGGTGAGACGGGCGGCTTCCTCGAGGACGCGCTGGTGTCGGTCGCGGAGAACTACGAGGCCGAGGTCAAGCTGCGGAGCACCATCAGGTCCGCGATGACCTACCCGGTCATGGTGTTCGCGATGGCGATCCTCGCCGTGGTCGGGATGCTCATCTTCATCGTCCCGGTGTTCCAGGACATGTTCGCCGGGCTCGGCGGTCAGCTGCCGCTGCCCACGCGCGTCCTCGTCACCCTCAGCCATGCGATGGCGTGGTTCGCGCCCGTGGGCCTGGTGCTCGGCGTGGTGTTCGCGTGGTGGTGGGGAAAGCACCGGTACGACGCCGGTGTGCGCGCGCGGGTCGACCCGCTGAAGCTGCGGATGCCCGTGTTCGGGGCATTGTTCAAGAAGGTGGCGATCGCTCGGTTCAGCCGGAACTTCGGCACGATGATGGGCGCCGGCGTGCCCATCCTGCAGGCGCTCGACATCGTCGGCGAGACCAGCGGCAACTGGGCGATCGAACGCGCCGTCGCCCAGGTCAAGGAGAGCGTCCGCAACGGCCATTCACTGGCCGGCCCGCTCGCCGAGCACCCGGTCTTCCCGCCGATGGTCGTCCAGATGATCGCGGTGGGTGAGGACGCCGGTGCGCTGGAGACCATGCTCGCGAAGATCTCCGAGTTCTACGACCAGGAGGTCCAGAGCACCACGGAGCAGCTGACCTCGCTCATCGAGCCGCTGATGATCGCCGTCCTCGGGGCCGTCATCGGCGGCATGATCATCGCCCTCTACCTGCCGATCTTCAACATCTTCACGCTCATCGAGTAGGCATTCACCGGCCACCAGGCCGGCCGTTCCCGCGAGCGGACGGGTGAATAGCGCCGAAGTGGCGCGGACCGGCTCACAGCCCCGGGCCGGGCGCCGATAGGGCAGGCGTACCTCAGCCCCATCCACCCGCACGGAATTCACGAAGGAGAGCCCACCATGATGGCTCGTGTCCGCAAGTCCCTCGCCGAGAACCAGAAGGGCTTCACCCTCGTGGAGCTGCTGGTCGTCGTCATCATCATCGGCATCCTCGCCGCGATCGCGATCCCGGTGTACCTGAACCAGCAGAACGGCGCGCGCGACTCGGCCACCCGGGCCGACCTCGCGAACGCGAAGACGGCGCTCGTCGTCCAGCTCGTCGAGGACCCGGACCTCGCCGTGGCCACCGGCCAGCCGGTGCCCGGCTTCACCCCGTCCGAGACCACCGACTCGTTGACCGTGGACTCCTACGACGCAGCGGGCGGCACCTTCTGCCTCGAGGCCGTGTCGAGCTCCAACAGCACGGTGAACACCTTCCACACGACCGAGGCCAGCGGTGTCGAGGACGGCGCCTGCTGACACCCGTCGCCTGACCCGGTGTGGGGCACGACGGGCTCCGTCGTGCCCCACAGCCTTCTGCGCATCCATCGCCGCACACCACCCGCACACTGACCAGGACGAGGAGTACCGATGACGGAGCGCCGATCACGCGCCGATGCCGGCGAAGCCGGCTTCAGCCTCGTCGAGGTCATCGTGGCCATGGTCCTGCTCGGCGTGATCGCGATGGCCTTCCTGCCGCTGGTGGCCCGCAGCGTCGCCGCGGCGAGGACGGGCGCGACGGTCGCGACAGCGAGCCGCATGGTGGCCGACGAGATGGAAGCGGTGCGCGCCACGGCGACGTGCCCGACGGACGAGAACAACGCCTCCCCGGTCCGCACAGTGACCGACCCCCGCGGTGTGGTGCTCCAGGCGAGGACGGACGTCGTCGGCGAGTGCTCCTCCGGACTCGTGCGGTTCACCGTCCAGGTCGCCCGCGCCACCGCCCCGACCGAGCCGCTGGCGACCGCGACGACGCTCGTCTCGGTGGGCGGGCCGTGAGCCGCCTCCGGCGGCGCATCGCCGCCGGCGGGCCGGAGCGCGGGTTCACCCTGGCCGAGCTGCTCGTCTACTGCGCGCTGCTGGCGATCGTGCTGCCCCTGGCCGGCTCGCTCCTGCTCGGAGCCGTCATCGCCCAGCGGGACGTGCAGGCGGTCAACACCGCCACCGCGTCGGTCCAGGCCGTCGCGGCGTCCGTGGAGTCCGGCGTCCGCAACGCGTCGGCGATCCGTGCGACGGCCTTTGGCGACCCCGAGGACGTCGACCCCAGCCAGCTGCTGGTGGTGCGCACCCGTGGGACCGACGCCTCTCCCCGGTGGTTCTGCCAGGCGTGGTACTACGACGCGTTCGCGGGGACCGTCCGCACCCGGCGTGTCGCCGCCGAGAAGGTCGGGTCGCCGATCGTCCGACCGGCTGCCGCCACCACCCCGGGGTGGACCGAGCTCGCGAGCGGGGTCACCGCCGCCAAGTGGCGCGGGCCCGGCCCCGCGCCCGCCCCGGTCCCGGTGTTCGAGGTGACCCCCACGGCCACCCCCACCACGGTGCGAATCGGCCTCGAGATCGGAGCGGGCGAGCGCCCACCCGTGGTCCTGATCGGGGCGCGCGAGCGCCCGCCGGTGGCCCTGTCCACATCCATCACCAAGCGCCCCCAGGGCGAGACGGCGAGCACACCATGCTTCTGACCCGCCCGCCCCGGTCCGGCGACGTGCGTGACGCCGCGCGCGACTCCGAAGCGGGCAGCGCGATGGCCGCCGTCCTCGGCATCATCGCGGTCACGGCGGTCATCGCCGTCAGCCTCCTGGCGACCACCGTGTTCGCGTCCGGGGTCACGAGCGCCGGCCGCGCGGGCGTCCAGGCCTCCGCAGCGGCGGAAGCCGGGCTGGACTACGCGCGGGCAAGGTTCGCCACCTGCACCGGGGGCGGCTCGAACGGCACCATCACCCCTGCCTCCGGCACAGAGCCGACGTTCAGGCTCCAGGTCGCGTACCGGAAGACCGCCGGGTCCGGCAGCTGGAGCACCGGGTGCCCCAAGTCCGACTCGACGGAGGTCCGCATCCGCTCCACCGGGTATGCGCCCGGCTCGGGCCCGCTCACGTCGCGCCCGCACGCCGTGATGGAGGGCATCTACACGATCGTCGTCGCCGAGCCGTCCCGGCCGCTGTTCCCCAACACGATCATGGGCGAGCACCACATCGACATCGCCGCGGCGACGTCGATCACCGGAGCGATCAGCACGGCCGGCGACTTCCGGTGCAACGGGTCCATGTCGCAGTCCGCGGCGACGACCCCGAGCGGGGCGACGCTCGAGCCGGGTGACCTGCACATCGGTGGCACGTACGTCGACAACGGCTCCTGCGTCACCTCGGGAACGAGGTACGACAAGGCCAAGTACAAGGCGGACAATCCTCGCAACGAGTTCCCGCGGATCGTCCCGGGCGACCCCCGCCTCTCCGCCTTGGCCCCACCCCCGTCCCGCTGAGCCAGGCCATCTGGCAGCTCGATCCCAACTCCGCTGCGCACCCGTGTGACATCTCCGGCCAGCAGACCGGACCGCATCCGCTGCCCAGCATCGTGATCGACGCCCGGCAGTGCAGCGGACCGATCGCGTCGAAGCCGGCGCACGTCCCCGGCCCGCTGAAGATCCGGGTGAATGTCACCGTCGAGCTCAGCGGCGACATGGTGTGGCTGGTGGACGACTTCGATCTCAGCGGGTACATCACCGTGCGTTCCAAGCCGGGGACGGGCACTCACTCCCTCTACGTCATCAAGCCCTGGGACCCGGCGCGCACCGGCGCGTGCGCGACCGGCGCGGCCAAGGGGATCCGGATGACGGGGGCGGGTTCATCACCGACTCCGAGACCAAGGTCATGCTGTACAGCAGCGAGAAGATCGACGTCGCCACGAGCCTGAGCATGGCCGGGCAGATCTACGGCTGCGACGTCCGCCTCGGCGCCTCGACCCATCTCATGTACGGCCAGTTCGGCACGATGACCCCCCGGTGCTCGCGGGTTGGAGCCTCGTCTCCAAGCGTGACGTGACGGGCTGATCCGCGTGCTCCTCGTCGTCCCCCTGACCGTCCTCGGCCTCCTCGTCGGCTCCTTCCTCAACGTCGTCGTCTGGCGCGTGCCGCGGGGAGTCCGTCGCGTATCCGCCCAGCGCCTGCCCCGAGTGCGGTCACCCCGTCCGTCCGCGCGACAACGTCCCGGTGCTGTCGTGGCTGCTCCTGCGCGGGCGATGCCGTGACTGCGGGGCGCAAATCTCCGCGCGCTACCCGCTCGTCGAGCTCGCCACCGCGGTGCTGTTCGGGCTCGTCGCGTGGCACGTCGAGCCGTGGGCCGTGCCGGCGATCGCCTACCTCGCCGCGATGGGTGTCGCCCTCGCCCTGATCGATCTCGACACCCACCGACTGCCGAACGTGATCGTCCTGCCGTCCTACCCGGTGCTCGCGGCGCTGCTCGTGCTCGCCAGCTGGGGGAGCGGCGACTGGCCGGCGCTCGTCCGGGCGGTGATCGGCGGCGTCGCGCTGTGGGTCGCCTACTTCGCCCTGTGCGTGGCGTACCCGCAGGGCATGGGCTTCGGCGACGTCAAGCTCGCCGGGTTGCTCGGTGGCGCGCTGGCCTGGCTGGGTTGGGGGACGTTCGCCGTCGGCTCGTTCGGCGCGTTCCTGCTCGGTGGGATCTTCGCGATCGGTCTGCTGGCGACCCGACGGGCGAGCAGGGGCAGCGGGATCCCGTTCGGCCCGTGGATGCTCCTCGGAGCAGCCGTGGGGGTCGCCGTGGGCGAACCGCTGTGGGCCGCCTACGTGCGCCTGCTGGTCTGAGGACCACGGGCGCGACGGCACCGGCCCGTCGCCTCGCCCCGTCGACTCCGGCCGCGGGCGCGTTCTCACCCGGCCGACGCACCCGTGATGCGTCATACCCGCGCCCGCCCGACCGATAGGCACGTCAACTCACCGGACCACGAGAAGGGAATCTCCGTGCCCAAGGTAGGAGTCATCGGGCTCGACCTCGGCAGCACCCACGTGCGCGCCGTCGAGGTCCGGCTCGGGCGTGGAGGGGCGGCCGGCAAGGGCGTCCCCACCCTGACGCGCTACGCCCAGGTGCCTCTGCCGCTCGGCGCCATCCGCGACGGCGAGGTCGCGGACGGCCCGGCCGTGACGGCCGCCCTGCAGGAGCTGTGGGTGAAGGGGAAGTTCACGTCGCGCGACGTGAACATCGGCGTCGGCAACCAGCGCGTCGTCGTCCGTGAGCTCGAGCTCCCCTGGATGCCGCTGCCGCAGATCCGGGCGTCGCTGCCGTTCCAGGTGCAGGAGCTCATCCCGATGCCGGTCGAGGAGGCGCTGCTCGACTACTACCCGACCGGTGAGCGTGAGGGCTCCGGCGGCCGGATGATGCAGGGGATGCTCGTCGCGGCCACCCGCGACACCGTCCGGGCCAACCTCATGGCGGTCGAGTCGGCGGGCCTGCGCCCACGCATGGTCGACCTCACGCCCTTCGCGCTGCTGCGTGCCCTCACCCGTGACGCGTACGCGGACCAGACCGTGGCGCTCGTGGAGATCGGCGCGCGGATCACGCAGGTCGTCATCGTCGCCCGCGGCGTGCCGCGCTTCGTGCGCATGCTGCCCTCCGGTGGCCAGAACGTGACCGACGCCGTCGCCGGCGCCCTGGGGATCGCGGCCGCGGAGGCCGAGGTCGTCAAGCGCAGCGTCGGCATCGGGTATGCCGTCGAGGCCGACCTCGCCGCCGCGGGGGAGGCGATCAGCACCGTGGTCCGACCGCTCATGGAGGCCGTCCGCAACACCTTCGTCTACTACGCCAGCAACAACCCCGGCGCCGGCATCGAGGTGGCCGTCCTCACCGGTGGCGGGTCCCAGCTGCCCGGGCTGGACCGGTACCTCGAGAGCACGAGCCGCCTGACGGTCGTGGCCGGTGACCCGCTCGCGGCCCTGAAGGTCGCGGCGACCGCGCACCTCGAGGACGCCGTCGGGCACTCCCCGTCTCTCGCGACGCCGATCGGGCTCGCCTACGGGGTGGCCGCATGAGGCCCACGTCGACGGTCGCCACCGCCCCCTCGTGGCCCCAGGTCAACCTGCTCCCGTCCGAGATCCGCGAGGCCCGCAGCCTCGGCATCGTCAAGCGCTGGATGGTCGCGTCGGTCGGCGTGACGGCGGTCGCCGTCGGCGCGGTCGCCGCCGTCGGGCACGTCCAGACCCAGACGGCCGCGTCCGAGCTCGCGCAGGTCGAGGCGGAGACCGCTCAGCTGCTCGCCAAGCAGCGGCCGTTCGTGGAGGTCACCGCGGTGCGTACCGAGCTCGAGACGGTCCGGACGGCGCGCGCGTACGCGCTCGCCCACGAGGTCCTCTGGTCGGACTACCTCGGTGCCCTCGCCGCCGTCACGCCCGACGGCGTCCGGATCTCCACGGTCGAGCACAGCGGGGCGACCCTGACCGCCGCACCCGTGTCGGCCGACCCGCTGGTCAGCGGCGGCGTCGGCACCCTCCGGTTCACCGCCGTCGCGCGCGACGTCCCGGACACGGCCGCGTGGGCCGACGCCCTCGACGCCGTGCCCGGGTTCAGCGACGCCCGCATCGCCGCCGCGGTGCTCGCCGACGACGGCCCGGCCGGCGCCCTGCCGTACGACGTGACCGGCACCGTCCAGGTGGACGCCACCGCCTACTCCCACCGCTTCGACCCGACCGAGGGGACTCATGACGCGCACCGCGTCGACCGTGCGCTGGATGATCGGGACGGCCGTCGTGTGCCTCGTCGTGCTCCTCGGGTCGTGGCTGCTGCTGCTCGAGCCCATGCTCGACGACGCCGCCGCGAGCCGGGACCAGGCAGTGCAGACGCGCGCCCAGAACGCGGCACTCACCGGCAACCTCGCCGCGCTCGAGGCCGAGTTCGCCGGGATCGACGCGTACCGGGCCGAGCTCTCCGAGCTCCGCCGGCAGCTGCCGAGCGATGCCGAGCTCACCGCCCTGAGCCGGGAGATCCACGCCGCGGCGGCGGGCGCCGATGTGCAGCTCGTCGGCATCGAGGTGCTCGAGTCGCTCGACATGACGGCGGCCGCGGCAGCGGGCGGGACCGCTCCGGCACCCGGGGAGGTGGCCCCGGACACCGCGATCGGGGAGGCCGAGCCCGTCGCCACGGACGTCCTCCCGGGCGCACCTGTCACCGCCCCGCCCGTGGAGGGGATGATCGCGATCCCGCTCACGGCGACGGCAGCCGGCTCGGTCGACGGCGTCCGCGCGTTCCTGCGCGCGCTGCAGACGGGTCTCGACCGTCAGCTGCACGTCGCGTCGCTCCGGATCACCGCGCTCGAGCCGTCCGACGGGTCCGACGGCGCCCGCGCGTCGGTCGCGGGGGACATCCGCGCGGCGATCGGCGCGTTCGCCTACGTGCTGCCCACGTCCGACGGTGTCGCGGTGGGTGGCGCCTCCGACGGTGCCGGCGACACGGGGGCGCTGCCCCTCGCGTCGACGGGCACCCCTTCCTGCCGGCCGACGCCGACGTCGCGGTCGAGCCGGAGGTGCCCGCGCCGGACCCCGCGACGGTGGTCGCCGACAGCATCGCCGCCGCCCTCGAGGAGCGGCTCGCCGCGGCGACCGCCGCCTCGCAGGCTCAGGCGGACGCGTCGGCGGCCGCAGCGCAGGCCGCCGCGGCAGCGGCGGAGGCCGCAGCCGCGGACGCCGCAGCCGGCGCGCCCGTGCCAGTCGGTCCGGACGTCGGCCTGGACGGCTGACCCGACCCCACCCGACCTCGGCCCGCGTCCGCAGCCCGGACGCGGGCCGAGGCACGTCGCCGCCCGTGGAAGGATCGACGCCATGCTGCGTTGGTTGACCGCCGGAGAGTCGCACGGCCCCGCCCTGGTGGGGATCCTCGAGGGGCTGCCCGCAGGCGTCGCGTTCACCACGGACGACCTGCGCGATGCGCTCGCGCGGCGCCGCCTCGGCTACGGGCGCGGCGCGCGGATGAAGTTCGAGCAGGACGACGTCCGCATCCTCGGCGGCGTCCGGCACGGCGAGAGCCAGGGCGGACCGGTCGCGATCGAGATCGGGAACACGGAGTGGCCCAAGTGGGTCGACGTCATGTCCGCCGACCCGGTCGACGACCCCGAGAAGCTCAACCGGGCCCGCAACGCACCCTCACCCGCCCGCGGCCGGGCCACGCCGACCTCGTCGGCATGCGCAAGTACGGCTTCGACGACGCCCGGCCGGTCCTCGAGCGTGCCTCCGCCCGCGAGACCGCGACCCGGGTCGCGCTCGGCACCGTCGCCGCCCGGTTCCTCGAGCAGGCCGCCGGCATCCGCCTCGTCTCGCACGTCGTCGCGATCGGCCCCGTCGGCGTGCCCGACGACGCCCCGCTGCCCCTGCCCGACGACGTCGCCGCGCTGGACGCCGACCCCGTGCGCTGCGCGCACCCGGCGACGTCGGCCGCGATGGTCGCGGAGATCGACGACTGCCACAGCGCGGGCGACACCCTCGGCGGAATCGTCGAGGTGCTCGCCTACGGCGTGCCGTCCGGCATCGGCTCCTACGTGCACGGCGACCGGCGGCTCGACGCCCGCCTCGCCGCCGCGCTCATGGGCATCCAGGCGATCAAGGGCGTCGAGGTCGGCGACGGCTTCCGGACGGCCGCCCGCCGCGGGTCCCAGGCGCACGACGAGATCGAGCGCGACCCGGTCTCCGGCCGGATCCGGCGGCTGTCCAACCGCGCCGGCGGCATCGAGGGCGGGATGGCCAACGGTGAGGTGCTGCGGGTCCGCGCCGCGATGAAGCCGATCTCGACCGTGCCGCGTGCGCTGTCCACGATCGACACCGCGAACGGCGAGCCTGCCAAGGCCCAGCACCAGCGCTCGGACGTGTGCGCGGTCCCGCCGGCCGCCGTCGTCGCCGAGGCGATGACCGCGCTCGTGCTCGCCGACGCGCTGCTGGAGAAGTTCGGCGGGGACTCGGTCGGCGAGGTGGCCCGCAACGTCGAGGCGTACCTCGCGGCCGTCCCCGAGCTGCAGCGGTGACCGCGACGCCACGACCCGGCCCCGTCCCCGGCACGCGGCCGGTCGCCGTGCTGGTCGGCCCGCCCGGTGCCGGCAAGTCCACGGTCGCGCGGGGTCTCGCCGACCTCCTGGGCGTCACGGTCCGGGACACCGACCACGACGTCGAGGTCGCCGCGGGCAAGCCGATCCGCGACATCTTCGTCGACGACGGCGAGCCCACGTTCCGCACCCGGGAGCGGGCCGCCGTCGCGCGCGCTCTCGTGGAGCACCGCGGCGTGCTCGCGCTCGGCGGCGGGGCCGTCATGGACCCGCTCACCGAGGCCGACCTCCTGGCGTACGCCGAGCGCGGCGGGACGGTGGTCTTCCTCGACGTGTCCCTGGCGCAGGCCGCGCCGCGGGTCGGGTTCAACACGTCCCGGCCGCTGCTCATGGGCAACCCGCGGGCGCAGTGGCAGTCGCTCATGGACCGGCGTCGGCCGGTCTACGAGCGAGTCGCCACGCTGGTCGTCAGCACCGACGGCCGGACCGCGGCGCAGGCCGCACGCGAGGTCGCCGACCACCTCGCCGAGCACCTCACCGACCAGCTCGCGGCCGCCTCGGCGACCTCGGACGAGGCCGCGTCGTCGTCGTCGTCGACGCCGTCGTCGTCCGAGGCGTCGTCGGCGGAGCCGAGGCAGGACCCCGCGACACCCACGCCCGCACCCGCACCCGCACCCGAAGGAGAAGCACGGTGAGCACCACGGAGCACAGCGCGACCCGGGTCGTGCGCGTCGAGGGCGCGCAGGCGTACGACGTGGTGATCGGGCGGCGCCTGCTCGGCGACCTGCCCGCGCTCCTCGGCGAGGGCGTGCAGCGCGTGCTCGTCATCTGCACCGAGGCGATGACGACGTCGGCCGACGCCGTCCGCGAGGACCTCGTCGCGCAGGGGTACCAGGCGATCCTCGCCGAGGTGCCGGACGCCGAGAACGCCAAGTCGGCCCAGGTCGCCTCGTTCTGCTGGCAGATCCTCGGGCAGGCCGACTTCACGCGCTCCGACGCGATCGTCTCGGTGGGCGGGGGCGCGACGACCGACCTCGCCGGCTTCGTCGCGTCGACGTGGCTGCGTGGCATCAAGGTCGTCCACATCCCGACGACGCTGCTGGCGATGGTCGACGCCGCCGTCGGTGGGAAGACCGCGATCAACACCGTGGAGGGCAAGAACCTCGTCGGCACGTTCCACCCGCCGGCCGGCGTGCTGTGCGACCTCGCGTCGCTCGAGTCGCTGCCCAAGTGGGACTTCGTGGCCGGGCTCGCCGAGGTCATCAAGTGCGGGTTCATCGCCGACCCGCGGATCCTCGAGCTCGTCGAGGCGGACCCGACCGGGTTGGTGGAGCGCGGCGGGTCCTCCGGGGAGGACACCGCCGGCGAGGACGTGCTCACCGAGCTCATCGAGCGGTCCATCCGGGTCAAGGCGCGGGTCGTGGGGGAGGACCTCACCGATCGAGGGCAGCGCGAGATCCTCAACTACGGCCACACGCTGGCGCACGCGATCGAGCAGGTCGAGCGCTACGACTGGCGGCACGGAGCGGCGGTGTCCGTCGGCATGGTCTTCGTCGCCGAGCTCGCCCGGCTCGCCGGGAAGCTCGACGAGTCGGTGGTGGACCGTCACCGGGCGATCCTGCAGTCGGTCGGGCTGCCGGTGACCTACCGCGGCGACCGGTGGGAGCAGCTGCTCGCGGTCATGCGCCGGGACAAGAAGTCGCGTGGCGATCTCCTGCGGTTCGTCGTGCTCGACGACGTCGCCAGGCCGACCCGCCTGGAGGGGCCGGACCCGACGCTGCTCGCGGCCGCGTACGCCGAGATCAGCGCGGACGCGCCGACCGGACGGGGACCGATCGCCCTGTAGGGGTGCGGTGCGTCCCGCGCCGCAGCCGAGACGTGTCTCGTGGATTCCGCCACCACCTCTACGCTCGCCCGCATGACCCACGTGCTCGTGCTCAACGGACCCAACCTCGGCCGGCTCGGCGTGCGCGAGCCGGAGGTGTACGGCTCCGCGTCCCTCCCCGATCTCGTCGCCGCCGCGCAGGGGTGGGGGACCGAGCTCGGTCTGGACGTCGACGTCCGGCAGACCGACGACGAGTCGGAGATCGTCGGCTGGCTGCACGAGGCGGTCGACACCCGCAGCCACGTCGTCATCAACCCGGCCGCCTTCACGCACTACTCCTACGCGCTGCGGGATGCGGCCGCCCAGGTCGGCACCGCCGGGCTGCTGCTCGTCGAGGTCCACCTGTCGAACCCGGCGGCACGCGAGGCGTTCCGCCAGCACTCCGTGGTGGGACCTGTCGCGACGGGCACCGTGGCGGGCTTCGGCTTTCGCTCCTACCGCTACGCCCTCGCTGCGATCGCCGACGCGCTCGCGGAAGGCCACCAGGCCTGAGGACACCCCGAGGTCGGGCGCGCCCTTGTGGGCGCTCCAACAAACTCCCTACCTTGTGGGTCGACACATCAAGCCCTAGCCTTGTGCGATGCTCGTCCTCACGATCGACCAGCAGGGCAGCCGCCGCGAGGGGGACCGCGTCGACGTGCTGCTGTCGCACCTGGAGGCGGTCCTCGACCGCACCTCCGGCGCGGCCGGCCTCGTCCGACCCTTCGAGCGCACCGTCGGGGACGAGGTCCAGGCCGTGGTCGACGACGGCGACCTCGCCGTCGAGCTCGTCCTGAGCGTCCTGCGCCTCGGTGGATGGAGCGTGGGCGTCGGGTGCGGCGACGTCGACCACCCGCTGCCGGCCAGCAGCCGCGCTGGTGCGGGTCCCGCCTTCGTGCTCGCACGAGCCGCCGTCGAGCGCGCCAAGTCCCGGCCGGTCCCGGTGCCGGCAGCGGTCGTGGGGGAGGACCCGGTCGTCGCGGCCGACGCCGAAGCCGTCCTCACGCTGGTCGCCGCCGTGGCCGCTCGGCGGACACCGGCCGGCTGGGCGGTCATCGACACCCTGCACGATCTCGGTGTGGGTGCTCGGCAGGAGGATGTCGCCGAGCGCCTCGGCATCACCCAGCAGGCGGTCAGCCAACGGCTCCGCACCGCGCTGTGGGCCGAGGAGCTCGCGGCGCGGCCCCTGCTGGGAAGGCTGCTCGTCACCGCGGGGACACGCACACCCCCGCGGGGCCGGGTGGACACGGCACGGACCGCCGGATGACGGGCCGGGTGAGAGAACGCCGGATGACGGACTGACGAGGGACGGACGGACGGAGACCGATGAACCACTGGCTGACGGCGCTCGTCGTCGTGGGATCGCTGACGGTGTCGGCGCTGGGCGGATGGGGCGTCGTCGCCCTTCTGCTGCGGGTCGCGTCACGCTCGTCGGACTCCGGTCCCGTGGACGACGACGACGTCGCGCCTTCCCCACGGCCCGCCCCGTCGGGCGCCTGGGTCTCTCCCGGCCCACCCGCGCCGCCACCGGAGCCGGCCCGACCCACCGAGCCCGACGAGCCCGGTCCCCTGCGGGGCGGGACGTGGATCGGCGTCCTGGAGCGCCTGGCCGTGACCGGCGTACTCCTCGCCGGCTACCCGGCCGGTGTCGCGTTCGTCATCGCGGTGAAGGGCCTGGGCCGATACCCGGAGCTGCGCGAGCACCCCGGCAGCTCCGAGCGGTTCGTCATCGGCACGCTCGGCTCCCTGGGGTGGGCGGCGGGGTGCGGCATCGCCGGTGCCGCGCTGCTCGGCACCCGGGTGCTCGGCGTGTGACGCACGCCCGCCGGACGCCCCACCCGGCCGCAGGCTAGGATCGACGGCGGTCTGCCGCGCCCTGCCCTTCGATCGCCCGCACGGTGCGCCGGCACATGACACCCCTTCGACGAGAGAGCACCCACCGTGGCCACCACCAATGACCTGAAGAACGGCACCGTCCTCAAGATCGACGGCCAGCTGTGGACCGTCGTCGAGTTCCAGCACGTCAAGCCGGGCAAGGGCGGCGCCTTCGTGCGCACGAAGCTGAAGAACGTCCTGTCGGGCAAGGTCGTCGACAAGACGTTCAACGCCGGCCTGAAGGTCGAGACGGCGAACGTCGACAAGCGCGACATGCAGTACCTGTACAAGGACGGCAACGACTACGTGTTCATGGACACGGACACCTACGACCAGCTCATGGTCTCCGAGGCCACCGTCGGCGACGCCGCGAACTTCCTCCTCGAGAGCCAGAGCGCGATGGTCGCGACGAACGAGGGCATCCCGCTGTACGTCGAGCTGCCGCCGTCGGTCGTCCTCGAGATCACGTACACCGAGCCGGGCCTGCAGGGTGACCGCTCGACCGGCGGCACCAAGCCCGCCACGCTCGAGACGGGTCACCAGATCCAGGTCCCGCTGTTCCTCGAGACCGGCACCAAGGTCAAGGTCGACACCCGTGACTCGGGCTACCTGGGGCGCGTGAACGACTAAGTGGGTGCTCGCAGCAAGGCACGCAAGCGTGCCCTCGACGTGCTGTTCGAGGCCGAGCAGCGCCAGCGGGACCCGCTGACGCTGCTCGCCGAGCGCATCACGCAGCCCGGGACCGAGGCGGCCCTGCCGCAGTACTCGGTCGACATCGTCGAGGGCGTCCTCGCCGAGCGCGGCCGCATCGACGAGCTGCTCTCGACCCACGCCCACGGCTGGACGCTGGAGCGCATGCCCGCGGTCGACCGCGCCGTGCTGCGCATCGGCGCCTGGGAGATCCTCTTCAACGACGACGTGCCCGACGCCGTCGCGGTGGACGAGGCAGTGGAGATGGCGCGGGCCCTGTCCACCGACGACTCCCCGACCTTCGTCAACGGACTGCTCGGGCGCATCGTCGACCTCAAGCCGACGCTCCTCGCCTAGACAGGCAGATCGTCCGACCCGCTGGTCACCGGGACGTCAGCGCCCGCCGGCCGCGGCCTGCCGGGGCACCGTGACCGGTGACGGGCGCCCGGCTGCCGGGCGCCCGAGCAGGAACCCCTGCAGCTTGGGCACCCCGAGCTCGATCAGCGCGTCCAGCTGCTCGGTCGTCTCGACGCCCTCGGCCACGACGTCGAGGCGGTACGCCTCGGCGAGCGAGACGATCGCGGTGATGACCGCGCGACCCCGGTCGGTGGTGACCCGGTCGACGAAGGCCCGGTCGATCTTCAGCACGTCCACCGGCAGGCCGGCGAGCCGGGCGAACGAGCTGTAGCCGGTCCCGAAGTCGTCGATCGCGATCCGGGCACCCCGGTCGCGCAGCGACTGCAGGGCGACGAGCACGTGCGGCAGGTCCTGCAGCAGCGCGCTCTCGGTGATCTCCAGGGTCAGCATGCGCCAGTCCCCGTCGCCCCAGTCGGCGATGAGCTGGTCGACGAACGACGGCTCCGCGAGCTGTCGCGCCGCGAGGTTGACCATGACCGGCAGGCCCATGCCTTCGGCCCCGGTCCGCGCGACGTCCAGCACGCGACGGCCGATCGGCACGATGAGCCCGGTGTCCTCGGCGAACGGCAACCACTCGCCGGGCATCCGGGTCCGGCCGCCGTGCTCCCAGCGGGCCAGCGCCTCGACCCCGACGACCCGCATGGTCCGCGCGTCGACGACCGGCTGGAAGTGCACGGTGAACTCGTCCTCGACCAGGGCGATGCCGAGCTCGCGCCGCAGCTCCTCGTCGGCCTGCATCCGGTCCCGCAGCGCGTCGTCGAACACCACGACGCCGGACCTGCGCCGCTTGCTCTCGAGCATCGCCGTGTCCGCCTGGCGCAGCAGGTGGTCGGGCTCACCGCCGGCGATCGGGCACCAGCCCGCGACGCCGACGGAGAGCAGCGGCAGGGGACGGTCACCGTCGTCGACCAGCCCGTACCGGATGCACGCGCCCAGCTCGGCGAGCTCGTGGTCGCTCCCCGGCTGCTCCACCACGACGACGAACTCGTCCCCGCCGAAGCGCGCCACGACGGCGTCGTCGCCCACGCACCGGCGCAGGTGCGCCGCGGTGCGCACCAGCAGCTCGTCGCCCCAGCCGTGCCCGTGCAGGTCGTTCTCGACCTTGAACCCGTCGAGGTCGCAGTACAGGACCGCGAGCCGCGAACGGTCACGTCGGGCGCGGTCGAGCACGTCCGCGAGGTGGCGGTCGAGCGCGTGGCGGTTCGGCAGCCCGGTCAGCGAGTCGGTGAAGGCCGCCTGCTCGAGGTCACGCCCGAGCGCGATGCGCTCGGCGGCCGTCGACACCACCCGCGCCAGGTCGTCCAGGAAGCTCCGCGCGCCCGCATCGGCCGACGCGCCGCCGCACGTCAGGGTGGCGGTGAACCGGCCGCGGGGCAGCGGCTCGATGGCGCCGACGACGGACGGGTCCCGCAGGACGCGTCGCGCGGCGTCCTCGGCCTCCGCCAGCAACGGGTCCGCCTCGGTCGCGTACCAGGCGGCGTTGCCGAGGTCGGCCACGGCGTCGCGCATCGCGTGCTGCCGACGGGTGTCGCGCTCGACGACGGCCAGGCGCCGGAGACCGAGCGCCGTCAGGCCGGCCGCCAGGGGACCGTCCAGGTCACCGTGAGCGGGTGGGTCCACGGCCCGACCGGCGCGAGGTACGGCACGGCCAGCAGCACCACCGACACCAGGCTCGTGCCCGCGATCACCCACCGGGCGCGGCGGTCCCCGACGCGCCCCAGCGCGAGACCCACGTAGACGGCCACCACCGCGAGCGGCAGGAAGAACGTCGGCACCGAGAGGGGCCCCCGCGCCATGGCGCCACCGCTGTTGTCGACCAGCACGAAGTCGGTCGTGAGCCAGACGACGGCACGCAGGACGAAGCCTGCGATCGAAGCCAGCACCCAGGGTCGGACGGGCGGGCCGCCGGTGAACGCCCGCACCGTCGGCAGGGCCAGGACGACGCACGTCGCGAGGACCTGGGAACGCACGAAGACCACCCACCGGTAGTAGTCCTCGGCCGGTGACAGGATCGACAGCCCGATGTTGACCGCCAGCAGGACCCCGATCGCGGCGGTCCACGCCAGCAGCCAGCCCGAGCCGCTGCGACCTCGGTCGCTGCGCCACCAGATGCACTGCAGGATGCACAGGCCCGCGACGAGACCGGCGATCGCGCTCTGCGTGACCACCGCGATCGACGAGACGACTCCGGGCATGCCCCCGAGTATCCGTCATAGAGCCCGTGACATCTGTCCACGTCGACCGTGCGGCGCGTGCGAGGTGCCGGGCTCGCGGGCCGGGCGCTCGTTTTTCACCCGCTCGGGCCGGGTGCTGACGGGTGACGGCACCGCGGTCGTCGGCTCGGCAGCGGCCCAGAGCGGTGCGCGCGGTGTGGGGCGCACCGCGATCCCGCCACGACGGGGTCGCACCGTCACGGCGGGTAGGGTGGTCGCCTGACAGACATTCCTTTAAGGCCCGTCCAGTGAGGCGGGGAAGGAGGTCGCCAGATGACGTCTGGCCCCGTTGTGCCCGCCGGTGACCGGCCGACCGATCCCGTCCGTGGGGCCGGTGAACCCACCGCCCCGGCGGACGAGCCCCGTGACCACCCCGGCGCCGTCGTCCTCGGTCCCGGCGAGATCGGTCGGGCCCTGACCCGCATCGCGCACGAGGTCCTCGAGCGGAACAAGGGCGCCGACGACCTCGTCCTGCTGGGGATCCCCACCCGGGGGCTGCCGCTCGCCGATCGCCTCGCGCGGCGCATCGCCGCGGTCGAGCCCGGTGTCGACCCGGACGGCGTCGTCGGGGTGCTCGACGTGACGATGTACCGCGACGACCTCTCCCGGCACCCCACCCGGCCGATCGGGACCACGCGGATGCCGGCGTCCGGCGTCGACGGCAAGGTCGTCGTCCTGGTCGACGACGTCCTGTTCTCCGGCCGCACCATCCGCGCCGCGCTCGACGCGATCAGCGACCTCGGCCGCCCGCGCGCGGTCCAGCTCGCCACACTCGTCGACCGCGGGCACCGCGAGCTGCCGATCCGCGCGGACTACGTCGGCAAGAACCTGCCGACGTCCCAGGCGGAGCGGGTCCGCGTGCTGCTCGACGAGGTCGACGGGCGCGACGCCGTCCTCATCGAGGGGCCGCGGACCGAGAACCACGTCACGGGTGGCCCTGCCCCCGACGGACGCGCCGGCTCCCGGCGCACGCGCGGCGAGGAGGACGCCCGATGAAGCACCTGCTCACCACCGCCGACCTGGACCGCGACGCCGCCGTCCGGATCCTCGACACCGCCGCGAGCATGGCCGCGACCCAGTCCCGCGAGATCAAGAAGCTGCCCACCCTGCGGGGCCGGACGGTCGTGAACCTGTTCTTCGAGGACTCGACCCGGACGCGCATCTCGTTCGAGACCGCCGCCAAGCGGCTCTCCGCCGACGTCATCAACTTCTCCGCCAAGGGGTCCAGCGTGTCCAAGGGCGAGTCGCTCAAGGACACCGCGCTGACCCTGCAGGCGATGGGGGCCGACGCCGTCGTCATCCGGCACGGCGCGTCCGGTGCGCCGCACACGCTCGCGCGGTCCGGGTGGGTCGACGGCGCCGTGGTCAACGCCGGCGACGGCACGCACCAGCACCCGACCCAGGCGCTGCTCGACGCCTTCACCATCCGCCGCCACCTCGCGGGCGTGGCAGATCCCACCGGGCGCGACCTCGCCGGCCTCAGGGTCGCCATCGTCGGTGACGTCCTGCACTCGCGGGTCGCCCGTTCGAACGTCGACCTCCTGACCACCCTGGGCGCCGAGGTGACGCTCGTCGCACCGCCCACGCTCGTCCCGGTCGGTGTGGAGCGGTGGCCGTGCCGGGTGTCGTACCACCTGGACCCGGTCCTGGCCGACCAGCAGCCGGACGCCGTCATGATGCTGCGGGTTCAGCGCGAGAGGATGGGCGCCGGGGCCGCGGGGGCGGGTACTTCCCGACCCCGCTGGAGTACACCCGCGGCTACGGCCTGGACGCCCGGCGCCTCGGCCTGCTGCCGGACCACGCGATCGTCATGCACCCCGGCCCGATGAACCGGGGGCTGGAGATCTCGGCCGACGCGGCCGACTCGCCGCGCGCGGTGATCGTCGAGCAGGTGGCCAACGGGGTCGCGGTGCGCATGGCGGTGCTCTACCTGCTGCTCGCGGGGAGTCCGCAGGCACGGGCACGGGCACGGGCACGGGGACAGGCACAGGCCGGCACGAACGGGACGACGAGAGGACGGAGGTCGCGTGAGCGCGTCGACGAGGTACCTGCTGCGAGGCGTCGCCCCGCTGGGCGGTGCGCCCACCGACCTCCTGCTGGCCGACGGCGTCATCGCCGCGGTCGGGCCGGACGACGTCCGCGCGGCGCTGGCCGGGCCCGGTGACGGGTCCCGTGACGGGTCCGGTGACGGCGACGGCGGCACCCCCCACCGGGCCGGCGAGGTCGTGGAGATCGACGGCGCCGGGCTGGTCGCCCTGCCCGGTCTGGTCGACCTGCACACCCACCTGCGCGAGCCGGGTCGGGAGGACGCCGAGACCGTCGAGTCCGGCACCCGGGCCGCCGCGCTCGGCGGCTTCACCGCCGTGCACGCGATGGCGAACACGTCCCCGGTCGCGGACACCGCGGGCGTCGTCGAGCAGGTGTGGCGGCTCGGCCGCGATGCCGGCTGGGTCGACGTCCACCCGGTCGGTGCGGTGAGCATCGGCCTCGCGGGCGAGGCGCTCGCCGAGCTGGGCGCGATGGCGGCGTCGGCGGCCCGGGTCCGGGTGTTCTCCGACGACGGCAAGTGCGTCCACGACCCGGTGCTCATGCGCCGTGCGCTGGAGTACGTCAAGGCGTTCGACGGCGTCGTCGCGCAGCACGCGCAGGAGCCGCGGCTGACCGTGGGGTCGCAGATGCACGAGGGCGAGGTGTCCGCCGAGCTCGGCCTCGCGGGCTGGCCCGCGGTCGCGGAGGAGGCGATCATCGCGCGGGACGTGCTGCTCGCCGAGCACGTCGGGTCGCGCCTGCACGTGTGCCACCTGTCGACCGCGGGGTCGGTCGACCTCATCCGCTGGGCCAAGTCCCGCGGCATCGACGTCACCGCGGAGGTCACCCCGCACCACCTCGTCCTCACCGACGAGCTGGCCCGGGACTACGACCCGACCTACAAGGTCAACCCGCCGCTGCGCACCCAGGCGGACGTCGACGCCGTCCGTGACGGCCTCGCCGACGGCACGATCGACATCGTCGCGACGGACCACGCCCCGCACACCCGCGAGGACAAGGACTGCGAGTGGGCGGCCGCCGCGATGGGCATGACCGGTCTGGAGACCGCGCTCTCGGTGGTGCAGCAGACGATGGTCGACTCCGGCCGGATGACCTGGGCCGACGTCGCCCGCGTCATGTCGAGCGCACCGGCCGCGATCGGCCGCGTCGAGGACCAGGGTCGCCCGCTCGCCGTCGGCGAGCCGGCGAACCTCACCCTGGTCGACCCGGGGGCGCATGCGGTCGTCGTCCCCGAGGCGCAGGGCACCGCCAGCGTGAACTCCCCGTTCCGCGGCCGTGAGCTCCCGGGCCGCGTCGTGGCGACGTTCCTGCGGGGGCGCGCCACCGTCCTGGACGGGCAGGCAGTGCCGCGCGGCACGGAGCAGGCCGGCCGGCCGGGCGAGCGGCCGAGCGCCGAGGCGGCTCGCTGATGCCACCCCTCGTGACCGTGACGATCGTGACCCTCCTGGGCCTGTCCGCCCTGTGGGGCATGCGCGCCGGCTGGCGGCACCGCGGGGAGCGCACCGCCGCCGTCGTGCCGGCCCTGCCCCCGTCCCCGCCGACGACGACGCCGCGCTCGGCGACCCGGTGACCGGGCCGCTCGACGCGACGTACGTGTCGAGCACGGTCGCGGGCGACTGGCTCGAGCGCGTGGTCGCCCACGACCTCGGGGCCCGCTCGCGCGCCGTCGTGCAGGTCTTCACCGGCGGCGTCCGCATCCAGCGGCAGGGCGCGACGGACCTGTGGATCGCCGCCTCCGCGCTGCGGGCCGCGACCACCGCACCCGGCATGGCCGGCAAGTACGTGGGCGGCGACGGGCTGGTGGTCCTGACCTGGCAGCTGCCCGACACCGCCGCCCAGCTCGACACCGGCGCCCAGTCCGACACCGGCACCCAGCTCGACACCGGCCTGCGCCCCCGCCGCGCCGAGGACCGCACCGCGCTGCTGGACGCCGCGCGCGGGCTCCTCGCCGGCCCCTCCACGACGACCATCCCCACAGAGGAGACAGCGTGAGCGACCCCACCCCGTCCGTGCGCGCCGAGGGACCGGCGGTGCTGGTCCTCGAGGACGGCCGGACCTTCACCGGCCGCGCCTACGGCGCCGTCGGCCGCACGGTCGGCGAGATCGTCTTCAACACCGGCATGACCGGCTACCAGGAGACGCTCACCGACCCCTCGTACCACCGGCAGATCGTCGTCATGACGGCGCCGCACGTCGGCAACACGGGGGTCAACGAGGAGGACGACGAGTCCACCCGCATCTGGGTGGCCGGATTCGTCGTGCGCGACCCCGCCCGGCGGGCCTCGAACTGGCGCTCCACGCGCGACCTGGACGACGAGCTCGCCGAGCAGGGGATCGTCGGCATCAGTGCGATCGACACCCGCGCGCTGACCCGCCACCTGCGCGAGCTCGGCGTCATGCGCGCCGGCATCTTCTCCGGTGACGCCCTCACCGGCGCGGCCGGTGGCCGGCGTCCGGTCGCCGACCTGCTGGCCGAGGTCCGCGACGCGCCCGCCATGGTCGGCGCCGACCTCGCCGGCGAGGTCTCCACCGACGCCGCCTACGTCGTGCCGGCCCTCGGGCCCGACGGCGAGCCGCTCGCGACCCCGGTCGCGACCGTCGCCGCGGTGGACCTCGGCATCAAGTCCAACACCCCCGCTCGCTCGCCCAGCGCGGCGTCGAGGTCCACGTGCTGCCCGCGACCGCGACGATCGACGAGGTGCTCGCGACCGGTCCGGACGGCGTGTTCTTCTCCAACGGGCCGGGTGACCCGTCCGCGGCCACCCACGAGATCGAGCTGCTGCGCGACGTGCTCGACCGCCGCATCCCGTTCTTCGGCATCTGCTACGGCAACCAGCTGCTGGGCCGCGCGCTCGGCTACGGCACCTACAAGCTCGGCTACGGGCACCGTGGCGTGAACCAGCCGGTCATGGACCGCAGCACCGGCAAGGTCGAGATCACCGCGCACAACCACGGCTTCGCGGTCGACGCCCCGCTCGACGGTGAGAGCGTCGCGCCGCACGACGGCGGCCGGTACGGGCGCGTCGTCGTCTCCCACGTCGACCTCAACGACGACGTCGTCGAGGGCCTGGCCGCCCTCGACCTGCCGGCGTTCTCCGTGCAGTACCACCCGGAGGCCGCAGCCGGCCCGCACGACGCCGCCTACCTGTTCGACCGCTTCCTCGACCTCATGACGCAGGGCTCCACCGCGTCTGCCCCGACTCTCCCGAAGGACCCCGCCTGATGCCCCGTCGCCCTGACATCGCCAGCGTCCTGGTCATCGGCTCGGGTCCGATCGTCATCGGCCAGGCCGCGGAGTTCGACTACTCCGGGACGCAGGCGTGCCGCGTCCTGCGCGACGAGGGCCTGCGCGTGATCCTCGTGAACTCCAACCCGGCGACGATCATGACCGACCCGGAGTTCGCCGACGCGACGTACGTCGAGCCGATCACCCCGGACGTCATCGCCTCGATCATCGCCAAGGAGCGCCCCGACGCCCTGCTGCCCACGCTCGGCGGGCAGACCGCGCTGAACGCCGCGATCGCGCTGCACGAGGACGGCACCCTCGAGAAGTACGGCGTCGAGCTCATCGGCGCCAACATCGCCGCGATCCACCTCGCCGAGGACCGCCAGCTGTTCAAGGGCGTCGTCGAGCGCTGCGGCGCGGAGAGCGCGCGCAGCTTCATCACGCACTCGATGGACGAGGTCCTCGAGGCCGCCGGCGAGCTGGGCTACCCGCTCGTCGTCCGCCCGTCGTTCACGATGGGGGCCTCGGCTCGGGCATCGCCTACGACGAGGCCGAGCTGCGCCAGATCGCCGGTCAGGGCCTGCACTACTCGCCGACCACCGAGGTGCTCCTGGAGGAGTCGATCCTCGGGTGGAAGGAGTACGAGCTCGAGCTCATGCGCGACCGCGCGGACAACGTCGTAGTGGTCTGCTCGATCGAGAACGTCGACCCGGTCGGGGTGCACACCGGCGACTCGGTGACCGTGGCGCCCGCGCTGACCCTCACCGACCGCGAGTTCCAGCGCATGCGCGACATCGGCATCGCGGTCATCCGCGAGGTCGGCGTCGACACCGGCGGCTGCAACATCCAGTTCGCCGTGCACCCCACCACGGGCCGCATCGTCGTCATCGAGATGAACCCCCGGGTGTCCCGCTCGTCCGCGCTGGCGTCCAAGGCGACCGGGTTCCCGATCGCGAAGATCGCCGCGCGCCTGGCCGTCGGCTACACGCTCGACGAGATCCCCAACGACATCACCGCGTCGACCCCTGCGTCGTTCGAGCCGACCCTCGACTACGTCGTGGTCAAGGTGCCGCGGTTCGCGTTCGAGAAGTTCCCGGCGGCCGACCCGACCCTCACCACGACCATGAAGTCGGTCGGCGAGGCGATGGCGATGGGCCGCAACTTCGCCGAGGCGCTCGGCAAGGCGCTGCGGTCGATCGACACCCGCGGCGCCGACTTTCACTGGGCCGGCAAGCCGCTCACCGGGGACGACCTCGACCGGGTGCTCGGGACGATCTCCCGCCCGACCGAGGGCCGGCTCGTGGACGTCCAGCAGGTCCTGCGGGCCGGGGCGTCGCTCGACGACGTGTACGCCCGCACCGGCATCGACCCGTGGTTCCTCGACCAGATCGTGCTCGTCAACGAGGTCGCCGCGGCGACGGCGGCCGCACCGGAGCTGACCCGGGACGTCCTGGCGCACGCCAAGCGGCACGGGCTCTCGGACCGGCAGATCGGTCAGCTGCGCGGGCTGGGGGAGCGGGACGTCAGCCTCGTGCGCCGCACCCTCGGCCTGCGGCCGGTCTACAAGACGGTCGACACGTGCGCCGCGGAGTTCGCCGCCACCACGCCGTACCACTACTCCACCTACGACGAGGAGACCGAGGTCGAGCCGCGCACCCGGCCGGCGATCCTCATCCTCGGCTCCGGCCCGAACCGCATCGGCCAGGGGATCGAGTTCGACTACTCGTGCGTGCACGCCGCGCTCGCCCTCAAGGGCGAGTGGGAGACCGTGATGGTCAACTGCAACCCCGAGACCGTCTCGACCGACTACGACACCGCGGACCGCCTGTACTTCGAGCCGCTCACGTTCGAGGACGTCATGGAGGTCTACGACGCCGAGTGCGCCGCCGGACCGGTCGCCGGCGTCATCGTCCAGCTCGGTGGGCAGACCCCGCTCGGGCTCGCGCAGCGCCTCGCCGACGCCGGCGTGCCGATCCTGGGCACCTCGCCCGAGGCCATCGACCTCGCCGAGGACCGCGGCGCCTTCGGCCGCGTGCTCGCCGACGCCGGCCTGCCCGCACCGGCGTTCGGCACGGCGACGTCGGGCCGCGAGGCGCGGGACATCGCCGCGCGCATCGGCTTCCCCGTGCTCGTCCGCCCGTCCTACGTGCTCGGCGGCCGCGGCATGGAGATCGTCTACGACGACGCCCAGCTCGAGCAGTACGTGAGCAAGGCCCTCCAGGAGGCCCCGCAGGGCTTCGCGTCGGCCCCCTGCTCATCGACCGCTTCCTCGACGACGCCATCGAGATCGACGTCGACGCGATCTTCGACGGCGAGGAGATGTTCCTCGGCGGCGTCATGGAGCACATCGAGGAGGCCGGGATCCACTCCGGCGACTCCGCGTGCGTGCTGCCGCCGGTGACCCTGTCGGTGAGCGAGCTCGAGCGCATCCGCCGCTCCACCGAGGCCCTCGGGCGCGGCATCGGCGTGCGCGGGCTGCTCAACGTCCAGTACGCGCTGGTCAGCGACGTGCTGTACGTCCTCGAGGCGAACCCCCGCGCGTCCCGCACCGTGCCGTTCGTCTCCAAGGCGACCGGGGTGTCGCTGGCCAAGGCGGCTGCGCTGGTGATGGCCGGGCACACCATCGCCGACCTGCGCGCGTCCGGCGTGCTGCCCGAGCACGACGGGTCCGTGCTGGACCTCGACGCGCCCATCGCCGTCAAGGAGGCCGTGCTGCCGTTCAAGCGGTTCCGCACGCTCGACGGGACGGTCGTCGACACCGTGCTCGGCCCGGAGATGCGCTCCACCGGCGAGGTCATGGGCTTCGACGTCGACTTCCCGACGGCGTTCGCGAAGTCGCAGGCCGCCGCGTACGGCGGGCTCCCCACGTCCGGGAGCGTGTTCATCTCGGTCGCCGACCGGGACAAGCGCGCGATCGTCTTCCCGATCAAGCGCCTCGTCGAGCTCGGCTTCGACATCCTCGCCACGGAGGGCACCGCGGGCGTCCTGCGCCGCAGCGGCATCCCGTCCCGGGTCGTGCGCAAGCACTCCACCGGCCGCGGCCCGGCGGGGAGCCGACCATCGTCGACCTCATCCGCACCGGCGAGGTCGACATGGTCGTGAACACCCCGTCCGGCCAGGGCGCCCGGGCCGACGGCTACGAGATCCGCACGGCGACCACCGCCGCGGACAAGGCGATCGTCACGACGGTCCAGCAGCTCGGCGCGGCGGTGCAGGGCATCGAGGCGGCCCTCGCCGGCCCGTTCACCGTCACGAGCCTCCAGGAGCACGACGCCGCCCGCGCCGCGCGCGCAGCCGCACCGGGCACGCTCGCCGGGACGGGGGCGTGAGCCGCGAGCCCTTCGGCGCGCGCCTCGGGCGCGCCATGGCCGCGCACGGGCCGCTGTGCGTGGGCATCGACCCGCACCCGGGCCTGCTCGCCGCGTGGGGTCTGCCCGACGACGCCGCCGGCCTGCGCGGCTTCGCGCTGCGGGTCATGGACGCCGTCGGCGGGCACGTCGCCGCGGTCAAGCCGCAGTCCGCGCTGTTCGAGCGGCACGGCTCCGCGGGCGTCGCCGTCCTGGAGGAGGTCGTCGCAGCCGGACGCGCGACCGGCACGCTCGTGGTCGTGGACGCCAAGCGCGGTGACATCGGGTCGACGATGGCGGGATACGCCGACGCCTACCTGCGCGACGGCTCACCGCTCGCCGGGGACGCCCTGACGGTGTCGCCGTACCTGGGCTTCGGGTCGCTCGCACCGGCCGTCGACGCGGCGCTGGCGACCGGGCGCGGGCTCTTCGTGCTCGCGCTGACCTCCAACCCGGAGGGGCCGCCGTCCAGCACGCCCAGGGCCCGGACGGGCGCAGCGTCGCCCGGGTCGTGGCGCAGGAGGCGGCTGCCCTCAACGCGGCCGAGCTCGCCGGCGCCGACGGTGCGGACGCTCGTGAGGGCGGCGCGGGTGCGTCCGCCCTGCTCGGCTCGCCCGGCCTGCTCGGCTCGGTGGGTCTCGTGGTCGGGGCGACCGTGGGTGACGCACCCGACCGGCTCGGGCTGGACCTCGCGGGCGTCCGCGGACCGCTGCTCGCACCGGGCGTCGGCGCCCAGGGCGCCGGTCCGGCCGAGCTCGCGCGCGTGTTCGGCGATGCGCGCCCGGCCGTCCTGGCGTCGTCGTCCCGCGGGGTGCTGGCAGCCGGTCCGGGCAGCCCCGCGCTGCGCGACGCCGCCCGCCGCGCCGCCGACGACGCCGCCGCCGCACTCGCCTGACCTGCACGTCCACCGCGGGCCGGCCGATGTGCGCACCGGCAGGCGCCGCGTTGCCCCGCGTACCGCTCGTCGCTAGGTTCAGGTGCACGTTCCCGCTATCGATGAGGTGACCACGCGTGGCCCTACCGCCGCTCACACCCGAACAACGCGCCGCAGCGCTCGAGAAGGCCGCTGCTGCCCGCCAGGCTCGGGCCGAGGTGAAGAACCGCCTCAAGTACTCGCAAGGCTCCCTGTCCGAGGTCATCGAGCAGGGGCGCACCGACGACACGATCGGCAAGCTCAAGGTCGTCGCGCTGCTCGAGTCGCTCCCCGGGGTCGGCAAGGTGAAGGCACGCGCGATCATGGCGGAGGTCGGCATCTCCGAGACCCGTCGGGTCCGCGGCCTGGGCCCGCACCAGGCGAAGGCGCTCGTCGACCGCTTCGGCTGACCCCCCCCCCCCCCCCCCCCGCACCTCACCACCGCACGTCACACCGCACACGTCACCACCTCAGGAGCGCCGCACCACCCATGACGACGACGCCAGCCCGGCTCACCGTTCTCGCCGGTCCGACCGCCGTCGGCAAGGGGACCGTGTCCGCCGACGTCCGCCTGCGCTACCCCGAGGTGTGGCTCTCGGTCTCGGCCACCACCCGGTCCCCGCGGCCCGGCGAGGTCGACGGCGTGCACTACCACTTCCTGTCCACCGGGGAGTTCGAGGCGATGGCCGCGCGCGGCGACCTGCTCGAGTGGGCTGTGGTGCACGGACGCAACCGGTACGGCACCCCTCGCAGGCCCGTCGAGGAGCGGCTCGCCGCCGGCGAGCCGGCCCTGCTCGAGATCGACCTGCAGGGTGCGCGGCAGGTCCGCGAGACCATGCCGGACGCCCTGTTCGTGTTCCTCGCGCCGCCGTCGTGGGAGGAGCTCGAGCGACGCCTCGTCGGGCGGGGGACCGAGGGACCCGAGGAGCGCGCCCGCCGCCTCGAGACCGCGAAGGTCGAGCTCGCCGCCGAGCCCGAGTTCGACGTGACCATCGTCAACGACGAGGTGCACCGGGCCACCGACGAGCTCGTGGCGCTGATGGGGCTCCGCACCCGGTAGGCCCCGCGAGGACCCGGTAGGACCCGGTGGAACCCCCGAGGAGCCGGTCGGCACTGCGCACGCCGCGGCCCGTCGGAGCGACCCGGTAGACTGGGTCGCTGGCGCCGGCCCGCGCCTCCCCTCGAACACCCAGGAGCACCCGTGTCCGGAACCGTGGCAGAGCCCGTCGGCATCACCGACCCGCCCATCGACAAGCTGCTCGAGAAGGCGAACTCCAAGTACGCCCTCGTCGTGTACTCCGCCAAGCGCGCGCGTCAGATCAACGCCTACTACTCCCAGCTCAACGAGGGCCTGCTCGAGTACGTCGGGCCGCTCGTCGAGACCCGGCCGCAGGAGAAGGCCCTCTCGATCGCGATGCGCGAGATCAACGACGGCCTGCTGACCGTCGAGTCGACCGAGCAGACCGGGGCCTGAGGCACGACGGTGCGCATCCTCCTCGGGGTCGCCGGTGGGATCGCCGCCTACAAGGCCGCCCTGCTGCTGCGACTGCTCAAGGAGGCCGGGCACGACGTCCGGGTCGTCCCCACCCGGGCCGCGCTCGAGTTCGTCGGCCGCCCCACGTGGGAGGCGTTGTCCGGTCATCCGGCGACGCCTGAGGTCTTCGAGGACGTCGAGCACGTCCCGCACGTCGCGCTGGGGCAGGGGGCCGACCTCGTCGTCGTCGCCCCCGCCACCGCCGACCTGCTGTCCCGCGCGGCCACCGGGCGGGCGGACGACCTGCTGACCAGCACGCTGCTGACGGTCCGCTGCCCGGTGCTGCTGGCCCCGGCCATGCACACCGAGATGTGGGACCACGCCGCGACCCGCGCCAACGTCGCGACGCTGCGCGAGCGCGGCGTGCACGTCATGGAGCCGGCGTCGGGCCGGCTGACCGGGTCCGACACCGGCCCCGGGCGCCTACCGGAGCCCGCGGACATCGCGGCCGCCGCGCTCGCGCTGGTCGACGACGGCCCGTCCGCGGCGGAGCCGGGCGCGCGGCCCCGGCCGCGGGACCTCGTCGGACGTCACGTCGTCGTCTCCGCCGGGGGCACCCGGGAGCCGATCGACCCCGTGCGGTTCCTCGGCAACCGCTCCTCGGGCCGCCAGGGCTTCGCGCTGGCCCGCACCGCACGTGACCGCGGGGCCCGGGTGACCCTCGTCGCGGCGAACGTCACGCTCGAGGCACCGCCCGGCGTCGACGTCGTCGCCGTCGAGACGACCGCGCAGCTGCGCGACGCCGTCCACGGCGCCGCTCCGGGCGCCGACGTCGTCGTGATGGCGGCGGCCGTCGCGGACTTCCGTCCCGCGCGCACGGCCGAGCACAAGATCAAGAAGCAGCCCGACGGCGCCGTCGAGCCGCTCGTCCTGGAGCCGAACCCGGACATCCTGGCCGAACTGGCCGGACCGCGCCGCCGCCCCGGGCAGGTCGTCGTCGGGTTCGCCGCCGAGACGGGGACGGTGACGGTGACGTGCTCGAGCACGGCCGTGCGAAGGCCCGGCGCAAGGGCGCCGACCTGCTCGCCGTCAACGCCGTCGGGGCCGACCTCGGGTTCGGCACCGCGGACAACGCGGTGACCGTGCTGGACGCCGCGGGCGACGTCGTCGCCCAGGCGGCCGGGTCGAAGGACGTCGTCGCCGACGCCCTGTGGGACGCCGTCCTCCGCCTGCTCTGAGCCTGCGGGCCGTCGGCCCGCGGTCCGCCGTCGCGGACGGCGCCGGGCCCGGTCCGGCCCCTGGTCGCGGACGCGGGCACCCTGGCGTGCGCGCCTATCCTGAGGACCATGACTGCACCCGAGCTGCGCCTGTTCACCTCCGAGTCGGTGACAGAGGGGCACCCCGACAAGATCTGCGACCAGATCTCGGACGCGATCCTCGACGCCATGCTCGAGCAGGACCCCGCCGCGCGGGTGGCCGTGGAGACCATGGTGACGACCGGCCTGGTGCACGTCGCCGGTGAGGTCACGACGAGCGCGTACGTCGAGATCCCGCAGCTCGTCCGCGAGGTCGTCCGGGGGATCGGCTACACGTCGTCGTCGATCGGGTTCGACGGGGACTCGTGCGGCATCTCGGTGTCCATCGGGGCGCAGTCGCCCGACATCGCCGCCGGCGTCGACAAGGCGTGGGAGATGCGCCAGGACGACACCGACCTGGACCCGCTGGACGCGCAGGGTGCGGGCGACCAGGGCCTGATGTTCGGGTACGCGAGCGACGAGACGCCGTCGCTCATGCCGCTGCCGGTGTGGGTCGCGCACCGCCTCGCGGAGCGGCTCGCCCACGTGCGCAAGGCCGGGATCGTCGAGGGGCTGCGTCCGGACGGCAAGACGCAGGTGACGATCGGGTACGACGGCGACCGGCCGGTCCGGGTGGACACCGTGGTGCTGTCGACCCAGCACGACCCGGGCGTCGAGCTGACGACCCAGCTCGAGCCGGCGATCGCCGAGCACGTCGTCGCCCCGGTGCTCGCCGACCTCGACCTCGACGTCTCCGACCACCGGCTGCTCATCAACCCGACCGGCACCTTCGTCATCGGCGGCCCGCAGGGGGACGCCGGGCTCACCGGGCGCAAGATCATCGTCGACACCTACGGCGGCATGGCCCGGCACGGCGGCGGGGCGTTCTCCGGGAAGGACCCGTCCAAGGTGGACCGGTCCGCGGCGTACGCGATGCGCTGGGTGGCGAAGAACATCGTGGCCGCCGGGTACGCCCGCCGCTGCGAGGTCCAGGTGGCCTACGCGATCGGCAAGGCGCACCCGGTGGGGCTGTACGTCGAGACGTTCGGCACGCACACCGTCGACCCCGCCGCGCTGACCGCGGCGATCCGCGAGGTGTTCGACCTGCGACCCGCGGCGATCATCCGCGACCTCAACCTGCTGCGGCCGATCTACCGGAAGACGGCCGCGTACGGGCACTTCGGGCGTGAGCTGCCGCAGTTCACCTGGGAGCGCACGGACCGCGTCGACGACCTGCGGTCGGTCCTGGGCTGACCCGGCGCGCCGCACGGCGTCGCCCCGCCGCCGCCCCGCCGTCGCCCTTCGGGGCAGCGCGCTGGACGTCCGCGTGTGGGTGGCCGGTGCTGGGATGACGACATGGCGGGGACGGTGGTGAGGGAGGCGGTGACGTCGGTGCCGCACGGTGAGCAGGGCTCGCTCGCCGGGCTGCCCGCCCCGCGGCGTCGTGGTCCCCGGACGGCCGGGCCGGTCGAGCCGGCCGAGCACCTGCCGGTCGCGCGCGTCCTGGTCGACGTGCCCGCCGCGCACCTCGACCGCACCTTCGAGTACCTCGTCCCCGCCGCGGCGGACGACGACGTCCGGCCCGGCTGCCGGGTCAAGGTCCGGTTCGGGCCGCGCGACGTCGACGGGTTCGTCCTGGACCGGGTCGCGGACGCCGAGCACGACGGCGAGCTCGCGGCGCTGCGGCGCGTCGTCTCGCCGGTGCCCGTCCTCAGCCCCGAGGTCCTGCGGCTCGCACGCGCCGTCGCCGACCGCTACGCGGGCACGCTCGGCGACGTCGTGCGGCTGGCCGTCCCGCCGCGGCACGCCCGGGTCGAGACGGAGATCACCGCACCGGGGTGGGCCGGCGCGACCGCTCACGCCGCCGAGCACTCGCCCCCGTCGGTCGAGCCGGCTCCGGTCGACCCGGTCCCGGTCGCACCGGCCTCGGTCGAGCCGGCGCCGGTCGAGCCATCCCCGCTCGAGCCGGCCTCGCGCGCGGCGTGGTCGGCCTACCGGGGCGGTCCCGCGTTCCTCGAGCACCTCGCCGCGGGCCGTTCCCCGCGGGCGGTGTGGACCGCGCTGCCGGGCCCCGCCGGCGAGCAGTGGCCGGACGCGGTCGCGCAGGCCGTCGCGGCCACGACCCGCAGCGGCCGCGGTGCGGTCGTCGTGCTCCCGGACGCGCGTGACGTCGACCGCGTGGTGGCCGCCCTGCCGGCGGCCGGCGTACCGGCGTGGGCACCGGGCACCACGGGCGGGTACGTCCGGCTCGAGGCCGACCACGGACCGGCACCGCGGTACCGGGCGTTCCTCGCCGCGCTGACCGGCGGGGCGCGCGTCGTCGTCGGGACCCGGGCCGCGGCCTGGGCACCGGTGACCGACCTCGGTCTGGTCGTGTGCTGGGACGACGCCGACGACCTCCACGCCGAGCCCCGGTCGCCCTACCCGCACGTGCGCGAGGTGCTCACCCTGCGCGCGGAGCAGTCGGGCAGCGCGGCCCTCGTCGGCGGGCTGACCCGGACCACCGAGGCGCAGCTCCTCGTGAGGTCGGGCTGGGCCCGCCCCTGCAGGCCGAGCGCGCCGTCGTCCGGGCGCGCACGCCCCGCGTCGAGGCGCTGACGTCGGTCGAGCTCGCCCGGGAGGGCGCCGCCGCGGCTGCCCGGCTGCCCGCACCGGCCTGGCGCGCGGCTCGCGACGCGCTCACGACCGGCCCGGTCCTCGTGCAGGTCCCGCGCGCGGGGTACCTGCCGGTCGTCGCGTGCGCCCGGTGCCGGACGGTGGCGCGCTGCCGGGTGTGCGCCGGACCGCTCGCTCTCGGGCGGGCCGGCGACGTGCCGCAGTGCCGCTGGTGCGGCACCCTCGCCGGCGCCTGGCGGTGCCACGAGTGCGGCGCGGGCGCGCTGCGGTCGGTCCGGGTCGGCTCCGACCGGACCGCCGAGGAGCTCGGGCGGGCGTTCCCCGGCGTCCCGGTGCGCGTCTCGTCGGCCACCGCGGCGACCGGCGTCCTCGCGGCGGTGGACGCGCGCCCCGCGCTCGTCGTCGCGACGCCGGGCGCGGAGCCCGTCGCCGACGGCGGCTACGTGAGCGCGCTCCTGCTCGACGCCGCCGTCTCGACCGCCCGGACATCGCTGCGGGTGGGGGAGGAGGCCCTGCACCGGTGGCTCACGGCGGCGTCCCTGGTCCGGCCCGCGTCGGCCGGTGGGCGCGTGCTGCTCGTGGGCGACGCCGCGGCCGCACCGACGCAGGCCCTCGTGCGGTGGGACCCGGTCGGCTTCGCCGAGCGGGAGCTGGCCGAGCGCACCGAGCTCGACCTGCCACCGGCGGTGCGCGTCGCCGCGGTCACCGGCACCCGTGACGCCGTCGCCGCCTACCTGGCACGGGTCCGGGTGCCCGCGGGTGGGACGGTGCTCGGGCCGGTCGGCGTCGACGCAGGGTCGGGCGGCCCCGGCGGCCCGAGCGGGACGAGCAGCCAGGGCTCACCGCCGGCGGACGCGACGCTCGAGCAACCCGTGCGGGCGCTGGTGCGGGTGCCCCTCGGGGCGGGGGCGGAGCTGGCGGCGTCCCTCGCGGCCTCCGCCGCGGTGCGCAGCGCGCGACGTGAGGGGGCACGGTGCGGGTCCAGGTGGACCCCAAGGAGATGCTCTGACGCGAGACCCGGGGCACGGGCTCAGCAGGCGTCAGCAGCGGTCAGCAGGGCAGCGCTCAGCAGGGCCCACCTGGGGACCGGCCGGTTCGCGCGGGCCGGCTCGGACGGGGGCGGTCCCGGACCGACAGCCTCAGCGCTCGCCGAGGACGGTGCCGTCGACCGCGCTGACGTGCACCTCGACGTCGTCGTCGGCGCCCTCGAAGTCGACCACCCACACGAGGGTGCCGTCCTCCTCCTCCAGGGACACCCCGTCCAGGGCCTCCGCGCGCCCCTGGGCCGCGGCCTCGATCGCCGCCGTGATGGTGACCTGGGCCGCCTCCCGCTCCGCCTGGTCGTCGGCGTCAGGATCGTCGTCGTCACGCTCGTCGGTCACGGCGGAGCCGTCCGCCGCGACGATGACGTCGCGCTCGACGCCGTCGCGCACCACCTCGACCTCCCACCCGTCGTCGTCCCGGTCGAGCTCGTACGCCACACCGCCGGCGGCCTCCGCGGTCGCGATCGCGGCCAGGCCCCGCTCGATGCTGAGGTCGGCGCCGAGGCCCCCGCTCTGCTCCTCGACGGTGGCGTCACCCTGCGCGCCGGCGGTCTCGTCCCCGGGCGCGCCGGCGGTGTCGTCCGCCTGCGGCGTGGTGACGACCGGCTCCGTGGCCGGCTCGGCGGTGTCGTCGCTGCAGGCGGTCAGCCCGGCGGCGAGCGCCGCGGCGCCCACCCACGTGACGATCCGACGTGCCGGGGTGCGGTGTGCCTGGGTCACGACGACCTCCTGGACCGGTGGGGCGACGTCAGGGTCCTGCGCCTGCCTCGATGGTCGCAGCGCCGGCTGCGGCCGGCGACCGGGGCGACCGGCGCGCCGGCCGCCCCACCTAGGATCGACCGCATGCGTCTGCTGTTCGCCGGTACCCCTGCCGTGGCCGTCCCCGCCCTCGAGGCGCTGCTGGCGTCCCGGCACGACGTGGTCGCCGTCCTGACCCGGCCGGACGCGCGGGCCGGGCGCGGACGCACGCTCGCCGCCAGCCCGGTGAAGGAGCGCGCGCTGGCCGAGGGGCTCGAGGTGCTCACGCCGCGCAGCCCGCGCGAGGAGGAGTTCGGGGCACGGCTGGCGGACCTCGCGGTGGACTGCGCACCCGTGGTCGCGTACGGCGCCCTGCTGCCCCCGGCCGTCCTGGACGTCCCGCGACACGGCTGGGTGAACCTCCACTTCTCCGTGCTGCCCGCCTGGCGCGGGGCCGCACCGGTCCAGCACGCCGTCATCGCCGGCGACGAGGTGACCGGCGCGAGCACGTTCCGCATCGAGGCGGGTCTCGACACCGGGCCGGTCTTCGGGACGCTGACCGAGTCGATCCGTCCGCGCGACACCGCCGGTGACCTGCTGGACCGGCTCGCGGTCGCCGGCGCGGAGCTGCTCGTCGCGACCCTCGACGCCATCGAGGACGGCGCGGCGCAGCCCGTCCCGCAGCCCGCGGACGGCGTCAGCCACGCCCCGCGCCTGGAGGTCGACGACGCCCGGGTCCGCTGGGAGCACCCGGCGCACGCCGTCGACCGGCGGATCCGCGGCTGCACCCCGGCGCCCGGGGCGTGGACCACGGCACCGGACGGCTCACGGCTCAAGCTCGGGCCGGTGGTGCCCGATCCGTCGGTCACCGACCTGCCGGCCGGCGCCGTGCGCGCCACCAAGGGGAGGTGCTCGTGGGCACCGCGAGCCACGCCGTCCGCCTCGGTGACGTGTCGCCGGCCGGTCGTCGGGCCATGCCCGCGGCCGACTGGGCCCGCGGCGCCCGCCTCGGTGACGGCACCGTGCTGGGAGCGGCGGCGTGAGCCCCCAGGACGACGGCGCCCGTGGCTCCGGCCGGCGTCCGGGCCCGGGCGGCGGCGGGTCCGGCGGCGACGCGCGTCGACCCGACGGCGGCTCCCCGGACCGCCGGGACGCGACCGGCCGCGAGCGCGGCGCCGCCCGCAGCGCCGGCCGGACGACCCGGACGGCGTCGGCCCCGGCAGCGCGCCGCCGCGACGCGGACCCCGCCCGCGGGGCCGCCTTCGACGTGCTGCGCGAGGTCGACGGGTCCGACGCGTACGCCAACCTCGTGCTGCCCCCGCTGCTGCGCGAGCGCGGCATCACCGGCCGCGACGCCGGGTTCGCGACCGAGCTGGCCTACGGCGCGCTGCGGCTGCGCGGGCGCTACGACGCGATCATCGAGCAGTGCGCCGGCGGCCGGACGCTCGACCGGATCGACCCCCCGGTGCTGGACCTGCTGCGCCTGGGCGCCCACCAGCTGCTCGGCATGCGGGTGCCGCCGCACGCCGCCGTCTCCGAGACGGTCGGCCTGGCCCGCGCCCGCACCGGCGCCGGCAGCGCGCAGTTCGTCAACGCGGTGCTGCGCGCGGTCAGCGCGCACGACCTGGCGACATGGCTGGAGCGCATCGGCGACGCGGTCGACCCGGCCGGCACGGACGCGGTGGCTCGCCTGTCGGTCACCCAGAGCCACCCGGTGTGGGTGACCCGCGGGCTGCGAGAGGCGCTCGTCGGGCACGGCCGCGCCGCGGACGAGATCGAGGCACTGCTCACCGCGGACAACGCCGCGCCGGGCGTGACCCTCGTGGCACGCCCCGGACTGGTCGACGTCGACGAGGTGCGCGAGCAGGCCCGCCTCGACACGGCACCCGGTCGCTGGTCGCCGTACGCGGTGGCCATGTCCGGCGGTGACCCGGGCGCGCTGCCCGCGGTCCGGGACGGCCGGGCCGGCGTGCAGGACGAGGGCAGCCAGCTCGTCGCCCTCGCCCTCGCGGGGGCGCCCCTGGACGGTCCGGACGAGCGCTGGCTCGACCTCTGCGCCGGACCGGGGGCAAGTCCGCACTGCTCGCGGCGCTCGCCCACGCGCGCGGCGCCCGCCTCGTCGCCAACGAGGTGCAGCCGCACCGCGCGCGCCTCGTCGAGCGGGCGCTGGCCGCCGTCCCGACCGCGGCCGTCGAGGCGGTCCGCGTCGGGGACGGCCGCACCGCCGGCGAGGACGAGCCCGGCGCCTACGACCGCGTGCTCGTCGATGCACCGTGCACGGGGCTCGGCGCGCTGCGGCGCCGTCCGGAGTCCCGGTGGCGCCGGACGCCCGGTGACCTGCCGCACCTCGGCGCCCTGCAGCGCGCGCTGCTGGCGTCGGCGCTGGACGCGGTACGCCCGGGCGGCGTCGTCGCCTACGTCACGTGCTCACCGCACCTCGTCGAGACCCAGCTCGTCGTCAAGGACGTCCTGCGTCGTCGCGACGACGTCGAGGTCCTCGACGCGCGCCCCACGGTGCGCGACGTCGCCGGCCCGGACCTGCCGCTCGCCGACCGCACCGACGTCCAGCTGTGGCCGCACGTGCACGGCACCGACGCGATGTTCCTGACCCTGCTGCGCCGCCGCGCCTGAGAGACCCCCGCGCCGTTAGGGTCGGTGCGCATGGGCGCCCTCCTCAACCCCAGCATCCTGTCCGCCGACTTCGCGAACCTCGAGCGGGACCTCGGGAAGATCGCGGGCGCGGACTACGCGCACGTCGACGTCATGGACTACCACTTCGTGCCGAACCTGACGATCGGGCTGCCGGTCGTGGAGCGGCTCGTGCAGGTGTGCCCGGTCCCGATCGACACCCACCTCATGATCGAGGACCCGGACCGGTGGGCGCCGGGCTTCGCCGAGGCGGGTGCCGCGTCCGTGACCTTCCACGCCGAGGCCGCCCAGGCGCCCGTCCGGCTGGCCCGTGAGCTGCGCCGGCTCGGGGCGCGCGCCGGGCTGGCGATCCGCCCCGCGACGCCGGTCGAGCCGTTCCTCGACCTCCTCGACGAGATCGACATGCTGCTCGTCATGACCGTCGAGCCCGGGTTCGGCGGCCAGTCCTTCATCGAGGGCACCCTCGCCAAGATCCGCCGCGCCCGCGCCGCCGTCGACGAGTCCGGGCTCGACGTGTGGATCCAGGTCGACGGCGGCGTGTCCCGCACGACCATCGAGCGCATCGCCGACGCCGGCGCGAACGTCTTCGTCGCCGGGTCGGCCGTCTACGGGGCCGACGACGTCGCCGCGGAGATCGACGTCCTGCGCGGCCTCGCCGACGGCGCCGCGCACCACCACTGATCCGCCGACCCGGGCCCAGGCTTGAACCCCGCGGAACCTGCGCGCGCATGAGCCGGTGCGGGCTGCGGCCTCCGCGCACTGTGGCAGGATTGCCGGTGAACACACACGTGCTCCGGGGTCGGTGAAAATCCGAGCCGGCGGTCAAAGTCCGCGACCCGCGCGTCGTCCTCCACCCGGGGGTCGGCGCCGGTTGACCTGGTGGAACTCCAGGACCGACGGTCAAAGTCCGGATGGGAGGAAGTACGTGGCGGTGGGCCGACCCGTGTCGGCGCACCGTGGTGGTGCGACGGCGTCCGCCGTCCGGCACCACCCTGTCCACCCCGGAGCCCGCAGAGGCGTACCGGAGGTGAGCGACCGTGACTAGCCCTGACGTCCGTGACGCCCGGACCGAGCTCCGCCCGGCCGGACCGCCCGCACGCGCCGGTGCCCGTGGTCCGGGTGGCGCCACGCAGGTCACCCGGGCCGAGGCGGTCGCCATGGACCGCGCCCTCGAGCTCGCCCGCCGCGGTCCCGTGCACGGCCCCAACCCCCGCGTCGGCTGCGTCCTCCTCGCCGCCGCCGACACTGACGCTGACGCCGCTGCCGCCGGGCGTGGGTCCATGGTCCTGGCCGAGGGCTGGCACGCCGGTGTCGGGACGCCGCACGCCGAGGTCGCCGCGCTGCTGGCGGCCCGTGAGGCGGGGGTCGACGTCCGCGGGTGCACCGCCGTCGTCACCCTCGAGCCGTGCAACCACACCGGCCGCACCGGACCGTGCGCGCAGGCGCTGCTCGACGCCGGCGTCGGGCGCGTCGTGATCGCCGTCGCCGACCCCAACCCGATCGCCGCCGGGGAGCGGACCACCTGCGCACCGCGGGCGTGGACGTCGTCACCGGCGTGCGCGAGGCCGAGGGCCGCGAGCTGCTGCGCACGTGGTTGCCGGCGGTGGAGCGCAGCCGGCCGTTCGTCACGCTGAAGATCGCCACCACGCTCGACGGCCGGGTGGCCGCGGCCGACGGGTCGAGCCGCTGGATCACCTCCGAGGTCGCCCGCCGCCACGCCCACTCGCTGCGCGCCGACTCCGACGCGATCGTCGTGGGCACCGGCACGGTCGCCGCGGACGACCCGTCCCTGACCGCACGGACCGCCGACGGCGGGCTTGCTGCCCACCAGCCGCTGCGGGTCGTCGTCGGGCACCGGCCCGTCCCGGCGGACGCGCGGCTGCGCGGCCCCGGGGAGAGCTGGTGCAGCTCGCCACGCACGACGCCGCCGAGGTCCTCGACGCGCTGCACGCGCGCGAGGTCCGGCACGTGCTCGTCGAGGGCGGGCCGACGCTCGCCGCGGCGTTCCTGCGCGCGGGCCTGGTCGACGAGGTCTACGCCTACATCGCGCCCGTCATCCTGGGGAGCGGACCCACCGCGATCGGCGACCTCGGCCTCACCTCGATCACCGACGCCGTGCGGCTCGTGCCGCGCGAGCCCGTCCCGCTCGGCCCCGACGTCCTCGTCGTCGCGGCCGCCGCACCTGGCACCGCACCGCAGCCCACGCCGCAGCCCCCAAAGCCGCAGCCGACCATGCCGCAGCCCACCGCACCGCAGGAGGACCACTGATGTTCACCGGGATCGTCGAGGAGGTCGGCACGGTCGTGTCCGTGACCCCCGGGCCGGCCGGCTCGTCCGGCGCCGCCGAGGCCGACGTCCGCCTCACGGTGCGTGGCCCGCTGGTGACCTCCGACGCCGCGCTCGGGGACTCCATCAGTGTCTCCGGGGTGTGCCTGACCGTCGCGGAGCTCCCCGGCGACGGCACGTTCACCGCCGACGTCATGCCGGAGTCGCTGCGCCGCACCGCGTTGGGGACGCTCACCGCGGGTGACCCGGTGAACCTCGAGCGTGCGGTCCGCGCCGACAGCCGGCTCGGCGGGCACGTGGTGCAGGGGCACGTCGACGGGGTCGGCACCATCCTCACCCGCACCCCGGGGCCACGGTGGGACGACGTCGTCGTCGGGATGCCGGCCGATCTCGCGGGGTACGTCGCGGAGAAGGGGTCCATCGCGGTGAGCGGCGTGTCCCTGACCGTGACGCACGTGGGCCTGGACCGGTTCGGCATCAGTCTCATCCCCACCACGCTCGCCGCGACGACGCTCGGCCACCTGCAGCCCGGTGCCGCGGTCAACCTCGAGGTCGACGTCATCGCGAAGTACGTCGAGCGGCTGCTGCTGGCCGGACGCGGCGCGGGCACGCACGGCACGGGCACGGACGCGGGCACGGACGCGACGGGCACAGGCACCGGCACGACGGGCACCGGCACCGGCACCGGCACGCCCGGGCCCGCCACCGACGCGGCGACCCGATGACCGCCGCGAGCGCCGCCGTGACCGACCCGGACGCCCCGCGCCTGGGCACCGTCGAGGAGGCCATCGCCGAGCTGCGCGCCGGCCGGCCGGTCCTCGTCGCCGACTCCCCGGACCGCGAGAACGAGGCCGACATCGTGCTCGCCGCGCAGTCCGCGACGACGGAGTGGGTCGGCTGGACCATCCGGCACTCGTCGGGCTACCTGTGCGCCCCCATGACCGGCCCCCGCGCCGACGCGCTGGACCTGCCGCTCATGGTCCCCGCGAGCCAGGACCCGCGACGCACCGCCTACACGGTGACGGTCGACGCCGCGCACGGCGTGACCACCGGCATCTCCGCCGCCGACCGCGCCCACACCCTGCGGGTCCTCGCCGACCCCGCGTCCGGGGCGGTCGACCTCATCCGCCCCGGCCACGTGCTGCCGCTGCGGGCAGTCCCCGGCGGGGTGCTGCACCGGGCCGGCCACACCGAGGCTGCGGTGGACCTGTGCCGCCTGGCCGGCCTGGAGCCGGTCGGGGCGATCGCGGAGCTGGTGAACGACGACGGGTCGATGACGCGCCTGCCGCAGGCCGCCGCGCTCGCCGCCGACACCGGCCTCGTGCTCCTCACCATCGAGGACCTCATCGCCTGGCGGCGCGAGCACGATCCCGACGTGACCGCCGACGCCGGGGCGCCGGACCGCGCCCCGTCCGCCGACGCGACCGCCACCGGCACGCACGACGTGCCAGGTCCGCGCGTGCACCGCAGCGGCGTGGCCGCCCTGCCCACCAAGCACGGCTCGTTCCGCGTGCACGGCTACCGCGACCTGCGCAGCGGCGCCGACCACGTCGCGCTGGTGTCCGTCCACGCGATGGGCGAGAACCCGGTGGTGCGGGTGCACTCGGAGTGCCTGACCGGTGACGCGTTCGGCTCGCTGCGCTGCGACTGCGGCCCGCAGCTCGACGCGGCGCTCGAGCGGGCCGCCGAGGAGGGCGGCGTCGTCGTCTACATGCGCGGGCACGAGGGCCGCGGCATCGGCCTGCTCGCGAAGATCGGGGCGTACGCGCTGCAGGACGCCGGCCGGGACACCGTGCAGGCCAACATCGACCTCGGGTGGCCCGCCGACCGCCGCGAGTACGGCGCCGCCGCCGCGATCCTCGCCGACCTCGGGGTGCAGCGGCTGCGCTTGCTGACCAACAACCCCGCCAAGGTCGCCGGGCTGCGCGCCCACGGGCTCGACGTCACCGCGATGCTGCCCCTCGAGGTGGGTCGCACGCCGGAGAACGCCGCGTACCTGCGCACCAAGGCCGTCGAGATGGGGCACCTGCTCGCCGTCCCGGACGACGACGCACCGTCGCACCCGGCCGCACCGACGCCACCCACCGCAGCCCTCGCACCCATCGCACCCACCGCACCCACCAGGAGGACCACCGCATGAGCGGCGCCGGAGCACCGAGCATCACCGTCGACGGGACCGGCCTGCGCGTCGTCGTCGTCGCCGCGAGCTGGCACACCGAGGTGATGGACGGGCTGCTCGCCGGCGCCCGCCGCGCGCTGGCCGAGGCGCACGTCACCGACGTCCGCGAGCTGCGCGTCCCTGGCTCGTTCGAGCTCCCCGTGGCCGCGGCGCGCGCCGCTGCCGCCGGGGCGGACGCCGTCGTGGCGCTCGGCGTCGTCATCCGCGGCGGCACGCCGCACTTCGAGTACGTGTGCTCCGCGGCCACCGACGGGCTGTCCCAGGTCGCGCTGACCACCGGCGTGCCCGTAGGCTTCGGCCTGCTGACCTGCGACGACGAGCAGCAGGCGCTGGACCGCGCCGGGCTGCCGGGCTCGTCGGAGGACAAGGGCGCCGAGGCGGCCGAGGCCGCCGTCGCGACCGTCGTCGCGCTGCGCGGCCTGTGACCGGCGCCCGACCGGTCCGCCCGGGCGGCGGGCGGACGTCGTCCACGCGGCGTCTAGGCTCAGGGTCGTGAAGACGTTCGACTCCCTGTTCTCCGAGCTCGCCGACAAGGCAGCCACCCGCCCCGCCGGCTCCGGGACGGTGGCCGAGCTCGACGCCGGCGTCCACGCGATCGGCAAGAAGGTCGTCGAGGAGGCCGCCGAGGTGTGGATGGCCGCCGAGCACGAGGGGGCGGAGCGCACCGCCGAGGAGATCTCGCAGCTGCTGTACCACCTGCAGGTCCTCATGCTCGCGCGCGACCTCACGCTCGACGACGTCTACCGCCACCTGTGACCCGTGCGCGGGGTGCCGCCCACCCCTGACGCCACCCACCCGCCCGACCGCTGACGACCACCCGAGGACCACGTGCTGAGGATCGCTGTGCCGAACAAGGGCTCCCTGTCGGAGCCCGCCGCCGAGATGCTCCGGGAGGCCGGGTACCGCCAGCGCCGCGACTCGCGCGAGCTCGTGCTGCCCGACCCGGACAACGGTGTCGAGTTCTTCTTCCTGCGCCCGCGGGACATCGCGGTGTACGTGGGTGCGGGCACCGTCGACGTCGGCGTCACCGGGCGTGACCTGCTGCTCGACTCCGGGTCGACCGCGACCGAGCACCTCAGCCTCGGGTTCGCGCGCTCGACGTTCCGGTTCGCCGCACCGGCCGGCCGGCTCACCGACGTCGGGCAGGTGGCCGGGCTGCGGGTGGCGACGTCCTACCCCGTGCTCGTCGCCGACCACCTGCGGTCCGGCGGGATCGAGCCGGCCGGCATCGTGCGCCTCGACGGCGCGGTGGAGACCGCCATCCAGCTCGGCGTCGCGGACGTCATCGCCGATGTCGTCGAGACCGGCACGACCCTGCGCGCGGCCGGGCTCGAGGTGTTCGGCGACCCGATCCTGCGCTCCGAGGCGGTCCTCATCCGCCGTGAGGGCGCCGAGCCGCCGGCCGGCCTCGACGTGCTCACCCGCCGCATCCAGGGTGTGCTCACCGCCCGCCAGTACGTGCTCATGGACTACGACGTCCCCGCCGAGCTCGTCGACCGGGCGGTCGCGATCACCCCGGGCCTGGAGTCGCCGACCGTCTCCCCGCTGCACAACGGGGACTGGGCCGCGGTCCGCGCGATGGTCCGCCGCGACGACACGAACCGCGTCATGGACGCGCTGTACGACGTCGGGGCGCGCGCCATCCTCGTCACGTCCATCCACGCGTGCCGGATCTGACAGTGGACCGTCCCCGCCCGGACCGGGCACGGCTGTACGCGCCGTTCCGCCCCCGCGCGGCGCGCGTGGTCAGCGCGGTCCTGGCCGTGGCGATCTTCGTCGGCACGGTCGTCTTCGTCGCGCTCCTCGCCGAGTGGCTCGGTCCGCCGAGCGCCGTCGGCGTGGCGGTGCTGGGCCTGCTGATCACCTGGTTCTGCTGGCGGCAGGCGACCGTCCGCGCCGACGTGGACGAGCAGGGCATCGTCGTCCGCAACCTCGTCGTCACCCGGCGCCTGGAGTGGGCGCAGATCGTGTCGGTCCGCTTCGGCGGCGGACGACCGTGGGTGCAGCTCGACCTGTCCGACGGCGACGTCCTCGCGGTCATGGGCGTGCAGCAGGCCGACGGCGACCTCGCGACCGCCGAGGCGGGGCGCCTCGCCGCGCTCGTGGCCATCCACACCCGCACCAGCCAGGACGACTGAGCGGGGCGGGTTCGGCCGGGGGCGGGCTCGGCCGGGGGCGGGCTCGCCCGAGGGGCGCCCCGCCGCCGGGTTCTCGCGCCCGGTCCCCGCCGGTCGCGAGGCCGCCCCGGTCATCGATCCCGTGATTGTGCTCGCCCGCACGAGCGGCCGACGACGGACGGCCGCTAGACGGGCACGTCGTCGCCGGCGGTGGGCCCTTGTCGGCGTAGAGCCGACTGTCGGCCACGGCGATCCAGGCGTCCAGCTCCTCGCCCGACCACGGGGCCACCCCGGCTGCGAAGGTGATCGAGACGCTCGAGGCACGCAGGCGCTCCACGACGGCTGCCGCCCGGGCCGGGTCGGTGCCCGGCATGAGGAGGACGAACTCGTCGCCGCCCAGTCGGCCGAGCAGGTCGCGCGGGCGGAGGTTCGGTGCCCAGGCCCGGGGAGCGCGGCCAGTACGGCGTCGCCGGCTCCGTGCCCGTGCCGGTCGTTGATGCCCTTGAAGTCGTTGAGATCGATCATCGCGACGGTGATCGGCTCGCCCGTGCGCGCTGACCAGGCCATCTCGCACCGGGCCTGGTCGAAGAAGGCGCGCCGGGTCAGGACACCGGTGAGCTCGTCACGCGTCGCGTCCTGACGCAGCCCGGCCACCTTGGCGTTGAGGACCCAGGCGACACCGGTGATGGTGCCCATCATGAAGATCCAGGTCTGCACGGCCGACGGCGGCGACGCGGTCGCCAGTCCGTACCCCAGTCCGGCGGCCACCAGGGCGAGGTGCACGGTCATCTCGGTGCGGCGGTGGAAGACAGCGGTGAACATCGCCACCCAGAAGAAGCTGACCGCGGTCACCACGGCGCCGGTGGCGGTGGTCGACTCGGCGACCGTCCACGTCATCGCGGCGGTGGCGGTGGCGAGCAGCCCGTGGACGTGGGCGGTGGTGACCCGGTGCCGGCGCCATCGCAGCACGGCGGCGATCGCGAACCCGACCGCCGCGAGCACCCCGGCGAGGCGTCGCGGTGCGGTGTCGCTGAAGGGCACGACGACGGTGACGGCACAGATCGCAGCGATGAGGCCGATGGCCGTGGTGAGGACCGTGACCTGACCGGGACTCACGAACTTGGGGGACAGCCGCCTCGCCACGCCATGCACCTCGCCTCATCTGTGACCGGCACCTGCTGCCCGATGACGTGCGACCCCGGCGGCGCCGGCAGCCGGGTCGTCACCGAGCTCATCGACCAGCCGGTGCACGGCGTGAGGCAGCGATGTCGGACGGCGGCCGTTCGTGGGGCGGGCACGCGCGAAGGCCGGTGACCCACCCGGGCCAGCGGGCTCAGTCGTGGTCGCGCAGCAGGTCCGCCGCGTGCACCCCGGCGGCCGCGGCCGCGAGAAATGCCCCCGGGTCCTGCTCCAGTCCGCGCCCCATGGTGGACAACCGCACCGGCGACGCCGCGAGCGAGGCGAGCAGGTCGGTACCGGCGTCCACCTCGACCAACCGGTGTCGCCCCGTCGGCTCCACCAGGCTCAGCGCCTGACCGCGCACCCGCGTCCCGAGCGCGGTGAGCGAGCCGTCCTCGAGCGGGGGACGCCGTCCTCGTCCGGGATGCCGGCCGTGGGGCCGGGCTCGAACACGGGCACGACGACGTCCGCGGGCACCAGCGCGACCCGGCCGAAGGCGGTCATCGAGTGGTGCGAGACGCCCTGGTGGCGGGGCCGCGGGTCGGCCCCGGAGACGCGCAGGGACGCGACCGGCCGTCCACCGAGCGTCCCGGCGGCGTTGATGGCCTCGCCGGCGGCCACCCCGGAGAACCCCCACCGGGTGCCGGTGCCGAGGTTGCCCGGTCCCTGCGCGACGACCGCGATCTCCGCACCCGCCACCGCGCGCGCCGCCAGCAGTGCGGTGTGCACCGTGACCGCCTCGAGGTCCCCGCCGAACGCCTGCCCGGCGGTCACGCACGCGTCCACCCAGCCGGCGTCGCGTAGCCCGGCGACGGTGCGGGAGAACCAGGCCGGCAGCGCGCCGCCGTCGGTCATGACGTAGGCGACGCGCGGCGCGGGGCGTCCCGCGAGCGCGGCGGCGTGCCGGGTCCCGGCGACGATGGCCGGGACCGCGGAGTGCAGGTCGGCGACGACGACCGGCATCCCGCCGAGGTCGTCGGCGTCGCGGAGCATCTCGTGGTGCGGCGACTCCTGCTCGTCGACCCCGAGCACGAGCGCCTGCAGGGGCGTGTACCGCGCCTTGACGAGGTGCCCGGGTCCCGCGGGCGGGTCGGCGGGCAGCTCACCGGCCGGACCCACCACGAGCGCGTACCCCCGGTCCCGAGGCCGCGGGCGAGCGCCGAGACGTTGAGCAGCACCCGCGTCCCGACCGCCGGGTCCCCGACCAGCTGCGGGTACGCGAGCGCGCGCACCTCGTCCCCGTCGTCGACCCGCACCCGCAGCTCGGTCGCGCCCGACCAGCGCGCGCCCTGCGACACCACAGTCCCTGCCCGCCACGTGATCACGCCGACCACGCTACCGGCGGCTAGCGTGACCCCGATGCCTGAACAGATCCACCCCGCCGAGCGGCTGCTCAACCTCGTCATCGCGCTGGTCAACACCGTCGGCCGCATGACCAAGGAGCAGATCCGGTCCAGCGTCGCGGGGTACGCCGACGCCATCTCCGACGACGCCTTCGAGCGCATGTTCGAGCGCGACAAGGACGCGCTGCGCGAGCTCGGGATCCCCATGCTGACGGTCGCGGGTGGCGGGCACAGTGCCGACGTCGGGTACCGCATCGACTCCGAGGCGTACGCGATGCGTCCGGTCGACCTGACCGCGGCCGAGCTCGGGGTGCTGTCGCTCGCGGTCCAGTTCTGGCAGGACAAGGCGCTGCGCACCGACGCCGCCCGGGCGCTGACCAAGCTGCGCGCGGTCGGGTCCGCGCCCGCCGGGACCGACCTCGTCGCGGGCCTCGCCCCGCGTGTGCGGCCCGCCGGGGACGCCTTCGGCCCCCTGCTCGACGCCGTCCAGGCCCGGCAGGCGGTCACGTTCACCTACCGGGCGGCGAACACCGGCGAGGTCCGCGAGCGCACCGTCGAGCCGTGGCGGCTGCTCGCCCGCGGCGGCGGCTGGTACGTCGCCGGCCGCGACACCGACCGGGACGCACCGCGCTCGTTCCGGCTCAGCCGCATCCAGGAGGGTGCGCGTCACCGGCGCTCCCGGCGCCTACACGATCCCGGCCGACGTCGACGCCGGCGCGGTGCTGGGGGACCGGCGCACCGAGGTGGCCCGCCAGGCGGTCCTCGCGCTGCGTCCCGAGCGGGCCGGTGCGCTGCGCGCCCGCGCGGTGCCGCCGGACCCGGCGGCCGCCCACGCCCCGGCCGCCGACCCTGCCGCCGCCGACGTCGACCTCGCCGACCCGCGGGTCGCCGCCATGCTCACCGACCGCGACCTCGTCCGCGTGCCGTTCACGCAGCGCTCGGAGCTCGCGGACGAGATCGCGGGGTACGCCGACGCCGTCGTCGTCCTCGGCCCGGCCGACCTGCGCGACGCCGTCCTGCGCCGGCTGCGGGCGGCGGCCACCCTCGACCGGCCACCCGTGCCGGCCCCTGCGGCACCGGGAGCCCGGACACGTCCGCAGCCCGACGCGACGGAGGCCACCCGTGGCTGAGAAGGCGACCGACCGGCTGCTGCGGCTGCTCGGCATGGTGACCTACCTCGACCGGCACTCCGGGGTCCCGATCGAGCAGGTCGCCGAGCACTTCGGGGTGAGCACCCGGCAGGTGGTGGCGGACATCGACACCCTGTGGGTCACCGGCACCCCGGGGTACTGGCCGCACGACCTCATCGACTTCGACGCCGCGTCGTACGACGAGGGCGTCGTCCGGCTGGTCGAGTCGCGCGGGATGACCCGGCCGCTGCGCCTGGGCACCCGGGAGGCGGTCGCGCTCGTCGCTGCCCTGCGCGCCATGCGTGCCGCGGTGGCGCCCGGGCTCGACGACGCCCGCGCCGCCGTCCTCACCTCCGCGCTGGACAAGCTCACCGCGGCGACCGGGGAGGCCGCCGCGGCGGTCGACGTCCGGCTCGCGGTCGACGGCGACCCCGAGGTCGTCGCCGCGCTCGGGGAGGCGCTGACGACGTCCCGCCGCCTGCGCATCCGGTACGTCAACGCGGCGGACGTCGCCGGCGAGCGCGAGGTCGACCCGATCCGCCTGCTCACCGAGGACGACCACTCCTACCTGCTGGCGTGGTGCCACCGCGCGTCCGACGAGCGCCTGTTCCGGGTCGACCGCGTGCTGGCCGCCGAGGTGCTCGACGTGCCCGCGACCGCGCACCCCGTGGCCGGCGACACCCAGACGTTCACCCCGTCGCCCGACGACGACCTGGTGACCCTGGACCTGGCCAGCCCGGTGCGCTGGATCGCCGAGCAGGTGCCGGTCGAGAGCGTCGAGGACCTGCCCGACGGCGGCTTCCGCGTCGCCCTGCGCGTCGCCGAGCCGGCGTGGCTGCGCCACCTGCTGCTGCAGGTCGGGGCGCACGTGCGCGCCGTGCAGCCACCCGTGGTAGCCGCCGACGTCGCTGGGCGGGCGCGCGCGGCCCTCGCCGCGTACGGGGACCTGGCCGCGGATACGCCCGCAGGCCACGGGGCACCGTCCGACCGGCCGGGTGAGCCCGGCTAACCTGTGCCGGTGCTCTGGTTCACGGTCTGGACGGTCCTCGTGCTCGCGACCCTCGCGGGCGCCTTCGTGCTGGGCCGCGACCTGTGGCGCAAGGGGCGCGCGCTGATGGCCGAGCTCGAGCGAGCCGCGGACGTCGTCGGGCAGCTCGCCGACCGCGCGGACGCCCTCACCGAGGCCGCCGCCGCGCTCGCACCGACGCACGACCTGCTCACCGACCCCGACCGGCACCGCGAGCGGCTCGCCGAGCTGGCCGACCGTCGCGCCGAGCGGCGGGCGGCCCGGGCCGCGCGCCACAGCGCGACCTACACCCGCTGGCGCGCGTACACGCGCTGACGCCCCGGTCTTCGCGCCCGGGCAACCGGCCACGCGGGGTCGGCGGGTCGTGCCGGGATCACACCGGCCCACCCGGGGAGCATCGGCCGCGCGGACTAGCATGGACGCAGCCGTCACCGAAGGAGTACCCCCATGAACCTCAGGCCAGCCGAGATCGCTCTCCTGCTGCTCGTCGTGCTGCTGCTGTTCGGGGCGAAGCGCCTGCCGGACCTCGCGCGGAGCATGGGGCGGTCGCTGAAGATCTTCAAGAGCGAGGTCACCGACCCGCGCGACGACGGCACCACGGCGGCGTCGTCCGGTTCGGCCTCGACCGCGGGGCCCACGGAGCCGGCCGCCGTCCCGGACACGCGGGCCGCGGGCACCACACCCCCGCACGGCGACCCCGCGCTCAGCGCGCTGCCCGCCGACACGTCCGACCGCAAGCAGGCCTGACACCCGGTGGGCGCACGCAGCACCCGTCGCCGGAGTCTCGGTGACGGTCGGATGCCACTGCGCGCGCACCTGCTCGAGCTGCGCTCGCGGGTCGGCCGCGCCGCGCTCGGGCTGCTGATCGGCGCCGTCGTCGGCTGGCTGCTCTACGACGTCGTCTTCCAGGTGCTGCAGACACCCGTCGTCGCGCTGCAGGGCGCCGAGCAGGGCACGCAGCTCAACTTCCCCGGGGTGATGGCGCCCCTGGACATGCAGGTCAAGGTGTCGCTGTTCATCGGCGTGCTCATCTCGAGCCCCTGGTGGCTCTACCAGCTGTGGGCCTTCATCACCCCAGGTCTCACGCACCGCGAACGGCTCGTCACCGTGGGGTTCCTCTCCGCAGCCGTCCCGCTCTTCCTCACCGGTGCGTTCCTCGCCTGGTGGCTGCTGCCCAAGGCGGTCGGGGTGCTCACCGCGTTCACCCCGCCGGACGCTCTCAACCTGATCAACGCCCAGGAGTATCTGACCTTCGTCATGCGGATGGTGCTCGCCTTCGGCGCGGGGTTCCTCCTGCCCGTGGTGATGGTCGCGCTGACCATGGTCGGCGTCGTGGAGGGACGCACCTGGCTGCGGGGGTGGCGGGTCGCGGTCATGCTGTCGTTCGTCTTCGGGGCGGTGGCCACCCCGACCGGTGACGTCCTGTCCATGCTCGTGCTCGCGGTGCCGATCGTCGTCCTGTACTTCGCCGCCGTCGGGATCGGCACCCTGCTGGACCGACGGCGGGCCCGCCGCGCCGCCGAGGAGGACGCCGCCTACCTCGCCGAGCACGGGGGATGAGCCGGCTCGGCGTCCTGGTCAAGCCGGCCGCCGCCGGCGGCCGCGGGGCCGGCACCGGCGCCGCGACGGTCGACCGGCTGCGCCGCCGCGGGCACGCCGTGCGGGTCCTCACCCTTGGCGACGTCGTGCGGGCGCCGGACGCCGACGGCCCGGACGCCGACGTGCTGGGCACGGTCGACCTGGACACGGTCGACCTGGACGGCGTCGTCGCGGTGGGCGGGGACGGGACCGTGCACGCCGCCCTCCCGCTCACCGCCGGCACCGGACTGCCGCTGGGCATCGTGCCCGCCGGCAGCGGCAACGACGTCGCCCACTCCCTCGGCCTACGACCCGGCGACGTCGACGCCGCGGTCCGCACCCTCGAGCGCGCGCTCGCCCGCGGCCCCCGCCGCGTCGACGCCGTCCGCGCCGGGTCGCCCGACGCCACCGCACCAGGCCGCACCCCACCCGGCCGCACCCCACCCGGCGCCACCCCACCCGGCGCCACCCCACCCGGCGCCACCCCACCCGCCGGCACCGCACCCACCTGGTACGCCGGGGTGCTGTCGTGCGGACTGGACGCCGCGGTGAGCGCACGCGCCCACTCGATGCGCCACCCGCGGGGCCCGGCCCGGTACGTCCGGGCCCTCGCCGCCGAGCTCGGCCGGTTCGCGCCGTACGGGTACCGCCTCACGCTCGACGACGACGTGTGGGAGTCGCCCGGGACGCTCGTCGCGGTCGCGAACACCCCACGCTTCGGTGGCGGCATCCGCATCGCCCCGGACGCGAGGGTGGACGACGGCCTGCTCGACGTCGTCGTGGCCGGCCCGGTCACCCGCCGCGGGGTCGCCGCCCTGCTGCCCGGCGCCTACGCCGGACGGCACGTGAGCCACCCCGCCGTCCGGGTGCTGCGGACCCGGCGGGTGCTCGTCGAGGCCGCCCCCGACCTCGGCGGGCCGCCGCCGACGGCCTACGCCGACGGCGAGCCGCTCGGCGCGCTGCCGCTCGCGGTCGAGCTCCGCCCCGGCGCGCTGGCCGTCCTCGCGTAGCCGCCGCGACCGCCGTCCACCGGCGACCTAGGGTGGAGGGCATGGCAGACGTCGACCTGAGTCCGGCCGAGCGGTACGCGGCGTCCCGCCGTCGGGCCGCGGCGGCCAAGACCGAGCTCGCCGCCTTCCGCGAGCTCATGGGTTTCCAGCTCGACGACTTCCAGGTCGCGGGCTGCCAGGCGCTCGAGGGGGCCGCGGGGTCCTCGTCGCCGCGCCGACCGGGGCGGGGAAGACGGTCGTCGGGGAGTTCGCCGTCCACCTGGCGCTCGCGGGCGGGAAGAAGGCGTTCTACACCACCCCGATCAAGGCGCTGTCCAACCAGAAGTACGGCGACCTCGTGCGCCGCTACGGGCCGGACCAGGTCGGGCTGCTCACCGGGGACACGTCCGTCAACGGCGATGCACCCGTGGTCGTGATGACCACCGAGGTGCTGCGCAACATGCTGTACGCGGGGTCGGACGCTCTGCACGGGCTCGGGTACGTGGTCATGGACGAGGTGCACTACCTCGCCGACCGCTTCCGCGGGCCGGTGTGGGAGGAGGTGATCATCCACCTGCCCCCCGAGGTCCAGCTCGTGTCGCTGTCGGCGACCGTCTCCAACGCGGAGGAGTTCGGGGACTGGCTGGAGATGGTCCGCGGCGACACCGCCGTCGTCGTCAGCGAGCACCGCCCCGTCCCGCTCGGTCAGCACGTGCTGACCCGTGGCGCCCTCCTCGACCTCTACGCCGGGCACGTCGACCCGACCGCGCCGGGTCCGAACCCGCCGATCAACCCCGACCTCATGATCGCGATGCGTCGCCGTGACCGGGAGGGCGGTGGGAACGGCGGTGGCGGCCCGAACCGCGGCGGCCCCGGGCACCGGGGCCGCGGGGACCGGGGCTACCGCGGGGGCGGGGAGGCCGACCGGGAGGCGCCCCCAGCGGTGGGAGCGCCGGCTTCCGGCCCACCCCCGGTTCGCCGTCGTCGACGTCCTCGCCGAGGCCGGGCTCCTGCCCGCCATCTACTTCATCTTCTCCCGCGCCGGCTGCCAGGGCGCCGTCTCGCAGTGCCTGTCCGCCGGGGTGCGCCTGACCACCCCGCAGCAGGAGGAGGAGATCCGCCGGATCGTCGAGGAGCGCTGCGCGAGCATCCCGCCGGAGGACCTGCAGGTCCTGGGGTACTGGGAGTGGAGCGAGGCGCTGGCCCGGGGGTCGCCGCGCACCACGCCGGCATGCTGCCGCTGTTCAAGGAGACCGTCGAGGACCTGTTCTCCCGCGGCCTGGTCAAGGTCGTCTTCGCGACCGAGACGCTCGCGCTCGGGATCAACATGCCGGCTCGCTCGGTCGTGCTGGAGAAGCTCGTCAAGTGGGACGGGTCCAACCACGTGGACGTCACGCCGGGGGAGTACACCCAGCTCACCGGCCGCGCGGGGCGTCGCGGCATCGACACCGAGGGCCACGCCGTCGTCGTCGACCACCCCGGGCTGGACCCGGTCGCGCTCGCCGGGCTCGCGTCCAAGCGGCTGTACCCGCTGCGGTCGAGCTTCCGGCCGACCTACAACATGGCGGTCAACCTCGTCGCGCAGGTCGGCCGGGAGCGGGCCCGCGAGGTGCTCGAGACGTCATTCGCCCAGTTCCAGGCGGACCGCGGCGTCGTCGGGCTCGCCCGGCAGGCGCAGGCGCACACCGAGGCGCTCGCGGGCTACGCGGAGGCGATGCGGTGCCACCTCGGTGACTTCGGGGAGTACGCCGCGATCCGCCGGTCCATCAGCGACCGCGAGCAGCACCTGACCCGCGAGGCCACCCGCGAGCGCCGCGCCGACGCGATGCGGTCGCTCGAGGGCGTCCGGGTCGGTGACGTCGTCGAGATCGGCGCCGGGCGACGCGCGGGCTACGCGGTCGTGCTGGAGCCCGCCACGCACAGCGGCTTCGACGGCCCGCAGCCGCTCGTGCTGACCACCGACCGCCAGGTGCGGCGGCTGTCCGTCGCGGACTCGCCGGGCGGGGTGCGCACCGTCACCCGGATCAAGGTCCCCAAGGGTTTCAACGGCCGCAACGCCCCGCGCGCCGCGACCTCGCCGCGACGCTGCGCGAGTCCCTGCCCGACGACGTCCTGACGCCGCGCGGTGGGCGCCGCGGCGGCCGTCGCGGCGCCGGGGCACCGGACGGCGTCTCCGGCGACGACGCCGAGATCGCGAGCCTGCGCCGCCAGATGCGGGCGCACCCGTGCCACGCGTGCCCGGACCGTGAGGAGCACGCCCGATGGGCTGAGCGCTGGGACCGGCTGCGCCGGGAGCACGACGCGCTCGTGCAGCGCATCGAGGGCCGGACGAGCTCGATCGCCCGGGTGTTCGACCGGATCTGCGACGTCCTGCAGCGGTTGGGCTACCTCGGGACCGTCGTCGCCCCGACCCCCGCCGACGCGGCCGCCACCGAGGTCCAGGTCACCCCGGACGGCCAGTGGCTGCGGCGCCTGTACGCGGAGAACGACCTGCTGGTCGCCGAGTGCCTGCGCCGCGGCGCCTGGGACGAGCTCGACGCGCCGCAGCTCGCCGCCGCGGTCTCGACCGTCGTGTACTCCGCGCGCCGCGACGACCGGGACGCCGAGCCGCACGTGCCCGGCGGACCGCAGGGCCGGCTGGCCCGGGCACTGGACGAGACGGTGCGGATCTGGTCCGAGCTGGACGACCTGGAGACCGCCCACCGCATCGAGTCCACCGGACCGCTGGACCTCGGCCTGGTGGAGGCGGTGCACCGGTGGGCGTCCGGCCGCAGCCTCGACGCGGTGCTCAAGGGCACCGACCTCGCCGCCGGGGACTTCGTGCGGTGGTGCAAGCAGGTGATCGACCTGCTCGACCAGCTCTCCCAGGCCGCACCGAGCCCGCGACTGGCGGAGGCGGCACGGCGTGGGGTGACCGCGCTGCGGCGCGGGGTGGTGGCGTACTCCTCGCTCTGAGCAGCCGGGAGGTGGTGCCGGGGCTCGCATCTGGGGCCGCTGCAGAGCCGCTGCAGAGCGGCTGCCGGGCTGCTGCCGGGCTGCTGCCGGGCTGCTGCCGGGACCCTGCCGGGCGATGGGGGAGCGCTCGCCTACTGTGTCCGCGTGACCTCCACCCTGTACCGCAACGGCGTCGTCCACTCGCCCGCCGACCCCTTCGCCGAGGCCCTCCTTGTCGTTGACGGCACCATCACCTGGATCGGGGCGGAGGACACCGCGGCGGGCCTGGCCGCGAACGCCGACACGGTGGTCGACCTCGACGGCGCCCTGGTCGCCCCGGCGTTCGTGGACGCGCACGTGCACGTGCTGGAGACCGCGCTCGCGCTGGAGAGCGTGGACCTGTCCGCCGCCGCAGGCGTCCGGTCGCTCGCCGACGCCCTGGCCGCCGTCCGGTCCGCCGCCGACGCCGCCCCGGTCCGCAGCGTCGGAGGTCCCCTGCTCGGGCACGGGTGGGACGAGGTGGCGTGGCCCGAGGGCCGGGCGCCGACCCGGCACGAGCTCGACGACGCCGCCCACGGCCTGCCGGTGTACCTCGCTCGGGTGGACGTGCACTCCGCGGTGGTGTCGACGTCGTTCGCCCGTGAGTCCGGCGTCGTCGGCCTCCCCGGGTGGACCGACGACGGCCGCGTGGAGCGGGATGCCCACCACGCCGCCCGCACCGCGGCGCGCGCGGTCGCCCCCGACCGGCAGGAGGCCCTCTACCAGCGCGCGCTGGCCGCGGCGGCGGCGCGAGGGATCGCGTCGGTGCACGAGCACAGCGCACCGGGCATCGACACCCGGGAGGGCCTCGCCCGGCTGCTCGCGATGACGGCCGACCCGGCGAGCGGGCTGCCGCACGTCGTGGGGTACCGCGGCGAGCTGTGCCGCACGACCGACGACGTCGGCGAGCTCCTCGCGACGATCCCGGGGTTGACCGGCGTCGGCGGCGACCTGAGCGTCGACGGCTCGATCGGCTCGCGCACCGCGGCGCTGCGCGAGCCCTACGCCGACCGCGCCGCCGCCGGTCGGGGGCCGCTGTACCTCACCGCCGACCGCATCGCCGCGCACCTCGCCGCCGTCGCGGGCGCCGGGCTGCACGCGGCCTTCCACGTCATCGGCGACCGCGCGATGGACGAGATGCTCGCCGGGCTGCGGCTCGCGGTCGACGCGGGCGGCACCAGCGCCGTGCGCGCCGCCGGCCACCGCCTCGAGCACGCCGAGATGCTCGACGCCGACACCATCACCGCGCTGTCCGGGCTCGGGGTGCGGCTGAGCATGCAGCCCGCCTTCGACGCCGCCTGGGGCGGTGCGCACGGCATGTACGCCGCCCGGCTCGGCGCCGCCCGCGCCGCGACGCTCAACCCGGTCGCCGACCTCGCGTCGGCCGGCATCCCGCTCGCGTTCGGGTCCGACGCCCCGGTGACGCCGATGGACCCGTGGGCGGGGGTGCGCGCCGCCACAGCTCACCACGAGGCGGCGCAGCGCATCTCGCCGCGGGCGGCGTTCCGGGCGCACACGCGCGGCGGGTGGCGGGCCGCCGGGCTGGACCACACCGGCGCGGGGGAGATCCGGATCGGGGCGCCCGCGCACCTGGCCCTGTGGCGCGCCGAGCACCTCGCCGTCCAGGGCGCCGAGGGGCGGGTCTCCTCGGCCTGGAGCACCGACGCCCGGGCCGGCACCCCGCTGCTGCCGGACCTGAACCCGGGGGCGCCCGAGCCGGTCTGCGTGCGGACGGTGCGCGACGGCGTCGTCGTCCACGACGCGCTGGACTGAGCCCACCGGTGGGCCGAGCGCGCCCACCACCGACACGCCCTCGGCTCCGGGTTCGACACGCGCAGACACACCGGCCGACACGCCGACACGGGCCCCCGGACGGGTGGTCCGTGACCGGGACGTGACCAGCGACGACGCCTCTGACCTGCGGTGATGGTCGCTTGACACCACTGGGACGGCCGGTAGGTTCATGCGCTGTTCCACCCGTCCGGCACGGCGCCTCCCCGCTCTGCGGGGCCGAGGGCGGCACCCAGGGCGGGGCATCCGGCTGGGCCCGCGTGTTCACCAGAAAACAGACGTCCGCTCACGTGGACGTCTGGACCGAAGGACACGCGGGCCGGTCGGGGGAGCGCCCCGTGCTGACGTAACCTTCTCCGGTGCCGCGCCGTCCCGAACCCGCCCGCCGGTGGGTGCTCGTGCTCGGCGTCGTCGGCGGGCTGGTGGCCGAGACCGCGTTCCCGGGCCGTGGCTGGTGGGGCGCGGCGTTCCTGGGCATGGCCCTGCTGTTCGCCGCCTTGCGCCGGGACAGCGCCCGGTGGAACGCCCTGGTCGGCTTCGCCTGGGGGCTGGCCTTCTTCGCCCCGCACCTGACCTGGGCCGACTACGCCGTCGGGCGCGTGCCGTGGCTCGCCCTGACCGTGCTGCAGGCCGGTGCGGTCGCGCTGTTCGCGGCCGGCTGGACCTGGGCGCGCCGCGGCGTCGGCACCTGGCGCAGCCCCGCGCTGCAGGCCATGGTCTTCACCCTGCTGTGGGTCGCGATGGAGGAGCTGCGCTCCCGGGTGCCGTTCGGCGGCTTCCCGTGGGGCCGGCTGGCGTTCTCGCAGGCCGAGTCCCCCTGGGTCGCCTCGCCTGGCTCGGGGGGCACCGCTGGTCTCCGCGGCCGTCGCGCTCACCGGCGTCCTGCTGGCCCTGGCCGTCCTGGCCGCCCGGCGGCTGCGCGTCCTGCGCACGGTGGGCGCGATCGGCACCGCGGCCGTCGTGGTCCTGGTGGGGCTGCTGGTCCCGCTGGACACGCAGGCGCAGTCCGGCACGCTGCGCATCGGCGCGGTGCAGGGCAACGTCCCGACCCCGGGCCTGGACGCCTTCGCCCAGCAGCGCGAGGTGCTGCACAACCACGCCCAGGGCACGCTGGCCCTCCTGGACCGGGTGGAGCCCGGCGAGCTCGACCTCGTCGTGTGGCCGGAGAACGGCACCGACGTCGACCCCCAGGTCGACGACGCCGCCGCCCGGGAGATCGACGACGCGGCGCGCGCGGTGGGCGCCCCCATGCTCGTCGGGACCGTGGAGTACCCCGAGACCGGCGGGCGGTACAACACCGCGGTCCTGTGGGAGCCGGGCACCGGGGTCACCGCGAAGTACTCCAAGCAGCACCCCGCCCCGTTCGCCGAGTACATCCCCCTGCGGGAGTGGGTCCGCCCGTTCTCGTCCGCGGTCGACCTGGTGCGCAACGACATGATCGCCGGCACCGAGGTCGGCGTCGTCCCGCTGGCCTCCGAGCGCCTCGGCCGGACCGTGCCCATCGGGGACGTCATCTGCTTCGAGGTCGCCTACGACACCCTGGTGCGCGACTCGGTGCGTGCGGGCGCCGAGGTGGTCATGGTGCAGACCAACAACGCCTCGTTCGGCTACACCGACGAGTCGACCCAGCAGCTGGCGATGTCGAAGCTGCGGGCGATCGAGCTGGGCCGGACGACCGTGCAGATCTCCACCGTCGGGGTCAGCGCGATCATCAGCCCCAACGGCGCGGTCACCGAGCAGACCGGCCTGTTCACCGCCGAGCAGATGGTCGACACCGTCCCGCTGCGCACGTCGTGGACGCCCGCCACGGCCCTCGGCGTCTGGCCGGCGTGGATCGCCGACGCGCTCGCGGTCGTGGTCGTGCTGGCCGGCACGGTCGGGGCCTGGCGGGTACGCCGCGCCGACCGCCCGGACCCCGCCACGTGACCGGCCAGGGCGGCCCGGCCCGGCGCGCGCTCGTCGTCATGCCCACGTACGACGAGCGCGACGCCCTGCCCACCACCCTGGGCGGGCTGCGGAGCACGGTCCCGGGCGTCGACGTCCTCGTGGTCGACGACGCCAGCCCGGACGGCACCGGCGAGATCGCCGACGCCATCGCCGCCGACGACGACGCCGTCCACGTCCTGCACCGCAGCGGGAAGCTCGGGCTGGGCACCGCGTACGTCGCGGGCTTCGGCTGGGCGCTGGAGCGCGGGTACGACGTCGTGGTGGAGATGGACGCCGACGGCTCGCACCGCGCGGTCGACCTGCCGGCCCTCCTGGACGGTCTGGGCCGCGCCGACCTCGTCCTGGGGTCCCGCTGGGTCCCGGGGGCCAGGTGGTCAACTGGCCGCGGCACCGGCGGTGGCTGTCCCGCGTCGGCAACTCCTACACGCGCGTGGTGCTCGGGCTGCCGCTGCGGGACTCGACCGGGGGTTCCGCGCCTACCGGACGCAGGTGCTGGAGCGGATCCACCTCGAGGACGTCTCGTCGCAGGGGTACTGCTTCCAGGTCGACATGGCGCGGCGAGCGGTGGAGGGCGGGCACCGCGTCGTCGAGGTGCCCATCACGTTCGTGGAACGCGTCGAGGGTCGCTCCAAGATGAGCCGGGGCATCGTGCTGGAGGCGCTCGTGCGGGTCACGCAGTGGGCGGCGCGGCGCCGGACGCAGCAAGCAGCCGGCGCGTTGCGCCGGCTGCTCGGTGGTCGTGCGGGTCGTCCGGGGCGGCAGGACTGACTGCTCACCCGTCGTGCGGGGTGCCGCTCACCTGCTCGGCGGAGCGGTGCTCAGCGGGTGGTGCTCACGCGCTCCGGCGCAGCTTGCCGGCCCGGAGCAGCTCGAGGCGCTCGTCGAGCAGCACCTCGAGCTCCTTGATCGTGCGGCGCTCGAGCAGCATGTCCCAGTGCGTGCGCGGCGGCTTGCCGGCCTTCGCCTCGGGACGCTCGGCGCCGCGCAGCAGCGCCTCGCCGCCGCCCGGGATCTCCCAGACGAGCGGGATCTCCGCCTCGATCGAGAACGGGACGGTGACGCTCACGCCGTTCGGGCCGTCGTAGTGTGCCAGGACACGGGGGGCGAACTCGACGCCCTCCTCCGTCTCCATGCTGTTGGATCCGATGCGCATTCCGCGCAGCGACCGGTTCGCCATCGCCAAGCCTCCGTGGTGCCGTGTCGTCTCGTGCTCTACCAGTGGGTCCAACGCCGGGTGTGCGCCCGGTGTTCCGCCGTGACGTGAAGGTCCGGTGAACGAGGCGCAGGTCACCGTGGTCGATACTGCCGACATCTGCGTCGTCCCGCCCGACGAGAGCCGGACCCCGCCCGACCTGCCCTTCTTGTGCGGTTCCGGGCCGTGCCGGGACGGGGGTTGGGGCCCTCGTCAGTCCGCGGGCGCGGCGGGCTGGGCGAGCACGACGCCGTCGGTGAACATGACGCCGTCGGCGAAGCGGGCCTCGACCCGGCCGCCGCCGAACCCCTCGGCGTACAGGCGGGCGTACAGACCCGTCGGTGAGGCGACGAGCTCGTCGTGCGTGCCCCGCTCGACGACCCGGCCGTCGTCCACGACGAAGATGACGTCGGCGTGCCGGATCGTCGACAGCCGGTGCGCGATCGCCAGGGTCGTCCGCCGCGTCATCGCGGTCGCCAGCGCGTCCTGGACGAGCCGCTCGGACGCCGAGTCCAGGGCCGACGTCGCCTCGTCGAGGATGAGCACGCGCGGGTCCTTGAGCAGCACCCGGGCGATCGCGAGGCGCTGCTTCTCCCCGCCGGACAGCCGGTAGCCACGCTCACCGACCGTCGTCGCGTAGCCGTCCGGGAACGACATGATCCGGTCGTGGATGTTGGCCGACCGGCACGCCTCCGCGAGCTGGGAGTCCGTGGCGTCCGGACGCGCGTAGCGCAGGTTGTCGGCGATGCTCGCGTGGAACAGGTACGGGTCCTGGGTGACCATGCCGACGACGTCGGCCAGCGAGCCGAGCGTCACATCCCGGACGTCGCGACCGTCGATCCGGACCGCGCCGCGGTCCACCTCGTACAGGCGGGGCACGAGGTAGCTCAGCGTCGTCTTGCCGGCGCCGGAGGGCCCGACGAACGCCGCGAGCTGGCCGGGCTCGACCCGCAACGAGACGTCGCGCACGGCCCACGGCCGTCGGCGGGAGCCGTCTGGGCCGTGCCCGGTGCCGGTCCCGGTGCCGGTGCCGGGGCCGGTCTCCGGGCCGACGTCCGAGCCGGCGTCCGGGCTCGTACCGGTGCGCGCGACGGGTGCCCCGTCCGTCCCCGGTGCCGCGTCGGCGGGCCCGACGGCAGGCACCGCGAGCCCGGGGGCCGACGTCGCGACCGGGGGCTTGCCCGGACCGCTCGGCGGCAGCCCCAGGGCGCCCCAGCCCAGGCTCATCCCACCGCCGCCACCATGGCCGCCTCCGCCACCACGACCGCCGCACGGCGCGGGTGGCGGTGCGGTGAGCCGCGGGGGCGGCGGGTAGGCGAACCAGACGCCGTCGAGCTCGACCCGTCCCTCGACCGACGTCGCGTCGAGGACCTCCGCGCCCGGCCGGTCGGCGATCGCGGGGGTGAGGTCGAGGTACTCGAAGATGCGGCGGAACAGCGCGAGCGACGTCTGGACGTCCAGCGCGACCCGCATGAGGGAGACCATCGGCATCATGAGGCGGGACTGCAGGGTCGAGAACGCCACGAGCGTCCCGGCGGAGATCGCCGCGGCACCGGCACCACCGACGTCCCCGGTCAGCATGTAGCCCGCGACGAGGTAGACCAGCGCCGGCGTGATCGCCATGAACGCGCTGACCACACCGAAGAAGCCCTGCCCGGCCATCGCCTGACGCACCTGGAGACCGACCTGCCGCTCGTTCTCCACGCGGTACCGCGCGACCTCGGCGTCGGCGCGGTTGAAGATCTTCGCGAGCAGGACGCCGGAGACGCTCAGCGCCTCCTCGGTGATCGCCGTCATGTCCGACAACGACTCCTGCGTGGCCCGCGCCAGGCGCTGCCGCCGGGCGCCGACCCGCCGCTGCAGCACGACGAACACCGGCATGAGCGCGACCGCGACGATCGTCAGCTGCCAGCTCAGCAGCACCATCGCGACCAGCGAGGCGATCACGGTCACGAGGTTGGACAGGATGGACGACGCCGTCGTCGTCAGCACCGACCGCACCCCGCCGACGTCGTTGGCGAGCCGGGACTGGATGGACCCCGTCTTCGTGGCGGTAAAGAACGCGAGCTCCATGCGCTCGAGGTGCTCGAAGAGCCGTCCGCGCAGCTCGGCCATCGCGAGGTTGCCCACCTTGGTGGTCAGGTAGGTCTGCCCGACGCCGATCGCGGAGCTCAGCAGCGGGATGACGATCATCGCGGCGGTCAGCCCGAGCAGCAGGCGCAGGTCGACGCCCGAGCCGTCGACCGGGAAGAGCGCCTCGTCGAACACCCGCTGGGTGAGGAACGGCGTCACGACGCCGAGCAGGGAGCTGACGAGGATCGCGACGGCGACCAGCACCAGCGATCGGCGGTACGGGGTCAGCAGGGCGCTGATGCGGCGCAGCAGCGCGGGGACGCCGGCACGGTCGACGCCGCCGCGGTCGAGGATGCCGCGGAGCTCACGCGAGCGTCCGCTCGGCCGCGCGCGCCAGCAGGTCGGCGTCCGACAGGCCCTCGTGCCGCCACGCCCGCTGGACGTCGGCCCCCGTCCCGTCGGCGAGCAGCACCTCGAGGCGTGCCGCGACGCGGTCGAGGTCGCCGGTGCGCCGGAGCGCGGGGGTGACGTGCTCGAGCAGCGTCCGGACGACGGTGGCCGCCGGCGCCGGACGTCCGCTGAGCGGGTCCACGAGGTCACCCCGCAGCCCGGTCCGCGCGGCGCGCCACGCCGCGACCCGCAGCAGCTCGGTGCGCGGCTGGGGGCCGGCGTCACCTCGGGCGACCGCCGTCTCGGCGAGCCCGCGGACGAGGGCGGCCTGCAGGACGGCGTCCTCGGCGTCGAGGCACACGTCGGCCACCCGCACCTCGACGGTGGGGTAGCGCGCGGAGAGTCGGGCGTCGAAGTAGACCATCCCCTCGTCGAGGATCGTCCGGCTCGCGACGAGGTCGGCGACCACGCGCCGGTAGGTGGCCGCGTCGCCGAACGGCGCCGTCGGGCCCGCCGTCGGCCAGTGGCCCCACACCTGGCTGCGGTAGCTGGAGTACCCGGTGTCCTGCCCGGCCCAGAACGGGGAGTTGGTGCTGAGCGCGAGCAGCACGGACGCCCACGGGCGCACGTGGTCCGCGACGAGGACGCCCTCGTCGTCGTCGGCCACCTCGACGTGGACGTGGCAGCCGCAGGTGACCGCCTCGTCGACCAGCGGACCGAACGCCTCGTGCACCCGCCGCAGGCGCTCGTCGACGAACACCGACGTGTCGAGGGTCCCCGGTGCGGTTCCCACCGCGGCCAGCCGGGCCCCGGCGCGCCGCGCGGACCCGTCGGCCGCCGTGCGCCCGGCCCGCACCTCGCGGGCGAGCTCGTCGAGGTCCGCGCACGGGTGCGTGGACGTCTCGATCTGCTCCTGCATGAGCTCCTTCTCGAGGTGCCCGCCCGGGACGTCGGTGGACGGGTCCTCGACGCGCTTCGCGTACCGGAGCACGGCGGGCGCGACGGGGCGCAGCGTCCCGTCCGGGGAGACCAGCATGAACTCTTCCTCGACCCCGACGGTGCGCACCGGCTCAGTCTGGACGGTGCCACCCACGGTGTCCTGCCCGTGGGGCGTGAGCCCGGCCACCCGCGGCCGGCCCGCGCGACCCGGCGTGGGAGCGCCGCTCAGGCGAGGAGCTCCCGGACCACCTCCACGACGAGCGCGTGGTCGTCGGCCTGGGGAGCCCCGACACGGTGACGGTCCCGACCACCCCGACGTCGCGGACCCGCACCGGGAAGCACCCGCCGTGCGCGGCGTACTCCTGCAGCGGCAGCTCGTGCTGCGCTGCGAAGGTCGTGCCGGCGAGCCGTGCGCGCAGCCCCACGAGGTACGACGACGCCCCGAAGCGCTCCACCACCCGCACCTTGCGGACGATCCAGGTGTCGTTGTCCGCCGTGGTGCCCGGCAGAGCCGCGTGGAAGAGCTGCTGCGGACCGCGGCGGATGTCGACCGTGACACCGAGGCCACGCTCGCGCGCCGTCGCCACCAGCCGGCTGCCCAGCCGCCAGGCGTCGTCGTTGTCAAAGCGCGTGAAGACGAGCTCGCGCTCCTCGGCCTCGACCCGGGCGACCAGGGCGGCGACGTCGGGCTCGTCCGAGGCGGAGGAGGACGCGGCGGGCGAGGACGCGGCGGTCGGGGAGACGGCGGTCGGGGAGGCGGGGGCGGTCGAGGGGGTGTCCATGTCGCGATCCTGGTCCGCGAGCGCCGCGGCGTCGAACCGGGCTCCGACCCCACCCGCGCGGGCCCGACCCGCGCGGACCTGACGCACCCGGACCGACACGCGCCGGACCGGGTCGCCGCAGGACGCCGCCGTGGCACCGTGGGCGGACGGTCGGCGCCGGAGGCCGTTGCGTCGCGCGCGGACCGCGCGGGACGCTGAGCGAGCTGGCCTCACGGACGGAGACACCATGACCACCGCCACGGACGCGCCCGAGCAGCGTCCCGCACCGCACGTCGCCGACACCCACGACCTCATCCGGGTGCAGGGCGCCCGGGAGAACAACCTCAAGGACGTGACCGTCGAGATCCCCAAGCGCCGGCTCACGGTGTTCACCGGGGTCTCCGGGTCGGGCAAGAGCTCGCTGGTGTTCGCGACGATCGCCGCGGAGTCGCAGCGGATGATCAACGAGACGTACAGCGCGTTCGTCCAGGGGTTCATGCCGAACCTCGCGCGGCCCGACGTCGACCTCCTGGACGGGCTGACGACCGCGATCATCGTCGACCAGGAGCGGATGGGGGCCAACCCGCGGTCGACGGTCGGCACGGCGACGGACGCCAACGCCATGCTGCGGATCCTGTTCAGCCGGCTCGGGACGCCGCACGTCGGACCACCGACGGCGTTCTCGTTCAACGTCCCCACCCGGCGCGCGAGCGGTGTCATGAGCACCGACAAGGGCGGCCGGGTCGAGAAGGACGTGGTGCGCGACGCCGTCTACCTCGGCGGCATGTGCCCGCGCTGCGAGGGGATGGGCGCGGTGAGCGACGTCGACCGCACGGCGCTGTACGACGAGAGCAAGTCGCTGAGCGAGGGGGCGCTCACCGTCCCGGGCTACAGCGCGGACGGCTGGTACGCCCGGATGTTCGCCGCTGCCGGCCTGGACCTGGACAAACCGATCCGCGACTTCTCCGCGAAGGAGCTCGACACGCTGCTCCACAGCGAGCCGAGGAAGATCAAGGTCGAGGGCATGAACCTCACCTACGAAGGGGTGATCCCCAAGATCCAGAAGGGGATGCTGTCCAAGGACGTGGAGGCGATGCAGCCGCACATCCGGGCCTTCGTGGAGCGGGCGATCACCTTCCAGACGTGCCCCGAGTGCGACGGCACGCGCCTCACCAAGGAGGTGCTGGCGTCCAGGATCCGCGGGAAGAACATCGCCGACCTCTGCGCGATGCAGATCAGCGACCTCGCCGAGTGGGCCCGCGAGCTTGACGAGCCGTCGGTGGCGCCGCTCGTGTCCGGGCTGCGGCACCTGCTCGACTCCTTCGCCGAGATCGGCCTGGGCTACCTCTCGCTCGACCGTCCGGCGGGGACGCTGTCCGGGGAGAGGCGCAGCGCACCAAGATGATCCGCCACCTCGGGTCGTCGCTGACCGACGTGACCTACGTCTTCGACGAGCCGACGATCGGCCTGCACCCGCACGACATCCAGCGGATGAACGGCCTGCTGCTGCAGCTGCGGGACAAGGGCAACACGGTGCTCGTCGTCGAGCACAAGCCGGAGACGATCGCGATCGCCGACCACGTCGTCGACCTGGGCCCCGGCGCCGGTACCGCGGGCGGAGCCGTCTGCTTCGAGGGGACCGTAGAGGGGTTGCGGGCCAGCGACACCGTCACCGGCCGCCATCTCGACGACCGGGCGACCCTCAAGGACTCGGTGCGGACGCCGTCCGGCGCCCTGGAGATCCGCGGCGCCTCCACGCACAACCTCCGGGGCGTCGACGTCGACGTCCCGCTCGGCGTGCTGTGCGTGGTCACCGGGGTCGCGGGGTCCGGCAAGAGCTCGCTGATCCACGGATCGGTCGCCGGCCGTGACGGCGTGGTGGTGATCGACCAGGGCGCGATCCGAGGCTCGCGCCGGAGCAACCCGGCGACGTACACGGGACTGCTCGACCCGATCCGCAAGGCGTTCGCGAAGGCCAACGGCGTCAAGCCGGCGCTCTTCAGCTCCAACTCCGAGGGCGCCTGCCCCACTTGCAACGGCGCCGGTGTCATCTACACCGACCTCGGGGTCATGGCCACCGTCGAGTCGCCTTGCGAGGAGTGCGGGGGCAAGCGGTTCCAGGCGTCGGTGCTCGAGTACCACCTCGGCGGCCGCGACATCAGCGAGGTGCTCGCGATGTCGGTGGCGGAGGCCGAGCAGTTCTTCGGCGACGGGGAGGCCCGCACGCCGGCCGCCCACAAGATCCTCGACCGGCTCGCCGACGTCGGGCTCGGCTACCTCACCCTCGGGCAGCCGCTGACCACGCTGTCCGGGGGCGAGCGGCAGCGGCTCAAGCTCGCCACCCAGATGGCCGACAAGGGAGAGGTGTACGTCCTCGACGAGCCGACCACGGGTCTGCACCTGGCCGACGTCGAGCAGCTGCTCGCGCTGCTGGACCGGCTGGTCGAGTCCGGCAGGTCGGTGATCGTCATCGAGCACCACCAGGCCGTCATGGCGCACGCGGACTGGATCATCGACCTGGGCCCCGGCGCGGGGCGCGACGGCGGCCGCATCGTCTTCGAGGGCACGCCGGCCGACCTGGTCGCGAGCCGCTCGACGATCACCGGGGAGCACCTCGCGGCCTACGTCGGGACGTGACCGCGCCCGCGACCCGGAGGCCGGGGCGAGGGCGCCGTCAGCCACCGGCGGCTCATGGACGACCGCCCCCCGCCGATGGGAAGGGCACGGGCGCCACTGGGGCGTCCCCGGTGGAAGGTCGTGGACGGTGTCGGAGCTGGTCGCGCCCGCTCGCAGCGGGGCGTTCGTGCGTCTCGCCTACCACTACACGGACGGCCGCGACGTGGTGACCGATGCGATGACGTGGTCGGAGGCGCTCGCCTACCTGCCCCTGCTGTGCGCCGTCCCCCTGGGTGACCGCCACTACGCCGCCCCCTCGGCGACGATCGACCTCGTCGACGCCTGAGGCCGGGCGCGGACCATGCCGAGGCTGCACGCAGTGCCCGCGGCGGCTTCTCGCTGCGCGCCCTCGCTGGGATGCTGGGTCCGTGAGCCCCTCGCAGCGGGACATGCGCGACGTCGTCCTGCACGACGACCCGGGGTCGCCCGGGTCGGACGATCCCGCCCCTCCCGTCGGCGCGCCTCCGCGGAGGGCCTGGCTGACGCCGCGCCGGCTCTGGGCGCTGGCCGCCGTGCTCGTCCTGGCCGTCGCCGTCGCCGCGGTGGTCGACTCGCGGCGCAGCGACGCCGCGCTCGTCGATCTCCGCGGGCTGCCCGGGGTCCTGGCGCCCGTCGACGGTCCCGTCCGGGAGCTGTGGCGAGCCGACGGCCTCAGCATGTGGCAGACCGCCCGGATCGATGGCCTGCTAGTCGGTCCTGCCCAGATCGAGCTCGGCCGGGTGGACGCGGTCGGCCTGGCGGAGGCCACCGGTGCCGTGGTGTGGCGCACGCCCCTGGTCACGGAGGGCGAGCGCGCCGGTGGTGTGACGTGCGCAGTCCCGGAGGTCGGGGGTCCAGCGGGGCGCCGGACGGTGCGACGTCACCGTCACCGCCGCCGGGGGCGACCGCAGCGTGGGAGCGGGTGATGACGTGCGTCGTGGTCGAGACGGAGCCGGCCGACACCGGAGGGCCTGCCGCGACGTTCCAGCCCACCGCGGCACGGCTGCTGGTGCTCGACGCCACGACCGGCACGGTCCTGCGTGAGGAGCCCACGGTCCCCACCACCGCGGTGGCCGCCCTCGGCGCGGACCTGGTGCTCAGCCACCTCGACGACGACGGCCGGCTGGTGGTGCGCCGCACCGATGCGGGGGCGGAGCAGGAGCGATGGTCGTTCACCAGCCCCGACGCCCTGACGCCCAGCACCTCCGGACGGTGGGCGTCGGTCGCGGTGGAGGACGACCTGGTCGTCGCCGGCGGTGACAGCGGCTGGGTGCTCTCCGTGGACGGCCGCGAGCTCCATCGCTGGCAGCCGTCCCCGACGGGAGCAGGGTGGCTGGACCTGCTGCCCGGCGGGCTGGTCGTCGAACCGGGGAGCCCGGTGACGAGCGGACGCGCCTCCTCGACCCGAGGACGTCGTCGGCGTTCACCGTCGACGGACGCCCGCTGCCCATCACGGTGAACGACGGGTCGGCGGACGACCTCGTCCTGGCGCGCACGGTCGCGGACGACCTCACGGCGTACGACGCCTCGTCCGGGCGACCGCGGTGGACCCTTCCGCAGTCCGGCGCCACCGCGGCGGGCGCCGTCGTCGACGGGCGCATCGTGATCACCCGCTCCGACGGTCTCGCCGCACTGAGCGCCGGCGTCGGGCGGCCCCTGTGGCAGGTCGACGTCGCGCTGGACGGTCAGTTCCCCGTCCTCACCGACGGTCGACTTCTGCTGTGCGTGGTCGCGGACCCGGAGCGGGGCACCGTGCTCGCCGCGTACGGGATCGACGACGGCCGGCTGCGGTGGGAGGTGGATCTACCCGAGGACGTCTACCACCTCCGGGCCGAGGAGGGTCGTCTGGTCGGCTTCGCGGGCAACGGGACCACGCAGGGTCTCGTCGCCTTCGGCTGACGGTCCGACGGCGCGGGTCGGGTCGGTCAGGGCTGCCGCGCCCGCCGGCCGGCGAGGTAGCCCGCTGCCCAGCCGGCCACCACGAGCCCGACGGCGCCGACGGCGGCGCCCCACAGGTGCACCGTCCCGAGGACGACGCCCGGCATGAACGCGTCGCCCGACGGCAGTGGGGCGTACGCGAACCAGCCGAACTGGTTGGTCGGGGCGAACGCCAGCATCGCGACGCCGACCGTCACGAATGCGAGGCCGACGACGAGGAGGGACCGCGCATGACGTGGCAGCACGCGGGTGAGCGTAGCCGCCGGGCGGGTTCCAGCCGCCCGGGCGGGTTCAGCAGGTGGCGAGCAGCATCGGCACGAGCAGGGCGTTGAGGTCGTACGGCGCCTCGGCGTCGCCGACGAGACTGCGCCCGGTGACGGCCAGGGAGAACGAGCGCGAGCCGTCCGGGGAGCTCAGCGCGAAGCTGACCGTGCCGTACGACCCGCCGTCGTGGCCGTACAGGTAGGCGGGCGCCTCGGGCGGTGCGCACGGGTCCGGTACGCGGTACACCCCCAGGCCGTACTCGAGCAGGTCCGTGCTGCGCGGCGCCATCATGCTCGCCACGGTCTCGGGCCGGGTGAGCCGGCCGGTGAGCAGGGCGTCGGTGAAGGCCAGCATGTCCTTCGTCGTGCTGGTCGCGGCGCCGGCCGCCCCGAAGACGTCGGGGTCAAAGCGGTCGAGACGAGCCCACGGCGTCCCTCCCGTGCCCTGGGCACCGAGGTACGCGGCCTCGGCGAGGAACGGGCCGCGCGACTGCGCGTCGTCGGGGTAGTCGCTGCGCGGCATGCCGGCCGGCCGGAAGACGCGGTCGCGGAGCAGCCGGTCGAGGTCTCGCCCGGTCACCTCCTCCAGCAGCATCCCGAGGACGACGTAGCCGGCGTTGGAGTAGGAGAACCCGGTGCCCGGGGGGAAGTGCCACGGCGTGGCGAGCGCGGCGCTGACGTGGTCGACGTCGGTGTAGTCGTGATCCAACGCCGCGACGAACTCGTCCCAGGACCCCAGGTCCACCATCCGGGTGGCCACCATGACATCCGTGCCGGTCGGCATCCCGGAGCGGTGGCTCAGCAGGTGCTCGAGGGTGACGTCCGGCTGACCCGGGATCAGCCCGGGCAGGACGTCCTCGACGCGGGTGTCCAGCGTCCAGGTGCCCCGCTCCACCTCCTGCATGACGATCGTGGCGATCATCGGCTTGGTGATGCTCGCGATGCGGAAGCGGTCGTGGTCGCGGGCCGGCTGACGTCGGTCGAGGTGCCGGAGGCCCTCCGCGTCGGACCAGACCAGCGTCGGCGTCTCGATCCGCGCGGTGACGGCGACGGCGCCGTCGTCGACCAGGGTGCGCAGCGCCGCGTCGAGGCCCGCGGGGTCGGCCGCCGGGCGCGCCTGGGCCTGGGGCGCGGGGGTCCGGGCAGCGCCGAGGGTCGCGGGTCCGGGGGCGGCGTGCTGCGCGGCCTGCAGGACGGCACGGGAGAGTGCTGTCGGGTCGTCCGCCCAGGCCGCCGCGCCGACGACGGGGGTCGTGGCGGGGGAGGCGACGGCGTCGCGGTCGGGCGCTGCGGCCAGGGGGAGGGCGAGGGCAGCAGCGGCCGTGATGCCGACGGCCGCCCGGCGGATGGGTGTGCTGGACGTCATGGACAGAGCCTCTCGGGTCGACGATGCGCTCCCACCGTTCCCCATCGGACGAGCCGGGACAACACCCGGCGGCGGGGGCACGGACGGTCGCGGACCCGGCCGGCGTGCGACGTCACCGCGGTGAGGCCACACATCGGGCGACGACGTCCGGACAGCCCGGGATCGACGCCCGGGACGTGGGTGGCCGTCGGTCAGCTGCGGTCCAGCTTCTCGGCGAGCATCACGAGGATGCCGCTCGGGCCGCGGACGTAGGTGAGCCGGTAGGCGTCCTCGTAGGTGGCCACGCCCCGCAGCGGATGGCACCCGTGCCGCGCCGCCACCTCGAGGGCTGCGTCGATGTCGTCGACCGAGAAGGCGACGCGGTGCATGCCGAACTGGTGGGGGAGTGTGGGTGCGGTCTCGATCGCCTCCGGGTGGATGTACTCGAACAGCTCGAAGTCGACCGTTGCCGTCCGGCGTCCGGAGCAGGGCGATCTTCGCGTGGTTGCCATCGAGGCCGACGGCGGTGTCCGTCCACGCGCCGCTGACCGTGTCCCGCCCGACGACGATCAGTCCGAGGTCGGTGAAGAAGGCGATCGTCGCTTCGAGGTCCCGCACGGCGATGCCGACGTTCTCGAAGGTGATGGGCATGCGCAGCACGCTACCGAGCGGAGGGCGGGCCGGATACGTCGCGGTCCCGCAGACGGCCACGAGTCTCCCCGGCCGGCTCCTGCGAGCTGCTCGCACAGCGCGCTGACCCGGGAGCACACTGTCGAGCATGGAGCGGCGGCCGGTCGGGCCCGCCGAGCCCAGTCGCGAGGAGCCCCGAGATGACCGTGCCCGCAGGACCACCGGCCGGCTCCCGGCCTCCGAACCTCTCGCTGAAGCGCGTGATGGGTCCGAAGCTGCTCCTGCTCTTCATCATCGGCGACATCCTGGGGACCGGGATCTACGCGCTCACCGGCCAGGTGGCCGCGGAGGTCGGTGGGGCTGCCTGGCTGTCGTTCCTCATCGCGTTCCTGGTCGCGTTGGTGACGGCGTGCTCCTACCTGGAGCTCGTCACCAAGTACCCGCAGGCGGCGGGTGCGGCGCTGTACACGCACAAGGCGTTCGGCATCCACTTCGTCACGTTCCTCGTCGCCTTCACCGTGATGTCGTCGGGTATCACGTCGGCGTCCGCCGCGTCCGGTGCGTTCGCCAGCAATGTCGCGGTCGCCTTCGGGCTCGGCGAGGCGTCGACGGTGCGGCTCGTCATCGCCCTGCTCTTCATCGTCGTCATCGCCGCGGTCAACCTGCGTGGTGTGGCCGAGAGCGTCGGGCTCAACGTCGTGCTCACGATGATCGAGCTGTCCGGGCTGCTGCTGGTGATCTTCATCGGGTTCGCCGGGATCTTCGGGGGACTGGCCGACTTCTCCCGCGTGGTCGCGTTCGACACGCAGGAGGAGAAGAGCGTGCTCCTCGCGGTCAGCGCTGCGACCTCGCTGGCCTTCTTCGCGATGGTCGGGTTCGAGGACTCGGTCAACATGGCGGAGGAGACCAAGGAGCCGCACCGGATCTTCCCGCGCATCATGCTCACCGGCCTGGGGATCACGGCCGCTGTGTACGTGCTGGTCTCGATCGTCGCGGTCGCGCTCGTACCCGTGGGGGAGCTGGCGGGCAATGACACCCCGCTCGTCACCGTGGTGCAGACCGCCGCGCCCGGGTTCCCGATCAACTCGCTGCTGCCGTTCATCTCGATGTTCGCCGTCGCGAACAGCGCTCTGCTCAACGTGATGATGGCGAGTCGCCTGCTCTACGGGATGAGCAAGCAGGCCGTCCTCCCGCCGTTCCTGTCCAAGGTCCTTCCCGGCCGACGCACCCCTGGGCGTCGATCGCCTTCGTCGCCGCCATCGCGGTCGTGCTCGTCTCGTACATCTCGCTGAACCCGGACGCGACCATCGCCCTGCTGCTCGGCGGCACGACGTCGCTGCTGCTGCTCGCGGTCTTCGCCGTGGTCAATGCCGCGGTGCTCGTGCTGCGTCGACAGCCCGCCGACCACGAGCACCACCACTTCCGCACCCCGACGTTCCTCCCGGTGGTGGGCGTGGTCGCGTGCGTCTACCTGGTGCTGCCGTGGACGTCGGGGCGACCAGGGAGCAGTACGAGATCGGCGGCGGCCTGCTCGTGGTCGGCGTGGTGCTGTGGGGTCTGACCTGGGTGCACCGCCGGCGCAGCGGATACCACGTCGGCGCCCCGGACCATGTGCCCGAGCCCGCCGCGGCGACCGAGCGACAGACCGAGCGCGACGTCACCGGGTAGGCGCGGCCGCGCGCGCGGACGCCACCAGCCGTCCCGGCCGCGCACCATCCGAGCCCTGAGCGCATCGGACAGGCACCGGGGTTCATCGCCGCCGCTTGCCGCCCGTGCACAGAACGGCAGCGATCATGGCGACGTCGTCTGGCCTGCGCTCGTCCGTGAGCGTCCGTACGCCCTGGTCAGGACGTCCGATCCGACTCGCTCGGTTGACTGGCAGGCACGGATGTAGGTGCGCCGGGAGTAGTCGATCGCGACGGTCGTGGTCTGCTTCGAGCGCAGGAAGGTTCCTTGGGTGACGTCTCCAGGTGTGGTGGTCATGCGCCGGATCAGGTGCCAGCGGACGAAACGCCGGACGGCGTCGCGGTGCTCACCGGGGAAGTCTGTCGAGTGCCTGGTCGCTCCACGTCGTGAACCGAGCCAGCAGCTCGTCGCGCCGGGGGAGTGCGCCGTGCTCAACGAGCAGACCGCGGACGTAGTCGCGGGTCCGCGAGGCCGGCAGGGCGTCGAGGGAGTCGTGGCTGATCACCGGCGCGACGGCGAGCTTGGTCCGGCATGAAGAAGCTCTGGTCCGCCGCGAACGTCAAGGTCTACGGCGGCGGCGTCAGCGAAGCCGCCTTCCTCGAAGACTTGTCGCGCACCATCGGCGACTACGACCGCCGCGCCACCTCCGTCTCCACCGGCCGCGGCAGCCGCACCGTCTCCGCCCAGCTGCACCGCGAACGCATCCTCGACGTCGCCGACCTCGCCGCCCTGCCCAGAGGCCGCGCCGTCGTCTTGGCGTCCGGCTCTCGGCCGACCCTCATCCGCACCCAGCCCTGGATGACGGGCCCGCACGCGGCGGCGGTTCGAGCCTCTATCGCCGCCCACGACCCGCAGGCTGCCCGCGTCCTTGAGCAGGCCGCCGCGGTGGCGGCGCCCGAGGCGGGGGAGCGGCGATGAACGACCCGCTGCTGGGGGACTGGTCCGACGTCGAGCAACTAGAAGAGATCGCCGAGCTCCAGCGCGGCCGGGGCGACGACGCCGAGGTGCCGCAGCTCTACTACGGCAGCCTCGACGACTTCGTCCGCGAGATCATCGTCCAGGTGTACCGCCGGCGGGTGGGGAGCGGGCCTCCCACCGGTGGTCGGCCCGCTGGTGGCGCAACGCCGAGGCCGTCCTGCGGCTGGACGCACTATGGCGGTCCTGGGAGCAGCTGCGCCTGGACCCCGCCACCGGCATGAGCATCTGGCTCCGCGACCACGCCGACCACCACATGCGCATGCTCATGGACCCCGAAGGCCCCTTCGCCACCTCCACCGACAGCAACCGTCCCGGCGAACCCCTCCCGTACGAGGCGCCGCCGGCCGGCTTGTTCCCCGACGTTCGCGTGCTCGAGCAAGAGCGGCGGTGAGCGGCGTCCGGATGGTGGTCGTCGGCGCCGTGTCCGGCCTGACCGGCGCGCACGGGCTGGCGCTCGTTACCGCCTGGCTAATTTACCGCCATCGCTGAGCGCGGCTTTGAGGAGCGCTGGGCGCCTCAGGCTTTCGCGGCCTCGTACTGCTGGCGCACCGAATCCGCGATCCGGCCACGCTCGTTGACCGTGATGCCGTTCGCCTTCGCCCACTCGCGGATGGCCGTCGTGTCGGCGTTGCCCGCGCGCGTCCGGGGAGCAGCACCGCCGCTGCGAGAGCGTCCGCCGCCGACCTTCCGACCAGCGTCGATGTAGGGCTGCAGCGCCTTGACCAGGACCTCACGGTTCTTGTCGCCGAGGTCGATCTCGTAGGACTGACCCTCGTAGGAGAAGGCGACGCTCTGGGCGCCTTCGGTACCGTCGATGTCGTCGAGAATGGTGACCTTCGTCTGCTGTGCCATGTGCTCAACATTCCCACGATGCGCATCCTCTGTCCAAAGGGCATCGCGTATTCATCATTCGGCGGGCAACGTTCACCGCAGCACTGAGACGCTTGAGACGTCGGTTCACCCGGTCTCGGGCATGTGGTCGGGCGCCTCGGCGATAGCCGACCCGGCGCGGGCGTCCCCCGTGAGGCTGGGCCGGTACGGGCCGTCGACCTTCGCCAAGTCAGTGGTGGCCCGCATGCCGATCAAGTGGTGACAGACTTCCAGAAGAAGGTGACGGCGCTCACAGAGGCTCCGGGCGTTGTGGCGTCGTCGGCCAGGCCAACGGAGATCCGGAAGACGTGCTCATCACCATTTGGCACATGCCTCCACTCGCCGGTGGGTGCCCCGGTGTCCGATGACCCGTGCGCCGACAGGAAGGTCGCGAGCGTTCCGCGGAAGACAGGCCCAGCTGGATCAGGTTCGTAGCTTTCGCCACACGGAGTCTCGGGGGTCTTCGTGCCCGATGCGGACCCTCGCTCGACGGTGAGCTCCAGCGAGTCGCTCAGGCCCGCTTCGGCGCGCTCACCCGAGCCCGAGGCGTAGAACACGACGTCTTGCCTACCGGCCGTCGCGTCGGTCGCCAGCACGACGGCGACGCACCTTACGATCTGCTGGCCGGGCACCATCGCCGCCGCCTCCCCGTCCGCAGGATGGAATAGAGCGGTGCCGCGGTCGTCATCGGTGAGGACGACGGTCGCGGCGGTGAAGCTGTTACCGGCGCTGCTGTGGATCGTCGTCCTCTCCGACCAGGCGAGGGCTGCTGTCCCTCCCGCCGTCAGGACCAGAGCTGCAGTCAGAACACGAGGCAACCGGGCTTTCGTCGTCACCACCGAGCCACCCGAGCCTCCCAGTTGATTCCGTCCCACTCAGTGAATGTCACGTGAGGGCGACCGCCTGAAGCGAGGAGGTGACCCGTCACCGTGTCCGCCGCCGGGCCGATGTCCACGACTGAGGTCCGGATCCACTGGTCGGTGCTCGCTGCGTAGCGAGCGACCACCATGTCGAAGTTGCCGTTCGCGTTGCGCTCGGCCCAGGTGAGCCAAGGGATAGACCCGACGACGGCGATGCTGGGATCCCCGACGTTCGGCATCCCGTCCGGGTACTGCGGTGATCCGCCGCCGACGCTCGACATTGTGCAGACGGTGGGAGCCAGACTCGACCCCCGGACTGCAGCCACGTGCTACCGGTCCATCGCCGCGTGCGGACCTGCCAGCAGCCGGCTGTCTGCTCGCGGAATGCGATGTGAGGCAGGTCATCGAGTCCGACTGCGATGGAGGGGCCGTAAGCAGGCTGGGCGGCGTTCACGTTGAGTTCCGTCCCGCGGCCCACGGACGGTGACCGCACCCGGATTGTCGAGATACCACTGCCGTTCGTTTCGGAGAACACCACCCAGGGCTGCCCCGCAACCGTGGCGACGTCCGGATCGACTGCCTGCTTTGCGTTGTCGTAAGCCATGATTCCGCTACCGCTGGCCGATGAGGTCAGAGTGTTGTAACTGCGCCACTTGACTTGGAGGTAGCTGCCGCTGCTGTCCAGTTCCTGCCACACCGCCCAGAGCGAGGTACCGACCGCGGTGAGGCGTGGCCGGTAGGCGTTCTTTTGGTTGTCCAAGTTCCAGGCATCCTGAGACCCGGCTTGGACTGTCTGCCACGCGCCGCCTGTCCAGCGCGCGATCCGGATCGTGCTGGGCGTGCCGACCTCCGACCAGGCGACGAAGACAGTTCCGTCGACTGCGGCGATCGCCGGTGTTCGCGCGTTCGTACCAAGAGCTCCACCGACGGCTTGCCAAGCCGTGCCGTCCCAGCGCTTGACCCGGACCTGCCGCCCGCTCCCGCTCGTCTCGGCCCAGGCGACCCAAGGCGCGCCCGCCACGTCGGCGAGTCGGGGCGTCCAGGACGAGACCGACGTGCTGCTGTTGATGGGACTCGTGGTCGGTGTGGTTGCGCTCGAAGGAAGGGGTGCCAAGCGAAGGTCGTTGCTGTAGCGAGCTGGTTCCCCGCGCTGACCGTCATGGCTGTGATGCCGCTCGAGGTCATGCCTGTCCCGAGCGGCAGCCACAGTAAGACGGCGAGAGCCCAGAGGGCGGTGCGCCTCGATCGACGTCGGGCCGGGCTCACAGCTGGTCCGTGCGCCAGACGCGGCGCAGAGTTGTGACGGTGAAGATTGCGATGAGGCCGGTGATCGCGCAGGCCCGCACTAGAGGGAGGCCGAGGGCGGCGACCGCGCGACCGACGTGGGGGACTCGAACGGCGACCTGATGGACGACGGCGTCACGGGGTGCCGGCCAAGTTTCGCTCGCGGTATTCGCGTCTCCCTTGGTCTGGACGGTGAAGCCGTCGGGCGTGTCCGTGCGTATGACGAGGCGGTGGGTCAGCGTGCGGTCCTGTGCCCGCGGATTCGGGAAGGTGAGGATGTCACCGGCGTCGGTGGCGCCGAGGCCGACCGGTCGCAGCAGCAGCAGGTCGCCCGCGCGCAGGGTCGGCCGCATGCTGTCGCTCCTGTCGATGACGATCTGCCAACCGGCAACGGCGAGGCTGGCGATCGCGAGGATGAGCGCGACCATGACCAGGGCTTCCACGCGGATGCGACCGAGGCGCCGAACCAGTCCGGACCGGCGGTTCGGCGCCGTCGCGGCCCGGCGGCGAGACACAAGAGCTCAGTTGGTGTCGGAGGTGAAGGCGAGGGTGAACGGCGCCACCGTCTCGTTCTGGGACGCCGTCGCCAGCACCTCGGCGCGCACCTGGAAGTAGTGCGTCTCTCCGGCGGCGTTGTTCCCCCAGGTCCCGGTGTCCAGCGGCGTGGTGCTAACCGCCGTGATGAAGTCCTGCAGATTGCCGGTGTACAGCTGGCCGATGGCATCGGCGGTGAACCCGCTGCCGCAGGTCGTGGTCGGCCACGACGGCGTGCCGGTGATCGTTCCACGGGTCACCGTGACATTGACGTCGGGCGCTAGCGTGCCCGCGCCGCCGGTGGCGGACAGCTTCACGGTCGGCGTTCGGGTGGTCGCGTTGGACGTGTACGTCACGCCGATGCACTCGGTCACGACATCGCCGGGAAGGAGAGCGTAGGCATTGCCGCCGTTCGCCGATCGGAACATCGCATAGGCGCCCGTGTCGTTGTCGGTGAGGCTGATCTGGGCGGTGCTGAAGCTGTTTGCCTCGTTCGTCGTCTGAGCGCTGAACCCCGACCAGGTGGACATGGCTGCGCCGCTGGCGACGATAAGCACGAGGACGGTTGTCACGCCGGCAGTACGTCTGCTGCGCTTGGCCGGGTGCACGCGGTGGCGGCCCGGGCTCGTCTTCTCGGTCATGTGGCGCTCCTGGCTGGTGGATGGTGGATGGTGGATGGTCACCACTCCATCGGCCGGGGCCCACCGCAGGTGAACGATTGAGCCATCGTGATCCGGCACCCCGGTCGCCGAGCCGGGATGTCACGCCCGCACGGCGGTCGACTCGGTGGAAATTGGGTCCACTTCCGCCTCCGTGGCGTCGACTGTCCGATTGCGTCCCGCCGCCTTCGCGCGGTAGAGCGCGCTGTCCGCAGACCGGAGCACGTCCGCGATCGAGGCATCTGCGGTCCACGGCGCTACACCCACGCTGCAGGTGACCGGCAGAGGCGCCTCGGACGTTTCGACGGCTCGCCGTAGGCGGTCTGCTACCGACACAGCAGATCGCGCGTCACCGGGCAGGATCACAGCGAATTCCTCCCCGCCGTACCGCGCGACCATGTCGCCGGTTCGGCTCGCCATGCGAACTGCGTGCGCGGCCGCCCGGAGTACCTCGTCGCCGACAGCGTGACCGTGGCTGTCGTTGACGGCCTTGAAGTGGTCGAGGTCCATCAATGCCACGGAGAAGCCCTCCTGCCCTGACCGTGCGGTGTCGATCGCGTGGGCGAGCGCAGCGTCGAAGGCGCGCCGGTTCCCGACGCCGGTCAGGCCATCCGTCTCGGCGATCCGGCGCAGGGATGCGACGGCAGCCGCGCGCGTCAGCGCCAGGGCGGCGTGTGCCACCGCCTGCTCGGCGGTGGACAGCAGTCGCCGGTCGACGCCGTTGAGCCGGCGTCGACCGAGCTCCAGCACGAGCCATCCTCGCCCGGCATCACCGAGGGGCAGCGGTAGCGCGACGATGCCTTGCGCTTGGGGCAGGCGTTGGACGAGCCATTCGTCCCAGGTCGGGTCCGCCTTGATGGCGAGCACCGGGCCGCCTCCGACGGGGACTCGAGCCAGGAGCGAACCGGGCGCGTCTGCGCAGCCCGTTGTTGGACCATGCGTGGACACCGCGGTCCGCCGGTCGGCCGGGCCCAGCACCAACTTGTCCGACTCCGGACTCGTCAGGACGACACAGAGCTCTGTGACCAGGCCTCCATCGTGGGTCGGTTGACCGGGCGTCACGGCCACGAGCGCCCGCCGTACGCCGAGATCGTCGACGACCGCTCGGGCAAGGCTGTGCACGACACTCTCTGGGTCGTCGACGGTCGACAGGGCAACAGCGAGGCGGTGTAGGACTTCAGCGTCGTACCGTCGCCGCCGGAGCTCGCGCTCGTTGAGCGCAGCGAACGCCGACGTGCCGAGCGCGGCGACCCAGAGCAGCAGCAGGAATCCGAGGTAGGTGGTCATGATGACCGGCCGACCCTCGAGCGTGCCACCGCGCAGCACACCGGTCGCGGAGGCATGGAGGAAGACGAGCACGACCAACGAGTGCCACAGCGCAACCTTGACGCCCGTCCGGAAGCTCATGAGCAGGCTTACCGCACTCACGTGGATGACATAGAGGGCAGTCACGAAGCCACTCAGGTTGCCGAGCACGTGGACCACCGCAGCGAGGACGAACCCGTCGAGCACGAGCGAGGCGTTGAGCGCCGTGATCGTCGCCTTGCGTCCCAACCGGGAAGCCAGCAGGGCGACGAGCACGAACGTTAGGTGCGCCCCGGCGATGAGCGCTGCCGCGTCGAGCGATCGTGTCGGTGCAGTGAGAACAAGACCAGCTGCTGCGCCGAACAGGCCGATGCGGAGCAAACCTGCCCAGCGCACCCGGTCGACCAGGGGCACGAGGCCGTGGCGCGAGGGATCGGACGTCTGGGTCACGGTCGGCTCCGGGGCGAGGTCGGGAACGGGACGAGCTGGTCTGGGTGCATCGGGGCGAGGGCCAGTTTTGGATCATCACGGTCGAGGCGGTCCTGCAGCCTTAAGTAGACGAGCAGCAGGACGAGGAGCAGCAGAGGCAGCCAGGCCGTCCGGGCCAGGTCGCGCAGGAAGACGCGCACCGGTCCGGCTTCGAGGGCGATGCCAACTGTGGGCTCGGGCGAGTGCTTCACCGAGGACTGCACAGCGCTCGTATCGCCGCCGGACGGTGCGCTGTTCGCAGGCGAGGTCGTGGGGTGCGACGGCCCGGTGTCGGCTCGCGATGCCGACGTCCCCCATGCGGCTTGTGAATCAGGCGGAGGCAGGTCGTCGTCGGGCGAGGCGGGTACCGCGACCCAAAGGAACGTCGTCGTCGCCGTAGCACCGGCGGCGCGCTCATCGTCGGCCACCTCCACGGTCACCCGAAAAGTTCGCGCCCCATCGGCTGGGGCCCAACCCGTGTCTAGGCCGTCCGACGCTGCCAGGTCCGCAAGCGTGCCCTCGTACAAAGTCACGCCCGAGAAGTCGGCGCAGTCGGCACTCGATCCGGTTCCTGTAGCGACCGTCACAAGGAGCAACGGCGCGAGCACCCCGTTCAGCTCTTCGGCCAGGAGGTGTACCTGCCCGGGCTCGGTCCAGCGAGGCAGTTCGACGCACCCGGCCAGCGGGTGACCGGGCACCAGGCCGGAAGCTGCCAGGAGCGGTTTAGCCCCTGGCGCGGCGGGCTCCCGCGCGGTCGGCGAGAACCCATCATCGAGACCTTGGCGTGCGAGCAGCACCGGTTGCCCTGCAGGTGGGGACGTGACCGCCACTGCGAGCGACGCGCCAGCGGCGACCAGGAGCGTCGCCACGGTCGCGCGGAAATGCCGAGTGCTCACAGTAGTGCTCATCGACAAGTCCGACGCCGGCAGTAGACGTTGCGCGCAGCGGACCTTTTCCGGCCGGAGTCAACAGCCTGAAGATCCACATGTGGGGTTGCTGGCGCGCCCCTTCGCGCTGAATCCGTCATGCCCCAGAGCCCGTTTGGGCGTGTGCTGGCCCTTTCTCCCGCGCGTCGCAGGGCCGTCAGACCGCGCGGCGCCCGTCGAGGATGCGCGCGACGTCCTGCGCGAGCGGCTCCTCGAGCAGGTCCTCCACCGGGCGGGGCAGGCTCAGGCACCAGTTCGGCCACGCGGTGACCGTGCCGGGCATGTTGGGGCGCTCGGCGACCGCGCCGGCGTCGTCCAGCGAGGCGAGCACGACGCGGGCCGCGCAGGCGGAGAGCCGGGCGTACTGGGCGCGGACCGCCTGGGCGACCTGCTCCGGGCCGACGGGGGCGTCGAGGTCGACCCCGGCCGCGGCCGCGAGCTCGCGGCGCACGCCCTCGAGCTGCTCGAAGTTCGCCGACTTCCCGATCGCGCGCAGGTCGGCCATGTCCGAGCCGGTCAGCGTGCCGGCGACCGTCGCCTGGTCGTGCGTGGACGACGCGCCCATCGCGGCCTCGGGGAACTGGTCCACCGGCAGGCGCAGGGCGGCGCGGTAGCCGAGCATCCCCTGCTCGGCCATCGTCTCGCGCACGCCCTCGGCGACCGTGCCCATGTCCTCGCCGACGACCCAGGCCCCCGCGCGGTGCGCCTCGAGCCGCAGCACCGCGAGCATCGCCTCGACCGGGTACCGGACGTAGGCGCCCGCGGCGGGGTGGCCGCCGACCGGCACCCAGTAGAGACGCCACAGCTGCATGACGTGGTCGATCCGCAGCGCACCGGCGTGGGCCAGCGCCGAGCGGACCATCGCGACGAACGGCCGCAGGTCCGAGGCGACGAGCGCCGTCGGGCTCAGCGGCGGCAGGCCCCACGTCTGGCCGTCGAGGTTGTGCCGGTCGGGCGGGCAGCCGACCTCGTAGTCGAACACGACGGCGTCCTGGTGGGCCCACGCGTCGGCCGAGGAGGAGTCGAAGCCGACCGCGACGTCGGCCACGATCGTCGCGCCCGCCTCGCACGCCGTCGCGAGCTGCACGTCGGCGACCCACTGCGCCCAGCAGTAGAACGCGACGCGCTCGGCGTTCTCCTCGGCGTAGTGCGCCGCGCCGGCGGGGTGCGGTACTGCTCGGGCCAGCTGGGCCAGTACGCCGTGCCGATGCGCTCGGCCAGGACGCACCACGTCGCGAAGCGGCGCAGGTCCTCCCCGCCCGCGGCGACCCAGACGTCGTGCTCGACGGGCAGGCGGCGGCGCGTGGCCTGCCAGATGCGCAGCAGCGCGGCGTGCTTGAGCGCCCACACCCCGTCGCGGTAGATGCGCCGCGTGGCGTTGAGCCCACGGCCGCGTGCGGCGAGGTCGGACAGGTCGACGGCGTCGGCGCCCGGGACGTCCTCGATGGCGATGTGGAGCAGCTGCAGCCACTCGCGCGAGGCGGGCGAGTACGGCGAGGCCTGCTGGACCGAGCACGGCGCCGCCGCGTGCAGCGGGGAGATGAGCACGGAGGCCGCACCGGCGTCGCGCGCCCGGCGCGCGATGTGCGCGAGGTCGCGGAAGTCGCCGATGCCCCACGAGCCGCGCGACCGGGCCGCGTAGAGCTGCACGGCCCAGCCCCAGCCGCGCTCGGGCTGGGGAAAGGTCGCCGGGGCGCTCAGGAGCAGGCGGCGACGGCCGTCCGCCGTGACCAGCCGGTAGTAGCCCGCCGGGGGCGCGACGTCCTCGACAGGGCCGAGGTAGGACCCGTCCAACGTCTCGAGGTGACCGTCCAGCCGCTCCCACCGTTCCCCTGGCACGCAGACAAGCGGCGTTTGGGAGATACCCCTGTTGGTCACGGCGGCCTGCACGACGGCGCGCGTCGCACCGTCAAGATGCTGGACTACGCCTTGGGCGTCGACGTAGCTCGCCGGCACTAAATCGGGATGCGTCACGGCCATGTGTTTGTCCCTGTGCGGATCTGATGGCGCTGGCCCGGGAGTCGACGAGCCGCAGAGCCCGTCCAACTGTTAGGCCACCGCCGAGGATGTACTGCTTCAGACGGAGGAAACGGCAAGTGTCAGTGACCCCGCGGTGCATCCGGGTCTGGGGTCGTGACGAACCAGACCGCGACGTCCTCCGGGACACGCCCAGCCTGATCTAGGGGACCGCTTGAGAGGAGCACGTCCGCGCCGGTCGGCAGCGGTACCGCCTCGACACCGAAGTTGACCAACACGGAGACCGCGGCGCGGCGGCCGCAGTTCGTGAAGACCAGCACCCGATCGTCACCACCGCCGTCCCAGCGGAGCGTCCCCTCGCCCAGTCCGGCCTCGCGTCGGTTCCGGAGGGCGCTCCGGTAGAGCTCGAGGGTCGAGGACACGTGCTTGGACTGCGCGTCCACCGCTAGCTGGCGGTAGGAATCCGGCTGGGGCAGCCACGTCGTGCCCGTCGGGCTGAACCCGTAGCCCGGGGCTGCGGCTTCCCAGGGCATGGGCACGCGGCAGCCGTCCCGGCCGGCCTCGGTGCCGCCGTGGCGAAACCACGCGGGGTCCTGGCGGACCTCATCGGGTAGGGCTGTGTGCTCAGGCAGGCCGAGCTCCTCGCCCTGGTAGAGGTAGCTAGAGCCAGGCAGCGCGAGCATGATCATCGAAGCGGCGCGCGCGGCGCAGCCCTAGGTCTTGATCGGGTTGCGGATCGGTCGCCCTGATGCCGTTGGGCCACGTGGTGTCCAACGGCAGCGCCAGCCGTGTCGTGTGGCGTAGGACATCGTGGTTGCTCAGGACCCAGGTTGCCGGCGCCCCGACGGCCGCGCCCGCGGCCAGCGAGGAGCGGATGGACTGCCGAAGGTCATCGGCCCTCCACTGAGCGCCGAGGAAGTCGAAGTTGAACGCCTGGTGCATCTCGTCCTGGCGAACGTAGCGGGACAAGCGCTCGGCGGGCGCTACCCACGCTTCGGCCACCATCATCCGCTCGCCCTCGTAGCTGTCGAGCAGACGGCGCCAGGAACGGTAGATCTCGTGGACGCCGTCCTGGTCCCACATCGGGGGCCGCTCGCCGTCCGGGCCGCTCCCATCCAGCAGAGACTGCTCGTGATCCCAATCCGGGAGCCCCTCGGCCTTGATCATCCCGTGTGCGACATCTACGCGGAACCCGTCCACCCCGCGGTCCAGCCAGAAGCGCAACACGTCGTCGAACTCGGCGCGCACCTCGTGATTCGTCCAGTCGAGGTCTGGCTGCTTGGCGTCGAACATGTGGAGGTACCACTGGTCCGGCCGGCCATCGCGGTCGGTCGTCCTCGTCCAGGCGGCGCCCCCGAACACGCTGCGCCAGGAGTTTGGTGGTAGTTCGCCAAACTCGCCTTGGCCGTCGCGGAAGAAGTACTTGGCTCGTTCCGCACTTCCTCGCCCGGCGGCCAGCGCGGCTCGAAACCATGCGTGCTCGTCGGAGGTGTGGTTTGGCACGAGGTCCACGATCACCCGCAGGCCCAGCGTCCTGGCAGTGGCGATGAGGCGGTCCGCGTCCGCCAGCGTGCCGAACGCGGGGTCGACGTCCCGGTGATCAGCGACGTCGTAACCCGCGTCAGCCATCGGGGAGACGTAGAACGGTGACAGCCAGAGCGCGTCGACGCCGAGGTCCACGAGGTGCTGCATCCGCGAGGTGATCCCCGGCAGGTCGCCGATGCCGTCACCATTCGAGTCGGCGAAAGACCTGGGGTAGATCTGGTAGATCACGGCCGATCGCCACCATGGTGAGGCACTTCTCGCCGGGTCTGTCACGGCAGCGGGGGTGTCCATGTCGGCGCTTGCGTCATGCAACGGATTGTGGCGTGTTGCAACGGCTTGCAGCAAGAACCAACCAGCGGGCCTCTCGCCAACGGGCGGGGGCGATTCAGCCTCGTCGGTCCGGCCTGTGAGCAGCTCGCGGCTGTCGTCTCGTCCATGTCAACGCCGCAGCCCGAGCCCCGTGCGACGACGACCTGGTCATGCTCGCGTGGCACAACCCCAAGCACCGCTACCCGCGGCTACGTCCACGATCGACTTCGCGATCGCGCGTTGGGCGGTCACGCTCGACCGGGTAGCGGAGCTTGCGTGGCGGTTCGGCTCCTGCCGCAAAGTACGTCAGCGGAGGCGTCCGGCGAGGCGCTATGCCAACGTCGAAGTGCTGCCGCACCCGTCCTCGCGCCCTCCAAGGAGCACTGCAGGTGCCGGTCAGCGCATGTGATTCGCCCCGGGTTCGGTGGAGGCCCGGTTATCTGGCTCCGGCAGTGAGTTCGGCCGGTGCGGTTGCAGGGTAGTGCGCCCAGTAGTGCTGCTCGAGCTCTGCTGGTGGGACCAGTCCGATCTCGCCGTGCAGGCGCCGGTGGTTGAACCAGTCGACGTACTCGGCGACGGCGATCTCGACGTCGGCGACGGACTTCCAGCCCCTGGTGGGCGCATCGCGGGGTTGCGGATGCACTCGGTCTTGAACAGCGCGTTGAACGCCTCGGCCAGGGCGTTGTCGTAGGAGTCGCCCTTGGAGCCGACCGAAGCGACGGCCTTGGCCTCGGCGAGCCGCTCGGTGTAGCGAATCGCTCGGTACTGCACTCCGCGGTCGCTGTGATGGGTCAGGCCGGTCACGTCCTGCCCGGCGCGAAGCCGTGCCCACAGGCCCATGTCGAGTGCGTCCAGGGCCAGATCGGTGCGTAGCGAGGTCGAGACCTGCCACCCCACGACCAGCCGGGAGAACACGTCGATGACGAACGCCGCGTAGGTCCACCCGGCGTGGGTGCGCACGTAGGTCAGGTCCGCGACCCACAGCTGGTTCGGTGCGTCCGCGACGAACGCGCGGTCCACCAGATCCGCCGGCCGCTCGGTCTGCGCACCGTCGCTGGTGGTCGTGCGGCGGGTCTTCTCCCGGCTGATCCCGCGCAGCCCCTCGGCCCGCATGAGCCGTTCCACCGTGCACCTCGCCACCGCGGTGCCGGTCCGGTTCAGCTCGGCCCAAACCTTCTTGGCCCCGTAGACGCACAAGTTCTCCTGGAAGGTCTTGCGGATCAACGGCACCAACTGCGCATCGCGAACCGCACGCGCCGACGGGGCCCGCGTGCTGGTCGCGTAGTACGTGCTCGGAGCGATCTGCGCCGCAGTGCCCTTGAGCACCGCGCAGATCGGCTCGACCCCGAGCTCGCGCCCCTCCACCACCTCGTGGCGGTGAGCGTCGATGTAGTCGACTACCTGACGGACGGGCGGTCGAGCTCCGCCGCGAAGAAAGCCGAAGCCGTCTTCAAGATGTGGTTCGCCCGCCGCAACTCCTTGACCTCACGCTCTAGCTCGGTGATCCGTGCCGCGTCCTGGCTCGTCGTCCCGGCCCGCTGCCCGCCGTCGATCTCCGCACGCTTGACCCACGTGCGCAACGCCTCCGGGTGCACGTCCAGATGGCCCGCGACCCGACGGACCACGACCATCCGCTGCTCACCCGCCGCGATCGCGTCCAACGCCATCCTCGTGGCCCGCTCACGCAGCTCCTCGCTGTACTTCTTCGGTGCCGGCATGACTCTCATCCTTCCTGGGTTGAGAGCCTCCACCGAACCCGGGGCGAATCACATGCTTCTCCTGCGCCACCCTGATCGAACTGCCCAGGGACCCGCGGTTGTCCATCCCTGCCGCAGGTACCAGTGATCGCTGAGGGTGACGCCGTGCGTCAGCGACATCCGGCCACCAAGCTTCCCGTTTGGTTGACTCCAGCGGCGAGCCCGCAGCGCCGCTTCGAGCGCGCGACCGGCGGGTTGTCAACGGCGTGTCGGATCGGGCGGGCAGCTTCGGGAAGTCTGGTGGGGGAGGCTGAGGTGGTGTCAATGACCTTGCCTTTGGGTGAGCCTGCTGCGGCCTCGTGGACAGCAGTGCCGGAAGGTGAGTTCGTCGAGTTGCTGTTGGAGGCGGCCGGGACGCCGACGAGGCGGCCGAGGGTCGTGGCCGTGGACGGTCGTGGCGCGTCGGGGAAGTCGACGCTGGCCGAGCGCCTGTGTCGACGGGTGAGCCGCTCGGCGGTGGTTCACACCGACGACCTCGCCTGGAACGAGCCCTACTTTGCGTGGGGTGACCTGCTGGCCGATCACGTCCTACGTCCCTTGCGCCGCGGGGGCCGCGTCCTTCCGTCCTCCCGCGTGGGCGGAGCATGGCCGCCAGGGATCGATCCAGGTGTCTGCGGGGCTCGACCTCGTCGTCGTAGAAGGCGTCGGAGCAAGTCAGCGGGAGCTGGCGACATTCATCGACGCGACGGTGTGGGTGCAGTCCGACTTCGCCGCAGCCGAGAAGCGGGGCATCGCCCGCGACCTCGCGCAGGGAGTCAACGGGGATCCCGAGGAGACGGTCGCATTCTGGCACGAGTGGATGGCGGAGGAGCTGCGCTTCCTCGACCGGCAACGGCCGTGGGAGCGGGCCTGCATGGTCGTCGCCGGGACGCCGCCGATCCCGCTCGAGAAGGACCAGCTCGCCATCGCCCCGGGCCCCCTGTAACCCCTTGCCTCGACGGGGCACGCGGCGCTTCTGTTGCATGACAAGGGCCGATTAGTTTGCGCTATGCGGTTTGTTCGCCTCTCTCGCACTGCTCGGCCGCCGCTACGCACCCCTCGGCCGCCGCGTATTTGCGGGCCGAGCCAGCCCGCCCGTGCGTCGGCGGCGACCACGACCGTCTGCGCACAACGCTTCTTGTTCCGTGGCCACGCGGTCGGTAGCGCTCTCAGAAGGCTTGTAAGGAAGGAGGCTGGAAGCCGCCGTGCACCGCTACCATGGGGATCAGGTATCGCACGTCCGATCGGGCTCGCGCTCGGGCTGGCTCGTCACGGGTGGTCCCGGGTAGAAGGATTGTGTCCTCGCCACGGTTCGGTCGATGGTGTGGATCAGATCGGTGAGGCCTGGCTCTTCGATGGGGAAGTGCCCGCACTCGCGCAGCATGATCAGATCGCCCGGTGCTCCGAGGCGGCTGAGCCATCGGATGCTGATCTCCACGGGCGTCCACGCGTCCTTCGCCGGATGGGCGAGCGTGACCGGCGTCCGCATCAGCTCTGGCGGAGTGTGTCGGTAGGACAGGTAAGAGGCGAGAAAGCCGAGCGGCACCCTCACCCCGCCGCCGCGCCGGTCGCTGGTGCACATCCGGCTCAAGCGCGGGTCGCGGCTCATCTTGGGCAGTGCGGCCACCCACGACATCGGGATCCGCTTGCCGGACAGCCGGTTGGGTAGCAGCCGCGACAGGGGGCCGGCGAGCACTCCCAGTGGCCCGAAGCGGGTCATCACGGCGCGGGCGCGCCAGTCGCGGGGATCTAACAAGCAGGTTGCGACGACGGCGGCCGCGCGGCCGGTGCGGGCGGCCACCTCATATGCCAGCAAGCCGCCGATGCTTGCGCCGAGCAGCACAAGAGGTCGCCCGTCCTCTTCCGAGGCCAGGAAGTCGCCGAGGAGCTCGACCCAGTGGTGGTAGCGCACCGCACCGTGGTCCGGCGAGACGGTGTTCCCGTAAAGCGGCATGTCGATCGCGGTCAGGTCCACCTGCTCGGTCCGCGTCAGGGACGCGATCGGCCAGAGCGCCGCGCTGTGACCGCCGGCGCCGTGGACCAGCACCATCCTGGCCGGCGCGGCGGCGTTCGGACGCCTGAGCACATGCACCTCGTGCCCTCGCCAGGCCCACCACGCGCTGAGCGGCTCTTGATCGACGCGCTCGTGCCACGACTTCGGCAGAAGGGCCGCGTAGTCCGCCACGCTCGGAGACCTCACGAGTGGCACGGTAACGACGATCCGGGTTGACATGCGCCGCGCCCGACCCGGCCAAGACCCCACTCGCGGACTGGCAGGCGCGGGTGTAGGTGAGCCGGGAGTGACCTGCTGATGTCGCGGAAGATATGGGGAGCATCAGCCACCTCGAGCACGGGGTTGGCTCCCCAAGTTAAGCGGCCCGATGCTCGCGATCCTGAGTACGACGCGGGCCTTGCGCGGGCTGGCCAGTCGCCCGCTACGACGACGCGCCGTAACCCGCGCGGCGGCGCCGTCATCCTGCCGCTGTCCTGACCTGGGCTCCGCGGTAGAAACGCCGCCTGTTGTCACACCCTGCGGCGTCGCATCAGCATGTGCGCAACAGCGCCAGCTATGACTGCTGCAGCAAGCGCGAAACCGAGTGAGAGTCCTGCACCACAAGGAACCACATACCCGAAAGTCGAGTAGCACTCGGGTGGGTCCCGATCGATTCCGGAAGCAGGAACCAGCAGTAGATAGAGCAGGATTCCGGCAACTACCGCACTCAGGGCCACCACTACCCACCCGTCGCGTCGTCGAGTCCTTCGCGTGCCTTGGTCCGTCATCGCCGCCACCTCGCAGGTTTGAAGGGATGGCTTACACGTTACCGGGCTCTCGGTGGCGGAAATCTTGAGGGACATGCGCCCCAGGAGCGCGGGGGCGGACGCCTCCTCGATCCCGTCAGCGTCGGGTGGTGATGTAGCGGGCGTAGGTGGTCGCTTCGGCTGTCGCATGCCGTTCGAGCGTCGCCTGGCTGTAGCCGAGGGTCTCGGCGAGGACCGGGATCGGGCTGAGCATGGCGAGCTCGCCGAGGGTGCCCAGGCGTGCGGCGCGGGTCGAGAAGACGGTGTTCAGACGCTGCCGCAGGTGGGCGGCGCTGAGGTGTCGGCCAGGGAGTGGCCTCGGAAGATCCACAGGCTGTTGGGGTGCGCGGCTGTCTGGTCGTGCCCCGGCTCGGTGAGGAGCTGGCGCAGCGGTCCGTCGAGCGGCGGGGGCAGGGTGATCGGACTTTGGCCGACGGTGACGGTGGCCAGTTCCTTGTCGACGACGGCGTTGTCCCAGGTGAGGCGGACCACGTCCTCGACCTGTTGGCCCAGGACCAGCACGAGGATGGCGGCCAGGCGATCTCTGGGTGTGAGCTCGTGATTGTCGCCGACGACGGCCTGGACGGCGCGGGACTGCTCGGCGGAGGGGAGCTTGTGGGCGGTACCGCGGCGATGGGGCGTCATGGTCAGGTGCGGGTCGACGAGGTGGGCCTTGATCGCCCAGGCGAGGAAGCGGCTGCTGAGCTCGCGTGTCGTGGGTCCGCCGGCCTGCCAGGCGTCGAGGTCGCCCTGGGTGAGCTGGCGCAGGCTGGTGCCTCGTGCGGTGAGCCAGGTGAGGAAGTCGATAGCGACGGTTGTGGTCTGCTTCGAGCGCAGGAAGGCTCCTTGGGTGACGTCTCCTGGCGTGGTGGTCATGCGCCGGATCAGGTGCCAGCGGACGAAACGTCGGACGGCGTCGCGGTGCTCACCGGGGGAAGTCTGTCGAGTGCCTGGTCGCTCCACGTCGTGAATCGGGCGAGCAGCTCGTCGCGCCGGGGGAGTGCGCCGTGCTCGACGAGGAGACCGCGGACGTAGTCGCGGGTCCGTGAGGCCGGCAGGGCGTCGAGGGAGTCGTGGCTGATCACGGGCGCGACGGCGAGGTTGGTGAGGAGGGCGGTGACGTGCTGCTGGTTGATCCAGGTCAGTCCGCTGTTGGGCCGGTTCATCGCCTTCAGCGCCGAAGCCACAGGTGCCAGCGTCGGGTGGATCGCGCCGGTGTGCGGGTTGGTCAGCAGACGGTCGACTGTCGCCGACAGCACGCAGCGCCAGCACTGACCGCCGGAGTGCAGCTCGTCCTCGGCGCCGCAGGTCAAGCAGTCGACGTTGAGCTTGACGCCGCTGCACCCGCGGCAGGTCGGTTGCCCGTCGATCCGGCCCGGCAGGACGCCGTGATGACCGCAGGAGCAGGTGCCGGTGGTGCGTTTGGCGGCCAGGTAGCAGTAGCCGCAGATGCGCCCGTCCGGCCAGGACGCGACGAGCTGGTGGTGCTCACCGCAGCGCGCGCACTCCTCGGGCCAGGTGTCGGGGTCGCTGACCTTGCGGGGCCGGCTCATTCCTTCTGGTCCTGGTCTTCGGGGACGAGGCGGATCCGGCGGGCGATCGGGCTGCGCGGAGTGATGCCGAGGTCCTCGCTGCGGGCCGGGGCGTTCGCCGTGGCTGCGGCCCGCATTTCGACGACCGGCTCGAAGAGCTCGTTCGGTGTGCAGTCGAGGATGTCGCACAGTGCCGCGAAGGTCCGGGCCGGGATGCGCTCTGGTGTGCCGGTGACCAACCGGTAGACCTGGCTCTCGGAGAGGTTGACGCCGCGAGCCCGCAGCAGGGGGACGAGCTCGGTGCTCTTCCACAGGTTGCGCTGGGCCATCACGGTCCGTAGATGCCACCGGTAGCCGATGCGGCGCTGTTCAGGCACCGGGTGCCTCCTGGTCAGGGGTGGCGATCCGGCGGGCGATCATCTGCTCGATGGCCCGCTGCTTGAAGTCTGACGAGACCGACGTGTACAGGCCGGTGGTGGAGGCGTGGGAATGGCCGACTTGGGTCTGGACGAACGCGGCGTCGTACCCGGACTCGATGAGGTGGGTGACGTAGGAGTGGCGCAGACAGTGCAGGCCGAGTTCCTTGGGCAGCCCAACGGCGTCCCTGACCTGCGCGAATGCGTCGCCGAGGCTGCCGAGGCGGACTCGGTCGCCGCGTTCGCTGGGCCACATCGCGTTGGACCGCTCCGCGGTGGCGAAGCGAGAACGGCCCTGGTCGCCGGTCCAGAACTGCAGCAGGGGCACGACCCAGTCGAACTCCGGCGCGGTCAGTACGGTGCGGCGCCGCGGGCCCGACCCGGCGGTGCCCTTGGCCCACCGGATCTGGACCGCGCCGAACTGCCCGTAGTCGCTCACGTGCGGGTTGGGGCCGAAGTCGTACACGTCGAGCATCGTCAGCTCGCGGCGGCGTAGTCCGAAGGCATAGCAGACCTTGAACGCGATCGAGTCCCGCAGCGCGGGCAGCCACCGTTTGCTGCCGGCGGCGTACTCGCGGTCGACGTGGTCGTCGAGGTAGTCGAACAGCCGCTGCAGTTCAGCTTTGGTGAAGGCGCGTCGTCCCGGCGGGACGGCGTCCTCCGCGGTGTGGCGCGGGGTGTTCCACTCGAAGCTGATCTGCGACGGGACATCACCGAACGTGCGTTCACAGAACGGGGCCCAGCCGTACACCGGCTGGGTCAGGTAGGTGCAGAATGCCGCGACCGCGTTGCCGTCCGCGCGCAGCGTCGTAAGACTGATCGGACGATCGCCGGAGCGCCGCTCGGCGAGGAAGTCCTCGAGGTCCACCGGGCGCCACTGCCATGGGAACGTGCCGGCGAACCGCTGGAATCGCTGCAGGACACCGCAGCGTCCCTTGATCGTCTGCGTCGTCAGGCCACGCGCCAACATCTGGGCGCGCCAGCCGTCGACCATCGCCTCGAACACCCGCTCGTCAGCGCGGAACAGACCCACGCTGCCATCGGTCAGGACCGCTGAGACCTTGCCCGGGACGGCGTCCACACGGACCCCACTTCGACGCTGGAATCGTGCATCTAACGCAGGAAACGTACGCCCACCTGCACCAAGCTGAGGCCTCGACGCGCCGCTGACGTCGGGCGCATCTCCACACGGATCGCCCTGACCTGCGGCAACTCTGCGATCGACGTCAGACGGGAGTCGTTGCACCTGATGCAACTCCCGCAGGATCGACGCCGATAATGCACATTATGACATCACGGCTCTGGCGGCGCCGCCCCACCGCTGCCCGACCGCGGCCCTGTGGGCTCACCTCCCCGAGGGTTCGACGATCCGGATCCGGTCGCCGCTGTCGGTGCAGTCCGGCGGCTCGGGTGGCAGGTAGCCGGACGGCCAGACGGTTGCGTCGTCGTAGCAGACCACCGACAGATCGGCGTCGGTGAGGTCGGCCCCACCCAGGTCCGCCTCGCTGAGGTCGGTCTTGAACAGGACCGCACCGCTCAGGTCGGCGCCGAGAACCGCGCCCCGCAGGTCCGCGAGGCTGAGGTCTGCGTCGCGCAGCACCGCCTGGTCGAGCAGTGCGTGGGCGAGGTCGGTCCTCCTCAGGACGGCCCCGCGCAGGTCCGCTCCGCGGAGGTCGGCGCAGCCTGCCTCGACCCGGTCGTCCACGACGCCGCCTGCGCGGGCCGACCCGACGTCCGTGCAGCCGAGGTCGAGCCCACTCAGCTCGGCGTCGCGCAGGAGGAGACCGCCGAACGGCTTCCTCGAGGCGCCGTCCAGCGCCACCTGGCGGACGAAGCGCGTGTTCTCCACCGATTGAGCGCGCACCTCCAGGCGCGAGTCCCACCAGGCCGCGAGGACGAACGCCACCACGAGCGCGACGACACCGACCAGCCCGTCACGGACCAGGTCGTCGCGTTGCCGGCGCCAGAACGAGCGCGTCTCGGTGGGCGGCGCACCGGCCGCACCGGCGCCCGCGCGTGCGCGTCCCATCGTGACTCCCCGGCTCGGACCCCGCCCTCGGATGCCGGATGCGGCGCGACCGACGGCGTCGTCGGCCGCGCCGCATCGGCGCTCGCCCGCGCGGGGCGAACGCGGCGACCCGTCCTACGCGTCCTTGGGGATGAGGATCCACAGCGCGATGTAGACGAGCTCGCCGACGCCGACGAGGCCGAAGATCACGAAGCCCACGCGGACCAGGAACTTCGGCAGGCCGAAGCGCTGCGCGAGACCGGCGCAGACGCCGGCGAGGATCTTGCCGTGACGGGGACGCACCAGGTGAGGGCTCATGACGGCACGCTACCGACGATCCACCGCGGCGGGCAGCGGACGGGTGCTCGGCACGGCGACTGGCTCTCGGGCACCGGACGGTCCAGGGTTGCGCTGTGACCGTTCCCGACAGCCCCGAGGCCGCCGCGTCCCGCGCCCCTCCACCTCGACGTCGCCCGACCCGGCGTCGTCCACCGCGACGTCGCCCTCTCGGGGCAGGTCGTCCACCGGCCGGGACGCCCGGCTGGGCGCTGCCGCTGCCCGCGCCGCGACCTGGAGCGTGCGCTTCCTGCTGGTCGCCGCCGCTCTCGCGGTGCTGTGGTGGGTCGTCGCGCAGCTGTGGGTGATCGTCCTGCCGGTCGCCATCGGCGTGCTCCTGGCGACCGTGCTGTGGCCGCCGACCCGGTTGCTCCGGCGTTTTGTCCCGGCGGCGCTGGCGTCGCTCGTGGTGCTGGTGGCCGCCATCGCCGTGCTCACCGGGCTGATCGTGTGGCTCTCCCCCAGGTCGCAACCTACGTCGAGCAGCTCGCGGACGCGACGACGGCCGGCATCGAGGACCTCGCGGGCGTCGTCACCAGTCCCCGTTCAACCTCGACGACAGCCAGGTCAACCAGGCGGTCGACGAGGTCGTCGGGTGGCTCCAGGGCAACGCGCAGACGATCGCCGGCGGCGTCGCCAGCGGGGTCGCCACGGTCGGGTCGATCCTCATCGGCACCCTGCTGGCCGTCGTCATGTGCTTCTTCGTGCTCAAGGACGGGCCGCGCTTCCTGCCGTGGCTGTCCGCCCTCGCCGGGCCGCAGGCCGCGCCGCACGTCGCCGAGCTGTCCCGGCGGTCGTGGCGGACGCTGAGCGGGTTCATCCGCGCCCAGGCGGCCGTCGGCCTGGTGGACGCGGTCGCGATCGGCATCGGGCTGGTGATCATCGGCGTCCCGCTGGCGCTGCCGCTGTCGGTGCTCATCTTCTTCGGTGCGTTCATCCCCATCGTCGGCGCGACGGTCACCGGGATCCTGGCCGCGCTGGTGGCCCTCGTCAGCAACGGCCCGACCGCCGCGCTCATCGTCATCCTGCTCGTCCTGGTGGTCCAGCAGATCGAGGGCAACGTGCTGCAGCCGATCCTCGTCGGGCACACGCTGAACCTGCACCCCGCGCTGGTGATCCTCGCGGTCACCGCGGGTGGGTCCTTGTTCGGCATCGTCGGCGCGTTCCTGGCGGTCCCGATCGTGGCGGTCGGCACCGCGATGGTCCGCTACGGGCGCGAGCAGCTCGACGGCCCGGACGCTCCGCAGCAGGTCGAGCCGCCGCCGCCGCCCGCCCCGGCGCCCGTCCCGAGCGACGGGACCGACGGCGCCCCGCACACCGAGGACGACGCGTGACGTCGGGGCGGCACCGGCGCGCCGTCGTGCGACGCTGGGCGACATGACCGACCGCGACCCCGCGCCTCCGCACCGCCCCTCCCCGGCCCGGCCGGCCCACCCGCCAGCTCACCGGGCGACACCTCGGCCGGCGCGTCGCTGCGGGACCGCTGGTGGTGGTCGCCGACGCTGGCGATCGCCCTGGGCGTCGTCGTCGTGGGCTACCAGGTGGGGGCGCTGCGCAGCGACGACCCGATCTGGCTCAACTGGGTCGTCGCCGCCCTGGGCGCGGTCGCTGTGCTCTACGGCGCCGTCGCCCTGCTGCGCGCCTACCGCTCGCGCTGAGCCTCGCGGTGGTCCGGCTCCGACCGCGCGACGTCGGCCACCTCCTCCTCGGGGCGCGGGGGCACGGTCTCGTCGGGCTCGAGGTGCGGGACGTCGTCGTGGGACGGCTGGTCGGTCATCGTCAGACCTCCGGGGTGCGGATCGATGGGTGGAGCCACACCGTACGACGCACCCCCGCAGCGGCGCGCGCACCGCCGCGCTGACGCATCGGGGTGATTCCTCGCTCGCTGAGCCGCGTCGGTTGCACCGTGGCAGCCGGAGCCTCCTACGCTGTGGCGTCCGCGTGTCCCAGCGCCCCGAGGAGCGAACGCGTGCTCGAAGGTAGTCCCTGCACCGTGCTCGTCGACGACGAGGAGGTCGCCCGCGGCGTCGTGAGCGTCGACAGCGGCCTGTCGCTGGAGGTGTCGCTGCACGACGGCGCCGACGCCGTCCCCGACGCCGGCAGCTCCATCGTGCTGCGCACGTTCGAGGAGTCACGCGGCCGGCGCGACTACGCCGTCGTCGTCCGGGCCCGGACCGACGACGGCCTCGTCCTGGACGAGCTCGCCCTGCTGTCCGCCTACCAGCAGCGGGCGATCGTCCGGGTCGCGACCGACCTGGGGATCACGCTCGAGTACCAGGTGGTCGACGACCGCCCGGTCGATCTCGACCCGCCGATCGAGGCGGCCGTGATCGACCTCAGCGCGACGGGCATCCGCGTGCACTGCCGGGTGCCGCTCACCGAGGGGCAGCGGGTCGGCTTCACGCTGCGCACCGACTTCGACGAGCTGCCGCTGGTCGCCGAGGTGCTGCGCCGCGAGGAGGCACCTCGCGGCTACCGCTACGGCTGCCGGCTGATCGGGACGACCCAGCGCGAGGCCGACGCGCTGCACCGCTACGTCCTGAGCGAGCAGATCGCCCGCCGCTTCCGCGCCGGGGACGACGACTGACCCCACCGGAGGACCCGGTGGGGTCGGCGCCGGTCGCGTCCCGGGTCAGCCGGCGCTGATGGTCTCGCCCGGCTGCACGCGCGTGTACTGAGTGTCACCGATGCCCGGTCCGCGCTCCCCCAGCAGGCCGTCGACGAGCGTCCGGCCGGCGTCGGCCAGGATCGCGTCGTGGATCGGGACCGCTCGGCGGGCGCCGACCGCGCGCACGTAGTCGATCGCCTCGGCGGTCTTGAGCCAGGGCGCCGCGACCGGGACCAGCAGGACCTCGACCGCGGCATCGGGCACCGTGAACGCGTCCCCGGGGTGCAGCACGACGCCGTCGACGAGATACCCGACGTTGGCGATCTGCGGCACGTCCGGGTGGATGACGGCGTGCTTGTCCCCCACCACGTCGACGGCGAAGCCGGCGACGTCGAGGTGGTCGCCGGGGCTGACGGTGTGCACCCGGGACGCGACGGCGTCGTCGTCGCCGACGACGGCGCCCACGACCGCCTCGGGCGCCCACACCTCGAGCTCCGCGCGGCCGACCAGCGCGGCGCGCAGCTCGTCCGGGACGACGTGGTCGACGTGGTCGTGGGTCACGAGCACCGCGGTCGCGTCGTCGAGCGCGTCCGTGGCGCTGAACGCGCCGGGGTCGATGACGAGGCGGGACCCGTTCTTGTCGAGGCGTACGCAGGCGTGCCCGAGCAGGGTGATGTCCATGCCGGTCAGCCTGCCACGACCGCCGCGGGCCCACCGCTCGAGCGGCGGTGGGCCCGCGTCCCGCGGGGTCGGGCGGAGCTCGGGCGGGGTCAGCCGACCACGAGCACGAGGTCGCCGCCCTCGAGCTGCTGCACCGCGCCGATCGCGAGCCGGGTCACCTTGCCGGCCACGGGCGTGGTGATGGCGGCCTCCATCTTCATGGCCTCGACCGTCGCGACGGTCTGACCCGCCTCGACGCTCTGGCCCTCCTGGACGACCGGGGTCACCGCACCCGCGAACGGTGCGGCGATGTGCCCGGGGACGCCGGGGTCGGCCTTCTCCGCGGTCGCGACGTCGACGTCGACGGTCCGATCGCGCACCTGCAGCGGGCGCAGCTGGCCGTTGAGGGTGAACATGACGCTGCGCATGCCGCGCTCGTCCGGCTCCCCCACCGCCTCCAGGCCGACCAGCAGCCGGACGCCCTTCTCCAGGGCGATCTCGACCTCGTCGCCGGCCTGCATCCCGTACAGGTAGCTGCTCGTGGTGAGCACCGACACGTCGCCGTAGGCGGCCCGTGCGGACTCGTACTCCTTCGTCGGCCCGGGGAACAGCAGGTGGTTGAGACGGTCCCGGCGGGTCGCGGAGTCACCGGCGAGCTCGGCGCGGTCCTCCTCGGTCAGCGGGGTGACCCCGCGGCGGACCGTGCGCCCGGCCAGCGCCTTGGTCCGGAACGGCTCGGGCCATCCGCCGGGCGGGTCGCCCAGCTCGCCGGACAGGAAGCTCACCACCGAGTCGGGGATGTCGAAGCTCGCCGGGTCCTCGGCGAACCGGGCCGGGTCCGCCCCGCGCGCCACGAGGTGCAGGGCGAGGTCGCCGACGACCTTCGACGACGGTGTGACCTTGACCAGCCGGCCGAGGATGCTGTCGGCGGCGGCGTAGGTCGACTCGATGTCCTCGAACCGGTCCCCCAGGCCCAGGGCGATCGCCTGCTGGCGCAGGTTGGACAGCTGCCCGCCGGGGATCTCGTGGTCGTACACGCGTCCCGTCGGGCCGGGCAGCCCGGACTCGAACGGCCGGTACAGCCGCCGGACGGCCTCCCAGTACGGCTCGAGGTCGGACACCGCGCGCAGCCCCAGGCCCGTGTCGCGCTCGGTGTGCTCCAGGGCCGCGACCAGCGCGGACAGCGACGGCTGGCTCGTGGTGCCGGCCATCGCGGCGCTCGCCGCGTCGACGGCGTCCGCGCCCGCGGCGGAGGCCGCGAGCAGGGTCGCGAGCTGACCGCCGGCGGTGTCGTGGGTGTGGACGTGCACCGGCAGGTCGAACCGCTCGCGCAGCGCCGTGACCAGGCGCGACGCGGCGGCCGGGCGGAGCAGGCCGGCCATGTCCTTGATCGCCAGGACGTGCGCGCCGGCCTCGACGATCCGGTCGGCGAGGTGCAGGTAGTAGTCGAGGGTGTAGAGGTCCTCGGCCGGGTCCAGCAGGTTGCCGGTGTAGCACAGCGCGACCTCGGCGACCGGCGTGCCGGCCTCGCGCACCGCCTGGATCGCCGGGCGCATCTGCTCGACGTCGTTGAGCGCGTCGAAGATGCGGAAGATGTCGATGCCGGTGTCGGTCGCCTCGCGGACGAACGCGTCGGTCACCTCGGTCGGGTACGGGGTGTACCCGACCGTGTTGCGACCGCGCAGCAGCATCTGGATGGCGACGTTGGGCAGGGCCTCGCGCAGCGCCGCGAGGCGGTCCCACGGGTCCTCGCCGAGGAAGCGGAGCGCGACGTCGTAGGTGGCCCCGCCCCACGCCTCGACCGAGAGCAGGCCGGGGGTCAGTCGCGCGACGTGCGGCGCGACGGCGACGAGGTCGAGCGTCCGCACGCGCGTCGCGAGCAGCGACTGGTGCGCGTCCCGGAACGTCGTGTCGGTGACCGCGAGGGACGGCTGGGCGCGCAGGTCCGCCGCGAACCCCTCCGGGCCGAGCCTGAGCAGCCGCTGGCGGCTGCCGTCCGGCGCGGGCGCGCCGAGGTCGATGGCCGGGAGCTTGACGGCCGGGTCGATGAGGGACGGCGCGGGGCCGTTCGGCTTGTTGACGGTGACGTCGCCGAGGAAGGACAGCAGCTTGGTCCCGCGGTCTGCGCTGCGGCGTGCGGCCAGCAGCTCGGGGCGCTCGTCGATGAACGACGTCGCCAGGTCACCCGCGACGAAGCTGTCGTCCGCCAGCACGGCCTGCAGGAACGGGATGTTGGTCCGGACGCCGCGGATGCGGAACTCGGCCAGCGCGCGACGGGCCCGGCGGACCGCCGTCGGGAAGTCCCGGCCGCGGCAGGTGAGCTTGACCAGCATGGAGTCGAAGTGCCCGGAGATCTCGGCGCCCGCTGTCGCGGTGGCACCGTCGAGCCGGACGCCCGCGCCGCCCGGGGAGCGGTAGGCGATGATCCGGCCGGTGTCGGGGCGAAAGCCGTTGCCCGGGTCCTCGGTGGTGATGCGGGACTGCAGCGCGAAGCCGTTGACGTGCACGGTCTCCTGGCTGATCCCGAGGTCGGCGAGGGTCTCCCCGCGGCGATCCGCATCTGCGACGAGACGAGGTCGATGTCGGTGACCTCCTCGGTCACCGTGTGCTCGACCTGGATGCGCGGGTTCATCTCGATGAACACGTGCTTGCCGGCACGCTCGCCGACCGTGTCGACGAGGAACTCCACGGTCCCGGCGTTCTGGTAGCCGATGCTGCGCGCGAACGTCACGGCGTCGCGGCACAGCGCGTCGCGGATCTCCGGGTCGAGGTTCGGCGCGGGCGCGATCTCGATGACCTTCTGGTGACGCCGCTGCACCGAGCAGTCACGCTCGAACAGGTGCACGACGTCGCCGGTGCCGTCGGCGAGGATCTGCACCTCGATGTGGCGCGGGCGCAGCACGGCCTGCTCGAGGAACATGGTCGGGTCGCCGAACGCGCTGTCGGCCTCGCGCATCGCCGCGGACAGCGCCTCGCGCAGGTCCTCGCGGCGGTCGACGCGGCGCATGCCGCGCCCGCCACCACCCGCGACCGCCTTGGCGAAGATCGGGAAGCCGATGCGGTCGGCCGCGGCGACCAGCTCGTCGACGTCCGACGACGGCTCGGACGACTCGAGCACCGGGATTCCGGCCTCGCGCGCCGCCTTCAGGGCGCGGACCTTGTTGCCGGCGAGCTCGAGGACCTCGGCGGGCGGGCCGACGAAGGTGATGCCGGCGTCCTTGCAGGCCCGGGCGAGGTCGGGGTTCTCCGACAGGAAGCCGTAGCCGGGGTAGACGGCGTCGGCGCCGGCGTCCTGGGCGACCCGGATGATCTCGTCGATGTCGAGGTACGCCCGGACGGGATGGCCGGCCTCCCCGATGGGGTAGGCCTCGTCGGCCTTGAGCCGGTGCTCGGAGTTGCGGTCCTCGTGCGGGAACACCGCGACGGTGCGGGCTCCGAGCTCGTAGGCGGCGCGGAACGCCCGTACGGCGATCTCGGCCCGGTTCGCGACGAGCACCTTCGAGAACACGGCTCACTCCATCCATCGATCGGCAGGCGCACGCGGAGGACCCACGCGGGCCGGCGGCGCTGCTGGTGGGACGCCGCGGCGCTGCCGTCGGCCGTCCTGACGGCGGCGATCCTCCCACGGCTCGACGCCGTGCGTCGTCACGGTCCGGATCGTGTCCGGGTCATGCGGGGTCACGCACGCGTCATGGACGCCTGGGGACGCGTGCAGCGGACACGTGTAGGTGACGCGTGCCGGGGCCGGCGAGGAGCGCCGGGGGTGGATCCGGTCGCCGGCTCAGCCGGCGGTACGTGCCTGACGACGGCGCGCCAGCTCGTCCTGGGCGGGCGTCGGCACGACCGCCTCGTCCTCGGCGCGCTCGGTCGGCAGCTCGGCGAGCGTCCCCTCCACCTCGCGCCACACCCGGCCGACGGCGATGCCGAACACACCCTGCCCGCCCTGGACGAGGTCGATGACCTCGTCGGCGGAGGTGCACTCGTAGACCGACGCGCCGTCCGACATCAGGGTGATCTGCGCGAGGTCCTCGACCCCGCGCTCGCGCAGGTGGCCGACCGCGGTGCGGATCTGCTGCAGGGACACCCCGGTGTCGAGCAGCCGCTTGACCACCTTGAGCACGAGGATGTCGCGGAAGCTGTACAGGCGCTGGGTTCCGGAGCCCGTCGCGGGGCGGATGCCGGGCTCGACCAGGCCGGTGCGGGCCCAGTAGTCGAGCTGGCGGTAGGTGATCCCGGCCGCGCGGCACGCCGTCGGGCCGCGGTAGCCGGTCGTCTCGTCCAGGTCGGGGAGGTCGTCACCGAACAACAGGCCCTGGGCGCGCTGCGGAACACCGCCGGCGGCCTCCAGGGACTCTCCGCTGCCGCTCACGCGTCCTCCAAGTCGAAACCTCTGCGCATCCGCCGGGTTCGGCGCACGCACCCCGATCGCGGCGCGTGGCGCCGGCGGGAGGGTCGAGTGCTACGGATGTCATTCTGCACGCTAGGCCGACCGGGGGCCGGGTCAACGACGCGGCCGCCGACACGCTGACCGCGTGTCGCACCCGGTGTGTCCGAGGTCCAGGTCGAGGTCGAACGTCGCTACGGGAGCCCGCCGCCCCCGGACCGCGGACCCGGGCGGCCGCCGGGCGGCTCACCGCCGCCCGCGTCGCCCTCCTCGAAGTCGTCGGGGGTGACGTGGTCGAGGAACTCGCGGAACCGCTCGAGCTCGGCCTCGGCCGGCTTGGTGGAGACCTCGACGCCGGCGACCGCGACCACCTCGGCCGAGCACAGCACCGGGCTGCCGGTCCGGACGGCCAGCGCGATGGCGTCCGACGCGCGCGAGTCGACCCGCGCACCGGTCCCCAGCACGAGGGCGGCGTGGAAGACGCCGTCGGTCAGCTCGGTGATCTCCACCCGGGTGAGCCCGACGCCGACGGCCGCGAGCACGTCGCGCAGCAGGTCGTGGGTCATCGGACGCGGCGTGACGATGCCGGCCTGGGCGGTGGCGATCGCGCTGGCCTCGGTCGGGCCGATGAGGATGGGCACGAAGAGCTCGGCGGCCGGGTCCAGGAGCAGCACCACGATCTCGTCGTCGACCAGGTGCTGACGCACCCCGACGACCTCGACCGGCACCATCTCCTCGTCACCCATCACACGCCCACGCTACGACCCCTGCAGCCTCAGGGCGCAAGGTCGGCGACGCCGGCGCGGACCATCACCGTGTGCAGCTGACCGCACAGCTCGCCGACCTCCGCCGCGAGCGTCGCGGCCCGCGCCCGCGACGAGCTGGTGTGCTGGCCGCGCCACGGCGCGACGACCTGCTCGACGAGGTCGACCTGGCGGTCGGCGGCGGCACGGAAGCCGCGCAGGTGCCGCGCGTCGATGCCGTGCTCCCGCAGCGTGGCGGCCAGCACGACGACGTCACGCGCCCACAGGTCGAACTGCCCTCGCGGCCCCGGGCGCAGCACGCCGGCCTCGACGAGCTCGGTCACCACCTGCTCGTCGACGCCCGCCTCCGCGGCGAGGCCCGCGGCGGAGAAGCGCCCGGCGACGGTGGGTGCCTGGCGGACGCCGTCGGCGGTCGCCAGCCGGGCCGGCGCGGGCGCCTGGCTCTCGTCGCCCGCGTCGAGCGCCGCGAGCTGCTCGCCGATCACCTTGAGCGGCAGGTACCGGTCGCGCTGCTGGCGCAGGACGAACCGCAGCCGCTCGACGTCCGCGGGGCTGTACTGGCGGTAGCCGGCCTGCGTGCGCACGGGCTCCACCAGGCCCTGCTCCTCGAGGAAGCGGAGCTTGGAGTTGGTCACCGTGGGGAACTCCAGCTGCAGCGCACCCAGGACGTCGGAGATCCGCATCGACGCCCGCCGTGAGATGCCCCGGGGCCACGGCTCGACGACGTGCGGCGACGACCCCGCCGGCGTGGTCGCCTCGGGGGCGGCCGCGGGGCGCGCGTGGTCCTGCGCTCGGCTCACGACCGGCTCACGACTGGGCGGCTGCGCCGGCGCCGCCTGCGTCACGCCGGGGGCTCGGGTGGAACGTCAGGCGGTACTTGCCGATCTGCACCTCGTCGCCGGCCCGCAGCACGGCGGTGTCGATCCGGTCCCGGTTCACGTACGTCCCGTTGAGCGACCCGACGTCGCGCACCACGAACTCGTCGCCCTCGCGGACGAACTCCGCGTGCCGCCGGGAGACGGTGACGTCGTCGAGGAAGATGTCGGTCTCCACGCTGCGGCCGGCGACGGTGCGCTCGGCGTCGAGCAGGAAGCGGGCGCCGGCGCTCGGCCCGCGCTGCATGATGAGGAGGGCCGACGTCGGCGGCAGGGCCTTGACGGCCGCCGTGTCGTCCGGGGTCAGTCCCGCCGGCGCGAACGCCTCCGGGTCCTGGTCGACGGTGCCGAGGTTCCCGAGGTCGCCGAGGTTCACGGTCGTCTCGGCGCTGCTGCGCGGCGCGCTCACGGAGTGGGCCCCGCCTCGCCCGGGCGTCGGCGTACCGCCGTCGCGCACGGGGTCGGGCACGTTCGGGCCGTCCGTCATCTCGCCTCCCGGGAAGGTGGTGGGTACGGCGGCGCGCCGCCGACCCGGATATGAGCACAGACTATGGGGTCGCGAGGGGGCGTCGCAGCCCTACCCCTCGTCGGCGGGGAGGGGCGTGGCGAACCTCGGCTCGGGGACGCTCCGGGTCGCCGTCACCTCGACCTGGAGGCGGCCCCGCGGGGTCCCGCTGCCGCCGTTGTTGCGCACCGCGGACATCGCACCGCCCGGGATCTCCAGCGCCGGACCGAGGGTGTCGGGGTCCCCGATCGCGATCCACCGGTACGGGGGCCTGACCAGGCCGCCGTCGACCACGACGCCGTCCGCGCCGTCGAGGAAGTAGCTGCTCGCCACGATCCGGCGGTCGTTGAGCTGGACGGCCTCGGCGCCCGCGTTGCGCAGCTCCTCGAGCACGTTGAACAGCACGAGCGCCGGGACCTGCGCGTCGGGGTCGGCGATGACGAGCTCGATGCCCGGCCCCTGGGCGGGCAGCCGCCCGGAGAGGATGCCCTGGGTCGCGGCCGCGGCGGTCGCCGCCTCCAGCGCCGCCTGCTGCTGGTCCGAGCCGCTGAGCAGCTCCTCCCGTGTGGCCTCCAGCGCGGCGGCCTCCCGCTCCAGGTCCTCGGTGCGCTGGTTCGCCTGGTCGAGGATGCGGACGAGCTCGGACTGCGGCAGCCGGTCCAGGCCCTCGACCTGGTTCTGGCGCACCTGGACGACGACGGCGAAGCCCAGCAGCCCGCACAGCACGCCGGCGAGCACCTGGGACCGGGACCCGCGCGGGCGCAGCGCCCGGGCGAGCGTGCGCCACGGCGAGCCGCCCCCGCGCGACGGCGCGGGCTCCGGGGTGCGGTGCGGGACGTCCGGCACGGTCACGCCTTGAACAGGTGCCGACGGATCGCGGCGGCGTTGGAGAAGATCCGGATCCCGAGCACGACGACGACGGCGGTCGACAGCTGCGTGCCGACCCCCAGCTGGTCGCCGAGGAAGACGATGAGCGCGGCCACCACCGCGTTCGAGAGGAACGAGACGACGAACACGCGGTCGTCGAAGATGCCGTCGAGCAGCGCCCGCATGCCTCCGAAGAGCGCGTCCAGCGCCGCGACGACCGCGATCGGCAGGTACGGCTGGAGCGAGGGAGGCACGGTCGGCTGCAGCACCAGCCCACCGACCACACCCACGATCAGCCCCAGCACTGCGATCACGAACCGCTCCCTCGTCCGGAGCGCCCGACGATGCCACATCCGACGCCGCACCCCGCACCACCCCGGTGCTGCGTCCCGGGCCGTGCCGGCTCGCGGGTCGGGGGCGGGCGGCGCCAACGGGCGGGCCGACTGCAGCCGGGTGCGGGCCGAGCCGGGGAGCTGCATCTCGCTCTGGACGGCGACCTCGCTGTCGATGTCGTAGTTGTTGCGCAGGATCGCCAGGCGGTCACCGGCGCTGGTGCGGGCGAAGGCCGGCTCCATCGCCTCGGGGTCGCCGATCGCCTCCACCACGTACGGCGAGCTCAGCGGCGCGAGGTCCACGAGGATCGCGATGTTCGCGCTGCGGATGGCGGTCAGCGCCGTCAGCCGCTGCCCGTTGATGGCGACCGCCTCGGCGCCGGCGGCCCACAGCCCGTTGACGACCACCTGCAGGTCGACGTCCTGCACGCGCAGATCGGGGTCGGCGCCGTCCGGGTCGTTCTGGGTGACCTCGGCGTCGGCGAGGGTCACGCGCAGACCGGGCCCGGCGACCGCGGCCGTCCCGGCGGCGAGCTCGTCGCGGGCCAGGACCTCCAGGAGGTCGGGGTCCTGCGCGGACAGCGCCGCGGTCCGCAGCTCGGCGATCTCCCGGCTCAGGGTGTCGGTCGCGGCCTGCAGCTCGTCCGCGACCGCGCTGCGCTCGGCGATCTGCTCGGTGAGCAGCGTCCGGGCCTGGACCGCCTCCGGGCGCGGAGCGCGCAACGTGGTCGAGGCGGTGGTCATGGCGATCCCCAGACCGACCGCGGCGGCAGCGAGGAGCACGCGGCGCCACACCGGCGACGCCGGCTCGTCGCCACGCCGGCGTCGCGCGGTGGCCTCGGCGTACCCGGGGTCGAGCGGCCGGTGCATGACCTCGTTGAGCAACGTCATGGACGCGTCGACCGGCCCGCGCACCCCGTCAGGACGCGCGGGGCGCGGCGGTCGCTGGTCGGCGGACCCGCTCACACCGTGACCCGGGCCGGGGTCAGCAGCGCGCGCGCCTGCACGAGGTACAGGGCGGCGGCGAACCAGTACAGCCCCAGCCCCCACCAGGCGAACGCCCAGCCGAGCACCGCGGCCGTCGTGCCGACAGCGCCGGGCCACTCCGCCAGCAGCAGCAGCGGGAAGGCGTAGAGCAGCGCGAAGGTCGCGGCCTTCCCGGCGAAGTGCACGGGCAGGGGTCCGTAGCGGTGGCGGGCGAGGAACGGCATGAGGCACGCGAGCAGCACGTCACGGCTCACGAGCGCGACGACCAGCCACAGCGGGATCGCGTCCCGCCACACCAGCGCCACGAGCGTGACGAGGATGAACAGCCGGTCGGCCGCGGGGTCGAGGACCTTGCCCAGCCGGGACACCTGGTCGAACCGACGGGCGATGACGCCGTCGAGCCAGTCGCTCGCCCCGGAGACGGCGAGCACGACGAGCGCCCAGACGTCCTCGCCCTGCACGATGAGGATCGCGAAGACCGGGACGAGAGCCAGCCGCAGGGCGCTGATCACGTTGGGGACGGTGAGGATGCGGCCGCTGACCACCTGCTCGCGTCCCACGTGTTCCCGCCTCCGCTCCTCCGACCCGCCGATCCTAGGGCCCCGGCCCGGGTGCCCGTGCGGACCGCACCGGACCGCCGTAGCGTCGGGGGTCCACCGACCGAGGAGGCAGTCATGGGACTGGACGACAAGATCCGCAACGCGGCGCAGGACCTGAGCGGCAAGGGCAAGGAGGCCGCCGGCCGGGGCACCGACGACGAGCAGCTGGAGGCGGAGGGCCGGGGCGACCAGGCGTCGTCGGACCTCAAGCAGGCCGGCGAGAAGGTCAAGGACGCCTTCAAGCACTGACGTCGGCCACCGCGCACACCGCAGCGTCGCGACGCCGGTGGCACCGGGCACACCGCCTGGTGCCACCGGCGTCGTCGTACCCGGCTCAGCCGTCGTAGGTGAAGCGCACCGTCCGGGTGTCGAGGTCCGCCTCGGTGAGCCGGACCCGCACGTGCTCGCCGGAGGGCAGCGGCTCGCCGTCGCAGCGCGCGACCACCGCCGGCTCCCGGAGCTGGACCGAGTCGTCGGACAGCGCGATCGCGTCCATCTCGGCGCCGAGGTGCGGGGCGAGGACGGCGGCCTCGACGAGGTCGGTGCACGCGCGGTCGACGGCGCCACCGCGCTGCGCCCCGGACGCCATGTCGGGCCCGAGCGTGTCGAGCGCGTCGAGCACCCACCCGGGGACGTCCCGCCCGGCGCATGCGGCCAGGCACACCTCGAGCCCGTAGCGGTCGACCAGCCGGCGCAGCGGCGCCGTCACGTGCGCGTACGGCGCGGCGATCGCCGAGTGCCCGATCACCTCGGGGGCGCGCCCCGGAACGCGGTCCACGCCGCACCGCGGAACAGCCCGGTCGCCGCGGCGAGGAAGGCCGCGGTCCGGGGCAGCGTGCGGTCCAGCGCGGCGAGCACGTCGCCGTAGTCCGCACCGTCCGGCCACGGCACCCCCAGCGCGGTGGCCTGCCGGCGCAGGCGCGCGAGCGCCTCGGGGTCGGCGGGCGGCATGGTCCGCAGGATCCCGACGCCGGCGTCGAGCATCATGGCCGCGGCCACCGTCCCGGTGAGCAGCGAGATCTGCGCGTTGTGCTCCTCGACCGGGAGCGACGCGCGGTACTCCAGCGCGAAGCCGTCACCGCTCGGCACGACCTCCTGCTCGGGACGCGACAGCGACACACCCCGCGCGACCGCTCGACGGCCGCGCGGGCCGTGCCGACCTCGGCGAGCAGCACCGGCAGCGTGTCCCGGTCGCCGGGCCCGGCCGCGTCCAGCGCGGCCTGCACGGCGGCGTAGTCGAGCCGGGCGGTGCTGCGCACGGTCCCGCGGCGCACGTCGGCGGTGACCACCTCGCCGGCGTCGTCCAGGTCGATCGTCCACACCACCGCGGGGCGGTCCCCGTCCGGGAGCAGCGACGCGGCGCCCTCGGACAGCACCGGCGGGTGCAGCGCGATGCGCCGGTCCGGGCAGTAGACGGTCTGACCGCGGGCGTGTGCCTCGGCGTCGATCGCGCCGCCCGGCCGGACGAACGCGGCGACGTCGGCGATGGCATACCGGACGCGGTACCCGCCGCCCGGGCGCCGCTCGAGGTGCACCGCCTGGTCCAGGTCGGTCGAGCCCGGCGGGTCGACGGTGACGAACGGGACGTCACGCAGGTCCGCGCGCTCCCCCGCGACGCCGAGCCGCTCGTCGTCGGGCCCCCGGTCGGCGGCGGCCTCCGCCTCGGCGAGCACGTCGTCGGGGAACGTCTCGGGGACGCCGAGCTCGGTGCGCAGCGCCACGAACCGCGCCGCCAACGCCGGCGCCCCGGCGTTCAGCACCAGGCGGGTGCCGGTCACCGCGTCAGCCCTGCGGTCGCAGGAGCGACTTCACGGCGCGCCGCTCGTCCATCGCGGCGTACGCCTCGGCCACCTGGCCGAGCGGGACCTGCAGGTCGAACACCCGGCCGGGATCGATGGTGCCGTCGAGGACCTCGGTGAGGAGCTCGGGCAGGTAGGCGCGCACCGGGGCCACACCGCCGGCGACGTTGAGGTTGCCGGAGAACATCGTGCCGATCGGCAGCTCGGGCCCACCCGCCGGGACCCCGACGTACCCGACGTACCCACCGGGGCGGGTGACGTCGAGCGCCTGCTCCATCGACTCGCGCGTCCCGACGCACTCCAGGACGGCGTCGGCGCCGATGCCGTCGAGCAGGTCCCGGACGACGGCTGCCCCCTCGGCGCCCCGCTCGGGGACGACGTCGGTGGCGCCGAAGTCGCGCGCGAGGGCCTGCCGGTCGGCGTGCCGGGACATCGCGATGATCCGCCCGGCGCCCAGGCGGCGGGAGGCCAGCACCGCGCACAGCCCGACCGCGCCGTCCCCCACCACGACGACCGTCGAGCCGGGGCCGACCCCCGCGGACACCGCGGCGTGGTGACCGGTGCCCATGACGTCGGAGAGCGTCAGCAGCCCCGGGACGAGGGCGTCGTCGGGCACCTCGGGGGTCGCCACGAGGTTCGCGGCGGCGAACGGGACCCGCACGTACTCGCCCTGGGCGCCGTCGACCAGGTGGCCGTCCTTGTCCTTGGCCCCCAGGCCGCGCCGCGCACGCAGGACGTCCAGATGCCGTTGCGGCAGTGCGCGCAGGTCCCGTCACCGAGCGCGAACGGGGCGATGACGAAGTCGCCGGGACGCAGGGTGGTGACCTCGGACCCCACCTCCTCGACCACCCCGACGAGCTCGTGGCCCACCCGCCGCGGCTCGCCGACGGGTCGCACGCCGCGGTAGCCCCACAGGTCCGAGCCGCAGACGCACGCGGCGGTGACGCGCACGATCGCGTCGGTCGGCAGGTGCAGCACAGGGTCCGGGACGTCCTCGAGCCGGACGTCGTGGGAGCCGTGGAGGAGGGTGGCACGCATGGCGCACACCCTACGAAGGCGCCGGCCCGTGCGCGCGGGCGGCCTCCGCGACGTGTGCTTGGCTGGCGGCGTGCCGACGTACCAGGACCCCGCCGTCATCCGCCGACTGCTCACGACCCCCGCCCGCTGGGCGGTGGTGGGGCTGTCGACCAACCGTGCCCGCGCCGCGCACGGGGTCGCCGCGTTCCTGCAGCGCGACCTCGGGATGACGATCGTGCCCGTGCACCCCGCCGCCGAGACGGTGCACGGCGCCGCGGGTCACCGGCGGCTGGTGGACGTGCCGGGGCCGGTCGACGTCGTCGACGTCTTCGTGAACTCCTCCCGTGCGGGTGCGGTGGTCGACGACGCCATCGCGATCGGGGCGCGCGCGGTCTGGCTGCAGCTCGGCGTGGTGGACGACGACGCCGCGCAGCGCGCCGCCGCGGCGGGCCTCGACGTCGTCATGGACACCTGCCCGGTGATCGAGGCCCGCAGGCTCGGCGCCCGCTGACCGACCGTGTGCCCACCGTCACGCGGCCCGTCCCGGACGTGGGGACCGCTCCCCGGTAGGCTGGGGGTCTCTTCGGAGTCCTGTCGTGAATCCCCTCGTGTGTCTGTGCCGGTGATGAGTCACCGTCGTTGTCTCGGGATGCGACCTGCGGTACGCCCCCTGGCACCCGTACACCGGCTCCACGCGACGGACGGATCGTTCCTTCATGACTGCTGCCCCTGACCTCGCCATGCCCACGACCGACCAGCCGACCGGCGGGTCCACGGACACCGCCGCCGCGGCCGCCGCCACGCCGGCCGCCCCGGTCGATGTCGTCCCCGGCGTGACCTTCGCCGACCTCGCCCTGCCGGCCGCGCTCGAGCGCGCCGTGGCGGACCTCGGGTTCACCGTCCCGTCCGCGATCCAGGCCGAGGCCATCCCGGCCCTGCTGTCCGGTCGCGACATCACCGGCGTCGCCCAGACCGGGACCGGCAAGACCGCCGCGTTCGGTCTGCCGCTGCTGGCTGCGCTGAACCCCGACATCCACCAGGTCCAGGCGCTCATCCTCACCCCGACCCGCGAGCTCGCGATGCAGGTCGCCGAGGCGATCGAGACCTTCGCCAAGCACCTGCCCGGTGTCGAGGTCGTCGCGGTGTACGGCGGCTCGCCGTTCCTGCCGCAGCAGCGGGCGCTGGCCCGCGGCGCGCAGGTCGTCGTCGGGACGCCCGGCCGCGTCATCGACCACCTCGAGCGCCGCACGCTCAAGCTCGACGACATCAACTTCCTCGTCCTGGACGAGGCCGACGAGATGCTGCGGATGGGCTTCGCGGAGGACGTCGAGAAGATCTTCGGCGCCGCGCCGGTCGAGCGTCAGGTCGCCCTGTTCTCGGCGACCATGCCGCCCGCGATCCGCCGGGTCGCCAGCCAGCACCTGCGCAACCCCGTCGAGGTCGCCACCTCGCGGCAGTCCTCCACCGTCGTCGGCGTGCGTCAGACGTACGCCACGGTCCCCTACCGCCACAAGGCCGGCGCGCTGGCCCGCGTCCTCGCGGTCTCCGACGCCGACGCCGCCATCGTCTTCGTCCGCACCCGCGGCGCGGCCGAGGAGGTCGGCAGCGCGCTCGTCGAGCGCGGCATCTCCGCGGCCTACATCAGCGGCGACGTCGCCCAGGGCGAGCGGGAGAAGATCGTCGAGCGCCTGCGCAGCGGCGCCCTGGACGTCCTGGTCGCGACCGACGTCGCCGCCCGCGGGCTCGACGTCGAGCGCATCGGCCTGGTCGTCAACTTCGACGCCCCGAGCGAGCCCGAGACGTACGTGCACCGGATCGGCCGCACCGGCCGGGCCGGCCGCACCGGCGAGGCGCTGACCTTCGTCACGCCGGCCGAGCAGCACCGCCTGCGCCAGATCGAGCGGACCACGCGGACCCCGCTCGAGGAGATCCGGATCCCCTCCCCGCCGACGTCTCCGCGCACCGCGTGCAGCGGCTGCTCGGCAAGGTCCCGGCCCGGGTCGCGGCCGGCCGTCTCGAGCTGTACCGCGAGGCCGTCGCCGTGACGCTCGCGCAGCAGCCGGACCTCGGCATCGAGGACCTGGTCGCCGCCGTCGCCGCGCTCGCCGTCGGCGACGAGGGCCCGAACGCCCGCCCGACCGAGGGCGACGACCTCGACGACGCCCTCAACCGGGCCCGCGTCGGCGCCAAGCGCGCCGGCGACCGCCCGGACCGGGGCGACTCGCGCTCGGAGAACCGCAACGGACCTCGGGGCGGCGCACGCCGCACCGAGGGCGGGACGATGTACCGCGTCGCCGTCGGGAACCGTGACGGCGCCCAGCCCGGCGCCATCGTCGGTGCGCTCACCAACGAGGGCGGCCTGACCGGCAAGGACCTCGGCAAGATCGACATCTTCCCGAGCTTCAGCCTCGTGGAGATCGCCACCGAGCTCACGCCGGACGCCGTCGACCGCATCTCCCGCGTGAAGGTCGCCGGCCGACCGCTGCGGATCCGTGTCGACGAGGGCCCCGGCCCCCGCAGCGGCCACGCCTCGTCGCGTCCGAGCCACGGCCCGGGCGGCGGACACCGCGAGCACGGCGGCGCCGACCGCAAGCCGCGCACGCACCGCCCCGCGGCGTACTGAGGCACGGCGTGTCGATCGACCTGGAGTCCGGCCGGCTCGGTGACGAGCCGGCCGGCACGGCGGCCCACGACGGCGCGGAGTCTCTCGAGCCCAGCGAGGCCGACCTCGCGGCGGACGCCATCCGCATCGCACCGCAGGACATGGCGACGTTCCTGCGCGTGATCGCCGAGCTGTCCGCGCTGCCCGCCGACCACCCGGACAACGCGGTGGCGCGGCGGGCGACGTCGGGCCTGTTCAAGGCGGTCAAGAGGGACCGGCGCACGGTGCGCCGGGCCGCGGTGAGCGCCGCGGACGCCGCGGTGGTCGCCGCGACGGCGACCGGGAGCCCGGGCCGCATCGACGACGAGACCCAGGGCCTGCCCCTGGTGTCGTCCGCGGCCGGTGCTCTCGCCGGCACGCTGCTGCGCGCGCGCCCGTGCTACATCTGCAAGGAGCTGTACCAGGACGTCGACGCGTTCTACCACCAGCTCTGCCCGTCCTGTGCGGCGCTGAACCGCGCCAAGCGCGACGCCCGCACCGACCTGACCGGCCGGCGCGCGCTGCTCACCGGCGGGCGGGCGAAGATCGGCATGTACATCGCGCTGCGGCTGCTGCGCGACGGCGCCCACACCACGATCACCACGCGGTTCCCGCGCGACGCCGCCCGGCGGTTCGCCGCGATGCCGGACAGCGCCGACTGGCTCGGCCGCCTCGACATCGTCGGGATCGACCTGCGCGACCCGGCGCAGGTCGTCGCGCTGGCCGACCGGGTGGCCGCCGCCGGACCGCTGGACATCCTCATCAACAACGCCGCGCAGACGGTCCGCCGTCTGCCGGGCGCGTACGCGGCGATCGCGGCCGCCGAGTCGGCGCCGCTCCCGGACGGGCCGATGCCCGCGATCACCGTCTTCGGGCACACGTCCGACGCGCACCCGCGCGCGCTCGCCGGGTCGGTGTCCCAGCTCGCGGAGACGGTGCACGCCGTCGGTGCGCCCGACGTCGCCACCCTCGCGCTGACCGCCGAGGCCGCGTCCCTCGAACGGCTCGTGGCAGGGACCTCGATCGACGCCGGCGGCCTCGTGCCGGACGCCGTCGACCACAACAGCTGGGTCGCGACCGTCGAGGACGTCGACCCGCTCGAGCTGCTCGAGGTCCAGCTGTGCAACCAGACCGCGCCGTTCATCCTGGTCAGCCGTCTGCGCGCCGCGATGAAGGCCTCGCCCGCGCGCCGCACGCACATCGTCAACGTCTCGGCGATGGAGGGCGTGTTCTCGCGCGGCTACAAGGGCCCGGGGCACCCCCACACGAACATGAGCAAGGCCGCGCTCAACATGCTCACCCGGACCAGCGCCGGCGAGATGCTCGAGCAGGACGGCATCCTCATGACCGCCGTCGACACCGGGTGGATCACCGACGAGCGACCGCACACCACCAAGGTCCGCCTCGCCGAGGAGGGCTTCCACGCCCCGCTCGACCTGGTCGACGGCGCCGCCCGCGTCTACGACCCGATCGTGCGCGGCGAGGCCGGCGAGGACGTGCACGGCGTGTTCCTCAAGGACTACCGGCCGTCCGGCTGGTGACGGCGCGCCTGCCGGTGACGGGGCGGCCGAGCGACGCCGTCGTCGCCGCGTTCGGCGCCGCGGGCCCGGTCCACGCGCTGCCCGGTGGGCAGGGCACGTCGTGGCGGGCCGGTTCCGTCGTGCTCAAGCCCGCCGATGACGCCGCGGAGGCGCACTGGCTGGCCCAGACCCTGAGCACCGTGCCCCAGGACGGCTTCCGCCTCGCCGACCCGGTGCGCGCGCACGACGGCCGGTGGGTCGTCGCCGGGTGGACCGCGACGCGGTGGGTACCGGGCGACCCCGGCCCGGTCGCGCACTGGGGCGAGCTGTTCGCGGCGAGCCACGCGTTCCACGCCGCCGTCCGGCACGTGCCCCGGCCCGCGCTCCTCGACGCCCGGACCCACGCCTGGGCCCGGGCCGACCGGTCCACCTGGAGCGAGATCGAGCCGCCCGCCGCCGCGGGCCTCGCCACGGTGCGCGCCGCGCTGCACCGGCTGACGCGCCCGATGACGGACCAGCCGCAGGTCGTCCACGGCGACCTCAGCGGGAACGTGCTCTTCCACGACGGGCTACCCCGGCGGTCCTCGACGTCTCGCCCTACTGGCGCCCGCCCGTTTTCGCGGACGCGATCGCCGTCGCCGACGGGCTGCTGTGGCACGACGGAGGGGCAGACCTCCTCGCACTGGCGGGCGGCGCCGGACGCCCCGACCGGGTCGCCCGCGGACTGCTCTTCCGGCTGGACACGCTGGGGCACTCCCTCGCCGACCGTGGCGACGCGGCCCGCGCCGACGACGTCGCGCGGTTCGTCGCGGCCCTCGACCTGCTGCGCGGGACGGCGTAGCGCCGCGTACCGTCGCGTCCATGAAGCGCGTGCTGTGCCGGATCCTCGGGCACGACCCCACGAAGATCCCGCGCGACGACGAGGGCGGCGGCTGGGTGCTGCGCTGCCGCCGGTGCGGGCTCGAGGGCGTTCGCCCCAAGCCGCCCGCGCGACGGCCGCCGGGCCGTCCGTCACCGGGGCCGGACCGGTCCGCAGCCGCTCACCCCGGCCCGCGCCGCGACGTCCGCGACCGCTGACACGAGCGCGGGACCCTGCGCGAGCCGTGCGTCGTTGTGCCCGGCGCCCGGTACCTCGACCTCGACGACGTCCCCGCCGGCGTCCCGCACCGCCTGCGCCACCGCACGGCTCTGCGCGGGCGGCACGATGGTGTCCCCGCCGCCGTGGACGACGACGACCGGCGCGTCGACCCGCCGGACGTCGTCCGCGACGGCGTACCGGTCCCGCAGCAGCCAGCCCACCGGCACCCCGTAGGCGGCGCGGCCCGCGTCCGCGAGCGACGTGAACGGGGAGCGGAGCACGAGCGCCGCGGGTGGGTGCTCGACCGCGAGTGCGCTCGCCGGACCCGTGCCGATGCTCTCGCCCAGGTACAGCAGGTGCTCCGCGCCGATCCCGGCGTCGTCGAGGAGGAAGTCGCGCGCTGCGCGCACGTCGCGTGCCAGGCCCACCTCCGACGGCGCCCCGGGGTTGCCCCCGTAGCCGCGGTAGTCGACGAGCAGGACGCCCAGGCCCGTGGTGCTCAGCGCCTCCGCCAGGCCGGCGCGGCCGGCGCGGTTGCCGCCGTTGCCGGGGGCGACCAGGACGGCGCCCCGGCTCGGGGCCGACGGCGGGACCCACCAGGCGCCCAGCGTCAGACCGTCGGAGGTCGTCAGGGCGACGTCACGGGCACCGGTCAGCACGGTGGCCGCCGGCGGTGGGGCCGAGCGGTCCGGGACGTAGACCAGCCACCGCTGACCCAGCCACACCAGGATCACCAGCGCGACGGCGACGAGCAGCACCACCACGCCGGCCACCGCGCACCGCCGGCCCACTCGCCGTCAGCGACCGAGGAGTCGCCGCCACCACGGACGCGGCTCGTCGTCGTCCTCGCCGGGCGGCGGCGGCACGTTGGACGGCGGCTGCGAGGAGTCGTTGAGCACCCCGCCGGTCTCGGTGTCGTACGGCACCACCCCCAGGGCCCGGGACACGTCGAGCACGACCCCGACGGCGCCGTCCCCACCGTGGATGTAGAAGGTCACCTCCTGCACCCCCAGGCCCTTGCCGATGGCGATCTCGATCTCGTGGTCGGGGCCGTTCAGCCGCAGCCAGCCGCGACCGGCGTCGTCGAGGTGAGGTGCGACCTCGCGGATCTTCGCGACGACGACGTCGGGGTCACCGATGGACGGCGGGGTGTACCCGTCGGGGAACTCCTCGACCGATCGGGCACCACGCGGCGGGCGGAGGGCGTACACGTCCCAAGTCATGCCGTCATCCTCCCCCACGGCGCGGCGGGCGGCGACGCCCGCTCCGCCCACGCCTCGATCAGGCGACCCGAGCCGTTTCGCGGCGGATCGCGGCGGCGAACGCGTCGACATCGGCCTCGGTGGTGTCCCACGCGCACATCCAGCGGACCTCCCCGCGCGCGGGGTCCCAGTCGTAGAACCGGAACCGTTCGCGCAGCCGGTCGGCGACCCCGGCGGGGAGGATCGCGAAGACGGCGTTGGCCTGCGGCACGTTGGTCATGGTCACGCCCGGGATCTCCCGCACGGCGTCGTACAGGCGGCGCGCCATCGCGTTCGCGTGCCCCGCCGAGCGCAGCCACAGGTCGCCGTCGTAGAGGGCGAGCAGCTGGGCGGACATGAACCGCATCTTCGACGACAGCTGCATGTCGACCTTGCGCAGGTAGCGCAGCCCGACGGTCGTCGAGGGGTCGAGCACCACCACCGCCTCCGCGCCCAGCAGGCCGTTCTTGGTGCCGCCCAGGGACAGCAGGTCGACGCCGACGTCGGCGGTGATCGCGCGCAGCGGCACGTCGAGCGCGGCCGCGGCGTTGGACAGCCGCGACCCGTCCATGTGCACCGCGAGCCCGAGGGAGTGCGCGTGGTCGGCGACGGCGCGGATCTCCTCGACGGAGTACACCGTGCCGAGCTCGGTGGACTGGGTGATCGACACGACCCCGGGCTGTGCCCGGTGCTCGTCGTCGCGGGAGCCCCGCGCGTGACGGTCCACGAGCTCGGGGGTCAGCTTGCCGTCGACCGTGTGGACCGTGAGCAGCTTGATCCCGCCCACGCGCTCCGGCGCGGCGTTCTCGTCGGTGTTGATGTGCGCGGACTCGGCGCAGATGACCGCACCCCAGCGCGGCAGCATGGACTGCAGCGACAGCACGTTCGCCCCGGTGCCGTTGAACACCGGGTACACCTCCGCCGCCCCGAGCTCGCGCCCGAGCACCTCGGCGAGGCGGGCGGTGTAGACGTCCGCGCCGTAGGAGATCTGGTGGCCGCCGTTGGCCGCGGCGATCGCGGCGAGCACCTCGGGGTGGACACCGGCGTAGTTGTCCGAGGCGAAGCCGCGGACGTCGGGATCGTGGAGCGTCGTCACGGGTCCATGATCCCGTACCGCGGCCGGTGCCCCGTTCCGCTCACGCCCGCCGGGGGCCGGTCGATGAGGCACGCGTACGGGTACCCGGACGAACAGGACAGCAGTGGACGGCATCGCCGCGATCACCAGCCGCATCGCCGAGATCCGGGGCACCCTCGCCTCCTTCGGCGGGCCCCCGGTCGCCGCCGCGGCGGTGACGTCGACCGCGCGCGCCACGGCGACGTCGTCGGCGCTCGGCGGGACGTCGTCGACGAGCACGTTCGCGACCGCGCTCGCGAGCGAGGTGGGGCGGACGTCGGCGACGGTCGGGAGCGCCGGGACCGGCACGCTGACCGCGAAGGGCGTGCCGACCGACCTCGCCGGCTACGGCAACGGCCGGATCCCCCGGGAGGCGCTCAGCGAGATCTCGGGGACCGGGCACCGCCTGTGGGCACCCGCCGCCCGGCAGTACGAGGCGCTCAGCGCCGCCGCGAAGCGCGACGGCGTGACCATCGGCATCACCGACTCCTACCGGACGTACGAGTCCCAGGTCGACCTGGCCGAGCGCAAGGGGCTGTACAAGAACGGCGGGCTCGCCGCCGTCCCCGGGACGTCCGACCACGGGTGGGGACGCAGTCTCGACCTGAGGCTCGACGGCAACGCCCTGTCGTGGATGCGCGAGAACGGCGCCCGGTACGGGTTCCGGGAGGACGTGCCGCGCGAGTCCTGGCACTGGACGTACTACCCGCCCGGCTCGTAGGCGGCCCCGTCGGCGACCTCGGGTCACGCTGTCCCGAGCTCCACGCGTCCGGCACCGCTCACCGGCCGCGCGCCCGGGCGCGCGGGCCGTGCCAGGGTGGTCGGGCCGGTGGCGCCGAGCCGGACGCACCGGCACAGGTCCAGGACGTCCGGCCCGAGCGAGGAGGCGGCACATGGGGCTGACACCGGCCGGCGGCCTGCTCGCCGCGGCCTCGCTGCACCTGGGCTTCCAGGCGGTGGTGAGCGCGGTCGTCTACCCCGCGCTCGCGGAGGTCCCGCCCGAGCGATGGCCGCAGGCGCACGCCGCGCACTCGCGACGTGTGGCCCTGGTCGTCGGCCCGGTGTACGCGCTGCTCGGGACGGCGTGCCTGCGGGTGCTCGTCACCGGTCCGCGGTCCCCGCTGCTCCTCCTGGCGGTGGGCGGCGCCGCGGGCGCGGCGGCGTCCACGGCCGTCGTCGCTGCACCGACGCACCGGCGGCTCGGCGAGGAGGGCCCGACGGACGACGGGCTGTCCCGCCTGCGAACGGCCGACCGCGTCCGTCTGTGCGGTGCGGTCGTCGCGGGTGGTGCCGCGCTCGCCGCGGTGCTGACGGACTGACGCGACGCCGTCCGCGCCGCACGCGATCAGCGCGTGCCCACCGCGTGATGCCCATGCCCGCGACGGGGCCGACTGCCTATCGTGGACCGGGTGGACCACGTGTGGACGGTCGAGGACCACCTGCGCGACGCCTCCGCGGAGCACGTCGCGCTCTACCGCGAGGTCGAGCGCCTCATCCTCGGCCAGGGCGCCGTCACCGTGTCGGTCTCGAGGACGACGATCACGTTCAAGGGGCGTCGCCGCGGGTTCGCCGGCGCACGGCCGACGGCGAAGGGGTCCAGGGGTATCTCGACCTCATGCGCCCGCTCCCCCGAGCCCCGGATCACCCGGGTCGACCCGTACACGGCGCGCCTGTTCGTCCACCAGTACGTCGTCCGGACCCCCGACGACGTCGACGCGACGTTCGCCGCGTGGGTGCACGAGGCGTTCCGCGTGGGGGAGGGTGACCATCTCCGCGCCGGCCCGACCGACCACCCGGCACCCCTGACATCCCAGCCCGGCAGCGACGACCGAGACGGAGACCACGATGACGGCCGAACGTGACGCGCTCGCCGAGCGGGTGCGCGCCCTGCTCCCCCACGACCGTGCGACCCGCGAGGTGGCGATGTTCGGCGGGTTGTCCTTCATGGTCGACGACGCCATGGCCGTCGCGGCCGGCCGCGACGGCGGCCTGCTGGTGCGCACCGACCCGGCACGTCACGAGGAGCTCCTGGGTGTGCGGGGCGCCGAGCCCGCCGTCATGGGGACCGACCGGCCGATGGGACCGGGATGGATCACGATCCGCCCTGACGGGCTGGCCACCGACGAGCAGATCGCCTTCTGGATCGGCGTCGGCCTGGAGGGTCGCCGGGGCTGAGAGCCTCCGGGGTCCGGGCATGGCCGGCTGGCTGCTGGCTGGCTGGCTCGCGGAAGTCCACCTTCTTGGCTGAGGTGGACCTGTCGACGTCGCCGCCCGGGCGCGCCGAGATGGACGGAGGTCACCGCGTGAACGAGAGCCAGCTCCTCTGGGACGGCTAAGACCCGATCCTGCGCATCCTGCTGGTCGGCACCTTCGGGTACATCTGGCTCGTGCTGCTGCTCCGCGGCACGGGCCCCCGGAACATGGCCAAGATGACGCCGTTCGACTTCGTCATCACGGTGACCCTCGGGTCGGCGTTCGGTCGGGTGCTCACGGCCTCCGAGGTGTCCCTCGCCGAGGCCTTGGTGACCTTCACGCTGCTGATCGCGCTGCAGTGGGTCTTCGCCACCGGCCGGGCCCGCTGGCCCGCGATCGCCCGGCTCCTGGACCCCGGCGCCACCCTGCTGTACCACGACGGGCAGCCGATGGAGCGGGCGTTGCGTCGGCACCGGATGGTCGAGTCTGACCTGCACTCGGCGGCGCGGGAGAAGGGCTTCGGGTCGTTGGACGAGGTGGCGGCGGTGATCCTCCAGGCGGACGGCACCTTCGCCGTCATCAGTACCGACAAGATGGGGGACGGCGCGTCGTTGCGTCCTGTCGCCGCCCCGGAGGGCAGCATCAGCGGCGGGTGATGGCGGTCTGCCAGGTGGTCGAACGACGGGCAGCCGCGAAGATCCGCTCGACTGCGCCCGGGTCGAGCATCGCGGGTTGCCGCTCGAGCCACTTCACGAGCGCCTTGCGGTAGACGACGTGCACGCCCTCGGGCGGCCGGTCTCGCGATAGGTGCGACCTCTGGACGACGAGCAGTCCGTCGGGGTAGATCTCCGGCTCGTCGGGCGGTACCGCGGAGGGAGGCGGCACAGCCGCCACCGCCTGGACGATCTCCTTGTCGGAGGGCTGGTGTCGCCGAGGCACCATGCGCCGCGATGTCGACTTCCGGCCGCCCCGGGGGTCTGATGGAGCGAGCGTGGTCGATGACGACGCCGTATCCGTGAGGAGTCCACCATGGTGTTCGATGCGACGAGTAGCGATGCCCGGGACGTGGCGCCTGCACGGGACCCGGTCTCCGCGCGGTCTCGAGCCGCCGCTCGCGAGATCGCCGACGTCGAGGCGTTCATCAACGCCTCCGGCGCCCTCGGGGCCTTGGACCCCGACATCAGCGACTTCACGTTCGGCAACCCGCATGAGATGCCGCTGCGTGGTCTCGTCGATGCCCTGACCCGCAGCGCCGAACCGCGCGCCGTGGACTGGTACGCCTACAAGGCGAGCGAGGAGGCACCGCGCGCCTTCCTCGCCGAGTCCCTCAGGCGCGAGCTCGACCTCCCGTTCGATCCGCAGGACGTCGCCCTGACCGCCGGCGCGTTCGGCGCGATAGGCCTGGCGTTCCATCTGCTCACCGATCCGGGCGACGAGGTCGTCATCCCGGTCCCCGGGTGGTTCCTGTACGCGCCGATGCTGCGCCAAGCCGGCGCAACCCCGGTCGAGGCGCCTCTTCACCCCACCACCTGGGACCTCGATCTCGAGGCGATCGACGCGGCGATCACTCCACGGACGCGGATCGTCGTCGTGAACAGTCCGCACAACCCGACCGGTCGGGTCTACGGACCCGAGGTCTGGACCGAGCTGGCCGCGGTGCTCGACCGGGCGTCGGAGCGGATCGGCCGGCGCATCTACCTGCTGTCCGACGAGCCATATCGCCGCCTCCGGTTCGACGGTCGCGGCTTCGTCAGCCCCGCGGCCCACTACCCGTGGACGTTGATCGACTACTCGTACGGCAAGGTCCTGCTCGCTCCCGGGCAGCGCCTGGGCTACCTGGCGCTCTCCCCGTTGATGCCGGCGACTGACCGCCTCGCTCTGCGCGCCGCTGCCTTCCCGACGCAGGCCGCGCTCGGCTGGACGTTCCCGGAGGCGATCATGCAGCACTCGGTCGAGGCCCTGGAGAGGCTGTCGATTGACACCGCGGAGCTCGAGAGCAAGCGGAACCTGATGGTCGACGCGCTGGCGGGCTGGGGCTATGCCGTGGTGCGGCCGGAGGGGACGTTCTACCTCTGGGGCACCGCGCCGGGCGGAGACGCGGTGGCATTCGCCGCATAGATGCGCGCACGATCGGTGTTGGTCATGCCCGGGACACTCTTCCACCGGCCAGCGCACTTCCGGCTCAGCCTGACCGCGACGCGAGCGACGATCGAAGAGGCGCTGCCAGTCTTCCATGAGGCGGCATCACTGATATGACGCTCTCGCGAGCGATCATGCCGGGTTTCGGCCGAGGTCTCGCCTGGCCAGCGTCCTGGGGTGGCTGTCCCGGACTCGCTCGGCGCCCGGGTCAAGAACGTACGCAGGTCTGATTGGCCTGGCGGCCGGATTGCCGCTGTAGTGCTGCCGCGTCAGTGAGCGGATCACGGACGTGAACGTAGTGATGGGCTGGGGTGGGCTGGGTATTCGATCGTGGAGCGCTGTCGCGACACACTCCTCGGCACGGGCCGTGACAGCGGCGACGAGCGGCTACCTGGTGCCGATGGACGGTGCTGCTCACCCCGATGGGTGAGCCCATGAGCGCGCGTGTGAGGAATTCGGGCTCGTGTCGCGATTCAAGCAAACGGCAGTGATCGCGCTACTGCTCGTGTGCGGCAACGCCTGTGTTGCACTCTCGATGGCGTTCACCATCTGGAACCGAGGACTGAGCCCAACCAGGTGGCTGCTCTTGATCGCTGCTCTCGTCCTCGTTGCGCTGACTCTGTTGATCCTGGCCCGAGAACGTCGACGAGGGTCGCGTCGACCGACCTGAACTGCTGCAGCCGCGCGACTTGCGGCAGATCCGGGCGAGCGTAGCCGCCCTCACCGCGGCATGTCCGGATGCAGTGAGCGACCGCCGTCGGAAGAAGCGGGCGCGTTCAGCGGCGTCGATAGACCTCGCGGCGGTGGCCGACGGCGATGACGAGGACAAGTAGGACCTCGTCGTGGATCTCGTAGATGATGCGGAAGTCACCGGTTCGCACTCTCCACTCGCCGTCACCGCCGACGAGCTTCTTGGCGCCGCTGGGTCGAGGCTCGTCTGCAAGGAGTTCGACGGCTGCCTGGACTCTGCGCCTCGCGGTCTGGTCGAGCTTGCGCAACTGGCGCACAACTGTGGGCGCAACCTCGATGCGATAGGTCATGCCAGGCCGAGGTCGGCCTTGACCTGCTCCCACGGGACGGCGTGCTCGCCGGCCTCCAACTGCTCCCTGGCGGCGCGCGCGGCCAGGATGTCGGCCAGATCCTCGGCCGCCGCGATGAGAGTGTCCAGGTCCTCGGCGCCGACCACCGCCGCCACCCGCTGGCCGCGGCGGGTCAGATAAACCGGGTCGTGCTGGACTCGTGCCGCGTCGACCACGTCAGCCAGCCTCGCGCGCGCGTCACTGACGGTCATGTCGCTCATCTCCACAGCCTAAGCGGGAACCGCTCAGTTGTACATCTCCGCGGTGGCCGTGTGCGTCATTCCGCTCGTCCCGGCGTCTCGAAAGACGACTGCAAGCCAGCTCGAACGCGACCGAAGCGCTCCACCATCAGGTTCCGGAGGCCATGTAAGCGGCGAGGATGTAGTTGGGGTGTCGGTCAAGAGTGGTGCGGGCGCGGTCGTATCGCATGGTGGTGCGGGGGTCGGCGTGTCTGGCGGCGATCTGGACGTCGCGGAGGTCGACGCCGGCGTCGAGCATGGTGGTGACGTAGGTGTGGCGCAGCATGTGGGGGTGCATGCGCGGCAGCCGGACGCCGGCGTCGTTGGCAAGGTGGCGCAGGCGCCGGGTGGCGGAGTGCCGGTCGAGCCGGCGGCCGACGGTGTTGAGCAGCAGTGGGCCGTCGGTGCGGGCATTGATCGCGCGGTCCACTGAGCGCGCGACGGCTGGAGGCAGCGGGACCAAAACGACCTTGTGTCCCTTGCCCACGACGCGCAGGACGCGGTGGCCGTGCTCCTCGCCAAGGTCACCGATGTCGAGGGCGCACGCTTCGAAGATCCGCAGACCGAGCAGCCCCAGCAGGCAAACCAGGGCGAAGTCACCGGTGTTGGTGGAAAGGCGTGCGGCGGTCAGGAGCGCTTCGAGCTGCAGGTGGCTCAACCCGAGGGTGGGGGACTCAGGTGGCACGTTGGGGCGGCGGACGTAGTCAGCGGGCGAGTGCTCGAGGAGGTCGTCGATCACGCACGTGCGGTAGAACCCGGCGACGATGGACATGCGCCGGGAGACGGTCGACGCCGCGTAGCGGCGGGTCTCCTGCATCCACCGCACGTACAGCTCGACGTGCGGGCGGCGGGCGGCGAGCGGCTCCAGGCCTCGCTCTGCGCACCACATCAGGTACGCGCGCAGGTCCGACTCGGCGTGCCGGCGGGTCTCGCCGCGGTAGCGGGCGAGGTATCCGGCGACGGCCAGGCGCAGCGGGTCGGCCCGCCAGTGGTCGTCGGTCAGCGGCACGGGCAGGTACTCGGGTGTTGAAGTCATAGCCGAGCATGCGCCGCCGCCACACCCGCCCGAAGCCGAGCGGGGAGGACGCCAAGCGGGGCGGACGGGCCACTCCAGGCGCGGCATGACCGCGCGGTCGGGTGACCCGGTCCGGCAGCGTCGTCCTCGCCAGCGTGCAACCTTGAGCCTGCGGCCGGAGTCACCGTCGCGCCCGCGGCGCCCCGCGCTCCCACCAGTCGAGGGGCAGTTGCTCGCGCACCGCTGTCGCGACGGACTCGACATCGCCCGCGTTGCAGAACTTCCAGAGCTCCTTCGCTGCCCGGGAGTACTGGAGCAGCACTTGGTCTACTTCAAGTGCATCGAGCTGGCCGTCGCGAAAACCGTCGACCGCAGCTCCGACGCGCTCCACCAACGCCGCGAGCTGAGCCTCGTGGTAGGTCGCTACGGCTTCGCGCGCAGTCTTCCGGTCGGCCTTGGAGGACACTCATCGAGGCTAGGCCCGGAACCGCCCGACGCCGAGGGCAGCACGGAAGGGTGCCGGGGCGGGGACACGCCCCCACGCGGTCTGAGCGTGAGGCTCGACGGAGCCGCCTCAAGCGAATGGTCGCCGCCAGCGGCGCCAGCGGCCGCCGCCTTGGTCACGTGTCGTTGGCACGAGCCGTGCTGGTAAGGACGCGCGTACCTGATCGAAGGTCTCGACGAAGCGGCGCAGCGCGATCTCGTACTGCACGCGCTCGAAGATGAAGGGACCGGCGGACACGAAGTCGTCGTCGTCGTCCTCGTCGGTCTCGTAGTTGACGTCCCATCCGAAGTCGCGCCAGACCACAGTCTCGGATGTCCACTCGACCGCTGCTGTGATCGCGCCACACCCGAGGTCACCGCAATCTGGACAGACGAAGAGTGGAATTCGGCCACTGGCCAGTTCCGGTGGCCGCTGCCCTAGAAGGACGAAGACGTCGTCCAGCAGCCCTACGGGCCAGTCGTGCACCAGGACCGGGACGTTGTCGTTGACTCCCCACGGCGTCGGCTCGTCTCCCGGCGTGTCGTTGAGGATGTGACGGAGCGGTCGCCCATCGATCACCGGCTCCCAGAAGTGCAGTCCGCGCGTTGGCGACTCCCCGGGGAGCAGAGTCAGACGGTTCACCACGTTCTGATCTTGTACCACCACCACCCGTCCGGGCATCGGCAGGGCCGCGAGGCCAGCCGTCGACCAGCTGCCTGGTGACGCGGCGTACCGGCCGGCGGCATGACCGTGCGTCGTCCGCTGCGCCCGACGCCGTGTCACTCTTTGGTGGCCACCGCTCGAAGAGTCGGCCCTCTGGTGCAGGCTCAGGGTGCCTGTCGAAGTTGTCGCCGACGAGGGAGCGGTCCTCCCGGGCGCGTGTGGGTGCGTCATCTCCAGCAAGACCTGGGCAGGGAGGTAGAGGGTATGGCTGGTCGCCGACTGCTCGCGCTTGCTCTTCTCGTCCTGTGCTTCTCTATCGCTGTCACAATCGAATGGCTCCGCAGCGGGCAACTCGGCGAGGCTTTCCTCACGGCCCTAGTCCTGCTCGGCGTTGGTCTAGTGGCCGGCCCTCTCGGTACGAAGCTGGCCGTCCACGAAGAACGCAAAACGATCGCCCAGGGCTACCTCGACGTCGGAGTCCGGTCGCCAGATGGTCACTCGAGGTTCGGTCCGCGGTGGCGCCGTGCGGAAATCCGTCCAACTGACGGGCAGGTACGCATCTCACCCCTCGCCGCCTCATCCGCTGTCCCGCTCACCATCGAAGCGACCGCGGTGAAGCCGGCAGAATCCCCTCTGGGGAAGCGGGAGCAGGTTCGTGCCGCCTTCCGCCGGCCGAGCGTCGTCCTTGAGTTCGCCGACCAGCAAGCAATCGTGCAGGTGCTCGTTCCTCAGCCGCATGTGGAGTGGCTGCTGGACGCGATCGGTGGGAGCGGCGACCAGGGTGCCCTGGAATCGGTCGACCTGCATCCGGCCCAGCTGCTGAGCCGCATGGGCACGATGCCTGAAGGGTCAAGCAACCTCGCGAATTCCCGCGTGACAGCGGCATGAGCGCGCACTAGAGCGAGCCGTCCGAGCGTGATTCCAGGGCCGAGCGGAGGCGCTCAAGTTGCCTCCCTGCCTCTGCCGGCGACCAAGGCTCGCCCGAGTCGTCGCAGAGTTCGAAAGGGACGTCGCGTCCGAGCACCTCGAGGACGGATCGCGCAACTTCCTCTCGGACGCCATCCGGATCGACGGCTTCTGTTGAAAACGGCCCGAGGGGCGCGTCGATCACCGCGATCCAGCGGTCGGGCGAGATGGGGAAGACTTGTACGTCCAGCCGTCCAGTCATGACGTCGAAGTCTGCACCAGCCTTGCGGGCGGCTGTCCCTTTCATAGCGCGGACAGCGCGGCATGACTGCTCAGCGGCATGAGCGCGCACCGGGGACGCTACGGTCGCAGCTCCGAGGAGGGGACGGGAGGGACCAAAATGGGGCCGACTCGCGTCGACGTGGGTGAGTCCCCTGGAGTGGTGTAGTTCGGGCTCCTGGCGTCGGTGACCGTGTCGGTCCCGGACGTTGAGGGGCCACCGCGTGAGGCTCCGTGAGAAGCGACAGTGAGTATGGACCCAGCGCTCCCGGCGGGGTCTGACTCGGGTTAGCGACTGGCGCCCTCGTTGGACGGGGACTGCCTGGGCTTGGATATGTCGACCCCGCTGGTGGCGCGCCACCGGACCGAGAGCGTGACCTTATAGGAGCTTGTCTTTCGCCTCTTCACTGTCCTGTCCGCTCCCGATCTCGGTGGCTGTTGCTTGTCATCGATGTGTCGAAGAACGGGAGTGCAGCGTGACCGAAGTGGTTCAGAGCGCCAGCGTGTACGTCGGGGTGGACACGCACGCCGACATCCACCACCTTGCCGTCGTCGATCCGCTCGGGCGCAGCCTGGCCGACCGCACGTTCCCCACGACGACGGCCGGGTATGAGCAGATGGTCCGCTGGTGTGCTCAGTTCGGCGACGTCGTCGCCGTCGGTGTCGAGGGAACGTCGTCCTACGGGGCCGCGCTGACGCGTCGTCTTCGCGACGCCGGGATGAGCGTCGTCGAGGTCGATCGTCCGGACCGCAAGAGTCGCCGACTGCACGGCAAGACCGACGCCTTGGACGCGTACTCCGCCGCCCGAGCGGTCGCGGCTGGACGCGCCACCGCGGTGCCCAAGGGCAAGGACGGGCTGGTGGAGTCGATCCGGTGTCTGCATGTCGCGCGCCGCTCCGCCGTGAAGGCACGCACGCAGGCCATCAACCAGATCCGCGGCATGCTCACCACCGGACCGGTGGAACTGCGCGAGCAACTGCGTGGCCTGGGTACCAAGGCACTGATCAAGACCGTGGCACGGCTGCGGCCGGCGGCCGATGCCAGCGACCCGGCGGTCGCGGTGAAGATCGCAATCAGGGGCCTGGCTCGTCGCTGTCAGGAGCTCAACGAGGAGATCGAGGTGCTCGACGGGCACCTGACCCGGCTGACCGCGCGGGCCGCTCCGGCCCTGCTCGAGCGACCCGGGGTCGGCGTTGACACCGTCGCGCAGCTGCTCATCACCGCTGGCGACAACCCCGAGCGAGTGCGCTCTGAAGCGGCGTTCGCGCGGTTGACCGGCGTCGCGCCGATCCCGGCGTCCTCCGGCCGCACCGACCGGCACAGGCTCAGCCGCGGCGGGGACCGCCAAGCCAACAGAGCGCTGCACACGATCGTCCTGGTCCGAATGTATCGCGACGAGAAAACCCAAGAATACGTCCAGCGGCGAACCCAGCAAGGCTTGGGGAAGAAAGACATCATCCGGTGCCTCAAGCGGGCCGTGGCCCGCGAGATCTACCACCACCTGCGGGCGGCGACGCCGGAAAGAGAACGCTCACGGCCGCTCTGAGGTCGCAGATCGGGTGCTCCGACGCCCTTGACGCGTCATAGGAGCATCCAAGCGACTCATAGAACGGACTCACACGATGGCCCTGGATCAGTCTGCCCTGCTCGAGCTTGCCGAGGCGATGCGCACCGCGGACGGCGGTGACCTGATGCGCAGGCTCCTCGAGACGATGCTGCAAGCCCTCGTCGACGCCGAAGCCACCGCGTTCATCGGCGCCGCCCCGCACCAGCGCACTGAGACCCGAACAACTCAGCGCAACGGCACCCGCGACAAGCTCGTCGCCACCACGACCGGGGATCTGACGGTGAAGATCCCCAAGGTCCGGGCCGGGTCGTTCTTCCCCTCGCTGCTGGCCCCGCGCCGGCGCATCGACGTCGCGCTGCACGCGGTGGTCATGCAGGCGTGGGTCGAGGGCGTGTCCACCAGGAAGGTCGACGACCTGGTCGCGGCCCTGGGCGTGGAGTCCGGGATCAGCAAGAGCGAGGTGTCCCGGATCTGCGCTCAGCTGGACGCGGAGGTCGACGCCTGGCGGTCCCGCCCGCTGGACGAGGTCGCGTTCCCGTACGTGTTCTTGGACGCCACGTACTGCAAGGCCCGGGTGGGTGGCCGGGTGGTGTCCCGGGCGGTCGTGATCGCGACCGGGGTGTCGGCTGACGGGCGCCGTGAGGTCCTGGGGTGCGACGTCGGCGACAGTGAGACCGAGGCGTTCTGGACCGACTTCCTACGGGGCCTGCGTGAGCGTGGGCTGGGCGGGGTGCAGTTGGTCATCAGCGACCAGCACAGCGGCCTGACCAAGGCGATCACCACGGTCATGGCCGGCGCCGCGTGGCAGCGGTGCCGGGTCCACTTCATGCGCAACGTCCTGGCTCGGGTGCCCAAGACGTCCGCGGAGATGGTCGCCGCCGCGATCCGCACGATCTTCGCCCAACCCACCGGCCCCGGCGTCCGGGCGCACGTCGAGGTCGTCGCCGCCACCCTCGAACAGCAGTACCCGGCCGTGGCCGACATGCTGCGCGACGCACGCGAGGACATCACCGCGTTCGCCGACTTCCCCGAGAGCCACTGGCGCGAGATCTGGTCGACGAACCCCTCGAACGACTCAACCGCGAGGTCAAGCGCCGCACCGACGTCGTTGGAATCTTCCCCGACGACAAAGCCCTGCTGCGCTTGGCCGCGTGCGTCCTGATCGAGGCCCACGACGAATGGCAGGTGTCCGACCGGCGCTACCTCGCCGAAGCCTCCATGGCCCTGCTCACCCCACCCGAGCCCACCGTCCTGGAACCCCGACGCGAGAACCCCAAGGAGGTGATCGACGACCCCGCCCTGCAGACGGCATAGTCAGCAAACACCGCGAAGCAACACGCGACGAACTACACCACTCCCGGGGACGCGATCGCCGACGTAGAGGCGCAATTCTTGGCGCTGCTCGACGGGCGCCGTAGCCGCGACGAGGTCGACCGTTGGGCCTCGGTGTGGGTTACCACCCGCGAAGACGAGGTCGAGGACGAAGCGGTGTGGTGGGCGCTCGGCGTGCTGTGCGGCATTGACCTTCGCGAGGCAGCAGACGGTCCGTACCTGCACCCGGACGACCAAGTGGCCGAGTGGCTCGAGGAGTTCCGACTCCGCTGCCGTTCGTCGTAGAGCGCGGCTCAGGCTGGGCGCCAGGTGTACCGGTCGGCGGCATGAGCGGTAACCCGCTCGTGAACTGATCTCGGCACTACGAACCAGCATGAAACTCTCGTCCAGTTGCGCGCCGAGGTCGCGGTCCTGCTGATGAGCGCCGCGGCCGACACTCCCGTCGAAGCCCGCCGTCAAGTCAGAGCGCCCAAATAGTGTGGCCGAATCGGTCCCGCTGCTGCTCCGCGTCGCCGACACCCAGCACCCTCCGGACGTCGTTGATCGACAGGTGAGCGGCGACCGCGATGTCGTCCGGGGTCGCACCAAGAGCTGCCACCCGGCGCACTTCCTCGACCACGCGATCAAGCACCTCGAGTGGGACCGGCCCGCCGGTGCCTTCGACGAGGCGCGACGCTTCACGCACGAGCATGTGCAAGCGCGACAGTGCGGCGTCCACGTCCGCTCCCATCTCGTGACAGTACCGAAGCGCACCCACCGCAATAGATGCCGTCGCGGAGGCGGACCACCTTCGCGCTGCGCCACCCGGAGCAAGCCGTGCGCCGTGCGCGCGACCGGCGGCATGTGCGTGAACTTGCAACCGATCCACCGACAGGTCACCTCACTGCGTGACGGGCTCTGCGTTCTGCCGGGACGTGACGCGTCAAGCCGTTGCGGGCACCGTGTGCCTCGTCACGCAGAGGTACGCGGCCGGCCCCAGGATCGGGACCAACACGATCAGGACCATGGCGAGAATCGCGGTGATCGTGTCGTGCTTCGTCCGCATGAAGCGGACCAGCGCGACCACCACCAGGACCACGGCGACGACTAACGGCACCGAGAACATGTAGTCGTACGCCGCCGACGAGAACTCGACGTACGTGCCGCCTTCGGTGGTGACGCGATCAGTGGTGGTCATCGCCCCATCCTTCACTGTCGGGGCTCGCTCCGGGCCCGGCTGGGGGTCAGCGGGCAGCCAGTCGGGTGCGACGTTGTTGAGCGCTACCGCGAGCAGGTGGGCCAGGCTCCGTGGGTGTACCCGATCGCGGCTGTTTGTTGCTCGAGAGCTGGCTGGCCGGTCAGTCTCGGGTAGGTGCCCGGGCCGGGTCGCTCTGATCGCGGCTGCCCACCGGCGTGATCGGTGTGGCTCATTCATGGAGTGCGTCCGGGCCGGGCACCGCGGCGGGGGTGTGGCTCACGAAGGGTCTGCTCTGCTCGAAACAGCGTTGCCCGTCCTCGCCTTGGCGTCGGTCAGCCCTGGCCGGCGCCGGTTCTCAAGGTGGAGGACGGCATGCACGAAGCACAGCACGACGAGGAGCTGGGCGCGGGTGACGTGGTGATCATCGGCGTCGACCCGCACAAGGCGTCGGTGACGATCGAGGCCCGTGACACCCGGGAGATTCTGCGGGCCACCGGCACGTTCCCGACCACGACGGCCGGGCACGCCGCCATGGTCAAGCTCGCCCGGCAGTGGCCTCGGCGCGTGTGGGCGGTCGAGGGCGCCCGCGGTGTCGGACGCGCACTGGTCGCCCGGCTCGTCGCCAATGGCGAACGAGTCGTGGACGTCCCGGCCAAGCTGTCGGCCCGGTCTCGGGTGTTCGACACCGGGCAGGGCCGCAAGACCGACTCCCACGACGCGCACGCCATCGTCATGGTGGCCCTGCGCGACAAGCGACTGCGGGAGGTCGTGATCGACGAGGACCTCGAGGTCCTGCGGCTGCTGGTCGACCGGCGCGACGAGCTCGCCGCCGCCCGCACCCAGGCACTGAACCGGGCGCACCGGCTGTTTGCCGAGGTCACACCCGGTGGGGCGCCGACGAAGAAGTCCATCGCCCAGTACCAGGCGCTGCTGGCCGGGATCCGTCCCCGCGACGGCGCAGGCAAGGTCCGGCGGCGGATGCTGTCCGAGGAGCTCACCGAGGCCCACCGTCTGGATGTCCGGGTCAAGGAGCTCACCGCCGAGATCAAGGCCGCGGTCCTGGCCCGCGGGTCGCACCTGATGGACTTGCCCGGCATCGGCCCCGCCGGCGCGGGTCGCATCCTGGCTGACGTCGGCAACGTCGCCCGCTTCCCGTCCCGGCATCACTTCGCGTCCTGGACCGGCACCGCACCGATCGACGCCTCATCCGGTGCCCACCAGCGCCACCGGCTGTCCCGGGCCGGGAACCGGCGGCTCAACCACGTGCTGCACATCGCCGCGACCGTCCGTCCAGATGCGCCACCGCGGCACCCTCGGCAAGGCGTACTACGACCGCAAGAGGGCCGCCGGCAAGCGACCCTGGAAGCGATGCGGTGCCTGAAGCGGCGGCTGTCCGACGTCGTCTACCGACAGCTCGTCAAGGACGCCGTCGTGGCTGAGATAGCGACGATGAACGCGGGCCCGGGAGGGCACGGCGGGGCGACTGTTCAATCCAGCGCGGCCGGCCTGCCCCCGCACACCGGCACTTTGGATCAGCCACTTCCCGGACCCGCACCATCCACGCTAGACCCGACGACCACCGCTCGACAGGTCTCCATCACGGCCGGTTGACAGCCGCCGCAACAGAAGGGAGCCATGAGCGTGAACGCCATGCCGCCGTGCTGCTCAGCGGCTATGAGCGCGCGCCCACCGAGGCATGACCACGCACAGCTACCGGTGGTCGGGCAGGGAATCCCAGGTAGGGCCGCCCATGCGCTTCTGAAGCCAGCAGACTGCGGGCCGCCCCCCGGCTATCTTCCCCGCTCCCTCAACTGATCGATTGACACACAGGTGAGGATGGGAAGCGCAGCCCCGCTGAGTGGTGCCGGACGCGCCGGCTCGCGGAGCAGGGGGCATTGACCGTGAGTAGGCGGAGAAAGGTGTGCAATCGTGACGTTCGCGCTTGCGGTGGTCCTAGCCATCGGAGCAGGGGCGTTGACACACGTCACCGCTCGCCGCGGCGACCGACTCGGTCAGGCGCTGCTGACCGCCTACTGGCTGGTGGCCGCCGTCGCTCTGTGGATGGTCGATGGCTACGGCACGAGCGGGCGCCTCGTCGCTGGCGCCTCTGTGGGGCTGGCGGTAGTCAGCGTCGCGCACACCGTGCGGGACCTATCTCGCCCGCAGAGCCCGACGACCGGGAAAGCGCGAACCTCAGGCCACTAGCGCGGCCACTACGACCGCCGTGTCAGCGGCATCACCGCGCGAGCGGCGCGTCGCCCGCACTCAGCGGCCATCGAGTTCGAGCGCGATGCGCTCCAGAAGCGCCCTCGTCTCCGAGCGGTCAGCTCCCATACGGGTGTGGAACTCCCACTCCTCGATAGCGTCCGGCTCGTGAAGTACCTCGTTGAGGGCCTGCATGACGATCGCCAAGTCGGCTTCCGATAGGTTTATGTGCTGCACGGTAGGCCACACGACTAGCGAATCGGTGGCGAGTCGCCCCCCAACCGCGAGAGGCGCGCCCGTGGTCGCAGGCGGAACATGCCACATCGCGGCCATGAGCGGAACGCTATGCCGCCGTGCCGGTCAGCGGCAGATCCGGACGCCGGCGAAACGCACCATCCGCGGCCATGACCGGACAGGGCCCTCAAACAACGTCCTTCGCCTCACGTTTTCGCCGAGATGACGATGGTCAGCCATGCCGCATGCGCGAAGTTCTTCAATGCTGTTCGGTCGACGTGGTCTCCGCCGAACTGCACGTCCAAGCGTGCGGCGACGTCTTGCTCAGACCCGCCCTCGGCCGTCGTGTCGCGGACGGTTCGCACCCACGCGGCGTACTCGTCACCGAGTTCTGATCGCCACTCGTCGAGGCCGAGCGGGTCATGCTGCCAAGCGAGTGCGGTCAGTGCTTCGTCGAGTTCGCTCCCAGACGTTGCCGGCTGCAGCCAAAGACTCAGCGCATTCGACAAGCTGATATCAGCTCCAACAGTTTCCATCACATCCTCCTGAGCGGGCTCGAACATCGCAGGCGGCACGACAACGCCCAGCTTCTCGAGCTGCATCCGGCGCATGTGCTGGCGGGTCAGCGTGCCGAGACCGTACGGGGCGCCTTCCAGCTCTGCTACCGCCTCGTCGAGGTCGGGCCGCCGACGAAGTCGCCCCGGGCCCACTGCGATCGCGTACCACGCCAGGTAGCCCAGCGCATGACCGCTGGCGACCACCACGAAGGATCCCCAACCCTCCGTGACGAAGCCGGAGTCATCGGGGAAGTAGGGGTTGCGACAATTGCCCTGACGGTCCGCGGGGAAGGCGTACACCTCTCCGACGTTGAGGAGCAGTGGCTGCGGCGCTGTGAGCACCGTTCTGCGCTTGGCCGGCGGAGGCTTGACCAATCGCAGCCGGAGGTTTTGGAGGATTTTCGCCCGCTTCCGCAGGTCCGCCTCGGACATCTCGAGTGACTCCAAAACCGCCAGATTCGTGCCGTCATCGATGACTTCGATCGCCCTATCCGTCGCCGCGGACTGGATGCCCCGCCGGTGGAGTTGGTCTGCGACCACGAGCCAAAACGTCGAGTACTCCTCGTCGTCCGGCATCGTCGCGGACGGTTCGAGCTCGATCAGCGTGGCGAGAATTTCGGCTGGCGAGAGCGGTAGTCGGCACACGCTCCCAACTGTTGCCCTTAGATCGGCGGCGAAGTCGTCAGAGTAGAGTCCTGGCCCGTCCGCGCCCACGTGTTCCCCCTGCCGTCGGCCCGACCATACCGCCCATCCTGCGAGGCGTTCTGTGCCGTAAGCCCTCGCCAACGCCACCCGGTCATCGGCATGAGCGCTAGATGGCAGTGTCCGGCGGACATCGCAGCGCGGGTACCCGGGAGCTCGGGCTCAGCGAGCCCGTTCTGAAGTGGCCAATCCGCCAAGTGCGGAGTGACACGCGTCGACACCGGCACGCTCGTCACCACGAGCCGACCCTCTGGCGAAAGCGGCGCCCACGGCGACGGTCATGGGCGCCACCTTCACCGTCGCCCGTGACACGGGCAGCGGCGGCCACATCAGGGCGTCACGCGCTCTTTCGACGACCTTCCGGCCACCTTCTCTTCATCAGCTCCCCGAGCTCGCGACTCGCGACAGGGGGCTGCGTATCACGGCGACGTCGCCGGGGCCGAGCACGACTTCATGCCGGGTTTCGACCGCGTGTCCGGTCAGCAGATCCACTCCGGAGCGGTCCAGCGTGAGGGTCGCTGTGCCCTCGCCGTGGTTCAGAAGGAACAGAAACCGATCGTTCGCGGTCTGCCGTTCGGTGACCTCCACACCGCTCGGAGCCGCGTGCACGGACTCGACCCCGGCCCTCTGGAGCACCGCGGCCACGAGCTCTCCGAGCGCGTCATCGTCCAATTGCGTGCCGAGGTAGATGGCTCGGCCGGCGCCGAGGTGGTGGTCGAGGATCGCGGGCTGTCCCGCGAGGTAGCCCTGGGTGTACTCGGCGACGGCAGTCGCTGACTCGGTGACTAGGTCGTCCTGCCACAAAGCTGCCGCCGCACGGAAGCCGCCGTCCAGCAGTGACTGGTGGGCGGCTGCCCGCACCGTGACCGCCGTGTCCACGGGCAGGGGCGAGAAGTCCCGGACGTGTCCGCCGATGACATTGCGCAGGGCGCCGGGGTGGCCGTGCTCGTGAACCCGGTCGTCTTCGTCGACAATGCCGGAGAAGAAGGACACCAGCAGGTGGCCGCCGTCCTCCAGGAAGCGCCGCACGGCAGCACTGTGGGCCTGGGTCATCAGGTACTGGTTGGGGACGACGAGCACGCGGTAGGCCGACAGGTCGTCGTCGAGGGTGACGACGTCGACGGCGACGTTCCGGCGCCAGAGGGCGCGGTAGTGCCGGGTGACGATGTCGCGGTAGTCCAAGCTGTTGATTGGGTGCGCGACCCCCTCGACGGCCCACCAGTTGGTCCAGTCCCAGACGATCGCGACTTGGGCGGCCGTCCGGCCGGTGGCGACCTCCCCGAGCCTCACGAGCTCCTCACCGAGGTCGCGGACCTCCTGCCACGTCCGGGTGTCGGTGCCACCGTGGGGCAGCATCGCGGAGTGGAACTTCTCCTGGCCCTGCCGGGAGGCTCGCCACTGGAAGAACATCACGCTGTCGGAGCCGTGCGCGACGGCTTGCAGGGATCCCAGCCGCATGCGGCCGGGTTGTTTGACGAGGTTGAGCTTCCACTGGCTGACGGCCGCGGCGGCCTGCTCCATGAGCATCCACGGTGCCCCACCGCCGACCGAGCGCATGAGGTCGTACTGAAACGCGGCGTCGGCGAGCGAGTTTACGTTGGCCGGGTCGGGGTAGATGTCCAAGGCGACGACGTCGACTTCCTGCCCCCACCGGTGCAGGTCGACCAGGCGGAAGAACTGCATGAAGTTGGTCGTGGCGGGTACCTGCGGTGTGACGGACCGGAGCAGGTCCCGCTCACCGGTGAACAGCTCGAGTTGCAGGTCGGAGGTGAAGCGGGCGAAGTCCAGTTCCCGGCTCGGATTGACGGACCCGCGCACGGGACGCGGCAGGTGCACCTGGCCCCAGTCGCTGTAGTGCTGGCTCCAGAAGCGCGTGCCCCACCGGCGGTTGAGCTCCTCCAACGTCCCGTACCGTTCGCGCAGCCAGCCGCGGAACCGGTCGTCGCACAGGTCGCAGAAGCAGTGGGCGTGGTATTCGTTGCCGATGTGCCACATCGCCAGGGCCGGGTGGTCGGCGTAGCGCTCGGCCAGTGCCCGGGCGATGCGCCGGCTGCGGTCGCGGTAGACCGGCGACGACGGGCAGAAGTGCCCTCGGCTGCCGATGCTCACGCGGGTGCCCTGCCGGTCGACCAGGAGGGTCTCGGGGAAGTTCTCGGCCAGCCACGGCGGCGGCGCCGCATTCGGTGTCGCCAGGTTGACCGCGATCCCGCCCGCCGCTAGCAAATCCATCACCTCATCGAGCCAGGTGAAGTCCAACTCGCCGTCGGTGGCCTCCAATGCCGACCAGGAGAAGACGCCGAGGTTGACCAGTCGCACACCCGCCTCGCGCATCAGGCGGACGTCCTCGGGCCATACCTCCCGCGGCCACTGCTCCGGGTTGTAGTCCCCGCCGTAGACGACGCCGGGCAGCCGGCGGTGGAAGGTCGACATGGGTGAGTCAGTCATGGTGCTCCTCGCTGCCGTGCCGAGCGGGTGGGCGGGCGCTAGGTGTTCTGGCTCAGGACGTTGGTGACGCCTGCGTGCAGGCGTGAGGCCGGTGGTTGGTTGCCGGCGGCAGTGTGAGCGCGATGGTAGTTGTAGTGCACGTTCCACATCGTGATGGCCGCGGCGCGCTCGTCCTCGCAGGTCCAGACGCGGGCGTAGAGGAGCTCCTCGGCCAGGGTCCGGTTGTACCGCTCGACCTTGCCGTTGTGGCGCGGGGTGTGGGGGCGGATGCGCTGGTGGCGGGACGCGACGGCGGTCACGGTGCGGGCGAACGCGGTGGCCTTGTAGTTAGCGCCGTTGTCGGTGACGACGCGGACCAGGCGCACGATGCCGTGAGCGGCGAAGAACGCCCGGGCCCGGTGGAAGAACCCGATGGTGGTGACGGCCTTCTCGTCCGCGAGGTGTTCGGTGTACGCCAGCCGGGAGTACCCGTCGATCGCCGAGTGCAGGTACACGTACCCCGCACGGGCCCCGGTTGTCTTGGCGCGCCGGGCGGCCTTGTCCTGGGCTGAGCCGCGGCCGTGGGCGCGCCATCCGCCGCCGTCGGGGATGCGGCCGACCTTCTTCACGTCCAAGTGCACCATGTGCCCGGGGTACCGGGCCGTGATCGCCGTGGTGGTGCGGTTGGTCTGCCCGTCGGGGTCGATGTCGCGGCGGCGGTTGATCCCCAACCGGACCAGCCACCGTGACACGGTCGCCAGGGACACCGTGTGTCCGGTGCGGATCAGCTCGAGGTGGATCTGCCGGGCGGTCCACTTGTGCGTGCGCCGCCACGTCTCGATTTGCTCGACCACGTCGGCCGGGACCTGGGTCGGGGTGCGGTGCGGGACGCTGGGCCGGTCGACCAGGCCGGCGTCGCCGAGGTCGTCGTACCGGGTCTTCCACTTCGACAGGCACTGGCGCGACACCCCGGCCTCAGCCGCGACGTGCGCGATCGGACGGGACTCGCACCGCAGGACCAGACGGAGCCGGCCGGCAGGGGTCAACGGAGCGTTAGCGTGGGTCATCGAGGGGTAGGTCCTTCAGCTCGCAGGAGGTTGGTCGCACTTCCATCCTGCCGCCGGGACCTACCCCTCCCTCACACCCCGCCGGCGTCACCAACCTCATGAGCCACAACAGCTAGTCGTTCTCGACGAGGACCTTCACGTCCCAGGCGCCCAGCGCGACGGCGTCCCCGGCGATGAGCGCGACACCCGACACGGCGTCCGTCACCGCGGACGGCGCCGGCACCGACGTCGGCTCCCAGGACCAGTTGTGGACGAACCGCACCCGTCGGCCCTGCCGCGTGGTCGCGCTCAAGACGGTGACGGGCTGGACGGCGATCCGGCGCCAGTCGTCGTCGAGCGGGACGAGCCAGCTGAGGAGCGCTCGGGCGAAGGCCGGGCCAGGCACGGTCCCAACGGTCGTGATGCGCCCGGCGCCATGCTTGGCGGTAACAACCGCGGGCCAGCGCCCGTGGTGCGGGTGCTCGTAGCTGGCGAGGACTTCGGCGCCCTCGGCGATCAGGCCGTCCACCCACCCGGTCGCCGCCGCGTCGTCCGGGAGCTCGAGGCCTCGGCCAGTGCCGCGCACCGGCAGCGCGGACCCGAGGTTCGCAAACTCCTGGTAGCGGACGCGCGCCGCATCGGCGAGGCGTGCGGGCTTGGGCTCGAGCCGCGCCCGGGCCTCGTGGTCGGCATAGGCGGTGCGCGGGCCCAGCACCAGGTGCCCCCGGCCACGGCGTACGCACGCAGCCAGTCGAGGAGGGCGTCGTCGGCGACATAGAGGGCCGGAACCACCAGCACGGGTAGCTCACGTGCGACGTCGCCGGGGTCGCGCCCCTGCGGGCCGACCACCTGGACGTCGTGCAGGATGCGCACCCCGAGCCCAGCGTCGAAGGCGCCGCGGTGGAACGCTTCGACGATGTGCTCGTAGGTGCGCGGGTCGGAGTCGCGTTCGGTCGCAAGGGACGGCTGGAACGTCAGCCCCCAGTTAGAGGCGTTGGAGTACAGCACGCCCACGTGCGCGTCCGGGACCAGATCGGTGACGACGTCGCCCACCGCACGCAGCTCCTGGCCCAGGGCGACGAGCTGGTCGTAGACCCGGCCGGGTTGCTGGTCGTGCGGCAGGATCCCGATCCAGTACGTCTCGGCGCCGAACTGCAGTGTGTGCCAGTGCCAGTACTCGATCATCTGCGCACCGCGGGCGACCATCGCCCAGGCGACCTGCCGCCACTGGCCGTCGAAGGCCGGGTAGTTCGTCCAGGGTCTGCCGATCGCCCCGGCGTTCGTCTCGGCGACCAGGAACGGCGCCTGCTTTGAGGAGTACATCCGGTCGGCGCTGAGGACGAGGTTGGACGTGCCGGTAGTTGTCCACCCCTGGGGTGCCGTGACCGTGGAGGGCAAGGCCAGGCCGTCCTGCATGGCGTAGTACGGGTTGCCCGCGGTGACGTCGAGGGACGCGGTGAGGTCCGGGTCGTCGATCGCGGGGCGGGCGTACGCCAGGCAGGTGGTGACGAACTGGTCCTCGCGGGCGTACTCGCGCACGATGCCGGCCTGCCAGGCGATGAACTCAGCTGTCAACTTCGCCTGGAAGCGACGCCAGGCCAGGTCGTACTGCGGCGCGGAGTTGCCGTCCGGAGTCCACAGGTCGCTCCACGTGGACAGCCGGTGCGACCAGTAGACCAGCCCCCACTCGCGATTGAGGGTGTCGACGTCGCCGTAGGTGTGCCGCAGGTGGTCGACGAAAGACTGGAAGATTCCGCGGTTGTACAGCAGGTGCAGGCCCGGCTCGTTGTCGACCTGGTAGCCGATGACGCCGGGGTGCCCGGCGTACCGGCTCACGACCGCGCGCACGATCCGCTCGGCGTGGAACCTGAACGCCGGGTGGGTGAAGTCCATCTCCTGCCGTGCGCCCCAAGGGATGCGATGACCTGTTGCCCGCTCGCCGGCGATCTCGGGGTACTTCCGGGCCAGCCACGGTGGGACCGCGTACGTGGGGGTTCCCAGTATCGTGGAGATGCCCCGCTCGTAGGCCCCGTCGATGACCGGCTGCAGCCAGTCCAGTTCCAGGACTCCGTCCTCCGGCTCCCAGGTGGACCACGTGGACTCCCCGACGCGGATGACCGAGAACCCGGCTGCGGCCATGAGATCGAGATCCTGCTCGAGTCGCGGTGCGGGGTGGTACTCGTGGTAGTACGCGGCTCCGAACAGGATGGCGTGCGGCAAGTCGGCCATGAGGTACCTATGTCCTTTCGTTGAGTAAGCCGACGTCGTCGTGTGGTGCAGATGAACGGCGTCGTCGTGGAGCTGCCAGCGGGATAGCACGGCGTCACGGGAGCGCGCTGTAGCGCGTGATGCATCCGCGTCCCACAAGCGCCGTGGTGTCGGTCCGGCAACGTCGAGCCCGTCGTCGACGGGCCCGTCGTTCGGCGACGGGCCCGTCGGTGTGCTTGGGGTCAGAGCGCTGCGGTGACCTCGGTGATCAACTGGTCGGCCGCCTCCTCGGGGGTGAGCCGGTCGAAGAGCACCTCCTGACTGAGGCGAGCGTTGGCCGGGACGAGGACCGGCCCGGCGTCAGCGTTCTGGTGCGGGAACGGCCGAGGATCAAGGTCGCTCACGCGCTGGAAGTACTCCGAGACCGCCTGCTCGGTGGGTGACAGCTCGGACTGAATCTCTTCCAGGACGTCCTTGTTGGGGGTGACGCCGCGGTCGAACTTCATAATTCTGGCGGACTCGGGGGAGTTCACCAGGAAGTCGATGAGCTGGGCGGCCTCCTCCGGGTGCGGCGAGCTCGACGCGATCGCCCAGAAGATGCCCGGCTTGGTGTAGATGCCGGTCGTCTCGGCGTCCGCCTCGCCCGGGAAGAGCATGACCTCGATCTCGTGGCCCACGACGTCCTCCAGCACCCCGAGGTTGGGTACCGGCGAGATCTGCATCGCGCCGGTGCCCACACCGATGGCCGACCGCTCGATCCCGACACCAGCCGCCTCAACCGCCGCTGCGGCGCTCGGCGTCCCTCCGCTGTCCCGCAACGTCTCGAGCAGGGTGTAGTACTCCGCCACCGTCTCGGCCGTGAAGCCAATGTCGCTGCTGTCCTCCGACCACAGGTCCTCACCGTGCTGACGGAGGAAGACGATGAACATCTGCTCGTCGAACGGGAGCTGGGTGCCCGCGACGCCGGGCAGCGCCTGTGAGATCGCGGCGGCCGTCTCGACGTAGTCGTCCCAGCTCCACGTGGTGTCGTCCGGCATCTCGACCCCCGCCTTCTCGAAAACCGTCGGATCGGCAAACACCCCGAACCCGCTCAGGCCGGCCGGCATCCCGTACAGACCGCCGTCGACCGTCGTGTGGAAGAGCGCACTTTGGTCGAACCCGTCGCTCGGGAGGCTGTCCGAGAGGGGGTTGAGGTCCAGGATCTGCCCGTTCTCGATGTAGGAGTACATATACGGGTCGGTGATCGCCATGACGTCCGGCAGGTCGTTCGCGGCGGCGCTTGTCGAGAGGCGGCTGAAGTAGTCATCGAAGCCGGCGAACTCCGGCTCGACCGTGATGTTCGGGTGCTCTGCTTCGAACAGGTCGATCACCTCCTGCGTGATGGCGCCACGCACGTCGGAGCCCCACCAGTTCATGCGCAAAGTGACCTGCTCGCCGCCCTCGGCGGCGGGCTCTTCCTCGCCCGTGTTCTCGGCGACGTTGTCGCCCTGGCCGCAGCCGGTCAGGGCGAGGGACCCCGCCGCTAGCACGGTGGCGACGGACATGAGGCGCCGGCGGGAGCCGGTGAGTTTGGTTCGCATGGGTTTCTCCTGTGCTCGGGTTACTTGATGCCGGTCGTCGCGATCCCCTTGACCAGGTACTTCTGGCCGAAGAGGAAGACGAAGAAGACCGGGATGAGGGACACGATGGACATCGCGAACAGCGAGCCCCACGAGCTGGCGCCGGTGGAGTCCACGAACGTCCGCAGCGCGACCGGGACGGTGTACTTGTCCGGGTTGGTGAGGAAGATCAGCTGCGAGAAGAAGTCGTTCCAGGTCCAGATGAACGTGAAGATCGCGGTGGTCGCCAGCGCCGGCAGGGACAACGGCAGCATGATGCGGAAGAAGATCCGCAGGTGGCCCGCGCCATCCAGCCGGGCCGCCTCGTCGAGCTCCTTCGGGATGCCGCGGAAGAACTGCACCATGAGGAAGACGAAGAAGGCGTCGGTGGCCAGGAACTTCGGCACGATCAGGGGCAGGAACGTGTTGATCCAGCCCAGCTCCGAGAACAGGATGTACTGCGGCACGATCACGACGTGGATCGGCAGCATGATCGACATCAGCATGATCGCGAACCACAGCGTGCGGAACCGGAAGTTCAGCCGGGCGAACGCGTAGGCGGCCAGGGCGCACGAGATGAGGTTCCCCAGGACCGAGCCCATGACGATGATCGCCGAGTTGATCAGGTAGTGGCTGAACGGGTTCAGCAGGGCGTCCCAGCCGACCGAGTAGTTGCTGAGGTCGAACTGCGACGGGATGAGCCCGGGCTCGCGGAAGATGAGGTCGTTCGGCTTGATCGACGACGAGAGCATCCACAGCAGCGGGTACAGCATCACCACCCCGAGGGCGATGAGCAGCACGTGCTTGATGAGCGAGCGGGCGCGTCGGCGCTTGGTCCTGTCGTGGTGCTCCGCGGGAGCCTTCGGCTCGACGACGAACGTCTCGGCGGCGTTCTGGAGATCAGTCATTGTAGAAGACCCAGTACTTGGAGAGGAAGAAGTTCAGGGCGGTGAGGACGGCGATGATGACCAGCAGGAGCCACGCCATCGCGGAGGCGTATCCCATGTTCAGGGCCGCGAAGCCCTGCTGGTAGAGATACAGCGTGTAGAAGAGCGTCGAGTCGGCCGGGCCACCCGTGCCGCCGGAGACCACGAATGCCGGGGTGAAGCTCTGGAACGCCCCGATGAACTGCAGCACGAGGTTGAAGAAGATGATCGGCGTGAGCATCGGGATGGTGATCGACCAGAACTGGCGGAGCTTCGAGGCGCCGTCGATCGACGCGGCCTCGTAGTACATCTCGGGCACCTGGCGCAGCCCGGCGAGGAAGATGATCATCGGGGCGCCGAACGTCCACACGTTGAGGATGATCAGCGTGCCCAGCGCGTAGTCCGGGTGCGAGACCCAACCCACGCCCTGGATGTCGAAGTAGCCGAGGACCTGGTTGATGAGGCCCGTCGTGCCGAAGATCTGGCGCCACAGGATCGCGATGGCGACCGACCCGCCCAGCAGGGACGGCAGGTAGAACACCGACCGGTATAGGGCCAGGCCGCGCATCCCGCGGTCCAGCAGCAGGGCCAGCCCGAGCGCCGCGATGAGCTGCAGCGGCACCGAGACGAACACGTAGGTGAACGTCACCCGCAGCGCCCGCATGAGTCGCGGGTCGTTCAGCATGTCCTCGTAGTTCCCGAGGCCGATGAACTCCGGGTCGGTCAGCAGGTCGTAGTCGGTGAACGACAGGTAGAGCGACGCGAGCAGCGGGCCGGCGACGATGAGCAGGAGGCCCACGAACCACGGCCCGAGGAAGAACAGCGACCACTTGCCGTCGTTCTTCTCCGACGGGGCCTGGGTCGCGTGGCCCTTCTGCTTTCGCAGCGAGCCGAGCTCAGACAGCGCGGACATCAACCGATACCTCTCGTGGCGCGGTGGATAAGGAGGGCATCGGTCCGCCAATCGGAGCACCGCGGTGCATGGAGGCGTCGCGGTCCACGTTGCGGCCTTGCCCTCCCCGCTGCGTCGCGGTCAATCAAGCCGCGCGCCCGGGTGATCGCCGTCGCGCCGGGACGACCGTCGCCTGCGCGGCAGCGCAGCGAAACCTGGTACATGGGAGCTCCTTCGCTTCCGTGCGGTGACACCTCAGCCCAAGCCCGGTTACGCCATGCCGGTGCAGCCGCCCCGCTGCACATGCTTCCGAGTGATCGATGCCTTTTGGGCCTGCCGCCGACCGTAGTGATGGATCACTCAGGCCGTCAAGACCCCAAGGGCCGATGCAAACTGCGCGGGGAGCCGGCGTTGTGATCGATCACCCTGTATGACAACATCGGACGGCACACAGGCCGACGGAGGACCCCATGAGCAGTGCGGCTTCTGATCGCCCCGCGACGATCTGGGAGGTGGCGCGCCTGGCCGGGGTGTCGGGACAGACGGTCTCCAGGTACCTGCGCTTTGGCGGCGAGGGCATGCGTGAGACGACCCGCGAGAAGGTGAGCGCCGCGATCGCGGAACTAAACTATCGGCCAAACCTGGCCGCTCAAGCGATGCGGGCCCGCAGAACCGGCCGGCTGGCGCTGATTTTGCCGTCGGGGTCCGCCGTCGGCTCGAGCGGGATACTCGCTGGCGCAACGGCTGCCGCCCAAGAGGCGGGCTACAGCCTCGACGCGATCATGCTGGCCGGCGCCTTTCGCGACTCCAGTCACGTCCTGGAGTTGGCCGGGTCGGGATTTTTCGAGGGGGTCGTCTCCGTGACCCCGTTGCCGGTCAACACTGCTGACGGGCCCGGGCAACGAATACCTATCGTGGTTCTGCCCGACTACGACGAGGAAATGCGAGGGATAGGCGACGTCGCCGACGCGTCGCCCATCGCCGAACTCATCGAGGGCCTAGCTCGAGTCGGTCACCGACGGTTCCTCCACATCACAGGGGACCTGGCCTTCGCAAGCGCCCGCAGCCGCAAAGAGATGTACCTGAAGACGATCCAACGGCTACGGCTTGAGTCCTACGGCGTCGTCGACACCAACAGCTGGCTCGCCGAACCCGCTCAACGTGCCGTCGTCGAACTCCCCAGCGACGCAGGCGTTACCGCCATCATCGCGGCCAACGACCTCGTCGCCGCAGGCGCCATCCGCGGCGCACACGAGCGCGGCTTGCGCATCCCCGACGACCTCAGCATCACAGGGTGGGACGACAACCCCATCGGAGCAGCCATGCCGCCCAGCATCACCACAGTGGCGAACAACTTCGAGCAGTTCGGCCGGCGGGCGATCGAATGCCTGCTAGGCGTACTCAACGGCCACCGCGACCGCTCGACCGAAGCCTCAGACGGCTCCTTCATGAGCGTCATCTGGAGAGAGTCCACCGGGCCTGCACCCGCACTAGCCTGCCGGTAACGCGGTGTGTCACAGAGCAGTGCGTCGTCTCCCGCCCTCGGCGCCGGACGCACCTGCCGGCGTGGACGCGCACCATCCGCGGCTGTGACCGGGCGTCGCTCAAAGGATTTCCTCTGGCGCTTCCGCGACGAGTTCCACCTCGAAGCCAGCTGGATCTTCGAGATAGGCGGCGTAGGTGTCCAAGCCGCCGGCGAACGGATGCTTGTCGGCGCACATCAGGGACCAGCCGTGCTGGGCGGCATCGGCGACCAGCGAATCGAGCTCGGTGCGGATGCCCGCCCAGAAGGCGACGTGGTTGACGCCGCTGCGCAGCCGGTCATGGCGCCGCCGCAGGTGTGCCAAGCCGGACTCCAAGACGATGTAGGCGTCCTCCTTCGCCCAGCTGCGGCCGGTCTCCCCAGCTGTTAGTCAGCGAGTAGCCCAGCCGCTGCAGCAAACAAGGCCAGGGGCCGTCGCCTATGTCGCCCCGTCCATTTACGCTCGAGGTGATGAAGGCTTTCGCGTCGGCTCATGAGCGCATCTTGTCTACCTCCTGCGATCTCGCGCTCATCGGCATGTGCGGTAAGGCGCGACGCTCGCTCGTCGAGGCAACCGGACTGACACGTGGCCGCAGATTCGCGGTGGAGCACCCCGCCCGCGGGCCCATCTGTGGGGTGAACCTCTGACTCGGCCGCCGACGGCTTCGGTGAGGTGCGACGGCCGGAGCCAGGCGTCGACCGTCCTCGATCCACGGTGCGTGGTCGCGCGGTGCGACGAGGACGGCCGCCGTGGCCGAGTACGGGTCCATGAGAGCCGGACGGCCTGGTCCTCCAGCACCTCACGGGCTGGGCCTTGCGGGTCACGCAATGGCGCAGAAGTGCGCCCTGTGCCACCGGTACTGGCACCGCTCGTCATGCGCGCAACGGTCGCCTCCCGCCGTGCGGCAGGATGTTCCCCGCAACCGACGAGCGAGGGTGGGCACGTGCACGAGGTCGAACCGGTCAGCGCGGGGATCCGCCGGGTGGGCGGGCAGGTGCGCGCCGAGCACCACACCGTCGGCGTGGTCCGCACGCTCCCGGGTGACGTCAACGAGCTGGACTGCGCGTGCGGCGTCACGCTCACCAACGGCCCGGGGTGGTCCCTCGACGAGCATCTGCGGCTGCACCGCGCCGAGGTGAAGTACGAGGCGCTGGTCGCCGTGGCGCACCCCGGGATGCCGCTGAGCCGGACGACGGGCCGCTCCCCGCCGCGCGTGCGCTGGACGCCCTCGTCGCCGGCGACCCCACGGCCGCCCGGTGGGCGCTCGCCTCGACCGACGACGACGCCCGCCACCGGCTGCGCGCCGCGGCGCACGACCTGGTGTCGCTGATCGACGCGATGGGGACCGACACCGACCCGCGATGACGGCGCGGGCCACAGCCGCGGCGCCGACACCGGCCGCACTGCCGACGGCGGCCCGGCTGACTAGCCTGGGCGGACACCGACGCTGACGGAGGACCCGTGCCCGACCTCGCCGCCCTTGCCGAGACACACCTGGCCGCCGCCCTCGCCGCCCCGAACGGACGCAGCACCGAGCTCGTGGTGCACGACCATCAGCTGCGGCAGACCGTCATCGCCCTCGCCGACGGGCAGTCGCTCGCGGAGCACAACGCCCCGCCAGCCGCGACCATCCAGGTGCTGCGCGGCAGCGTGCAGGTCACGTCGCAGGGCGGCGACGACGTCGTCGTGCGCGAGGGCGAGCTCATGCCGGTGACCCACGAGCGCCACGGCGTGCTCGCCCTCGAGGACTCCGCGTTCCTGCTGACCACGGTGACCGGGATTCCCGAGGGGACCCGCGGGTGACCGCCACCGACACGCTCCCGCCCGGTCCCCCGCCGCGTCCGACCGACCCCGACCCGCCCACGTCCAGCCGGCCACACCGCGCCGCGCGGATCGAGGACCGGTTCACGCGCGCGGTCGCCCGGCAGCTGTGGGCGCACGGGTGGCGCACCCGCATCGAGCCGTTCGTCGGGTACGGCGGTCCGGGGTGGGTCCGCGTCATGGCGCGGACCGTGCTGTCACCGCCGCGACCGCTGGACGGCGTGCCGAGCGCACAGGCGCCGGAGGACGAGCCCACCCGGGCGGTGCGCGGCTGGCGCAGCCTGGCCACCGCGCAGGTGCCGGGCGCCGTCGTCGAGGTCCGAGCCGGCTCCTTCGTGCACCGGGTCACCTCGGACCGCGGTGGGTACGTGGACACCATCGTCGACGCCGACCTCGAGCCGGGCTGGCACGACATCGAGCTCGTCGTGCCGAGCGGGAGCGTCACCGCGCGCGTCCGGGTCATCTCCCCCGAGGCGCGCACCGGACTGGTCAGCGACATCGACGACACCGTCATGGTCACGACCATGCCGCGTCCGCTGATCGCCGCCTGGAACACGTTCGTGCTCTCGGAGACCGCGCGCCGGCCCGTGGACGGCATGGCGGACCTGTACCGCGACCTCCTCGCCGACGACCCGGACGCCCCGGTGCTCTACCTGTCGACCGGCGCCTGGAACGTCGCCCCGGTGCTGGGCCGGTTCCTCGCACGCCACGGCTACCCCGGGGTCCGCTGCTGCTGACCGACTGGGGCCCGACCAACACGGGCTGGTTCCGCAGCGGTCGCCAGCACAAGCTCGGGAGCCTCGAGCGGCTCATGACCGAACTGCCCCAGATCCGCTGGATCCTCGTGGGCGACGACGGCCAGCACGACCCGGAGATCTACGACCGGATCGCCCACCGCTACCCCGACCGCATCCGCGTGGTCGCGATCCGCGAGCTCACGCCGACCGAGCACACGCTCGCCGCCGGTGTGCCGCAGCCGCTGCCGGAGGCGCGGGGTGCGCAGCGCCGGACCGCCCAGGCCGGGGTCCCGGTCGTGCGCGGCGGGGGCGGCGCGGCACTGCGCGCCGCGCTCGCCCCCGTCCTCGCCCGGCGCTGACCGGCCTGCCCGGAGCGGTCAGCGCCCGCGCGGGCGCAGCGGCGGGCTGCCGCCGCCGTCCTGCGCGGCGATGCCGTCGACGATCTCGCGGAGCGCACGGGCGCCCGGGATCGTCGGGGCCCACCCCAGAGCCGCCCGGGCACGCGACGTGTCGAGCACCGGCACGCCCATCGCCAGGTCGACCCATCCCGGGCTGACCGGGACGAGACGCGCATGCCACGCCGTCGCGACCGCGGTGCGTGCGGCCGACGCGGGGACCTCCTGCAGGTTCCCGCCCGCCAGCAGGTCGGCGACGTCCTGACCGTGCAGGACGCCGTCGCCGGCGATGTTGAACGCACCCCCATCCGCCGCACGACCGCCTCGCGGTACGCCGCGGCGACGTCGTCGGCGTGCACGGCCTGCAGCCGCAGCCCGGCGGGCCACGGCAGGGCCGGGAGCTCCTCACCCAGCATGCGGGCGGGGAACAGGCGCCCGAGGAAGTACCGCTGGATCTGCGCGCCGGCGTGCTTCTGGAAGATCAGCGCCGGACGCATCCGGGTCACGACGAGATCGGGCTGCAGCACCTCGGCTTCGTCGAGCAGCCGCTCGACCGCGGCCTTGTCGACGCTGTACTCCGAGCTGCGGATCCCCTCGGTGGGCCACGACTCGTCCCGCGGGGCGTCGTCGGTGACCGGCGAGTAGGCCCCGACCGACGACGCGACGACGAGGTGCGGCACCCCGGCGCGCCGCACCGCCTCGATGACCCGGCGGGTGCCGTCCACGTTGGTGCGGCGCAGCGCGGCGCGGTCGTGGTTCGGCTGGATGAGCCAGGCGAGGTGGATCACCGCGTCGGCGCCGGCGAACGCCTCCGTGAGCCGCTCGAGGACGGGCGCGTCCTCCCCGGCCGGCCGATGTCGCACGCGACCCACTGCGCGACGTCGTACGGCGGCGGGATGTCGCCCGAGGGCGCACGCCGCGCGACGCCGACCACGGACGTGATGATGTCGTCGCCGCTGAACCGCCGCAGCAGTGCGGTGCCGGCGTTGCCGCTGGCACCGACGACGACGACCCTCACGGCGTCACCTGCACGGCGGGGCGCCGCGCGGGCTCGGGGGTGGCGATGCCGCTCACTCGGTCTCGCGCGGGTTCATGCTGCCCGGGTCGGCGTCCTGGTCGTCGACCGGCGAGCCCTCGTCGGCGCCCTGCTCGCGCGGGTTGAGCATGCCGGGGTCGGCGTCGGCGTCCTTCTCGGCGTCGTAGGGGACCTCGGACGGGTTCTGCGTGTTCTCGGTCATGGCTCAAAAGTGCCACTGACCAGGGACGACCGCATCCCGGGGTCACCCGTCGGGACGGCGCCGGCGGCGCACACCGCCCGCGTTCAGCCCCGCTCCCGCCCCGTCCAGGCGAGCAGGCCGTCGACGTCGCGGGTGTTGACGACCCGTGCGGGGTCGAGGTCGTGCTGCGCGGCCCGCTCGCAGCCGGTGATCTGCCAGTCCAGCTGGCCGGGTGCGTGCGCGTCGGAGTCCACCGAGAACAGGCATCCGTGGTCGATCGCCGACTGCAGCAGCGCGTGGGGCGGGTCGCGGCGGTCCGGGCGGCTGTTGATCTCGACGGCGACCGCCGCCTCGGCGCACGCGGCGAACACCGCGTCGGCGTCGAAGTCGCTGGGCGGGCGGGGGCGGCTGCCGATGAGCCGCCGTCCCGTGCAGTGCCCGAGCACGTCCAGGTGCGGGTTCTCCACCGCCGCGACCATGCGCCGGGTCATCGCCGCGGAGTCCATCCGCAGCTTGGAGTGCACCGACCCGACGACGACGTCCAGCTCGGCCAGCAGCGTCGGCTCCTGGTCGAGCTTGCCGTCGTCGAGGATGTCGACCTCGATCCCGGTGAGCACCCGGAACGGCGCGACGGCCTCGTTGAGCGCGCGGATCTGGGCGATCTGCCGGCGCAGCCGCGCCGGGCTCAGCCCGTTGGCGACGGTGAGGCGCGGCGAGTGGTCGGTGATCACGAGGTACTCGTGCCCGATCTCCATCGCCGCCAGGACCATCTCCTGCAGCGGGCTGCCGCCGTCGCTCGCGTCGGTGTGCGCGTGCAGGTCACCGCGCAGGGCGGACCGCAGGGCGGCCCCCGGTCCGTCGGCGGTCGCCGCCTCGGCGACCTCGCGCTCCAGGCGGGTGAGGTACTCGACCTCCTCGTCGCGCCATCGCTGCAGCACGACCTCGGCGGTACGCCGGCCGACGTCGCGCAGCTCCTCGACGTGGTCGTCCGCGACGAGGCGCGCCAGCTCGCCGGGGTCGGCGGCCTCGACCGCGCGCGCGGCCTTGCGGAACGCGTCGCTGCGGTACGACGTCGCCTGCGCGCGCTCGAGGAGGAACGCGATCCGGCGCAGGGTCGCGACGGCGTCGTCCTGGCGCGCCGCCGGGGTGGACGGTCCCATCCGGGTCGGCGGGCCGCTCAGGACGCGCGGCGGCGCGACGCCGTCTTGGTCTCGGCCTTGTCCGCGTCGTCACCGGCCTTGCTGCGGGACTTCGCCGACGACGACCGCGTGCTCCTCGACGCGGTCGTGGACTCCTTGGCGTCGGCCCCGTCCTTCGTCGCCGCCGTCGAGCGTGACGAGCTGCTGGTCTTGCGGCTGCGCGCCGGCTTGTCGTCGTCACCTGCGTCGGCGGCCCCGGCGGCGGACTTCGTCGAGGACTTCGCGGGCTTGCGCGTCGGCGACCGGGACGACGTCGTGCGCTTGGCCGGGGGTGCGTCGTCCGTCTCGTCGGCGTCGTCGGCCGTCGCGGCCTTGCGGGCCGCGGTCTTCGGGGCGGCGCGCTTGCGCGGGGCCGGCACGGCCTCCTCCGTCGCCCGCGCGGTCTGCGCCGGGTCGGCCTCGCCGGCGTCCTCGGCTGCGTCCGTCGCCGTCCCGCCGCGCGCGCCACGGGCCTTCTCGACGCTCCGCTGGAGCGCGGACAGCAGGTCGATCACCTCGCCGCCGCCACCCGCGGCGTCGTCGTCGGCCCCGGCGGGGGTCGGGACGGCCTGGGTGGAGCCAGTGGACACCTTGGCCTCGATGAGGCTCTCGAGCGCCTCGCGGTAGGAGTCGTGGAACTCCGACGGGTCGAAGTCACCCGCGAGCGACTCCACGAGCGAGGACGCCATGGTGAGCTCCTGCGGGCGGACCGTGACGTCGGCGTCGAGGATCGGGAAGTCGGCCTCCCGGATCTCGTCGGGCCACAGGAGGGTCTGCAGGCAGATGACGTTGTCCCGGACGCGCAGGACGGCCATCGACTCGCGCTGGCGCAGCGCGACCTTCACCACGGCCATCCGGTCGGTCGTCGCGAGCGCCTCGCGCAGCAGCGCGTACGGCTTGGCGGCGGTCTTGTCCGGCTCGAGGTAGTACGTCTTGGACAGCATGATCGGGTCGACCTGCTCGGCCGGCACGAACTCCAGGACGGAGATCTCCCGCTCGGTGGTCAGCGGCAGCTGCGCCATGTCGTCGTCGTCGAGCACGACGAGCCGGCCGTCGTCGGTCTGGTACCCCTTGGCGATGTCGCTCATCTCGACCGGCTCGCCGTCGACGCTGCACGTCTTCTTGTAGCGGATGCGGCCGCCGTCCTCCCGGTGCACCTGGTGCAGCGGGACGTCCTTCTCGCCGGTGGCGGCGTACAGCTTGACCGGCACGTTGACCAGCCCGAACGCCACCGCGCCCTTCCAGATCGCGCGCACGTCGTCTCCTCCTCGCACCGGTGGCCCGACCGTGGCGTGAGCGCGCCGGTTCGGGTGTCACTGGGCAGGATGGACCCGTGCAGCCCATGCTCGCTACCCGAGCCCCCACACCGGATGACCTGCCGCGCGGTGCCGACTGGGCGTACGAGGTGAAGTGGGACGGTGTCCGACTGCTCGCCGACACGACGTCCGGGCGCCTGCGGCTCCTCAGCCGCACCGGCCGGGACGTCACCGTCGCCTACCCCGAGCTCGCCGGCCTGGCCGGGGTGGGTGGGCCCGACGGCGCCGTGCTCGACGGCGAGGTGGTCGCGATGCACGGCGGGATCCCGTCCTTCGAGTCGCTCGCCGAGCGCATGCACGTGCGCGACGCCGCCCGGGCGCAGGCCCTGGCCGCGCGGGCCCCGGTGACCCTGCTCGTCTTCGACGTCCTCACCCTCGGCGGGGCGGACCTCACCCGGCGACCCTTCGACGACCGCCGGGCCGCGCTCGAGTCGCTCGACCTGCCCGATCACGTGCAGCTCTCCCCCGTCTACCCCGACGCGGACGAGCTGTGGGCGGTGACGCTCGAGCACGGGCTGGAGGGCGTGCTCGCCAAGCGGCGGTCCTCGCTCTACCACCCGGGCCGGCGCTCGGCGGACTGGGTCAAGGCCGCGCACCGGACGACGCGCACCGCGCTCGTAGGCGGGTGGCGGGTGGAGACCACGGCGCGGGACCGGATCGGGTCGCTCCTGCTCGGAGCACCGGATGCCGACGGCCGGCTGCGGTTCCTCGGCCGGGCGGGCAGCGGCCTCGGGGTGCGCTCGCGGTCCGGCTCGCGCCCCTGCTCGCCCCGCTCGAGCGGGCGACCAGCCCGTTCGACGAGCCGGTCCCGGCGGTGGACGCGCGCGGTGCGCACTGGTGCGAGCCGACCCTGCAGGTCGACATCACCTACCTGACCCGCATGCGCAGCGGCCGGATGCGCCAGCCCGTCGTCCGCGGGGTGCGGGACGACGCGGCGGTCGATCCCTGGGAGGACCTGTGAGCCCGACGCCGGCCGGCGACGCCCGGCCGATGGAGGTCGGCGGCCGGACGCTGCGGATCGGGCACCTGGACCGCGTCGTCTACCCCTCGACCGGCATGACCAAGGCGGAGGTCCTGCACTACTACATGCAGGTGGCGCCGGCGATCCTGCCCCAGCTGAAGGACCGCCCGGTGACCCGGATCCGGTACCCCGAGGGCGTGGCCGGGGAGAAGTTCTTCGAGAAGAACACCCCGCGCGGCGCTCCGGAGTGGCTGCGGCGGCAGACCATCCCGGCGTCGCCCGGCACCGGTGACTCCGACACGGTGCTCGACTTCCCGTTCCTCGACGACCTCGCGGCGCTCGTGTGGACCGCGAACGGAGGCGCGCTCGAGCTGCACACCCCGCAGTGGACGGTCGGCCCGCGCGGCGGGGTCCGCAACCCCGACCGGCTCGTCGTGGATCTCGACCCGGGGGCGCCGGCGGGCCTGGTCGAGTGCGCGCACGTGGCACTGCTGGTCGCGGACCGGCTGCGTGACGACGGCCTCGAGCCGTACCCGGTGACGTCCGGCAGCAAGGGCTGCAGCTGTACGCGCCGCTGGACGGCCGACGGACCGCGGTCGCCGTCCGGGAGTACGCGCGGACGCTCGCGCACGAGCTCGCCGCGGCGCACCCGGAGCAGGTCGTCGCCGTCATGCGCAAGGACCTGCGCGGCGGCAAGGTCCTGCTCGACTGGTCGCAGAACCACCCGGCGAAGACGACGATCACGCCGTACTCGCTGCGCGGGCGGGAGCGTCCGGCCGTCGCAGCCCCGCGCACGTGGGACGAGCTGGACGACCCGGACCTGCGCCACCTGACGCCCGACGAGGTGCTCGCGCGCCTGGACGACCAGGGCGACCTCCTGGCCGGCCGAGCCGGCTGAGCCAGCTGAGCCAGTTGAGCCGGCCGGCGACGAGCGCGGAGATCAGCCTTCGACCGGCACGCCCACGACGCCCAGCTCGGTCATCCACGCGTCGACTCCTGTCGTCCGCAGCAGCTGCAGGACCATGTCCGGCGCCCCGAGGAACGTCATGGGGCGCCCGTCCGCGGCGCCGTCGCGCACGAGGCGGACGAGCACGGACAGGCCGGTGGAGTCCATGAACTCCACGTCACGGCAGTCGATCGTCATCGGGGACGGGTCGCCCCGCAGCTCCCCCAGCGTCGCTGTGCCGGACGCCCGCACCGCGAGGTCGACCGATCCCCAGAGCCGCACGTGCGTCCCGGCATCGCCACGGCGGACCTCGACGCCGCCGTGCGGCGCACCGCGGCCGCCCGCGTCGACGACGAACGAGGCGGACGGCGGCTCCGCCCGGGTGTCAGCTGCCATCGCTGCTCGGCGCGAAGGGGTCGAGCACCACCTTGATGCACCCGTCCTCCTTCTTCTGGAACATCTCGTAGGCACCCGGGGCCTGCTCGAGGGGCACGCGGTGGGTCCGCAGGTCGAGCACGGACAGCGGGTCGGACGGGTCCGTGAGCAGCGGCAGGATCGTGTCGGTCCAGCGCTTCACGTGCGCCTGGCCCATGCGCAGGGTGAGCCCCTTGTCGAACATCTGCATCATCGGCATCGGGTCCGTCGCGCCGCCGTACACCCCGACGATCGACACGGTGCCACCGCGGCGCACCGCGGAGATCGCGGCCTCGAGCGCGGCGAGCCGGTCGACGGCGACCTTCTCGATCGCCTTGCGGGCCAGGGCGTCCGGCAGCAGGCCGGCGGCCTTCTGGGCGAGCTCGAAGCCGGGCGACCCGTGCGCCTCCATGCCCACCGCCTCGATCGTCGCGTCGGCACCGCGGCCGTCGGTCAGGTCCTGGACGGCCGCGGCGACGTCGTCCACCTCGCGCAGGTCGATGACGTCGACGCCGTGGCGGCGCGCCAGCTCGAGGCGCTCGGGGACGAGGTCGACCCCGATGACCTTGGAGGCGCCCTGGTGCGCGGCGATGCGGGCGGCCATCTGCCCGATCGGGCCGAGGCCGATGACGGCGACGGAGCCGCCGCGCGGGATGTCCGCGAACTCGACGGCCTGCCAGGCCGTCGGCAGGACGTCGGAGAGGTAGAGGTAGCGCTCGTCGGGCTGGCCGTCGTCGGGCACGACGACGGGACCGAAGTGGGCCTGCGGGACGCGCAGGTACTGCGCCTGCCCGCCGGGGACCTGGCCGTAGAGCTTGGTGTACCCGAACAGCGCCGCACCCTTGCTCTGCTCACGGACCTGCGTGGTCTCGCACTGCCCGTACAGCCCTCGGGTGCACATGAAGCACGAGCCGCACGCGATCCCGAACGGGATGACGACCCGGTCGCCGGCCTTGAGGTGGGTGACGCCCGGGCCGACCTCCTCGACGACACCCATCGACTCGTGGCCGAGCACGTCGCCCTTGTCGAGGAACATGCCGAGGGTCGAGTACAGGTGCAGGTCCGAGCCGCAGATGGCGGTCGACGTGACCCGGATGACGGCATCCGTCGGTTCCTGGATCCGCGGGTCCGGGACGTCCTCCACGGTGACCTTCTCGGTTCCCTGCCAGGTCAGTGCCCTCATCGCGCGTCCTCACGTCGTCATGTCCGCATGTTCGGTCGCGTCCCACGCTCGCACCCGGACGCACCGTCCGCATCCGCACGCGGGCGCGCGCGGGCCGCACGCGCGGCCAAGGCGCGACAGCATGGGGGCATGACCCACGGTGGACCGGTGCACGGCGACCGGCACGAGACCCCGACGGAGCGGCTGGACCGGAACTGGAACGAGCTGCTCCAGGAGCTGCGGGTCACGCAGACCGGCGTCCAGATCCTCACCGGCTTCCTGCTGACCCTGGCGTTCCAGGCCCGGTTCACCGACCTGGACGACTACCAGCAGGCGCTGTACCTGGTGCTCGTCGTGCTCGCCGTGGTCACCACCGGCCTCATCGTGGCGCCCGTGAGCCTGCACCGGATCATGTTCCGCAAGCACCTCAAGCGGGAGCTGGTGGACGCCGCCGACCGCCTCGCCCGGGCGGGGCTCGCGTTCCTCGCGCTGACCATCGCGGGCGCCGCGATGCTCGTGTTCGACGTCGTCCTGGACCGCACCGCCGGGCGGGTCGTCGGCGGCGCGGCGATCGCGGTCCTCGCCGTGCTGTGGGTCGCCGTCCCCCTGCGGCTGACGCGCACGGCGCGCGCGGACGCCGGGGACGGCGCGGACGGCGGGGACGCCGGCAACCCGGACGCCTGACCGCGTCCGTCGGGGTGGGCGTGCGGCCCCCGACGGGACGCTCCATGCTGGACCGACCGACGCCGCCCCCCGTCGCCCGGGGCCGGTCGACCCGCCCATCCCCTGGAGGACCGCATGGCTGTGCACGGCACCACGAACCCCCCACGTCCCGCCGCGGCGCCGAGCCCACACCCGTCCTGGTGGACGCCGCGATGCGCCTCGAGCATGCCGAGTCGCTCGACCCCTGGGTCGACCGGCTGGCCCCCGCGGCGGCCGCCCTCATCAAGGACCGGAAGGTCGCCGACCTGCTGCACGGCAAGGCCATGGGTCACGCGTTGCACCCGCTGCTCACCGACGTGCCGATCGGGACGTGGTCCAGCGCGTTCGTGCTCGACCTCGTCGGCGGCAAGCGGAGCCGCCCGGCCGCGCAGCGGCTCATCGCCACCGGCATCCTCGCCTCGCTGCCGACGATCGCCACCGGCATGGCCGAGTGGGCGGCGAGCGGTGACCAGCCCGCGCGCCGCGTCGGCGTCGTCCACGCGGCGGCCAACTCCGTGGGCCTGGGCCTGTACGTGATGTCCTACCGAGCCCGCCGCCGCGGTCGCCACGGTGTCGGCGTGCTCACGAGCTTCGCCGCGCTCTCCGTCGTGGGCGTGAGCGGGTTCCTCGGCGCGCACCTGTCGATCGCCCGGAAGGTCGGGACGCGCGACGAGACCTTCGTCGCCCAGGTGCCGCTCGGCGGCGACGGCGCCGCGAAGCCCGACGACTTCCGGGTGCCCGGCTCGGGCTCGGCCCCGGTCCTGACGCCTGACACCCTGGTGACACGCACGCGGGGCCGGCACGTCGCTCGACGTGCCGGCCCCGACGTGTGTCGTCCTACTCCCGGTGCAGCTTGTCCTGCAGCTTCCCGGACATCTTCTCCACCGTGTTCGGCAGGTCCGTCGTGCCGTAGAACCGCGCGTCGGGACGGGTGGGCGGCGGCATCGTGACGCCGGCCGGCGGCTCGGCGAGGTACGTGAACTCCCCCTTGCCGTCCGGCGTGGGGCCCGAGGCCCAGCTGCCCTCGGACGCGTGCTGGCCGTCGGAGAAGTTGATGTACTGGTAGGAGACGCTGCGGTCCTCCTTGTCCAGCGGGAAGTTGCTCGGCACCGGCAGCTCCTCCAGGCCCTCCTCGCGCAGCTCGGCGGCAGCGGCGATCCACTGGTTCTGGTGCATGGTGTCGCGGGCGAGGAGGAACCCGAGCAGGTCCCGCACCCCGGCGTCGTCGGTCATGTGGTAGAGCCGGGCGACCTGGACGCGGCCCTGCATCTCGGCGTTGGCGTTGGCCGTGAAGTCAGCCAGCAGGTTGCCGCTCGCGGTGATGTAGCTGCCGCTCCACGGGTTCCCCATGGAGTCGACCGGGCGGGCGCCGGCGCCCGCCACGATCGCGTGCTGCAGGTCGGTGCCGCCGATGACGGCGGCGACCGTCGGGTCGTTCTGGATGGCGTCCTCGGTGATGCCGAGGGGGCCTTCTCGAGGAGCTGGGCGATCATCGTCGCGAGCATCTCGACGTGGCCCATCTCCTCCGCGCCGATGCCGAAGAGCAGGTCGCGGTACTTGCCCGGGATGTGGGCGTTCCACGACTGGAACCCGTACTGCATGGCGACGGTGATCTCGCCGTACTGGCCGCCGAGCACCTCCTGCAGCTTGCGGGCGTAGACGGCGTCGGGCTTGTCCGGGCTGGCACGGTGCTGCAGCTCCTGGCGGTGGAAGAACATCGAGGGCCCCCGTCCGGGGCGCGGGGCCCCACGGTCGTCCGACGCGGCGGACTGCCGCATCGCTTCGCGTCAGAAGTACCTCAGGGCCAAGGGGGCGGCAACCGGGCGAGCGCGCGACCACGCGGGCCCGGATACCCGCTTCCGGGCGCGCTGATGCGCGGGTTCAGGCATCCTGGGACGCCGACCGCGGCGACCGCGAGGAACCGGCAGCACGACGCGCGTCGGCGAGCACACCGAGGATCGTCGGTTCGAGCTCGGGGTCGGCGAGGATGCGGAAGTGGCCGGGCGTACGCAGGTGCACGTTCGTCGCCCCCTCGAGGTCGCTGCCGCCCGGGATGTGCGGGTCCCACGGCCCCGAGATCGACGTGATCCGCGCGTTGGCGACCAGGTCGGCGGTGAGGGCGGCCAGGACGGCGTCGGTCGGCATGAAGGCCCGCAGGGTCGGGACAGGCATCCACCGCGCGTACGGCGACCCGCCGAACGGCGTGTTGATCGTCGCCATCGCGAGCACCCGGGTGCCCGGGTCGTGGTGGAGCATGACGTACTTGCCGATGAGGCCGCCCTTGCTGTGCCCGACCAGGACGACGTCGCGCAGGTCCCGCTCCTCGAGCAGGTCGGCGACCAGTCGCGCCATGTCCGGCACCGAGCCGCGGTTGTAGCCGAGCGCCGGCACGACGTGCACGGGATGACCGTGCCGGTGCAGCCGGGCGGCGAGCGGGCGCATGAACTGCCACGGCTCGTAGACGCCGGGGATGACCACGACGGCCGGCTCGCGCGGGTCCGGCGGGTCGGTGAAGTGGTCCGCGCCGCCGCGGCGCACCATGCCGGCGACCTGCCCCACCGTGACGTAGGCGTAGTCCTTCGCCCACCACACCGCCCGGCGCGCGAGGAGCGGCAGCCGGGCCAGCCGGTCCGCGATCCTCAGCACGTCACACCGTGGCACAGGCCGCTCACGGCCTCCGGGTGGCTGTACATCGCCACGTGACCGGCGTCGGGGACCTCGGTCGCGGTGCCGCGTGGGGCGGAGTCGGCCAGGCGCCGCACCCACGACGACGGCGCGATGGGGTCGTTCGCTCCGCGCACCACGAGCACGGGGTCGGTGACCTGCGCGATGCGCTCGTGGATGCGGTAGCCGAGCATGTGCGGCAGCGTCGCGAGGTACCGGCGGGGTCCGGCGCGCAGGTAGTCGGCGGTGATGAGCGCGTTGACGCGCATCGGCTCGTGCCGGGCGTCGCGCAGCAGCCGCAGCCCCTGCCGGACGGCGCTGCGGGCGTCGTCGTCGACGACGGGTCCGATGAGGACTCCGCCCGTCGCCACCCCGGGGTGCGCGGCGAGGACCTCGGTCACCACCTGGCATCCCATGGAGTGCCCGACGAGCACCGGGGCGGGGACGCCGTCGGCCGCCAGCCGGTCCAGGAGCGCCGCGACGACGTCGGCGAGGGCGGGCACGTCGAGCGCGGGTCCCGGCCGCCCGCTCGCGCCGAACCCGGGGAGGTCCACGGCGAGCACGTGGCTGCCCCTCGCCAGGACGTCCACCAGCGGGCGGAAGTACCGTCCGGACATCCCGATGCCGTGGACGAGCACGAACGGTGGCGCGCCGGGGTCACCGGCCCGGGTGACGGCGAGGTCGTAGCCGCCCGCCGGGACCGTCGACGTCCTCACGGGTGCGACGAGCCGGTGGCGTCCCCGCGGCCCTCCGCGAGGAGCGCGAGCCGGTCGAGCGTCTCGCGGTTGCGCGGGATGAGCAGCAGCTGACGCAGCGCCTGGGGGACGAGCGTCCCCGGCCCGCGGACGGCGTCCTCGGCCATCGACACCGTGCAGCCGTCGGCGTCGGGGACGACCTCGATCCGGATGCGCGCCTCACCGAGCGGCCAGCCCCGCGCCTGCAGCTCCAGCCGGCTCTCGCCGTCCCAGCGCCGCGAGACCGTCTTGTCGTTGATCACGAGCGGCCACGCGCCGGCCGAGTGGTGGATCGTCGAGCCGGCGGCCGGCCACGCCGGGTCGACCGAGCGGATCCGGGACGCCCCGACCACCCAGGCGGCGTACGACCACCCGTCCTCGAGGATCGCGAGGACGGACTCGGGGGACACCGCACGTGCTTGGAGACCACTGCCATGCGGAGCAAACTACGCGTCCACCACCGGGCGGCAACCGGGCGGCAACCGGAAGGCGTCGGCCCCGCGCCGGACGCACGACCGCCCGGGACCCGTGGACGGGTCCCGGGCGGTACGACCGCTCCGGCGCCTGCGGCGCGGGTCGTCAGCGCGTGGTGCGCGTGCGGTCCTTGCGCGGCCACAGCGCGATCGCGAGGCCGGCGAGGGCGCTGACGATGTGCAGGCCGTTGTCGGCGCCGTTGATGTTGAGGATGTTCGCGTCCGGGTCGTTGGCCACGATCAGGCCGTAGACGAACGTGGCGCCGTACACGACGAAGAGGATCCAGCCGAAGGTCCGGGCGCTGCCGTCCCTCTTCCACATGACCAGGCCGAGGATCCCGATGAGGATGTGCACGATGTTGTGCAGCGGGTTGACGGCGAACCCGAGCAGCGTCTGGTCGTGGTTGTGCTCGGTGAACCCGTCGAAGCCCGTGACGAGGAATCCGGCGAGCCCGACGAGCAGGTAGACGGCGCCGATGATGAGGGCGAGCCACTGGTGCGTGTTGCGGCCGCGGTCCGCGGTGCCGGCACCCGTGCCGACGTTGGTGGGGTGGGTCATGGTGTCCTCCGACGTGTGTGGGCGAGGCGCGGGTGGCGTCCTGCCCGTGCAGACGCGTGCACCCGGCCGCTCGTTGTCGCGGACAACGTTTCCGCAGGTCGGGTCGCGCCGCATCCCGAGACGCTGCCGCCCGGCGGCCGTCGTCGACGGGTCGCGCCGGGGCGTGCTGCGGCGTTGACTGTCCCCATGAACAGCACCCGACGCCTTCTCGCCGTGACCGCCGGTGCCCTGGCCGCCGGTCTCGTCGCCGGCTGCAGCCAGCCGTCCTTCGCCTTCCGCCAGGACGACCCCATCGGTTACACGGCCTGCCGTGACGCCGTCGCCGCGCAGGCGATGGACGACGGGGACGAGTTCGAGGAGCTGATGGGCACCATCGCCGCCGCCGCGGCCGCCTCGGAGACCGGCGACATCCGCGACACGGTCAGCCCGCCGGTCGACCCCGAGGAGCTCGAGCGCGTCGGCGCCGAGGACGACCAGGTGTACACCGTCGACGTCGACGAGCTCCTCGAGGCGTGCGAGGGCGTCGGCTTCGCGGCCGACGACGTCGAGGTCGAGTAGCCGGACCCGCGGCGACGCGCTGAGGAGAGGCCGTGCCCAGCCCGCGAGCGCGGATGCAGGACGTCGTCCTCGAGGAGGCCGGCGACGACGTCCCGGGCGCCCCCGCGGACGGCAACCCGGGGCCGGGCGGTCCGGCGACCCGCGGGTCGCGGGGAGGTCGGCGGCGCTGGTGGGTGGCGGTGGCGGTCCTCGCCGTCGTGGCCGTGGCGGGCACGGCCCAGGGTGACGAACCGGTCCCCGCCCTCCCGCCGGGGGTCGAAGGTGCGCTCGCGCCGGTGGACCGCCCTCTCACCGAGCTGTGGCGGATGCCCGCCCGGTCGGTCTCCGGCCTGGCCGTGGTCGACGGCCTGCTGGTGGGGGCGCTGGTCGACGCCGAGGGCTCCGCGGACGTGGTCGGCCTCGACCCCGTCTCCGGCGCCGAGGCGTGGCGCACCCGCGTGCTCGACGGCGGCCCGCTCACCGGCCGGGTGCGCTGCGTCACCCCCGGCGCCCCGGCCGACGACCCTGCCGGGCCGGACGCCGGGGACGGCGTCCCGGCCCCGCGGGTGACCGCGTGCGTCGTCGTCGACGAGCTGCGCCCGCTGGACGGCTTCACGCGCCCCGGGGAGCAGCGGCCGGCGAGCGTCCGGCTCGTGATCGTCGACGCCGCGGACGGGTCCGTCCTGCACGACGCCGCCGCGCCCCCGACGACGACCGTCGCCGCACTCGGCCCGGACCTCGTGCGCAGCGACGTGGACGACGAGGGGCTGCTGCGGGTCAGCCGCACCGACGCCACGGCACGCACCGTGCGGTGGTCGTTCACCGGGCCGGAGCCGCTCCCCGAGACGCGCTACGGCATGCGCGCGTGGGTGACGACCCGGGACGACCTGGTGCTCGCCGGCGGCGACACCGGGTGGGTCCTGACCGCCGATGGCGCCGTGGTGCACACCTGGCGGCCACGCACCGACGGGGCCGGGTGGGCCGAGGTGGTCGCTGACGGCCTGCTGGCCCAACCCGCACCGGCGCAGCGCGTCGGCCCGGGCGGGGACCAGGACGGCGACGAGGGTGGTGACCGGCGCGACGACCGGCGCGACGCGCAGCGCGTCGACCGGCCGGCCGGCGACCCGGACGCCGACCCCGAGTCCGCGGTCGTCGAGATCGTGGAGCTCGCGACCGGGCGCACGTCCGGCGTCCAGGGGCTGCCGGTGCTCACCTCGGTCGACGACGGCAGCACCCCCGGCCTCGTCCTGGTCCGGCAGCGTGGCGAGTCCGTGGCCGGCTACGACGGGACGACCGGCCGGGAGTCCTGGAGGATCCCCGACGAGGCCACCAGCGCCGCGCTCGTGGTCGACGGGCGGGTCGTCCTCGCGGGCGAGGACTCGCTGACGGCGCTCGACGCGGTCACCGGCGAGCGTCTGTGGTCCACCCCGGTCCGCCGGGTCTCCCGCGTGGGGCCGGTCACCGACGGGCGGCTCGTGCTCACCGGCCGCCCGCACCCGACCGACGGCATGGTGCTCGGCGCGTACGGGATCGACGACGGCCGGCTCCGGTGGGACACCGACGTGCCCAACGACGTCAACCGCCTGCGGGTCGCCGACGGGCGGCTGTTCGCGCTCACGCCGTACGAGCTCGTCGCCCTCGGCTGACGCGGGCGCGTCAGCCCGCGAACCGCTCCGCGCGCTCGACCACGCGACCGGCCGACGCGGCCGCGTCCCAGGAGTAGACCGGGACGCCGTCGATCAGCACGAGCTCGGCGCGCGAGTGGACGTCCAACGGGTCGCCGGACCACACGACGACGTCGCCGTCGCGGCCGGGCTGCAGCGAGCCCACGCGCTCGTCCAGGCCGAGGAAGGTCGCGGGGTTGACCGTCAACGCCTCGAGCGCGGTCTGCCGCGGCAGCCCCTCCTTGACCGCGAGCGTCGCCTGGTGGACGAGGAAGTTGATCGGCACGACCGGGTGGTCGGTCGTGATGGCGACCCGCACGCCGGCGGCGGCGAGGGTGGCGAGGTGACCGATGGCGCGGTCGCGCAGCTCGACCTTGGACCGGCTGGTGAACATGGGCCCGAAGATCACCGGGATGTCGCGCTCGGCGAGGACGTCGGCGATCTTGTGCGCCTCCGTGCCGTGGTTGATGACCAGCCGGTAGCCGAACTCGTCGGCGAGGCGCACCGCGGTCGCGATGTCGTCGTGCCGGTGCGTGTGCTGGTCCCACACGAGCTCGCCGTCCAGGACGCGGGCGAGGACCTCCATCGTGAGGTCGGGTGCGAAGGGCTCACCCTTGCGGATCCCGGCCGCTCGGGCCTCGCGGTAGTGCTGGGCCTTGGTGAACGCCTCGCGGATGATCAGCGCCGTCCCGAGGCGCGTGGACGGCAGCTGCTTCTTCTCGGCGTAGACGCGCTTGGGGTTCTCGCCGAGCGCCGACTTCACGCTCACCGCGTCGCTGATCACCTGCTCGTCGATGGTGCGCCCGCCCCACGACTTGATCGCCACGCTCTGACCGCCGATCGGGTTGCCCGAGCCCGGCTTGACCACGATGGACGTGACCCCGCCCTCGAGGGCGTCGCGGAAGCCCTCGTCGTCGATGTTGATCGCGTCGATCGCTCGCACCGCGGCGGTGTTCGGCGAGGTCATCTCGTTGGTGTCGTTGCCGGCGACGCCCTCGCCCTCCTCGTGGATGCCGACGTGGCCGTGCGCCTCGACGAAGCCGGGGAGGACCCAGCGTCCGGTCGCGTCCACGACCGTGGCGCCGTCGGGCACGGCGACGTCGGCGCCGACGGCGGTGATGCGGCCGTCGGTGATGAGCACGGTGCCGCCCTCGATGGCGGCGGAGGTGACGGGGACGACGTAGCCGCCGGTGATCGCGACGACGGGCGGGGCAGTGGTAGGGCGACGAGTCATCGGGCAACCGTACGACCGCCGTAGGGTCGAGGCGTGACGACCGAACCCCGCCTCGACGCGGGTCGACCGCTGGGTGTGGGCAGCGCGCCTGACCCGGACCCGCGCCCTCGCGGCGGCGGCCTGCCGTGCCGGCCACGTCCGGGTCAACGGTGACCGCGCGAAGGCCGCGACGCCGGTGCGGGTCGGCGACGAGGTGCGCGTCCGCGTCGAGGGCGTCGAGCGCATCGTCGAGGTGACGCGGGTGATCGAGAAGCGGGTCGGGGCGGCGGTCGCGGCCGAGTGCCTCGTGGACCGCACACCGCCGCCGCCACCGCCCGCGGAGGTCCCGGGGGCGCCGTCCGGGACCGCGGTGCCGGACGGCCGACCAAGCGCGAGCGCCGCGAGATCGTGCGGCTGCGCGGGCACTGACCGGTGTCCGGCGGAGCGGGACCCGAGGTCGGGAGGGCCGACGTCGGCCTCACTCCTCGACCGGCACCAGCAGCTCCGCGTCCAGCGCGATGGTGGTGTCGAGCGTGACGTAGCCGCGCTCGTCGAACAGCACGGTCACCCGCTCGGCCTCGACCACGGACACCGTCCCGGCACCCCATTCCCGGTGCTCGACCGCCTGCCCCGCCCGCAGCGGTGCCTCGTCCACGTCGACGCTCGTGCCGGCGTCGCACGCGTCGCACCGCCCGCACCGCTGCGGGTGGTCCTCACCGAGGAGCTCGAGCAGCATCCGCCGCCGGCAGTCGCTCGTGTCGGCGTAGGAGCGCACGAGCTCGACGCGGGACCGGTCCATCGCCTGCGCGTGCTCACGCTCCGCGGCGACGGCCTTCACCACCGCCTCGACCGACGGCGGGCGTCCGTCCGTCCTGGTCGGCGCCAGCACGCCGTCGTGCTCCTCGACCGCGCCCACCGCGACGAGCGCCCCCAGCGCGCGCGAGAGCGACCGCGCGGAGACCCCGGACCGCTCGGCGAGGTCCTCGCGCGTCCCGGGGCTCTTCCGGACGGCGGTCAGCACGGCGCGCAGGGTCGCGGGGCGCGATCCGCCACCGGACCGCAGATAGTGGTTCAGGCCGAAGTCGTCCGGCCGGTAGAACAGGACCGCGAGCGCGTCGTCCCCGTCCCGCCCGGCACGGCCCACCTCCTGGTAGAGGGCGTCGAGCGACGTCGGCGGTCCGGCGTGCAGCACGAACCGCACGTCGGGGCGGTCGACGCCCATGCCGAACGCGCTGGTCGCGACGACGAGGTCGGCGTCCCCGCGCAGGAAGCGGTCCTGGGCGTCCTCGCGCACCCGCCTCGCCAGACCGGCGTGGTAGACCAGCGGCGGCCGGCCGGCGTCGGTGAGCGCGTCCGCGAGCGCCTCGGCGTGCCGGTGGGTGCGCGCGTACACGATGCCCGCTCCCCGGTCGCGACCGCGGCCTCGACGACGGCGGCGTCGCGCTCGTCCTCGCCCGCCGAGGCCCGCGCGCCCAGCCAGATGTTGGGGCGGTCGGCGTCGTGCACGAGCACGCGGGCGTCGCGCATGGCGAGGCGCTCGACGACCTCCCGGCGCACCTGCGCGGACGCCGTCGCGGTGACGGCGAGCACGCGGGGTCCGCCCAGGCGCTCGACGGCGGCGCCGAGGTGCAGGTAGTCGGGCCGGAAGTCGTGCCCCCACTCGCTGACGCAGTGCGCCTCGTCGACGACGACGAGGCCCACGCGCGCCTGCGCGAGCGTCTCCACGACCGCGGGTCGCACGAGCTGCTCGGGACCGAGCAGGAGCACGTCCAGCCGGCCCTCGACCGCGTCCTCGAGCGCCTGCCGCTGCCGGCGCGGGGTCAGCGCCGAGCTCACCGCACCGGCCCGCAGACCGGCGTGCCCGAGGGCGTCGACCTGGTCGCGCTGGAGGGCGAGCAGCGGCGACACCACGACGGTCAGCCGGTCCGACATGAGGGTCGCGACCGCGTACACCGCCGTCTTCCCCGCCCCGGAGCGCGCGACCAGGAGCGTGTCGGCGTCGGCCAGGCCGCGCAGCGCGTCCGCCTGGGCCTCACGCAGCGTGTGCCCGTCCCCCAGGACGGTCCGGACGGCGTCGTCGAGCGTCATCGGCCGGCGGGCCGGGGCGGTCACCGCGCGTCCGGACGGTGGTCGGGTCCTGCCTGCGTCACTGCTCCTCCTGGGGTCACGCCGGCGGCGGGCACCGGCCGGCGGATCACGGTGCAACGCGACCTGCACCCCTGCAACCGCAGCCGCCGAGGTGGGACCGCCGCGGTCCGGTTGCGTGTGCGGGACGGCCGCCGCACGGTGAGACACATCACCGAGCAGGAGGACGCCGTGACCGACAGCACCGCCACCCCGGACCCCACCGAGCCGCCCGCAGCGCGCGAGCCGCGCCGCGTCGTGGTGACCGGCGCCGACTCCGGCATCGGCCGGGCGTGCGCCGTCGCCCTGGCCGCGCCGGGACGGCACATCGGCCTGACGTGGCACACCGACGAGGCCGGCGCCCAGGCGACCGCGCAGGAGGTCCGGGGCCGGGGCGCCGAGGCGCACGTCGCCCACCTGAACCTCACCGACCCGCCGTCGGGCAGCCGGGTGGTGGACGAGCTCGCCGGGGCGATGGGAGGCCTGGACACCCTCGTGATGTCGTCCGGCACGGGCTCGTCGACGCTCCTGCTGGACATGACGTACGAGCAGTGGCGTGAGGTCGTGTCCGTCGACCTCGACGGCGCGTTCTGCTGCCTGCAGGCCGCCGCCCGCCACATGGTCGACGGCGGCGGGGGGCGCGTGGTGGCGATCACGAGCGTCCACGAGCACGCGCCGCGCGTCGGCGCCGGACCGTACTGCGCCGCGAAGGGCGGGCTCGGCCTGCTGGTGAAGACCGCTGCGCTCGAGCTCGCCGAGCACGGCATCACCGTGAACGCCGTCGCGCCCGGGGAGATCGCGACGCCGATGACCGGTCAGACCGACGAGGGCGTGCTGTCCGGCAAGGACCGGCCCGGCATCCCCGTCGCCCGGCCCGGTGACGCCCGCGAGATCGCCGCGGTGGTGGAGTTCCTGTGCTCGGGCGCCGCGGGCTACGTGACCGGGGCGTCCTGGCCGGTCGACGGCGGGATGCTGACGATGGGTCCGATGGCGGGGTCGCACCTGCAGTCCCACGACTGGCGGCGCCCGTGACCCGAGCCGCGTGGCTCCACGGTGCGGTGGGCACGGCCGGTCCGGCCGGCGTGGCGCGGGGCGTCGACCCGGCCCGAGGGGGCGGCGTGGCCCGGGGCGTCGGCCTGGTCGCAGCGGGCGGCGTCGGCGTGGCGCTCGGTGCGGCCATCGGGATGGTCGCGGCGCTGCGGCGGGACCGGCCGATGCACGCCGTCGGGCGCACCCACCACGCCGTCGTCCACCGCACCGCGGACGCCGAGTCGTCCGGCGTCGCCTGGCTGGACCGGCCGGGCGAGCGGACGGGCCTCGTGCGCTTCTCCCGGGGCGCCGGCCTGCCGCCGTGGGCGCCGGACGTGCAGGGACTGGCCCTGCGGCTGGCCGAGCCGGACGGCGGCCACACCGACGTGCTGCTCAGCTCGACCGGGCTGACCGGGCTCGCTCGGTACACGCTGCTCCCCCGCCGGTCGCCGCTCGGCGGTCCGGCGAGCACGCTCATGCCGTTCCGCGGGCCGCACGGCCCGGTGGTGCTCGCGGCTCGGCCGCTGGCCCCGGACGACACCTCGCGCGCGGCCCGTCGCACCGCCCGTCGAGCCATCCGTCGCAGCGTCCGCCGGGACGCCGCACCTGCCCTCGCCGGCACCCGGTGGACGCTCCTGTGGTCGGGGGCCAGCGGCCCGTGGCGTCCGTTCGCGGTGCTCACCGTGGGCGCCGACGCCGGCCCCGGGGCCGACCACCGCACGCGGTTCGACCCGATCGGCGCGACCCCACCCGGGCTGCCGCCGTACCGGTGGGCCGCCGCGCTGCGCGACCCCGCCTACCGTGCCGCCCGGCACCTCGGTCGGCCGGGTCGGTCCCGGGGCCGACCCGGGGAGTCCCGCACCGGGCTCGGGTAGGTCGTCGGTCCGGCACCCCGGGCATCCCCCGGTGCTCCCCGTGGCCACGCGTCGGCGGGGGCGGGGCGCGGGCGGGTGCCCTAGCGTGACCGGTGCCGCGCGGGGACGGTCCCCGCAGCGACCTGCACCCTGCGGAGGTCCGCGTGCTGCCGTCGTCCGACGTCCGCGAGCTGGTCGACGACGCCCTGTGGTCGGCGCACCGGGACACCGCAGCCGAGGTCCTGCGTGACGACGAGCGGGCCCGATCGGCCATGACCGGTGTCGCCGACCCGGAGTGGAACGGCGTGCTGCGCGCCGTCCCGGACCCGGACGGCGACGTCGACGACCTCGTCCACGAGCTGCTCGCCCCGTACGTGACGACGGCGACGCCGATGCTGTGGCATCTCGGCGACGACGCCGACCCCCGCCTCGAACCGGCGCTGCTGCGGGCCGGACTGGTCCTCGTCGAGCGCGAGCCGACGATGGTGGCCGACCTCGAGCTGCCGCTCGTGCCGGTCCCGGACGCGCCGGTGGAGATCCACCCGGTCACCGACCTCGTGGGCCTGCGCGCCTGGGCGTGCGTGCTCCTCGGGGTGGACCCCCGCGCCGACGCCGTCGTGCCCGGTCCCGCGCTGCCGCTGCTCGGCGCGCTGGTGGCCGCGCGCGCCGGCGTCGCGCTGCCCGGCGGCGGACGCCACGCCCCGCACCTGGTCGCGACGTCCGACGGCCTGCCGGTGGGGTGCGTGGCGACGTTCGTGTCCGGGCCTGCGGCGGTCGTCGACCACGTGGTGACCGCGCGCCCGTGGCGCGGGCACGGGATCGGGACGGCGCTGACCTGTGCCGCCCTCGCGGCAGGTCGCGACGCGGGTCACCGCCGGGCCGTGCTCACCGCATCACCGGACGGTCGGGAGCTGTACCGGCGGCTCGGGTTCACCGAGGTGGGTGAGGTGCGCCGGTACCGCTGGACGCCGGGCACCCGGGCGCCGGTCGGCTGACGGCGCCCGCGTCTCAGCCCTCGGTGGGCGCCTGCGAGCGCGCGTACCGCGAGTCGTCGTTGACGTACGCGTAGTACAGGCCGATGAGCAGGCCGCCACCGAGGAAGTTGCCGACGAGCGCGATGGCCACGTTGCCCGCCGCGAGCGCGACGTCGATGCCCTCCCGCAGCCCCACGACGGTGAACAGCACGGTGTTCGCCACCGAGTGCTCGAAGCCCAGGAAGGCGAAGATGAACACCGAGACGATCATGACCAGGCTCTTGGTGACGTCGTCGTGGATGAGCCCGTTGTAGACGAGCAGCATCGCCAGGTTGATCATGAAGTTGCACAGGACGGCCCGCACCAGCAGGTCCGTCCAGCCGCCCGGACCGTCGGCCACGAACGCGAGCTTGACCGCGACCGCGCCCTGCATCTGCACCAGTGCCGGACCGTCGACGAGCGTGCTCACCCGGATCAGCAGCGCGACGAACAGGCCGCCGAGCGCGTTGCCGATGTAGCACAGACCGAGCAGCCGCAGTGCCTTCGACCAGGTCGTCCGGCGGTGGTAGGCACCGATCGAGACGATCATCATGTTCGACGTGAGCAGCTCGGACTTCGAGTAGTAGATGAAGACCAGCGCCCACCCGAACGCGAGCGCGCCCACCATGCGCCCGATCGGCCGCAGCGTGGTCCCCCCACCGCCACCTGCTCGAACGCCGCGAGGATCGCAAAGTTCGTGACGTAGAGCACACCGATGATGACGCCGGCCATCGCGGCCCGCTGCAGGTACCGGCGCGCGAGCCGGCCCGACATCGCGTGCTTGGTCTCGAGCGCCTCGAGGACCGTGCTGATGAAGGGCTTGCCCGGGAACAGGTGCAACGGGTCGGACGCCATGCGCACACCGTGCCATGCGGGCCGCTGCCCGGCCCGGGACCTTCGCCTCGGCGGACGGCCCCGGGCGCGGACGTCACCCGCCGAGCAGACCGCCCAGACCGCCGCCGCGGTTCTGGCTGCTCCCGGCCTGGTGGCCCCCGGCGACGACCGACTCGCTGGGCTGCACGACGACGTACCCCCGGCCGCGGAAGGCCATCTGGAACGTCTCGCCGGTCCCGCCGCGCACCATGGACCTGATCCCGCCGGTGTCGACGCGGATGTCCATGTCGACGCCGGACGTCCACAGGACGACCGCCTGCGGGTCGCCGAACGTGGGCGCCGAGGCGACGTCGAGCGCGACCGGTTCGCCCTTGGTGGTGATCGCGACGTACCCGGTCCCCCGCAGCGACACGTTGTACAGCCCGCCGGTCATCGCGGCACCGCGCGCCTGGATGCGGTTGATGTCCCAGTCGATCGAGGAGGAAAAGGCGAGCACGTTGCTGCCGTTGACCGAGATCTCGTCGTTCTCCAGGTACATGATCTGGACCTCGGCGGCCTGGTCGGCGACGAACAGCTCGCCCTGACCGGTGCACTGCATCATGTCGACGCCCTCACCGGTGACCGCGGCCTTGACCATCCTGCCGAGCCCGCCGGAGCCGCGGTTCTCGAACCGGATGTCCCCCTGGTAGGCGACCATCGAGCCGCTGCGCGCCCAGACCGGGCCGAACCCCATCTGGATCTTCAGCAGCTTCTTGCCCTGCAGCGAGAACGGGTCCGGGGAGGTGTTCTCCCGGAAGTCGGTGAACAGCGATCCGTGGATCGGCATGGCGGGTCGGCCCCTTCGTGCGTCGGTGCGGGCGTGGGTACGGCGCGTCCACCCGGTGCGGACGCCCCGCGCCGACCCTAGCGACGGCACACCCGGCTGCGGGAGGGGCGGGTGGGCCCGATCCCTGCCAGGGTGACGCCATGGACGGACGCACCCGCAGCACAGCCCGGCAGGCCGAGAGCCACCCCGTGGTGGAGAAGGGCGCGCGCCTCGGGTACGCGGCCAACGGCCTCATCAACGTCGTGATCGGCTGGATCGCGCTGCAGCTCGCCATCGGCGGGGGCGGTGGCGGTGGCGGCGAGGAGGCCAGCACGAGCGGGGCCCTGCGGACGCTGGCGGAGCAGCCGTTCGGGCAGGTCCTGCTGTGGGTCATCCTCGTCGGGTTCGTGCTGCTCGGGCTGTGGCAGGCGGCGACGGCCTTTCTCGGCGGCGAGACGAAGGACCGCGTCAAGGCGGCCGCGAAGGCGGTGACCTACCTCGTCCTCGCCGGGCTCACCGGCTCGATCGTGCTGGGCTCCGGCGGTGGTTCGGGCGGTTCGGCCGGTCTCACCGCGACGCTCATGCAGCAGCCGTTCGGCCGCGTCCTGGTCGCCCTGGTGGGCGCCGGTGTCATCGCGGTGGGGCTGTACCAGGCGCACAAGGGCTGGACCCGGAAGTTCGTCGGGGACCTCCAGGAGCGTCCGGCGTCGTGGGTCGTCACGGCGGGACGCATCGGGTACGTCGCCCGGGGGCTGGCGTTCGTGGTGGTCGGGGGCCTGTTCGTCACGGCGGCGTGGCGGAGCGACCCGCAGGAGGCCCAGGGGCTCGACGGCGCGCTGCAGACGATGCTCCAGGTCCCGTTCGGTCGTGTGCTGCTCGGCGTGGTCGCGGTGGGCTTCGTCGCGTACGGCGTCTACTCCTTCGCCCGGGCGAAGTACGCCGACATCTGACCGAGCACCCGCTCGGGCCGCCGCGCGCGGCCTCGTGGCGCCGGCAAGGGCGGCATGGTGCCCAGCAGTCCGCGGAGCTCGTGGCCGGACCTCGAGGACGAGATCGTCGACAGCCCGCTCGCCGCCCACCCGTCGCAGCACCTTCCCGGGTGGGGTCTGAGAGGATCGGGGTAGACCCCGAGTGCTGGAGGAGGGCCACATGCCGGACCCGCGCGACCTTGGCCGCAACGAGTCACCGCAGCTCGAGGACTCGTTCAGGCTCGAGCCGCCGTCGCCGACGACCGAGGTCAGCGTCCACCAGCCGGAGAAGGTCGGCGGCATGGTGCTGGTCGATGCCGAGGCGCAGCGCGAGCACGCGGAGAGGGCGCAGTCCTTCCTCGACGACCTGCTCGACACCCCGTTGCACAGCCCGGAGTTCCAGACCAAGCTCGCCCGTCTCACCCGGCTGGGGGAAGGGACGATGCAGGGGGCCGGCGAGTCGGTCAACCGGATGCTCCAGCGGCCGGCAGCGGCCCTGTCCGGCAGTGGCGCGGACCCTGCTGCGCGCACGGGCAGGACCCTGGCGGAGCTCCGGCAGATCGTCACCGAGCTGGACCCCAAGCGGCACGACCTCACCGGCGCCCGGCGGACCTTCAAGCTCCTGCCCGGCGGGAGCCGGGTGCAGCGGTACTTCCAGAGGTACGAGGCCGCGCAGGAGCAGCTCACCGCCATCACCAAGGCCCTCAAGGGCGGCCAGGACGAGCTGCGACAGGACAACGCCGCCATCCAGACCGAGCGTGACGCCCTGTGGCAGGCGCTGGGCCAGCTGGCCGACGCGGCCGTCCTCGTCCGCCACCTGGGCGACGGTCTCGAGCAGCGGATCGCGGCCCTGCGGACCCGGGGCAGGGCGACGACGCCGCCGCCCTCGAGTCCGACGCCCTGTTCTCCCTGCGCCAGCGTCACCAGGACCTCATGACCCAGATGGCGGTCGCGGTCCAGGGCTACCTCGCGCTGGACGTCGTGAGGAAGAACAACGTCGAGCTCATCAAGGGCGTGGACCGCGCCCTGGACACCACCATGGCCGCGCTGCGCGTCGCCGTCATCACCTCGCAGGCGCTGGGACAGCAGCGGATCGTGCTCGCGCAGGTCGACGCACTCAACGCGACGACGTCGGACATGATCGTGGCCACCTCCGAGCTGCTGCGGACGCAGGGCACCGCCATCCAGCAGGGGGCGTCCCGAGCCACCGTGGACCCGGAGAAGCTCCAGCAGGCGTTCGACAACGTGTTCGGCGCGATGGACGAGATCGACCGGTACAAGGCCGAGGCCACGCGGTCGATGAAGCAGACCGTGGCGGTGCTCGAGGGGCAGGTGAGCCGCGCCAGACTGCACCTGGACCGCAGCCGCTCCCTCGACGCCGCCGCGGCGGACCCCGGAGGCACTGACCATGTCGCGACTGACGCTGGGCAACGTCGTCAAGGTGACGACCGTGCTCCTCTTCCTGCCCCTGCTCGCGTACCTGGTGCTCGTCATCGGCGCGGTGCGCAAGAACCTCAGGGCGACGCTCGAGGGCCTGCTCTACGCCGGGGCCTTCTCCACGGCGGTGTTCGTGCTCGACTTCTGGGGGCTGCCCGCCCTGCTCGCGCTGACGGCCATGGGCGCCTCGGGCGTCCGCTCCTGGCACCTGCGGGACCTGTGGCTGCCGGCGCGCCGCCGGTGGTGGAAGCGCGACCCGGCCGGGACGTCCTCCGTCGTCGAGCCGGCCCGCGCGCACGGCGGCCTCGCCGTCGAGGGGTCGGATCACCTGCCCTCGGCGGTCGCGTGGGTCCGCATGCAGGCCGAGCGGAACAGGCATCGCCTGCCGGAGGACGCCCACCGGACCGTCCTGCAGACCTGTCAGGTGCTGGACGCCGTGCTCGCGGCCGAGCAGCGTGAGCCCACCGCCGACCCGCGGTTCGAGTACGAGCTGGACGCCATGGCCCGGCGGTACCTGCCCGCCGTCCTCAAGAGCTACCTCGCGATCGCGCCGAGCCGGGTGCACGAGCGTCAGCCCAACGGGCGCACGCCCGTCGAGGAGCTGACCGAGCAGCTGCGGATCCTCGCGGCCCAGGCAGCCGCCCTCGACGCGAGCCGCCACCGTCACCTGACGGCGGAGCTGAGCACCAGCGGCAACTTCCTGCGGGAGAAGTACGGATACCACCAGCCGGACGCCGCCGACCGCGTCCGCTGACCGCCGCCGGGACGGCGCCGGGCTGGGGCCGCACCGGCGGGTCATACCGGCGGGTCGCACCGGCGGGACGCTCCGGACCGGATGACGGCGAAGGCCCGCGGGGACCGGTCGGAGCGTGCCTGTCGCGCGCCACGCCTGCAGGATCCACAGTGGGTGGATGCCGAACCGCCTCGCCCGGAGCACCAGCCCGTACCTCCAGCAGCACGCCGACAACCCGGTCGACTGGTTCCCGTGGGGCGACGAGGCGTTCGCCGAGGCGCGCCGCCGCGACGTCCCGCTGCTGGTCTCGGTCGGCTACGCCGCCTGCCACTGGTGCCACGTCATGGCGCACGAGTCGTTCGAGGACGACACAGTGGCCGCCTTCATGAACGAGCACTTCGTCAATGTCAAGGTGGACCGCGAGGAACGCCCGGACGTCGACGCCGTCTACATGGAGGCCACCCAGGCCATGACCGGCGCGGGCGGCTGGCCGATGACCGTCTTCACGACGCCCGACGGCGACCCCTTCTACTGCGGGACGTACTTCCCGCCGCGCCCCGTGCAGGGCATGCCGTCCTTCCCCCAGGTGCTGGCCGCGATGGCCGCTGCCTGGACCGGGCAGCGCAGCGACGTCGAGTCCAGCGCGGAGGCGATCCGGTCCGCGCTCGGCGAGCGCGCTCCCTCGCCGCACCGCCACCCGCGGGCGACGGTGCGGTGGCCGGCGCCCCCGTGGGCGGCGCGCTGCCGGGTGGCGCCGCGACCGGGCTCGACCCGGGCGTCGTCGACGACGCGGTCGCCGGGATCGCCCAGGGGTACGACGCCGCCCACGGCGGGTTCGGCCGCGCGCCCAAGTTCCCGCCGTCCATGGTGCTCGAGTGGCTCCTGCGTCACCACGCCCGCACCGGGAGCGCGGACGCCCTCGCGATGGCCGAGGGGACGCTGGAGGCGATGGCCCGCGGAGGCATGTACGACCAGCTCGGCGGCGGGTTCGCGCGGTACTCCGTCGACGCGACGTGGACCGTCCCGCACTTCGAGAAGATGCTGTACGACAACGCGCTGCTGCTGCGCGTCTACGCGCACTGGTGGCGGGCCACCGGCTCCCCGCTCGCGCACCGCGTGGTCACCGAGACGGCCGGCTGGATGCTGCGCGAGCTGCGTACCGACGCCGCCGGTTTCGCCTCCGCGCTCGACGCCGACAGCGAGGGGCGCGAGGGCGCGTTCTACGCGTGGACGCCCGCCCAGCTGCGCGCCGTCCTGGGCGACGACGACGGCGCCTGGGTGGCCGACCTGCTGGGCGTCACCGCGGCGGGCACGTTCGAGCACGGCAGCTCCGTGCTGCAGCTGCGCGCCGACCCGCCGGCCGGAGACGCCCCGCGCTGGGCCGACCTCCGCGCCCGCCTGCTGGCGGCCCGCGAGACCCGACCGCGGCCCGGCCGGGACGACAAGGTCGTGTCCGGCTGGAACGGCCTCGCGATCGCCGCGCTCGCCGACGCCGGCAGCCTGCTGGGTCGCCCCGAGTGGGTGGGTGCCGCGACCGACGCCGCCCGCCTGCTGGTCGACGTGCACGTGCGGCCGGGCACCGGCGGGGCGCCCGGGTCCCGCCTCGTGCGGACCTCGCGTGACGGCGTCGCCGGCTCGGCCGCCGGCGTGCTCGAGGACTACGCCGACGTCGCCGAGGGGCTCCTGGCGCTGTGGTCGGCGACCGGCGACCCGCGGTGGTGCGACCACGCGGGGTCGCTGCTGCGGACGGTGCTCGACCACTTCGGGGACGGCTCCGGGGGCTTCTTCGACACCTCCGACGACGAGACGGACACCGTGCTGGCCCGCATCCGCCGCCCGCAGGACCCCGCCGACGGGCCGGTCCCAGCCGGCGGTGCCGCGGCCGCCGGTGCGCTGCTGACGTTCGCGGCGCTCACCGGCTCGCTCGAGCACCGGGAGGCCGCCGAGGCCGCGCTGCGCGAGCCGCTGCGGATCTCCGAGCGGTACCCGCGCGCCGCCGGCTGGGCGCTCGCGGTGGCCGAGGCGGTCCTCGACGGGCCACGCGAGGTCGCCGTCGTCGGCCCGCCCGGCGACGACGCGACCCGCGCCCTGCTCGCGACGGCACGTGCCGCCACCGCACCCGGGCTCGTGGTCGCCATGGCCGACGCCACGAGCGGGGCGGGCGACGACCTGCCCGCGCTGCTGCGTGACCGCCCGCTCGTCGACGGCCGCCCGGCCGCCTACGTGTGCCGCGGGTTCGTCTGCGACCGGCCCACGACCGATCCCGCGGAGCTCGCCCGCCAGCTCGCGACCCCGGCGCCGCGCGCCGGGACCGCGGGCGCCGGGACCGCGGGCGCCGGGGTTGCGAGCGCCGGGACCGCGGGCGCGACCCTGCCGGTCCGGCTGCCGCGTTCCCCGGGTGGCGGTGCGGGCGGTCCGGCGTAGCGTCGGGCGCGCCCGAGAACCCGACGCGCGAGGAGACAACATGAGCGAGGACACGTCCGTCCCGGTCCCCGAGACCCCAGCCGAGGACCCTGACGCCGCCTACGCCGAGCCCGCGAACGACGACCTCGGTCTGACCGACCGCCAGGACTCGATCGACGGTGCCGGCTTCGAGCTCGAGGAGGAGCGCCCATGAGCACCGACACCCCCGACGACGCCGGCACGACGCGGGAGCAGGATCTCCCCGCCGACGCCGCCTCCCGCGGCGAGCTGCCCGCGGACCCGGAGAACACCGACCCGACACCGGGGTCGGACAACGACGGCATCGAGCCGGGCTACACGCCGCCGTCCGGCACCTGACCCGGGCACCGGGGCGGACGGCGCAGAGCCGCCGAACGGGGGCAGGGCCGCCGAACGGGGGCAGGGCCGCCGAACGGGGGCAGGGCCGCCGGACGGACGCCGGGCCGCCGGACGCACGGCGCTCGCGAGCGCGCCGACCACCCGCGGGCGGTCGGCGCGTGGCCGTCCCGGCCACCGGTAGGGTGCGGCCGCGGCGCGTCCTACGCGCTGCTCCACCCCCGCCACCGGGCCCCAACCCGCACCGGCGCCCCGGGACCGCGTGCGGCTCCCCGGTACGACGTGCGCATGACGCGGCCCGCGAGGAGAGAGAGACCCGTGACCAGCACGCCCACGCGCACGCGGACCGAACGCCTGGACGCCCTGCCCTTCACGCGCCAGCACCGCAAGCTCCTGGCGGGGTCCGGCCTCGGCTGGGCGTTCGACGCCATGGACGTCGGCCTCATCTCGTTCGTCATCGCCGCGCTCGGCGTGCAGTGGGGCCTCAGCGACGGCGAGCGGTCCTGGATCGCGTCCGCCGGGTTCATCGGGATGGCCGTCGGCGCGAGCCTCGGCGGCCTGCTGGCCGACCGCATCGGCCGGCGCCAGGTGTTCGCCCTCACGCTGCTGGTCTACGGCCTGGCGACCGGCGCGTCCGCGCTCGCGGCCTCGGTCGGCGTCCTCATCGCGCTGCGGTTCGTCGTCGGGCTGGGCCTCGGCGCGGAGCTGCCGGTCGCGTCCACGCTGGTCAGCGAGTTCGCCCCGCCGCGCATCCGCGGCCGGGTCGTCGTCGCGCTGGAGGCGTTCTGGGCGGTCGGCTGGACCCTCTCCGCGCTCATCGGCTACCTCGTCGTCCCGGGCAGCGACGACGGCTGGCGCTGGGCGCTGGCGATCGGCGCCCTGCCTGCCCTGTACGCCGTCGTCATCCGCCGCGGCCTGCCCGAGTCGGTCCGCTTCCTCGAGTCGCGCGGCCGGCACGCCGAGGCCGAGGCCGTCGTCGAGCAGTTCGAGGCCTCCGCCGCCGGCCGGTCGGCCCCGCCGGCCACCGGCACCGGCACCGGCACCGGCACCACCGTGATCGACGAGCGCACCGACGACGCCCCCACCGCTCCCCGCGCCTCGGCGAGATCTGGTCGGCCCGGCTGCGCCGTCGCACCGCGATGCTGTGGATCGTGTGGTTCGCCGTGAACTTCTCCTACTACGGCGCGTTCATCTGGCTGCCCAGCCTCCTCGTCGAGTCCGGGTTCTCCCTCGTGCGCTCCTTCGAGTACACGCTGATCATCACGCTGGCCCAGCTACCGGGGTACTTCGCATCCGCGGTCCTCATCGAGAAGTGGGGGCGCCGACCCACGCTGGTGACCTTCCTGCTCGGCTCCGCGGTCTCCGCCGGGCTGTTCGCGCAGGCCGACGGCGTCACCCAGGTGATCGTCGCCGGGATGCTGCTGTCCTTCTTCAACCTCGGCGCCTGGGGCGCGCTCTACGCGGTCACCCCCGAGCTGTACCCCACCCGGCTGCGCGGGACCGGCGCGGGCTCGGCGGCGGCGTTCGGTCGCATCGCCTCCATCCTCGCGCCGCTCGCCGTGCCGCTGCTGCGCGACCAGGGCGGCACCGGGCTGGTGTTCGGGGTGTTCGCGGGCGTGTTCGTCGTCGCGGCGGCCGGCTCGCTCGGGCTGCCCGAGCGGCGTGGAACGGTCCTCGAGGACTGACCGCACCGCCTCGTCTTGCCGGTCCACCCGGCGCGGGGCACGCTGGCACCGGAACCCCGTCACTACCCGAGAGGCCGACATGACCAGCCAGGACGAGTCCACCCCCGACACCCCCCGCCCCAGCGACGTGCCCGAGGGGAGGTCCCGAACACCGAGTCGGGCGCCGGCATGGGCGCCGGCGAGCCGTCGTCGTTCGAGCCCGAGGAGGACCCGGAGTCGGTCCCCGACCCGGAGTGACCGGCCGATGAGCGACGCACCCGTGCTGCCGTCCTCCGTACGCCTCGAGGACGGCAGCGGCGGACTGCCGCGCGTCGTCGTCCAGGGCCCCGCCGCCACCGCGGAGGTCTACCTCCAGGGCGGCCACGTCACCGCCTGGCGACCGTCCGGGCACGACGACGTCCTGTGGACCAGTGCGCGCAGCCGGTTCGCCGAGGGAACCGCCATCCGGGGTGGCGTCCCGGTCTGCTTCCCGTGGTTCGGGCCGCTGGAGGGGCACCCGGACGCACCCGCGCACGGCTTCGCCCGCACGCTGCCGTGGACGCTGGACGCGGTCGAGGAGTCGGGCGACGACGTCGTCGTGGCGTTGAGCCTCACCGACTCCCCCGCCACGCACTCCACCCCGTGGCCGCACCCCTTCCGGGCCGAGCTGCGGGTCACCGTCGGTGCACGGCTCACCCTCGCCCTGACGGTGCACAACACCGGGGAGCACCCGGTGACCTTCGCCGAGGCGCTGCACACCTACCTCGGCGTCGGGGACGTCCGGCAGGTCGAGGTCGGCGGGCTCGAGGGCAGGCGGTACATCGACAAGCTCGGCGGACCGGAGCCCGTGGACGGTTCGGCGGAGCCGGCCCGGATCACCGGTGAGACCGACCGCATCTACCTCGACACCCGCGGGACCACGACCGTCGACGACCCGGCCGCCGGACGCCGGCTCGACGTCACCGGCGAGGAGCGGGCACGACCGTGCTGTGGAACCCGTGGACGACCAAGGCCGCCGCCATGCCGGACTTCGGCGACGACGAGTGGACCGGCATGGTCTGCGTCGAGACGTGCAACGTCGGCCCGGCCACGGTCACGCTCACGCCGGGCGCGAGCCACACGATGACCGCCACGATGGGGGTCACCGCGCGCTGACGGACCCGTCCGGCAGCCGGCCGCGCCACGGGCTGCCGGTCGGCGCGCGACGCGGCGAGGACGCGGTTAGCGTGCGGACGAGCCACCGTCGTCCAGCCCCGGAGCGCGCCATGCCCACCCCGCTCACGACCGAGGTCGCCGACCGCGTCCACCGCCTCGAGCACGCGTACGTCAACGTCTACCTCGTCGAGGACGAGGGCCGCGTCCTCCTCGTCGACACCGGGCTGCCCCGCGCGTGGGAGCACATCGGTCTCGCCCTGCGGCACCTCGGGCACCGGCCCGACGACGTCGCCGCGATCGCCCTGACGCACGCGCACTTCGACCACACCGGGACCGCCGCCCGGGCGCAGGAGCGGCTCGGGGTGCCCATCTGGGCACACCGCGAGGACTTCTTCATCGCGGCGCACCCCTACCGGTACGCGCACGAGAACCTGCGCTCGGTCTACCCCGTGCGCTACCCGGGGTCGCTGGGGATCCTCGCCGCGATCGCACGGGCCGGCGCCCTGCGGGTCCGCGGCGTCCAGGGGCTCACGCCGTACACCACCGAGGGCGAGCTCGACCTGCCCGGCAGCCCGCGGGTCGTGTTCACGCCCGGGCACACGTTCGGGCACGTCGCGCTGCACCTGCCCGGACGTGACGCGGTCATCAGCGGGGACGCGCTCGTCACGCTCGACCCGTACACCGGCCACACCGGCCCGCAGATCGTCGCCGGCGCCGCCACCGCCGACAGCACGCAGGCGCTCGCGTCCCTGGGGCGACTGGCGGCGACCGGTGCCTCCGTCGTCCTGCCGGGGCACGGCGAGCCGTGGACGGCCGGCGTCGCCTCGGCCGTCGAGCTCGCCCGCGAGCGCGGGGCGCACTGAGCGGGCGCCGTCGCCCCCGGCATCCACGGGCGGGCCGACGGGCGTCGACCGCGCCCGTCCACCGGTGCCCGCCCGGCCGTCGGGCGCCGTTGCGCCCCGCGGGCCCGGTGGGAGGATGGGCAGGTCACCGGTCGCGGGACCCGCGGCCGCGCTGACGACCACACCGCAACGACGCGGCCCGAGGGAGACGACGATGACCGACCTCCACACCTTCACGTCCCGGCCCGTGCCCATGGCCGACGACGCCCTGCTCGACTCGATCGCCGCACAGGCCGGCGACCTCGTCCGTCCGGGCCTGCAGTGCGCCATCACGCTGCGCGAGTTCCGCAGCACGCGCATCGCGGGGAGCAGCGACGTCACCGCACGTCGGTGCGAGGCCACCGCCCAGGCGGAGCGGTCCGGTCCTGCCCAGACCGCGCTGGAGGAGAGCCGCGTCGTCGTGGTCGCGCACACCGGCCGGACGCGACGCTGGCCGGCCTGGCGCGACACGGCCGTGCGCGAGGGCTTCCGGACCGCCGTCGCCCTGCCGGCGCCGGTCGGCCGTGGCGTCGACGTCGCGGTCGTGCTCCTCGACCCTGCGCCGGCTCCGTGGGAGCGCGACGAGCTGCGCCGCGCGACGACGTTCGCCCGGCAGGTCGCGCGGGTGGTCGCGCTCGAGCTCGAGGTGGGCCGGCTGCGGTGCCTCGCCGAGGAGCTGTTCGCGGGGGTGTCGGCCCGGGACACCATCGGTCAGGCGACCGGCATCGTCATGGCGCAGCGCAGCTGCGGCCCCGAGGAGGCGCTGGGCGTCCTGCGCGGTGCGGCCGAGCACCGCGGCCTCCAGCTGCGCGACCTCGCGGCGATGATCGTGGCGGAGATGGCGCGGGCCGACCAGATCCCGCCGTCGCTGTACACCGAGTCCCCGCACCCCGCGACGTCGTCGGCACGCGGGCCCACCGGCTCCCTGACCGGGTGGGTTCCGCACCCACCGTCGGGTGAGCGGGCGGGCCGGTCAGACTGGCTGGAGCGGCGTGTGCGGGCCGTCGGGCAGCCTGAGGGAGATCGGGTCACCCGCGCGCACCACGCCGCCGCGCAGCACGACCGCCATGACACCGGCCCGACGCAGCACGTTCCCCGCCGCGTCGCGCGTGATCATCTCCTTCATCAGCCCGGGTGCGAAGCGGTCGATCTGCACGCACGGGTTGCGCAGACCGGTGAGCACGACGGCGGCCTCGGCCCCGAGCCCCAGGACGGTGCCGGTGGGCAGCCACAGCAGCGCGATCCCGCGGGTCGTGATGTTCTCGCCCATCTCGCCGGGCGCGACGACGAAGCCGCGGGCGGCGACGTCGTCGAGCACCTCCTCGTGCAGCAGGTGCACCTGGCGCAGGTTGGGGGCCTCGGGCTCCCGCGCGGCCCGGGAGCGGTGCTTGACGGTCGCTCCGGCGTGCGCGTCGCCCTCGACACCCAAGCCCTCGACCAGGGTGATCGCGTCCACCACGGGCTTGGTGAACCGGTGGCGGTCGTCGCGGCTCACCGCGACGACGCTGCCGTTCGCGGGTCCCGGATCCGCCTCGTGGGCGCGACGGACGGGATCGGTCGGCGGCACGGTGGCGGGCACGCGGGTGGGCACACCGCCATCCTCCCCGGTCGTGGCCCGGTCTCGCGATGACTCGCCCGACCGGACGCGGTCTACCCGCCATGAGCGACTCCGGGCCCGGCGTGGTCCACGTCGACGGCGGCACGCTGCGGGTCGACGTGGGCGGCACCTGCCGGGCCGTCGGCGTCCGGGCGCGGGCGACGGGCGCGCACGTCGTCGTGTGTCACGTCGCCGACCTGCCGGCGTCGGACCTCGCGACCGTCGAGGCGCTCGCCCGGCTGCACCTCGCGGTCCAGCCGGGCGCCCGGGTCGTGCTCGACGGGACCGCGCCGGCACTCCGGGCGCTGATCGACCTCGCCGGGCTGTCCGACGTCCTCGAGGACGTCCGTGCCGTCCCGACCACGGAAGGTCTGCCGACCGGCGGGTCCGCCACCACCGGCGCCGGGCCGGCGGCGTCAGGCGTCGAGGTGCAGCGGCAGCCCGAAGACGCGGAAGTGGTCGGGCCCCACGAAGTTGGTGATGCTGCTGATCCGACCGTCCCGGATCTCGAGCAGGTGAACGGCCCACGGGTCCCACCGCCCGGGCGTGCCGCCGGGCTTGTACTGCGCGAAGGCGGGTGACCCGTTGGCGGACACCGCGACGAGCCGGGACCCGCGGCAGCCCGCCCCCGGACCCAGGTGCCACCGGCCGATGTCCACCGGCCCGCTGATCCACAGGGCCCACGGCGGCATCGACTGCGTCGCGTCCTCGTGCAGCAGCGCGACCAGGGCCTCGATGTCGTACGCCTCGAACGCCTCGACGTAGCGCGCGAGCAGGGCGGCGTGCTCGTCGTCGAGCGGGTCCGGTGCCGCGCCGGCGTCGGCGAGGCGCGTGCCGGCGATCGTGACGCGCGCACGCTGCAGGGCGCTGTTGACGGAGGCGACCGTGGTCCCGAGCAGGTCGGCGACCTCGTCGGCGCGCCACCGCAGCACCTCGCGCAGGATGAGCACGGCGCGCTGCCGGGCCGGCAGGTGCTGCAGCGCCACGACGAACGCCAGCCGGACCGACTCCCGGGCGACCGCGAGCTCGGCCGGGTCGGAGGTCTCCGGCATGATGCGGTCGTCCGCTGCGGGGCCGACCCAGGTCCGCTCCGGCAGCGGGGCGCCGAGCGACGACGCCACCGGCGGGGACGCACCCGGCGACAGGTCCATCGGCATCGCGCGGCGGCGGGTCGCGCCGGTGACGTCGAAGCACACGTTCGTGGCGATGCGGTACAGCCAGGTGCGCAGCGACGCGCGGCCGTCGAACCGGTCGATCCCGCGCCACGCCCGGACCATGACCTCCTGGACGGCGTCGTCGGCGTCGAACGCGGAGCCCAGCATGCGGTAGCAGTAGCCGGTCAGCTCGCGACGGTGCGCCTCGAGCTGCCGCTCGACCTCCTCCGACACCCGCGGGGGCGCCTCCACGGGCGCGTCGACTGTCGGGGACACGGGACCGGCCATGCCGGCCTCCCTTCACGACGAAGCGGTGGTGCGGCCCCCGGTGCCCCCGCCCGCTCACGGGCCGGCGCGCACACCGGTGTGGCCGCGGTCACGATCCTGGCAGCCGCCTCCCACACGCGACAACCACCCCGGGGCAACCGTCCGGCGACGCACCGGACCACCGGACCGGGCGACCGCTCGACCACCACGCGCACCGCCATGCTCGTACACTTGTTCGAATGCAGGAGGTCGACTGGTCGCGCTGGCGGCGCACCGCGCGGGGGTACGAGCTCATCCCGCCGGACGGCTGCCCACGCGGGCACCGCTGGACGCGCGACGGCCCCGGTCGCCCGGCGCAGCGCTCGGTGACGTGCGGGTGCACCCCGGACCGTCGCCACCTCGTGTGGGTGTGCCCGACCTGCGCGACCTACTGCGCCCAGGGCTGCGTCGACGTCGGCGCGTGGGCGTCGTCGACGGTCCCGGTGGGCGTGTCGCCCGACCGACGGGCCGCGCTGTGACGCGCAGGCCGCCCGGTCGGGACCGACCGGGCGGCGGTGACGTCAGCCCGCCGCCGCGAGCAGCCCGCGCACGTACGCGGCCTGCCCCGCGTGCTGCAGGTCGTCGCCGATGACGCTGACCAGGCGCACCCCGAGCGTGACCGGCGGGTCGTAGGAGCTGTCCACGACGCGGTCGAGGTCGGCGTCGGTGACCGCGGACAGGTGCTCGGTCGTCCGGGCGTGCACCGCCTCGAGGTACCCCAGCAGCAGGTCGGCCGGCGCCTGCACGGCAGCAACCTGCTCGGGCGTGTGACCGTAGCCGGTGTCGGCCGGGTCCAGCGCCAGCCCGAAGCGGTCGGCCCAGCCCTCGGCGACCCACACCTGGTCGGCGTCGAAGGCGTCGGCCAGGTGGTCGTCCTGCACGCGGGCCAGGTGCCACACGAGCCAGGCCACGGTGTTCGTGCCCTCCGCCGGCGGTCGGGCCAGGTCGTCCGGGTCGATCCCGTCCAGCGTGGACCGCACCACCTCCCGCACCCGCCCGAACCCGTCCGCGAGCGCCTCCGCAGCCAGCATCACCGTCTCCTCTCCGCCGTGCTCCGTGCTCCGTCGCGACCATGGTGGGGCCGCCAGGCCCGTGCGGCGCGCCGAGCCGACGACCCGCCACCTGCCCGACGACGGCGTCGGCGTGCCACGGTGGTCGACGGCACGGGCGCGGCCGGGCACGGGCGCGGCCCGGGCACGGGCGCCGAGGAGGGTGCGATGCGGTTCGCGGTCAGCACGCCGAACTTCGGCGTGGGCCTGGGCGCCGCGATGGTCGGGGACCTGGCCGCCGCGGCCGAGGACGCCGGCTGGGACGGCTTCTTCCTGTGGGACCACGCGCTCGCCTTCAGGCCTCGGCCGGTCGACCTCGTCGACCCGTGGATCGCCCTCACGGTCGCGGCGCTGCGCACGAGCCGCATCCGGCTCGGCACGCTGGTGACGCCGCTCCCCGGCGCCGCCCGGTCACGCTCGCCCGCCAGGTCGCGACGCTGGACCACCTCTCCGGCGGCCGCGTGACGCTCGGCGTCGGGACGGGCGCGATGCCGTTCGAGTGGGAGTACAGCGGTGAGGAGGCCGACCCGGTCGTCCGGGGCGACATGCTCGACGAGGGGCTCGACGTGCTGACCGCGCTGTGGTCGGCGACGCCGGTCCGGCACCGGGGGACGCACTACCGGCTCGGTGGCCCCGGTGACTGGGGTGCGCTGCACCACCCGCCGCCGGTGCAGCGCCCGCGGGTGCCGGTGTGGGTCGCGGCCACCTGGGTCGACGGCGGCGCGGGGCGACCCCTGCGTCGAGCGGCCCGGTGGGACGGCGTGGTGCCGATGCGCCTCGACGGCCGGTGGGAGCCCGCCGACACCGCGGGCGTGGTGGCGGCCGTGCGACGCCGGCGCGGTTCGGTGGACGGCTTCGACGTCGCGGTCCCGGGCGAGAGCGAGCCCGGCACCACCCACGACACCGCCGCGCACGACGCCGCCGCGGCGCAGGCCGCCGCCGGGGCGACCTGGTGGGTCGAGGCGGTGCATCCCTGGCGCTACGGCGTCGACGACGACGACCCGTGGCCGTGGACCGCGATGCGCGCCCGGATCGCCGCGGGGCCACCGCGCGCCTGACCTCCCCGCGCGTCGCGTCAGGCCACGCGGCCCGTGCGGGCGTGGGCCGGAGCGGCCGCCGGGGTCCCGTGCGGATGCGGCACCCCCGCGCCGCGCCGACGATGGGCGGACCATCCGGACCGAGCCGAGGAGCACCCCATGGCCAGCACGACGCCCCGCCCGGTCGCCCGATGAGGACGGTCGCCGACGGTCTGGTCGACCGGCTCCGCGCGTGGGGGTGCGCCGGGTGTTCGGGTACGCCGGGGACGGCATCGACCCGATCCTCGCCGCGCTGGCGCGGGCCACCGACCACATCGAGCTCGTCACCGCCCGGCACGAGGAGATGGCCGCGTTCATGGCCACCGGGCACGCCAAGTACTCCGGCGAGGTCGGCGTGTGCCTGGCGACGCAGGGTCCGGGCGCCGTGCACCTACTCACCGGGCTCTACGACGCGAAGCTGGACCGCAAGCCCGTGGTCGCCGTCGTCGGGCAGGTCGTGTCGACCGCGCTGGGCAGCGGGTACCTGCAGGAGGTCGACCTGCCGACGCTGTTCAAGGACGTGTGCGGCCAGTACGTGCAGACCGTCACGGCGCCCGAGCAGCTGCCGCTCGTGCTGGACAACGCGATCCGCACCGCGATCGCGACGTCCAGCCCCACCTGCGTGATCGTCACGCACGACGTCCAGCGGGCCGACCTGCCGGACGACCTGCCCGCGGCGCACGGCGTCGTGCACACCGGCGACGTCGTGCCGCGGTCGCGCGTGCTCCCGGCGGAGACCGACCTCGCGCGGGCTGCCGAGGTCCTCGACGCCGGGTCGCGGGTCGCGCTGCTGGTCGGGCAGGGCGCCGCCGGCGCGACGCGCGAGGTGCTCGAGGTCGCCGAGCGCCTCGGCGCCGGGATCACGACGTCGCTGCTCGGCAAGCCGCTGCTCGACGAGTCGCTGCCGTACCACTGCGGCGTCATGGGGCACCTGGGCACGACGGCGTCGGCGGACCTCATGGCCGGGTGCGACACGCTGCTCATCGTGGGCAGCAGCGACCCGTGGACGGAGTTCTACCCGACGCCGGGGCAGGCCCGCACGGTGCAGATCGACGTCGCCGCGCGCAACATCGGGGCGAAGTACCCGGTCGAGGTCGGCCTGGCCGGCGACTCGGCGCACACGCTCGCCGCGCTCACGCCGATGCTCGCGCCGAAGGACGGCGCGTGGCGCGCGCGGGTCGAGGCCGACGTCCGGTCCTGGCACGACATCGCCGCGCAGCGGGCGCAGGACCCCGCGGAGCCCCTGAACCCCCAGCTCGTCGTCCGGACGCTGTCCGACCACCTCCCGCCGGACGCGCAGGTGTCGGTCGACGTCGGCTCGGTCGTGTACTGGTACGCCCGACACCTGCGCCTGCCCGCCGGGGTGCCCGCGCACCTGTCCAGCACCCTGGCGTCGATGGGGTCGGCGATGCCGTACGGCATCGCGGCGAAGCTGCTGCACCCGGACCGCCCGGTGGTCGCGCTGGCCGGCGACGGCGCGATGCAGATGAACGGGCTCGCCGAGCTCATCACGGTCGGCGCGCGGTGGCGGGACTGGGCCGACCCCCGGTTCGTGGTGCTCGTGCTGCACAACGGGGACCTCGCCGAGGTGTCCTGGGAGCAGCGCGAGATGGAGGGCGACCCCCGGTTCCCCGTCTCGCAGGACGTCCCCGCGTTCCCGTACGCCGGCTACGCCGAGCTGCTGGGCCTGCGCGGCATCCGGGTCGACGACCCGGCCGGGGTCGACGCTGCCTGGCGCGAGGCGATGGCCGCGGACCGGCCGTGCGTCGTCGAGGCCGTCGTCGACCCGCGCACCCCGCTGCTCGCGCCGCGGCGTCCGGAGGAGACGGTGGAGCCCATGTGGCGGGGTCTGGAGCAGGAGCCCGACGGCGGCCCGGCCGCGGCGCAGCTGCGACGGCAACGTGCGCAGGAGGACGCAGCGCCGCCCGCAGGGTGACCGTCCGGGTCGCGTGGGGTCAGTCCGCGTCGAGCAGCTCCAGGAGCCGGGTGACGGTGCGCCAGTTGCGCGTCGTCGCCGGCCCGCCGGATGCGTCCACGACGGCGCGGCGGGTGAGCTGGGCGGCCAGCTCGCTGCGTCCCAGTCCGTCCGGGGTGTGCAGGTAGAGGACGCCGTCGACCACGCGGGCGTCGTCCGGGCTGCCCTTGGCCCGGGCCCGCGCCACCGCGTCGGCGACGGCGGCCGGTCCGCCCGGTCCGAGACCTCCCTGCACGAGCACGACGTGCAGGCGCGTGCCGTCGTCCTCGTCCGGGAAGGGGTTCCGGACGACCACCTGCGCGAGGTCCGCGCGGGTCAGGGCGACGACGTCCGGCGACAGCGCCGTCCGGTCGGCCAGCGCCCGGGCGACCCCGGCGGCGACGACGGCGGGGTCGTCGACGTCGCTGGTGAGGACCACGTTGCCGCTCTGCACGTACGTCGCGACGTCCCGGTGGCCCAGCGAGCGGACGGCCTCACGCAGGTCGGCCATGGGCAGCCGACTCCGCCCGCCGACGTTGACCGCCCGCAGCAGCGCGACGTGGGTGCGCACCGGAGGACCGCCGGACCGCTACGCCGGGGGCGGACGCGGCGCGACGCTGGGCGTCGCGCTCCTTGAGCCGCTGCTCCTCGCGCTTGACCTCGGCGAGGCTCGCGCGCTCCTGGGACAGCCACTCGGGCGGGTTCGCGATGAGGTCGTCGATCTGCTCGGTCGTCAGCGGGTCGGTCAGGCCGTGCCGGGCGAGCCCGCTGGTCGAGATCCGCAGGCGGGCCGCGACCACCGAGCGCGGGTGCGGCCCGGTGCGACGCAGCTCGACGAGCCACGGCGGCGGCGTGCGCTGCAGCGCGTTGAGCTCCTCGCGCGTGACCACACCCTCCTGGAACTCCGGGGGCGTCGCCGGGAGGAGGACCCCGAGCTTCGCGGCGGCCGTCGCCGGCTTCATGGTCTGGGTCTGCTTCGACCGTGGGGGCGTGCTGTCCGGTTCCGTCACGCGGGTCAGGATACGGGGCGCCGGTAGCCTGGCCGCTGACCACCCCGGGCGCACGAAGGGCAACCGATGCCGCACGACCGGCCCGACGACGCGCGCGGCGTCGCCCCCGGCGCCTTCCGCCTCCTCGTCGTCCCGGGCGTCAACCCGGCCAAGTGGCTCACGGTGTGGCAGCAGCGCCTGCCCCACGTGCCGGTCACCCTGGTGCACGCGACCGCGGCCGAGCAGGAGGACGCCCTGCGCCGCGGCGACGCGGACGCGGGGCTCGTGCGGCTCCCGGTGGACCGCTCGGACCTGTCCGCGATCCCGCTCTACACCGAGACGACCGTCGTCGTCGTCCCCCGCGACCACCTGGTGACCGCGGCCGACGAGGTCTCCGCGGCCGACCTGACGGAGGAGACCCTCCTCGTCCCCGAGGACGACGTCGTGCCGTGGCCGAGTCGCCCCGGTGAGCCGAGCGCGCTGCCCACCCTGCCGACGACGGCCGCGGCCGTCGAGCTCGTCGCCGCGGGCGTCGGGGTGCTGGTCGTGCCGCAGTCCCTCGCCCGGCTGCACCACCGCCGGGACGTGACCTTCCGGCCGGTGACGGACGCCCCGACGTCGTCGGTCGGGCTGGCGTGGGTGACCGACGCGCACACCGACCTGGTCGAGGAGCTCATCGGGATCGTCCGGGGGCGGACGGCCAACAGCTCGCGGGGGCGCAGCACGGGCGCGGCGGTGACCCGGACCCCCGAGGCGGGCCCGGGGGCACCGCGGACCGCGGACGCGCCGAGCGCGCCGGGACGGATCGGGGCCGGGGTCGCACGGAACGGGGCCGCACCGAGCAGGGCCGGACGGAGCGGGGCCGGCGCGGCCCCGGCAAGCGCGGCGGGGCCGGCGGCACCCGCTGACCGTGCCGGACCGTTCTCAGACCGGCCGTGTCTCCCCGCTGCGGTCGCCGTAGGCCCGGTCGACGTCCCCGCGCAGGGCGGCGTGCACCCGGTCGGCGAGGTCGCCGATGTCCGCGACGTCGCTCTCCCCCACCGATGCGTCGACCTCCGCGCTGACCAGGGCGACCTGGCGCTCGATCTCCGCGCGCTGCCCCTCGTCGCGAGCCGCGGACGCGACGTCCCGGAGCATGCGCAGCAGCGCCATGAGGACCGTGGGCTCCGTCCGCCCGAACCGGCGCACCGGGCCGCACACGAGGTCGAGGTAGTACCGCAGGTCGCGGTCCCCCACGACGGCCCGGCCGACGCCGTCGTCGTCGGTGTGCAGGATGCCGCCCAGACGCTTCTCGGTCAGCTGCACGAGCAGGTCGGCGGTGTGCCCGACCGCGTGCGCCGCGGTGACCGGGTCGTTCACGGACGGCGAGATCGCCTTGACCGCGATGTCGGTCAGCTGGCGGAACCCGAACGCCGAGTCCTGCTCGATCGTGCGCTCGTAGCCCATCGTCACGGCGTCGGAGATCTCCTCGCCGAGCTCGGCCCGCTCCGCCGGCGCGCAGCCCACCCGGGCGAGCGGCGTCCCGCGGACCGCCTGGTCACCGGGCCGGACGACGACCTCGACGACGGCGTCACGCCGCTGCGCGGCGCTCACCACCGCCTCGACGTCGATCGCTCGCACGAAGCCGCTGCGCCGGACCGGGACGACGCCGACCGGGCGGTCGCCGAAGTCCAGCTCCTCCTGGGAGCGGGGCCGGGAGTCGTCGTACGCGGGGTAGAAGCTCTGGATCGCCGCGCTCGTCTGCTCGTGGACCGACCGCATCATGGTCTCGACCCGCAGCTGACGCGTGATGTGACCGAGGAACGCCAGGAACGCGAAGACGGTCGCCAGGCCGAGCCCGTACGCCACGACCATCGAGTACGCCGGCACGTCCTGGTCCGCGCGCAGCCCCCGCAGGGAGGTGAGCGCGAACACGAACGCCGCCACCATGACCGCCAGCACCGTCTTGGTGTGGCGGTCCTGCACGAAGTCCCGCAGGAGCCGCGGCGAGAACTGCTGGGACGCCAGCTGCAGCGCGACGACCGTGAGCGAGAACGTCATGGTGACGGCGGAGATGGACGCCGTCGCGATGACCTGCAGCACGGTCGACGCCGAGTCGACGTCCCCGGGCCACGCCAGCCGGGACGCCGTCGACGACGGGTCCGGGCGTACCGGCGCGAGGGCGAGTCCGGCGGCCCACGCGGCCGCGCCGGCGACGGCCGGCCAGCGCCACAGCTCGGCGCTGGACCGTTCCGCGCCGGTCCCGCTCACCGCGTCGGCTGCCCCGCGTGCTCGGCGTGCGCGCGCCGGGCGACGTCGACGAGCTCGCGGTCACGCTCGAACTTCGCGCGGTGCTTGGGCTCCATCGCCTGCAGCCGCTGCTCCTCGGTCACGAAGCGCTCGAAGGTGCGCTCGCGCTCCGCCGGAGTCGTCCCGTCGGCCGGGTCGAGGTAGTCCGAGGCGAGGTGCCGGACGCGGGTCGCGGTCGCCTGCGCCTTGCCCGCCGGGCTCAACAGAGACGCGACGACCGTCACGAGCAGGACGCCGAGGATCACCGACAGCGACTGGTTGGTCGTGACCTCGTACACGCTCACGTGCTCGCCGTCGTTGATGAACGGGAGGGTGTTCTCGTGCAGCGCGTGCAGGATCAGCTTGACGCCGATGAAGGCCAGGATCGCCGCGAGGCCGTACGACAGGTAGATGAGCCGGTCCAGCAGCCCGTCGATGAGGAAGTACAGCTGGCGCAGACCGAGCAGCGAGAACGCCGTCGCGGTGAACACGATGAACACGTTCTGCGTGAGCCCGAAGATGGCCGGGATCGAGTCCAGCGCGAAGAGCAGGTCCGTGCCGCCGATGGCGACCATGACCAGCAGCATGGGCGTCATCGCCCGACGACCGTCGTGCACCGTGAACAGCTTGTCGCCGTCGTAGTAGTCGGTCGTGTGGAACAGCCTGCGGGCGATGCGGATGATGAAGTTGTCCGCCGAGTGGCTGTCCTCGCCCTCGGGCTTGAGCAGGTTGCCCGCGGTGATGAGCAGGATGAGGCCGAAGAAGTAGAACACCCAGGCGAACGAGTTGATGAGCGCGGCGCCGAGGAAGATGAAGCCGGTCCGGGCGATGAGCGAGAACACGATGCCGAACAGCAGCACCTTCTGCTGGTCCTCGCGCGGCACCTTGAAGCTGCTCATGATGATGAGGAAGACGAACAGGTTGTCGACCGACAGCGCCTTCTCGGTGATGTAGCCCGCGAAGTACTCGGTGCCCATGTCGTTCCCGCCGAACAGCCACACCCCGACACCGAAGAGCACGGCGATGCCGATGTAGAGCGCGGACCAGATCGACGCCTCACGCAGGGTCGGCGTGTGGGCCTTGCGGACGTGGAAGACGAAGTCGAACAGCAGCAGGCCGACGATGCCCGCGACCGTTCCGATCCACACCCCGGTGGGTACGTCCACTGACAGCTCCGTTTCGCGTGAGCGGGTGGCGCGGCCGGTCGGCCGGGTCCCCGGTGAGGGTCGGCCGGCGTCTGCCGGCCGGGCCGACGACGTCGTGCCGTGGTGCCCCGAGGCGCAAGAGTAACGACGGTCCCGGCTGCCGCGCGCCCGGTGGGTCCCCGTGCCCGCCCGCGCTCCCCAGCCCCCGCCTCGGCACGCGCCCGGCGTGCTGAGCGCCACGTCCCCGCGCCGCGCGGCGAGCTTGCGAAGGTGGGTCGCCGCTGGGAGCGTGACCCCAGAGGTCATCGGGCCGCCGCCCTGAGCGCCCGGACCAGCCGATCACCGCACGCGGAGGAACCACCATGGCGAACCACCAGGACGACGAGCTGCAGGACGTGCCGCCGGGCAAGGCCGGCAGCGCCGCGCTGTACGTCGTCTGCCTCGTCGTCTTCCTCGCCGGCTTCTACGCGATGGCGCTGGGCTTCGAGACCGGGTCGCCGTGGCTGTTCACCGGTGGTCTGCTCGCCTCGAGCGCCTCGTTCTTCGTCCCGCTGCAGATGCTGGCCCGACCGAGCTGACCGGCTCAGCCGGCGAGACCACCCACCGGTGCCGCGATGACCGACGACGACGTCGTGCGTCTCGCCCTCCCGCTCGACGGTCCGGGCGACCTCGACCCGCTGCTGCGGCGGGTCGGTGACGCTCGGGTCGTGCTGCTCGGCGAGGCCTCGCACGGGACGCACGAGTTCTTCGCGTGGCGCGCCGCCGTCACCCGCCGGCTGATCACCGAACGCGGCTTCTCCTTCGTCGCCGTCGAGGGCGACTGGCCCGACTGCCACGCCGTGCACCGCTCGGCGACCGCCGCACCTGGCGGCTCCTGGACCACGACGCGCGCCGCGCCGATGGGAACGGGCCGGCGCGGGCCTGCGTCCGGGAGCTCCACACGCACGTCGGCGGCTCCCGCTGGACCGACGTGGACGGCGCGGGGATGGTCAACGTCGGCCGGCTCGTGCGCGAGCGCCACACGCTGGAGCCCGTCGCCGACAACCCACCGCACGGCGAGCTGGAGACCTGGCCCGCTGGCCAGTAGGACGCACACCCGGTCGGTGCCGCACCGGCACGATCGTCCACGACGAGCACCCGGAGGTCCCGATGCCCAAGACGACAGGGGACGGCACGCCCCGCGACGAGGAGCTGCCCAGCACGCTCCAGCGCTCGGGCGACAAGGCCCAGCGGACGTTCGCCAAGGCGCACGACTCCGCGGCCGACGAGTACGGCGACGAGGAGCGCGCCCACCGGGTCGCCTACTCCGCGCTCAAGCACACGCACGAGAAGGTCGGCGACCACTGGGAGCCCAAGGACAGCCCCGGGCCGTCCGACGCCCGCGCCGAGGGCGGCCGGGACACCCCCGCGCCGACGGCCGGCGGGGTGGACGCGAACGCGTCGAAGGAGCACCTGTACGACGTCGCCCAGCGGCTCGACATCTCCGGCCGGTCGTCGATGACCAAGGACGAGCTCGTCGAGGCCATCGGCAAAGAGAACGACCGGCGCACGCGCCAGGCCCGCGACGCCGGGTGAGGCCCGCGCCGCTCGGTGAGGCCCGTGCCGGCGGCTCGCCGGGTGTCGCCGCGGGCACGGGCACGGCCCCTCCTCTCGCGCGGCGGGCCCGGCGGGAGCAGCATGTCCCGCAGCCCGCAGCGTGGGCGCACCCGTTCAGGCCGCCGGCGCGGAGGACATGACCATGGGCTTCATCCAGCAGTACCTCATCGACCCGGTGTCGAACTTCCTGTGGACCTACGTGCTGGTGTACGTGCTCCTGGGCGTGGGCCTGTACTTCGGCGTCCGTACGCGGTTCGCGCAGGTGCGCCACTTCGCGCGGATGATCCGGCAGATCGGCTCGTCCCGCGGCGGCTCCGAGGGCGGCATCTCGTCGTTCCAGGCGTTCTGCGTCGGCCTGGCGTCCCGGGTCGGCACCGGCAACATCGCGGGCGTGGCGATCGCGCTGACCCTCGGCGGCCCGGGGGCCATCTTCTGGATGTGGATCGTGGCCCTGGTCGGGATGGCCACCGCGCTCATCGAGGCGACGCTCGCGCAGATCTTCAAGCGCCCCGCGGCTGACGGCAGCTTCCGCGGCGGGCCGGCCTTCTACATCGAGCAGGGGCTCGGCTCCCGACGCGGCGGCATCGTGTTCGCGGTCCTGCTCATCTTCACGTTCGGCATCGCGTTCAACATGGTGCAGGCCAACACGATCGCGGACGTGCTCTCGTCGGGCCACGGGGTCGGGGCCGGCTGGACGGCGCTGGTGCTCATGGCGTTGACCGCGCCGGTCGTGTTCGGCGGCGTCCGCCGGATCGCGCGGGTCGCGGAGTTCGTGCTCCCGATCATGGCGCTCCTCTACATCGGGCTCGCGTTCGTGATCATCGCGTTGAACGCCGGTCAGATCGGCACCGTCGTGGGGCAGATCGTCACCTCGGCCTTCGGCGTCGGGGAGGCGGCCGCGGGGCTCACCGGCGGGCTCGCGGCCGCGCTGCTCAACGGCGCCAAGCGCGGCCTGTTCTCGAACGAGGCCGGCATGGGGAGCGCCCCGAACGCCGCCGCCACCGCGACGACGAGCCACCCGGTCAAGCAGGGCCTCATCCAGTCCCTCGGCGTCTTCGTCGACACGATCATCGTGTGCTCGGCGACGGCCTTCATCATCCTGTTCGCCGGCCCGGAGGTGTACGTGCCGGGCGAGACCTCGGAGGCCTCGGGCGCCGCGCTGACGCAGACCGCCGTCGCGCACGAGCTCGGGTCGGGGACCACCTGGCTGATGACGGTCCTGGTCTTCGTCTTCGCGTTCTCCTCGGTGCTGGGCAACTACTCCTACGCCGAGGTCAACATGACCTTCCTGCGTGCCCGGCCCGCGGCGCTGCTGGCGTTCCGGACGCTCGTCGTCCTCGTCGTGGGCGCGGGCAGCGTGCTCGAGCTGGTCGCGGTCTGGGCGCTGGCCGACGTCGCGATGGGGTTCATGGCGCTGGTCAACCTCGTGGCGCTCGTGCTGCTCGGGCGGTGGGCGCTGGGTGCCCTGCGCGACTTCGAGGAGCAGAGCCGCGCCGGCGTCGACCCGGTGTTCCGCACGGTGGGCAACCGTCACCTGCCCCGCGAGCTGCCCGACAGCGTGTGGGTGGGTGACCACAGCGTCACCCCGACGCCCTCCCCGACGACGCCCTGACGCCTCAGACCAGCGCGCCCGCGGCGGCCACGAGCAGGACGACGTCCACCGCGGCGACCCCGATCGCCGCGGTGAAGGGCACCCGGCTGCTGGTCCGGCGCGCCGCGACGGTGACCGCGGCGAGCGCCAGGCCGGTCGCCGCGGCGCCGCCGGCCCACGCCAGCGGCGTCGGCGGGCCGGGCGGGCCGGTGACCACCAGGACGGTGGCCGCGACCAGCACGACCGGGGCCACCAGGCTCGTGCCGGTCCGCCCGAGCCGGTGCGGCAGCCCGCGCACGCCGGTGGCGGCGTCGTCCTCCAGGTCGGGGAGCACGTTCGCGAGGTGCGCGCCCACACCCAGCAGGGCGGCGGCCGCGATCGCCCAGCCGGGCGGGACCACGGGGTCGGGCAGCGCGAGCGTCACCACGCACGCGAGGAGCCCGAACGACACCGCGTAGGGCAGCCACGACCACACGGTGCTCTTGAGGCGCGCGTTGTAGGCCCATGCGACGGCGACCGCGGCGACGTGCGTCACCCCGGCCCGCGGCCCCAGCGCGAACGACAGCACGACGCACAGGACCGCGGCGACGGCTGCGGCGTGCCCGACGACGGCTGCCGACACCGCGCCGGCGACGACGGGCTTGTCCGTGCGCCCGACCGCGACGTCCCGGGCCGCGTCGATCCAGTCGTTGGACCAGCCCACCGACAGCTGCCCGGCGAGCACCGCCGCCCCGACGCCGACGGTGCGCACCGGGCCCGCGCCGACGCCGGCCGCGAGCGCCGTCGCGAAGAGCGTGACGGCCACGGCGGGCGCCGGGTGGCACGAGGACGCGAGCGCCCGAGCCGTCCGCAGCACCGTCACGCTCGACCTCCGCCGTCCCTGCCGTCCTGCCGTCCCCGCCGTGCGCCGGGTCGGTCCCGCGAGCCCTACGGTCGGGCCGCCAGGTCCGGCGCCGGCGGCCCTCGCCGCGAGGACCGTAGCCGACGGCCCGCCCGCCGGTGCGGCGCCGACCGCCGTGGCACGATGCCGGGATGTCGCGCATCGCAGCGGTCGCCCCCGCTCTGCCCCCGTACGCGTACACCCAGGAGGAGATCACCGCCGAGCTCGGTCCGGTGGTGACCCCCGACCCTGGGTCGCCGCGCCGCGCCGTCATGGAGCGGGTGCACGCCAACAGCGGGGTCAGCACGCGGCACCTCGCGGTCCCGCTCGAGCGCTACCGCACCCTGACGTCGTTCGACCAGACCAACGACCTGTTCATCTCGGTCGGCCTGGACCTCGCCGAGGCCGCGGTGCGGGACGGCCTGAAGACCGCCGGCCTCGTCCCGGAGGACGTCGACCACATCCTGTTCACCTCCGTGACCGGCGTCTCCGCCCCGTCCCTGGACGCGCTGCTCGTCGGACGGCTCGGGATGCGCCCGGACGTGCGCCGCGTCCCGGTGTTCGGGCTGGGGTGCGTCGCGGGTGCCGCCGGGATCGCCCGCGTGCACGACTACCTCGTGGGCCACCCGGACGACGTCGCCGTCCTGCTCTCGGTCGAGCTGTGCTCGCTGACCCTGCAGCACGGGGACGACTCCATGGCCAACCTCGTCTCGAGCGGGCTGTTCGGCGACGGCGCGGCCGCCGTCGTCATGCTCGGCGACGCGCGCGCCGCCACGCTCGGGGCGACCGGACCGGACGTCGTCGGCACCCTCAGCCGCCTCTACCCCGACACCGAGGACCTCCTCGGGTGGGACGTGGGCGGCAGCGGGTTCCGGATCGTGCTCTCCGCCAGCCTGGCCGACGTGGTCGAGCGCAACCTCGGCGACGACGTCGCGGGGCTCCTCGACACGCACGGCCTGACCCTGGCCGACGTCGGCACCTGGGTCGCGCACACCGGCGGCCCCCGCGTGCTCGAGGCCGTCGCACGCACCCTCGAGCTCGACCGCAGCGCGCTCGAGCTGAGCTGGCGCTCGCTGGACCGCGTGGGCAACCTCTCCTCCGCGGCGGTCCTGCACGTGCTCGCCGACACCCTCGAGGCCGGCACGGCGCCACCGGGGGACGTCGGCGTGCTGTTCGCGATGGGGCCCGGCATCTGCGCCGAGCTCGTGCTGCTGCGCTGGCCGGAGGACTGACCCGTGCTGCTGCTCTTCGACATCGTCATCGCGCTCGTCGCGCTCGAGCGCCTCGCCGAGCTCGTGGTCGCCACCCGCAACGCCCGGTGGGCGTTCGACCGGGGCGGGGTCGAGCTCGGCCGACGCCACTACCCGCCGATGGTCCTGCTGCACACCGCGCTGCTGGTCGCGTGCGTGGTCGAGGCGCACGCGGCCGACCGCCCCTTCATCCCGTGGCTGGGGTGGACGGCGCTCGCGCTCGCGGTGGGCAGCCAGGCGCTGCGGTGGTGGTGCATCACGACCCTCGGGCCGCAGTGGAACACCCGGGTCATCGTCGTGCCGGGCGCGCCGCTGGTGTCCCGCGGCCCGTACCGGTGGCTGAGCCACCCCAACTACGTCGCGGTCGTCGTCGAGGGCTTCGCCCTGCCGCTCATCCACACCTCGTGGGTGACCGCCCTGGTGTTCACCGTGCTCAACGCCGTGCTCCTGTTCGGCTTCCGCATCCCCACCGAGGTGCGGGCGCTCGAGACGCTGGCCGGCGGCCCCGGCCGTGACCACGGCGGCGTACGACACGGACGTGCTCGTCGTCGGCGGCGGGCCGGTGGGTCTCGCCGCCGCGATCGAGGCGCGACTGGCCGGGTACGACGTCGTCGTGGTGGAGCCCCGGCAGGTCCCGGTCGACAAGGCGTGCGGCGAGGGCCTCATGCCGGGCGCCGTCCGCGCGCTCGAGCGCCTCGGGGTGCGCCCGGACGGGCACCCGCTGGCGGGCATCCGCTACCTCGACCCGACCCGGCGCGTGACCCACGTGTTCCGCGGGCGCGCGGGGCTCGGGGTGCGGCGGACCACCCTGCACGCCGCGCTCGCGGAGCGCGCCGGCGACCTCGGGATCGAGCGCCGCGACGCCCGGGTGACGACCCTCGAGCAGGACGCCGACGCGGTGACCGCGGCCGGCGTCCGGGCCCGGTGGCTGCTCGGGTGCGACGGCCTGCACTCCACGGTGCGCCGGCTCGCGCGGCTCGAGGCACCGGCCCGCGGGCCGCGCCGGTACGGCACCCGCCGGCACTTCCGCGTCGAGCCGTGGGCCGACGTCGTGGAGGTGCACTGGGGCGACCGTGCCGAGGCGTACGTGACTCCGGTCGCCGCCCACCTGGTCGGCGTCGCACTGCTCGGCCCGCCCCGGACCGACTTCACCAGCACGCTCGCCGCCTTCCCCGCGCTCGCGGCGCGCCTCGCCGGCGCCGAGCCCGACGGGCCGGTGCGGGGCGCCGGGCCGCTGCTGCAGCGCACCTCCCGGCGCACCCGCGGCCGCGTCCGGCTGGTCGGTGACGCCTCCGGCTACGTCGACGCCCTCACCGGCGAGGGCCTGCGGGTCGGCTTCGCCCAGGCCGCGGCCGCCGTCGCCACGCTGCGCGACGACCCCGACCGCTACGAGCGGGCGTGGTCCGCGTCGACCCGTGACTACCGCTACCTGACCAGCGGGCTGGTGACCGCCGCGACGTCGCCCGCCCGGCGCGGGATCGTCCCGCTCGCCACGCGGGTGCCGGCGCTGTTCGGGACGATCGTGGAACGGCTCGCTACGTGAGCCGGGGAGGCGCTCCGAGCGCAGCGAGGAGGGCACCCCGGCGAACCACAGGCACAGGGCCGGGGAGGCGCTCCGAGCGCAGCGAGGAGGGCACCCTGGCGAACCGACAACGCCCACGCCCACCACGCTGCTCCTCCTCGCCGACACGCACGTGCCGCGGCGGGCGCGCGACCTCCCCGCCGCCGTGTGGGACGAGGTGGAGCGCGCCGACGTCGTCGTGCACGCCGGGGACTGGGTCGACGTCGCGCTGCTCGACGCGCTGGAGGCCCGGTCGCGGCGGCTGGTGGCGTGCTACGGCAACAACGACGGCCCGGCGCTGCGCGAGCGGCTGCCGCTGGTCGCGCACGCCGACGTCGGCGGGCTGCGGCTGGGCGTCGTGCACGAGACCGGGCAGGCCGCCGGCCGCGAGGCGCGGTGCGACGCCGCGCACCCCGGGATCGACGTGCTGGTGTTCGGCCACAGCCACATCCCGTGGGACTCGGTCACGCCCGCCGGGATGCGCCTGCTCAACCCCGGCTCCCCCACCGACCGTCGCCGCCAGCCCGCCTGCACCTACGCGACCGCCACGGTGCACGACGGCGCACTGGCCGACGTCGTCCGGCACCGGCTCCCACCGCGCTGAGGCGACCACGGCGCGAGACGACGCGTCCCACGCCTCGGCGACCGCCCGCACTGTGCCGTGCGTCCCGTTCCCCCGGTTCGCCGCGCGCGGAGTGGGGGTGCCTGGCACCCTGTGCACATGCAGATCTGGCCTGGACGTCCCTACCCCCTCGGCGCGACGTATGACGGAACGGGGACCAACTTCGCGATCTTCTCGGAGGTGGCCGAGCGCATCGAGTTGTGCCTGATCGACGAGCTGGGCATGGAGACCCGCATCGACCTCCCCGAGGTCGACGCGTTCGTCTGGCACGGGTACCTGCCCGCCGCCCAGCCCGGTCAGCGCTACGGCTACCGCGTGCACGGCCCGTACGACCCCGCGAACGGGCACCGGTGCAACCCCAACAAGCTCCTGCTCGACCCGTACGCCAAGGCCATCGACGGCCAGATCGACGGCCACCAGTCGCTGTTCTCCTACGAGTTCGGCAGCCCCGGGACGCGCAACGACGACGACTCCGCCCCGCACACGATGACGTCCGTCGTCGTCAACCCCTACTTCGACTGGGGCCACGACCGCCCGCCGCAGCACGAGTACCACCAGAGCGTCATCTACGAGGCCCACGTCAAGGGCCTGACCATGCAGCACCCGGACGTGCCGGAGGAGCTGCGCGGCACCTACTCGGGCATGGCGCACCCGGCGATCATCGAGCACCTGTCCTCGCTCGGGGTCACCGCAATCGAGCTCATGCCGGTGCACCAGTTCGTCAACGACCCGCACCTGGTCGAGAAGGGGCTGTCGAACTACTGGGGCTACAACACCATCGGCTTCTTCGCCCCGCACAACGCCTTCGCCGCCTACAGCGGCCCGGGGCAGCAGGTGCAGGAGTTCAAGTCGATGGTCAAGGCCCTGCACGAGGCGAACATCGAGGTCATCCTCGACGTGGTCTACAACCACACCGCCGAGGGCAACCACATGGGCCCGACGCTGTCCTTCCGCGGGATCGACAACGCCGCGTACTACCGGCTCGTCGACGACGACCAGGCGCACTACTTCGACACCACCGGCACCGGGAACTCGCTGCTCATGCGACACCCGCACGTGCTGCAGCTCATCATGGACTCGCTGCGGTACTGGGTCACCGAGATGCACGTCGACGGGTTCCGCTTCGACCTCGCCGCGACCCTCGCCCGCCAGTTCCACGAGGTCGACCGCCTCTCGGCGTTCTTCGACATCGTCCAGCAGGACCCGGTCATCTCCCAGGTCAAGCTCATCGCCGAGCCGTGGGACATCGGTGAGGGGGCTACCAGGTCGGCGGGTTCCCGCCCCTGTGGAGCGAGTGGAACGGCAAGTACCGCGACACCGTGCGCGACTTCTGGCGTGGCGAGCCGTCCACCCTGGCGGAGTTCGCGAGCCGCGTCGCCGGCTCCTCCGACCTGTACGAGCACACCGGCCGCAAGCCGATCGCGTCGATCAACTTCGTCACCGCCCACGACGGCTTCACGCTGCACGACCTCGTCTCGTACAACGAGAAGCACAACGAGGCCAACGGCGAGGACAACATGGACGGGGAGAGCCACAACCGGTCCTGGAACTGTGGGGCCGAAGGCCCCACGGACGACCCCGAGATCCTCGAGCTGCGGGCCCGCCAGCACCGCAACTTCCTCGTCACGCTGCTGCTCTCCCAGGGCGTGCCGATGCTGCTGCACGGCGACGAGATCGCCCGCACGCAGAGCGGCAACAACAACGTCTACTGCCAGGACGACGAGATCTCCTGGGTCGACTGGGACCTGGACGCCCGGCGCTCGGAGCTGCTCGAGTTCACCCGGCGCGTGATCCACCTGCGCCGCGACCACCCCGTGCTGCGCCGTCGCCGCTTCTTCGCCGGCGCGGCGGACCACGGCGGCGAGTCCGACCTGCACGACATCGCCTGGTTCGACCCGTCCGGCGAGCACATGGCGGCCGAGGCCTGGCACCAGGACTACGCCCGCGCCGTCATGGTGTTCCTCAACGGGGAGGCGATCGGCGAGCCCGGCGCCCGCGGTGAGCCGGTCGTCGACGACAGCTTCCTCATCCTGTTCAACGCCCACCACGAGGACCTCGACTTCACGATGCCGGAGGCCGAGTTCGGCACGACGTGGACGTGCGTGCTGGACACCGACCACAACCTCGACCCCGTGCAGGAGGTCAAGGCCGGGGAGACCATCGCGGTCACCGGCCGGAGCACCGTCGTCCTCACGCGCCCCGCGGGCGGCGTCGACCGTCCCGCCGTCACCGAGCCCGCGACCCCCGCCGCTGCGCACGAGGCTGCCGCGCAGACCCGTGGCCGCACCAAGACCGGAGAGACCCACACCCGATGAGTGTCCCCACCGACGCCGGCCACATGGGGTCCTCCCGCCGCCGGCCCGCTCCGGGGCGCCCCGTCCCGGTGTCCACGTACCGCCTGCAGCTCGGTGCCGACCTCACCCTCGACGACGTCGCGGAGCGGGTCGGGTACTACGCCGACCTCGGGGTCACGCACCTCTACCTGTCCCCGATCCTCACCGCCGCACCGGGCTCCACGCACGGGTACGACGTCGTCGACCACCACGAGATCTCCCCCGTGCTGGGCGGCCGCGAGGCCCTGACCCGGCTGCGGGAGGCCGCCGACGCGCGCGGGCTCGGGATGATCGTCGACATCGTCCCGAACCACATGGCCGTCCCGACCCCGGCCTGGCACAACCGCGAGCTGTGGTCCGTGCTCGCCGAGGGCCCCGACTCGCCGTACGCGGCGTGGTTCGACGTCGACTGGTCCGCCGGGGACGGCGCGCTGCTCATGCCGGTGCTCGGGGACCGGATCGGCGCGGTGCTCGGCAACGGCGAGCTCACGCTGGACCGCATGGTCGTCCCCGGGCACTCCGGCGACGGCGAGGTCGACGTGCTGCGCTACTACGACCACGTCTTCCCGGTCCGGGCCGGCACGGCGGCGCTCCCGCTCGCCGAGCTGGTCAACCGTCAGCACTACCGCCTCGCGTTCTGGCGGGTCGCCGACGAGGAGCTCAACTACCGGCGGTTCTTCGACGTCGGCACGCTCGCGGCGATCCGGGTCGAGGACCCGGAGGTCTTCGACGCGAGCCACGAGCTGATCCTCGAGCTCGTCGAGGACGGCACGTTCGACGGTCTGCGGATCGACCACCCGGACGGTCTCGCCGACCCGACCGGCTACCTGGCCCGGCTCCACGAGAAGTCGGGGGCGCGTGGGTCGCCGTCGAGAAGATCCTCGCCGGCGAGGAGGAGCTGCCGGCCGACTGGGACACCGTGGGCACGACGGGCTACGAGGCGCTGTGGCGCCTGCAGTCGACATTCGTCGACCCGGGCGGGTCCGCGGGGATGGGCGCCGTCATGCACCGCATCGCGGGCGACAGCCCGGACGAGCTGCCCGCGCTGATCGACGGCGCCAAGCGGGAGATCGTCGACGGCGCGCTGTACGCCGAGGTGCACCGGCTCACCGAGCTCGCGGCGAGCATCTGCCGCGACGACCTGCGGCTGCGCGACCACACCTGGCGGGCGCTCGAGGAGTGCCTCATCGAGCTGCTGGTCGCGTTCGACCGCTACCGCGCCTACGTGGTGCCCGGTGAGGAGGTCCACCGCGACAGCCTCGAGGCGATGCACGCAGCCGCCGAGATCGCCCGCCGCCGGCTCAGCCCGGACCGCGCCGAGACCCTCGACGTGCTGGTCGACCTGCTCCTGGGCCGCGAGGCCGGCAGCGCCGGCCTGACCCGCGGCCGCCGCCGGGACGAGCTCGTGGTCCGCTTCCAGCAGACCTGCGGCGCCGTCATGGCCAAGGGCGTCGAGGACACCGCGTTCTACCGCTGGACCCACGACATCGGTCTGTGCGAGGTCGGCGGCGAGCCGGCCAAGTTCGCCGTGAGCCCCGACGAGTTCCACCACTGGGCGGCCCGCGCGCAGTGGCAGACGCCGGTCGGCATGACGACCCTCAGCACCCACGACACGAAGCGCGGCGAGGACACCCGCTCCCGCCTCGGGGTGCTGTCCGAGCTCCCTACGGACTGGTCGCGCCTCGTGGACGCGCTGCGGGCGGTCACCGCCCCGTACCGCACCACCCTCGTGGACGGCCGCACGGAGAACATCGTGTGGCAGACCCTCGCGGGCACGTGGTCCGAGGACGGCCCCTCTCGGCCGAGCGCCTCGAGCAGTACCTGCTCAAGGCGATGCGGGAGGCGAAGAGCCACACCCGCTGGACGGCCCCCGACGAGGCGTACGAGTCGGCGGTGGTCGACCTGGCCACCCGGGCGGTCGCCGACCCCAAGGTCGCCGCGCTGTTCGAGGACTGGGTGTCCCGGGCGTCGTCGGGCGTGCGCGCCGCGACCCTCGGCACCAAGCTCGTGCAGCTCACGCTGCCCGGTGTCGCGGACGTCTACCAGGGCACCGAGGTGCCGTCGCTCAGCCTGGTCGACCCGGACAACCGGCGGCCCGTGGACCACGGCGCCCTCGTCGAGCGCCTCGAGCGGCTCGACGCGGGAGCCAACCCGCACGACCTGGCCGACGAGAAGCTGCTGGTCACGTCCCGCGCGCTGCGGGTCCGGCGCGACCTCCCGGGCGCGTTCGTCGAGGCCGGTGCGGGGTACACCCCGCTGGCCGCGTCCACCGCGCACCTCTTCGCCTTCGCTCGCACCGACGGCGGCACGCCCGAGGTGCTCACACTGGCCACGCGCCTGGCCATCCGCCTGGACCGCCTCGGCGGCTGGGCGGGTCACACCGTGGCGCTGCCCGAGGGGCGCTGGCGTGACGTGTTCTGCGACCGGGCCGTGGACGGCGGCGTGCAGCCCATCGCCCCGCTGCTCGACAAGCTGCCGGTCGCCCTCTTCGTCCGTGAAAAGGAAGCCTGATGAGACCGACCGTGTGGGCCCCCGACGCCGGGGCCGTGGACCTCGTCCTGCCGACCGCGGGGCGGTCCGTGCCGCTCGAGCGCGGCGACGACGGCTGGTGGGCGCCGCCGGCCGGTGAGGCGGAGCTCGCCCACGGCGAGGACTACGCCTTCGCCGTCGACGGCTCCGACCCGCGCCCCGACCCGCGCAGCGCCTGGCAGCCGGCCGGCGTCCACGGGCCGAGCCGCGTCTTCGACACCGGCGCGCACGCCTGGTCGGACGCCGGGTGGGCCGGACGCGACGTGCGGGAGAGCGTCGTCTACGAGCTGCACATCGGCACGTTCACCGCCCAGGGCACGCTCGACGCGGCGATCGAGCGCCTGGACCACCTCGTCGACCTCGGCATCGGCATGGTCGAGCTCATGCCGGTCGCCGCCTTCGACGGGCAGCACGGCTGGGGCTACGACGGCGTCGACCTGTACGCGGTCCACGAGGCGTACGGCGGGCCCGCCGCGCTGCAGCGGTTCGTCGACGCGGCGCACGCCCGCGGCCTGGCCGTGTGCCTGGACGTCGTCTACAACCACCTCGGCCCGGCCGGGAACTACCTCGACACCTTCGGGCCGTACTTCACCGAGGCGCACGAGACGCCGTGGGGCCGGGCGGTCAACCTCGACGGCCCCGGCGCCCACGAGGTCCGCCGGTGGGTCTGCGACAACGCGCTGCGGTGGCTGCGGGACTTCCACCTCGACGCGCTGCGCCTGGACGCGGTGCACGCGCTGGTCGACGACTCGACGCCGCACCTGCTCGCCCAGCTCGCCGACGAGGTCGCCGCGCTCGCCGAGGAGGTCGGGCGGCCGCTGTCCCTCATCGCCGAGTCCGACCTCAACGACGCCGCGATGGTCACCCCGACCGCCGACGGCGGCCTGGGGATGACCGCGCAGTGGGCGGACGACGTCCACCACGCCATCCACACGTTCCTCACCGGGGAGCGGCAGGGCTACTACGCCGACTTCGGCTCCCCCGAGGTGCTCGCCAAGACCCTCACCCGGGTCTTCCTGCACGACGGCGGGTACTCCGCGTTCCGCGGCGAGGTGTGGGGCGCGCCCGTGCCTGCCGGCACCGACGCCCGCCGGTTCGTGACCTTCGACCAGGACCACGACCAGGTCGGCAACCGCGCGCTGGGCGACCGCCCGTCGGCTCGCCTGGACGACGGGATGCTCGCGGTCTCCGCCGCGCTGCTGCTCACGTCACCGTTCACGCCGATGCTGTTCATGGGCGAGGAGTGGGGCGCGCGCACGCCGTTCCTGTACTTCACCGACCACCAGGACCCCGAGCTCGCCGAGGCCGTGCGCAACGGTCGCCGCCGCGAGTTCTCCGGGCACGGCTGGGCCGAGATGTACCCCGACCAGGCCGTCGACGGCGAGCTGGAGGTGCCGGACCCGCAGGACCCGGCGACGGTCGAGGCCAGCCGGCTCGCGTGGGACGAGCCGCACGCGGAGCGGCACGCGCGCCTGCTCGCCTGGTACCGCGACCTCATCGCGCTGCGCGCCGCCGTCCCGGACCTGCACTCCGGGGACCTCGCGGCGACGTCGGTCGAGTGGGACCGCGCCGCCGACGCCGAGCCCGACGGCGGCTTCGCGTCGTGGTTCGTCGTCTCCCGCGGCGCGGTCCGCGTCGTGCTCAACCTCGGCGCCGAGCCGGTCACCGTGCCGGTCCCGGGGGCGAGGGGCTCACGGTCCTGGCCGCGTGGGAGCCGGCGACCGTGCAGGGTGACCGGGTCGAGGTGCCCGGGCACTGCGCGGTCGTGCTCGGCCCCGACGGGGCGGCGTCCGCGGGCTGAGCCGGGTGATCGTCCGCGAGATCGCCGAGCCCGACTGGCCGGGCGTCGTCGGCATCATCCGCGCCGTCGTGGCGGCCGGGGAGTCCTACACGTACCCCGACGGGATGTCGTCCGACGAGTCGCGTGCGGTGTGGACGGCCGAGCCGCCGGGGCGCACGGTGGTCGCGGTGGACGGCGGCACGCTCCTGGGGACCGCCCGGATGGGCCCGAACCGGCCCGGCCGGGGGTCCCACGTGGCCACCGCGTCGTTCATGGTGCACCCGGACCACCACGGCCGGGGCGTCGGGCGCCGTCTCGGCACCGACGCCCTGGCGTGGGCACGGTCCGCGGGGTACCGGAGCATGCAGTTCAACGCCGTCGTCGAGACCAACCGGGCCGCCGTGCACCTGTGGCAGAGCCTCGGCTTCACGATCCTGGCGACGGTCCCGGAGGCGTTCGACCACCCCGAGCACGGGCTCGTGGGGCTGCACGTCATGCACCGGCGGCTCGACGACGCGTTGTGACCGTCACGGGCGCCGCACCCACGGTGGGCGCCGCACGGGCGCCGCGGCGGCCGTGGTGCGGTCAGGCGAAGCGCTCCGGACCGAACCCGGCCAGCAGCGGGTCCCGCCGGCCGGTGAGCACCTCCTGCGCCAGCAGGTCGCCCGCGACGAGCCCGAGGGTCGCACCGCTGTGGGTGAACGCGATGTGCAGACCCCGCACGCCGGGCACCGCTCCGACGACGGGCTCGCCGTCACCGGGGATGGGCTTGGCCCCGGCGCCGTGGCCGACGGACCGCAGGGCGGGGTTGCCGGCGAGCACGGCGGACGCCTCGCGGAGCAGCCCGTCCACCGTCGACGCCCCGACCCGGTACGTCCCGTCCGGCCGCCGCTCGACCTCGCGCTCCGCCCAGCCGGCGTCGACCACGAGACCACCGCCGGGTGCCGGCCGGACCGCGACCCGCGGGGTGTTGAGGACAGCCCGCAGCCCCGTCGCCACCGGCGCGGCCCGGACGAGCAGGGCCGAGGACGTCGCGTCCGGCATCCGCAGCCCGAGCGGCTCGACGGCGCCCGGCACGGCGGCGCCCGTCGCGAGCACGACGGCGTCCCCGCCGATCGTCTCCCCGCCGCCGTCCGGACGCCCGACACCCGGTCGCCGTCGAGCAAGGGCCGGCACGGCCTCGCGTCGGTCACGACGGTGCCGCCGTCGGCGACCAGCTGGGTCACGAGGTGCTCCACGAGCGACGGCAGGTCCACCCACCCCTCGTCGGGGGCGAGCACCGCGCCGTCGTCGGGCACGGCGCGGGCGTCCACGCCGGGGACCCGCTCGCGGACCTCGTCAGGCGTGAGCCGCTCGACCGCGTACCCGATGCGACGCAGGTGGTCGACGACGTCCCGCTGCTCGGCGGCGTCGTCGGGCGCCGCCCACGCCAGGCCACCGTCGAACCGCAGCCACCCGGCGCAGTCGGTGGTCCGCGTCAGGTCCCGGTAGCGCGCGAGCCCGGCCCTCCGCAGGCGGTGGTAGGCGTCGGACCGACGCCCGAAGGAGTTCAGCCACGACAGCGAGCGCCCCGACGCGCCGCCGGCGAGCGGTCCGTCGGTCACCAGGGTGACGTGCGCCCCGCGACGGGCGAGGTTCGCCGCCGTCGACACCCCGAGGATCCCCCCGCCGACCACCGCGACGTGCACCCGTCCGGCACTGCGCACGACCCCACCGCCCGTCCTCGACCACCTCGTCCGGTGGCCACGCTGCCATCCGGGCCGGCCCACCGCACACGAGCGCGCTCCGACCGCGCCCGCTCGCAGCGGCGCGGGTCAGTCGCCGAGCGCCAGGGCGACCCGGGCCAGGAGGGCGTCGACGTCGGCCTGCGGGTAGCCCGTGCGCCACCGGGTCACGGTGAAGCGCGCGTCGCGCACGTCGCGCGCCGTCATGCGCCGTGCGTCACCCCGTCCGCGGGCGTCGAGCTCACGCGCCGCCCGGTCGAGCACCGGGTCGACCTCGCGACGCACGTACCCCGCCCTGAGCCGCACCGGGACCAGCTCTGCCCGCGCATCGCGGACCCACGCACCGCTCCCGGCCACCGCCGCGGCCGCCAGCGCGCCGGTGGTGACCGGTCGGGTGGCCGGCGCCTCGGGCGGTGCACCGGCGGGGTGCGCCCGCAGGGCCACGACCACCGTGTCGAGGAAGTCGTCGACCTGGTCCTGGTCGTACCCGTCACGGAACCGGGTCGCGCTGAACGTCGCGCCCAGGACGTCGTCGGCGGTCAGCCCCCGGGGTCCTCGCGTCCGGCGGCCAGGGCGTCGAGGGTCACCGCGACGCGGTCGAGCAGGCCGTCGACCTCGGTCGGGTCGTACCCCTCGCGGAGCCTGGTCGTGGCGAACCGGACCGCGCGGACGTCGTGGGGGTGGGGACAGGCACGCGTGCACTCCTCGCTGTGGTCGGACGGCGTCGCAGCGCCCGGACGGGCGGTCGGCCCGACGTCGCTCCCCTATCGGTCGGTGGTCCGGCGCCGGTAGCGGTCACGGGCCGCGTCACCCGGCAGCCGTCGGGTGAACCGGCGACCCGCCGCCCTGGCGCGCCGGCCCGCAGCACCGTCGGCGCCACACTGAGCCATGGCCCTCACTCCGCAGCAGCTGAACCGGGCGACGCTCGCCCGGCAGGTCCTCCTGCACCGCGAGCCCCTCGGCGTGGTCGACGGCGTCCGGCGCGTGGTCGCCCTGCAGGCGCAGCACCCGGCGTCGCCGTACCTCGCGCTGTGGAACCGGGTGCGCGACCTCGAGCCGTCCGCCGTCGACGCGGCCTTCACCCGCGGGTCGCTGGTCAAGGGGACGCTCCTGCGGGTCACCCTCCACGCCGTGGCGGCCGAGGACCACGCCGTCTTCCACAGCGCCATGCGGCCGATGCTGACGGCGGCGATCGCGGGCGGGCGGACCGCGGCGGGCGGGCTCGGTGCGGACGAGATCCTCGCGCTCCTGCCGGAGCTGCTGCGGTTCGCGGACCGTCCGCGGACCGCCGCGCAGCTGCAGTCCTGGGTCACCGAGCGCCTCCGTGACCGCCCCGGCACCTACGCCACGGCCGACGCGCCCGGTGAGAAGGAGGTCGAGGCGGTGTGGCGGGCGCTGCGCATCATCACGCCGCTGCAGCACGCGCCGACGGGCGGCCCGTGGTCGTTCGGGCCCCGGCCGTCCTACGTCGCGGCGTCGACGCCTGCGCCGACGGAGCCACCCGGCCACGGACCGGACCACCCGCCGACCCCGGACGAGGGGCTGCGCACGCTCGTCCGGCGCTACCTCGAGGGCTTCGGCCCGGCGACGGTCGCGGACGTCGCGCAGTTCACCCGTCTGCCCCGGTCCCGGGTGCGCACGGCGCTCGTCGGGCTCGCCGGTGACGTGCGCACGCTGGCCGCGGCGGACGGCTCGGAGCTGTGGGACGTCCCGGACGGCCCGCTGCCCGACGCGGACACCCCGGCCCCCCACGCCTCATGGCGATGTGGGACAGCGCGCTCCTCGCCTACGCCGACCGCAGCCGCATCATCCCGGCGGACCTGCGCCGGGCCGTCATCCGGCAGAACGGGGACGTGCTGCCCACGCTCCTGGTCGACGGCCACGTCGCCGGTGTGTGGCGGGCGGTCCCCGGCGCGATCGAGGCGACCGCCCTCCACCCCCTGCCCGACGACGCCTGGGCGGGACTCGCGGCCGAGGCGGGCGACCTCGTCGCGTTCCTCGCGGACCGCGACCCGCAGGTGTACCGCCGCCACGACCACTGGTGGCGCGCGCTGCCGGCGGGCGAGGTCCGGCTGCTCCCCGGCTGACGCCCGGCTGACCCCGCGGGACCACGCGCACCGCCACAGCCGCCCGCTCAGACCCCCGGGACCGGCAGGTCGACGTCCACGTCCGCGTCGCGGTCGCAGTGCAGCCGGCCGTCGACGACGGTCAGCTCGGCGACGAGGACCGACGACCGCCGGCTGACGGCGGTGGGGTGCGTCTGCTCGGTCCGGTCCGGGTGCGTGAAGTAGAAGATCCACGCCCGTTCCCCGTCGCTGACCACGTCGCCGTGCAGCCCGGGGCCGACGTCGTCGGTGCGGGCGAAGCGCTGCCCGATCTCGCCCGCGAGCACCTGCCCCGCCGGTTCCCAGACGTCCAGGTCGTGCGAGCGGTACGCGGACTGACCGTGCCACGTGTCGACGACGAGCCAGTACCACCCGCCGAGCCGGAAGACGTTGGGGCCCTCGTGACCCCCGGGGTGTCGAGCACGTGCCCGCGGACCGTCCACGACGTCAGGTCGGGGCTGTCCGCGGCGAACGTGCGGCCACCGCCGTCCTCGCCCTTGAACCACATCCGCCAGCCGCCGTCGGGCAGCCGGTGCACGCACGCGTCGATGACCCGGTCCGCGCCCAGCGGCACGACCGCCACGTGCGTCCAGTGCACGAGGTCGGGGCTCGTGTAGTGCCGCATCACCATGGCGGGGGCCGACCCGCGCGCCGGGATGCCACGGATGTAGCTGACGAACATGTGGAAGGTGCCCGCGTGCTCGACGATCTCCGGCGCCCAGAAGGTGTTGAGCCCCCACTCGACCTCCAGACCGGTGAGCGTGCCCCGGTAGTCCCAGCGCACGCCGTCGGTCGAGGAGGCGACGCCGAGGCTCCCGCCGAACAGCCACGCGAGCCCGTCCTCGAACGGGGCGGTCGTGCGCCGGTTCGTGTAGACCATCCACCACGCGCGCTCGTGCGGGTTCCACACCAGCGTGGGGTCGGCGGCGCCGTCCTCGACGGGGTCGCGGAACAGCGGGGACGGGGCCAGCGCCATCAGCCGTCCTTCCGCCGGCGTCGCGCGACCGGGGTCGCACCCCGTCGTGGGAGGGGCGCCGACGTCGGGGCGCACCTCGTCGTCACGGGGCGCCGCCCAGCAGCCGGACCCGCAGCAGGTCACCGGTCGGCAGCCCGTCCCGGCCGTGGACCGACACCACGACGCGTCCCTCCGGGTCGTCGGCTCGCGGCACCGCGTCCAGCGTGTGGTCGGTGTGCACGACGCCGCCCACCGCCCGGGTGCCGACGGGCGCACCCAGCACGGTCCCGTCGACCCGCACCTCGTGCGCGCGCGGGTCCCCCGGGTCCGCCTCGGCGAAGGTGAGCCGCAGCACCACCCCGGCCGCCGCCGGGTCGCGCAGCGTGTAGGAGAACCAGCCGAGCGCGCTGCGCGAGTGGACCCCGTGGACGGAGCCCGCCCGGGTGTGCTCGCCCGCGAACGCGTGGTCGGACTCGGGCTGCTGCTCGCCCGCGACGACCTCGTCGACGACGACGGTCTCGGGGACGTCCGCACGGTCGAGGGCGGCGAGCTCGGCGCGCCGGGCGGCGACGTCCGTGCCGATCGGCCAGTAGAGCGTGTACCGCTCGTCGTGGATCTGCGAGAACGGCTCCAGGCGCACCGTGGTGGGACCGGCGCCGCCGTCGGGCTGGACGGTGAGGTCGACCGCGAGCGGCGACCGCGTGACCAGCACGGCGGCGTCCCGGGCGTCGGACGCGGCGACGACGGGCGTGGCGGCGAGCGGACGGGTCGGCCCCGCGGCGACGTGCCCCATGCGCTCGGGCCCGGCGCGGAGCCCGTCGAGCCGGTCATCCCCGTCGCGGGCGGCCAGCACGACCGGGCCCCAGCGCAGCGCGACCCAGGCCGACCCGTCGGGCGCGGCGTCGACCGCGAGGCCGGTGGTGAGGCGAACCGTGACGGTGTGGTCCGCGGACCAGGTGCGGCGCACGACGACGTACCCGCCCTCCTCCACCGTCTCGGCGGGCTCGCCGTCGACCTCGACGTCGACGGCGTGCGCCCAGCCCGGACGTCGCAGCCGCACGGCGAGGTCGGTCGGGGCGTCCACCGTCAGGCGCAGCACCGCGGTGTCCGACGTCAGCAGGTCCGCCTCGAGCCAGGCCCGCAGCCCCCCTTCGCCCGGGTCCAGCGCGGCGGCGAGGTACAGGTTGACCGCGAGGTCGCCGTCCGGGCGGGAGAAGACGAGCTGCCCGTACCGCGCGTGGTTCTCCATGCCTGACCCCACGCAGCACCACATCGACGTCTCGGGCTGGGAGTACACGCGGTAGTGCGCCGGACGCAGCGGCGTGAAGTACACGAACCCGCCGCGGACCGGGTGCTGGGAGGAGAGCACGTGGTTGAGGGTCGCGCGCTCGTAGAAGTCGAGCAGCGACGGGTCACCGCTCGCCTCGAAGAGCAGCGCCGTCAGCTTGAGCATGTTGTAGGTGTTGCAGGTCTCGGGGCCCTGACGCTCGGCGACCACCGTGGCGAAGTCGTCGACCGGGTGGAAGTGCTCCCGGGCGCTGTTGCCCCCGATGGCCACCGTCCGGCTCGTGGTGACCGTCTGCCAGAAGTGCTCGGCCGCCGCGCGGTAGCGGTCGTCCCCGGTGAGGGTCGCGAGGCGCGCGTAGCCGACGACCTTGGCGATCTGGGTGTTCGCGTGCAGGCCGTCCAGGACGTCACGGCCCGCGACCAGCGGGTCGAGCAGGGCCCGGTGCGCGAACCGCTGCGCCTCGTCGAGGTACTCGGCGCGGCCGGTGAGGTCGGAGAGGGTCGCGAACGCGTCGGCCATGCCGCCGAACTCCGTGTGCAGCATGTCCTCGAACGCCTCGTCGCTCAGAGTCCGCGTGACCGACAGCCACCAGTCCGCCCACGCCATCGCCATCTTCACCGCACGCCCGGAGCCGGCGTACGTGGCGGCGTCCAGCAGGCCGGCGAGCGTCTTGTGCAGGTTGTACAGCGGCACCCAGCGTCCGTTGAGGCTGAACGTGTCGGCGTCGACCACCCCGGCCGCGAGCTCGTCGCCGAGCGCGGCCCCCGCCGGCACGCCGCCGAGATACCCGGTGCCCAGGGCCGCCTGGCACCGCTCGAGCACGTCCAGGACGTGCTCGAGCCGGTCGCGCAGGCGGTCGTCCCCGGTGGCGGCCCACAGCTGCGCGCAGGCCGACAGGTAGTGGCCACCGATGTGGCCGCCCATCCCGTCGCCCTCCCAGTTGCCGTAGCCGGGGGCGTCCGGCACGAGACCCGCCTCGACGAGGTAGGGCGCGAGGAGCCGGTCGGGGTCGAGCGCGAGCACGTAGCGGACGTCGGCGTCCTGGGCGTCGCGGAACGGGCCGGCCAGGAGCCGGACCGCGGCCGGCGGGACCGTGACGGTGCCCATCAGCGCCCGGCCGGGGCGGAGGGGCGACGCGCAGGAGCTGGACGTCGCCGTCCGTCGCGGGGGTCGACGTCTCGCGCGCTGGGAGTCACCGGCACAGCGTAGGTGGCCGCCGGTGGCGCTAGCCTTCCGCCGGACACGAGGAGGCTCCGATGGTCGACGGCGACCGGACCACGCACGAGAGACCGGTGCCCGCCACGCACGGCCACACCCCGCCCCGGCGCGCGACACCACCCATGGGGTGGAACAGCTGGGACTGCTACGGCACGACGGTGACCGAGGCGGAGGTGCTGGCCAACGCCGAGTTCATGGCCGAGCACCTGCTGCCGCACGGGTGGGACACCGTCGTCGTCGACATCGCCTGGTCGGACCCGACGGCGCGCGCGCACGGGTACAACGCCGACGCCCCGCTCGTCGTCGACGACCACGGCCGGCTGCAGCCGGCGCCGAACCGATTTCCGTCCGCGGCGGGCGGCGCCGGCTTCGGCCCGCTCGCCGACCGGGTGCACGCCCTCGGGCTGCGCTTCGGGGTGCACGTGATGCGGGGCATCCCCCGGGTGGCCACCGCGCGCGACCTGCCGATCCTGGGCACGTCCGCGACCGCCCGGCAGGTCGCCGACCCGACGAACCGCTGCCCGTGGAACCCGGACAACGACGGCCTGGACCACACCCACCCGGCCGCGCAGGCGTACTACGACTCGACCGTCGCCCAGCTGGCCTCCTGGGGCGTCGACTTCATCAAGGCCGACGACATGCTGTTCCCCTACCAGGCCGCCGACATCGAGGCCTACAGCCGCGCCATCCTGCGCTCGGGGCGGCCCATCGAGCTCAGCCTGTCCCCCGGCCGCGACGTGGCGACCACGCACGCGGCGCACCTGAGCACGCACGCGACGATGTGGCGCGTGTGCGACGACCTGTGGGACCGGTGGGACGACGTCGTGGCGAACTTCCCCGACTGGCCCGGTGGTCGCCGTTCGCGTCCCCGGGCAGCTGGCCCGACGGGGACATGCTGCCGCTGGGACGCATCGGCATCCGTGCCGAGCGGGGCGAGGACCGGCACAGCCGGCTCACCCCCGACGAGCAGCGCACCCTGATGACCCTGTGGGTCATGGCGCGCTCGCCGCTGATGATGGGCGGAGACCTGCCGACGTCGTCGCCCCGGACGATCGCGCTGCTCACGAACGACGCGGTGCTCGAGGTGCTCACCCACTCGACGGGCAACCGGGAGGTGATGCGCGAGGGCGACCTCGTGCTCTGGGTGGCGCGGTCGACCACGACCTCGAGCCGGTACGCCGCCGTGTTCCACCTGGGGGACGAGGCGACGGTGTCCGACGTGCAGCTCGCCAACCTGGGCGCCGCGCCCGGGGACCGGGTCACCGACCTGTGGACCGGCGAGGTGGTGGCGACCGACGGCGCCTGGCTGCGCCTGGCGGTCCCCGCGCACGGGACCCGGATGCTGCGGCTCGACCCGGCCTGAGCCGGGTCCGGCGCGGCGCTGGGGTGCGACGCTGGTGCGCGACGTGCCGGCCCGACGGTCCGGCCCGACGGTCAGCGCGCGTACCGGCGGACGAACGCCCGCAGCAGCAGCGGAGGGTGGACCACGTCGGACGTCCGGAGGGCCGCGACCACCCGGTCGAGGTCGCCGGCCGGGAAGTACCCCGCGCCGGAGTAGATCCGCACCCGCTCGACGATCCCGGGCACGTCGAGCTCGGGGTGGAACTGCGTCGCGTACAGGTTCTCCTGCACCCGGAACGCCTGCACCGGGCACCCCGGCGACGACGCCAGGACGACGGCGTCCGGCGGCGGCTCGCGCAGTGCCTCCTTGTGCCCGACGAACGCGTCGAACACCGGTGGCACCGCGCCGAAGACCGCGTCGGCCCGCCCCGCATCGGTCACGGTCACCGGGACGGCGCCGACCGGCTCGCCGTACGTCCGGTCGACGACGCCGCCCCGGTGCACCCCGAGCGTCCCGACGCCGTAGCAGGCACCGAGGAACGGCATGTCCCGCGCGACGACGTCGTCGAGCAGGCCGGCCAGCTCGCGCTCGACGCGCCGCTGCACATCGGACTTCTCGTCCTCGGGGTCGCTCGTGCAGAACGGGCTCCCCGACGACGATGCCCGACCACTCGTCCAGGTCCAGGGCGGGCATCGGCGCCCGCTCGAGGTGCACCTGGTGCAGCTCGGCGGTTGTCAGCCCGCCGAACCGACGGAACGCCTCGTACTCACCCGCGGCGGCCGCCGGGTCCGCGCGCGTGGACAGCAGGAGGAACGGCTTCACGACGGTCGAGCGTATCCCCGCCGCCCGCTCGCACAGGCGGAGCGGTCAGCCGCCGGTCGGCCGCGGTCAGCCGCGGTCGGAGGCGAGCGCGCCCGTGCGCCGGCCGAGGCGGGCGAGCAGCCGGGTGGCGCGGTCGGCGTCGGCGGGCGCCTCGACGCCGGGGCGGCAGATGCCGTCCACGTACAGCGCGTCCCCGAACCCCGCGATGCCGTCCTCGACCCGGTCCAGCTCGTCGGCCGTGAACGTCGTCCCGGTGCCCGCGCCGACCGCCGTCGCCACGTCCCAGCGGTGCACCACCATGTCCCACACGTAGAACCGCACGAGGGTGTCGCCGACCGTCGTGGGGCCGAAGAAGCCGTCGAAGGCGACGGCCGGCACGGCGTCGTCGGTCAGCGCGACCTCGACCTGCGCGACGTGCGCACGCCAGGCCGCCGCGGGGTCCGTGGTGGCGTCCGGTGCGTCACCGAGCGCGACGCCGCGCTCGGTGAGGAACGAGCGCTGCGTCGCCACGAGGTGCCCGACGACGTCGCGTGCCGTCCAGTCCTCGCAGGGTGACGGGTGCGACCACGCCTCGGCGGGGACGGCGTCGACGACGGCGGTCAGCGGACGGGCGGCGGACCGGTACTGCTCCAGGGTCGTGTTCATGCCCCGGACGCTAGGGCGGTGCCCCACGATGGCTCTTGATGAAACCCGACACCGTCGCCGGACCGCGCACGCGCCCGGCCGCGACCGCTCCCGCACGGCCGTCCGCTCGGTCGTCCGCACCGCCGTCCGCACCGCCGTCCGCCCGTGACGCGGTCGACCGTGCGCACCTCAAGGACCCTCAGGACGCGTCGCACACGATGCACCGGTACGGCCCCTCGACGGACCTGCTCGACCTCGTCGGCCGCTACTGGGTGCCGGTCTGGTCGGTGCCGCCGGGGCAGGCGGCGCCGCAGCGGGTGCTCCAGTACCCGGTCTGCCTGCTCGTGGTGAGCGGCGAGTACGCCCGGTTCTACGGCGTGGTGTCCGGGGTGTCCACGACCGTGCTGACCGGTGACGGCTGGGCGGTGGGGGTCATGCTCCGGCCGGCCGCGGGCTACCTCGTGGCCCGCCGACCGGTGGCCGCGTTCACCGACACCCACGTGGACCTGGGCGCCGTCCTGGGGCCCGAACGAGCCGCCCCGCTGGTCGACGGCGTGCGCGCCTCGATGCGCGACGATCCGGCGGACCCGGCCGCGCACGCCCGCGCGATCGGCCTGCTGGAGGCGACCCTGCGCCGCCTCGGGCCGGTGGACGACGAGGGCCACCTCGTCAACCGCGTCGTGGACCTCGTGGAGTCGCGGCACGACATCACCCGGGTCGGGCAGATCTGCGCCGCGACCCACCTCACCGAGCGGTCGCTGCAGCGGCTCGTGCACCGCCGCCTGGGCCTGACCCCGAAGTGGCTCATCCAGCGGCGCCGGCTCCAGGAGGCGGCCGAGCGCCTGCGCGCCGGCACGGCGTCGCTGGGCGACGTCGCCGCCGAGCTCGGGTACGCCGACCAGCCGCACTTCCACCGGGACTTCGCCCGGGTCACGGCCATGACGCCGGGTGAGTTCGTGCGTACCGCCGGCCACGGGACGCCCGGGGCGGCGGCTCGATGACGGCGGGTCAGGCCGCCAGGGCGCGGCCCTGCTCGGCGAGCGCCCCGAGCCGGGACAGCGCGCGGTAGTACTTCTTGCGGTACCCGCCGGCGAGCATCTCGGGCGGGAACAGCCCCTGCACCCCGCTGCCGCCGAGCAGCACCGGGACGTCCCGGTCGTAGAGGCGGTCGACCAGCACGACGAGGCGCAGCGCCGTGCTCTGGTGCCCGACGGGGTGCACCCCGGTCAGGCCGACGACCTCGACGTCGTCGAGGAGGGCGCCGTAGCGGCTGGGGTGGATGCGCGCCAGGTGGTCGAGCAGCTCGCCGAAGCCGTCCACGGTGGCGCGGTCGCGACCGGCCACGACGCCGCGGACGACGTCGTCGGGCAGGCCCCCCAGGTCGGTGACGGGCACGCGGTGGCGGTAGTCCTCGCCGTCGACCCGCAGCACCTCGAAGCGGTCGGCGAGCGCCTGGATCTCCCGCAGGAAGTCCTCGGCCGCGAAGCGCCCCTCACCGAGGGAGCCCGGCAGCGTGTTCGACGTCGCCGCGAGGGACACGTCACGGTCGGCGAGCTCGCGCAGGAGACGGGACATGAGCACGGTGTCGCCCGGGTCGTCGAGCTCGAACTCGTCGATCGCGACGAGCCGCTTGGCGCCGAGCGCCTCGACGGTCGGACCGAACCCGAGCGCGCCGACGAGGTTCGTGTACTCCACGAAGGTCCCGTACGCGCTGTCGGCGGGTCCGACGGCGTGCACCAGCGAGGTGAGCAGGTGGGTCTTGCCGACGCCGAAGCCGCCGTCGAGGTAGACGGCGGCCGGCTCGGCGCGCCGGCGCAGCCCGAACCACCCACCACCGGACCCAGCTCGCGCCACCTCGGCGGAGACCGCGCGCAGCCGGTCGACGGCGCGCGCCTGGCTGGGGTGCGCCGGGTCCGGGCGGTAGGTGTCGAACGACTCGTCGGCGAAGTGCCGCGGAGGGACCAGCTCCCCGAGCAGCCGGTCGGTGGGCACCCGCGGGCTGCGGTCGGTCAGGCGGGGCACGGTCGTCGCGGTCACGATCGACCAGCCTAGGCAGGCCGTCCGGACGGCGCCGCACGGGGCAGCGCGCCGTGCGCAGGGTCACCCTCCGCCGTCCGGCAGCACCGCCACCGGCGTCCGGCAGCACCGCCCCCGGCGTCCCCCGCTAGCCTGCCGCGTCATGGTCCCCGCTCAGCCCACCGGTCCGGCGCTCGACGTCCTGCTGCCCGCCGACCCCCGCACCGACGGGTCGACCCCGAGGCCGGCGAGCCGACGCTGTCGCGCCTGTACGCCCACCCGACGCCGGACGACGGCGGCGCGTGGGTCCGGGCGAACATGATCGCCACGCTCGACGGCGCCGGGACCGGTGCCGACGGGCGCTCGGGCTCCATCAACGGCCCTGCCGACCACCGCGTGTTCGACGTGCTGCGGTCCCTCGCCGACGTCGTCGTGGTCGGGGCCGGGACGGTGCGCGCCGAGGGCTACGGCGACCTGTCGGTCCGGCGCGACCTGCGTGCCGCGCGGGCGGCCCGCGGGCAGCACGCCGACCCCGAGCTCGCCGTGGTCACGCGCTCCGGCTCGGTGCCGGACGAGCTGCTCGACGCCGCGGTCCCCCCGCTGGTCGTCACCGCGGCGGACGGCGACGCCGTCGCCGCGCTGCGGCGCCGCATCGGTGCGGACCGCGTCGTCGCGGTGGGCACGGGCGACGTCGACCTCGGCGGCGCGCTGGCCGCGCTCGCGGCCCGCGGTCTGCCGCGGGTGCTGACCGAGGGCGGTCCGCGGCTGCTCGGCGACCTGCTCGCGGCCGACCTCGTCGACGACCTGTGCCTGACGACGGCGCCCCTCGTCGTCGGCGGGCCGGCCCGGCGCGTGGTCGACCGCGGCGGGTGGCTCGCACCGCCCGCCGCCGCCCGGTGCGCGCACCTGCTGCACGGCGACGGCGTGCTGCTCGGCCGCTGGCTGCTGGACGGGCCGCGGTCCGGGGCGCTCGACTAGGGTCGACGGGTGACCGCACCCACGTCCGGCCCGGCCGTCCCGGGCCCCGCCGATGCCCCTGCCCGCACCGTCGTCGTCCTCACCGAGGACACGCTGACCAGCGCCGACGTCGAGCACATCACCGCCCTGCACCGCGAGGTCGACGTCGACTACCGCGTGCTCGTGCCCGCGGACACCGAGCGGAACCTGCTCGTGTCCGTGGTCGACCACCTTGGTCTCGGCGAGCTGCGCGAGGCGCTCGACGTCGTCCTCGGCCGGGAGCCGGAGCCCGCCGAGGCGAAGGCCGAGGCGGTCGACCAGCTCGCCGGGAGCCTGCAGGCCCTCGCGGCCGCCGGCGCCACCGCGGACGGTGAGGTCGTCGCCGACGACCCCGTCCCCGCCCTGGCCGCCGCGGTCGCCCGCGGCGGCGTGCGCGAGATCGTCGTGGTCACCTACCCGCACGCGGTCGAGGACACGTTCCACCGCGACTGGGCGTCACGCGCCCGCGACGAGCTCCAGGTGCCCGTGCTGCACCTGTACGCCGGGACGAGCGAGGTCGGCTGACCCCGGCCGGGGCGGTCCGACGCCGGCGCCCGCCGACCCGCGCCGCCGCGCGGGCCGGCGGGCCTGGCTCAGAACCCGGTGTCGGTCGGCTTGGGGTAGTGGGTGCGGAACTTACGCACCTGGTTGAGCATCGCGGTGGCGACGTACGCCCGGCGCCGCACGGACGCGTCGGCCGCGTACCGCAGGGGGTGCACGACGGCGCCCGCCCGGATGAGCCCCTGGACGCGCGCACGCAGCGCGGGCTCGCGCACGTACCGCAGGAGCAGGCGGTGCGGCAGGATCGAGTACAGGACCTCGCGGTCCACCACGACCGGCTCGACCGTGCGGCCGTGGATGCGGTCGTCGACCAGGAAGCGCATGGGGTTCGCACCGGCCGCGGTCACGTAGTAGTTGTTGCGGCCGATGCGCGGGTTCACCTCGAAGAAGCGGTAGGAGCCGTCCCGCGGGTCCACCTTGACGTCGAAGTTCGCGAACCCGACGTAGCCGGTCGCGTCGAGGAAGCGACGGGCCTGGTCGAGCATCTCGTCCCAGCGTCCGGTGACCATCGCCGCCGGGTTCCCCAGCCCGGACGGCGTGTGCTCCTCGAGCAGCACGTGCGCCGAGCACAGCAGCGTGATCATGCCGCCGTTGTCGACGTAGGCGGTGATGGACCGCATCTGGGTGTCGTCACCCGGGATGAGCTCCTGGACCACGAAGCGCCCGCGGAAGCCTGCACCACGCAGGGACACCCACAGCGCGTCCAGCTCGGCCGGGCCCGAGATCTCGAAGACCTTCTTCTTGCCCTCGAAGTGCACGTCCTGGTAGTCCGCGCTGCTGGCGGCCTTCGCGATGAGCGGGTAGGTGATGTCGACCGGCGCGGGGCGCCACGCGGGGTCGTCGGCCCCGGCGAAGTCCTGCACGATCGTGCGGGGCACCGCGATGCCCAGGCCGGTGCAGATCTCGGCGAACGTCGCCTTGTCGGAGATCCGGTCCAGCAGGGTCTCGGAGAGGAACGGCACGACGTAGTGCTTCTCGAGCCTGGCCCGGTGCTGGACGACGACGCGGACGAGCCAGTCGGAGTTGGCGAGCAGGATGAGCCGCTTGCCCGGGTGCTCACCCGCGAGCGTCACGAGCCGGTCGACCATGTCCTGCGGCGTGGCCCCCGGGCCGAGCAGCACGTTGTCGATGATGCTGGACCGCGCGATCGGGCCGAGCGCCGCACCGCTGACGACGATCGACCGGACGCCGTAGGCCTCGTGGAACGAGCGGGCGAGGGCGTAGACGCCGATGTCGGCGCCCAGGATGACCGGCTGGAGCCTCTCGTCCGGGGTGGGGGCCGCGCTCACTGCCGGGTCTCGGTGCGGTCGCCGGTCCACTCGGTGTGGAAGGTGCCGGGGCGGTCGGTGCGGGCGTAGGTGTGGGCGCCGAAGAAGTCGCGCTGGGCCTGGATGAGGTTGGCCGGGAGCCGCTCGGCACGCACCCCGTCGTAGTACGCCAACGAGGAGGAGAACGCCGGCACCGGCACCCCGTTCTGCGCCGCCGACGCCACGATCCGCCGCCACGCCGCGACACCGTTGCCCACCGCACCGGTGAAGTACTCATCCGCGAGCAGCAGCGGCAGGTCGGGGTGACGCTCGTACGCCTCGGTGATCCGGTTGAGGAACCGGGCCCGGATGATGCACCCACCCCGCCAGATCCGCGCCATCGCACCCCGGTCGATGTCCCACCCGAACTCCGCCGACGCCGCCGCGATCTGGTCGAACCCCTGGGAGTACGCGACCACCTTCGAGGCGTACAACGCCAACCGGACGTCCTCGATGAACGCCTCCCGGTCCCCGACCACCCACTCACTCGTGTGCGCCGGCAGCACCCCCACCGCGGCGGACCGCTGCGGCGCCGACCCCGACAGCGCCCGGGCGAACGTCGCCTCCGCGATCCCGGTGATCGGCACCCCCAGGTCCAGGGCGTTCTGCACCGTCCACCGCCCGGTGCCCTTCTGCTCCGCCCGGTCCGCCACCACGTCCACGAACGCCGCACCCGTCTCGGCGTCCACGTGCGCCAGCACCGTGGCCGTGATCTCGATCAGGAACGACTCCAGGTCCCCGGAGTTCCAGTCCGCGAAGATCTCCCCGATCTCCTTGGCGCTGGCCCCCAGGCCCTGCTTGAGCAGGTCGTACGCCTCCGCGATCAGCTGCATGTCGGCGTACTCGATGCCGTTGTGCACCATCTTCACGAAATGCCCCGCACCATCGGGACCGATGTAGGTGCAGCACGGGATCCCGTCGACCTTCGCCGAGATGTCCTCCAGGATCGGCCCCAGCACCGCATAGGACTCCCGCGACCCACCGGGCATGATCGACGGCCCGTTCAACGCCCCCTCCTCACCCCCGACACCCCGGACCCGACGAAGTGCAGGCCATGGGCCTTGAGCTCGTGCTCACGGCGGATCGTGTCCGGGAAGTGCGCGTTACCGGCGTCGATGACGATGTCACCGGCCTCCAGCAACGGGATCAGCTCGGCGATCACCGCGTCCGTCGGGGCGCCGGCCTTGACCATGATCACCACCTTGCGCGGCCGCTCCAACGACGCCACGAAGTCCGCCATCGACTCCGACGCCACGAACGCACCCTCGTCCCCGTGGTCCGCGACCAGGGACGCCGTCTTCGCGTTCGACCGGTTGTGCACCGCCACCGTGTACCCGTGCCGAGCGAAGTTCCGAGCCAGATTCCGACCCATGACGGCCAGACCCGTCACACCGATCTGTGCACGTGCGGACATGGGTCGGTACTCCTTCACCACGGGGATCTGTCCCGCGTCACCCTAGTGGGCAGGCCCCGTCCGCGACCGGCGCGCCATCCCTCGGGACGCCGACCGGCGCCCGTACGCTCGACGGCGTGAAGACCACCGGCCCCGGCGCCACCCCGGCGGAGTTCATGCGCGCCCTGCACTCGCTGCGCGCGGCCCGCCTGCGGCCCGAGGTCCAGCTGGAGGAGGTGCCCGCCCCCGGCCGGATCGCACCGTACTCGGTCGCGCTCACCGCCGAGGTCCGGCTGCCGCGTGACGACGAGGGGCTCGCCGCCGGCCGCTTCGTGGTGCTGCACGACCCCGCCGGCCAGGAGGCGTGGGACGGCACGTTCCGGGTCGTCACGCTCGTGCGCGGGACCCTGGAGCCCGAGGTCGCGGCGGACGGGCTCCTCGCCGAGGTGGCCTGGACCTGGCTCGAGGACGCGCTGGACGGTGCCGGCGTCGTCGCGCACGCGGCCGGCGGGACGGTGACGCGCGTGCTGTCGCAGAGCTTCGGCGCCCTCGCCGACCGGCCCGACGAGGTCGAGGTGGAGATCCGGGCGTCGTGGACGCCGCCGGACGGCGACCTCGGCCCGCACCTGAGCGCGTGGGCCACGCTGCTGTGCACGACGGCGGGCCTGCCGCCGATGCCGGACGGCGTCACCGTCCTCAGCCGCCGGCACTGACGCCGCGGCACGCGGCTCCGTCACCCCGGTCGCCCGTGCGGCGCCGACCGGCTCGGCGCCCGCCGACGCCCGACCATCGCGGTGTGACACCCCGCGGCGCCCCGTGTCACAGCCGTGTCACAGCGGGGTCCCAGGTGCGCGTCGGTTCACGCCAAGCCCCTGAACCCCTCAAGGGACGCCCCCGGGGACCCGATATGACGGGGGAGAGTTCCGCCCCTGCCGAAAGTGACCGCCGTGACCATCGAGACCCTGCGCAGCACCCCCCACGCCCAGCGTGCGGTGGCCCCGGTCAGCCCCGTGAGGCGACCCACGCCCGGCGCACAGATGTGCATCGTGGTCAACGAGCTGCCCGAGGGCGGCGGGACGACGCTCGTCGAGAACCTCGGCCGCCGCGGGTCGACCCGGGTCATCCTCCTCGCCCGGCAGGCGGCCCGCCGCGACCTCGTCCAGCTGCTGGCCGGCGGGCTGCGCGGGGGCGTCACCGCGGACCCGCGTCGACTGCAGGCCGCGCTCGCGCAGCGCGCCGCGCGCTCGCCGGAGCCCGGCGTCCCGACGACGTCCCAGCACGACCCGCAGCCGCAGCCCGAGCCGGCCCCCGCGCCGGTGCGCGAGCTGCCGGACCTGACCGCTCGTGAGCTCGGAGTGCTGGAGCTCGTGGCGGCGGGTCGGACGAACCGCATGATCGGCGAGGAGCTCGGCCTGTCCGCGCTCACGGTCAAGAGCCACCTCGCGCGCATCTCGCGCAAGCTGGGGACCGGGGACCGCGCCGAGCTCGTCGCCATCGTCATCCGCGCCGGTCGCATCGCCTGACCCGCGTCCGGCGGACGGCCTGCGGGCCCCGAGCGCCTACGGTTGCCCCATGGAGCCTGAGCCGTCCGCCACGATGACGACCGACGTGCGGACGCCCCCGCCCGAGCCCGACGTCGTCCCCCTCGTGCAGCCGGTCGACGGTGTCCCCGCCGTGGTCACCACCGCGGCGGAGCTCGCCGACGTCGTGGACGCGTTCGCCGCCGGCACCGGGCCGGTCGCCGTCGACGCCGAGCGCGCCTCCGGGTACCGGTACGGCCAGCGGACCTACCTCGTGCAGGTCCGCCGCGAGGGCGCGGGCACCGCCCTCATCGACCCGATCGCCCTGCCCGACCTGTCCGCGCTCTCCGAGGCGCTGGTCGGTGTCGAGTGGGTGCTGCACGCGGCGTCGCAGGACCTGCCCGGTCTCGCCGAGCAGGGCATGCGTCCGACCCGGATCTTCGACACCGAGCTCGGGGCCCGGCTGCTGGGGCTCGAGCGCGTCGGCCTGGCGGCGGTGGTCGCCGACCTGCTCGGGCTGGGACTGGCCAAGGAGCACTCGGCCGTCGACTGGTCGACCCGGCCGCTGCCGGACGAGTGGCTGCGGTACGCCGCGCTCGACGTCGAGGTGCTCGTGGAGCTGCGCGCCGTGATGGCGGAGCGGCTCGCCCAGGCGGGCAAGGCCCAGTGGGCCGCGGAGGAGTTCGAGGCGGTCCGGCTCACCCCGCCGCCGCCGCCGCGGCTCGAGCCGTGGCGGCGCGTCTCAGGGCTGCACGTGATCCGCGACGCCCGCCGGCTCGCCGTCGTCCGCGAGCTGTGGACGGCACGGGACCGCAACGCCCGCGAACGGGACATCTCCCCCGGCCGCGTGCTCCCCGACGCCGCCATCGTCGCGGCGGCCCAGGCGATGCCCCGCTCCGTCGAGGCCCTCACCGCCCTGCCGTCGTTCTCCGGCAAGGGCGCCCGACGCCGCATCACCGTGTGGCAGGCGGCGATCCAGCGCGGCCTGGCGACGCCCGAGGCGGACCTGCCGTCGGTGCGCGGCCCGAAGTCCGACGCGCCGCCGCCGCCGCGGACGTGGGCCGACCGGGACCCGGACGCCGCCGCGCGCCTCGCCGCGGCCCGCGAGGTCGTCACCGCGCTCTCCGCCGAGCACACGGTGCCGGTGGAGAACCTGCTGCAGCCCGACCTGCTCCGCCGGCTGTGCTGGAGCCCGCCCCCGGTGCTGGACGCCGAGTCGATCGGCGCGTTCCTCACCGCCGGCGGCGCGCGTGCGTGGCAGGTCACCCTGACGGCCCCGTTGCTCGCGGAGGCACTGGTTACCGACCAGTAACATCGACGACGGACGGCCGCGGCCCGCCGCGCCGTCCGTCACCGGCACCCGGTCCCCGGGCGCCAGGACACCGTCGTCCACGCCAGGAGGTCCGATGCCCAGCGCATCGCCACGTGCCACCGTCCGCCCGACCGTGTTCGTCGAGGGGGTGCGGACCCCCTTCGGGCGCGCCCGCCCCGACGGCCTCTACGCCCACACCCGTGCCGACGACCTCGCGGTCAAGGCGGTCCGTGAGCTCCTGCGGCGCCACCCCGAGCTCCCGCCCGAGCGGGTCGACGAGGTCGCCATCGCGGCGACCACGCAGTCCGGTGACCAGGGGCTGACCCTCGGGCGGACCGTCGGCGTCCTCGCCGGGCTGCCGCGCAGCGTCCCGGGGTACGCGATCGACCGCATGTGCGCCGGGGCGATGACGGCGGTGACGTCGACCGCCGCCGCGATCGGCGTGGGCGCGCAGGACGTCGCCCTGGCCGGCGGGGTCGAGCACATGGGCCGTCACCCGATGGGGTTCGACGCCGACCCCAACCCGCGCTTCGCGTCCGAGCGGCTCGTGAGCGGCGACGCGCTGCTCATGGGCCGGACGGCCGAGAACCTGCACGACCGCTACCCCGCGCTGACCCGCGAGCGCGCCGACGCCCTCGGGGTCGCGAGCCAGGCGAAGTACGCCGCCGCGCTGGCCGCCGGGCGGATCGCCCCCGACCTCGTGCCGGTCGCCGTCCGTGATTCCGAGTGCGGCTGGGGCCTGGCGACCGCCGACGAGCCGCCCCGCCCCGGCACCACGCTCGAGGCCGTCCGCGGCCTGCCGACCCCGTTCCGTCCCGGTGGCCGGGTGACCGCGGCGACATCGGCTCCGCTGACCGACGGTGCGGCGATGTGCCTGCTCGCCGCGGAGGACACCGCCGCCGAGCTCGGGCTCGCGCCCCGGATGCGGATGGTGACGTTCGCCTACGCCGGCGTGGACCCGGCCGTCATGGGCCTGGGCCCGGTGCCCGCGACCGAGCGCGCCCTCGCCCGAGCCGGGCTGACGATCGACGACATCGGGCTGGTCGAGATCAACGAGGCGTTCGCCGTGCAGGTGCTCGCGTTCCTCGACGCGTTCGGCATCGACGACGAGGACCCGCGGGTCAACCCCGACGGCGGCGCGATCGCCGTCGGGCACCCGCTCGCGTCGTCCGGCGTCCGGCTCATGACCCAGCTCGCGCGGCACTTCGCGGCGCGGCCGGACGTCCGCTACGGCCTGACGACGCTGTGCGTCGGCCTGGGCCAGGGCGGCACGGTGATCTGGGAGAACCCCCACCACGCCGACTACGACCCGACCGCCCCCACCCTGCAGGAGCGCAGCGCATGAGCACCCCCACCACTCCCCGGCGGCCCGGCCCGAGCGCGTCACGCGCGCGCTCGTGCGCGACGTCGAGCTGCCCGGTGGCGCCGGCGTCCTCGCGCTCGTCACGCTCGACAACGGGCTCGACCACACCAAGCCCACGACCCTCGGTGCGGCCGGGATGGCCGGTCTGCAGGACGCCCTGCAGGCGGTGCGCCGACGCGCCGACGCGGGCGAGATCGTCGCCGTCGGCATCACCGGCAAGCCGTACTTCCTCGCGGCCGGCGCCGACCTCACCGCGGTCGCGGCGATCGCCGACCGCCGCGACGCTCGGGCGATCGCCGAGCTCGGCCACGCCACCCTGCGGATCCTCGGCGAGATGGGCGTCCCGACGTTCGCCTACGTCAACGGCGTCGCGCTCGGCGGTGGCCTCGAGGTGGCGCTGCACTGCACGTACCGGACCGTCGCCGCGGACGTCACGGCGATCGCGCTGCCCGAGACCTTCCTCGGGCTGGTCCCGGGGTGGGGCGGCTGCACGCTGCTGCCCCGGCTGGTCGGCGTCCGCCGCGCGCTCGACCTCATCCTCACCCGTCCGCTCGCGAACAACCGGATGACCAAGGCGGCCGAGGCGGTGGAGCTGGGCCTCGCCGACGTGCTCCTGCACCCGGCCGACTTCCTCGAGCAGTCGCTGGTGTGGACCGCCGACGTGCTCGCCGGGCGGGTGCAGGTCGCCCGCAGCCCGTCCGACGCGGGGCCCGACGACGACGCCACGTGGGACGCGACGATCACCGCCGCCCGCGCCGCGCTCGACGCCCGCCTGCACGGGGCCAAGCAGGCCCCGTACCGCGCCCTCGAGCTCGTGGCCGGGTCCCGCACGGCGGACCGGGACACCGCGTTCGCCGCCGAGGACGACGTGCTCACCGACCTGCTCATGTCCGACGAGCTGCGCGCCGGCCTCTACGCGTTCGACCTCACGACCCGCAAGGCGCGCAAGCCCGCCGGTGCGCCGTCCGAGGACCTCGCCGTGCCGGTGCGCTCGGTCGGCATCGTCGGCGCCGGGCTGATGGCCGGTCAGCTCGCGGTGCTGCTCGCCCGCCGGCTGCGGGTGCCGGTCGCGCTGCGCGAGGTGGACGACGAGCGGGTCGCGGCGGGGCTGGCCGGGGTGCGGTCCCTCGTCGACGGCATGGTCGCCAAGGGCCGGCTCTCGGACGCCGAGGGCAACCGCGTCCTCGCGTCGATCACCGTGAGCACCGACCTGTCGACGCTCGCCGGCGCCGACCTCGTCATCGAGGCGGTCACCGAGGTGATGGCGATCAAGCAGCGCGTGTTCGCCGAGCTCGAGGACCTCGTCGGCGAGCACACCGTGCTCGCCACCAACACCTCCGCGCTCTCGGTGACCCAGATGTCGGCACACCTGCGCCGGCCCGAGCGCGTCGTCGGCCTGCACTTCTTCAACCCCGTCGCCCAGATGCCGCTCATCGAGGTCGTGCGCACCGCGTCGTCGTCCGACGCCGCGGTCGCCACCGCCTTCGCCGTCGCCAAGGCCCTCGGCAAGACGGCCGTCGGCGTCGCCGACCGGCCCGGCTTCGTCGTCAACCGGCTGCTGCTGCGGATGCTCGCCGAGGTCGCCGCGGCCGTGGAGTCCGGCACCCCGGTCGGCGTGGCGGACGTCGCGCTGCGCCCGCTCGGTCTGCCGATGGGGCCGTTCGCGCTCATCCAGCTCGTCGGGCTGCCGGTCGCGCTGCACGTGCTGCGCTCGCTGCACGAGGACCTCGGGGACCGGTACCCGCTGTCCCCCGGGCTCGAGCGCCTCGCGTCCGAGGGGCGCCGGGTGGTGCCCGTCCCCGACGGTCGCGGCGCCGAGCACGCGGTCGACCCGGCGATCCAGGACGTCTTCGGCTCGCCCGGGCGCCCCGGCTCCCTCGACGCCGACGGCGTGCGCGACGCCGTCCTGGCCGGGCTCGCGCAGGAGATCGGGCTCATGCTCGACGAGGGCGTCGTCGCGTCACCGGAGTCGATCGACCTCGCGATGATCCTGGGCGCCGGCTGGCCGTTCCACCTCGGCGGGATCACGCCGTACCTCGACCGCACCGGGACGTCCGAGCGCGTCCTCGGGCGCCGCCTGCTCGCGCCCGGGGTCGCGGACGTGCCGCGCGGCTGAGCGGGCGACGGAGCGCTCAGGGCCGCCGGCGGCGGCGGCGCGCGGTGCGCACCGCGAGCCAGACCGCCCCGGCGGCCAGCAGGACCCCCAGGCCCTGCAGGCCCGGCGAGTCGTCCGCGCCACCGGCGACGACGGCGGCGGCCCCGACCGCGAGCAGGAGGACGGCGAGGACGTAGGGCACAGGAGGACCTCTCGGTGGCGGACCGGCGGTGGGCACGCGCCGCGGGCCATCGAGTGTCGCGCAATCTCTATCGTTCGTCATTCGATGCCGAAGCCGTCGATACTCGGGGCATGACACTGACGCGCACGGTCGTGGTCCTCCTGCGAGTCCTCCTGGTGCTGCTGTTCGCCGCCTGCGTCGTGGGGCAGACGCTCGCCGTCCCGGGGCAGTTCGCGGACATCGGGCAGGGATCGGTGGACCTCACCTACCTGCGCTGGCCGCTCACCACCATCGGCGTGCTCGGGCTGCTGTGCGTCGAGGTCGTCATCGTGTGCACCTGGAAGCTGCTGACGATGGTGGAGGCGGACCGCATCTTCAGCACCGCGGCCTTCTCCTGGGTCGACGGCATCGTCTGGGCGGTCGCGGCCGCCTGGGTCCTGCTCGCCGGGACGTCGGCATGGCTGATCGCGATCATGCTGGCCACACCCGAGCTGCGGGACCCGGGGGCGCCCATGCTGCTGCTGGGGCTGGTCCTGGTGGGCGCCGTCGCGGTCATGCTCATGGTGGTCCTGCGCGCGCTGCTGCGGCAGGCCGCCGTCCTGCGGACCGACATGGATGCGGTGATCTGATGGCCATCGTCGTCCGCATCGACGTCGAGCTGGCCAAGCGCAAGATGAGCGTGGGCGAGTTCGCCGACCGGGTCGGCCTCACGCCGGCCAACGTGGCGGTGCTCAAGAACGGCCGCGCCAAGGCGGTGCGGTTCAGCACGCTCGAGGCGATGTGCCGAGTCCTCGACTGCCAGCCCGGGGACCTCCTGGAGTGGGTCGACGACGACGTCGCGCCCTAGCCGCGCGCGGCCGGCCTCGCAGAGTCGGCCCGGCGACGCGCCGCCGACGCCGGGCGACCGCGTCGTCGACCCGACCCTTGACAACAATAGTTGTCGGGGCCACGGTGGGGACCGTGCAGGACGTCGAGGTCATCGAAGACGCGGTGGCAGCCGCCGCCGCGCTGGATCCTGTCCGGGCCCGACTGCTCGGTGAGCTCGTCGTCCCTGCCTCCGCCGCCGGGCTCGCCACCCGGGTCGGCATCGCGCGCCAGAAGGTCAACTACCACCTCAAGGCGCTCGAGGCCCACGGTCTGGTGGAGCTGTCCGAGGAGCGCCGGCACGGTGGCATCACCGAGCGGGTGCTGCAGGCGTCGGCGGCGTCGTACGTCGTGTCCCCGGCGGCGGTGAGCGCGTCCGCGGCCGACCCGGACGCCACCGCCGACCACCTGTCGGCGGGCTACCTCGTCGCGCTGGCCGGTCGGCTGGTGCGCGAGGTCGGCGCGCTGGTCCGCCGAGCCGGCGCGTCCGGCAGGCGCCTCCCCACGTTCACCATCGACACGCAGATCGGCTTCCGGTCGGCCGCCGACCGGGCCGCCTTCGCGGACGACCTGACCGCCGCGGTGCTCGACCTGGCCGCTCGCCACCACCACGACGACGGGCGCCCGTACCGGCTCGTCATCGCCGCCCACCCACTCGTCGAGGAGGACGCATGAGCACGATCCCGGACGTCCCGTACCACCTGGAGTTCAGCGTCGAGGTCCCGGGCACCCCGGAGCAGGTCTGGCAGGCCATCGCCACCGCCCGGGGCATGAGCGCCTGGTTCGTGCCGACCGAGATGGAGGAGCGCGAGGGGGTTCCTGCACTTCTCCATGGGCCCGGAGATGGGCTCGGACGGCCGGGTCACCGGCTGGGACCCGCCGCGCCGCCTCGCCTACGAGGAGGACTGGGCCGCCCTCATGGGCCAGGACCCGGACGCGCTCAGCCCGCTGACGTCGGAGTTCGTCGTCGAGGCGCAGTCCGGCGGGACCTGCGTCGTGCACGTCACGAGCAGCGGCTTCGGGACCGGCGCGGACTGGGAGTCGGAGTTCTGGGCGGAGATGGGCGCCGGCTGGATGCCGTACTTCGACACCCTGCGCCTCTACCTCACGTACTTCCCCGGCCAGGAGGCGACCCCGCTGGACGTCAGCGCCTCCCATCCCGGCGACGCCGAGGCGCTGTGGGGTGCCGCGCGCGACGCGCTCGGGCTCGGCGGCGAGGGAGCGGCGTTCAGGGTGCTCGGCACCACCGGCACGGTCGCGCGGGTCGGCGAGCGGCAGGCCCTGGTCCGGCTCACCGCACCGGTGCCCGGGATGCTCAGCGTCTACACCTACGGCGAGGGCGACGGCACGGCGACGGCGGGCGTGCGGGCGTACCTGTTCTCCGCCGATGCCGCGGACTACGTGCGGCGCGAGGAGTCGGCCTGGCGTGCGTGGCTGCAGGGGCTCCCCGTCTCGGCCTGAGCCCGCTCCGACGGCGCTCCACGCCGGCGGACCGGCGGGTCACGGCAGCCGTGACGGCAGTCGGCGGACCGCCTCCCCGGCCCGGGCCGGGTCGAGCGGCACCGGGCTGACCAGCCACGCCGGACCGCGGTGCAGCGTCCCACCGGCCAGCACCCCGCAGCGCACCCCGCCCCGCCCCCGCATCGCCGCGTGCGCGCCCGGCGCCAGCACCCGGTCCATCCACACGCACGGGTTCGCCGGCCGGCCGACGCGCAGCCGCACGGAGCCGGCCGGGGTCCCACCCACCCCGCCCGACTCCAGGACGACCTCCTCGCCGAGCAGCGGCGCGAGCTGGGCGCCGCGCAGCACGACGTTGCGGCGGGTCAGCAGGGGGTCGAAGGGTTCGGCGCCGAGGTCGGCGGCGATGGCCTCGAGCGCCTCGACCGCGAACAGGGTCACGGCGGCGTCCATGTGGGCCGCCTTGCCGTAGAACCGGTCACCGACGATGCCCTTGCCGGCGACCAGCTCGGCGCTGTCGGCGTCCGTCGTCGGGACGTCCACGGCGCCGTCCCTGGGGCGCCCGAAGTACGCGTGCTCGGGGGACACGAGCAGGTGCAGGACGTCGACCTGGTACCGGTGGCCGTCGGTCGTCACGCGTGGCTCAGCGCGCGGCGGCCAGCGCGGTCACCACGTCCCGCGCGATGTCCTGCGGGCGCAGCCGCAGCTGTCCGACGATCTGGTCGCGGGTCGCGTGGTCGAGGAACCCGAGCGGGATGCCGATGGACTGCACCGGGGTGGCGACGCCCGCCTCGCGCGCCCGCTGCCCCAGGAGCGCCCCCACGCCGCCGTCGACCAGCCCGTCCTCGACGGTCACCACGTGCGTGTGCTCGCCAGCCATCTTGACCAGCGCGGGCGGGACCGGCAGCACCCACCGGGGGTCGACCACGGTGACCCGCAGGCCGTGCGCCGCGAGGAGGTCGGCCGTCTCCAGGGCCGTGGGCACCATCGCGCCGACACCGACGAGGAGCACCTCGGGCGCACCCGGCTCGCCCAGGCGCGCCAGGACGTCGACACCGTCGACGTGCTCGAGCGCCTCGATCGGATCGGTCAGCGCGCCCTTCGGGTACCGGACGACGCTCGGGGCGTCGTCGATGTCCACCGCCGTCCGCAGGACGTCCCGCAGCGTGGGCTCGTCGCGCGGTGCGGCCAGGTGCAGCCCGGGCACCACGGAGAGCATCGCCATGTCCCACATGCCGTTGTGGCTCGCGCCGTCGTCACCGGTGATGCCGGCGCGGTCGAGCACGAAGGTGACGCCCGCGCGGTGCAGCGCGACATCCATGAGCACCTGGTCGAACGCGCGGTTGAGGAAGGTCGCGTACACCGCCACCACCGGGTGCAGGCCGGCGAACGCCATGCCCGCGGCGGACGTCGCCGCGTGCTGCTCCGCGATGCCGACGTCGAAGGTGCGGGTGGGGAACTCCGCCGCGAACGGGGCCAGACCTACCGGCGCGAGCATCGCCGCGGTGATCGCGACGACGTCGGGGCGCCGCCGGCCGATGTGGACCATCTCGTCGGCGAACACCTTCGTCCAGCCGAACCGGGACGGCGCGATCGGCAGCCCGGTCTCGGGGTGGATCTGCCCGACGGCGTGGAAGCGGTCGGCGACGTCCTGCTCGGCCGGGGAGTACCCGCGGCCCTTCTCGGTCATGACGTGCACGATGACCGGCCCGCCGAAGGCCTTGGCGCGGGTCAGCGCGTGCTCGACGGCGAGCTCGTCGTGCCCGTCGATCGGCCCGACGTACTTGATGCCGAGGTCCTCGAACATGCCCTGCGGCATGACGACGTCCTTGAGGCCCTTCTTCAGCCCGTGCAGCCACTCGTAGGCGAACCGGCCGGGCATGCCCGTGCGGTGCAGCGCGCGCTTGCCCCAGTCGAGGAAGGTCTCGTACCCGCGCGTGGTGCGCAGGGTGTCCAGGTGGAAGGCGAGCCCGCCGATCGTCGGCGCGTAGGAGCGGCCGTTGTCGTTGACGACGACGACGAGCCGGCGGTCGTGTCCCTCGGCGATGTTGTTGAGGGCCTCCCACGCCATGCCGCCGGTCAGCGCGCCGTCGCCGATCACGGCGACGACGTGCCGGTCGGTCAGGCCGCGCACGACGTTCGCCTTGGCGATGCCGTCCGCCCAGCTCAGCGCGGTGGACGCGTGGGAGTTCTCCACGACGTCGTGCACGGACTCGGCCCGGCTCGGGTACCCGGACAGCCCGTCGCGCTTGCGCAGCGCGGAGAAGTCCTGGCGGCCGGTGATCAGCTTGTGCACGTAGGCCTGGTGACCGGTATCGAACACCATCGAGTCGCGCGGTGAGTCGAACACCCGGTGCATGGCCAGCGTGAGCTCGACGACGCCGAGGTTGGGGCCCAGGTGGCCGCCGGTCCGGGAGACCGACTGGACGAGGAAGTCGCGGATCTCCGCGGCGAGCCGGTCCACCTCGGCCGGGGTGAGCCGGCGCAGGTCGGCCGGGGTCCCGATCTGGGCGAGCAGGCCCATGACGTGTCCTCTCAGGGCGTCCGGTGTGGCGACGTCGCCGCACCGGGACGGGTGTACCGGCGCGGTGGCGACCCCCAGTCTAGGTCGCGCTCCCCTTCGCCGCGCCCGGCCGTGCTGTGACGCGCCGCGACCCGTCGCGCACCGTTCGTAGACTGGCGCCCATGCGTTTCCTGCCCGGCCACGAGCCGACCTCCGACCTGACCTACGGCGACGTCTTCCTCGTCCCGTCCCGCTCGGAGGTGACGTCCCGGTTCGACGTCGACCTGTCGACCGTGGACGGCAGCGGCACCACGATCCCGGTGGTCGTCGCCAACATGACGGCCGTCTCCGGGCGCCGGATGGCCGAGACGGTGGCGCGCCGCGGGGTCTGGCCGTCATCCCGCAGGACATCCCGGGGGCCGTCGTCGCGGAGGTCGTCGAGTCGGTCAAGTCCCGGCACACCGTCGTCGAGACCGCCGTCGTCGTCGCCCCGACCGACACCGTGCACACCGCGCTGACCCTCATCGGCAAGCGGTCCCACGGCGCCGCCGTCGTCGTCCACGACGGCCGGCCGGTGGGCGTGGTCAGCGAGGCGGACTGCGGCGGCGTCGACCGCTTCACCCAGGTGGGCGAGGTCATGACGGCCGACCCGACGGTCGTCGAGGCCGACGTGCTCGCCGGCCCGGGCGGCCTGGAGGCCGCGTTCGAGCGGCTGCACGCGTCCCGGCGCCGCTTCTCCCCGTGGTGGACGACGGCGTCCTGGTGGGCGTCCTGACCCGGACCGGCGCCCTGCGCTCGTCGGTGTACACCCCGGCCGTCGACTCCGGCGGGCGGCTGCGGATCGCGGCCGCCGTGGGCATCAACGGCGACGTGCGCGCCAAGGCCGCCGCGCTGCTCGAGGCGGGCGTCGACGTGCTCGTCGTCGACACCGCGCACGGTCACCAGCGCAAGATGCTGGACGCCGTCGCCGCGGTGCGCAGCCTGTCCCCCGACGTCCCGGTGGTCGCCGGCAACGTCGTCACCGCCGAGGGCACCCGCGACCTCGTCGCGGCGGGTGCGGACATCGTCAAGGTCGGCGTCGGTCCCGGTGCGATGTGCACGACCCGGATGATGACCGCCGTCGGCCGCCCGCAGTTCTCCGCGGTGCTCGAGTGCGCCGAGGAGGCCCGGCGCCTGGGCAAGCACGTGTGGGCCGACGGCGGGGTGCGGCACCCGCGGGACGTCGCACTCGCGCTGGCTGCGGGGGCGTCGCAGGTCATGGTGGGGTCCTGGTTCGCCGGGACGCACGAGAGCCCGGGCGACCTGCACGAGGACGGCACCGGGCGGCTGTACAAGGAGAGCTTCGGGATGGCGTCGGCGCGCGCGGTGGCTGCGCGCACCCGCGGTGGCTCGGCCTTCGACCGGGCCCGCAAGGGCCTGTACGAGGAGGGCATCTCCAGCTCGCGGATGTACCTGGACCCCGAGCGTCCCGGCGTCGAGGACCTGCTCGACCGGATCACCTCCGGCCTGCGGTCGGCGTGCACCTACGTCGGGGCGGCGAGGCTCGAGGAGCTCGCGGAGCGGGCCGTCGTCGGCATCCAGTCCGCGGCGGGGTACGACGAGGGTCGACCGCTCCCCGCCGGGTGGTGACCGCGGCATGAGCGACGGCGTCGGCCCGGGTGCTCCGCCGGTGGGGCAGCAGGGCCCGCCGGCGACCACGGCGGCGGCGCGCGAGCAGCTCGCCGCGCTCGCCGCACGCGGAGTGCGCTGGGACGCCTTGTCCCGCACCGCCGGACCGTCCCCGCGCCCCGCTGCCGTGCTCGTGCTCTTCGGGGTCCTCGACGCGCGCCCCGGCCTGCACCCGACCCGTGCCGTCCCGGCCGACCTCGACGTCCTCCTGGTCGGCCGGGCCACGACGTTGCGCCACCACTCCGGTCAGGTCGCCTTCCCGGGTGGGCGGGTCGACCCCGACGACGCCGGCCCCGAGGCCGCGGCGGTGCGCGAGGCGGTCGAGGAGACGGGCCTCGACCCGGACGGGGTCGAGGTGCTCGGCACGCTGGGGCAGATCGCCGTCCCGGTGAGCGACCACCTCGTCACCCCCGTCCTCGCGTGGTGGTCGACGCCGTCGCCGGTCGGCGTCGTGGACGTGGGCGAGTCGTCGCACGTGTTCCGCGCCCCCGTCGCCGACCTCCTCGACCCCGCCCACCGCCGGGTCACCGAGCACCGCGTCGGAGCCGTGGTGCACCGCTCCCCGCCTTCCTCGCCGGTGAGCACCTCGTGTGGGGGTTCACCGCCATCGTGCTCGACCGCGTCTTCGACGCCCTCGGCTGGACCGAGCCGTGGGACCGCCGCCACGCGGTCCCCGCGCCGGTCTGAGAACGGTGGCGACCCGCCCGGCCGCCGAGGTCGACGTCACTCCCGCGCTCGTCCGGGCGCTGCTGCGCGAGCAGCACCCCGACCTGGCGGACCGGCCGCTCGCCGTCGCGGCGTCCGGGTGGGACACCGTGGTGCTGCGCCTGGGTGACGACCTCGCCGTCCGGGTCCCGCGCCGCGCGAGCGCCGACGCGCTCGTCCGGCACGAGCAGCGGTGGCTGCCCGGGCTGGCCGCCCGGCTGCCGGCGCCCGTGCCCGTCCCGGTGCGCGTGGGCCGTCCGTCGCCGGCGTTCGCGTGGTCGTGGAGCGTCGTCCCGTGGTTCACCGGACGTCTCGGCGGGCTCGTGCCCCGCGCGGGGCGCAGTGCGCTCGCCGGCCCGCTCGCCGCCGTGGTGGCCGCCCTGCACACCCCGGCACCCGGCGACGCGCCGCACAACCCCGTGCGCGGCGTGCCCCTGAGCACGCGCGACCGTGCGGTCCGCGAGCGGCTCGCCACCGGGGCGGTGCCCGACGCCGACCGCGTGCTCGCCCGGTGGCGGGACGCGCTCGACGTCCCGCCGTGGTCGGGCCCGCCGCTGTGGCTGCACGGCGACCTGCACCCGGTGAACCTGCTGGTCGCGCCGGACGGCGGGCTCGCCGCCGTGCTCGACTGGGGTGACGTGACGGCCGGCGACCCGGCCACCGACCTGGCGACCGCGTGGCTGACGTTCGACGCCGCCGGGCGGCGCGCGTTCCGCGCCGGGGTCACCGCGGCGAGCGGGCCGGACGACGCCACGTGGGCCCGCGCCCGCGGGTGGGCGCTGTGCATGGCGTCGGCGATGCTGGCGCACTCCGACGACGACCCGGTGATGCGGGCCGTGGGGCGCGCGGCGATGGCGCAGGTCCTCGCCGACTGAGCAGAGGACGGCGCAGGCCCGGCGGAGGTGCCGGCGCAGGTCACGGCACGGGCCCGGCGCAGGTCACGGAACGGCACCGGATCGCGACGGCGGGCCACGATCCGATCACGGACGCCCCGGCTGATGTCACGGACGGTCACCGCCTTCCTACGGTGGCGTCATGAGATCCGTCGTCGCCGTCGTCGGCCTGCTGCTCCTGCTGCTCACCGGCTGCACCGCCGGAGGCAGCTCGGACGCCGCCGGGTCCGCCGACGGATTCGGACAGGACTCCGCCGGCGCCTCCGAGGAGGCCATGGCGCAGAGCGACACCGCGGGCTCCGGGGAGGTCGGCGGCGACCTCGGGGCCGTGGCCGCCGACGAGGCACGCCAGGTGATCACCGAGGGCACCGTGGCGATGACCGTCGAGGACCCGCGCACCGCCGTCCAGGACGCCGCGGCGCTCGTCGAGCAGTCCGGGGGCCGGGTCCAGGAGCGGGTCGAGCATGCGGGGTCCGACGACCGGCCGGCATCCGCGCGGCTCGTGGTCCGGGTGCCGGCCGCGGGGCTGACGCCGGTGCTCGCCGAGCTCGAGCGCCTCGGCACCGTCGACGACGTCCAGCTCCGCAGCACCGACGTGACGGGTCAGGCCCAGGACCTCGACGCCCGGATCCGCGCCCTGCAGATCTCGGTGACCCGGCTGGAGGACCTGCTCACGCGAGCGGAGTCGACGGCGGACCTGGTCGCCGCGGAGAGCAGCCTCACCCAGCGGCAGTCCGACCTCGAGCAGCTGCAGTCGCAGCGTGCGCGGCTCGCCGACCAGGTCGAGATGTCGACCCTCGCGCTCGAGCTCCGCGCCGACGACCCCACCCCGGTGCTCGAGCCGGCCGGGTTCTGGGGCGGCCTGGTGACCGGGTGGGAGTCGCTGGTCACCGCGCTGTCCGCGGCGCTGCTCGTCGCCGGGGTGCTGCTGCCGTGGGCCGCGGTGGCCGCCGTGCTGCTCGTGCTCTGGCTCGCGGTGCGGCGCCGGCGCCGCCGGCGATCGGGGCCCGTGGCGCCACCCGCGAACGCCCCCGCGACCTGACCCGCCCGTCCTGCTCGGCGGACAGACCCACGGCGACCCGCCCGACCCCTTAGGATCCTTCCGTTTCGCGACCCAAGGAGAAGCCGTGACCAAGTTCGTCGTCGATGCCAGTGCCGTCCTCCATCTCGCGGCGGAGGGGATCACCGTCGGAGCGGAGCACGAGCTGCTCGCCCCCACGTTCCTGCGCTCGCAGGTCATGTCGAACCTGCACGAGGCCGTGCAGCGCGGCGAGCTGAGCGACGAGGTCGCCCGTGAGCGCCTCGCGCAGGCCAACAAGATCAAGGTCCGCATGCTCGGCGACGCCCCGATGCGCCGCCGCGCGTGGGAGGTCGCGGACCGCCTCGGCTGGTGGGAGACCCTCGGCGCCGAGTACGTCGCGCTGACCGAGCTCCAGGGCGACGCGCTCGTGACCCTCGACGGCGACTTCGCCCGCGCGCTCGACGGCGTCGTCACGCTGGCGTCGGTCGACGACCTGCGCTGACCCGACCATGACGCCGCCGGCGGGCCCGGCGCCTGCTGACGGCGCCGGTCCGCTGGTGACGCTCGGCGCCATGTGTCCCGAGGGTGCCCGGAGCGCGCCGAGGCCGGAAGGCCCGACGACCGCCTCGATCGACCGCCTCCTCGCCCAGGCGCGCGCCGGTCTGGATCGCGTCGACGCCCGGTCGCTGGGCGAGGAGGTCGCGGCCGGGGCGCTGGTGGTGGACACGCGTCCCGTCGAGCAGCGGCTCAGGGACGGTGCCCTGCCCGGTGCCGTGGTCGTCGACCGCAACGTGCTGGAGTGGCGGCTCGATCCGACCAGCCCTGACCGGCTGCCCGAGGCCGACGACCCCGGCCGGCGGATCATCGTGGTGTGCAACGAGGGCTACAGCTCGAGCCTGGCGGCTGCGACCCTGCGTCAGCTCGGCTGCGTCCGCGCGACGGATCTGGTCGACGGCTTCCAGGGTGGCTGCGCGTCGGCGGTCGGCCGGAGGCGCCGCTGCCGTGAGCGCGGCTACGGTCGAGACGTGGTTCGCGGCTCTGTACCTGGTGCGCAGGCGACGGCGGTACCCGACCCGCCTCGCCGAGACCTCGCGGGCGTGCTCAGTCCTGTCTCTCGGTGCCGCGATCGGGTGAGGTCATGTCGCCGGTCTCCGGGGTGCCCGGGGCGAGCCCGTAGCGCAGGTACACGGTGCCCTGAGGGCTGGCCATCGGCGGTTGCAGGAGCGTGAGGTTCGTGGGCACGGCGCCGTCGTGGAAGACCTTCTTCCCCACGCCGAGCAGGATCGGGTGCACCCACAGATCGAGGCGGTCGAAGAGCTGCCCGCGGAGAAGGGTCTGGACGAGGTCGAGGCTCCCGACGACCTTGACGTGCTCGTGGCGGTTGCGGAGCTCACGGACGGCGCTGGTCAGGTCCGCCCCCAGGAGGGTCGAGTTGGCCCACGAGAGGTCCGGGGTACCGCGGGACGCGACGTACTTCGGCACGCGGTTGAAGAGCGCGGCGAAGTCGTCGTCCGCACCGCCCTGCTGGTGCGGCCAGTAGGCGGCGAAGATGTCGTACGTCCGGCGGCCCAGCAGGAGGGCGTCGGTGCCTTCGTACGCGGCGTCGACCTGCGCGGCGGCGACGTCGTCGAGCAGTGGCGCCTGCCACCCGCCGAACGAGAACCCGCCCTCGCGGTCCTCCTCCGGACCGCCGGGCGCCTGCCCGACGAAGTCCAGGGTCACGAAGAGCTCGATGTCGATCCGTCCCACGGCACACTCTCCCGACGAGGTCGTCCTGGTCGATGAGGATGACTCGCCCGCGCCGGGGAACTCATCGCTCAGGCGGCGCTGCGCCCAGGAGCGAGGCCGCGGCGCCGTGCCGTGTCGCGGCTGCGGCGCGCCGTCACTGCCCCGCCGGCCAGGTGCGCGTGGTGGTCACCTCGTACGACCGCCGCACCATCCCCTCCAGGACCGCCAGGTCGACCGTCGACAGGTCCTTGAGGTACAGGCAGGACTTGCCCAGCGAGTGCGGTCCCAGGCGCGCGAGGTCGTCGGTGTACGCGTCGAAGCCGTCGGCGAGGTAGACGGTCGTCGACGCCTTGCGCGGGGAGAAGCCGACCGCGCTGGCGTCCCCCTCACGGCCGGACTCGTACACGTAGTGGTACGAGCCGAAGCCGACGATCGACGGGCCCCACAGGACCGGCGGCTGACCGGTCGCGCGAGCCATGAGCTCGACGAGCGTCTCGGCGTCGCGCCGCCGGACGTCGTCGGCCACCGCGGCGACGAACGCGCCGACGTCGTCCGGGGTGGGCACGGTCTTCACCGAGGGCTGGGTGCGCTTCGTCGTCGTCATGCCGACCAGTCTCCGCCTACCCACCCACACCGGCCCAGCCCCGGGCGCACGACGACCGGCGCCCACCCCGAGGGTGAGCGCCGGCGTCGTCGTGCTGGGACCCGTGCGTCAGGCCGCGGTCACCAGCGAGCGCAGGACGTACTGCAGGATGCCGCCGTTGCGGTAGTAGTCCGCCTCGCCGGGGGTGTCGATCCGCAGCACGGCGTCGAACTCGACCGTGGTGCCGTCGCCCTTGGTCGCCGTGACCCGGAGGGTGCGCGGCGTGGTGCCCTCGTTGAGCGCGGTGACGCCCGCGACGTCGAACGTCTCGGTGCCGTCGAGGCCGAGCGACTCGGCGTTCTCCCCGGCCGGGAACTGCAGCGGGAGCACGCCCATCCCGATGAGGTTGGAGCGGTGGATCCGCTCGAAGCTCTCGGTGATGACCGCGCGGACGCCGAGCAGGCTGGTGCCCTTGGCGGCCCAGTCGCGCGACGACCCGGAGCCGTACTCCTTGCCGCCGAGGATCACCAGCGGGACGTCCGCGGCGGCGTAGGCCTGCGCGGCGTCGTAGATGGTGGTCTGCTCGCCGGTGAGGTGGTTCACCGTGAAGCCGCCCTCGACGCCGGGCACGAGCTGGTTGCGCAGCCGGATGTTGGCGAACGTGCCGCGGATCATGACCTCGTGGTTCCCGCGGCGCGAGCCGTAGGAGTTGAAGTCGCGCCGCTCGATGCCGTGCTCGGCGAGGTAGACCCCCGCCGGGCTGTCCGCCTTGATCGAGCCGGCCGGGCTGATGTGGTCGGTCGTGACCGAGTCACCGAGCTTGGCCAGCACCCGCGCACCGGCGATGTCGGTGACCGGCTCCGGCGTTGCGCCCATGCCGTCGAAGTACGGGGGCTTGCGCACGTAGGTCGACTGCGGGTCCCAGGCGAACGTCGCGCCCTCGGGGGTCTGCAGACCCTGCCAGCGCTCGTCGCCGGCGAACACGTCGGCGTAGTCCTTCGTGAACATCGACCGCTGGACCGCGAAGTCGATCGTCTCCTGCACCTCGGCCGGCGACGGCCAGATGTCGCGCAGGTAGACGTCCTCGCCGGCCTCGGTGGCGCCGAGCGGCTCGTTCTCGAAGTCGAAGTCCATCGTCCCGGCGAGGGCGTAGGCGACCACCAGCGGCGGCGACGCGAGGTAGTTCATCTTCACGTCGGGGTTGATGCGGCCCTCGAAGTTCCGGTTGCCCGAGAGCACCGAGACGACCGACAGGTCGTGCTCGTTGACCGCGGCGGAGACCTCCTCGGGCAGCGGGCCCGAGTTGCCGATGCACGTCGCGCAGCCGTACCCGACGAGGTGGAAGCCGAGCTTCTCGAGGTAGGGCCACATGCCGGCCTTCTCGTAGTAGTCGGTGACGACCTTCGAGCCCGGAGCCATGGAGGTCTTGACCCACGGCTTGGCGACGAGCCCCTTCTCGACGGCCTTCTTGGCCAGCAGCGCGGCGGCCAGCATGACCGACGGGTTGGAGGTGTTGGTGCACGACGTGATCGACGCGATCACCACGTGCCCGTGGTCCAGCTCGGTCTGGGTGCCGTTCTCCAGGGTGAGCGGGACGCGCTTGTGCGGCCGCTTGGCCGCATCGCCGCCGTCGACGTGGCGCGGGGCGGCCGAGGCGTCCGCGTGCTCGCCCGCCGCGATCGGGTCGGACGCCGGGAAGGTCTCCTCGACCGACTCGTCGAGGCCCTGGGTGTCCTGGTGCTGGAAGTCGTCGACGTAGTCGAGGATCGAGGTCGCGAAGGACTGCTTCGCCTCGGTCAGCTCGATGCGGTCCTGCGGGCGCTTGGGCCCGGCGATCGACGGCACCACGGTGGACAGGTCGAGCTCGAGGTACTCGGAGTACACCGGCTCGCTGTACGTCGCCGACGACGGGTCGTGCCACAGCCCCTGCTCGCGGGCGTAGGCCTCGACGAGCGCGATCTGGTCGTCCGAGCGCCCGGTCAGCCGCAGGTAGTCGACCGTGACCTCGTCGATCGGGAAGATCGCGCAGGTCGAGCCGAACTCCGGGCTCATGTTGCCGATCGTCGCGCGGTTGGCGAGCGGGACCTCGGCGACGCCCTCGCCGTAGAACTCGACGAACTTGCCGACGACGCCGTGCTGGCGCAGCTGCTGCGTGATCGTCAGGACGACGTCGGTCGCGGTGACGCCGGCCGGGATCGCCCCGGAGAGCTTGAAGCCGACGACGCGCGGGATGAGCATCGAGACCGGCTGGCCGAGCATCGCGGCCTCGGCCTCGATGCCACCGACGCCCCAGCCGAGCACGCCCATGCCGTTGACCATCGTGGTGTGCGAGTCGGTGCCGACGCAGGTGTCGGGGTACGCGCGGGTGACGCCACCGACCTCACGCGTCATCACGCCGCGGGCCAGGTACTCGAGGTTGACCTGGTGCACGATGCCGGTGCCGGGCGGGACGACCTTGAAGTCGTCGAACGCCGTCTGGCCCCAGCGCAGGAACTGGTAGCGCTCGAAGTTGCGCTCGTACTCCAGCTCGACGTTGCGCTCGAACGCGTCGCGCCGGCCGGCGACGTCGATCTGCACCGAGTGGTCGATGACGAGCTCGGCCGGGGCGAGCGGGTTGATCCGGTTCGGGTCGCCGCCGAGGTCGGCGACGGCCTCGCGCATCGTGGCGAGGTCGACGACGCACGGCACCCCGGTGAAGTCCTGCATGACCACGCGCGCCGGCGTGAACTGGATCTCCGTGTCCGGCTCGGCGGCCGGGTCCCACGACGCGAACGCGCGCACGTGGTCGGCGGTGATGTTGGCGCCGTCCTCGGTGCGCAGCAGGTTCTCCGCGAGCACCTTGAGGCTGAACGGCAGGCGCTCGAGGCCGGGCACCGCGGCGAGGCGGTAGATCTCGTAGGAGGTCTCGCCGACCTCCAGGGTCCCCTTCGACCCGAACGTGTCGACGTTGCTCACATCTGCTCCTTCGCTGCGACTGCTCGGCGCCCCACGGGCCGCCGGACCGGGCGCGGGTGGCCGCGCCCATCGGCGGGCCGCCCGTTTATCTTGACGTCAAGATACATCGTACCCGTTCTGCCGGGACGGCACACACCGGGGACCCACCGCCGGCGGGCGGGTCCCCCTCGGTGTCGGTGGTCAGCGCCCGCCGGCGCCGACGTCACCCCCGCCCGCCTGGGCGGCGGCGAGCGCCTCGGCCGCCTTGCGCTCGAACTCGACCGCGCGGTCGTGCGCGCGGTGGTCGTAGTCGGGCGTGCCGGCCTTGCGCGCCTCGGCGGCCGCCATCCGACCCGCCTCGACGTAGCGCCGGGCGGCTTCCTGCTCGTCCATGTGCTCCACGACCGACTCCCTGCTGTCGCGCGCCCGCCGGACGCGAGCGCCCTGACCACCGACGCTATGCCGGACCTGCCCGGAGGGCCAGACCTCGCCGCACCGCGCACGACCGGTGCCGACCGGTGCCCTGACCATCGGGTGGTCGTCCGCGACAATGGGCGGCATGACCACGACACCGACGCCGTCACGCACCCGGATCGCCCTCGTCAGCGGCGCGGGCACCGCCGCCTACTACGCCACGCCGGACCTCATCCGTGCGCGTCCGCTGCGTGCGTGGGTCAAGACGGGCTTGCTCGCCGCCATCGCCGCCGGCTCCCTGCCGGACGTGCAGGCAGCGGCCGCGGCGGTCCGCGCGGCCCGGGAGACCCCCGTCACGGATGCCCCGGCCACCGCCCCCACGGACCCGGAGCGGACCGAGGACAACACGTTCGTCGCCGAGGACGCGACGACCGAGGGGCGGCGTCCGGTCCCTCGACGCTCGCGACGCTGCCGACGTCCGGGAAGGTCGTCGGTGCGGCGTTCGCCGTTCTCTTCCTCGGGGCGTCGACCGCGCTCACCGTGGCCGCCGAGCGGTGGGTCTTCCGCCGCGGCGAGGCGCGGGCCGCTGCCGGGGTGCGTCTGCCGCACACCCGGACCGGGCTGCTGCTCGGAGTGCTCGCGGCGGGCCTCGCCCTCGTGCCGTCGCCGGACGACGCGCGCGGGTGAACCCGTGAGGCGACCCGCCCGACCCGCCCGACCCGCCTGACCCGGCCTCCCGGTCAGGCGCGGTCGAGCACCGCGATGCACTCGACGTGGTGCGTCATGGGGAACAGGTCGAACGCCCGCAGCCCGCTCAGCGCGTACCCGGCCTCGGCGAGGTACGACACGTCGCGGGCGAGGGCCGCGGGGTCGCACGCGACGTAGACGACGCGCTCGGGGCGCAGCTCGGCGATCGCCGCGACCACCTTGCGCCCGGCGCCCACACGCGGCGGGTCGAGCACGACGGCGTCCGCGTGCACGACGTCCGAGTCGGCGTCCACGGCACCGGACAGCACCCGGGCGACCTCCCCGGCGTGCAGCTCGACGTTGGCGCGGTCGTGCACGTTGCGACGTGCGTCGCGGACCGCACGCTCGTCGCCCTCGACGCTGACGACCTCGCCGGTCGGCCCGACGGCGTCCGCGAGCGGCAGGGTGAACAGCCCGGCTCCTGCGTACAGGTCGAGCACGGTGGCGCCGTCGACGTCGCCGAGGCCGTCCAGCACGGCCTGCGCGAGCACACCGGGGGCCTCGCGGTGCACCTGCCAGAAGCCGTCGGCGGCGACCCGGTAGGTGTACTCGCGCTCACCCACCCGCAGGTGCTCGCGCACCGTGCTGCGCGCGTTGGGGCGCTTGTCGGCGCGGCCGCCGACGTGCGGGACGCCGTCGACCAGCACGAGCGGCGTGCCGTCGGCCGGGGCGACCACCTCGATCCGGGCCCCGGGCGGCCACGTGCGCCCGAACAGGTCGAGCCCGGCGATCGCCTCGTCAGCGAGCGGCATCGCGGTGAGCGGGTGCACCTCGTGCGACCGGTAGCCGAGCATGCCCGCGCGGCCGGTGGCGTCCGCCACCAGGTCGATCCGCGTGCGCCAGCCCAGCCCGCCGCGCGCGTCGTCCCCGGGCGCCGCCTCGACGACGACGTCGCGGTCCAGCTTCGCGAGCCGGCGCAGCTGCTCGGCGACGACGTCCGCCTTCCACCGGCGCTGCGCGGGCAGTGCGACGTGCGCGAGCTCCCCGCCGCCGACGCCGCCCGGCCCCGCCTCGGGCCACGCGGACGGCACCCGGTCGTCGGACGCCTCGAGGACCTCCACGGCGTCCGCCCGCCAGAACGAGGCGTCCGGGGCGGTCTCGGTCAGCCGGGCGCGGACGCGCTCGCCGGGCAGAGTGTGCCGGACGAACACCACGCGGCCGCGGCCGCCGGGCGAGCCCGGGGAGGCGTCGTCGTCCAGCCGGGCGACGCAGTGGCCGCCGTGCGCGACCGGCCCGACCGTGAGCTCCACGATGCGACCATCGGCCTCCCCGTCCGGGGGGCACGGACGGGACGGGGGCTGCGCGGGCGGCGACGGTCAGAAGGCACCCGGCACCGTACCCTGCACGGTGCCCTCGAGGCCCGTCTGCCCCTCGGTCGAGGCGAGCTGCCACGGCACCGAGGCGACCACGACACCCGGGGTGAACAGCAACCGGCCCTTGAGCCGCAGCGCGCTCTGGTTGTGCAGGAGCTGCTCCCACCAGTGCCCGACGACGTACTCGGGGATGTACACCACGACGAGGTCACGCGGGCTGTCGCGGCGGATGGAGCGCACGTAGGTGAGGATCGGGCGGGTGATCTCCCGGAACGGGGAGTCCAGCACCTTGAGCGCGACGGGGAGGTCGAGCTCCTCCCACTGCGCGCGCAGCTCGGCGACGTCCTCGGGGTCGACGCCGACCGTCACCGCCTCGAGCACCTGGGGCCGCGACGCCCGCGCGTAGGCGATCGCCCGCATCGTCGGCTTGTGGAGCCGGGACACGAGCACGAGGGCGTGGACCCGGCTCGGCAGGGCGCGCGCGGCCGCGGGATCGTCACCGAGGGCGAGCTCGGCGCGCACGAGGTCGTAGTGACGGCGGATCGCCTTCATGAGCACGAACACCAGGCCCATCGCCAGGATCGCGATCCAGGCGCCGTGGGTGAACTTCGTGACGAGGACGATGACCAGGACGACCCCGGTCATACCGAGCCCGACCGCGTTGATCACCCGGGACCGCACCATGCGGCGCCGGGTCACGGGGCTGGTGACGGTGCGCATCTCGCGGGTCCAGTGCCGGACCATGCCGAGCTGGCTCAGCGTGAACGAGACGAACACCCCGACGATGTACAGCTGGATGAGCCGGGTGACCTGGGCGTCGAACGCCCAGATCAGCACGATGGCCGCGAGCGCCAGGGTGATGATGCCGTTGGAGAACGCCAGCCGGTCCCCGCGGGTGTGCAGCTGGCGGGGCAGGTAGCCGTCCTTGGCCAGGATGGAGCCGAGCACCGGGAAGCCGTTGAACGCCGTGTTGGCGGCCAGGACGAGGATGAGCCCGGTGACCACGGCGATGGACACGAACACCACGGGGTAGCCCGCGAAGACCGTCTCGGCGAGCTGGCCGATCACCGGGTGCTGGACGTACTCCTCACCCACCGGGACGCCGTCGCGCAGCAGCTGGGACGCCGGGTCCTCGACGTAGTGCACCCCCGTCGCCCGGGCCAGCACGAGGATCGACATGATGAACGTGATGGAGATCAGCCCGAGCAGCGCGAGCGTCGTGGCGGCGTTGCGCGACTTGGGCTTGCGGAACGCCGGGACGCCGTTGCTGATGGCCTCGACCCCGGTCAGCGCGGCCGACCCGGACGCGAAGGCGCGCAGGATGAGGAACGCACCCGCCAGCCCGGTCAGCCCCTGCTCGAGGCCCGACTGCGGCACGATCTCCAGCTCCGCGCTCGCCGCCTGCGGCAGGTCCCCCGCCAGGTAGCGGACCAGCCCGACGACGGCGACCGAGCCCACCCCGAGCATGTACAGGTACACCGGCAGGGCGAAGGCCGCCCCGGACTCGCGCACGCCGCGCAGGTTCGCGAGCGTGAGCAGCGCGACCACCCCGATCGCGAACGCCGTCTCGTGCCCGCGCAGCGCCGGGACCGCGGACGCCGCGTACTGGGCACCGGCGGACACCGAGACGGCGACCGTCAGGACGTAGTCGACGAGCAGCGCGCTCGCGACCGAGACCCCGGCGGTCCGCCCGAGGTTCGCGGTCGCGACCTCGTAGTCCCCGCCGCCGGACGGGTAGGCGTGCACGTTCTGCCGGTAGGAGGCGATGACCGTGAGCATGACGACGACGACGCCGAGACCGACCCACGGCGAGACGACCGTGGCGGCGAGGCCGGCCAGCGCGAGGGTCAGGAGGATCTCGTCGGGGGCGTACGCGACCGAGGAGAGCGCGTCCGACGCGAAGACGGGCAGGGCGATGCGCTTGCGGAGCAGGGTGTGGTCGAGCCGGTCGCTGCGGACCGGCCGCCCGAGCAGGAGCCGCTTGGCGGCGTCCGCGATGTCAGACATGAGTGACCACTCTAGGCACTGGTCCGACCTGCGCACCGGACCTGCGGACCCGACCTGCACCGGACCTGCGCACCGGGCGGAGTAGCGTGCTCCACCGTGCACTTCGTCATCATGGGCTGCGGTCGGGTCGGGGCGACCCTGGCCGGGTCGCTCGAGGCCAGCGGGCACTCCGTCGCCGTCATCGACCAGAACCCGGACGCGTTCCGCCGGCTGGACGCCGACTTCTCCGGCAAGAAGGTCACCGGGCTCGGCTTCGACCGCGACACGCTGGGTCAGGCCGGGATCGAGGACGCGTACGCGTTCGCCGCGGTCTCCGACGGCGACAACTCCAACATCCTCGCCGCACGCGTCGTGCGGGAGACGTTCGGGGTCGCCAACGTCGTGGCGCGCATCTACGACCCCCACCGTGCCGAGATCTACCAGCGGCTCGGCATCCCGACCGTCGCGACGGTGCGCTGGACGTCGGACCAGGTGCTGCGTCGCATGCTGCCGATGGGCGCGACGGACGAGTACCGCGACGAGTCCGGGCAGATCCGGCTCGTGCGCGCCGATGTCCATCCCGCCTGGGTGGGGACCCCGCTGCGGACGATCGAGTCGGCCACGGGCGCCCGCGTCGCCTACCTGCTCCGGTACGGCGACGGTCTGCTGCCGCCCCCGGACGGCGTCCTGCAGGAGAACGACGTGCTGCACCTGCTCGTCCGCGCCCGGGACACCGCGGCGGTCGAGCGCACCCTGACCCGCCCCCGGAGGACCACTGATGCGCGTCGTCATCGCCGGTGCCGGCTCCGTGGGCCGCTCCATCGCCCGGGAGCTGCTCGCGCACGACCACGAGGTCACGATCATCGACCGGCAGCCCAGCGCCATGCGGGTCGCGTCGGTCGCGGACGCGGAGTGGCTGCTCGCCGACGCCTGCGAGCTGCCGACGCTGACCGAGGCGAAGGTCGCCGAGTGCGACGTCGTCGTCGCCGCCACCGGTGACGACAAGGCGAACCTGGTGATCTCCCTGCTGGCGAAGACGGAGTACGGCGTGCCCCGGACCGTCGCGCGGGTGAACAACCCCAAGAACGAGTGGATGTTCGACGAGGCGTGGGGGGTCGACGTCGCCGTCTCCACCCCGCGCATCATGACGGCCATGGTCGAGGAGGCCGTCGCCGTCGGGGACCTCGTCCGGATCTTCACCTTCCACCAGTCCGGCGCGGACATCCTCGAGCTGACCCTGCCCGAGGGGTCGCCCCTCGCCGGCGCGCGCGTCGGTCAGGTGCAGTGGCCGGCCGACACCGTGCTCGCCTGCATCGTGCGCGGCGACCAGCCGATCGCCCCGAGCCCGGACGACACCCTCGAGGAGCGCGACGAGCTCATGTTCGTCACGGGTCGGATGGCTGACGAGACGGAGCTGGAGCGGATCCTGGGGTCCGGACCAGCAACCAGGTGACCCACAGGGTCAGCGCCCACAGCGGCACGCCCATGACGAGCCGCGCGGTGCCGAGCCAGCCCACGGACGCCCCCAGGTAGAGCGGGACCTGCACGAGGAGCCGGGCCCCGAACATCGCCACCCACACCCAGGTCGCCCACGCGTAGCGCCGGCGCACGACGCGGTCCGCGCGCCACGCGGTGCCCTCGCCGCGCAGCAGCCCGACGACGATCCCGACCAGGGGCCAGCCGACCAGCACGGACACGAGGCACGCGACGCCGTAGGCGGCGTTGGTCCACAGCCCGTAGGCGAAGTAGTCCTGGGCCTCGCCGGAGCGCCAGGCCCAGAACACGCCGATCGCCACACCCACCACGCCGGCGAGCGCCTGCGTGATCGGGGTGCGCTGCACGAGACGCAGGACGACCGCGACCACCGTGACGGCGACCGAGGCGACGAGCGCAGGGGTCAGGGACGACGTCGCGACGTACACCGCCACGAACACGATCCCGGGGGCCACCGACTCAGCGAGCCCCCGGACGCCGCCGACGGCGTCCGCGACCGAGAAGTCGTCGCCGAGCACGGCGGCGACACCGGCCGGCGCGGGGCGCGCCGGGGTGGCGCCGCCGGCGTCGGCGTCGGCGCGCGTCGGGCCGCTCACCGGGTCGCGCCCGGGGCCACCCGCACCCGGCTCACTCACCCGGACGGGGCTGGAGCTCGTAGCGGGGGTTGTACACCGTGCGCCGGCCGTCGATGCCGCACACGAGGCCCTCGAAGGTGCCGCGGCGTCCCGGCTCGATGCCGGCGATCTCGCGACGGCCGAGCCAGACGAGGTCCAGCGTGCCGGTGCCGTCGTACAGCTCGGCCTCGAGCGCCGGCACGCCCTGGCGTGGGCGCAGCGTGATGGAGCGGATGACGCCGTGCACGGTCGCCCGGCGCCGCTCGGGCACCTCGGCGACCGGGGTGCAGCCGCGCTTGTGGGACTCGGTGCGCTCCTCGTCGGCCTCGAGCTCGGCCTGCGAGGCGAGCGCCCGCTGCAGTACGGACCTGACGTCCATGGGTCGGTCGCCTATCGGGTCTCGGTGATCTCGGGCCCCCGGGTCAGGGGTCGAGTGCGGGCGTCGCGGCGGCCGGCGGCACCGCGGGCGCGGGTCGCTGGCCCGGCAGCCGCAGCGCGAGCAGGTCGCGGGGTGCGCGTGCCTCGGTGCCGCGGACGACGACGATGTCCGCGAAGAGCGCCTCGAGCGTGGCCGCGCGCTCGGGGTCGACGGCGGCCGCGCCGGTGAGCACGCCGCGCAGGAACCAGCGCGGACCGTCGTGCCCGATGAAGCGAGCTGGGCGGTGACCCGTGCGGCCCTCCGGTGTGCGCACGGGAAGGCGCGCGAGCAGCTCACGGCCGAAAGGCCCGGGCACCTCGTCGACCGCACCACCCTGCTTGGTCACGGACTCGGCGATCTCGCCGCGGATCTCGTCCCAGATGCCGTCCGTGCGCGGCGCGGCGAACGCCTGCACCTGCAGCGCGGAGCCGGCCAGGGTCACCCCGACGCCGGTCACCTGGTTGGTGGCCTTGTCGACCTCCATCCGCAGCTCCATGCCCACGACGCCGGGTAGCCAGACGGACCCCAGGTCGAGCCGTCGGCCCGGTCCGTCCACCTCGGAGACGTCCCACGGCCCACCGGGCGCGGGGCGACCGGGCGACGACGCGGCCTCGGCGAGGACGGCGTCGTCGCCCACCTCTGCCTCGCTGCCGCCCTGCGCGGGCGTCGGCTCGGCGCCGGCGGTCTCGACGTCGTCAGCCGCCTGGACGGACGCCGTATCGCGGTCGTTCGCGCCACGTCGGAACAGACCCACGTGTGCTCTCCTTCGCTCCTCGGCCACGGCGCGGGCCGCCCGGGACGGGCGTGCCTGCGCGCTGTGCACCATGTCGACAGTAATAGCCCCAAGGGGGCCGACCTACTCCCGGTGCGCCCACCCACCGCTGGAACCGAGGCCGGCGTCACCGCGGTGCGACCCCGGCAACCGCTCGGCGCGGACGAACCGTGCCCGCTCGATGCGCTGCACCACGAGCTGGGCGATGCGGTCACCTCGCCTCAACCGGATCGGCTCGACGGCGTCGGTGTTGAGGAGGGTGACCTGGATCTCCCCGCGGTACCCGGCGTCCACGGTGCCCGGGGCGTTGACGACCGTGAGCCCGTGCCGGCTCGCGAGCCCGGAGCGGGGATGGACGAAGGCGGCGTACCCGTCCGGCAGGGCGATGCTCACCCCGGTGGGCACGGTCGCGCGCGTGCGGCGCGAGCTCGACGTCGACGCGGGCGACGAGGTCGGCGCCGGCGTCACCCGGGTGGGCGTAGGTGGGGACGGGCAGCTCGTCGTCGAGCATGACCAGCAGGACCTCGAGGTCGGGGGAGCCACGGGCGACGACTCTAGCCGCGTCCCCGCCGGTGCCCGGCAGGCCTCGACGACCTGGGATGCTGGAGCCATGGTCGACCCCGCCGCCACCCGTCCCACCACGCATGACGAGCGCCTGTGGTTCGGCCCGGCCGGGTGGGTCGGCGTCGCGGGGTTCGGCCTCGTCGGCGTGATCGCCCTGTATCCGGTGAGCCCGGCCGCGGGCGTCGTCGGCGGCGTGGTGACCCTCGCGGTCGCGCTCGTGCTGGCGGCGCGGTGGGCGACCCGGGTCCGGGTGGCCGACGGCGAGCTGTGGGCCGGCCGGGCCCACCTGCCGCTGGCCCTCGTCGGCGAGGTGGTTGCGCTGGACGCCGAGATGACCCGCGCCGAGCTCGGGCCACGCCTCGACGCCCGCGCGCACGTGTGCCTGCGCGCGTGGGCCCGGACCGCGGTGCGGGTCGAGGTCGTCGACCCGCAGGACCCGACGCCGTACTGGATCGTGTCGACGCGGCACCCCGAGCGCCTTGCCACCGCCCTGGCCACGGGGCGCGACCGGGCCGGTGGCCCCGGACGCGGACGGCCGGCGGCGCGGGACGAGAGGTCCCGCGGCCACCGGCCGTGAGGTCGCGACGCGAGAGGTCGTGACGGGTGTGGTCGTGACGGGCGGACGGTCAGCGAGGACCGGACGCCGGGGTGCGGACCGTCAGGCGGCGCACTCGGTGCAGACCGGCTGACCGTTCTTCTCGAAGGCGAGCTGGCTGCGGTGGTGCACCAGGAAGCAGCTCGAGCAGGTGAACTCGTCGGCCTGCCGGGGCAGGACGCGGACGGAGAGCTCCTCGCCGGAGAGGTCGGCGCCCGGGAGCTCGAACCCTTCGGCGGCTTCGGTCTCGTCCTCGTCCACGACTCCCGAGCTCTTGTCGGAGCGGCGCGCCTTCAGCTCCTCGAGGGAGTCCTCGCTGAGGTCCTCCTCGGTCTTGCGCGGGGCGTCGTAGTCGGTTGCCATCTGTGTGGTCACACTCCGTGTCGTGGTCGTGCGGTGGTGAGGTACGGACTCAATGCACGAGAGCACTGGTTTGTTCCCCCGGGGCGCTGCGGATTGTGCCGTATATCGGCGCCGACCGCACTCCCCGACCGCGTGGCGTGCCCGGCCGGCGCGCCACGCCCCGCGCGGCGTGCGGCGCGTGCGGCCGCAGCCGTCCGTCGGGCCCCCTCAGGCGCAGTCGGTGGCGCGGTGCTCCTCGAGGAACGCGACCAGCCGCTCGACGCTGCCGCGCGGCCCGGCCACCGTCATGGTCTCCCCCGCCGGCGCGCCGTGCAGACCCCCGACGACGGCTCCGGCCTCCGCGGCGACGAGGGCGCCGGCGGCGAGGTCCCAGGGCTTGAGCCCGCGCTCGTAGTACAGGTCGAGGTTGCCGGCGGCGACCGAGCACAGGTCCAGCGCGGCGGAGCCGATGCGGCGGACGTCGCGGATGTGCGGCATGAGCTCGGCCAGGATCGTCGCCTGCTCACCGCGGCGCTGCGCGGTGTACGCGAAGCCCGTGCCGACGAGGGACTCGGCGAGCGGGCGCGGCGGGTTGGCCCGCAGCGCGCGCCCGTCGCACGCGGCACCCAGCCCGCGCCCCGCGGTGTACGTCCGGCCGTCGGAGACGCTGTGCACCGCACCGGCGACGGCGGTCCAGCGCTCGGGCACAGGCGGCCCGGCGACGACCGCCACCGAGACCGCGTAGGCGGGGATGCCGTAGAGGTAGTTCACGGTGCCGTCGATCGGGTCGAGCACCCAGGTCAGCCCCGACGTGCCCGCGACGGGCTCGTCCTCCTCGCCGAGGATGCCGTCGTCCGGCCGGTGCCGGGCCAGGAGCGAGCGCAGCAGCGCCTCGGAGGCGAGGTCCCGCTCGGTGACGACGTCGATGGGGCTCGACTTGGTCGCGGCGACGTCGACCTGGTCCGGACGACCGTCGCGCACCAGCGCGCCGGCCTCGCGGGCGAGGCTCGCCGCCAGCTCGACCAGGCGGGCGGTGGTGTCGGCATCGGGCAGCGCGGTGGGTGTGGTCACCGCCCCATCCAACCTCAAGGCGCGCGGGGCTCGGCGTGGTGGCGGCAGGAGCTCGGCACGGACGGCGCACCGGACGAGATGTCACCGATCCGGCGGCGCAGGTGGCACGCTGTGGGACGGAGTCCGGGAGGTCACGTACATGGGTGAGCTAGAGCTGGTGGGTCTGCACGAGGACGGGGAGCACCTGGTCCTGGTGGGCTCGGACGGGCAGCGGTTCCGTCTGCGGATCGACGAGCCGCTGCGCGCGGCCGTGCGCCGCGACCGCCCGCAGCTCGAGCAGCTGCGCGCGGAGCGCTACGGCTCGCTCGCACCGCGGGAGATCCAGGCCCGCATCCGGGCGGGGCAGTCGGCGGCCGCGGTCGCCGAGAGCGCGGACATCGCGATCGAGCAGGTGCGCCGGTACGAGGGCCCCGTGCTCGCCGAGCGCGAGCACGTGGCGGGCCTGGCCCAGCGGACCCGCGTCGGCCGGGACAGCGACGCGCCCGTCCTCGGCGACCTCGTGCCGGACCGTCTCGCGGCCCGCGGCGTCGACCTCGCCACCATCGAGTGGGACGCGTTCCGGGACGGTCCCGCGCCGTGGACCGTCGTCGTGCGCTTCGTCGCCGGTGGCGAGAAGCGCGAGGCGCTGTGGACGTTCGACGCGCAGGCCCGCGCCGTGCAGGCCCTCGAGGACGAGGCGCGCTGGCTGTCCGAGACCGAGCTCGCCGACGAGGTCATCCCGCGCCGCCACCTGGCCGCGGTGCGTGACGTCGTCTTCGACGTCGGCCCCGACGGCTCCGTGCGTCCCCTCACCCCGCTCGTCGACGACGTCGTCCTCGACCCGGAGGACGAGCCGGTGCCCATGGATGCCACCGCCGCCCTCCTCGACGACCTGCGCACCAAGCGCGGCGTGCGCCAGCCGTTCGACGACAGCGAGCCCGACGAGGAGTTCGAGGGCTTCGGCCCGCAGCGCGCCTTCGACCTCGGTGGCGCCGAGCTGCCCCCGGCGGCCCACCCGCCGCACTCGGACCCGTCCGCTGCGACCGACGACACCGTGCTGCCGGCGCCGTCCGGGCCGCGCCGGATCACCGAGCCGGAGACCCCGGTCGCGCTCGAGCCGGACGAGCCGCTGCCCGACGACGCCGCACCGCCGCTCGTGGAGCGCCCGCGCGGTCGCCGCGGTCGGCCGAGCGTCCCGAGCTGGGACGAGATCGTCTTCGGCGCCAAGCCGGAGTGACGTCGCCGGGCCGGCTGGCCCGGAGCGACCGGTCGGCCGGGGTGGCCGGGATGGCCCGGCCCGACCCGACCCGCACCGGCCCTACACGTCGAGGGTGAGGGTGTCCGGCGACGGCGAGGCGGACCGGGCGGCCGTGGCCGTCATCCGGCGCAGGTGGTGCCGACGGCACAGGACCTCGTAGGCGACGTCGTCGTCGTGCGGCGCGGTGTCCCCGACGACCACCTGCTCGCCCTCGACGACCATGATCCCGTTCACGGTGCGCGCGTTGTGCGTCGCCCGCGCCCCGCACCAGCACAGCGCCTGCACCTGGAGCACCTCGACGCGGTCGGCCAGCTCGATGAGCCGCTGGGAGCCGGGGAACAGCCGGGTCCGGAAGTCCGCGGTGATGCCGAACGCCAAGACGTCGACCCCCATCTCGTCGACCAGGCGGGCGAGCTGCTCGACCTGGGTGGGCGAGTAGAACTGCGCCTCGTCGCAGATGAGGTAGTCCACCCGGTCCCCGCGCATGCGCCGCTCGACCACCTCGTGCCAGAAGTCGGTGGAGTCGTGCACCTCGTGGGCGCGCGTCTGCAGGCCCAGCCGGGAGGACAGCACGTCGCTGCCCGCGCGGTCGTCGCGCGTGAAGATGATCCCGCCGCGGCCGCGCGCGGCGTGGTTGTGGTCCATCTGCAGCGCGAGGGTCGACTTGCCGCAGTCCATGGTCCCGGAGAAGAACGCCAGCTCGGCCACGGCGGCCCCCTAGCGGCGGTGGACGGTCAGGAGGGGCACGACCATCTCGGCGCGGGTGAAGGACCCGTGCATGCCCACGAGGTCCATCGACGCGGAGGACTGCGTGCGCGAGTCCACCACCGTGCTGCGGCCGGTCATGGCGACGACGACGTCGCCCAGGGCCGGGCGCACGTGGTCGGCCACCGGCCCGAACCACCCCGCCGCGACGGCCTCGTCGCGCGTCGCGACGACCGCCGCGGGCCCGAGCGTGCCACGCCAGCGCGCCGCGACGGCGGCGACCAGGTCCGGGGCGTCACCGCGGGTGTGCACGTGCAGCGCGCGCGGCTCCCCGCGACGAGCTCCACGCCCTGCGCGAGCGCGGGCGTGGTCGCGACGTCCCAGCGGCTGGACCGGTCGACGTCGACCATGCCGTGGTCGGCGGTCACGGCGAGCAGCGTCCCGGGCGGCAGCGCGCGGGCGAGCCGCGCGAGCTCGCGGTCGAGCTCGCCGAGCGCCTCGCCCCACTGCCACGACCCGACGCCGTGGTGGTGGCCGATCTTGTCGACGTCGCCCCAGTACAGGTAGACGAGCGCCGGGCCCATGAGCGAGAACACCGCGGCGTCGACGCGGTCCGCGAGGCTCTCGGCGCGCATGTACCCCCCGCCGCGCAGCACCGCCTCGGTGAGCCCGGACCCGGCGAAGCGTGCCGGGCCGACCGACGTCACCGGCACCCCGGCGGCGTCGACCTGCTCGAGGACCGTGGGCTCGCGCTGCCACTCCCGCGCCGGGCCGACGTCGGTCCACGAGACGAGGTTCGCGAGCGCCCCCGTGCCGGGGTGCCGCGCGGTGTAGCCGACCATGCCGGTGCGCCCGGGGCCGCGCCCGGTGCCGAGCAGCCCGAGCGACGCCGCGGTCGTCGACGGGTAGCCCGTGACCAGCTCGCGCCCGTCGCCGAGCAGCGAGCGCAGGAACGGGGCGTGCCCGGACCGGTCGGCGAGGTTGTCCCACCCCAGGCCGTCCACCAGCACGACGCACGCCCGCTGCACGCGGGGCAGCCCCAGCTCGGCGCGGCACCGCGCGGACTCGCCGTCGCCGAGCGGCACGCCGAGCGCGTCGGCCACCGCGGGCAGGACCGCGCCCAGGCTCGCGCCGTCGTACCGGGGCGCCACGAGGCCGGCGGCACCGAGGTCGGGTGCGGACGCGGGGACGGCCGGGCCCGCCACCGGCACCGTCATCGGGTGCGCGCGGAGGCCGCCGAGAGCCGGCGCGCGAAGTCCGCGGCGGCACGCACGGCGCCGGGGCCCTCGGCCCCGGAGCTGATGCGCACGACGATGTCGTCCGGCGTCATCGTGCCGGTCAGGCCGTGATCGGCCTCGCAGGACGGGTCGGGGCAGGTCGCGGGCTCGAGGTCGAGGCGGGACACCGCACCCCACCCGATCGACAGCGTGAGCTCGGCCGCGACGACCCCGGCGACGTGCTGCTCGGGGTTGGTGATGACGTGGGTCAGGGCCACCGACCGCAGCTCGGTCAGCGGGACCGACTCCGTGGTCGCCGAGGCGCTCGTCGCCGGGTGCTCGCTGTCGGCGGGGTGGTCGTCGACGTGCGCGACGACGAGCCGCGACGCCGTCAGCACGAGCACGGTGACATGGCGACGCACCTCGCTCGCGTCGAAGGTCGTCTCGGCGTGCACCAGGTGCGCGACGACGGGCTCGTCCGCGAGCGCCACGTCGAGGACGTCGGCGACGAGCTCGGGGTAGTACCCGGCGCGGTGCAGGTCGGCTTGCAGGTCGGTGGTGGCTCCGGTCACCGGGTCATCCTTCCACCCCGGCGCGGGGGCGGGCACCTCGGCCGGCCGGGGTGCGCGGCCGGGCACGCGGGCGGGCGCCGGGGCGGCGCCGGTCGGCGCCCGGGCCCGACCGCGCCGGCGTCAGGCGGGCAGCGACCGGCGGGAGGTGTCCGTGCGGCTCGCGGTCGCGAGCTCGACGCGGGCGGACAGCACCGCGGCACCGTGCTCGGCGACGACGACGGGGTGCAGCTCGAGCGTGCGCACCTCGGGGTGGTCGGCCGCCAGGACCGAGACGCGGGCGATGACGTCCTCGAGCGCGTCGACGTCGGCGGGCGGGAGCCCGCGGTAGCCGAACAGGCGCGGCGCGGCGCGCACGGACCGGACGAGCTCGGCGACGTCGACGTCGGTCAGCGGCGGGATCGCCTGCGCGATGTCACCGAGCAGCTCGGTCGCGTCGCCCGCCAGCCCGAACGAGACCACCGGGCCGAAGAGCGGGTCCTCGGTGGTCCGCACGACGCACGCGACACCGGCCGGCGCCATCCGCTGCACCTCGAGCGGCGCGTAGTGCGCACCGAGGTGCGCGGCGCGCTCCTGGAGCCCCTGCACACCGACGCGCAGGTCGTCCGGGTGGTCGATGTCCAGCCGCACCCCGCCCAGGTCGGCGCGGTGCCGCAGCCGGGACGCGGTGCTCTTGAGGGCGACCGGCCAGCCGAGCTCCTCCGCGGCCGCCACCGCCTCGTCCGGACCGGTGACCGAGCGTGCGGGCCACAGCTCGATGCCGTAGAGGTCGAGGAGCTCGGCGGCGTCGGTCCGGGACAGCCGCACGGGGCCGTCGCCGCCGGCGCGGTCCAGGTGGGCGCGGATGACCCGTCGCGCCCGGTTGCGGTCGATGCCCACCGGGACCACCGGGTGCCCGTGGTCGCGGCCCCGCCAGGCGGCGTACCCGACCACCGCACCGAGCGCGGCGACCGCGCCCTCGGGGTCGAGTACGCCGGGACGGTCCAGGAGCGACCGGTGCCGTCCGTGGCGGTCAGGGTGTCGGTGACACCGTGCAGACCGAGCACGCACGCCGCCGTCGTCACACCCGACCCGGCCGCGGCCCGGGCCACGGCGCGGGCGAGCCGGGTCGACGCACCGCCGACCGTGGGCACGTGGACGGCGATGACGACGTCGCAGTCCCCGTTCCGGTAGAGCGCGTCGAGCGACGCGTCGAGCTCCTCGTCGGTGGTGTCCGCGCTGAACGTCACGACCTGGCCACGGTTCTCGAGCTTCGCGGCGACGGCCGCCTCGGACGCGATGGCCGCCATCGACGACGACCCGGCGACGATGCCCACCCGCCGACCCCGCGGCACGGGCTGCGAGGCGAAGAGCTGGGCGATGTCGAGCAGCGCGTGGGTGTTGTCGGCGCGCACCACCCCGGACTGGCGGAACACCTCCTCGACGGTCCGCCGCGTGGAGCGCGTCTGCCGCACGGCGTGCCCGGGCGGGACGACCGGGCCGGACTGGCCGGCCGTGACCACGACGACGGGCTTGACCGCCGAGAGACGGCGCGCGATCCGGGAGAACTTGCGCGGGTTGCCGATCGACTCCAGGCACAGCCCCACGACCTCGGTCGCCGGGTCCTCCTCCCAGAACTGCATGAGGTCATTGCCGGAGACGTCGGCGCGGTGCCCCGCGGAGACGAACGAGGAGACCCCCAGGCTGCGGTTCGCGACCGACGCGAGCAGCGGCACCGCCATCGGCGCGGACTGGCAGAACAGGCCCAGCACGCCCGCCCGCGGGAGGTCCTCGGTGAGCGAGGCGTTCATGGGCGGCTCCGCGGCCGCGTCGAAGAACCCGTACGACGCGGGGCCCACGAGCCGCATCCCGGCGGCATGCGCCGCGCGCACGAGCTCGCGCTGCAGCGCCAGACCGGCCTCGCCCGTCTCCGCGAAGCCCGTGGACAGCACGACGACGCTGCGCACCCCGAGCGGCCCGAGGCGGCGCACGACCGACACGACGTCCGCCGGGGAGCGCGACGACGGCGGCCTCGACCGGTCCGGGGACGTCGGCCAGCCGATCCCAGTACTCGACGAGCGTGGCCTCCCCGGTGCGCTGCCCGGTCCGGACCACCAGGCCTGACGGGGCAGACCGGCGTGCCCGGTCGTCTCGGGGAGCCCGACGACGTGCAGCCGCGCGGTGCCGCTCGTGGACAGGTTGGTGAACGCACGCCGCACGAGCAGGTCGAGCGCGGACGACTCGGGGGCGCGCGCGGCGCCGACCAGCAGCACCGTCCGGGCACCGAGCAGCCGCTGCACGCTGCGCGCCTCGGCGCGGTGCTCGCGGTCCGCGGTCACCGCGAGCGACCGGTCGGTGGGGTCGATGTCGAAGACGACCGTGACGACGCCGTCGTCGACGGTCTGGGAGACCTCGTACCCGGCCTCGCGGAACACCGCGATCATCCGCCCGTTCTGCGGCAGCACCTCGGCGGTGAAGCGCCGCACGCCCACCTCGCGCGCGGCGGCGGCGAGGTGCTCGAGGAGCACCGACCCCAGGCCGCGGCCGTGGTGGGCGTCGGCGATGTTGAACGCGACCTCCGCCTCGTCCGCGGTGATCCGGTCGAAGCGGGCCACCCCGATGATCTGCTCGGTGGGGCGCGGGTCGGTGCCGCCGTCGGGCTCGCCGGCCGACTCCTCGTCCGCCTCCACGGCCCGGACGGCGATCAGCGCGACCCGGTCGACGTGGTCGACGGTCGTGAAGCGGGCGAGGTCGCGCTCGGGCAGCCGCTCGAGCGCCGCGAAGAACCGCATGTACGTCGACCGCTCCGACTGCGCGACGTGGAAGGCCTGCAGGGCCGGCGCGTCGGCCGGGGTGATCGGCCGGATGTGCGTCGTCTCGCCGTCCCGCAGGACGACGTCGGCCTCCCAGCCCTCGGGGTACGGGGCGGCGGCTCGCGGGCGCGGGTCGGTCGGTCCAGCCATGTCGCCCAGGCTAGGGGTGCGTCCCGCGCGCCGGGTGCCGGACAGGCCGGTGCGCACGGGACAATGGACCGTCGTCCCGCGGTGCGGGCCCCGCCCCGCCGCACCCGTCCCCCGTCGCGCCGCCCGGCGCGCACCCGCGACCACCGAGGAGCCGCATCACCCATGGCGCGCCGCACCGCCACCCCGCCCCGGCCGACGAGGACTTCACCGAGCACGTCGTCGACATCGACGTCTCGGAGGAGATGCGCGGGTCGTTCCTCGAGTACGCGTACTCGGTCATCTACACCCGCGCCCTGCCCGACGCCCGCGACGGGCTCAAGCCCGTGCAGCGCCGCATCGTCTACGGCATGGCGGACATGGGTCTGCGTCCCGACCGCGCGCACGTGAAGTCCGCGCGCGTCGTCGGCGAGGTCATGGGCAAGCTGCACCCGCACGGGGACGCGTCGATCTACGACGCGCTCGTGCGGCTCGCGCAGCCGTGGGCGCTGCGGGTGCCGCTGGTGGACGGCCACGGCAACTTCGGCTCGCTCGACGACGGCCCGGCGGCGGCCCGCTACACCGAGGCGCGGATGGCCCCGGCGGCGCTAGCGCTGACCGCCGGGCTCGACGAGGACGTCGTCGACTTCGTCCCGAACTACGACAACCGGCTCACCCAGCCCGCGGTTCTGCCCGCCGCGTTCCCGAACCTGCTGGTCAACGGCGCGTCCGGCATCGCGGTCGGCATGGCGACGAACATGGCCCCGCACAACCTCGTCGAGGTGGTCGCGGCGGCGCGCCACCTGGTCGCGCACCCGGACGCCACGCTCGAGGACCTCATGCGCCTCGTCCCCGGCCCGGACCTGCCGACCGGCGGCAAGATCGTCGGGCTCGACGGCGTCCGTGACGCGTACCGCACCGGTCGTGGGGCGTTCCGCACCCGGGCGACGACCCGGATCGAGAGCGTCACGCCCAAGCGCAAGGGCATCGTCGTCAGCGAGCTGCCCTACATGGTCGGCCCGGAGAAGGTGATCGAGAAGATCAAGGAGGGAGTGCAGGCCAAGAAGCTCGCCGGGATCAGCGACGTCATCGACCTCACCGACCGCTCGAACGGGCTGCGGCTGGTCATCGAGATCAAGACGGGGTTCAACCCCGAGGCCGTGCTGGAGCAGCTGTACCGCTACACGCCGCTCGAGGAGTCCTTCAACATCAACAACGTCGCCCTGGTCGACGGCCAGCCGCGCACGCTCGGTCTCGTCGAGCTGCTGCGCGTGTGGGTGGACCACCGCCTCGACGTCGTGCGCCGCCGGAGCACCTTCCGCCTCGGCCGACGCCGCGACCGGCTGCACCTGGTCGAGGGCCTGCTCCTCGCGATCGCGGACATCGACGAGGTCATCCAGGTGATCCGCACCTCCGACGACCCCGACACCGCCCGGACCCGGCTGCGTGAGGTCTTCGACCTGTCCGAGACGCAGGCCGAGTACATCCTCGAGCTGCGCCTGCGGCGCCTGACGAAGTTCTCCCGGATCGAGCTGGAGAAGGAGAGCGCCGAGCTCGCCGAGGAGATCGCGGCGCTGCAGGCCCTGCTCGACGACGAGGCGCTGCTGCGTGGCGCCGTGTCCGACGAGATGGCCGAGGTCGCCCGAGCGCACGGGACCCCCGCCGGACGATCCTGCTCGACTCCGCCGGCGGTGGGCCGGTCGCGACCGGCCGCAGCGCGACCCCGCTTGAGATCGAGGACACCCCGTGCTGGGTGCTGCTCTCGGCGACCGGGCTGCTCGCCCGCACGACCGACGACGCCCGCCCGTCCCGCGAGGGCAGCCGGCACCGCCACGACGTCCTGCGCGCGACGGTCCCCGCCACCACCCGGGGCGAGGTCGCCGCGGTGACGTCGCGCGGCCGGCTCGTCCGGGTCCCGGTGCTCGACCTGCCGTCGCTGCCCGCGACCGACGCCGCGCCGAGCCTGTCCGGCGGCGTGCCGGTCGGCGAGCTCGTCGCGCTGGAGCCGGGCGAGACCCTCGTGTCGCTCACCTCCCTCGACCCGGCCGCACCGACCCTCGCGCTCGGGACCGCGGCGGGGGTCGTCAAGCGCGTCGCCCCGGGGGACGTCCCGGCCAATCGCGACGCGTGGGAGGTCATCGCGCTGCGGGACGGCGACCGCGTCGTGGGCGCCGCCCCGGCGTCCGACGGCGACGAGCTCGTGCTCATCAGCTCCGACGCGTCGCTGCTGCACTTCGCGGCGTCCGCGGTCCGTCCGCAGGGCCGGTCCGCCGGGGGCATGGCCGGGATGAAGCTCACCCCGGGCCAGCAGGTCGTCTACTTCGGGGCGGTGTCCCCCGCGACCGCCGAGGACGACGACGCCGGGCTCGCCGTGGTCACGATCGCCGGGTCCTCGTCGGCGCTCCCAGGGACCGAGGTGGGCAGCGCGAAGACGACGCCGTTCGCCGTCTACCCCGGCAAGGGCCGGGCCACCGGCGGCGTGCGTGCGCACCGGTTCCTCAAGGGCGAGGACTCCCTCGTCCTGGCATGGGTCGGGCCCACACCGCCGCGCGCGACCGGCTCGGCCGGGCAGCCGGTCGACCTGCCGCCGGTGGACCCCCGCCGGGACGGCTCCGGCGTCGTCCTGCCCGCGCCGGTGCACGCGGTCGGGTAGGGACCGGTCGCCCGCGCGCGACGGCCGACCGCCCGTGGGCGCGTCGGCCGTCGCGCCGGGAGCGGGTCAGAGCTCGACGGTGTACATCACCGAGCCGTGCCGCACCTCGTACCCGAGCCGCTCGTAGAGGCCGTGCGCGCCCGAGGGGTTCTCGGTGTCGACGTCGAGCTCGGCGTACTCGATGCCGTCGGCGCGGAACGCGGCCATCGAGGCCGCGAGCAGCGCGGGCGCGAGGCGACGGCCGCGGTACGCGCGCCGGACCCCGAGGATCTCGGTGTACCCGCTCGTGTACCCCACCACGGACCAGTCCTGCTCGTAGCGGCCGCTCATGGCGTACGCGGCGACCACCGGGGCGCCGTCGACCGGCTCGGCGGTGTCGTCGACGACCGCGAAGCTCCACGCGGGCGCGAACTTCGCCCGGCCCGTCGTCCAGCTCTCCGGGGTGGCCGGCTCGCTGCCCCAGTGGTCGCGGAAGGCGTCGTTGTGCGCGACGCGGACGGCGTCGTCGAGCTCGGGCGACCACGGCGCGACCCGTAGGCCGGCGTCCAGCTCGACGACCGGTGGCGGGGTGGACAGGTCGCGGCGCATCGTGCGGTACCAGCGGCGCGGCTCGAGACCCGCCGCTGCGAGCAGCCGGCGGTGGGCGTCCGCGTCCTCGTCGGCGTAGGCGGCCAGCCGCGCCGGGAGGTCCTTGCCGGACTCGGCCAGCTTCTGCCGACCGCGGCCGAGCTGCCAGGCGAGCAGCGCGCGCCCCACCCCGCGCCCACGCCACCCCGGGTGCACCCCGCCGTCCAGGAAGCGCGCACCGTCGTGGTGTCGCCCGGGCGCACCTCGACCGTCCCGTAGGCCCGCAGGACGCCGTCGGCGTCGCGGCCACCGAGGGAGTCGCGGGCCATGTCCTTCCAGTCGCCGTCCCACTTCTCGCCGACCTCGTCGGGGTCCGTCCGGTACGGCGGCTGGTCGGCCTCCTCCATCGCGGCGATCAGGGCGTGCAGGTCCCCGGCGTCGGAGCGCTCGAGCGGCCGCCACCGCAGGCCCAGGTCGTCCGGCGGCTCGGTGAGGCTCGCCGGCGGCTGGGCACGCTCGGCGATCGGGCGCAGCACCGGGGCAGGCGGGGACTGGGTCGCAGTGTCGGTCATGCCCGGCACGCTATCGACCGTCCCCGCCGGGCCGCGAACCGAATTCCCGTCGCGGTCCCGGCGCCCCGGCGTGCTCAGACGTCGATGCGGCTCGAGTCCACCTGGTGCGCACCCGCGACGATGAAGTCCTTGCGCGGTGCGACGTCGGTCCCCATGAGCAGCTCGAAGACCTTCTCGGCGGCCTCGGCATGCTCCATGCGCACCCGCCGCAGCGTGCGGTGACGCGGGTCCATGGTCGTCTCCGCGAGCTGGTCGGCGTCCATCTCCCCCAGGCCCTTGTAGCGCTGGATGTCCTCCTTGTAGCGCCGGCCGGACCGCTCGAGCTTCTTCAACGTCGCGGTGAGCTCGGCCTCGGAGTACGTGTAGATGTACTCGTTCTTGCGCGACCCCGCGCCGATGACCTCGACCCGGTGCAGCGGGGGCACCGCGGCGTACACCCGCCCGGCGTCGACGAGCGGACGCATGTACCGGAAGAACAGCGTGAGCAGCAGCGTGCGGATGTGGGCGCCGTCGACGTCGGCGTCCGTCATCAGCACGATCTTCCCGTAGCGCGCGGCCTCGAGCTCGAACGACCGCCCCGACCCTGCGCCGATCACCTGGATGATCGCGGCGCACTCGGCGTTCTTCAGCATGTCCGTGATGGACGCCTTCTGGACGTTGAGGATCTTGCCGCGGATCGGCAGCAGCGCCTGGAAGTCCGAGCTGCGGGCCAGCTTGGCGGTCCCGAGCGCGCTGTCGCCCTCGACGATGAACAGCTCGCTGCGGCTGACGTCGGCGCTGCGGCAGTCCGCGAGCTTGGCGGGCAGGGACGACGACTCGAGCGCGTTCTTGCGCCGGGAGATCTCCTTCTGCTTGCGGGCGCTCATCCGCGCCCGCATCTCGGCGACCACCTTGTCCAGCAGCAGGCTCGCCTGCGCCTTCTCGTCCCGCTTGGTGGAGGTGAGCAGCCCCCCGAGCTCGGTGTCGACGACCTTGGCCACGATGCCCCGCACGGGCGCGGTCCCGAGGACCTCCTTGGTCTGGCCCTCGAACTGCGGCTCGGCGAGCCGGACGGTCAGCACGGCGGTCAGCCCGGCCAGGACGTCGTCCTTCTCGATGCGCTCGTTGTCCTTCGTGGACACCTTGAGCCGGCGCGCGTTCGCGTCGACCGCCTTGCGCACGGTGCGCAGCAGCCCGGCCTCGAAGCCCGCCAGGTGGGCCCCACCCTTCGGCGTCGCGATGACGTTGACGAACGTGCGCAGCTCGGTCTCGTACCCGGTGCCCCACCGCAGTGCGATGTCGACCTCGCACTCGCGGGTGACCTCGCGCGGGGTGAGGTGCCCGCGCTCGTCCAGCACGGGGACCGTCTCGGTGAACGAGCCCGTCCCGGTCAGCTTCCAGGTGTCGGTCACCGGTGCGTCCGGGGCGAGGAACTCCACGAAGTCGCGGGTCCCGCCGTGGTGGACGAAGGACTCCTCGTGCGGGCCGTCCGCACCGGGGGTGCCCGGCAGGCGGCGCTCGTCGCGCACGGTGATCGCCAACCCGGGGACGAGGAACGTCGTCTGGCGGGCGCGGGTGACGAGCTCGTCGTAGGAGAACACCGCGGTCTTGGGGAAGACCTGCCGGTCGGCCCAGTAGCGCACCCGGGTGCCGGTGCGCGCCTTGGGCACCTTGCCCACGACGGCGAGCTCGGAGTTGTCCACGAACGGCGTGAACGGGGCGTCGGGCCGGGGGCCGGCGACGCCGTCGTCGAACACCCCGGGCTCCCCGCGGTGGAAGGTCATCCGGTGCGTCCTGCCGCCACGGTCGACCTCGACGTCGAGACGGGCGGAGAGCGCGTTGACGACGCTCGAGCCCACGCCGTGCAGACCGCCGGAGGCGGCGTAGGAGCCGCCGCCGAACTTGCCGCCGGCGTGGAGCTTGGTGAACACGACCTCGACGCCGCTGAGGCCGGTCTTGGGCTCCGCGTCGACCGGGATCCCGCGGCCGTCGTCGCGGACCTCGACGGACTGGTCCTCGTGCAGGATCACGTCGATGATCGAGCAGTGCCCGGCGAGCGCCTCGTCGACGGAGTTGTCGATGATCTCCCACAGGCAGTGCATGAGCCCGCGGGAGTCGGTCGAGCCGATGTACATCCCGGGACGCTTGCGCACCGCCTCCAGGCCCTCGAGGACGGAGAGGTGCCGGGCGGTGTAGCTGGACTCAGCGGAGGCGGTCGACACGAGGCCCCAGCCTAATCGCTGGCGTCACCGCACCGTGGCGGGGCGGGCGCGGCGCGCCGGTCCGGGCGGTGGCGCCGGTCCGGCACAGGACCGGTCGGGTGGACCGGGCTTCGCGGTGAGCGAATACGGGGGTCCTGACGGCATGCTCACGGGCAGCGGGTGGTTACATGTTCTTGTGACTGCAACGACGACGACCGAACCCCTGACCGCGGCAGACCGTTGCGACCGCTGCAACGCCCAGGCCTATGTCCGCGTGGTGATGCCGAGCGGCGAGCTGCTGTTCTGCGCCCACCACGCCCGAGAGCACGCCCCGAAGTTCACGGCCCTGGCCACCCACGTCCAGGACGAGACCGACCGGCTCCTCGCGGAGCACGGCGCCGGCGCCGGGGCGGTCCGCTGACGCGGACCGGTAGCGGACGGGTCGACGACCCGCACCAGCCAGCACGACATGAGGGCCCGACCGGATGGTCGGGCCCTCATGTCGTTGTCGGGCCGACGTGTCGTGCGGCCCTCGTGTCGTGCAGGTCGGTCAGCGCAGGGGGACGGTGAGCGCCGGACCGGTCTCAGCGCACCTGTGCCGGCACGAAGCCGAGCAGGCCGCCCGACGCCGACGCGAACGTCTGCCGGCTGAGGAGCCGCTCGAGCGCGGAACCGGCCTCCGGTCGCTGCGGACCGGTCGGCGACATCGTCAGGTGCGCACCGCGCTCGCCTGCGGGGACGTCGCCCCGGGCCGCGTCGGTCCGCGGGAGGATGGGGTCGGACATGGGGTCTGCTCCTGTCGTTCGGTGGCCCGGCTGACCGTAGGGGTCCCGTGGCTTTGCGTCCCCGCCTCTCGACGGGTTTGCCCTTCTCGCTGACACCGCAGAACGTATCGCACGAATCGGGCATGTCCACCCCGTGCGGGGCCATTTCACCCGCTCGCCGAGGCGGGTCCGCGCCTCGGCGGGACCGTGCCGCCGGTCGCGCCCGTCGCGCCCGGTCACGGGCGCGACGGGCACGGGCGCACGGGCGCGCGGGCGCACGGGGGCCGCACGGCCGCACGGGGTATCCTCACGGCGGATTTCACCCGCGCGAACGGGTGCTGACATCCCCCGTTCACACCGGCGCGTGATAATGGCCATCGTGCCCGTCAGCCGACGCCGGCCGGAGAGGACTTCATCGTGGCGACGTACCTGTGCCTGGACGGACCGCTCGAGGGGCGCGCCCTGCGCTGGCGCCGACTCCCCCGGCGGGGCCGTCCGGTGACGGTGGCTCTGGTCGACGTCGGGCACGGCGTGCTCGAGGTCGAGTACCGCGTGCAGCGCCCGGCCGGCCGCTCGCGCCCCGGCGACCTCCGGTTCGTCCGCGCGCGCGACGCCTGGCACACCCCGCGGTGGCGCGCACGCACGCGGCGCCGTCTCGCGCTCTGACCGACGACCCCGGCCGGCCGCCCGTCCCGTGCGCGGGTGTCCCCGCCACGCCCGCACCGGCCCTCCCCGGCCCGGTACGCCACGAGACGACCGTGGGCCGCGCACCGGCCTCGGCTGAGGCGGTACGCGGCCCACGGCGACGTCGGCGTCCGGCGTCAGTCCAGGTAGTCCCGCAGGACCTGCGAGCGGCTCGGGTGCCGCAGCTTCGACATGGTCTTGGACTCGATCTGACGGATCCGCTCGCGCGTGACCCCGTAGACCTTCCCGATCTCGTCCAGGGTCTTCGGCTGGCCGTCCGTGAGGCCGAAGCGCATCGAGACGACGCCGGCCTCGCGCTCGGACAGCGTGTCGAGCACCTGGTGCAGCTGCTCCTGCAGGAGCGTGAAGCTCACGGCGTCGGCCGGGACGACGGCCTCGGAGTCCTCGATGAGGTCACCGAACTCGCTGTCCCCGTCCTCACCGAGCGGCGTGTGCAGCGAGATGGGCTCGCGGCCGTACTTCTGGACCTCGACGACCTTCTCGGGCGTCATGTCGAGCTCCTTGGCGAGCTCCTCGGGCGTGGGCTCCCGGCCCAGGTCCTGGAGCATCTGCCGCTGCACGCGCGCGAGCTTGTTGATGACCTCGACCATGTGCACCGGGATGCGGATGGTGCGCGCCTGGTCGGCCATGGCCCGGGTGATGGCCTGCCGGATCCACCAGGTGGCGTAGGTCGAGAACTTGTAGCCCTTGGTGTAGTCGAACTTCTCGACCGCACGGATCAGACCGAGGTTGCCTTCCTGGATCAGGTCCAGGAACAGCATCCCGCGGCCGGTGTAGCGCTTGGCGAGCGAGACGACGAGGCGGAGGTTCGCCTCGAGCAGGTGGTTCTTGGCCCGGCGTCCGTCACCGGCGATCCACTCGAGCTCGCGCCGCATCTTGGGCTCGAGCTTGGTGCCCGAGCTCAGCCGCTCCTCGGCGAACAGGCCGGCCTCGATCCGCTTGGCGAGATCGACCTCCTGCTCGGCGTTGAGGAGCGCGACCTTGCCGATCTGCTTGAGGTAGTCCTTGACCGGGTCCGCGGTGGCGCCGGCGGTGACCACCTGCTGGGCGGGGGCGTCGTCGTCGTCGGCGTCGGAGTAGACGAAGGCACCACCCTCCTCGGGCTCGTCGCCGGTCTTGCCGGCCGGGGCGCCCTCGGCGACGACGGCGTCGTCGGCCACCACGGCGGTGTCCTCGACGACGACGTCCTCGAGGTCACCAGAGGCGGCCTCGGGCTCGTCCTCGCTCGCCTTCTTCGCGGCGGCGGCCTTCGCTGCGGTCGCCTTGGCCGTCGTCCCCTTGGCGGCCGTGGTCTTCGCCGCGGCGGCCTTCGGGGCGGCTGCCCGCTTCGTCGCCGGCTTCGCCTCGGACGTGTCGTCGTCCGTGGCGGGGGCCGCCTTCTTGGCGGGTGCACGGCGCTTGGCCGGGGCGGGTGCGGGGGCGTCCGGGTCGACCGTCGCGCTGGTCCCCTTGCGGGCGGTGGTGGTCGCGGCGGCCACCTTGACGGTTGCGGTCACGGGCTCCGCGACGGTGACACCCGTGGCGGCCAGGCCCCGCAGCACGACCTTCAGCCGCTTGGCGTCATTGACCTGCGCGGACTCGCAGGCGACACGGAACGCCTCGGCGTCCACGGTGCCGTGCGTGCGTCCACGCGCCACGAGCTCCTGGAGTGCGGGGTGCTCGAACTCGCGCGGCAGTGCAGGATTCGGGGAGAGGGATGACACGAACAACCTTTCGGCAGCGCAGGCTCGGACGTCGAGCCCCGGGGTACGTCTTCATTGTACCGGCCAGGACCCTCGCGGCGGGTCGGCGTGCGCCTCGATCGGGGGCTTGAGCGCCGCGCGTGCGCTCCTTACTCCGACCTAACGACGGCGTCCGGGTCACCATTCCCGCTCGGCTTGACAGCGAGCACGGGGCACGGCGCGTCGAGGAGGATGCGCTGCGCGTTCACCCCGAGGATGAGCTTGCCGACCGGGCTGCGGCGGCGCAGGCCGATGACGATGAGGACGCCGGCGTTCTCCTCGGCCGCACTGATGAGGTCCTCGGCGACGTCCCGACCCTCGGAGACCTCCCGGATGTCGTACGGGACCCCGGTGCCGTCCAGGAGCGCCCGCAGGTCCTCCGTCTGCCGCGCCTGCTCGGCCGCCGCCCCGTCGGAGGCGGGCGCGACCCGCCCGCTCAGCACGACGAGGAGCCGCGTGGAGCGTCGCTCCGCCTCGGCGATCGCCGCATCGAGCGCGGCACGGCCCTCGCGTGTGGCCAGGTACCCGACGACGATGGTCATACGTCCTCCGCTGCGCTCGCACGGACGGCCCGCCGATGGGCCGCCGTCGCCCCGACCGTACCGGAGGCGGTGGACGACGTCAGCGCGGTGTCCGTCCCCGCGGGTGCGGACCCACCCCGGCGCGAGCCCCGCGGCGAGCGCGTCGCCGAGCAGGTGGGCGAGCCGGTACGACGGGTCGACGGCCAGCGCACGGTCGAGCAGGACCCCGGCCCGTGCCCCGTCACCGCTCCACCAGGCGAGCAGGCCGAGCAGCGTGAGCGCCGGCGCCCGGGACGGTCCGGCCGCATGGCTGACGACCAGCTCGAGGACCCGCGCGGCCGGCACGTGCAGATCGGGGTCGGGCGGCACGCCGTCGCGCGGGCTCACCACGGCACCGAGCACCTGGGCCACCTCGACGCCCACACCGCCCGGTCCTGCTGCCGACGGGTGCAGGGACCGTTCCGGCAGGTCGCCTGCCCCCGCGACCAGCGTGAGGAGCACGGCGTCGCGCACGGGCACGTCCGCCAGGACCGCCGCGAGGCGACCGAGCGCGGCGGCGTCCGGTCCGCGCCCACCCCGGCGCACCTCGTCGACCTCCTGGCGCCAGGCCAGCAGGCCGTCGCCGCGCCACCGTGCCACGGCCGCCGGGCCCTGCTCCTCGGCGACGACGCGCCGCGCGAGGCGGCGCGCCGCGGCGCGGGTGGCGTTGCGGCGCGCCGCCGCGGACGCGGGGACGTCCGGGACCAGCGCTTCACGGGAGTCGGCGACCATGGCGCCGGCGAGCACCATGTGGGCGCCCACCTCGGTCGACTCCAGGTCACGCAGCGGCCGGCCACCGGGCGGGCAGCAGTCCGCGTCCACGCAGTCCAGCGAGAGGTAGCCCGACGGTGCGACCACCCACACCGCGACGTCGCCGAGGAAGGCGGCAGCGGCAGCGCGGAACACCTGGACCGCGGTCGGCGTCTCCCCCGGCGCCTCGGCGGTCGCACCGTCGGACGACCGGACGTGCGAGCACGCCTCGGCGCCCACGGCCCGCGGGTCGTCGTCGGCGTACACCACGAGCACCGCGTTCGCCGCGCCGTCGCCGACGAGGTGCGTGACCAGCCGCCGCGCCAGCTGCGGGCCGAGGTCCGGGTCGGCGAGGTCGGCGAGGTCGACCCGGGCGATCAGGCCGACGCGTCCGCGCGGTGGCCTGAGGGCGACGGCGACCGCACTGCGCTCGGGTCGGAACCCGAGCTGGTAGGGAAGCAGTGCGAGCAGCTCGCGAGGCTCGCGGACCCGGATCGTGGTGGCGTCCATGGGCTACAGGCAACCGCGGCGTCGCACCACGACCGGCCGCCACCTGTCGCTGGTGTGGACACCCGCGCAGGCGCCCTGCCTGGGGGCGGGACACCGGCCCGAGCACCGGGCGGGTCACCGGGCACCACCGGGGTGCACCACCGGGCACACCACCGGCACACCACCGGCACACCACCGGCACGGGACCTCGGCGCCGCCCGTCCGTCGAGGAGGACCTCCCCGGCGCACGGGCGCGCGGACCGTCACGACGTGCGGACCGCGACCGTCGGCGGGCGGGTGCGGGCAACGGGAGGACCCGTGCTGCGTAGGCTGCCCGCGTGATCCGAACCGCCGCCGCCCTGGTCGACGTCGAGGAGGTCCGACCACGGGTCGACGCCCTCCTGGCCCAGTACGTGTCCGCCGAGCGGGTCGTCCTGACCACCCTGGGTCCGGACAGCGCCGTGCTCACCGACGCGGTGACCCAGATGCTCTCCGGCGGGAAGCGGCTGCGCGCGGCGTTCTGCTACTGGTCGTTCCGGGCGCACGGCGGCCGCAGCGGCACGCCGGAGGCGGACGCCGTCCTGCGCGTGGGTGCGGCCCTGGAGCTCTTCCAGGCGGCGGCCCTCTTCCACGACGACGTCATGGACGACTCCGACACCCGTCGCGGGCTGCCCGCGGCCCATCGCACCTTCGCGGCGCTGCACGAGCGCTCGGGGTGGTCGGGTAGCCACGACCGCTTCGGTGAGGCTGCCGCGATCCTGCTGGGGGACCTGACGCTGGTGGCGAGCGAGTCGCAGTTCAGCCGCGCGACCGCCGCGCTCGATCCGTCGGTCGCGTCCGCGGCCCGTGACGTCTTCGACCTCATGCGGACCGAGGTCACCGCCGGGCAGTACCTCGACGTCCTCGCGCAGGCGCTCCCCTGGGGCGAGGACCCCGCCTCGGACGAGGCCCGAGCCCGCGAGGTCATCCGGGCGAAGTCGGCCCGCTACAGCGTCGAGCACCCCATCGTGCTCGGGGCTGCTCTCGCCGGGGCCGACGCGGCACAACGTCGCGCCTGCAGCGCGTTCGGGCTCCCGCTCGGCGAGGCCTTCCAGCTGCGGGACGACCTCCTCGGCGTCTTCGGCGACCCCGCCGCGACCGGCAAGCCGGCCGGCGACGACGTCCGGGAGGGCAAGCGCACCGTCCTCGTCGCCCGCGCCATGGCCGCCGGGGACCAGGCGCAGCGTGCGCTCCTGCGGTCCCGGCTCGGGGTCCGCGACCTGCCCGACGACGACGTCGCCGCGGTCGCCCGGGTGATCCGCGACACCCGTGCGGACGCCCAGGTCGAGGCCCTCATCGCCGACCTCTCCGGTACGGCGTTCGGGGCGCTGGCGGCTGCGACCCTCACCGAGCCGGGCCGGTCGATGATCGCCGAGCTCGCGCACGCCGCGGTGGACCGGGCCGCCTGACCTCGCGCGCGGCGACGCCACGCGACGTCGTCGGCCGCGGACCGCCCGACGCCCTAGACCAGGGTCTGCGCGCGGCGGCGGACCTCGCTCTTGGAGCCGGCCCGCAGAGCGTCCATCGGGGTCCGCCCCAGGATCTCGTCGGGCGAGAACAGCCACTCGATCGACTCCGCGGCGTCGAAGCCTGCGTCGCCCAGCACCGTCAGCGTTCCGCGCAGGGACGTCAGGACCGCCCACTGCGACTCACCGGCGCCGACCGGCGACGTCGGCGCGGCCGGGTTCGCGAGGTGCACCGGGACGAGGAAGTCGGCCGGTACCGACAGCACGGTCGGGTCGCCGCGGCGGACCGCGACGATGCGGCCGTCCTGGAGCAGGCGTCGGACCTTGCCCACGTCGATGCCGAGGCGGTCGGAGACGTCCGGCAGGGTCAGCCAGTCGCGGACGAGAGCGTCGAGGTCTGCGGTGTCGGTCACGAGCGCCAGCGTACGCACGCGGCGCGCGGGCCTGCGTGCGGGTGAACTACACCGTCGCAATTACCCGGCCCGGCTTTTCACCGGTGCACGGCTCGACTACGTTCAGCGAGTCACAGCAGTCACATCGGTCCCTGCTGCCCCAAGAGCACCATCTCTCCCACTCCCCTGAGGTCCACATGACGCAGCCCGCCCCCGTCCGCCCGGACGCGACCCCGCCCTCGGCCGACCGGCCGACCGCCACGGAGCCGTCGGTCCGCGGACGGTCGGTCCGTCGGCGCGTCACCACGGGCACGGGCGCCACCCTCGCCCTCGCGGTCGCCTCGGTGACCGGCGCGGCGACCGCGCACGCCGACGAGCAGTACACCGTGCGCGCCGGTGACACCGTCTCCCACATCGCGCTGCGGTCGGGGACGTCGGTCGGGGCGATCGCCCGGGCGAACAGCCTGCCCAGCGCCGGCGCCATCCGGATCGGCCAGACGCTGACCATCCCGTCCGCCACGGCCCCCGCGGCGGCTCCCGCCCCGGCCGCACCTGCCGCCACCGGCACCTACACCGTCAGGTCGGGTGACACGGTCTCGGGCATCGCCGCCCAGCACCGCACCACCGTCGCCGCGGTCGTCGCCGCCAACGGGCTCGACGCCCGCGCCCTCATCCGCATCGGCCAGCGCCTGACGATCCCCGGCGCAGCCGGCGCCACCGCGCCGGCCCCGGCTCCCGCCCCGGCCGCACCTGCCGCCACCGGCACCTACACCGTCAGGTCCGGTGACACGGTCTCGGGCATCGCCGCCCAGCACCGCACCACCGTCGCCGCGGTCGTCGCCGCCAACGGGCTCGACGCCCGCGCCCTCATCCGCATCGGCCAGCGCCTGACGATCCCCGGCGCAGCCGGCGCCACCGCGCCGGCCCCGGCTCCCGCCCCGGCCGCACCTGCCGCCACCGGCACCTACACCGTCAGGTCCGGTGACACGGTCTCGGGCATCGCCGCCCAGCACCGCACCACCGTCGCCGCGGTCGTCGCCGCCAACGGGCTCGACGCCCGCGCCTCGATCCGGATCGGCCAGAAGCTCAGGCTCCCGGGCGCCACCGCGCCCGCCGCCACCCCGACGACCCAGCTCGTCGGGAACACCTTCGCCGGCCGGACCTACTCGAGCTCCGTGGTCGCCTCGGCGAACCTCAACAAGGCGACGCTGCTCGCGATGGGCGTGCCGTCCAAGTCCGCCATGCAGGCGAAGGTCGTCTCGACCGCCCGGGCCCTGGGCGTCGACCCGGCGCTCGCGCAGGCCATCGCCTTCCAGGAGTCCGGGTTCAACCAGACCGCGGTCTCCCCCGCCAACGCCATCGGCACCATGCAGTGCATCCCGTCGACCGGTGTGTGGGTCGGTCAGATGGTCGGGCGCCCGCTGAACCTGCTGGACCCGGACGACAACGTCACCTGCGGCGTCGGTCTCCTGCGGCACCTCGTGCGGACGAGCCCGGACCTGCCCACCGCCATCGCCGGGTACTACCAGGGGGCGGCGTCGGTGAAGCGCAACGGCATGTTCGCCGACACCCGACGCTACGTCGCGGCCATCCAGACCCACATGACCCGCTTCCGGTGACCCGTCGCGCCTGACCGGCCCGTCGGGCCCGCGACCGTAGGATGACCGCCGTGGGAACCACCATCAGCGACCCCCTGCTCGGCCACCTGGTCGACGGGCGCTACGAGGTCGTCTCCCGCATCGCGCGTGGCGGCATGGCCACGGTGTACCTCGCCGTGGACCGCCGCCTCGACCGTGAGGTTGCGCTCAAGGTCATGCACCCGCACCTCGCCGAGGGGGCGAGCGGCACCGCGTTCGTGGCCCGGTTCCGCCGCGAGGCCCGGGCCGCGGCGCGGCTCACCCACCCGGGCCTGGTCGGGGTCTACGACCAGGGCATCGACGGCGAGACCAGCTACCTGACGATGGAGTACGTCGACGGCACGAACCTGCGCCGTCACCTCGGTGAGCGCGGCGCGCTGACCCTGGACGAGGCGCTCGGCGTCCTCGAGTCGGTCCTCGACGCGCTCGCCGCCGCGCACCGCACCGGGCTGGTGCACCGCGACGTCAAGCCCGAGAACGTGCTGCTGGCGTCCGACGGCCGGGTCAAGGTCACCGACTTCGGGCTCGCGCGGGCGGTCACCGAGGTCACCTCGACGACCACCGGCACGGTGCTGGGCACGGTGGCCTACCTGGGACCCGAGCTCGTCTCCAAGGGGCTCTCCGACGCCCGGACCGACGTGTACGCGACCGGGATCCTGCTGTACGAGATGCTCACGGGCCGGCAGCCGTTCACCGGTGAGACCCCGATCCAGGTCGCCTTCCAGCACGTCAACACCGACATCCCTGCGCCCTCGCGGGCGGTCGAGTGGCTACCGCAGGAGGTCGACGAGCTGGTCGGCGCCCTCGCGGCACGCGAACCCGACGACCGTCCCGCCGACGCGGGCGCGGCCCTGACGCTCGTGCGCCGCACCCGGTCGTCCCTCGACGAGTCGGTCCTCGCCCGCCGGGCCGACGTCGAGCCGACCATCACGCTCCACCCGGCGACCGTCGACCCCGACGCCGACGCGGGCCGTGACGACCGCGGGCCCTCGACCGGCGCGACCGCGCGCCTCGACGTCGCCGCTCGCGGGACCACCGTCGCCCTCCCCATCGGCGCCGGCATCCGGACCGAGGAGGAGCTCGCGGCGGAGGCCCGCGCCGGCTCCGCACCGGCGCGCCGACGCCGCCGGCTGCGGTGGGCCCTCGTGGTGGCGCTGCTGCTCGCGCTGCTCGGCGCCGGGACGTGGTGGTACCTGACGTCCGGACCCGGCGCCTTCACCACCGTCCCGGACGTCGTCGGGGAGCAGCAGGACGTGGCGGTCGACCGGATCACGACCGCCGAGCTCGACAGCACCGTGGCCGAGGTGTTCGACCCGCAGGCCGCCGGGACCGTCATCGGGACCGACCCGGGGCCGGGCGCGGCGATCCGCCGCGACGGCTCCGTGGAGCTCACGGTGTCCCGCGGCCCCGAGATGACCACCGTCCCCCGGACCTCGTGGGCGCCACCTTCGAGGCGGCCCGGGAGTCGCTGACCGCAGCGGGTCTCGTGCTCGGCGACACCGAGACCCCCTACGACGACGAGGTCCCGGACGGTGTCGTCATGAGCGTGTCGCACGGTGCCGGTGCGGAGCTGCCCAAGGGCAGCGAGGTGGTGCTCACGGTGTCCCGTGGGCCCGCGCCGGTCACGATCCCGCAGGTCATCGGCGCGACGCAGCAGCAGGCGACCGAGGACCTCGAGAGCGAGGGGCTCGTCGTCCAGGTCACCGAGGCGTACAGCGACACCGTGCCCGCCGGCGCGGTCATCGACCAGGACCCGGCGCAGGGCACGCCGGGGCTGCGGCGCGACGTCGTGACGATCGTCGTGTCGCAGGGTCCCGAGCTCGTCGAGGTGCCGGACGTCGTCGGCGAGCAGTACGGGCCGGCGGCCGAGCGGCTCACCGCGCTGGGGTTCGTGCCGCGCCGCGAGAACGTGCTGGGGGGCTTCTTCGGCACCGTGCGGGACCAGAGCGTGGGCCCCGGCGACCGGGTGGCGCGCGGGACGACGATCACGCTCACCGTCGTCTGACCCGACGGGCGCGCACCCGGCCCGGCACCCGGACGTCCGGACGTCCCGCTGACCCGTGCCTCGGCCACCACGACGACGGCCGGCCACCCCGAGACGACGACGGCGGGCCGCCCCGGGACCGGGGGCGACCCGCCGTGCGCGCCGACCGGTGCCGGTCAGTGGCCGCGCATGAGCTGGACGACCTGGAACGCCATCTCCAGCGACTGCTGGTGGTTGAGCCGCGGGTCCACGAGCGTCTCGTAGCGCCGCGCCAGACCGGCGTCGTCGATCTCCTCGCTGCCGCCGAGGACCTCGGTCACGTCGTCGCCGGTGAGCTCGATGTGCAACCCCCGGGGACGGTCCCGAGCGCGCGGTGCACCTCGAAGAACCCGCGCACCTCGTCGAGCACGTCGGTCAAGCGGCGCGTCTTGTAGCCGCTCGCCGACGTGATCGTGTTGCCGTGCATCGGGTCGGACACCCAGGTGACCGGCGAGCCGTGCGCCGTGACCTTCTCCACGAGCGCGGGCAGCGCGTCCCGGATCGTGCCGGCGCCCATGCGGGTGATGAACGTGAGCCGACCGGGCTCTCCCGCCGGGTTGAGCCGGTCCATGAGCGCGAGGGCGTCGTCGGGCGTCGTCGTCGGGCCCAGCTTGACCCCGACCGGGTTGCGCACGCGGGACAGGAAGTCGACGTGCGCGCCGTCCACCTGGCGGGTGCGCTCCCCGATCCACAGGAAGTGGGCCGAGCAGTCGTACGGCAGACCGGTGCGCGAGTCGATCCGGGTCAGCGGCCGCTCGTAGTCCAGCAGCAGCGCCTCGTGGCTCGAGAAGAACTCCACGGTCCGCAGCGCGTCGAAGTCGGCGCCGCACGCGGCCATGAAGCGGATCGCGCGGTCGATCTCCGCCGCGGTCTCCTCGTACCGGGCGTAGGCCGGGTTGGCCATGAACCCGCGGTTCCACTCGTGCACCCGGCGCAGGTCCGCGAAGCCCCCGGTCGTGAACGCGCGCAGCAGGTTCAGCGTCGCGGCGCTCGTGTTGTAGGCCTGCAGCAGACGCTCGGGGTCCGGGACGCGGGACTCGGGCGTGAACGCGTGGGCGTTGATGATGTCGCCCCGGTAGGCCGGCAGTGTGACGCCGTCGCGGGTCTCGGAGTCGGCGCTGCGGGGCTTGGCGTACTGCCCGGCCATCCGGCCCATCTTGATCACCGGCAGGCTCGCGCCGTACGTCAGCACGACCGCCATCTGCAGGATGGTCTTGATCTTGTTGCGGATGTTGTCCGCCGTGGCCTCGGCGAACGTCTCGGCGCAGTCCCCGCCCTGGAGGAGGAACGCCTCCCCGCGGGCGGCGGCGGCGAGCCGGCTCTTGAGGACGTCGGCCTCCCCCGCGAAGACCAGCGGGGGCAGCGCGGCGAGCCGGTCCCCCACCCGCCGGACGTGCTCGGGGTCGGGCCACGTCGGCTGCTGGGTGACCGCGAGCGTGCGCCAGTGGTCGAGCCCGGCGAGGACGGCAGGGTCGCCCGCGACGCGGCCGTGCTCGGCCGTGTCCGCCTGCGGGAAGATCACGACGACGCCGCCGGGACGAGCGGCTGGCCGATGCCGTCCAGCAGCTGTCCGAACCAGGGCTGCGAGACGTCGAAGGCCTTGCCGCCCGCGATCCGCGGGAACGCGATGGCCTTGAGCCGGTCGCCGTCCTCCTCGTCGTGACCGATGACGCCGGACTCCGCGCGCAGGGCGCACTCGACGGCGAGGTCGGTCATCGACTTGATGAGGCGCAGGTCCTCGGCGTTGGGCGCCGCGGCGCGCGAGTAGTACCCGCTCTTCTGCACCATGACCTTCTCCGCGCCGAGGAGCTCGGCGAACTGCTTCGCGAACCACTGACCCGGGTTGATCGTGTCCAGGCGCACGTGGCCGAACGGGTCGCGCGGGACGTCCTCGCCGGCGGCCTCGAGCTGCTCGACGATCTCGTGCATGCCGGCGCCTTCGGACAGGAAGATGTTGACGTTCCCGATCTCGTCCATGATCCCGCGCAGGCGCTGCGCCTCGTGCTCGATGTCGAGGGCCAGCTCCGGCAGGAAGACGGCGTGCACGTCCCACCGCTCACGGGTCAGGCCGATGCCCGGGACCCACTCCTGGGTGTCCAGCCACCGGCGGTACTCGGCCGCCGCGGCGGCGGTGAGCCACCCGCAGTGCCGGCCCATGACCTCGTGGACGATCAGCATGCGCGGGCCGGAGCGGTGCTCGCCGATGATGTTCGCCGCGAACCCGGCGGCCTCCTCGGCCGCGGTCCAGGCGCCGAGGGACTGCTTGATCGGGACGACGTCGTTGTCGATCGTCTTGGGCAGCCCGACGACCGTGAGCTCGTACCCGTTCTCGTGCAGGTAGGCCGCGAGGTCGGCCGCGGTGGTGTTGGTGTCGTCCCCACCGATGGTGTGCAGGACGTCGACGCCGTCGGACTTGAGCCGCTCGGCCGCCACCTGCAGCGGGTCCTGGCCCTCCTCGACCAGGCCCCGCTTCACGAGGTCCTTCGCGTTGGTGAGCTTGACCCGCGAGTTGCCGATGGGCGAGCCGCCGAAGCGGTGCAGCAGACCGGCCTTGGCGCGCGTCTCGGAGTCGACGACGATGTGGTTGCCGGTCAGCAGGCCGTGGTAGCCGTGCTGGTAGGCGATGATCTCGACCTCCGGCGCGATCTCGGTGTAGCGCTCGATGAGCCCTCCGACGGCGGAGGACAGGCACGGAGCGAAGCCACCCGCGGTCAGGAGAGCGACGCGACGGACCGACATGAGACATACCCTTCGTAGATCTGCACCGGGCGGCCCGTCGGGCACCGGAGCGGCCGTGCGGCCGCACCGGGCGAGGGCCGGGGGTCACCGCACGGGCGACGCGCTCATCCTACTGACGGCGGGGCGTCGTCCTCGGGCGGGACCGGAACGTGGACCTCGGGTGCCGGACGACCGCCCGGGGCGGCGACGGGCGGCGCTGCCGCGTCGGCCGGCCCCGCCTGTCCGGACGCGATCCGGGCCTTCTGCGTCGCGGCGTACACGTCGACGTACTCCTGGCCCGACAGGCTCATGAGCGCGTACATGATCTCGTCGGTCACCGACCGCAGGATGAAGCGGTCGCTCTCCATCCCCCGGTAGCGGCTGAAGTCGAGCGGCTCGCCGATGACGATGCCGATGCGCATGACCTTGGGGATCCGCTTGCCGATCGGCTGGGCCACGTTGGTGTCCACCATCGCGACCGGGATGACCGGCGCACCGGACTCGATCGCCAGGCGCGCGACCCCCGTCTTGCCGCGGTACAGGCGGCCGTCGGGGCTGCGGGTCCCCTCGGGGTAGATGCCGAACAGACCGCCGTCCCTGAGCCGGCGCAGCCCCGTGCGCAGCGCGGCCTCGCTCGCCTTGCCGCCACCACGGTCGACGGGGATCGTGCCCACGCCGCGCATGAAGCCCGCGGTCACCCGCCCCTTGAGGCCGGCGCCCTGGAAGTACTCGGACTTGCCGATGAACACGATCTCGCGCGGGAGCACGAGGGGCAGGAAGAAGGAGTCGATCACCGCGAGGTGGTTGCTGGCCAGGATCGCCGGGCCCTCGGCCGGGACGTTCTCGACCCCGCGCACCCACGGGCGGTACACGAGGCGCAGCAGGGGACCGACCATCACCCGCTTCATGAACCAGTAGAACAACGAGCCACCTCCGCCACTGCGCCGACGCGACCCGCGCGCAGCATCCGTACGACTCTAGAGTGCTGCACATGGCCGCACGTCACGACGACACCGGGGACGCGCCGGACCGCCACGACCCCCGGGACGACGAGATCGCCGAGCGCTGGGCGGAGATCGTCGCCGACCTCGGCCGACTCGACGCCGACGATCCCGACGAGAGGCCCGACCCCGCCCGTGGGGACGTGGCGGACGACCCGCAGGACGACCTCCCCGCGACCGACGAGGGCGCCGGCCGCGCCGTAACCTACCCGGTCGCCCCGTGGGTGTCGGCGCGACCGGCGGCCCGCGAGCTCACCGGCCGGGACTGGGCCGGGACGGACGACATCGACGCGGCCGAGGCCGAGATCGACGACCGCGACCACTTCGTCCCGCCCGACCCCGGGCCGGTGCTCGGCGGGGACCCGCTGCTGACGATGGCCTGGCTCGGCGCCGCCGGGGTGCCGATCCTCCTGCTGATCACGCTGGTCGCGTGGCAGGACGCCCCGACGGCCCTCCTGCAGGCGGCCGGCGTCGTCTTCCTGGCCAGCTGCGCGCTGCTCGTGTGGCGGATGCCACACCGACGCGACGACGACGACGGTCCGGGCGCCGTCGTCTGATCCTCGTGGTGCCGGGACGCGCGCGTGGTCCGGGGCCGCGCGCATGGTCCACGGACGCGCGCCGCCCGGCGTGCGCCGTCGTCAGACTCGGGCGAGGTCGGCGGCGCCGACGATCCCGGCCTCGTTGCCCATGGACGCGAGCGCGAGAGTCGCCTCGGGCCGGTGACCGCGCGCGGACAGCTGGGCGGCGAAGGACTGCCGGGCGGGCTCGAGCAGGAGGTCACCGGCAGCCGCGACACCACCGCCGATGACGACGAGCGCGGGATCGAGCAGGGCCGCGACGGAGGCCGACCCGGCACCGATCCAGTGGCCCAGCCGCGCCAGGAGGCTCACGGCGAGCGGGTCCCCCTTCTCGGCGGCCTCGGTGATCTGCGGACCGGTGAGCGCATCCGCGTCCCCGCCAGCCAGCTCGAGCAGCGCGGCCCCGTGGCCCGGGTCGACGACGATCGCGGCCTGGGCGTCGCGCACGAGCGCGCTGCCCGACGCGTACTGCTCCCAGCAGCCGTCGTGCCCGCAGCCGCAGTACCGCCCGTCCGGCACGACCCGCATGTGCCCGACCTCGGCCGCCACGCCCCACGCCCCGCGCACGAGCGTGCCGCCGACGACGAGCGCTCCGCCGAGCCCGGTCCCCACCGTGAGCAGCAGCATGTCGTCGACGTCACGCGCCGCACCGAAGCGGAACTCCGCCCAGCCGGCCGCGTTGGCGTCGTTCTCGACGACGACGCGCACGTCGTCGTCGTCGAGCAGCTCGCTCACGCGGTCGCGCAGCGGGTAGTCGCGCCACGCGATGTTGGGGGCGAACAGCACGGTGGAGCGCCCCGAGTCGACGAACCCGGCCGCCGCCACGCCGATCGCGCCGACCTCGTGGTCGCGGGAGAGCTCGGCGTACACGTCCGCGACCGCTCGGTCGATGCTGGTCGGGTCCTCGGGCTCGGTCGCGCGACGGGTCTGGGCGAGGATCCGGCCCTCGGCGTCCACCACCCCGGCCGCGATCTTCGTGCCGCCGATGTCCACACCGATCGCGTGCATGTCCGTCCTCTACCTCGAAGCTCGCGGGCACCGGGTCGGCACCGGCCGACACGCTACGCGGGTCGGCGCGGGCAGGCGCACGAATGCCGCCCGCGCACGGCCCGACGCCGTGGCCGCCCCTCCGGGTGAACCTGTCACCGGTCACCGTGGGGGTGCGCAGGACGCGGTGGGCGTGGCGCTATCGTCGGGCCAAGCGTCGCCTCGACCCGCCGTCTGACAATGGAGCCAGCATGGACGAGATCCACACCCCACTCCTCGTGGACGTCGACCCGTCCCGGAACCTCAACGACATGCTCGCCGAGCGCGTGCGGAGCGCGCCGGACGGCAGCCTCGTCGAGCGCCGGTCGCCGGACGGCAGCGGGTGGACGCCGATGTCGGCCCGCGAGTTCGACGCCGCCGTCGTGGCGACCGCCAAGGGTCTGGTCGCCCGCGGGGTCGCCCCGGGCGACCGGGTCGGCATCATGTCCCGCACCCGCTACGAGTGGACGCTGCTCGACTGGGCGATCTGGGCGGCCGGTGCGATCCCGATCCCCCTGTACGAGACGTCGTCCGCGGAGCAGGTGCACTGGATCCTCACCGACTCCGGGGTGTCGGTCCTCGTCGTCGAGACCGCCGAGCACGCCGCGGTCGTCGCCTCCGTGCGCGCCGAGGCCCCCGAGGTCCGGGACGTGCTCGTGCTGGACGACGGCGCGGTCGACGCGCTCGTCGCCGAGGGGACCGAGGTCCCCGACGAGGAGATCCGCCGGCGCCGCGGCCTGGCCGACCTGGCCGACGTCGCGACCATCATCTACACGTCCGGCACGACCGGGCGGCCCAAGGGCGCCGAGCTGACCCACGAGAACTTCTACGTGCTGACGGTCAACGCCGTGAAGGGCCTGCACGAGGTCGTCTCGACCCCGGGCGCGCGCACCCTGCTGTTCATGCCGCTCGCGCACGTGTTCGCGCGCTTCGTCGAGGTGCTCGTCATCGCCGCGGGCGCCACCATCGGCCACACGCCGGACACCAAGGACCTCCTGCCGGACCTCGCGACCTTCAGGCCGACGTTCATCCTGTCCGTCCCCCGCGTGTTCGAGAAGGTCTACAACTCCAGCGAGCAGAAGGCCGTCGCGGGCGGCAAGGGGAAGATCTTCCACAAGGCCGCGAGCACCGCGATCGCCTACTCGCGTGCGCTGGACGCGCCCGGGGGCCGTCGCTCGCGCTGCGTCTGCAGCACAAGGTCGCCGACCGCCTCGTCCTGTCCAAGCTGCGCACCGCGCTCGGCGGCCAGGTGGAGTGGGCCATCTCCGGCGGCGCGCCCCTGGGTGAGCGCCTGGGCCACTTCTACCGCGGTGTCGGCCTGCGCGTGCTCGAGGGCTACGGGCTCACCGAGACCACGGCCCCCAGCACCGTGAACCTGCCCGACCGCACCAAGATCGGCACCGTCGGTCCGCCGCTGCCCGGCACCGCGGTCCGGCTCGCGGCCGACGGCGAGGTGGAGGTCAAGGGACCTCACGTCTTCCGCGGCTACCACGGCAACCCGACCGCGGCCGCCGAGGCCTTCGACGACGGCTGGTTCCGGACCGGGGACCTCGGCACGCTCGACGAGGACGGCTTCCTGCGGATCACCGGCCGCAAGAAGGAGATCATCGTCACGGCCGGCGGGAAGAACGTCGCCCCCGCCGTGCTCGAGGACCGCCTGCGCGCGCACCCGCTGGTGAGCCAGTGCGTCGTCGTCGGCGACCAGCGGCCGTTCATCGGGGCGCTCATCACCCTCGACGCGGAGGCGCTGCCCGGGTGGCTCGCCGCCCACGGCCACCCCGTGGTCGACGCGGACGCGGCCCGGACCGAGCCGGCCGTCCTCGCGGCGATCGACGAGGCGGTGGAGCGCGCGAACAAGGCGGTCAGCCGGGCCGAGTCGATCCGCAAGTACCGGCTGCTCGAGTCCGACCTCACGATCGCCAACGGGTACCTGACCCCCAAGATGAGCGTGAAGCGCAACGTGGTGCTCAAGGACTTCGCCGGCGAGGTGGAGGCGCTGTACGAGGGGCCGCAGCCGGCGGGCGTGCACCTGTAGCACCACGCCCACCGGCGGCGGACCGCCGGTCCCCCGCGTCCACCACGACCCCCGCCACCCCCCACGGACCAGCCGTCCTCGGGGGTGGTGCGTGCCCGGACCGCCGCCGCGCCCCGGGCGGTCACATCGCCCGCACCATGCGCAACGGCGGGACGAGCCCGGACGACGCGAGGACGTCGATCGCGGCGCGCTCGTCGTCGTCCAGGTCGACGGCAGCCCCGGGGTCGTCGTCCGGCCGCCGGGCGCGACGCCCGTCCGTCCGGGGGCGGGCCGTCACCGGAGGGACGGACCGGGATGGTCAGGAAGGTCACCACGCAGTCGGTGCAGGCTGCCCCACGGACCGTGCAGCTGTCGCAGTCGATCATCATGTCCGCGACGCTAGGGCGGGCCACCCACACGCCGGCCGACGGGCCGCTCCGGCGAGCCCCCACCGGCCGTGTCGGTGCCCCGGGTTAGCGTCCGCACCATGCTCGTGGCCCCGTCCCCCACCCTCGTCCGACCGCCGTCCGCCGCCGGCGGCGTCCCCGTGCAGCCGACCCTCGACGAGCTGGGCACGCCGCTGCGCGACGTCACCTTCGTCGTGGTCGACCTCGAGACCACGGGAGGCACGCCGGGGGTCAACGGCATCACGGAGATCGGTGCGGTCAAGGTGCGCGGGGGCGAGGTGCTGGGCGAGTTCCAGACGCTCGTGAACCCGGGCATCCCGGTCCCGGCCTTCATCTCCACACTGACCGGGATCACGACCGGCATGGTGCGCTCCGCACCCCGCATCGAGGAGGTGCTGCCGTCCTTCCTGGAGTTCGCCACCGGTGCCGTCCTCGTCGCCCACAACGCACCGTTCGACATGGGGTTCCTCAAGGCCGCCGCCCGCGCGTGCGGCTACCCGTGGCCGGGGAACCAGGTCCTGGACACGGTGCGGCTGGCGCGGCGCGTGGTGCTGCGCGACGAGGCCCCCAACCACAAGCTCGGCACGCTCGCCGCCCTCTTCGGCGCCTCGGTGACGCCCGACCACCGGGCCCTGTCGGACGCGCGGGCGACGGTCGACGTCCTGCACGCGCTGCTGAGCCGCCTCGCGCCGCTGGGGATCACCCACCTCGAGGACCTCGCGACCGCCACGGACCCCGTCCCGGCCGACGTGCGCCGCAAGCGGCACCTCGCGAGCGACCTGCCCGACGCGCCGGGCGTCTACCTCTTCCGCGGCCCGGGCGAGGAGGTCCTCTACGTCGGGACGTCGACGTCCATCCGCACCCGGGTCCGCAGCTACTTCACCGCGGCCGAGAAGCGCGGGCGCATGACCGAGATGGTCCGCATCGCCCACGCCGTCACCCCGGTCGTGTGCGCGACGGCGCTCGAGGCCCGCGTGCGTGAGCTGCGGCTCATCGCCGAGCACTCCCTCGCTACAACCGCCGGTCACGGTTCCCCGAGCGGATGCCGTGGGTCCGGCTGTCCGGCGGCGCCGCGCCGCGGTTGCAGGTCGTGCGCGACGTCGTCGCCGGGCGCCCGCACATCGGCCCGTTCAGCTCGCGGTCCGCGGCGGTGCTCGCGCTCGAGGCGATCGACGCGACGTTCGGGTCCCGGACGCCCGGGACCCGGGCGACCGCGGTCCTCGACGCGCAGACCGCCGACCGCGTCGCCGCCGCCATGACGGGTGACCCGCGCCCGGTCGTCGACGCGCACGCCGCCCGGATCGCCAGGCTCATCACGGCCGAGCGGTTCGAGGAGGCGGCCGACGCCCGGGACCGGCTCGACACCTTCCTGCGCGGCGCAGCACGGGCCCAGCGGCTGGCCCCGCTGGCGGCGTGCGAGGAGCTCGTCGCCGCACGCCGCACCGACCGCGGCGGCTGGGAGGTCGTGCTCGTCCGGCATGGCCGGCTCGCCGGGACCGCGTCGGTCGAGCCCCGCACCGACCCGCGGGGCGCGATCGAGTCCCTGCGGCTCACCGCCGAGCACGTGCCGGCCCCGGTGGCGCCCGCACCCGCCGCACACCCCGAGGAGGCCGACCTCGTCCTCGACTGGCTCGACGCACCGGGCGTGCGCCTCGTGGACGCGCGGACGGGCGACGACGCCCCACCGGCCCGGTGCAGCCCGGTCGTCGGTGCCCAGGCGTTCACCGACCCGGCCCGGGTCGCCGCCGCCGTCGCCGCCGCGCTCGCCTCGATCCGGGCCGACGTCGACAGCGCGGAGGCCGTGGGGGCGCGGCATGATGGGCGGGTCGCCGCCGGGCGGCACCGAAGGAAGGACGAGCATGCTCACAGCCATGGTCCTGATCGACGTCGACGCCGGACGCATCCCGGAGGTCGCCTCCGAGATCGCGGACGTGCCCGGCGTCAGCGAGGTCTACTCGGTCACCGGCGAGGTCGACCTCATCGCGATGATCCGTGTCCGCCAGCACGACGAGCTCGCCGACGTCATCGCGGACCGGCTGAGCAAGGTCACCGGGGTGCTGCGGACCCAGACGTACATCGCCTTCCGGACCTACTCCAAGCATGACCTCGAGCAGGCGTTCGACATCGGCCTCGAGGACTGACGCCGACCACCTGGGCGCTCAGGCGCTCGCGACCCGCCAACGCTCCAGGACCCCGGCGGCCGCACCGTCGTCGATCGCCGCGGCGGCCACGGACATCGCCGCCGTGAGCCGCTCCGCGAGCGAGCCGTCGGTCGCGACGAGCGACCCGTCGGCGACGAGCGCCGCGGCGGCGTTGAGCACCACGGCGTCGCGCACGTGCCCCGGCTCGCCGTCGAGCAGGCGGCGTGCGACGTCGGCGTTGTACGCGGCGTCGGCGCCCCGCAGGTCCGCGACCTCGGCCGGCGCCAGCCCGAGGTCGGCGACCGAGTCGAGCACCTCCTCCGTCACGACGCCGTCGCGCACCTCCCACACACGCGAGCGCGCCGTCGGGGCGAGCTCGTCGAGCCCGTCCTCGCCGCGGAACACCAGGGCGTCGGTCCCCCGCGACGCGAACACGCCGGCGATCAGCGGCGCCATCCGCGGGTCCGCGACCCCCACGGCGGTGGCCGCGGGCGCCGCGGGGTTCGTCATCGGCCCGAGGAAGTTGAAAGCCGTGGCGATGCCCAACTCGCGCCGCACCACGGCGGCGTGCCGCATCGACGGGTGGAACATGCCGGCGAAGCAGAAGGTGATGCCCACCTCGTGCGCGATCTGCGCGACCCGCTCGACCGGTTGGTCGAGGCGGATCCCGAGGGCCTCGAGAACGTCCGCCGAGCCCGAGGACGACGACGCCGCCCGGTTGCCGTGCTTCACCACGGTCGTCCCAGTCCCCGCGACGACCAGCGCGGCCATCGTCGAGATGTTGACGGTGTGCGCCCGGTCGCCGCCCGTGCCGACCAGGTCGACCGTGCGGCCGGGCACCTCGATGCGCAGCGCGTGCTCGAGCATCGTGTCGGCAAGGGCGGTGAGCTCTCCGACCGTCTCGCCTTTCCCGCGCAGCGCGACGAGGAAGGCCGCGAGGCGCGCCGGGGAGGCGCTGCCTGCCATCACCTCACCCATCGCCCAGGAGGTCTCCTCCGACGTCAGGTCCCGACCGGAGACGAGCCCGGTGAGCAGGCCCGACCAGGTGGGCGCCGTCATCCGCGCGCCATGCGGGCCCGCAGCAGGTCCGCGACGACGCGCTGCAGCTCGACCGGGTCGAGGGGTGGGACAGCACCGCGTCGGCGAGCGACCACGACGCGAGCCAGGCGTCCTGGGTGCGCCCCGTCAGCACGAGCACGGGGGCAGTCGAAGACCTCGTGCTTGAGCTGGCGGCACAGCCCCATCCCGCCCGACTTGGCGGCCTCGCCGTCGAGGATCATCAGGTCGAGGTCACCGGCGTCGGCGGTCTGGACGACGACCGGGTGGGTGGCCACCTCGACCCACTGGATGTCCGGTGCGCCCTTCGCCAGCCGGCGCCCCACGCCCAGGCGGACCTGGCTGCGCGTGTCGACGTCGTCGCTGTACAGCAGCACGCGCGGAGCGCGCTCCCCGATCGCTGCGCCGCCCACTCCGCTGAGCTCGATGGTCATGCCCGCCCCGTTCCGCCGTCCGTGTCCCGTGCGTCTCGCGTGGCATCTTGGCACGCACATGGCCTGCGGCGTGCGTCCCGGTGCGCGTGCCGGTCTGCCTGCCGGAGTCGGCACCGGCCGGGACCAACACGACGACGGTCGGTCGCAGGTGCGACGGGGTCGGAGCCGGGGAGCGTCGTCGGATGCAGGTCACGGCGAAGTGACGATGTGACATTTACCGCGCCCCACACGTCGGCTCGTGCGCCCACCTTCACAGCTTCTCCCCCATAATGGGCTGCGTGTCGACCGCAACGGCTGCCTCCAGCACCTCAGTCCACGTGAGCGTCAACCGACCGAACCCCGTGTCGGTCGGGACGATCGTGTGGCTCGCCAGCGAGCTGATGTTCTTCGCGGGGTTCTTCGCGATGTACTTCACGCTCCGTTCCCAGGTACCCGAGGTGTGGGCCGAGCAGACGCAGCTGCTCAACCTGCCGTTCGCGTTCGCGAACACCACCGTCCTCGTGCTGTCGTCGGTCACCTGCCAGCTGGGTGTGTGGGCGGCCGAGCGGTTCCAGCCCAGCCGCACCGGCTCGCTCCTGGCGGTGAACAAGTGGGGCATGAACGAGTGGATGACGCTCACCTACCTCATGGGCGCCGTCTTCATCGGCGGCCAGATCTACGAGTACGCCGAGCTCGTCCGCGAGGGCCTCACGATCTCCTCGAGCCCGTACGGGTCGGTCTTCTACCTCACGACCGGCTTCCACGGCCTGCACGTCATCGGCGGTCTCATCGCCTTCCTCTTCCTGCTGGGCCGCTCGTTCAGCGCAAAGCGCTTCGGTCACCACGAGGCGACGACGGCGATCGTGGTCTCCTACTACTGGCACTTCGTCGACGTCGTCTGGATCGCCCTCTTCGCGGTGATCTACCTCCTGCGGTGACCACCGCGTGACCGGTCCGGTACCGGCCATGCGGGCACACCGTCCGTACCTGCTCCCCACCCGCGAGACGAGGACTACTCCGTGAAGGCACTTGCAGCCCGCAGGCACCACCGGTCCGCCCCGGTCGTGCTGCTCCTGCTGGCGCTGCTGGTCACCGGCGGCCTGTACGCCGCGTTCATGCCGACCCCGGCCGGTGCGGCCGAGGCCAGCGCGAGCGACATCGAGACCGGCTCCGAGCTGTTCCAGGCGAACTGCGCCACGTGCCACGGCATGAACGCCGAGGGCACGCAGGACGCACCGTCCCTCATCGGGGTGGGCGCCGCCTCGGTCGACTTCCAGGTCGGCACCGGCCGCATGCCGATGCAGGCCAACGGCCCGCAGGCGCTCGCCAAGCCGCCGCAGTTCAACGACGAGCAGGTCGCCGCGCTCGCCGCCTACGTCGCGTCGCTCGGGTACGGCCCGGCAATCCCCACCGCCGAGCAGGTCGACCCGGCAGACGGCGACGTCGCCAACGGCATGGCCCTGTTCCGCACGAACTGCTCCATGTGCCACAACGCGGTCGGCGCCGGCGGCGCCCTCTCCGAGGGCAAGTTCGCCCCCGCCCTCTACGACAGCACGCCCACGGTCATCTACGAGGCCATGCAGACCGGCCCGCAGGCGATGCCTGTCTTCAACGACGCCAACCTCACCCCCGAGGAGAAGCGCGACGTCATCGCCTACATCGTCGCCCAGCGCGACGGCAGCCCCGGCGGCATCGAGCTCGGCGCCCTCGGCCCCGTGAGCGAGGGCATCTGGGCCTGGATCGTCGGCATCGGCCTCCTCATCGCCTGCAGCGTCTGGATCGGAGCCAAGTCCTCGTGACCGACCACAACACGTCCACCGGTCTGACGCCGCGCGACGGCTCGGGAGCGAATCTGCCCGAGCGCTTCACCGACCCGGGCCACGCCCCGCACCGGCTGCGCCGCGCCGACGTCGACCCCGCCGCCAACAAGCGTGCCGAGCGTCAGGTCGTCTTCCTGTTCGCGCTCTCGGTCCTCGGGACGATCGGCTTCCTCGTCGCGTACGTGCTCGTGCCGCCGGGCGAGACCGTCGGCAGCATGCGGACGTCCAACCTCCTGCTGGGCCTCGGCCTGTTCCTCGGCATGTTCGGGATCGGCGCGGCCGCGGTCCACTGGGCCAAGACGCTGATGAACGACCACGAGCGCACGGACGAGCGGCACACGCTCATCAGCTCGCCCGAGACGCGCGCCGCAGCGGTCCAGGACCTCAAGGACGGGGTCGAGGACTCCTCCATCGGGCGTCGTGGCGTGCTGAAGGGCGCGATGGTGTCCGCACTGGCCCTCGCGCCGCTGTCGATCGCCGTCCCGCTCATCGGCGAGGTCGGTGACGACTGGGACGTCTCGAAGTTCAAGCACACGTGGTGGAAGGAGGGCACCCGGCTCGCGATCGACCCGTCGGGCCGCCCCATCCGCGCCGCCGAGGTGACCATCGGCTCCGCGTTCCACGTCATCCCGGCGGACCTGGAGGAGGCCGAGCACCCGCTCGACGAGAAGGCCAAGGCCGTCGTCCTCATGGTCCGCATGGACCCGCGCGACCTCAAGGAGACCGAGGAGAAGCGCAGCTGGTCGTACGAGGGGATCGTCGCCTACTCGAAGATCTGCACCCACGTCGGGTGCCCCGTCGCCCTCTACGAGCAGCAGACGCACCACCTGCTGTGCCCGTGCCACCAGTCGACCTTCGACCTCGCCGACGGCGCGAGGGTCGTCTTCGGCCCGGCCAACCGCCCCCTGCCGCAGCTGCCGATCACCGTCGACGACGAGGGCTATCTGGTCGCCCAGAGCGACTTCCACGAACCGATCGGCCCAAGCTACTGGGAGCGTCTGAAGTGAGCACACTCGAGCGCGGCGCATCCGCCGGCGCGGACTACCTGGACCAGCGCACCGGTGTCGGCGCGGCGGTCAAGCAGTTCGCGCGCAAGGTCTTCCCCGACCACTGGTCCTTCCTCCTGGGCGAGGTGGCGCTGTACTCCTTCGTCGTCCTGCTCATCTCCGGTGTGTTCCTCACGCTCTTCTTCGTGCCGAGCATGGGCCACACCACCTATGACGGCCCGTGGGCGGCGATGAACGGCGTCGAGATGTCCGAGGCGTTCGCCTCGACGCTGCGCCTGTCCTTCGAGGTCCGCGGTGGCCTGCTCATGCGGCAGATCCACCACTGGGCCGCGCTGATCTTCGTCGCGTCGATCGTCGTGCACATGATGCGCGTGTTCTTCACCGGCGCCTTCCGCAAGCCGCGCGAGATCAACTGGCTCGTCGGCTTCGTCCTGATGATCCTCGGCCTCGCGGCCGGCTTCACCGGCTACTCGCTGCCCGACGACGTGCTGTCCGGCAACGGCCTGCGCATCACCGACGGTGTCGTCCGGTCGATCCCGATCATCGGGTCCTACATGTCGTACTTCATCTTCGGTGGCGAGTTCCCGGGGATGGACATCATCCCGCGCCTGTTCACGGTCCACATCCTGCTGGTGCCGGGGCTGATCCTGGCGCTCATCGTCGTCCACCTGCTGCTCGTGGTCGTCCACAAGCACACCCAGTACCCCGGCTCGGGTCGCAACGACAAGAACGTCGTCGGCTTCCCGCTCTTCCCGGTGTACGTCGCGAAGGCCGGTGGCTTCTTCTTCATCGTCTTCGGCGTGATCGCCCTCATGGCGGCGACGATGACGATCAACCCGGTGTGGAACTACGGGCCCTACGACCCGTCCCCGGTCGGGGCCGGCGCGCAGCCGGACTGGTACATCCTCTTCCTCGAGGGTGCGCTGCGGCTCATGCCGGGTGCCGGCATGGAGTGGGTGATCGGCGGGTTCACGTTGTCGCTCAACGTGCTCATCCCCGCGGTGATCGTCCCCGGAATCCTGTTCAGCCTGCTGGCGCTGTACCCGTTCGTCGAGGCCTTCGTCACGAAGGACACGGGCGAGCATCACGTCCTGGACCGCCCGCGCAACCGGCCGTTCCGCACGGCCTTCGGCGTGGCGATCCTCACCGCGTTCTTCATCCTGCTGCTGGCCGGTGCGAACGACCTGGTGGCCGCCCACTTCTACATGTCGCTCAACGACCTCATCCGGGTCTTCCGCGTCCTGTTCTTCGTGGGTCCGGTCCTGGCCTTCATCATCACCAAGCGCATCTGCCTGAGCCTGCAGCGCAAGGACCGCGAGCTCGTGCTCCACGGTCACGAGACCGGTCGCATCGTCCGGTTCGCGAACGGCGAGTACATCGAGGTGCACCGTCCGCTCGACGAGCACGAGCGGTGGCTGCGGGTCGGCTACGAGCCCGAGCGCCCGCTCGAGATCGCTCCCCCGGTCGACTCCCGCGGTGTCCGACGCAAGGGCTACCGGATCGACACGGTGCGCCAGCGCCTGTCCCGTGTCTTCTTCGAGGACCGCATCGAGCCGGTCACCCCGGCCGAGCTCGCCGCGGCGCACTCGCACGGCGCGCACGACGAGCTCGAGGGCGGGTCGCACGCGGCGACGCCTCGCGAGCTCGAGGGCACGGCGCCTGGCGGCGGACGGACCATCGCCGAGCCCGCTGACGGCTCGGCACCGGACGCGCGCAACCGCTGAGCCTGGAAGAGTTGTCCGGGTCGTCACCGCCGCTGGATGCCCGGCGGCGGTGACGACCACATGCTCGACGCCGCACCTCCCGGGTGCGGCCCGACGAAAGGCACGCATTCATGGCTAAGTACACCCTCCCCGACCTGCCGTACGACTACGCCGCTCTCGAGCCGCACATCTCCGGCCGGATCATGGAGCTGCACCACGACAAGCACCACGCGACCTACGTCGCCGGGGCGAACACCGCTCTGGAGAAGCTCGCGGACGCCCGTGACAGCGGGAACCTGGAGACGGTCAACGGCCTCGAGAAGAACCTCGCCTTCAACCTCGGTGGCCATGTCAACCACTCGGTGTTCTGGCAGAACCTGACGCCGGCCGGTGCGGGCGGGCCGGAGGGTGACATCGCCTCCGCGATCGACGAGTCGTTCGGGTCCTTCGACGGCTTCCAGAAGCACTTCACAGCCGCCGCGCTCGGGCTGCAGGGCTCCGGCTGGGCCGTCCTGGCCTGGGACTCCATCGGTAGCAAGCTCGTCGTGGTCCAGATGTACGACCAGCAGAACAACATCGCGCTCGGGCTCGTGCCCGTCGTCATGCTGGACATGTGGGAGCACGCCTTCTACCTGGACTACTTCAACGTCAAGGCGGACTACGTCAAGGCGTGGTGGAACGTCGTGAACTGGGCCGACGCGACCGAGCGTCTCGCTCGCGCACGCACCCAGACGGCGGGGCTCATCGTCCCCGCCTGACGCCTCTGCGTCGTCCTCGCGGTCACGACTGCCGCGGCTTGAGCGCCGGTACCCTCACGGGGGTGCCGGCGCTCCTGCGTACGACCGGCGAGCAGGCGACCAGGGCTCCCGGGGCGGTCGCCCTCGGATCTCGACGGCGCACCCCCGGGGGCGCGCCGCACGTCGAGGGCCTCACCGGTCGGGACCGTCACCGGTCGGGTCGACGGCGGCCTCCTTCGCCGCTCCCCGGGCTCCGAACTTCGTCGGCCAGGCCGGTGCCCCGTCCGCGGGCGTGCAGGGCGAACGACGGCGCCGTGGGGCACGTCCGGCCGCCCACCGTCCCGAACCGCTACGCGGGCTGGCACGCGCTCCGCCGGGCGGTACCGCACACGCTCACCGTGCGTTCCGAGCTGCGACGCGCGTGCCGCCCGGCGCGGCGCGCGCGTGCCGACGCCGAGGGGATGGGCCCGGACGGGCTGACGTCGGAGCGCGGGCGGCACCTCAGGCCTTAGTGGATAGACGCCGCGCGGGGCCCGACCGCGACCGCGACCGCAAGGTCACGACCGCCGTCGCGCCCGGCAGACGGCCCGGGTCATACGATGCCCGGCGTGCCGTCCGTGGGCCATGCCCCGGGTCGGGAGCCGGCGTCGAACCCGCCCGAGCGGCGTTCCGCGGCCACGCCCGACTGCCCCTGCCCCTGCCCCTGCCCCTGCCCCAGACGGTGCTGTCGACGGACGCCGGCGGTGGGACCACGATGCCCGCCCGGGGACGACGACGGCGCCCCACCCCGAGGGGCGAGGCGCCGTCGTCGACGCGGTGTGGATCAGTGCGCGTGCTGCCCGCGGGAGAATTCGAAGACCCAGCCGACCAGGGCGAGCATGCCGAGCGCGGAACCGACGTAGACGAGCCACCAGCCGACCGCCAGGCCGAGGAAGACCACCGCGGCCGCAGCGGCGATGGCGAGCGGCCACCAGCTCCACGGGCTGAACACGCCCTGGTCGCCGGCACCCTGCTCGATGTCGCCGTTCGGGTCGTCCTCGGGACGGGCGTCGATGCGCCGCACGAGGGCGGCGAAGTACGCGCCGATCATGAGCGAGAGCCCAGCGGTGAGCAGTAGTGCCAGCGACCCGACCGGCTCGAACCCGCTCCACAGCGCGTACACGACCGCGACGAGCAGGAACCATGGGGTCATGTAGAGGAACGTCCTGGACTCGGTCTTCATCGCCGGCCTCCTCGGTGTCGTCCGGGCGCACGCCGTCACCGACGGTGCCCTGTGCGGCCTGCTCCGGCTCACCGGAGCCGTCGGCCATCCGCTGCTGGGCCTGCTCGCGCTGGCCCCCGTGGTCGGACTCCCAGTCGAAGAAGCCCCCGTCCGGCGTCGCGAAGTCCATCGCCGCGACCTCGGGGTGGTGCAGGTCGAAGGCGGGACGCTCGGACCGGATGCGCGGCAGCGACGTGAAGTTGTGCCGCGGCGGCGGGCAGCTCGTGGCCCACTCGAGGGAGTTGGAGAAGCCCCACGGGTCGTCCACGGTCACCTTGGGCGCCTTGCGCCACGTCACGTACACGTTCCACAGGAACGGCAACGTCGAGGCGGCCAGCAGGAAGGACCCGATCGTGGACACCTGGTTCATCCAGGTGAAGCCGTCCTCCGGCGCGTAGTCGGCGTACCGGCGGGGCATGCCCACCACGCCGAGCCAGTGCTGGATGAGGAACGTCATGTGGAACCCGACGAACAGCGTCCAGAAGTGGATCTTGCCCAGCTTCTCGTCGAGCATGCGCCCGGTGAACTTCGGCCACCAGAAGTAGAAGCCGGCGAACATCGCGAACACGACCGTGCCGAACACGACGTAGTGGAAGTGCGCGACCACGAAGTACGTGTCGGTGACGTGGAAGTCGAGGGGCGGGCTGGACAGGATGATGCCGGTCAGACCACCGAAGAGGAACGTCACGAGGAAGCCGATCGACCACAGCATCGGCGTCTCGAACGTCAGCTTCCCGCGCCACATCGTGCCGATCCAGTTGAAGAACTTCACCCCGGTCGGGACGGCGATGAGCATCGTCATGACGGCGAAGAACGGCAGCAGGACCGCGCCGGTCGGGTACATGTGGTGCGCCCACACCGTGACGGACAGCGCCGCGATGGCGATCGTCGCGAAGACGATGCCCTTGTAGCCGAACAGGGGCTTGCGGCTGAAGACGGGCAGGATCTCCGAGACGATGCCGAAGAACGGCAGCGCGATGATGTAGACCTCGGGGTGCCCGAAGAACCAGAACAGGTGCTGCCACAGGATGGCGCCCCCGTTCTCGGGGTTGAACACCTGGGCGCCGAGGCGCCGGTCGGCACCGAGGGCGAACAGCGCGGACGCGAGCGGCGGGAACGCCATGATGACGAGGATGCTGGTCACCAGGATGTTCCAGGTGAAGATCGGCATCCGGAACATCGTCATGCCGGGTGCACGCATGGTGACGATCGTGGTGATGAAGTTGACCGCACCGAGGATCGTGCCGAACCCGGCCAGGGCGAGGCCGAACACCCAGAGGTCTCCCCCGAGCCCTGGCGTGAACGTCGTGTCCGACAGCGGCGCGTAGGCGAACCACCCGAACGACGCGGCGCCCTGCGGGGTGAAGAAGCCGGCGCACGCGATGAGCCCGCCGAAGAGGTACAGCCAGTAGGCGAACATGTTGAGCCGCGGGAAGGCGACGTCGGGCGCACCGATCTGGAGCGGCGTGATGACGTTCGCGAAGCCGGCGAAGAGGGGTCGCGAACAGCAGCAGCATGATCGTGCCGTGCATGGTGAAGAGCTGGTTGTACTGCTCCTTGCTCTGCACGATGTCGATGCCCGGCGTGAAGAGCTCCGCGCGGATGAGCAGCGCCATGAGGCCGGCGATGCAGAAGAAGATGAACGACGAGATGAGGTACAGGTACCCGATCGTCTTGTGGTCGGTGGAGGTGATCCACTTGATCACCGTCCGGCCGAGCGTCTGACGCCGCGGCGGCAGCCCCGGGATCAGCGGCTCGACGTGCTCGGCAGACGGTGCCGACTGTGCGGTATCGGTGGCCATGTCAGTTCTCGTTCCTCTGCGTGCCGGGGGCCGAGCTGTTCCCGTCCTGGACGCGGTTCAGCTCGAGCCCGAGCTCGCCGGTCTGGCCCCGCTCGCGCAGGGCGTCCATCTGGGCGTCGAACTCCGCACGGGACACCACGGCGACGTTGAACAGCATCGACGAGTGCTCCTCGCCGCAGAACTCGGCGCACTTGCCGGCGTAGACGCCCTCGCGGGTCGGGATCACCTGGAACGTGTTCGTGCGCCCCGGGATCATGTCCTTCTTGTAGAGGAACGCGGGGACCCAGAACGAGTGGATGACGTCGCGGGCGTCGAGGACGAACTCGACGCGCTCGTCGACCGGCAGGTACAGCGTGGGCAGCTGGTCGAAGCTGCCGGGCTCACCGACGTCCTGCGCGTGGACACCGGACTCGTAGACGCCCTCGTCGAGGTAGTTGAAGTCCCAGCTCCACTGCTTCCCGACGACCTGGACGGTCATGTCGGGGTTCGCGGTCGAGACGTCCTCGATCTCGGAGATGTCCCGCGCGGTGTAGAAGAACAGCACCCCGACCAGGATGATCGGCAGGACGACGTAGGTGATCTCGAGCGGCACGTGGTAGCGCAGCTGGATCGGGAGCTTGTCGTCGGACTTCCGCTTCCGGTACACGGTGACGCACCACAGGATCAGGCCCCAGGTGATCAGACCGACGATCAGCGCGGCGATCCAGGAACCGACCCACAGGTCGGTGATGCGCTCGGTCTGGTTGGTGACCTGGGCGTCCTCGTAACCGGGGAGGAATCCACGTTGCACCTCGGCGGAGCAGCCGCTGGCGATGAGCGCCACGGCCGTGACCAGCACGGCGGCCCGACGGGCCGGTCGCCGGTTCGGGCGGTTGATTTGCGAGCGCAAGGGGGCCTTTCACGTCACGTCCGGCAGCGGCAACGGCCGGGGCCTGAGCACTGGTCCGGGACCTTCGTCCTCGACGCGAGTCAGCGTATCTCCTCGGACGCACGGTGTCGGTCCAGGCGCGCAGGCCCCGATGCCTGCCGCAGCCGCGACCGCGGCCGTCCGGCCGCCCCAACAGGCCTCCGACCACGTCCCGAACGGCAGCGGGGGCTCGCGGTGCCGTGGGAGGTCCTCCCGACTGTGAGCGACACCACCCGGCCCGCCGGGCGCGGCCGGCCGGGCGCGGCCCGCCACAGCGGGGCTCAGCGCGGGCCGGAGCGCAGCGGGGTCACCGCGCCGCCCTCCGCCGCCGGGATCGGTCGGACACGGGCGTCGGGCCGACCGACCACGCAGCAGGGGCCCGGTACCGCGAGCGGTACCGGGCCCCTGCCGAGGGTCGAGCGTGGTCGATCAGGCGAACGAGCCGCCGCACGCGCACGAGCTGCCCGCGTTCGGGTTGTCGATCGTGAAGCCCTGCTTCTCGATGGTGTCCGCGAAGTCGATCGTCGCGCCCTCGAGGTACGGCACGCTCATCTTGTCCACCACGACCTCGACGCCGTCGTAGTCGCGCAGCGCGTCGCCGTCGAGCACGCGCTCGTCGAAGTAGAGCTGGTAGATCAGGCCCGAGCAGCCGCCGGGCTGCACGGCGACGCGCAAGCGCAGGTCGTCGCGGCCCTCCTGCTCCAGCAGGGTCCGGACCTTGCCGGCAGCCACGTCGGTGAGGACGACGCCGTGCGTCGCGGTCTGGGTGGTCTCGCTCATGGTCTCTCCGCGGGGTCTCGGGCGGCGGTCCGGACGCCAGGGCGCCCGCATCGCGTGATCGCCGGTGTCAACGTCGCACGCTGTGCTGGTTGTTCCACCCACCCTACGACTCCCGCTCGCGGGCGTCAGCACGCACCGTGCGGGTGCGTGCCGACGGTCACCGGGACCAGGTGCGGGCGACCCGCGCCGCCCGCGAGGCGAGCGCCGCCGGCGCCTCCCCGGGGCCGTCGCCGGCGACGACCGGCCCGGCGCCGGGGTCGCTCACCGGGTACGCGGCGCTGATCCCGGCCGACGCGAGCTCGCGACGGCCCACGAGCACCTGGCCGGCGATCACCACGGTGGGGACCGCGCACGCCAGCGCACGCGCGGCGACGGTCGCGGTCACGGCGTCGTGGACGGACCGGACGCGGACGACGCCCTCGCCCGTCACCACGAGGTCGCTCGCGGCGAGCCGGTCGTCGAGGCGCACCTCGTCGGCGGCCCATGCCGCACCGGGGACCACCCGCGCCCCGAGCAGGGCCAGCGCGAACCCCAGGCCGCCACCGGCTCCCGCGCCGGGCAGCCCCGCCAGGCGCGCCACCGGCGTGGCCGGCCGCGCGGACGCGAGCAGGTCCGGGCGGACGGCGTCGGGCCCGAGCGCGGCGACCGCCGCGTGCGCGAAGTGGCCCAGGGCCCGCTCGAGCGCCTGGGACTCCTCGGGCGACGCACCGTGGTCGGTGGCGCCCGCGCTCGCACCGTGCAGGCCGAGGAGGGGGCGGTCCGCCGCGCACACCGCGACGAGCCGGATCCCGGCCCAGTCCGCACGTGCGGCCGCCAGCCCGGTGAGGTCGTCGTCGGACACGGTGGCCAGACCGAGCCCGCCGCCGGCGAGCACGCCGCCGTCGTCGCCCGGGCTGCCGACCACGTCCCGTCCCACGCCCAGCGCGGCCAGCATCCCGGCCCCCGCGTCGTTGCTCGCCGCGTCGCCGACGCCGACGACGACGCGCGTGGCACCGGTCCCGCGGGCCGACCGGAGCAGGTCCCCCACGCCCAGCGAGGTAGCCCGGCCGGGACCGGGGTGGCCCGCCGGCACGAGCCCGCGTCCGGTCGCGTGAGCGGCCTCGACGTAGGCGGTCCGCCCTCCGGCCGGGTCGTCGACCACCAGGAGGGCCGCGGGCACCGGCTGCCCGGACGGTGAGCGGACCGTCGCGGAGAGCAGCTCGCCGCCGAGCGAGTCGTGCAGCGTCCGGACGAACCCGGCGCCCCCGTCGGTGAGCGGCAGCGTGCGGACATCGTCGTGCGGCGCCGTGGTGAGCCATCCGTCGCGGATCGCGCGGGCGGCGGCGGTCGCGGGCAGCGCGTCGCCGAAGGAGTCGGGGGCCACCAGCACGCGCATCCGCGGATCCTGGCACACAGCACGCCCACCTCCGACGTGGGACGATCGCCGACGCGAGCGCCGCGGCCGCGCCCTGACCCGCAGGGCACCGGCGGCGCGGGACGGAGCACGCCGATGACCACGGGCAGCCCGCTGCGGGTCGGGGTCTTCGTGTTCGACGACGCCGAGGAGCTCGACGTCGTCGGGCCGTGGGAGGTCCTCGCCGCGTGGGCCCGGCTGTCCGAGCTCCGCCCCGAGGTGCTCACCTTCTCCGCCGACGGCGCCGGCGTCCGGCTTGCGAAGGGCCTGCGGATCGTCCCGGACGCGTCCGCCGACGACGTCGGCCCGCTGCACGTCCTGGTGTACCCCGGTGGTCAGGGCACCCGGCGCCTGGTCCGGGACCGCGAGCACCTGGCGTGGGTGCGCGCGGTGCGGGCGCAGGTGCCACTCGTCGCGAGCGTGTGCACCGGTGCGCTCGTACTGGCGGCGGCGGGCGTGCTGGCCGGTCGGCCGGCGACGACGCACTGGGGCGCCTTCGACGAGCTCGCGGAGATCGACCCCAGCGTGCTCGCGGACACCGAGGCCCGCTTCGTCGACGACGGCGACGTCATCACCGCGGCCGGGGTGTCCGCCGGGATCGACATGTCGTTGCACCTGGTCGCGCGGCTGGAGAGCGTCGACATGGCCCGCGGCGTGCGCCGCGCCATCCAGTACGACCCCGCTCCCCGGTCTGACCGCCCCCGGTCTGACGACCCCGCGGTCCGACCGCCCCGATCCGACGGCCCCGCGACGCCGCCCGGCCTCAGCGCCGCCCGAGCGCGTCGAGCAGCAGCGCTTCGGCGAGGACGACCCGCTCGAGCTCGGCGAGGTGCACCGACTCGTTGGCACCGTGCGCGCGCGAGTCCGGGTCCTCGACCCCGGTCACGAGGATCGACGCCTCCGGGAACTCCCCGAGGAGGTCGGCGATGAACGGGATGGACCCACCGATGCCGGTGTCGACCGGCGGCGTCCCCCACGCCTCGGCGAAGGCGGCACGCGCGGCGCGCATGGCGTCGGAGTCGGCCGGGGCCTGGAACGGCTTACCCAGCTCGCCGTCCCGCACCGTGACGCGCGCACCGAACGGCGCGTGCTCGACGAGATGGGTGCGCAGCGCCGCGAGCGCCTCGGCCGGGTCCTGGCCGGGGGCGATCCGCAGCGAGATCTTGGCGGTCGCGCGGGGCGTGATCGTGTTGGAGGCCCGGGCGACGCTGGGCGCGTCGATGCCGATCACCGCGATCGCCGGCCTGGTCCACAACCGCGCGGTGAGCGGACCGGTGCCGGCGAGCCGGACGCCGTCGAGCACGGCGGCGTCGGCGCGCAGGTCCGCCTCCTGGTAGTCGACGCCCGGGTCCGGGGCGCTGACCAGGCCCCGCACGGCGACGTCGCCGGCGTCGTCGTGCAGCGTCGCCACGAGCCGGGACAGCAGCGTGAGGGCGTCGAGCACCGGGCCGCCGAACATGCCCGAGTGGACGGCGTGGTCCAGCACCTCGACCTCGACCTCGAGGTCGACGAGGCCGCGCAGGGACGTGGTCAGCGCGGGGACGCCCACCCGCCAGTTCGCGGAGTCGGCGACGACGATGACGTCGGCCTGCAGCAGCTCGCGGTGCTCGGCGAGGAAGGCGGCGAACGTGGGCGAGCCGACCTCCTCCTCACCCTCGACGAAGACCGTGACGCCGAGCCCGGACCCGGCGAGGTGGTCGCCGAGCACGCGGAGCGCACCGACGTGCGCGACGACGCCGGCCTTGTCGTCCGCGGCGCCGCGCCCGTACAGGCGGCCGTCGCGCTCGGTCGGGACGAACGGCTCGGTGTCCCAGGCGGCGTCGTCCCCGGGCGGCTGCACGTCGTGGTGTGCGTAGAGGAGCACCGTGCGCGCCCCCGGCGCGGCCGGTCGGCGGGCGACGACCGCGGGAGCGCCCTCGCTGCCGTCCGCCGTCGTGACGCTCAGGACCTGCACCTCGGGCATGCCCGCGTCGGTCAGCAGGGCGGCGACGGCGTCGGCGCTCGCCCGGACGTGCCCCTGGTCGAACGCCGCGTTGGACACGCTCGGGATCCGCACGAGGGCCTCGAGGTCGGCGCGCAGACCCGGGAAGACCGCGGCGACGCGCTTGCGCCAGGGCCCCGGGTCGGGCGCGCCCGACGACACCGCAGGAGCGGCGCCGGGGACGGACGGGGACGGGACGAGGCCGGGGAGGGGTGCGCGTCGGTCACGGGCGGTCACGCTACCCGGCGGCTCGACTACCCTGGGCGGGTGTTCTCCCGCAAGCAGTCCGACGCCACCCCGCCCCCGCGCCCGCCGAGGAGGAGCCGGTCCCGGGCCTGGTGACCGTCGGCAAGGGTCGCCCAACCCCAAGCGCCGCACCGCCGAGGCCGCCAACAAGCGCCCTCTCGTGCCGACCGACCGCAAGGCCGCCGCGAAGGCGGCCCGGGCGTCGGCGCGCGCGGAGCGCGACCGCCAGTTCCAGGCGATGCAGACCGGCGACGAGCGGTACCTGCCCCTCAAGGACCGCGGGCCGGTGCGCCGCTACATCCGCGACCACGTCGACGCCCGGTGGAACCTCGGGGAGTTCTTCCTGCCGGTGGCCATGGTGTTCGTCGTGCTCACCCTGCTCTTCGGCAACAACATCACCGCCGCCGCCATCGTCATCTTCACGCTGTACGGGATCGTCTTCCTCACGCTGCTCGACGCCTTCATCATGTGGCGGCGGCTGAAGAAGAAGCTCGCCGCGAAGTTCGGCGAGGACGGTCAGCAGCGCGGCCTGGCCATGTACGCCGTGCTGCGGGTCTTCCAGCTGCGGCGTGCCCGCCTGCCCAAGCCGCAGGTCAAGCGCGGTGAGTACCCCGTCTGACGACCGCCTGACCACGGCCTGCCCGGTGGGCCCGGCATGCCGCGGTGGGGTCGCTCGCCTAGGGTCGCGCCATGGTCAACTACCGCTACCTGGGCAACTCGGGCCTGAAGATCTCCGAGATCACCTACGGCAACTGGCTCACGCACGGTTCGCAGGTCGAGAACGAGGCAGCGACGGCGTGCGTGCACGCCGCGCTCGACGCCGGCATCACGACCTTCGACACCGCCGACGTGTACGCCAACACGAAGGCCGAGAAGGTGCTCGGCAAGGCGCTCAGGGTCAGCGACGGGAGTCGCTGGAGCTGCTGACGAAGGTGTACTGGCCGACCGGCCCGCAGGGGCCGAACGACGTCGGCCTGTCCCGCAAGCACATCATGGAGTCGATCAACGGCTCGCTGACGCGGCTCAAGACCGACTACGTCGACCTCTACCAGGCGCACCGGTACGACACCGAGACGCCGCTCGAGGAGACGATGCAGGCGTTCGCCGACATCGTCCGGCAGGGCAAGGCCCTCTACATCGGCGTCAGCGAGTGGACCGCGGACCAGATCCGCGAGGGTCACGCGCGCGCGAAGGACCTCGGCTTCCAGCTCGTCTCGAACCAGCCGCAGTACTCGATGCTGTGGCGGGTCATCGAGGGGGAGATCGTCCCGGCGTCCGAAGAGCTCGGGGTGTCGCAGATCGTCTTCTCCCCCATCGCGCAGGGCGTGCTGACCGGCAAGTACACGCCGGGCGGGGACCTGCCGAAGGGCTCGCGCGCCACGGACGAGAAGGGCGGCGCGAAGATGATCCAGCGGTTCATGACCGACACCATCCTCGAGCGCGTCCAGGCCCTGAAGCCCGTCGCCGAGGAGCTGGACCTCACGATGGCGCAGCTCGCTGTCGCGTGGGTGCTGCAGAACCAGAACGTCGCCGCCGCGATCATCGGGGCGTCGCGCCCCGAGCAGGTCGTGGACAACGTGCAGGCGTCCGGCGTCGAGATCCCGAAGAGGCTCCTCACGAAGATCGACAAGGTGCTCGGGGACGCCGTCGAGCGCGACCCGGGCCGCACGGCCGCAGGGGCGCCGCAGAAGCGTCCGGTCTGACCGCGGCGTCGACCGCCCGGGCACGCGTCGCCGACGCGACGTCGGGCACGTCGCACGCGCCCGGACCCACGCGGGTCCGGGCGCGTCGCGGGTCCGGGCGCGTCGCGCCTCGCGCCCCGGGCCGCCTGCGCCCTAGACGCCCCGCGGGGCGGGTGACGCCGGGTCGGACGGCGCGTCACCACCGGGGACCGCGGCGACGGCGGCGTCCCGCGGGTCCACGTGCACCGTGCGGACCGGGACGGTGAGCCGCGGCAGCAGCACGTGCACGATCGGACCGATGCCGACGGCGTAGGCCAACGTGGCGAGCCCCAGCGTCCCGCCCAGCACCCAGCCGACGGCCACCACGGCGACCTCGATGGACGTGCGCACGAGCCCGACCGGTCGCCCGGTCCGCCGGACCAGCCCGGTCATGAGCCCGTCCCGTGGCCCGGGGCCCATCCGGGCTCCGATGTACAGCGCGGTGGCGAGCCCGTTGAGCCCGATGCCGCCGACGGCCAGCGCGACCGCGCCCCACAGCGGCAGCGGGTCCGGTAGGCGGGCCAGCACGGCCAGGAACGGGTCGACGAGCGCGCCGATGACCAGGACGTTCGCCACCGTCCCCAACCCGGGGCGCTGGCGCAGCGGGATCCAGCACGCCAGGACGAGCACGCTGATGAGGATGGTCAGCACGCCGAAGGACCAGCCGGTCTGCCGCGAGGCGCCCTGGCTCAGCACGTCCCAGGGCATGTTGCCCAGCCCCGACCGCACGAGAAGGGTGATCGACAGCGCGTAGAGCACGAGGCCGACGGCGAGCTGGACGAGTCGCCGCGTGACCCGCTCGGAGCGGGCGGGCGACGCGCCCCTCACCGGTCGCTCACGGGACGCGCAGCGGCACGGGCGCCGCCACCTGCGCGCCCTCGTGCAGCAGCCGGGCGACCGCGACGTCCTGGGCGGCGAGCTCGCGCCAGTGCTCACCGAGCCACTGCTCGGCGTCGAACTGGTTGCTGAACAGCGGGCTCACCGGCACGTCGAGGACCTGCCCCTCCGCGTCGTCGAGCTCCCACACCCACTGCGGACGGATCACGCCGTGGCCCCCGTCCGGGACGGGAGGTCGGTCGCGAGCGCACGGTTGATCCGCGACGCCCAGAACGGCCCGGCGTAGACGAACCCGGTGTAGCCCTGCACCAGGGTCGCTCCCGCCTCGAGGTACGCGCGGGCGTCGTCGGGCGTGGTGACCCCGCCGACGCCGACGACGACGGCGTCCGGACCGAGCCGGCGACGCAGCCGTCCGACGACCTCGAGCCCGCGGCCCAGCACGGGCGGACCGGACAGGCCGCCCTCGCCCAGCGTGTGCGCGATGGTCGTGTTGACCGCCACGACGCCCTCGAGGCCGAGCTCGCGTGCCAGGTCCGCCACGGCGTCGACGTCGTCGTCGGACAGGTCCGGCGCGATCTTGACGAGCAGGGGGACGGGCCCGCGGCCCGTGGTGACCTCGTCGGCGGCGGAGCGGACCGCGACGAGGATGGGCCGCAGCGCGGCGACGGACTGCAGGTCGCGCAGGCCGGGGTGTTCGGCGACGACACGTTGACCACGAGGTAGTCGGCGTACGGCGCGAGCAGCCGCGCACTGGTGGCGTAGTCACCGGCGGCCTCCTCGGCCGGGGTGGCCTTGGTCTTGCCGATGTTGACGCCGACGACGAGGCGGCGTCCGGCGGGCGTCGCGCGCAGTCGCCGCAGCCGCGCGGCGACCGCGGCGGCGCCGTCGTTGTTGAAGCCCATCCGGTTGCGCAGGGCGCCCTGATCGGGCTCACGCCACAGCCGCGGGGGCTCGTTGCCCGGCTGGCCGTGCGCGGTGATCGTGCCCACCTCGACGAACCCGAAGCCGAGCATCGTCAGGCCGCGCACCCCGTGGGCGTTCTTGTCGAACCCCGCGGCGAGTCCGAACGGCCCCGGCACGTCCCGCCCGAACACGTGGACGCCGGCGCCGGGCGGCGGCGCGAGCAGGCGGGCGAGCGCGGTGGACAGGCCCGGGGTGGCGGCCGCGGCGCGGACGGCGGCGAACCCGAGCCGGTGGGCGCGCTCCGGGTCGAGCCGGCGCAGCACGAGGTCGAAGAGGAGCCGGTACACGGGGCCAACCTAACCGGCGGTCGGACCGGCAGCCGGATCGGGACCGCCGCGCCCGGCTGCGCCCGGCGTGCCCGGCGTACCCGGCGCCCCCGGCGTGCCCGGCATCAGGCGGGACCGCCACAGCCACGCCAGCCCGACCAACGGCAGGACGAGCGGCACGAAGCCGTACCCGCTGCCGAAGCCGGACCACACCGTGGCGCGCGGGAACGACCCGGGGTCCATCAGCGACCACGTGCCGACCACGAGGACGCCGACCAGCTCGACGACGACCGCGGCCCCCGCGACGCGGCGGGCACCGCGGGCGAACGCGACGGTCGCGACCCAGTAGACCGCCGCGGCCAGCGCGGACAGCCCGTACGCGACCGGCGCCTCGTGCCAGTCCCGCAGCAGCTGCACCCCGGCACGCGCGGACGCCGCGAGGGCGAACACGCCGTACACCGCGACCAGGACGCGGCCCGGTCCGGACGCCGTCGGGGAGCCGTGCCCGGCTGCGGGCCCCGCGGCGGGCGCCGGCCCACGTGCGCTCACGCGCCGGTCCAGACCTGAACGAGGCGCCACTGCATGACGACGACCGTGAGCGCGGCGACGAGCAGCACGACCGAGCTCCAACGGGTTCTCTCGGCGAACGCCCAGGCGGCCGCGACCGGCAGCAGGACGAGCGCGGTGGCGAGGTAGCCCCAGAAGGTGACGGCGTCGTCCGGCCCGTTCCCCCGCGCCGTCTCGACCAGTCCGGCGACGACCTGCAGGACCATGACGCCCTCGACGACGGCGGCGCCCCACAGCTGGCGCAGCACCACCGCACGGTCGCGGACGGTGAAGACGACGGCCCAGCCGGCGAGGGCGACGGCCAGCAGCGCGGCGAGGACCGCCAGGGGTGGGAGCACGGTCCCCGAGGCTACCGTCGGCGCGCACTACCATTCATCCGTGCCCCAGCTGACTCTCACCTCGACCGATCCTGCCCTCGTCGTCGCGGACGCCCTCGTCGTCGCGACCGCCTCCACCCCGGACGGCGTCGTGCTCGTCGGGGCGGACGCCCTCCCGGCGGACCTGCGCGGCCAGCTCATGCGCTCCTCGACCACCCTGGGCCTGACCGGGGCGGTCGACGAGGTCCGCCGGCTCCCCACCGCGGGCCAGGTCACCGCCCCCGTCCTCGTCCTCACCGGGCTCGGCGACCAGACCGACCGGGTCGCCCCCGAGGCGCTGCGCCGGGCCGCGGGCGCGGCGACGCGCGAGCTCGCGGGCACCGGCACCGTCGCGCTGGCCCTGCCGGCGGACCGCCCGAACGAGCTCGCCGCCGTCGCCGAGGGAGCCCTGCTCGGCGCCTACGCCTTCCTGCGCTACCGCGGGGACGTCGCCGCGGCGAAGGGAGCGGCGGTCAGCGCGCTCGAGGTGCTCACGCCGCTCGACCGCGACGCCGCGGCGAAGGCCGCGGTCCACCGTGCCGAGGTCGTCGCCGCCGCGGTCCACGGGACGCGCGACCTGGTCAACGCGGCCCCCAACGACCTCTACCCGGCCGCGTTCGCGGACAGCGCCCGTGCCGCCGTCAAGGGCACCGGCGTCAAGGTGACCGTGCTGGACGAGAAGGCGCTCGCCGCCGGTGGCTACGGCGGCCTGCTCGGCGTCGGCCTCGGCTCCGCGCGCGGACCGCGTCTGGTCAAGGTCGCCTACACGCCGTCGCGCCCGGTCGCGAAGGTCGCCCTCGTCGGCAAGGGCATCACGTTCGACTCCGGCGGCATCTCGATCAAGCCCGCGGCCGGCATGGAGGCGATGAAGTCCGACATGGCCGGTGCCGCCGCCGTCCTGCAGACCGTGGTCGCCGCGGCGCGGCTCGAGCTGCCGGTCGCCGTGACCGGGTGGCTGTGCCTCGCCGAGAACATGCCGTCCGGCACCGCCCAGCGCCCGTCCGACGTCATCACCATCCGCGGCGGCAAGACCGTCGAGGTGCTCAACACCGACGCCGAGGGTCGCCTCGTCCTGGCCGACGGGCTCGTCGCGGCGATCGAGGAGGGCCCCGACGTCGTGCTCGACATCGCGACCCTCACCGGCGCGCAGGTCGTCGCGCTCGGCAACCGCGTCTCGGCGGTCATGGGGACCGATGACGTCCGCGCCGAGGTCGTCGCCGCCGCCGACACGGCCGGTGAGGCCTTCTGGCCGATGCCGCTGCCCGAGGAGCTCCTCGCCGGCCTCAAGTCCAAGGTCGCCGACCTGGCGAACATCGGCGAGCGCGCCGGCGGCATGCTCACCGCCGGTGTGTTCCTGCGCGAGTTCGTCGGGTCCACGCCGTGGGCGCACCTCGACGTCGCCGGTCCGGCGTTCAACGAGAAGTCCGCGCACGGGTACACGCCCGTCGGGGGCACGGGTGTGGGCGTGCGCACGATGCTCGCGCTCGTCGAGCAGCGCGCGGCCGCGGGGCGCCGCAAGAAGTAGCCGCCCGGTGGGCGGGACGGACCCGTCGCCGCGGGCCGCGCCTGGGACGATGCGGGCATGACGGCGACACGCAGGTCCTGCGCGCTGGTGCTCGCGGCGCTGCTCGCGGTCGCCGGGTGCGCCGCCGGGGGTGACGCGGGCGCGGCGGCGGCGCCTGCGCGCACCGCCTCGCCCACCACCTCGGCCGCCGTGCCCGACGACGACGCGGCGGACCAGCCGGGTCGCGACGGGACCGCGGCGCCTCCCGGCCCGGTGCCGGCCCCCGCGGACCCGGGCCCCTCGGACGACCCGCCGTCTGACGGGGCGCCGTCGGACGGGGCGCCGCCGGCCACGCGGCCACCCGCCGCACCGGCACCGCAGCCGTCCCCGGCGTCGCCGTCCCGCCCGACGCCGGCACCGGCGCCCCCCACCCCGGGCCGACCGGCCCCGGACCCCGAGCCGGCGGCACCCGCTCCCTCCGCACCCGCGCCGCCGTGCCCCCAGCCCCCGGCCGTGCCCGAGCCGCTCGTCCCCACCGCGCGCCCGCCGGCTCCACGGCCCACGACGCCGTCACCGGCCGACCCCGCGTGGCCCGCGGCCGTCCCCGAGCGGACCGCGATCCAGGGCGGCCCCGACCCGCTGACCGTGGTCTGGCTCGCGGTCGACGCGGGGCCGTCCGCGAGCGACCTCGACGAGGCCGTCGCCCGGGTCGAGGCCGTGGGGTACGAGGGCCTGCAGACCCCGCTCTCCTGCCAGGCCGACGCGTGGGAGCCGCTCGGCGTGCCGGGCGGGCAGGCGTTCGGGGTCCCGCTCTACTTCGCCGGCCGCGCCGACGCGGAGAGGTTCGTCGCACTGTGGGACGGCCCGGTCGCGGCGGTGGTCGAGGGTGACGTGTTCTGCCACTTCGACTGAACGGCCACGTCGACCGGTCGGCCCGCTCCGTGCGCAGATGCGAGTGCGGTGCGGGCGCGGTCAGCGTCGGCGCGGACGCTGCCGGCTGTTCCAGTCCCGCATGCGCTGCGGGTAACCCGTGCGCTGGACGTCGTACACCGGGATGCCGAGGTCCTTCGCGACGCCGTGCGCGGTGCGCTCGTCCGGCACCCGGCGCCGGGTCCACTCCCCGTGGTCGCGATGAGCATGAGCGTCACCGGCGTGACGTTGGTGGCCGGCTCGACGTACCCCTCGACCCCCACCCGGGTCCGCACGAAGTCGGCCAGGTGGTCCAGGGTGGCGCGCTGCGCCTCCTTGGATGCCGAGGCGCCGTCGACTCCGGCGACGCGGCGGCGGCGTGAGAACAGACCCATCCCTGCAGGCTAGCCGCGCGCCGGTGTCCGGACGGTCACACCTGCGACCGCGCGTCCCGGTTAGGGCTCGCGGTCGCGTGGTGACAAGATGACCGCGAGCATGGACAACACCACACGCCTGCGCCGGAGGAGTTCCCACGTGGCCGACACGAACGGCACCGTTTTCGACATCGTCGTCCTGGGCGGAGGGAGCGGCGGCTACGCGGCCGCCCTGCGCGGCGCCCAGCTCGGCCTCAAGGTCGCCCTGGTCGAGGGAGGCAAGCTCGGCGGCACCTGCCTGCACAACGGCTGCATCCCGACCAAGGCGCTGCTGCACGCCGCCGAGCTCGCCGACAACGCCCGCGAGGGCGCGAGCTTCGGGGTGCACACGACCCTGGACCACATCGACATGGCCGGTGTGAACAAGTACAAGGACACCGTGATCGGGCGCCTCTACAAGGGGCTCCAGGGGCTGATCAAGTCCCGCAAGATCGAGGTCTTCGAGGGCTGGGGCAAGCTCGTCGGCACCGACGCCGTCGAGGTGAACGGTCAGCGCATCACCGGCCGCCACATCGTCCTCGGCACCGGCTCCTACGCGCGGTCGCTGCCCGGTCTGGAGATCGGCGGCAACATCATCACCTCCGACCAGGCGCTGCAGCTCGACCGCGTGCCCAAGTCGGTCATCGTGCTCGGCGGCGGGGTCATCGGCTCCGAGTTCGCCAGCGTGTGGCGCTCCTTCGGTGCCGAGGTCACGATCATCGAGGCCCTGCCCCACCTCGTCGCGAACGAGGACGAGGCGCTGTCGAAGGCGTTCGAGCGCGCGTTCCGCAAGCGCGGCATCACCTTCAACCTCGGCGTCCGCTTCCAGGGCGCGACCCAGACCGAGGACGGCGTCCACGTCACGCTCGAGGACGGCAAGACGTTCGACGCGGAGCTGCTGCTGGTCGCCGTCGGGCGCGGGCCCAACACCGCGAACCTCGGCTACGAGGAGCAGGGCATCAAGGTCGACCGCGGGTTCGTGCTGACGAACGAGCGCCTGCACACCGGCGTGGGCAACATCTACGCCGTCGGCGACATCGTCCCGGGCCTGCAGCTCGCGCACCGCGGCTTCGCCCAGGGCATCTTCGTCGCCGAGGAGATCGCGGGGCTGGGCCCGCAGGTCATCGTCGAGTCCGGCATCCCGCGCGTGACCTACTCCGAGCCCGAGATCGGCTCGGTCGGCCTGACCGAGGCGAAGGCCAAGGAGATCCACGGCGCCGACAACGTCGAGGTGCTCGAGTACAACCTGGGCGGCAACGGCAAGAGCCAGATCCTCGCGACGGCCGGCTTCATCAAGCTCGTGCGCCAGAAGGACGGCCCGGTCGTCGGCGTGCACATGATCGGTGCGCGCGTCGGCGAGCTCATCGGGGAGGGCCAGCTCATCGTGAACTGGGAGGCCTACCCCGAGGACGTCGCCTCGCTCGTCCACGCCCACCCGACGCAGAACGAGGCACTCGGAGAGGCCCACCTGGCCCTCGCCGGCAAGCCTCTGCACGCCCACAACTGACCACCACGATCGAAGGAGACACGAGCGGTCATGGCTGACTCCGTGCAGATGCCGGCGCTCGGTGAGAGCGTCACCGAGGGAACCGTCACCCGTTGGCTCAAGCAGGTCGGCGACACCGTCGCCGTCGACGAGCCGCTGCTGGAGGTCTCGACCGACAAGGTCGACACCGAGATCCCGTCGCCCTTCGCGGGCGTCCTGGAGAAGATCCTGGTCGAGGAAGACGAGACGGTCGAGGTCGGCGCCGAGCTGGCCCTGATCGGCTCGGGCGAGGGTGGCGGCGAGGAGCCGTCCGCACCCGCCCAGCAGGACGCTTCCGCCCAGGAGGAGGCGCCGGCCCAGCAGCAGGCGCCGGCCACCGACGCCCCCGGCACCCCGGCCCCGCAGGGCGGCGCGTCGGCCGACACGGGCGCCCAGGCCGGCGTCACCGGTAGCGCCGAGGCGGCCGACATGGGTGAGGGCTACGGCGGTCCCCCGCCCGAGGCCGAGGGCACCTACGGCGGCGCGTCCGACGAGGGCCCCGGCGCCGGCCAGGGCGGCGCGACGCCGTCCGACGGCGGCGGCAGCGGTGGCAACGGTGGTGGCGGCGGCGGCGAGCAGGTCGTCATGCCCGCGCTGGGTGAGAGCGTCACCGAGGGCACCGTCACGCGCTGGCTCAAGGCCGTGGGCGACGACGTCGCCGTCGACGAGCCGCTGCTCGAGGTCTCGACCGACAAGGTCGACACCGAGATCCCGTCCCCGGTCGCCGGCACCCTGCAGCAGATCCTCGTGCAGGAGGACGAGACGGTCGAGGTCGGTGCGCCGCTCGCGCTGATCGGCTCCGGCTCGGCGCCGTCCGACGCGCCGTCCCAGCCGGAGACCGTGGAGGCGCCCGCCCCGGCCGCGTCCGAGGCGAGCCCGCAGGCCGCGGCGCCCGACGTCGCCCCGCCGCCCGCCGAGACCGCTCCGGAGCCGGCGAAGGCGGAGGAGCCCGCCAAGGCACCCGAGCCCGCCAAGAAGCCCGAGCCGGCCAAGGCGCCGGAGCCCGCGAAGGGCTCCCCGCGCCGGCGGCGTCGGGCACCTACCTCACCCCGCTCGTGCGCAAGCTCGCGGCGGAGAAGGGTGTCGACGTCTCGTCGCTGACCGGGACCGGTGTCGGAGGACGTATCCGCAAGGAGGACGTCCTCGAGGCGGCCGCCAAGGCGGAGGAGGCCGCGAAGGCCGCCGCCGCGCAGCCCGCCCCGGCTGCCGAGGCGCCCGCGGCCGCGAAGAAGGCGGCTCCGGCCCCCGTCTCGCCGCTGCGGGGCACGACCGAGAAGATGTCGCGTCTGCGCAAGCTCGTCGCCGAGCGCATGGTCCAGTCGCTCCAGACCGGTGCGCAGCTCACGACGGTCGTCGAGGTCGACATGACCCGCGTCGCGCGGCTGCGCGCCCAGGCGAAGAACGACTTCAAGGCACGCGAGGGCGCCAACCTCACGTTCCTGCCCTTCCTCGCGCTGGCCGCCGTCGAGGCGCTCAAGGCGTACCCGAAGATCAACGCGAGCATCGACGGCGACCAGGTCGTCTACCACGGCTCGGAGAACCTCGGCATCGCCGTGGACACCGAGCGCGGGCTCGTCGTCCCGGTCATCAAGGACGCCGGGGACCTCAACCTCGCCGGGATCGCCCGCCGGATCGGCGACCTCGCGTCGCGGACCCGTGCGAACAAGATCACGCCGGACGACCTGTCCGGCGGGACCTTCACCATCACCAACACGGGCTCGGGCGGGGCGCTCTTCGACACCCCGATCGTGGCGCTGCCGCAGGTCGCGATCCTCGGCACGGGCACGATCGTCAAGCGTCCCGTGGTGCTCACCGACGCCGACGGCGCCGAGAGCATCGCGATCCGCTCGATGATGTACCTGTCGCTGTCGTACGACCACCGCCTGGTCGACGGCGCCGACGCGGCGCGCTACCTGATGGCCGTCAAGAACCGCATCGAGGAGGGGGCGTTCGAGTCCGAGCTCGGGCTCTGATCTCCTCTCCGCACCGCCGACGTCCGCGGTCCGGCCGGTCCCTCCAGGGCCGGCGGGGCCGCGGACGTCGTCGTCGACGGCAGGCGCCCTCCGCGCAGGGACCCTAGGGTGACGCCATGAAGATCGTGGTGGCCGGTTCGCACGGTCTCATCGGCACGGCCCTGGTCGCCCGGCTCGCGCAGGACGGTCACGAGGTGAGCCGGCTCGTCCGCGGCGCGCCGTCCGGCCCTGCGGAGGTCCCGTGGGACCCGGCGCACGGCGTCCTCGACCCGCGGGCGCTCGAGGGCGCCGGTGCGGTCGTGAACCTCGCCGGCGCCGGCGTCGGCGACAAGCGGCTCACCGACGCCTACAAGGAGGTCGTCCGGACCTCACGGACGAGCACGACCTCGCTGCTGGCCCGCACCATCGCACGCCTCGACGGACCGCGGCCGGTGCTGCTGCAGGCGTCCGGGATCGGCGCCTACGGCGAGCGCGGCGACGAGGTGCTCGACGAGACGTCCGCCCTGGGCGACACGTTCTTCGCCGGGGTCGTCCGGGACTGGGAGGCGGCCGCGCAGCCCGCGGTCGACGCCGGGGCGCGGGTCGCGTTCCTGCGCACGGGCATCGTCCTCGCCCCCCAGGGCGGCGCGCTGGAGCGGATGCTCCCGCTGCTGCGCGCCGGCGTCGCCGGCCGGCTCGGGACCGGTCGGCAGTTCTGGAGCTGGATCACCCTGCCGGACGAGATCGGCGCCATCGTCCACCTGCTGCACGCCGACGTCAGCGGGCCGGTCAACCTCAGCGCACCGCACCCGGCGACCAACGAGGAGATCACCCGCGAGCTCGCTCGCGTGCTGCACCGGCCGGCGCTGATCCCGGTCCCGTCCCTCGCCCTCAAGCTCGTCCTGGGGGACTTCTCCAGCGAGGTGCTCGGTTCCATCCGCGCCCTCCCCGCCGTCCTCGTGCGCAGCGGCTTCCAGTGGGAGCACCCGGCGGTGGACGACGCCGTCGCGTGGGTCGCGGGCGAGGTCCGGCGCGGGCGGTCCTGAGCCGCGCTGCGCATCACCCTCGGCGACGACGTCCTCGACCCGCCACCCGTCGGCCGTCAGCGCGAGCCGCAGCACCACCTCGCGGACCGGCTGCGCCGGGACGTCCACGACCGCGCCGGGGGTCACCCGGCGGTGCGCGCTCAGACCGGACCGCACCGTCACGTCGACCTGCGCCGTCGCGGACCGCCCTCCGGGCCCCGCACCGTGCCCGTCCCCGCGGGCGGAGGTCGCCGTCGCGCCGTCGACGACGGCCGTCAGCCCCTCGAGCCGCACGTCCGCTGCCCGCAGGTCGGCCAGCAGGGCGAGGTCCGCGGTGTGCGCGCCGCTGCCGGGACGGCTGACGTCGGCCAACCCGGCCGGGTCTCCCGAGGCCAGGACCTCGGCGCGCCGACGGGTCAGCGTGACCGCCGCGGCGATCGGGTCGTCCTCGACCTCGGCGACCGTGGTCGTGGCGCCCGACCCGCGCCGGGTGGACGTGGTCTCCTCGGACACCCGCGCCGAGGGCTCGTCCGGCACAGCGCCGTCCCGGACGATCGACCCGAAGGTGACCACGCACACCGCCGCGGCCGCCGCACCGACCAGCAGGAGCCCCGCACCGCGCGGTGCACCGCGGCGGGACGTCCGACGCGCGCGGTGGCGGGATCGGCCCCGGCCGAGACGGTGCGTGGCTCCGCCGCGAGCTGCGCGAGCGCCGCCCGGGCCAGCACCCCGGCGTCCGGCAGGGCGATCGGCTCCGGCTGCGCGCACGGGTAGACGACGGCCGCGAGCTCGGCCGCGCTGGGTCGTCGCAGCGGGTCCGGGGCGCACGCGGCGGTCAGCTCCTGCCCGAGGCGGGCGCCGGTCGCGGACAGGTCGAGCGCGGCGAGACCGACGCTTGCGAGGGCGAACACGTCGGCCGGGGCGTCCGCCGGCAACCCCTCCGGCCCCGTGGCCTGCCGGACGTCAGCGTCGGCCCGCCCCCGCAGGAGCTCGGGCGCGACGAACCCCGGGGTACCACGCGCGCCGGCATCCGGACGGGCGCCGCCCAGCAGATCGATGAGGACCGGACGCCCGTCCGGCCGGACGACGACGTTCGCCGGCGACACGTCGCCGTGCACCAGTCCCGTGCGGTGCAGCGCGTCGAGGGCACCGGCGACCGGCACGACGAGGGTCACGACCTCCCCCACGCTCAGCCGGCCGCGCGCCGCGAGCAGCGCGGCGACCGTGGCACCGGGCACCTCGGCGAAGAGCACCGCTGACCGGCCGGGTCGTCCCGCCGCCGCCGGCGCGACCTCGAGCACGTCGACCACCCGCGCGAGGTGAGGGTGGTCGGACGACCGCAGCGCACTCACGCGCGCGGCGAGCAGGTCCCCGTCGGTCCCGGTCGGTGCGTCGACCACCTGCACGACGACGCGCTCGGTGCCTCCGACCGGCGTGCGGCGTCCCGGGCCCTCACCCCGGTCATCGAGCCGGGTGGCCGTCCACACCGGGCCGCCCCCGCCGACACCGGCCGGCCCACCCACCCGGTAGCCCGCCGCCAGCAGTGCCGCAGCGATCTCCGGGGGCACGGTGTGCGTCTCCATGCGGTCATCGAACCGCCGTGCGAGGTCGCTGCGGCCGCTGTCCACAGGGCGACCCCGCGCGCCCGGGATGCGCCCGGGATGCGTCCGGGATGCGCCCGGAGGACGCCGCGGCCGCACCGTGCCGACCCACTGTCGACGCCGCGCCGCTCGGGTGGACGTCCCGGACCGGGCTCAGCGCAGGTCGACGACCCGGCGCTCCGCCGCGCTGAGTGCCGCCGCGTCGAGGACCTCAGCGGTCCGGACGGCGTCGGCCGGGTCGACCGGGACCGGTCCACCGGTGCGCAGCCACGCCGCGACGCAGCGGTAGAAGTCGGCGTGACCGCCGGGCGGGCACGGCACGGGCACCCGCTCGGTGCCGTGCACGAGCCAGCCACCGTGCTCCGGCACGGCGTGCGACCCCGGCGCCGGTCCACGCCCGGGGTCGCCGGCGACGGCGTCGTCGAGCACGGCGAACGGGGTCGGCTCGCCCTCGAAGCTCGTCACGAGGAACGCGCCCGCGTCGCCGAGCACGCGCGTGCGCGGGCCGGGCGCCCCCACCAGCCCACCGCCCCACAGGTGGCTCACCACCCCACCGGCGTGGTGCAGCGCGAGGAACACGTCGTCCGGCGCGGCCGTGGTGATCGCGCGGACCTCCGCGTACACCGACGCCACCGGACCCCACAGCTCGACGGCGGAGTCGACGAGGTGCGGCCCGAGGTCGAGGAGGAGGCCGCCCGCGACCGGGTCGTTCTCCTTCCAGCGGTCCTTGGGCACGGGCCGCCAGCGCTCCCAGCGCCGCTCGAACCGGTGCACACGTCCCAGGTCACCCGACGCGAGCACCGAGCGCAGCGTGCGCTGCTCGTCGTCCCAGCGCCGGTTCTGGAACACGGTCAGCCCGACGTCGGCGCGCCGGGCTGCCTCGACGACCTCGCGCGCCTGGGCGGCGGACACCCCGAGCGGCTTGTCCACCACGACGGGCACACCCGCGTCGACCGCCGCGAGGGCGTGCTCGCGGTGCAGACCCGTCGGGCTGGCCACGACGACGGCGTCGAGGTCGTCCGGCCGGCCCAGCAGCCCGGCGACGTCGTCGACGACGGCGACCCCCGGCCAGTCCGCGCGGGCGGCGTCGGCCCGCCCGGCGTCGCGCGTGACGACCCCGACGACGGCGTGCCCCGCCTCGCGCAGCAGCCGGCCGTGGATGCCCCGGCCCGCGTCGCCGTACCCGATCAACCCGACCCGCAGCGCGTCACCCATGCCGTCACCCATGCCCGTCACCCATGCCCGTCACCCATGCCCGTCACCCTAGGTGCGCCGGCTCCCGCTTCTCCCGGAACGGTCGCCGCCCCGCGGCGGCGCCATTCCCCTCCCCGTCGGGTCCCAGCGGCTCGGCCACCACACCCGGCGGCCGACGTCGTGCACGAGGGCCGGCACGAGCAGGCTGCGCACCACGAGCGTGTCGACGAGGACGCCGAACGCGACGATGAACGCGAGCTGGGCCAGGAACAGCAGCGGGATCACCGCGAGCGCCGCGAACGTCGCGGCGAGCACCACACCGGCCGAGGTGATCACCCCACCGGTGACCGACAGCCCGCGCAGCACGCCGGTCCTGGTGCCCCACACGCCGGCCTCCTCACGCACGCGGGTCATGAGGAAGATCGAGTAGTCGACCCCGAGCGCGATGAGGAACACGAACGCGTACAGCGGCACGGTCGGGTCCGCGCCGGGGAAGCCCAGCACGTGGTTGAACACGACCGCCGAGATGCCCAGCGCCGCGGCGAAGGACAGCACGTTGGCGGTCATGAGGAGGACCGCGGCGAGCACCGACCGGAGCAGCAGCATGAGGATGAGGAAGATCACCACCAGCACGACCGGGACGATGACCCGCAGGTCGCGGTCCCCGGCGACCTGGGTGTCGAGCGTCTCCGCCGCCGCGCCGCCCACCAGGGCGTCGGGCGAGACGGCGTGCACGGCCTCGCGCAGGTCGGCGACGGTGTCGACGGCCGCGGTGGTGTCGGCGGCCTCCTGCGTCGCCACGTCGACCCGGACGCGGCCGTCGACGACCACCGGTGGCTCGTCCGACGGCGGCCCACCGGCCGGTGCGCCGGCGCCGCCGCCCGTGTACGGCGTCGCGGCCACGACGCCGTCGACGGCGGTCGCGGCCTCGATCACCGCGTCGGCGTCGTCCTGCGGCACGATGACGATCGCCGGCTGCACGGACCCCGCCGGGAAGTGCTCGCTGAGCACGTCCTGCCCCTCGACGGAGTCGACCTCGGTGAGGAAGACGTCGGCCTCGTCGGTGCCGCTGGCCTGGAAGGTCGGCAGGAAGGCCGCTCCGGCGGCGAGCACGAGGGCCGTGGTCACCCAGACCGCGCGGGGGCGCCGGCCGATCCCGCGCGACAGGCGCCCCCACAGGCCGCGGACGACGGCGTCGGTGGGCACCCGGGTGGCGTCGGCGTCGACCGAGGTGGGGTCGAACTTCGGGCGGTTGGGCCAGAACAGCGCCCGCGACCGCTTGCCGGCGACCAGCAGCAACGCCGGCAGGAACGTCAGTGCCGCGAGGTACGCCGAGGCGATCCCGATCGCAGCCACCGGGCCCAGCGACTTGTTCGACCCGAGGTCGGACAGCGTCAGGCACAGCACGCCGACGATGACGGTGCCCGCACTCGCGGAGATGGGCTCGATCGTCGCGCGGATCGAGCGTCGCATCGCGGTGGAGGTGCTCGGGGTGTGCCGCAGCTCCTCGCGGTACCGCGCCACCAGCAGCAGGGCGTAGTCGACCGCGGCGCCGACGACGAGGATCGACAGGATCCCCTGGGTCTGGCCGTTGAGGGTCAGGGTGCCGTTCGCCGCGAGCTCGTAGACCACGAGCGCTGCCGCGCACAGCGCGAACAGCGCGGTGAAGATGACCACGAGCGGCAGGAACGGCGAGCGGTAGACGATCACGAGGATCAGCAGGACCGCACCGAGGGCGACCAGCAGCAGCACGAGGTCGATCCCGCCGAAGGCGGACACCAGGTCCGCGACGAAGCCGGCCGGGCCGGTGACCCACGCCTGCAGCCCGACCTCACCGGCGGACGACGCCGTCGCGCCGAGGTCGTCCGCGAGCGCCTCGCGCAGCGTCGTCACCACGGACTCCACGACCCCGGAGTCGTCGGCGAGCACCTCCTCCGCGAGCACGCCGTCGATCGACAGCGCCAGGAGGAGCGCCTCGCCGTCCTCGGCGGGGATCGCGACCGGATCGGCGAGCAGGACGTCGCCCACCGTCGCCGGGTCCCCCTCGGCGGGGTCGGCGCCGACGAGCGGCAGCGCGCCGACCTCGGTCGCGAAGGCCTGCGTCGCCGCGATCTGCTCGGGCGTGACCGCGCCGTCGCCCTCCGGCTGGAGCACGACGAGCGCCGGCAGGGCCTCGGTCTCGGTGAACTCGCGGCTCGCCTCCCCGCCCGGGTCGACTCCGCGGACTCCGGCAGGAAGGCGGCGGCGTCGTTGGTCTGCACCTGGGACAGCCGCCCCTGCGCGGGCCCACCCAGCGCGGCTACGGTGAGCCAGACCGCCAGGGCGACGACGACGACGAGCGCCCGGACGAACGACGACCCGCGAATACTCAGCATGCTGAGTATCTTGCGGCCCGAACCGCCCCGCAGCAACACGGAAGGAGACCGCGCGTGTCGCAGGGACCCTCCGAGTGGCCCACCGGCCGGCTGCTGTCCAGCGTCGCGCGGCGCGTGGAGCGCGAGTTCAACGCCCACCTCGACGCGTGGGACCTCAACCACGCGAGCATGCCGGTGCTCGTCCTGCTGTCGATGCAGGACCACTCCCAGCGCGAGCTCGCGACCGCGACCAGCGTCACCGAGCAGACGATGAGCCGGATCCTGGCGCGCATGGAGCGGCTGGCGTACGTCTCACGCAAGCCCCACCCCGAGGACCGCCGCCGGCACGTCATCTCGCTCACGCCCACCGGTGCGGACGTGCTCCGCGAGGCCGTCGACCGCGAGCGCGCGGAGGAGATGGTCACCCGCGGCCTGGACGCCGAGCAGGTCCGACAGCTGCGCGAGCTGCTGGTCACGATGATGGCCGCCCACCCCGAACCGGGCGACGAGTGGGCCGCACCGCCCGAGCGGGCCGGGCTGTCCTGACCCGAGCCGTCACCGACCCGTCCGCCGGCCGCCCCGAGCCGCCCCCGGCCGGTCGGTCCGGGCGGCGGGACTATCGTGATCGGGTGCGCTTCGTCGAGCTGGACCTCGGTGCCCGTCACGTCCCCTACGCCGAGGCGTGGGACCTGCAGCGGACCGTGCACGCCGAGGTCGCCGACGGCGCCCGCCAGGACACCGTGCTCCTGTGCGAGCACGAGAGCGTCTACACCGCCGGACGCCGGACCGCGTCGTGGGACCGGCCCGTCGACGGCACGCCGGTGGTCGACGTCGACCGCGGCGGCAAGATCACCTGGCACGGCCCCGGTCAGCTCGTCGGCTACCCGGTCGTGCGGCTCGGCGAGCCGGTCGACGTCGTCGCGTACGTGCGCGCGCTCGAGGAGGCGCTCATCGCCGTGTGCGCCGACCTCGGCCTCGCAGCGACCCGCGTCGAGGGGCGCAGCGGCGTCTGGTTCGCCGGAGACGGCACCCGGCGGGACCGCAAGGTCGCCGCGATCGGCGTCCGCGTGGCCCGCGGCGTGACCATGCACGGCTTCGCGCTCAACTGCGAGCCGGACCTCACCGAGTTCACCCGCATCGTCCCGTGCGGCCTGCCCGACGCCGACGTCACCTCGCTGTCCCTGGAGACGGGCCGCCGGATCACGATCGCCGACGTGCTGCCCGCCGTGCGGAGCCACCTCGTCACCGCGCTCGGGCCGCGCCTCGCCGCGCACCGCCCCGCCGCCTGACGCATCGCCCGTCGCCTGACGGCACCGCGCCGTCGACGTCACCCGACCGGCACCGGCTCGCGCCCCCTCGACGTCCCCGGGCCGGTGCGGTGGGCGGCGACCGCGGGCAGCGGACCGTGCGGGCCCACGACGGCCCCCGGCCGGCCAGGTCACCGGCGATGCCGGACGCCCACCGGTCGACCGCCGCGAAGTCGCGGTGGTCCCCGTCCGCGACACCGAGCATCCGGACCACGGCGCGCTCGGCCAGGCCGAGGTCGGCGCGGTCGAGCCGCCCGGCGAACACGGTGTGGCCGCGCGCCGCCACGTCCCGCAGCAGCACCTCCACCTCACCTGGCGCTTCGTCGGGCAGCGACGGCTGCCCCACCGGGCCGGACCAGAACACCCACACGGGCACCGCCCGCAGCGGCGCGGCGCACCGGCGCACGAGCCCACGCACGGACGGCAGCAGCCGGCCGGCGTACACCGCCGAGCCCACGACCACCGCGCCGTACCCCGACACGTCGTCGACCGCATCGGGGTGCAGCACGTCGACCGTGTGACCGTCCCGCGCCAGCACCTGGGCGATCTCGTCGCCGATCTCGCGGGTCGCACCGTGCCGCGACCCCACCGTCACCAGGATCCGCATCCTGCTCGCCTCCTCGGAGCACCGGCGCCTCGTCGCGCCCGGGACCAGCCTCACCCCGGCCACCCGCCGCCGGCATGGGCCGGAGGTCCCGGCCGGCCGTGGCGGTGTGGCCCACCGCACGCCACGGACCGCTCCGCGCACCGGGCACCACGGTGGCGCTGACGTAGGGTTGACGACGTGACGATCGCACCCGAGGGACGACGCATGCTCAGGGTCGAGGCCCGCAACGCCGCGACCCCCATCGAGAAGAAGCCCGAGTGGATCAAGACGCGCGCCACCATGGGCCCGGAGTACTCCGAGCTCAAGGGCCTGGTGAAGCGCGAGGGCCTGCACACGGTCTGCGAGGAAGCCGGCTGCCCCAACATCTTCGAGTGCTGGGAGGACCGCGAGGCGACGTTCCTCATCGGCGGTGACCAGTGCACGCGCCGTTGCGACTTCTGCCAGATCGACACCGGCAAGCCCGCCGACTTCGACGCCGACGAGCCGCGCCGCGTCGCGGAGTCCGTCCAGGCGATGGGCCTGAAGTACGCCACCGTCACCGGCGTCGCGCGCGACGACCTGCCCGACGGCGGCGCGTGGCTCTACGCCGAGACCGTCCGGCAGATCCACGCGCTCAACCCCGGCACCGGCGTCGAGCTGCTGATCCCCGACTTCAACGCGACGCCGCACCTCATCGCCGAGGTGTTCGACTCGCGCCCCGAGGTCCTCGCGCACAACCTCGAGACGGTGCCGCGGATCTTCAAGCAGATCCGCCCGGGGTTCCGGTACGAGCGGTCGCTGTCGGTTCTCACCGCCGCACGCGAGGCCGGGCTCGTCACGAAGTCCAACCTCATCCTCGGCATGGGCGAGACCCTCGACGAGGCCAAGGAGGCCCTCGTCGACCTGCACGCCGCCGGCTGCGACCTCATCACGATCACGCAGTACCTGCGCCCGTCCGTCCGACACCACCCCGTGGACCGCTGGGTCAAGCCGGAGGAGTTCGTCGAGCTCTCCGACGAGGCCGAGCGCATCGGCTTCCTCGGCGTCATGTCGGGCCCGCTCGTCCGCTCGTCGTACCGTGCCGGGCGGCTGTGGGGCCAGGCCATGCGGCGTCGCGGCCAGGAGATCCCGGCCGCGCTCGCCCACCTCGGCGAGGCGCGCTCGTCCCGCCAGGAGGCGTCGAGCCTGCTCGCCCGCTGACCGTGGGGTCGGCCGCCCGCTGACCCCGCGGGCGCCCTGCCGCAACGGCGCCGTCGGCGCGCCGTGCCCCTCGACGGCGGTACGGGCGCCGTCGTGGGCCGCACTAGACTCCTGCCCCATGGCCCGTGCGAGCAGCTCCGGGGCGGGTTCGTCCGCCCTCAAGACCCCGAAGCCCAAGAAGACCCGCTGGTACCACCAGGTGTGGCAGGCGTACCAGATGACCCGCAAGCAGGATCCTGCGGTCACCTGGATCATGCTGGGCGTCTTCGTGACGATCGTCGTGGTCGCGGTCTTCATCGGCCTGGCGTGGGGTCACCCGATCTACACGCTCCTGCTCGGTCTGCCGTTCGCCCTGCTCGCCGCGATGTTCGTCCTCGCCCGGCGCGCCGAGTCCGCCGCCTACGGTCAGATCGAGGGCCAGCCGGGCGCGTCCCGCGCAGCGCTCGGCACCATCCGCCGCGGCTGGAACTTCCCCGAGGAGCCCGTCGCCGTCGACCCGCGCACGCAGGACCTCGTGTTCCGCGGCGTGGGTCGCGCGGGCGTCGTCCTCGTCGGCGAGGGCCCCGCGTCGCGCATCCCGCGCCTGCTCGAGGCCGAGCGCAAGCGGACCGCCCGCGTGCTGCCCAACGTGCCGATCACGCTCATCCAGTGCGGCATCGACGAGGGGCAGGTCCCGCTGAAGAAGCTGCCCCGCACCGTGCAGAAGCTCAAGCCGAAGCTGACCAAGCAGGAGGTGTCGGAGGTCATCAAGCGGCTCACCGCCCTCGGGGCCGTCCGCCTGCCGGTGCCCAAGGGCATCGACCCGATGCGCGCCCGGCCCGACCGCAAGGGCATGCGCGGGCGCTGACGCGACCCGTCCGGCGCGGACCTCAGCGCCGGACGATGACCGTCCCGGCGCCGCGGTCGTGCAGGCCGCGGCCGTCGGAGTCCCACACGACCGCCGGGATCACCAGGCACAGCAGCACGGTCCGCACCGCCGCACGCACGATGCCGGGCGGCGGCACCGCAGCAGCCACCCGGCTCGCCGCGCCGCGCGCGGCCGGGAGCGTGCGGACGCCGACGCCGAGCAGGCGATGGCCGATGGTCGTGCCGGTGGTGCCGACGAGCAGCACGTTCTCGACCGCGAAGACCGCGAGGGTCGCCATCGGCGCCGCGTCGAAGAACGCCGCGGAGATCGCCAGGCAGAGCAGCCAGTCGACCGCGAGGGCGACCACGCGCCGCCCGAGGCCGGCCCGCGACCCGGGGCCGCTCCGGGGCAGGCCCAGTCCGTCCGGTCGGTCGGGGTCACCGGGACGGCCGCCCTCCAACCAGGAGCCCATGTCCTCGCGCGTCGCCACGCTCGGTAGCCTAACCAGCGGCTGCGCCCCCGGACGCCGGGGGCGTAACACGACGGAAACACCCGGTACACGGCAGGGAAACCCCTCCCTCCTAGCCTCCAGGGGCGCGGCGTACCGGGCACACCCAATCGAGGAGCAGCGGATGTTCAGCAATGCCGAGGAAGTCCTGGCCTACATCAGGGACGAGGACGTCAAGTTCGTCGACGTCCGGTTCTGCGACCTGCCGGGGACGATGCAGCACTTCAACGTGCCGGCACAGTCCCTCGACGCCGACTTCTTCACGGACGGCCAGATGTTCGACGGGTCGTCGATCCGCGGGTTCCAGGCGATCCACGAGTCCGACATGAAGCTCGTCCCCGACCTGGGCACCGCGTACGTCGACCCGTTCCGGACGCACAAGACGCTCAACATCAACTTCCACATCGTCGACCCGTACACCGACGAGCCATACAGCCGCGACCCGCGCCAGGTCGCCGCCAAGGCCGAGGCGTACCTGCGCTCGACCGGCATCGCGGACACCGCGTTCTTCGCGCCCGAGGCCGAGTTCTACATCTTCGACGACGTCCGCTTCGAGACGAAGCCGAACAGCGCCTCTTACTTCCTCGACTCGATCGAGGGTGCCTGGAACACCAACCGCGTCGAGGAGGGCGGCAACCTCGGCCACAAGACGCCGTACAAGGGCGGGTACTTCCCCGTCCCGCCGGTCGACCACTTCGCCGACCTGCGCGACCTCATCTGCCTCGAGCTCGACGCTCTCGGCCTGCAGGTCGAGCGCTCGCACCACGAGGTCGGCACCGGTGGCCAGGCGGAGATCAACTACCGCTTCGACGAGCTCGGCAAGTCGGCCGACAAGGTCATGCTGTTCAAGTACGTCGTGAAGAACGTCGCCCACCAGGCCGGCCGCACGGCGACCTTCATGCCGAAGCCGCTGTTCGGGGACAACGGCTCCGGCATGCACGTGCACCAGTCGCTGTGGAAGGACGGCAAGCCGCTGTTCTTCGACGAGAAGGGCTACGGCGGGCTGTCGGACATGGCCCGCTGGTACATCGGCGGCCTGCTGAAGCACGCGCCGTCGCTGCTGGCCTTCACGAACCCGACGGTCAACTCCTACCACCGCCTGGTCCCGGGCTTCGAGGCGCCGGTCAACCTCGTGTACTCGGCGCGCAACCGCTCCGCGTGCATCCGTATCCCGGTCACCGGCTCGAACCCCAAGGCCAAGCGCATCGAGTTCCGCGTGCCGGACCCGTCGTCGAACCCGTACCTGGCGTTCGCGGCCATGCTCATGGCCGGCCTCGACGGCATCCAGAACCGCATCGAGCCGCCGGAGCCGGTCGACAAGGACCTGTACGAGCTGCCGCCCGAGGAGCACGCGCAGATCCAGCAGGTCCCCGGCACGCTCGCCGAGGTGCTCGACAACCTCGAGGCCGACCACGACTACCTGACGGCCGGGGGCGTCTTCACCCCCGACCTCATCCAGACGTGGATCGACTACAAGCGCTCGCACGAGGTCGACCCGATCCGCCTGCGCCCGCACCCGCACGAGTTCGAGCTGTACTACGACTGCTGATCCTCACCGAGGAAGCAGAACAAGCACGAGGCGGGTCCCCGGACGGGGACCCGCCTCGTCTGCGTGCGGAAGTCGATGCTCGACGGCCGCGGGGTGCCGGCGTCAGAGGCGGACGCGACGGGGGTTGCCCACCGAGGTGAAGGCCTGCTCCGCGCGCTCGTCGCCCATGACCTGCTGCTCGTCGACCGTGACGTCCATGGCTCCTCCTGCTGATCGGATGGATGCAGTTGATATGTCCCGATCGTCGCTCTCCACCCGGCCGGCGCGCTCGGCCAACGGGTGTGGAGACGGTCACATGCACCCGGACGGGTGGCGTCGCGCCGCGTCGCGCCGGTGTCGGTCAGTCCGGCGGCGCCGACCCCACCAGAGCACCGCCACGCGCGCCATGCGGCGATACGGGCGCACCTTCGCGGGCACCGCGCGCACGACGCCACGCCAGAGGCCCGCGCCACCGACCGCGGCGGGGCCGCCGCGATGCCGGGCCGCCGGGATGCCGAGCCGACCACCGCGACCTAACCTCGGTCCGACCCCACGGCACCGCAGTGAAGGACGCCCCGCATGGACGACACGAGCACCATCCGCCCGCTGGCCCTCGTCACCGGCGCCTCGAGCGGGATCGGACTCGAGCTGGCCCAGCTGTTCGCCGAGAACGGCTTCGACCTCGTGGTCTGCGCCGAGGACGCCGGCATCTCCGTCGCGGCCGAGGCGATCGCGGCCGAGGGGGCGCCGCGGTCCGCAGCGTGCGCGCCGACCTGTCCACCGCCGACGGCGTCGAGGAGCTCGTCCGCGAGGTGACCGCGACCGGCCGACCGCTGGACGCGCTCGCCCTCAACGCGGGCGTGGCGAACGGGGGGCCCTTCGTCGAGACGCCGCTCGAGGACGACCTGCGCGTCATCGGGCTCGACGTCGTCGCGGTCGTGCACCTCGCGAAGCGGCTGCTGCCCGCGATGGTGGCGCGCGGGGCGGGGCGGGTGCTCGTGACGTCGTCGGTCGCGAGCCTCATGCCCGGGCCGTACTACGCGACGTACGCCGCCTCCAAGGCGTTCGTGCAGTCCTTCGCCGACGCCGTCCGGCACGAGCTGGCGGACTCCGGGGTCACCGTGACCACGCTCCTGCCCGGGCCGACCGACACCGAGTTCTTCGAGGCCTCGCACATGGAGGACACGAAGGTCGCGCAGGGACCCAAGGACGACCCGGCGAAGGTCGCACGCGAGGGCTTCGACGCGCTGATGGCCGGCCAGGACAAGGCCACCGTCGCGTCGCTCAAGGCACGCGCGCAGGGCGTGCTGTCCGCCGTCCTGCCCGAGAAGGCCCAGCCCGGCGCGCACGGCGCCATGACCAAGCCGCAGGGCGACGGCTGATCACGACCACCCCACCGCCACAGCCCAGCCACAGAGAGGTACCACCATGAGCGAGCAGAACGCCGCACCCGACGACGCCACCGACGGCCCGGGCGTCGGCAGCGCCGAGAAGGACCCGTCCGACTGGGTCACCGGCGACGAGCCGGCCACCGGCCCGCAGGCGAGCTACCTCGGCACGCTCGCCCGCGAGGCGGGCGAGGAGGTCCCGGAGGAGCTCACGAAGGCGCAGGCGTCGGAGATGATCGACGACCTCCAGGGCCGTACGGGCCGCGGGCAGTAGCCGAAGGGCCGACCGCGGGCGCGCACCCGCGCGGACGACGACGGGGGCGGGAGGCTTCGGCCTCCCGCCCCCGTCGTCGTGGCGCTGGTGCGTCGTCCCGGCGAGCTCAGGTGCGCGGCTGCGCCGGGTTGGTCGGCACGCCCTGCGACGGGGGTTGATCTTGGGCCCCTGGGTGTCGGGGGCGACCGGCGAGGGGTCCGCCGCGGTGCCGGCCGGCTCCCGTTCGAGGCTCGGCGCCAGCCCGGCGGCGTCCCCGCCGGACAGCTCGGCACCGCCCCGCACCTCCTCCAGGCGGACCCCCAGCAGCTGGACCACGGGCAGCCGGTCGGCGTGGGCCTGCTCGTAGGCGAGCAGCGTCTCGAGGTCACCAGCCGGCAGCGACCGGATGCGGTGCCCCAGGTCCCCCACCGGCAGGTGGTCGAAGTCCGGGATGGGCAGGTCCTCGCGGTGCACGCCCGTGCTGTCGTCGGTCATCCGTCGTCCTCCTCGTCACGTCCGATCGGGTCGTCTCGACCCTACGCGCGGGCCCGCGGGGTCGCGCGGGGGGTCATCACTCGTAGAAGACGCGGTCGACGACGGCGCGCGCGCGGCGGGCCGTGCGCAGGTAGTCCTGCTCGAGCTCGCTGCCGCACGCCGCGGGGTAGCCGAGCACGCGCGCGAGCCCGTTGAGCGCCTGCCGGTCGTGCGGGAGCACGTCGGCCTGCGCGCCGCCGGTCCGGCCGGTCCAGAGGACGAGCGCGTCGCGCAGCCGGGACGCGAGCAGCCACGCGTCGGTGAGCGTCCGGGCGTCGTCGTGCCCGATCAGGCCCTCGGCCGCCAGCGCCCCGAGTGCCTCCGACGTCGAGGTGACCCGCAGCGCGGGGACCCGGCCCGCGTGCTGCAGCTGCAGGAGCTGAGCGGTCCACTCGACGTCGGACAGCCCGCCGCGACCGAGCTTGAGGTGCCGGGTCGGGTCCACCCCGCGCGGCAGCCGCTCGGACTCGACGCGCGCCTTGATCCGCCGGATCTCCCGCACGACCGACGGCTCGAGGCCGTGCTCGGGATAGCGCAGCGGTGCGATCAGGTCGACGAACCGCTCACCGAGCCGCGGGTCGCCGGCGACCGGGCGCGCACGCAGGAGCGCCTGGCTCTCCCACGGGGACGACCAGCGCGCGTAGTACTCCGCGTACGCGTCGAAGGTCCGCGCGAGCGGACCGTTGCGCCCCTCGGGGCGCAGGTCGGCGTCGACGGCGAGCGCCGGCTCGGGGCCGACGTCGCCGAGCAGCTGCCGCAGGCGGGTCGCGACCGTCAGCGCGTACGCCTGCGCGACGCCGGCGTCCGCCCCCGGGCGGGGCTCGTGCACGAACAGCACGTCGGCGTCCGAGGAGTAGCCCATCTCGCGCCCGCCCAGGCGCCCCATCGCGACCACGAGCACCGCGGTGGGGCTCTCGACCAGCCGGTGCTCGGCGCGCGCCTCGTTCTCCGCGATCCGCAGCCCCCCGGACAGCACGACGTCGGCCGCGACGGTGAGGTTCTGCGCGGCGGTCGAGCTCGTCACGACGCCGAGCAGGTCGGCCGCGGCGCTGCGGGCGAGCTCGCGGCGCCGCAGCGCACGCAGCGCGGTCGCCGCGAAGACGGGCTGCTCCGCCCGGGTCAGCACGGCGTCGGCCTCGGCGGAGAGCCGCTCCACGCCGCGGGGCACGAGGTCGGCGTCGTCGCCGAGCCAGGCCACGGACTCCGGGGAGCGGGCCAGGGCGTCGGCGACGTACCGCGAGGTGGACAGCACCCGGGCCAGTCGCTGGGCTGCGGCCTGCGAGTCACGCAGCAGCTTGAGGTACCAGTGCGTGGTGCCCAGCGCGTCCGACAGGCGCCGGAACGCGAGGAGCCCGGCGTCGGGGTCGGCGCCGTCAGCGAACCAGCCGAGCAGGACCGGCAGGAGCTGGCGCTGGATCGCCGCCCGCCGCGAGACCCCCTCGGTCAGGGCGGTGATGTGCCGCAGGGCGCCGGCCGGGTCGCGGTAGCCGATGGCACGCAGCCGGGCGCGGGCCGCGTCGGGTGCCAGGGCGACGTCCTCCGCGGAGAGCTGTGCGGTCGCCGGCAGCAGGGGCCGGTAGAACAGCTCCTCGTGCAGACCGCGGACCTCGCGGCGCACCTCCCGCCACCGCTCGAGCAGCCCGTCGGCCCCCTCGGCGCGCATCCCGACCGCACGGGCCAGACGCCGCAGGTCCACCTCCGCCGTCGGCATGAGGTGGGTGCGCTGCATCCGGTGCAGCTGGATCCGGTGCTCGAGCGCACGCAGGAGCCGGTAGCAGACGGCGAGCTCGGCGGCGTGCTCGCGCCCGACGTACCCGCCCGCGGCGAGCGCGGCGAGCGCGGTGAGCGTGCTGCGGCTGCGGATCGACTCGTCGGCGCGCCCGTGCACGAGCTGCAGGAGCTGGACGGTGAACTCGACGTCGCGCAGTCCCCCGATGCCCAGCTTGAGCTGTCGGTCGGCCTCCGCCGCGGGCACGTGCTCCTCGACCCGGCGCCGCATCGCCTGGGAGTCCTCGACGAAGTTGTCCCGGCTCACCGCGGACCACACCAGCGGGCTCACCGCCTCGACGTACGCGTCCCCCAGCACCCGGTCCCCGGCCACCGGGCGCGCCTTGAGCAGCGCCTGGAACTCCCACGTCTTGGCCCACCGCTCGTAGTAGGCGCGGTGGCTCGCCAGCGTCCGCACGAGCGGGCCGTTCTTGCCCTCGGGACGCAGGGCGGCGTCGACGGGCCACAGCGCCGGCTCGGCGGACGGGTGCGAGCAGGAGCGGGCGAGGCCCGCGGCGAGCTTCGCGCCGACCGACAGCGCGTAGGCCTCGTCGTACCCCTCGGCCGGCTCGGCGACGTAGATCACGTCGACGTCGCTGACGTAGTTCAGCTCGCGCCCGCCGCACTTGCCCATCGCCAGGACGGCGAGCCGGACCCCGGCGCCGTCGTCCGGCAGGTCGGCGCGCGCCAGTGCCAGGGACGCCTCGAGCGCGGCGCCGGCGAGGTCGGCGAGCGCCGCGGCCACACCCGGCATCCGGCTCAGCGGGTCGGGCGCGGTGAGGTCGGTCGCGGCGATGCTCAGCAGCCGCCGGCGGTAGGCGCGCCGCATCGCGTCGACCCCGGCCGCCCCGCCCACGGTCGCGGCCGGGACCGCCGCCTCGGGATCCGCACCGACCGCCACCAGCAGCTCGGCCCGCACGGCCTCGACCGGGACCCCCGTGCCGGACGCGGGGTCGGCGAGCACCGCGAGGTGCTCGGGGTGCGCCACGACGGTGTCCCCGAGGGCGACCGACGCACCGAGGACCGCGAGCAGCCGGTCGCGCGGGACACCGGGCACGAGCATCGCGCGCAACCGCTCGCGCGCGTCCGGGTCGGGGCCGACCGACACCGCGAGCCGCGCGAGGGCCAGCAGGGCGCCGTCGGGGTCGGCGACGCCGCCGAGCGCGACGAGCAGGTCGTCCGGGATCCTGCCGGGACCCCAGACGGCGTCCACACCCGGCCCCGGGTCGGGAGCGGGGCTCGTGGAGCGGCCGGCGACCGCGACGAGCGCGTCCTCACCGAGCATGCGTTCGGCGCGGGACGTGTCGGCGAAGCCGAGCCGCCGCAGCCGGGCACCGAGCGTGACGCTGCGGGCGGTGGGTGTGCTCACGTCCCCACGCTACCCACGCCGCCCCGCGTGCACGGCGGGGCGGCGGCGTGCGCCGTCACAGCACCGGCAGGTACCGCCGCAGCTCGTACGGGGTGACCTGCCCGCGGTACTCGTCCCACTCGCGCCGCTTGTTGCGCAGCACGAAGTCGAAGACGTGCTCCCCGAGCGTCTCGGCCACGAGCTCGGACCGCTCCATGACCTCGATCGCCTGGCTGAGGGACTGCGGCAGGGGCTCGATGCCCAGGGCGCGGCGCTCGGCGTCGGTGAGCTCCCACACGTCGTCCTCGGCGCCCTCGGGCAGCTCGAGCCCCGCCTCGACACCCTTGAGCCCGGCCGCGAGGACCACCGCGAACGCCAGGTACGGGTTCGCCGCGGCGTCCAGCGCGCGGTACTCGACCCGGCTGGAGTTGCCCTTGCCGGGCTTGTACATCGGCACCCGGACGAGCGCGGAGCGGTTGTTGTGGCCCCAGCACACGAAGCTCGGGGCCTCGGCGCCACCCCACAGCCGCTTGTAGGAGTTGACGAACTGGTTGGTCACCGCGGTGATCTCCGGCGCGTGCCGCAGCAGCCCGGCGATGAACGAGCGCGCGACCTTGGACAGCTCGTACTGCGCACCGGGCTCGTGGAAGGCGTTGCGGTCGCCCTCGAAGAGCGACAGGTGCGTGTGCATCCCCGAGCCGGGGTGGTCCGGCATCGGCTTGGGCATGAACGAGGCGAAGACACCCTGCTCGAGGGCGACCTCCTTGACCACGGTGCGGAACGTCATGATGTTGTCCGCGGTCGTCAGCGCGTCGGCGTACCGCAGGTCGATCTCGTTCTGCCCCGGTCCCGCCTCGTGGTGGGAGAACTCCACCGAGATGCCCATGGACTCGAGCATCGTGATCGCGGCGCGCCGGAAGTCGTGGGCGGTCCCGCGCGGCACGTGGTCGAAGTAGCCGGCGCGGTCCACCGGGACCAGCGGGTCCGCCGGGTCCTTGGGCGGCTCGAACAGGTAGAACTCGACCTCGGGGTGCGTGTAGAAGGTGAAGCCCTGGTCGCTCGCGCGGGACAGCGCGCGCTTGAGGACGTTGCGGGAGTCCGCCAGGGACGGCTGCCCGTCCGGGGTGAGGATGTCGCAGAACATCCGCGCCGTCCCGTGCCGCTCACCGCGCCACGGCAGCACCTGGAAGGTGGTCGGGTCGGGCTTGGCGATCATGTCCGCCTCGTAGACCCGGGTCAGCCCCTCGATCGAGCTGCCGTCGAACCCGATGCCCTCGGAGAAGGCGGCCTCGAGCTCGGCCGGTGCGATCGCCACCGACTTGAGGAACCCCAGCACGTCGGTGAACCAGAGGCGGATGAAGCGGATGTCCCGCTCCTCGACCGTGCGGAGAACGAACTCCTGCTGCCTGTCCATGGGCCCATCCTGCCGGACGCGCGCCGCGGCCGCGGACCTGTCCGCCGCGGGCGCGTCGGGCGGGGTGGCCCGGGGTCGCAATAGGGTCGGCGCATGGCAGACCTCCGCATCGCGCTGGCCCAGATCGACACGTGCGTCGGTGACCTCGAGGGCAACGCGCAGGCCGTCCTGACCTGGGCCCGCAGGGCCGCCGACGCCGGCGCGGACCTCGTCGCCTTCCCCGAGATGTGCCTGACCGGGTACCCGGTCGAGGACCTCGCGCTGCGCGCGTCCTTCCGTCGCGGCGCCGAGCGCGCCCTGACCGCGACAGCCACCCGGCTGGCCGCCGAGGGCCTGGGGCACCTCACGGTCGTCGTCGGCACCGTGGGCGAGCGCACCACGCGGGAGCACGACGGCGCCCCGCGCGCCCCACCAACCAGGCCGTCGTCCTGCGGGACGGCCTCGTGCAGACCCGGTACGACAAGCACCACCTGCCCAACTACGGCGTGTTCGACGAGTTCCGGATCTTCGCCCCGGGGACCGAGCCGTGCGTCGTCGAGGTCGGGGGCCGCCGGGTCGGGCTGGTGATCTGCGAGGACATCTGGCAGGACGGTGGGCCCGTCGCGCAGATGGACGAGGCCGAGGTCGAGCTGCTGCTCGTCGTCAACGGCTCACCGTTCGAGGAGGGCAAGGGCACGTCCGTGGGGACCTGGCCGCCCGCCGGGCCCGCGAGGTCCGCGCCCCCGTCGCGTACGTCAACATGGTCGGCGGCCAGGACGACCTCGTGTTCGACGGCGGCTCCTTCGTGCTGGACGCCGACGGCGAGCTGGTCGCCCGGTCGCCGCAGTTCGTCGAGGACCTGCTGCTGTGGGACCTGCCCGGCGTCCCCGGGGCCGCCGCAGCCGCCGAGGACGCGGCGCCGCCGTCGAGCACCGGGCGCCCACCGTTGCCCCGCCGCATCGCCCCGCCGCTCGACCCGGACGAGGAGATCTACCGCGCCCTGGAGACCGGCCTGGCCGGGTACGTGCGCAAGAACGGGTTCCGGTCGGTGGTGTTCGGCCTGTCCGGCGGCATCGACTCCGCGCTGGTCGCCGCGATCGCCGCGGACGCCCTCGGCGGCGACCGGGTGGTCGGCGTGTCGATGCCGTCCGCGTACTCCTCGGGTCACTCCCGCGACGACGCGGCGGACCTCGCCCAGCGGATCGGCGCCGACCTCCGCGTCCAGCCGATCGCGCCGATGGTCGACGCGTTCGAGTCCCAGCTGTCGCTCGACGGCCTCGCCGCGGAGAACCTGCAGGCCCGCGTCCGCGGGGTGATCGTCATGGCGCTGTCCAACGCCGAGGGCCACCTCGTGCTCGCCACCGGCAACAAGAGCGAGCTCGCGGTCGGGTACTCGACCATCTACGGCGACGCGGTCGGCGGCTACGCCCCGCTCAAGGACGTCGACAAGTCGCGGGTGTGGGCCCTGGCCCGGTGGCGCAACAACCACGCCGTCGACCACGGGCAGATCCCGCCCATCCCGGAGAGCTCGATCACCAAGCCGCCGTCGGCGGAGCTGCGTCCGGGGCAGACCGACCAGGACTCCCTGCCGCCGTACGAGCTGCTCGACGAGGTCCTGGACGCGTACGTCGAGCACGCCGAGGGCCGCGCGGAGCTCCTCGCCCGCGGCTTCGACCCCGAGGTCGTCGACACCGTGGTGACCCTCGTGGACCGCGCCGAGTGGAAGCGCCGCCAGTACCCGCTCGGCCCCAAGGTCACCGCGCTCGCCTTCGGCCGCGACCGCCGCCTGCCGATCACCACGCGCTGGCGTGAGCCCATCCCCGCCGACGAAGGGTCCCCGTCATGACCGATGCCACGCCCGTCACCCCGGGCACCCCGGCGGCGCCCCGCCCCAAGCGGGTGCGGGTCCACCACCTGCGCGAGGCCAAGGAGCGCGGCGAGCGGCTGACCATGCTCACCGCGTACGACTACCCGACCGCGCGCATCTTCGACGACGCCGGCATCGACATGCTGCTCGTCGGGGACTCGATGGGGAACACCATGCACGGCCGGGCCACGACGATCCCGGTGACCGTCGACGAGCTCATCCCCGCGGTCCGGGCGGTCAGCGCCGCGTCCCGGCGGGCGCTCGTCGTCGCGGACCTGCCGTTCGGCTCCTACGAGGCGACCGCCGAGCAGGCGTTCGCCACCGCGGTGCGCATGCTCAAGGAGGGCGACGCGCACGCGGTGAAGTTCGAAGGCGGCACCCGGGTGGTGCCCCAGGTGCGGCTGCTGACCGAGGCGGGCATCCCCGTCGTCGGGCACCTCGGGTTCACCCCGCAGTCGGAGAACCTCCTCGGCGGCAAGCGCGTGCAGGGCCGCGGCGACGACGCGGCCGAGCGGCTCTCCGCCGACGCCGTCGCGCTGCAGGAGGCGGGCGCGGTCGCGGTCGTGCTTGAGATGGTCCCGGCACCGCTGGCCGCGCGCATCACCGAGGTGCTGCGCATCCCCACCATCGGGATCGGCGCGGGCCCCGAGTGCGACGGTCAGGTCCTGGTGTGGCTCGACATGGCCGGCATGGGCGACTGGTCGCCGCGGTTCGCCAAGCAGTTCGCGGCCGTGGGGCAGGCCCTGGGCGACGCGGCCCGCGCCTACGCCGACGAGGTGCGCTCGGGCGCCTTCCCGGACGCGGGGCACTCGTTCCTGGAATAGGCAGGGTTGGCCCGGCCGCCGCCGGGGCGGTTCAACCCTCCCGGCGGCGCTCGTCCTCCTCGTCCCACGCCTCGGTGCGGGCGGCGGCACGGTCGAGCGCCTCCTGCGCCGCCTCCCGGGTGGCGTACGGGCCCATGACGTCCGTCCAGGAGCTGCGACGCCCCTCCTCGACCTTCCCGGTCGCGATGTTGTACCAGTACTCGGTGCCGCTGGTCATGGTGGTCCCCTCGCCGCGCTGCGGTCCGTCCGTCCCCTCGTAGACTGCCAGCCATGTCGATCGCGAGCACGACGAGGCGTCCTGTCACCCCGGGGACGGTGGGTCCCCGACGCCCCGTGCCGGCGTCGATCCCCCGCCCCGAGTACGTCGACCGCCCGGCACCCACGCCGTCGGGGGCGAGCGACGTCAAGACACCGGAGACCGTCGAGCGCATCCGGGTCGCGGCCCGCATCGCCGCGCAGGCGCTCGCCGAGGTCGGCCGTGCCGTCCGGCCCGGTGTCACGACCGACGAGCTGGACCGCGTCGGGCACGAGTTCCTGCTGGACCACGGCGCCTACCCGTCCACGCTGGGGTACCGGGGGTTCCCGAAGTCCCTGTGCACGTCGGTCAACGAGGTCATCTGCCACGGCATCCCGGACTCGACCGTCCTGCGGGACGGCGACATCGTCAACGTGGACATCACCGCCTACATCGGTGGCGTGCACGGCGACAACAACGCGACGTTCGGGGTCGGCGAGCTCGACGAGGAGACCTCCCTGCTCGTCTCCCGCACGCAGGAGGCGCTCGCCCGTGCCATCAAGGCGGTCGTGCCGGGGCGTGAGGTGAACGTCATCGGCCGGGTGATCGAGAAGTACGCGCAGCGCTTCGGCCTCGGCGTCGTCCGGGACTACACCGGGCACGGCGTCGGCGAGATGTTCCACAGCGGCCTCGTCATCCCGCACTACGACTCCGCGCCGATGTACGACACCGTCATCGAGCCCGGGATGGTCTTCACGATCGAACCCATGCTGACGCTCGGCACGCACGAGTGGACCCAGTGGGACGACGGCTGGACGGTGCTCACCGCCGACCGGAGCCTCACCGCGCAGTTCGAGCACACCCTGCTCGTCACCGACACCGGAGCGGAGATCCTGACCCTGCCATGAGCAAAGACACGGACGACACCACGGCGCGCGCCTTCGGCATCGACATCGGCGGGAGCGGGATCAAGGGCGCTCCCGTCGACCTGCGGACCGGCGAGTTCGCCGCCGACCGCGTCCGCATCCCCACCCCGGACGAGTCCACCCCCGACAACGTCGCCCGCGTCGTCGCGGAGGTGGTCCGTTCCTTCGACCTGCCCGACGACGTCCCGGTCGGGGTCACGTTCCCCGCGGTCGTCCAGCACGGCGTCGCCCGCAGCGCTGCCAACGTCGACTCGTCGTGGATCGGCACGAACATCGAGACCGTCGTCGGTGAGGCGCTCGGTCGCCCGGTGCTCGCCGTCAACGACGCCGACGCCGCCGGGTACGCCGAGGCCGTGCACGGCGCCGCTCGCGGGTCGAACGGGGTCACGCTGCTCACCACGCTCGGGACCGGCATCGGGACCGCGATGGTCGTGGAGGGCGTGCTCGTGCCCAACCTCGAGCTCGGCCACCTGGAGATCGACGGGTACGACGCCGAGAGCCGCGCCGCCGAGTCGGCCCGGGAACGCGACGACCTGTCCTGGGAGGAGTGGGCCGCGCGGCTGCAGCGCTACTACAGCGTGGTCGAGGACCTGCTGTGGCCCGACCTCATCGTGGTCGGCGGCGGCGTGAGCAAGCACCACGCCAAGTTCCTGCCGCTGCTGCACCTGCGGGCGCCGATCGTGCCCGCGCAGCTGCGCAACGCGGCCGGCATCGTCGGGGCCGCGGCCCTGGCCGCGCGGGCGGCCGGCGTGAGCGTCCCGACCGGCTCCTGACCGACGCCGCGCTACTCCCCCGTCTCGACCAGGTGACCGGTGGCGCCGGCGAGCTCGGACACCATGAGCCCCAGCGTCCGCTCGGCGTCGGTCTCGTCGTCCGCCTCGAAGGTGACCAGCACGGTCGCCGTCTGCCCCTGGATGTCGCCCACGGGGCCGTGGGTGAAGTCGCCGGGGAGGGCGTCGAGCTCCGCCTCGAAGGACTCGAGGGCGCGTCCGCCGATGGGTGCGTTGAGTCGGGCGTGGTAGGTCGTCATGGCACTCATCGTGTCCCGAGCCGGCGCCGCGCGCGACACGGGCCGGGCCGGGCCGGCAGAGCGCGGCCGGGGTTCCGCCGCTGGGCGCCGAGGGCGTGCGCGCGCTGCCCGCGGTCACTAGCCTCGCGTGCATGCCCCTGGTCATCAGCCAGCTCGCGGTCGACGCGCTCGATCCCCTCGCCCAGGCGCGCTGGTGGCAGCACGTGCTGGGCGGCACGATCGACGCGGAGGACCACGACGAGGTCGGCCTGCGCCTCGACGGCGGAGTGCCCGAGCTGCTGTTCCTGCGCGTCCCGGAGGCCAAGTCGGTCAAGAACCGCCTCCACCTCGACGTCCGGCCCCCGGACGGCTCCGACCAGGCGACCGAGCTCGAGCGACTCATCGCGCACGGCGCACGACGGGTCGACGTCGGGCAGGGACCGGACGTCACGTGGGTCGTGCTGGCCGACCCCGAGAGCAACGAGTTCTGCCTGCTGCGCAGCACGCCGTCCCAGCTCGCCGCCACGCAGGGCTGACCGCACGCGGACCGCGCCGCGGGCCGGAGGGGACGACGGGCTCGGCGCGACAGGGCGCCGCACCTCGCCAAGGATGGGCGACGGACGCGGCCACCCCGGTGCGCGACCGAGGGGAGAACCAGTGAGTGCGACGATCATCATCCTGGGGGCGACCGGCGACCTCACCGCCCGCTACCTCCTGCCGGCGATCGGCCAGCTGGTCGAGCGCGACCTGCTCGACCACGACCTGCGGCTGGTCGGCGTCGCGAACGACGACCACGACGACGCCTCGTTCCGCACGCACGTCGAGCACAGCCTCACCGACCACGCGCCCCGCGTCGCCCCGGACGCCCGGTCCGCCGTCGTCGCCCGGTCGAGCTACCACCGCGGCGACGTCACGGACCCCGCCACGCTCGGCGCCGCGCTGGCCGAGCACGGCGCGAGCGACGACCCCGTCGTGCTCTACCTGGCGCTGCCGCACGTCCTGTTCCGTCGGGTCATCGAGGCCCTGCGTGACGTCGACCTGCCCGCGACGCTGCGCGTCGTCGTGGAGAAGCCCTTCGGGCAGGACCTCGCTGGTGCGAAGGAGCTCAACGCGGCGCTGGACGCGGTGCTGCGCGAGGACCAGGTCTTCCGGGTGGACCACTTCCTGGCCAAGCAGACCGTGCTCAACCTCATCGGCCTGCGCTTCGCCAACCGGATCTTCGAGCCGCTGTGGAGCCGCGACCAGGTCGAGTCGATCGACATCGTCTTCGACGAGACGGTCGACGCGCAGGCACGGGCCCGGTACTTCGACCGGTCCGGCGCGCTGCGGGACATGGTGCAGAACCACCTGCTGCAGATGCTCACGCTGATCGCGATGGAGCCGCCGCGCAGCCTCGACCCGCAGGACCTCTCCGAGCGCAAGGTCGAGGTGCTGCGCGCCGTGCGCACCCTGACCCGCGACGACGTCGACCGGCACACGGTGCGGGCGCGCTACACCGCCGGCTCGGTGACGAAGGCGGGCGAGACTCGCGAGGTCGACTCGTACGTCGACGCGCCCGGGGTCGACGCCGCGCGCGAGATCGAGACCTACACCGAGGTCACCCTGCACCTGGACACCCCGCGCTGGGCCGGGGTGCCGTTCCGGCTGCGGACCGGCAAGGCGCTGGCCCTGGACCGCCGTGAGGTCGTCGTGCACTTCCGCCCGCTCGAGGACTCGGTGTTCCCCGACGCGGGCGCCAACGAGCTGCGCCTCGAGCTCGACCCCGACCAGATGTGGCTGAGCCTCAACATCAACGGCATGGGTGACCCGTTCGACCTCGAGACCGTCGAGATGGGCCTGGAGCTGCCGCGCCAGGCCCCGACCCCGTACGGCCAGCTGATCCTCGCCATCCTCGACGGTGACACCCGGCTGTCCGCGCGGGCGCAGGAGGCGGAGGAGGCGTGGCGGATCGTCGAGCCGATCCTGGCGGCGTGGGCCGACGGCGCCTCCCCGCTCCGTGACTACCCCGCCGGCAGCGAGGGGCCGGCGACCTCCGTGGCCCCGCCTGCGGCGGTGAGCCGGGCGACGCCCGCCGCCGAGCAGCAGTAGCCCCGGCCCACCGCCATCGCCTCGCACCCACGCGGGTCCCGACCGGCGACCCGTGGCGGTCCACCGGAGCCACCTCTCCCGCCGGGCGGCGCCCGGCGCACGGTCGCACACTGGTCGCGGGCGGGTCGACAGGGCCTCGCCGACGCCGACACCTCGAAGGAGCCACCATGGGCATGGACGACATGACCGAGAAGGCCAGCGACGCAGGGATCCAGAAGGCCGGCGACGCCGCCGACTCCAAGACCGGCGGCAAGGGCGGCAGCCAGATCGACAAGGCCGAGCAGGCTGCCGACGACAAGATCGGCAAGTAGCCGACCTCCGTCGCGATGACGCGCAGCGCCCCGTCCACCCCGGTGGGCGGGGCGCTCGTGCGCGCGTGCGCGCCTACAGGACGGCGTCGTCCTGGTCGGCCGCACCGCACTCGTCGGAGCAGAACACGAGCCAGCCGTGCCGCCAGCCCTCGCCGGGGCCGACGACAGCCGTGCACCCCGCGTACATGCACGGGTGCGACTCCGCGACCGTCACCCGGCCGAGCGCACGCAGGAGCCGGTGCCACGGACCGCCGGCCGGGCTCACCGCGACGGCCGGCGCCACGGTGCCCGGGACGACGCCGTGCTCGGTCGGCGCGGGGACCGGAGCCGCGACCGGCGCACCGGCAGTCACGACGCGGGCGGCTGCGCGCGCAACCGACGCGGCAGTGGCGGCGGTGGCGGCGGCGCCGGCTGTGGTGGTCCGTGCGCGACGGTGGGCGACGAGCGTCATGCCCGTCACCGTAGGTCGCCGCAGGCCCGGAGCCGCGGCCTGGCGCGGGTGAAACACGAACGCAGCAGTGCGGGTGCGGATGAGCTGGCCTGTACGCCGGGTTCTGTCCCCGCGCGCGGTTGCCCCCGCGCGGGTGGCGACCATCCATCTACGACGTACGTTGCCGCACGCCTCCAGCGGTCTACCCGGGAGCTCGGGCGGGCCGCCCTCGAACGCTCCCTGTCTGACCTTGCTCCGGGTGGGGTTTACCGAGCCGCACCGGTCACCCGGCACGCTGGTGGTCTCTTACACCACCGTTTCACCCTTACCGCGCGGGGTCCCGAAGGCCCCCACGAGGCGGTCTACTTTCTGTGGCACTGTCCCGCGAGTCACCCCGGGTGGGAGTTACCCACCACCCTGCCCTGTGGAGCCCGGACGTTCCTCGGCCCCCGTCGGCTCACGCCGCTGGGGAACGCGGTCGCCCGGCCAGCTCATCCGCGCGCCCAGCCTAGCGGTGCGGGCCCGGTGGTCGGACGGCGGAGATGTCAGACGTCGACCCGGTAGGTGAGCACGAGCTCGTCGCCGACGCGCCCGCGGATGGCCCAGCGGGCGGCCGGGCCGGACCGCGACCAGGCACGACGACGTCGTCGGCGTCGCTGAGCAGGAAGCGGTGGAACCGCTTCTCGGGCGGCAGACCCCAGGCGGCGACGAGCGCCGCCTGGAGCGCGTCCGAGACCTCCGCCTGCCGACCCGCCCACACGTCGCTGCGTCCGAAGACCTTGATCTGCGCCACATCTCCTCCGTCCGGGTGCGCGCGCACCCGGTGCGCCCCCTGCCGGAGCCTAGAGTCGTCGCGTGCTCGTGCTCCTGCCGCCCTCGGAGGGCAAGACCGCCCCGCCCGACGGTGCCCCGCTCGACCCCGCGGCGCTGAGCCACCCCGCCCTCACCGAGCAGCGGCTCACGGTGCTCGACGCGCTGGCCAAGGTCAGCGCCCACCCGGACGCCGCGCGCGTGCTCGGCACCGGCCCCGGGCTCGCCGCCGAGGTCGAGCGCAACACCCGCCTGCGTACCGAGCCCGCCTGCCCCGCCGCCCGGGTCTACACCGGCGTCCTGTACGCCGCGGCCGGCCTGGACGCCTTGCCCGACGACGGCGCCCGGGACCGCGCGTCCCGGTGCGTGCGGGTGGTGTCGGGCCTGTGGGGCGTCGTCGGGCCGGACGACCGCATCCCGGCCTACCGGCTGTCGATGGGCGTCGACCTGCCCGGCGTCGGCTCGCTCGCCCGCGCGTGGCGACCCGCGCTCGCCGCAGAGCTCGACCCCGTCGCCACCGGTGGGCTCGTGGTCGACTGCCGGTCGGCGGCGTACGCCGCGGCGTGGCGCCCGCCGGTTGGGTCGTCCTGGGTCACCGTGCGTGTGCTGCGCGAGGTGGACGGGCGCCGCACCGTCGTCTCGCACCACGCCAAGCACACCCGCGGGGTCCTGACCCGGCACCTGCTGGCGCGCGGGCCGGAGCCGACCACACCGGACGATCTGCTCGCCGCGGCGCGCGAGCTTGTCGGCGGTCCGCTCCTGGACGCCGAGCTCGGGACCTCGACGCGCTCGCACGTACTCACGCTCACCGTCGCCTGACGCCGGTTGCCGCCGGCCCCGGACGGGCTCGACGAGGCGGTCAGGCGCCCGACGGCGCCCCCACCACCGTGACCTCGGTCTTGCCGTCGGCCCACATCCGGATGATGCTCACCGACGCCGGGGCGACGCGGATGCGCGCCCACGCCGAGGAGTTGGCACCGATCGCGACGCCGACGGCCGAGCGGACGGACACCGAGTGCGTGACCACGACGACCGTGCGCCCGACGCCGCCCGCGCGCAGCGCCTCGAGCGCGGTGCGCATGCGCGCGCCGACGTCCTCGATCGACTCCCCGCCGGGCGCACGGACGCTCGCGTCCTCGTGCCACTGGTCGAGCTCGCCGGGCCACCGCTGCTCGATCTCGGTGGCGGTGAGCCCCTCCCACTCGCCGAAGTCGCACTCCGCGACCAGCGGCTCGGTGCGCACGGGCAGCCCGAGCCGCTCGGCGATGACGGCGGCGGTCTCCTGGGTGCGGGTCATCGGCGAGGCGAGGACCTCGCTCGTGGGCGGGACGTCGCCCCAGTCGTCCTCGGTCACCGACTCCACCAGCGCGGCCGCCCGCGCCGCCTGGGCGAGGCCGCGCTCGGTCAGCGAGGGGCCGACGACGGAGGACCCGGAGTAGGCCCGGGTCACGGTCATGGGCGTCTCGCCGTGCCGGACGAGCACGACCGTCAACGGCTCGGGCTCCCCGACGACGACGTCGTGCCGGTCGCCGCGGTCCCCGGCGCCGCGCGGTCCGCGACCGGCTCGTCGCTGCCGGCGGCCTCGCCGCCGGGCGCGTCCGGTGCGTCGCCGGCCGCTGCGTCGCCGCCGGCCCCGGGGACCCGGGACACCGCGACCCGGTGGTCCATGGCCTCGTTCGCGAGGGCGTCCGCGGCGCCGTTCTGCGCCCGCGGCACCCAGGTGTAGACGACCCGCGCACCGGCCGCGACCGCGCGCGCCTCGGCCGCGAGCCGGCGCATGTCCTCGTGCTTGATCTGCCAGCGACCGGACATCTGCTCGACGACGAGCTTGGAGTCCATGCGCACCTCGATCACCGCCTCCGGGTCGATCGCGCGCGCGGCCTCGAGGCCGGCCACCAGGCCGGTGTACTCGGCCACGTTGTTGGACGCCACCCCGAGGTAGTCCGCGCGCTCGGCGAGGACCGCGCCGGTGCTCGCGTCCCGGACGAGGGCGCCGTACCCGGCCGGTCCCGGGTTGCCGCGGGAGCCGCCGTCGGCCTCCACCAGCAGCCGCCGGGGTGCCACCCTCAGCCCTTCGCCGGCTCGGGCAGGCGCACGAGGATGCGGCCGCACTCCTCGCACCGGGCGACCTGCTCGGGCGGCGCCTTGCGGATGGCCTCGACGTCCATGGGGTTGAGCTCCAGCCGGCACCCTTCGCAGCGCCGCCCGCGCAGCGCGGCCGCGCCCAGTCCGCCGAGCTGACCGCGCAGGCGGTCGTAGAGCGTCACGAGCCCCGCGTCGAGCCCCTCGGCGAGCGCCGCCCGCTTCTCCGCGACGCTCTGCACCTCGGCGTCGATCACCGCGAACGCGGCGTCGCGCTCGGCCGTGGCCTCGGCGTGCTGCCCCCGGATGACGTCCGCGGCGGCGTCGAGCTCGGCGAGCGCACCCTCGTGCGCCTCCAGACGCTCCATCACCTCGAGCTCGATCTCCTCGAGCTCGCCCTGCCGGCGGCCGAGCGCGGTGAGCTCGCTGGCCAGCGCCTGCATGTCCTTCGCGCTCCCCTGCCCGGAGTCCATCCGGGCGCGGTCGCGGTCCGCACGGGCGCGCACCTGCTCGACGTCGGCCTCGGCCTTGGCGAGCTCGCGGCGCAGGTCCCGCACCGCGGTGCGGGACGCGACCAGCGACGTCTCGACGTCCGCGAGCCGGCCGTCGAGCTCGGTGAGCCGGGCGAGCGTCGGGTGGGTGCGGCGCTGGTGGGCCAGCTGGGACGTGCGGGTGTCGAGCGCCTGGACGTCGAGCAACCGGTGCTGGTCCTCGGGAGGGGCGGTGGTCACGGGTGGGATCCTTCCGACGACGAGGCGAGGCGCGCGGTCCACGGGTCCGTCCGCAGGGTGCTCACGCGCGTGACAACCGTAGTGCCGCCCGGGGACGCCGCCGCCAGGTCGGCGACGAGGTCGGCGGCGGCGCGCGGCAGCCACGGCCACTCGCTCGCGAAGTGGGCGACGTCCACGAGGAACGGTCGCGCGACGCCGTCGTCGGCGGTGACGAACTCCGCGCGCTCGCGCAGCTCCGAGGCAGGGTGGTGGCGCAGGTCGGCAGTGAGGTAGGCGTCGACGCCGCTCGCGCGCACCGCGTCGAAGAGCGAGTCGCCGGACCCGCCGACGACGGCGACCCGCCGCACCGGTGCGTCCAGGTCGCCGGCGAGCCGGACCCCCTGCTCGGTCGCCGGCAGCGCCGCCGCCACCCGCTCGCCGAACGCCCGGAGCGTCAGCGGCTCGGGCAGCCGGCCCACCCGCCCGGTGCCGGTCCCCGCGTCCGGCACCGCCGTCTCCACGACGTCGTAGGCCGGCTCCTCGTACGGGTGAACCTCGCGCATCGCGGCGACCACCGCGGCCCGCAGCCGTCGGGGGCGACCATCTCCACGCGCGTCTCGGCCACGTGCTCGACGACGCCCGGGGCGCCGATCGCGGGCTGCGCGCCCGGCCCGGGCAGGAACGTGCCGGTGCCGGAGGCCAGCCACGCCGCGCGGGAGTAGTTCCCGATCCGGCCGGCGCCGGCGTCGGCCATCGCGTCCAGCACGGCCTCGGCCTGCGGCTCGGGGACGAACACGACGTGCTTGTCGACCGGCTCGCCCGGCAGCGCGACGAGCGGCTCGAGATCCACGAGCCCGACCGCCTCGGCGAGCGCGTGCGCGACCCCGCCGTCGGCGGCGTCGGCGTTGGTGTGCGCGACGTGCAGGGCGACCCCGGCGCGCGTGAGCCGGTGGACCATCGCGCCCTTGAAGGTCGTGGCGGCCACCGAGTGCACCGGGCGCAGGAGCAGCGGGTGGTGGGTGACGAGCAGGTCCGCCCCCCAGGCGATCGCCTCGTCGACGACGGCGGCCGTCGGGTCCACCGCGAGCAGGACCCGGCGCACGGGCTGGGCCGGGTCCCCCGCGACGAGGCCGACGGCGTCCCAGGACTCCGCCGTCCGGGGCGGGTACCGGCGCTCGAGCACGGCGACGACGTCGGCGAGGGTCGGGGGTGGGCGGTGTCGCCGCGCGGGGATCGGTCACGGTCAGGACGCTACCCACACCGGGTCGAGTGCGACGACAGGCACCCCGTCCGGTGCCGGCACGGGTGCCTGTCCTCGCACTCGGCGATCGGTGGCGCCGTCGGGTGGGCCCGGCCGGTTTCGAACCGGCGACCTCCGCGGTGTAAACGCGGCGCTCTGACCAGCTGAGCTACAGGCCCGATCGTGCGGTGGCACAGCCTACCGAGTGGGCGCTCGTGGGCGGATCAGCGGCCGGTGCCGGCCGCCAGGGTGGCGAGCGCCTCGCGGTAGCCGTCGAGCGACCGGGCGCGCCCGGCCGGGCTGACGACGGCCCACCGCACGACGCCGTCGGCGTCGAGGAGGAAGCTGCCCCGCAGGGGACGCCCGCGCTCGGGGTCGAACACCCCGAAGGCGGTGGCGGCTGCGCCGTGCGGCCAGAAGTCGGAGAGCAGGTCGAAGGCGAACCCCTCCTGCTCGGCCCAGGCCCGCAGCGTGTGCACCGAGTCGCACGAGACGACGACCAGCCGCACACCGGCGCCGGTGAAGAGGTCGAGGTTGTCGCGCAGCTCGCACACCTCGCCGGTGCAGACGCCGGAGAACGCGAACGGGACGAACACGAGCAGCACCGGTGCGCCCCGCAGCTCGGAGAGCCGGACGGGCGAGCCGTGCGTGTCGGTCAGCGTGGCGTCGGGCGCCCGCTCACCGGGGCCCGGGAGGGGCGTCCCGGGGGTCAGGTCGGTCAACGACCCCGGCCGCGGTTGCCCAGCCGCGTCGCCGACCAGTCGTCGGCGATCGAGAAGGTGCTCGTGGCGTGGAGCCCCGCGGTGGTCGCGGCCTCCTCGATGTCGCTGTGCCCCACGTGCCCGGGGCGGCCGGCCTTGAGGGTGAAGACCCAGATGAGCCCCGACTCCTCCAGGACCGTCTGCACGTCGACCAGGGCGTCGGTCAGGTCGCCGTCGCCGTCGCGCCACCACAGCACGACGCCGTCGGTCACGTCGTCGTAGTCCTCGTCGACCAGCTCGGTCCCGGTGGTCGCCTCGATGGCGGCGCGCAGGGCGTCGTCGACGTCGTCGGACCAGCCGAACTCCTGGACGACCTGGCCGGTGGTGAAGCCGAGCCGGCTCGCTGCCTTGGACCCCGCGTCATCCGTCGGGCTCGCGGTGGAAGCCACGTGCAGTTCCGTTCCCTTCTCGTCGCCTGCGCCCGCACCGACCCGGTGGGGCGTTCGCACACGCTAGCCCACCGCACCACGGGCCGTGTGGCAAGCGCCACACGGCCCCCGGTGTCGCGAGCGTCACGCGTGCCCGTCGACGGCCCGGTGTGACTTTCCGTGCCGCCTGGTCCGACAATGGGGCGAACACCGATCGTCAAGGGCGCGACGCGCGCCGGCGACTGCGGGGATGCACCGGGGCCGACCGGCTTCGCGGTGCGGAACAAGGCAAGGAGCACTGGTGGCTTCGTTCGACGAGACAGGACCGCTGATCAACGGTCTGCTCAGCCAGGTCCCGGACATCGATCCGGCGGAGACCAGCGAATGGCTCGAGTCGCTCGACGGTCTGATCGACGACAAGGGCGGCCCGCGCGCGCGGTACCTGCTGCTGAGCCTGCTGAAGCGGGCGCGTGAGCGCAGCATCGCCGTCCCGGGGTCCCTCAACACCCCGTACGTCAACACGATCGGGGTCGACGAGGAGCCGTACTTCCCCGGGGACGAGGTCCTGGAGCGCCGGTACCGGTCCTGGATCCGGTGGAACGCGGCCGTCATGGTGACGCGCGCGCAGCGTCCGGAGATCGGCGTCGGCGGGCACATCTCCTCCTACGCGTCGGTCGCGACGCTGTACGAGGTGGGGCTCAACCACTTCTTCCGCGGCAAGGACCACCCCGGTGGTGGCGACCAGGTCTTCTTCCAGGGCCACGCCTCCCCGGCGTGTACGCCCGCGCGTACCTCGAGGGCCGCATGTCCGCCGAGGAGCTCGACGGGTTCCGCCAGGAGAAGTCCCGCGAGGGTCACGGACTGCCGTCCTACCCGCACCCGCGCCTGCTGCCGGACTTCTGGGAGTTCCCGACCGTCTCGATGGGCCTGGGCCCGTCCGGCGCGATCTACCAGGCGTGGACGAACCGCTACCTGCACGAGCGCGGCATCAAGGACACATCCCAGCAGCACGTGTGGGCCTATCTCGGCGACGGCGAGATGGACGAGCCGGAGAGCCGCGGCATGCTGCAGCTCGCGGCGAACCAGCAGCTGGACAACCTGACCTTCGTCGTGAACTGCAACCTCCAGCGCCTCGACGGCCCGGTGCGGGGCAACGGCAAGATCATCCAGGAGCTCGAGGCGCAGTTCCGCGGCGCCGGCTGGAACGTCATCAAGGTCGTCTGGGGCCGCGAGTGGGACGCGCTGCTGCAGGCCGACAAGGACCGCGCCCTCGTCAACCTCATGAACGTCACGCCCGACGGCGACTTCCAGACGTACCGGGCCGAGAGCGGCGGGTTCATCCGCGAGAACTTCTTCGGCCGCGACCCGCGCACGAAGCAGCTCGTGGACAAGATGTCCGACGACGACATCTGGGCGCTCAAGCGCGGTGGTCACGACTACCGCAAGATCTACGCCGCCTACGCCGCCGCGATGGCGCACACGGGTCAGCCGACCGTCATCCTGGCGCACACCATCAAGGGCTACGGGCTGGGGTCCGGCTTCGCCGGGCGCAACTCGACGCACCAGATGAAGAAGCTCAAGTCGGACGACCTGAAGACGCTGCGGGACTCGCTGCACATCCCGATCACGGACGAGCAGATCGACGAGAACCCCTACGTCCCGCCGTACTACCACCCCGGTCCGGACGCCCCCGAAATCCAGTACATGCTCGAGCGCCGGCGCAAGCTCGGCGGGTTCGTGCCCGAGCGACGGACGGCGCACACCGAGATCACCCTGCCGGGCGACAAGACCTACGAGCTGCTCGCCAAGGGGTCCGGGCACCAGGAGGTCGCCACGACGATGGCGCTCGTGCGCCTGTTCAAGGACCTCGTCAAGGACAAGGAGATCGGGCACCGGATCGTGCCGATCATCCCCGACGAGGCCCGCACGTTCGGCCTGGACTCGATCTTCCCGTCGGCGAAGATCTTCAACACCCAGGGTCAGAACTACATGGCCGTGGACCGCGAGCTCATGCTGAGCTACAAGGAGTCCGAGGCCGGGCAGATCATGCACACCGGCATCAACGAGGCCGGGTCGGCGTCGGCGTTCCAGGCCGTGGGGACCTCGTACGCCACGCACGGCGAGCCGCTGATCCCGTTCTACTTCTACTACTCGATGTTCGGGTTCCAGCGGACCGGTGACCAGTTCTGGGCCGCCGGCGACCAGATGACCCGCGGCTTCCTCATCGGCGCCACCGCCGGACGCACCACGCTGACCGGCGAGGGCCTGCAGCACGCCGACGGGCACTCCCCGCTGCTGGCCAAGACGATGCCGCACGTCGTGCACTACGACCCGGCCTACGGGTACGAGATCCGGCACATCGTCCGGGACGGCCTGCAGCGCATGTACGGCGACGACGGGCGCGACCCGGACGTCATCTACTACCTGACGGTCTACAACGAGCCCATGGTCCAGCCGGCCGAGCCCGAGGGCGTGGACGTCGAGGGCATCCTGCGGGGCATCCACCTCGTCTCCCCGGCCGAGGGCGAGGGCCCGAAGGCCCAGATCCTCGCCTCGGGTGTCGCGGTGCCGTGGGCGCTCGAGGCGCAGCAGATCCTGGCCGACGACTGGGGCGTGCGCGCCGCGGTCTGGTCGGTGACGAGCTGGAACGAGCTGCGGCGCGACGGCGTCGCCACCGAGGAGCACAACTACCTGCACCCGGGCTCCGAGCCGCGGCAGGCCTACCTGGCCCAGAAGCTGCAGGGCGCCGAGGGGCCGTTCGTCGCGACGACGGACTACGACCACCTCGTCGCCGACCAGGTGCGCCAGTGGGTGCCGGGCCGGTACGCGACGCTGGGTGCGGACGGGTTCGGGTTCTCCGACACCCGGGCCGCGGCACGTCGCTTCTTCCACATCGACGGGCCGTCCACCGCGGTGCGCGTGCTGCAGCAGCTCGCGGCGGAGGGCGCGGTGGCGTCCGACGCCCCGGCCCAGGCCGTCGAGCGGTACCGGCTGCACGACGTGAACGCCGGCACGTCCGGCGCGGTGGGTGGCGACTCCTAGGTCAGCCCCCGCCGGACGGACGAGGGCCCCGACACCGAGTGGTGTCGGGGCCCTCGTCCGTGGTGGGCGTGGCGCGAGGTCAGGCGCCGGCGGTCCGGGACTCCGCCCGGACGACCAGGGCCTCGAGCTCGGCCTTCAGGTCGGTGATGGAGCGCTGGTCGGGGTACATGTCCAGGGACTGCAGGTGCTGGCGGGCCTCGAACGCACGGTCCGCCTCGATCGCGGCACGGACGAGGTGCGCCCCGACCTCGGGGCTGTGCTCCCGCGGTCGCCAGTGGCCGACGCCGAGCCCCAGCGCCTCCACGGGCTGCCCGGCGTCACGCAGGACGGCGAGCCCCTCGGCGAGCGCCTCGCCGGAGCTGTCCCGCTCGGCCGCGGTGAGCAGCCGGCGCATCGCGCCGTCGTGGTCGTCGTGCACGGACAGGCGGGCGAGCTCGACGAGCGGGTACCACGCACGCGGATGGCCGGCGAGCTCCTCGCCCAGCGACCACACGGCGAGGTCCGCGGCGCGCTGCTTCTCCTGCTCGTCGTGCGGCGCGCTCAGCGGGTCACCGTCGACGGCGCTCTCCGCCGCGCGACGGCGCACGATCTCCGCGAGGGCCTGGAAGGCGCGGACGTTGTTGGGGTCGTCGCTCAGCATGGAGCGCAGGGCGTCCTCGTGGAGCGTGTCGCCGCGTCGCGCGGCCGACGTCGGACGGCGCGCGCCGACCTTCGACGCCGACGACGGACGTCGCATCAGCTGGCGTAGTCGTGGGAGCAGAGCCATGCGCCGACCATAGCCGCTAGGGCCCACGGCCACCCTGCGGACGGCTCTCCGCGGCGCGTGCGCAGCACGATGGTACGCCGCCGCTTTTGTCGACTCCCCACAATCGCCGGCTCTATGCTCGGCGGATGATCTCTCACCCCGCGCCCGGCGCCGACACGCTGCGGCGCGTCCGGGACGGCCACGGGCTGCTCACCGCGGCGGCGCTGCGCCGGCTGGACGAGGACCTTCCCTGGTACCGCGCGCTGCCCGCCGAGGACCGCTCCTGGGTGGGCCTGGTCGCACAGGCCGGCATCCGGGCGTTCATCTCCTGGTACGGCGAGGCGCCCGGGACGGCGCGCGGCGTCGGGGAGATCTTCGCCGCGGCCCCGCCGGAGCTGACCCGCTCCATCTCCCTGCAGCAGACGCTCCAGCTCGTGCGGGTCGCGGTGGACGTCGTCGAGGAGAACAGCGACCACCTCGCGGCGCCCGGCGACGAGCGGGACCTGCGCGAGGCCGTCCTGCGGTACTCCCGCGAGGTCGCCTTCTCGGCCGCAGAGGTCTACGCCCGCGCCGCCGAGGTGCGCGGGGCCTGGGACGCGCGGCTCGAGGCGCTCGTCGTCGACGCGCTCGTGCGCGGTGAGGCGGACGACTCGCTGCGGTCGCGGGTGTCCGCACTGGGCTGGTCGGGCCGCGGGTCGACCCTCGTCATGGTCGGCACGTCGAGCTCCCCTTCGACGACGTCCGCGCCGCCGACCTGCGCCGCGCCACCCGGCGTGCCGCGGACGACGCGCTGGTCGGGATCCAGGGCGACCGGCTCGTCGTCTTCCTCGGCGGCGAGAGCGACCTCCGCGCGGCCGCCGCCACGCTGCTGCCGCGGTTCGGGCCCGGGCCCGTCGTCATCGGGCCCCTCGTCCAGGGGCTGGAGGACTCGGGCCGGTCGGCCCGCGCCGCGCTCGCCGGCCTCCTCGCCGCACCGGCCTGGGAGCAGGCCCCCCGCCCCGTCTCGGCCGACGACCTCCTGCCCGAGCGGGTCCTGACCGGGGACACCACCGCCCGGAGGACGCTGGTCGACCAGGCGTACCGGCCCCTACTCGCCAGCACCGGCTCGCTGCTCGAGACGCTCTCCGCGTACCTGGGCAGCGGTCGCTCCCTCGAGGCCGCCGCCCGGACCCTGTACGTGCACCCCAACACGGTCCGGTACCGCCTGCGGAAGGTGTCCGAGGCGACCGGCTGGGACCCGCTCGACCCGCGCGAGTCCTACGTCCTGCAGACCGCGCTCGCCCTGGGGCGGCTCGACGGACCGTTGTAGCGTCCGGACAAACCCGCTCCGGATCCTTGGTACGGGTCGTGAGCCGGGCGTGCGGGCGCCGACCGGCACAGTGGACCCGTGCTCGTCGTCGCCTGCCCCGGCCAGGGTGCCCAGTCCCCCGGCATGCTCGTCCCCTGGCTCGAGCTGGAGGGCGCGCAGCCCCTCCTCGAGCGCTGGTCGCACGTCGTCGGGCAGGACCTCGTCGCCCACGGCACGACGTCCGACGCGGACACGATCCGCGACACCGCGGTCGCCCAGCCCCTGCTCGTGGCCGCCGCGCTGCTGAGCTTCCGGGCGCTGGTCGGCGAGCCCGGGACCTCCCTGCTCGACGCCGAGCCGGCGGCCCTCGGTCCCGCGGGCGTCGACGTCGTCGCGGGCCACTCCGTGGGCGAGCTCGCGGCGGCCGCCGTGGCCGGTGTGCTGAGCGAGGACGAGGCGCTGTCCCTCGTCGCCGTGCGCGGGGCGGCCATGGCCCGCGCCGCGGCGGTGACGCCGACCGGCATGAGCGCCCTGCTCGGAGGTGACCCCGAGGCGGTGCTGGCACGGCTCGCCGAGCTCGGGCTGACCGCGGCCAACGTCAACGGGTCCGGTCAGGTCGTCGCCGCGGGCGACCTCGGGTCCCTCGCGACGCTCGCCGCCGACCCCGGCCCGCACCCGCGTCGTCCCGCTGCAGGTGGCCGGCGCGTTCCACACCACGCACATGGCCCCGGCCGTCGACGAGCTCGCCGCGGCGTCCGCCGCGACGTCGCCCGCCGACCCCCGCACGACGCTGCTGTCCAACGCCGACGGCGCCGCCGTGACGTCCGGGGCCCAGGCGCTCGAGCGGCTCGTCGCGCAGGTGGCGAACCCCGTCCGGTGGGACCTGTGCCAGGTCACCATGCAGGGTCTCGGCGCGACGGCCCTCGTGGAGCTGGCGCCCGCCGGAGTGCTCACCGGCCTGGCGCGACGTAGCCTGCCGGGGGTCGAGACGCACCCCGTCAAGACCCCGGCGGACCTCGACGCGGCGCGCGACCTCGTGCGACGCCACGGTGGGACCGCCGCCGGCACACCCGACTCGCGGAGGACCCCTCGTGACCCGACCGACCCTGACCCAGGCCACCGGGCCTGCCCACACCCGGATCCTGGGGCTGGGGGCCGCACGCGGCGAGCTGACCGTGCCGAACGACGACCTCGTCGGCCCGATCGACTCCTCCGACGAGTGGATCCGGCAGCGGACGGGCATCGTGACCCGCCGGCGGGCCGCCGCGGGCACCGACGTGCTCGACCTCGCGGTGCAGGCCGCGAACGACGCCCTCGCGAACGCCGGGCTCACCGGCGCGGACATCGACGCCGTCATCCTGTCGACCGTCACCTACTTCCACCAGACGCCCGCCGGGGCCGCGATCGTCGCCGACCGGATCGGCGCGACCCCGGCGGCCGCGTGGGACATCTCCGCGGCGTGCGCCGGCTACTGCTACGGCGTCGGCCAGGCGGACGCGCTCGTGCGCGCCGGGACGGCGCGCCACGTGCTCGTCATCGGCGCCGAGAAGATGAGCGAGTTCGTCGACCCGACCGACCGGAGCATCTCGTTCCTGCTCGGCGACGGTGCCGGTGCCGTCGTCATCGGCCCGTCAGACACGCCCGGCATCGGGCCGACGATCTGGGGCTCGGACGGCTCGCAGTCCCAGGCCATCCGGCAGACGCACTCCTGGCTCGACGTCCGCGACTCCGACGCCGGCTGGCCGACCCTGCGCCAGGAGGGCCCCACGGTGTTCAAGTGGGCCGGCTTCCAGATGGCGCCGATCGCATCGAAGGCCATGGCCGCGGCCGGGGTCGAGCCCGAGCAGATCGAGGCGTTCATCCCCCACCAGGCCAACATGCGGATCATCGACCAGATGATCAAGCAGCTGAAGCTGCCCGAGTCGGTCGTCGTCGGGCGGGACATCGCGGACACCGGGAACACCTCGGCGGCGTCGATCCCCTGGCCACCGAGCGGCTGCTGAGCGAGGGCCAGGTGGGCTCCGGCGCGCTCGCCCTGCAGATCGGTTTCGGAGCCGGCCTGGTCTACGCGGCGCAGGTCGTCGTCCTCCCCTGACAGACTCGGGCCCGTCCCGGACCGAGCACGACCCGACAACAAGGAGAAGCACCCATGGCGTACAGCGAGCAGGAGATCCTCGCCGGACTGGCCGAGATCGTCAGCGAGGAGACCGGTCTGCCGACCGACTCCGTCCTGCCCGAGAAGTCCTTCACCGACGACCTGGACATCGACTCCCTGTCGATGATGACGATCGTCACGCTCGCGGAGGAGAAGTTCTCCGTGCGCATCCCGGACGACGAGGTCAAGAACCTCGCGACCGTCGGCGACGCCGTCACCTTCATCTCGGGCGCCCAGGCAGCCTGACGCCTCGCCCGACCCGCACGGCCCGTGGCCGGGCGCCCGCCCGCTGACGGCGGGCGCCCACCACGGAACCCTCCCCACCGCCCAGGAGCCCCCTCATGAGCACCGCACCCGACGTCGTGATCACCGGTCTCGGCGCGACCACCCCGCTCGGCGGCGACGTCCCGAGCACGTGGGAGGCCGCTCTCGCCGGGAGGTCGGGCATCCGCACGCTCGACAACGACTGGGCCGAGACCTACGGCATCCCCGTCAGCTTCGCCGGCTCGGTCGCCGTGCCCGCCGCCGAGGTGCTGTCCCGCCCCGAGACCAAGCGGATGGACCCGTCGGCGCAGTACGCGCTCGTCGCGGCCCGCCAGGCCTGGGCCGACGCCGGCTCCCCCGAGATCGACGGCGAGCGGCTCGGGGCCGTGGTCGCGTCCGGGATCGGGGGGATCTGGACGATGCTCGACGGCTGGGACACCGTCCGGGAGAAGGGTGCGCGCCGCGTCCTGCCCATGACCGTGCCCATGCTCATGCCCAACTCCCCCGCGGCCAACGTGTCGATCGAGTTCGGTGCCCGGGCCGGTGTGCACGCCCCGGTCTCGGCCTGCGCCTCGGGCGCGGAGGCCATCGCGTACGGCGTGCAGATGATCCGCACGGGCCGCGCCGACATCGTGATCGCCGGTGGCACCGAGGCCGCCGTGCACCCCATGCCCATCTCGGCGTTCGCCGCCATGAAGGCGCTGTCGACCCGCAACGACGACCCCGCCGGCGCCTCCCGCCCGTACGACGTGACCCGCGACGGCTTCGTGCTGAGCGAGGGCTCCGGCGTCGTCGTGCTGGAGAGCGCCGACCACGCCCGCGCCCGCGGCGCGAAGGTCTACGGCCGGGTGGCCGGCCTCGGGATGAGCGGTGACGCGCACCACATCGCCGCCCCGGAGCCGACCGGCGTCGGCCAGACCGCCGCCATGCAGCGGGCGATGGACGACGCCGACGTCAGCGCTCGCGACGTCGTCCACATCAACGCCCACGCGACGTCGACCTCGGTCGGCGACATGATCGAGGTCCGCGGCATCCGCGCGGTGCTCGGCGCGGACGCCGACCACGTCCGGCTCTCGGCGACGAAGTCGATGACCGGGCACCTGCTCGGGGCCGCCGGCGCACTGGAGACGATCTTCAGCGTCCTCGCCTTGCGCGACCGGGTCGCGCCGCCCACGATCAACGTCACCGAGCCGGACCCCGAGCTCGACCTCGACCTCGTCCGGGACGCCCCGCGCGAGCTCCCGGCCGGTCAGATCGCGGCCATCAACAACTCGTTCGGCTTCGGTGGGCACAACGTCGCGCTCGTGGTGACCAGCGTCTGACCCACCCCTGCCGCGCACGACGGCGAAGGCCCCGCACCGGTGATCCGGTGCGGGGCCGTCGGTCGTCCGGCGGCGCCGCGCTACCCGACGCGGTGCAGCCAGCGGACCGGGGCGCCGGCGCCCGCGTACCGGAACGACTCGAGCTCGTCGTCCCAGGCCTGCCCGAGGGCGAGGTCGAGCTCCACCCGGAGGCGGGCCGGGTCCGCGGCGTGCTGCAGCGCGGCCCGGATGCGGTCCTCCGGGACGACGACGTTGCCGTGCACGTCGGTCGCGGCGTGGAAGATCCCGAGCTCGGGCGTGTGACTCCAGCGCGAGCCGTCGGTGCCGCGGCTGGCCTCCTCGGTCACCTCGTACCGCAGGTGCGCCCAGCCGCGCAGGGCGGACGTCAGCCGCGCACCGGTGCCCTGGGGGCCCTGCCACGAGTGCTCGGCACGGAACATGCCGGGCGCCGCGGGCTGCTCAGTCCAGTCCAGGGACAGGCGCGAGTCGAGCACGCTGCCCGCCGCCCACTCGACGTGCGGGCACAGCGCGCGCGGCGACGAGTGCACGAAAAGTACGCCGCGGGTGATGGCACCGGCCATGTCGGTCCTCCTGTCGGGTCGAGGTTCGTCTTCCCCAACGACCTCAGCCCCGTGACGGGAGGTGTGCACTCATCTGCGGCGTGCTCCGCGCCATCATGCCCTACACCGCGCGCACGGCGCCAACGACCGCGGGTCTACAGCTGCTCGCGGATGGCGCGCATGGCCTTCTTGCGGACGGAGCGCTCGAGCCGGTCGAGGTAGAGCATGCCGTCGAGGTGGTCGACCTCGTGCTGCAGGCACCGCGCCATGAGCTCGGTGCCCTCGACGACGACCTCCCGACCGTCGAGGTCGGTGCCGACGACGCGCGCGTACCAGGCGCGCTTCGTCGGGTACCACAGGCCCGGAACGGACAGGCAGCCCTCGTCGCCGTCCTGGTAGTCGTCGGACAGCTCGACGATCGTCGGGTTGAGGACGTACCCGACCTCGTCGTCGATGTTCCACGAGAACGCCCGCAGGTTGACACCGATCTGGTTGGCGGCGAGCCCCGCCCGCCCCTCGTGGTCGACCGTCTCGACCAGGTCGTCCACCAGGGACCGCACCCGGTCGTCGATCACCGTGACCGGCTCGCACGGGGTGCGCAGCACCGGGTCACCGACGGTGCGGATCTCTCTCATCGCCATGGCTCGATCCTGCCATGCACGCAGCGCCGGGCCGGTGCCGAGCCGCCGCCGTGGTCGGCGTGGGACGAGTCGGTCGGGCGACCGGGGTGCGACGCCTCGCGCCCCGACCACCCGCCCGTGCCCCGTCGCCGGACCGGACCGCTCAGGCCTGCGGCTCGCGCTGCTCCGGAACGCCTCCGAGGAGCTGCCGGACCTCGTCCTCGTGGAACCGTCGGTGCCCCCCGAGGGTGCGGATCGCCGAGATCTTCCCGGCCTTCGCCCAGCGCGTGACCGTCTTGGGGTCCACGCGGAAGAGCGTGGCCACCTCCGACGGCGTCAGCAGCGCGCCGGAGCCCTGCGGCTCCGGCATCGACGGGTGGGATGTGAGTGGGGTGACCATGATCGTGACTCCTCTAAGTCGTTCGGTGGCTCGGCCGGCCCGGCGGGCCCCGTGGCTTTGCGTCCCCACCTCGCGGTGGGTTTGCCGTTGTCGCTGACGTGGTCATGATCGGCCGAAGCGGACAAGTAGTTCGACAACGCCACACCCGGACGTTCCACACACCTCGTTTGGTGGTACGCGTCACATCCACACGGGTGACTGCGGCCCGCGCACGCCCGCTGCGGGCGCGGTACGCGCCGCCCGGAGGTCGGTGGCTCGCTCCAGGCCCCTGAGGGACTCCCGCTACGGCAAAGACTGTCCTAAGATCCACCCAACGCCCAGGCGCGAGCAGGGCGGGCGGGCTCGATCCGCCGAGCGAGGGCGCCTCACCCTGTGCGGGTGAGGCGCCCTTCTCCATGCCGGCTCCACGCCGCCTGCATGCCGCATCGCGCGACGTCGTCCGGGTCGCGGTGCCGCGCCGGGTCCCGTCGCCTGCCGCTAGGCTGGCGACCACGGGCCAGTAGCTCAGCCGGTCAGAGCAGCGGACTCATAATCCGTGGGTCGTGGGTTCAAGCCCCACCTGGCCCACTCCTCTGTGAAGCCCTGGCCTGCGGAAACGCTCGCCGGGGCTTCGCGCATGTCCGGCGCCGACGGACCGGTGGTCACAGAGTGGTCACGCGACGCCCTCGGGACCAGCGCAGCGGCCCGCTCGGCAGCGTCCCGGCCCACCCCTCGAGGAGGTGGGAGTAGGTGTCCGCCGTGATCGAGATGTTCGAGTGCCCGAGCCGCTTGGACACGATGGCGATGTCGACGCCGGCGGCGAGCATGAGCGACGCCGCCCCGTGCCGCAGGTCGTGCAGGCGCACCCGCCGCAGGCCCGCCTCGGCGACGAGCTCGACGAACCGGTGCGACACGTAGTCCGGGTTGATCGGCGTCCCGTCCTCGCGGGCGAACACCAGGCCGTGGTCGGAGTAGGCGCCGGACCACGCTGCACGCTCGCTGTCCTGGCGCAGTCGGTGCTCCATGAGGGCGCCCGCGGTGCGGCCGTCGAAGTCGATGCCACGGCTCTCCCCGCTGGCCGTCTTGGGGCGTCCGAACGCGAGCCGGTTGTGCGTCTGCCCGCACACCCCGCACGGGGCCGCGGCGGCGAGCTGCACGACCTGCTGCCGGACGACGAGGACGCGCCGCTCGAGGTCGACGTCCTCCCAGCGCAGCCCGAGCGCCTCACCGCGGCGCAGGCCGGCGGCGGCCATGACCTCGAACAGGACACCGAGGCGGTCGTGGGCCGCGTGGTCGAGGAACGCCCCGAGCTCGCCGGGCTGCCACGGGTGCACCTTCGGACGTGACGCGGACGGCAGGTCGACGTCGACGGCGGGGTTGTGGCTGATGAGGCGCTTGCGCTTCGCGGTGGCGAGCGCGGACCGCAGCGTCGCGTGCACCCTGCGGACCGTGGCGGGCCCCATGGCGCGGCGCCCCTTGACGGGCTGGGCGATCTGCACGAGGGCGTGCTCGACGTGCCCGGGCCGCAGGTCCCGCAGGCGCATCTGCCCGAGGTACGGCACGAGATAGTCGCGGATGTGCTGCCGGTACGACTGCACGGTCGTCGGGCGCAGCCCGTTGGCCTCCTTGGCGGCAACCCACTGCTCGAGGAACGCCCCGACGGTCATCTGCTCGTCGTGGGCGTAGGACCCGTCGGCGACGGTCGACGTGATCTGCGCGAGCGCGTCCGCGGCGGCGTCCTTGGTCGGGAAGCCCGACCGCTTCACCTGCCGGCGCTCCTGCCACACGCCGTCCTTGCCGCGGCCGGCGCCGAGGTCGACGACGAACGTCCATGACCCGTGGCGCAGCTTGCACGCCTTGCGGTTCCCGCGGGCGTCGCGCTCGATCGGGCACGAGCACCGCTTGTAGATGCTGCCCCTCATGGCTCCTCATTCCGTTCGTTCTCGAACCAGGCATCTTCACCACGAGCCACACCCAACGCCTTGAGCGCTTCGACGTTGCCGAGCCGCAAGAGCGTGACGCGGATGGCGCGGCCGCGATCTTGCGCCGTCGTCGCGACGTCGAGGATCTCCTCTAGCTCGTGGTGCAACCGGTCCATCTGTCGCAAGACGTCGTCGTAGGTCCGCTTGGTCGGGGCGGCGCTCCACCCGATCGGGGCGAGGTCGGCTCGCTGATAGGTGGCCGGCCCGACTGCGACTGCCTGCGCCTCACTGGGGAGTACGACGAGACGCTCGAGCGCCACTTCGAAGATCAGGCAGATGAGCACCATGTCCGCCACGGTGAAGGCGCGTGCGCCGCTCTCGGCTGCCGACACCGTGGCGCGGCTCCATGCCTTGCCGTAGTGGCTGCCCACCTCTTCGCCGAACCGCGCCTGTGACCAGCCACGAGCCGTCCGCAGCTGTTCAAGGTTCCTGCCGACGACCTCCTCGATTCGCACTGCCCTCTCCCGTCTGGACTGTCTAGCGATATCTGAACAGTAGGGCAAGGGATGGATAGACACAAGGGGCACGCGGCGACACGCTCAAGGTGTCGAAAGGAGGAACCCCCAATGGTCCCCACAGAGCTCCTCGGGAAGAGCACGGTCAGCGTGCAGGTCGCAGCCAAGGTGCTCGGCATCGGGCGCAACCAGGCGTACCAAGCTGCGCACAACGGCGAGTTGCCGACCCTGCGCATCGGCCGGCGCATCCTCGTGCCAGTCCCTGCGCTGCTCGCGATGGTCGGCCTGGACTCCGCCGGTGATCCGCAGGTGGCCGCCTCGTGAACCGCGACGAGCTCCTCGCCCTACCGGTAACGGTCGACGTCGAGACCGCGGGCCGCGCCCTGTCGATCGGCCGGACAAAGGCGTTCCAGCTCGCCAAGGCCGGGCAGTTCCCGGCGCGGGTGCTTCGCCTGGGTGGCAAGTACCGCGTCGTCACGGCCGACCTGCTCGAGCTCCTCGGAGTCGCCCCCACACGCAGCGACGGCGCGTCCGCCACAGACGCGCCGATCGCCCCCACCGTCGAGGACTTCGGAGGTCCCCGCCTTGAGCAGCATCCCACGCAGCTCCACGCCCTGTCCGCGTCCTGAGCAACCGCGTCGGATTGCTGATCCGGTGCGGGTCACAGATCCGCAGGTCATGGCGGCCGCGGTCACGAGCGGGTCACGCGCTGGCGCCCCCGCGCAGCCGTTCGACGGGTGGCTCGACGACGCACTCGGCGCCCTGTTCGTCCTGGCCGACACCGGCCAGCCCTTCGGCTGCGACGAGCTCCACGCGGCAGGCATCGCCGAGCCGTCGTCGACCTCCCACTGGGGCAACGTCTTCCGGCTGGCGCACGAGGCCGGCTTCATCGAGCCCATCGGCTTCCGCCTCTCCCGTCGCCCCCCACGCCGCGGTGGAATCCAGCGCGAGTGGCGCGGCGTCGAGTCCCCACCGCGGGAGGCCGCATGAGCAGCCCACTCGAGACGCGCCCCAAAAAGGGTGACGTCACGAGGGAGACGACCGGCCGCGTGGTCGAGGCGTCGTGCCGCACCTGCGCCCGGACGTTCGAGATCACCGGCGCCGCCTGGTCGCACTCCGCCTCGGCACGTCACGTCGTCGACGTGCGCTACGCCGTCGCGTTCACCTTCCGCCCGAACGTCCCCGAGGACGCCGCCTGATGGGCGCCACGAACGTGAAGTTGGCCTACGGCCGTTGGGGCCACCTGCCCGACCGGCCGTTCAGGCTGCTTGCGTACATGGCGAACGTCGCCCACGACACCGACAGCCCCGGGATCACCGCACGCCGCTTCTGGGGCGGGCGCGACGACCTCGCCTACGCCCTGGGCCGCGGCATCCTCCCGCCGGCCCCGGAGAGCGACGACGACAGCCCGGAGGCGGTGCAGGCCAGGAAGGCCCGGCACGCCGCCTACGTCGCCGTGAGCACGGCCATGACGTGCCTGCGCAAGGCGGGCGCGATCCGGCCCGTCACGCGGGGTAGGTCCGGTCGCCGGGCGGAGTACGAGCTCGTCCTCGACCTCCTGTCGGCCCCCGCGCAGGTACAGGGCAAGCCTGTACCTGAGCCCTCGCGAGTCCCTTGGGAGGACCTCGTGCCCGAACCGACCAGTCAGGCTGACCCTGCACCTCAGGGCCAGGGTGAGCCTGTCCCAGTGGGCCAGGGTGAGCCTGACCAATGGGCCACGGCTGCCCTGGCCCCTAGGAACCATGAGGACCCACTACAAGATTCATCGGCAGGACCAAGTGCGCGCGCCGCAGGCGCGGACCGTCACCTACCTAACGCGCACGAGGCCGCGGACGCTGATGACGAGTACGGCGCAGCAACGAAGGCCCTCGAGCGACTGGGGCCCGACCGGTACGGCGAGCTCGTCCAAGCCGCCGCGACCGCGCAGCCCGACGCCACCGTCGCCCAGTGGGTCCTGGCCGCCGCTTCCACCCTTCGCACCGGTGCCGCATGACCCCGGCCGACCGTGACCCCACCGACCTCGGCCTCGCACCCGCCCCGGCCCCCGCCGAGCACGCCTGCCACCGCGGATGGATCGGCGGCGAGGACCACCCCAAGCCCTGCCCCACCTGCAAGCCCCACCTCACCAGGAGACGACCCATGCCCACGGTCACCGCCCCCACACCACAGCCCCCCGCAGCCCGCACCCCCTGTCCCCACACCACCTGGACCAGCCGCCCCTCCCGCAAGGTCGCCGGCTTCGTCATCCGCCGCTGCACCGACTGCGGCACCACCGAAGCCCGCCGAGGAGAGAACGCCTGATGCAGCTCACCGCCGCCGTCCTCGACGCCGAAGCCACCATCCGCACACTCCTCACCAGCACCCCCGGCTGGGACGTCTGGCGCGACGACCGCACCCGACGCAACCCCGACCGACCGACCTTCATCGCCAACCACCCCGGACACCACATCACCCTGGCGATCTACGTCCGCCCCCGGCGCCTCCGCCCCACCGAGACCCCCACCAGCACCCACAGCCCCGCCGGCACCCGCCCCGTCGTCTGGCACCCCCAGCTCGCCGACGACATCGAGGCTTGGCTCCACCACCCCACCCCCGACACCCCCGGGCTCCTCCCCCACCCCGACCAGGACCCCGGAACACGGCGTGAACGTTCCGCAGGGCCTTCGCGGGCCACCCGCGTTAGAGGCCGCACGGGTGACCGTGGCGTGACCACAGGCGACGTGACCAGCGAGGACACAGGCTCCGTCGCAGTAGCAATCCGACGGTGAACGCCGAGAGCAGCGCGTGGGTGGTCCCGGACCACGCCCGCCCCGCGTGGGACGCCCTGTCCCGTGTTCTCGCCGAGCAGCGCGAGCCGGCGCCGTGCGAGGCCGCCCCCGAAGCGTGGTTCACGCCGCTCCTCGTCGAGGACGCCCGCGCAGGGTGCGCCCGGTGCCCCGCTGTCGCTGAGTGCCTGGCCTACGCGCTGGTGGCGGACGAGCGGACAGGCGTGTGGGGCGGCCTCGACGAGCGGCAGCGGCGTGAGCGGGTGCGGCGCGCCTCGTGACCGGGCTCGAGGAGTTCACCGGGCCGCGGGCCGCTGAGGCGGTCGACGGGCTGATGGTGACCCTGCGGGCGGCGATCCGGGCAGGTGGCCGAGGGCAGGTCCCGACGGTCGTCACCGAGCTCGCGGAGGCGCTGCACGCCGCCGCCGTCGCGCACGAGCGGCGGGGTTCCGGCGCCGGAACCTCCGACGGTGCTCCCGGAACGATGGATCACGTGACCAGGGCATGGTCCACACCGGGTGAAGCGGCCCGGCGGGTCGGGTGCTCGGCGGAGTACGTGCGACGTCTCGCACGCACCGGCCGGGTGCCCGCCCGCCGAGTTGGGCCGGTCTGGGAAGTGGACCGCGACGCCCTGGACGAGCTCTACCGGAGGGAGGCGTCATGACGGCAGCACGTGCAGCGGCCGACCTCGCCGCGCTCCTCCCGATGAACGACCCGCTGGCTCGCCTGGGCCGGCTCCGACTCGATGCGGCGATGCGCCGCGAACAGGAGACCACCATGACGACGATTGGCCCCAACGGTCCCGAGCCCGTGATCGACTCCCGCACCATCCGGACGCCGCGGTCGGGAGAGAAGTCCGTCGACGGCGTCCTCTACACCGACACGGGCGTGAAGCGCCCCGACGGTGTGAGGGTCGCTGGCGGGCCGGGGAGCGCTGTCATCGAGCCGACCGACGACGGTGGTTCGTGGATCCCCACCGAGCAGGCCGAAGCGGAGCGGCGTGTCGGAACTCCCTCCGTGACGCTGCGGTCGATCCGCGGCCGGACGAGCTCCTGCCCCCGATCGGCGCAGGCGAGTTCGACCCGCACGGCCCGAATGTCGTCGCGATCGAGGTCGGCGACCCGCGCCGCACCGCGGCCGTCGCCGCATATCGCGCCGCGCAGGCCGCTGCAGCCCAGGGTGACGGCAAGTGACCGGCAACGTGTGGGAGACGGTCGCCGACAAGGTCGCCCGGGACGCCGCGCGCCAGCGGGTATCGACGGCACGCTCGCGCCTCACCGAGCTCCACAAGCAGCTCGACGACGCGCTCCACGCCGCCCGGACGCACCGGGACCCGAATCTCAGCGACGAGGGCCTCGGCAACAAGCAGCGCGAGCTCACCCAGCGCGCCCACGACACGATCGGGCCGCAGATCAAGCAGCTGCAGGCGCAGGTCCACGGCGACGCGGACACGCTGCGCCGCTGGGCCGAGGACGCCCGCCCCAAGGTCGGCGACGACGCGACGTCCCTCATGCGCCACCAGGTCGCGTGGGACCGGGTGCGGATGCGCCTTGAGGCGGGGATGCCGATGCAGCAGATCCTCACCACCGCCACCAGGGAGGAGGCCCTCGCCATCCGCGAGTGGGCGCCGGCGTGGATGGACGCCCAGACGTACAACGCGGCGCAGCACGGCGGCCTCTCCGCAGGGCTCTACAGCCCGCCGGACACGACGGGCCTCATGCGGTCGATCGACGACCGGCTCGCAGCGATCGAGGGCGGGCAGGTCGCAGCCGCGATCGCGGCCGCACGCGAGGCCGAGGTTGTCGTCGCGGGTGTGGAGCCGATCGTGCGCCACCTGGACACGCTCGCCGCAGGTGGACAGTCGGACGCGCTCGGGGCGGCGCTCGAGTCCCACTACAAGGCCCAGGAGGCCGCCGCCGGCTACCAGGACCCCACCGAGGACGAGGCGACGAGGGGGCTCACGCATGGCTGACCTCGACCTTGGCACCCTCAAGGGTTCCATCGACCTCGACATGGACAGGTTCGAGCGGAAGTACCGGGCCGTCATCGACCTCCTCCAGGATCTCGCGTCCGATCCCATCCCGGACCTGAAGCTCGACCTGGACATCGTCGGCGCGCAGACCGCGGTCGACCGGATCGACGCGGCGGTGCGGGCCATCCCTGACGGGAAGGTCGACGTCACCGCAGACATCTCCGGGGCCGAGTCAGCCCTCGACGACGTCGCGGACAAGGCCAGTGCCGCCGGCACCGAGGCAGGCGACGGCGCAGGGAAAAACCTCGCCGGTGGGATCGTCGCCGCCCTCGCCACGATCCCCATCGCGGGTGCCGTCGTCGGGATCGGCGCCGCGATCGGTTCGTCGATCCTCGACGGGTTGCAGGCCGAGGTCCGCACCGACCTGTTCTCGGCGCGCACGGGCCTGGACGAGGCGACGGCGGCACGGTTCGCTCGGGCTGCGGGTGAGGCCTACGCGGGGAACTTCGGTGAGTCGATCGCGGCCAACATGGACGCGGCGAGGATCGCGGTGCAGTCCGGCCTCCTCGACCCGGAAGCGACGGCGAGGGACGCGCAGGACGTGCTCGAGCAGCTCACGGGCATCTCCGACCTGCTGGGTGAGGAGTACCCCGCCGTGGCGCGCGCCGCGGCGCAGGCGATCAAGACGGGCATCGCGGGTGACGCGGCCGGGGCGTTCGACCTGTTGGCCCGCGGTACGCAGGTCGGCCTCAACGTGTCGGAGGACCTCCTCGACACGGTGACCGAGTACGGCACTCAGTTCCGGAACCTCGGCCTGGAAGGGCCGCAGGCGCTCGGTCTGCTGTCGCAGGCGGTCAACGCTGGCGCCCGCGACACAGACATCGCCGCGGACGCCCTCAAGGAGCTCGCGGTCCGCGCCGCCGACCCGGCCATGGCGGCCGGGTTCGAGGCGATCGGCGTGTCTCAGGCCGACATCGCCCAGGGCGGGCCCCGGGCATCCGCGGCGCTCGGGGACATCCTGGACCGCCTGCGGGACATCGAGGACCCCGCGAAGCGGAACGCCGCCGCCATCGAGCTGTTCGGCACCCAGGCCGAAGACCTCGGCGACGCCCTCTACGCCATGGACCTCACGACGGCGGCCGACCAGTTCGGCGCCGTCGCCGGCGCCGCCCGCAACGCCCTCGACGTCATGGGTGACAACGCCGCGGCGCAGATCGAGTCGGCCCGCCGGAACATCGAGGTCGCCGCGAACGGCATCAAGGGCGCCCTCGCTGCAGCGTTCGCCGACGAGGCGACCGACGCCGCGCAGTGGGTGCAGCGCAACCGCGGCCCGCTCATGGAGTTCCTCCTCAACGCCGTCAACGGCGGCATCGACCTGGGACGGTCCATCGCGCAGGGGATGGCTACGGGCGGGGCTGGGGTCGGGGAGTTCCTCGCGGGCCCCGCGGCGGACTTCCTCGATGCCCTCGCGGCGATGACCGAACAGGTCGGGTTCCTGTTCGGTGCCGACCAGGACACCATCGACGGGCTGCGGGAAGCCGGTGACGCCCTGCGCGCGTCCGGTGACGCGATGGTCGACACGTCGAAGGTCATGGAACAGGAGTGGGTCGGGACCCTCGACGCGATGCAGGAGAAGGCGAACGCGTGGGCGGCGCCGGAGATCCTGTCCGCGCACATCCACGACGCGGTCCTGGACGCGCAGTCCCGCCTCGACGAGCTGTCCGCGACGATCGACTCGACCGGCGGGACGGTCACCATCAACGGGAACCAGGTGCCTGCGCAGGAAGCGCTCGACGTGCTCGTGGGGAACATCGACGAGTCCGACGGCACCGTCACCATCAACGGCAACCGTGTCCCCGCCAGCGACGCCCTGGACACCCTCATGGGCCTGATCCGGTCGAGTCAGGGTGACGTCACGATCGGCGGGAACTCCACCACCGCACGCGGTGAAGTCGCCGGGTTCAAGGTGTGGTCGTCCACCCAGCAGGCGTGGGTCCCGGTGGACGCCGACACGTCCGCCGCGACGGCGGCGATCGACGCGTGGACGTCCGCGATGTCCCGCACCCGGTCCGTCCGCATCCAGACGATCACCGAGAACGGCGGCAACACCGGCGGCGGGTTCTGGACCGGTGGGTACACCGGTGCTGGTGGGAAGTTCGAGCCTGCCGGCACGGTGCACCGCGGGGAGTTCGTCATCAACGCCGAGGAGACCGCCGAGCATCGGCCTCTGCTCGAGGCCATCCACGCCGGCCGTGACCTGCCCGGCTTCACCAGTGGCGGGTACGTCGACGCCGCACTCGCGGCCGCCAGGTCCGGCCAGTACCTACCCGTGGCGGCAGACGGTGGCACGGCAGTCGCCACCGTCGGGGCCCCCGCGCCCGCAGCTGCACCGGCCAACGTCACGTACAACGTCAACGTCTACCCGACCGCGGGCCGCGCCCTGCGCCCGGTCGACGTCGTCAACGCCCTCAAGGACTTCGAAGCGAACAGAGGACCCAGGCCGTGACGTGACCACGGTGTGACCGCATTGCCGCTGACCTGCGGTGATGCGGTCAGCGTCGGATACAGAGTCCGCGACTGCCGCCTTCTCAGCACCACGCCACGGTGACCGATGAGGAGGTGTGTGGGGCGCCAGCGGCCCACACCTGAAGACCGCAAGACGAGTGAGCTACAGCACTGCATTGTGCGGTAAACCGCTGTAGTGTCGATCATGTCGGAGCCCGTTGGTGGGGCTGCCGAGACCAGCCGGAACCGGGCGACCGGATCCTTCCACCCCTAGAGGTGGTTGAGGCCCTCGGAGTCCCTCCTGCGGGCTTCGTCATGCCGCGAGCAGGTCCCACCATGCTCGCCGCGTGAGCGCGCCGGCATCGCCGTACATCTTGATGCCCCACCCCAGCAGCTGACCGTTGGGCCCGCGGCGGATCTGCGAGCGGTGGGCGAGAAGATGAGCAGCACAGGCGACGTCCGTCTCTGACCCGCTCAACGCGGTGCCCATCATCCCCATGTAGAGGTCCGCGATCTGCAGACCGTCGAACCTGTCCGGGCCGTGCCATGACGGCGGCCACTTGATGTACCGCATCGGGGCGTCCGTCTTGCGGTAGTCGCGCACGGCGTCGAGGTAGTTGCGACTGTCGGTGGCGGCGGTGCCGCGGATGCTGCTGAGCGCCACGATGGCCAACCGCGACCCTCCGGGCCAGTACCGGGCAGCGTAGGCAACACGCTCGAGCAGCAACTTGGTGACGTAGTTGTAGAACAGGTCCTGGTCAGCGCGCAGGTGTTCACTTGCGATCAACGTGCGCTTCTCGCAGACGACGTAGATGACCACGGCGCCGGGGATGGCCGCGACCATGTCAGCCGCGAGCTTCCGCCGGAAGGCGTGCTTTGGCTTCGGCGTGAAGTGATCCACCCAGTGCAAGGGCTTCTCGGTGTTGATCTCCGAGCGCAGCCCAGCCGCCACCACGCGCATGTGAGGTGCCGACTCCGCCGGCACCATCACCGCGGTCATGGCGAAGAAGGGTGAGGACTTCGTCGTGAAGCCTCGGTCCCCGAACTCGTCGACGTAGACCTCAACCTTCGGCAGTCGCCCCAACGCAGGTGGCGTCTTCCAACGGTCGTCTATGGAGCCGAACCTCACTCCGTGCGATGGCATGAGGAGGATCATGCCTCAGCCCACCCACACCGTTTCCGCGACGTGTGGCGGTGACGCTCCGGTGCGCGCCGGCGATGGGTGCCTCGACGATGGGCGACTTGATCGCGAGCCGCGCAACCCCCCGCGTCAGAGCACCGGTGGCCATCCCGGTTGCGGCATCGTCCCGGCTGCGCTGTGGGACGCGACGAGCCAGGCGCCGTCCGGCTGAAGCTGCATGGTGAGCGTTACCGCGACAACCGGCTCCCCGGCTCGGGAACAGCGCCGCACCGTGCGGCGCGATGACGACCCGCTCGAGGTCGACGCCGACCACCATGGCCAGCGCGAGCGCCTTGGTGTCGGTGTAGTCGGCGGCAGGACGGGGTAGCGAGTCGTGGAGCGAACCGAGTTCCCCGAGCGCGAACCCCGGCCAGCGCACGTGTCGAGGGTCAGGCGCAGCGAATGCGGCTGCCATCTCGTCCAGGTCGTGCCCGTCCAGCTCGGCGGCGTGGCGGTTCCTCCAAAGCCACACCTGCGCCCACGCCAGGCGCAGACATGGCGTCAACTGCTTCCACGCCTCGACGTAGTCACCGGCATCGAGCGTGCGTAGCCAGCGGGTCGCCGCCGCTGGTGCTCCCTCACTGGTGGTGTGCTCTTCGGTGCGGGTCATGGTCTCTCCACGGTAGGGGGCTAGCTGGCTCAGCCGTCGCGGTTCACGTGAGGGCGGGCCCTGGACCTAGGGCTGATGGACCTCAGCGGGTCAACCGGGTCGACGTGTGCGTCTGCCACGATTCGGGCAACGTCGCCCTCCGTGAACGCGATGGACTGGCCGATGCGGACGTGCGGGACTTCCCTGCGACGGGCCCGCCGCTTCCAGTAGTCCGCCGACTTCCCCAAGCGAGCAGCGACGTCCGTGGGCGAGAGCAAGCTGGGCCGGTCGTCGCGCATCGCCGGCGCCAGCGGATCGTCCGAGCGAGGTTCCATGGCGCATCAGCATGGCAGGACACTCGCTCGCTACCGCGGCAGGAAGGCGGGACGACGCCGCCCCCAGCCATCGGCCAGGGGCGGCGCCCTTGCGCGCTGACGGACCTATCGGGTGCCTCCCTCGCGCGCCTGGTCCATGCTCGCTCGGGTGGCCTGCGTGGGGATCATGGCCTTGAGCGCCCAGACAGTGGCCTTCTGCACGTCCGCGGCGAACCTCGACGCCGCCTCAGGATCCTCGAAGGTCCATGGCGTCTCGGGGGTGGTCACGGTGACGCACCAGGGGTCGTCGTCCCATGCGGTGACCGCGACGGACCAGTCGTCTCCGGTGCCGGCCGACACGACGTGCCGGACCTCGTTGTCCTCCGTCGGCCGGTGCGCCTGGCGCTTGTACGCGTGGTCGCACGGGAACCGTGTGCACACCGGGTGAATCGTCTTCTCACCCGCGAAGTTGCTGCCACTCGCCGGCGTCTGCTCGATGCTGTTCATGGGGATCGCTCCTGCTTCCATCAGGTCGGTTCCAAGGCCCTCGCCGGTGTTCCAGCACCGTGCGGGGGCCGCTTGCTTGTCAGGGTGCTCCGAGGGTGTGACATCTGCCCCGGAGCGGTCACGCGGTTGGTCACGGACGCGCCACACGTGACCATCTGGGGGCGGCACGGCACGGCACGCGGTGGCCCTCGGTTGAGCACGACGCGGGGTCCGGTGGCACGGTTCGTCATGGCGCGTCACCGCCGGACTCTGACTCATAATCCGTGGGTCGTGGGTTCAAGCCCCACCTGGCCCACGAGCGATCCGAGCCGGCCCCCGACGTGGACGTGACCCGTCTCGGGGCCTGGGGTAGAGGCTCGGTGACCTCGGTGACCTGGAGCCGCCCGGATGGGCGCCCTCGACCGACGGGGGACGACATGCCCAGGCAGCACTCGCTCAAGGGGCGTCGGATCGCCGTCCTGGCAGCCGACGGGTTCGAGAAGGTCGAGCTGGTCATGCCGTTGCGGGCACTGCGGCGCACCGGTGCGGACGTCCATGTCGTCTCGCTGCGGCACGGGCGCATCCGCGGGATGAACCTGCACCTGCCCGCCACGCGGGTCGGCGTGGACAGGACGATCAGCGAGACCGACCCCGGCGAGTACGACGGGCTGCTCGTCCCCGGCGGTTTCATCGGTCCTGACCTGCTCCGTCAGTCGGCCGAGGTACGGGCTTTCGTCCGCGCCTTCGTCGCGAGCGGACGACCCGTCGTCACGCTCTGCCACGGACCGTGGGTCCTCGCGTCGGCGGGCGCCCTCGCCGGACGCACGCTCACCTCGTGGCCCGGCATCCGGGACGACGTGGTGAACGCCGGCGCGACCTGGCTCGACCGGCCGGTGGTGCGGGACGGTAACCTCACCACCAGCCGCGGTCCGCAGGACATGGCTGCCTTCGTCCCGGCGATGCTCGACGCCTTCACCCCGTCCTCACCGCAGCCCCAGCGGATGATCGGCGACGACGGATCCGATCCGCAGCGCGACGCGCCGCCGGGTCTGGCGATCACGGCGCTGCGTGCGTCCCCGAAGCCGTCCGCCGTCGCCGTGGTCGCCGTGGTGGGCGTCGGCGTCGTGGCGGGCGTCCGACGCCGATCGCGCGGGCCGGCACCGGGGGCTGACCTGCACCGCGGATCGCACCCGGGCACTTCGAGCCGCGCGAGCGGGTCGCCCGACGCGGCTTGACGCCACGGGGCGTGTCCGCCCAGCATGGAAAGCGCCTTCCGGCCGAGTTGCGGACCACGCGACACCGCCGGCCCTTCGCTCGTCCCCGCCCTGAACGGAGCACCGCGTGCCCACCCCCGACCCGAGGCCGACCGTCCCAGCGCCCTGGGTGGGTATGACGACTGGCCGGCCTGGGTCCACGGCCGCCTCCCGGACGACGGTCACGCCCCTCCGGCGACGGCCGCGTCGCGTCCGGCGACGACGGCGTCCCGTCCGGGGACGACGGCGCTGCGGCGGCGCCGAGCCTCGGGCACGAGGTCGCACGCGCGCTCGGCCTTCCCGCGCCGACCGTCCCCGGCGCACCGCCGCTCCGGACGCTGGCCCGGTGGCAGGCCGACGGCGTCATCACCGAGGAGGTCGAGTGGTCGGTGGGCTTCGGTCCGGCCACCCGCGCCTGGCTGCTGCGCCCGGCCGCCGCTGCGAGCACGCAGGTGGCGACCGACCCCGCCGCGGCGCGTCCCGGCGTCCTGCTGCTGCACTGCCACGCCGGGATCAAGTCCATCGGCGCGGAGCGGCTCGTCCGCACCCCGGCACCCACGGTGCTGGCCGAGCGGCTGCGCCGGGAGCTGTACGACGGGCGTGCCCTCGCGGAGGACCTCGCCCGCCGCGGGTTCGTCGTCCTGGTGCACGACACCTTCGCGTGGGGCTCGCGGCGGTTCGACCTGGACCCGCTGCCGATCAGTCTGCGCGGGCCGATGAGCTGGGCCGAGGCCGCGTGGGCCGCCGACGGCGTCGCGCCGGACGACCACATGCGCTACGACACCGCCGCCGGCCTCCACGAGCACGTGGTCGCCAAGACGGCCGGGACGCTCGGGACGTCGTTCGCCGGGATGGTCGCGCACGACGACCTCGTGGCGCTCGAGGTGCTGCGGAGCGCACCGGGCGTCGACCCGAGCCGCACTGCGGCAGCCGGCTTCTCCGGCGGGGGCGGTCGGGCCGCGACGCTCGCCGGGCTCGACCGCGGGCTGCGCGCGGCCGCCGTCGTCGCGATGATGACGACCACCGACGCGCTCCTGCCGGCCTACGCGGACGCGCACTCGTGGCTGCTCACCACGCCCGGCCTGCTCGGCCGGGTCGGGTTGCCGCAGATCGCCGCGGGCCGGCGCGCGCACGACCTGCTCGCCGTCTCCTTCGCCGACGACCGCCTGTTCCCGCCCGACGGCGTGCGCGACGCGCACGCCGAGCTCGTGCAGCGGTACGCCGCGCCGGGGGCGACGGGCACCGTCCGCGGCGAGATCCTCCCCGGCGGCCACGTGTTCACCGCGGCCGCGCAGGACCTCGTGGCCGACTTCCTGCACACGGCGCTGACCGTGGCATGACGCGTCGCAGCCGGACCCATCCGCCGCCCGGACGGCTCCGAACCCATGGGGTGCACCAGTCCACTGAGCCCCGGAGGTCGACCGTGTCCGTGCCGCAACCCTCGCGCCCCCGTCCCACACCGGCGCTCGCGCCGGTACCGGCGCCGGTCCTCCTCACCGACCGCGAGCGCGTCGTCCTGTCGCGCCTCGAGCGGGAGCTCACGCTCGGCCAGATCGCGGTCGACCTCTTCGTCTCGCGCAACACCGTCAAGTCCCAGGTCCGCAGCGTGTACCGCAAGCTCGGCGTCGCGACGCGCGCCGATGCGCTCGCCCGCGCCCGGGAGTGCGGCCTGCGCTGACCACGCGTCCGCTGACCACACGTCTGTGGCCTTCGTCACGGTGGGCCGCGGAATGCTCGCGGGCTCTTCCCGGGCGCCGAGAGGCCGCTGCTAAGGTAAGGCGATGCTTACCTTCGCTGAAGCGGCTGTCGTCGCGCCGGTCTACCCCGCGTACCGGCCCTTCGACGCCGTCGTGCAGCGGGTCCTGCGCCTGAGCCCGCACTTCGTGCGCGTCACGTTCACCGGCGAGGACTTCGGCCTGCTCGGCCGCACCGGCCTGGACCAGCGGATCAAGCTCATGCTCCCCCACGCCGACGGGTCGCTCTGCGACGTCGGCGCCGCGGACCCGCAGACGATCCTCGACGGCAGCTGGTACGCCCGGTGGCGCGACCTGCCGGCCGACGAGCGCAACCCCTTCCGCACCTACACCGTGCGCAGCGTGCGCCCCGAGCGCCGCGAGCTCGACGTCGACATGGTGCTGCACGACCCCGCCCCCGGGCAGGTGGACGGCCCCGCCGCGGCCTGGCTGCGGCGGGCGAAGGCCGGCGACCGGGTCGTCGTCGTCGGGCCCGACAGCCGGACGACGGACCCCACGGTCGGGTGCGACTGGCGCCCGGGCGGCGCGCGGCACCTGCTGCTCGCCGGGGACGAGACCGCCGCGCCCGCGATCGCCGGGATCATCGAGTCGCTCGACCCGGGTGTGACCGCGCAGGCGTTCATCGAGGTCCCGACCGGCGCCGACATCCAGAACCTGGTCCCTCGCGGCCGGTCGCAGGTGGCCTGGCTCGCCCGCGACGCCGGGTGCGAGACGGCCGACGGTTTCCAGGCCGTCGCGCCGCACGGCGCGCTGCTCACCCAGGCCGTCGCCACCTGGCTCCCCCGGCACATGAGCCAGCTCAGCACGGTCGTGCGGCCCTCGCCCGACGCCCTGGAGGACGTCGACGTCGACGTCGACCTGCTGTGGGACTCCCCGGTCGACCCGACCACGGGCGACTTCTACTCCTGGATCGCCGGCGAGGCCGCCACCGTGAAGAGCCTGCGCCGGCACCTCGTGAGCGAGATCGGCGTGGCGCGGTCCAACGTCGCGTTCATGGGGTACTGGCGGCTCGGGCGCTCCGAGTCCCAGTGACCCCGGCGTCCGTCCGGGCCCGCCCCACGGCGGCGCCCGCGGCACCCGGTGCGGTCCGCCGGTGGGTCGCCCCCGTCGCCCTGGGGGTGGTCCTGCTCCTCGCCGTCGCGATCAGCCTCACGGTCGGTGCGCGCAGCACGTCGCCGGGGACCGTCCTGACCGCCCTGCTCGACCCGGCCGCCCTGGCCGACCCGGCCGACGCCGTCGTCGTGCGCGACCTGCGGGGCCCGCGGACCGTGATCGGTCTGCTGGCGGGCGCCGCGCTCGGGCTCGCCGGGGTCGTCATGCAGGGCGTGACCCGCAACCCGATCGCCGACCCCGGGCTGCTGGGGGTCAACGCGGGCGCGGCGTTCGCCGTCGTGCTCGGGATCAGCGTGGTGGGCATCGGGTCGAACGCCGGCCTCGCAGCGTTCGCGCTCGCGGGCGCGCTCGTGGCGGCCTCGCTCATCGCGGTCATCGCGACGTCGGCCCGGGCCGGCGCCGCGCCGGCGGTCCTCGTCGTGGCCGGCGCGGCCGTCACCGCGGGCCTGACGTCCCTGACGACGCTCGTGCTGCTCGGCGACCCCGGGGCACTCGACCGCTACCGCCTGTGGACCGTGGGGTCGCTCGCCGGGCGGGACCTCGAGCTCGCCGGCTCCCTCGCGCCGCTGCAGCTCGTCGGCGCCGTCGTCGCGCTCGCGCTCGCCCGTGCGCTCGACGCCCTCGCGCTCGGCGACGACGTCGCCCGCGGCCTCGGCTTCCGGCCGCTGCCCACCCGCGCGGCCGCCATCGGCGCGGTCGTCGTCCTGTGCGGGACGGCGACGGCGTTGGCCGGGCCGCTCGTCTTCGTCGGCCTGCTCGGCGCGCACGGCGCACGCGCCCTCGTCGGCGGTCGGCACGCACGCCTCCTGCCGGTCGCCGCGATGCTCGGTGCCGCGCTCGTCGTCCTGGCCGACAGCCTGGGGCGCGTCGTCGTGCCCCCGGGTGAGCTCGAGGTCGGCATCGTCGTCGCGGCCGCGGGGGCGCCGCTGCTCATCGCGCTCGTGCGCTCGGGGCGGGCGGCCGGGCTGTGACCGCACCTGCCGTACCCGCCCGCCCGGCACCGTCGGCGTCGTCAGGGTCCGCCGGCGCGCCGGTCCCTGCGCTGGCGCACCTGCGCCGCGCCGACCGCCGTCGCGCCGCCCTCGTTGTCGGGGTGCTGCTCGCCGTGGTCGTCGGGCTCGGGGTCACCGCGCTCGCAGTCGGACCAGTCGCGCTCACCCCCGGCGAGGTGCTCGGCGCGCTCGCCGGCGCGGAGGGGCGCGCCGGGGTCATCGTGCTCGGCCTGCGCGCGCCACGGCTCGCGCTCGCGCTCGTCGTCGGCGCCGCGCTGGGCCTCGCCGGGGCGCTGCTGCAGTCGGTCGTGCGCAACCCGCTCGCCAGCCCGGACGTCGTCGGGCTCACCGGCGGGGCGAGCGCCGCCGCCGTGCTCGCCATCGCCGCCGGCGCGAGCGGGACCGCGGTCGACGCCGCCGCGCTCGGTGGGGCGCTGCTCGCCGCGGTCGCGGTCTTCGGGTTCAGCGGGCGCGGGGTGACCGGCACCCGGTTCATCGTCGTCGGGGTCGCGGTGGCGTTCCTCGCCAACGGGTTCCTCGGGTACGGCCTCACCCGCGCGAGCCTCGCCGAGGCGCAGAGCGCGTTCTTCTGGCTCGTCGGCAGCGTCGGCACCGCCCCGTGGGGCGACGTCGCGCGGGTCGCCGCGGTGCTCGGGCTGGTCGGGGTCGTGCTGGTCACCCTCCGGCGGCCGCTGTCCGCGGTCGCCCTCGACGACGACAGCGCGCGGGCCATCGGCGCCCGCCCGGTCGCCACCCGCGTCGCGGCGATCGTGCTGTCCAGCGTGCTCGCGGCCGTGGCGGTCGCCGTCGCCGGGCCGGTCGCGTTCGTCGCGTTCGTCTCCGGGCCCATCGCGCGCCGCCTGCGCGGGCACGGACCGGCGCTGGTCACCGCACCGCTCGTGGGCGGCGTCGTCGTGGTCGCCGCGGACCTCGTCGCCCAGCACCTCATCCCCGGCTCGCTCGAGCCGCCGGTCGGCCTCGTCACCGGCGTGCTGGGCGCGCCGTTCCTCATCTGGCTCCTCGTCCGGGGCGAGCAGCGCAAGGAGATGTCCGCATGACCGGCACCACCGACCCGTCGCCGGCGCCCGCCGGGCCGCTGCTGCGCGCGCACGGCCTCACGCTCGGCTACGGACGCGCCGACGTCGTGCACGCCGTGGACCTCGACGTCACCCCGGGGCGCCTCACCGTGCTGGTCGGGGCGAACGCGAGCGGCAAGTCGACGCTCGTGCGCGGCCTGGCCCGGCTGCTCACCCCGCGCGGCGGGTCGGTGACCCTGGACGGCATCGACCTCGCGCGCATGCCCACCCGGCGGATCGCCCGGACGGTCGGCGTCCTGCCGCAGTCGCCGGTCGCCCCGGACGGCATCCGCGTGGGCGAGCTCGTCGCTCACGGGCGCTACCCGCACCAGCCCCTGTTCCGGGGCCACCGCAGCGACGACGACGCCGTCGTGGCTGCCGCCCTCGCCGCCACGGACGCCGCCTCGCTCGTCGAGCAGCGGGTCGACCAGCTCAGCGGCGGCCAGCGTCAGCGGGTGTGGATCGCGATGGCGCTCGCCCAGCAGCCGCGCATCCTGCTGCTCGACGAGCCGACGAGCGCCCTCGACGTCGCGCACCAGGTCGAGGTCCTCGACGTCCTGCGCGCCGAGGTGCGCCGCGGCATGACGGTCGTCCTGGTGATCCACGACCTCACGCTCGCCGCCCGGTACGCCGACGAGGTCGTCGTGATGGCCGACGGCCGGGTGGTCGCCCGCGGGGAGCCCGTCGCGACCCTGACCGAGGACGTCGTCGAGCGGGCGTTCGGCGTGCAGGCCCGCATCCTGCACGACCCGGACACGGGCAGGCCGGTCATCCTGCCCCGGTCGCGGCCGGTGACCGCGTGACACGAGGCCGTCGCAACGCCCTGGTTGGTTAGGCTAGCCTCACCTACGCACGCCGCACCGTCGCGCGATCCCCCGCCGGGCCCTGAGCCCGGGCGTGCCCGGACACCCACCTGTAGGAGCCCCCGTGACCGCTCTCCGCCGACGGACCACCTCGGTCGCCGTCGTCCTGTCCGCCGCCCTGCTCGCGACCGCGTGCTCCGGCACCGACGCCGAGCCCGCAGCGGGCCCGTCCGCCGACGACGCCACCACCGCCTCCTCGGACGCCTTCCCCGTGACCATCGAGCACGCGCTCGGCTCGACGACGATCGAGGAGGAGCCGCAGCGCGTCGTCACCTGGGGCTGGGGCACCGCGGACGCCGTCATCGCGCTCGGCGTGACACCGGTCGCGATCCCCACCCAGTCCTACGGCGGGGACGACGAGGGCGTGCTCCCCTGGATCCGCGAGGCCCTCGAGGAGGCCGGCGAGGAGATCCCGACCGTGCTCCCCGACACCGGCGACGACGTGCCGTTCGAGGAGATCGCCGAGGCCGAGCCCGACGTCATCCTCGCGCCCTACTCCGGGATCACCGCCGAGCAGTACCGGACGCTGTCGGCGTTCGCGCCCGTGGTGGCCTACCCGGACCAGCCGTGGGCGACACCGTGGCGCGACGTCGTCACGATCACCGGTGAGGCGCTGGGCCGCAGCGACGAGGCCGAGGCCGTGCTGACCGACATCGACGCGCAGGTCGCCGAGCAGCGCGACGCCCACCCCGAGTTCGAGGGGCTGACGCTCGCCGCCACCTGGGAGCAGGGCGGCGTGTTCTACGTCTACGCCGACGAGGACCCGCGGGTGGAGTTCATGCTCGACCTCGGCTTCGTCAACGCGCCCGCGGTCGACACCCTCGACACCGACGAGTCGCCGTTCTACTTCACGCTCAGCACCGAGCGGCTCAGCGAGCTCACCAGTGACGTCCTGGTCGCGTACGGCACCACCGAGGAGGAGCTCGCGGCGTTCCTCGCCGCGCCCTACGCCCAGGTCATGCCGCAGGTCACGCAGGGCGCGGTCGCCGAGGTCGTCGGCGAGGAGTTCATCGCCGCGGTCTCCCCGCCGACGGCGCTCTCGCTCCCGTGGGGGCTGGACGACGTCGTCGCGGAGCTCGAGGAGGCCGTCGCGGCGCGCGGCGCCTGACCGACGCCGGGACGCACCGTCCACACCTTCAGCGCGGCGGACGCACGACGTCCGCCGCGCTGCTGCGTCCGGGACGCCAGGACCGCCGGACGTGGCGCTGCGGACACGGCCCTGCGGACGTGGCGGTGCGGACGTGGCGGTGCGGACGTGGCGCTACGGAGCGGGGAACCGGGCCCACACGTGCTTGGTGGACTCGGTCGCGTACCAGCCGACGTCGAGGGCCAGCCGGCGGGCGATCTGCAGCCCGAAGCCGCCGTGGCCGGGGCTGCGGGCACCGGCGAGGTAGGGGTCGTGCCGAGGTCGTGATCGGCGACGTCGAGCACGTAGGTGTCGCGCTCACGCAGCAGGCGGACGGTCGTCGGCGGGATGGCGTGCTCGAGCGAGTTGGTCGCGAGCTCCGAGGCGACCAGCACCATGCTGTGCGCGACGGCGTCCAGCTCGGGGAGCGGGCCGCGCCCGCCCGGGCCGATCTCCTCCGCCAGCCCGGCACGCAGCGTGCGCAGCTGACCGAGGGAGTCCAGCACCCACGTCCGAACCAGCGTGAACCCCGCGGACGGGCGCGAGCTGACGAGACCCTCGTCGCTCTCGGGAGTGGTGTCCCGGGAAGGGGCACGTCCGGGCTCCACCACCGTGCTCCCTGTCCGTCGTCGGGTCGCCGCCGTGCTCTCGACGGGCGCCGACCACGGTAGGTGGCGCCCGACGCCGCCGCGACCTGACGCACACCGGTGAGGGCGACGGGTCGGTCACACCCGGCCGAGGAGCGCCGGGACGACGCGCGCCGGGCACCGCGCCCGGCGGTCACGCGGGCCTCAGCGGACGGCGACCTCCCGGACCGGGACGTCGTCGGGCAGGAGCGGCCCGGGCAGCGTCACCGCCCGGGCCCCGCCCGCGATGGCGTCGACGGTGCGGGACCACAGCGGCTCGCGCAGCACGCCGCCGCGCCGCTCGAGCCAGCGGTGCAGCTCGGCCTCCACCTCGGGTCGTGCCTGGCCGGCCATGACCGCGGCCACGATGTCGACCGCCTGCTGCGTCCTTGTCCGGTACCACCTCGTCATGGCGTCGACGCTAGCCAGGCCGGGTGTCCCGGTCCGGGCCGGACGGAGAACACCGGGCGAACACCCGCGGCCGTCACCGGAGTGGGTGGCTCGGCCGACACCGGTCCGCGGGGACGGGGAGCACGACGTCGACGTCGGCGTCGCAGCCGCACCGCAGGCGCCTCGGCGGCCCCGGGTACGCGTCTCTTCATCGTTGTACTATTGCGGCGGTACCCGGGGCACCCGGTCCGCGGCCGAGGTCGCGCCGGGTCCACGCCAGCCCGCCACCGAGGCGGCCGCGGCATCGGCGACCGGCGGAGGGCACCGACATGACGACCGGCCACGAGCGACCCGAGCGCGACCGCGTCGCGCCCGGGGACGGCGGCGGCGTGGACGATGCGCAGGCCGTCGTCGAGGACGCGGGCGGCGTCGTCGTCCCGTGGCTCGACGACGTCCGCGGGCACCTCACGCTCCCGGAGGCGGGCAACCACGGCTCCCGCCTGACCTGGGAGTCCTCCGCGCCGGACGTCGTCGCGCCCGGCGGCGAGGTCACCCGCCCGCCGGCCGGCGGGTCCGCCGTCGAGGTCGACCTCACCGTGACGGCGACCCGCGGCCCGGCCACCTCCCGGCTGACCCACCGCGCGACCGTGCGCCCGCTGCCCACCGCGCAGCCGTACGCGGGCTACCTGTTCGCGCACTTCGTCGGCGAGGACACCCCCGACGGCGAGGCGATCTACCTCGCGGTGAGCGACGGGGACACGGTCGCGTCCTGGCACACGCTGAACGGGGGCCGGCCGGTCCTGACGTCGGGGCTCGGCGAGGGCGGCCTGCGCGACCCGTTCATCATCCGCTCACCCGACGGCGACCGCTTCCACCTCCTCGCCACCGACCTGCGGGTGTACGGCGTCGGGGACTTCATCGGCGCGCAGGAGCACGGCAGCACCTCGCTCATGATCTGGGACTCCACCGACCTCGTGACCTGGACGGACCAGCGCATGGTGCGGGTGTCGTCCGACCACGCCGGCAACACCTGGGCACCGGAGGCCGTCTGGGCGCCGGAGCTCGGGCAGTACGTCGTGTTCTGGGCCTCGAACCTCTACCCGACGCCCGAGCGCGAGGGCCGGCGCAACACCGACAGCTACAACCGGATGATGTACGCGCTGACCCGCGACTTCGTGACGTTCACCGAGCCGCAGGTCTGGATCGACGTCGAGCGGGCGCCCGGCTACGGGACCATCGACTCCGCGGTGATCCGGCACGACGGCATGTACCACCGGTTCACCAAGGACGAGCGCCCGGACGTCATGATGGTGTTCCAGGAGCGCTCCCCGACCTGCTGCGCCCGACCACCGGGACGATCGGGTCGTCCTGGGAGCTGGTCGCCGAGCGGATCGGCGCCGGCACCCTGACCCACGGCGAAGGACCGACCGTGTTCAAGGACAACGCCGGGGACCGCTGGTACCTGTTCCAGGACTGGCCGCCCTACGGCGGCGGGCACGGCTACGTCCCGTTCGAGACGACCGACCTCGACTCCGGCGTCTGGACGCCCACCCGCGGGGCCACCCTGCCGACGACGCCGCGGCACGGCACCGTCCTGCCGATCACCGCCGAGGAGCTGGAGCGCCTGCGTCGGCACTGGTGAGGCCGGCAGTTGTGAGGCCGGCACCGGTGAGCGCGCCGGGCGGTCGGACCCGGGACACCTGACCTGCGCCCTACGGCGCGAGGTCGTCGTCGTCCGGGTCGGCCGCCCACCCGGACGTCAGACGGGTGTCCGCCGCCTGCGTCTCCTCGACCAGCACGGCGAGCAGCGCGGTCGCGTCCGGCGAGCGCAGCAGCGCGAGCTGGTCCAGCGGGCCGAGCGGTGCGATGCCCGCCACCTGCCAGAGGCGCTGCGCCGGCTCGGCCGAGAGCTCGATGTCGGGCGACCACGGCAGCTCGACGAACTCGCTGGCCCGGGTCAGGGTCGACCGCACCAGCGCCTCGGCGTCGTCGAGGGCGGCGACGGCGGCGGCGTCGACCTCCAGGGGCGCCAGCTCGCGGACCTCGGCGCGCGGGAAGGGGTCGTCCCCCAGCCAGCGGACCACGCTGAACCGGGTGGTCCCGACCGCGAGCAGCCCGATCGCCCCGTCGGCGATCTCCACCGACGCGACGCGTGCCACCGTGCCCACCTCGAACCGGACGTCCCCGCCACCGACCTCGGAGCCGCGCTCGATGAGCACCACGCCGAACTCGCGGTCCGGCTCCCCCAGCACCGCGGACAGCATCGCGACGTAGCGCTGCTCGAAGACCCGCAGCGGCAACGGCATGCCCGGCAGCAGCACCGAGCCGAGCGGGAAGATCGCCAGCTCACGCGTCTCGGCGGACATGACGGTCATCCTCGCGCGCGCCGTGCGGTGGTGCGAGCCCGAGCGCCGCGACCGCGGCGACGGGACCGGACCGGCCGTGACCCGGCCCTGCTCAGCCCCTGCTCCGCCCCTGCTCAGCCCTCGACGGGCTCGGTCGTGGCCACCGGCCAGCCGTCGTCGTCCCACGCCAGCCTGCGGATCGCGAGCCGGAAGTCGCCGCCGGCGTCGGCGTCGTAGACGTGGTACGCGAGGTGCCCGCGCGACACCGACTGCCCGCCCGGGCCCACGGACGCCCCCTGCGTCGCGAGCACCGGCGTGCCGCCGTCCTCGAGCATCGACCGTCCCTCGGCGTCCACGTACGGCCCCGTCACGTCGCGCGAGCGCCCCACCTGGATGTTGTACGTGCTCGCAGCGCCCTGGCAGCACGAGTCCTTCGAGACGAACAGGTAGTACCAGCCGTCCCGCTCGACGACGTAGGGCGCCTCGATGGCGTTGGGCGGTGCGCCCCGGGACGCGATCGTCACCGGCGGCTCGTCGGGGTCCGCGACGAGGCCGCTGGGCCACTCGAGCCGGACCATCTGGATGCCGCCCCAGAAGGACCCGAAGGCCATCCACGGCACACCGTCCGCGTCCTCGACGATCCCGGCGTCGATCGCGTTCCAGTCGTCGCGGCCCGGCTCGGACCGCAGCACCTCGCCCCGGTCGGTCCAGCCGTGGTCGGGGTCGGCCGGGTCGAGCGTCGTCGCCGTGGCCAGCCCGATGGCCGACCGGTTGGACCCGAACGTCGACGCCGAGTAGTAGAGGTAGAAGGTGCCGTCGTGCTCGTACACCTCGGGCGCCCAGAAGTTCTCCACGTCCGGGACGACGTCCTCGACCCACGCGGGACGCTCGTCCCACACCGGGTCGATCTCGGTCCACCTCCGGCCGTCCGACGACGTGCGCACCTGGACCGCGCCGTCGGCGACCGCGCGGTCCCCGGTGGAGAACACGTACCAGGGCTCGCCCTCGGCGCCGGCGACCAGCGCCGGGTCGTGGGTGCGCACGTCGCCGTCGACGGGGACCTCCGTCGCGGCGGGCGGCGCTCCCGTGCACCCGGCCAGCACGGCCACCGCGAGGACGGCGATCGCCCCGCGTCCCCCGGGCCGGCGTCGGGCCCGGGTGCGGGACGGGCCCGGGACCCGCGACGTGGTGTCGCGGCTCCCGGGCCCGCCCGTGGCGCGGCTGCGCGTCACTGCACGCCCAGCAGGAACATGCTCCAGGAGGCCGGCGGCAGCTCGGCCGCGAGGGCGCCGTCGGTGACCGCGGCGGACGGGTGCGGGCGGGGCACGACGCGGTCGGGGTCGTCCTGGGTGTTGGCGGCGGTGAGGTCGTCGTCGGCCAGGACGACGGCCTCGAGGAGCTCGACGCCCGTGAACGCCCGCAGGCCAGTGGAGAACGACACGGCCTGCGCGGGGTCGCGGTTGACGACGAACACCGCGACCCGGCCCTCACCGGCGTCGTACGTGGCCACGGAGTCCAGCAGCGGGACGTCGCCGTACTTCGCGGTGGGCAGCGCCGGGGCGTCCAGGCGCAGGTCGAGCACCTCGCCGGTGGCGTGCTTCGACATGAGCGCGAACGGGTGGAAGATCGACTGCCGCCACGCCGGGCCGTTCGGCTCGGAGCGGATCGAGGAGATGGTGTTGACGAGCTGGGCCTGCGACGCCGCGGTCACCCGGTCGGCGTGCCGCAGCAGCGTGATGAGCAGCGACCCGACGACGACGGCGTCCAGGACGGTGTACGCCTCCTCGCTCGTGCGCGGGGCCACCGTCCAGTCCTCGGGGAGCCCGCCCTGGCCGGACTGCAGCTCCCGGAGGTACCAGACGTTCCACTCGTCGAAGGAGATGTTGACCTTCTTGTCCGACTGCAGGCGGGCACCGACGTGGTCGGCGGTCGCCACGACCTGGTGGATGAAGCGGTCCATGTCGACCGACGACGCCAGGAAGCTCGCGTGGTCGGTGCCGTCGAGCTGGTAGTACGCGTGGGCCGAGATGTAGTCAACGACGTCGTAGGTGTGCTCGAGGACGGTCGCCTCCCAGGCGCCGAACGTCGGCATCGTCCGGCTCGAGGAGCCGCACGCCACCAGCTCGAGCGTCGGGTCGAACTGGCGCATCGCCCGCGCCGTCTCGGCCGCCAGGCGCCCGTACTCCTCGGCCGTCTTGTGCCCGAGCTGCCAGGGGCCGTCCATCTCGTTGCCCAGGCACCACATCCGGATGCCGTGCGGCTCCTTCGCGCCGTGCTCGATGCGCGCGTCCGACAGGGCCGTGCCCTGCGGGTGGTTGGCGTACTCCAGCAGGTCGATCGCCTCCTGCAGACCCCGGGTCCCCAGGTTCATCGCCATCATCGGCTCGACGTCGGCCTTCTTCGCCCACGCCATGAACTCGTTGAGCCCGAACGTGTTCGTCTCGATGGTGCGCCAGGCGGGGTCGAGCCGGGTCGGGCGGTCCTCGACCGGGCCGACGCCGTCCTCCCACTTGTACCCGGAGACGAAGTTGCCGCCGGGGTAGCGGACCGTCGTCACGCCGAGCTCGCGGACCAGGTCCAGGACGTCGCCGCGGAACCCGTCGTCGTCCGCGGTGGCGTGACCCGGCTCGAAGATCCCGGTGTACACGCACCGCCCCATGTGCTCCACGAAGGACCCGAAGACCCTCCGGTTGACCGGCGCCACGACGAACGCGGGATCGATCGACACTCTTGCCTGCTGCATGACTGGAAGCCTCCAAGGCGGGACGACGGGAGCTGGGACGACGGGGGAAGGGACTGCGGTGCGCGCGACGGCGCACGGCCCGGTGCGTCCCCGCGGCGCCGGGGCGCGGCGGGGACGCACGGGCTGAGGGCTACTTCAGGCTGCCCATGGTCAGCCCACCCTGCCAGTACTTCTGCAGGGCGAGGAACGAGACCACGAGCGGGATGATCGAGATGAGCGCGCCGGTGACGACGAGGTTCCACAGCTGCGAGCCGGCCGCGCCTGACGTCGACTGCGCCTGCCACTGCCCCAGGCCGACGGTGATCGGCAGGAGCTTGGTGTCGGACAGGACCGCGAGCGGCAGGAAGTAGTTGTTCCAGGTCGCCACGGTCGACAGCAGCAGCACGGTGACGATCGCCGGACGCAGCAGGGGCAGCGCCACGGAGACGAACGTCCTGAGGTCTCCCGCGCCGTCCACCCGTGCGGCGTCGAGCAGCTCGTCGGGCACGGCGTCGGCCGCGTAGACCCGCATGAGGTAGACGCCGAAGGGGCTGAGCAGCGACGGCAGGATGACGGCCCAGATCGTGTTCGTCAGCCGGAGCTCGGCCAGCAGGACGAAGGTCGGGATGACGAGCGCCGTGACCGGCACCATGACGGAGCCGAGGAGCACCGCGAAGTACAGGTTGCGGCCGGGGAAGCGGTACTTGGCGAAGCCGTAGCCGGCGAGCACCGACAGGACGGTCGCGCCGATGCCGCCGGCGAAGGCGTAGAGGAACGAGTTCCCCAGCCAGCGCCAGTAGATGCCGCCGCCCTGGGTGAACAGCTGGCGCACGTTGTCGACGAGGCTGAAGTTCTCGTCGAACCACAGCGGTCCACCGGTCCCGGTGAACAGACCGTTGATGTCCTTCGTGCTGGCCACCACGAGCCACCACAGCGGCATCGCGAAGTACAGCACCAGCAGGACGAGGAACGTGTGGGAGAGGACGGAGCGGCGCTTGGCGGGCCGCCGGGTCCGGTCGGTCTCGCTCGTGGCGGTGCCGCGGCCGGTGTCGGCGGGCCGGATCAGTGTCGACATCAGCTGAGTCCACTTCGCTTGCGGGTGAGGAAGAGGAAGATGTACGACCCGACGAACACCACCGCGCCGAGCGCGAAGGAGATGGCCGAGGCGTAGTTGAACTGGGAGTACGAGAACGCCAGCGTGAAGGCGTAGATGTTCGGGGTGAACGACGCGTCGATCGACCCGGCCGCGACGGAGCGCAGGATCTGCGGCTCCGTGAAGAACTGGAGCGTCCCGATCAGGGCGAACACGAGGATGAGCACGAGGGCCGCCGAGATCATCGGCACCTTGATGCGCAGCGCGATCTGGACGGCGTTGGCCCCGTCCATGCGGGCCGCCTCGTACACGGAGGTGTCGATGCCCCGCAGCGCGGCGTAGATGATGATCATGTAGTAGCCGGCCCACTGCCAGACGACGACGTTGAGCAGTCCGGCGAACACGTTGTCCGGGCTGAGCAGGAACGGGGCGTCGGCGCCGAACAGGCCGAAGATGGCGTCCAGGGGACCGAAGCGCGGGCTGTACAGGAAGCCCCACATCATGGCGCCGATGACGACCGGGATGGCGTACGGGACGAAGATCATCAGCCGGGAGAAGCGGGAGATCCGCGTCGCCAGGTTGTCCAGCACGAGTGCCGCGACGAGCGAGACGATCATCTGGACCGGGATGAGCACGAGCGAGAACCGCAGCACGAAGCCCACGCCCTTGAGGAACTCGGGGTCCGTGAACGCCCGGGCGTAGTTCTCCAGACCGCTGAAGCGCTCGCCCTGGGCCAGCGTCTTGGTGTGCAGGCTCAGCCAGAAGGCGTAGATGAGCGGGACGACGAGGAAAGCGATGAAGACGACGGTGAACGGGGCGACGAACGCCCAGCCCTTGCGCTGCCGGGAGCGGTCCATCCCACCGGTGCGGGTGGTGGGCCGTCGGGTGAGCGTGGTGGCGGCGCCGGGGGTGCCGGGACGACCTGGGTCATGCGGACTCCTTGAGGGGGCGCGCACGGGGCGACCGGGTGACCGGTCGCCCCGTGCCGGACGGACGGACCTACTCCTCGACCGTGAAGCCTTCGCTCCGGGCGTAGGTGACGACCTGCTCCTGCAGGCTGTCGGCTGCCTCCTCCGGCCCCTTCTCGCCCTGGACCATCGCGAACAGCTCCTCAGTCAGCTGGTCGTACGCGAAGTTCTGGAACGGGGAGAACGTGAAGCCCTCGTAGCCGGCGGCCGCGTCGAGGAAGACGTCCTCGTTGATCTTCTGGCCGTCGAAGAACGGGTACTCCAGACCCTTGAAGTAGTCGGACTCGGCGATCGGGAGCCACAGCGGGTACAGGGCGCCCTCCTCGATCCCGATCTTCCAGGCCTCCTCGGTGCCGAAGACCTCCATCGCGACCGTCGCGGCCGCCTCGGGGTTGCGGGCCTGGCTGGTCACCGCGAACGCGGAGCCACCCCAGTTGACCTGCGTGGGCTCCTCGCCCTCCCACTGCGGGATCGGGGCCGCGCGCCACACCGCGGTGTCGTCGGCGCCGGCGAGACCGGACAGGTACCCGGGGCCCCACGCGGCCGCGACGTACGTCGCGTACGAGCCGTCGACCAGCTTGGTGTTGTAGTCCGTGGTGAAGGCGTCGTCCGTGCCGACCAGGCCCTTCTCGACGAGGTCGTTCCAGTACGTGAGGACCTTCTTGGTGCCCTCGTCGTCGAGGTCGATGGTCACCTGCGTCGGGTCGTCGCCGAAGACGTACGGCTCGGACCCGGCCTGGGCGAACAGCGCCTGGAGGAAGGCGCGGCCGTTGGTCGGGAAGTCCCCGATGAGCGCCTCGCTGCCCGAGTCCTTCAGCGTCTGGGCGGCCTCGGCGTACTCCTCCCACGTGGCGGGCGGCTCGGTGATGCCGGCGGCCTCGAAGAGGTCCTGGCGGTAGAGCATGCCCATGGGGCCACCGTCGACCGGGACCGCATAGACGGCGTCACCCTGCGAGTGGTCCTCCCACACGCCCGGCGCGTAGTTGTCCTCGATCTCGTCGGCGCCGTACTGCGAGATGTCCGCGAGGCCGTCGCGGATGATGAAGCTGGGGAGCACCTCGGTCTCGAGCATGATGACGTCGGGGGCGCCGCTGCCCGCCTCGATGGCGGTGCTGAACTTCGTGTACTCGTCGTTGCCCTGGCCGGCGTTCGACCAGCAGATCTGGATGTCGTCGTGCGACTCGTTGAAGAGGTCGACAACCTGCTCGAAGGCCGGGTACCAGGCCCACACCGTGACCTGCTCGGCGTCGGGGTTCACGACGGTGTTGGTGCAGCCGGCCTCGGCCGTGCCGCCGCCCGTGCTCTCCCCGCCGGCTCCCGCGCCGGCGTCGGTGGTCCCGCCACCGCCGGAGCACGCAGCCAGGGTGACGGCTCCGAGACCGACGAGAGCACTGATGACCGTGCGGCGACCGTGCCGCCGGCGGGTGCTGAGTGGCATCACGCGAATCCTCCTTGATCCCCGCGGCCGAGTGCCGCGTCTACATCGTTGTACTACAACGATGTACTAGGACGCCGCGCTTTGGCAAGCCCAGGAGGGTCACGACCGGATCACGAAGTGAGGGCGTCCGAGCTCTGGATGACCTCGACACCGCCGGCGTCGGGACGCTCGACCTCCGCCGCACCGGGCCCGAGGGTGGACTCGCGCTCCACGACGTGGAACGCGGCGACGTGCTCGACGAACGGGCGGGTCGCATTCGGCGCGGCGATGCGCTCCACGAGGAGGTCCACGGCCGTCCGCGCGATGTCGCGTCGCCCGGGGGCGATGCTCGACAGGGACGGCGTGGAGTAGCGGGCGTCGTCGACGTCGTCGAACCCGATGACGGCGACGTCCTCGGGGACGCGCACACCCCGAGCAGACAGCACACGCAGCGCGCCCAGCGCCATCGCGTCGTTGAGCCCGAACACCGCGTCGAACGGCACGCCGGAGTCGAGGAGAGCCTCGGTGGCGGCCGCACCCGTCTCCCGGTGCCACAGGTAGCACGGGACCACGAGGGCCGGGTCGAGCGGCAGGCCGGCGTCCGCCAGGGCGCGCTCGTAGCCGGCGATGCGCAGCGGGGCGGAGCCGATGCTCTCCCCGGGTGGGCGCCGATGACGGCGATGCGCCGGCAGCCGCGCTCGATGAGGTAGGACGTCGCGGCGTACCCGCCCTCGTCGTTCGCCATCGTCACGTGGTCGGTGGGCCCGTGGAAGATGCGCTCGCCGAGCAGCACGAGGGGGTAGTCCACCGAGAGCTCGGCGCGGTCCTCCTCGCCCAGCGCGAGCGGCGAGAAGATGAGCCCGTCGGTCATCCGGCGGCGCTTGCCGTGCAGCACCTCCAGCTCGCGGTCCCGCTCGGCCCCGGTCTGCTCGATGAGCACCGTGACGCCGCGGTCCTCGCCCGCCTGGATGACCATGTCCGCGAGCTCGGCGAAGTACGGCTGGCTGAGCTCGGGGACCGCCAGCCCGATCATCCCGGTGCGCCCCTGACGCAGGTTTCGCGCGGAGACGTTGAGCTGGTAGCCCAGCTCGGCGATCGCGGCCTCGACCTTCTCCTTCGTCGCGGGCCGCAGGTAGGGGTAGCCGTTGACGACGTTGGAGACCGTCTTGACGGAGACCCCGGCCCGCTGGGCGACGTCGTGCATGGTCACCGGCATGGGGCGAGCCTTCCGTCCGACGGGCGCCCACGGGGGCGCCGCGCGCGTGGGACCGCGCGTCGCAGCCCCAGGATGGACTCTACATCGATGTAGTTGCACGTCAGGCGGCTGGCGCCGTGCCCGCCGGCGGTGGCGCGGGACGGAGGCACCGCGCAGGATCGGACCAGGTCCGCCGGGTCCGGCAGCCCGTCCCCGTCCGTCCCGAGAGGTCCCGATGCGCGTCACGCGCCCCACGGCCGAGTCCCGCCGCACGACCGGACCGCGGGCGGCGCCCGGTGCAGGGAGCCCGACACCCGGCAGCCGCTCGCCGGTCCCCCGGCCCGCTGGGCCGCCGCGCTGTCCGGTGTGATGGCCACCGCGGTCGCCCTCGGCGCCGCCGAGCTCGCCGCGGGGGCGCTGCCGGGGATCGGCTCGCTGGTGCTGGCCGTGGGCGACACCGTCATCGACGCCGCCCCGGGGTGGCTCGAGCGGGCCGCGATCGCGGCGCTCGGCACCGCGGACAAGCCCGTGCTCGTCGCCGGTGTGGTGGTCCTGTGCGCCGTCCTCGGCGCGCTGCTCGGCGTGCTCGCCCGGGAGCGTCGGCTCGCCGCGAGCGCCGGGATCGCGGCCGTGGCTGCGGTGGGTGTCGTCGCGGCTCTCGCCGACACCCGGACGGCCGCGCCGGCCGCCGTCGTCGTCGGGGCGTTCGGTGCCGCCGCGGGCGTCGTGACCCTGCTCGCTCTGCTGCGGGCCGCCCCGCGTGAGGCTCGCCGACCGCCGGCACCGGTCGCGGCGGGGGACGGCGTCACCCGCCGCCCGTTCCTCCACCTGGTCGTCGCGGCGGCCGCCGTCGCCGCCGCCGGGGCGACCGCGGGGCGGTGGGTGACCTCCCCGGACCGGCTCGAGACCATCCGGGCGGCCCTGCGCATCCCCGCGCCCGCCCGACCGGCGCCGCCCGTCCCGCCCGGTGCGGACCTCGGCCTCGCCGGTGTGACGCCGCTGTTCGTCGCGAACGCGGACTTCTACCGCATCGACACCGCGCTCACGGTTCCCCGCGTCGACCCGACCACGTGGACGCTCGAGGTGCGCGGGATGGTGGACCGCCCGTTCCGGCTCACGTACGACGAGCTGCTCGCGATGCCGCACCTCGAGGCCGACATCACGCTCGCCTGCGTGTCCAACCCGGTCGGCGGGGACCTGGTGGGCAACGCGCGCTGGCAGGGCGTCCCCCTGCGGGCTCTGCTCGACCGCGCGGGCGTCCGACCGGGCGCGACCCAGCTCCTGAGCCGCTCGGTGGACGGCTTCACCGCCGGCTTCCCGGTGACCACGGCGCTGGAGGTCACCGACGCGATGGTGGCGGTCGCCATGAACGGCGAGCCGCTGCCCGCGCGGCACGGCTTCCCGGCCCGCCTCGTCGTGCCCGGGCTGTTCGGGTACGTGTCCGCGACGAAGTGGCTGTCGGTCATCGAGCTCACGACGTTCGAGACGGAGGAGGGCTACTGGGTCCCGCGCGGCTGGGCGCGTGACGGGCCGGTCCTCACCCAGTCCCGCATCGACGTCCCGCGCGCCGCGACCCGGCTCCCGCCGGGTCGCCAGGTCGTCGCCGGCGTGGCGTGGGCACCGACGCGCGGCGTCGAGCGCGTCGAGGTGCGGGTCGACGACGGCCCCTGGCAGGGGGCGCGACTGGCCGCGGCGCTCGACGTCGACACCTGGCGTCAATGGGTCCTGGAGTGGGACGCCACGCCGGGCCGGCACACCCTGAGCGTCCGGGCCAGCGACGGCACCGGTGAGACGCAGACCGCCCGCCGGACCGCGGTGGCGCCCGACGGCGCCCGCGGTCACCACACGATCGAGGTCCGGGTCGACGACGCCTGACCCGCGACCGTCCGCCGGTCAGCCGACCAGCATGCTCCCAGAGACCGTGAGCTGCACCGACTCCCCGTCACGCCGGCGATCTGGTCACCCGCCGCGTACCGGTCGCCGGCGAACAGGCCGCGGGCGTCGATCCGGACGAACCCCAGCCGGGCGAGCCGCTCCTGCTCGTGCTGCGGGAGCTCGTCGGCCCCGGTGACGACGTCGACGACGGCGCCCACGAGGCCGCGCTCACCGCTGCCGCCCTGCCCCTGCGCGGTCACCGACCCGGGGTCGGACATCCGGACCTCGGCCACCGTGCCGACGTCCTCCCCCTCGGCGTCCACCACGCGCATGCCTTCGCGGACAGCGCTGATGGCCCCCTCGCCGCCCGTCGCACCTGTCGTCCCGACCATGTCGACCTCCCGCTGCTCGGCTCCGGGGCGGCGGACACCGGACCCGGAGCGCTCGTCCTTCGGTCAAGGACCAGTCAACACCCTGTCGTGGGACGGTGCACCGCGGCTGCGCCCGGGCGGTCAGCGGGGCGCGGCGTCGTGCTCGGCACGGGTCAGGCGGGCCACCTCGTCGAGCCGCGCGCGGTCCAGGTCGGGCCGACCGCCGAGGTGGGACACCGTCGCCGCGGCCGCAGCCGACGCGAACCAGCCCGCCGCCTCCGGGGCGTCGCCGCGCAGCAGCGCCGCGGCGAGCCCGGCGACGAAGGCGTCCCCGCCGCCGGTCGGGTCCACCGGCTCGCTGTCGATCAGCGGCATCACCACCTGCCCACCGGACCACGCGAGCACGTTGGCCTCCGTGCCGACGGCGAGCGCGACGACGTCCGGCCCCGCGTCGAGCAGGGCGGCCGCGGCGTCGACCGCCGCGTCGACACCGCCGAGGTCACGGTCCAGGAGCAGCGCGGCCTCGGTGTCGTCGGCGCGGACGACGCTCGCGCCGCCGAGCACGGCACGCCGGGTCTCGTCGTCCGCGGGGGCGCCGTCGGCCACGACGCGCACGCCGTGCGCACGCGCGAGGCGCAGCGCCTCGCGGACGGCCGGCCCGGGCTGCTGCAGCTGCACGAGCAGCAGCCGCGCGGACGCGATGAGGGGCTCCGCCGCACGCACGTCCTCGGCGGTGAGCCGGACGGCGTCGTCGACGCTCTCCAGCAGGCGGCGCACGCCGTCCGGCTCGACGACGTCGACGAGCAGCGCGGTCGGCGCGCCCGCCCGGCGGACCACGCCGCTGACGTCGATGCCGTCGCGCTCCGCCTGCGCCAGCACGTCGGCGCCCGCGGCGTCGTCGCCCACCACCCCGACGAGCCCGACGCCGACCGCGAGGCAGCGCAGGCCCACGGCCTGGTTCGCGCCCTTGCCGCCGAGCACCTCGCGGCGCGCCGTCACGTCCGCCGACCCACCCGGCTCGGGGATCGCGTCGACGCCCAGCACGAGGTCCCGGCCGATCTCACCCACCACCACGACGTCGGGCATGCGCCCCTCCCTTGCGTGCCGCACCGTCCGGCGCACCGTCCGGTCGCGCCGTCCTCCAGCCTCACCGCTCCCGTGCCCGACGGCGACCGCACGTGCTCGACAGGTCAGCGGCGCCGCACCGTGGTGGGATCGCCTGCGTGAACCGATCGGCCGATGCCTGGTGCGTGCGCGAGACGTCGCTCCCGCGCAGCGACGCGGGCACCGTCGCCTCCCTCCTGACGCTGTCCAACGGCTACGTCGGGGTGCGTGGGGTCCTCGACGAGGGCCGCCCGGCGGCCGGTCCCGCCACGCTCATGGCGAGCGTCCACGACGAGCGTCCCTTCACCTACGCCGAGCCCGCCTACGGGTACCCGGAGACCGACGAGCACCCCGTCCCCGTGCCCGACGGGTGGGCGCTGGACGTCGTCGTCGGCGGGCACCCCTGGACACCGGCACCGGGCGCCTCGACCGGCACGAGCGCACCCTGGACCTGCGGGCCGGTGCGCTCGACCGCGACCTGCGGTGGACGTCCCCCGCCGGCTCGACCGTCGAGCTGACGGCCCGCCGCATGGTGTCGTTCACCCGGCGCGAGCTCGTGACCACCGCGGTCGAGCTGCGCGCGGTCGACGCCGTCCGCGTCGAGCTGCGCCCGTTCCGGTGCGAGCCCGCGCGGGCGGACCCGGACACGCCCGCCGGTCCGGCCGACGCGCTGGCGCGCCGCGCGTGCCGGCACGACGTCGACCACGCGTGGTCCCTGCACGAGGTCCCCAGCACGGGCATCGGCGTGCTGGTCGCCGCGGACTGGGCGGTGGACGCCGACGACGGCGCCGCGACGGACGTCCGGACCGGCCCGCACGGCACCCGCGTCCTCGTCGACCTGGGCGCCGGGCAGGCGGTGCGGCTCCTGCTGCACGCGGCGTACACGGCCGGACCGGGCGCCGCCCAGGTGGACCTCCACACCGCCGCACGCACCGTGCTCGACGACGCCCGCGCCGCCGGGTGGGACGCGCTGCAGGCGGAGCAGCGGGCGTTCCTCGACGACGTGTGGTCCCGCGCCGACGTGGAGGTCGACGGGGACCCCGTGCTGCAGACGGCCGTGCGGTTCACCGTCCTGCAGGTCGTGCAGGCCGCCGCCCGGACCGAGGGCGTCGGCATCCGCGCGAAGGGCCTGACCGGCACCGGGTACCACGGGCACACGTTCTGGGACGCGGACACGTTCGTGCTGCCGGTCCTCAACCACGCGCTGCCGACGGCGGCGGCGCACCACCTGCGCTGGCGGCACACGACGCTGCCGCAGGCGGTGCGGCGGGCGGCAGAGCTCGGGCTCGCGGGGGCCGCGTTCCCGTGGCGCACCATCACGGGGCGGGAGTGCTCGGGGTACTGGCCGGCCGGGACCGCGGCGCACCACATCACCGCGGACGTCGCGGACGCCGCCGTCCGGCACGGGGTCGCGACCGGTGACGCCACGTTCGCCGCGGAGGTGGCCGTCGACCTCGTCGTGCACGCCGCGCGGCTGTGGCTGTCCCTGGGGCACCACGCACGCGACGGCTTCCGCATCGACGGCGTGACCGGACCGGACGAGTACAGCGCGCTCGCCGACAACAACACGTACACGAACCTCATGGCACGACGGAACCTGCGGGCGGCGGACGAGCTGGCCGCCCGGTACCCGCACCGGGCGGACCGGCTCGGCGTGACCGCGGACGAGCGCGCCGCCTGGTGCGCCGCGGCCGACGCCATGGTCGTGCCGGTCGACGACGAGCTCGGCGTCACCGAGCAGTCCGAGGGCTTCACCCGGCACGCGGCGTGGGACTTCGCCGCGACCGGACCGGACGACTACCCGCTCGACTCCCACGCCCCGTACGGCGCCCTCTACCGCCGGCAGGTGGTCAAGCAGGCCGACCTCGTGGTGGCCCACCACCTGGCCGGCGACGCGTTCGACCTCGACCGCAAGCGACGCGACTTCGCCTACTACGAGCCGTTGACCGTCCGTGACTCGAGCCTGTCCGCCCCCTCGCAGGCGGTCGTGGCCGCGGAGGTGGGGCACGCCGACCTCGCCCTCGCCTACGTCCGGGAGACCGCGCTGATCGACCTGCGCGACCTGGACGGGACCACCCACGAGGGGTTGCACGTCGCCGCGCTCGCGGGTGCCTGGACGGCGCTCGTCGCGGGCTTCGGCGGTCTGCGCGACCACGACGGCGGTCTGCACCTGCGGCCGACCCTGCCGCCGGCCCTGGCCGGCCTGCGCTTCCGCCTGCTGCGGCACGACGCGCTGGTCGAGGTGCGGATCGCACGCTCCGGCGTGACGTACCGCCTCGTGCGGGGGTCCGGCGTCGACCTGACGCACGACGGGCAGCCGGTGCGCCTGACGCCCGCGGAACCCGTCGCGGACCTCCCGCTCGTGGTCGTCCCGCAGGTCCCGGCCCCACCGCAGCCGCCCGGGCGCGGTCCGCGCGGAGCGGGCTGAGCCGCCGCGCCGACCACCGCGCGGTCAGGCGGAGCCGTGCTCCGCGGCCTCGCGGCGGCGTCGCGCCGCCGCCACCCGGGCCGCACGCTCCCGCCGCATCCGGGCGTGCGGGTCCGCCGCCCCGCCGAGCTGGGCCGGGCCGAACAGGTGCAGGGCGGTGTACCGGATCCGGTAGCCGATCCGGTAGCGCAGGGTGAGTCCCTCGCGGTCGGCGCGCGTGCTCATGGGCGGTGCTCCCCTCTGTCGTCCGGCCGGCGCGGTCGCGGCCGGAGCTGCGACCAGGCTATCGGGCCGGGGGACCCGCTCCGTCCCCGCGGCGACGCCACCACCGCCGCGCGCGACGCTCCGCCTCGGCGCGGTCCGCATCCGCCGCACGCTGGGTCGCCTGCGCCGCGACCGCCGCCGCCCGTGCCCGACGGCGCTCGTGCCACGCCAGGACCTCGGCCTCCACGTCGCGCAGCGGCGTGACCACCGGAGGTCCGCCGCGCAGCTGGCGGCGCGCCTCGACGACCCGGGCGTTGAACTCCGCGAGCGCCTCGCGCACGCCGTGCTCCCCGTGCTCGCGGTCGAGGACCGCGTCGAGCGCGGCGTCGTCCTTGCGGAGCTGAAGCGCCTCGGGCAGGACGCCGGTGAGCCCCTCGCGCTCGATGAACGACTTCAGCCACCAGTCCGGGTCGTGCCGGCCGGTCAGGCCCGGGATCGGCTTGCCGGCCAGCGGCAGGTCGTCGAACTCCCCGCGCAGCATCGCCTGGCGCACGAGCTCGTCGGCGAAGGCGCCGCGGGCGGCCCAGCTCGTCGGGCGTGGACCGGACGGTCGCTCGGCGGACCGCGAGCCGGCCGGCGACCCGTCCCCCGCTCCCGCCGCGTCGGTGCCGGGCGGGAGGTCGTCGTCCGGGCGAGGAGGATCGTCGGCGGGTCCGTCCTCCTCGGCGAGCCGGTCCAGCCGGTACTGCGCAACGCGGCGCTGCGGGTCCCACTCCCCCATCGTGACCCCCGGCACCTGTCGGTCGGCGTGCGTGCGGGCCGGACCGGTCCGGCCGACCACCACGGTACGACGCCGGGACGCCGCGCCGGCGACCGGCCCCCGGGCGTGCCCGGACGCCCCGGGTCACCCGGTCGGCGCCATCGGTCGTCGCGCGTCGTCGGCCGCCTCGGTCATGTCGCGCCGATCGCGTGGTACACCGGTGCGCGCACGGACGAGCGCGGCCGGCCGCAGACCCCGGCCGGTCGCGCCACGCACCACGCAGCACGCAGCACGCAGCACGCACCGAGGACCGGCTCGTGCCGGGAGGACGACAGGGGGCCCATGAGCGACAACGCACGCACCGGACCGATCGACGACGACGCACGGCGTGGACCGCGTCGTGCCGTGCTCGCGGCGGTGGTCGCCGCGGTCGCCGTCGTCCTGGTGGTCGCCTTCGCTCTGACCCGGGGCACCGCGGAGGACCCCGCGCCCGGTGCGGCCGGACCGACCCCGAGCGCCTCGCCCACCGTCGTCGCGACCCCCAGCGCCACCCCGACGGACGACCCGACGCCGACCGCCTCGCCCACCCCGACGCCGACCCCCGACGACGCCGCGACCACCGCCCCCGCCCCGGCCCCGACACCGGAGCCGACGACCGCACCCGCGGCCCCGTCGTCACCGCCGGAGCAGGTCGACCCGGCCCACGGGGACGAGGCGTGGGGGTGTACCTGACCGTGGTGGAGTCCTTCGACGCCCCCGCCCTGACCGCGACCGACGAGCGGCTCCGCGAGCTCGGGTACCAGCCCGGCGGTCACGGCGAGCTCGCCTGCGACCAGGGTGCCGCCGAGGCCCTCGGTCTCGACCCGCAGACGATCGCCGCGTCGGTGTACTTCGCCTCCGAGGCGGACGCGCGCAGGTTCGCCGAGGCCTACGGTCCCGACGTCGTGGGCGTCGCCGCGGTCACGGTGTTCTGCCGCGACTGACCCGTCGGCGCACACCCTGCACCGTCAGGCCGAGCGTGACGGCGCAGGCGACGGCCAGGGCGGTCCCGGCCACCGGGTGACCGGTGACGCGTGCGCCGACGGCGCCGATCGTCACGTAGAGGCCGGCCCACACCGCGCAGGCCAGCACGTCCGCGGCCACGAACGTGCCCGGGGCGCACCGGCCCGCACCCAGCGCGATGATCACCGGCGCGCGGGCTCCCGGCACGAGCCGGCCCACCAGCAGCGACCGGTACGCGCGCCCGGAGATGTCCCGGCGCGCGCGCCGCACGGCCGGTGCCGACCTCCGCGCCGCCAACCAGGCCCTCGCGCGTGCGGGGAGGCGGTCGGCGGCGACGGTCGCGGCGACGTACATCACGCCGTCGCCGAGCACCGACGCGACGAGGACGACGACGTACAGGGTGAGCGCGGCCGGCACCGAGCCGCCCGCGAGCGCCGCGGCGCCGCTGACGATCTCACCGGTGGGCACGAACGGCACGGCGGAGGCGACGAGGACGGCGAGGCCCAGGGTCGCGAGCGCGGTGGGGCACATCCGGGTGCCCCCGGGGCGCCTCGACGCGGGGGCACGGGCGTGGTCATCGGTCGTCCTTCGTCACGGTGGAGAGGGACGTGGTCGCCCTGCGTGCGGTCCCGGGAACGGTCGTCCCGGAGGCGTCGCCCAGCATGCGCGGAGCACGGGTCCACCGCAAACCGCGGTCGCGCCGGCGAGGTCCTCGACCTCACCGGCGCGACGACCGGCAGCCGCCCCGACCGGGCCGCCGGTCCTCAGCGGGTGAGGGCGCCGCGCAGTCGCTCCCACTCGTCGCCGCGCAGCGGCAGGACGCCACCGTGCTTGGTGTCCGGTGGCATGTGGAACCGCTCGGGCGGGACCGGTTCCCACGCGCCCCCCGCGAGGTCCGACGTCCGGAACGCCACGTAGCCCTGCGGTCGACGCTCGTACTGGTCCAGGAACAGGTACCAGACGTCGTCGTGGTGGTCCTTGAACACCACGGGCCCCTCGAGCTTGCCGTGCGCGTCCGCACCGATCCGCCGCGCCACGGTTCGGAACCCGTCGGACAGGAGCGCGGGCCCGACCTCGTGGTAGACGCGGTCGGAGTCCGGCCCGAACGACTCCTGCTTCGAGATCCGGTGCACGGCACCGTCCTGGACCAGGATCGTGGTGTCGATGACGTCGACACCACGATCGATCAGCACGGTCGGCTCGGCGATGCGACGGAAGTCCGGCGTCCAGGCCGCCAGCACCCGGCTGTACGCCTCGCCGCGGTGGTCCTCGTCGTCCGCCGCGTAGAGCGCCGACGACCAGAACAGCAGGAACTCGCCGCGCTCGGCGTCGTACACGGCCTCCGGCGCCCACGCCATCCCCGCCTCGGGCGGGGCGACCTCCAGGGTCCACGGCTCCGACCACGACACCAGGTCCGTCGACCGCCACACCAGCAGGTCGCGGCTCCCGTGACGCGTCCAGGCGTCCCATCCGGCGTCGTCGCCGCCGTAGATCCGCAGGTCGGTCGCGACGATGAAGAACTCGTCCGCGCCGCGCACGACGAACGGGTCGCGGATCCCGGTGGTGCCCACGGTGGACCGCAGCAGCGGCTCGCCGCCGTTCAGCCGGACCCACGTGCACGGGTCGTCCCCGTCACTGAGCGAGAAGTGGACCTGCTCCCCGTAGCCGTCCGGGGCCTCGACGAAGTGGACGAGCAGGTAGCCGAACCCGTCACCTGACCCCGCCGGTCGTTCCGGCGCGGCGGGGTGCGCGCTCAGCGGGACACCTCCAGCAGGAACATGCTCCAGGACGCCGCGGGCAGCTCGGCGCGCAGGGTCGTGCCGTCGACCGTGCTCGAGGTGTGCGGCCGGGGGACGACGCGGTCCGGCTCCTCCACGGTGTTCGCCGCGAACAGGTCGTCGCCGCCGAGGAGCACCGCCTCGGTCAGGCGCACCTCGCCGAAGCCGCGCAGGTCCGTGGTGAAGGCGACCGGCTCGGCGGGGTCCCGGTTGACCACGAACACGGCGAGGCGGCCTTCCCCGGCGTCCCAGGTCGCGACCGAGTCCAGGACCGGCACGTCGCCGTGCTTCGCCGTCGCCAGCATGGGCACGTCCACCCGCAGGTCCAGCACCTGCCCCTGCGCGTGCCGCGCGGTCAGCGCGAAGGGGTGGAAGATCGACTGCCGCCACGCCGGGCCGTTCGGCTCGGTGCGGATCGAGCTGATGGTGTTGACCAGCTGCGCCTGGCAGGCGGCGGTCACCCGGTCGCTGTGCCGGAGCAACGTGATCAGCAGCGAGCCGACGACGACGGCATCCAGGGCCGTGTAGGCGTCCTCGCTGATGCGCGGGGCGACCGTCCAGTCCTCCGGCAGGCCGCTCTCCTGCATCTCGCGCAGGTACCAGACGTTCCACTCGTCGAAGGAGATGTTGATCTTCTTCGACGAGGACAGCTTCGCGCCGACGTGGTCCGCGGTGGCGACGACCTCACGGATGAACAGGTCCATGTTGACCGACGACGCCAGGAAGCTGCCGACGTCGTCACCGTCGAGCTGGTAGTAGGCGTGCGCGGACACGAGGTCCACGACGTCGTAGGTGTGCTCGAGGACGGTCGCCTCCCAGGCGCCGAAGGTCGGCATGTGCCGACCCGAGCTCCCGCAGGCGACGAGCTCGAGGTCCGGGTCGAACTGCCGCATCGCGCGCGCGGTCTCGGCCGCGAGGCGCCCGTACTCCTCGGCGGTCTTGTGGCCGAGCTGCCAGGGGCCGTCCATCTCGTTGCCCAGGCACCACATCCGGATGCCGTGCGGCTCCTTCGCGCCGTGCTCGATGCGCGCGTCCGACAGGGCCGTGCCCTGCGGGTGGTTGGCGTACTCCAGCAGGTCGATCGCCTCCTGCAGGCCCCGCGTCCCGAGGTTCATCGCCATGATCGGCTCGACGTCGGCCTTCGTGGCCCACTCCATGAACTCGTTGAGGCCGAACGCGTTCGTCTCGATGGTGCGCCACGCGGGGTCCAGGCGGGTCGGGCGGTCGTCGACCGGCCCGACGCCGTCCTCCCACTTGTAGCCCGAGACGAAGTTGCCGCCCGGGTACCGCACGGCCGTCACCCCCAGCTCGCGCACGAGCTCCAGCACGTCACCCCGCAGGCCGGCGTCGTCCGCGGTCGGGTGGCCCGGCTCGAAGATGCCGCCGTACACGCACCGACCCATGTGCTCGACGAACGACCCGAACACCCGACGGTTGACGGGCGCCACGACGAACGCGGGATCGATCGACAGCTTGCCGTTCTGCATGGACTGCTCCTGGGTTGTGGTGGTGCGCGGTCGAGCGGTCTCGACCGAGGGGACGGGCTGGGATGGGCTGGGGTGCGCCTGGGCGGGCACGGACCGCGCGGGCCCCGGGCGCCGGCGCCGGCCGGCACCCGGGGCCTCGCGTGACCTACTGGCCGATCTGGTTCTCCAGGTCGGCCTGCGCCTGGTCGAGAGCCTGCTGCGGCTCCACACCGTTCTCGAAGATCTCGGTCCAGGTGACGGTGGTGAACATGTTGTCGAGCGCCGGCAGGTTCGGGTTGGTGAACGCCTCGAAGTGGCCGATCTCGTCCGCGACCTCGTTGAGCGTGTCGAAGAGGTTCGTCCGGAAGTACTGGTTGAACTTGTTGTCCGGGTTCTTCGTGACCTCCTCGTCCTCCCACACCGCCATGTTGACGGGGTCGAAGCCGAGGACCTCCCAGACCGCGACGTTCGCCTCGGGCGAGAGCTTGGCGAAGGCCAGCCACTCCGCCGCGAAGTCGGCGTTGTCGGAGGACTCGACGACCGCCGTCCCGGTACCGCCACCGCCGATGGTCGCGACGTCGCCGTCCTCGAGCACGGGGGCGGGGGCGATCGCGACGTCTCCGGCGAGGTCAGGCATGTAGTCGACGAAGCGCGAGGTGTACCAGGCGGGGTAGACGATCGCCGCGTAGTCACCGCGGTTGATGGCGCCGAACGCCTCCTCCGAGTCCGGGCTCCCACCGGGGATGGTGGAGATCGCGCCCGCCTCGAGCATGGCCTGCTCGAGCTCGAGGGCCTCGACGACCTCCGGGCTGTTGACCGCGACGTTGCCGTCCTCGTCGAAGAAGTTGCCCCCGTGCTGGGCGACGATCAGCGGCTCGACCATGTTCACGCCCGTGCTCGCCACACCGAACGCCTTGCCGGTGGCCTGGTTGTACTGCGCACCGGCGGCCTGGAAGTCGTCCCACGTCTCGATGGTCGTGTAGTCGATCCCGGCCGCCTCGAGCAGGGCGGCGTTGTAGAAGGCGACGAAGGCGCCGACGTGCATGGGGAACCCGTACTGGCCTCCCCGCGGTTGTACAGGTCCATCCGCGCCTGGACGATGTCGTCGGCGTACGGCTCGGCGGCCTCGCTGAGGTCCATGAGCGGCGTCCGGCCGTCCTCGGTGACGAAGTTGGAGAACTTGCTGACCTCGATGTCGACGACGTCCGGAAGCCCGGACCCCGAGTTGGCGGCGAGCTGCAGCTTGTTGTGCATGTCGTCGTACGGGTACACCGTGACGGCGAGCTCCACCGGACGGTCCGGGTTCTGCTCGTTCCACTCCTCGGCCATCTGCTCGTAGTAGGTGGCGTGCAGCTCCGCGAACACCCACATGTCGAGTGCGACCGCCTCGCCGTCGGCGGCACCGCCGCCCTCGGCGGGGGCTGCGTCGTCCCCGGTGTCGCCGCTGCACGCGGAGAGCATGAGCAGGCCAGCGACGCCGGCGGCGGCCAGCGAGGTGAACTTCCGTGATCCAGCCATGATGTGCCTTTCGTTGCTCTTGCGGTGGTCGGTCGGGCCTGGTCGGTCAGCCCTTGAGTGCCCCGGCCGTCATGCCGGCGATGAAGAACCTCTGGAAGAGGAAGAACAGGACCAGGACGGGCAGCAGGGAGAAGAAGGAGCCGATGATCAGCAGCTCGTAGTTGTTGCCGTACGGGGTGAGCAGCGTGTTGAGGCCGATCGGCAGCGTGAACTTCTCGGCCGACCGCAGCACGAGCAGCGGCCACAGGAAGTTGTTCCAGATGACCATCCCGTTGAGGATCGCCATGGCGGCGAGCGCCGGCTTCGCGATGGGCAGGACGATCCGGAAGAAGATGCCGAACTCGGTGACGCCGTCGACCCGCCCGGCCTCGAGCAGCTCCTTGGGGATGCCCAGGAAGTACTGCCGGAAGAAGAAGATGGTCACCGACGCCGCGAGGAACGGGAACACGATGACGGAGTAGTTGTCCGCGAGCCCGAAGTCGTTCACCAGGACGAACAGCGGGAGCATCATGATCTCGAAGGGCACCGTCATGAGGAGCAGGACGGAGATGAACCAGGCGTTCTTGCCCTTGAAGTCGTACATCGCGAACCCGTAGGCGACGAACGAGCTGACCAGCAGCGTCCCGGCCACCTGCACCGCGGTCAGCACCACCGAGTTCACGAACCACCGGAAGTACAGGCCGGAGTCGGTGAACAGCATCACGTAGTTGTCGAGCGACAGGTCGCTGAGCTCGATGTCCCACGTGAGCCCGTTGCGGATGATCTGGTTGCCGTCCTGGAACGTCCCCACGAAGATCGCGGCCAGCGGGACGAGCACGAGGAGCGCGATGACGACGAGGAAGCCGGTCTGCACCGCCGCGAAAAGGCCCCGGGGCAGGGTGTGCTTCGTCCGGACGGGACGTCGCGGGGTCGGCGGCGGGCCCGACGTCGTCGGGACCGGGGTGACCGCGGTGGTCAGCGGGCTCGGCGTGCTCATCGCTCCTCCTTCTTGAACGTCCCGGTGAGCGTGAGGTAGGTCAGGTTGATCGTCATGATCACCACGAGCAGGACGACGCCGACCGCGGAGGCGAACCCGAGGTCGTTCTCCTCGATGCCCCGGCGGTACAGGTAGCCGACGACGGTCAGCCCCTGGTTGTTGGGCGAGTTGTTGCCGGCGTAGAGCATGAAGCTCTCGAGGAACATCGCCAGTCCGCCGTAGATGCTGATGGTCGTGACGTACACGAGGGTCGGCTTGAGGTTCGGCAGGGTGATGCTGAAGAACTGCCGCACGCGGCCCGCCCCGTCGATGGACGCGGCCTCGTAGTACTCGTCGGGGATGGACTGCATCCCGGCGAGGAAGTAGAGGATGTTGACCCCGGTGTATCGCCACATCGCCAGGGCGAGCAACGCGATGAGGCCGCCCGTGTCGGTCCGCAGCCACCGGACCGGGTCGGCGCCGAGCAGCGAGATGAACTGGTTCATCAGACCGGTGCTGGTCTCGGAGAACATCAGCCGGAAGATGATGCCGGCAACCACGATGGACGTCAGCGCCGGGACGAACAGGGAGGCCTTGAAGAGGTTCTTGACCCGCTCGCTGCCGATCTTGGAGTTGATGATCGCGGCGAGCACGAGCGGGATGGGGATCAGCAGCAGGAGGGTGAGCACCATGTACCGCGCGCTGTTGTACAGGGCCTGCCAGAAGATCCGGTCGCGCCAGAGCCGCTCGTAGTTGTCGGTGCCCACGAAGGCCGCCTCGCCGAACAGCACCTCCTGCGTGCTCATGATGAACGTCCGCACCAGCGGGAACGCCCAGAACGCCAGCAGCGTGATGACGAACGGCGCGATGAAGAAGTACGGCGCCAGGTGCTGGGAGTAGAGCAGGTCCTTGAGGGGGCGCCGCCCACGCCGCGCGCTCGGCGGCGACTCGACCCGTTGCGACAGTGCCACTGCGGTTCTCCTGCTCTCGGTGTCTCGACGGTCACGCACGCCGCTCGGCGGCCATGTGCGGCTGCGCGCACGGCATCGCCGCGCCGACGGGGCCACGGCGGTGTGCCCACAGCGGTGACATGACGTCGCCAATGACGTTATACATCTGTGACCTGCGATATTACGACGTTGTAACTGCTGCGCCAGTGTTGCCGGGCGACCCGCGACGTGTCAAGAACACGCCCGGGCGAGCCGCAGCGGACCCTCGCCGCGGACCGGCCGGTCGCCGAGGGGAGCGCCGATGTACCATCTGCCCTGCGCCCGCCCACCGGAGCCGGGGAACCGTGCACCTGCGCCGGGCCCCGGAGGACGTCGGCGCGACCCCGAGAATCGATCCTTCGCCCCGGTGCGCTCCGCGTGGGCGCCGACGGCGTGACAACAGCGCGGAGCCGCCGTCGTGAGTGTGACCATGCGCGATGTCGCGCTCCTGGCGCGTGTGTCGAACAAGACCGTGTCCAACGTGGTGAACGACCACCCGCACGTGCGCCCGGACACCCGGGCACGCGTCCAGCAGGCCATCGCCGAGCTGGGCTACCGCCCGAACCTGTCGGCGCGGGGCCTGCGATCGGGACGGACCGGCGTCATCGGTCTCGCCGTGCCCGAGCTCCGTCAGCCCTACTTCGCCGAGCTGGCGGACGCGGTGATCGCGGTGGCCGAACGCCGCAACCTCAGCGTCATCGTCGGTCAGGCCGGCGCCGACCGCGACCACGAGATGGCCGTGCTCGCCAACGGCTTGCGGCAGACGGACGGGCTCCTGTTCAGCCCCGAGCGACTCGGGACCGAGGACCGGGGGCTGCTGGACGACGTGACGTACCCGCTCGTCCTGCTCGGTGAGCGCATCTTCGGGGGGCCGACCGACCACGTCACGATGCACAACGTCGAGGGAGCGCGGGCCGCCGTCGAGCACCTGCTCGCGCTGGGACGCCGCCGGATCGCCGTGGTCGGGGCCCACCCCGACCACCGGACCGGTCAGCTGCGACCCTCGGACCTGCGCGTGCAGGGCTACCGCGAGGCGCTCGCCGCGGCCGGCCTGCCCGAGGACCGCCGCCTCGAGCGCGCCGTCGCCCTGGCACCCGGAGAACGGCGCCGACGCGACGCGTGAGCTGCTGTCCTCCGGGGTCGGTTTCGACGCGATCCTCGCGCTGAACGACACCCTCGGGATCGGCGTCCTGCGTGCGCTCGGCGAGGCCGGCTGCCGCGTGCCGGACGACGTGGCGGTCATCGGCTTCGACAACATCGAGAACGGTCAGTTCACGCTGCCGTCGCTGTCCAGCGTGGACCCGGGCCGGGAGGAGATCGCCGAGACCGCCGTCGCGATGCTCCTCGAGCGCATCGAGTCCGGCACCCGCACGCCGCAGACCCCGCGGCTGCACAAGGCGGGCTTCCACATCGTCGCCCGCGAGTCCACCGGCGGCACCGGGGAGCGCGTGTGACGGTGCGGCGCCTCGCCCCGGTCCGCCTCGGCGGGGTCACGGGGGACGACCGGTCCATCCTCGCCCCCGCCTCCTGGGACCCCGACGACGACCAGCCCTTGCTGCGCAACGTCACCGTCCCGACCCTCACGCCCTACCTGCCCGACCCGGCCCGGGCCACCGGCACGGGCGTCGTCGTCCTCCCGGGCGGCGCCCTGCACTTCCTCGCGATCGAGAACGAGGGCACCGCAGTCGCGGAGCGCCTCGCGGACCAGGGCATCGCCGCCTTCGTCCTGCGGTACCGGCTCGCGCCCACGCCGGTCGCCGAGGACGCCTTCGCGGCCGTGGCGGAGCGCATCGCGACCGACCGCGACTACATCGCCGCGACCTCGCGGGATCACCGGGCCACCGTCGTCGCCGACGCCACGGCCGCGCTGCGCCTCGTGCGCGACCGCGCCGCCGAGTGGGCGGTCGATCCCGCACGGCTCGGCATGCTCGGGTTCTCCGCCGGCGCCTTCGTGTCGCTGGCGACCACGCTCGACGCGGCGGCGTCCGAGCGGCCGTCGTTCGTGGCCCCCGTCTACCCGGCGTGGTGGGGGACATCCCGGTGCCGCGACCGGCGCCCCCGATGTTCCTCGCGTGGGCCAGCGACGACGAGTTCGGTGCGACGGTCGTCGAGGCGTGCACGCACATCCTGGGGGCGTGGTCCCGGGCCGGCGCCTCGATCGAGGCGCACGCCTACGCGTCAGGCGGTCACGGCTTCGGGATCCGCGGACGCGGAACGCTCTCGGACCACTGGTTCGGCACGTTCCTGGGGTGGCTGGCCGCGTCCGGCTTCTGACCCTCCGTCGCCGGGGACGTCCCTGTGCCGTTCCGCGACGTCGCGGCGGAGACGGCCGCGTCGATGTGCGCCTCGATCGCCCGCTCCGCGCGGCGCCGTCGACGGCGGCGCACGACCAGGAGCGCCGCGGCCAGCAGGAGCACCACCACCTGCGCCCACGGCACGGCCCACAGCCCGACCACGGACCGCCCCGGGGCGACGTCGGGCAACGGGGGTCCTCACCGACGGCGGTGGCGTCCACCGTGACCTCCGCACGGGCGCGGACCAGACCCCACACCGGGACCTCGGTCCGGGCGGTGACCCGCTGGCCCGGCAGGAGCTCGCGCCGGCCCTCCGCCGTCTCGGACGCCAGGGCGCCGAAGGGGCCGGCGACCCGCACGAGCGTGTCGGTGCCGACCCGCACGTTGCCGGTGTTCTCCAGCGTGTAGGTCGTCACCACCGAGCCGGGGGCGAGGGGTTCGGCGAGGGCTGCCAGTCCGTGCGCACGTCGCGCGCGACCACGCCGGCCTCGATCTCGCCGGTGACCCGCAGGTGCACGCGCACCCCGACGCGCGTCGACACCTCCACCGGCAGGGCGCCGGCCGGCACGATCTCGGCGACCGCTCCGGCCGGGTGGTCACCGGGCGTGGCCTCCTGCGGGACCGCGATGGTCACGGGGACGACGACGGTGGTCTCCGGCTCGAGCGCGACGGTGAGGGAGCCGTCGGCGTCCCGCGACGCACCGGGCGCGTCCGCCACGGTCACCCACCGGCCGCCGTCGGTCGGCTCGCTACCGCGCGGGCGGATGTCGAACGCGCCGTCGTCCCCCACCACGCCGTCCCCGGCGTAGACGCGGAACGTCGCGGGGTCCGGGCCGAAGTTCGTCACGGCCACGTGGTCGGTGACCGTCTCCCCCGGGTCGACCGCGTGGCGGATCGAGGTCCGGCTGTCCGGGCCGTCGGCACCGGCGGGACCGATCGTCCACGTCGTGCGCCGGTCCGCGGCCGGGTCCTCGACCGACGCCGCCGGCACCGTGCCGGCCGCGCTCCCCACGGCGCCGGCGCCGGACGGGAGGACCGTGAGCACGGCGGCGGTCGCCACGGCGAGGACGGCGGTGCGCGAGCGGGTCATGCCTGTCTCCTTCAGGGGAGCGGACGAGCTGTGGTGCGGCCGCACCCGGCGGCCGCACCACAGCTCGTCATGGATGCCGGTCGACGGGTGTCAGTCGACCGGGAAGAGCGACACCGTGACGGCACCGGTGTAGGTGCCGGGATCGGTGTCGACCGGGACCTCGAGCTGCAGCCCGGCCTTCGCGGTGACCGAGCCGTGGCGTCCGTCGCCCTCCGCCTCGACCAGCCGCTGCGGGGTCGACAGCCCCGTGCCCCCGCTCATGATGGTCGGCACGGGCGCACCCACGCGGACCCCGTCACGCGGCTCGACCAGCATCGGGGTCCACCCGACGTGGTGGGCCTCGATCGTGCGGCCCGCTGCGACGAGCGCCGAGGACTGCCCGGAGACCGCCCAGCCCGAGTCGCCCGCCTGCTGGTCGGTGCGCGAGTCCGTCACCGTGATGGTCGGGAGCTCACCCCCGGCCACGAGCCGGTCACCGGCGTTGCGCGCCTCACCGAGCGTGGCGCTGTCCCCGTACTCGGCGACGGTCATCGACAGGAAGCCCTCGGCGACCTCCGGGACGGTGACGTCGATGGCGATCTCCTCGGAGTCGTGCGCCGTCGCGTCCCGGAACAGGCGCGGGGCGAAGTCGGCGAGCGCGTACTGCCAGGTGTCCCACCCGTGCGGACCCTCGTACCACCCTTCGAACTCGTACCGCACGCCGAGGCGGTCGAAGGTCGCCATCGTGTTGACGACGCCGGCGTAGGTGAAGTCGGTGACGTTGCCGTTGTACAGGCGAAGCAGCGTCGTGCCCTCGTTGATGGCGTCGACGTCCAGCGCCGAGCCGTCCCCGCCCAGGCCGCCCGAGAAGGCACCGATGTAGGCGAAGTCGCCCGGACGCTGGGTCAGGACCCCCATCGTCTGCCCGGCTCCCCGGGACAGACCGGCGAGGGCGCGCCGGCTCGGGTCGTCGCTGACGTTGAACTGCGCCTCGGTGGCCGGGACGACGTTCTCGAGCAGCTCGGCGGTGTAGTCGGTGACGTTGCCGTCCGGCATGACCACGACCATCGGCTCGAGGTTCCCGTCACGCAGGTGGTTGTCGAGGATGTTCTTGGCCTGGCCCATCTCGCTCCAGTCGGTGTACCGCTGCCCACCGCCGTGCTGGAGGAAGAACACCGGGTACGGCTCGGCCCGGTCGGCGTCGTAGCCCGGCGGGGTCCACACCAGGGCGGTGCGCTCCTCGCCCGTGACCTCGCTGTGGTACTCCATCGGCTGGATCGTGCCGCCTTCGCCCTCGGGGACGGGAGCGACCAGACGGGCGCTCTCCCCCGGGACGAAGAACTGGCTCCACGTCGGCTCGGTGGTCACGCTCGTGGGGTTCCCGGTGTCCTTGGTCGACACCATGTCCACGATGAGGCGGTAGTGGTACCAGCCCGGCTCGAGCGGTCCGACCGTGCCGCGCCACCGGTCGCCCGCCTTGCCGAGCTCGACGCGCAGCCACAGGTTGCTCGGGCCCCAGTTCGCCCACACCGTGACGTGCTCGGCGTCGGCGAAGTCGGTGGTCGTCTCGAAGGTGACGTACCCGTCCTCGCTGACCCACGGCGTCGGGGTGGTGCCGGACGCCGGCGTCTCGAACGGTGCGTCGATCGCCGTGTGCCCGGGGCTCATGCCCGGGTACCGGCCGTCCTGGAAGAGCCGCTGGGCGAAGTCGACCAGGTTCTCCTGCCACGCGTCCCAGTTGTGGCCGGCGTCCGGGTTGGCGCCGTCGAACTGGTACTCGACCCCCGCCGCGTCCAGCTTCTGCATCGCGTGGTGGACGTCGTTGTACGCGATGTCCGTCGGGTTGCCGACGTACAGGCGCAGCAGCTCGGTGCCCTCGTTGATCTCGTCCGCGGGCAGGTCGTCGAGGTGGTTGAAGCGGCCGGCGCCGAAGGTGCCGACGTGGGAGAACGCGCCCGGCTCGGACACGAGGACGTCGAACGTCTGCCCCCCGCCCATGGAAAGCCCGGCGAGCGCGCGCTGGGCGGGGTCGCTGCTGACGTTGTACCGGCGCTCGGCGGCGCGGGCGATCCGGAAGAGCTCGTCGGTGAAGCTGGGCACGTTGCCGTTGCCCATGACGACGACCATCGGCTGGATCGCACCGTCCGCGTGGAGGTTGTCGAAGATCTGGGCCGCGCGTCCGACCTCGACCCAGTCGCGGTAGCTCTGGCCGCCGCCGTGCTGGAGGTAGAGCACCGGGTAGGGCTCGGCCCGCTCGGCGTCGAAGCCGGGCGGCGTCCACACCAGCGCCGAGCGCCGCTCCCCGCGACCGAGCTGTCGTAGGTGAGCTCCTCGACCGCACCGCGGGCACCCTCGGGTCCGTCGGCCAGCAGCTCGGCGCCCTCACCCGCGACGAGGAAGGTGCTCCACTCGGGCTCCGACGCGACGCTGGAGGGGTTCGTCGGGTCCTTGACGGTCAGGTGGTCGTCCGCGGTGACCTGGTAGTAGTAGAAGCCCGGCTCGAGCGGGCCCAGGATGCCGGTCGCCGTGTCACCCCGGATGGTGAGGCCGAACTCAGCCCAGTTGGCCGAGGGGCCGAAGTTCCCCTCGGCGACGATCTGGTTCACGTCCGCGCCGACGGCCGCCTCGACCTCGTCCACCGGGATGGTGAAGGTCGCGAAGCCGTCGTCGTCGACGACGAGCCACGGGGCGTCGGCCCGCGCCGGCGCGGACACCGCGACGGCTCCCGTCATCGCGATCGCGGCGCCCGTCACGAGCGCGAGCGCTCGTCGGCTCCGTCGGGCCGTTGGATGGTCCTGCTGCACAGCACTCACTCGGTGACTCCCTCTTCCTTGAGGTGCCCGCCACTGACCGACGACTCGATCGAGCGTCCTGTCCTGCATGACCGAAGGGGCGGTCCAGGGCGGCTGGGTGACGGTGCTTTCATCGATACAACGTCTCTACCTGCATCTTTACGACGTCGTACACCGTCACAGGCATCCTGGCCGTGATGACAGACGAGTGTCAAGGCCCGCCGGCACGGACGCGGGCGGGCGCACACCGCGGGGCACGCGGTGGCGAGCCCCGCCCGGATGGGAGGATCGCGCCATGGTGCGGATGGTCGACGTGGCGCGAACGGCGGGCGTGTCGACGATGACCGTGTCCAACGTGATCAACGGACGGCCGGGGGTCGCCGCGGACACCAGGATGCGGGTCCTGGCGGCCATCGACGAGCTCGGCTACCAGGTCAACGCCACCGCTCGGAGCCTGCGGACGGGCCGGACCGGCGCGATCGGCGTCGTCCTGCCGGAGCTCGACAGCCCCTACTACGCGCACCTGTCGAACCGGCTTTCCGCGGCCGCGCAGAGCTGTGGTCGACACCTGCTGGTGGAACGGACGGGCGGGACGCGCGAACGCGAGCTCGAGGCCATCTCCTTCGGCCACCTGCGCCGGTACGACGGGGTGATCGTCAACCTCGTCCGGCTCGACTCGACGGATCTGGCCAGGCTCCGGTTCGAGTCACCGGTCGTGTTCCTCGGGGAGAGCCCGGTGCCCAGCCGGTTCGACCACGTGATGATGGACAACGTCGGTGGCAGCCGGGACGCGACCAGGCATCTGCTGAGCACGTGCTCCCGACACGTCGTGATCGTCGGAGGCCGTCACGACGACACCGAGGACATGGCGTCCCTGCGCACCCGCGGCTACCGCCAGGCCCATGGTGACCTCGGCCTGCCCGTGGACGAAGGTCTCGTCGTCGAGGTCCGGACGTACGCGTGGGACGAGGGCTACCGCGCGGTGATGGACCTGCACGAGGCGGGCGTGGCGTTCGACGCCGTCTTCTGCGTCACCGACGCGCTCGCGATGGGCGCCCTGCGGGCGCTGGCGGACCTCGACCTGCACGTGCCGCGGGACGTCCAGGTGATCGGTTTCGACAACGGCGAGGAGGACGACTTCCTGATCCCCCGGCTGTCGTCGGTGGAGCCCGGGAACGACGCCATCGCGGAGCTGGTCCTCGACCTGCTCGAACGGCGCATCCGGACCGCCGGGACGGGCGACCTGCGCTCCCAGGCAACCACCACGGTCAACTCCCGGCTCGTCCTGCGGGAGAGCACCCGCTGAGCCCCGCTGACCCGAGCCGCCGCCCGTCGGCTCGGCGACGGCCCCGCTGAGCCCGCCGCCGACGCGCCGCTCGCTGCGGGCTCGCGGGGGCGGCGCACGGGACCGGGGCGACGCCGCCTGGTCGCGGTTCCGGGTGACGATCGTCGTCGTCGGTCGACATGCGCAGGTCAAGCCGAGACCAGTGAAGTTTCAACATGACGTCACAGCACGGTCAGTTAACGGTCCTGGGCGCCTGGTTGCGGGGCGGCGCCCGGCCGGGATAGGGGTGGAGATGGACGAGTGAGGCCGGTCGGCCCGTGGGCCGCTGGTCGCCCCACCGACCGAGGAGCGACATGACCCACCTCCGCCGTACCCGAGGCGCCCGGACCCTCGCCGTCGTCGCGGCGGGCGCGCTGGCCCTGGCCGGCTGCACTTCAGACGCGCCCGCCTCGCCCGCGTCGCCCGGCTCGCCGCCGGCGACGTCGTCCACGCAGTCCCCGTCCGACGGCCTCGGCGCGCAGCCGTTGGCTCCCGCCACCGAGACGTCGCTGCCGGTCCTCGACGCGGGCACCGACGACCCGTTCCCGGCGAACCTCGAGCCCGACTTCGGCCCCGTCGGCGAGGGCGCTGAGCTGAGCCCCACCGGCATGCGGTTCGGCGTCCATGACGGGTACGACCGCGTGGTGATCGACCTGAGCGGGTCCGGCAGCCCGGGGTGGACGGCCGAGTACACGGACACGCCCACCGCCGACGGCTCCGGCGAGAGGGTGGACCTGGCCGGCGACGCAGCGCTGGAGGTCCGGATCGACGGCGTCGTCCACCCCACCGAGGAGGGCGCCGAACCCTGGGAGGGCTCGCCGAACGTGGCGCCGCAGTCCGCCGGTGTGGTGGAGCACGTGGTGCGCGGGCCGCTGTTCGAGGGCACCCAGCAGATCTTCGTCGGACTGGGCTCGCGGGAACCCTTCCGGGCCTTCTCGTTGGAGGACCCGACCCGGGTCGTCATCGACGTCCACCACCCGAGCGTCACCGGTGGTGACGAGCCGGTGGCCGACCCGGACCCGTCCGGCGACCAGGCGCCCTTCCCGGCCGACCTGGAGCCGGACACGGCCGAGGCCACCGACGACGCCCGGCTGTCCCCGGTGGACCTGCGCTTCGGCGTCCACGACGGCTTCGACCGCATCGTGCTGGACGTCGCAGGCCCCGGCCTGCCCGGCTGGCTGGGCCGGTACGTGAGCGACCCGAGTCTGCCCGGCTCAGGCTCCCCGGTCGAGCTGGCCGGCGAGGCTGCGCTGCAGGTCCACGTCCGGGGCGTGGTCTACCCCACCGCGGACGGCGCACCGGAGTACCGGGGACCGCAGCGCTTCCGTCCCGGCTCGGGCCGGGTCGTGGAGGAGGTCGTCTACGGGGCCGTCTACGAGGGCCAGGCCGAGCTCTACGTCGGCCTGTCGTCGCCGGAGCCCTTCCGGGTCTTCCGGCTGGAGGACCCCACCCGCGTGGTCATCGACGTCCTCCACCCGGACATCACCGGCGACGACCCGGGCGAGGAGGAGGCGCCGTTCACGGCCGACCGGCTCCCCGACACCGCGCAGGTCACCGACGGCGCTCGGCTGAGCCCGGTGGACCTCCGGTTCGCGGTGCACGAGGGCTTCGACCGCGTCGTGCTGGACCTCGAGGGGCAGGGCCTGCCGGGGTGGCGCGGGGAGTACGTCGACAACCCGACCCAGCAGGCCGCCGGCGAGCCGGTCTACCTGCTGGGCGACGACTACCTGCTGATCCTCGTCCGTGGGGTCCGCTACCCGACCGAGCCGGGCGCCCAGCCCTTCGCAGGCCCCCGCACCATCACACCCACCGCAGCCGGCGTGGTGCGGGACGTCCGCTACGGCGCGATGGTCGAGGGCCAGCTGGAGATCTGGGTCGGCCTGTCCTCCGACCAGCCGTTCCGCGTGTTCCGCCTCGAGGACCCGACCCGGGTCGTCATCGACATGCAGCACCCCTGACCCGCCCGGACGGCCCCTCCGGGCACCCGCCCGACGCACGCCCGGCACGGACACACGAAAGGGCCACCCGGAGGTGGCCCTGACCTGCTGTTGCTCCCTCGACTGGACTCGAACCAGTAACCGTCCGATTAACAGTCGGATGCTCTGCCAATTGAGCTACGAGGGATCGGCGGGAGAAACGATAGCAGGACTACAGGGGCAGTCCTGCCGCCTCCCGCACACGCGCCTCGGCGGCGTCCACCACGCGGGCGACCGCCGGGTCGGCGAGGTCGACGCCGGCGTCCCCGATGACCTGGGTGAGCAGCCGGCCGTCCTCGCCGCGCCGCAGCGCGACCCGCAGCCGACGTCCGTCGGGGACCACGACCGGCTCGCTGTGCACCACCGAGGACTGCACGCGCTCGCGCAGCACCTCCGGCAGCCCGCGCGGGTCGTCGTGCGCGAGGTGCAGGTGGTCGGTCGGTCCCTCGACCCAGAACACCGACAGCGTCGAGGTCCCGGGGTCCACCGACGCGCGGTCGACGTCGGACCAGGGACGGCGCCGCACCGGCGCGCCGTCGCGGGCGACGTGCAGCGCACGGTGGGTGGCGACCGCCCAGCCGTCGACGAGCTCGGCGGACGCCATCACCCGGTCGCCGGCGGGTACGTCCAGCCGGGCGCGGACGTCGGACGGCAGCGCAGGACGGCGGCGGAACAGCGACATGGTCTCCACGGTAGCCGCGGACCGGCGAAGCCCCTGACCGCGGAGCCGCGGGCCGCGACCGGACGGACGCCGGCGCGGGTGGCCTCGACGGGCACGGCACCGTGTGCTCGGATCGGAGCATGACGCACACCTCCCCCGCCCCGGACCAGCCGACCGCCTCCGACGATGCGCCCCCGGTCGCGATCGGCGCGTGGTCCACGCTCGGCACACCGGCCGCCGCGTCGGTCATGGCCGGGCTAGGCGCCGACTGGCTGCTCCTCGACGCGCAGCACGGCCTCTACGACGACCGGAGCGTGGTGGACTCGCTCGGCGTCCTGGCCGGCACCGCCCAGCCCGGGCGCACCTCGCCCGTGCTCGTCCGGGTCCCGACCTTGGACGCCGCCTGGATCGGTCGGGCGCTCGACGCCGGGGCGTCCGGGGTGCTGGTGCCCCTCGTCGACGACGAGCACGAGGCCGCGGCCGCCGCCCGGGCCTGCCGCTACCCGCCGGTCGGCGGGCGGAGCCGGGGATCGTGGGCCGCCGTCTGGGGTGCCGCCGTCCCCGAGCCCGAGCAGGCGAACCGGGACGTGATGTGCGCGGTCATGGTGGAGACGCCGACGGCGCTCGAGCGGGTCGAGGCGATCGCGCGCACGCCGGGCGTCGACATGGTGTTCGTCGGCCCGTTCGACCTCACGCTGGCCCTGGGGACCGACCATGCGAGCCTGCTCGCGGACCGCTCGCCCGACGGGCCGTTGGCGCGCGTCGTCCGGGCGTGCCGGGACGCGGGCGTCCGCGCCGGTGCCTACGCCGGTGACCTCGAGTCGGCCCGGACGCTGCGCGCGCACGGGTTCGGCTGGATCGCCACGGTCACCGACGCCGGCCTGCTCGCCTCCGCCGGCGCGGACCTCGTGCGGGACGCACGCGGCGACGGGTAGGTCGGTCCCGGCCCGCCGGGCCCGATTCCCCTGACCCGCCGGGCCGGACGGCGCCCGACCGCCGGGCGGCGCGGTCAGCCCTGGCCGCGCAGGGCGCGGCGTCGGCCCTCGAGCGCGATGAGCTCGGCGAACGCCGCCTCGTACGCCTCGGGCTCGCGGGCCGGGTCCATCCGCTGCAGCCGGCCGCGCGCGGCGGCGATCTCCCGGGTCACGCCCATGTCGATGAGCGCGCCGACCACACCGCGCACGTAGGTCTCCACCGCGGCCGGACGGTCCTCCGGCAGCGGCATCACCGCGAGCTCGGTGACGAGCGGCAGCACCGCCGCGCCCGCCTCCTCGCTGACCCGCTCGACCCAGGCGGCCGCAGCCGTCGGGCCGGCTGCGACCTCGCGCGCCGCGGCCATGCCGCCCGCCGCACGGATCGCCTCGTGGACGGCGCGGAACGCCGGGACCGCGAACGCGTCGGCGGCCAGGGAGTCGAAGTCCTCCGGGACGAGCAGGGGCTGCTGGAGCGCCACCTCGAGGGCCTGCCGCTCGAGGTTGGCGACGGGGTCGCGGCGGTCCGGTGCCGGCAGCGAGGACTCCGCGGGCGGAGGCGCGCCGGGGCGGCGTCCGTCGTCGGACCGGCCACCGGTCGGGCGATGCCCGCCGGGCTGCCGGGCGCCGTCGTCGGGCCGACCGCGCCCGGGCGCCTGCCCGCCGCGGGACCGGTCCGTCGACGTGCGTCCGGCGGCGGCGACGGCGTCGCGCACCGAGCCGGCGTCCATGCCGAGCCAGCCCGCGAGCATGCGCGCGTACTCGGGGCGGAGCGCGGCGTCACGGATCCCGGCGACGATCGGCGCCGCCGCCCGCAGCGCACCGACGCGGCCCTCGGCGGTGTCGAGGTCGTGCGCGGCGAGCGTCGTGCGGATGACGAACTCGAAGAGCGGCTGGCGACCGGCGACCAGCGCCTGCACGGCGTCCGGGCCCTTGGCCTGCCGCAGGTCGCACGGGTCCATGCCGCTGGGCTCGACGGCGACGAACGTCTGCGCGGAGAACGACTGGTCCTCGCCGAACGCGCGCATCGCGGCCTTCTGCCCGGCCGCGTCGCCGTCGAAGGTGAAGATGATCTCCCCGCCGACCGACGTGCCGGACGCGAGCTGCACGCCGCCCGCGCCCGCGGAGTCCCCGAGCAGCCGCCGCACCACCCGCGCGTGCTCGGAGCCGAACGCGGTGCCGCAGGTCGCGACCGCCGTCGGGACACCGGACAGGTGCGCGGCCATGACGTCGGTGTACCCCTCGACGACGACGACCTGCCGCGCCTTCGCGATCTCCCGCTTGGCCAGGTCGAGGCCGTAGAGCACCTGCGACTTCTTGTAGAGCGCGGTCTCGGGGGTGTTGAGGTACTTGGGGCCCTGATCCTCGTCGAACAGCTTGCGCGCGCCGAAGCCGACGACGTCGCCGGTCACCTCGCGGATGGGCCACACCAGCCGGCCGCGGAAGCGGTCGTAGATGCCGCGGCTCCCCTGGCTCATCAGCCCGGACGCGACCAGCTCGGCCTCGGTGAAGCCGCGTCCGCGCAGGTGGCGCAGCAGCGAGTCCCAGCCCTGCGGGGCGAACCCGACGCCGAAGTGCTCGGCGTGGGACCGGTCGAAGCCACGCTCGGCGAGGAAGCCACGTCCGGCCGCCGCCGCCGGCGTCGCGAGCTGCTCCGCGTAGAACTGGGCGGCGACGGCGTGCGCGTCGATGAGCCGGCGCCGCGTCCCGCCGTCGGGGCCGGTGCGCGGGCCGCCGCTGCCCTCCTCGTAGCGCAGCTGGATGCCGACCCGCCCGGCGAGGTACTCGACCGACTCGGCGAACGCGAGCCCGTCGATGCGCTGGACGAACGAGATGACGTCGCCGCCCTCGCCGCAGCCGAAGCAGTGCCAGCGCCCGACCTGCGGGCGGACGTGGAAGGACGGGGACCGCTCGTCGTGGAACGGGCACAGGCCCTTCATGGACCCGACACCCGCGGACTTCAGCGTGACGTGCTCACCGACGACGTCCTCGATCCGCGCACGCTCGCGGACCGCGTCCACGTCCTCCCGCCGGATCAGCCCTGCCACGCGCCCGATTCTAGGTGCCCCCACCCGTGCGCCCCGCCCGCCGCCCACCCGCCGGCGTCCCCCGCCGGGTCAGCACCGGCACGCTCGGCGGGCCGGTCAGTGGCGGGGCGGGTGGACGAGTCGTGCGTGCCAGGCTGCGGCGCTGACGTCGGTGAGCGAGGCGACCTGGTCCACGACGACGCGCAACCGGGCGGCGTCGTCGGCGGCCGCGGCCCAGTCGGCGGCGAACGGCGGCTCGAGCGCGACCGGCGCCCGCTCCGAGATGACCCGGACGAGGTCGACGAGGATCTCGCGCTGCCTGCCGTACACCGGCTCGTGCTCGCGGGGCGCCATGACGTAGGTGACGGCCAGCCCCTTGAGGACGAGGATCTCCGCGACCGTCTCCGGCGGCACGACGAGGGACGCGGCGTAGCGGGTGAGCGGCCCGTCGCCGTACCGCTCCCGCGTCGCGGCCTGCGCGGCGCCGGCGAACCGGCCGATGAGCTGGCTGGTCGCGTCCTTGAGGACGGCGAGCGCTCCGCGGGAGCCGTCGAAGGTGCGTCCCCACAGCCGCGCCTCGACGAGCCGATCCATCGCCGCGAGCAGCTCGTCGGCGCTCGCGGTGTACCCGTACCAGCCGTGCACGGACGCCACGACACGGGACCGCTCGTCGGGCCGGGTGAGCACCGCGAGGTCGAGGCGCCCGCCGACGACGGCGTCCTCGACGTCGTGCACCGAATAGGAGATGTCGTCGGCGAGGTCCATCACCTGTGCCTCGAGGCACTTCGCGCCGGGGGCGCCCCCGCGCGCAACCAGGTGAACACCTCGACGTCGTCGGCGTAGACGCCGAACTTGTTCGTGCCGCGCCCGCCGAGGTCGGCGGGGCCCTTGCCCGCGCCCCACGGGTACTTCACGGACGCGTCGAGGCTCGCTCGGGTGAGGTTAAGACCCACCGCCCGACCGGACGGGTCGACGACCTTGGGCTCGAGCCGGGTGAGCAGGCGCAGCGTCTGGGCGTTGCCCTCGAACCCGCCGATGTGCGCGCTGACCTCGGCGAGCGCGCGCTCGCCGTTGTGGCCGAACGGCGGGTGCCCGAGGTCGTGGGCGAGGCACGCCGTGTCGACGACGTCCGGGTCGCACCCGAGCGCCTTCCCGATCTCCCGGCCGACCTGCGCGACCTCGAGCGTGTGGGTGAGACGGGTCCGGACGAAGTCGTCGCTCGCCGGGCCGAGGACCTGCGTCTTGGCACCGAGCCGCCGCAGCGCCGAGGAGTGCACGAGGCGCGCGCGGTCGCGCTCGAACGGCGTCCGGGCGCGGGACTTCGGCTGCTCGGTGACCCAGCGCTCACGGTCGGCGTCGGTGTAGGCGTCGGTGTCTGTGAGGTCGGTGTCGGCGAGCTCGGCAGGGTCGTCGGCCGCGCTCGACAGGGTGGTCGACGGGGTGGGGGTCTCGCGCGGCACGGTGACGACCCTAACGACCGCGCGGCGGGCACCGCGTCCGCTGGTGCCCGCCGCCGGCGTCAGCCCGCCGTGCCCGTCCGCCATGCCGGTCCGTCCGGCCCGCCGCCGGCGTCAGCCCTTGACCGCCCCCGCCGTCAACCCACCGACGATGTACTTCTGCAGGAACAGGAACAGCGCGAGCACCGGGACCGCCGAGATCACCGCACCGGCCGCGAACAGGCCCCAGTTGGCCTCGAGCAGGGCCGAGACCCAGCCGTACAGCCCGACCGCGATCGTCCAGTTCGCCTCGGACTGCAGGATGACCCGCGCGATGAGGAACTCCCCGAAGCTGCTGATGAACGACAGCAGCCCCACGACGGCGAGGATCGGCGCGACGAGGCGCAGGATGATCGTCCAGTAGATCTGCGAGTGGGTGGCGCCGTCGATCTTGGCGGCCTCGTCGAGCTCGCGCGGCACGGTGTTGAAGAACCCGTACATGAGGAAGGTGTTCACGCCGAGCGCCCCGCCGAGGTAGACGCAGATGAGCGCGAGCTTGCTGTTGAGCCCGAGCGCCGGCACCACGTTCCCCAGGCCGAGCAGCAGCAGGAAGATCGCGACGAACGCGAGCATCTGCGGGAACATCTGGATGATCAGCAGCGAGGTCAGCGTCGCCCGGCGGCCGGTGAACCGGAACCGGGACATCGCGTAGGCCGCGGCGGCCCCCATGAGCACGGTGCCGATGCCCGTGACGGTCGCGATCACCAGCGTGTTGACCATCCAGGACCAGAACAGGGTGTCGCTGAGCGCCGCGTAGTTGGCGGTGCTGATCTCGGCGAAGAGCGCGTTGGAGCCGGTCAGCGTGCCCCCTTCGCTGAGCGACGCGGAGATGACGTAGACGATCGGGAAGCCGGCGTACACGACGGCGAGGAGCCCGACGACGTGCCGCCACCCGACCTCGGCGAACCAGCGGCGCCGGCTCATCCGGGCCCCGGACGTCGACGTCGTGCGCTGCGGGCGGGCCACGGGTGCTGCGGTGCGGGTCGACATGTCAGTTGATCTCCTCGAGCTGCCGGGTGCGGCGGAAGGCGATCGCGGAGATCGTCGCGACGATGAGGAAGATGACGATCGACAGCGCGCTGGCCAGGCCGTAGTTCTTCTCGGCCGTGCCGTCGACGCCGGCGATCGAGTACACCATCGTGATGAGGATGTCCGTGTGCCCCAGCGGCACCGAGGCGTCCGCGAACCGCGGGCCACCGCCGGTGAGCATGTAGATGAGGTTGAAGTTGTTGAAGTTGAAGGCGAACGAGGAGATGAGCAGCGGCGCGGTCGCGACGAGCAGCAGCGGCATCGTGATCGACCGCCAGGTGCGCAACCGGCCCGCGCCGTCGATCTTCGCGGCCTCGTTGACGTCCTGCGGGATCGACTGCAGCGCCCCCGTGCAGATGAGGAACATGTACGGGAACCCGAGCCACAGGTTGACGCCGAGCAGCGACAGCTTCGCCAGCCACGGGTCCGTGAGCCACGGGATCTCGGCCCCGCCGAGCAGCACGTCGTTGATGAAGCCGAACCGGCGGTTGAGCAGGCCGGACCACAGCAGCGCGGTGAGGAACCCGGGGATCGCGTACGGGAGGATCATCAGCGCGCGGTAGAAGCGCCGCCCCCGCACCCGCTCGTCGTTGAAGACGATCGCCAGGAACAGGCCCAGCAGGAACGTGGTGACGACCGACAGCACCGCGAAGGCGATGGTCCACACGAGCACCTGGAGGAAGGGCGTCGCGTAGCGCGGGTCGCCGAAGGCGGTGGCGAAGTTCTCGAACCCGACGACGACGCGCCAGCCCACGTTGAGCGTCGAGCCGTCGGCGGCCCGGAACTGCCCCTCGTCGTTGGGCGTGTAGACGGTCCCGGAGTCGAGGTCGGTCATCGTGTCCGCGGCCTCGTCGTACTCCAGGCTCGACAGGTACACGAACCCGGTCCGGGCGTCCTGGGTGCGGATCGACCCGTCCTCCGGGTCGTCCGAGACGGGCACCCGCAGCTCGGTGACCTCCGAGCCGCGCTCGAGCACCGCGGTCCGGGCGAGCACGCTGTAGCCCGGCACCTCGCTGATCACCCCGCCGTCGACGACGGCGTCGTCGGCCGTCTCCAGCGGGGCCTCCGCCCGGCCGACGCGGACGTCGCCGTCCTCGGTGAGGATCGCGAAGGCGAGCTCGTCCCCGGCGGCGAGCACCGTCAGCGGGTAGGCCGCGGACCCCTCCACCCGGCGCTCGTTCTGGATGAGCAGGGCCTCGATCGCGTCGCCCTTGGTGGAGTTGTGGCCGTCGCCGTAGTTCGTGAACGCGATGTACCCGGTGTAGAGGACGACGAAGATCTGGAACACGAGCAGGAACGACAGCCCGGGCAGCATGTACTTCAGCGGCAGCGCGCGGCGGCTGAAGTAGACCCCGTTGGCCACCACGAGCAGGGCGACCATCACCCACAGGATCCCGAAGGACTCCTCCGCCCAGGCGGCGAGCACCACCGAGACGCCGAAGGCGTCGACCAGGGCGATCAGGGCGAGCTTGACGAAGAACCCGCGCGAGAAGGTGCGCGCGTGGGAGGCGTCGGGTCGGCGTGCCGGCGAGCCGGACGGCTCGGCCGGGGCGGCGGTCGTCATCGACCGGGTGGAGCTCATCGGTACCTCCGTGCGGGCGGCCGGGTGGCCGGGCCCGCGTCGTCGCCGGTGCCGCCGCGGGCAGCGGGGGCTGCCGGGGGCGGTCGGGGTGCTGCCACGGGATGGTCAGGGGTGCCGCGTCACAGGGCGGCAGGGTGGCCGGTGGCCCGGCGTCGGGCGTGGAGCGGACCGGTGGACCGGTGGCGCTCCACGCCCGACGCGAGCGGGCGGCGAGCCGTCGTCAGGAGGCGTCGAGCGCGCCCTGGATGTCGGCGACCATCTTCTCCCAGGCGGCCACCGGCTCGAGGGAGCCGTTGACGATGCCGGCCTCGGTCACGCCCCAGAAGGCCCACACCGAGCCCATCTCGGGGATGGACGGCATCGGGACGGCGTCGGAGCCGACCTCGCGGAAGCCGGCAGTGATGGGGTCGGACGACGCGGCGTCGGCCGCGGCGATGAGGGCCGGGGGACGGTTGCCGGCCTCGAACAGGGCGAGCTGGGCGTCCTCGGTCGACATGAAGTTGACCAGGAAGTCGTTGGCGAGCAGCGCGTTGTCGCTCTGCGCGTTGACGTAGAACCCCTGGACACCGACGAACGGACGTGCCGCCTCCGGGCCCGGGGCCGGGATCGGGTCGACGGCGAGCTCGAGGCCCTCGAAGCTCTCGATCATCCACGGGCCGCCGATGATGTACGGCGACTGGCCCCCGGCGAACGCCTCGACGGCGATGTCGTACTCGATGGCGGTGTCGAGGGTGCCGGCGGCACCCTGCGCGGCGAGCCACTGCGCGAACGCGGTGCCGCCCTCGCCGCCCAGCGCGAGCTCGGGCGCGTACGAGCCGTCCTCGTTCTGGACGAACACCGGGGCACCGAAGGAGTTCTGCAGCGGGTACATCGTGTAGGGGTCACCCTCCTCACCCATCTGGATGAGGATCGGGTACGTGGTGCCGGCTGCCTGGCCCGCGGCCACGGCCTCGTCCCAGGTCGCGGGCGCCTCGGGCGCGAGCGCGGTGTTGCGGATGAGCGCGACGTTCTCCACCGCGTAGGGCAGGCCGTAGACCTGGCCGTCCTGCGTGAACGCCTCGATGGAGACGGGCTCGAACGCGTCGACCGTGTCGCCGAGCTCGATGGGGGCGACGACGCCGTTGGCGGTCATCTCGCCGAGCCAGTCGTGCGCGCCGACGGTGATGTCCGGGCCCTCGCCGGTGGGCACCTGGGCGAGGAAGTCGGCGCGGATGTCCTCGAAGTTCTTCAGGACGGTCTCGACCGTGGTGCCGGTCTCGTCCTCGAAGGCCGTGGCCGCCGACTCGACGGCCGCCTGCCGCGTCTCGTCGACCCAGATCGTCAGCGTGCCGCCGTCGCCCTCGGCCTCGGTCTCTGCCGCGGCGGAGGTCGGCTCCTCCTCCGACGGCGTCTCGGTGGAGCCCGAGCAGGCCCCGAGGGCCAGCGTCAACCCGAGGGCGGCCGTCAGTGTGATGCTCCGTCGCATCGTGCGTTCTCCCAGCATGTCGATCCTGCGGCCGGCCCCGGGGTGCCCCACGCCGACCCTGATGGCGGTGACCGTAACCGCGGTCGTGGCGCGCTTGCAAGCCGTTGCGGTAACTTTCAGGCATCGTTTCACCCGGGTGCAAGGATGCGTCCCGATCGTTCCACCGACGAGGAGGTCCGGTGTCACCCACAGCTCCGACGGCACGCACCCGGCTCGCCGACCTGGCCGAGCAGGCCGGCGTCAGCACCGCCACCGTCTCGCGCGTGCTCAACGGCAAGCACGGAGTCGCCGCCGAGACCCGGCAGGCCGTCCTGGCGGCGCTCGACGTGCTCGGCTACGAGCGACCGGAGAAGCTCAGGACCCGGTCCGCCGGCCTCGTGGGGCTCGTGGTCCCCGAGCTGACCAACCCGGTCTTCCCGACGTTCGCGCAGGCGGTCGAGTCCATGCTGTCGGCGCGGGGGTACACCCCGCTGCTGTGCACGCAGTCCCCCGGCGGCACGACCGAGGACGAGTACGTCGAGATGCTGCTCGAGCACCGCGTCGACGGGATCCTGTTCATGTCCGGGCTGCACGCGGACGTCACGGCGAGCCGGGAGCGCTACCACCGGCTGCGCACCCGCGGGATGCCGATCGTGCTGGTCAACGGCTACGCCGAGGGTGTCGACGCGCCCTTCGTGTCCACCGACGACGCCGCGGCGATCGGCCTCGCCGTCCGGCACCTCGTCTCGCTCGGGCACCGCCGCATCGGTCTGGCGGACGGTCCCGAGCGCTTCGTGCCGGCGCAGCGCAAGCTCGACGCCTTCGCGCGCGAGCTGTGCGAGCAGCTCGGCGTCGAGGACCCCGCACCGCACGTGGTCACCACCCTGTTCACGGTCGAGGGCGGTCAGGCCGCGGCGACGCAGCTCCTCGCCTCCGGGCACACCGCGATCGTCTGCGGGTCGGACCTCATGGCCCTCGGCGCGGTCCGGGCGGCGCGGGCGCGCGGCCTGCGGGTACCGGCCGACGTCTCGGTCATCGGGTTCGACGACTCCCCGCTCATGGTCTTCACCGACCCGCCGCTCACCACCGTCCGCCAGCCCGTGACCACCATGGGCGAGGCCGCGGTGAGCACGCTGGTCGCCGAGATCCACGGCACACCCGGGCCACGCACCGAGCTGCTCTTCCACCCCGAGCTCGTGGTCCGTGACTCGACGGGGGCGGCACCGGCCGTACCCTGAACGTTCTCCCCCGCCCGGCCCTCGGCCGCTGCGGGCGCGCACGCGCGGGCCAGGCCCGCTCCCCCGACGACGACACTCCCAGGACCTCACGTGACCTCTGACGCCCTCCTGACCACGACGACCACGACCCCCGTGCACCCGGCCGCGGCGCCCGGCGCCGAGTGGTGGCGGCACGCCGTGATCTACCAGATCTACCCCCGCTCGTTCGCGGACGCCTCGGGCGACGGCATCGGGGACCTGCCCGGGATCACCGCCCGGCTCGACCACCTCGCCGCGCTCGGGGTCGACGCCGTCTGGCTGTCGCCCTTCTACACGTCGCCGCAGGCCGACGCCGGGTACGACGTCGCGGACTACCGCGACGTCGACCCGCTGTTCGGCACCCTCGCCGACTTCGACACCCTGCTCGAGCGCGCCCACGGCCTGGGCATGCGCGTCATCGTCGACCTCGTCCCGAACCACACCTCGGACGCGCACGCGTGGTTCCAGGCCGCGCTCGCCGCCGGTCCGGGCAGCGCCGAGCGCGAGCGGTACCTGTTCCGCGAGGGCGGCGGCGAGGACGGGTCGCTGCCCCCGAACAACTGGACGTCGATCTTCGGCGGCCCGGCGTGGACCCGGGTCGACGACGGCCAGTGGTACCTGCACCTGTTCGACACCCGTCAGCCGGACCTGAACTGGGAGCACCCCGAGGTCCGCGCCGAGTTCGAGGCCGTGCTGCGCTTCTGGCTCGACAAGGGCGTGGACGGGTTCCGCATCGACGTCGCGCACGGCATGGTCAAGGAGCAGGGCCTGCCGGACTGGGACGGCACGGTCGCGATGGTCGAGGGCACCGAGCAGTCGCCGAGCGTCGAGGGCAGCGACCTGGCCGAGGCGGACGCCTCCACGGGCGCGGGGAACCGCGGTCCGATGTTCGACCAGGAGGGCGTCCACGAGATCTACCGCGCCTGGCACCGCGTGCTCGCCGAGTACGACGGTGACCGCGCGCTGGTCGCCGAGGCCTGGGTCGAGCCACTCGCCCGCCTGGCCCGGTACGTGCGCCCGGACGAGATGCACCAGGCGTTCAACTTCTCCTACCTCACGACCCGGTGGGACGCCCCGGCGCTGCGCCGCGTCATCACCGAGTCCCTCGAGGCGAGCGACGCCGTCGGTGCGCCGACCACCTGGGTCCTCTCCAACCACGACGTCGTCCGGCACGCGAGCCGCCTCGGCCTCGCCGACGCCGGGTCGCGCCCCAAGGGCATCGGCCACGGTGACGAGCAGCCCGACGAGGCGCTGGGCCTGCGCCGCGCGCGGGCTGCGACGCTCCTGACCCTCGGCCTGCCGGGCTCGGCGTACCTGTACCAGGGCGAGGAGCTCGGGCTGCCCGAGCACACCGCGCTCGACGACGACCTGCGCCAGGACCCGGCGTGGTTCCGCTCCGGGCACGCCGAGCGCGGCCGCGACGGCTGCCGCGTCCCGCTGCCGTGGTCGGCCGACGCGCCCGGCTTCGGCTTCTCGCCGACCGGTGTGACCTGGCTGCCCCAGCCGGCGTCGTGGGCGGCCTACGCGGCCGACGCCCAGGACGGCGTGCCGGGCTCGACGCTCGAGACCTACCGCGCGGCGCTGCGCCTGCGCCGTGAGCTCGACCTCGGCACCGGGTCGCTCGCGTGGGTCGACGGCCTGGCCGGCGCCGAGCCGGACCGCGTGGTCGCGCTGGCGAACCGCGACGTGCTGGTGGTCGCGAACCTGGGCGACGCACCGGTGGCTCTGCCCGCGGGCGCCGAGGTGCTGCTGTCCAGCGCCGACCTCGACGCCGACGGCGCCACGGTCCTCGTGCCGTCCGACGTGACGGTCTGGGCCCGCCTGGCCTGACCCTCGAGGAGGCCGCGCTCAGCCGCCGGAGACGCTGAGCTCGGCCTCCTCGAGCGCGCGGCGGAAGTCCTCGCTGAGGTCGCGCGAGTCGAGCCAGCCGTCCGGCAGGGACGGCCGCTTCGGCGACCCGGCGCGCCCGCGCTGCCCCTCCGCGGCGGCACCCGGGTACGGCTGGTCGAGGTCGAGCTGGGCGAGCCGGTCGTCGAGCTCGGCCAGCGTCGAGATGAGCCCGAGCTGCGCGCGCACCGCGCCCCCGACGACGTACCCCTTGAAATACCAGGCCATGTGCTTGCGCATCTCGCGCATGGCCTTGTTCTCCTCGCCGAAGTGCTCGACCATCAGCACCGCGTGCCGCCGGACGACGTCGGCCACCTCGCGCAGCCCGGGGCGCACGCGCACGTCGGACCCGGCGAACGCCGCGGCGAGGTCGGCGAACAGCCACGGCCGCCCCTGGCAGCCGCGCCCGACGACGACGCCGTCGCACCCGGTCTGCGCGACCATCGCGAGCGCGTCCTCGGCGGACCAGATGTCCCCGTTGCCGAGCACCGGGATGTCGGTGACCGCCTCCTTGAGGCGCGCGATCGCCTCCCAGTCGGCGGTGCCGGAGTAGTAGTCCGCGGCGGTGCGCGCGTGCAGGGCGACGGCGGCGACGCCGACGTCCTGGGCGACCCGGCCGGCCTCGAGGTAGGTGAGGTGGTCGGCGTCGATGCCCTTGCGCATCTTCACCGTGACCGGGACGCCGTACGGCGACGCGGCGTCGACCGCGGCGCGGACGATGGACGCGAACAGGTCGCGCTTCCAGGGCAGCACCGCTCCCCGCCCTTGCGGGTGACCTTGGGGACGGGGCAGCCGAAGTTGAGGTCGACGTGGTCGGCGCGGTCCTCGGACGCGATCATCCGGACCGCCGCGCCGACGGTCGCGGGGTCGACGCCGTACACCTGGACCGAGCGGGGCCGCTCGTCCGGCTCGTGGGAGATGATCCGCATCGACTCCTCGCCGCGCTCGACGAGCGCACGCGACGTCACCATCTCGGCGACGTACAGGCCGGCGCCGCTCTCCCGGCACAGGCGGCGGAAGGCGGCGTTGGTGACGCCGGCCATCGGCGCGAGGACGACCGGGGTGTCGATGACGAGCGGCCCGATGCGCAGCGGCGGCAGCACGGGGGCGGCGGTGCTGGTGGGCGTGCCGGTGGACATCGGCGCGGTGAGGGGCGAGGCAGTCACGCGTCCATCATCCCTCAGCGGACGAACGGACCCGGTCCGGGCGGCTGCGGCGTCGGGGCCCGGCCGCGACCGTCCCGGGGCGGGCCCGTCGCAGCCGGTGGAGCACGCGGTCGAGGACGGCTCCGACCAGCAGGCCGGCCAGGACCCCGACGGCGACGCCGACCAGCGGGTGGTGCGCGTCGAGCAGGTGCGCGGCACCCACGCCGAGCCCGATCGAGTACGCCGCCCAGGTGACGGCCGCGATCGCCGCGAGGACGGTGAACCGCCGACGCGAGTAGCCGACCGCGCCGGCGGTCATGTTCACCGCGACGCGGCCCACCGGCAGGAACCGCGCGCCGACGATCAGCGCGGCGCCCCGGTGCGCCAGGGCAGCCTGGGCCCGGACGACGGCCCGCTGCACGCGGGCCGAGCGCAGGACGCGCACGCGCCCGACCGCGAGGCGCCGTCCGATCGCGTAGGCCACCTGGTCCCCGGTGAACGCCCCGGCGGCAGCGACCGCACCGAGCACCCGGAGGTCCGGCGCACCGTCGGCACCGGCGAGCGCCGCGAGCGCGATGACGGCGGACTCGCTGGGCACCGGCGGGAAGAACCCGTCGATCGTGACCACGGCGAACAGGGCCAGGAGCGCCCACGGTGACCCCGCGGCAGCCACCGCCCACTCATCGAGCGGCGGCACACGGGGCTCCGGCACGGCGGCGCAGCCCGGCGACACGGGTCGGCGGCAGGGCGCGCGAGGCAGGCACCGGTGCTCACAGGTCCTTGCGCCCGAACGACACCGCCGCCACGCCCCACATCAGCGCGACCCACAGCACGGCCCACGCGAGGTAGGTGGTCGTGAGCGGCGACGCCCCGAGGAACGGGAACGCGCCGGCCTCGTCGCCGCCCATCTGCAGGAGCGCCGACGGGTCCTGGAACGCGTTCATCGCGCCGCGCCACAGGCCGTCGGTGGGCAGGAGGACCCGCGAGACGGACCCGACCCGGGCGACGGCGTCGTTGCCGAGCGAGTCGCCGATGCCACCGACCACGCCGGCGATCCAGGTGGCGCCGAACAGCCCGACCGCGACGACGCCGGACGCCATCGGGGAGATGAGCGTGGACAGGAGCAGCGCGAGGGTGAGCAGGACGACGGTCTGCGCGGCGAGCAGCGCCAGGGCGAGCGCCGGTTGCGGTGGCCAGTAGTCGACCGTGAGCAGGACGACCACGCACTGCGCCAGCCCAGCGAGCACCACGAACCCGGTCCCGAACGCGACCAGCCCGAGCCACTTGCCCAGCAGCACGGCCGGGCGGCGGACCGGACGGGCGAGCATCGCGAGCGCGATCCCGGACTCCGTCTCCCCCGACAGCGTCGGCCCGGCGAGGAAGGCCGTCCCGAGCGCCGCGATGAGGCTGAACCCGAACATCACGAGGTTGAGCACGATGGACGCCGTCAGCCGCGTCTCGCCGCTGGTCATCGCGCTGCCGCCGGCCTCCGCCGCGAGCCGGGAGAAGCCCCACCCGCTGAGGGCGAGAAGCACGACGGTGAGGCCGACGACGGCGAGCAGCACGCGCCGGCGCACCGCCTCGCGCAGGGTGAGCGCGGCGACGACGAGGACGGTCCGGGTCGCGGTCACCGGGCCACCTCCGCGGAGGCGGCGGGTGCGTCGGCCGGTTCGGCTATCGAGCCGGCGCCGGCCGGGACGACCGCGGAGCCGGCGCGCAGGATGCCGAGCAGTCGCTCCTCGAGCGTGATCCGTCCCGGCTCGACGGCGTGCACGCGTACGCCGAGGGCGACGAGGTCGCGCACGAGGTCGGGTACGGCGGCGCCGTCGGCGGACTCGTCGACGGCGAGCACCACCGTGAACCAGTCCCCCGCGCGCTCGACGCTGCCCGTGCCGGTGAGGCGCGCCGCGGCCGCGGGCGACACCCCGGTCAGCCGCAGCCGGACCTCGCGCCGGCCGAGCAGCTCGCCGAGCGTGCCGGCAGCGGCGACGCGTCCGCCGTCGAGGATGACGACGCGGTCGCACACGCGCTCGACCTCGCCGATGAGGTGGGAGTTGAGTAGGACGGCGACGCCGCGATCCTTGAGCGCGAGCACGATGTCGCGCACGTCGGCGCGGCCGAGCGGGTCGAGGGCGCTGGTCGGCTCGTCGAGGATCACCAGCTCGGGCCGGGCGACCAGGGCGATCGCGAGCCCGAGGCGCTGCTGCATCCCCTTGGAGAACCCGCCCAGCCGGTCGTCGGCGCGGTCGGCGAGCCCGACGAGCGCCAGGCAGTCGCGCTGCTCGGCCTGAGGGACGTCGGCGCCGGACAGCCGGACGTGGAGGGTGAGGGCCTCGGAGGCGGTCAGCCACGGCTGGTAGCGGAACAGCTCGGGCAGGTAGCCGACCCGCGCTCGCGCGGCCGGGTCGGTCGCCGGCACCCCGAGCAGCATGGCGTCGCCGGCGTCGGGCCGGACGAGCCCGAGGACCATCTTGATCACCGTGGTCTTGCCGGCGCCGTTCGGTCCCAGCAGGCCGACCACCTCGGCGCGGCCCACCTCGAGCGACACGTCCGCGACCGCGGCGCGCTTCCCGTACCGCTTGCGCAGGCCGGAGCACCACAGGGCGGGTGCGGTGGGCAGGTCGGCGACGAGCTGCCTCGCCGCGTGACGGGTCGCCGCACCGCCGGGTGCGTCGGTGTCGGGGGCGGTCATCCCTGCAGGCCCCGGGCCACGGCGAGCACCTCGTCGGTGCCCAGCGGACCGGCGACCACGGTCACGACGCCGTCGTCCACCCACACCACGGCCGCGAGCGTGCGGTCGCGGGTCGCGAGCACGGTGGCGGTCGCGCCGTGGACGTCCGCCGACGACGTCGTCACCCGGTCGGCCGGGACCGGCAGCGGCAGGGTGGTGCCGTCGGCGGTGAAGGTGCGCAGCTGGGCCGCGACGTCGTCGGGCAGGCCGGGCAGGGACAGCAGGTGGTCACGTGCGGTCTCGAAGGAGACCCCGGTCGACGACGCGGTCGGCGCGACCGCGCGGCCCACGACGAGCGACGGCACGCCCGAGGGCTGCGACCAGATCTGGGCGACCCCCGGGCCGGCCGTCAGCCGCACCTGGGACCCGTCGAGGCCCGGCGGCGGCGTCCCGTCCCCGGCGGCGGCGGCGGCACGGTCGGCGTCGAAGGTGAACGTCGCGGTCACCTCGCCGACCACGCCGTGCACCGGGTCGCCGACGACGCCGCGCGGCAGGTCGGTCACCTCCGGCACGTCGAGCCCGGTCCGCGCGGCGGCGGTGGCCGCATCGGGGACCTCGTGCACGCCGGCGTCGCCGTCGACCACGACGTCGCCGTAGGCGCTCAGATCGGGAAGGGCCAGGAGGTCGGCGCCGCTGAGGTCGACCGCCGCCACCTGCTCGGTCCGGAAGATCGGCAGCCATCCCTGCGCGGCGGCGGTCCCGCCGCCGGCCAGGACGACCGCGACCGCGAGGGCGGCGGCAGCGGGGCGGCGCAGGACGTCCAGGCGACGCGTCCCGCGCACCTGGGTGCCGGCGACGTCGGGCCGCACCGTGCCGGGGAGCATGCTTGCCAGCGCGTCGAGGCACTGCGGGCACTCGGTGACGTGGGAGCGGTCGGCGTCGGCGACGCCGGCCGGCTCGTCGACGAGCCGGCGCAGCACGCCGTGGGTCGGATGGCGCATGTCGGGGGCTCCCTGGTCGAGGTCGGCGGCGCGTCGCGGGCCGGGGCCTGTGAGGCGGCGCCCGGACGTGACGATGCATCGAGTCTCACTCGGTTGCTATCGACTGTCAATAGACGTCGAAGTCGGCGGCAGACCCGTCCATCACCGAGGCGGCGGGCGGGACGAGTTCTGCACGCCGCGGGCGCCGCCGGCGCGCCCGAGCGGGCCACCGGCGGGCCCGAATCAGCGGGAAGCGACTCCATGCGGTTGTCGGAGAAGACGTGCGCACGGTGTTCCGCACAGATAACAGTGCGCCCGCCGCGGACCACCTCGGCACAGCCGAACCGACCGCACAACCCACCAGCTCAGGTCTTTTCCACAATGATCCTCACGACCCTCCTGGGTGTCAGTGGTCCGTCATAGAATCGTGGTGTCGAAATGGTCAGCACGCGACGGCGGGACGGGGGTGCGGCGGACATGACTAGTGCGATCGTGCCCCCGCCGGGAAGCCCGGGCGACGACGACGTGGCGCTGTCATCAAGGGTTGCGGCGGCACTTTCCGCGATGGATTCTGCGGTGTCAGAACTCGCGGGTCTGGAACTGGCCGAGCTCGAAGGCCGGGAAGCCGCCGTGGTCGCTCGCCGGCTCGCTGAGCTGACCAGTCGCGCGGCCGTGGCGAAGGTGCGACTGCTGCCGGTGATCGACGACGACGGGGTGTGGGCGCTCAGTGGTGCGCGGTCGTTCCCGGTCTGGCTGTCCCACGATCACCGCCTGTCCGTCAGCGCCGCGCGGGCCCAGGTGCGTCTCGGTCGGACCCTGCGCGACCACCTGCCGATGACCGCCGCTGCGGCGGTGGCGGGTGAGGTGACGGTGGAGCAGGCGCAGGTGATCGCCTCGCTGGCGCCGACGAGTGAACAGCGCCGGGAGGTGCTGGCCGACCCGGAGCAGGTGTGCAACGAGGCGCTGATCGTCGACCAGGCGCAGCGGCTGTCGGTGGATGAGACCCGGGTGTTCGTGCGGCACTGGGCCGCCTACGCCGACCCGGACGCCGATGACCGCGGGTACGTGGCGTCGTACGACCGGGAACGGCTCGACATCGCGCGCCTCGGCGACGGGTACCGGCTCGAGGGGCTGCTGACCGTCGAGCACGGCCAGGCATTGAAGGCTGCGTTGGCGGCGGTGACACCGGTGCCGGCCGCGGACGACGACCGGCCCTCGACGCAGCGCCGTGCCCATGCACTGGGGGACCTGGCACAGGTCGTGCTGGACAACGGGCTCGCCGGGACCGGGCGGGCCGTACGACCGCAGGTCACCGTGCTCGTCGACTACCCGACCCTCGCGGCCCTGGTCGCCGCCGGGGACGCCAAGCCGCAGCAAGGCACCCTGCTCGACAGGGACGGCGACGGCGACACGAGCGACGACGGCGACGCCGACAACGGCGACCAGGGCGGTGACGGGGGCCAGCGCTGCACTGAGGGCCCGGTCCGGACCGCCCCGATGCTGTCCACGGCGATGCTGACCGGTCGGACTCTCGCCGGCGGACCGCAGTACGAGGACCGCACCCCGATCCCCCGCAAGCTCCTCGACCGGATCGCGTGCGACGGCGGCCTCAACCGCATCCTGTTCGGCCCGGACTCCGAGGTCCTCGACGTCGGCCGCACCGAACGAACATTCACCCGAGCGAGGCGCGCGGCGATCATCGCCCGCGACAAACACTGCCGATATCCCACGTGCACCGCACCACCGATCATCTGCCAGGCGCATCACGTCGAACAATGGGCGCGCGACGGCGGAAAGACGAGTGTGGACAACGGCATCCTGCTGTGCAGCTTCCACCACCGGATCGTCCACGACCGCGACATCGCCATCCGCCGCCACCACGGACGGTGGGAATTCACCGACCGCCACGGGACGACGATCGATCCCGACCGCGACCGACCCCTCGCCGCGCATCTCCGACGACATCGCGAGACCTAGTGTCGCCCCCACGAAGGCGGGCTCACCGATCTCACCCGGGCGGATTTCCTACCGCCTGCACGGCACCTCCGGCTCGGGGCACGCCGCACCGCGCTGCGGACGCGGCGACCGGCCCCGCTACGGTGCACGGATGAGCAACCTCACCGCCGTCGGCGATCGGGACGCATGGCGCTGCTGGCTGTGCGACGAGCCGGTCGACCCGGACGCCTCGGTGAACTCCGATCGCGGCCCCAGCGTCGACCTCGGGCTCGCCGCCACCAAGAAAGGCCGCCCAGGTCCGGAGCGGCTCGCGCACCGCGCCTGCAACACCCGCAAGGGCGCGGTCACCCCGGTCGTGCCGTGGTCGCGCGACCTGCTCGTCGTCGACCCCGCACCGATCGTCGGGACCGTGGAGCGCCTGCGCCGCAAGGGCGGGCGCGAGGTGGTGGCGCGCTGCCCGAGCCGCCGTGACGCCGACGACGCCGCCGCCTGGCTGGGCGACCGGCTGTCGCGGTTCGCTCCCGACCTCCCGCTCACCACGCAGGTCGAGCCGGGCGGCGGGCAGTTCCTCCTCGTCCTGCGCGCCGCCTGACGGACCGCGGCCCCCGCCCGGGGGTACCGTCACGACGGTGAGCCTCGAGGTCGTGCCCGCCACCGTCCAGCGCTTCGACGACGTCGCCACGATGCTCGGGCCCAAGAAGCCGACGTCGTCCGTGTGCTGGTGCCTGAGCCACCGGGTCGACTCGCGGACCAACGCCGCACTCGTCGGGTCGGCACGCGGCGAGTACGTCCGCGAGCTGTGCGAGCGCGACGTGGCCCCAGGCGTCCTCGCGTACGACGACGGCGAGGTCGTCGGCTGGGCGGCCGTCGCCCCGCGCGCGGACCTGCCGTTCGAGCGGTCGCCGCGGTACCCCAAGGTCGACGACCTGCCGGTGTGGGCGGCGTGGTGCGTCCGGGTGCGCCCCGGCCACCGCGGTCGCGGCATCGCCCACGCGCTCATCGAGGGCGTCGCCGGGTACGCGCGGACGCGGCGTGCGCCCGCCCTCGAGGCCTACCCCGTCGACAACGGCGGCGAGAAGGTCGACCTCACGATGGCCTACGTCGGCACGCGGGCGATGTTCGAGCGCGCGGGGTTCCGCAAGGTCGCCGACACCCGGGCGGTCTCCGGTGGGTTCCCCCGCGTGGTCATGCGTCTCGACCTGCGCTGAGCCCGCCGTGACACGCCCCGGCGAGCCGGGGCGCCAGGGAGGAGCAGGATGACGCCATGCGACCTGCGCCGGGCACACCCGTCGTCATCCGTGCGGCCTCACCCGACGACGCCGCTGGTTGCGCGCACGTCCACCACACGTCGTGGGTCGAGACCTACTCGAGGCTGCTCCCTGAGGACCACTGGGAGTCCGACACGCTCGAGCGACGGACCGAGACCTGGCGCCGCTGGCTCGACGGCGGCGCGGAGGTGACGGTGGCGGAGGTCAGCGGGCGGCTCGTCGGGATCGCGATCAGCGGCCCGGGGCGGCACGTCGGGGACCACCGGCCGGTTCGTGACCGGGAGCTGTACTCCCTGTACGTGCTCGCGGCGCACCACGGGACGGGCATCGGCCAGACGCTGCTCGACACCGTGCTGGCGCCCGGTGCGCCGGCCCAGCTCTGGGTCGCCGAGGCCAATCCGCGTGCGCGGCGGTTCTACGAGCGCAACGGGTTCCTGCCCGACGGCGCGCGCTTCCTGGACGAGGATCTCGATCTCGCCGAGGTGCGCCACGTTCGCTGAGGTGACACTCGGCAGCGAGAAGCACCGGCGACCGCCGTCGGGCACGCGGCTGCGCACCCGACGGCGGACGCCGGCTCGCCAGGGCTCAGGAACCCGCGAGCCGCGGTGCGAGGTAGGACACGACCTGGTCGAGCGCGACGCGCTCCTGGCTCATGTCGTCGCGGTGCCGGATGGTCACGGCCTGGTCGTCGAGCGTGTCGAAGTCGACGGTGAGGCAGAACGGGGTGCCGATCTCGTCCTGGCGGCGGTAGCGCCGGCCGATGGCGCCGGCGTCGTCGAAGTCGACGTTCCAGCTGCGGCGCAGCTCGGCGGCGAGGTCGCGCGCCTTGGGCGAGAGCTGCTCGTTGCGGGACAGCGGCAGGACCGCGGCCTTGACCGGCGCGAGCCGCGGGTCGAGCTTGAGCACCGTGCGGGTGTCCACGCCGCCCTTGGTGTTCGGCGCCTCGTCCTCGGTGTACGCCTCGACGAGGAACGCCATGAGGGACCGCGTCAGCCCGGCGGCCGGCTCGATCACATACGGGACCCAGCGCTCGTTCTTCGCCTGGTCGAAGTAGGACAGGTCCTGCCCGGAGTGCTCCGAGTGGGTCTTGAGGTCGAAGTCCGTGCGGTTCGCGATGCCCTCGAGCTCGCCCCACTCGCTGCCCTGGAACCCGAAGCGGTACTCGATGTCCACGGTCCGCTTGGAGTAGTGCGACAGCTTCTCGGTCGGGTGCTCGTAGTGCCGCAGGTTGTCCCGCGCGATGCCGAGGTCGGTGTACCAGTCCGTCCGGGTGTCGATCCAGTACTGGTGCCAGGTCTCGTCCGTGCCCGGCTCGACGAAGAACTCCATCTCCATCTGCTCGAACTCACGCGTCCGGAAGATGAAGTTGCCGGGCGTGATCTCGTTGCGGAACGACTTGCCGATCTGGCCGATGCCGAACGGCGGCTTCTTGCGCGACGTCGTCACGACGTTCGCGAAGTTCACGAAGATGCCCTGCGCGGTCTCCGGGCGCAGGTAGTGCAGCCCGGACTCGTCCTCGACCGGGCCGAGGTACGTCTTGAGCATCATGTTGAAGTCGCGCGGCTCGGTCCACTGACCGCGGGTGCCGCAGTTCGGGCACGCGATGTCGCCGAGGCCGTTCTCGGGCGCGCGGCCCTTCTTCTCCTCGAACTCCTCGAGCATGTGGTCCTCGCGGAACCGCTTGTGGCACGAGAGGCACTCGGTCAGCGGGTCGGTGAAGACGCCGACGTGCCCGGACGCCACCCACACCTGGCGGGGCAGGATCACCGACGAGTCGAGCCCGACGATGTCGTCGCGGCTCGTGACCATCGTGCGCCACCACTGCTTCTTGATGTTCTCCTTCAGCTCCACGCCGAGGGGTCCGTAGTCCCACGCGGACCGCGTACCGCCGTAGATCTCCCCGGAGGGGAAGACGAAGCCACGACGCTTGGCGAGGGAGATGACGGAGTCGAGACGGGACGGTGCAGCCACAGGGAGTTTCACCTTCGCGAGAGCAGGGCCCCGGCCTGGCTGACGGGGGCGGACCCCTCAGGCTACCGGCCGGTCACCGGCCCATCGGTCCGCCACCCGTGCCCGACGGCGGCATGTCGCCGCACCTGCGCGCGAGCGCTCACCTGGTCAGGTCCGCACCTCGTGACGGACCGGCTTGAGGCGGTCCGGTGCGTCGGCGGCCTTCGGGAACTCGCACGTGAACGTCCCCTCGTAGCCGAACAGGAACCCGAGGACCGGGTTCCGCACCTCGACCGAGATCCGGTACACCCCGGCGTCGTCGTCGAAGCTCTCCCGCAGGCGGGCCTGCCCGGTGAGCAGGCGCGGGAACCGGAACGCGATCGGTCCCTCGGAGAACCTCTGCTCGGTGGACGTCAGCGACAGGGAGCCGTCGTCCTCGACCGTCAGCTCCAGGTCGACCGCGAGGTGCTGGTGCGTGCCGAGGTAGTCGATCACCGCCCCGCGGTCGGCGATCATCGTCGCGTCGAAGCGGCGGGCCCGGGACCCGAGCAGGTACTCCCGGACGAAGGTGACCGTCTCGCGGCCGAACGGGTCGACGTACGGGAAGTTCTCGATGGTGAACGGGACGTCACGGCCCTGGTCGGGGAAGAGGATGTTCCGCGCCGCGCCCAGGTGCAGGAACGGCAGCGTCCACCACGGCCCGCGCCGGACGCTCGACATGACGCCGGTGCCCACGCACGCATACCCCGTCGTGATCCCGACCCCGAAGCGTCGGCGGAGCATCGGGTGCAGCCGCTCGAAGTCCGCCCCCAGCGCAGTCGCGAAGATCGAGGTCACGGCGCCTCCAGGCGGTCGAGGGTGGCCGGCGACGTCCGGGCGCCGCGGCCCGGGTCGCGTCGGCACCGCGCCGCTCGCGGTCGGTCCGGGCGCCAGACCGCCAGCACCGAGCGCAGCGGCCAGCGCTCGGGCTCCACGCCGGTCTCGGCCCAGATGCGCAGCCGGTCGAAGCTCCACGCCGTCATCCACCCGATCACGCGGCGCAGGACGAGCGCGTCGAGCAGGCGCCCCCACCCTGGCCGGTAGTCGTACCCCGTCGTGAACGTCACGCCGTGCGCCGTCGGGGTGTACCGCCAGTACCCGCGCCCCGCGCCGAGCGGGGACAGCCGGCTGTCGGCGACGAAGCGGAGGGCGGACGTCCGCGACCCGTCCCGGGCGTGGCGCTCACCGAGCGACGTCCCCGTGCCCGCGAGCGTGAGCAGCCCGAGGCGGCGCTCGTACCGGAACCGGTAGCCGCCCGACCCCAGCTCCTCGACCGGACGGATCGCGCTGAACCGCAGGTCCCAGCGGGCGTGGGCGTCGGTGTCCTGGGTGAGCTCCCACACCCGGTCGAGGTCCGCGTGGATGTCGATCGCGACGTGGAGGGGCTGCCGGGTCACGGGGCGCAGTCTGCCGCGACGTCCGACCGGTTCACGGTGACCCTCTACCGGCGCATCGCGGCGAGGAACCCGGTCATCTCCGACCGCAGGCGGTCGGCCATGCCCGACAGCCCGCCACCGGTCGCGCCCGCCGTGCCTACCGTGCCCGGCGCACCGCCCGCCCCGCCGTCGACCGCCGCGCTGATGCCCTCGACCAGCTCGTTCATCGTCTCGACCGTCGTGCCGACGCCCGTGATCACCCCGACCGCGCTCTGAGTGGCGGCCTGGATGGCTTCGACCTGCTCGACGACGCTCACGGTCGCGCGTCCGGTCTGGTCGGCGAGCGCCTTGACCTCCGACGCGACGACGGCGAAACCCTTGCCGGCCTCACCGGCCCGCGCGGCCTCGATGGTGGCGTTGAGCGCGAGCAGCCGGGTCTGGTCCGCAACCGAGCTGATCAGCGACACCACCTGCTGGATCTCCTGGGACGTCCGGGTCAGGGACAGCACGCTCTCCCGGGCCCGCGCGACCTCCTGCACCGCGCGGTGCGCCGAGGCCCGCAGGCCGGACGCCGACGCGCCGAGCTGCGACGACGCGGCCGCCACCCCCTGGGAGGTGTCGAGCGCGACGGACTCGAACTCGTCGGCGAGCGCCAGTCGCGCCGTCTGCGCGGTGGCGACCGCTCCGGACGCGCTCCGCATCGCCTCCCGGCCGGCGTTGATCGCGACCGCGCTGTCCCGGAACGCGCCCGGCATCCCACGCAGCAGGAAGCGGCGGTGGAACCGGCCCTCGCTCGCGGACACGAGCGAGGCGCTCGCCTCGCGGACGAACGCGTCGGAGACGTCGAGGACGCGGTTGACGCTGTCGCGCACCCGAGCGAGCTCGGCGTCGTCCCCGGTCCCGGCGACGGTGCGGACGCGCACCTCGAGGTCACCGCGGCTGGCGGCGTCGCACACGGACGCGACCTCGGCGAGAACCGCTCGGCACCGGTCGAGCTCGGCCCGCAGGTCGGCGTCGCGGCGACGGAACGCGCTCATCGGGCCATCTCCTCGGGGACGAGCGACCACACGTGCTCGTCGTAGGAGGTGCCGCGGTCCTCGAGCGTGCGCGCCAGCAGGGCCGACGACGCCGCCACCGCCGCCCGAGCGGAGCCGTGGCGCCGCTCCTCGGCGAGGAGATCGCGGTACAGCGGTCGGACGGCGTCCACCGCGGACCGATCCGGTGACCTGCGGTTGGAGTGGTACCCGACGACGCGCCCGTCGGTACCGAAGGACGGCGTGACGTGCGCGAGCACCCAGTAGTGCGCGCCGTCGCCGGCGAGGTTGACGATGTAGGCGAACATCTCCTGACCGCGGGCGAGGGTGTCCCACAGCAGGGCGAACACCGCCCGGGGCATCTCCGGGTGCCGGATCACGTTGTGCGGCCGGCCGAGCACCTCCTCCTCGCGGTAGGCGCTCACGCGCAGGAAGACGTCGTTGGTGTACGTGATCACGCCGCGGGGGTCGGTCTTGCTCACGATGATCTCGTGCGCGGGGAACGTCCTCTCGACGCCGGTCGGCCGTGGCCGCGTCATGTCGTCCTCTCCGCTCCGGCGCCGCGCCGGAGGTCGCCAGCCCTATCGGTCGCAGGGGTCCGGCGGATGAGCCGTCCACCGGCGCGGGTGCACGCACGGATGCCGTGCGGGCGACGGACGGCGTCGGTGCTTGCCCGCCGGGCGACCGATGGCCAGGGTGGCCCCATGAGACGGACCCTGCTGACCTCCGCGTGGCGGCTCGCGATCGTCCTCGGGCTGACCTTCGCGCTCCTGATGGTGGTCGCGCGGTGGATCGCCGACGGCGGCGTCACCGCCGGCGACCTCGGCGTCGCCGCTGTCAGCGGCCTCGGCTTCGGCGCCCTCATGGGGCCGTGGACGGCGCGGGCCGGGGCGCGCGCACGTCGGCAGGAGGCGACACCGCGCTGAGACCGCGGCGCCCCGCCGGGGCACCGCAGTTTGACAATGATTCTCATTCCGGCGGATGATCGAACTCATGCCGTTCCGCCGAACCCGTGCCCTACCCGCTGTCGTGGCCGTGGGGCTGCTGCTCACCGGCTGCGCCGCGTCCGACGACGCCGCGTCGTCCGGCGACGCCGGGGTGCAGGCGCAGGGCGGCGGGGGCGGCACGGTGGAGGTGCTCGCGTCCTTCTACCCGTTGCAGTACGTCGCCGAGCAGGTGGGCGGCGAGCTCGTCACCGTCTCCTCGCTGACGCCCCCGGGGCCGAGCCGCATGACGTCGAGCTGTCCCCGCGACAGGTTCGGACCGTCAGCGAGACCGACCTCGTCCTGTACCTGTCCGGCTTCCAGAGCGCCGTCGACGAGGCCGTCGACGCGCGCGACCCCGAGCACGTGGTCGACGCCGCCGACGTCGCCGACCTCGTCGCCGGTGCGGATGACCACGCCGAGGAGGACCACGAGCACGACCACGACGCGCTCGATCCCCACTTCTGGCTCGACCCGCAGCGGCTCGCCGCGCTGGCCGCGCCCGTCGCCGACACCCTCGGTGACATCGACCCCGACAACGCCGCGACCTACACCGCCGCCGCGGACGCGCTCGTCGCCGACCTCACCGACCTCGACGCCGCCTTCACCGAGGGCCTCGCGGACTGCGAGCGCCGCGTCGTCGTGACCTCGCACGAGGCGTTCGGCTACCTGACCCGCGCCTACGACCTCGAGCAGGTCGGCATCTCGGGCCTCGACCCCGAGGCCGAGCCCTCCCCGCCCGGCTGCGCGAGGTGGGCGACGTCGTGCGCGCCGAGGGCGTCACGACCGTCTTCACCGAGACGCTGGTCAACCCCAAGGTGGCCGAGACCCTCGCGGCCGACCTCGGGGTCGGCACGGCGGTGCTCGACCCCGTCGAGAGCCTCACCGAGGCCGGGTCGGACTACCGCGCGGTCATGGAGCAGAATCTGGCGGCGCTGCGCGCCGGGCTGGAGCTGCGCGTGACCGGCCACCCGCACCCCGTCGTCGCCCATGGCGTGCGCGTGGTGCTGGACGGCAGCGAGATCCTGCGCGGCGTCGACCTCACGGTCGACGAGGGCGAGGTCGTCGCACTGCTGGGCGCGAACGGATCGGGCAAGTCCACGCTGGTCCGCGCGCTGGTCGGCGTCGTGCCGGTCGTGTCCGGCGACGTCGCACTGCTGGGCCGCCCGCTCGGCCGCGGGGTCGCGTGGGAGCGCATCGGGTACGTCCCGCAGCGGGTGAGCGCCGCGACCGGCGTGCCGGCGACCGCGGCGGAGGTCGTCGCATCGGGGCTCCTGCACGGTCGCCGGCTGCGCCCGCCGCGCGACGCCGACCGGCGGGTGCACGACGCGCTCGACCTGCTCGGACTGGACCACCACGCCGACCGCCCGGTCCGTGAGCTGTCCGGCGGCCAGCAGCAGCGCGTCCTCATCGCCCGCGCCCTGGTGCGCGAGCCCGAGCTGCTCGTCCTCGACGAGCCGGTCGCGGGCGTCGACCTGCCCAGCCAGCAGGCGTTCGCCGCGACCCTCGCCGGCCTTCGCGAGCGCGGCACGACCGTGCTCGTCGTCCTGCACGAGCTCGGCGCCCTCGCGCCGCTGGTGCGCCGCGCCGTCGTCCTGCGCCACGGCGCCGTCGTGCACGACGGCGCCCCGCCCCGCCCCACGCACGAGCACGGCGGCGACGAGCACGACCACGTGCACCCGCACGACGACGACGTCCTGACGCAGACCCCGACGACCGGCCTGAGGTGGGAACCGTGATCGTGGACGAGCTGGTCGGCATGCTGACCGACCCCCTCATGCAGCGCGCGCTCGTCGCGGCGCTGCTCGTCGGGCTCGCCGCGCCGGTCATGGGGACCTACCTCGTGCAGCGCAAGCTCAGCCTGCTCGGCGACGGCATCGGCCACGTCGCGCTCACCGGCGTCGCGCTCGGGTGGCTCGTGGGCAACGCCATGGGTCTCGTCGAGGGTGCGCTGGCCGTCCCCGGGGCGGTGGTCGCGGCGATCATCGGCGCGGTCGTCATCGAGCTGGTCCGCGAGCGCGGGCGGACGAGCGGTGACGTCGCGCTCGCGCTGCTGTTCTACGGCGGGATCGCCGGCGGGGTGCTGCTCATCTCGCTCGCGGGCGGGACGAACGCCAACCTCATGGCGTACCTGTTCGGGTCGATCTCGACCGTGTCCGGCGCCGACCTGTGGCTCACGGTCGTGCTCGCCTCGATCGTCCTGGTCGTCGGGGTCGGGCTGCGCAGCGCGCTGTTCGCGGTGTGCCACGACGAGGAGTTCGCGCGGGCCGCCGGCCTGCCGGTGCGGGCGCTCAACATCGCCATCGCCGTCATCGCGGCGCTCACGGTCACCGTGGCGATGCGGGTCGTCGGGCTGCTGCTGGTCAGCGCGCTGATGATCGTGCCGGTCGCGGTGGCCCAGCTCGTCGCGTCGTCGTTCCGCCGGACCATGACGCTCGCGATGGTGGTCGGCGTGACGGTGTGCCTGGTCGGGCTGTCCGTCACCTACTGGCAGGACCTGTCCCCCGGCGCGACCATCGTCGTCCTCGCGACCGGCGTGTACGCGCTCGTGTCGGGGCTGCGGCCGCTGCTGCGACGCAGCCGACCGCACGACCCCCACCCCCAGCTGCCCGACGACGTCCGGGTGGGTGCGCCATGGCGCGGATGACCCGGCAGCGGGCCGCCGTCGCCGAGGCGCTCGACGGCTCCGACGACTTCCGCTCGGCGCAGCAGCTGCACGAGCAGCTGCGCGCCGCCGGGGACGGCGTCGGGCTGGCGACGGTCTACCGCACGCTGCAGCAGCTCGCGGAGGGCGGCGAGGTCGACGTCCTGCGCACCGCCGAGGGCGAGAGCGTGTACCGGCGCTGCATCCGGCGCGAGCACCACCACCACCTCGTGTGCCGGCTGTGCGGCCGCACGGTGGAGATCGACGGCCCGACCGTCGAGGAGTGGGCCGCGCGGGTCGGCGCGGCGCAGGGCTACGCCGACATCGAGCACACCGTCGAGCTGTTCGGCACGTGCGGGCCGTGCCAGCGCGGCGAGTCGCCGGACGTGCCGGCGAGCTCGGCCGCCGGCTCCTCCGCAGGCCCCGCGGACCGGGCGGTGCCGACGCCATCGTCCGGTGGCGGCACGACCGACGGCGGGTGACAGTAGGCGGCATGGGCCGACTCCTGCGACTGCTCCCGCTGATCCTCGCCGCCGTCCGGTGGTACCGCTCGCGCAAGCAGCGCCCGGGGGCACCGCCCGCTGAGGCACCGCCCGCCGGGCGGTCAGTCCGGCGCGTCCTGGGCCGCCGCCTCCGCGAGGGCGTCCACCGCCGCGCCGTAGCGCCGGTCCCGCCGCGCGTAGTCCTCCACCGCACGCCACAGGTGCCGGCGGTCGACGTCGGGCCACGGCTCGTCGAGGAACACGAGCTCGGCGTACGCCGCCTGCCAGATCATGAAGTTGGACGTCCGCTGCTCCCCGGACGACCGCAGGAACAGGTCGACGTCGGGCAGGTCGGGCTCGTCGAGGTACCGCGCGACGGTCTTCTCGGTCACCTTGGACGGGTCCAGGCGGCCGGCGGCGACCTCCAGGGCGATCGCCCGGGCGGCGTCGGCCACCTCGGCCCGACCGCCGTAGTTGACGCACATCGTCAGCGTGCACACGTCGTTGTCCCGGGTCAGCCGCTCGGCCTCCTCGAGCTCGGCGATCACCGAGCGCCACAGCCGCGGACGGCGGCCGGCCCAGCGCACGCGCACCCCCCAGTCGTTCATGGTGTCGCGGCGGCGGCGCAGCACGTCGCGGTTGAACCCCATGAGGAACCGGACCTCGTCCGGTGACCGCTTCCAGTTCTCGGTCGAGAAGGCGTACGCCGAGACGTGCGTGACGCCCACCTCGATCGCCCCGGCGACGACGTCGAGCAGCGACGCCTCCCCGGCCTGGTGACCGGCCGTGCGCGGCAGGCCGCGCGCGTTGGCCCACCGGCCGTTGCCGTCCATGACGATGGCGACGTGCCGGGGCACGAGCTCGGGCGGCAGCACGGGGGCCGTGGCACCGGACGGGTGCGGCGGCGGGGCGACGACGGAGCGGCCCGGCACGGGCTCCGACCCGCGGCCCTGGCGCCTCACACCCGCTCCACGTGCGGCAGCGAGCGCAGGGACCGCTCGAGGTGGAACTGCAGGAACGCGGCGACGAGACCGTCCGCCTCGCGGCGGTGCCGCTCGTGGCTCGCCTCGGCCGCGGGCCACTCCCCGCGAGCAGGGCCGCGAGCAGCACGAACGTCTCGGGCGCCGGGGCCGTCGCACCCGGCGGACGGCAGACGCCGCACACGGCCCCGCCCTGCGCGACCGCGAACGACCGGTGCGGACCGGGCGCCCCGCACCGAGCGCAGTCGGTGAAGCTCGGCGCCCACCCGGCGACGGACAGCGCGCGCAGCAGGTACGAGCTCAGCACGAGCCCCGGGGCGTGCTCGCGAGTCGCGAGGGACCGCACCCCGCCGACCAGCAGCCGGTACTGCGGCAGCGCGGGCTCGCCCTCCGCCTCGACGAGGCGCTCCGCCGTCTCGAGCATCGCGGTGCCCGCGGTGTACAGCGTGTAGTCCTCGCACACCGCGCGACCGTAGGCACCGACGGTCTCGACCTGGGTGACGATGTCGAGCGACCGGCCGCGGTGCAGCTGGGCGTCGACGACCATGAACGGCTCGAGCCGGGACCCGAAGCGGGACGACGTGCGCCGGACGCCCTTGGCGACCGCGCGCACCTTGCCGTGGCTGCGGGTCAGAAGGGTCACGATGCGGTCGGCCTCGCCCAGCTTGTGGGTGCGCAGCACGATCGCCTCGTCGCGGTAGAGGCTCACCGGACCATTGTCCCCCGCCTGCCCACACGCCGCGCACACCGCCGCGCACTCTCCCGAGCACCGCCGCGAAGACCGCGCCACCCCGCCGCCGCGCCCGCCCCGGGGGTGGCCGATCAGCCGACGACGGCGCGGTCCCGACCGCCCGCCTTCGCCTGGTGCAGCGCCGCGGTGACCGCCGCGAGCATCGCCGTCGGGGACACCTGCGCGACCGCGCCGACGGAGACGGTCACGCGGAGCCCCGACGCCAGGCGCGACCAGTCCTCGTCCCGGACGGCTGCGACCAGCCGGCGCGCGAGGCGCTCCGCCGCGCGCGCACCGTCGGGCGTCCCGCTCACCCGGGGATCGAGCACGACGAGGAACTCGTCCCCGCCGAACCGCACCACGGTGTCGCCCGCCCGGACCTGCGCCCGCAGGATCCGTGCCAGCCGCACGAGGACGCGGTCGCCGACGACGTGCGACCAGCGGTCGTTGATCTCCTTGAAGTGGTCGACGTCGACGAACACCGACGCCGCCGTGGCGCCCTGGTCCGCGAGCGCCGCCTCGAGCGCACGCCGGTTGCCGACGCCGGTGAGGTCGTCCGTGCGGGTCAGCTCGGTGATCTCCTCGCCCTGCGCGACGAGCTCGTGGACCTGCACGCGGCTGCGCAGGACGTCGAACCGGGCGATCCGCTCGTGCCACAGGCTGACGGCGAGGCGCTGGTACAGCGCGGACGCGCGGCCGACCGCGGGGTGGTCGCCGTACTGCTGCACCGACAGACGCATGAGGGCGGCGTCGGCGATGGCGAGCCAGATGGCGCGGTGCTCGGCGACCGCGAGCTCGCGCAGCGTCTCCAGGTCAGCCTGCGCCTCCGCGAAGCGGCCGTGCGCGGCCTGGGCGACGCTCAGCGCGTAGAGGGCGAGCAGTCGTTCGACCCGGGCGTGGGCGAGCGCGGGGTTGGCCAGCAGGACGGGCGCGGCGACCAGCGCGAGCTCCGTCTCGCCGAGCATCGTCCGGGCGAACATCTCCCCGGTCGCGGCGAACAGCCGGTAGGTATCGCGCCCGGTCTCGGTGACCAGGCGCGCGACCCATGCGGCACGGGACGCGCACAGCACGTACTTGGCGGACGCGCCGGCGTCGTCCCCGATCACCTGCAGCGCGAGGGCCCACTCCGCGACCGTGTTCAGCGAGTCCGAGACGATCGTGATGCCGTCCCACGTCGTCAGGCGGGGCACCATCTGCAGGAGCTGCGCGTCGCTGGCCTCGAACAGCTCGAGACGACGCAGCGCGATCGCGATGGCCCCGCTCGCGGACACCTGGTGGTAGTCCTGCCCGGCGAGCGGACCGAGCAGGACGGTGGCGCGCGCGAGGAGGTCGACCGCGGTCGCGTTGTCGCCCAGGGCGGCCCGCGCGTTGGCCTCGAGCGCGAGCGCCTTCACGCGCCAGTACGAGCGCAGGTCCTCGTCCACCATCGCCAGGAGCCGGTGCGCGCACTCGACGGCCTCTGCCGCGCGCCCGAGCTCGATCGCCGACCGCCCGCGGATGTAGATCGCGAAGCGGAGCGTGCGCTGGTCGTCCGCGGCCTCGCACAGCGCCTCGATCGCGCGGCACCGCTCGATCGCCTCGGCGACGTCGCCGTCCTGGGACAGCGCGTGGGCGACGTCGGTCAGCGCGTCGAAGGGACCGAACTCGCCGAGGTGCACGACGGCGCGCGGCGGCGCGGGTCGCAGCTCTCGGCCAGGGTCACCTCCACTGCATCGACACGGACGTCGTGCACCCGCAGCCGGACCGGTGTGAGATGCCTCACACCGGTCCGGTCGGGGCGTGCCGGCTCTGCTCCGCGAACGGGCGCGAGCCCGACCAGCGCGAGCTAACGGTGGGCCCGGTTGACCGCGGAGATGATGGCCTTGAGCGAGGCGGTCGTGATGGACGGGTCGATCCCCACGCCCCACAGCACCTGCTCACCGACCGAGCACTCGACGTACGCGGCCGCCGACGCGTCGCCGCCCTCGGACAGCGCGTGCTCGGCGTAGTCCAGGACGGCGACGTCCAGGCCGAGCCGGGACAGCACGTCGACGAACGCCGCGATCGGACCGTTGCCGGCACCGTCGAGGGTGACCTCGCGGCCGTCGTCGGTCAGGTCGACGCTGAGCGTGTCGGGGCCGTCGGCGATGCTGTCGCTGCGGGCACCGCGCAGCGCGAACCGGCCCCACTGCGCGAGCGGCCCGCCCGGCTCGACGGGCAGGTACTCGTCCCGGAAGATCTCCCACAGGTCGTCGGCGCTGACCTCCCCGCCGCGGGTGTCGGTGAACGCCTGCACCACGCGGGAGAACTCGATCTGGAGCCGGCGCGGCAGGTCCAGGTGCCGCTCGTGCTTCATGAGGTAGGAGATGCCGCCCTTGCCGGACTGCGAGTTGACCCGGATGACCGCCTCGTAGCTGCGGCCGACGTCCTTGGGATCGATCGGCAGGTAGGGCAGCGCCCACACGAGCTCGTCGGTCCCGACGCCGGCCGCCGCGGCATCGCTCGCCCGCGCCTCGAACGCCTTCTTGATGGCGTCCTGGTGCGATCCGGAGAAGGACGTGTAGACGAGGTCGCCGCCGTACGGGTGGCGCGGGTGGACGTCCATCTGCGTGCAGTACTCGACGGTGCGCCGCACCTCGTCGATGTCCGAGAAGTCGATCTGCGGATCGATGCCCTGGCTGAAAAGGTTCAGCCCGAGGGTCACCAGGTCGACGTTCCCGGTCCGCTCGCCCTGGCCGAACAGGCAGCCCTCGACGCGGTCCGCGCCGGCCATCATCGCGAGCTCGGCAGCCGCGACCGCGGTGCCGCGGTCGTTGTGCGGGTGCACCGACACCGCGACGTGCTCGCGCCGGGACAGGTTGCGGCTCATCCACTCGATCATGTCCGCGTAGGTGTTCGGCGTCCCGCGCTCGACGGTCGCCGGGAGGTTCAGCACGATCTCGCGGTCGGCGCCGGGCTCGTAGACGTCCATCACCGCCTCGCACACCTCGAGCGCGAACTCCAGCTCGGTGTCGGTGAAGATCTCCGGGGAGTACTCGTACCCGAACACGGTGTCGTCGTCGAGGATCTTCTCGGCGAACGCCAGGACGTCGCGGGTGCCGGCCACGGCGAGCTCGCGGGTCGCGTCGCGGTCGTTGCGGAACACGATGTCCCGGAACACCGGCGCGGTGGCGTTGTACATGTGCACGGTCGCGCGCGGCGTGCCGACCAGCGCGGTCATCGTCCGCTCGATGAGGTCGGTGCGGGCCTGGGTCAGCACCGAGATCGTCACGTCGTCGGGCACGGCGCCGTCGTCGATGATCGACCGGACGAAGTCGAAGTCGGTCTGGCTGGCCGCCGGGAAGCCGACCTCGATCTCCTTGAAGCCCATCCGGACGAGCAGGTCGAACATCCGGCGCTTGCGGCGGGGGTCCATCGGCTCGATGAGCGCCTGGTTGCCGTCCCGCAGGTCGGTCGACAGCCAGCGGGGCGCGGCGGTGATCGTCTGCGAGGGCCACCGGCGGTCGGACAGGTCGTAGCCGGCGAGCCCGCCGAACGGACGGTACTTGTCGACCGGCATGGCCGTGGCGCGCTGGGCGGAGCGGGTGTGGGAGTCGTGTCGCATCGTGGGTTCCTCAGTGTCTCGGGGTGGAGGGCCGGAGCACGACGACCACCGCGACGAGGGACCGGCCGGTCAGACCCCGCCGCGGCGACGAAGGAGGAGTCCTTGCCACAGCACGCCGACACCCTACCCCCGACCCGGCGAGGGCGTGCGATGGCGTGTGCGAGGGCGTCGGAGGCGTCCGCCCGGTCCTGCGTCAGATCCCCAGCTGGTAGACGCCCCAGTACGCCAGCGTGATCAGCAGGATCACGGACCCCGCGGCGAGCGCCCCGAGCCCGACCCCCGCGAACCCGCCCCGCACCACCCGCTCGTCCGGGTCGGCGCGCACGTCCCGGATCCGTTGGATGAGGACGGCGCCCGCGACGACCGCGGCGAGACCCAGCACGCGCACGCCGAGCCACCCGCCCTGCACCACCCAGGTGTTGCGCTCGTAGTCGAGCGCGAGCCGGGCCACCGCGACGAGGTAGCCGACGAGCGCGCCGACGGTCAGCACCGTGCCGACCGCCAGACCGGCCAGCGGCTCGGCCAGGCCGGCGGCGAGGCCGTGACCGCGCCACCGCAGCACCCGGCCGGTGAGCAGCGACAGCGTGCCGACCACGAGGGCGGCGGCCGCGACCACCACGGTCGCCAGCACGGCGTCGACGGTGCCGAACCACCGCGGGCTCGGCAGCGGGTCGGCGCGGATCGCCTGCACGGGCTGCTCGCCGGCGATCCACGGCTCGGCCGTCCCGGTCGCCGGCAGTCCGTCGACCCACGCGGCGATGTCCCGGTGCAGCGCCGGCAGGACGTCGCCGTCCACCCGGATCCCGTGGTCGGCGCCCGCGTAGTACCGGACGGTCAACGCGTCGTTGCCCGTCGCCGCGAGGTCGGCGCGGACCTCCTGCACCCCCTGGACGAGCGGCATGGACGCGTCGCCGGTGCCGTAGGCCATGAGGACCGGCTGGGTGGTGCGCTGCTGGTAGGGCGACACGTCGAAGTCCGCGTAGGCGAACGCGTCCCCCGGGAAGCCGAGCCCGACCGCGCGCGGGATGGCACGGAACACCCCGCTCGGCACGTCGGTGTTGCGCAGGTAGGACGCGGCCGCGAAGGCGGCCTGCTGCCGCGGCGGGACGACGGGGGCCGAGACGAGGACGGCGAAGTCGAGGGTGCGGTCCTCGGCGGTCATCACCGGGACGATCCAGCAGCCCTCGCTCTCGCCGTAGACGCCGACCCGCGTGCCGTCGACGCCCGGCCACCCGCGCAGGACGTCGACGGACCGCGCATAGTCGGCCGCCATCGCCGGGTAGTCGCGGTGCACGGTGGTGTAGGTGTCGAGGCGCTTGTCGGGCACCATCGTGACGATCCCGGCGCTGGCCAGGTGCTGCGCCTGGGAGCGGAACGCCTGGGCGAACCGTCCCGTGCCGGCGCCGTGCACGAAGACGAGGCCGGGCAGGTCGTCGCCGGCTCCCACCGGCGCCGTGACCTGCGCCTCGACGACCGCGCCGTCGAGGTCGACCTCGACCACGGTGCGGGTGACGTCGTACGTGCCGACTGCCGCGACGCCGGGCGGCTCGTCGGCGAGAGCCGACCCGGGGGCGATCGTCGTGTCGGACGTCTCGACGACCGGGACGTCGAGGACCGGCTCGGGGTCCCACCCGGGGCCCATGACGGCCCCGAGCACGGCCAGCGCGACGGCCCCGGCGGCGGCGGTGGCAGCGGTCCGGAACGGCACCCGGAGATCCTAGGCGCCGTCCCGGGCGGAGCCGGGCATGACCCCGGCCCCGCGGGTCAGAACCCCATCCGCCCCAGCTGCTTGGGGTCGCGCTGCCAGTCCTTGGCGACCTTGACGTGCAGGTCGAGGAAGATCCGGCTGCCCAGGAGAGCCTCGATGCCCTGGCGGGCCTGGGTGCCGACGTCCCGCAGCCGCTCCCCGCCCTTGCCGATGATGATCGCCTTCTGGCTGTCCCGTTCGACGAAGAGGTTGACCCGGACGTCCAGCATCGGCGGCCGGCCGTCGGTGCCCGAGCCCTCGCGCGGCAGGATCTCGTCCACCACGACGGCGAGCGAGTGCGGCAGCTCGTCGCGCACGCCCTCGAGGGCGGCCTCGCGCACGAGCTCGGCGACCATGACGACCTCGGGCTCGTCGGTGAGCTCGCCGTCCGGGTACAGCGCGGGTCCCGGCGGCAGGTGCCCGACGACGACGTCGACGAGCACGTCCACCTGGTAGCCCTCCACCGCGGACACGGGCACGATGTCGGCCCACTCCCCGAGCGCGTCCACCGCCAGGAGGTGCTCGGCGAGCCGTCCCTTGCCGACGACGTCGGCCTTCGTCACCACCGCGACCACCGGCACGGGCAGCTCCGCCAGCTCGGCGGCGATGAACCGGTCACCGGGACCGACCTTCTGGTCCGCCGGGAGGCAGAACAGCACGACGTCGACCTCGGTCAGGGTGTCGCGCACGAGGTCGTTGAGGCGCTGGCCGAGCAGGGTGCGCGGTCGGTGCAGCCCGGGGGTGTCGACCAGGACGAGCTGGGCGTCCTCGCGGTGCACGATCCCGCGGATGGTGTGCCGGGTGGTCTGCGGACGGCCCGAGGTGATGGCCACCTTCTGTCCCACGAGCGCGTTCGTGAGCGTGGACTTGCCGGCGTTGGGCCGGCCGACCACGCACGCGAAGCCGGATCGGAACTCGGTCATCGGGATGCTCCTGGTGTGGTCTGGGGGATGTCGTCGCGGTCGTCGGCCGGTGCGGCGAGCCGCACGAGCACCGTGGCCAGCTGCTTGCGGCGGCCCTCCACGCGCTCGGCCGTCAGGTGCAGCCCGTGGATCTCGCCGGATGCACCGAGCAGCGGCACCTTGCCGAGCGCCTTGGCCAGCAGGCCGCCGGCGGTGTCCACCTCGTCGTCCTCCAGGTCGAGGTCGAACAGCTCGCCGACCTCGTCGACCGGCAGGCGGGCGGGGACGCGGAAGGTGCCGTCGCCGAGGTCCTCGACCTCGGGTCCGCTGCGGTCGTGCTCGTCGGTCAGCTCACCGACGATCTCCTCGAGGGCGTCCTCGATCGTCACGAGCCCGGCGATGCCGCCGTACTCGTCGACGACGACGGCGATGTGCGACGACGCCGCCTGCATCTCGCGCAGGAGGTCGTCGACGGGCTTGGACTCGGGCACGAACACCGCCGGTCGCGCGAGGTGCGCCACGGGGTCCTCACCCGAGCCGGGCGAGTCCTGCAGGCGCCGGATGAGGTCCTTGAGGTACAGCACCCCGCGCAGGTCGTCGACGGACGTGCCGACCACCGGGACCCGGGAGTACCCGGAGCGGAGCATGAGGGACAGCGCCTTGCGCAGCGGCGTCGTCGACTCCGCGGTGATCATCTCGGTGCGCGGGACCATGACCTCGCGGGTCAGCGTGTCGCCCAGCTCGAACACGGAGCGGAACATGTCCCGCTCCTCCTCCTCGAGCCCGTGCGACTCGCTCATCCGCGCGACCATCGCGCGCAGCTCGTCCTCGTCGACCTCGCCGGTCCGGCGCACCTCGGGGGCGAGCCGCCCGATGGGGAGCATCCGCACGACGCTGAGCAGGGCGGAGAGCATCGTCAGGACCCGGACGGGGTGACGCCGCCCGAGGCTGCGCGGGCTGATCCGCACGAGGATGAGCGCGACGAGCCCGGAGACGACGACGGAGAGCAGCAGCACGGCCCACCAGGCGAGGTCGGTCGCGGTGAGGGCGAGCACCACGCACGCGGTCGCGCTCATCTCGGCGATGAGCCGGACGAACGCCGCCGACGCCGCGCTGTCGGTGGGCTCCTCGGTGAGGCGCCGCACCCGCCCGGCGTGCGGGTGGCCCTGGGCGACGAGCTCGCTGACCGCGGCCCGGGTCACCTGCAGCAGGGCCGACTCGCCGGCGCTGAGCAGCGCCGCGAGCCCGAAGCCCAGTGCCGCCACGGTCACCAGCAGGCCGACGGGCAGCCCGTCGGTGACGGCCGGGGAGACGGCGGTGGCCACAGCGTGCGGTCCGGCGAGGACGGCGTCCGTCAGCCCGGCGCTCGCCAGGCGTGCGCTCGTCAGCACCGCGGTCATCGGTCGGCGAGGAACGTCAGCAGCAGCTGACGCTGCAGCGCGAACATCTCCTTCTCCTCCTCCGGCTCCGCGTGGTCGTACCCCAGCAGGTGGAGGATCCCGTGGGTCGTCAGCAGCAGCAGCTCCTCGGTGGTCGAGTGCCCGGCGTCACGCGCCTGACGGGCCGCGACCTCCGGGCACAGGACGACGTCGCCGAGGAGGCCCGCGGGGGTGACGTCGCCGGGGCTGCCGGGCCGCAGCTCGTCCATCGGGAACGACAGGACGTCCGTGGGTCCGGGCTCGTCCATCCACTGCACGTGCAGCTCGGTCATGACGTCCGTGCCGACGAGCATGATGGCGAGCTCGGTCTGCGGGTGCACGTGCATCGCGTCGAGCACGTGGCGGGCGAGCGCCGCGAACTCGGCCTCGTCGACGACGTGCCCGGACTCGTTGTTGACCTCGACGCTCACCGGGCACCTGCCCCGGGGCCGGACGACCGGTGCTCGCGCGGGCCGCGGCCGACCGAGGGGCGGTGCTCGACGTGCCCGCCGCCGCCCGGGGCGTCCCAGCGCGCGTAGGCGTCGATGATCTGCCCGACGAGCCGGTGCCGGACGACGTCGCCCGAGCTCAGCCGGCAGAAGGCGACGTCGTCGACGTCACGCAGGACGTCCTCGACGACGCGCAGCCCGGACGTCGTCCCGCCGGGCAGGTCGACCTGGGTGACGTCGCCCGTGACGACGACGCGGGAGCCGAAGCCGAGGCGGGTGAGGAACATCTTCATCTGCTCGGTCGAGGTGTTCTGCGCCTCGTCGAGGATGATGAACGCGTCGTTGAGCGTCCGGCCGCGCATGTACGCCAGCGGGGCGACCTCGATGGTCCCGGCCTCCATGAGACGAGGGATCGAGTCCGGGTCGACCATGTCGTGCAGCGCGTCGTACAGCGGGCGCAGGTAGGGGTCGATCTTCTCGGTGAGGCCGCCGGGCAGGAACCCGAGCCGCTCCCCGGCCTCGACCGCGGGCCGGGTCAGGACGATGCGGCTGACCTGTCGGGCCTGCAGGGCCTGCACCGCCTTGGCCATCGCGAGGTAGGTCTTCCCGGTGCCGGCGGGGCCGATGCCGAAGGTGACGGTGTGCCGGTCGATCGCGTCGACGTACTCCTTCTGCCCGGCCGTCTTCGGCCGGATCGTCCGGCCGCGGTTGGAGAGGATGTTGAAGGTCAGCACGTCGGCCGGTCGGGTGGTCGTCGCCGCGGTGAGCATGACGATCGAGCGGCGTACGACGTCCGCGGTGAGCGGGGTACCGCTGGCCGCGACGTCGACCAGCTCGTCGACGAGGCGGGCGAGCAGCGCGACGTCACCGGCCGGGCCGGCGAGGCTGATCTCGTTGCCACGGACGTGGACGTCGACGGAGGGGAAGCCCTCCTCCATTGAGCGCAGGACCTCGTCGCGCAGGCCCAGGAGGGCGACCATGGCGACCTCGGGCGGCACCGTGATGCGGTGCTCGACGCGTGCGCCGGACGTGGGGTCGCGGCGCTCAGGGGTGATCTCTGCCATGGGTGAGGCCGGCGGCCTGCGTTCTCCTCGCTCCGGTGGCGCGCTCGTGCGCCGGGGCACCCATCCTACCGAGCGCACCGGCGGGCGGCGCGTGCGAGACCGGGCGTGCGGCCCGGCGGAGCAGCCGTCAGGCCGGGGACCACCCGAGGTCCTGCCCGCCCAGGACGTGCCCGTGCACGTGGAAGACCGACTGCCCCGCGGTGGGCCCGGTGTTGAACACGAGCCGGAACTGCCCGCTCGCCTCCGTGCCGGCGACGGTGTCCGCGAGCTCGACGAGCTCCGCGAGCAGCGCGGGGTCGGCGGCGGCGAGCTGCGCGACGTCGGCGTGGTGCTCGCGCGGGATCACCAGCACATGCAGCGCGGCCCGGGGGTCGATGTCCCGGAAGGCCAGGGCACGCTCGGACCGGGCGACGACGTCGGCGGGGACCTCGCCGGCCACGATCCGGCAGAACAGGCAGTCGCTGGACATGCCGTCAGGCTAGCCCGGCGGCCGGGCGCACGCCCGGCTCACGCCCCCAGGCGACGCACCGTCTCCTCGTCCTGCACCCCGTCGAAGTACTGGTCGAGGACGGCGGTGAACGCGTCGCGGGCCTCCTCGGAACCCGTGGGGTCAGCGGGGTCGGCGGAGTCAGCGGCACGGGCGAACAGCGTCATCGAGGAGCGCAGCTTCTGCGCGTCGATGCCGCCGAGGACGGCCACGGGGTCGTCGTCCGGGAGCGCGGTCAGCGCCCGGACGCACTCCATGAGCCGCGGCCCGAGCACCGGGTGCGCGAGATAGGCGCGCGCCTCGTCCAGCCCGGCGATCCCGTAGCGCTGGGCCATCGCGCTGTGCCCCAGGCCCGCGAGCTGCGGGAGCACGAACCACATCCAGTGGCTGCGCTTGCGCCCCGCGCGGAGCTCGGCGAGCGCGGTGACGTGCGTGCCGTCGTGGTCCTGGGCGGTGACGAAGCGGTTGAGGTCGGGCGGCATGGGGCCATGGTGCCCGCTCCGGACGCCGCGGACGCCGCGGACGCCGCGGACGCCCGGGGCGGTCGTGCGGCTCCGACCAGCGGTCTCGCGCTCAGCCGAAGAGGCGCTCCAACCACTCGTACTTCCGGACCTGGTGGTGCTCGTCCCCGCCCTCGTGCTCGTTGAACTCGTAGACCTCGATCGACTTGTCGGCGCAGGCCCATCGGTTGAAGGCTGCGTAGACGGTCGACGGCGGGCAGGTGGCGTCCATGAGCGCGACCGAGAAGAGGGTGGGCGTGGTCGCGTGCCGCGCGAGGACCGCGCCGTCGAAGTACCGCAGCGTCGAGAAGGTCGCCGCCGCATGATCGCGGTTGCGCTTGAGATACCGGGTGATCTCGGCGTACGGCTCGTTGTTCGTGATGGAGACGGCGCGCCGGAAGTGACAGAGGAACGGCACGTCGACCAGCGCGCCGGCCAGGTCGTCCCGCAGCGCGGCCACGGCGATCGCGATCCCACCGCCCTGGCTCACCCCGGCGACGACGGTGCGGTCCGGGTCGGCGTACGGCGTCGCGGCGGCAGCCTCCACGGCCCGGACCGCATCGGTGAAGACCCGTCGGTAGAAGTAGGTGGTGGGGTCCAGGATCCCGCGGGTCAGGTGTCCCGGTGCCGCGACGAGCCCGGCCTCCGGCGTGAGGTCCGGGGTGTCGCCGGTGCGACCGCCCCAGCCCTGCCCTCGGGTGTCCATCGTCAGGTGCGCGTAGCCGGCCAATGCCCAGGCGACGTGCTGGTGCGCGAGCCCCCGTCCGCCGCTGTAGCCGACGTACTCGACCACGGTGGGGAGGGTCCGGTGGTGCCGGCCGGCACGTGCAGCCATGCCTTGATGCGGTCGCCGCCGAAGCCGGAGAACTCCAGGTCGTACGTGGTCACGAGCTCCAGGTGGTTGTCGACCTCGGTCAGCACCACGTCGAGCTCGTGCTCGCGCGCCTGCTCGAGCGTGGTGTCCCAGAACTCCCTCAGGTCGGCCGGCTCGTCGAGATCGAGTGCGAACCGTTCCAGCTCGGGAACGGACAGGTCGAAGTGCGCCATGGTGAGGCTCCGGTGCGTGCGGGACGGGACCGGCCGGACACCCACGGGTATCCGGCCGGTCGGGAGGACGAGCGTCAGCTCAACTCAGCTGAGCTCAGCTCAGCTCGGCTTCGAGCTCGCTGACGAACTGCTCGGCGGCCTCGTCCGCCGTCATCCGCTCGAACGCCACCTCGGTGCCCAGCCGGACGACGATCGCCTGAGCAGCGGTCCCGCCCACAGGCGTCTGCACGTTGGGCGCACCCTCCTGAGCCAGGACCTTGTCCAGGAAGTCGCTCTGCACCTGCTCCACCTCGGTGAACTCGGGCTGGACGGCGCTCAGGACGTCGGGGTTGGCGGGGATGCCCAGCGTCAGCTTGTTGAGCGGCGCCGCCTCCTCGCTGTTGAGGAGCCAGTCGATCAGCAGTGCCACCTCCTCGGGGTGCTCGGTCCCTCCGTACCCGGCGTACAGGACGGTGGGCTGCGGCCAGAGGCCGGGCTCGCCGCCCTCGTTGGGCACGTCGAGGATGACGAACTCGTCACCCGAGGACTGGGTGTAGATGGGCAGGAAGTTGATGGGCTCGAACGACATGGCCACCTTGCCGGTGCCCATCAGCCGCGCCTCCAGGGCGAGGGACTCCTCCTCCGCCGACTGCTCCGCGCTCGGACCGGCACCGGTCTCGATGAGGCGCTTGTTGAGGTCGAACATGAAGGCCGCGTGCTCCGCCACGTCGCCCACGCCTCCTCCTCGGTGTACACGTTGTCGCCGTGCTGGCGGGCGATCGTGTTGAGCAGCTGCTCGGTGTTGTTGAGCGTCACCCCGTAGGTGTCGTCGGGGGTGTTCTCGGAGATCTGCGTGGCGATGTCGACGTAGTCGTCCCAGGTCCACGTGTCGTCGTCGGGCAGCTCGACACCGGCCTCGGCGAACAGGCGCGTGTTCGCGATGACGCCGCGCGACCCGAGACCGGTCGGGACTCCGTAGAGGTTCCCCTCGAACATCCCGCCGTCGAGCGAACCCTCCGCGTAGTTCGACACGTCGAGGGTGTCCTCGACGGTCGCGAGGTCGAGCAGCGCACCCTTCTCGGCGTACTCCGCGATGTAGTTGTAGGTGATCTGGAGCACGTCCGGTCCGTCGTCACCCGCGACCTGCGTGGCGAGCTTGTCGTAGTAGCCGGCGAACTCGCCCGGCTCCTGCAGGACGGTGATGTGGGGGTACTCGGCCTCGAACGCGGTGATCTGCTCGTCCTTGATCGCGTTCAGCTGCTCGCTGCCCCACCAGGCGAAGCGGAGCTCGACGGCCTCGTCGCCGCCCTCCGTCGCGCCCGCGGCGTCGGTGCCGCCGCCGTCGGAGCAACCCACGAGCGCCAGAGCAGCGGCGACCGCCACGAAACCGACCTTGTGCTTCCTTGAGAACATGCGCAGCGTCCGATCTGATGGCCCCGCAACGGGGCAGAGTGCAAGGGAAGGCGTTCTGCGACACCCGGTGGAGGTCGCCGGTCGGGCATGCGCCCGCGATGCGCGAACGGGCCGGTCGCGGCGCCGTCCAGCAACCGCTTCCTCGCGGCTGCCGAGCGGACCAGCGCGGCGGTGCGCCCCGCGGCCCTGTAGGGCTGGGAAAGCGCTTACTCGGCAACGTAGCAGCGCCCCTGGGGGCTGTCAACGAACCCGCGCCGGGGAGGCGGGACCGCGGTCGTGAGCTCGCTCGCCCCGCCCGCTCAGCCCCAGCGGCCGAGCCGCTGCGCGAGCAGGGCCAGCGCGACGGGGCCGGCGGTCGACGTCCGCAGCACGTGCGGCCCCAGCCGTACCGGCACGGCGCCGGCGGCCTCCAGCAGCTCGAGCTCGCGCGCGCTGATGCCGCCTTCGGGCCCCACGACGACCAGGACGTCGCACGGCTCGCGCGACACCGTCGGGCCGGCCGGCTCCGGCGACGCCGACGGCTCGGACGCGGCCGACGGCAGGTCGACCGCGGCGAGCGGCGTGCGCGCCTCCTCGTGCAGCACGAGGGCCGCTCCCCGCCGGCGACCGCGACCCGGACCCGGTCCGCGAGCGCGCGGGAGTCCATCGCGGTGCCGACGTCCGGCACACGGGCGCGGCGGGACTGCTTGGTCGCGGCGCGCACGGTCCCGACCCAGCGGGCTCGGCTCTTCGCGGCGCGGTCGCCGCGCCACACCACGACGGACCGCTCGGCCTGCCACGGCAGGACGGCGTCGACCCCGACCTCGGTCGCGGCCTCGATGGCGAGCTCGTCCCGGTCACCCTTGGCGAGCGCCTGGACGAGCACCAGGCGCACGTCCGGGACCGGCTCCGCGACCCGCTCGACGACGTCCAGCAGCACGCCGTCGGCCGTGACCGACCCGACCGTCGCGCGCAGCCGCACCCCGGCGCCGTCGACCACGTCGACGCGCTCGCCGGGCGCACGGCGCTGCACGACGCCGGCGTGCCGCCCCTCGGATCCGCCGAGCAGGTAGGTGCCGCCGGGGCCGGCGCCGTCGAGGTCACCGGCCTCCACGAGGAAGACCGGTGCGCTCACCGGCCGGCGAGCTTCTCGCGCAGCTTGGAGAACACCCCGGGTGGGCCGGGGAGGTGCTCGCCGCCGGCATCGACTCGCCCCGCAGCTCGGCCAGGCGCCGGAGCAGCGTCTGCTGCTCGTCGTCGAGCGTCGTGGGCACCTGGACGTCGACGTGCACGTGCAGGTCCCCACGACCGCCGGCGTGCAGGTGCCCCACGCCGAGGTTGCGCAGCGTGATGACCTGCGCCGGCTGCGTGCCGGGCTTGAGCTCGACGTCGCGCACGCCGTCGAGCGTCTCGAGGGCGATCGTGGTGCCGAGCGCGGCGGCGGTCATGGGGATCTCGACGCTGCAGTGCAGGTCGTCCCCCTGCCGCACGAACCGCTCGTGCTCGCGCTCCCGGATCTCGACGTAGATGTCCCCCGCGGGTCCACCGGCCGGGCCGACCTCGCCCTGCGCGGTCATCTTGATGCGGGTCCCGGTGTCCACCCCGGCCGGCACGTCGACCGTGAGGGTGCGCCGCGAGCGGACGCGTCCCTCGCCCGAGCACTCGGGGCACGGGTCGGGGATGACCGTGCCGAAGCCGTGGCACGCGGGGCACGGCGAGGAGGTCATGACCTGGCCGAGGAACGAACGGGCCACCCGCTGGACGACCCCGCGTCCGCCGCACACGTCACAGGTGCGCGGCGAGGTGCCGGGGCGGCAGCACGAGCCCGAGCAGGTCCCGCACACGACCGCGGTGTCGACCTGCAGCTCGCGACGGGCGCCGAAGGTGGCCTCGGAGAGGTCGAGGTCCAGGCGCACCAGGGCGTCCTGCCCGCGGCGGGCGCGCGGCACGGGTCCGCGCTGCCCGGCGCCCTGGCCGGCGCCGAAGAACGTCTCGAAGATGTCCTGGAACCCGAACCCTCCGCCCATGCCGCCACCGGGCGACGACGGGTCGGCCCCGCGGTCGTACGCCTGCCGCTTCTCGGGGTTGGACAGCACCTCGTAGGCGCGCGAGACGTCCTTGAACCTGTCCTCGGCGCCCTCACCGGTGGCGACGTCGGGGTGCAGCTCGCGGGCGAGCTTGCGGTAGGCCTTCTTGATCTGGTCGGCGCTGGCGTCGCGGGTCACGCCGAGGATCTCGTAGTAGTCGCTCACTGGTCACTCTCTGGGCGGGGACGGTGGCCCGGACGCGTGCCGGGCGCTGTGCAGGTGCAGGTGCAGGTGCGGGTGCTGGTGCGAGGTGCGGGACGACCGCGGCGTGGTGGCCGGGCTGGGCCGGTCACCCGGCCAGGACCCGGGACAGGTAGCGGGCCACCGCACGCACGGAGGCCATGGTCGCGGGGTAGTCCATGCGGGTCGGGCCGATCGACCCGATCCTGGCCACCGCGTCACCGTCCCCGCCGTACCCCGTGGTCACGAAGCTCGTCTCGGCGAGGCCCTCGTGCTGCGTCTCGTGGCCGATCCGCACCGCGACGCTCGCCGAGTCCTCGGCCATCTCGGTGAGCAGCCGCAGCAGGACCACCTGCTCCTCGAGGGCCTCGAGAACCGGACCCAGGCTACGCGTGAAGTCGTTGGGGCCCCGCGCGAGGTTCGCGGTGCCGGCCAGCACGATGCGCTCCTCGCTCTCCTGGGCGAGCGTCTCCTCGACGATCTCGGTGACCGCGGTCACCAGCGGGCGGGCGTCGGGCTCGAACACCTCGGGCAGGTGGGCGAGCAGCGTGATGAGCTCGGCGAGCCGGTGCCCGACGGCGAGCGCGTTGAGCCGGGCGCGCAGCTCGCCGACGACGGCCTCGGACGGCGCGGTCGCGAGCTCGAGCGTGCGTTGCTCGACGCGACCGGTGTCCGTGATGATCACGACGAGCAGGCGTCGTTCCCCCACCGGCACGAGCTCGAGGTGGCGCATCGCGGAGCGACGCAGCGACGGGTACTGCACGACGGCGACCTGCTGCGTGAGCTGGGCGAGCACGCGCACGGATCGGTCGACGACGTCGTCGAGGTCGACGGCCTCGTCGATGAACGCCTGGATGGCCCGCTTCTCCGGACCGGACAGCGGCTTCACCGTGGACAGGCGGTCGACGAAGAGGCGGTAGCCCTTGTCGGTCGGCACCCGCCCCGCGGACGTGTGCGGCTGCGCGATGTACCCGCCCTCCTCGAGGGCGGCCATGTCGTTGCGGATGGTGGCCGGGGACACCCCGAGCGCGTGGCGCTCGACGAGCATGCGGGAACCCACGGGCTCGCGCGTCTGGACGTAGTCCTCGACGATCGCCCGCAGCACCTCCAGCCTGCGGTCCTCGCTCATCACACCTCCCGCCGATCCGGCCCGCCCGGGGACCGGGGTAGCACTCGCTGGTCGTGAGTGCCAATTCTACGTCGTCGGGCCGGGGGCGCCCGACGGGTGCCGACGCGCCGGCGCCCGTCGGCGCCGGTCGGCGCCCCGCGGTGGAGGTCGCGGGGCGCCGATGGAGGCTGGGACGGGTCAGCCGGCGGAGGTCATCGCGCCGCGCACCTGCGCGGCGAGCTCGGGGCTGACGTCGCCGATGCCGTGGTCCTGCCGTGCGTGCGTGGCGACGGCGGCGAGGATCTCCTCGGTGCTGCCGTGGAACGTCATCGCGCAGCCGGGCACGAGGTCGCCGCAGCGGAACTTCTTCATGGGGTTCTCCTGTCGTGGGTCTGCCGCCGGACGGGCGTCCGCGGGAGTCGTGGGGTCGGGTCGATGGCGGCTACGACACGCGACCGAGCAGGTGCTCGACGAGGTCGCGCACCTCGAGCACGCCAAGGACGCCGCCGCGCACGTCGGTGCACACCAGGGTGCGGAGTGCCAGCGCAGCGGGCGCGTCATGGCACGGCGCAGGACGTCGGCCGGGGACGACGACGGCGCGACGAGCATCGCCGGCACGTGGTGCGCACGTCCCGCCGGGTCGACCACGACGACGGACACGGCCCGCCCCTGCGCGTCGGCCAGCACGCACGCCGACCCGGCGTCGTCGGCGCGCCCGTCCAGCGGCCGCACGGTGGCGGGTCGCAGCAGGGCGAGCACGTTGTCACCGAACTCGACCCGCGCCTGCGCGTCGGCGATGAACTGCCGGGCGTCGTCGGCGAGGCCCGGCCACCCGTCGGCGGGACGACCCACCGCCCAGCCCTGCACGAGCGGCACCCCCATCCGGATCACCTCCGCGAGCTCGCCGTGGGTCTCGATCCCCTCGGCGAGGACCCAGGCGTCGAGCTGGCCGGCGAGGTCGCCGACGAGCTGCACGACCGCCTTCTTCATGGGGTCGCGGTCGATGCCGGTCACCAGCGCGCGGTCGAGCTTGATGAGGTCCGGGCGCACCTCGATCATGCGGGCCAGGCCGGAGTGGCCCTGCCCCGCGTCGTCCATGGCGATGAGGCCGCCGACCTCCCGGACGGCGTCCAGCGCCCCCGAGAGCACCACGGTGTCGCCGCCGGACACGTGCTCGGTGAGCTCGACGACGACGCCGTCGAGGCGCCCGTTGCCCAGCAGCGCGTCACGCACGTCCGGGCGGGCGAGCAGGTGCGGCTCGATGTTGACGGTGCAGAAGCTCCCCGGGGGCAGGCCGGGCCGCAGCCGGTGCAGGACGTGCAGCACCTCGACGGTCAGCGGGCCGTCGAGGTCGCGCGCCCGAGCGGCCTCGAACCACACGTCCGGGGAGCGGACCGGCGGTCCGTCGAACCGCGCGAGCATCTCGTAGCCGCCGACGCGGGCCTGGGCGACGTCGATGATGGGCTGGGCGACGAGCCGCAGACCGTTCCCGGCGAGGACCCCGCGCAGCGCCGGCTCCCACACCGGGTCGGCGGTCACGGCCGTGCGCACCCCGGCGTCGTGCGTCATCGAAGGTCGCTCCCGTATCCGGCCCGACGGTCGAGCCTGTCCCTGCGTATCGGTCACCGCGCCCCGGTGATGAGCGCCGGGCCGGTGCGACCTGCGCCGAGGGGACGGCCCCGGTGTGCGCGTGTCCCTCGGCCGGGTCCGCGCACCGGCTGCCTAGGCTCGCCCGGTGAGCCACGACCGCTACGGAACCGACGTCCTCGCCTCCGGATCGACCGGCGCGCACCGCCCCCGTCGCCCCACCTCGGCGCCCGTGCCCGCCGAGCCCGGGCTGGTCGTCGAGGAGGTCACCTCGGGGTGGGTGGGCGCCGTCGTCCGCGTCGAGAAGACCGGCGGCATGCACGTCGTCGTCCTCGAGGACCGCCGGGGCGCGACCCGCAGCTTCCCGCTCGGCCCGGGGTTCTGGGTCGACGGCGCCCCGGTCGTCCTGACTCCCCGGCACCGCGCACGACGGCGCCGGCCCGCCCCACCCGGACGGCGTCCGGGTCGCGCGCCGTGCACGGCGCCCGCGCCCGGGTCGCCCGCGGCAGCCGCATCTGGGTCGAGGGGAAGCACGACGCGGAGCTGGTCGAGAAGGTGTGGGGCGACGACCTGCGGATCGAGGGCGTCGTCGTCGAGCCGCTGCACGGCGTGGACGACCTCGCGGGCGCGATCCGCGACTTCGCCCCCGAGCCCGGGCGACGGCTCGGCGTGCTGGTCGACCACCTCGTGCCCGGGTCGAAGGAGAGCCGGATCGCCGCCGAGGCGGTGCGCGCCGCTCCGGCCGGGACGGTGACGGTGCTCGGGCACCCGTACGTCGACGTCTGGCAGGCGGTGCGGCCCGAGCGCGTGGGCCTGACGGCGTGGCCGGTGATCGAGCGCGGGACGGAGTGGAAGCTCGGCATCCTGCGCGAGCTCGGCTGGCCCGCCGCCGAGCAGGCCGACGTCGCGCGTGCGTGGCAGCGGATCCTCGGGTCGGTGCGCAGCTACGCCGACCTGGAGCCGTCCCTGCTGGGCCGGGTCGAGGAGCTCATCGACTTCGTCACCGCCTGACCGGCCGGCGCGCACCCCGCCGACCGGGGCTGACCGAGCGGACCTCGGCCGACCAAGCCGCACGAGCCGGCTCAGGGTCGGCTCAGGGGCGGATCGGGGTTCGATGGGGGACGTCGCACCTGCCGCGCCCCGGGCGCGCCTCGCTAGGGTCGAGGCGACGCACAGCGCATCCACGAGGAGCTGATCGGTGTGAGCACGACCCCCGAACACCCGCAGGACCCGGCCTCGGGCGGCTACCCGCCACCGCCCCCCGGTTCGGCCCAGGCCGGTTCGGCGCAGCCCGCGGACGGCCCGCCCCCGCGGTCGACGCCGCCGCCGTCCGGGTCGACGCCGCCCTCGGACCAGGCGCCGCCCTCGAGCTCGACGCCGCCCGGTGACGCCGGGTACCCACCGCCGCCGGGCTACGGGCCGGGCGGTCCCGGGCAGGGCGGCTATGGGCAGGGCGGCTACGGGCAGGGCGGCTACGGGCAGGGCGGCACGCCCGGGGGCTACCCGCCGTCCGCGTACGGGCAGGCCGCACCGCTGTCGCCGTCGGACCAGCGCGCGCTGGCGGTCGCCTCCCACCTCGGCGGCATGTTCGTGTCGTTCCTCGTGCCGCTGATCGTGTGGCTCGTGTTCCGGAGTCGGGGCGCCTACCTCGAGGACCAGTCCAAGGAGGCCCTGAACTTCCAGATCACCCTGTTCATCGGGTATGCGATCGGGTTCGTCACCTTCATCATCGGCATCGGCTTGATCATCGTCCCCCTCGTCTACCTCTTCGGTTTCGTGATGGCGATCATCGCGGCGGTCGCGGCAGCGAAGGGCGAGCCGTACCGGTACCCGCTCACGCTGCGACTCATCAGCTGACCCCGGTCCGCTCCGCGGACCCGAGCCCCGCCGCCCTCGTGGGCGGCGGGGCTCGCGTACGCCGGACGCCGACCCGTCGGGGTCCGGCGGCAGCGTCAGTCGGTGAGCGTGCGCACCACGGCGTCGGCGAGCAGCCGGCCGCGGCGGGTGAGGAGCACGCGCGGCTCGGCGGCGCCGGCACCCAGCGCCGCCCGCCCGTCCACCAGACCGTCCGCGACGAGCCCGGCGACGTCGCGCCGGGCGCGCGCCGACAGGGTGCCCAGCGGCAGCCCCTCGGCGAGCCGGACGCCGAGCATCACGCGCTCGAGCTGGGCGGAGCCGGGCTCGAGCTCCTCGCGGCCGGCGGCGGGCGACAGGCCCGCCTCGAGACGGCCGGCGTAGGCCCGCGGGTGCTTGACGTTCCACCACCGCACGCCGCCCACGTGCGAGTGCGCGCCGGGGCCCACGCCCCACCAGTCGTCGCCGCGCCAGTACGCGAGGTTGTGCCGGCAGGCGTCCGCCGGGGTGCGGGCCCAGTTGCTGACCTCGTACCAGTGCAGACCGGCCTCGGCGAGCATCGCGTCGGCCACCTCGTACTTGACCGCCTGGTCCTCCTCGGACGGCAGCGCGACCTGGCCGCGACGCACCTGGCCGGCCATCTTGGTGCCGGGCTCGACGACGAGCGCGTACGCCGAGACGTGGTCGACGTCGGTCGCGAGCGCCGTCGCCACGCTGGTGCGCCAGTCGTCGAGCGACTCCCCCGGCGTGCCGTAGATGAGGTCGAGGGAGACGGCGAGCCCGGCGTCCGTGGCCCACCGGACGACGTCCGGGATGCGCCGCGGGTCGTGCGTGCGCTCGAGGGTCGCGAGCACGTGCGGGACGGCGGACTGCATCCCGAAGGACACCCGGGTGAAGCCGGCCGCGGCGAGCCGCTCCAGCGACGCCGGCGTGACGGAGTCCGGGTTCGCCTCCGTCGTCACCTCGGCGCCGGGCGCGAGGCCCCAGGTGCCCCGGACGGCGTCGAGCAGGCGGGCGAGGTCGTCCGCGGGCAGCACGGTCGGGGTGCCACCGCCGACGAACACCGTCGAGACGGGGCGCCCGGGAAGGCCCGCGCGGTCCATGACCCGCCCGGCCAGCGCGATCTCGCGCAGCGCGGTGTCGGCGTACGCGACCTGGCTCGCGCCGCCGCCGAGCTCGGCGGCGGTGTAGGTGTTGAAGTCGCAGTAGCCGCAGCGGACCGTGCAGAACGGCACGTGCAGGTAGACGCCGAAGGCGCGCGCGTCGGCGCCGTCGACCACGGACGACGGCAGGGCGCCGTCGTCGGGCGAGACGTCGCCGACGGGGAGAGCGGGCATGCGGGCTACTTCTTCTTCGCGTCCTTCGCCGCACCGTTGTCCGAGGACAGCGCGGCGATGAAGGCCTCCTGCGGGACGTCGACCCGGCCGATGGTCTTCATGCGCTTCTTGCCCTCCTTCTGCTTCTCCAGCAGCTTGCGCTTGCGGGTGATGTCACCGCCGTAGCACTTGGCCAGGACGTCCTTGCGGATGGCGCGGATGGTCTCGCGGGCGATGACCCGCGCGCCGACGGCGGCCTGGATGGGCACCTCGAACTGCTGGCGCGGGATGAGGTCCTTGAGCTTGCCGGCCATCATCACGCCGTAGGCGTAGGCCTTCTCCTTGTGCACGATCGAGGAGAACGCGTCGACCTGCTCGCCCTGCAGCAGGATGTCGACCTTGACCAGGTCGGCCGCCTGGTCGCCGACGGGCTCGTAGTCCAGCGACGCGTAGCCGCGGGTCTTGGACTTCAGCTGGTCGAAGAAGTCGAAGACGATCTCGGCGAGCGGGAGCGTGTAGCGCATCTCGACGCGCTCCTCGGACAGGTAGTCCATGCCGAGCAGGTCGCCGCGGCGGGTCTGGCACAGCTCCATGACGGCGCCGATGAACTCCGACGGGCACAGGATCGTGGCCCGCACGATCGGCTCGCGGACCTCGCCGATCTTGCCGCCGGGGAACTCGCTGGGGTTGGTGACGGTGACGACGCTCTTGTCCTCGAGGGTGACCTCGTACACGACGTTCGGCGCGGTCGAGATGAGGTCGAGGTCGAACTCGCGCTCGAGCCGCTCCCGGACGATCTCCAGGTGCAGCAGCCCGAGGAAGCCCACCCGGAAGCCGAAGCCCAGCGCGACCGACGTCTCGGGCTCGTAGTTGAGAGCGGCGTCGTTGAGCTTGAGCCTGTCCAACGCGTCGCGCAGCACGGGGTAGTCCGAGCCGTCGATCGGGTACAGCCCTGAGAAGACCATCGGCCGCGGGTCGTGGTAGCCGCCGAGCGACTCCGCCGCCGGCTTCGACGCGTTCGTGACGGTGTCGCCGACCTTGGACTGGCGCACGTCCTTCACGCCGGTGATGAGGTACCCGACCTCGCCGACGCCGAGCCCCTGGGTGACGATGGGCTCCGGGGAGATGACGCCGATCTCGAGCAGCTCGTGCGTCGCACGGGTCGACATCATGACGATCTTCTCGCGGGGCGAGAGGTTGCCGTCCTTGACCCGCACGTACGTCACGACGCCGCGGTAGGTGTCGTAGACCGAGTCGAAGATCATCGCGCGAGCCGGGGCGTCGGGGTCGCCCGTGGGGCCGGGGATGGTCGCGACGATCTTGTCGAGCAGCTCGACGACGCCCGCGCCGGTCTTCCCCGAGACCCGCAGGCAGTCCTCCGGCTCGCCGCCGATGAGCTTGGCGAGCTCCTCGGCGTACTTCTCGGGCTGCGCGGCAGGCAGGTCGATCTTGTTGAGCACCGGGATGATCGTGAGGTCGTTCTCCATCGCCAGGTACAGGTTGGCGAGGGTCTGCGCCTCGATGCCCTGGGCGGCGTCGACCAGGAGGACGGCGCCCTCGCACGCGGCGAGCGACCGGGACACCTCGTAGGTGAAGTCGACGTGCCCGGGGGTGTCGATCATGTTGAGCGCGTACGGCGTCCCGTCGAGCTCCCACGGCATGCGCACGGCCTGCGACTTGATCGTGATGCCGCGCTCGCGCTCGATGTCCATGCGGTCCAGGTACTGCGCACGCATCTGCCGGGCGTCCACGACCCCGGTGAGCTGCAGCATCCGGTCGGCGAGCGTCGACTTGCCGTGGTCGATGTGCGCGATGATGCAGAAGTTGCGCAGGAGCTCCGGCGGGGTCGCCGCCGGCTGGATGCGCTGGGTGAGCGCTGCGCTGGGGATCGGGGACACGCTGGCGTCGACTCCACGGTGGTCGGGGTGCGGCGGGGTGCGCGCAAGGACAGGGTCCCCATCGTCCCACGTCACCCCGAGTCGGCCCGACCAGTCGGCGCGGGCGGGGCCTCATACCCTCGCGTGCTGAGCCGATAGGGGGACTGCGGGACTTTTCACCCGCTCGTCGGGGAAGAGGTCGTGGTCATGTCGTCGGGCACTCAGTTGTCGTCGGGCACGCACATGCCGTCGGGCACGCAGGTCGTCCGTCTCACCGCGGACGCGCTCGACGCGTTGCAGGAGGGCGTCCTGCTCAGCGACGCCGCGGGGCGGGTCGTCGACGCCAACGCCGCGGCGAGCCGGATCCTCGGCCTGCCGCCGGAGGACCTCGTCGGACGCCCGGTCGCCGTCGTCGGCGGTGACCCGGTCGACGTGAGCGGCGACCCGTTGCCCGAGCGCGACCACCCCACCCACCGCGCCGCCCGCACCGGTCGCACCAGCGCCGCCGTACTCGGGGTGCGGCGCCCGGCCGGGCGCCTCGTGTGGCTGCACGTGAGCGCCAGTCCCTTCACCCTCGAGGAGCCGGTCCGGCGGGGTGCGCCGCAGCCCGTCCTGACGACCTTCGTCGACATCACCGCGCAGATGCTGCAGCGGCAGGCGCTGCAGAGCAGCGAGGAGCGGTTCCGGCGCACGTTCCAGGACGCCCCGATCGGCATGTCGATCATGGCGCTGAACGGCCGGTTCCAGCAGGTCAACACCGCGCTGACCACCATCCTGGGCCGGACGGAGGAGGAGCTGCTCGCGACCACGACCGATGCGCTCGTCCTGCCGGAGGACCGCGACCGCGACCGCGAGCAGCGGCGCGCGCTGGACGCCGGCGAGGTGGAGTCCTACCAGGTGCAGGCACGCTTCCTGCAGGGCACGGGCGAGACCGTCTGGACCCGGCTGACGGTCTCGCTCGTGCGCGGCCGGGACGGCGAGCCGCAGCACTACGTCGGGCAGATGGAGGACGTCTCGGAGGTGCGCCGCGCGCACGACCTGCTCGAGCGGCGGGCCCTCTACGACCACCTCACCGGGCTCGCCAACCGCAGCCTGCTGCTCGACCGGCTGACGCACGCGCTGGGCGTGCACGCCCGCGCCGCCACGCTCGTCGCGGTGGTCTTCATGGACCTCGACCACTTCAAGCGCATCAACGACTCCCTCGGCCACGACGCCGGTGACCGCCTCCTGACCGCGGTCGCCGCGCGGATGCAGTCAGCCGTGCGCCCGTCGGACACCGTGGCGCGCCTCGGTGGCGACGAGTTCGTGCTCGTCATGGAGGGGGTCTCCTCCGTCGACGCGGCGGGGCACGCCCTGCAGCGCGTCCTGGACACGGTGCAGCAGCCGGTGACCATCGGCGACCACGAGGTGGTCCCGAGCGTGAGCGCCGGCCTGACCGTCAGCGACGGCTCGCGCACCGCGGACCAGGTGCTCGGCGACGCCGACACCGCCCTCTACGTCGCCAAGGAACGCGGCCGCTCGCGCTGGGAGGTGTACGACGAGGCCTACCGCACCCAGGCGCTGCACCGGCTCGAGGTCGAGCAGGACCTGCGGGCGTCGATCGGCCGCGGGGAGCTCGAGCTGCACTACCAGCCGATCGTCGATCTGCGGACCGGCGCGGTGGTGGCACTCGAGGCGCTCGTGCGCTGGCAGCATCCCCGGCGCGGGCTGCTGCTGCCCGAGGAGTTCATCGACGTGTGCGAGCAGGCGCACCTCATGCCGTCGCTCGGGGCGTGGGTGCTGGGCGAGGCGTGCGGGTTCCTCGCCCGGCACCCCGACTTCACCGGTCAGGTGTTCGTCAACGTCTCGCCGCGTCAGATCGGGCGGGCGGACCTCTCGCGCGTGGTGCGCGACGCGCTGACGACGCACCGCATCGAGCCGCACCGCCTCGGGCTGGAGATCACCGAGAGCGGCGTCCTGCAGGCCGCCGGGTCGGCGCGCCTGGACCTCGAACGGCTCGCGTCGATGGGCGTGACGCTGGTGCTGGACGACTTCGGCACGGGGTACTCGGCGCTGTCGTCCGTCCTCTCCGCGCCGGTCGACGGCCTCAAGCTGGACCGCTCCTTCACCGCCCGGCTGGGTGACGACGGCGCGGCGGACCGCATCAGCACCGCGATCGCGGCACTCGCCGAGTCGCTGCGCCGGTACGGCGTCGTGGAGGGTGTGGAGACGACCGAGCAGCGCGACCGTGCCCTGGCGCACGGGTGGACGCACGGGCAGGGGTGGCTCTTCGGCCACCCGGTGCCCGAGGACGGCGTCGCTGCCGTGATGGCCGGGCCGTCGGCTCCGCGGTCGGCGGGCGACGTGCCGCCGGACGCGGCCGTGACGCGGGTGTGACGCCCGCCGCCGGACCCGCGCGTGGCCTGTGCCACCTGGATCGGCGGTGAACCGGCTGGTAGCATCGGTCTTTGCGTGCCCGCCATGCCCCCAACAGGTCGGCGGCACCCTTCCAGCTCCTCTCCGCGGGTGCCCCACGCCCCAGTCCCGGATCTGGTGAAGCCCTCTACGACCTGTCAGACCGCTCCGGCGAACACACACAAGAGAGTCCACACGTGGCGAACATCAAGTCCCAGATCAAGCGCATCGGCACCAACGAGAAGGCGCGCCTGCGCAACAAGGCCGTCAAGTCGGAGCTCCGCACGCACGTGCGCCGGGTCCGCGAGGCCGTCGCCGGTGGCGACAAGGCCACGGCGTCCGTCGCGCTCGTGAGCGCCTCGCGGAAGCTCGACAAGGCGGTCTCGAAGGGCGTCATCCACCAGAACCAGGCGGCGAACAAGAAGTCGGCCCTGGCCAAGGCGGTCAACTCGCTCTGAGCACCACCTGACCGGCGTCCATCGCCGGCACCTGCGCGACATCGAGGGCGCCACCCGGACGGGTGGCGTCCTCGGTCGTCTGTCCCTTCGGCACGGGCGCATCGTCGCGTACCCCGGACGCGCAAAGAGGCCGCGGGCGCCGTCGGCGCCTGCGGCCTCTGCTCGCCGGGGTGTCCTCAGTCGGAGCCGGATGCGCCGAGGACGTCGAGCACGGTGGCCGGGACGCCGTGGCGGAACCCGGCCTCGGAGAGCGCCCGGTCGAACGCGGCGGCGGCACGCGCGGTGTCGCCGCGGCTGAGGAAGCGGTCGCCGAGCTCCCGCCAGGCAGCCGCCGACTGCCGGCTCGCCGACATCATCCCGAGCATGTCGGCCGCCCAGCCGTAGGCAGCCGCCGCGTCCTGCTCGCGGTGAGCCGCGTACAGGGCGTCACCGAGGGCGAGGTGCGCGACCGCGGCCTCCAGCCGCGCCGAGCCCTCCAGCCGGGCGACAGCCGCCCGCGCCCAGCGCTCCGACTCCTCGACGTCGCCGAGCATCAGGTGCGCGCGCGAGCGCTCCACCTCGACCCGGGCGAAGTCCACCTCGGACCCCACGGCGGAGAGCTGCTCACCCGCCGCGTCGAGCTGGCGCAGCGCCTCGGCCGGCTGCGGCGGCTCCGAGCGGAGCAGCAGCCAGGCGTAGTTCAGGCGCAGACGCGGGATGTCGCGTCCACCGGAGCTCTCCCCCAGCAGCGCCAGCGCGCGCGTGGTGTAGGTGTGCGCGAGGGCGAAGTCGCGTCGCTCCTCGGCGACCAGTGCCGCGTTCCAGTACACACTGCCCCGGCCACGGGGCGTCCCGTGCGCATCCGCCTGCTCCACGAGCTCGGCGACGCGGTGGGTGGCGTACAGCATGTCGCCACGCTCGACGTACGCCCACAGCACTGTCGACGCCAGGCGCAGGTGCTCGTCGGTCCCGATCAGGCCCGCCGCCTCGAGCTCCCCGGCCACCAGCTCGCCGATGTCGATGCTCCGGTGCAGGTCACCGGCGTCGAGGTAGGACGCGACGAGCTCGTTCGCCACCGCCGCGACGTCCAGGTGCTGCTCACGCTTGCGCAGTCGCGCCAGGAGCGGCTCGAGGACCGCGACCGAGGCCTCCAGGTCGCCGAGCGCCTCGTGCGCACGCGCCAGCGTGAGCAGGATCTCGGTGTGGTGGGACGGGGCGATGACGTCGAGGTCGAGCGCCAGCAGCCGGTCCCGCGCCTGCACCGGATCGCCGTCGATCAGGGCGAGCTTCGCGTAGTCCACCTCGAGTCGCGCCTTGGCCTCGCTCGGCGCCGTGTCGCCGTGCCGCAGGTAGTCCGCGGTGGTGTCCAGCCGGGCCGCGAGCACCTCCAGGGCCGCGTCGGTGGGCACCCGACGGCCTGCTTCGATCAGCGAGATGTAGCTGGGCGAGAAGGACTCGCCCGCGAGGGCCGTCTGGGAGAGCCCGGCAGCCAGCCGGAGCTCACGGACGCGGTCACTTACTGCGGTCATGGTCTGTCACCTTAGGTGTGACGTGGTCCGATCGGTACCGTTCGGACCGACGGCTTCGGTTGGTTCACCCGTGTGCGCGGGTCGCGCGCCCCCTGTCGCGCGACCCGCGCACACGGTGAACATCGGTGGGCGTCAGGCCAGGGCGCGGCAGCAGCCGGACGCCCCGCCGTTCGTCGTGGCTCCGGTGCCGAGACCTCCCGACCCGAAGCCCGTCAGCATCAGTCCGGCGCTCAGAGCGATGGCGACGGCGGACTGTGCGATGCGCTTCATGTGTTCTCCCGAAAGAAATCGATAACTATGCGTCACAGAGATGATGACATATCGATCGTCGGTTTCGGGGGCTGCGGCGAGCGCTCCGGGCGGGTTGAGCTCGCGTCGAGCGTGCGCGTTCGCTCGGACGAGCGAACGAGGGCGGCGAAGTTCACCCGGACGGCTCCGTCGGCGGGTGACGCCGACCCCGTTTCCCACCCGCCGCCCCTTCGCGGTCAGCAGGCGAGTCGGGTACTGTCACAACCATCATGACTGCCGACCTCGCCGCCATCGCAGCCGCCGTGGACTCCGCCGTCTCCGACCCGGTCCGCGCCGAGTGGGACCGTGCCGGACGACGCCGTCCGGCACGCCTCGTGAGCCGGGGCGTGTACCGCGCCTGCGGGCGTCGCTACGGGCATCTCGTCGGTCCCGCCGAGGTCCCGACGCAGTCCGTGCGCGGCGCCGACGCCCGGCCGGCCGGGGACGACCGCCGGCGTGCTGACCTGCTGCGGTCGACGTTCCGCGACCTCACGGCCGAGTTCGGCGGTGAGCCGGTGTTCGTCCGGGTCACGCGGACGTTCCTCGCCGGTGACCTCCCGGTCCCCGGCTGCCCCGGGCAGGTCGTGGTCGAGGCGGACTGCTCGGCCGAGTGCGACGCCGTCGTGCGCGACGGCCTGCTTCGTCTGAAGTCGTTGGGCTGCCGCGTGGCGCTGGGTACGTTCACCGGCCGCGCGGACCAGCGACGGCTCCTGCCGTTCGCCGACTTCGTCACGATCGACGCTCGCGACCTCGACGTCGAGGGACGGCCGCTGCTCGACCTCGCGGCGTCCCGCGGAGCGGAGCTGGTCGCGGAGTTCGTCGACACCGTCGGCAGCCTGCGCGAGTGCCGTGCCGCCGGCTTCGGGTTCATGCAGGGCCGCGCCCTGGAGCGTGACGCACCGCGACTGGTGCCCACGCTGGTCACGACCTCGCACGGCTGACCCGTCGCCGACCCCGACTGGTCCGGAGTCGATCGGTACGAGCCGGTCAGCCGCGTGCGGCGGTCGCCACTCGCAGGACGGCTCTCTCGACGGCGAACACGGGGTCGCGGCCCGCGCCTTTCACCTCGGCGTCGGCCTGCGCGACCGCGGTGATCGCGGCGGCGAGCCCTTCGGGGGTCCAGTGGACGAGGTCCTTGCGTGCCCGGTCGACCTGCCAGGGCGCCAGCCCCAGGTCGCGGACGGCGCCCGCCCCGCGCCCGCGCGTGGCCGCGACCTTGGCGAGCACGCGGAGCTTCGCCGCGATGGCGGCGACCAGGGGCACCGGGTCGGCGCCGGTGGCGAGCGCGTGGCGCAGCAGCGCGACCGCCTGACCCGTCTCACCGGCGATCGCGGCGTCCGCGACCCGGAAGCCGGTCGCCTCGATGCGACCGCCGTAGTAGCGCGCGACCACCTCGGCACCGATCGGCCCGGTCGTGTCGGCGGCGAGCTGGGCGCAGGCGGCGGCGAGCTCGCGCAGGTCCGCCCCGACGGCCTCGACCAGCGCACGGACTCCCCGGCGTCGGCGCGCCGACCCGCACGTCGCAGCTCCGCCGAGGCGAACGCGACCTTGTCCGCGTCCTTCTTGATCGGCTCGCACGCGACCACGGGGGCCCCCGAGGCCCGGATCGCGTCGAGCAGCTTCTTGCCCCGCTGCCCCCCGCCGTGCTGCAGCACGAGGACGACATCCTGCTCGGGAGCCGACAGGTAGGCCAGAGCATCCCGGACGAGCTCCTCCGTGGCCTGCTCGACACCCTCCACGACGACGACGCGCGCCTCCCCGAACAGCGACGGGCTCGTCACGACGCCCAGGGTGCCGCCGGTGTAGCCGGCGCCCTCAAGTCGCGTGACCTCGGCCGCTGCGTCCTGCGCCCGCACCGCGGCGATCACCGCGCTGACGGCACGTTCGGCGAGGAGCCGCTCGGCGCCGGTCACGAGGACGAGGGGCGCCGGTGCGGCCTCGTGCCACTCGAGGGCCGGTCCGCCCGTCCCCCGCGCTCCGGTCGCCCGACCCGCACCGGACGAGCGGGAGGACCGGCTCGCACCGGAGGACGGGGTGGCGGCGCGGCGGGTGGCAGGTGGCACCCGCACAGCGTGCCACGACACCAGGACAACGCTCGCGGCACCCACGGCGTCCGACGGGTCACGACGGCGTCCGACAGGTCACGACGGATCCACGGGGCGTCACCGCGGTGAGCGGTGACGCGCGCCGAGCACGGCCGCGACGACCGCGGACGTCGCAAGTGCGAGCAGCACCGGCCCGGCGGGACCGGCGGGCCACGGGAGCTGCGCGGCCGGCAGTCCGGCGAACAGTCGAGCGACGCCTGCCACCCACCAGGCCGCGAGCCCCGCACCCCACGCGCACGCCACCCCGGCGTCCGCCCACCACGGGGCCAGCAGCGCTGCCAGCACACCGAGCACGGTCGCCGGCACGAGCGCCGGGGCAGCGGCGAGGTTGGCGGGGACGGCGTACGTCGGCAACCCGGTGGACAGCACGACCACCACGGGGCCGCACGCCCACTGCGCGGCGAGCGGCACGGCGACCAGGCGGGCGGCGCGCTCGGGCAACGGTGGTGACATCGCCATGGCCAGGGGGCCGCTGCCGAGCACGATGCCGGCGGTGGCGACGACCGAGAGCGCGAACCCGATGCTCGTCGCGAGCCACGGGTCGACCACGAGCAGCACGACCACGCAGGTGGCCAGGCCGGGGACCGCACGCGCGGGCCGGCCGAGCACGAGCGCGCACACGCCGACCCCGCCCATCACCGCGGCCCGCAGCACGCTGGGCTGGGGGTGCACGAGCAGCACGAAGCCGAGCATCGCGACCGCCACCACGGCGGCACGCAACGCCCGGGGCAGACCCGCGAGCGCGGTCAGCCCGAGCACGACCGCCCCGATGATCGCGAAGTGCGCGCCGGACACCGCTGTCACATGGGTCAGGCCGGCGACCCGCATCGCCTGGTCGAGGTCGTCGGGGATCCGGGACGTGTCGCCGATCGCCGCGCCGGGGACGAGTCCGCGCGGGTCCGCAGGAGGCCGTCGGAGACGTCGAGGAGCGCCCGTCGCACGGTTGCCACCCCGGCGTGCACGCGTCCGGGCTCCGTGACGGTGGTCGGCGGGCCGCGCACCACGAGGAGCGCGACGGCGTCGTCCCCTCCCGCGGTCGGCTCGAGGGTGCCGAGCGCCTGCACCCTCGTCCCGTAGGCGACACCGCTCCACGGCGCACCGGCGAGCACGAGCACAGGGGCGGCGGCGGGCCCGGTGCGGCCGCGGCCCGAGACCTGCTCGACCGCCAGGTCGACGCGGTAGCGGTCCTCGTCCCCGCCCCACGCGGCGGTCGACCGCAGCGGCACCGGCGCGGACCGGACGGTCCCGACCACGCGGACCTGGGCACGCTCGGCGACGAGCTCGGCGAGGAGCCCGGTCTCCCGGGCCGTCCGGTGCATCGCCACCGACCCCAGGGCCGATCCGCACACGGCGAGGACCAGCACGACGTGGCCGGCCGAGCCTGCAACGCCGACGGACCCGGGCCGCGAGGAGCGCGGGCTGCCGTCGCTGCGGACCGCCCGGCCCACGGCCAGCACGACGGCGACGATCACGAGCGTGGCGCCCACGACCCCGACGGGCACGGTCGGCAGGCGGACGGCCAGCCCGCACGTGCCCCAGCACGCGAGGGCGGCAGGGACGAGGCGCACATCGGTCACCGGTGTGCGCACGGGTCCCCCGGCACCGTCACACCCGGACGAGCGGTCGGAGGCGCTCGAGCAGCGCCTCGCCGATGCCGGCGACCTCCACCAGCTCGCCCACGTCCCGGAACGGGCCGTTGCCCGCGCGCCAGTCGAGGATCCGCTGGGCGAGCACCGGACCGATGCCGGGCAGGGCATCGAGAGCGGCGAGATCGGCGCGGTTGATGTCGATCGGAGCAGCGGTGTCACCGACACCCGTCGCTGCACCGCCGGTCGCGGCCGCGCCCGTCGTCCCGGCCGGCGTGCCCGCACCCGGCGGCGGGGGCGGTACCTGCCCCGGTGCCGGGACGAGCACCTGCTCCCCGTCCTGCAGGACGCGGGCGAGGTTGACCGCGGACAGGTCGGCGGACGCGGTCGCGCCCCCGGCGGCGTGCAGCGCGTCGGCGACCCGGGACCCCGCGGGCAGGTCGACGACGCCGGGAGCGGCCACCTGCCCGACGACGTGCACGACGACCCTGGCAGCGCCGTCCGGTACCGATGCAGCGCCCGGTGCCCCGACCGGGCCACCATCAGCCGCCGTCCCCGACCCTGCGGTTCCCGGGCCTGCCGTGCCCGACGCTGTCGTCCCGGGCCCCGCGGTCCCGGGCCCCGCGGTTCCGGGCCCCACGGTTCCGGGCCCCGCGGTTCCGCGCTCCGCGGTTCCAGGCACCGAGGTCACCGCGACCGTGCCGACCGGGGTCGCCGGGTCTGGGACCACCGCCGCCGTGCGCACGACGACGCCGGTGGCGAGGACCGCGACCGCCACCCCGGCCACGGCGGCGTGCCGGACGGTCAGACCCCAGCGCAGCGCGGGCCGGTCGGGCCGGTCGGGCCGGTGACGGCCGTGTTCGAGCGGGTGCCCGTAGGTGTCCGTGTACGCCGCCGCCGCGGTCCCGAGCGCCTCGGCGCGCATCCGGGCGACCACGTCGTGCGCGTCGGTCTCTTGCTCACGTCCACCGTCACGGTCCCCGGGCGCGCGGTCCGCTGGGCCGCCGGGGCCATCAGAGCCCTCAAGGCCGTCAGGCCGGTCCAGGCGGTCGGGCCCATCAAGGCCGTCAGGGCCATCAGGCTCGTCAGGGCCGTCAGCTCCACCCGCTCCGTCAGGTCCACCACCACCGTCACGTCGACGGTGCCCCGGGCCCCGCCGCCGACGCCGACGCCGACGCCGACGCCGACGCCGACGCCCCGATGCTCCACGTCGCCCGCGCCCGGGTGCACCGCCACGAGCCATGCCAGCGGGTCGACCGGCGCTCCCGTCCCGCCGCCGGCTCCGCGGCTGGGTCCGGGCGACGGCAGCCCGCCCACCGCGTGCAGGCGGTCACGTGCGGCCGCACGCAAGGCGTCGTCGTGCCGGGTCATCCGGCCACGCTAGGAGCGCCGGACGCCGCCCCACCGGTGGGGTGGCCGGGCTCGGGACCGACCCGCGCGCCGCGGGCCTGGGGACGGCACGGCGCAAGGGCCGGCACCGGCGCGCCAGCCGGCACCGGCGGGTGGGTCGTGCGCCCCTCCGTGTCCGAGCGACCGCGGCCCAGATCCGCTCAGGCCCGGGCGACCACGACCCCCAGCACGCCCGGCCCGGCGTGGGCACCGACGACGGCGCTGACCTCCGCCACGACCACGTCGGCGCCCGCACCCAGCCGCGCACGGACGTCGTCAGCCAGCGCCTCGGCCGCTTCGGGGTCGCCCAGGTGGTGCACCGCCACTCGCACCGCCCCTCGCGCCTCCTCGTGCACGTCCGCCTCCGACGCTGCCGCGGCGAGCAGCCGCTCGCGCGCCGCCCGCCGGGTCCGGACCGTGCCCGCGACCTCCACCCGTCCCCCGCGGACGGTCAGCAGTGGGCGCATGCCGAGCAGCGTGCCGACGGCCGCGGCGGCGGACCCGATCCGCCCGCCCCGGCGCAGGTGCTCGAGGGAGTCGACGAGGAACAGGGTCGACGACGTGGCGGCCACCTCGCGGGCGCGGTCGGCGACCGCCGCTCCCGGCACCGCCGACGGGATCGGCGGGATCGGCGGGGCCAGCGGGGCTCGCGGGGTCGGCACCGGGACGTCTGGCACCACCGGGGCCGGCGCAGTCGGGGGCGCCTGCCCCTGCGCGACCCGGGCCGCCGCGAGCACCGCGAACCCGAGCCCCATCGCGACCGACCGCGAGTCCACGACCTGCACCGGCACGGGGGCGTCCCGCGCAGCGAGCTCCGCGGCCCGGACCGTGCCCGACAGCTCACCGGACAGGTGCACCGACACGATCTCGCGGGCGCCTCGCCCCACCGCGCGGGCGTACGCGTCGGCGAAGGCCCGCGGCGAGGGCTGCGACGTCGTGACCCGGGTACCGGCGCCCAACGCGCGCACGAGCTTTCCCGGGTCGAGGTCCACGCCCTCGCGGTACCGGACGTCCCCGAGCGCGACCTCGAGCGGTACGACCTCGACCCCCCAGTGCTCGGCCGCCCCGCGCGGCAGCGACGCGGTCGAGTCCGTGACGACCACGACCGGGCCGCCGACGCGGCCGGCGTCGACCTCAGGGTCCGTACCCCCTCGGAGCCGGAGCCGGAGCCGGAGCGGGAGCGGGAGCCGGAGCCGGCTCCGAAACCGGAGCCGGCGCCGGACGACCCGCCGGCCCCCGACCCCGGTCCACGCCCTACGCCGGGACGACGTTGACGAGCTTGGGAGCCCGCACGATGACGGTGCGGACGTCGCGCCCGGCCAGGGCGCGCTGCACCCCGGCGTCGGCCAGCGCCAGCTCGCGCAGGGTGTCGTCGTCGACGGACGGCGGCACCTCGACCCGGCCACGGACCTTGCCCTGCACCTGCAGCACGCACGTCACGGTGTCCTCGACGAGGTGCTGCGGGTCCGCGACGGGGAACGGCTCGTGCGCGAGCGAGGCGCCGTGACCGAGACGGGCCCACAGCTCCTCGGCGATGTGGGGAGCGACCGGCGCGAGCATGAGGACGAGCGGCTCGACCGCCCCGCGCGGCGCCACGGGCAGCGACGTGAGGTGGTTGTTGAGCACGATGAGCTTGGCGATCGCGGTGTTGATCCGCATCGCCTCCATCTCCGTCCGGACGTCGGCGACTGTGCGGTGGACCAACCGGAGTGTCTCCCCCGACGGCGCGTCGTCGGTCACCACGAGCTCGCCCGTGGCCTCGTCGACGACGTTGCGCCACAGCCGCTGCAGGAAGCGCTGGGACCCGACGACGGCGCGGGTGTCCCACGGGCGGGACAGGTCCAGGGGACCCATCGACATCTCGTAGACCCGGAAGGTGTCGGCACCGTAGGCCTCGTACATGTCGTCCGGCGTGACGACGTTCTTCAGTGACTTGCCCATCTTCCCGTACTCGCGCACGACCTCCCGGCCCTCGTAGGTGTATGTGGTCGTGCCGTCCGGCGCCGTGGTCTCCACGACGTCGGAGGCCGGCACGGGCTGGCCGCGGTCGTCGCGGAACGCGTAGGCCTGGATGTAGCCCTGGTTGAACAACGTCCGGAACGGCTCGACGCTCGAGACGAACCCGAGGTCGTGCAGCACCTTGTGCCAGAACCGGGCGTACAGCAGGTGCAGGACGGCGTGCTCGACGCCGCCCACGTACAGGTCCACCCCACCGGACGCCCCGGCGGTCGCGTTGTGCCCCGGGCCCATCCAGTAGGCCTCGAGCGCCGGGTCGACGACGACGTCGCGCCGCGTCGGGTCCAGGTAGTTGAGGTAGTACCAGCACGACCCCGCCCAGTTGGGCATCGTGTTGGTGTCGCGGCGGTAGGTGCGCGGCCCGTCGCCGAGGTCCAGGGTCACGTCCACCCAGTCCTGGTTGCGTCCCAGGGGCGGCTCCGGGGACGACTGCGCGTCCTGCGGGTCGAACGTGCGCGGGGAGTAGTCCGGGACCTCGGGCAGGTCGACCGGCAGCAGCGCGTCGGGGACGGCGTGCGGCAGGTCGTGCTCGTCGTAGACGATCGGGAACGGCTCGCCCCAGTACCGCTGGCGGCTGAACAGCCAGTCGCGCAGGCGGTAGGTGACGGTCCCGGTGCCGATCCCGCGGGACTCGAGCCACTCGATGATCGTGCGCTTGGCGGCGGCGACGTCCAGCCCGTCCAGGCTCACCTCGTCGTTGGCGGAGTTCACGATGCGACCGTCGCCGGTCCACGCACCTCCTGCCCACCCTCGGGCGGCTGGACGGTGTGAACCACCGGCAGCCCGAAGGCCTGGGCGAACGCGAAGTCGCGCTCGTCGCCGCCGGGCACGGCCATGATCGCGCCGGTGCCGTAGCCCATGAGCACGTAGTCCGCGGTGAACACCGGCAGGAGCGCCCCGTTGACCGGGTTCGTGGCGAGGTGCCCGGTGAAGACGCCGGTCTTGCGGCCGGCGTCGGCCTGCCGCTCGACGGCGGTCTTGGCGGCGGCCTCCGCGCGGTAGGCGGTCACGGCGTCCGACGGCGTCGTGTGCCCGCCGGTCCAGGCGTCCTGCGTGCCCTCCGGCCAGGCGGTGGGCACCTCGTCCAGGAGCGGGTGCTCGGGCGAGACGACCATGAACGTCGCGCCGAACAGCGTGTCCGGGCGCGTCGTGAACACCTCGACCTCCGCGCCGCCGGCCACGGCGAAGCGCACCTGCGCGCCCTCGGACCGCCCGATCCAGTTGCGCTGCATCGCGCGGACCTTCTCGGGCCAGTCGATGAGGTCCAGGTCGTCGGCCAGGCGGTCGGCGTAGGCGGTGATGCGCATGTTCCACTGCCGCAGGCTGCGCTTGAACACGGGGTAGTTGCCGCGCTCGGAGCGGCCGTCGACGGTGACCTCCTCGTTGGCCAGCACGGTGCCCAGCCCGGGGCACCAGTTGACCGGGGTCTCCGACACGTACGCGAGCCGGTGGGCGTCCACGGCCCGGCGACGCTCGACGTCGTCCAGGTCGGCCCAGGGCCGGCCGTCGGGGGTGGGGCGCGTGCCGGCGGCGAACGCCGCCTCCAGCTCGGCGACCGGACGGGCGCGGCCCCGGCCGCCGTCCGGCCGGACGGCGTCGGGGTCGTACCAGGACCCGAAGACCTGCAGGAAGATCCACTGCGTCCAGCGCACGTAGTCGGCGTCGGTCGTGGCGAAGGTCCGGCGCGGGTCGTGCGCCAGGCCCAGGCGCCGCAGCTGGCGGCGCATGTTGGCCATGTTCGCCTCGGTGGTGACCCGCGGGTGCTGACCGGTCTGGACCGCGAACTGCTCGGCGGGCAGCCCGAAGGCGTCGTAGGCCAGCGCGTGCAGCACGTTGTCCCCGCGCATGCGGCGGTAGCGCCCGACGACGTCGGTGGCGATGTAGCCGAGCGGGTGCCCCACGTGCAGGCCCGCGCCGGACGGGTACGGGAACATGTCCATGACGAAGAAGGTCGAGGAGTCCGGGTCGGCGTGCCGGCCCGCGCCGTCGGTCAGCGGGCCGCTGGGGTTGGGCGTGTGGAAGGTGCCGCGCTCGTCCCACCGGTCCTGCCAGCGCTGCTCGAGCTCCCCGGCGACCGTGGCGGTGTAGCGGAAGCGGACGTCGCCCTGCGGGGCGTCGTCGATCGGGGTCGTGGGGGCATCCTGAGCGGTCACCCGTCAAGGTTACCGGCGCGTCACCGGCGGGCCGCGCCACCATGTCCGCGCCGGGCTCACACCACGCCGCCGACGACGACGGCGGGCACACCCGGCGTGGAGCCGGACGTGCCCGCCGTCGGCGGTGCGGGTGGTGCGGGGCTCAGCGAGCGGAGCGGAACTCCATCGCGAGCGGGCACTGGAAGGGGTCGCGCGCCGCGAGGCCGACCTTGTTCAGGTACCGGACGACGATGCCGTAGGACTCCAGCAGCGTGGTCTCCGTGTACTTGATGTTGTGGGTCGCGCAGAACTCCTTGACGATCGGCTGGACCCGGCGCAGGTGGGGGCGCGCCATGCTCGGGAACAGGTGGTGCTCGACCTGGTAGTTGAGCCCGCCGGTGAACCACTCCACGAAGCGACCGCCCGTGACGTTGCGGCTCATGAGGACCTGGCGCTGCAGGAAGTCGATCTTGGAGCTCTTGGGCACGATCGGCATGCCCTTGTGGTTCGGCGCGAACACCGCACCCATGTACAGGCCGAAGAGCCCGAGCTGCACGCCGAGGAAGGCGAACGCCATACCCAGGGGCAGCACCCAGAAGACGAGCGCGAGGTAGGCGCCCAGGCGCAGGGTCACGAAGGCGATCTCGACGGGGCGCCGCTTGACCTCGCCGCGGCCGAAGATCGTCTTGATGCCGGCGGCGTGCAGGTTGATGCCCTCGAGCAGCAGCATGGGGAAGAACAGCCAGCCCTGGTGCGCGCGGAACCACGCGACGATCCCGGTGGCGGGCTTGGTGAGCTCCTCGGTGTGGAACACGAGGGCCCCGGTGCCGATGTCCGGGTCCTGGCCGACCTGGTTGGGCTTGGCGTGGTGGCGGCTGTGCTTGTGCTGCCACCAGCCGTAGCTCATCCCCGCGTAGAGGTTGGCGACGACGAGGCTGGCCCAGTCGTTCCACCTGCCGGACGCGAAGATCTGGCGGTGCGCGGCATCGTGACCGATGAACATGAACTGGCCGAGGACGACCGCGAGCGCGGCCGCGATGACGAGCTGCCACCACGAGGCGCCGATGAGCACGAAGGCCGTGACGAGCCCGATGAGGGCGAGGTTGAGGACCGCGAACTGGGTCCAGTACCAGCCCTGGCGGCGCACCATGAGGCCCGCTTCGTGGACGGTCTGGGTGAGCGCGGTGAACTGGCTCACCTGGCGCTCGCGGGGTCGGGCGGCGCGGGCGCCCTCGGTCACGGCCTCTGCTGTCATGCGGACGTCCTCATCAGTCGCGGGGTACCCCGCACGGCTGGTGCATACGGTGGTGATCGTCGCCACAGTAACCCGTGAACCTGGGCCTCGCGCCTGGGACGCACCGTGTGACGCGCGTCGCAGCCCGCCGGTGTGGTACGCGGGCTGACGTCAGGCGTTGACGGGGACAGCGCCCTGACCTGCGACGGAAGCTCCGTCGCCGACGTGGCCGACGACGGGGCGGCGCCCGATGGTGGCGACGATCACCAGGCCGGCGAGCGTCAGCGCGACCCCGAGCCACGCCGGCGCGAGGTATCCGAGACCGGACGCGATGACCAGCCCGCCGAAGAACGCGCCCGACGCGTTGCCGACGTTGAGCGCCGAGTGGCACAGGGCGGCACCCAGCGAGGGTGCGGCCGGCGAGACGTCCATCAGCCGCGTCTGCAGCGCGATCGCGAGCACCTGCGAGGTGATGCCGAGCGCGACCAGCGACGCGATCGCGAGCACGGGCTGCCCGCCGGTGAGCGCGACGAGCGCGAGGGTGGCCGCGGTGGAGAGGAAGCCGACGTACACGGTCCGCAGCACGGAGCGGTCCGCCATCCGCCCGCCGAGGACCGTGCCGACCGTCATGCCGAGCCCGAACACGGCGAGCACGATCGGGACGGTCGCCTCGGCGAGGCCGGTGACCTCGGTGACCAGCGGGGCGATGTAGGAGTACACGGCGAACATCCCGCCGAAGCCGATCGCCGCGGCGGCGAACGCGATCCACAGCTGGCGGTTGCGCAGCGCGGCGACCTCGGTGCGGACCGTCGTCCCGGCGGCCGGACGCACGGCGGGCAGCCAGCGCCATAGCCCGGCGAGCGTGACGACCCCGAGCACGGCGACGACCAGGAAGGCGGACCGCCAGCCCAGGTTCTGCCCCACCCAGGTCGACGCGGGCACGCCGACGACGTTCGCGACCGTCAGCCCGGTCATCATCGTCGCGACCGCCGCGCCCCGGCGGGCCTGCCCGACGACGGCGGTCCCCATCGCCGCACCGACACCGAAGAACGCGCCGTGCGGCAGCCCGGCGAGGAAGCGCGCGAGGACGAGCCACTCGATGCTGTCGGCCAGGCTGGAGAGGGTGTTGCCGACCGTGTAGGCGGCCATCAGGCCCAGGAGCAGCACGCGTCGATCGACCCGGGCCGCGGCCGCGGTCAGCAGCGGGGCGCCGACGACGACGCCGAGCGCATACGCCGTGATCACGTGCCCGGCGACCGGGATCGACACGGCGAGGTCGCGGGCGATCTGCGGCAGCAGGCCCATGGTCGCGAACTCCGTGGTGCCGATCGTGAAGCCGCCGACCGCCAGGGCGAGGAGCGCCGGCCGGACGCGGACGCCGGGCAGCCCCTCCCGCGCGGCGCCGGGCGCCTCACCGCCCGGGGCCGGGACGGGCGCGGGCTGGGTCGGGGTGGCGCTCGGTGAGGGGGTCACGCGTGGTCTCCGGTTCGAATCGATTCGACGCAGGTCCGGGCCACGTCGTCGTCGAGCTCGGGGATCGCTGACGAGCGTAACCGGAGGGACCGGTGCGCGCCGTCCGGGCCCGGGGCCGTCAGGGCGTCGGCGGCACCAGCCAGAGCGCCGCCGTGGCGCCGTCGTCCAGTGGCCGGGCGAGGCCGGCGAGCCGGGCGGTGCGGACGCCGTCCGCGCCGACCACGACGTCGACCTCCGCGTCCACGCCCAGGCCCATCGCGGCGAAGTGCCGCAGGAGCCCGGGGTCGGCGTCGGAGATCCGGGCGACCACCCAGCGGCCGGTCTCGAGGTCGCGCAGGGGCGGGCCGGGAGCGCGGGCACGTGGCCGTCCGCGGTGGGGATGGGGTCGCCGTGCGGGTCGCGCACGGGCCGGCCCAGGGCCGCGTCGAGCCGCTCGACGAGCAGGTCCGAGACGGCGTGCTCGAGCACCTCGGCCTCGTCGTGCACCTCGTCCCACCCGTACCCGAGCTCGCGCACGAGGAACGTCTCGAGGAGCCGGTGGCGCCGGACCATCGCGACGGCGTGCGCCCGACCCGTCTCCGTGAGCTCGACGGCGCCGTACGGGACGTGCGTGAGCAGCCCCTGGTCGCACAGGCGCCGTACGGTCTCCGAGACGGTGGGGGCCCCGACGCCGAGCCGCTCGGCGAGGTGCTTGGTCGTCACCGGGGTCGTCGACCACTCCCCGCCGCCCAGACCACCTTGAGGTAGTCCTGCGCGACCGGGGTGAGGTCGGACGGTGCGGGTCGGGGCACGGGTTGCTCCTCAGGCGGTCGGGGTCGGAGCGGGGCCGGGGGCCGTGACAGGTGCCGCGGGCACCGGCGGCGAGGCGAGGGCACGACGGCGTCGTCGTCGGGCGGCGAGGACGCCGCGGCGCGGCGCGAGGACGTACGCGGCGGCGAAGGCCGCGCCCTGCGCGACGACGACCGTGCCCGCGCTGGAGGTGTCGAGGAAGAAGCTCGCGTACAGGCCGGCGACCGCGCACCCGGCGGCGAGGAGGGGCGCCACCACGAGCATCGGTCCCATCCGCTCGCACAGCAGCAGCGCCGTCGCACCGGGCGTGATGAGCATCGCGACGACGAGGACGACGCCGACCGCCTGCAGCGCGACCACCACGGTGAGCGCGAGGAGTCCGAGCAGCAGCACCTCGAGGCGACGCGGGGAGAGCCCGACGGCGTGGGCGTGGGTGGGGTCGAACGCGAGGAGCGTGAGGTCCCGACGCTTGGCCACCAGGACGACGCCGGTGAGTGCGCCGAGCACGACGACCTGGACGACGTCGGCGTCGGGGACGCCGAGCACGTTGCCGAACAGGATGTGGCTGAGGTCGATCTGGCTCGGGGTCACCGAGACGAGCACGACGCCGAGCGCGAACAGGGTCGTGAACACGACACCGATCGCGGCGTCCTCCTTGACCCGGGTGGTGTCGCGGACCGCGCCGATCAGACCGACCGCGCCCACCCCGAAGACGAGCGCACCCACCGCGAACGGCCACCCGACGAGGTACGCCAGCACCACACCGGGCAGCACGGCGTGGGACACGGCGTCGCCGAGCAGCGACCAGCCGATGAGGACGAGCCAGCAGCTCAGCAGGGCGCACACGACCGCGGCGACGGTCGTCACCAGCAGCGCGCGCTGCATGAACTCGAACTGCCACGGCGCGGCCAGCCACGCCCACGCGGCGGTGAGGGCGCTCATCGGGCGACCGCCGGCGGCTCGAGCCCCATGACGCGGGCGAGGTGCTGCGGCGCGAGGACGTCGTCCGGGCGGCCGGTCGCCAGGACGCGGGTGCCGAGCAGGACGACGTCGTCGGCGAGGGCAGGCAGCGCCCCGAGGTCGTGGGTGGAGACGAGCACCGAGCGCCCCTCGGTGACGAGGTCGCGCAGCAGGGTGGTGATGCCCGCCTCGGACCGCCGGTCGACGCCCGCGAACGGCTCGTCGAGGAGCAGCACGGGGGCCTCCTGCGCGAGGCAGCGGGCGACGAAGACGCGCTTGCGCTGGCCGCCGGACAGCTCGCCGACCTGGCGGTCCGCGAGCGCGGCGAGGTCGACGCGGGCGAGCGCGGCGCTCACCGCGGCGACGTCGGCCGGGCGGGTCCGGCGCAGGGGCCCGAGCCGACCGTAGCGACCCATGGTGACGACCTCCCGGACGCTGATCGGGAACGTCCAGTCGACGTCCTCGGACTGCGGCACGTACCCGACCAGGCCGGCGCGCCGGGCGTCGGTGGGCGTGCGGCCGAGCACGCTGACGCTGCCGGACGTCGGCCGGACGATGCCCATGACCGACTTCATGAGCGTCGACTTGCCCGAGCCGTTGAGACCGATGAGCCCGGTGACGCGGCCGGTGGCCAGCCGCACGGTGACGTCGTCGAGCGCGAGCACCTCGCCGTACCGCACCGTCAGGCCCCGTACGTCGAGTGCGGCGTCGTCGGCGCTCACGACGACGCCCCGGCCGAGGACCCGGTGAGCGCGGCGGCGACCACCTCGGTGTCGTGGCGCAGCAGGTCGAGGAACGTGGGCACCGGGCCGTCCGGCCCGGACAGCGAGTCGACGTAGAGGACGCCGCCGAACCGGGCGCCGGTCTCCCGGGCGACCTGGCGCTGCGCGGTGTCCGAGACGGTGGACTCGCAGAACACCGCGGGCACCTCGCGCTCGCGGACGAAGGTGATGGCGCGGGCGACGCCCTGCGGGGTGCCCTGGGCGTCGGAGCTGACCGGCCACAGGTACGCCTCGGCGAGCCCGGCGTCGCGAGCGAGGTAGGAGAACGCGCCCTCGCACGTCACCAGGGCCCGACGGTCCGGGTCGAGCCGCTCCAAACGGTCCACGAGCGCGTCGCGGACCGCGCGGAGCTCGGCGCTGTACGTCCGGGCGTTCGCGCGGAAGTCGGCGGCGTGCGCCGGGTCGAGCTCGGCGAGCGCGTCGGCGATGTTGGCGACGTAGACGATCGCGGCGTCCGGTGACATCCACGCGTGCGGGTTGGGCTGGCCGGTCGAGCCGCCGGACTCGATCGGGATGGTCGCGACGCCGTCGCTGACGGTGACGTGCGGCGCGTCCAGACGAGCGAGGAACCGCTCGGACCATGCCTCGAGCCCGAGGCCGTTGTCGAGCACGAGGTCGGCGTCCGCGGCACGACGCAGGTCGTCCGGCGTGGGCTCGTAACCGTGGATCTCGACGCCGACGTCGACCACGGACTCGACCCGGACGTGCCGCCCGGCGACCTGACGGGCCATGTCGGCCAGGACGGTGAACGTCGTCAGGACCACCGGTCGCCCGTCGTCGGGCACCTCGGCGGCGGCCCGGGCCGACGGCGGCACGGCGCACCCGGTGAGCGCCACGACGGCGGCCAGCACGAGCGCCGGGAAGGCCGCCACGAGGCCGCCGCCAGGCCCCCGTCGCCGCACGGCCCGCCGGGGGCGGCGGTCGTCCCTCCGCAGGTGAGCGGCGAAGTTCGGCATACCGAACTCTACCGCGCGACGGGCTCCGTGCGCCGGGCGAGCGAGGCGGGGGTGGGCGTGGGAGCGGGGGTGGGCTCGCCGGTGCCCGGGGTGGTGACGTCCGTGCCGGGGATGCCGGGGATGCCGGGGACGCCGGGGACACCGGTGACGCCGTCGTCCGTGGCCTCGTCGCCTGGGACCTCATCGCCCGGGGCCTGGTCGCCCGGGACCTCGTCGCCCGGCTGCCCGTCGTCCTCGATCACCTCGCCGTCGTCACCGACCGGCTGCGGCTGGGGGAACGGCTCACGCGGCCCGACCGTGGCGGACCCGTCGGGCATCACCTGGACGACCTGCAGATCCACCATCCGCCCCCGGTCCGGGTCCCAGCGCAGCACCGTGATGTCCGCCACGCCGTTGAGCGGGCCGACCGTCGCACCGCCGGACGTCGCGCCCGCCGTCGTCGAGCTGACGTACCGGATCCCCTGCCCGACCTGCAGCGGGCCGGTGCGACGGTGCTGGTGGCCGGACAGCTGCACCGCGACGCAGCCGGTGCGCATCGCGGCGTCCCCGACCCGCGGGGTGTGGATGAGCAGGAGGTCGACGTCGTCGCCCTCGCACGCGGTCCCGGCCAGCCGGGCGCCGGCCTCGGCCGGCGTCTCCTCGGAGACCGGGGTCGTCCCGCCCCCGATCTGCGTGCGGTTGGGGTCACGGTCGCCGAGGATGCGCAGCCCCTCGACGGTCACCACCTCACCGTCCAGCACGGTCCACCCGGCGGCGCGCTCCTGGTCCTCGGTCTCGAGGGAGTCGTGGTTGCCGTCCGCGACCACGCGCGCGACGCCGGGCGGGACGGCCTGGCTGAACGACGTCACGCAGTACTGCTCGACGCTCGTGCCGTTGACGGTCGTGTCCCCGGCATTCAGGACGATGTCGGCGTCGGAGCGCTCGGCCACGGTCCGGATGATGCGCGCCATGCCGACGTTGCAGTGCAGGTCACTCACCAGCACCATCACCACGGGGTCGACCGGCTCGACCGGCTCAGGGCCCACGGTGGGCGTGGGGCTCGGCGTCGAGGTCGGCGTGGGCGCCGGTGTCGGTGTCGGCACGAGTGCGTCGGCGGGCTGGTCGCCGGTGGGCTCCCCGTCGGTGGGCTCCCCGTCGGCGGGCGCGTCGTCGGCGGGCTCGTCGTCGGTGGGCTCGTCGGTCGCGGCGACGGCGGGGACCCCGGCGTCGTCCGCGGCGTCGTCGCCCGCGGCGTCGTCGCCCGCGGCGTCGTCGTCCGCGGCGTCCTCGTCCTGCTCCCGCACCGCGAGGGTGAGCGCGCGCTGGTCCCAGGCCGCGGCCACCGCGGCGTTCGCCCGGTCGTAGAACTCCTCGTTCTCCCGGTAGGCGTCGACGACCATCGAGCCGTAGGTGTCGATGACGCCCGCGAGGCGGCCGGTGATGCGGGCCCCGTCGAGCGGGGTGCCCGCGAACACGGATGAGGACGCACGCCCGCCCCGGGACGGGCGGTCATGTCCACGCTGCTCACGCACGTCACGGCGACGGCGACGGCGATCCCGACGACGCGCAGGAGCTGCGGGCGGTGCCCGGAGACCGCGACGGCGAGCTCGCGCCGGCGGGACGGCCCGAGCAGGGCGACGAGCACGGCACCGGCCACGAGGAGACCGACGAACATCAGGAGAGTGCGGTGCAGGGCGTCCGTGGCCACGGCCCACGCCGCGTCCTCGATCGCCGCCTGCGGTCCCGCGAAGAACTGCACGTAGCTCTGCAGGTCCTGGCCGAGCACCCGGACGGTGCCCGCCGGGTCGACCGCGGTCACCGCGGCGGGGATCTCCTGGACGGTGATGTGCGCGCCGAGCGTGAGCGGCAGCGGGGACGGGATCTCCACCGTGCCGAGCGGTCCCAGGTCGAGGGTCACGAGGTCGTCGGTGGTCACCGCGTACCGCGCGACGTGCGGGCCGAGGCTCTGCTGGGCGGACGCCGTCGTGATCCCGAACATGAGTGAGACGAGCAGGGCGACGACGGCGAGGACGGCGGTCCGGCCCCAGCGCACGCGGCGCAGCAGCCGCACGACGACCCGCAGCCGTGCGGGCACGCCGGGGCCGGGGCGGGCCCCCGTCGGTCGGCGTCCGCTCCCGGTCCGCATCCGGGTGCTGCTCAGGCTCGCGCGTCCCGCCAACGGACCCACTCCTGCACGCCCGACAGGTCGTAGTCCGGTCCCCCGACGCCGATCGTGAAGAGCGTCGCGCCCGCGTCGACGAGCTGGTCGGCCTGCTCGTCGGGCCCGCCGTCGACGCCGACCGACCGCTCGATCTGCGCCGGGTCACGTCCGACGGCCGCGCAGTGCTCGGCGAGGATGCCGCTCTTGCGGCGCAGCACCTCCAGGTCGGCGAACGAGTGCCACTGGTCGGCGTGCTCGGCCACGAGACGCAGGGTCTTCTTCTCCCCACCACCGCCGATGAGCACGGGGATGTCGCGCGTCGGCACCGGGTTCGACGCCGCCCAGCGGGCCTTGATCCGCGGCAGCGCCTCACCGAGCTCCGCGATGCGGCTGCCCGCCGTGCCGAAGTCGTACCCGAACTCGTCGTAGTCCCGCCGGAACCAGCCCGCGCCGATCCCGAGCACGAGCCGCCCGCCCGAGATGTGGTCGACCGTGCGGGCCATGTCCGCCAGCAGCTCGGGGTTGCGGTAGGAGTTGCAGCTCACCAGGGCGCCGATCTCCACGCGGCTGGTCTGCTCGGCCCAGGCGCCGAGCATCGTCCAGCACTCGAAGTGCTTGCCGTCCGGGTCGCCGTGCAGAGGGAAGAAGTGATCCCAGTTGAAGATGACGTCGACGCCGACGTCCTCGGCCCGCGCGACGGCGTCGCGGATCTGCCGGTAGTCGGCCTGCTGCGGTTGGATCTGGACACCGATCCGGAGGGGATGCATGGCCCCGGAGCCTACGCACCGGCCCGTCCGGCCGCTCGGGCGGCACCTGGGCGGACGCGACACGACCTGCCTAGGGTGGCAGGACCCCACGCACCGAGAGCCGAGGCCACCGCCATGAGCACGCCGACCCAGAGCACCTCCGACAACGACACCGCGGGCGCGTACGTGACCGCGGGCAAGTCGTTCAAGCGCGACACGAACTACATCACCACGCGCGTCACCGCGGACGGCAGCGAGGGGTACCCGGTCGAGCCGGGCCGCTACCGGCTCGTGGTGTCCCGCGCGTGCCCGTGGGCGAACCGCGCGGCCATCGTGCGCCGGTTGCTCGGGCTCGAGGAGGCGATCTCGCTCGGGGTGTGCGGGCCGACGCACGACCGTCGCAGCTGGACGTTCGACCTCGACCCGGGCGGCGTCGACCCCGTGCTGGGGATCCCCCGCCTGCAGGACGCCTACTTCGCGCGCTTCCCCGACTACGAGCGCGGCATCACCGTGCCGGCGCTCGTCGACGTCACGACCGGGCAGGTCGTCACCAACGACTACGCGCAGATGACGCTCGACCTGTCGACGCAGTGGCGCGAGCACCACCGCGAGGGGCCCCGGACCTGTACCCCGAGCCGCTGCGCGGCGAGATCGACGAGGTCATCGACGTGCTGTTCAAGGACGTCAACAACGGGGTGTACCGGTGCGGATTCGCCGGCTCGCAGAAGGCGTACGAGCGCGCGTACACCCGGCTCTTCGACCGGCTGGACAGCCTCAGCGAGCGACTCGCGACGCAGCGGTACCTCGTCGGCGACACGATCACCGAGGCCGACATCCGCTTCTTCACCACGCTCGCGCGGTTCGACGCCGTCTACCACGGGCACTTCAAGTGCAACCGGTCCAAGCTCGCCGAGATGCCCGTGCTGTGGGCGTACGCGCGGGACCTGTTCCAGACGCCCGGGTTCGGCGACACGATCGACTTCGACCACATCAAGCAGCACTACTACGTCGTGCACACGGACCTCAACCCGACGCAGATCGTGCCGAAGGGGCCGGACGTGTCCGGCTGGCTGACGCCGCACGGGCGCGCGGAGCTCGGTGGGCGCCCGTTCGGCGACGGCACCCCGCCCGGGCCGCCGCTGCCGGCTGAGGTCGTGCCGCACGATCACACCGCCGCGGGGTACTCCGCCGGCTGAGCCGGGTCACGCCGCGGCCGAGCCCGTCCCGCGCGCGTGCGCCGGCCGGCGCGGCGGTACCAGACCGCGAACAGGGCCACGGCGAGGGCGACCTCGACGACGTCGCCCGCGTAGTACATCCACTGCGCCGCGTCCCGCATCTCGACGACGCCGTGCCCGCCGCCCGGTGGGAGGTCGGGTGTGCGGGCGTAGAGCAGCTTGGCGAGGTACCCGTGCGCCGCGGACGCGAGGACGAGCACCGCCACGCGCACTCCCAGCCGCGGTCCGTGCGCCGCCCGCTCCGGCCCGACGAGCGACCACACGAACACGGACCCGGCGAGCACGAAGTGCAGCAGCACGAGGCCGTCGACCCGACCATCGGTGAGGGTGAGCGCGTACAGCGGCGTGAGGTACAGCGCGTACAGGCCTCCCACGTGCAGGGCCGCCGCCGTCACCGGGTGGGCGAGCACCCGCACGGGTCGGGTCCGCAGCGCGGCGGTGGCGAGGCGGCGTCGTCGGACCGCCAGGGACGCCAGCACGAGCGTCACCGGGGCCCCGAGGACGAGCGCGAGCGGCCCGGCCATGCCGAGCAGCACGTGCTGCAGCATGTGGCCCCGCGCGGCGCCGCCCGCGAGCGTCCCGACCAGCGGGGACACCGCGAGCGCGAGGACGAGGGCACCGGCGACCCACGCCGCCGTCCGGTGCGGAGCCCACCGGCGCCCCGAGTGCGCACCGAGCCGCGCCGCGGCGACGAGGTACGGGACGGCCAGCACCACGAGCACGGCGACGGCGAGCGGCCAGGACGCGAGACCGGCGTGGCCGTGCACCGAGTGGGTCACCGGGGCGCCCGGCCCGCGCGTGCTCCCACCACCGCACCGATCGCGAGCAGCATGACCGCCGACCCGATCCAGGCGACGTCGTACGGCAGCAGGTCGACGTCGTAGCGGACCTGGTGCAGACGCAGCACCTTGTGGTCGACGACGCCGTCCCACAGCTGGAACGCGCCCGCCCCGAGCAGCAGGCCGGACACGACCGCCGTCCGGTGCAGCGCGGCGCGGCGTCGCAGGTCGGAGAAGAGGAAGAACCCGGCCACCAGGATCACGAGCTCGGCGGAGTGCAGCAGTCCGTCCGAGAGCAGGCCGATCTCCGGCGTCGCACGGTCGTAGAAGTGGTGCCACGCGAGGATCTGGTGGAAGACGATCTCGTCGACGGCGGCCATGAGGCCGACCCCGATCATCCCCGCGACGAGCAGCGAGCGCCGTCGCTCCGGTCCGGCGTCGCTCCGGTCGGTGGTCGGTCCGGCCATGGTCGCTCCCGGGGTCGGTGGACGGCGCCCACGCTAACCAGGGCGGCGCCGGTCGGCACTGCGCCCGCGGATCGGCGGGCGCAAAGTCCTGGAACTCCGGCCGTGCCCAGCGTCACACTGGAGGCATGTCCACGGCGTCCGAGTGGTTCCGGCCCGCCAGTCCGCGCGTGGCGGCGGACGACCTCTTCCTCGTGCGGGCGCGCACGCTCGCACCGGCGCTGCTCGCGCCTCTCGTCGAGCCGCGGGACACCGGCGCGCGCCCCGCCCGCTGGATCGGCGACGAGCCCGGCGTGGTGCTGACCGTCGACGTGCCGGGATGCGATCCCGAGCACCTGCGGCTGCAGGTGACGTTCGCCGCCGGGCGGCTGAGCGGCCGCTGGGTCGACGGTCTGCCGCTCAGCGAGCACGGCGCCGAGGCCGGCCCCGACCTCCTGGTGGCCGATGTCGCCGCCGGACAGGACGCGGGTGCGGCCGACCTCGCCCTGCACTGGCTCTCCGGCCAGCTCACCCGCCCGGTGCGCGAGGAGCGCTGGGTCGGGTGGCGCGGGACCATCGCGTCCCGGCTCGTCATGGCCGACACCGGCAGCGTGCTGCTCGAGCGCGGCGGCCGGGTCATCCGGCGGCACGCCGAGCCGACGCAGGTGCTTCAGGTCAGGCCGTGCGTGCCCGTGGAGCACCTGCCCGGAGGGCGCCCGGGTCAGGCGTAGCGCAGGCCGGTGAGCTCTTCGGCCGCAGCCCACAGGCGTGCGCCGACGAGCGGTCCGCGGCCTCCCTGCCCCACCGGGCGTCGGCGACCCGACGCCGGGTCTTCCCGCGTCGGGCCGGGCCGCGGAACCGGCCACCGTGCACGCCGGGGTCGGTCACGGCCCTCCCCTGCCGCAGCACGCCCCGCTCCAGGCTGGGTGGCGAGGAGGCCGACCCGTGCGACGGGGCGACCGGCCCGGCCACGGTGCCCCCAGGCCCGCGGCGCGAGGCTCGTCCGCGCGAGACCCGGGTGCGCGAGGACGCTGACGCCGGGCGACCGGGGAGCACGCAGCCAGCGGTGCAGCTCGACCCCGACGACCGCGCAGGGGAGCTTCCCGGCGGCGGTGTCGCGGACGGCGAGCGACCCGCGCCCAGAGACGAGGCGGACGGGCGTCGAGGTCGAGCACGCGATCCACGTCGCAGCGCTGGACTCTTGACCGTCGTTAACTAACGCGCGTAAGGTCTCGCTCCAGGCCGCTCGACTAACGCGCGTTAGTTGGCCAGGTGCCAGCCCGACTCGGGCCGGCCCCACCCACCGAAGAGTCGACGTCGACAGGAATGGTGTGCCATGGCTGGCGATGGTCTGAAGGCGGTTCGCATGGGCGACATCGCCCGGCGAGTCGGTGTCTCGAGGACGGCGGTGTCGTTCGTCCTGAACAACCGGGACGACACGAGCGTCTCGCCCGCCACCCGGGAGCGCGTCCTCCGGGCCGCCGAGGAGCTCGGGTACCGACCCCACGCCGCCGCCCGGGCGCTCGCTGCTCAGCGATCCGGTCTGGTGGGGCTGGTCACGGAGATCGTGACGAGCCCGTTCGGGATGGAGACGGTGAAAGGAGCGCAGGACCGGTCGTGGCAGGACGGGAACTTCCTCCTCATCGCAGCCACCGAAGGAGATCCGGAGATGGAGCAGGCGGCGATCGAGAAACTGCTGGAACAGCGTGTCGAGGGCCTCATCTACGCATCGGGCTCTCATCGTGAGGTCACGCTGCCCGCCATCGCCTACGACGTCCCCACAGTTCTCGTCCACTGCTTCGACGCGCAGGGTCGCCTGCCGTCGATCGTCCCGGACGAGGAGGGCGGCGGGCACAGCGCGACGCAGCGCCTGCTCGAGGCCGGACACCGGCGGATCGGGCTCATCAACCTCGAGCCGGACACGACGGCGGCGCGGGGGCGACTCGCCGGCTACCGTCGGGCACTCGCCGAGGCGGGGGTCGTGCCCGACGACGATCTCGTCGTCTCGGCCGACTCGTCGGCCGACGGCGGATACGTGGCCGCGTGCGACCTGCTGGACCGCACCGAGCGCCCGACGGCGCTCTTCTGCGGCACCGACCGCATCGCGATGGGCGCCTACGACGCCATCAAGGAACGCGGTCTTTCCATCCCCGCCGACGTCGCCGTCGTCGGATTCGACAACCAGGAGCTGATCGCCGCGTACCTGCGGCCGAAGCTCACCACTGTCGCACTGCCCTTCCACCAGATGGGCACACGCGGTGTCGAGGTCCTCGGCGCCGCCATCGCAGGCGGGCAGCCGGTCATCACCGAGCAGGTGACGATCGGCTGCCCGCTGGTCGAACGCTCGTCGGTCTGAGGTCCAGTCAGTCGACGAGCTCTTCCTCCCCATCCCGTCGCTTGCAGCAGAGAAATGGAAAGAACACCATGATGACACGATCGACGACCCTCAGACGCGTGCGCGCGGCGACCGCATGCGCCTTCGTCGGAGCGCTCGCCCTGACCGGATGCGCCGCGGGAGCAGGGACGGCGGGGACGCAGGACGGCACCCAGCTCCTGACGATCCCGCGGGAGGACATGGCCACCTTCACCCGCAACTTCAACCCCTTCTCCCCCAATGCCGCACCGATGACCCAGCAGGCGATCTACGAGTCCCTGCTCGTCTTCAACCCCAACGACGGCACGACGACACCGTGGCTCGCGACCGAGTGGACCCCCGCGCCCGACGGGACAGGTCTCACCTTCACCGTGCGCGACGGTGTCCGGTGGTCGGACGGGGAACCCTTCACGGCTGCCGACGTCGCGTTCACGTTCCAGCTGCAGCAGGACATCGCCGGCGGCTACGAGTACCTGGACACCGTCACGGCGGACGACGAGAGCACCGTCACCTTCGCCTTCAACGCCCCCTTCGCCCCGGCGCTCTACGAGCTCGGCCGGCAGGTGATCGTGCCGAAGCACATCTGGGAGGGCATCGGCGACGCCGCTCTGGAGACGAACGAGACCCCGGTCGGCACGGGCCCGTACACGGAGGTCGCCAGCTTCGAGAGCCAGGCCTTCAGCCTGGCGAAGAACCCGAATTACTGGCAGCCGGACAAGCAGAAGATCGAGGGCATCCAGATGCTGGCCTTCGCCGGCAACGACCCCGCGAACCTGGCGACCACCAACGGGGAGACGGACTGGGCCGACCAGTTCATCCCCGACATCGAGAACGCGTTCGTCGCCGACGACCCGGCCAACCGCCACTTCTGGTTCCCCGCGACCGACAGCGTCATCAACTGGCAGCTGAACACGACCAAGCCACCGTTCGACGACGTCCAGGTGCGCAGGGCGCTGAGCATGGCGATCGACCGTGAGTCGATCACGGACGTGGCGATGCAGGGCTACACCCACCCCGCCGACTGCACGGGCCTGTCGGACGGGTACGACGCGTGGCGCGACGAGGCCGTGGCGGGGAGCTGCGACTGGACCGATCGTGACGTGGAGGGCGCCAACGCGATCCTCGACGAAGCCGGGTACGTCCGCGGAGCGGACGGGACCCGGACGATGCCGGACGGTTCGCCCCTGTCGTTCGACATCTCCGTGGGAGCGACGTCGTCGGACTGGCTGTCGGCAGCGAACATCATCGACCAGAATCTCGACGACGTCGGCATCGACGCGACGGTGAACGCGCCGGACTGGTCCGCAGTCGTCGCCGGCTACGAGGACGGCAGCTTCGACACGGGAATCGTGTGGAGCAACATGGAGCCGACCCCGTACCAGTTCTACCGCGGTGTGATGTCCACCGAGACGGTGGAGCCCGTCGGTGAGCAGGCGACGCAGAACTACCACCGGTTCGGCCTGCCCGAGGCCGACGCGCTCCTCGCGCAGTTCGCGGCGTCCACGGACGAGGAGAGCCAGCGCCAGGCGATCGACGGGCTGCAGGAGCTCTTCGACGAGAACGCACCGGTCGTCCCGCTGTTCCCCGGTCCGCGGTGGGGTGCCTACAACACCACACGCTTCACGGGCTTCCCGACCGAGGACGACCCGTACGCGACCCTGTCGACCCGCAGCCCCACCACCGTCCTGGTGCTGACCACGCTCGAGCCGGTCGTCGCCGAGTAGCTCCCCGCCCTCTCTGGCCGCTGCACACCCGACGGCGCCTGCGCTGCCCGCGCGCGCGGCGCCGTCGGGTGCGCCGCACAACACAACGGAGTGAATGCCATGCGATTCGTCGTCAGGCGGCTGGGCTTCTACCTGGTCGCGTTCTGGGTCTCGGTCACGCTCAACTTCCTTCTCCCCCGTTTCATGCCCGGAGATCCCGTCTCCCGGATGCTCAGCCAGTCCCAGGGGCGGATGACCCCTGAGCAGGTCGACCAGATGCGCGTCCTGTTCGGGCTGGACCAGCGCCCGATCTGGCAGCAGTACCTCGGCTACTGGCAGAGCATCTTCACGGGCGACATGGGCGTCTCCATCTCCCGGTTCCCCACCCCGGTCACCGAGGTCATCGCCAGCCAGATCGGCTGGACCGTGCTGCTCGGCGGCACCGCGCTGATCATCGCCGTGGTGATCGGAAATGCGCTGGGGATCCTCGCCGCCTGGCGGCGTGGTGGCGTGCTGGACTCGGTCCTCCCGCCGGTCCTGGTCTTCATCGGCTCCTTCCCCTACTTCTGGCTCGCCATGGGTGCCCTGTACCTGTTCGGGGTCACACTCGGCTGGTTCCCCCTCCGGCACGCCTTCACCGCCGGTCTGACCCCGTCCTGGTCACCGGTGTTCCTCTCCGACGTCGCTGCGCACCTCGTCCTGCCGGCCGCCACGATCGTGCTGGTGTCCATCGGCGGCTGGATGCTGGGCATGCGCAACACAATGATCGCGACCAACTCCGAGGACTACATCGTCATGGCGGAGGCGAAGGGTCTGCGACCGTCGCGCGTCATGCTGCGCTACGCCGCGCGCAACGCGACCCTTCCCGCCGTCACCTCGTTCGGCATGGCGATCGGTTTCGTCGTCGGCGGCGCCCTGCTCACGGAGGTCGTCTTCGCCTACCCCGGTCTGGGCTACCAGCTCCTCGGGGCCGTCTCCGCCCTGGACTACCCGCTGATGCAGGGCATCTTCCTCACCATCACGGCCGCCGTCCTGGTCGCGAACTTCCTCGTCGACATCATCTACGTCCGCCTCGACCCGCGCGTGCGGGTTTCCTGACCCGGAAACGAGGAACACCCGTGTCCGCCACAGACCCCGCCGAAGTCCCGCTGCTCGTCGCCACCGATCATCGCGAGACCCCCAGCGACCCCACCGAACCGGTCGCGCTCGACCGCCCTCCGCGACGCCGGGCCCGTCAGGGCCTCGTGCACAGCCTCGTCGCCAACCGCAAGGCGCTGACCGGGATGGTCATCCTCGCGCTCTTCGTCGTCGTGGCGCTGCTCGCCCCGCTCCTGGCCCCCGGCAACCCCTCGACCATCACCTCGCTCGGTGCGCAACCGCCCTCCGTGGAGCACCTGCTGGGCACCACCCCGAAGGGCCAGGACGTCCTGGCCCTGACCATGTGGGGAGCGCGCAGCTCCCTGCTCGTGGGCTTCGTGGTCGGCCTCGCGGCCACGGCGATCGGACTGCTGGTGGGCCTGTCCTCGGCCTACTTCGGAGGCCGCGCCGACAACGCGCTGTCCCTGCTCACCAACGTGTTCCTCCTCATCCCGGGCCTGCCGCTCCTGGTCATCCTGGCCGCGTTCCTGCCCACCGGGATGGTCACGGTGATGCTGGTCCTCACGTTCACCGGCTGGGCCGGGTCGGCGCGGGTCCTGCGGTCCCAGGCGCTGTCGATCCGCGGCAAGGACTTCGTGGCAGCAGCGATCGTCACCGGTGAACGTCCGGCCTGGATCATGTTCCGGGAGATCCTGCCGAACATGGCCTCGATCGTGATGATCACGCTGATCGGGTCGGTGATCTTCGGCATCGGCGCCCAGGCCGGCCTGGAGTTCCTCGGGCTCGGCGACGTCAGCGTGGTCAGCTGGGGCACCAACCTGTACTGGGCCAGCAACGACGGCGCCCTGATGTCCGGCATCTGGTGGGCCTTCGCACCGTCGGGTGCGGCCATCGCCCTGGTCGCCTTCGCCCTGGCGCTGATCAACTACGGCGTCGACGAGGTCACCAACCCCCGGCTGCGCTCCACCCGCCGCACGAGCACCAAGCGGCGCGAGGCTCTCGGCTCGGCGACGCACATGGAGGTGAACCGATGAGCACGCTCCCCTGTCACGAGGCGACGCACCGGTCCTGGAGGTCTCGGACCTGTCCGTCGAGTACCACGGCGAGTACCGCACGGTGCGCGCCGTCGACCAGATCAGCTTCCAGATCGGCAAGGGCGAGGTCTTCGGGCTGGCCGGCGAGTCCGGGTGCGGCAAGAGCACCGCAGCCAACGCGATCATGCGGCTGCTGCGAGCGCCCGCCGCGATCACGGGCGGTTCCATCCGGTTCCGGGGACGAGACATCCTCACTCTGGACGCCGAGGAGCTGCGCGCGCTCCGGTGGCGGGAGATCGCGATGGTCTTCCAGTCGGCCATGAACTCCCTCAACCCGGTCATGACCGTCGGTGACCAGATCGTCGACATCTTCACCACCCACGAGCGCCTGCCGAAGAGCAAGGCGCGGGCCCGGGCGGCCGAGCTGCTCGAGCTCGTGCGGATCGACCCCTCGCGCCTGAAGTCCTATCCGCACCAGCTGTCCGGCGGCATGCGCCAGCGCGTGGTCATCGCGATGGCCGTGGCTCTGCGGCCCCAGCTGCTCATCATGGATGAGCCGACGACCGCGCTCGACGTCGTCGTCCAGCAGGAGATCATGGCGCAGATCGCCGAGCTGCAGCGCGAGCTGGGGTTCTCGGTCCTGTTCATCACCCACGACATGTCGCTGATGATCGAGCTGTCCCACCGGATGGCCGTCATGTACGCCGGACGCTTCGTCGAGACGGCCGAGGCCACCACCATGTTCGCCAACCCGTTGCACCCCTACACCCGCGCCCTGATCAACGCCTTCCCCCGCTGTCCGGACCCCACACGCCCCTCGTGGGCCTGGGAGAGGGTGTGCGGTTCACCGACATCCCCGACATGCGCGAGGAAGAGCCCGGCCACTGGGTCGCCCCCGTGCCGGTGGGCACCGTCATCGATGGAGGACGAGCATGAGCACCTCAGCGCCCGCAGTCGGCACCCGTACGGACACCGCGGCGGCGCCGGACGCCGTGATCAGCCTCCGGGGACTGAGTGTCGACTTCCCGGTCGGGGGCCTCTTCTCGCGCACGGTCGTGCGCGCGCTCCGCTCGGTCGACCTCGACCTCCAGCGCGGGGAGATCATGGCGCTCGTCGGTGAGTCGGGCAGCGGCAAGAGCACGATCGCACGCTGCATCGCCCGCCTCGAGAAGCCGACCGCGGGACAGATCCTCGTCGATGGCGTCGACGTGCTCCGCAGCGAGCCGCGGCGCGCGTCCCGGGAGTACCGCGGCAAGGTGCAGATGGTGTTCCAGGATCCGTTCGGCTCCCTGAACCCGGCCCACCGGGTCCACCAGTTCCTCGAGCGGGCTGCCCGGCTGCACGGCCGAGCCAAGGGATCCGACCAGATGCGCGAGCTGGTGCAGAAGCTGATGGCGACGGTCGACCTGCCCGCGGACATGCTGGACTCGCGCGCCTTCGAGCTCTCGGGCGGCCAGCGCCAGCGCGTCTCCATCGCCCGCGCACTCGCCATGGAACCCGAGGTGATCCTCGCGGACGAGCCCACCTCGATGCTCGACGTGTCGGTCCGGATCGGCGTCCTCAACCTCATGCGCCGGCTGCGCGACGAGCGCGGCATCTCGATGCTCTTCATCACGCACGACCTGGCCTCCGCCCGGTACGTCGCGGACCGGACGACGGTCATGTTCGCCGGTGAGCTCGTCGAGAGCGGGGAGTCCATGGCGCTCATGGCCCGGCCGGCCCACCCGTACACCCAGTTGCTCCTGTCCGCCGTGCCGGACCCCCTGCGGGCCGGCAGGTACGACCCCGCCGAACGAGCGAGGCTCCGCGCCGCAGTCCTCCACGCGGAGTCCTGCCCCTTCGCCGGGGACCCGCACCAGCCCTGCAGCCGCACCGAACCCGTCCGCCACGACGTCGGGACGGCGGCTGACCGGCACTGGGTCCGCTGCCACCTCTACCGGCCCGCCGCGGAGGTCGCATCTCGTGCCCTGGCCGTGGACTCGGCGGATCCGGTGGACCCCGCCGCACGCTGAGCCGCTGCGCAGACCAGTCCAGCGCTGACGCCCGGGTCCCCGCCCACCAGGACCGAGCGCGACGCCCACGATTCATCCGACCCGACCGACCCGACCGACCTACGACCTCAGGATTTCCGTGAACCCGACTCCGACCGTGCCCGCGTCCGGCGCCGCGCCACCCACCGCGGCCGCCACCCGCATCTGCGGCCTGCCGCCCACTTCACCGCACGTGACACCTGGCTCAACGACCCCAACGGGCTGCTCCACCACGCCGGCGTCTACCACCTGTTCTTCCAGAACAACCGCGAGGGACAGGTCTGGGGCCCCATGTCGTGGGGTCACGCCACCTCCACCGACCTCGTCACATGGTCCGAGCACGCGGTCGCGATCCCCAACACGGCCGAGGAGAACGTGTTCTCGGGCAGTGCCGTGGTCGACGTGCACAACACCGCCGGGTTCGCCGGGCCCGGGCAGACCGCACTGGTCGCCATCTACACCAGCGCCTATACGAGCGCGTCGAGTCGTCCGGGAATCCAGGCGCAGTCCCTGGCGTACAGCCTCGACGATGGCCACTCGTGGACCCGCTACGCGAACAATCCCGTGCTGGACACCGGCTCGTCGGACTTCCGCGACCCGAAGGTCTTCTGGCACGGCGGGGACGATGGGCGCTGGGTGATGGCCGCGGTGCAGGCCGTGGATCGCCAGGTCGTCATCTACAGCTCGCCGAACCTGCTCGACTGGACCCGGGAGTCCACCTTCGGGCCTGCCCACGCGGTGGGTGGCATCTGGGAGTGCCCCGATCTGTTCCCCCTCGCCGCACCCGACACCGGGGGGACGAAATGGGTCCTCGTGGTCAGTCTCAACCCGGGCGCCATCGCCGGTGGGTCGGGCACCCAGTACTTCATCGGTGACTTCGACGGCTCCACCTTCACCCCCGACCGCCTCTCCCGCTCCACGGAGCCGGCCGACTACGACTGGCTCGACTACGGGCGTGACTACTACGCGGCGGTCACGTTCAACGACGCCCCGGACGGTCGTCGGCTGATGATCGGATGGGCGAGCAACTGGGACTACGCCAACGACACACCCACGCACCCGTGGCGGTCCGGGATGTCCCTCGTCCGCGAGCTGCGACTGGTCCGGTGCTCGGACGGGCGCCTCCGCGTCGCGCAGCAGCCCGTGCTCCCGCACAGTCCGTCTGCGGTGCGCGTCTTCGATCTCGAGATCCCCTCGTCACCCGGGCACCGGACCGACGTCGTCCTCGGCTCGGGCGATCCGCTCAGCGGCACGGTCACCATCGCCGTCGACGGCGACGAGCGCACCATCACGTGCGACCGGACCCGGAGCGGCGCAGTCGACTTCCATCCCGCCTTCCCCTCCGTCGACGCCGCCCCGCTCATCGATGGCGACGGGGCCACCACCCATCTGAAGATCGTCGTCGACGCCAGCATCCTGGAGGTGTACGTCGACGGGGGTCTCGTCACCGTGACGCAACAGGTGTTCCCCCATCAGCCGCTGACCACACTGCACCTGGAGCCGTCACCCGCCCGGTGACCGTCGACCCGTGACACGACGCCACGCCACGGCCCCGCGACCGGTCGGCCGACGAGCGATCACACCGCACGCCGACCGGCGAAGCGCACCGGAGACACGACTCCGCGAAACCCGATCTGGACAGGAGCACCATGCCGTCGCCGCACCCGACCGGTGAACATCTCGTCATCGGCGAGGTCGTCGCTGACATCGTTCAGCCGCTCTCCGGCCCGCCGGCCACCCATCCCGGCGGAAGCCCCGCGAATGTCGCCCTCGGCCTGGCCCGACTGGGCAACGACGTGACGTTGCTCACCCAGATCGGCGAGGACGACCACGGAGACCTCATCCGTGCTCACCTCGCCGGAGCCGCGGTGAAGGTGCTCACCGTGCCGGCTCCCGGGCCAGACGGTGCCGCCACGCCGTCGGCTGTGGCCCATCTCGACCACACCGGCGCCGCGACATACACGTTCGACATCACGTGGACGTTGCCCCCGACGGATCTGCCTCGCACGCCTCTGCACGTCCACACCGGGTCCATCGCAGCGCTGATGGCCCCCGGCGCTGACTCCGTCCAGGCCCTGGTCGGGCAGATGCGCAGGCGGTCGAGCATCAGCTTCGATCCCAACATCCGACGCGCGCTGCTGCCCGACCACGAGGATGCCGTCACCCGGGTCGACCAGCTGGTGGCGTTGAGCGACGTGGTCAAGGCCAGCGACGAGGACATCGCGTTCCTCTACCCCGGGGCGGACCCGGTGCAGATCGCGCAGGACTGGCTGCATCGAGGGCCCGCGGTCGTCGTGGTGACGCGCGGGAGCGAAGGGTCTGTGTGCGCGACCCGCGCTGGTGTCGTGCAGATCGAGCCGACCGTCGTCCCCGTGGCGGACACCGTCGGCGCGGGTGACGCCTTCATGTCCGCCCTCATCGACGGGCTCGGTCGCAGCCGACTGCTGGGGGTCGAGCAGCGTGCGGAGCTGTCGAGGATCAGCACCCAGGGCATGCAGGACGTGGCGCGTCGAGCGTCCCGCGCGGCCGCCACCACCGTCTCCCGCCCGGGCGCCGCGCCACCCGACCTCCACGAGCTCGACGAGCTCGACGAGCTCGACGAGCTCGACGACTAGGACCAGCAGCACGCGGGATGGTGGGAGGCCGACGAACGCCTTCGCGTCCGCTCGGTCCTGGTCGCCCACCAGCTGGTGCCCGCCGAGCTCGAGCTACTCGAGACCGCCGCGCGCCCGGCCGATCCACGCCGCGCGCGCGATGCACCGTCGTCCGATGCCGCGTCCCGTGCTGGCGGAGGCGGTCGTCCGGCCAGGTGGACGCGCGCGATGCGGACGTCGATCCCGGTGCCCGTGCCGGCCGACGTCGGGTCGGACTGCTCCGTGCGGACCAGGCGCGCCTTGGGCTGCCGGTTGAACAGGGTCGGGTCGACGGCGAACGCGGCCTTGAGCCGGCGGTCGAGCATCGACTCGATGCTCAGACCCACCGCCGCGACCGCCGTGAACGCACCCACGGTTGCCACCGAACCGTCCGGTCGTCACGGTGCCGTCACCAGACACCCCGATCGGCGCCGAGCCTCCACCGGACCCGGGGTGCTTCAGAACGCTCGACGTGACCGGCACTACGCTCGCGGTATGGACGACGACTTCTGTCGTGACGTGTCCGAGCTGTCCCTCGATGACCTCGCCGTGGCCGGAGGCAAGGGCGCCAATCTGGGAGAGCTCGTCCGTGCGGGGTTCGACGTCCCAGGCGGGTTCGTCGTCACCACCGCTGCCTACCGGCTCGCGCACCACGACACGCGTGAGTCGTCGGTGGCGGTGCGCGTGCCCACCCGGGTGGCGCACGCCGTAGCGAGGGCTTACGACCGGTTGGGCGCCGGGCCGGTCGCGGTCCGGTCGAGCGCCACGGCGGAAGACCTGCCCGGCGCCGCGTTCGCGGGCCAGCAGGACACCTTCCTCGACGTGCTCGGAACTGACGACGTGGTCGCCGCGGTCGGCCGGTGCTGGGCGTCGCTGTGGACCGAGCGCGCCGTCTCGTACCGGAACCGACTGGGGATCGATTCAGCTCGCCTGGCGATGGCGGTCGTCGTCCAGCGGCTCGTCGCCGCCGACCACGCGGGGGTGATGTTCACCGCGGACCCGGTCACGGGCGACCGGACGCGGATCGTCATCGACTCCAACCCCGGCCTGGGTGAAGCCGTCGTCTCGGGCCTGGTCACTCCCCAGCACACGGTCCTCGACATCCACGCCCGCATCGTCGAGCGGCGTGCAGGTCGACAAGAGGTCGTGCTCGTCCCCCAGGGCGACGGCTCAGGGCCTCGAGCCGTCCCCGGTGGGTCGCTGCCCGGCCTGCCGGACAGCGACCTCACCCGTCTGGCGGAGGTGGGTCGGCGGGCCACCGCTCACTTCGGCCGGCCGCAGGACATCGAGTGGGCCATCCAGGGCGCGCACCTGTGGGTGCTCCAGGCTCGGCCGATGACGGCCTTGCCTCCACCGCCGATCCGCCTCACCACGCTCCAGCGCCGGATCGGGCCGGTCATCCTCGAACTCCTGCCGCGACGACCGTTGCCGATGGAGCTGACCGCGTGGATCCGGCCCACGATCGCCAGGCACCTCGAGCTCATGCTCGCGGGCATGGTGGGTGTGGTGCTGCGGTTCGACACGGTTCTGCCTGCCGACGACGACGTCGTCCGGGCCTTCGTGCCTCCCCGGCCGAGGCCCACCTGGGCGACCCCGTCCAGCTCTGGCGGTCCGTCCGAGTGCCCCGGCAGATGCGACTCGACGACTGGCGTACCGACCCCCGGTACGGCCACTTCCGCGACGAGGTCCGCACGCTGGAGGCAGCCGACCCGGTCGAGCTCGCGTGGAGCGAACTGGTCAGCCTGCCGGCACGAGCGGCCCGGCCGGTGGACCTGGTGACAGGGCTGCGCATCGACCACCTGCCGGCCGCCGCGCTGGCACTGGCCCGCCTCCGGGTTCTCCTCGCTGTGCTGGGGGCAGGCGCGCTCTTCGCCGACCTGATCCTTGACGCACCGACGAGGACCAAGGCAGCGAACCTGGCACTCGACGCGCTCGCCGACCTGGTGCGGCACGATCCGCGGCTCACCGACGCAATGAACGCTGCAGCCCCCGAGGAGCTCCCGGCCTTCGTCGCCACCGCTGACGCCGCGGTCGAGCTGCGCGAGCGGCTGCACGAGTTCATGAGCACGTTCGGGCACCGCGAGACCGCGAGCATCCTGCTGGTACGCGAGCCGAGCTGGGTGGACGACCCCGCCACGGTGCTCGCGCTGGTGCGGGTGCTGCTGGACCGCGACGAGCCTGGCGAGCGCGGCGCAGCGGGCACCCGCAGCGCGGTCGCGCTCCACGAGCTGACCCGGCATCCCCTGGTGCGGCTGACCCGCTCGCAGGCGCTGGTCACGCGGTTGGTCTACCGCGCCGCGGCCGGGGTGGCCTTCCGTGAGGACACCCACTTCGAGCTCACCCGGGTCATGCCGTCGGTCCGACGCGCGATCGACGAGGCGGGCCACCGGCTCCGAGAGGCGAGCGTGCTGGACGACGCGGCGGACGTGTGGATGCTCGCCCTGGACGAGCTGGTCGCGGTCGATGACCCGGTCGCCGACCGCGGCGTCCATGCTGACCTGCGCACCACCGCCCGGCGGAGAAGGTCGGCTTACGCCGAGCTTGCGTCCAGCCCGCTCATCGCCACGGCGACGCTCTACCGAACCGCCCCCGCTCGGCTGGTGCACCGGTCAACGGGGTCGGAGGGGGCGGCGGATGGGCCATCGGCCCGGTCCGCGTGGTCCACGGGCCCGACGAGTTCTCCACGGTGCGGCGTGGAGACGTCCTGGTCTGCGCCGCGACCAACCCGTCCTGGACCCCCTTGTTCCAGCGCGTGGCCGCCGTCGTCGTCGACCATGGCGGCCTCGCCTCGCACGCCGCGATCGTGGCGCGCGAGTACGGCATCCCGGCGGTCATGGGCACAGGCGACGGCACGAGCGTGCTGCGCACCGGTCAGCTCGTCCGCGTCGACGGCGACGCCGGCGTCGTGCACCCGGAGAACGAGACGGCCGCCACACCACCGGCCCCTCGCGGGCCGACGAGGAGCAGCGCTCGGGGACGCGCTCCCCGAGGCCGCGGTACCGCACGGGGTCTGTCCTGAGGATCGCCTGAGACCGCGCGACAGCGAGCCGGTCGAGGGCCCGGCGCGCACGCTCAGGCGGGTGCCACAGCGCGTCGAAGTCGGCACGCTGCCGGCTTCGTGCGGGTAGCGGATGTGCGGACGTCGTCGGTCGACCACTCGATCGAGTCGACTCGTGAGGTGCCGATGGCCCCGACGACTCACCTCGGCACACCCCCGACGTGGCCACTGGCCGGACCTCTGGGTGGAGCTGAAGGGACTCGAAACCCTGACCACGGCCGGTTCGGGCCAGCATCGGCGCGGACGGCGCGGTATCGGTTCCGGGAACACTGTGGGAGTTTCCGGTGAGCTGGTGGAAAGCGCTGAAGGATGAGCCCGCGTACTCCGGGAGGTTCGTCGGCCCCCGATGTCTCGCGGCTGACGGTCAGCGGTGGCCCAGGACTCGTCGCCTGCCGGCTCGCAGCCGTATGACTTCTGTCAGGTGCAGGTTCTGACGGCGCTCACTACTCGGGGTAGTCCGCTGTCGCCACAGTGAGGTCATCACATTCTCGACAGAGGAGATGACCGTGACCGACGTCGTGAGGATCCGCGGACTGGATCACCGCTACGGGACGACGCACGCGCTGCGCGGCGTCGACCTCACCGTCGCTGCCGGCGAGTGCGTCGCACTGCTCGGGCCCAACGGCGCGGGCAAGACGACGCTCGTCAGCGCGCTGACGGGCACGCTGGCGCCGACCGCCGGTGCGGTGCGGATCGACGGCGCCGACCCTCGCCTGCCGGCCACGCGCCGCCGCCTGGGCGTCGTGCACCAGCACGCCGGATTCCCGCGGACGTTGAGCGTCCGCGAGCTGGTCGGAGGATGGGCGGTCCGCGCCGGCCGACCCGCATCCGACGCCGACGCCGTCCTGACCGAGGTCGGCCTGCAGAAGCTGACCAGGCGCCGGGTCACCGAGCTGTCCGGCGGCCAGCAACAGCGTCTGCAGCTCGCGATGGCGCTCGTCGTGGATCCCACCCTGCTCGTCCTGGACGAGCCGACCGTCGGGCTCGACATCGAGGCCCGCCGTCGCTTCTGGACCACGCTGGCTGCACGCAGGGATCGGGGCACCGCCGTCCTGCTCACCACCCACCAGATCGAGGAGGCAGCCGGAGTCGCCGATCGCGTCGTCGTGCTGCACGAGGGGGCTGTGATCGCCAGCGGTCGCCCGGCCGACCTCACGGCACAGCTGCCCGACCGTGCCGTCTCGGCACGGACGGTCTTGCGAGAGGACGAGCTCGGCTCGCTGCCCGGCGTGCTCGACGTCGCGGTCGTCGACGGCCGGATGCGCGCGATCAGCGGCCGCGCCGAGGCCACCGTCCGGGCCCTGCTCGCCGCCGACCCGGCGGTCACCGACCTGCGCGTGGAGGGCGCCACGCTCGAGCAGGCCATCGTCGCCATGACCACGCAGCAACTCCAGGAGGTAGTCGCATGACCGCTTCAGTGCTCGCCGTCGAGATCCGCGACGAGCTGTACGCCATCGTCCGCGAGCCGATCGCGGTGTTCTTCTCCATCGCGATGCCGGTCGGCATGTTCGCGGTGTTCGCCACGCTGTTCGGGACGGGGGGCGACGGGCCGGTGTCCGGCGCGACGCTCATGCTCGCGACGTTTGGCGCCTTCGGCGTCATCTCCGTCGCCCTGACGCCGGGGATCGGCATCGCGGAGGACCGTGAGCGGGGCTGGCTGCGGATCAAGCGGGTCTCGCCGGTCCCCGTGCGCACGACTCTGGCTGCCAAGGTCGCCGCCAGCCTTCCCGTCGCGTTCGGTGTCTACGCCGCGATGAGCCTGACCGCCGTCGCGATGGGCGTGTTCGACACCGACCTCGGCACGTGGCTGCAGGTCGCCGGGCTGCTGCTGCTCGGTTCGCTGCCGTTCGCGCTGCTGAGCATGGCCGTCGGGTTCGTCGCCCGTGGACGCGCGGCACCGGCCGTCATCAACGCGGTGTTCCTCCCGATGGCGATCGCCGGCGGGCTGTGGATGCCGCTGGACGTCCTCCCGGCGTTCGTGCAGGACGTCGCGGTGTGGCTGCCGACCTACCACACGTCCCAGCTCGGCCTGGGGCTGCTGCTCGGTGAGCCGATCGTCGACAACGTCGCAGCGCTGCTCGCCGCCACCGGGGTGACGGCAGCGCTGGCAGCCGGCGCGTACCGTTCGATGCGGGCGTGAGTGGAGGCAGGTGTGAGGCAGGTGACCACCGAGCAGCCGCGGACCACGGCGTCGGCCGACCACACCGGTCGGCTGCCCGCCGGTGGTCTGCGCCGCGGTGTCAACCGGTGGTGGTACGTCATGTTCCTCGGCACGCTGACGTTCGAGCCGATGCTGCAGGTCGTCGGCGCCGGCACCGGGGCCACGACCGGCTCGCAGGCCGCCGACTGGCTCGCGATCATCGCGCTGATCGCCATCGGCGTGGCCCTGGTGGTGGTGGGGGAGCTGGGGACGGACCGCACGAAGGCGGTCGTCGCGGTGATCTTCGCCCTGCTGGGCGTCGCGACGGTCGGGTTCGTCTCCACCGGGACCGTCTTCGTCGTCTACTCCGCGGCGTTCGCCGCGGGATCGTCGTCCCCTCGGGCCGCACGCCGGTCGTTCGTCGCGCTGAGCGTGCTGCTGGTCGTCCTCGCGGCGCTGTCCCCGATGGAGATGCCGTTCCGGCTCGGGGCGTTCGCGGTCCCGGTCGTGCTCGTGTGGCTGATCGGCACCTCGGTGCTGACCGAGGCCGAGAACCTGCGCGAATCGGCTCGGCTGCGGGTCGACAACGTCCGGATCGAGCGGCTGGCCACCCTCGGCGAGCGGGAGCGGATCGCCCGTGACCTGCACGACCTGCTCGGCCACACGCTCACCGGCATCGTCGTGCGTGCCCAGCTGATCCGGAAGGTCGCACCGTCGGACCCGGCGCGCGCCGCCGCCGAGGCCGCCCACGTCGAGCAGCTCGCCCGCGACGCGCTGACCGAGGTCCGCGCAGCGGTCAGCGGGTGGCGCCACCACGCGCTGGACACCGAGATCGACATCGCCCGCGACGTGCTCACCGCGGCCGGCGTCCAGCTGCGTGTCCACACCGACACCACGGTCTCGATGTCGCCCGCGGTCGAGGCCGCGGTCGCGCTGGCCGTGCGGGAGGCCGTCACGAACGTCGTGCGTCACGCCGACGCGCGCTCGTGCAGTGTCGAGGTCGTCACGGCCGGCGACGACGTGCGCCTGACGGTCGCCGACGACGGACGCGGTACCGGCGCACCCGACGGGTCCGGGTTGTCCGGCATGCGCGAGCGCATCACCGCGCTCGGTGGTCACGTCGACCGACGCATGGACGGCGGCACGACGCTCATCGTCGCGGTGCCGGTGCGGGGCCTGGCCCCACGACCTGGACCAGCCAAGCGGTAGGCGCGACATGACGATCCGCACCGTGCTCGCCGAGGACCAGGGGATGGTGCTCGGGGCATTCGCGGCCCTGCTCGCCCTCGAACCCGACATCGAGGTCGTGGCGACGGCGGCCGACGGCGACGAGGCGCTCGCGGCGGTGCTGCGCGCGCGCCCGGACGTGCTGCTCACCGACATCGAGATGCCGGGTCGCAGCGGGCTCGACGTGGCCGCCGAGCTCGCACGGCGGGGCGCGCGGACCCGCGTCGTCATCGTCACGACGTTCGCGCGCAGCGGCTACCTGCGCCGCGCGCTCGAGGTCGGCGTGGCCGGCTACGTGCTCAAGGACGCCCCGATCGAGCAGCTCGCCGACACGCTGCGGCGGGTGCACAGCGGCCAGCGGGTGATCTCACCCGAGCTCGCCGTGGCGGCCTGGGACGCCGAGGACCCGCTCACCGACCGCGAACGAGACGTGCTGCGCAACGCCGCCGACGGCAGCCCGAACGCCGAGATCGCCGCCCGCCTGCACCTCGCCGAGGGGACGGTGCGCAACTACCTGTCCTCGGCGATTGCCAAGCTGGGCGCCCGCAACCGCGCCGAAGCGGCAGCGACGGCCCGTCGACGCGGGTGGCTCTGAGCGGCTCCGGTCAGCCGGTGTGGTGTGCGAGCCGAACGTCATCACCGGCACCCGCCGGCGTCGGCCGCAGGTCGTTCCCCGAGGTCAGGACCACTCCGGTCGGTCAGGGATGACACCGATACCCGCCGCGGACACTCCAGTGGTGGGTGGCCGACGCGAGCCCCACCTGGACTCACGCGGATCCACGTCGGATGGACCCGCGGTCGTCGAGCCCTGCGCACCTTCGCCACGTCCCCAGTGCGCCCGGAGCTCCGCTCGTCGATGTCAGGCCACGGTCGTCGACCTGGCTGAAGAACGCGATGGTGAACCGCAGGGTCCGGCCGGGGCCAGGGACAGCACGTCGAGGACGTGAGAGGCGCAAGGCAGTGGTCTGGGTGGTGTCCACGCCCTGCGCGACGGCGACGCGTGCAGTGAACGATCAGAGGCCATCTCGGGCTCCTTGGGCAAGGACTCCGGGATGGCCTCTGATCAGTACCGATGGTGGAGCTGAGGGGACTCGAACCCCTGACCCCCTGCATGCCATGCAGGTGCGCTACCAGCTGCGCCACAGCCCCGTTCACGCCTTGCGGCGCCCGTGAAGTCTAGGTCACGACCGGACGGGAAAGCGAATCCACCCGGACGTGGCGCCTGTCACGCCTCGGCGGGCGCCCCGACCTCGGGCGCGAACGCAGGGACGGCGTCGAGCGCCGTGCCGGCGTTCCACTGCTCGATGGAGGTCGACGGCCCCAGGTCGTGGCCGAACAGCCGCCACCCCGGCTCGACCCCGGGCGGGTTGCGGCGCAGCTCGGTCCAGTGCGCGTTCGTCAGGCCGGCGATCCCCCGCCACAGCGGGTCCAGGCCGAGCAGGGCCGTCACCGCGAGTGTGATCGCCGCCCCGTGCGAGACGACGACGAGGGTCTGCGAGGACTCGAGCCGAGCGGCGTGCTCCGTCACGGCCTCGACCATGCGGCCGGCCACGTCGGCACGGGTCTCGGCGTCGACCCCGACGGGCTCTCCCCGGTGCGCCACGCCGCGTACTGCTCGGGCCACCCGGCGGAGATCTCCTCGCCGGTCAGGCCCTCCCAGCGCCCGAACCCGCGCTCCCGCAGGCGCGCGTCCACGACCGGACGGTGACCCGTGCGGTCACCGAGGTGCGCGGCGGTGGACCGGGCCCGTCCGAGGTCCGACGTCACGATCGCGTCGACCGTCACCGTGTCGGCCAGCGCGGCGGCGGCGGCGGCGGCCTGTCGGTGCCCGACGTCGTCGAGCGCGATGTCGACCTGACCCTGCAGGCGCAGGGCGACGTTGTGCGGCGTCCGGCCGTGCCGCCACAGCAGGACGGTGCCGGCGGTCACTCGGCGCGCTCCGTCTCGGTGCGCTCCGTCCCGCCGTCGCCGCCGCGGGCGTCCGCGGGGAGGTCGATGACGGGGCAGTCCTTCCACAGCCGCTCGAGGGCGTAGTAGACGCGGTCCTCGGCGTGCTGGACGTGAACGACGATGTCGCCGAAGTCGAGCAGGACCCAGCGGCCCTCGCTCTTGCCCTCGCGGCGGATCGCCTTGACGCCCGTACGGTGCAGCGCCTCCTCGACGGCGTCGACGATGGCCGAGACCTGCCGCTCGTTGGTCCCCGACGCGATGAGGAACACGTCGGTGAGGACGAGCTGCTCGCTCACGTCGAGGGCGATGATCTCGTCGGCCTTGAGGTCGGACGCCGCGCGGGCTGCGGCGATCGCGAGCTCCACGGCACGGTCGGTGGCGGTCACAGTTCTCCTTGGTGTGCGGCCGGGGGCTCCGGCAGCGAGGGGATGGTGGACCACGCGGCGCTGGTCGCGCCCGCGTCGTCCGCGCCGGTGGTGAGGGTCCAGACGAGGAAGCCGAAGCCGGCAGCGACGAGCGCGATCGCGACGTAGTGCCGGAGGGTGTAGTGCTGCGGTGCGTCGTCGGCGTCGGCGTCGGCGTCGACGTCGGCGTGAGCGTCGGCGTGGTCGTCGAGGGGCGCGGCCGGGCCGGTGACCTCGGCGCCACCGACGGCGGTGGAGCCGGCGGACGGCGCCGGCGCGGTCAGCCGGCGCTCGCGCTCCCGCAGCTCGCGCCGCGACACCGGCCGCGGCTGGGCGGAGGGGCCGGCGGACGGGTCGGCGGCGAGCGCGTGGGCCGCCGGCGTGTCGTCGACCGGAGGGGCGGGCGAGTCGTCCGCCCCGGCGGGACGCGGGGCGGCCGCGTCGTCGTCGAGGGCGACGGGCGGCGCCCCGCCGGCGCCACCGGCAGCGGGCGTCTCGGTGCGCGCGAGCTCGCGGCGGCGTCGGCGCTCCCCCGATCCGTCACTCATCGTCATGATCCCGGTACAGCCCGTGCTTCGCGATGTACTGGACGACGCCGTCGGGCACGAGGTACCAGACGGGGTGCCCCGCGGCCGCGCGGACGCGGATGTCCGTCGACGAGATCGCCAGCGCGGGGACCTCGAGCTCGCTCACCCGGTCGGCCGGGAGACCGTCGAGCGACAGGTGATGACCGGGGCGCGTCACGGCGACGAACCGCGCCATCCGGAACACCTCGTCGGAGTCCTTCCAGCGCAGGATCTGCTCGATCGCGTCCGCACCGGTGATGAAGAACAGGTCGGCGTCCGGACGCGCCGCAGACAGCTCACGCAGCGTGTCCACGGTGTAGGTGACCCCGCCGCGGTCGATGTCGACCCGGCTGACCGTGAACCGCGGGTTCGAGGCCGTCGCGATGACGGTCATGAGGTAGCGGTCCTCGGGGGCGACACCCGCTGCTCCTGCTTGAACACGGGCATCGCGGTCGGCACGAACACGACCTCGTCGAGGTCGTAGCGTGCGGCGACCTCGCTGGCCGCGACGAGGTGCCCGTGGTGGACGGGGTCGAACGTGCCGCCCATGACTCCGATGCGGGGCCGTCGCTGCTCCATCGGCTCGTCGGCGACGCGGACGGTCAGTGGCGCGTCCCCACGCTGCGGAAGGCGTACGTCACCAGCAGGAGCGCCAGCAGCCCACCGAAGGCACCGAGCCCGAAGACGACCGGGTCGACGGGCAGCTCGTTCGCGTGCTCGTGGACCTCCGCGGAGAGCCTCAGGGCAGCGTTCACGTCATCCTCCTGGTGGTGTTCTTGCGCCCGCGAGCCACCCGCTCACGGACGGGCCCCAGTCTCGCACGTCGGCCGGGGCGTGGCCGCCCGTCCCGGCGGGGGCGCCGCTAGCCGCGGATGTGACCCGCACCCTGGACGACCCACTTCGTCGTCGTCAGCTCCGCCAGACCCATCGGGCCGCGGGCATGGAGCTTCTGGGTCGAGATGCCGATCTCGGCCCCGAGACCGAGCTGGCCGCCGTCGGTGAACCGGGTCGAGGCGTTGACCATGATCGCCGCGGAGTCGAGCTCGGCGACGAAGCGCTCGGACGACGCGAGGTCCCGCGTCACGATCGCCTCGGTGTGCCCGGACGTCCAGGTGCGGATGTGCTCGATGGCGGCGTCCAGGTCGTCCACCACGCCGACGGCGATCTCCAGCGCGAGGTACTCGCGCGCCCAGTCGTCGTCGGTCGCGGGCAGCACCTCGACGCCGTCGGGCGCGAGGGCGGCGGTGCGCTCGTCCCCGTGCAGGACGACGCCCGCCTCGGCCAGCGCGGCCAGCGCGGCCGGCAGGAACGCGGGGGCGGCGTCGGCGTGCACGAGCAGCGTCTCCGCGGCGTTGCACACCCCGGTGCGCTGGGTCTTGGAGTTGAGCAGGATCGGCAGCGCCATCGCGGGGTCGGCGGACGCGTCGACGTACACGTGGCAGTTGCCGGTGCCGGTCTCCACGACCGGGACGGTCGACTCGCGGACGACGGTCTGGATGAGGTCGGCCCCGCCGCGCGGCACGAGCAGGTCGACCAGGCCGCGGGCGTGCATGAGCGCGATGGCGCCCTCGCGGCCGTGCGCGTCGATGGACTGGACGGCGTCGGCCGGCAGCCCCTGGGCGACGAGCGCACGCGACAGCACCGACACGATGACCTCGTTGGAGCGGGCCGCCGCGGAGCCGCCGCGCAGGATCACGGCGTTGCCGCTCTTGAGCGCGAGCCCGGCGGCGTCGACCGTGACGTTGGGCCTGGCCTCGTAGATCATCCCGACGACGCCCATGGGGACCCGGACCTGCCGCAGCCGCAGGCCGTTGGGCAGCGTCGATCCGCGCACGACCTCGCCGACCGGGTCGGGCAGGGCGGCGAGCTCGCGCAGCGCGTCGGCGATGGTGACGATCCGCTCGGGCGTCAGCGTGAGCCGGTCGAGCAGCCCGTCGGACGTGCCGCTCTCCCGGCCGCGGCGCACGTCGTCGGCGTTGGCGGTGACGATCTCGTCGGTCGCGGCGACGAGCGCGTCCGCGAGGGCGAGGACGGCGGCGTCCTTGGTGGCCCGGGTGGCGGTGGCGAGCGCCCGGGCGGCGACCTTCGCCCGGCGCGCGGTGTCCAGGACGGCGTCGCGCACGGCGTCCGACGGTGCGGTCCCCGGCCGGACCGCGGTGCCCGCCGCGGCGGCGTCGGCGGCGGTGACGTCCGCCCCGGGGACGGGCGCGTTCGAGGCTGGGGTGAGCGTCGTCATGCCCTCAGGGTAGTCCGGCCCGGTCATCCTCCGCGGTGCCCCGCCCCCTACGGGCCACCCACCCGGCCCGGCTCGAGCGCGACGTCCCCGCCCGTTCGAGCCGGGACGTCAGAATCCAGAACGTCGCACTCGGCGGGGTTCGCCGGTCGAGTGTGACGTTGTGAACCGTTCAGAGGCCGAATGGGGTGCGGAACGTCGCACTCGGCGGGAGGGCGGGCCCGCAACGGTGCGGAACGTCGCACTCGACGGGAGCGTGCGCGCGCCGGATCAGCAGCCACGGCGGCCACGGCGGCCACGGCGGCCACGGCGAGTACGGCAGTTAGCGGCGGGGGCGGCGGACCAGGATCAGGTCGTCGCGGTGCACGACCTCACGGTCGTACCCCGGCCCCAGCTCGGCGCGCAGCGCGGGGGTCGTGCGACCGAGCAGCTCGGGCAGCTCACCGGAGGCGTACGACACCAGCCCGCGGGCGACCGTGCGCCCGTCCAGCCCGACGAGGTCGACCGGGTCACCGGCCTCGAAGTCCCCCTCGACGCGGACGACGCCCGCCGGGAGCAGCGAGGCCAGGCCACCGCTGACCGCACGGACGGCGCCGTCGTCGAGCACGAGGCGGCCCTGGGTGCGGGCCGCGTAGGCGAGCCACAGCAGGCGGGTCGAACGTCGCCGGCCGGTGGCGGCGAACCAGGTGCCGACCTCGCGGCCGGCGAGGGCGTCGGCGGCCTGCGCGGCCGAGGTGAGCACGACGGGGATGCCCGACGCCGTCGCGATCGCCACCGAGTCGAGCTTGGTGAGCATCCCGCCGGTGCCGACGGCGCTGCCGCGGCCGGTGACCTCGATGCCCTCGAGGTCGGCGGGGCCGGTCACCTCGGCGATGCGGCGGGTCCCGGGTCGCGACGGCGGACCGTCGTAGAGCGCGTCCACGTCCGTCAGCAGCACCATCGCGTCGGCGCGCACCAGGTGGGAGACGAGAGCCGCCAGCCGGTCGTTGTCGCCGAACCGGATCTCGTCGGTCGCGACGGTGTCGTTCTCGTTGACGACCGGGACGACGCCCAGGTCGAGCAGCCGGGTCAGGGCTCGCTCGGCGTTGCGGTAGTGTCCGCGCCGGATGGTGTCCTCCGCGGTGAGCAGCACCTGGCCGACCCGCAGGCCGTGCCGCGCGAACGCCTCGGTGTAGTGCGCGACGAGCAGCCCCTGCCCGACCGACGCCGCCGCCTGCGCGGTCGCCAGGTCGCGCGGGCGGGCGGTGAGGCCGAGCGGCCCGAGCGCGGCGGCGATCGCCCCGGACGACACGAGGACGACCTGACCGCCGGCCGCGCGTCGCGCGGCGAGGACGTCCGCGAGGGACCACAGCGCGAGCGGGTCGAGGCGCCCGTCGGGACCGGTCAGCGAGGACGACCCGACCTTGACGACGACGCGCCGGGCGTCGGGCAGGCCGGCCCGGCCGGTCACCTGCGGTGCTGCGCTCACGGCCCGCATCCTCTCCTGGCGGCGACCTCGGACGCCGCGGGTTCCGCCGGCTGGACGCGGGCGCGGCGCCGGTCCGGGGTGCGGCCGTGAACCGGGCCCCGGCGCCCGCGCCCGGACGTCGACCTCAGCGGGTCGCGTCCTCGCCCGGGCGGGCGTCGTCGTCGGTCCACAGGCCGGCCTCGCGCTCGGTCCACAGCTCCTGACGCGCCTCGGTCTTGGCGTCCATGCGGTCCTTGTACTCACGTCGCTTGTCCGCACGGGTCGGCCGAGAGGCGTCCTCGAGGCGCAGGTCGGTGCCGCGCGGCCCGCCGAGCAGCTCCGAGCCGGTCATCAGCGTGGGCTCCCAGTCGAAGACGACGGCGTTGTCCCCGTCGCCGATGACCACCTCGGCGCCCGCGACGGCGCCCGCCTTGAACAGCGCGTCCTCGACGCCGATCCGGGCGAGCCGGTCGGCGAGGTAGCCGACGGCCTCGTCGTTGGAGAACTGGGTCTGGCGGACCCAGCGCTCGGGCTTGGCGCCGCGGATCTGGAAGTACACGTGGCCGCCGTCCTCGCGACGGGTCACGGTGAACCCGGCCTCGTCGACGGCGCGCGGGCGCAGGACGGTGCGGGTCGGCTCCGGCGCGGGTGCCTCACGGCGTGACTGCTCGACGAGCTCGGCGAGCGCGTACGTCAGCGGGCGCAGTCCCTCGTGGCTGACCGCGGAGATCTCGAAGACGCGCAGGCCGCGGGCCTCGAGGTCCGGCTTGACCAGGTCGGCGAGCTCACGCGCCTCGGGGACGTCGATCTTGTTGAGCACGACCATGCGCAGCCGCTCCGACAGCGGGACGCGCCCGCCCTCGATGCCGAGGTCACCGCCGTACTCCGCGAGCTCGTGCTCGATGACGTCCAGGTCGCTCAGCGGGTCGCGTCCGGGCTCGAGGGTCGCGCAGTCGAGGACGTGCACCAGCACGGCGCAGCGCTCGATGTGCCGCAGGAACTCCAGGCCCAGGCCCTTGCCCTCGCTCGCGCCGGGGATGAGCCCGGGGACGTCGGCGACGGTGAACCGGGCGTCGCCGGCCTGCACGACGCCGAGGTTGGGGACGAGGGTGGTGAACGGGTAGTCCGCGATCTTGGGGCGGGCGGCGGACATGGCCGCGACGAGGCTGGACTTGCCGGCGCTCGGGTACCCGATGAGGGCGACGTCGGCGATCGTCTTGAGCTCGAGGACGACGTCCTGCGACCAGCCGGGCTCGCCCAGCAGCGCGAAGCCCGGCGCCTTGCGGCGCTGCGAGGCGAGCGCGTGGTTGCCCAGGCCGCCCTGCCCGCCGGCGGCGACGACGTAGCGCGCGCCCGCGCCGACGAGGTCGGCGAGGACCTCCCCGGACGGCGACTTCACGACGGTGCCGTCGGGGACCCCGAGGACGAGGTCCTCCCCGTCGAGCCCTGGCGGTAGTCCCCCATGCCCTGCGTGCCGGACGGCGCGTGGCGGTGCGGCGAGTGGTGGAACTGCAGGAGCGTGGTGACCTGCGGGTCCACCTCGATGATGACGCTGCCGCCGTTGCCGCCGTTGCCGCCGTCGGGGCCGGCGAGGGGCTTGAACTTCTCCCGGCGGATGGACGCGCACCCGTGGCCGCCGTCACCGCCGGTGGCGTGCAGCACGACCCGGTCGACGAATGTCGCCACGGCTACTCCTCCTGTCCTCCACGGGGCGACGGCCGGACGGCGACGGGGCGCGACTGCGCCCCCGCGTGCCCGGGTCCCCCGGTCCTGCGGCCGGGCCGGCGACCTGCCGACCCGACGACGAAGGGGCGCACCGCACCGGTGCGCCCCTTCGTGTCACTGCTGTGCGTCGCGACTACGCCTGGACGATGTCGATGACCTTGCGGCCACGGCGCGTGCCGAACTGGACCGCGCCCGGGGTCAGCGCGAACAGGGTGTCGTCCCCGCCACGGCCGACGTTGAGGCCGGGGTGGAAGTGGGTGCCACGCTGGCGGACGATGATCTCGCCGGCGCTGACGACCTGGCCACCGAAGCGCTTGACGCCCAGTCGCTGCGCGTTGGAGTCGCGGCCGTTGCGAGAGGAGCTTGCGCCCTTCTTGTGTGCCATGTCGAACCTGCTTTCGTGCTACGTGCGGACGGAGGGGGACCCTGCGGACCAGTGCCGCGGGGAAGGCTTAGGAGATGCCGGTGACCCGCAGGCGGGTCAGCTGCTGACGGTGACCCTTGCGCACGCGGTAGCCCGTCTTGTTCTTGTACTTGAGGATGTCGATCTTCGGGCCCTTCTCGTCCCGCACGACCTCCGCGCTGACGGTGACCTTGGCGAGCGCCTCGGCGTCGTGGGTCACCGTCTCCCCGTCCACGAGCAGGAGGGCGGGCAGCGTGACGGTGGCGCCGGCCTTCTCGGCCCGACGGTCGACGACGACGACGTCGCCGACGGCGACCTTCTCCTGGCGGCCGCCAGCCTTCACAATCGCGTACACCACGTTGCTGCTCATCTCTGCTCGGGTCACTGCTTCGTCTGCGGCGTGCTGGGCGGCTCACCGGTTCGGCGGCGCGGGCACGCAGGATCAGCGCGCGCGATGCGCACCGCATTCAAGAGTACGGACTGGCTCCGCACCGGTCAAATGACGACCGGGTCACGCGGGGCCCTGCCGCCCCCGGGCACCGGACGGCGCCGAGGGCGGCAGGAACCGGGTCAGCGACCGGCGCCGGCGTCCTCAGGAGCCGGCTCCGGGGCGGCGTCCGACGTGCCGTCCGGCGTGCCGTCCTGCTCGTCCGGCGTGCCATTTTGCTCGTCCGGCGCGAGGTCGAACACCTCGGGGGCGACCGGGACGAGGGCGAGCCCGTCGTCCTCGTCCGCCGCGACCTCGCCGGTATCGGCGGGGTCGGCCGGACCGCCGGCCGCGTCCTCGACGCGCTCCGCGACCTGGTCCTCGGCGCCGGCCGGGTCCTCGACGGGCTCCGCAACCTGCCCCTCGGCGGGGGCAGAGGGGGCCGCGGGGGTGGTGTCCGCGGCCGGGGGCAGGGCCTGCAGCGCGGCGAGCGCCTCGGTCACCGCGGCGGTCGCGGCAGCCCGCTCCTCCGCCGTGGGGGCCACCGAGGGCTTGCCGTCGCCGTCGCGTCCCGCGGCGTGCTCGTCGTGCTCGTGGGCGTGCGCGGCGGCCGCGGCGATCGTGGCGAGCGTGGCCTTGACGGCCTCGCGCGCCTCCGGGAGCACGGGGACCATCGGCAGCCCGCTCGGGACGGCCGGACCCTGCTCCTTGGCGGCGCCCCGCTTGCCTCGGGCCCGCTTCGGCGCGTCGCCACCCACGGGCGGCTGCGGCGTCTGGGTCTGCGCGGGCTGCGCCTGCCCCGGCGCACGCTCGATCGGGTTGCTGTGGACGATGAAGCCGCGACCGTTGCAGTGCTCGCAGGTCTCGCTGAACGCCTCGACCAGGCCCTGACCCACCCGCTTGCGCGTCATCTGCACGAGCCCGAGCGACGTGACCTCGGCGACCTGGTGCTTCGTCCGGTCGCGCCCCAGGCACTCCACGAGACGGCGCAGCACGAGGTCCCGGTTGAGCTCGAGCACCATGTCGATGAAGTCGATGACGATGATGCCGCCGATGTCCCGCAGGCGGAGCTGCCGGACGATCTCCTCGGCGGCCTCGAGATTGTTGCGGGTCACCGTCTCCTCGAGCGTTCCGCCCGAGCCGGTGAACTTGCCGGTGTTGACGTCGACGACGGTCATCGCCTCGGTCCGGTCGATGACGAGCGACCCACCCGACGGCAGCCAGACCTTGCGGTCCATGCCCTTGGCGAGCTGCTCGTCGACACGGTGCGCCGAGAAGACGTCGCCCTCGGCGGTCCACCGGCTCACCTTCTGGGCGAGGTCGGGCGCGAGCGCACCGATGTACCCGGAGATGGTCTGCCACGCCTCGTCGCCCTGGACGACGAGCGAGCCGAAGTCGTCGTTGAAGATGTCGCGGACGACACGGATCGCGAGGTCGGGCTCGCCCTGGAGCAGGGCCGGGGCGACGCCGTCCTCGCCTTCTTCTCGATCGCGGTCCACTGCTCCTGGAGCCGGGCGATGTCGGCGCGCAGCTCCTCCTCGCTCGCCCCCTCGGCCGCGGTGCGCACGATGACGCCGGCGGTGTCCGGGACGATCTCGCGGAGCAGCTTCTTCAGCCGCGCCCGCTCGTTGTCCGGGAGCTTGCGGGAGATGCCGGTCATGCCGCCGCCGGGCACGTACACGAGGTAGCGGCCGGCCAGCGTGACCTGCGAGGTGAGACGGGCGCCCTTGTGCCCGATCGGGTCCTTCGTGACCTGCACGAGCACCGAGTCGCCGGACTTCAGCGCCTGCTCGATCCGGCGCGGCTGCCCCTCCATCCCGGCGGCGTCCCAGTTGACCTCACCGGCGTACAGCACCGCGTTGCGGCCCTTGCCGACGTCGATGAACGCGGCCTCCATGGACGGCAGCACGTTCTGGACGCGGCCCAGGTACACGTTGCCGGCCATCGACGCCTGCGCCTGGTTGGAGACGTAGTGCTCGACGAGGACGCCGTCCTCGAGCACGGCGATCTGCGTGCGGCCGTCGGCCTCGCGCACGACCATGGTCCGGTCCACCGACTCGCGGCGGGCCAGGAACTCCGACTCGGTGATGATCTGGCGGCGGCGTCCGGCGTCGCGGCCCTCGCGGCGGCGCTGGCGCTTGGCCTCGAGGCGGGTCGAGCCGCGCAGCGCGGTGACCTCGTCGGACGGCGCCCGCGCGGCCCGGGGCGCGCGGGCCGGAGCGGCCTCGGGCTCGGCCTCGGCGGCGTCGCCACCGCGACCGCCCCGGCGACGGCGCCGACGACGGCGGCTCGAGCCGGTGCCCTCCTCGCCGTCACCCTCGCCCGATGCGGAGTCCTGCTCGTCGGTCCCGTCGGACGCGTCGTCGGCACCCTCGGCGCCGGTCGCGTCCTCGGTGTCGTCCTCGGTGTCGTCCTCGTCGTCGGACGGACGCCGACCGTCCGCGTCGCCGCCCGAGCGGCTGCGGCGTCCGCGGCCACCACGACGGCGGCGCCGGCGGGGGCCGTCGTCCTGGGGACCCTCGCCGTCGGAGTCGGAGTCGGACTCGGAGTCGTCGTCGTCGGTCCGGTCGGTCGCGTCGGTGTCGGCCTGGTCGGCGCCGGCCCCGCGGGGCTCGCCGACCGTCTCGCCCGTCGCGTCGGGTGCGGACACCTCGTCGTCGGCGTCCGTGGTGTCGTCAGCCGCCGGCTCGGGCGCGGCAGCCCCGGCCGATCGCGAGCCGCGGCGGCGCCCCCGCGTCGGGACGGCGCAGCCTCGGCGGGTGCGGACTCGGCGGTCTCCTCGGCGGCGGGCGCGGTCGGTGCGGACTGCTCGGGGTTGACCGCAGCGGCATCCGACGCGGCGTCCTCGACCGGTGCGGGCGCGGCCGTGGTGCGGGTCGCGCGGCGCCCGCGGCGACGCGGCTCGGCCGCACCCTGGGACGCGGGCGGCTCGGCCGCGTCGGCGGCGCGGCTCGGCGTGGCGTCGGGGGCAGCGGCGTCGGAGGGGGCCTCGTCCTCCGGCCCGGACACGGTCTGCGGGACGATGAACTGCGGCGGGCCCGCCTGCGCGACGACGCGGCGCCGCTTGGGCCGCGTGGTCGCGGTGGGGTCCGGCGCCTGGAAGAGCAGCGCGGTGGTCGCGAGCTTCGTGCCGGTGGCCGCCTCGGGCGACTCGACGGTCCCCTCGGTCTCCTCCTCGGCCTCCGTGGCGTCGGTGGAGTCCGTGGAGTCCGCCGAATCGGCGGCGTCGGTGCGCGGGCCCTCCGTCGGTGCGGGGGCGGCCGCGGCACGGTCGGCCCCGAAGGCGGCGAGCACGTCCAGCACGGGCGCCGACGGTGCCTCGGCCGGTGCGTCGGTCACGACGCCGGGCTCGGCGTCGGCCGCGGGCGCGGTCTCGGCCGGCTGCGCGGCGACGGGCTTCTTGGCCCGGCTGCGGGTCGCGCGCTTGGCCGGTGCCTTCGCGGGGGCGGCCTCCTCGGTCGCGGCGGACTCCCCGTGGCGGCGGCCGTCGACGCAGGGGCGTCGGACGTCGGGGCGACGTCGGCGGCGGCCGTGCTGGTGTCGGTGGGCGCGGCGGCACGGGCGGTGGTCGCACGGCGGGCGCGGGTCCGCTTCGGGGCGGCAGGGGCGTCCTCGCCCGCCGGGGTTGCGGGGGCGCCGTCCCCCGCGGGGGCGCCGACGGTCGAGCCGGCCGACGCGGCGGCGGGCTCGGCCGCGACCGGTCCGCCCGGCGCGGTCTCGGTCGGCGCGGTGCCGGTCGGCGAGCTCGTCGCCGACGGGGTGCTCGTGCTCTCGGTGCTGCTGTCGGGCGCCGCGGGGGCGGCGGCCTTCCGGGTCGCGCGGCGGCGGACGGGCTTGCTCGGGGCAGCCGGCTCGACCGGGGTGTTGCTGGTGTCGGACGTCACGGGTGGTACTCCTGTGTGCCCGTCGGCTCCGTCCACACCACGGCGCCTTCGGGCGGTCGGTCGTCGCTCGCGTCGTGGGACGCGGCGACGGAAGTCGTCGGCCGATGCAGGCCACAGGGGCGGCGCCTGCGCTGCCAGATCGCCCTGGTGGGGCGGCGGCGCGCGGCGGCCGCGGATGCGGCGAGCCATCGACAAGCACGGTCTGGTCGGGTGGGCGGTGTGGACGCCCTCGAGCCGTCGTCAGTATCGCACAGGGGCCTGAGGGGTGATCCGCGACACGCTCACCAGCGGCCGTTGCGCGGCCGGGGCTGACACACCGGGCACGTGAAGGCCGACCGGTTCATGAACTCGTCGCGCCGGACGGGCGTGCCGCACCGCGGGCACGGACGACCCGCCTGGCCGTAGACGGCGAGGGACCGGTCGAAGTACCCGGACGCGCCGTTGACGTTGACGTAGAGCGCGTCGAAGCTCGTCCCGCCCGCAGCGAGGGCCTGCGCCATGACCTCCGCGGCGGCGTCGAGCACGCGGGTCACCTCGGCGCGGCGCAGGGTGTCGGTCGGGCGGGCGTAGTGCAGGCGGGCACGCCACAGCGCCTCGTCGGCGTAGATGTTGCCGATCCCGGAGACGAGCGTCTGGTCGAGGAGCGCTCGCTTGATGCCCGTGCGCTTGCGGCGGACCGCCTCGACGAGCGCGGGCCGGTCCAGCGCGGGGTCGAGCAGGTCACGGGCGATGTGGACCGCCGGCTCCGGCACGGCGGCGACCGCCGAGCCCTGGCCGCCCGGGGCGGCGTCGGCGGTGGGGACGAGCGCGGTCACCGCCAGGTGGCCGAAGGTGCGCTGGTCCACGAAGTCGAGGTGGCCGCCGTCGTCGAGCGCCAGGCGCACCCGCAGGTGCGGGGCGACGACCGAGGGCTCCCCGCGTGCCGCACCAGGAGCTGCCCGCTCATGCCCAGGTGCGCGAGGAGTGCGGAGTCGGGGGCGTCGGCGGCATGGCGCCCGGTCGACCCGACGGGGTCGAGCAGCAGCCACAGGTACTTCCCGCGCCGGACCGCCGCGTCGAGGCGGCGTCCGGTGAGGGCCTCGACGAACGCCCCGGGGCCACCGGTCTGGCGACGCACGCTGTAGTCGCGCCGGACCTCGACGTGCTCGACGGCGCGTCCCAGGACATGGCGGGCGAGGCCGTCACGGACCGTCTCGACCTCCGGCAGCTCGGGCACGGCTCAGGGGGCCGGGAGGTCGCGCAGCGCGCGGTACGCGACGGTGGCGGCGACCTGCTCCGCGATCTTCTTCGACGTCCCGGTGCCCTCGCCGCGGACGTCGCCGCCCAGCAGCACCCGGGCGGTGAACGTGCGGGCGTGGTCGGGTCCGGAGCCCCGGACGTCGTACTCGGGCGCGCCGAGCCCGAGCGCGGCCGCGAGCTCCTGGAGCGACGTCTTCCAGTCCAGGCCGGCGCCGAGGTCGGCGGCTGCCTCCAGGGTCGGGCCGACGAGGCGCTCGACGAGCGCGCGCGCGGGCTCGAGGCCGTGGGCGAGGTAGACGGCGCCGAAGAGCGCCTCGAGGGTGTCGGACAGGATCGAGTCCTTGTCCGCTCCCCCGGTCGTGACCTCGCCCTTGCCGAGAAGCACGTAGTCACCGAGCCCCAGCACGCGTGCGGTGGCGGCGAGCGCGCGCTGGGACACCGTCGCGGCCCGCATCTTGGCGAGCTCGCCCTCGCTCACGTCCGGGTGACGGCGGTAGAGGGCCTCGGTCACGACCAGTCCGAGCACCGAGTCGCCGAGGAACTCCAGGCGCTCGTTGGTGGGGATCCCGCCCGCCTCGTGGGCGAACGATCGGTGGGTCAGCGCGAGCACGAGAAGCTCGGGATCCAGGTGGATCCCGAGCTTCTCGAGGAGCCCGTCGGCCGACGGCGCGGCCTTCATGACGGACCGGCGGACGTCAGTTGGCGTGCTCGGTGCGCACGGCCTCGGCGTACGTCCGGCCCTTGTAGGCCCCGCACGTCGGGCACGCGGTGTGCGGCATCGTCTGGCTCTTGCACTGCGGGCAGGTGGTGAGCGTCGTGGCAGTGGTCTTCCACTGCGACCGACGCGCACGGGTGTTGCTGCGCGACATCTTGCGCTTCGGAACAGCCACGGCTAGCTCTCTTTCGTCTCGTCGAACATGCCCTGGAGCCGGTTCAGCTCGGCCCAGCGGGGGTCAAGGATCTCATGCGAGTGGTCAGGGTCGTCCGCCAGTCGGGCCCCGCACTCCGAGCACAGGCCCGGGCAGTCGGGGTCGTCCAGCGGCTGGAACGGTAGCGCAGGCACGACGGTGTCGCGGACCGCGGGTTCGATGTCGAGGAGGTCGCCATCGAGCTCGCGGACCTCGTCCTCCTCCTCGTCGCCGGCGTCGGTCGCCGCCTTGACGCGCTCGGGGTAGGCGTACAGCTCCTGGATCGGGACGTCGATGTCCTCGACGACCTCCTCCAGACAGCGCACGCACTCCCCGATGGCCCGCCCGCGGACGTTCCCGCTGACGAGCACGCCCTCCATGACGGCCTCGAGCCGGAGATCCAGCTCGAGGTCGCTGCCGGTGGGGATGCCGATGACCTCGGTCCCGAGGTGCTCCGGAGCGGGCACCGTGACCTGCACGCGGCGCATCGAACCCGGGCGCCGGCCGAGCTCGTGCGTGTCCAGCACGAGCGGCGAGCGCGGGTCGAGGTGACGGGTGCTGTCCACGGTGGCGATCCAGTCGGGTCGGGGTCGGATCCGCCGGAACCGGCCGGACCAACGGACGATGCTACGCCATGGCGGCACGCGCCCGGGCACCAGGGCCGCGCCCGGCCGGGCGGTCCAGCGGCGCACGCGCGGCGGTGGTGTCGCGCGTCACAGGGTCAGCCGGACCCCCGGACGGTCGTCGTCGCCGCCGCGGACGCCGCTCAGACGCCGCTGCGGGAGTCGCTGCCGGTGTCGGCGTCGGCGTCGGCCCCCAACCGGGACGCGAGCTTCGCCCGTCCCGCGCCGACCTGGGTCAGGAGCCGCTCGAGGTCGCCCTCGAAGGCGGCGAGCCGGCGGTCGCAGTACTCGTCGGCGTCGCGGCGCAACCCCTCGGCGACCCGCTCCGCCTCGGCGACGATCTCCGCGGCCCGGCCGCGCGCGGCGTGGGAGATCGCGTCGACCTCGACGAGCTCGGCGGCGCGCTGGTGGGCGGCGGCGACGATGGACTCCGCCTCCACCTGCGCCGCGACGCGCGCGGCGTCCGCGGCCGCGAGCAGCTCGTCGGCGCGGCCGAGCTGGGTGGGCAGCACCTCCCGGGCCTGGTCCACGAGGTCGAGCAGCTCGACCCGGTTGACGAGCACCGAGGACGACATCGGCATCGCCCGGGCCTGGGTGATCGACGCGGCGAGCGCGTCGAGGATCCCGGTCAGGCCCTCGGGCTGGGTCCGGTCGAACTCGAGCTCGGACTCGGGGTAGCTGTCGGTCATCGGGTCATCCCTCCTTGCGCGGGCAGGGCGCCCAGCGCGTCGCGTACGGCGTGCTCCACACCGGCGGGCACGAGGTCGCCGACGGCGCCTCCGTGCCGCGCCACGTCCTTGACCAGCGACGACGCGATGTGCGCGAGCGCCGGGTCACCGAGGACGAACACGGTCTCCACACCGGTGAGGTGGCGGTTCATGAGCGCCATCGGGACCTCGTGGTCGACGTCGGCGCCGCCGCGCAGCCCCTTGACCACGGCCGCGGCTCCGACGTCGCGGCAGAACTCGCTGAGCAGCCCCGGCACCGGTTCGACGCGCACGCCGGGCAGGCCCGCCACAGCGGCGCGGGCGAGCTCGACGCGCTGCTCGAGGGTGAGCAGGGCGCTCTTGGAGGAGTTGCGGGCGACGCCCACGACGACCTCGTCGAACATCGCGCGGGCCCGCCGGACGACGTCCAGGTGCCCGAGCGTGATGGGGTCGAAGGACCCGGGGCAGACGGCGACGGTCACGGGCGTCAGGGTATGCCAGCCGTCAGGCCGGCGACGTATGCCGGCCGTCAGGCCGGCGACGCGAACCACACGACGGTCTCGCCGTAGGCGCGGCGGTCGGTGCGGTCGATCCCGGCCGGCCAGGTCGGCTCGGCGCTGCGCGAGGACCGCTCGACGACGACGACGGCGTCGTCGGCCAGCGCTCCGGGTGCCGCCAGGCCGTCGAGCACGGCGGCGAGCTCGACGTCGCCCAGCTCGTAGGGCGGGTCGACGAGGACGAGGTCCCACGGCGCGACGGGAGGGCCTGCACGAAGCGCTCGGCGCGCTGGGTCACGACCTGCACGCCGGCCAGGCCCAAGGTCGCGACGTTGCGGCGGCACACGTCGGTGGCCGCCCGCGCCGAGTCGACGAGGGTCACCGCGGTCGCGCCCCGGCTCGCGGCCTCGATGCCGAGCGCGCCGGACCCGGCGAACAGGTCCAGGACCCGGGCGCCGTCGACGGCCCCGAGGTGCTCCAGCCGGGAGAACAGCGCCTCGCGGACCCGGTCGCTCGTGGGCCGGGTGCCCTTCGGCGGGACCCGCAGCGTGCGTCCGCCGGCCGTCCCGGCCACCACCCTGGTCACGGCGTCACGCTACGCGGCTCGTCCGGAAGGTGGGCGCACACCGCGACCACGACCGCCGACACCACGACCTGGGCGACGACGATCCCCGGGACGACGGTCCCGAGCGAGACCGCGACGAGGACGGGCACCAGGCCCAGCACGACGACGTCCGGCCCCCGGGACAGCACGACCGCCGCGCCGAGCGGGAGCGCGCCGGCGGGGGTCGCGACGAGCGGCCCGGACCAGTCCGGCGGCGGTCGGTACGCCGCTCGCACCGCCGCGCCGGCCCACACCGGCGACGCCGCGACACCGAGCGACACCCACGACGCGACGTCGGCCCCGAGCAGGGCCAGCGGCGCGAAGGCCACGACCGACCAGGCCAGCATCGCGACCGCGGGCACGACCATCCGCAACCGGCGCACCCCTCGTGCACCGAGGGGCAGCAGCCGGTCGACCACGGGCGCCATCTCGGCGCGCCGGGAGCCCTCCGCAGTCGCGAGCGTCGCGACGTACCCGGCGGCGAGCAGCGCGGGCAGCACCACGACGGGCGTGTGCAGCCGGGGCACCGCCAGGACGATCGCGGGCACGGCCGCCGTCGCGGCGAGCTGGACGAGGTGCCGGCCGGAGCGGGCGAGGAGGAGCGCGTCGGCCGTGACCAGGGCGATCCCCGGCGAGCGCACCATGCGCAGCCGGGCGCTGCGGCGGCGTCGTCGGGCGCCGGTGCCCTCGGTGAGCGTGCGGCCCAGCTCACGCGAGTCGAGCGAGATGAGGGCCCCGACCGCCTGGCTCGCGACCGATCCGCTCTCCCGCAGGCGGCGGGCCGGGACGTGCTCGAGCCGGCGGTCGAGCACCACGCCGGCGACGACGACGACCCCGAGCAGCACCCCGACGGTCACCGGTCCGGGCGTGGGCAGCCGCTCGAGGTGCAGCCCGGTGACCGCGGCGGTCAGCGCGAGCACCGGCACCAGGGCCACGAGCACGTCACCGACGGTCGCGATCCGGCGACGCGCGGCGCCGAGCGTCTGCCCGACGCCGGCGCCGAGCACGACCGCCGCCGCCCCGAGGCCACCCACGGCGGCCACGGTGACCGCCCGGGTCAGGGAGGGCGGCTCGGCGTCACGCACCGCGAGGTCGAGCAGCGGGACCACGACGACGCCGACCGCCGCGGCCAGCAGCGGCAACCGGGTCGCCGCCGGCCGCAGCAACGCGCGCCGACCCACCGGCAGGGTGAGCCACCACGTCGCCTCCGCTCCCCGACCCCGACCGGGCCGAGCCGGCCGGCGAGGGACAGCACGGTGCCGGCGAGGCCGAGGACGAGCAGGGCGCCCAGGGTCGGCAGGCTGACCTCCGGGCCGGTGACCGGCGCCCCGGGGTCCACCGGCAGGGCGTCACGGACGCCGTCCACCACCCCGACGGCGACCCCGATCCCGATCACCGTCGTGATGAGCACGCTGTAGACGTCGACGAGCAAAGACCCGACCGACGCGCCGCCGCGCTGCCGTGCCACGGCCGCGGTGTACCGGCGCACCGCGCGTCCGGTGGGGACGGGCCGGTCGAGCGGGTCCAGGTCGAGCGGGTCGACACCCTGCGGGTCGACGCCGTCCGGGACGCCGAGGTCCGGGTCGCCGAGGTCGGAGCCGGCCACGTCCGGGTCGCTCGGGTGCCTCACCGCGTCGGCTCCGCACGGATGGCGTGCACGGCGTCCGGGACGTCGAGGACGACGGACCGGTCGTCGCCGACCAGCACGGCGGCGTCGGCGACCGCGGCGAGCAGCTCGGGGTCGTGGGTCGCGAGCAGCACGGCGCCCCCGGCGGCCGTCTCGGCCTGCAGCCGTGCGGCGAGCGCGGCGCGCATCCGCTGGTCGAGGCGCTGCTCCGGCTCGTCCAGCACGAGCAGCCGGCGGGGTCGGGCGAAGCCCGCGGCGAGGAGCAGGCGCCGTCGCTGGCCCGAGGAGAGCGTCGCCGGCAGCACGTCCCGGTGCCCGGCCAGCCCGAAGTCCGCCAGGAGCCCGTCGACGACCGCCAGGGGCTCGGGGACGCCGTGCCCGCTCGCGGTGAGCACGAGGTGCTCGGCGACCGTGAGCGCCGGGAACCAGGCGTCGTCGTCGAGCACGCTGGCGACCTGCGCGCGGAACGCCCCGTCGCGCTCGTCGACCTCGCTGCCGAGGACCTCCAGGGCGCCGCCCGCGGGCTCGAGCAGACCGAGCACGGCCCGCAGGACGGTCGACTTGCCGGACCCGTTGGGCCCGACGAGCGCCATCGCCCGGCCGGGTTCGAGCGTGAAGGTGACCGAGGCGCACACCGGCTCACCGCCGTACCCGACGAGCAGGGAGTCGGCCCGGACGGCGGGGTCGGTCAGCACGTGCGTCACCCTAGCCAGCGCGGCGGGCCGGTCGTGGGCGTGCCCGCGGTGCCCACCGCACCGGCCCGAGGTGTCGTCGGGCGGCGACCGAGGTGCGGCCCACCCGCGGACCGGAGAGGCTCGAGGCATGTCCTCCTCCCCGCCACCCCCTCCGACGTCGTCCGCCAGGTGGGCGTCCTCGTCCTCGCCGTCCTCGCCACCGTGGGCGCCACGGTCGGGTCCGGCGCCTTCGGCGGCGAGCCGATCGCCCAGACCGCCGGGGGCGCGCTGTCCGCCGACGCGACCCCGGTCGCGCCCGGCTCCCCGCCTTCTCGATCTGGTCGGTGATCTACACCGGCCTGCTCGCGTACGCGGTGTGGCAGGCGCTGCCCGGGCAGCGGAGCGACCCGCGCCAGCGGCGGATGGGCTGGCTCGCCGCGCTGTCGATGCTGCTCAACGCGGCGTGGATCGGCGTCGTCCAGGCGGACCTGCTGTGGGGCAGCGTTGCGGTGATCTTCGCGCTGCTGGCCAACCTCGTGTGGATCCTGCTCATCTGCCTGGACGCGCCGCCGCGGTCACGCGTCGACGCGCTCGTCGTCGACTTCGTGTTCGGCCTGTACCTGGGCTGGGTGACGATCGCGACGATCGCCAACACCGCCGCCGCGATGGCGAGCTCGGACGTCGGTGAGCTCGGCCTGGGCGCGACCGGCTGGTCGGTCGTCCTGCTGGTCGCGGCCGCCGTCATCGGCCTCGGCTACGCGCTGTACACCCGGGGCCGCCTCGGGATCGCGCTCGCACTCGCCTGGGGCCTGACCTGGGTCGCGATCGCACGGACCACGGACGAGCCGCGCGACACGACGGTCGCGATCACGGCCGGGGTCGCCGCGGCGGTCACCCTCGGGTCGGCGGTCGTCGTGCGGCTGCGCACCGCCCGCTCCGGCGACAGCGCCCAGCGCGCGCGGGGCTGACGGGCCGCGAGCCGCACCACGGGCGTGGGCACGGGTCGACCGCCGTCGGCCGGGGACCGCTCGCTCCCTCCGGTGGCGTCACCCGAGAGCCAGCAGCCGGCGCACGACGGCCTCGACGCGCAGCAGCACCAACGGGTCGACGGCGCCGAAGCGGCGACCGAGACGGTCCGGGGAGATGGCCCGGACGTCCTCGCACCGCAGGTAGCTCGTCTCCGCGAGCCCCGAGGCGCCGGGCTCGACCTCGATCCTCGTCGGCGAGTCCCACCGCGTCCGGGTCAGCGGGACGACCACGACGACCGGAGGGCTCGAGTCGAGCCACGGCTGGGCGCTGAGGATCAGCACCGGTCGGGCGCCGGCTTGCTCGTGCGCCACCGCCGGACCCAGGTCGGCGAGGAGGATGTCGCCGCGGTTCACCAGCCGCCGGCCCTGCTGACCGCCTCGTCGTCCGGGTCCACGAGGTCGTCGAGCGCGACACCCGCGTCGACGACCCGGTGCTCCTCGAGGACCGGGGCGGGGACGGACGCGTTGGCCGCGCGTGCCTGGGCCCAGAACTCCCGTTCCTCGACCTGATCCAGCGCCTCCGCGATCGCGCTCGCCAGCGTCGTCCGGGTCCTGGCCGCACGTCCGGCCAGGCGGTCTCGCAGCTCACGCGGCACCTTGATGGTGGTCATGTCAGCCATACCGTCAAGTATACCGAGAGGTAGACCAGCGTCCTAGGACCGCTCGAGGTACTCCTCGCGCTCGCCGGTGAGCTGACGGTCGATCGCGGCGACCAGCGCCGGCCACGTCGCGAGGGTCGGGTCCTGGTCGACGAGCGCCCGGGCGTCCCCACGGGCGCGGAGGATGAGGTCGGCGTCACGGGTGACCCGCAGCAGCCGCAGCGAGCTCGCCGCACCGGACTGCGCGGCGCCGAGCACGTCACCCTCCCGGCGCAGCTCGAGGTCCACCGACGCCAGCGCGAACCCGTCCGTGGTCTCGGCGAGCGTGGCCAGCCGGACGCCGGCCGGCGTGGCCGGCGGTGCGTGCGACACCAGCAGGCACAGGCCGGGGTCCGACCCTCGCCCCACCCGGCCGCGCAGCTGGTGCAGCTGCGAGAGCCCGAACCGGTCGGCGTCCAGCACCACCATGACGGTCGCCTGCGGGACGTCGACGCCGACCTCGATGACGGTCGTCGAGACGAGCACCGGGACCCGGCCGGCCGCGAAGTCGGCCATCACGCGGTCCTTCTCGTCCGGCGCCATCCGCCCGTGCAGGACGCCGATCGCCACGTCGGCGAGCACCGGTCGCGACCGCAGCTCCTCGGCGACCTCGGTGACCGCGCGCAGGGGCCGCGGCGTCCCCGCGCCGCCGTCGTCGTCCGGCACGAGGTCGACGCCGTCCCCGGCCTCCTCCCCACCCCCGGGCACGGGCGCGTCGTCGGCGTCGATGCGCGGGCACACGACGTACACCCGCCGGCCGGCGTCGACCTCCTCGCGGGCGCGGCGCCAGGTCCGCTCCGTCCAGGCGGCGTTGTCCGCCGGGACGACGTGCGTGGTCACGCCGCTGCGCCCGGCGGGGACCTCGGTCAGGGTGGACGTCTCGAGGTCGCCGAAGACGGTCATCGCGACGGTGCGCGGGATGGGTGTCGCGGTCATGACGAGCAGGTGCGGCGTCGTCGTGCCCTTGGCGCGCAGCAGGTCGCGCTGCTCGACGCCGAAGCGGTGCTGCTCGTCGACGACGACGAGGCCGAGGTCGGCGAACTGGACGGTCTCGCTGAGCAGGGCGTGCGTGCCGACGACGATCCCGGCGGCGCCGCCGGCGGCGTCGAGCAGGCTCGCGCGGCGGGCGGCGGCGCCCTGCGAGCCGGTGAGCAGCGCGACGCGGGTGCCGTTGTCCGCGCCGCCGAGGAACCCGCCCTCCGCGAGCGGACCCAGCAGGGCGCGCAGCGTGCGCGCGTGCTGCGCGGCGAGCACCTCGGTCGGGGCGAGCAGGGCGGCCTGACCGCCCGCGTCGACGACCTGAAGCATCGCGCGCAGCGCGACGACGGTCTTGCCGGACCCGACCTCGCCCTGCAGCAGCCGCTGCATGGGCCGCGGCTCGGCCAGCTCGGCGGCGATCTCGTCGCCCACCTCACGCTGACCGGCGGTGAGGGTGAACGGCAGGCGCGCGTCGAAGTCGTCGAGCAGCCCGCCGGTGCGGCGCGGGCGGGCCGTCGCCTGCTCGGCCGCCGCCCGCGCCCGACGGCGCGCCAGCTCGGCCTGCAGGACGAACGCCTCCTCGTAGCGCAGCCGGTCCCGGCCCCGGCGCCAGTCGGCGTCCGTCTCCGGCTCGTGCACGAGCCGCAGCGCCTCGTGCAGACCCGCCAGGCCGCGTTCGGCCCGGACCGACTCCGGCAGGGGGTCGGGCAGGTCCGCGGGCGTGAGCGGGTCGAGCACGGTGCGCACGCTCGTGGCGATGCGCCACGAGGGGATCGCCGCGGCCGCGGGGTAGATCGGGATGGGGCGGCTCGCCTCGGCGAGCGCCTCGTCGGCGTCCTCGACGTCGACGCCGATGATCCGGTAGTCCGGGTGGGTGAGCTGCCGGTCGCCGCGGTACTCGCCCACGACCCCGGTGAAGAGCCCCACGCGCCCGGCGCGCAGCTTGTGCTCGTGCATCCGCAGCGCGCCTGCCCCCTTCGCGAAGAACGTCAGGTGCAGCCGGTGCGTGCCGTCGGTGACGACCGCCTGGAGCATCGAGCCGCCGCGGGACCGCATCGGCCGGACCGTCGCCTGGCGCACCTCCGCCATCACCGTGACGTGCTCGCCCACCGCGAGCGAGGACAGGTCGGTGAGCGTCCCGGGCTCGGAGTAGCGCCGTGGGTAGTGGCGCAGGAGGTCCCCGCTGGTCTCCAGGCCGAGCTTGGCGAGCGCGTTGCCGGTGCGCGGGCCCAGCAGGCGGCCGAGCGGCTCGGCGAGCCGGTCCGCCGACGCACCGACGACGACGTCACCCAGCTCGCTCGTCACGTCCCGCGGCCCCCTCGTGTCGCCCGCACCGGCCGGCGCGGGTGCTGCGTGCACCGTACGACCCGCCTCCCTCACGCCGCACACCTCACTCCACTGCGAGCGCGACGGCGGGGTGGTGCTGCCCCCGGGCAGGACGACGACCTCGACCCCGGGATGGGTCGCGGCGAGGCCGTCCGTGAGCGCGCCGGCGAGCGCCTCGGTCACCTCGTCGACGGTCTGCCCGGGCGCCGCCGCCCCGACGAGCGCGGTGACGACCTCGCCGCGGTCGTCGAGCAGGCGCCGGACCTCGGCGAGCACCGGCCCCCCGTCCGGCGAGTCGACGGCACCGGTGCGGACCGCGGCGAGCCCGGCGCGCATCGCGGCCACCCGGTCCGCGGCCGAGCCCGCGGTGTCCGAGGTCCCCGCGGCGAGCGCCACGACGACCTGGAGGTCGTCGGACGCGTCGAGCACGTCGACCGGGACGGGCGACCCCGCGGCGGCGTCCTGCGCGGCGGCGAGGGTCGCGGGGGCGCCGGGCAGGACGACGACGCGCATCGCCCCCGTGTCCACGACCGCCCGCCGGACCGCCCGGGCCGTGACGGGTCGTCCGGTGTGCACGAGCACCACGGCACCCGACCGCGCGAGGTCGGCGATCAGTCCGGGAGCGCCGGTCCCCACGACGACCCCCAGCCGGCCCGCCGCAGACGTCGGGGTCGCGTGTCCCACCCCGTCCACCGTCGCCCGGGGTTGCAACCGGCGCACGACGACCTGGCTGCGCACCCCGAGGCCCCCGGCCGCGACGGCGGCGTCGGGCCGGTCGGTGTGCACATGCACGTGCCAGCCGTCCGCGCCGCCCACCACGGCGACCGACGACCCGAGCGCCTGCAACCGCCGGCTGAGCTCGGGCGCGAGATCGCCCCCGTCACCGGGCTCGGCCCCGTCCCCATCACCGGGTCCGGACCCGGGCGCGTGCGTCTCGACCACGTACATGACCTCGAACTCGCCGTCGTCGGCGGCGTGCCCGGGGCCGGGGCCCGGGCCCGGGCCGGCACGGTGCGCGTGGTCCACGGCGGTCGGGTGGTGGGCGTGGGCCGCGGGTCCGCCGGACCCCGCCGCCGGCGGACCCGCACCCTCGCTCACCGGGCCCGCGGCCGTGACCGGTGGGTGACCGAGCGCGCCCGCGAGCGCCTCGAGCAGCACGACGAGCCCGCTCGCGCCCGCGTCCACGACTCCCGCCGCGCGCAGCACGTCGAGCGCCTGGGGGCTGCGTGCGACTGCGCTCCGGGCCCCGGAGACCGCCGCTGCGACGACGGCGTCCGGTCCGGCACAGGTCCCGGCCAGCGTGCGGGCCGCGGTGGCGGCGGCCGTCGCCGCGGTGAGGATCGTTCCCTCCACCGGACGGGCCACCGCACCCCGGGCCGCACGCTGCGCGTGGTCGAGCGCGATGGCAACACCCGCGGCTTCCCCGCCGCCTCCCGGTGCGCGACGGCGAGGCCGTCGGCGAAGCCCTGCAGGTACTGGCTCATGATGACGCCCGAGTTGCCGCGGGCCCCGAGCAGGGCGCCCCGGGCGAAGGCCGCGGCGACGCCCGCGGCGCCTCGGTCACCGGTCGGGTCACCGGTCCCTGCTGTGCCGCCCGTGACGTGCTCCGCGACGTGCTCGGCCGCCTCGGCGATCGTGAGCGCGAGGTTCGTGCCCGTGTCGCCGTCGGGCACCGGGAAGACGTTGAGCCGGTCGATGGGGCCGCGCGCGGCGTCCAGCGCGGCCGCGGCCGCCGTCGCCCAGGCGCGTACCGTCGCTGCGTCCACGTGCCTCCTCCGCCCTCGCGCCGACCGTGCGCCGCGTCCGCTGCCGGCCGCGGGTGGTGGCGCGGCGCACAGCCTGCCGCACCGCTGCACGTTTGGGGCTGCGGCCGGCGTCGGCTAGTCTGTGCAGGTTGCCCGGCCGCGTCGGGCAGTGACGGAGCGCCCGGTGCGCGCCGCAACCCCCGACCATTTCTCGCGCGTACATCCGCGTGCACGACGATCAGGAGAGACCGTGGCTGCCAACTGCGACGTCTGTGGCAAGGGCCCCAGCTTCGGGCACAGCATCTCGCACTCGCACATCCGGACGAAGCGTCGCTGGAACCCGAACATCCAGCGTGTCCGCGCCCTGGTGGGCGGCTCGCCCAAGCGCGTGAACGTGTGCACCTCGTGCCTGAAGGCCGGCAAGGTCGTCCGGCACGTCTGACCTGCGCCCCGCACGACGACGAGAGCCCGCCCGGTCCACGACCGGGCGGGCTCCGTCGTTCCTGGGCTCCGTCGTGCAGGGATCGCGGCACCGGTCGCCCGTCCGGACGACCCCCGACGCGCCCGGGAGGTCCACCCACCGGCAGATCGCTGCACCGGGACGCGTCCGGATGGCATGGTGACCCCATGGGGGAAGACGAGGTCATCATCCGTCGCGCCGGCGTCGAGGACGCACCGGCCATCTCGCGCGTCCACGTCGCGTCGTGGCAGGAGGCGTACGCGGGCATCGTCCCGACCGACTACCTGACCGCGCTCGACGCGACCAAGCGTCAGGAGCGATGGGCCGAGCACCTGCGCAACGGCCCGCGTGACGACGTGCGCACCTGGGTGGCCGACGACGGCGCCCGCATCCTGGGCTTCGCGTCCGTCGGGCCGGCGCGCGACGAGGACGCCGGCCGCGACGACGAGGAGATCTACTCGATCTACCTCGACCCGAAGATGTGGGGCAAGGGCGTCGCGCGTGACCTCATGCGGACCGTGCTGTCGGAGGTGTCGTCCTCCGGCGCCCTGACGCTGTGGGTGCTCGCGGACAACAGCCGCGCACGCCACTTCTACCGGCGGCACGGCTTCACCCCGGACGGCGCCGAGCGCCTCGAGGAGCTCGGCGGCGTCCAGCTGCTCGCGGTCCGCTACCGCCGCGGCTGAGCCGACCGGCGTTCCGGGCGCAGCCCAGGTCTCCTGCCGACGGGTCCGTCGCCGGGCGTTCAGCCCCCGAAGTGGTCCCACCCGGTCGGCCCCTGCGGCGGTACCCGGCCGGCGACCCGCACCGGCACGCCGTCCCCCGGGTCCGGACGGACCGTCCCGACCCGCCGGAACGGCTCCGGCAGCGCTGCGCCCGCGGGGAAGGTCGCAAGCAGCCCGTGGTCCTCGCCGCCGACGAGGATCCAGTCGTGCGGCGACCGGTGGAGGACCACGGCCGCCGCGCCCAGGGCCGCGTGGTCGTCCGGGAACGCCGTGCTGACCGCGTCGAGGTCGAGGACGACGCCGCTCGCGCGCGCGATCCGCGCGGCGTCGCGCAGCAGCCCGTCCGACACGTCGAGCATCGCCGTCGCTCCGGCCGCCGCGGCCGCCGGCCCGGCGGCGACCGGGCACTCGGGACGCAGGTAGGCACGCACGAGCTCCGGCGCTGCCGCGCCCGCCCCGGCGAGCAGGAGGTCGAGCCCGGCCGCCGAGCGTCCCCGGACCCCCGCGTGCGCGACGACGTCGCCGGGGCGCGCCCCCGAGCGCAGCACCGGCGCGCGGCCCGCGAGGTCGCCGTGGACGGTGACGGAGACGACCACGGCGTCCCCACCGGACAGGTCACCTCCGACGACGCCGACGTCGTGCGGGCCGCACGCAGCGGCCAGCCCGCGCGCGAACCCCGTCACCCAGTCGACCGGCAGGTCGGGCGGTGCGACCAGGGTCACCACGACGCTCGTCGGCCGGGCGCCCATCGCCGCGACGTCCGCGAGGTTCTGCACGGCGGCCCGCCGGCCGACGTCCTCCCCGGACGACCAGTCGCGCCGGAAGTGGCGCCCCTCGACCAGCACGTCGGTGGAGACGACGACCCGTCCGTCCGGGGCACCGACGACGGCGGCGTCGTCCCCCGGACCGAGGAGGGTCGCGCTGCCCGCGGGCAGCAGGGGGAAGATGCGGGCGAGGAGTCCGTCCTCGCCGACGTCGGCGACCGTGAGCCCCGGCTCGCCGCCCGGTCCGTCGGCCGGGACGGACGAGCCGGACGGGCTCGGGCCGGGGGCGCGGGCGGCTCGGAGGTCACGGCGGTCACCGTACCCACCGCCGGGTTACGGTGGCGGCCGTGACCGCCCCCCACCCCACCCGCCGCACCGGTGCCACCCGACGGTCCGACCGGACCCGCGCCGCCGCGCTCGGCCTGGCCGCGGCCGTGACGCTCGGCGGGTGCACGTCCGCGGTCCAGGTGTCGGCCGCCCCCCACGCGGACGACCCGCTGTGCGCGAGCGTCGTGCTCGCCGTGCCGGACGTGCTCGGGGACGCCGAGCGCCGCCAGACCACGAGCCAGGGCACCGTCGCGTGGACCGAGGGCGACGGCGAGCCGATCACGCTGCGCTGCGGCGTGGACCCGCTGCCACCCACGACCGACCAGTGCGTGACCGTCGACGACGGCCGGGGCACGAGCGTCGACTGGGTCACGATCCCCGGTGACGAGGCGACCGGGGACCCGTGGACGTTCACGACCTACGGGCGCCTGCCCGCGATCAGGGTCGAGGTGCCGCTGTCGGTCACGGCCGAGCGGTCGACGTCGTTCCTCGTCGACCTCGGGCCGGCCGTGTCCGCGACCGAGCAGTCGCGGTCGTGCCTGTGACGACCCGCGTCCGCCTCAGCGCAGCCCGGTGGGGCGCGCCAGCGCGAGGGTGAGCAGCTCGTCGATGAGGTCGGGGTAGGCCAGCCCGGACGCCTCCCACATGAGCGGGTACATCGAGAACGGCGTGAACCCGGGCATCGTGTTGATCTCGTTGACCACCACGCCGTCGTCCTCGGTGACGAAGACGTCGACGCGTGCCAGGCCCTCGCACCCGACCGCGTCGAAGGTGCGCACCGCCATCCGGCGCACCTCCTCGAGGATCGCCGGGGGCAGGTCGGCCGGGCAGGACAGCTGCACCCCGGCCTCGTCGAAATACTTGGCCTCGAAGTCGTAGAAGCCGTGCCGGCTGTCGGTCACGACGATCTCCCCGGGCAGCGAGGCCCGGGCGGGCTCCCCGGGGCGACCGCCGAGCACCGCGCACTCGACCTCGCGACCGACGACGCCCGCCTCGACGATCACCTTGGGGTCGTGCTCGCGGGCGGCGGCCACGGCCGCGGGCAGGTCCGCGAGGTCGTCGACGCGCGAGATGCCCAGGCTCGACCCGGCCCGCGCCGGCTTGACGAACACCGGCAGCCCGAGGCCCGCGACGGTCTCGGTCCACAGCACCGGGTTGCGCTCGAACTCGCCGGGGCGGATGACCGTGAACGGGGCGATCGGCAGGCCCGCACCCGCGAGCACCAGCTTCATGAAGTGCTTATCCATGCCGACCGCCGACGCCAGGACGCCGGCGCCGACGTAGCGCAGGTCCACGAGCTCGAGCAGCCCCTGGACCGTGCCGTCCTCGCCGAACGGGCCGTGCAGGAGCGGCATGACGACGTCGACGGTGCCCAGCGGCTCCAGGTCGCCGGACGCGCGCAGCACCTGCAGCCCGCGGTCGTCGGCCGACTGCGGCAGGAGCACCTGGTCCCCCGCGGACGGGACCTCGGGCAGGCGCCCGTCCGCGATCGACCACGCGTCCGGGTCGTCGTCGACGAGGATCCACCGCCCGGTGCGGGTGATGCCGACGGGCAGCACGTCGTACCGGGTGCGGTCGATGGCGCGCAGCACGCCACCCGCGGTCGCGCAGCTGACAGGGTGCTCGCCGGACCGTCCGCCGAACAGCAGGAGGACGCGGGGCCGAGCCGGCTCGGGAGGGGTCACAGGAGGGGCGCAGGCAGGGCTGCGGGCGTCGGTTCCATCGCGCCCGACCCTACCGGCCGGGCGTGGCCCGTCCGGTCGCGCCACGGCGCGCGCCCACTAGCCTGACGCCGTGGATCCCCAGACCCCCGACCCCGCCGCCGGCACGCTCCACGGCACCCCGGACGCCGACGGCGCGTCGTCCGGCACGCACGCCGACCCGGCCCACCTGTCGCCCGCCACCGTGGCCGTGACCTCGGGCCGGCCCGAGCGCGCCCAGGGCGGCCCGGTGAACCCGCCCGTGGTGCTGTCCTCGACCTACGTGTCGACCGGCACGCCCGGGCCCGGGGAGCTGCTGTACACGCGGTCCGGCACCGAGACGTGGGTGCCGTTCGAGCGGGCGCTCGCCGACCTCGAGCGCGCGGCGCAGCCCGCGCTCGTCTTCTCCTCCGGCATGGCGGCGATCGCCGCCGCGCTGTCCCTCGTCCCGGTCGGGGGGCGCGTCGTGGTCCCGCGGCACGCGTACCAGGTCACGCTCGGCTTCGTCGACGACCTCGCGTCCCGCGCCGGCGTCGAGGTCGTCCGGGTCGACATCGCCGACACCGCCGCCGTCGTCGCGGCGGTCCGGGCGGCCCCCACGTCGCTGCTGTGGGTCGAGTCGCCCACCAACCCCATGCTCGAGGTCGCCGACTTGCCCGCGCTCGTCGACGCGGCGCACGCCGAGGGCGTCCCGGTCGCGGTGGACAACACCTTCGCGACGCCCCTCGGGCAGCGGCCCCTGGAGTGGGGAGCGGACGTCGTCGTGCACTCGGTGACGAAGTACCTCGCGGGGCACAGCGACGTCGTCCTCGGCGCCGTCGTGGTCGACGACGCCGCCCTGCGCGACCGCTTCCTCGCCTACCGGACGCTGCACGGTGCGATCGCCGGCCCGTGGGAGGTCTGGCTCGCGCTGCGCGGGATGCGGACCCTCGCGCTGCGGGTCGAGCGGTCGCAGGCCACCGCCGCCGAACTCGCCCGGCGCCTCGCGGAGCACCCGGCCGTCGCCGAGGTGCGGCACCCGTCGTTGCCCAGCGACCCGGGCCACGAGCGCGCCGCGGCCCTCATGACCGGGTTCGGGTCGATCATCGGCCTGCGACCGGCCGGGGTGCGGCCGCGGCCGACGCGGTCGTCGACGCCGTGCGGCTGTGGGTGCCGGCGACGAGCTTGGGCGGTGTGGAGTCGAGCCTCGAGCGGCGCCGCCGGTTCGCCACCGAGTCGACCACCGTCCCCGAGGACCTGCTGCGGCTGTCGGTCGGCATCGAGGACGTCGAGGACCTGTGGACGGACCTGGCGGCGGCGCTGGACGCAGCCGCGGGATGCCCCTGACGTCCGGCGTCCCCCGGCACCTCCCGCACCGGCTCAGCCGGCCGCCCTGGATTCGTCCGCGGCGTGCAGCTGCAGGACGGTGGCGGTCAGCGGGAGGTACCCGCGCAGCTCGGTGATGAGTCCGTCGGCGAGGTCGTAGTGGACCGAGTAGGTGATGGTCACCGGCGTGCCGGTGGGGGCGATGCCCGCGAGCTCCCCGACGTGCGACCCGATGAGCTGCGCCTCGATCGCGGCGGAGTCGTCGTCGCAGACGAGCCGTGTGCACACGAACCGGCCGGCGAACGTGTCGGTGTGCAGGTTCACGACGGCGTCGCGGACGGCGTCGCGGCCGCGCGTGACCTCGTGCGTCTCCATCAGGACGAGCGCGACGTCCTCGGCGAGGTACCGGGCGAAGTCGCCCTCGCTCGCCAGCTCGTCCAGGTACCCCTGCATCGTCTCGCGCACGGCCATCGCGTCCATCGCGCCCCTCCTCAGGTCGTGTGACGTCCACGCCCCGGCCGGCCAGGACGACCACCCACCCACTGTGGCCCCGACCGGCCGCGCGGTCCATGTCTGCGCCCCCGGCGGCGAGCGCCGCCCCGAGGTGGCCCCGAGGGTCGGCCGCTCCCGCGACAGCGTCCGGGCGATGACGTCAGCGGTCGTGCTGGGGCTACAGCCCCTCGGAGCGGTGCGGGCGGCCCAGCAGGAGCGGCGCGAGCTCGTCGACCGGCAGACCTTCGTGGAGCACCGCGACGACGGCGGCGGTGATCGGCATCTCGACGCCGACCGACTCGCCGAGCTCGAGGATCGACCGGCAGGACTTCACGCCCTCGGCGGTCCCGCCGGTGACCGCGAGTGCCTGCTCCAGGGTCAGCCCCTGGCCGAGGTGCGACCCGAGGGTGTGGTTGCGGGACAGCGGGGACGCGCAGGTCGCCATGAGGTCGCCCATCCCGGCCAGGCCGGGGAACGTCTCGGCGTCGGCCCCGAGCGCGAGACCGAGCCGGGTGATCTCGACCAGGCCGCGGGTGATGACGGTCGCCATGGTGTTGAAGCCCAGGCCGCGCCCCTGCGCGATGCCGACGGCGAGCGCGATGACGTTCTTCGCGGCCCCGCACAGCTCGACCCCGACGACGTCGGTGTTCGTGTACGGCCGGAAGTAGGGAGTCGCGCACGCCGCGGCGACCCGGCGCGCGACGGCCTCGTCGGCGGCGGCGACCACGGTCGCGGTCGGCTGCCGCTCGGCGATCTCCCGGGCGAGGTTGGGCCCCGACACCACCGCGACCCGGCCGTAGTCGATCGCGAGCGACTCCGCGACGACCTGGCTCATCCGGCGGTCCGACGTGAGCTCGACGCCCTTCATGAGCGACACGGCGATCGCTTCCGGCGGCACGTGGTCGGCGAGCGGCTCCAGGGTGGCCCGGACGCTCTGCGACGGGATCGCGACCACGACGAGGTCGGCGCCGTCGAGCACCGCGAGGGCGTCCGACGAGGCGCGCAGCCCCGCCGGGAGCTCGATGCCGGGCAGGTACTCCTCGTTGCGGTGCTCGACCGTGATGTCGTGGCACACGTCCGCGCGGCGGCCCCACAGCGCGACGTCGCACCCGGCGTCGGCCAGGACCGCGGCGAAGGTGGTGCCCCACGCACCCGTGCCCAGGACGGCGGCCCGCAGCCCGGTCACGCGGCGCCCGGCCCGGTGCCCGGTCCGGTGCCGGGCACGACGTCCGGCGCGGCGTCCTCCTCCGGCGCGGGCGAGGCCGGCCCGACGACGGCGTCGTCGTCGGCCGGGACCGTGCCGCCGGACCGTGCGGCCGCGCGCCGTACGTCGAAGCGGACGGCCGGTGCGGTGCCACCCCGGACGCCCTCGAGCAGCACCGTGATCGCGGCCATCACGCGCTCGGTCGCCTCGCGCAGCGTCGCGGTGTCGAGCGGGCGGCCGTAGAGGTCGTCCAGGTCGACCGGCGGGCCGGCGACGACGGTGACCCGCTTGCGCGGGAACGGCTTGAGGACCTTCTTGTACTGGCCCAGCAGGTCCTGCGCCCCCCACTGCGCGATCGGGACGACGGGCGCCTGCGTGGTCAGCGCGAGCCGGGCGACCCCCGTCTTGCCCACCATGGGCCACAGGTCCGGGTCGCGGGTCAGGGTGCCCTCGGGGAAGACGGCGACGCACTCCCCCGCCGCGATGGCGTCGACCGCTGCGCGCAGGGAGTCCCCCGCCTGGGCGGAGTTCCGGTAGACGGGGATCTGCCCGGTGGCCCGCAGGATCGGCCCCAGGACCGGGACCCGGAACAGCGACGACTTCGCCAGGATCTTCGGGGCGAACCCGGTGTCGTACAGGTAGTGCGCGAACGTCAGCGGGTCGACGTTGGTCATGTGGTTCGCCGCCGCGATGAAGCCACGGTCGGTCGGCAGGTGCTCCGTGCCGTGCCAGTCCGGGCGCGTCATGGAGAACAGCAGCGGGCGGACCACACGCGCGACGTTGCGGTAGGCGCGGTTCGATCGTCGGGGGCTGGCACGGCGAGGATGCTACCGGTCGGCCCCCGGCGACCGGTCCGTGCGGTCGGCGTGGGACGCGGGTCAGTCGCGGCTGAACTCGGCGCCGAGCGCGGTGAGCTTGTCGGTGAAGTGCTCGTACCCGCGGTCGATGAGCCCGATCCCCCGGACGGTCGACGTGCCCTTCGCGGCGAGCGCCGCGATGAGGTGGCTGAACCCGCCGCGCAGGTCGGGGACCTCGATCTCGGCGGCCTCGAGCGGCGTCGGGCCGGAGACGACGGCGGAGTGGCGGAAGTTGCGCTGACCGAAGCGGCACGGCCGCCCGCCCAGGCACTCCTTGTAGACCTGGATGTTCGCCCCCATGCCGACGAGCGCGTCGGTGAAGCCGAACCGGTTCTCGTAGACGGTCTCGTGCACGATCGACAGGCCCTTGGCCTGGGTGAGCGCGACGACGAGCGGCTGCTGCCAGTCGGTCATGAACCCGGGGTGGACGTCGGTCTCGAGCACGATCGAGTTGAGGTCGCCGCCCGGGTGCAGGAAGCGGATGCCGTCGTCGTCGACCTCGAACTCGCCGCCGACCTTGCGGAAGGTGTTGAGGAACGTCGTCATCTCGGGCTGGGTCGCGCCGCGGACGTAGATGTCGCCGCGCGTGGCCAGGGCCGCCGAGGCCCACGACGCCGCCTCGATGCGGTCGGACAGCGCGGTGTGCTGGTAGCCGCGCAGGCGTGGGACGCCCTCGATGCGGATGACGCGGTCGGTGTCGACCGAGATGATCGCGCCCATCTTCTGCAGGACGTTGATGAGGTCCATGATCTCAGGCTCGATCGCCGCGTTGGCGAGCTCGGTCAGGCCCTCGGCGCGCACCGCGGTGAGCAGGAGCTGCTCGGTCGCCCCGACGCTCGGGTACGGCAGCGCGATCTTGGTGCCGTGCAGGCCGTGCGGCGCCCGGATGTGGATGCCCTGCTCGCGCTTGTCCACGACGGCGCCGAACTGCCGCAGGATGTCGAGGTGGTAGTTGATCGGCCGGTCACCGATCCGGCAGCCGCCCAGGTCGGGGATGAACGCCTCGCCGAGCCGGTGCAGCAGCGGGCCGCAGAACAGGATCGGGATGCGGCTGGAGCCGGCGTGCGCGTCGATGTCGGCGACGTGCGCGGACTCGACCTCGCTCGGGTCGAGGTGGAGGGTCCCGGCGCCGTCGTCGACGGCGACCTCGACCCCGTGCAGCTCGAGGAGCCCGGTGACGACCGCGACGTCGCGGATCTGCGGGACGTTGCGCAGGACGCTCGGTGTCTCCCCGAGCAGGGAGGCCACCATCGCCTTGGAGACGAAGTTCTTGGCCCCGCGGACGGTGATCTCTCCACCGAGGGGGTGCCACCGTTGACGTAGAGCAGATCGGTCATGGTGCCCATCGTCGCCTACGGTCCCCCCTGCCACCTAGCGACCTCGCGGGCGTGCCGCGTCACAGCGCCAAACCTTCACACCGGGCCCGCATCCCGCACCCCCTCGCCCCCATACGCCGAGTGCGACGTCTCGCACCGTTGGGGCATGCTCAACGGTGGGAAACGTCGCACTCGGCGGGGTGGGGCGGCGGCTAGTTGAGGGCGGTCGCGCCGGAGCCCGGGGCGCCGATCTGCACCGGCACCGGACGCGCGGCCTCGATCTCGACCGACGGCAGGTGCTTGGCGGGCAGGGTCTTCGGGCGCCACGGCTCGCGCCGCGCCTCGAAGTCGACGATCTCCGACTCGTGGTTCAGCGTGAGACCGATGTCGTCCAGCCCCTCCATGAGGCGCCATCGCGTGTAGTCGTCGACGGTGAAGGGCACGACGACGTCGTCGGCCACCACGGTGCGCTCGACGAGGTCGACGGTCACCTCGGTGCCCGGCTTGGTCTCCAGGACCTTCCAGAGCAGCTCGAGGTCCTCCGGGGCGACGACGGCGGCGAGCAGCCCCTGCTTGCCGGAGTTGCCGCGGAAGATGTCCGCGAACCGCGACGACAGCACGACCCGGAACCCGTAGTCCTTCAGGGCCCAGACGGCGTGCTCGCGCGAGGAGCCGGTGCCGAAGTCGGGGCCGGCGACGAGCACCGACCCGGACGAGTACGCGGGCTGGTTGAGGACGAACGCGGGGTCACCGCGCCAGGCGGCGAACAGCGCGTCCTCGAAGCCGGTCCGGGTGACCCGCTTGAGGTACACGGCCGGGATGATCTGGTCGGTGTCGACGTTGCTGCGGCGCAGCGGCACGCCGACCCCGGTGTGCTGGGTGAACTTCTCCATGGTGAGGGTCTCCTCTTCCGGGGTCGTCAGGCGTGCAGGGGCTCGAGCGCGCGGGCGGCGTCCGGGCCGAGGTCGGCGACGGACGAGAGCGTCCCGCGGATCGCGGTCGCCGCCGCGACGAGCGGGGACACCAGGTGCGTGCGTCCGCCCTTGCCCTGCCGCCCCTCGAAGTTGCGGTTGGACGTCGACGCGCTGCGCTCGCCGGGGGCGAGCTGGTCGGGGTTCATGCCCAGGCACATGGAGCACCCGGCGTTGCGCCACTCGGCGCCGAACTCCTTGAAGACGACGTCCAGGCCCTCGGCCTCGGCCTGCAGCCGCACCCGGGCGGAGCCGGGCACGACGAGCACGCGCAGGGAGTCGGCCTTGTGCTTGCCCTCGATGACCTTCGCGACCGAGCGGAGGTCCTCGATGCGTCCGTTGGTGCAGGAGCCGATGAACACGGTGTCGACCGCGATGTCGCGCAGCGGCGTGCCCGGCGTCAGGCCCATGTACTCGATCGCACGCTCGGCGGCGAGGCGGTCGCCGGCGTCGGCGATCTCGTCGGGCACCGGCACGCTGGCGGACAGCGGCAGCCCCTGGCCGGGGTTGGTCCCCCAGGTGACGAACGGCTCGAGGTCGTTCGCGTCGAGCACGACCTCCGCGTCGAAGACGGCGTCGTCGTCGGTGCGCAGGGTGCGCCAGTACTCCACGGCGGCGTCCCAGTCAGCGCCCTCGGGGGCGTGCGGACGGCCCTTGAGGTACTCGAACGTGGTCTCGTCCGGCGCGATCATCCCGGCGCGGGCGCCGGCCTCGATGGACATGTTGCAGATGGTCATCCGCGCCTCCATCGACAGCGACCGGATGGCCTCGCCGCGGTACTCGAGCACGTAGCCCTGCCCGCCACCGGTCCCGATCTTGGCGATGACCGCCAGGATGATGTCCTTCGCGGTGGTGCCCGGCTTGAGCTCGCCGTCCACGGTGATGGCCATCGTCTTGAACGGGTTGAGCGGCAGCGTCTGGGTCGCCAGCACGTGCTCGACCTCGCTGGTGCCGATGCCGAACGCGAGCGCGCCGAACGCACCGTGCGTGGAGGTGTGCGAGTCCCCGCAGACGACGGTCAGCCCCGGCATGGTCAGGCCCAGCTGCGGCCCGACGACGTGCACGATGCCCTGGTCGGCGTCCCCCAGGGAGTGCAGGCGGACCCCGAACTCGACCGCGTTGTTGCGCAGCGTCTGGATCTGCGTCCGGCTCGTGGTGTCCGCGATCGGCCGGTCGATGTCCAGCGTCGGGGTGTTGTGGTCCTCGGTCGCGATCGTGAGGTCCGGACGGCGCACCGGGCGGCCTGCGAGCCGCAGCCCCTCGAACGCCTGCGGGCTGGTCACCTCGTGGACCAGGTGCAGGTCGATGTAGAGGAGGTCGGGCGCTCCTCGGTGCCGCGCCGCACGATGTGCGCGTCCCAGACCTTCTCCGCCAGCGTGCCGGCCATGTCTCGTCCGTCCTCTCGACTGCGTTGCCCGACACGATCGGCCAGGCACTTTCGCGTGTTCACTTGCGTCTCATTGATCGAGACGCCAATATCGACCTATGGACAACTCTAGCGGAGTCGGCGTCCTGGACAAGGCCGCCTCGGTGCTCAGTGCTCTCGAAGCCGGTCCGGCGACCCTCGCCCAGCTCGTCGCCGCCACCCATCTCGCCCGACCCACCGCGCACCGGCTCGCCGTCGCCCTCGAGCACCATCGGCTGGTGGCGCGCGACATGCAGGGACGGTTCGTGCTCGGGCCCCGCCTCTCCGAGCTGTCGACCGCCGCCGGCGAGGACCGGCTGCTGGCCGCGGCCGGTCCGGTGCTCACCGCGCTGCGCGACCACACCGGCGAGAGCGCCCAGCTCTACCGCCGCCAGGGCGACCAGCGCATCTGCGTCGCCGCCGCGGAGCGGCCCATCGGGCTGCGCGACTCGATCCCGGTGGGGGCGTCCCTGTCGATGCAGGCCGGGTCCGCCGCGCAGATCCTCCTCGCGTGGGAGGAGCCGGACCGCCTCCACCGCGGCCTGCAGGGGGCGAAGTTCACCGCCACGATCCTCTCCGGGGTCCGGCGCCGCGGTTGGGCCCAGTCGGTGTCCGAGCGCGAGCCCGGGGTGGCGTCGGTCTCCGCACCCGTGCGTGGGCCCTCCGGGCGCATCGTCGCCGCGGTCTCCATCTCCGGCCCGGTCGAGCGGCTCAGCCGCCAGCCCGGGCGGCTGCACGCCGGCGCCGTGGTGGCTGCCGCGAACCGCCTCACCGAGGTCCTGCGCCGGACGGGCGAGTAGCCACCTTCGGCGAGCACCGCTCGGGCGAGCCCTGCTCCGCACCCGCCGCTCCGCCGCCTCGGCCCGGTCACCTCGGTGACCGGGCCGACGTGCGCCCGACGACGCCGCCCGTGGCACTCGCGAGCGCCCGTCCCGTCAACGTCGTACGACGAAGGCACCGTCGTACGACGAAGGCGCCGTCGTACGACGAAGGCCCGGTCGTACGACGAAGGCCCGGTCACCGAGGTGACCGGGCCTTCGACATGCGTACCCCCGACCGGATTCGAACCGGCGCTACCGCCGTGAGAGGGCGGCGTGCTAGGCCGCTACACAACGGGGGCCTTGCAACACTGTGCGGACCGGGCTGATGCCCGCTCCGCACGGAACCACGACTGGAAACTGTACCGGATGTCCGGACTGCTTCGCGCTGGGGTACCAGGACTCGAACCTAGAATGACGGTACCAGAAACCGTTGTGTTGCCAATTACACCATACCCCATGGTGGACAGGCGCCCGATCCTTGGTGTTCCCACCGTGGTGGGAACACGCGGTACCGGACCCCGTACCGGCAGACCACACTACCCGAGGGATCGGGTGGGGTCCAAACCCGCCGCCGCGTGACGGGGGTGGGTGACGAAGGACACGCCGCCGTCACGACGTCAGGCCGGACGGCCATCCCGCGGCCGCGCGGTCGACGACGTGCACGCGGAACAGCTCGGCCGCGGGCAGCATGCGTCGCTCTGGAGACCACGTGACCCCGACGTCCCGGACGGCGCCCGGGTCCGAGATGGGCAGCAGTCGCAGGCGCCGGGCGTCGTCGTCGGCAGCCGTCCCGGGGGACGCCGGCACGACGGCGACCCCGAGGCCGGCCGCCACGAACCCGCTCATGGTGACGATGTCGTCGCACTCGAACGCCACCTCGGGACGCACGCCCGCCGAGTCGCAGAGCTCGTCGCTCTGGTGCCGCAGCAGCGAGCTCGTCCTGATCGTGATGAACGGCTCGTCGGCGACGTCGGCCAGGGCCACGGCGGTGCGCGAGGCGAGCCGGTGCTCGGCCGGCACGGCCAGCAGGAGGGCTTGCCGGGCGAGCCTGCGCCAACGGACCCCGGCGTCCTGCGGGCGCAGGGTCGACAGCTCCAGGTCGATCTCGCCGTGGGCGCTCGTCGTCGTCACGAGCTCGTCCCGCTTCGGGCGGAGGTCGAACTGCACCCGGGGGTGCTCGGCCCGGAAGCCGCTCACCAGGTCGGGGACCAACCAGGACCCCAGCGACGGCTGGAAGGACAGCGTCACGGTGCCGGTCTCGGGGTCGAGGAGCTGCTGGACCGCGGCCAGGCCGTCGTCGAGCTCGTGCATGAGCATGTCGACGTGGCGCTTGAACGCGACCCCGGCACGGGTCATCCGCAGGGTGCGTCCGGTCCGCCGCAGCAACGGAGTGCCGACCTCCGCCTCCAGCCGCGCGAGCGACCGGGACACCCCGGACTGCGTCGCGTGCTCCATGCTGCTGACGTCCGTCACGGTGATCCCGTCGGCGACCATCTGGAACCACCGCAGCGCCTGAGTGTCCATGGAACGACGCTAATGAACGATGACGCTCGTGCATAGGTTCTATGGCGAGAGATCATTGGACGCATGGACAGCGGCGGGGCACGCTGATGCCATGACCACCGACGCCAACCCCGCTCCGATCACCTTCTCGCTTCCCGGTTCCACCCGCGTGCTGTCTGCCCTGCGCCGGACGCTGCGCACCCGCCCGGCCGGCGACGGCATCCGCGACGCCGCTCGCGAGCTCCCCGGCTTCCCCACGGCCCACCGCGGCGCCTTCACGGTCGCGCTGCTCGCGGACAGCCGCCCAGCTGCCTGACCTCCCGCGCACCCCGGTCGCGGGGCGCCCCGGGCGCACCCACCACGTGCCGGGTCAGATCCACCCGTGGCGACGCGCGACGTGCACGGCCTCGTGCCGGTTCGCCGCACCGAGCTTGCCCGCGGCTGCGGAGAGGTAGTTGCGCACGGTGCCCGGGCTGAGGTGAGCCCGCTGGGCGATCTCCTCGACCCCGGCGCCGTCGGCGGCGAGCTCCAAGACGTCCGCCTCGCGCGGGGTGAGCGGTGACTCCCCGCGCTGATCGCCTCGGCGGCGAGCTCGGGGTCGACGTACCGGCCGCCGCCGTGCACCTGCCGGACGACGTCGGCAAGCACGCGCGCGGACACGGTCTTGGGCAGGAACCCGGCCACGCCCGCGGTGAGCGCCCGCTTGAGGTAGCCGGGGCGGCCGTGGCTGGTGACGATGACGGTGCGGCAGCCCGGCACCTCCGCGGTGAGCCGCTGAGCGGCGGCGATGCCGTCCAGCCCCGGCATCTGCAGGTCGAGCACGGCGACGTCGGGGCGGTGCAGCCGCCCGGCGTCCACCGCCTCCGTCCCCGATGCGGCGGTCGCGACGACCTCCAGGTCGCCCTCGAGCCCGAGCAGCCCGGCCAGGGCGTCGCGGATGAGGGTCTCGTCGTCGGCCAGCAGGATGCGGATCATGGTGCGCCCATGCTGCCAGCCGCCCGGAGCGGCACGGTCGCCCGCAACGTGAACCGGTCCCCGCCTGCGTCGGTGGCCAGGGTGCCGCCGACCTGCGCGAGGCGCTCGGTCAGGCCGATGAGCCCGGAGCCGGGCGTCCCCGCCGGGCCCGCCGGCACGCCGTCGTTGGTCACGGTCAGCACCGCCCTCGCGTCGCCCCCGTCCCCCGCGACGTCCAGGTCGATCGTGCAGCGCCGGGCGTGCGCGTGCCGGACGACGTTCGTCACCGCCTCCCGCACCACCCAGGCGACGGCCTGCTGGACGGCGTCGGGCAGGCGGGCGTCCTCGCCGATGACCCGGGTGTCGATGCCCGCCGACCGCAGGACCGACCGGGCGCCGGCGAGCTCGGCGGCGAGGTCGGGGGTGCGCAGCCCGGACACGACGCCGCGCACCTCGCGCAGCGAGTCCTGGGCGAGCTCGCGGACCTCGGTCATCTGGTCGACGGCACCGTCCTGACCGCGCCGGGCGAGCTCGGCGGCCAGCTCGCTCTTGACGGCGATGGCGGACAGGGTGCGCCCGACGACGTCGTGCAGGTCGCGGGAGAACCGCAGCCGCTCCTCGGCGACGGCGAGCCGGGCGTGGACGGTCCGGGACCGCTCCTGCTCCCAGACGACGCCGAGCATCCAGACCGACAGCCGGAAGCTCAGGGTCATCCCCCAGGCGATGAGCGCGGCGAGCGCGCCGGGGACCCACGCCGCCGGGTCGCCGGCCGCGGTCTCGGTGATTCCCACGACCAGGCCGATCGCGAGGCTGCACACCAGCAGGGTGCGCGCGCCGAGCACGAGGGAGACCGCGAGGACCGCGACCGTCAGCGTGAGCAGCAGCGCGAGCGAGCGCACCGCCCGCTCGGGTTCGACCTGCATCGGCAGGCCGACCACGGCGACGGTGACGGCCGGGAGGGTGGTGGCCGCGAGCACGGTGAGCCACCCCGGGACAGCGGCGCGCCGACGACCTCGTGGCGCAGACCCGTCCGCACGACGCCGATCGCGGCGACGGTCTGCGCGAGCGAGAGGGCGACGTAGGCGGCCGCGCCCGCGGTCAGCACGCCCGTGACCACCGAGAGCGCGACGAGCGGCGCCCCGGCGAGCAGCAGGTACAGGGTCCAGCGCGTGTACGTGTCCACCCGCTGCGGGTCGGACTGCCGTCGCCAGGCGGTGAGCATGCCGGTCATGCGCTCACCCTCCCAGGTCGGCCACCGGCGTCCGGTCGCGTCACCGCGGGAGTCCGTGCGTCACCGGCGCGGCTCCCACCGCATGCGGCTCCGGGCGAACCACACGCCGTTGACCGTCCAGAGCACCAGGCAGAGCAGCGGCTGACCGACCCCGGACCAGCTGAGGTCCGGGCCCGAGCCGCCGCCGAAGCCGGCTTCGAGCAGGGCGACCACCGGGTACATCGGGGTCCACACGGCGATCGCCGTGACGACGTCGGGCAGGGCCTCGAGCGGGATCGTGAAGCCGGACAGCGCGGTCGCCACGAGGAGCACGGGCATCGTGGTGAGCTGGGCGGACTCGACCGTCCGGGTCAGCGCCGAGCTGGCCACCGCGAGCAGGACGAACACCACCACGCCGCCGACGACGCCGGAGAGCAGCCACTGCGGGTGGGTCACCGGGGGCAGGTCGAGCCACACCGCCACAGCGACCGCGCCGAGGCCGAGCTGCGCGAGGAGGATCGCGACGGCCGGGACCGCGCAGGCCACGACGACCTCGACGGGTGTCACCTCGCCGGTGAGCAGCCGTTTGAGGACGAGCTCCTCGCGCCGCGCGACGAACGTCGTCGTGAGGTTGTAGTAGACGACGAACAGCAGCGCGACGGCGACCAGCGAGGTGAGCGTGAAGGCGCCGACGGCGCGGGCGCCGCCGTCGTCGGTGAGCGTCCCGGCCATCGCCCACGCGAGCGAGCCGACGGTCGCCGGGGCGAGGCCGACCGCGATGACGAGCGTCGTGCGGTTGCGCAGGAGCAGGAGCATCTCCGCGCGGGCGAGCGCGGCGACACGTCGCGTCGACGACGCCCGGCGGGGCGCGACGGCTGTCGGGATGGGGGCGGACGGCGAGCCGGCGAGGGTGGTCATCGGGAGCCTCCGGAGAGCGGGGCGGCGGCGTGGATCGCGGGTGTGGGTGCGGGTGCGGGTGCGGGTGCGGATGCGCTTACGGGTGCGGGTGCACCCTGCGCGACGGCGAGGAAGGCGCGCTCGAGGGACGCCGGACTGGCGTCGAGGTCGGTGAGGACCGCGCCGGTCTCCGCGGCCCGGTCGAGCAGGCGGGTGAGGGTGGTCTGCAGGTCGTGCGTCGTCAGGTCGACCCCGGACGCGTCGGAGCGCGGCGCGGCGGCCAGCGCCGGCAGGTCGGCGAGGTGCGCGGGGTCGCGCAAGGCCGCGTCGGCGGTCCGGTAGCGGATGCCGGCCGGCTCCCCGGCGACGAGGTCGGCGACGGTGCCGGTCCGCACGACCCGGCCGTCGTGCAGGATCGCGAGGCGGTCGGCGAGCCGTTCCGCCTCCTCGAGGTAGTGCGTGGTGAGGACGACCGTGGTGCCGTCGTCCAGCAGGCGGCGCACGAGGTCCCACGCGTCGTGCCGGGACTGCGGGTCCAGGCCGGTGGTGGGCTCGTCGAGGAACAGCACCTCGGGGCGGCCGAGGAGCGCGAGCGCGAGGTCGAGCCGTCGGCGCTCCCCGCCGGAGAGGGCCTTCACCGCGACGTCCGCCCGCCCACCGAGGGCCACGAGGTCGAGCGCCTCGCCCACGGGCATGGGTGCGCCGAGCGTGCCCGCCCACATGCGTGCGGTCTCGACGGTCGTGAGGTCGGACGGGAAGCCCGCCTCCTGCAGCATGATCCCGGTGCGTGGACGGACGTGGGCCCGCTCGCGGTACGGGTCGTGCCCGAGGACGCGGACCCGCCCCGCGCTGGGGGTGCGATGCCCTCGATCACCTCGAGGAGCGACGTCTTCCCGGCGCCGTTCGTGCCGAGCAGCGCGAACAGCTCGCCGCGGCGCACGTGCAGGTCGACGCCCCGGACGGCCTCGAAGGACGCCGAGCCGCGGCCGTAGGTGCGGCGCACGCCCTGGACGGTGATGACGTGGTCGGTGTGCATGCCACCACGCTGCCGTGGCCCCGGGGACGGCGGCAGTGCCGGGGCTCACCGCCTTCGATGCGCTCCGCACCGTGCGGGCATGACGGATGTCATACGGTCCGGGATCGGGCTCAGCCGACGTCGTGCGACGCCGGCCGGGCGGTGCCACGTCGCCCGATGAGGTATGCCGCCGGCCCGATCAGCGGCACGAGGACGATGACGAGCACGTCGAGGACCCCGCCGGCAGGCGTCCCACGCGCCCGGAACCACTGGACCAGGGCGATGAGCAGCAGGACGGCGTGGCCCAGCACCACGAGGGACCACGCGACGTCGTAGGCTGCGGGCAGGAACACGGAGGTCCCCTCGTCGTGGTCGGTCACGGCGCCACCCGCCCGTCCAGCACGCCCGGCAGCTCGTCCAGCCCGCGGATGACGACGACGCCCGCGGCGGCGACCTCCGCCTCGCTCACCGGCACCCGCCGGGGCCCGGGACGGTCCAGCCACACCCCGGTCAACCCGGCGCGCCGGGCCGCGACGGCGTCGACGTCGAGCTCGTCGCCGACGTAGACGGTGCGGGCGGGGTCCGTGCCGAGCCGCCGGCACGCCTCGACGAACACACGCGGGTCCGGCTTGCCGAACCCGAGGGTGTCCACGCCGACGAGCATGGGCACCGAGTCGGCCAGGCCGGCGCGCCCGAGCTTGAGGCTCTGGTAGTCGGTCGCGGCGTTGGAGAGCGCACCGACCGCCAGGCCCGCCGCGAGGAGCTCCTTGACGACGGGGGCCGCGTCGTCGTGCGCTGCCCAGGCGGCCTGGAAGGCGTCCTCGTAGACGGCGTCCCAGGCGTCGTACGCGGCGTCGTCGAGCACGTCGCCGCCGAAGGAGGCGTGCATGAGGTTGGCGCGGGCCATCCGCTGCTCGCGGTAGGTCGCCTCGCCGCGGGTGTAGCGGCCGTAGTGGTTCTCGACGTCCGCTCGCCAGTGCACGAGCAGCTCGGGGTACCGGCCCTCGGGCAGGTCCGACAGGTAGCGCCGCGCCACGACGCCGAGCGCGGACCCGAACGCGCCGCGGGTGTCGACGAGCGTGTCGTCGATGTCGAACAGGACGCCGTCGACCCCGAGGTCGCTCACTGCTCGGCGTCCGGCAGGGTCGCCCGCAGCGCGCGGAGACGCGCCAGCGAGGAGTCCTTGCCGAGGATCTCCATCGACTCGAACAGCGGCGGCGACACGCGGCGCCCCGAGACCGCCGTGCGCAGCGGCGCGAACGCGAACCGCGGCTTGATCCCGAGCCCCTCGACGATCGCGGCCTTGAGCGCGTCCTGAAGGGGCTCGGCGGTGAAGCCGTCCGCCGGGATCGGGTCGAGCGCGGCGAGCGCCGCGTCGAGGACCGACGCCGCCTCGGGGCGCAGGGCCGCGAGCGCCTCGGGCTCGAGCACGACGGCGTCGTCGGCCACGAAGAGGAAGCCGAGCATGCCCGGGGCCTCCCCCAGCAGCGTCATGCGCTCCTGGACGAGCGGGGCGCCGGCGTCGAGCAGCGCCCGGTGCTCGGGGCGCAGGTCCGCGGAGGAGTCGGCGGCCACGACACCGGCCCGGTGCAGGTACGGCACGAGCCGGTCGCGGAACTCGTCGGGCGGGAGCAGCCGCACGTGCGCGGCGTTGATCGCCTCCGCCTTCTTGAGGTCGAAGCGGGCCGGGTTCGGGTTGACGTCGACGATGTCGAACGCCGCGACCATCTCCTCGACGGTGAAGATGTCGCGGTCCGGTCCGATGCCCCAGCCGAGCAGCGCGAGGTAGTTGAGCAGGCCCTCGGGGGTGAACCCGCGCTCGCGGTGCAGGAAGAGGTTGGACTCGGGGTCGCGCTTGGACAGCTTCTTGTTGCCCTCGCCCATGACGTACGGCAGGTGCCCGAACACCGGCACCACGCTCGCGACGCCGATCTCGACCAGCGCCCGGTACAGCGCGACCTGACGCGGGGTGGAGGACAGCAGGTCCTCGCCGCGCAGCACGTGGGTGATGCCCATGAGCGCGTCGTCCACCGGGTTGACCAGGGTGTACAGCGGCTGGCCGTTGCCCCGGACGATGACGTAGTCCGGCACGGAGCCCGCCTTGAACGTGACGTCGCCGCGCACGAGGTCGGTGAACGTGACGTCGTCGTCGGGCATGCGCAGGCGCAGGACGGGCGCGCGGCCCTCGCGGCGGAAGGCGGCCTTCTCCTCCTCGGTGGTGTGCCGGTCGGCTCCGTCGTAGCCGAGCTTGGGGTCGCGGCCGGCGGCGCGGTGCCGGGTCTCGATCTCCTCCGGCGTCGAGAACGACTCGTAGGCGTACCCGCCGTCGACGAGGCGCTGGACGACGTCGCGGTAGAGGTCCATCCGCTGGGACTGCCGGTACGGCTCGTGCGGGCCGCCGACCTCGACGCCCTCGTCCCAGTCCAGGCCCAGCCAGCGCAGGGCGTCGAGCAGCTGGCGGTAGCTCTCCTCGCTGTCCCGGGCGGCGTCGGTGTCCTCGATGCGGAACACGAACGTGCCGCCCACGTGGCGGGCGTACGCCCAGTTGAACAGCGCGGTCCGGATGAGGCCGACGTGCGGCGTCCCGGTCGGCGAGGGGCAGAACCGGACGCGCACGTCGGATCCGGTGGGGACGGCGCTCGTCGATGAAGTCACCGAGCCAGCGTAGTAGCGCCCCTCCCCTGCCGTCGGACCCCTCAGTCGCGCCGGATCACGGGGTTGCGCAGCACCCCGATCTCCTCGACCTCGACCTCCACGACGTCGCGGTGCACGATCGGCCCGACGCCGGCCGGCGTCCCGGTGAGGATGACGTCGCCGGGCAGCAGCGTGAAGATCTCCGAGACGTAGGAGATGAGGTACGGGACGTCGAAGATGAGCTGCGAGGTGCGGCCGTCCTGCTTCGTCTCGCCGTTGACGCGCGCGGTGACCGCCAGGTCCTCGACGTCGAGCCCCGTGACGACCCACGGGCCGAGGGGGCACGCGGAGTCGAACCCCTTGGCGCGCGTCCACTGGCCGTCGGTCTGCTGCACGTCGCGCGCGGTGACGTCGTTGGCGACCGTGAAGCCGAAGACGGCGTCCATCGCGCGGTCCGGTGGGACGTCCTTGACGACCTTGCCGATGACGACGGCGAGCTCGGCCTCGTGATGCACGCTCTGGGAGTACGGCGGCAGCACGATGGGGTCGTCCGGGCCGATCACCGAGGTGTTCGGCTTGAGGAACACGAGCGGGTTCACCGGGACGTCGTTGCCCAGCTCGGCCGCGTGCGCGGCGTAGTTGCGCCCGATGCCGATGACCTTGGAGCGCGGGATGACCGGGGCGAGGAGCCGGACGGCGTCGTCGGCGAGCGGGATCTCCTCACCGGTGGGCTGCACCGGCGTGTAGATCGGGTCGCCCGTGATGACGACGAGTCGCTCGGCGCCCTCGGGGCCGTCGACGAGGGCGTAGCGGGGGTCGCCGCCGGTCGTGAATCGTGCGATGCGCATGGTGGCCACCTTAGGCGCGGCCCGGGCGCACGTGCCGCGTCAGGCGCGGGCGAGGACCTCGCCGTGCAGCACCGCGAACCACCCGTCGGGGTGCAGGCCCCACTGCCGCCACCCGTCGGCGAGGTGCTCGAGGGCGACGTCGTCGGCGAGGCCGTGCGCGATCGCCTGCTGCGCGAAGTTCGACTCGGTGCACCGCTCGGCCCACAGGTCCGACCACCACGCGCGGTCCTCGGGGCTCGCGTAGCACCACACGCCGGCACCGGGCGCGATGCCCTCGCGGTCGAACCCCGCCTCCTGCACCCAGGACAGCAGCATGCGCCCTGCGTCGGCCTCGGCCCGGTTCGCCTCGGTGACCTCGTGGTAGAGCGCGCGCCACTCGTCCAGGCCCTCCGACGGCGGGTACCAGGTCATGGCGGAGTAGTCGGCGTCGCGCACCGCGACCAGACCACCGGGGCGGGCGACCCGGCGCATCTCGCGGAGCGCCGCGACGGGGTCGGTGAGGTGCTGGAGCACCTGGTGGGCGTGCACGACGTCGAACGACGAGTCCTCGTAGGGCAGCGCGTAGACGTCGCCGGCCTGGAAGGTCACGTTGGTCGCACCGGCGGCGTGCGCCTCCTCGCGTGCGATCTCGACGACGACGGCGGACCGGTCGAGCCCGACGACCTCGCCGGGGGCCACGCGGGAGGCGAGGTCGATGGTGACCGTGCCCGGGCCGCAGCCGACGTCGAGCAGCCGCTGCCCCGAGGCGAGCGACGGCAGGAGGTAACCCGCGGAGTTCTCGGCGGTACGCCAGCGGTGCGACCGCAACACGCTCGCGTGGTGTCCGTGGGTGTAGGTGTCCTGGCTCACCGGTCCAGTAGGCCGGTCGGCCGCCGGAAGTTCAAGTATCGGGACGCGCAGTACCGGTGGCTGAGACGCCTCGCGTCGGCGGTGCAGCCCCGCGGCACGACGGGTTCCAGCCCCACCCGGAGCGCCGCGCGTACGCTGCCGTCGTGGAACGCATCCGCGGCGTCGACGTCGCACGGGGGCTCGCGGTGCTCGGGATGATGAGTGCCCACGTCGGGGTCGCCGGCCCGGACCTGTGGTCGGCCGACGGCTGGCTGGGCATCGCCGACGGCCGCTCGGCCGCCCTCTTCGCCGTCCTGGCCGGGGTGTCGATCGCCCTCCTCAGCGGTGGCCCGGCAGCACCGACCGGCGCGCTCCTGGCTCGCGCCCGGGTCCGCGTCCTGGTGCGTGGCGTCGTGCTGTTCGGTCTCGGCATCGTGCTGGCGGCGCTCGGCACGCCCATCGCGGTCATCCTCCCGTCCTACGGCATCCTCTTCGCGCTCACGCTGCCGGTGCTCCGGCTCCCCGGCCTCGCTCGCCGTGCTCGCCGCCGCGGTGGCGGTCGGCGGACCGGCCGTCGCACTGCCCCTGGACGCGGCGCTGACCGCTGCGGGCAGACCACCGACCGGGCTGCTCGACCTGCTGGTCGACGGCTACTACCCCGCCCTGGTGTGGATCGCGTACGTGCTGGCCGGGCTCGCGGTGGGCCGCAGCGACCTGCGGTCCGCCCGGTTGCGCGGCCGCCTGCTCGTGACCGGCGTGGTCCTCGGCGTCGTCGGGTACGGCGGCGGACTGCTCGCGACGGGCCTCGCCGCGGGGCAGGCGTCCGAGGTGCTGACCCTGACGAGCATCGAGCCGCACGCGGACACGACCTTCGAGGTGACCGGCAACACCGGCGTCGCGCTCGTCGTGCTCGTCGGGTGCCTCGCGCTGGCCGACCGGCTGCCCCGGCTGCTCGCGCCGCTCGCGGCGACCGGGGCGCTCGCGCTGACCGCGTACTGCGTGCACATCGTGGTCATCGCGTTCCTCGGCGCGGACGTCGTCCGCGAGCCGCGGGTCGGCGTGCACGTGGCGTTCCTCGTCGTGACCGTCGTGCTGGCCACCGCGTGGCGCGCGGTCCTCGGCCGGGGGCCGCTCGAGCGCGGCCTGCACGAGGTGTCGACGCGGGTGGCCGCGATGGTGGTCGACCCGGGGCCGGGTGGCCCGGGCGCTGCGGGCGCTGCGGGCGCTGCGGGCCCCGACCCTCACGGCCAGACGAGCCCGCGCGTCCAGCCGTCGTCACCGCGCCGGTAGACCACCCGGGTGTGCGCGCGCCCGGGGTCGCCCTGCCAGAACTCGGCCTCGTCCGGCACGAGCTCGAGGAGCGTCCACTCGGGCAGGACCGTCCCCGGCTCACGATCGACCCGCTCCGCGGCCGTGCCCATCGCGTCGCGCAGCTCGGCGACGGAGCCGAGCGGCTCACCCGGGCGGGTGGCCAGGCCCGCCGCGCGCGACGCGGGCGAGCGGGCGAGGAAGTCGGCGGCGGACGCCTCGGCACCCACCCGTCGCACCGTCCCCTCCAGCCGCACCTGCCGCGCCTGCTCGCGCCAGTAGAAGGACAACGCCGCGCGCGGGTTGGCGTCGACGTCGAGGACCTTGCGGCTGCGGCTGTCCGTCGCGAACCGCCACGCCCCGTCGACGACGTCGTGCAGCACCACCACCCGCGCGGACACACGTCCGTCCCCGTCGGCGGTCGAGACCGTCACCGCGTGCGGCTCGCGCACGCCGGCGTCGGCCGCCGCGCGCAGCCAGGCGACGAACATGGCCTGCGGCGTCGGGGCGGCGTCGTCGGGGTCGAACCGGGGCAGGTCCCCCGCGAAGACGCGCAGGCTGCGCAGGAGGGAGCGGACGTCGTCCGGCTGGTCGGTGCTCACGGGTGCTCCAGGGTTCGGCGTGCTCGGGGCGGCTGCGACCGACAGTAGGCGCCCGCCTACCCTGGGGGCGTGACGACCCCTCCTCCCCGGCGACGTCGGCGACGGCGGACCTCGTGCTGCCCGCGAGCGCGTGGGGCCCATTGGCCGAGGCGCACGCGGCGCGGGTCGACACCCTCACGGCCGGGTACCGCGACCGTCGCAGCCGCGGTGAGCGCCACCCGATCGACGACTTCCTGTACGACTACTACAACCTCAAGCCGTCGCCCCTGCGCCGCTGGCACCCGGGTGCCGGGGTGGTCCTTTCCGGCACGGCGGACGACCTCGCGGCCCGTGCGTCGTGGCGCTGGCACCGCACCACCGACGACGGCGTCACGCTCGACGTCGCGGCGTTCCTCGCCGACCGCGGCGACACGGTCCGCTACATCCGCACGCTGCTGGCCGCGACGGCATCCCGTCCGGCGCACCTGGGGTGCCTGGGCCTGCACGAGTGGGCGATGGTCTACCGCGAGGACGACGCCCGTCGGCGTCACTCCCTGCCGCTCCGGCTGGGCCGCGAGGGCACCGACGCCGTCGTGGAGAGCCACCCCGTGCGCTGCACCCACTTCGACGCGTTTCGCTTCTTCACGCCCGACGCCGTCGCGCGCAACCGGCTCCAGCCGACCCGGGCGACGCAGCCGGAGCTCGAGCAGCCCGGGTGCTTGCACGCCAACATGGACTTGCTCAAATGGGTGCTGAAGCTCGGTCCGGCCGCCCCGGGCGACCTCGTCCTGGACTGCTTCGTCCTCGCACGCGACATCCGGACGCTCGACATGCAGGCGTCGCCGTACGACGTGTCATCCCTCGGCGAGGCCGCTGTGGCGATCGAGACGCCGGCCGGCAAGGCGCAGTACGCGACGCGCCAGCGCGGGTTCGCGGAGCGGTCGGCGGTGCTGCGCGAGCGCCTGCTCGAGGTGTGCGAGCGCCTGGTCGGGGAGTCGATCCCTCAGAGGTCGCGCTCCGGGTCGCCCCGCAGCGCCGCGACGTGGTCCGGCACGTAGGTCGACCGCTCCCGCGGGGGCCGCTCGTACCCGCGCGACGCCGGCGGCCGCTCGGGCAGCTCGACCCGCGGCGTGGGGACGTCCGTGTACGGGATCGTCGAGAGCAGGTGGGACATCATGTTGAGCCGGGCGTGCTTCTTGATGTCGGACTCCACGACGTACCAGGGGCTCGCCGGGACGTCGGTGTGGACCATCATCTCGTCCTTGGCCCGTGAGTAGTCCTCCCACCGGTTGATCGACTCCAGGTCCATCGGGCTGAGCTTCCACTGCCGCACCGGGTCGTCCAGGCGGGACCGGAACCGCCGCAGCTGCTCGCGGTCGGAGACCGAGAACCAGTACTTGCGCAGCAGGATCCCGTCGTCGATGAGCATCTGCTCGAACTGCGGCGTCTGGCGCAGGAAGCGCGCGTGCTCGGCCGGGGTGCAGAAGCCCATGACCTTCTCGACGCCGGCGCGGTTGTACCAGGACCGGTCGAACAGCACGATCTCGCCGGGTGACGGCAGGTGGGCGACGTACCGCTGGTAGTACCACTGGCCACGCTCACGCTCGGTCGGGGCGGGCAGGGCGGCGATGCGCGCGACCCGGGGGCTCAGGTACTCGGTGACCCGCTTGATCGTGCCGCCCTTGCCCGCGGCGTCGCGGCCCTCGAAGACGACCGCGATCCGCGCACCCGTCTCGCGGGTCCACTGCTGGACCTTGACCAGCTCCGTCTGGAGCCGGAACAGCTCGGCCTCGTAGACATCGTCAGGGATCTTCGGCCCGCGGCCGGACGTCTTCGCCATGCCCGGACGCTAGCGCGCGCACCGTGCGACCACGCCGGGCGGTGCGTATACAGGACCGATGAGCACCCCCTGGAGGACTACGCCCTGCTGTCCGACCTGCGCACCGGCCCGCTGGTGTCGCGGCACGGCAGCATCGACTGGCTGTGCCTGCCTCGGTTCGACTCCCCGCGGTGTTCTCCGCGATCCTCGGTGACGCCGACGACGGCCGGTGGCAGCTGTCCGCCGTCGACGGCGAGGTGGTCGAGTGGCGGTACCTCCCGCAGACGTTCGTGCTCGAGACGACGTGGCGCACCCCGACCGGCACCGTCCGGGTCACCGACTTCATGCCGCCCAGCTCCGGCAAGGCCGACCTCGTGCGCCGCGTGGAGTGCCTCGAGGGTGAGGTCGTCATCGAGCACGACCTGCGGCTGCGCTTCGACTACGCGCGGGCGACGCCGTGGGTTCGGCGGATCGACGACCGTGAGCGCCCCGCCCTGCTCTCCCTCGCGGGTCCGGACGGGCTGCTCATCAGCGGGCCGCTGCTCGGGTGGTCGGACGACGACGGCCACGGTGACACCGAGCCGGGCAGCGCGGGGCAGCCCGGAGGACACCAGCCGGCGTCCTCCGGGGAGGCCGGCGCCCGCGCGCCCCGCCTGACCGGGGCGTTCCCGCTCAGGGCGGGCGAGCGGCTGGACTGGGACCTCACGTGGTTCCCCTCGTACCAGTCGCCGCCGGAGCCGGTGAACGCCGACAACGCCCTGGCGGAGGCCATCGAGTCGTCGACGGCGTGGGCGTCCGAGCTCGCGGTGCACACCGACCACGACCCCATGGTGCTGCGGTCGCTGCTGGTCCTGCGGGCACTGACCCACTCCGAGACGGGGGGCATCGTCGCGGCCGCCACCGCGTCGCTGCCCGAGGAGTTCGGCGGCAGCCGCAACTGGGACTACCGGTACACCTGGCTGCGCGACGCCGCCCTGACCATCGAGGTCGCCGTCGTGCACGGCCTCACGCAGGGCGCGTGCCTGTGGCGGGACTGGCTGCTGCGCGCCGTGGCCGGCGACGCGGACGACGTGCGCATCATGTACGGCCTGGCCGGGGAGCGTGACCTCACCGAGCTGGAGCTCGAGCACCTCGCCGGGTACGAGGGCTCGCGACCGGTGCGCATCGGCAACGGGGCGGCCGACCAGTACCAGGCCGACGTCGTGGGCGAGGTCATGATCGCGCTGGGTCAGCTGCGCGACGCCGGCGTCGAGGAGGACGAGTACACCTGGGGCCTGCAGAAGAGCCTGCTGCTCTACTGCGAGTCGAACATCGACCGCAAGGACCACGGCATCTGGGAGATGCGGGGGGACCTGCACTACTTCACGCACGGTCGGGCGATGATGTGGGCGGCCTTCGACCAGGGGGTCCGTGCGGTCGAGGAGCACGGTCTGGACGGCCCGGTCGAGCGCTGGCGCGAGCTGCGCGAGCGGATGCGCGCCGAGATCGACGAGCGCGGGTTCGACACCGAGCTCAACACCTTCACCCAGACCTACGACAACACCGAGGTCGACGCCTCGCTGCTGCAGCTCCCGCACACGGGGTTCCTGGCGTACGACGACCCCCGCATGCTCGGCACCGTGGCGCGCATCGAGCAGGAGCTGCAGGGCGAGCTGGGGCTGGTGCACCGCTACCGCACGGGGGCCGGTCTGGACGGCCTCGAGGGCGACGAGTACCCCTTCCTCATCTGCGCGTTCTGGCTCGTCGAGCAGTACGCCTCCAGCGGCCGCCTCGACGACGCCGACCGCCTGATGACCACGCTGCTCGGCTTCGCCAACGATCTGGGGCTGATGAGCGAGGAGTACGACCCCGCCTCCGGACGGCTGGCGGGCAACTTCCCGCAGGCGTTCAGCCACCTCGGCCTCATCCGCGCCGCGGACGCGATCGGGCACGCGCGTGGGCGGTGGTTGCCAGGCACCGACTGAGGCGTCCGGACGCATCCCGATATGGGATGCGTTCTGGTAGCGTCGTCGCGTGAGCACTCAGATCGCTGTTCGTCTCCCCGACGAGATGGTGGAGTTCCTCGACCGCGCAGTCGCCGACGGCACGGCGCCGAGCCGTGCCGCCCTTGTCGCCTCCGCGGTCGAACGCGAGATGCGCCGACTCCTTGCACAGCACGACGCTCAGACGCTCCGACGCGACGGCCCGGCCGACGACCTCGATGACCTGGTGCGGTGGACCGCGACCCACGTGGACCTCGAGGACTGACCCGTGCGCGAGATCTGTCTGGTCCGTCTCGACAAGACGCGACCAGCTCTCATCCTGACCCGGGCAGCTGCTCTGGGTGCGATGACCAAGGTCACCGTCGCTCCCATCACGAGCACCGTCAGAGGCCTGTCGAGCGAGGTCCGGGTCGGGCCGGACAACGGCCTCGACCACGAGTGCGCGGTCGCTCTGGACAACGTCGTCACCGTCCCCAAGAACCTGCTCGGACGCACCGTCGGGTACCTCAGCGCCCAGCAGGAGGGCGAGCTGGCCCGCGCCATGGTTTTGGCCTACGACCTCGACCTGCCCCTCCTCGATCGACGCTGATGTCCGGGTCCCGGCGTGCACGGTGGCTCGCACCGGGCTGAGACGATGGACTCCGTGACCACCCTCGCCGACCGTCCGCTCACCCTCGCCCAGCGGATCCCGGCCGACCCGCAGGACGCCGACGCGCTGTACGAGGCGTTCGTCGGCTGGGCGACCGACGCCGGGTTCACGCTGTACCCGGCGCAGACCGAGGCGCTCATGGAGCTCGTCACCGGCTCGCACGTGATCCTGGCGACCCCGACGGGCTCCGGGAAGTCGCTGGTCGCGATGGCGGCGCACTTCGTCGCGCTCGCGCAGGGCCGCCGCACGTTCTACACCGCGCCGCTCAAGGCGCTGGTCAGCGAGAAGTTCTTCGCGCTCGTCGCGGCGTTCGGCTCCGACAACGTCGGCATGATGACCGGCGACTCGGCCGTCAACCCCGGCGCCCCGATCATCTGCTGCACCGCGGAGATCCTCGCCAACCACGCGCTGCGCACCGGCGGCGCCGACGGCGACTCAGGTGACTCAGGTGACGCCACCGACGTCGGCCAGGTCGTCATGGACGAGTTCCACTTCTACGCCGACCCCCAGCGTGGCTGGGCGTGGCAGGTGCCGCTCCTGGAGCTGCCGCGCACCCAGTTCCTGCTCATGTCCGCGACGCTCGGCGACGTCTCGTTCTTCGCCGACGACATCGAGCGGCGCACCGGCGCACCGGTCGCCGTCGTCGCGCACACCGAGCGTCCCGTCCCGCTGACGTTCTCCTACGTGATCGAGCCGCTGCACGAGCTCCTCGAGGAGCTCGTGCGGACCCGGCGCGCGCCGGTGTACGTCGTGCACTTCACCCAGGCCGCCGCCGTCGAGCGCGCCCAGGCCCTGCTGAGCACGAACGTCGCGACCCGCGAGCAGCGCGACGAGATCGCCGCCGAGCTCGGGGACTTCCGGTTCGGCCCCGGGTTCGGCCGCACCCTGTCCCGGCTGCTGCGCCACGGCGTCGGCGTCCATCACGCCGGGATGCTGCCCAAGTACCGCCGGGTGGTCGAGCGGCTGACCCAGAAGGGTCTGCTCAAGGTCGTCTGCGGCACCGACACCCTCGGGGTGGGCATCAACGTCCCGATCCGCACCGTCGTCCTGACCTCGCTCGTGAAGTACGACGGCGTCCGGATGCGGCACCTCACCGCGCGCGAGTTCCACCAGATCGCCGGGCGCGCCGGACGGGCGGGCTACGACACGGTCGGCGAGGTCATCGTCATGGCGCCGGACCACGTCATCGAGAACCGCAAGCTGCTCGAGCGCGCCGGGGACGACCCGAAGAAGCTGAAGAAGATCGTCCGGAAGAAGGCCCCCGAGGGCGCGGTGAACTGGACCGACAAGACGTTCGAGCGGCTGCGCGACGCCGACCCCGAACCCCTCAGCTCGAGCTTCGCGGTCTCGCACGCGATGGTGCTCAACGTGCTGGCCCGGCCGGGCGACCCGGTCGAGGCCATGACGCGGCTGCTCACCGACAACCACGAACCCGAGTCGGCGCGCGGGCGGCACGTGCGCCGCGCGATCGCCGTCTACCGCTCGCTGCGGGCGGCCGGGGTCGTCGAGCGCGTGCCCCGCCCGGACGGACGCGGGCGGACCGTCCGGCTCACGGTCGACGTGCCGGCGAACTTCGCGCTCAACCAGGCGCTGTCGCCGTTCGCCTTCGCGGCCCTCGACCTGATCGACGCCGCGTCGCCGTCCGCCGCGCTGGACACCGTCTCGGTCATCGAGGCGACCCTGGACGACCCGCGGCAGGTGCTCATCGCGCAGGAGAAGAAGGCGCGCGGCGAGGCGATCGGGGCGATGAAGGCCGAGGGCTACGACTACGACGAGCGGATGGCCGTCCTCGAGGACATCCACCACCCGCAGCCCCTCGCCGAGCTGCTGACCGCGGCGTTCGCCACGTACCGGCAGACCAACCCGTGGGTCGCCGACCTCGAGCTGTCCCCGAAGTCGGTCGTCCGGGACATGTACGAGCGGACGATGACCTTCGCGGAGTGCGTCTCCTTCTACGGGCTGGAGCGCACCGAGGGTGTGCTGCTGCGCTACCTCGCCGACGCCTACCGGGCGCTGCGCCAGACGGTTCCCGAGGACGGCCGGACCGAGGAGCTCGCCGAGCTCGTCGAGTGGCTGGGCGAGCTCGTCCGGCGCACCGACTCGAGCCTGCTCGACGAGTGGGAGCGCCTGCGCCACCCCGACGAGGCGGCGGCCGACGGCGCCACCGGTGCCGTCCCCGGGCTGGACACGGAGGACGAGTCCGCGCGTCCGATCACCGCCAACGCCCGCGCCTTCCGCGCGCTGGTCCGCAACGCGATGTTCCGCCGGGTCGACCTCGCCGCGCGCGAGGACTACCGGGCGCTCGGCGCGCTGGACGGCGCCGCGGGCTGGGACGCCGACGCCTGGGCCGCCGCGCTCGACCCCTACTACGACGACCACGACGCCATCGGGATCGGCCCGGACGCCCGTGGGCCGGCGCTGCTGCAGATCACCGAGCGCCCGGCGCACGCCCGCGGCACGTGGGAGGTCCGGCAGGTGCTCGACGACCCGGCCGACGACCACGACTGGCGCATCGACGCCATCGTCGACCTCGCGGCGAGCGACGCGGCCGGTGAGGTCGTCGTGCGGGTGACGGCGGTCGGTCGGCTGTAGCACCGTCGGCCACCTGACGGTAGGTAAGGATGCCCTGACCTGCGGTGACGTCCGCAGTGAGGCCAGCCTGGCCTTCGGTGACGGACGCGCCGCAGGCGCCTAGCGTGGCGGCATGAGCACACTCGCAGCGGGTGCCACCACGGTCGAGCCGCACCACCCCGGGACCGCCGCGCGCCTGAACCGCCTGCGCGCCGCCGTCCTCGGCGCGAACGACGGCATCGTGTCCGTCGCGGGCGTCGTCGTCGGGGTCGCGGGGGCGACGAGCGACCGTCCGGCACTCGCCATCGCCGGCGTCGCCGCGCTCACCGCGGGGGCGCTGTCGATGGCCGTCGGCGAGTACGTGTCGGTCTCCAGCCAGCGCGACTCCGAACGCGCCCTGCTCGACCTCGAGCGACGGGAGCTCGCCGAGTCCCCCGAGGAGGAGCTCGAGGAGCTCGTCGACCTGCACCGCGCGAGCGGCCTCTCCCCCGAGCTGGCCCGTGCGGTCGCCGTCGAGCAGACCGCGCACGACGCGTTGCGCGCGCACGCCCGGGTCGAGCTCGGCATCGACCCCGACGAGCTCGTCGACCCGGGCCACGCGGCCCTGGCCTCGTTCGCCGCCTTCGTGGTGGGGGGTCTGCTGCCGTTGGTCGCGGTCCTCGTCACGCCCGTCGCCGCCCGAGTGCCGGTGACCTTCCTCGCGGTGCTCGTCGCGCTCGCCCTCACCGGGGCCTCGTCGGCGCGGCTGGGCGGTGCTCCCCGCCGACCCGCCGTCGTGCGCAACCTCGTCGGCGGGTCGCTCGCCATGGGCATCACCTACGGCGTCGGCACCCTGGTCGGCCTGGCGGTCTGAGCGGGTCGGCACGGTGCAGCCCCGGCGACGGCGCAGGGGGCGTCGGCCGGAGCGTCCGGATGGTGATCCGCGCACCCCGGAGGGTAGGCACGGGGCCCCGGAGGTGGTGCACTTCGTCACGACCCTGTGACTGGAGGTCACAGTGCATCGCGAACGGAGTCAGCGTGAGTCGTAGGACAAGAGTGATGGCTGCCGCGGTGTCGGCGTCGGCGGTGCTGTGTGCGGTGATGGTGCCCACGACGGCCTCGGGGGCCGCGGTGCCCGCCGCGCTCCCCGGGCCGCTGGACGGCATCACCCAGCTCCCCCTGACCGGGCCGGACGGCCAGCGGAGCGACTTCCAGCCGGCGGGCCTGGACCCGGACCGGCTGGTGACCGTGATGCTGGAGGTGGCGGGTGAACCGGTCGCCGGAGCACAGGCGCAGGCGCTGGACGCCGGCGGCGAGCTGCCGGACAGCCAGCGTGCGGCCCTGCGGTCGTGGTTGGAGCGTCGCCAGGCGCCGATCCGCGAGGCCGTCGAAGAGCTCGACGGCCGTGTGCTCGCGGCGATGCAGGACGCCTACAACGGCGTCAAGGCCAGCCTGCCGCACTCGGCCCTCAGCCGGGTGGCCGCCCTGCCGGACGTCGTCGCGGTCCACGCGGTGCCCACCGTCGAGCGCACGAACGACGACTCGGTGCCGTTCCTCGACATCCCCCAGGAGGTCTGGGAGGACCTGGGCGCGACCGGCGAGGGGGTCACCGTGGGGATCATCGACAGCGGCATCGACTACACCCACGCCGCCTTCGGCGGTCCGGGGACGGCCGAAGCCTACGCGGCGAACGACCCCGCGGTGGTCGAGGAGGGGACGTTCCCGACCGCCAAGGTCGTGGGCGGCCACGACTTCGTGGGGGACGCCTACGACCCGGGCGCCGGACCGACCGACCCTGCGTCCGTCCCCGCGCCGGATCCCGACCCGCTCGACTGCGACGGTCACGGGACCCACGTCGCCGGCACCGCCGCCGGCATGGGCGTGCTGACCGACGGCTCGACCTACACCGGGCCCTACGACGCCTCGACGCACGACGTCGACTTCGAGGTGGGGCCGGGCGTGGCGCCGCAGGCGCTGCTGTACGCGCTGAAGGTCTTCGGCTGCGAGGGCGGGACCGACGTGGTCGCCGAGGCCGTCGACTGGGCGGTGGCGCACGACCTCGACGTCATCAACCTCAGCCTCGGCTCGGACTTCAGCGCGCTGGGCGACGCGGGGGTCGCGGCGATCGACAACGCCGCCCGCGCGGGCACGGTGCCGGTGCTGGCGGCCGGCAACTCGGGCGACATCACCTACATCGTCGGGTCCCCGGGCACGGCGGAGCGTGCGCTGAGCGTCGCCGCGCTGGACACCGTCGCGAGCTACCCGGCCGCGCTCCTGACGGCGGGCGACACCGAGCTGCAGCTCCAGGTGTCCAACGCGGTCGACATCCCCGATCCCGCCACCGGTCCGCTCGTCGTGCTCGACGACGACCCGGCGACGCCGGCGGACGAGTCGCTCGGCTGCGCCGCGGCCGACTACGCCGACCTCGAGGACGGTGCGGTGGTCGTGACGGTCCGCGGCGTCTGCCCGCGCGTCGACCGGGCGATCCTCGGGCAGGAGGCCGGTGCCGCTGCCGTCGTCATGGTCAACGACTCCGGGCTGCCGCCGATCGAGGGTCCGATCGCGGGCGTCACGATCCCGTTCCTGGGCGCCACGCCGGAGCAGGGTGAGCAGCTCGCCGCGCTGGACGGCGAGCAGGCCACCGTCACGGCCAGCGACCCGCTGCCGAACCCCGGCTTCCGGCGGTCCGCCGGCTTCTCCTCCGCCGGTCCCGCCCTGACCGGCGACACCGCCAAGCCCGACGTGGCGGCGCCCGGTGTGTCCATCGTCTCGGCGGCCGTGGGGACCGGGACCGGCGGCCGGACGTCCTCGGGGACCTCGATGGCCTCCCCCACGTCGCGGGGGTCGCCGCACTGCTGCGCGAGGCCCGGCCCGGGCTGGAGGTCGACGCGCTCAAGGCAGCGATCATCACCACGGCCGACCCCGAGGGCACGGCGGGCTACAGCGCCCTGCGCCTCGGCGCCGGCCTGGTCGACGCCGACCAGGCGATCCGCACCCCCGTGGTGGCCCTCGGCGACGAGGGGACGGCGAGCCTGTCCTTCGGCTTCAGGGAGTCCGAGCGCACGGTGACCGAGCGCAGGACGGTCACCCTGCGCAACACCGGGCCCGATCCGCTGACCTTCGCCGCCTCCGTCGAGGCGAGCAGCGAGCCCGACGGGGTCACCGAGGTGTCCGTCAAGCCGGCGTCGGTGACCGTGCCGGCACTCCGGGAGGTCCAGGTCGAGGTGACGGTGACGGTCCGGCCGTCCCCCGACCTGCCCGCCGACGGGCTGCAGGCCGCGTCCGGGACGGTGGTCTTCACCCCCGTCCTCGGCCCGGACTCCGGTGCGGTGACCCTGCGCGTCCCCTACCTCCTGGTGCACCGGGCGACGTCGGACCTGAAGACCCATCCCGGGGCCGTGCGGGTCCCGCGGGACGGCACGGCCGAGCTCACCACCCAGAACCGCTCGCGCGTCCCGGGGACCGCGGACGTGTACGCCTGGGGGTTCCAGGACGCCCGGGGCGACGACGTGCTGACCGGGGGCCGGGCCCCCGACATCCGGGCCGTCGGCGTCCAGGCGTTCCCGGACGTCGCACCGTTCCCGGACGAGCCGGAGGCGCAGGGGCTCGGCGTGTTCGCCATCAACAGCCACCAGCGTCTGGGCAGCGCGTCCACCGCCGAGTACGACGTCTTCGTCGACCCGGACGAGAACGGCACCGCCGACTTTCTCGTCGTCGGGCTGGACCTCGGGCTCCTCACCGTCGGCGCGTTCACGGGCCAGTTCGCGGCGGTCACGGTGGACCTCAGCAGCGGAGAGGCCATCCGGGCCCTGCCGGCGACCGGCGGCATCAACTCGGCCACCGTCACGCTGCCCTTCGTCCTGAGCGACGTGGGGCTGAGCGCGGCGAACCCGGACTTCCTCTACGACGCGGCGACCACCACGTTCGTCAGCGGCGGGCTGGACGAGACCGAGGGCCGGGCGGCGTTCGACGCCTTCGACCCGCCGGTCGGGACCGGGCAGCTCCTCGAGCTGCCCGGTCGCGGCCGGGTCGACTGGACCGCGACGGTGGACGCCGAGCAGCTGGGGAGCACGCCGGTGCTGGGCTGGATGGTCGTCAACCAGCAGGACCCCACGGGTAGTGAGCAGGCCGACCTGATCCCGCTCCGGGGGCCGCGACGCTGAGCCCACCCGCACCCCGACACCGCCCGGTCCCGCACTCGGGGGCCGGGCGGCGTCGTGCCCGGGCGGCGTCGTGCCCGGGCGGCGCGCCGGTGGCTCGGTCCGCGGGCCGGTCAGAGGTCGGGCGAGCCCGCCGCCCCGTCCGCCTCGCAGAGGAACGGCGCGTGGTGCTCGCTCGCGTGGTACCGGAAGTTCGAGCCGCCCGCGCCGAGCACGATGAGCGTCCCGTCGATGATCGCCTGGGTGTAGAGCACTCCGGGTTCGGGGCAGCCGAGCGAGCCGTCCGGCCAGGTGACCTCCTCCACGCGGACGACGGACACCTCCTCGGCCGGGACGCCGAGGTGCGCGGCCAGGTCGAGGACCGCCGCCGCGGTGAGGTCGTCGGGCGCCGGCTGCTGCGTGGACGACGGCGGGTCGGGCCTGTCGGGGAGCGGGAGCTGCGTGGGGGTCGGGCGAGGGGCCGTGGTGGACGGCTCCGGGTCCTCGGTCGGACCGGACGGCCCGGGCTCGCCGCTCGCGTCGGGCGCGCTCCCCTCCGAGCCGCCGGGCGCGTCCGGGTCCGCAGTGGTCCCCGCGCAGCCGCTGACCACGAGAGCCACCGCCAGCACCACCACCCCGCGCGTCGACCGGCGCATCGTCGTCCGCCCCTCTCTGCCCGGCGCCGCGCGCCCGGAGTCCTGGTGTGTCCTGACCCGACAACGAGCGGCGTCGCCGATTCGTCCCGTCCGGGACAGCCGTGCACCCAGCCTCCGTCCCGGGCGAGGGACCGCCCGGGGCGACGGACCAGCCGCCACGGGGCTCGTCCCCGTGCCGCGGCGATGTCAGCGGCGCGCGGCGGGCCTACGCTGCGCGGGTGGTCAAGAAGTCACGTGCTGCACCGACCGGCACCCCGGCGCTCGCCGCCCTCGAGGCCGCCGGCGTCCCGCACACCGCCCACCCCTACGAGCACGACCCGGCGAGCGACGTCGGCTACGGGCTCGAGGCCGCCCAGGTGCTCGGCGTGCCCCCCGAGCAGGTCTTCAAGACCCTCATGACGTCCGTCGACGGCGTCCTGACGGTCGCGGTCGTCCCCGTCACCGGGATGCTCGACCTCAAGGCGCTCGCCCACGCGGTCGGCGGCAAGCGCGCGGTCATGGCCGACGGGGCGGTCGCGGAGCGGGTCACCGGGTACGTGCTCGGCGGCATCTCCCCGCTCGGGCAGCGCACCCGGCACCCCACCGTCCTCGACGAGACCGCCGAGCTGTGGGACACCGTCTTCGTCTCCGGTGGCCGGCGTGGGCTCGACGTCGAGGTGGCCCCGGCCGACCTCGTCGCGCTCACCGGGGCCGTCCTCGCCCCCATCGCGCGGGACTGACGTGGCCACCACCGGCCGGGGCACCGCCGAGGGCGACGGCGGCGACGCCACGGGCGTCCGGGAGCGGCTCGTCGCCGTCCACGAGCGCCTGCTGACCGCGGAGGACGACGCCGGCCGCCCCGCGGGGTCCGTGCGCCTGCTGCTCGCCACCAAGACCGTCGACGTCGCGGGGGTTCGGGCAGCGCTCGCGGTGGCACCCGGGCTCGGCGGGCGACGCGTCGTCGTCGGCGAGAACCGGGTGCAGGAGCTCGTCGCCAAGGCCCCCGACCTGTCCGACGTCACCGACGAGCTGCACCTCATCGGCCACCTGCAGTCCAACAAGGTCAACGCCGCGCTGCGCTGGGCGACGTGCGTGCAGAGCGTGGACACGCTCGACCTCGCGCGGCGTCTCGACCTCCGCGCGGCGGCCGCGGGACGACGGCTGGACGTCCTCGTGCAGGTCAACGTCTCGGGCGAGGACTCGAAGTACGGCGTCGCGCCCGACGACGCCGTCGAGCTCGCGCTGGCGGTCGCGGCGCTGGAGGGACTGCGGCTGCGCGGTCTCATGACGATCGGCGCCCGCTCCCCCGACGACGCCGTCGTCCGGGCCGGCTTCGCGCGGCTGCGCGAGCTGCGGGACGCGGTTCTCGCCTCGGGCGCGCCCGGCACGGCGGACGCCACGGAGCTGTCGATGGGCATGAGCGGTGACCTCGAGGTCGCCGTCGCCGAGGGGTCGACGACGGTCCGCGTCGGCACCGCCGTCTTCGGCGGCCGCCCGCCCCTCCTGACCCTGCCGGCCGCCCGCCACCCCGTCGAGTGCGACGTTCTCCACCCTTCGTGGCGCGCCAACGGTGGAGAACGTCGCACTCGGCATGTCGGGCGTCAAGGACGCTTGACAGGTCCGGCGTGGTTCGGCACGCTGGTGCCGGGTCGAGGTGTCAAGGCTCCTTGACCCCGCCGCTCCGCGTGACCGGGGCGGACGTCCCACACCCGACCATCGACGGAGGTACGCGTGGAGAGCACCCTGGACGGCCTGCAGGCCCTCGACGTCCCACCCGTGACGCTGGCCGTGCTCGTCACCCTGACGCTCGCGCTCGTGCTCGTCGACCCCGTCGTCGGGCGCCGCGACCACCGGACCCTGGTGCGCCGCATCGCCGCCGACCCGGCACGCGCCGAGGGCGCCCGCCTGCACCTGTACCGCCGGTGGATCGTGCTGAGCTGGGGCTGGGCCGTCGCCGCCCTCGCCGGGGTCACGCTCCTCCCCGGCGTGGGGCCGGCCGACCTCGGGGTGCGCCTGCCCGACGGCGCCCAGGTCGCCGACCGGGCACGCGACACCGGCGCCTCGCTCATCGGCGGCGAGGGCATGTGGACCGTCCTGGGCGTGCTCGTCGGCGTCGCCGTCGCGGCCGGCGTCCTGGGCGCCCTGGCCCGCCGCGCCGAGCGACGCCTCGCACCGGACGACCCCCAGGTCCTGGCGGCACCCGCCGTCGCCCCCATGCTCCCCACCACGCCACGGGGACGGCGAGCCTGGACGGCGGTCTCGGTCACCGCGGGGATCACCGAGGAGGTCACCTACCGGGGCCTGCTCGTCCTGACCCTCGCGCTGGTGGCGCCCGAGACCCCTGCCTGGGTCGTCGTCGGGCTGGCCGCGGTCCTGTTCGGTGTCGCGCACCTGTACCAGGGGCCGGCGGGCGTTCTCGCGACCGGTGTGGTCGGGGCCGTGTTCGCCTCGATCTACCTCGCGACCGGCAGCCTGCTGGTCCCGATCGTGCTGCACGTCCTCATCGACGTGGCCGCGCTCGCCCAGGCCCCCGCCCCGCGCCCGGGGCCGCCACGGACGACGACGTCCCGGCCGCGCGGCGATGAGGAACGAGATCCGCCGGCTCCGCGAGGAGGCCGGGCTCTCCCAGGGGGCGCTGGGCACCGCGCTCGGTGTCTCCCGGCAGACCGTCAACTCGCTCGAGACCGGCAGGTACGACCCGTCCCTGCCCCTGGCGTTCACCATCGCGCGCTACTTCGGCGCCACCATCGAGGAGATCTTCCATGCCGACGACCACGCCGACGACCATGCCGACGTCTGACGCCCGCACCGCCCGCCTGTTCTGGTGGGGCGCCGTCCTGGCCGGGCTCGCCGGCATCACGGCGCTGGCGGCGTACACGGCCGCCCAGGGCGAGCGCGACACCGCCGCGGGCCAGCTCACCGGCGGGCTGCTCGTGCTGGGTCTGCTCGCACTGGCCCGCGTGCGCAGCGCGCGACGCGGCGCCGAGGCGGCGACGGCGTCCCGCGTCATGGGCGGCCAGCCGGACGAGCGCGACAGCCAGGTCCTGCTGCGCGCGGCCGCGATGGTGGGGAGCGCCGCCTTCGCCGTCGCGCCGATGGCGCTCGTCGCGAGCCTCGTGGGCGTCGACGCCGAGACGCTGCTGACCGTCCTGCCCTGGGTGTTCATCACCGTCGGCGTGGTGTCGTTCGTCGTCATCGACCGCCGCAGCTGAGCGCGCCTACGGCACCCGGGCCGTCCACTCCGGCGTGCCGAACTTCGTGGCGACCAGCTCCTCGGCGCGCGCGACCTCCTCGGGACGCAGGGCGCCGTCGACGCATCCGTACCGCGCGCGGAAATGGGCGTCGAACGCCGCGATGACCTCGGCGCGGGACCGACCGGTCTGCGAGCGCACCGGGTCCACCCGCTTGGCGGCGCTGCGGGTGCCCTTGTCGGACAGCTTCTCCCGGCCCACCCGCAGGACCCGGGTCATCTTCTCGGCGTCGATGTCGTAGGCCATCGTCACGTGGTGCAGGACGCCGCCCCCGACCACGCGCTTCTGCGCGGCCCCGGCGATCTTCCCGGCCGGGGACGCGATGTCGTTGAGGCCGGAGTACGACGCCCGCACGCCGACGTCGGCCAGCGCACCGATCACCCAGTCGTCGAGGAAGGCGTACGACTGCTCGAACGTCAGCCCGTCCACCAGGGACGCGGGCACGACGAGCGAGAACGTGATGCAGTTCCCGGCCTCCATGAACATCGCGCCGCCGCCGGAGATGCGGCGCACGACGTCGATGCCGAGCTCGCCGGCCGCCTCGAGGTCGACCTCGTTGCGCAGCGACTGGAACGAGCCGATGATCACCGCCGGCTCGACCCACTCCCAGAACCGCAGGGTGGGGCCGCGCCGCCCCGCGGCGAGCTCCTCGAGGAGCACCTGGTCGAGCGCGGCGTTCACCGCGGGCGCCCGGGGTACGTCCTCGTGGATCACCTCGAACGTGTGGTCGTGCCACCCGGTCGCCCGGCCGACCGCTCGCCGGACCGCCACGGCGACCGACTCGGGCGTGAAACCCACCAGGGTGTCGATGGGTCGCAGCGCGGCCTTCACCGCGGCGGTGAGGTCCGCGACGCTCGCGTCCTCGGGCCGGCCTGTGAGCGCGGCGTCGATGCGGCTCAGGGCGTCGTCGGGCTCGAGGAAGAAGTCCCCGCTCACCGCGACTCGCCCCAGTGACCCGTCCGTCACCTCGACGTCGACCGCCACGAGCTTGCCGCCGGGCACCTTGTACTCGCCCCGCAGGACGCCGTCGCCAGTCACGGGGTCATCGTAGGTCGGGCTGCCCCGACGCCCGGACGACGACGCCCGGACGACCCGGCGGTCAGGACCGGCGCTCGACCCCTGCCTTCAGCAGCCCGTAGACCACCGAGTCCACGAGGGCCTCCCACGACGCCTCGATGACGTTCGGCCCCACGCCCACGGTCCGCCACGTCGTCTCCGCACCCAGGTCCATGGTCTCCACGAGCACGCGCGTGACGGCGTCGGTGCCGTGCATCGTGTCCATGATGCGCACCTTGAAGTCGATGAGCTCGAACCGCTCGATCTGCGGGTAGCAGCCGACGAGCGCCTGGCGCAGCGCGTGGTCGAGCGCGTTGACCGGGCCGTTGCCCTCCCCGGTCGCCACGACCCGCTGACCGCCCGCGGTGAGCTTGACGGTGGCCTCGGCGTTCGCCTCGTGCGGGGCGCCGGGCATCGTCTCGACGATGACCCGCCACGACTCGACGTCGAAGTACGCGAGCCGCTCGCCGTCGACCTCCTCGCGCAGCAGCAGCTCGAAGGACGCGTCGGCGGCGTCGAACGTGTACCCCTCAGCCTCCGAGCGCTTGACCCGGTCCGTCACACGGCTGAGCAGGTCGGCCTGGCCCTCGAGCTCGAAGCCGAGCTCACGGCCCTTGAGCTCGATCGACGCCCGCCCGGCCATGTCGGAGATGAGCATCCGCATGTCGTTGCCGACGAGGGTCGGGTCGATGTGCTGGTAGAGGTCCGGGTCGACCTTGATGGCGGACGCGTGCAGCCCGGCCTTGTGCGCGAACGCGCTCGCGCCGATGTACGGCTGGCGGGCGAACGGGCTGATGTTGGTGATCTCGCTGATCGCGTGCGCGATGCGGGTCGCGTCCCGCAGGGCGCCCCCGGCGAGCAGGGTGCGGTTCGCCTTGAGCTCGAGGTTCGCCACGACCGCGATGAGGTCGGCGTTGCCGGTGCGCTCGCCGTAGCCGTTGACGGTGCCCTGCACGTGGTCGGCGCCGGCAGCGACCGCCGCGAGGGAGTTCGCGACCGCGCACCCCGAGTCGTTGTGCGCGTGGATACCGAGCCGGCCGACCGGCCCGACGGCGCCGCGCACCGCGGTGACCACGGCGTGGACGTCGTCGGGCAGCATGCCGCCGTTGGTGTCGCACAGCGTCGCGACCTCCGCCCCGGCCTCGAAGGCTGCCCGGACGGCGTCCACCGCGTAGGTCGGGTCGAACCGGTAGCCGTCGAAGAAGTGCTCGGCGTCGAGCACGACCCGGCGACCCTCGGCGACGAGGAACGCGACGGTGTCGGCGATCATCGCGAGGTTCTCCTCGCCCGTGGTGCGCAGTGCGCGCTGCACGTGGCGGATGTCGCTCTTGGCGACGAGCGTCACGACGGGGGCCTGCGCGTCCAGCAGGGCCCGGACCTGCGGGTCCGCCGAGGCCTGCAGCCCGGGCTTGCGGGTCGCGCCGAACGCCGCGAGCTGGGCGTTGCGCAGCCGCAGCTCGGTCGCCGCGCGGGCGAAGAACTCGGTGTCCTTGGGGATCGCGCCCGGCCACCCGCCCTCGATGAAGCCGACCCCGAGATCGTCGAGCAGCGGCGCGATCGCGAGCTTGTCGGCGACGGAGAGGTTCATGCCCTCCTGCTGCGCACCATCGCGCAGGGTCGTGTCGTAGACGTGGAACGCCGTGGTCGGCGCGCTGAGGTCGGTCACGTGGCATCTCCGTGGTGACTGGTGGGCGGCGCCGGCCGGGGTGCGGGCGGGGGTGGTGCCCGACGGCGGTCGACGGGTGCCGGACGGGGTGGTGCCCGGCAACAAAAAGACCCCCGGGGTGCGGAGGGTCTGCGCGTTCGGCGGGTGGGCCGAACGCGCTAGGCGATGAGGAGCGGGTGCTGCATGCCGTCATCATGGCACACCGTCCGGCACGTGAGAACGACGTCCAGCATGCGACCAGCGGTCCCGTGCGCACCCGGACGTCGGCCGCCCGGGTGCGCACGCCGGTCAGATCAGCCGGTGCATCCAGCCGTGCGGGTCGGCGGCACGGCCGTACTGGATGTCGGTGAGCTGCGCACGGATGCTCGTGGTGACCGCTCCGGACGTCCCGTCTCCCACCGTGAGGTCGAAGTCGGCGCCGGCGAGCCGTCCGATCGGGGTGATGACCGCGGCGGTGCCGCACGCGAACACCTCCGCGACGGACCCGTCCGTCAGCCCGGCGGTGACCTCGGCGAGCGGGATCCGCCGCTCGGTGACCTCGTGGCCGGCGTCGGCCAGCAGGCGCAGGATCGACGACCGGGTGACACCCTCGAGGATCGTGCCGGTCAGCTCGGGCGTGGACACCCGGCCGTCGGCGTGCACGACGAAGACGTTCATGCCGCCGAGCTCCTCCAGGGTCGTGTTCGTCGCCGCGTCGAGGAAGCACACCTGGTCGAAGCCCTGGGCGTGCGCGACCTGCTGGGGCAGCAGGCTGCCCGCGTAGTTGCCACCGAACTTCGCCGCGCCCGTGCCGCCGGTGCCGGCGCGGTGGAAGTCCTGCGCGACCCAGATCGACACCGGCGTGACCCCGCCGGCGAAGTACGGGCCGACCGGCGAGGCGATGACGAGGAACTCCGCCTCGAGCGAGGGCCGGACGCCGAGGAAGCGCTCGGAGGCGAACATGAAGGGCCGCAGGTACAGGCTCATCTCCTCCCCGACGGCACCCACGCGGAGTCGGTGCGCACGAGCGCGGTGATGGCGGCGAGGAAGTCCTCTGCGGGCAGCTCGGGCAACGCGATGCGCCGCGCGGACGCCGCGAACCGGTCGGCGTTGGCCCACGGGCGGAAGGTCCACACCGAGCCGTCGTCGTGCCGGTAGGCCTTGAGCCCCTCGAAGATCTCCTGGCCGTAGTGCAGGACGGCGGCCGCGGGGTCGAGCTGGAGCGGTCCGTACGGCTCGACCCGACGGTCGTGCCAGCCGTCACCGGCGGTCCAGGTGGCGCGGGCCAGGTGGTCGGTGAAGACGGTCCCGAAGCGCGGCTGGGCGAGCGCGGCCTCGCGCTCGGCCTCGGGCAGCGGGGACGGGTGCGGCTGGATCGTGTACGCGGCCTCGGCGTCGGAGACGCTCGTCGTCGCGTGGACGGGGGTGATCATGGTGCGGGGGCCTTTCACCTGGTGGTCGGACTGACGGTACCGGTGGTGACGGCCGAGGACGGTGCGGGGATCGCCCCGGGGGCGCAGGTCAGCCGGCGACGCGCGCGGCGAGGTCGCGACCCACCTCGGCCGTCGACCGTACTCGCCCACCCCGCTCGACCAGGTCCGCCGCGACCGCCGCCTCCACGCGACGGGCCTCGTCGGCGAGGCCCAGGTGGTCGAGCATGAGCGCGACCGACAGGACGGTCGCGGTCGGGTCGGCCTTGCCCTGACCGGCGATGTCCGGCGCGGAGCCGTGCACCGGCTCGAACATCGACGGCGCGACGTGCGCGCCGGACGCGTCGGTGTCCGGGTTGATGTTCGCCGACGCGGCGAGCCCGATGCCGCCGGTGATGGCCGCGGCGAGGTCGGTGAGGATGTCGCCGAACAGGTTGTCGGTGACGATCACGTCGAACCGCGACGGGTTGGTGACCATGAAGATCGTCGCGGCGTCGACGTGCAGGTAGTCGACCGTGACGTCCGGGAAGTCGGCGTTGACGGCCTCGACGGTCCGGCGCCACAGGTGCCCGGCGTGCACGAGCACGTTGTGCTTGTGCACGAGCGTGAGCTTCTTGCGGGGCGTGCGGCGGCCCGCGCGAAGGCGTCCCGGACGACGCGCTCGACGCCGAACGCGGTGTTGACGCTCACCTCGTTGGCGATCTCGGCGGGGGTCCCCACGCGCAGGGCGCCGCCGTTACCGACGTACGGGCCCTCGGTGCCCTCGCGGACCACGACGAAGTCGACCTCGCCCGGGTCGGCGAGCGGCGACGTGACGCCGGGGTACAGCCGCCCCGGGCGCAGGTTGACGTAGTGGTCCAGCGTGAAGCGCAGCTTGAGCAGCAGGCCGCGCTCGAGGACGCCGGACGGCACCTGCGGGTCGCCGATCGCGCCGAGCAGGATCGCGTCGTGGGCCCGGATCGCCTCGAGGTCGGCGTCGGTGAGGGTGTCACCCGTCGCGTGCCAGCGGCGCGCTCCCAGGTCGAACTCGCGGGTGGCGACGGTGACGTCGCTCCCGGCGATGGCGGCGTCCAAGACCTGCAGGCCCTGCTCGACGACCTCCGTGCCGATCCCGTCGCCGGCGATCACTGCAAGTTCGAGCGTGCGCGTCATGCCACCGACCCTAGCCAGCGGTTCCAGACTGCGGGACGCCCGTCTCAGGCTTCGGTCAGTCGCCGGTGACCGCGGCGCGGGCCCGGCGCTGCGGCGGGTAGCGGACCTCGAACCGCTCGAGCACGACCGGTGTGTCGCCGTCGACCGTCCGGCCCGACGGCGCGGCCACCCGGCGCAGGTACCGCTCGTGCTCGACCCGCCACGACGCGAGCGAGCGGTCGTCCTCGCCCTCGCCCTCGAGCCGGGCGTGCTCGGCGTCGACGTCGGCGAACCGGACCACGCTCACGGCCGTGGTGCGCACCAGGGCGCGCGGGTGCCCGCGCCCGTCGACGACGATCGACAGGTCACCCGGCTCCGGCGTGGGCACGCCGGCGTCGGTGAGCTCCCACAGCGCCGTGGACGTCGCGGTCTTCGTCCCGGCGAGCACGAGGTCGAGCAGCGCGTCGGCGAGCCGGGGCGAGTCCCCGAACGCCCACGCGGGCGGCGGCACGCTCGCCCCGGCCCCGGTCCCGACCACCGCGGACAGCCGGCCGAGACCCGCCCGCCCGCGGGCGAGCTCCCAGAACGCCGCGATCTCGTCGCCGTCGGGGACCGGGACCGGCGCGTCGTCCGGTGCCTGCCCGGTGCGGTGCCGTTCGTGCGAGGCGGCGTCGTCCGCGGGGCCGTGTGCGCTCGTCATGCCCCCATGATCCCCGACCACCGGACCGCGGTGGCACGTCGGACGCCGCGACGCGCGCGCCGCGGCGGCGTCCGCGACACACTGGGGCGCACACCCCGGGAGGTGACGATGAGCGTCGACCACGACGAGCGGGCGCACCCCGGCGCGCACGCCGACTCCCCGGCGCAGATCCCGCCGCGCGGCTGGCGGCAGGTCACGGTCCGGGCGTTGCGACGGTCGTTCGAGGACCGCGTCCCGCTCATCGCCGCGGGCGTGGCGTTCTTCGGCTTCCTCGCGCTGTTCCCCTCGCTCATCGCCGTCGTCGCGCTCTACGGGCTGGTCAGCACCCCGGCGCAGCTCGGCGTGCAGGTGGAGGCGCTGTCGGCCACGCTCCCGGCCGAGGCCTCCGAGCTGGTGGCCACCCAGATGGAGACGCTGGTGCGCAGCGACCAGCAGGGGCTCGGCATCGCGCTCATCGTGTCGCTGCTCGTCGCGCTGTGGTCCGCCTTCGTCGGCATGGACCACCTGCTCACCTCGGTGAACCTCGTGTACGAGGAGCGGGAGCGCTCGGGCTTCCTCAAGCGGCGCGGGCTGGCGCTGGTGTTCACGCTCGGCACCGTCGTCGTGTTCTTCGTCCTGCTGGCGCTCGTCGCGGTGTTCCCCGCGGTGGTCGACGGCGGGGTCCTGCTCGGCCTGGGCCGGTGGGTGCTGGTGTCGGGGGTGTTCGCGCTGTCCCTCGGGGTGATCTACCGCTACGCCCCGGACCGCCGCGAGCCGCGGGTGGGCTGGGTGACGGTCGGTGCGGTCGTGGCGACCGGCTTCTGGCTCGTCGCGTCGGGCCTGTTCTCGCTCTACGTCGCCGAGTTCGACCGGTACGCCCGGATGTACGGGGCCCTGGCGGGCGTCGTCGTCCTGCTCGTGTGGATGTGGCTGTCGTGCGTGGCGATCCTGCTGGGGGCGGAGATCAACGCCGAGGCCGAGCACCAGACCGACGCCGACTCCACCGTCGGGCCGGACCTCCCCCGCGGCGAGCGCGAGGCCGTCAAGGCCGACGAGGCCATCGGCCGCCCCTCCCTGACATGCCGAGTGCGACGTCCTCCACCGTTCCGCTCACGCGAAGGGTGGAGGACGTCGCACTCGACGGGGTGGTCCAGCCCCGTCCGGGCGGGCGGACCGGTGGGGTCAGCGGCCGGCGCTGCCCTCGACGTAGTCGGAGTCGGACGGCTTGACCCAGGCGAACATCTTGCGCAGGTCGCGGCCGGTCGCCTCGATCGGGTGCGCCTCGCCCTTCGCGCGCAGCTCGGCGAACTCCTTGCCGCCGTTGTCCTGGTCGGTGATGAACCGGTCGGCGAACGCGCCGGACTGGATGTCGGCCAGGACGGCCTTCATGTTCTCCTTGACGCTCGGGTCGATGACCCGCGGCCCGGAGACGTAGTCGCCGTACTCGGCGGTGTCCGAGACGCTCCAGCGCTGCTTGGCGATGCCGCCCTCGACCATGAGGTCGACGATGAGCTTGAGCTCGTGCAGCACCTCGAAGTACGCGACCTCGGGCTGGTAGCCGGCCTCGGTCAGCGTCTCGAAGCCGTACTGGACGAGCTGCGAGGCACCGCCGCACAGCACCGCCTGCTCGCCGAAGAGGTCCGTCTCGGTCTCCTCGGTGAACGTCGTCTTGATGCCGGCGGCCCGCAGGCCGCCGATCGCCTTCGCGTAGGACAGCGCGAGGTCCCAGGCGGAGCCGGACGCGTCCTGCTCGACGGCGACGATGACCGGCACGCCGCGGCCGTCGACGAACTCGCGGCGGACGAGGTGACCCGGGCCCTTGGGGGCGACCATGACGACGTCGACGCCCTCGGGCGCGGTGATGTAGCCGAAGCGGATGTTGAAGCCGTGCCCGAAGACGAGGGCGGCGCCGTCGGCGAGGTTGGGGGCGATCTCGTCGCGGTACACGTGCCGCTGGACCTGGTCGGGGGCCAGCACGACGACGACGTCGGCCTCCTTGGTCGCCTCGGCGACGGTCAGGACGCGCAGGCCCTCGTTCTCCGCCTTCGTGCGCGACGAGCTGCCCTCACGCAGGCCGACGCGGACGTCGACCCCGGAGTCGCGCAGGTTCAGCGCGTGGGCGTGGCCCTGGCTGCCGTAACCGATCACGGCGACCTTGCGCCCGGCGATGATGGACAGGTCGGCGTCGTCGTCGTAGAACAGCTCTGCCACGGTGGATCTCCTCGGTTGTCGTACTGCTGGCTTGCGTAGGGACGGTGGGACGGTCAGGCGGAGCGGGTCACGCGCTCCAGTGCCCGGTCGGTGATCGAGCGCGAGCCGCGCCCGATCGCCACAGTGCCGGACTGCACGATCTCGCGGACGCCGAACGGGTCGAGCGCCGCGAGCAGCGCCGCGAGCTTGTCGGGGCTGCCGGTCGCCTCGATGGTGACGGCGTCCGGGACGACGTCGACCACGCGGGCGCGAAACAGCTCGACGACCTCGAGCACGTGGCTGCGCTGGGCGAGGTCCGCGCGGACCTTGACCAGCAGCAGCTCGCGCTGCACGGACGCCTGCGGCTCGAGCTCGACGATCTTGAGCACGTGGATGAGCTTGTTCAGCTGCTTCGTCACCTGCTCGAGCGGGAGCTCGTCGACCTCGACCACGACGGTGATCCGGGAGATCTCCTCGTGCTCGGTCGGGCCGACGGCGAGCGAGTGGATGTTGAACGACCGGCGGGCGAAGAGGCCGGCCACGCGCGTGAGCACGCCGGGCTTGTTCTCCACCAGCACCGAGAGCGTGTGCCTGCTGCTCATGCTGCACCCTTTCCGGGGAGGTCTGCGGTTGCGTCGGGCCGTGCGTCGGGGACGCCGGGGTGGTGGTGCGGTGCGGGCCGAGGCGGCGCACTACTCCTCCCGGTCCCAGGCCGGGCTGATGCCGCGGGCGTACTGGATCTCGTCGTTGGAGACGCCCGCGGCGACCATCGGCCACACCATCGCGTCCCGCGAGACCGTGAAGTCGACCACCACGGGGCGGTCGTCGATCTCCATCGCCCGCTTGATCGTGGCGTCGACGTCGGCCTTCGTCTCGCAGCGCAGGCCCACGCAGCCGTAGGCGTCGGCGAGCTTGACGAAGTCCGGCACGCGCACGGTGCCGTGGCCCGTGTGCAGGTCGGTGTTGGAGTAGCGCGACTCGTAGAACAGGGTCTGCCACTGGCGGACCATGCCGAGCGAGGAGTTGTTGACCACCGCGACCTTGATCGGGATCTCGTTGATCGTGCAGGTCGCGAGCTCCTGGTTGGTCATCTGGAAGCAGCCGTCGCCGTCGATCGCCCAGACGGTCCGGTCGGGCTGGCCCACCTTGGCGCCCATCGCGGCGGGCACGGAGTACCCCATGGTCCCGAGCCCCCGGAGTTGAGCCAGGAGTTCGGGCGCTCGTAACGGATGAACTGCGCGGCCCACATCTGGTGCTGACCGACGCCGGACACGAAGATCGACTCCGGCCCGGAGATCTCGCCGATCCGCTGGATGACGTGCTGCGGCGCGAGGTGGCCGTCGTCCGGCTCGTCGTAGCCGAGCGGGAAGGTCTCGCGCCAGTCGTCGATCTGGCGCCACCAGCCCTCGAGGTCCGGCAGGCCGTGCTGGGCGTGCTCGCGCTCGAGCTCGGGCAGCAGGTCGGCGAGGACCTCGCGCAGGTCACCGACGATCGGCACGTCCACGTGCCGGTTCTTGCCGATCTCGGCCGGGTCGACGTCGGCGTGCACGACGGCGGCGTGCGGGGCGAAGCTCGCGAGCTTGCCGGTCACGCGGTCGTCGAAGCGGGCGCCGAGGGCGACGATGAGGTCGGCCTTCTGCAGCGCCGCGACGGCGGCGACCGTCCCGTGCATGCCCGGCATGCCGAGGTTCTGCGGGTGGGAGTCCGGCAGCGCACCGCGCGCCATGAGGGTGGTGACCGCGGGCGCGCCGCTCGCGTTGACCAGGCGCAGGAGCTCGGCCGACGCGCCGGAGCGGATCGCCCCGCCACCGACGTAGAGCACCGGACGACGCGCCGTGGCGAGCAGCCGGGCGGCCTCGCGGATCTGCTTCGCGTGCGGCTTGGTGACCGGGTGGTAGCCGGGCAGGCGCAGGTCCTGCGGCCACGAGAACGTCGTCCCGGCCTGCATCGCCGACTTCGCGATGTCCACCAGCACCGGCCCGGGGCGTCCGGTCGAGGCGATGTGGAAGGCCTCGGCGATGGTCCGCGGGATGTCGTCCGGGTCCGTGACGAGGAAGTTGTGCTTCGTGATCGGCAGCGTGATGCCGACGATGTCGGCCTCCTGGAACGCGTCCGTGCCGATCATCGCCGCGCCGACCTGGCCGGTGATCGCGACCATCGGGATCGAGTCCATGTTGGCGTCCGCGATGGGCGTCACCAGGTTCGTCGCACCCGGCCCGGACGTCGCCATGCAGACGCCGACCCGGCCGGTCGCGTGGGCGTACCCGGAGGCGGCGTGGCCGGCGCCCTGCTCGTGCCGCACCAGGATGTGCCGCAGCCGCTCGGAGGCCATGAGCGGGTCGTACGTCGGCAGGATCGCGCCACCGGGGATGCCGAAGACGACGTCGACCCCCGCCTCCTCGAGCGAGCGGACGATGGACTGCGCACCGGTGACCGCGTGCGGGGCGACGGTGGCGGCGCTCGGTACGGGCGAGAGGCGGCCCGCGTTGCCGTTGGCCGCCTGGGGGGCAGCCGGGCGCGGCGCGCTCGGAGTGGGCATGCTGGCGGCGCCGCTGGTGCGCGGTGGCGCCGGGTGGTGACCCTGGACCATCGGTCTCTCCTGGCTGTCGGTGCGGTACTGCTCGGGCGCCCGGTGAGCTCACCTCGCCGGGCGGTGGCACAAAAACCCCTCGGGCCCGGGAGCGAGCCGTGTCGAGGGGGAGCGCGCAGACGGACCGTGCGAGGGGCCTCTAGCCTGCGCGCTCGGGAAGTACGACGACGATCATCTGCACGCCTCGCACCCTACGCCGCCCCTCGGCAGGTGTCACGTCGACCCCCGGCCGTCTCGCATCGTGGTTCACGAGTCCGGCTTCTGGACCGGTGCGTCGGCCGGCCCACTCTCGAGGACGGTCCGCAGCCACCGGACGCCGTGCGCCGGGAGGGTCAGTCCCTCACGCAGCCCGACCCGCTCCCCGGTCACCAGGTCGAGCGCCTCGAGCGGCATGCCGGAGAGGGTGAGGGCGTCGACGCCCTGCGGCTCGTCGGCGACGTTCGCCAGGCACAGCACGACGGTGGCCCGGCCGTCCGGGTCCTCACCCGGTCGCTGGTACCCCAGGACGTGCGGGTTGCGGGCGTCGAAGCCGACGAGTCGGTTCCCGGCCAGCTCCGGCGTGGTGCGGCGCACGTCGAGCAGCCGGCGCAGGCGGGCGTGGAGGCGCCCGGAGTCGGTCGAGGGGTCCAGACGCCGGCGGTACGCCTCGGCCGGGTAGTGCGGGCGGTTCACCCATCGGCTGTCCTCGGCGTGCCCGGGCTCGTCGACGTAGCCGAGGTCGTTGAGCTGCCCGACCTCGTCGCCGAGGTAGAGCAGCGGGATGCCCCCGGTCGAGAGCACGATGGAGTGAGCCAGGACGATGCGGTCCACCGCCCCGGGGTCCCCCGCCTCCAGGCCGGCCAAGGACGCCGTCGTCCCGGCGATCCGGCAGTCCCCGGTGCGGGGGTTGTCCTGGAAGGGCACGCCCCGCGCGAACGACCCCGGGAACCTGTCGACGTAGAACCGGTTGAGGAACCGCCGGTGCTCGTACCCGTCGATGCCGAGCTCGGCGGCGTCCTCGTCGGCGAAGGTCCATCCGATGTCGTCATGGCTGCGGACGTAGTTCACCCACGCGGTCCCCGGCGGCAGCGTGTGGCGACGCTCCAGCGCCTGCTGCAGCAGGCGGGCGTCCCGGGTGGCCAGCGAGCTCCAGATCAGCGCCATCTGGAGCGGGTTGTACGACAGCTGGCACTCCTGCGGCGAGATGTACCCGATCACCTCGTCCGGGTGCACGATCGCCTCGGACTTGAACAGCACGGCGGGCGCAGCGATGCGGCACACCGCGTTGAAGGCCTGGATCAGCGCGTGGGCCTGCGGCAGCGACTCGCAGGACGTGCCGAGCTGCTTCCAGATGAAGGCGACCGCGTCCATCCGCAGGATGTCGACGCCCCGGTTGGCGAGGAAGAGCATCTCGCCCGCCATCGCCCGGAACACGGCGGGGTTGGTGTAGTTGAGGTCCCACTGGAAGGAGTGGAAGGTCGCCCAGACCCATCGCTCGCCGTGGCCGTCCGGGGTCGGGATCGGGACGAAGGCGCCGGGGTGGTCGTCGGGGAAGATCTCCCGGACGGTGCGCTCGTAGGCGTCCGGCATCGTCCGGTCGGGGAAGATCCAGTAGAAGTCCTCGTACTCGGGCTCGCCCGCCTGGGCCCGGCGAGCCCAGGCGTGCTCGTCCGACGTGTGGTTGAAGATGAAGTCCAGCACGAGGGCGATGCCCTGCGAGCGCAGGTCGGCCGCGAGCGCGGTGAGCCCCTCCATGTCGCCCAGCGCCGGGTTCACCGCGCGGTAGCTCGAGACGGCGTAGCCGCCGTCGGAGTTCTGCGCCGGCGCCTCGAACAAGGGCATGAGGTGCAGGTACGTCAGCCCGAGCTCCCGGAAGTACGGGATCTGGGCCCGCACGCCGTCGAGGTCGCCGGCGTACCGGTCGACGTAGAGCACCCCGCCGACCATCTCGTTGGACTCGAACCAGGAGGGGTCGGCCTCACGGGCCGCATCGAGCTCCTGCAGGTCGGCGGGGCGCTCCTGCCAACTCGTCGCGAGCTGTCCGGCGAGGAGTGCGAGCTCGGCGTCGGTGCGCTCCCCGGCCCCGTAGATCTCGCCGAACAGGCGCTGCAGCCGACCGATCTCGCGGTCGAACCGGGCGAGCAGCGTGGCCCACTGCTCGTCCGTGGTACCCGGTGCGCGGGCGGCGGCGACGGCGGCCGCCACCGCGGGGCTCGCCGCGTCGGTCGCGCGGTGCTGAGGGGTGCCCATGGTGTCCGTGGCCTCCGGGATCGGTCGTGCGTGTGGTGTCGGCCCCCAGCCCGGGGGCTAGGTGGTCGCGCGGTGGATCCGCGCCTCCCAGGGGCGCAGTGGTGCGTCGGCGCCCGGGGTGCCCGGGGTGCCCGGGAGGTTGCCCAGGAGGAGCTCGGCCGCCGCCCACGCGCCGGCGTCGGGCAGGTCGACGTCCTGCTCCTCACCGGAGACGTTGACCAGGACGAGCAGCGACGTGCCGCCGAGCGTGCGGGTGAACGCGTACACCTGCTCGTGCTCGGGCAGCAGCATGGTGAAGTCGCCCAGGGCCACCGCAGGCTCGGTGTGCCGCAGGGCGATGAGGCGGCGGTAGTGGGCCAGCACGGAGCGGTCGTCGCCGGCCTGGGCGGCGGCGTTGATGTCGGTGTGGTTGGGGTTGACGTCGATCCACGGCCGGCCGGTCGTGAACCCGGCGTTCGGGCCGTCGTCCCACTGCACCGGCGTCCGGGCGTTGTCCCGGCTCATCGCCGCGAGGGATGCGAGCACCTCCTCCTCGGTGGCCCACCCGTACCGCAGTGCCTCGGCGTGGTGGTTGAGCGACTCGATGTCCCGGTACTGGTCGATCCGCGTGAAGCCGGCGTTCGTCATGCCGAGCTCCTCGCCCTGGTAGACGTACGGCGTCCCGCGGTGCAGGTGCAGCAGCGTCGCGAGGGCGGTCGCGGAGTCGCGCCGGTGGTCGCCGTCGTCCCCGAATCGGGACACCACGCGCGGCTGGTCGTGGTTGTTCCAGTAGAGGCTGTTCCACCCCACCTCGGCCAGGCCCGCCTGCCAGCGCCCGAACGACGCCTTGAGGTCGGTGAGCCGCAGCGGGCGCACGTCCCACTTCGACGCCCCGTGGTCCAGCCCCACGTGCTCGAACGTGAACACCATGTCGACCTCGGCGCGCGCCGGGTCGGTGAACCTGACAGCCTGCTCGACGGTCGCGCCGGGCATCTCCCCCACGGTCAGCAGCCGCTCCGGGCGCCCGGCGAAGACCTCGCGGTGCATCTCGGCGAGGAACTCGTGCAGGCGCGGGCCGTACCCGTAGTGCGGGTGGCCGTCACCGTGGACCTTGCCGTCCGGCACGACGCCGTCGGGCAGGGCGGGGTCCTTGGAGATGAAGTTGATGACGTCCATCCGGAACCCGTCGACCCCCGGTCGAGCCACCACCGCATCATCGCGTGCACCGCGGACCGGACCTCGGGGTTCTCCCAGTTGAGGTCGGGCTGCTTGCGGGAGAACAGGTGCAGGTAGTACTCGCCGGTCGCGGGGTCCAGGTCCCAGGCCGGCCCGGAGAACGCCGAGCCCCAGTTGTTCGGCTCCGCACCGGGCGCCCCGGCCTCCATGCCGTCGCGCGGCGGACGCCACCAGTACCAGTCGCGCTTGGGGTTGTCGGTCGAGCTGCGGCTCTCGACGAACCACGGGTGCTCGTCCGACGTGTGGTTGACGACGAGGTCCATGACGAGCTTCATGCCGCGTGCGTGGACGGCGCCGATGAGGGCGTCCATGTCCGCCAGCGTGCCGAACGTCGGGTCGATGTCGTGGTAGTCGCTGATGTCGTACCCGTTGTCGTCCTGCGGGGACCGGTACACCGGCGAGAGCCAGACGACGTCGACCCCGAGTCGCTCGAGGTGGTCCAGGTGCGCGGTGATGCCGCCGAGGTCGCCGACGCCGTCACCGTCGGAGTCGGCGAAGCTGCGCGGGTAGATCTGGTAGACGACGGCGCTCGTCCACCACGGCGGGCCGTCCGGCCAGCCCCCGCGGGTGCGGAGGTCTGGCCGGACGTCGTCGGGTCGGTCACTTGATGGCTCCTCGGGTGACGCCGGAGATGACCCAGCGCTGGGCGATGACGTAGACGATCAGCAGCGGCGCCATCGCCATGAGGTAGGAGGCGAAGGCGACGGTGTAGTTGGTGGTGAACTGGCTCTGGAACACGTACTGCACGAGCGGCAGGGTCGCCCCCGTGGGTCGGAGACGATGACGAGCGGAAGCAGGAAGTCGTTCCACGCCCACAGGCAGGTGAGGATGCCGACGGTCGCGTTCATCGGCGCGAGCAGCGGGAAGATGATCTTCCAGAACACCGTCCAGGTGCTCGCGCCGTCCACGATCGCCGCCTCCTCGAGCTCGCGCGGGATGGAGTTGATGTAGGCGGTGAAGATGAAGATGTTGAAGGACAGCCCGTACACGACGTAGAGCAGGATCAGCCCGAGCTGGTTGTCCATGCCGAGGATCGCCGTCTGCTTCGCGACCGGCAGCATGAGGATCGGGAACGGCACGAACAGGGCCGAGACGAAGTAGAAGAACAGCCCCTTGAACAGCCGCCGGTGCATGTTGCGGGCGATCGCGTAGGCGACCATCGAGTTGGTCAGCAGGGTCAGGACGACCGCTCCGACCGTGATGATCGCGCTGTTGAGGGCGCTGCGCGGGAAGTCGGTCAGCCGCCACGCCTCGGCGAAGTTGCCCCACGCGAACTCGGTCGGGAACGCGAACCCGGTGCCGCCGAGCTGGTCCTGGGTCTTGAGCGCGGTGACGACCGTGAAGTACAGCGGGATGAAGATCGTCAGGGACAGGACGATCAGCAGCGCGGTGAGCCACCAGTTGACGCGGAACTCCTCGCGCGGCTCGCGGCGGCGGCGGCTGCGTCCGGTCGGGCGTCCGGGCAGGTCGGGGCCGTCGGGGTCACGGCCGTGGGCGGCGCGGGGAGGTGCCGCGATGGTGTTCGCACCGCTGGTCGGGATGGTGGACATCAGACCTCGACCTCCCTGCGCTGCAGGACTCGGAGTTGGAACACCGCGAACGCCATGATGACGATCATGAAGATCACGGCGTTGGCGAGCTGGTAGCCGTACTCGCCGCCCTGGAAGCCGCCGCGGTAGATGAGCACGCCGACGGACTCCGTCGACGTCCCCGGACCGCCGTTGGTCAGGGCGATGATGTGGTCGAAGACCTGCAGGAAGGTCTTCAGCGCGAGCACCATGTTGATGGTGAAGAAGCCCGCGATCATGGGGAACGTGATGCTGCGGAACTGCCGCCAGGGGCTGGCGCCGTCCAGCGACGCCGCCTCGTAGAGCTCACCGGGCACGGTCTGCAGCCCGGCGAGGTAGATGATGATGTTGAAGGCGGTTGCCTGCCACACCGCGAGGACGAGGATCCCGACCCAGGCGAGCTGCGGGTCGGCGAGGATCGACGACGAGAGCCGGTCGATTCCCAGGTTGGTCGCGATGACCGGCAGCGCCCCGGAGAACAGGTACTGGAACACGTATCCGACGACGAGGACCGCGAGCACGTTGGGGATGAAGTAGACGCCCCGCAGCGTGTTCTTGAACTTGATCTTGCCGTTGAGCCCGAGCGCGATCGCCAGCGCCAACGCGTTCACCAGGATCGTGGCGACGATCGCGAACCGGAACGTGAACCCGTAGGCGGAGATCACTCGCGGGTCGGTGAACAGGGCGAGGTAGTTCGACAGCCCGACGAAGCTCCAGTCTCCGTAGCCCGGTGAGTCGGTGAAGCTGAAGAAGATGCCCTGCAGCACCGGGACGGTGTGGAACACCAGGAACAGCAGGAACGCCGGCAGCACCATCCAGTAGAAGGCGCGCGGGATCCGGTTGCGGTCCGGCCGGTGCTCACGGCGCTGCTCGTCGACGGTGGACGGTCCGGCCGGGGGCGGGTCGCGGTGGCCATCAGGACTCCACCGCCCCGAGGCCCCAGTCGCGCCGCTGGGCGACCCGGTCCCAGCTGTCGTCGAGCGAGGTGAGGAAGGCGTCGGCGTCCTCGTCGATGAGGAGCTGCTGCAGCAGTGGCCCGAGCGGGATGGCCGGGATGAACTGATGGTCGTCGAATCCCACGAGCCGGTCCTCCTCGATGTACTCCCGGATGCCGGCGAGCGCCGGGTCTTCGTTGGTCAGGCCCTCGAGCGTGGGGATCGCCACCTGCGCCTCGGCGTACTCCTGGACGATCTCGGGCTGCATGAGGAAGTCGATGAAGCGCTGCGACTCCTCGGGGTGCGCGCCACCGGCCCCCGCGGTGATGAGCACGTCGACGCCCGAGACCAGCCGGGTGTCCGCGGGGTCGTTCGTCGCGGGGAGCGCGAACGAGCCCACGGTGAAGTCCGGCTCGAAGCTGCGGATCTGCGGGATCGCGTAGCTGCCGAGCAGCAGCATCGCGGACTCGCCGTTCGCGAAGGCCACCGTTCCCTCCTGGTAGCCGAACGCCGCGGGGTCGTCCTGGGTGTACTCGAACAGCTCGAGCTCCTTCTCCGCGGCCTCCCGCCAGCCCTCGGCGAACGTCGTCTCCCCGGCGAACCGCTCCTCGAAGAATCCTTCGGGAGCGGTCTGCGCGGTGAGCGGCGCGAGCGGCGACTGCGCGGTCCAGGGATCGGCCAGCATCGCGTAGAACGGCGTGATGCCGGCCGCCTCGAACGTCTCGGCCGCGGCGATGAGCTCGTCCCACGTCTGCGGCACCTCGACGCCCTGCTCCTCGAAGAGCTCGACGTTGTACAGGACGCCGCTGGCGTTGGCGGCGAACGGGATGCCGTTGACGGCTCCCGGCTCGCTGGCGCCGAGCGCCTGCACGATCTCGATGTACCCCTGCGTGACGTCGTCGAGGACCGGGTCGCCGGAGAAGTCCACGAAGACTCCCGCGGACGCGAGCTCGCCGAACGTCGCGTTGCCGTTGAGCGTGAGCACGTCCGGGACGTCGTTCTTCACCAGGCGGGTCCGCAGGGCGGTCTCCGGGTCGGGGACGTTGTCCACGATGACGTCGATGTCCGGGTTCTGGGCCTCGAAGCGCGCCGTGACGTCTTCGAAGAAGTCGACCGCCTCCGGCTTGAACTGGAAGAAGGTGATCTCGGTCCGCCCGCTGCCCGGGCCGCCGGCGCAGCCGGCGACCATCGCTGCGACGGCGGTGACCGTGGCGATGCACGCAGCTCTGCGTGATCGGGGTCGTGCCATGACAGGTGCCCCTTCCGGGGTGAAGAGATGTGCTCAGTCGGTCGAGGGACCGCTGGGTGCCCGCAGCGCGTGCAGCAGCACGAGCCGTTCGGGGAAGAGGGACGGGGTCTGGACCCCCACCGCCTCGAGCGTGCGACCGCTCAGCCGCGTGCCGTCGGTCCACCACGGGACCGGGTAGATCGCGTCCCCGGGCCCGGCAGCATCGCCGGGCGGGAGGGGACGCAAGTCGTAGACGGCGTCCGGGTCCAGCCCGGGCAGCCGCAGGCGCCCCGGTGGACTGGTCACCGAGGTGCCGAGCGTGACGAGCGCGAAGATCGCCTCGCCACGGTCGGGAGCGACCACGCCGCGCACCCACAGCGACGGGTCCGGCGTGTCCGCATGGATGACGGTTCCGCCGTGCAGCAGCGCGCGGTGCCTCTTGTGCGCCTCGATCCACGCGCCCAGCGCCGCCAGGTCGGCGTCGTCGGCGGACGTGAGGTCCCACTCGATGCCGAGGTGGGAGAAGAAGGCGGTCCCGGCGCGGAAGCCGAGGACGTGGGTCCGCCCGGTGGTGTGCGCAGTGGGAGCGCCGACGTGCGAGCCGACCATCTCCGGTGGCAGCAGCAGGCCGTGACCCGCCTCGATGGTCTGCCGCTCGAGGGCGTCGATGGTGTCCGACGCCCAGATCCGCTCGGCCCGCTCCATGATCCCGAGGTCGGGTCGCCCACCCCGCCGGCGCAGGACTCGATCTCGAGCCCGGGGTGGCGCGCGCGCAGCTCGTCCATGAGCCGGTACGTCGCCAGGGTCTGCTCGTGCACGCCGGCCCGGCCGGTGGGGCCGCGCCCGGCGTCGATCAGGTCGCGGTTGTGGTCCCACTTCACGTAGTCGATCGGGTGCTCGGTGAGGATCGCGTCGATGCGCTCGAGGACGAACGCGTAGGCGTCCGGGTGCGCCAGGTCGAGGACCTGCTGGTGGCGGGCCGGTGGCGCGAGCCGCCCGCCGGTCCCCAGCAACCAGTCGGGGTGCGCCCGGGCGACGTCCGAGTCCGGGTTGACCATCTCGGGCTCGAACCACAAACCGAACTGCATGCCGAGGCCGCGGACGTGGTCGACGAGCGGCCCGAGACCGTCCGGCCAGACCGTCTCGTCGACGTACCAGTCCCCCAGGCCCGCGGTGTCGTCCCGCCGGCCGCGGAACCAGCCGTCGTCGAGCACGTAGCGCTCGACGCCGATCGCAGCCGCCCGGTCCGCAAGGACGCGGAGCCGGTCCAGGTCGTGGTTGAAGTAGACGGCCTCCCACACGTTGAGCAGCACCGGCCGCGGGCCGCTCGGGTGGTGCGGACGCGCGCGCAGGTAGCCGTGGAAGCGGCCGGCGAGCTCGTCGAGCCCGTCGCCGTAGGACGCGTACACCCACGGGCCCGCGTACTCGTCCCCGGACTCCAGGCGCACCTCGCCGGCGAGCAGCAGCTCCCCCGCGCCGAGCAGCCGGACGCCCGACGACGTCCGCTCCGCGAGCGTCCGCGTGTTGCCCGACCATGCGACGTGCACACCCCACACCTCGCCCGAGCGATACCCGAACCCCGAGCGCCCGGCCAGCATGAGGAGCGTCGCGTCGTGCGCGCGGGCCCGCCGGCTCTCGCGCAGCCGGGTGCCGACGTCGAACGGCGCGCGCTGCGGCGACCGCTCACGCAGGTGGCGACCGGTGAAGTCGAGGATCTCGTCGGCCTCCGGCGGCACCGGCAGGGCGAGGTCAAGCGTCCCGAGCGTGTAGACGCCTGCACCGGTGTTTGTCAGCGTGGCGCGGCTGCGCAGCAGCCCGGACGCGAGGAGCTCGAGCTCGACGCGCAGGCCGAGCGCCGCGACGTCGTCGTGCGCGGTGACGACCACGCGGTGGGCCCCGACGCCGTCGGTGACGACCTCGTGCTCGACGCCCGTCACCGTGAACGCTACCGAGAAGTCGGCGCCGTCGCGGTGCCCGGTCACCCCCGGCGTGCCGAGCCAGCCCAGCGACTGCTCGGGCAGCAGGGAGACCGGGACCGGCGCGTCGGTGGAGCCGGGGCTCAACGGCGGCACGCTCACCGCGAGCAGCGCACCGAGCTCGACCGCCGGGACGTCACCGAGGTCGGCGCCCCAGTGCAGCACCCGAGGCAGCCGGTCGCCCGTGCGGTCGAGGACGACGCTCACGCCGGCCGCGCGCAGATGGAGGACGTCGATCCGGTCGGTGCTCACTCCGGGGACTCCCTGTCCGTCGCGGCGCCGTCGGACGATCACGGCGAGACTTAGTGTTGCTATGGAAGTTATGCCGTGTCAACGCGGTGACCCGGATCACATCTGTCGCAGTATCGTCGAGGCGTGGCATCCGGTCCGGAATGATCATCGGCGAGCCGCGGTCGATCGAGGCAGTGACGGGCATGCCAGGATCGCCCTGCTCAGATGCGAGGGAGGGCGATGTCGACCACCGACACCTGGGGCGCGACCGGTGGGTCGGCCCACGAGGTCGCCCTGGAGGTCCTGCTCCACGGCCCGCTCTCCCGTGCGGAGCTCGCCCGGCGCCTCGGTCTGTCGCAGGCGAGCCTGTCCCGCCTGACCAAGCCGCTGCTCACGTCGGGGTTGCTCATCGAGTCGCCCACCCGTGCCGACCCGGCCACCGGGCGGCCGGCGCAGCCGCTGGACGTGGTGCAGTCCTCGCACCACTTCGTCGGCGTCAAGCTGACCGGGGAGGTCGCAGCCGCGGTCCTCGTCGACCTGCGCGGCACGGTGCGTCGCACCGCCCAGGCCCCGGTCACGGATCCGGCCCCGGACCGGGTCGTCGCGGTGCTCGCCGACCTGGTCGCGTCGGTGACCGTGGGCGTGCGACCCACCGGTATCGGGATCGGCCTCGGCGGGCACGCGCCCGACCACCGCACGGTCGCGGTGGCACCGTTCCTCGACTGGTCCGGCGTCCCCCTGGCTGACCTCCTGGAGCGCACCACCGGCGTGCCGACCACGGTGGAGAACGACGTCGTCGCGCTGACCGCGGCCGAGCACTGGTTCGGCGAGGGCCGCGGCCGGCGCAGTCTCGCCGTCGTGACGATCGGCGCCGGGGTCGGGTACGGGCTCGTCCAGCACGACCAGCTCGTGGTGCACCGTGACGTGGGGATCGGGCTCGTCGGGCACTACCCGCTGTCCGCCCACGGCGCCGTCTGCGTCGAGGGGCACCGGGGCTGCGCGACAGCGATGCTCACCATCCCCTCGTTGATTGGCCAGGCGTCGGTAGCGCTGGGCCGCCCGGTGACGTACGACGAGCTGCTCGACCTCGCCCGGGCGGGCGATCGTGCCTGCGCCCGGCTGGTCGACGACGCGGCTCGCGCGCTGGGCCGGCTCCTGGCAGCAGTCGGCAACCTCACGATGCCCGACCGGATCGTGGTCACCGGGGAAGGGGTCGCGCTCGCCGAGATGGCCCGCGCGGCGGTGGACGCCGGGATCGCCGGCGACCGGGACCCGCGCGCGTCCGCTCTGGACGTCGTCACCCGCCCCGGGGACTTCCGGCAGTGGGCACGCGGCGCCGGCGTGGTCGCGATCCAGGAGTTCGTGCTGCGGACGCGCTGACACGCGGCCGGGCCGCCGTCGCGGTCGCGGTCGAACGCACTTCCGTTGCCGGTGCCACCGGCAACAACACAAGCGGGTCCGCGTAGTCAGGTCTGATCGTCTAGGGGACAGCACGGCTACCCCGGTGGGCACGATGGACGTCGCAGTCAGCACCACCATGCTCGCGCGTCGTCCGTGCTGAAATAGGTTACTGCTGAGTTCTGCACGGAAACGAACCCTTCCGCTACAGCCGTCGCAGCCACGACTCACGCCGGGCACGGTGGTGCCCGGTGGGCTGACTCATCGATTGACGTTGCCGCTGCGTCAACTTCTAGCGTTGGCGGCGTGAGCCATACACGACCTTTCGTCATCCAGGCCGACCGCATCTTCGATGGGACGACTGTTCTGGCCGCGACGCATGTCCGCGTTGATCGTGGGCTGGTAGCAGCGATCGGCGGAGCTGAAGTTGTCGCCTCGGGTGACGAAGTCATCGACGGGAGTGGTGCGACGCTGCTGCCCGGACTGATCGACGCGCACGTCCACCTGGCACCCGAGTGCACCGTGCTCGCCGCCCAGTTCGGCGTCACGACGCTGGTCGACCAGTTCAGCAAGACCGACGTCATCGACGCTGAGCAAGCCGCAGTGATCGCCGCTGGCCGTGGCCACGGCCCCACTCGTGCGGATCTCGTGACCTCGAGCATCGGAGCTACGGCTCCTGGGGGCACCCGACGATGGCGTACGCGCCGTTCCCGTACGTCACCGGCCCAGACGACGCGAAGCCGTTCGTGGCCCAGCGCGCCGCCGAAGGCGCCACCCACATCAAGGTCATCTACGACGACGGGTCAGGAGCGATGCTTGACCTGCCCGCACTGGACGACGCCACCATCGTCGCCCTCGTCAAGAGCGCCCACGAGCTCGAGCTGCCCGTGGTCGCCCACGTGTCGACCGGTGAAGGAGCAGCACTCGTCGCACGGTGCGGAGTAGACGTGCTCGCGCATGTCCCTTTCACCCCCATGCTCCCCGAGCAGTTCGACGAGGTCGCGGCCGCCGGTGTCGCGGTCATCGCGACCCTGTCGCTCTCGGACGGTTTCCCCGTGCGCGCCGGCGCGATGCCCCTGCGCGAGGACGTGGGTCTTGATGCCCGCCTGACACCAGCCTGGCGTGACGTGCTGGACTCCCAGGCGCGCCGGTGGATGCCCCCGACCGGACTGGACCTCGCTGCCGCCTCGACCAACGTCCGCGAGCTAGCGGGGCGCGGTTGTGTGATCCTCGCCGGGACCGACGCGCCGAACCCTGGCCTCGTCTATGGCGCGAGCCTGCACCGCGAGCTGCACCACCTGGCGTCAGCCGGCCTGACTCCGAGCGAGGTCCTGAGCGCGGCGACGTCCGCGCCGGCGCGCGTGTTCGGGCTCCATGACCGAGGGTCCCTGGAGCTCGGTAAGAGGGCAGACATCCTGCTCGTGGACGGCGACCCCCTCGAGGCCATCTCGGACACCGCCCGGGTGCGCACGACGTGGGTGCAAGGGTGCGCCGTGGATCCTTCGACCTATCCGGGTAGTCCCAGCGAGTCAGCGACCATCGCATGGCTGTCCGAGTCGCAGGCGAAGATCGTTGCGGCTGTCATCGAGATGTGGCCTGAGTTCGCCGTGGCCGCAGGTCTGGGTGCCCAACCGCTGCCGCTCACCGGTGACCCGCAGGTCGACGACGCTCTCGCGGGGGTCTCGAGCCCTGACCGTGATGTGCGTCAGGCCGCGGCGCTGGCTCTCGGTGAGCTCGCTGCCCCCACTTCCGCCTTAGCTTTGGTGACACGGCTGTGGGCCGAGCCGGACTTCTTTGTGCGCGAGACGTTGACCTGGGCCGTCACCCGCGTTGCAGTCGCAGCGACCCCACTCGTTGTGGACACCCTGAGGCAGCCCGACCCTGCCCTGCGGGTGCAAGCGCTGCACGTCCTGAGCAAGATCGCCGACCCGGCGACCACGGACGCCGTCCTACCTCTAGCGGCCGACGACAACCCTGACGTGGCTGCCAAGGCGCGATGGGCTCTCACTCGCATCGGTGACCCGCGAGCCATTCCAGCCCTGGCAGCGCGGCTAGGAACCGGCGACGACAACAGCCGCAACGGCACCACACGCGACCTCGCGTCTTTCGACCGAGCCGCCGTTCCCACACTCATCAAGGCCCTCGCCAGCGGTGAGCCACCAGCACGACGCCACGCCGCTGAAGTGCTCTGCTTCATCGGTTCAGGCGCCGAAGACGCCGCCGACGCCCTGTCCACCGCCCTAGGCGACAACGACGACCAGGTTCGTCTCTCGGCGGCCATGGCTCTCTACGAACTCAACACCCCGACGGCCCAAGCCATCCTTGCCCACCACACCGAGAGCGACGACCCACGCGTACGCGCGATCACCACCCGCGCGCGCACACGGGTAGCCGGTAAGCGGTGACCACGCCGCCACCACCCCCTGCACCGGCGGGTCGAGGGCTGGACGCACACACTCGCGAGGTCACGCGCCTTACAAGCATCCTCAGCGTGCACGTCGACAACAGAGCCGACATCCTCCTGCGCTACACCGCGCTGCTACCCGACGGCGCCGCCGCGCTCGAGTGCCTGTGGAAGGACCTCGCCCACTCCCCCACGTCGCCCACCCGTGGCTGGAGCAGCAACTGGACCGCACCTCTCGACGACGACGAAGCTCGCCACCTGCTCTACCTCCTCGTTCAACTCGCAGGATGGCACCGAGTCAAGGTGTGCAGTGCGAACAACCGCTGCGCGCGCCCATTCCTGGACAGCACCAACGGGGGCAGCCGCAGCGCCTGCTCCCGACACTCCCGCAACCGGGAGAAGCGCAGCCACTGAGGATGCCACCGCGCCAGCCACTAGCCGCGTGAGGCCGCTGAGCTCGAGTACCTCCGGCTGCCCTCTTGTACGTTTCCCACAACGAGCGGCAGCGTGGCCGGTTGCGAACGTTTCCGCTACACCGCTCCAGGCCCGAACCCGGGCAAGCTCGCCACGAGGCGCCACGACCCGCCGCTAGGTGCGTATCTCAGTGCCACTTTCTACGTCGCACCACTCCCCCAACCGCACGAGTTTCGGTACGGTCGCCTGATGGGACACCTCCTCGGGTACGCGCGCGTGTCCACCACCGACCAAGACGCCTCGCTGCAGATCGATGCGCTCACCAACGCCGGCTGCTACCGCGTCTTCGTCGACACCATCTCCGGATCGCTGCAGCACCGGCCCGAGCTCGACAAGCTGCTCGACCAGCTCCGCCCCGGCGACACCCTCGTCGTCTGGCGCCTGGACCGCCTCGGCCGCTCCATCCGGCACCTCATCGACCAGCTCCAGGTCCTCGCCGACGGCGGGGTCGGATTCCGGTCCCTGCAGGAGACCATCGACACCACCTCCCCGGCGGTCGGCTCGTCTTCCACGTGTTTGCCGCACTCGCAGAATTCGAACGTGACCTCATCCGTGAACGCACCAACGCCGGCCTGGCAGCGGCTAGAGCGCGTGGGCGCACCGGCGGACGACCGTCCCTGCTCTCGGCGGACCAGGTTCGAGCGGCGCGCCGGATGTACGAGCAGAACGACATGACCGTCGCCCAGATCGGCAACGTCCTCGGCGTCAGCCGCACCACCATCTACCGCGCACTCAACCGCCCACCCGCCCCGGGTGCCGCGCGGCTGCCAAAGAACACCACGTAGGCCGGCCCGGCGACTTCGCGGTCAAGTAGCCGATGATCGCAGGGGGCGCGCCGCTGGTCGGCGGGTCCTTCTCAACTGCGTGAGCCGCTTGGGCGCTTCGTAGCCTCACCCGATGGCGTGGTGTAACGCTTGTGTTCCCGGCATCGCCCGGCTTCCGTGGTCACCGTCTGGTTATGGTCCGGTCATGGCAACAGGTTCCCGGGCACTGCGAGCGAGTACGGATACCGGCTCGACGAGCCGCTGCCCCACGCCAGACCGCCGAGAGAGCTGTTCTCCGCAGGCTGGTTCGCGTAGATGACCGCGCTACAGATGGGTGTCGCCGGAGTCATCGGCATTGCCGCCGCTCTTGCGGTCCTGCGCTCAAGGCGCCGACACCCGGCATGGTCGCCCACGCGGGTGACCGCCCTGGCGGTGCTTTGGGTCTCAGCGTGGTTCACCTTCACCGCCGCTGGCCTGGCGCTTGAAGAGGCCATCGGCGTGCCCGACGATCCTGGCTTCCTAACGGGAATCGTTGTGGCGATCAACGCCGCAATAAGTCTGCACAACGAGCGCCGCCGCGCACGTGAAGTCGCCAGCCCGGCGGCTGACCCTGCCGGCGCGAACGACCGCCTGTGATTTCGGCGCATCATTTTTCTCACATCACCAAGCGATTCTGCTTGTCGCGCTGACGAGTACGCTCGCCGCCCCCGAGCCTTGGATGGTCAAGCTTGATGGACACGTCACGTGTGGTTGTCGCCGTTGGCGCACCGTCGGTCAAGTGGGCGAAGGCGCAACTGGTACTAAACTTGCTGCTACTACTCCTATGGGGCTGGCAGGCCCTAACCACCAACCAGACGATTTATGTCGTCTTAACGGGTTTCAGCGCTGTGGCGGTCGTACTGTACCTCTGGGCGGCGATCTCGGCTCCGCGCGTAGAGCTGATTCTTACGTCGGATCGTTTGGAGGTCCGACGCCGGTTTCGGCCCCACTTGATCGACCGTCGGGAGATCACCGCGGTGCGGGGTGACGTTCCCGGTCGACCGAGTTGGAGTGAACAGGTTCTGGTGGAGACTCGCGGCGGCGTCGTCCGCCTACCCCTCTCGATCGACCCCCGGCCGAGGTGATCCCCGAGTTGCAGCAGTGGGCCGGCGTGGGCGAGAACTGACCCAAGCAACGCCCGGGCGACCGCTGCGTGGCCCATCGGCGGGCGGTGCGTGGTCAGCCGCAGCGCGGGCGCCTGGCCGACTCGGCACATGCCCACGAGGCGCATGTCTCGTATACGACCGTCTCTCGGCACTCATCTGCCCGGCGGCCACGAGCCCGCCACGGCCGACAACCGGCTGTCGGTGTCCGCGCTTCGTTGGACGGGGTGGGCAGAGTTACCGGCGAAGGTAACTCCTGAGATAGAACGCAGCTATCGCTGCGGCAACGACTGTCGAGGCGACTGTGATGGTCGGGCCCCATCCGGGTCCCTGGACGACGACACTCTCCCCGAAGCTCCACAGGCACGTCACCCCAAGCGGTAGCCAGGAGTGCTCAGCCCCGAGGCTCGCACCTTCTGGGACGGAATGTGCCGGAGGGCCAGCGTTGATACATGCCGATGTCATGCCGTTGAGCGGGGCACCCCAGGACAGGGCGATGGTGCCGAGCGCCACGACGACACACATCAAGATCGCAGCGCCGACCACCGCGCCGACGGCCGCTTCTTGCCATGCTCGCCTGCCCAGCGTCGGCTCAGACCTCATCCCAGAAGGTTAGCCGCCCGGTGGTGATCACGATCTTCTGCTGAAGCATCGATCGCTCGAGCACGCTGCCGTGAAGCCGCTCTGCCAACTACGCATGCCGCCAACTTCGTCAGCCGCCGGTGCCGCAGAAACGACCCTTTCCGGGTCGCTGCAGCACCGGCCCGAGCTCGACAAGCTGCTCGACCAGCTCCGCCCCGGCGACACCCTCGTCGTGTGGCGGCTGGACCGCCTCGGCCGGTCGATCCGGCACCTCATCGACCAGCTGCAGGTCCTCGCGGACCGCGGTGTCGGGTTCCGGTCGCTGCAGGAGACCATCGACACCACCTCCCCCGGCGGCCGGCTCGTCTTCCACGTCTTCGCCGCCCTGGCCGAGTTCCTCGAGCGCGACCTCGTCCGCGAACGCACGAACGCTGGCCTCGCCGCCGCCCGCGCACGCGGGCGCACCGGTGGACGGCCCTCCCTGCTGTCGGCAGACCAAGTCCGAGCCGCACGCCGGATGTACGAGCAGAACGACATGACCGTCGCCCAGATCGGCAACGTCCTCGGCGTCAGCCGCACCACCATCTATCGGGCACTCAACCGCCCGCCCGCGCCTCCGCGGTCGCCGAAAGCCAGCGTTTAGACCAACTTGGCGGCTTTACCGACATAGCCGATGACCGCCTCGGTGCGGCGGCGTCGCCCTCGGCTGCCCGGTTTGACAGCTTCAGGACTGTGAATGATGCGGGCCCCAGGCGGGGCACCTGCTTCTTCGAGCCTCCAGATGAGCTCTCCGGTGCGACGCTGCAGCTCCAACCACTCAGCTCCCGCGTGCGACGCTCCGCCGTCCTCTTCGCGGTGTCGCCCGAACGTCGTCAGGTACGCCTTCAGTCCGGCGCGAAGCATCATCAGCTCACCTCGGGTAACTGTGATCGTCGCGGCCTCGTCCAAGGGTTCCATCGCCCGATCCTGGAAGCGCCGATGCCCCCCGCCCTGGGCGTGCGGTCATGGCCGCCGCGCGGCGCCTGCCCGACGTCGGGAGATAGCCGCGAGCCGGTCGTCTTGCCCGTGCCATACAGGTCCACCCAGTGGCTGAAGGTGCTCGCCCGTCCCCCAGGTCAGGCGCGATGCAACGCAGTGAGGCGCGCTGCACCATGCTGGACAGCGCGTCCAAGAACCGCGGTCAGGGCGCCACAGGTCTCAGGCGCGACCGATTCGTGCCGATTGCTCTCTGAGGAGGGCTACCAAGTGGACGGCATCACGGCAATATCACAGCGGGTGGCGGCTATCCAGGCCACCATCGGTTCCTTCAGCGCGCCCCGTGGACGCCCGCTCAGTGACAACACGGGTGCGGAGTTCAGCCAGGCGCTGGGTGAAGCGGTCGCCAACTCTGCTGTCACGGGTGCGCGGCGGACCGCGGACGGGATCCCGGCCGACCTCGCCGCCTACGGGAACGGGACGATCCCACCTGCCGCGCTGAGAAAGGTGGGGACCACGGGTCACAAGCTGTGGGCCCCCGCCGGCGAGGCCCTGGAGTCGTTGATGACGGCGGCGGCTCGTGACGGCGTCAAGGTCGGCGTCACCGATTCCTACCGGTCGTACGACGCGCAGGTCGACGTCGCGGCGCGCAAGGGGCTCTACTCCCAGGGCGGCTTGGCGGCGAAACCGGGGACCAGCCCGCACGGCTGGGGGATGGCGGTCGACCTCGACCTCAACGACCAGGCCCAGGCCTGGATGCGCGCCAACGCCGGGCGTTTCGGTTTCGTCGAAGACACCCTCGAGAACCATGGCACTGGGTCTACCGCGCGTAAGGGCACCCGGTACTCAGCAGCGACCCACGTCCACTGGCGCTCCCATCGCCACGGCCGCCATCGACGAGCCGAGCGCGACGACAGCCGAACACGCGAGAAGTCCTGGGCACCCTCCGTGCCCAGGACCTCCCGCAGCCTAGGAGACCCGGATGAACGTCGGGTTGGACTGCCAGATCTCGCGGATCTGGATGCTCTTGCCCGGGCGGGGCGCGTCGACCTGGGTGTTGCCGCCGGCGTAGATGGCGATGTGCCCGGGGGTCCAGATCAGGTCGCCCGGCTGGGCTTGGGACCGTGGCACGACGGTGCCGACGTTGCGCTGGGCGGAAGAGGTCCGCGGCAGCTTGATCCCGACCTGGGCGAACACGTAGGAGGTGTAGCCCGAGCAGTCGAACCCCGACGGGGTCGTGCCACCCCACAGGTACGGCACACCGACGTACCGCGAAGCGATCTCCACGATCGCGTTGCCGTTCGCGCTGGCGGGGGCGGGCGCACCCACGGGCTCGGCCGCGGGCGCTTCGGGTGTCGGCTGCGCGGCGGCCGCCGCGACGGGTGCGCGCTGGGCACTGCGGCTCGCGGCTGCGGCCCGCGGCGTGGGCGCCACAACCTCGGGCTTGGGCTTGGGCTTGGGCGGCGGCGGCGGCGGGGGCGGGTCCTTGACGACCGTGACCGCAGGCACGTCGAGCGCGAACTGCACGTCCGCTGCGACGGTGACCACCGGCGCGGTGGCGAGCACCGCACGGGCCTGCGCGGTCAGCGTGGAGGTGTCCACCGCCGGCACCCGGGTGACCGCGGCAGCGTCGGGGGCGGCACCGGCCGGCGCGGCGAGGCTGGACACGACCAGCCCAGCGGACGCGGCGGCGACGGCCGTGCGGCGTCCAACGACAGCGATGGAGCCGGTCGCGGCTGCGGCGAGGTCGGTCAGCGGCGTTGCTGGCCGGCCGGGTGAACGGTGACGCGCCGAGGCAGGCGTCGGTGACATGGGTGCCCTCTCCGGCCGCCTGCGAGGTCAGCTGTCGGGTTCGGGTCGGAGCAGCACCCGGCCAGCCCTAATGGGCAGGCTTCACCCCAAGGACACCAGATGACCGGCGCCCACGAACATTGGGTCCCCCGCTCCTGCCAGCGAGATTCATCAGGCCTTGGGTGGTGGCAGGACTCGGCGGTCCACCCCGGCGACCCCGGCGAGGCCGAGGCTGGCGGTGATGCTAACCGCACGGACACGCCAATGTCACGATCCGGTCACGGGCCGCCGTCGGCGAGTCGCCCGTGCGCTACGGGCCGGGGCTGGATGCCGGGAGTGTGACGACGAAGGTCGCGCCGGCGCCGACGCCGGCACTGGTGGCTGTGATGGTGCCGCCGTGGGCCTCGGTGAGGGCTCTGCAGATCGCCAGGCCGATGCCCGATCCGCCGCTGGCGCGGTCGCGTGCGGTGTCGGCGCGGTAGAACCGCTCGAACACGTGCGGCAGGTGCTCGGGCGCGATGCCCTCTCCGGTGTCGGCCACGGACAGGGCGACGCGACCGGAGTCGCCGGCGCCGACGCCGACGCGCAGGGTGATGGTGCCGCCGGTCGCGGTGTGCCGCAGGGCGTTAGCGACCAGGTTGTCCAGGACCTGAGCGATGCGGTGACGGTCGACGGCCACCGGCCGTCCGCCGGAGCTGGCGTCCGGGTCGAGGGCCAGGTGGACGCCGGCCGCGGCGGCGCGGTCACGCCACGCCGCCGCGGTCTGCTCGAGCAGTTCATGCGCGGGCATGGCCTCGAGGTTGAGGGCGAGGTCCCCGGCTTCGGCGCGGGTCACGGCGGCCAAGTCGTGGGCGAGCCGGGTCAGTCGTGCGGCCTGGTCGGCCAGCACCGTCATGGTGGCCTCGTCCAGGGGTTGGACCCCGTCCTGTACTGCTTCGAGGTACCCGGCGATGGTCGCTACCGGGGTGCGCACCTCGTGGGCGACGTCGGCCAGCAGGCGTGCGCGCAGCCGATCGGCGTCCTGCAGGCGCCCGGCCATGGTGTTGAACGAGTCGGCCAGGTCGTCGAACTCCGCGCCGAGGCCGGCCGCGGGCACGCGGGTCTGGTACTGGCCCGCGCCCAGGCGGGCGGCCGCCGTGGAGACCGCACCCAGCGACCGGCCGATGCGCCGGGCGAGGACGACGCTGACGGTCGCGGACGCGATCGCCGCGGCGCTCAGGGCCAGGGCCAGGGCCACCGCGCTGGCGTCGCGGAACGCCCGTTCGGCGTGCATGACGGCGTCGTCGTTGTCTTGCAGGCCGGCGCGGACCATGTGTTCGTGGAACAGGCCGGGCCCGACCGCCGAGGCGACCAGCCACGCGGTCAGCGCCGCCACGGCCAGGACCACCACGAGGGCGGCGAGCAGCCGCGCCGCCAGCCCCCACCGCGTGCCCGCTGTGGGGTTCATGTGCCGGTGCCGATGCGGTAGCCCACGCCACGGACCGTGCGCACGAACCGCTGCTGCTCGGGGCTGTCGCCGAGCTTCTGGCGCACGTGGAGCACGTGGACGTCGACCAGGTGCTCGTCACCGACCCAGTTTGGTCCCCAGACCGCCTCGATCAGTGCCGCGCGGCTGAGCGCCCGCCCGGGGTCCGATGCCAGGGCGGCTAGGACGTCGAACTCGGTGCGGGTCAGCGGGACGGGCCGGCCGTCGAGGTGGACCTCGCGGGCGTCCAGGTCCAGGCGCAGCGGGCCGACGTCTATGGCCGGCCGGGCTGGCAGGGTCGCGGGGGGCAGCGCGGACCGTCGGGGTCGGCGCAGCAGGACCCCGACCCGGGCCATGAGCTCGCGGGGGCTGAAGGGCTTGGTCATGTAGTCATCTGCGCCGACGGACAGGCCGGTGAGGGTGTCGACCTCCTCTGCGCGGGCGGTCAGCATGATGATGTAGCAGTCGGAGAAGGACCGCAGCTGGCGGCACACCTCCACCCCGTCCAGCCCCGGCAGGCCGAGGTCCAGCACGACCACGTCCGGATCGACCGCCCGCAGCACACCAACCGCTTCGGCGCCGTCGTAGGTCACGTGAACCTCGAACCCGTCCCGCTCGAGGTACCCGGCGACCAGCCGGGCCAGGGCCTGCTCGTCGTCGACGACGACCGCACGCCGGGCCGTGGCGGCCGGGGACTGAGGGGTGCTCACTCCCCCATTGTCGGCGGCCCGGCCACCGGGCCTGGGATCTTCATTGAACCTTGATCAGTGGGTGACCGGTCCTTCAGCGCAGGGCACTGATGATGGTTGCGCGTCCGCGCCACGGCGGGCCGGTCGCGCCGGTCATGTGCTACGACCACCGCTGCCGCGTTCGACGCAGATCTCACGCACGACACCACGAAGGAGAACGCCCATGGGCTGCTGCCAGGACACGACCACGGCCACCATCACCACCGCACCCACGCAGGACACGCCCGAGACGGAGCAGGCCGCTACCAGCAGCGGCTGCTGCGGTGGCGGCGGCGAGGCCAAGGCGAACGACTCGTGCTGCGCGTCCAGCGCGACCGCCTGAACCACCCGCACACCTGTTCTGGGAAGGAACTCTCGTGATCACCACGACCCGGCGGCGCTTGGCTGCTACGGCGACCGCCCTGACGCTGGCGGCGGCGCTGACCGCCTGTTCCGATGCCGCCGAGCCGGCCGCCGAACCGCCGGCCGCGGCTGCGACCTCCAGCGCCCCCGAGGCCACCGGGGCCACCGGGGCCACCGGGGCCACCGAGGCCAGTGAGCACAACGACGCGGACACCCAGTTCGCGCAGATGATGGTCGTCCACCACCAGGGCGCCATCGAGATGGCCGAGCGGGCGGTCGACAAGGCCGACAGCGAGGAGGTGCGGGCGCTGGCTGAGCGGATCTCCGCCGCGCAGGGCCCGGAGATCGACGAGATGAACTCATGGCTCCAGGCGTGGGGCGAGGAAGGCCCCCAGGACGCGGACATGGGTGGCATGGATCACGGCGGCATGGACATGGGCGGTATGGACATGCAGTCCGCCATGACCGAGCTGGAGGGGCTCTCCGGCGCGGAGTTCGACCGCGCCTTCCTGGAGATGATGACCGAGCACCACCGCGGTGCGATCGAGATGGCCGAGGCGCAGCTGGCCGACGGCGCCAACGCCGAGGCCCGTGACCTGGCTCGCAAGATGATCGACGACCAGACGCGCGAGATCACCGAGATGGAGAACCTGCTGCGCAACCTGTGAAGCGGCACGGGCACCGGGCGGTGTGAACAGAAGCCCGGTGCCCGCCTCATCACGGGTAGGACGGCGAGGAGTTCTCCTCAGCGTTCCTCCAGCGGTTGGTAAGTCCCACCCGCACCCCTGTCCACGAGCGCCGAGCAGCACCTGACCGGTGCTGCACTACTGGGGTCACCGCTGCCCCGGTGGCCGTGGCCCGAACCGACGACGCACTGTTCCCCTTCCATAAGCCGTGCAGGCCTCAGCCGGTCAGCCGGTCGCCAAGGGTGCGAACGTGGCCCCGCCATCGGCGGACTCCAGCACCTCCTGCGCGGTCACCACCACCACCCGCACGCCGCTGTCGGGCGCGCGGGCTGCGGTGAGGGCTGCGGCCGGCTCGCCCAGGGTGGCGACCTGGGTCCAGGTCTGCCCGGCGTCGTCGCTGCGCGCGACGTCCCCGTCTGGGGTGACGCCCACGGTGACCGTGTCGTCGGCGAACGCCACGTACTGCAGGAGCGGTGCCTGCGGCTGCTGCCACGTCGCACCCCGTCGTCGGATCGGTACACCCCCGCCGTGCTGGTGGCCACCAGCACGCGGCCGTCGGGAGATGCGGCCAGGGCGAACGGTTCGACCGGTGCGTCCAGCTCGGTCCAGGTCTGCCCGTCGGTGGTGCTGGTCAGTGCGGAACCGTCGTAGCCGACCACTGTTGCGGTCGATGCGGTCAGGGCATGGAAGTCGGACTGCCCCCCGCGTGAGAGCGGCTGCCAGGTCTGCCCGGCGTCGGTGGATTCGGCCAGCCCCAGCGGTGCCGGCAGGTCCACTCCGGGGCTGGGGTGTCCGGAGGAGTAGAAGTGGTCCGGTCCCGCGACGGTGAAGCCCATCAGGTCGATCACCGGTCCCACCCGCTCGGGCCCGTCCGGCCCGTAGCGGAACAGCCCGTCATGGCTGGCCAGGTAGACCAGCCCGTCAGCAGGGTTCACCGCGACGCCATGGACGTGGCTGCTCGGCAGGCCGTCCACCGCGGCCGCGCCGGTACCGGTCGGGCCGGGCTCAGCCGATACCGCCGGAGCGGGCGTCAAGGCGGGCCCGGCTTGCGGGGTCGCGGCGCAGCCGGTCGTGACGGTGGCGACCAGCCCGAGGCCGACCAGGACGCGCGCGCCTGCCGTGGCACGGAAACGAGAGATAGAGCGGCGGGGCATCAGCTGGGTGAGCCTTTCGGTGTGGAGTCGGTGCGGGCCTGGGCGCGGCGCCGATCAGGGCTGGGTGACGCGGGCGGGGTCCAGATCCAGTCGGCGCAGGAGCTGGGCGTTGGCGGCGACCACGATCGTCGAGGCGGACATCAAGATCGCCCCGACAGCCGGTGACAGGACGAACCCGGCGAACGCGAGGACGCCCGCTGCCAGGGGTACCGCGATGAGGTTGTACCCGGTCGCCCAGACCAGGTTCTGCCACATCTTGCGGTACGACGCCTGGGACAGCGCGATCACCGACACCACCCCGCGTGGGTCGTCCGAGGCCAGGACGACCCCGGCGGACTCCACGGCGACGTCCGTGCCGGCCCCGATCGCGATCCCGACGTCAGCCCGAGCCAGCGCAGGGGCGTCGTTGACGCCGTCGCCGACCATCGCGACCTTGTGCCCGCGTGCCTGCAGCTCGCTGACCTTGGCGTCCTTGTCGGTGGGCAGGACCTGGGCGAAGACCTCGTCGATGCCGAGCTCGGCGGCGACTGCGTCGGCGACCTGCTGGGCGTCGCCGGTGATCATCGCCACCCGCACACCTCGGGCGTGCAGGGCCGCGACCGTGTCACGGGACTCAGGGCGGATGGCGTCCTCGACCGCGACCGCGCCGATGACCTGACCGTCACGCACGACATGGAGCACCGATGCCCCCCGCTCCACCCACGGCCGGGTCGCGGCCTGCACGTCCGCCGGGGGCGTCCACTGCCGCTCGGCGAGCAGCGCCGGCCCGCCCACGACGACCTCGTGGCCGTCGACGCTGGCCTGCACCCCGCGCCCAGGCAGGGCCCGGAAGTTCCGCACGGTCGCCGACACCTGGCCGGCGGAGCGCACGATGGCCCGCGCCACCGGATGCTCGCTGTCGGCCTCGGCCGCCGCGGCCAGGGCCAGCATCGTGGCTTGGTCGACCCCGTGGGTCGCGACGGCGCCGGTGACGGCGTGTGCGCCCTTCGTCAGGGTGCCGGTCTTGTCGAACAGGACCGTGTCGACGGTGCGCATCCGCTCCAGGGCGAGCCGGTTCTTGACCAGCACACCGGCCTGCGCGGCGCGCTCGGTGGAGATCGAGATCACCAGCGGGATGGCCAGACCCAGCGCGTGGGGGCAGGCGATGACCAGCACCGTCACGGTCCGCGTCACCGCGTCCCCTGTGTCACCGAACACCATCCAAGCCGCGAAAGTCAGCACGCCGGCGGCCAGGGCGAAGTAGAACAAGAACGCCGCGGCGCGATCGGCCAGCGCCTGCGCGCGTGAGCTCGACGCCTGGGCGTCGGCGACCAGCCGCTGGATGCCTGCCAGGGCCGTGTCCTGCCCGACCGCGGTTACCCGCACCCGCAGGGTGCTGTCGGTCGAGACGGTCCCGCCCACGACCGTGTCGCCCGCCAGCCCGACGCACGGCGCGGGACTCCCCGGTGATCATCGACTCGTCCAGGTGCGCCTCGCCGTCCACGATCAGCCCGTCGACCGGCACCCGGGCCCCCGGGGCGGACCAGCACGACGTCGTCGGTGGCCAGGTCGGACACCGCGACCTCGAGCGTCCCGGTGCCGGTGACCTTCTCGGCGCGGTCGGGCAGCAACGCGGCCAGCGCGTCCAGGGCGCCGGACGCGGCGCCGAGGGCCCGCATCTCCAGCCAGTGCCCCAGCAGCATGATCACGACCAGCAGCGCCAGCTCCCACCAGAAGTCCAGCTCCATCGCCGCACCCAGCGTGGTGGCCCACGACGCGACGAACGCCACCGTGATCGCCAGCGCGATCAGCAGCATCATCCCGGGCCGGCGGCTGCGCGCCTCGACCAGGGCGCCGGTCAGGAACGGCCAGCCGCCGTAGAAGAACACGACCGTGCCCAGCACCGGGGAGACCCACTCCGACCCGGGAAACGTCGGTGGGGTGTACCCGAGCAGGTCGGCGAACATGTGGTTGAACACCACCACCGGCACCGCCAGCACCAGGCTGACCCAGAACCGGTCCCGGAACTGGCCTATGTGGTGCCCGTGACCGGCGTTGCCGTGCTGGGCGTGGGCCTGCTCGGCCCCGTGCTGCCCACCGCCGGGGTGCCCGCCACCCCCGTGGCCCCCGTGGCCCCCGTGGTGGCCGCCGCCGGGATCGGCCGCCGCCGTGGGCGCGTGCTGAGCATGGTCGCCCGCCGGGCCGGCGGGTGCGTCCTGGTGTCCGGCGCCGCTGCGGCTGGGGTGCGTGGTGTGACCGGTGTGCTCGTCCGCGTTCATCGTGACCTCCCGTTGAATACCCCTGCGGGGTATGCGGCAGGAACCGGTTGGACCGGGCTGGTGTTCCCCAGTGTGTGCGCCGGGGTGGGGCTTCATCGAAACTTCATCGCCGCCCCCGGGGCCCCACCATGCGACCGGCCGCGGGGGTCCCTAGCGTCGATGGGGTCCAGGTGCGCGGGCTCACGTTGGCCACGCGCCGTCAACCGAGACTCACCGGAGGGCACGATGAAGACCGCCGCGATGCTGCAGACCTACCCCGCCGAGATCAACCTCGACCGCGAGCTCCTCGCCCGTGTCATCGACACCCTGGTCACCTGCTCACAGGCGTGTACCGCCTGCGCGGACGCGTGCCTGAGCGAGGACATGGTCGCCGACCTGCGCAAGTGCATCCGCACCAACCTCGACTGCGCCGACAGCTGCGCCACCACCGCCGCCATCCTGTCCCGCCACACCGGCTACGACGCCAACGTCACCCGCGCCCACCTGCAGGCCTGCATCGCCGCGTGCCGCGCCTGCGGCGACGAGTGCGACAGCCACGCCGGGATGCACGAGCACTGCCGGATCTGCGCCGAGGCATGCCGGGCGTGCGAGGAGGCGTGCACCGAGCTGCTCAACGCCATCGCCTGACCCCCTCCCGGACGCGGTCAGGCGCACCGGCGCCGTCGCGCCTGACCGCGCACCCGCGACGCCACCACCACATCACGTCAGCAGCGAAAGGAGCGGCGCCCGTGTCGATGAAGAGGCACCAGCAGGTCGACGGTCAGCACCAGGACCACGACGCCAAGGACCAGGGCCATGACCAGCAGCACGGTCAAGGTCAGGGTGGTCACCACATGAGGAACATGTACCTGCGGTACGCGGCCATGATCCTGACCGGCATGGTCGTGATGTACGCGGTCATGTTCGTCGGCACCTACCGGTGGGACCACATCCGCTTCAGCGAGAGCCGCGTCTTCATGGCGCTGACCATGGGCGGAGCCATGGCCTTGGTCATGATCGGCTGGATGCTGAACATGTACAAAAACACCAAGGCCAACATCGCCGTCGTCACAGCCGGGGTCCTGCTTCTGGCCGGCGGGGTGTTCCTGGACCGCAGCCAGACCACCGTCCAGGACACGGCGTACATGAACTCCATGATCCCGCACCACTCCCTGGCCATCACCCGATCCGAGCGGGCCGAACTGGCCGACATCCGGGTGTGCGAGCTCGCCGTCGAAATCAGCGAAGCCCAACGACGCGAGATCGACGAGATGGAATGGCTGGTCCAGGACATCGAAGCCAACGGGCTCGTCACCACACCTGAAGAGGCCCAGGCACGCCCCATCCCGACCTTCGAGGCGTCCGCAGACCGCCAGTGCGGCTGACCGGCGCGCGCTGACGCCGAGCAGTGTCGCAACGTCGCATGTCAGTGCCCTCTGCCACGCTGGCTCCGCAGGTCGAGGCATCCAAGCCTCGCCGACAGAACCAGGGAGTCGAGAGTGATGGCACCTAACAGGAACGTGGTCCCGAATCCCGAGGGCGGCTGGGACGTGACAGGCGGCGGCAAGCGCGCCTCAGCCCACACTGACACGCAGGCGCAGGCGATCGCGCGTGCGAAAGAGATCGTCGGGAACCAGGGCGGCGGCGAGGTGAGCATCAGCGGTCGCGATGGGAAGATCCGGGCCAAGGACACCGTCGAACCGGGCAACGATCCGCGCGACATTCCAGGCTGACGGACGCAGGCCCGGCAGTAGGCAGGGTAGTCCCGCTCCGGCCGGCCCACCGAGTCAGCCTGCGACTCCGCGAGCAACCGCGACGTCGGCTCTGACGACTCGGGCGCGCGCGGGATCGACGAGCACGTCGGCAGGCGAAACGGAAGCTGCGGCGGCGGTCAGTGGCTGGCCGCGGGCACCGCAGCGGCCGCGTCCAGGGCGCGGTACAGGTTCGAGCGGTGGATACCGAGGCGCCGCGCGACCTCGGCTTTCGGCACGCCGGCGTCGACGAGCTCGCGCGCCTGCGCGACGTCGGCGGCGCTCAGCCGGCGGGGCCTGCCCTGGTAGACCCCGCGTGCCTTAGCGGCGCGGATGCCCTCGGTCTGACGCTCTTTGGCAATGGCCCGCTCGAGCTGGGCGAACGAGCCCATGATGTTCAGCTGGAACTCCGCGAACGGATCCGCCGCGCCGGGCCGGAACGTCACGCCCTCGGCCAGAAACTCCACGACAACGTCCTTGGCGACCAGCTCCGCCACGATCGCGTTGAGGTCGACGACCGACCGCGCGAGGCGGTCCATCGAGGACACCGCGACGGTGTCACCGTCCCGGGCGTAGTCGATGAGTTCGGCCAACGCGGTGCGCGCGCCGCGGCCGGCGCCGGACTGCTTCTCCTGGAACAGCCGATCGACCTCCCCCAGCGCCGCACGCTGCCGGTCGAGGTTCTGATCGGTGCTGGACACCCGCGCGTACCCGAGCTTCTTCCCGATGTGTCGCGTCATCCCTAGACCCTTGCACACAACCGTCGCAAAAGGCCGCGAACCGACTTGGCGCGACGGTCGAACCGTGTGGCTTTCCCCGCCCGTTGGCGGTGGTCTGTGCCTGCTGGGTGGCGGTGCGGTGTCAGGTGACGCCGATGACGAGGGTGCTCTGCGCGGCTTCGACGACGTCGTTGGTGATGGTCTGGAGCTCGTTGATCTTCAGCACCCGCTCGATCTGAGGGAAGAGGCGTTCGAGGAGCCGGAAGTTGCCGCGGGTGACGCGGGCGATGGCGGCGATGGCTTGGGCGTCGGTGAAGTCGTCGGGGTCGAGGGTCCTGCCGAGTGCGCGCCAGTGCCGCTCCAGGACGAAGAGCAGTTCGTCGTTGCCCAGCGCGCGGTAGTGATGGGCGAAGCCGACGCGGCTGTAGAACTGGGGGTAGTGGCTGAACTGCTTCTCCAGGCCGGGCATGCCGATGAGGATGACGGCGATGTTGTCTCGGTCGTACCGGTCGCGGAGCAGCTCCAGCGCGGTGGAACTGAGTCGTTCGGACTCGTCGACGATGATGAGCTGGACGTAGTTCTTGGTCCGCCGTGAGACCGCGGCGGCCTCGACGTGTTCCTGGATGCAGATGTTGGTCCGCGAGATTGCCAGGTTCAGGTCGTCCCGGAGCAGGCGAGGTGTGGTGAGAACGCCTGGGGTGTACAAGACGGTGCGGCTCTTGGCGAGGGCGGCGTAGATCTTGACGTCGTTCTCGGAGCGTGGCCCCCAGCCGGTGAGCAGGTCGTGGGAGTTGTCCCAGTGGGCGTAACGACGGGCGGAGACCGTCTTGCCGACGCCGGCGGCGCCGAAGCACAGGCCGATGGTGTGGCCTCGTCGCACGGAGTCGGCGAACTCGGTGAAGCGGCGGTGCTCCTTGGTGACGATGAAGCGTTCGCTCACGAGAGGTCCTCCTTGTAGAGCTTCAACTTCGCCGGTGGGGGCACCCGCGGACGAAGCGGCCGGGGCGGAGGATCAGTGGTGTGGGCGGTGACGACGGCGATCCGCTCGTTGATGCCCTGGCGCAAGGTGCGACGGCGCGCGTTCCGGGCCGCCTGGACCTCTTTAAGGCTGACCTGCTCACCGTGGTGATCTTGGTCGACTGCCTTGCAGACGAACTCGTCGTGGTCGAAGACACGGATCTCGGTGATGTCCCTGGGGTCGTAGCGGATGACGACGGCGCGTCCGACGAAGCCGGCGAGCGTCGGCGACACGTAGCGCAGCCCCTGGAAGTGGATGCCGTCGCGGCGAACGGTCCGGGGCCGGGCCACGGTGAGCAGGAGACGGTCGAGGTCTTCGAGGCTGTCCGGCATGCGTGGCAGCCACCCGTCGGCGATCCACGTCGATCGCGGTGAGGCGCCGAACTCGCTGTGGGGCCGGTCGTTGTAGTCCGCGACGAACGTCCCGACCGCGGTGTCCAGCTCGGTCAGGGAGAGCTTGGGCGCCGGCCCCGGGCGGTCGCCGGTGATGTGCCCGGGCAGAGCGGCGAGGAGTTCGGTGTTGACGGTGCCGAAGAAGCGCTCGATCTTGCCGCGTCCCTGCGGGCGGGCGACGGCGGAGTAGATGAGGAGCACGTGCAGGTCGACGGCCGTGTGGGTCAGGTGGTCGCTGGTGAAGTCCGACCCGTGGTCGACGTAGAGCACGTCCGGGATGCCGCACATCGGCCAGCCCGGATCGGGCTTATGCCAGATCGCCTGCCGCAACGCCAGGGCGGTGTGCATGGACGAGGGGGCGTCCAGGGAGACGGTGTACCCGCAGACCGCGCGCGAGCAGTCGTCCATCACGGCGGTCAGCCACGGCCGTGCGGGCTTGCCATCCGTGCCGACGATCAGAACGTCGAGCAGCGTGTGGTCGGCCTGCCACATCGCGTTGGGCCGATCTGATTCGCCCCGGGTTCGGTGGAGGCTCTCAACCCAGGAAGGATGAGAGTCATGCCGGCACCGAAGAAGTACAGCGAGGAGCTGCGTGAGCGGGCCACGAGGATGGCGTTGGACGCGATCGCGGCGGGTGAGCAGCGGATGGTCGTGGTCCGTCGGGTCGCGGGCCATCTGGACGTGCACCCGGAGGCGTTGCGCACGTGGGTCAAGCGTGCGGAGATCGACGGCGGGCAGCGGGCCGGGACGACGAGCCAGGACGCGGCACGGATCACCGAGCTAGAGCGTGAGGTCAAGGAGTTGCGGCGGGCGAACCACATCTTGAAGACGGCTTCGGCTTTCTTCGCGGCGGAGCTCGACCGCCCGTCCGTCAGGTAGTCGACTACATCGACGCTCACCGCCACGAGGTGGTGGAGGGGCGCGAGCTCGGGGTCGAGCCGATCTGCGCGGTGCTCAAGGGCACTGCGGCGCAGATCGCTCCGAGCACGTACTACGCGACCAGCACGCGGGCCCCGTCGGCGCGTGCGGTTCGCGATGCGCAGTTGGTGCCGTTGATCCGCAAGACCTTCCAGGAGAACTTGTGCGTCTACGGGGCCAAGAAGGTCTGGGCCGAGCTGAACCGGACCGGCACCGCGGTGGCGAGGTGCACGGTGGAACGGCTCATGCGGGCCGAGGGGCTGCGCGGGATCAGCCGGGAGAAGACCCGCCGCACGACCACCAGCGACGGTGCGCAGACCGAGCGGCCGGCGGATCTGGTGGACCGCGCGTTCGTCGCGGACGCACCGAACCAGCTGTGGGTCGCGGACCTGACCTACGTGCGCACCCACGCCGGGTGGACCTACGCGGCGTTCGTCATCGACGTGTTCTCCCGGCTGGTCGTGGGGTGGCAGGTCTCGACCTCGCTACGCACCGATCTGGCCCTGGACGCACTCGACATGGGCCTGTGGGCACGGCTTCGCGCCGGGCAGGACGTGACCGGCCTGACCCATCACAGCGACCGCGGAGTGCAGTACCGAGCGATTCGCTACACCGAGCGGCTCGCCGAGGCCAAGGCCGTCGCTTCGGTCGGCTCCAAGGGCGACTCCTACGACAACGCCCTGGCCGAGGCGTTCAACGCGCTGTTCAAGACCGAGTGCATCCGCAACCCCGCGATGCGCCCACCAGGGGCTGGAAGTCCGTCGCCGACGTCGAGATCGCCGTCGCCGAGTACGTCGACTGGTTCAACCACCGGCGCCTGCACGGCGAGATCGGACTGGTCCCACCAGCAGAGCTCGAGCAGCACTACTGGGCGCACTACCCTGCAACCGCACCGGCCGAACTCACTGCCGGAGCCAGATAACCGGGCCTCCACCGAACCCGGGGCGAATCAATCAGCTGCCCGGCGCAGCGCGAGCTCGTACTTGTCCCGGTAGGACGCCGCACCCTCGAGCGCCAGCGTGACCATGCCGGGGTCCAGGCCGCGGATGATCGACCAGACCACCGAGTAAGAAGGCACGGGCCACCGCTCGGCGGCGCAGACCTTGGCGACCGCGCGGTGGATCGCCGCGATCGAAGGCCGCGGCTTGGTCAGCCCCAGGCCCTCGATCAGCGTGACCAGCTCCGCAGGGAGATGGTGCCCGCCGGCGTCGGCCCGCGGCCGCGAACGCAGACCCTCGAACCCGGCGGCGCGGTAGCGGGCGTGCCAGCGTTCCAGCGTGCGCAGTCCAATCCCGGAGTCACGGGCCAGGGCGGCGAGCGGGATCTGGTCCTCGACGTGCAGCCTGAGGATCTGCCAGCGCCCGTCCGCGTCCACGTCGGGCCTACACGGCGCTTCTGGGCCGCCGTGGCGGGCTCGCTGTGGCGGGCTGGCGGTTCAGCGCCCGGTAGATCGTGGTGCGACTGACGCCCAGCACATCGCCGATCTGGGCGACGGTCATGTCCTTCTGGTCGTACATCCGCCGAGCGGCCTTGACCTGGTCGGTGGACAGTGACGACGGTCGTCCGCCGGTGCGCCCGCGCGCTCGGGCCGCGGTCAGGCCGGCGTTGGTGCGCTCACGGATGAGATCGCGCTCGAACTCGGCCAGGGCGGCGAAGACGTGGAAGACGAGCCGGCCTCCCGGTGACGTCGTGTCGATGGTCTCCTGCAAGGACCGGAACCCGACCTCTCGCTCAGCGAGGACCTGCAGCTGGTCGATGAGGTGGCGGATCGAGCGTCCGAGGCGGTCCAGACGCCACACGACGAGGGTGTCGCCCGGGCGGATCTGGTCGAGCAGCTTGTCCAGCTCGGGCCGGCGCTGCAACGCGCCGGAGTTGGTGTCGACGAAGACCCGGTAGCACCCGGCCCGGTTTAGCGCGTCGATCTGGAGCGTCGCGTCCTGGTCGATGGTGGACACGCGCGCGTACCCAAGGAGATGACCCACCCGCCGACCGTAGCGAAACTCGACCGGCCCGGGAAGTATCGGGGCGTAGAAACCGACACTGAGTTTCGCTACAAGGCGCTCCTCGTACCGCCACTGCGTTCGGTCGCAAGCTCTGCGTGTAGCGGAAACGCTCGTTAACGGTACGACGCGATAGTGCGGGCGCGCGCCTGGAGCCCTCCACGCGTTCTTCGCCAAGCCACCCCTGACGCCCGCCGCACTCCGCCGCGAGTCATCAACGATTCCTGCCCGGATCGCGATCTCCGCCGGGGGACGGTGTCGGTCCGCCAACCTGGGCGAAGAACTGCGTTCTGAGGCTGCCTGGGGATCTCAAGGTGGTGGCGTGGTGGGCGGTGTCGTCGGGAGAGTGACGGTGAAGGTGGCTCCTTGACCGGGGCCGTCGCTGGTGGCCCTGATGTGTCCGCCGTGGGCCTCGGTGAGGGCCCGTGCGATGGTCAGGCCGATGCCGCTGCCGCCGCGCTGGCGCGAGCGGCCGGGGTCGACGCGGTAGAAGCGCTCGAAGACGCGTCGCAGGTGCTCGGGGGCCAGGCCCTCGCCGGTGTCCGCCACCGCGAGCTCGACCACTCCCTGGCCGTCTCGGGCCGTGAGCGTGACGACGCCGGGTGCCGGGGTGTGCCGGAGCGCATTGTCGAGCAGGTTGGCGAGCACCTCCTGGATCCGGTCCGGGTCCACGCGCACGGCGGGCAGGCCCGCGGTCACGTCGGTCAGCAGGCTCACCCCGGACCTGGCGTACGCCGGCCGGGCAGCCTCCGCGGCGGCATCCACCAGCTGCGCGGGTGCCATGGCTCGTAGGTGCAGGTCGAGCCGGCGCTCCTCGGCGCGGGAGACGGTGGCGAGGTCGTCCACGAGCCGCTCGACGCGTGCCAGCTGCGCGTGCAGCGTGCGGACCGCGTCGGGGTCGAGCACCAGCACGCCGTCGGAGAGCGCGTCGATGTACCCGCGCAGCGCCGTCAGCGGTGTCCGTAGCTCGTGCGCGACGTCGCGCAGCATCTCAGCACGAGTGCGTTCGGTGACGGCGAGGTCGTGCGCCGTCTGGTCCAGGGCGTTGCCCAGGGCCTCCAGCTCCGGGCCGGTGCCCCTGATGCTCACCCGGGCGGTGTAGTCCCCGGCGGCGATGCGGTCTGCCGCACCGGCCATGGCCTGGACCGGTCGGACGACCCGCCGTGTCACGAACCAGCTCACGGCCAGCACGGTGACCAAGGAAACGAGCACGGCCACCGCGAGCGAGGTGCCCGTGGCCCCGAGGAAGGCCGCGACGATGTGCTGCTCAGAGGCGGCGCCAACCGGTTCGGGGAGCTGGCTCAGGTGCTCCTGGAACAGCCCCGGGGCGAGCATCAGGGTGACGCCCAGGAGGGTCAGCGCACCCGCGACGACGACGAGGCCCTGCGCCAGGAATAGGCGCGGCCCGAGGCCCACGGGTCGGCGGGGCGGGCTCATCTGCCGGCTCCCATCCCGTATCCGAAGCCGCGTACCGTGCGGATGTAGCGGGGGGACTGGGCGTCGTCGCCGAGCTTGCGCCGCAGGTTCGCTACGTGGACGTCCACGACGTGGCGGTCGCCGAACCACTGCCCACCCCAGACCTGTTCGAAGAGCTGGTCCCGGCTGAGCACGTGCCCCGGACGCTCGGAGAGGACGTCGAGCAGGTCGAACTCGGTACGCGTGAGCTCCACGCGCCGACCGCCGCGGAAGACCTCACGCGTGGCCGGGTCGATGGTGAGGTCCCCGACCCGCCGCACCGGCTGATCCTTGGCCGTGCCGGCGCGTGGGCGGCGGAGCATCGCGCGCACCCGGGCCACCAGCTCCGGCGCCGAGAAGGGTTTCGTGACGTAGTCGTCCGCCCCGGTGGAGAGCCCGACCACCCGGTCGAGCTCCTCGGTGCGGGCGGTCAGCATGATGACGTAGGCGTCGGAGAACGTCCGCAGCCGCCGGCACACCTCCAGCCCGTCGATGCCCGGGAGCATCAGGTCCAGCACGACGACGTCCGGCTCACGGGCCCGCGCGAGGTCCAGCGCCGCCTGCCCCTCGCCAGCGACGGCCACCTCGAAGCCCTCCCGTTCGAGGTAGCCGGCGACCACCCGCGCGATGGCGGGCTCGTCCTCCACGACGAGGACCCGCGGCCGTGTCGCCTCAGCGCCGCCGCGGGTCGGGGGCTGCCCCGCACCGGCACCGAGGCTCACCCAGCCTCCGACATCTCCACGAAGCGGCCGTGCCAGCCGTGGGACCACACCGCGCCGGTGACCGCGTCGACCGACACCATGCCGGCGACCTCGCCGTCCTGGAGCGTGTGCAGGGTGTAGTAGCCCGGGAACTCCTCCGCGGGCCCCACGGTGGTCCCGTCCCCGCTCAGTGCGCGCTGCGCCGCGGCAAGGGCCTCCTCGGCGGACACCTCCGGCGTGCCGGAACCGGCGGCGGCCATCCCGTAGCGGGAGTTCCACATCATGGCGGGACCAAGCTCCATCTGGACGCCGCCGGTGCCGGGATCCACCAGCACCTCGGTGACCCTCGACCCCCCGGGGTCCAGGATCTGGGCGTAGTAGTGGTTAGAGAACCGCATCACCTCACCGACACGGAGATCACCGCCCAGGAACCGGGCGAAGCCGGCGGCCTGTTCACGGGCGCCATCCAGGTCAGCCACCGGGCCGCCGTTGCCGCCGACCCAGCCCATCATTCCCGTGCCGTCGGTGCCGATCATCCCCGTGCCGTTGCTGCCGCCCATCATCCCGGTCTCGACGGCACTCATCATCCCGGTGCCGGTGCCGTTGCCGCCCATCCCGTTGCCGCCCATCCCGGTGCCGTTGCTGCCGCCCATCATCCCGGTCCCGGCGGCGCCCATCATCTCCGGGCCCGGGCCGGTCCAGTTCTCGCCGTCCTGAGCGCTGAACGTGGCCCATGGGATCGGCGACGCCCAGGCTGGGGTCTCCTGGGTTACCAGCCAGGCGCCCGAGCCAAGGGCACCGGCCAGGGCCACGGCGGGCACCAGGAACTGTGAGATCCGGTGCCTCATGACAGCTCCCGATCCACCCGGCCGGAGTCCAGCGCGACGCGCATGGCGCGGTAGGTCTCGGAGTCGATCTCACCGGCAGCGAACCGCCGGTCCAGGATCTCCTGCGGGGTCTCGACCCGCGGCGCGGAGCCTCGGGCACCACCGGCCGGGAACACCCGCATGACCGCCCAGACGATCAGCGCGAGTACCGCTACCCAGAAGATCACCATGGCGATCCAGCCACCGGCGCCCATTCCCAAACCCCAACCCATCATCTTCGTGTCCTTCCGTGAGTGTTTTCCAACTTCGGAACAACGGTCGCTCACGCGGATGAAGGGACCGTTCGGCGAACATCAAGACGACATCAAGGAGACCGGGTCGACCGTCCCGTGCCCAATCCGTCGGCCGTGCGCCAGCGCTGTTCGACCCGGCCCAGGCGCCAGATGGCGAGGCTGATCAGCCACGTGCCGATGAAGAGGGCGACGAAGGCGTAGCCGACGTTGCCCAGGTCGAGCCCGGCGATCCAGCCGAGAAGCCCGCCGGTTGGCTGGAGGTGCTCGGCGAGGAGCTGGAGGAGCACGGTGGCGCCGATGCCGAGGGCGGCGATGACGGACAGGGCCGTGACGGTGAGGTTGTAGTAGACCTTGCGTACCGGGGCCAGGAAGGCCCATCGGTAGGCGCGGGCCATCAGGATGCCGTCGGCGGCGTCGAACAGGCTCATCCCGGCGGCGAAGAGAACGGGGAGCACGAGGATCGCGTACCAGGGCAGGGTCAGGGCGGCGGTGCCGCCGGCCAGGACGAGCAGTGCGACCTGGGTCGCGGTGTCGAAGCCGAGGCCCATGAGCAGCCCCACGAGGTACATGTGCCAGGGCTTGGCGACCCGGCGGGTGAACCGGTTCAGCAGACGGGCGAGCAGGCCCCGGTTGTTCAGGTGTCGTTCGAGCTCGGCCTCGTCCAGGGGTGCGCCGCGCATCTCGCGGAAGATCTTCACGATCCCGGCGACGGACCCGAGGTTGAGCAGGCCGATGAGGATGAGGAAGGTGCCGGCCACGATGGAGCCCACCGTGCCGAGAGTCTGCTGCAGGGCCGAGCCGGAGTCCGCGACGGGGCCGACGACGACCCGCAGCCCCAGGGCGAGGAGCAGTGACAGCCCGAAGACGACGCTGGAGTGGCCGAGGGCGAACCAGAACCCGACGCTGAGCGCGGGCCGGGACTCGGCCACGAGCTTGCGGGTGGTGTTGTCGATGGCAGCGATGTGGTCGGCGTCGAAGGCGTGCCGCACGCCGAGGAGGAAGGCGGTCACGCCCAGGCCGACGCCGAACACCCCGGCGCTGCCCACCCGCAGGTCCTGCGGGGCCACGGCCAGGAGCAGCACGCCCCAGCCGACGAGGTTGAGCAGCAGCACGACCGTGGCCATGCCGGCGAGCGAGCGCTTCTCGGCGCCGCCCCACGGACGGGGCAGGGACGTGCGGGGTGTCAGGGCTGTGGGAAGGGCCATGTAGTGGTCCTTGGGTTGTTTGCCGGTCAGAGGAGCGGGGCGAGGCTGCGGGCGGCAGTGTAGAGCGCGACGAGGACGAGCAGGACGGTGAAGGCCAGGCTGAGCCGGGCCGGCTTCACGCGGGTGGTGATCCGCGCGCCTAGGAGGGAGCCGAGCACCGCGGCGGCGGTGAAGGAGGCGATCACGCCCCAGTCCAGGGTCACGTCCTGGCCGAGCCGGGAGAGCAGCGCACTGGCGCTGTTGACGGTGATGACGACCAGTGAGGTGCCGACGGCGACCGGCATGGGCAGGCGCAGTGCGAGCACCAGGGCCGGGACGACGACGAAGCCGCCGCCGACCCCGAAGAATCCGGTCAGCAGCCCGACGGCGGTGGCCGTCAGGAGCAGCACGCCGACCGCGCGGCAGTCGCAGCGGAACGGGCGCAGGGAGACCATGGGGGTGGTCCGGGCCTCGACCTGGCTGCGGCCGGCGGTCTCGTTGCGGGCCGCGGCGCGGCGGCGCCGGGTCATCACGGCCGAGACGACGAGCATGAGAGCCGCGAACGCGGCGAGCAGGACGTTCGGGGGCACCGAGGTCGACAGCAGTGAGCCGGCGAAGGCACCGCCGACGCCGAGGAGGCCGAAGACGGTGCCCTGACCCAGGCGGATCCGGTCGGCCCGCAGGTGCGGCAGCATGCCGATCAGGGTCGTGATGCCGACGATGATGAGCGATCCGGTCGTCGCGGACCGGGGGTCGAGGCCGAGGAGGTAGACCAGGGCCGGGACGGTCAGGATGGATCCGCCGCCGCCGAGGGCGCCGAGGGTGATGCCGACGACGAGGCCGATCGGCAGCGTCAGGGCAAGCACAACTGGGACGGTCAGGCGGAGGCCGGGGTTGCCTCGGTGACGATGGGTAGCCCGGCGGCCTGCGCGGAGCGGTCGAAGCTGTCGTCGACCACGACCACGCGGCGGCCGGTGGCCGCGACGAGCGAGGCGGAGATGGAGGCGCGGTAGCCGGACGCGCAGTGCACCCAGACCTCTCCCTCGGGCACCTCGTCCATGCGCGTGACGATGTCGTGGATCGGGATATGCACGGCGCCGCCGATGTGGGCCTCGCGCCACTCGCTGACCCGGCGCACGTCCAGGACGGTGACGGGCCGGTGGTGGCGGACCTGGGCGAGGTCGGCGAAGCTCGCGGACGCCAGGGTGGCGAGCGGGGCGTCAGTCCACTCCTCCGGGCGGCCGGTCGCGGCCGCGGCGGGGCGGTCGATGCCGATCCGGGTCAGCTCGCGCTGGGCCTCGGCGACCTGCTCCAGGCTCTCGCCCAGCAGCGTGACCGGGGTGCCCCAAGGGATCAGCCAGCCCAGGTAGGTCGCGAACTGACCGTCCAGGCCGAAGTTGAACGTGCCCGGCACGTGGCCGGCGGCGAAGGCGGTCCGGGTGCGCAGGTCCACCAGCCACTCCCCGGCCTCGAGCCGGCGGCGGAGCTGGTCCTTGTCGGCCCGCTCGGGCTCGGAGAGGTCGGCGGCGGTGGGGCCGGCGGCGTTGGCCGAGCCCATGTGCACGTAGTAGGCGGGATAGGCGTCCAGGCCGGCGAGGACATCGGCGACGTAGTCCTCCTCGTCCTGGCTCAGCACCGGGTTGATCAGCCGCTCCTGGCCGATCGTGGAGGCGGTGGTGTCGCCGCCCGCGGAGGTGGCGGCGCAGAAGCTGCCGAACCCGTGGGTCGGCATGACCTTGGTGTCCTCGCTCAGCTCGGCCGCCAGCCTGCGGGCGGAGCTGTACTGGTGACGGACCAGGGCGTGCGTGTGGGCCTCGCCGAGCAGGTCCGGTCGCCCGGTGGAGCCGAACAGCAGGGAGCCGCCGGAGAAGACCGCGGGCTGGGTGCCCTCGAGCACGTAGGACAGGTGGGTGAAGGTGTGTCCGGGGGTGTGCATGGCGCGCACGCGCAGGGTGGGACTGACCTCGACGACCTGGCCGTCGCGGATCTGGGTGCGCTCGAAGGAGACCTCGTCCTCGGCGTTGACGTAGTAGCGCGCGCCGGTCTGCTGCGCCAGGGCGTAGCCGCCGGTGACGTAGTCGTTGTGGATGTGCGTCTCGAAGACGTGCGTGATCCGCACGCCCGCCTTGTCGGCGGCGTCGAGTACGCGGTCGATGTCGCGCTGGGGGTCGACGACGAAGGCGACCTCGCCGTCGTGGACGAGGTAGCTGCGGTCGCCCAGCGACGGGGTCTCGATGGAGATGATCGTGGTGGCCATCAAGGTGGTCCTTTCAGGTGGGGTGAGGTGGCGGTCACGCTGCGGCGTGCGGGCCGGTCGCGACGGTGTTGCCGGCGCTGATCCAGCCCTCGGTTCCGCCGCGGACCGAGTAGGCGTCGTAACCCGCACCGCGCAGGTAGTCGGTGGCGCGAAGGCTGCGGTTACCGCTGGCGCAGATGACGTATACGGGCTGGTTCGTCGGCAGAGCGGCGGTCCGCTCCGCGACCTCGCTCAGCGGGAGCAGCTCGGCACCGGGGACGTGACCCTGCACGTACTCGAACGGCTCGCGCACGTCGATGACAAACGCGCCGTCGGCCTTCGCGGCCGCGAACTGGTCGATGGAGACCTCAGCCATGGACCTTCCTTCCTGAAGCGACGATACCCCTCGGGGTATAGGTTTCGGGAGCTTGCAACGTGCCATCCGCCGACCGCATTCCCCATCCCGGCAAGGACCCGTGAAGTCGCGGCCCGCGGCGCCCCCACATGACACCATGATACCCCTGGGGGTATCGTGCCAGCTGAAAGGAGTTCACCCCATGACGACCACCACCCTTGTGACCCGGCTGCGTGCCCTGTTCGGCCGCGGCGCGAATGACGGGCATCTCGGCTCGACGGTCAGCGCGGCGCGCGCGGTCGAGCTGGTCCGTGACGGGGCGGCCCTGCTCGACGTGCGCGAGCGCCACGAGTGGCGCACCGGGCACGCCCCCAGGCCGTCCACCTCCCCTCGCCCAGCTCGACAAGGCCCCGCAGCGCCTACCCAAGGAGGGCCCCGTCGTGGTCGTGTGCGCGAGCGGCATGCGCTCGCGCACCGCCGCGAAGCGGCTGCGCGACCTCGGCCTCGACGCCGCCAGCGTCGCCGGCGGCATGGGCGCCTGGCAGCGCGCCGGCGGCGCCGTCCGCCGCTGAGCACGTCCCTACCGATGAGCCCCGACACACGCGACCACCCCCGGAGATGACCCATGTGCAGTCCCGCACGTTGCACCACCTGCGGCAAGACAACCTGGACCGGCTGCGGCCAGCACGTCGACGCCGTCCTGTCCGGTCGAGACCCGGCCCAGCGGTGCACCTGCCAGTGACCGCGCCCTGCAGACCGACGACCGACACCGGGCCCGCCCACGCCGCCCGGGCGGAGGCGCTCCAGCGCGAGGCGATGACCCGACTGACCGCGACGGCCGGGGACCAGTCCCTGTGCACGCTCTCCCGCGACGGCTCGGCGTGCTCCACGGCGAAGTACCACGAGGGCGCCATCGCCGCCCTGGCCCAGGCCCGACGCGCGCTCACCGCAGCCGAGCCGGGAGCCGACCCGGCCGACCCGATCAGGGCCGTGCGCGCCCGTTGGGTCGGGCAGGCAGGCGCAGGGACCACCGGCGCGGCCTGGCGCGCCTACCTCGAGGGCGGCCGTGACGGTCTCGACATCCTGCTGGCCCCGGCCGCAGCCGCGACCAGCCCCGGACCGGCCGCCGGCACGCCGCCTTCAGCCACCGGCCCGACCGCAGCCGGCGAGCGGGCCCCCGGACCGGCGTCGCGAGTCCTTGTCGGTTCCGCCGCGGCAGGCCGGCTCGGCGGCGGGCGCTGGCCCCGCCGCCGCGTCACCGCCACGGCGGTGCTCACGCCCGCGCTCTTCGCCGTGCTGGTCGCCGCGGGCGGCGGCTTCCCCGCCCCTGCGCTGTGGACCGTGCTCGTCGCCCTCGTCGCCCTCGTGGCGGTCGCTGCGGCCGCGACGCTGGCGACCTACCTGCCCGGCCCCGGGAAGGGCCGCCGACCGGACCTCGGGTGCTCCCCGTGCGCGGCCATGGCGGCGATGACGGTCCTGGCGGCCGCCTGGTTCCTCCAGGCGGCGCCGCACCAGCCGTCCATGGCCGCCGCAGCCCTCGCCGCGGTGGGGTTCGGGCTCCTCCAGCGCCTCACCCAGACCGGCGCCAGCTGCGCCAGCTGACCCGCGCCGGTGCTGGCACCCGGACCGGAATATCGGCGTCCCACGAGTGGCGTATACCCCGGAGGGTATTCTACGGAGACCAAGCAAGGGAGTTCGCCACATGGCTACCGTCAACCTCACCGCCCACACCTTCATGGAAACCATCCACCGGCACGGCATCGTCCTGGTCGACTGGTGGGCGTCCTGGTGCGGCCCGTGCCGGATGTTCGCCCCCGTCTACGAGCGGGCCTCCCAGGCCCACGACGACATCGTGTTCGCCAAGGTCGACACCGAGGCCGAGCAGTCCCTTTCCGCCCAGGCAGCGATCACCTCCATCCCGACGCTGATGGCCTTCCGCGACGGTATCGGCGTCTTCGCCCAGCCGGGTGCGCTGCCCCCGGCGGCGCTCGAACAGGTCATCGCGGCCGTGCGCGACCTGGACATGGACCAGGTCCGCGCGCAGCTCGCGGAGCAGGAAAAGCAGTCCGCCTGACATCGGTCAGGTCCGACCCGAGAAACGGAGAGCAACCATGAGCTACAGCATCACCACCACCGTCGACCAGCCGTTCGACCAGACCGTCACCGCGGTCCGCGACGCGCTGGCCGAACAGGGCTTCGGCATCCTGACCGAGATCGACATGGCCACGACACTGAAGAACAAGCTCGACGTCGACATCCCCCCGCAGGTCATCCTCGGCGCCTGCAACCCACCCCTGGCCTATCGCGCCCTGCAGGCCGAGGAGTCCATCGGACTGCTCCTGCCCTGCAACGTCGTCGTGCGCTCCGCCGGCCCGCACCGCACCGTCGTCGAGGCCCTCGACCCGCAGATCATGGTCGGGGTCACCCACAACGACCAGCTCGGCGCCGTGGCCGACGAGGCTGCCGGCCGGCTGCGCACGGCCCTGTCCACCCTCCAGCGGGCATGACGACAACCACACCCGGGCACGACCTGGGTTGATACCCGGCGGGGTAAGTTGGCTGAACCAGCACGAGGGAGGCACGGTCATGGAGCTCGACCCCAGCGAGATGGGCAAGGTCGTCAACCGGCTCAAGCGCGCCCAGGGCCAGCTCGCCGGCGTCGTGCGCATGATTGAGGAGGGTCGGGACTGTGAGGACGTCGTCACCCAGCTCTCCGCCGTCTCCAAGGCCCTCGACCGCGCCGGGTTCGCCATCATCGCCTCGGGCATGAAGCAGTGCCTGCTCGAGTCCGACGGTCAGGACACCCTCGATGTGCAGAAGCTGGAGAAACTCTTCCTCTCGCTGGCCTGACCGGAGCACCGCGCGCCAGCGCAGCGCGGCTCAGCCCGTCTCAAGCTGCTGGTCCTCACCGGCGCCGACAGCGCGGGCGCTGCGCTGACCAACGCGATCGAGGCGGAACACATCCCGGCTCACCAACCGCACTCACAATCCTGAGCTGATGGAGGACGTGCAGAAGCAGACCCTGCGCGTGGTGCGCCCGCCTGTCGCGAGCTGGAAGGCCACTACCAAGACATCGTCGCCGTCGACCTGACCGGCGTCACCAGATGGAGTACACGCTTTAGTACGTCAGGCCGGCCGACAACGGCACCGCTTGTGTCGACCGCTACGAATCACCGTGGAGGTGGATTTTGGGTTGGAACCAGACCGGTTCGGGGATGGGCTGGGGCTGGTTGTTCCTCGCCCTGCTTGTGATCGGCATCGTCGTGCTGGTGGTGGTGCTGATCCGTCTCCTGGCTGGAGGCGATCGTGGTCGGCCGCGTTACCCACGGGTGACCGGCCGCAACCCGGCTCGGGAAATCCTCGATGAGCGGTACGCCCGGGGAGAGATCGACGCCGCGGAGTACGACGAGCGGCGCCGGCGCCTCGATGGGGACCGGGACGGCTGAGGGGTGGAACCGATCACGCGTCGCCAGGCGCTCCGGCTCGGCGCTCTCGGTGCGCTCGGTGCCGCGGCCGGCGGGGTGGGCCTGTCTCGGACCGGGCGGCCCTGGATCAACCCACCCACCCCGGGCGGTGAGCTGCTGGAACCCGAAGTGCTGCGAAGCCAGGACGGCGTGCTCCGCGTGGACCTCGTGGCCGCAGCCCAGGTGACCGAGGTCGCCGGGCGGCGGGCACAGGTCCTGACCTACAACGGCACCCTCCCGGGGCAAACCTGGCAGGTGCGGCCCGGGGACCGGCTCGAGGTTCGCCTGCGCAACGAGCTCGACACCGCGACCAACCTGCACACCCACGGGCTGGTGGTCTCCCCGCAGGGCAACGGGGACAACCCGTTCATCAGCATCGAGCCCGGAGGAAGCTTCGACTACCGCATCGACCTGCCCGAGGACCATCCCACCGGGGTGTTCTGGTACCACCCCCACCGGCACGGCACGGTAGCCGACCAGCTCTTCGGGGGCCTATACGGGGCCATCATCGTCACCGGTGACGAGGTCCCGGTCAGCCGGGACCGCATCCTCATCGTCTCCGACATCTCCCTGACCGCCGACGGGACGATCGGACCCGTGTCCGCGCAGGAAGTGATGATGGGCCGCGAAGGCGACCTGGTCCTGGTCAACGGCGAGTACCAGCCGCAGCTGGCCGCCCGGCCCGGTGAGCGGGAGCGGTGGCGGGTGGTCAACGCCTGCACCTCCCGCTACCTGCGCCTGGTCCTGCCCGGGCAGGACCTGGAGCTGCTCGGCGTCGACGGCGGTCACGAACCGGCACCCCGGGCGGTGGATGAGGTGTTGCTGGCCCCCGGCAACCGCGCGGACCTGCTCGTGACCATGCGAAACGCGACCAGCGAGCTGCGCACGCTCGGCTACGACCGCGGCGGGATGGGCATGATGGGCGGAGGCATGTCCGGGCCCGTCACCCTGGCCACCCTCGCCGTCACCGGGCAGGCCACCGGCACTACCCGCCCGGTCCCCGAGCGCACGGCTGACCCCGACCTGCGCGAGCGGCCCGTGGACCGGCGGCGGCAGATCGCCTTCACCATGACCATGGGCGGAGCGATGATGGGACCCGGCGGGATGGGCGAGATGATGGAACTCGGGTTCGACGGTCGCGCCTTTGCCGCGGACCGGGTTGACCAGCAGGTCGCGGCCGGTGCGGTGGAGGAATGGACCATCACCAACCCCACCCCGATGGACCACCCCTTCCACCTTCATGTCTGGCCCATGCAGCTCATCGAGACCGACGGAGAACCAGTCCTCGAACCCACCTGGCGGGACGTCGTCAACGTCCCCGCCCAAGGGCAGGTCCGTGTCCTGGTCGACTTCAGCCGCCACCCAGGCCGCAGCGTCTACCACTGCCACATCCTCGACCACGAAGACGCCGGCATGATGGCCACCGTCGAGACAGGCTGACCCCCGGCCCCACTTGCCATTCTCGAGAACGCCCGCTACGACAGGGCCGCCACTACGTCGGCACGTTTGATGGCCCCCGTGGCCGACTCAGCCGCCACCGTGTACCCACAGAACCCCGCCACATAAGGGGCAAGCCACAGTCGAACCGCGCTGCCGCGCCGCCACGGCAAGGTGTCGCGTATGGGTGTACCTCAACGCAACACCGCCCGGCTGCCGGCCCCGGCCGCCGGTCCACAAACGGGCCCAAGCAGGGTTGCGGGCGCGCGGCGGTTACTGGCACAACACCGCCCGGCTGCACGGCTACCTCGGCGACATCCCACCCGCTGAAGCGTTGGCTTTCACGGTTGTGATCACGACGGGTGCTGCACGCTGGAGATCACGAGTCCACTGGCGGGAAGGGTGGGCATCCGGCGATGGCTGATCCGTAGGTCCTGGGCCGGAACGTCGTATCTCATGTGACGGGTCAGCATGGCCAGTGCCGTTTTCATTACGGCGATGGTGATCCACTCCCCGGGGCAGCGGTGGCCGCTGTGGTGGTTCCCGCCGCCTTGGGGGATGAAGTCGTAGGCACCGCCGTCCCAGGTGGCGAAGCGTTCTGGGCGGAAGGTCTCGGGGTCCTCCCAGAGGCGGGGGTGGTGGTTGGTGCCGTACAGGTCGAGCAGCACCCTGCCTCCGGCGGGGAAGTGCACGCCTCGCCAGTCGAAGGCGCTTCGTACCCGGGCGGCGGCTACCGGGAAGAAGGGGTAGAAGCGCCGGACCTCCTGGACGAACAGTTCGGCGTCGTGGTCGTCGCCGTCGCGCAGGCGGGTGCGCCACTGGGGATGCTGGTGCAGGGCAAGGGCCGCGAAGGTGATGAAGCGGTCGACTGCCACGGTGGGGCGAAGGAGGTTGAGCAACTCGACCGCGGCGGTCCGGCTGTCGAGCAGGTGCCCGTCGGGATCACGGTGTGTGGCAACCGCAGTCAGGGCGCTGCCGTCGCGGGCCGCCACGTGCTCGCCGGTGCGTACGGCCTCGACGAGTCGGGCCAGGGAGATCTCGGCTCGTCGTCGGGCGCGCCTGCTTCGCCAGTGCCTGGGACCGACGGCTGCGGGGCCGTCGATCATGGCGTGCAGGTCGTCGGTGCGGCCCTTGACCTGGCGCTCGGTGAAGGGGACTCCGGCCCAGGTGCTGACGGCTCGGTACAGGACCTGGCCGACTTCCTCGTACAGCACCACGTGCCCGGCGCGTTCCCACGCGGGGATCTGCGCTTGCCAGCATTCGGCGGTCAGCCGCGTCAGCGCGGAGATCCCTTGCGGGCTCATGAGGCCCATGAACATCTGCTTGCGTGCCCGGTGGACCTGACCGTCCAGTCCCTGCACACCACCGACACCGACCAGCGTCTTTTGCACCCGCAGCGGCATGGCGCCGCGCCGCTCGAGCCTGGCGTCGTCGTAGAAGATGCGCGCCGCGTCAGCGCCACGCAAGCAGACGGTCGGCTCGAGCAGCAGGCGGGTCTGGAACACGTCGGTCCCCTGCCGCTCACACCGGCGGGAGACGAACTCGTATCCCTGCCATGCAAAGGCCAGCGTGCTGTCGAGACCTCCGGTGAGGGTCATGGTCCCGGCCTTCGCGGTGAGCCCCTCGGGGCAGCGGTAGTGAGATCGGCGGTCTGCGCCGCGCATGCCGCCCGGGCACTGCTCCCCGCCGAGTAGGTCCTGGGCAGATCAGTGCGGATCATGGTGCCCTCGCCCTCACGTGGCTCATCTAGATGCAGCGGACCGGCCATCTCTGACGGTACGTGGAGCCCCACGCAGGATGCATGTCGGGGACTGTCTGCGCTGGCCGGCTGGGAGCCGGCAGGAGCGAAAGGGCCCGGTCCTCGTCCTTGAGGTGGCGGTCGATGGCGGGCGGCTGTGTCAGCCACGCCCGAACAGAAGGAAAGCGGTTGTTCCCACGTACACGAGAACGGCCGCCCCGAGCATCAGCACGTCGGACAGGTGGAGGGCTTGCTGGTCGTCGCGGCGACGTCGCAGGGCCAGGACGGAGAACAGCAGCGGCATCAGTGCGACGAAAGCCATGACGACGACGACAAGCAGGTAATCGCGGATCTGAACCCCGACGATGGCCAGCGGCACGACCGCGAGGGTGAAGGTCATGGTGTGGTCGGCGAAGACGCTCGTGACGCCGCTGGTGACTTGTCCGGTGCGGACCACGGACCAGGTCGTGAAGACCTGCGGCAGCGCGGTCATGAACGCCGTGATGAACAGGCCGCTGACGATCGGTTGAAGACCCAGGGCGTTGCCGACCTGGCGTGTCCCGGTGACCAGGAAGTATGCGCCGAGAGCTAGTGCGTGATTCGCCCCGGGTTCGGTGGAGGCCCGGTTATCTGGCTCCGGCAGTGAGTTCGGCCGGTGCGGTTGCAGGGTAGTGCGCCCAGTAGTGCTGCTCGAGCTCTGCTGGTGGGACCAGTCCGATCTCGCCGTGCAGGCGCCGGTGGTTGAACCAGTCGACGTACTCGGCGACGGCGATCTCGACGTCGGCGACGGACTTCCAGCCCCTGGTGGGCGCATCGCGGGGTTGCGGATGCACTCGGTCTTGAACAGCGCGTTGAACGCCTCGGCCAGGGCGTTGTCGTAGGAGTCGCCCTTGGAGCCGACCGAAGCGACGGCCTTGGCCTCGGCGAGCCGCTCGGTGTAGCGAATCGCTCGGTACTGCACTCCGCGGTCGCTGTGATGGGTCAGGCCGGTCACGTCCTGCCCGGCGCGAAGCCGTGCCCACAGGCCCATGTCGAGTGCGTCCAGGGCCAGATCGGTGCGTAGCGAGGTCGAGACCTGCCACCCCACGACCAGCCGGGAGAACACGTCGATGACGAACGCCGCGTAGGTCCACCCGGCGTGGGTGCGCACGTAGGTCAGGTCCGCGACCCACAGCTGGTTCGGTGCGTCCGCGACGAACGCGCGGTCCACCAGATCCGCCGGCCGCTCGGTCTGCGCACCGTCGCTGGTGGTCGTGCGGCGGGTCTTCTCCCGGCTGATCCCGCGCAGCCCCTCGGCCCGCATGAGCCGTTCCACCGTGCACCTCGCCACCGCGGTGCCGGTCCGGTTCAGCTCGGCCCAAACCTTCTTGGCCCCGTAGACGCACAAGTTCTCCTGGAAGGTCTTGCGGATCAACGGCACCAACTGCGCATCGCGAACCGCACGCGCCGACGGGGCCCGCGTGCTGGTCGCGTAGTACGTGCTCGGAGCGATCTGCGCCGCAGTGCCCTTGAGCACCGCGCAGATCGGCTCGACCCCGAGCTCGCGCCCCTCCACCACCTCGTGGCGGTGAGCGTCGATGTAGTCGACTACCTGACGGACGGGCGGTCGAGCTCCGCCGCGAAGAAAGCCGAAGCCGTCTTCAAGATGTGGTTCGCCCGCCGCAACTCCTTGACCTCACGCTCTAGCTCGGTGATCCGTGCCGCGTCCTGGCTCGTCGTCCCGGCCCGCTGCCCGCCGTCGATCTCCGCACGCTTGACCCACGTGCGCAACGCCTCCGGGTGCACGTCCAGATGGCCCGCGACCCGACGGACCACGACCATCCGCTGCTCACCCGCCGCGATCGCGTCCAACGCCATCCTCGTGGCCCGCTCACGCAGCTCCTCGCTGTACTTCTTCGGTGCCGGCATGACTCTCATCCTTCCTGGGTTGAGAGCCTCCACCGAACCCGGGGCGAATCAGCGAGTACGCCTGCGACGGCCAGCCACGTCTTCTTGGTCGACCACGACACCTCGCCGCGTTCCCCGCCGCGGCCTCTGATCAGCGCCTGGAGCAGGAAGACGATGTAGGCGGCGGCGGCGATGAGCCCGTCGATGGGCTGAGAGTGACAGCCTGATGTGGCCCCACTTGGGGCCGTAGTGATGGCTTGATTTGGCCCCACCCCCGACCTGCCTGTCCCTACGTTCGTGACGTCGACCAAGACGATCACGAGGGGCGTAGGTGGAAGCGAGATCGAGGGTGGAGATGTTCGAACGTATCCGCAGAGACCATCGAGTTGAAGGGTTGTCGATCCGTGCGTTGGCGGAGCGGCACGAGGTGCACCGGCGCACGGTGCGGCAGGCGCTGGCCGACGCGACACCGCCGCCGCGCAAGGTCCCAGTCCGGCAGTCGCCGGTGCTCGGGGTGCACGAGGCGCAGATCCGGGCGTGGCTGATTGAGGACTTGACCGCGCCGCGCAAGCAGCGCCACACGGCCCGGCGGGTGTGGCAGCGGCTGCGTGATGAGCACGGCGCGCAGTTGGCGGAGTCGACTGTGCGCGGCTTGGTCGGGCAGCTCCGGGCTGAGATCGCGGCGAGCACCCGGGTGGTGCCGATCGCCCAGGAGCACGCGGTCGGGGTCGAGGCGGAGGTGGACTTCGGGGAGTTCATGGCCTGGATCGACGGTGTCTACGTGAAGCTGTGGATGTTCGCGCTGCGGCTGTCGCACTCCGGCCGGGCGGTGCACGTGGCGTACGCGAATCAGGCGCAGGAGTCGTTCCTGGACGGCCACGTGCACGCCTTCACCGTCCTGGGCGGGGTGCCGACCGGGCAGATTCGGTACGACAACCTGCGCCCGGCGGTGGTGCGGGTGCTGCTGGGCCGGGAGCGGCTGGAGAACGAGCGGTTCATCGCGTTGCGCTCGCACTACGGGTACGACTCGTTCTTCTGCGAGCCCGGCATCGGCGGGGCGCACGAGAAGGGCGGGGTCGAGGAGAGATCGGCCGGTTCCGCCGCCGGCACCTGACCCCGGTCCCTCGGGCGGGGAGTCTGGCCGAGTTGAACGCCCAGCTCGCCGCCGCCGACCTGCTGGATCAGGACCGGCACATCGCCGCCCGGGTCGAGACCGTCGGGCAGGCCGCCGCCCGCGAGCAGGTGACCCTGCGGGCGCTGCCGACCGAACCGTTCGACGTCGCCACCGCGTTGACGTGCCACGTCGACGCGAAAGCGCGGATCTGCGTGCGCCAGTCGTACTACTCCGTCCCGGCGCACCTGGCCGGCGCGCGGGTGTCGGTCGCCTTGGGGGCGCGGTCGTTCACCGTCCGCGACGCCCGACCTGGCCGGCCGGCGGTGGTGGTCGCCGAGCACGTGCGCAGCCTGCACAAGAACACCCAGACCCTGGTGCTGGACCACTACCTGGAGGTCCTGGCCCGCCGTCCCGGGGCGCTGCCGGCCGCGACCGCCCTGGTCACCGCACGTGCGGTGGGGTTGTTCACACCGGGCCACGACGAGTTCTGGGCCGCCGCCCGCCGCGCCCACGGCGACGCCGCCGGCACCCGGGAGCTCATCGGGGTCCTGCTGCTGCACCGCCGGCTGCCGAGCGAAGCGGTCCTGGCCGCGATGGCCACCGCGGTGAGGCTGGGACGGCTCGAGGCCGACCTCGTCGCGGTCGAGGCCCGCCGACACCTCGAACCCACCCGGCTCGCCCCCGACACCCCCGACACCCCCGACACGGTCACGGACGTCGCTGAGCACCGTCGCCCGGTGCCGACCCTGAGCGGCTACGACAGCCTGCTGGCACCGTTGCCGGTCAGCGCATGAGCGCCACCACCAGCGTCCCAAGCGTCGACGCCCGGCCGGTGACGCCACGGTCGGAGCAGGCCGCCGACCTCGCGATCGCGGCCGGGGCAGCGGCGCTGCACCTGCCCACGATCCGCGCCGAAGCGACCCGGATCGCGGCCGCCGCGGTCAAGGAGCGCCTGACCCACAAGGCGTTCCTCGCCGAGGTCCTGACCGCCGAGCTCGACGACCGCGACGCCCGCCGCCGCACCAGACGGATCCACGAGGCGAAGTTCCCTCGCCTGAAGCGGTTGGAGGACTTGGACCTGCGCCAGCTGCCCGGCCTACCGGCGCCGCTGCTGGCCGCGCTGTCCGCCGGGGCGTGGATCGACCGCGGCGAACCGGTCGTGCTCCTGGGCGACTCGGGCACCGGCAAGACGCACCTGCTCATCGGCCTGGGCGTCGCGGCCGCTGAAGCCGGCCGCCGCGTCCGGTACGTCACCACCGCCGCACTGGTCAACGAGCTCGTCGAGGCCGCCGACGCCAAACAGCTGTCCCGCGTCGTGAGCCGCTACGCCCGCCTGGACCTGCTGTGCCTGGACGAGCTCGGCTACGTCCACCTCGACCCCCTCGGCGCCGAACTGCTCTTCCAGATCATCACCGAACGCGAAGAGAAAGCCTCCATCGCCTGCGCCAGCAACGCCCCGTTCAGCGAGTGGGGCACCACCTTCACCGACCCCCGCCTGGCCGCCGCGATCGTCGACCGGCTCACGTTCAACGCCCACATCATCGCCACCGGCACCGACTCCTACCGGCTGCGATCCAGCCGCGCAGCACGCGAAGGAGCCGCCCCTGGATGACCCCCACAGCGACGCCCCGCACGCGTCACCCGAAGTGACGCTGCGGGACCGTGGCACACCGCAGATGACCGCGGGGTGGGGCCAAATCAGGCCATCACACTGGGGCCAAATGGGGTTGTCATTCTCAATGGGCTGCAGTCCGCGCCACGGTGGCGGCAGCACGAGGACGGCGAACAGCACGACGATGGCCAGGTAGGGCAGTGCGTCGACGAAGACAGCGTCACGCTGCACCCGTAGCTGCCCGTTGCCGCGGGCCGGACGGGCGTTCTGGGAGCGGTTGCGGCGCGCGGCGGCGTAGGCGACCGCGACGGTGATCGGGATCGAGACCACGGTGGACCCGAGCATGCTGCCCAGTCCGATGGAGGCGGTTCCGGTGATCGCGCTGACGGTGGTGATCCCGACGTCTGGGCTGGCGCTTCCGAGCGCGACCAGGGGCCCGCCTGCGGCTCCGGTGAATCCGTACCGCATCCGCACCGCCTTCAGCGGCGCCGCGAGCTGCTCGGCTCCCCACCGCGCCACGAACGCCGCGATGACCAGACCGGGAACCCACAACCACACCATGGGACCTCCTGATCATCGCCGGCGTTGAGCGGCAGCTCCGCCGCCCGAGGCGGGCGACTTTCGAGGATGCCCGCAGGCGTGGGTGTGCGCATCAGCGCGGTCACCCACCCCGGCTGCCTTCTAGGAGGAACTGCTCGGACGTCGGGTTGGGCAGGGACGCCGCAGGACACCGGCGGTCACGGCGGCTGCTGCCAGCACGTAGACGCCCAGCTCAGGGCTCGCTCCCAGGCGGGCTGCGGGTGTGAGCGTGGTGCGCAGCGGAAGCGTGGCGACGATCTCGTCGGCGGTGAACAGCTCGGTGCGCTCCACCACTTGGCCGTCGGGCGTGATCACCGCGCTGACGCCGACCGTGGAGATCTGGATGGTGGCCCGGGCGTGCTCGGCTGCGCGGAAGCGTGACATGGCGAGCTGCTGGGTTGACTCCTGGGAGCGGCCGAAGGAGGCGTTGTTGGTGGGAATGACGATCAGCTCTCCGCCCCTGCGCACGCCCTCGCGGATGATGTCGGCGTAGGCGACCTCGAAGCAGATGCCCGTGACGACGGGGACGGAACGGGCGAGGCGCTCGATGGGGATGGTGGTGACCGCGGGTGCGGTTCCGGCCACCATGTCGGTGGCGATCCGGTCCACCAGGGGTGTGAGCTGGCGGAAGAACCGGCGGTAGGGCACGTATTCCCCGAAGGGCACCGGGTGCTGCTTCGCGTAGGCGCTACGGGCACCGTGACCCGCCTGCCACACGACCATCTCGTTGAAGCGGACGTCCTGGCCGTCGGGGAACCGCTGGGTCCCCAGGAGCACCGGTGCGCCGGCGGCCGAGGCTGCGGCGTCCACGAGCGCGGCCTGGGCCGGGTCGACGCGCGGGTCGATGTCAGCCGCGCTCTCGGGCCACAGGATCACGTCGAGCGAGGCCGCGCCCGCAGATGTTAGGAGCCGTTCGGTGCCGCGCGCGTGGTTGGCGGTGACCTGCCTGGCCTGTTCGGCCCAGTGTGCGCCTGCGGCTGGCACGTCACCCTGGACCGCCCCGACCCGAAGTCGCCCCGTCTCCTGCCCGACGGGGACCGAAAGGAGCCCGGGGCCGAGCGTCAGGGCGACGGCTCCGGCGCCGGCCACGACAGCGGACAGCCTCGGCTCGGTGAACACCTGCCGCCAGGACGCTGCCAGCGCGGCGCCGATCAGGACCACGACGGCAGAGACCAGGATCTCACCGCCGTAGGGCGCCAGTCGCAGCGCCGGCGCGTCCGTCTGGGAGAACGCCAGATACCCCCACGGGAATCCCCGAACGGCCACGAACCGCGAAGCTGTTCGACGGCCACCCACACCACCGCTGCGGTTGCGGCCTGCACCAGTGCGTGGTCGCCAACCCACGGGGCCCGCTGCGCATGGGCCCACAGCACGGCGAAGCCGGCGACGTAGGAGGCCTGGAACAGACTCAGTGCGATCCAGGGCAGGACCGAACCGGTGGCGTCGACCGCCCAGTCGACGTGCGGGAGGAAGAAGCACAGTCCCCAGGCCAGGCCGGTTCCTGCTGCTCGGCCAGCTCTGGCGCTGCGCAGCGCCGTGAGCAGCAGCGCGACACCGACGTAGGCCAGTGGCCACCAGCCGCGGTCGGGAAAGGCCAGGTTGGTCAACCAGCCGCCCAGGGCCGCCAGGATCACCGCCGTACGGGGCAGGACCGGCGCGGCTGGTCCACGCGTCGGTCGCGAGCCGTGGATGTCGAAGTGCCCCACTCTTGGCGGTGTCAGGAGACGGACCAAGGGCACTTCTCCGTTGTCAGGGGCGGCAACTCTGGGGACATCGGCGGACAGGTCAGACGCCGGCGTAGGAGTGCAGGCCGGTGATGAACATGTTGACGCCCACGAAGTTGAACAAGAACGCCCCGTAGCCGGCCAGGGCGAGCCACCCGGCCTTCGTGCCGCGCCACCCCGCGGTGGACTGCGCGTGCAGGTAGGCGGCGTACAGCACCCAGGTGATGAAGGCCCAGGTCTCCTTGGGGTCCCACCCCCAGTACCGGCCCCAGGAGTCCTCGGCCCAGATCGCGCCGGCCAGGACGGCGAACGTCCAGACCGGGAAGGCGAACAGGTGGGCGGTGTGCGCGACGCGTTCCAGGGCGGCGGCGGCGGGCAGTCGACCGGCGTAGCCGCGGGTCGCCTGCCCGCTGGCGTCGCGCGCGTCGGCGCGTCGGCGCAGCAGGTACAAGCCGGTGGCGGCCGCCCCGACGGTGAAGACACCGCCGGCGATGATCGCCGCTGCGACGTGGATGACGAGCCAGTAGGAGTTCAGCGCGGGGACCAGATCCCCGGCGGGGGTGTACAGGACGGTCACGGCAAGGCCGAGGCTCAGGGTGACGAGCGCGAGGATCCACACACCGAGGTCACGCACGGGTTGACGTCGCAGGAACACCAGGTAGGCCGCGGTGGCGGCCAGGGTGGCGGCGGCGGCGAACTCGTACATGTTCCCCACGGCGCCCGCCCCGCGGCCAGGCCTCGCGCGAGGACGCCGGCCAGGTGCAGCACGAACGCGAGCGTGGTCAGGGCAGCGGCGATCCGGTCCAGCCGGCGGCGGGCCGCCGGAGCGGGCCGACTGACGACGGCTGGAGTCGGTGACGAGACGGGGGACGCTGAGGGCCCGCCCACGGCGACCGGCTCGACGACACGGGATTGTGCCGGGGTCTGCGAGCGTCTGGCCGCCTGGTAGGCGTAGGCGAGCATGGCCAGGGCGTAGACGGCGATGGCGCTGTAGATCAGCCGGTCGCTGAGCTCGGCCAGCAGGGGGTCGGCACGGTCAGTCCTCTCGGTCGTGCGGGGAAGGGTCGGTACCGGCCGGTCCGGCCCCCGGCAGGGCCGCGAGCACGGAGGAGAGCTCGTCCGGGACGGGTCCGCGGCGGGTCAGCGCGTAGGTGGCGGCCTCGACCATGGGCGCGCCACCACCAGGGGCAGGGGCGACGCGGATCCAGATCCGGCGTCGGCGCACGGCCAGCGACACCGTCAGGCCGAGCAGGAGAGCGACGGCTGCCGCCAGGGAGATCTCCTTGCCCGGGTCGTGAGCGATCTGGAAGTTCGCGAACCGGGAGACCGACTCGAATGTCAAGGTTCCCTGCCCGTCGGGCAGCGTCATGGACTCCCCGGGCGCAGGGCGCGCCCGAACGGCTGGTCCCCGTCCATCACCTGGGTCAGGTCGGTCTTGTCGAGGCGGAACACCGACTGCGGTGCGCCGTCGGCCAGGCCCAGGTCTCCGGTGTAGGCGGTGAGCAGGAGCTGGGGGTCGACCAGGTCCGGGTAGAGCGAACGGGGCCCGACGCCGGGGTTGATGGAGGCGGTGGGCAGGAAGAAGCCTTCGAATCCCAGCTGGGTAGGCTGCGCGTCCGGGATCTTGATCACCCCTTCGGAGGACAGGTTGCCGTCGAAGGGCAGGAACACGACGGGTCCGGTGAAGACCGTCTGCCCGCGGCCATCATTGACGCTGACCACCGGTGCATAGCCGTTGCCCGTGAGGAACACCTTGGTCCCCTCGACCTGCAGCGGGTGGTTCACCTCGACGGTGACGTCCTCAGGAACACCGGTGGATGTGCGAAGAAGGGTCATGTCGGCCTGGAAGTCCCGGGCGCTGCCGCGCTGGGGGCCGGTCGTCTCGAACTCGGCGGTGAAGTCGTCCAACGTGAACGAGAACGGGGTCAGCGCTTCGGTGTCGGTCAGGGGTCCGGGGTGAACTCGTCGTACTGCAGGCGCGTGTTGGTGAAGGAGACACCTTCTACGACGATCACCCGTCCCTCGAACCCGAACAGCGACCCGATCGCCACCCCGAAGAGCAGCACCAACAGGGACAGGTGGAACACGAGGTTGCCGACCTCGCGCAGGTACCCCTTCTCCGCCCGCACGGAGTCCTCGTCGACCACGACCCGAAATCGTCGGGCGCGCAGGTGTGCGGCCGCCGCCTCCAGCGCGCGAGCCGGTTCCGCGGTCGCCGCGGCGCGGCGGTAGTCGTCCAAGCGCGCCAGGTTGGTCGGTGCGCGCGGAGGTTCCGCGCGGGCGGACTGCCACAGGCGGGCCGCGCGCGGCAGGACGCAACCGGTCATGGAGACCATGAGCAGCAGGTAGATCGCGGCGAACCAGGGCGAGGAGTACACCTCGAAGAACCCCAGGCGGTCCAGCCATGGACCTAGCACCGGGTTGTCCGCCAGGAAACGGGTGACCGCGCTCGGATCGAAGGCGACGCCTCGTTGGGGCAGCAGCGACCCTGGCACGGCGGCCAGGGCCAGCGCGAGCAGGAGCAGCACCGCGGTGCGCATGGACGTCAGGGTCCGCCACGCCCACCGCGACCACGCCACGATGCCCTGCCCGGTCGGGCGGGGCGGCATCGCCATCACGCCCGGCCGAGCTGCCTCTTCCAGTCGCCGCCTCACCGCAGCGTCCTCGAGCGCGTCCGAGGCAGGCCCGGCGGGTGCAGCCACGCCCAGGGCGGTGTCGTCGGCGAGGTGCCCGGGTCGCTGGCTCACCGGTCCACCGGAACGCGGTGTCGGGCGTCGAGCATGTCGTTGAGCACGGTCAGCTCGGCGGTCTGTGAGTTGACGATCGCCTGTGCGAGGTGGCGCACGTCCTCGTCCTCGACCCGGTCCAGAGCGGCCTGGGCCATGGTGACGCCCCTTGGTGGTGCGCCACCATGAGTCGCAGGTACCTGGCCTCCGCGTCGACACCGACGGCCTGGTCCAGGCGCTGCAGCTCCTCGTCGGTCGCCATCCCGGGCATCACCGCGCCGGGGGCGGGCATCGCCGTCGCGTCCGAGCCGTGGTCCATCGAGGCCATGCCGGAGTCGGTGTCGCTCATCCACTGCATCTGGGGGTCGAGGCTGGCCTGGGGAAGGTTCCACTGCTGGAGCCAGCCGTACATCTGACCGGCCTGCTGCTGCTGGGTCAGCATGATGTCCAACGCCAGGGACCGGACCTCGGGGTCGTCGGTGGCGTCGCGGACCATGGTGGACATCTGCACCGCCTGGGCGTGGTGGGACTGCATGTCCCGGGCGAAGCCTGCCTCGGGCGAGCCCTCCGTCGGCCGTGAGACGGCGGCTGCCCCGCCGGTCAGGGCGGCACCGGCCGCCATGCCGGCGACTGCCACCACGGCGGCGACCAGGATCATCAGCGCGGCGCGCGGGACCTTGCGCCGAGCAGTGACGTCCACGGTCATCAGGCGTCGACCCCACCGGTGCACGGCGCGCCCGGCTCGGGGGTCTGCTCACCCTGCTGGTACTTGACGAGGAACTGCTCCAGGCGCGGGTCGTCCGCGGTCTCGAGCGAGAGCTGGGTTCCCCAGGCACTGGCCACCACCGGCTCCTCGGGCAGACCGTCGAACGGGCTGAGCAGGAGGTAGGCGTTGCCCTCGGCCAGGTCGGTCAGTTCCTGCACCTGCTCGGCCGGCAGGTCGGGGCTGTAGGTGATCCACACGGCGCCGTGCTCCAGGGAGTGCACCGCCACCTCGCTGGGGATCGGCTCGGTGTACGTGCCGCAGTTGGCCCACACACCCGCGTGGTCACCACCGACCGGTGGCGTCTGCTCGTACTGGACCGGCTGCTGGACATGGGTCGCCGACAGGTCGGTGAACGTCAGCACCCCAGGGATGTCCCCGGCCGCGGCCTCGGCGACGTCCGCCTGACGTCGCTGCTCACCGACGATGACGATCGCGGTCACGGCGATCAGGACGGCGCCGACCAGTGCGCTGACCCCGGTGATGAGCGCAGTGCGGCGGCGTTCGGCGCGTCGCTGCCGCTCACGGACCTCGGTCAGCCGGGCGGCGCGCTCGGACGCGTCCTTGTTTGGTGTGCTCATCAGCTGGTGCTGCCTTCCAGGTGCGTGTTGGTCAAAGGACCGTGGTGTAGCCGGAGATCGTGGACTGCATGGCGCGCATCAGCAGGTCCCACACCCCGGTCACCAGGAGGAGCCCGGTGGCGATGAGCATCACCGCGCCGGCGCGTTTGATCGCCGCGGTGTGTCGTCGCGCCCACCCGGTCACCGTCAGCGCGCGGCGCATGCCCAGACCCACCGCGAGGAAGGGCAGGCCGAGCCCGGCGGCGTAGACCCCGGCCAGTGTGGCCCCGCGCCCGGCGCTGGCCTCGGTGAACGCCAGGGTCTGCACGGTCGCCAGGGTTGGGCCCAGGCACGGGGTCCAACCCAGCCCGAACGTCACACCCATCAATGGAGCGCCCACCAGGCCGGACCTTGGGCGCAGCCGCGGCAGCAGCTGGCGCTGGGATCCGGGCAACCAGCCGGCGAAGACCAGACCCATGATCACGACCACGACGCCCAGGACGCGGGTGAGCACCACCTGGTATGACTGCAAGGTGGCTCCGAGGCCGCCGAAGAGGGCGCCGTAGGCGACGAAGACCGCAGCGAAGCCCAGGATGAACAAGGCGGTGCCGACCACGACCGGCCGGCGCCGCGTCGCCGCCTCACGATCAAGCAACGGGCCGCCGGCGACGTAGGAGAGGTACCCGGGGACAACGGGGAGCACGCACGGGGACACGAAGGAGATCAGCCCGGCCAGGGCCGCGACTGCCGCGGCCGCAAGCATGGGGCCGGCCGCGACGAGGTCCTGGAGCGCGCTCACGACTGAGCCGCGGTCTGCTCGGCGACGACCGTGTCCAGCAGAGCGGTCAGTGTCGACTCCTCGACCGCTCCCAGCACACGGGCTGCGGGGCGCCCTTCACGGTCCAGGATCAAGGTCACCGGGACCCCGGCGCCGGGCAGGTGCTCGGCCAGGCTCAGCAGGGCCCTGCCGTCGCTGTCGTCGATGCTGGGGTAGGTGATCCCGTAGCTCTCCTCGAACGCGATGGCCGCGGCCGGGTTGTCCCGCACGTTCACCCCCAGGAACCGCACCCCCTGGTCCGCGTAGGCGGCCGAGGTGGCGGCCAGGACGGGTGCCTCCTCCCGGCACGGTGCGCACCACGAGCCCCACACGTTGATCACCACCACGTCGCCGCGCCATGCCGCGAGGTCGATCGACTCACCGGTCAGCCCCGTTCCTGACAGGTCCACCGGTTCGGCTCGCCCCTCGGGCGGGTACTCCGTCGCCGCTCTGCTGAGCGTTGCGGAGGTGACCTGCTCGGACGCGGCGCCTCCATCTCCTGCGAAGAAACTGGTCAGCTGAAGCGTCACCAGGGTCCCGGTGAGCAGGACCAGGGCACCGACGATGACCCGCGGGCGGGTCAGCAGCGGTCGCGACCGTGTCGGTGCGGCGGTCGCCTGCGCCGCAGGCCCGGTGGGGGTCGGCTCACCCACGACCGGCAACCGCCAAGGGTTCAGGGGGCTGTCGGTGCGAGCAACCAGGGCCGCCTGACTGCGACGCAGGTGACCCGTTGCCACCTGGAGGTGGGACGGGTCTGTCAGCACAGACCCTTCGCCGGGTGCGGCAGCACCCAGCACCTCCAGCAACGTCGCGCCGTATGCCGTCAGCCGGCACATGACCAGCTTGCCCTCCCTGCGGGAGACCACTAGCCCTGCCCGGCGAAGAACGCGGAGATGGTGCGAGACCAGGTTCGGTGCGACGCCGACCACCCACGCCAGATCGCACACGCACAACTCCTTCCCGAGCGCCAGGGCCGATGCGGTGCGCAGGCGCACCGGGTCGGCCAGGGCCTTGGCCGTGCGTGCCATCACCTCTGAACGGCTGACCTCAGGCAGCGCCGCACGGACCGCCTCGGCGCGCGGCACGTCGAGGCAGACCAGGTCGCACCCGTCAGCAGTCATCCCGTCATCCTAACGAGCGTTGATGTGAAGCCGACTCGCCTGGTCAGTTCCGGTGAGTCGGGGTTGCGCAGCACGGCTTCAACCTTCTTCGGTGGTCGGCCCGTCCAGGCTGGATGGCGGATGGGCCGGCTGGCGCAGTGTGGTGAGCACCAGCACGGCGGCGCCGGTGACGATGGCGGTGTCGGCGAGGTTGAAGGTCGGGAACCAGCCGCTGTGCAGGTAGTCGGTGACGACGCCGTCTGCGGCGCGGTCCACGACGTTCGCGATGGCGCCGCCAAGGATCAGGGTCAAGGCAGCCAGCCGCCCGTTGGTGCTGGCAGCGGCGGTGCGCCAGGCGACCACGCCGACCGCAGCGGTGACGATCGTGGTCACGGTCAGCACCAGCCATGCCGGTGCACCGGCACCGATCGAGAAGGCCACCCCGGGGTTGTACGCCAGGCGCAGGTCGACCACCCCCAGGCTGATCACCCGGTCCTGCAGCACGTTCACCGCCCACGCCTTGGCACCCAGGTCGGTGGCCGCGACCAGGACGACACCCACGCCTGCTGCCAGGCGTCGCCACGCCGCGGAAGCCGCCGTCGGGCCTCTCCTGGCTGTGGTCGGGGCGGTCACCGGTGAGCCATCGCTGCATGCTCGAACGTCGCGGTGGTGCCTGTGGTCGCGTCCTGCGGCAGGGGGCGGGTGCGCCCGGCGCGGACGCCGTTGGCGATGACGAAGACCTCGGCGATCTCGTGCACGAGGACGACGGCGGCCAGGCCCAGGACACCGAACAGGGCCAGCGGCATCAGGACGATGATGATCGCCAGCGACAGGCCGACGTTCTGCAGCATGATGCGCCGGGCCCTGCGGGCGTGGGTGAACGCCTGAGGCAGGTGACGCAGGTCTTCGCCCATGAGCGCGACGTCGGCGGTCTCGATCGCGACGTCGGTGCCCATCGCGCCCATCGCGATCCCGAGGTCCGCGGTCGCCAGGGCGGGAGCGTCGTTGACGCCGTCGCCGACCATGGCCGTGCGGCGCCGGGTCCGCAGCTGGGCGACCAGTGCGGCCTTGTCCTCCGGGCGCAGGTCGGCGTGCACCTCGTCGATCCCGGCCTCCCGGGCCAGTGCGTTGGCGGTCAGGGTGTTGTCACCGGTGAGCATGGCCACGTGGTACCCGTCGCGGCGCAGCTGAGCCACGACCTGCGCGGCCTCAGGGCGCAGCTCGTCGCGCACCGCGACCGCCCCGAGCAGCTGACCGTCCTCCTCGATCAGGACGGCGGTCGCGCCGGCCTGCTGCATCCGCTCCACCTCACCCGCCAGCGACCCGGCCGGGACCCAGCCGGGCCTGCCGAGCCGCACGGGCCGGCCCTCGAACGTCCCGGTGAGCCCTGCGCCGGGTACGGCCTCCACGTCGTTCGCCGGGGTGACCGCGGGTACCGCGGCCAGGATCGCCCGTGCCAGGGGGTGCTCGCTGCGGGCCTCGAGGGCGGCCGCGACCTCCAGGACGTCCTCCTTGGTGCGTCCCGGGGCGGCAACGACAGCCACGACAGCGGGGGCGTTGCGAGTCAGGGTGCCGGTCTTGTCCAGCGCGACCCCGCGGATCGCGCCGAGGGCCTCCACCGCCGCGCCGCCCTTGATGAGCACGCCCTGCTTGGAGGCGGCGCCGACGGCGGCGACCACGGACACCGGCACGGAGATGGCCAGGGCGCACGGTGACGCGGCGACCAGCACGACCAGGGCGCGCTCGATCCACGTGCCCGGGTCGCCCAGGAGGCTGCCCGCGACGGCGATGAGCGCGGCGGCGATCATCACCCCGGGCACCAGCGGCTTGGCGATGCGGTCCGCCAGGCGCTGCGCTTCGCCCTTGCGGGACTGCTCGGTCTCGACGATCCGCACGATCCGCGCCAGGGAGTTGTCCTGGGCCGTGGTGGTGACCTCGACCTCCAGGACGCCCGATCCGTTGATCGCCCCCGCGTAGACGCTCTGCCCAGGTCCGGCCTCCACCGGCACCGACTCACCGGTGATCGCCGAGACGTCCAGGGCGGTGCGCCCGGTGCGGATGACCCCGTCGGTGGCGACCCGCTCTCCCGGCTTGACGACCATCAGGTCCCCGACCCGCAGCTCACCCGGAGCCACGGTCGTCTCCGCACCATCGCGCAGCACCGTCGCCGTCGCGGGCACCAAGCTCAGCAGCGCCCGCAGGCCGCGGCGGGTGCGGGCCAGGGAGTACTCCTCCAGGCCCTCGCTGATCGAGAACAGAAACGCCAGGGCGGCCGCCTCGGCGACCTCACCCAGCAGCACCGCACCGATCGCGGCGATCGTCATCAGCGTCCCGACGCCGATCTTGCCCTTCGCGAGCCGGCGGATCGTGGACGGGACGAACGTCCACGCGCCGACGAGCAGAGCCGCCCAGTTCAGCGCCAGCTGGACAGTCGGCTGGTCCTGCGCTCCAGCGATCAGGGCGCCGAGGAGCAGGACGCCCGCGACGGCGGCGAACTGCAGCTCCTTGACCTGCCAGAAGCGCTCGGCCTCGTGCTCCTCGGCGTCCTTGCCTGCCGGAGTGGTCTCGTCGTCACCGCACCCGCACGCGTCGCTCATCGTCCACCCTCCTCGTCCGAGAGGCCCAGGTCACGGCCGGCGGCCGCCGGGGCCGTATAGGTCGGGCACAACGCCACGGCGTTGCCCGTGGCCGCCAGCAGACCCTCGGCCCCAGCGAGCAGGTCCATCAGTTCCGGGCGGGTCAGGTGGTACATCGACGCGCGGCCCTGCGGGCGGTAGTCGACCAAGCCGCAGTCCCGCAGGCACGCCAAGTGGGTCGAGACGGTCGACTGGCCCAACCCCAGCGCGGTGCACAGGTCCACGACGCGCGCTTCGCCCATCGCCAGCTGGCGCACGAGCGCCAACCGGGTGGGGTCACTCAGGCTCCGGAACAGTGCGACAGCGGGACCCAGCGCCTCGCGACTCAGAGCATCGGGACTTGCGGCGATCATCGACATATGCTGATGATACATGCCCGTGTGGTGCTCGCGAGATCGAACGGAGCAGGGCCGTGCTGATGAACCGGGCCGAGACGATGCTGGTGAACAACCGGGGCCGGGCCTGGCTGCAGCGATCCTATGAGGTCCCCCTGCTCCAGCGGCTCGGCGCCCGCCTCGCTGGAGCCGACGTGGTCGAGATCGGGTGCGGCCGAGGCGTCGGCACCGAGCTGCTCCTGGAGCGGTGGGGCGTGGCCCACGTCACCGCCCTCGACCTGGACCCGGCGATGGTCGACCGCGCGCGGCGTCGCCTGGCCCGGCACGGGGGCCGGGTTGACGTCCGGATCGGCGACGCGTGCGATCTGCCGTTCGGGGACGCCAGCATCGACGCGGTGGTCGACTTCGGCGTCATCCACCACGTGCCCGCCTGGCGGGACGCGGTCGCCGAGACCGCGCGGGTGCTCCGGCCCGGTGCCCAGTTCGTCTTCGAGGAGGTGACCCGCCACGCACTGGAGCGCTGGTCCTATCGCACCTTCCTCGAGCACCCCGAGCACGACCGGTTCAGCGCGGAGGAGTTCATCGCCGAGCTCGAGCAGCACGGATTCGTGCTGCCCGAACCGGCTGTCACCCGGTTCTTCGGCGACTTCGTGATCGGCGTCGCGGTCAAACCGGCGACCACGCCCCGCGGTCCGCTGTGAGCGGCCACGCGATCCCCGGTCTGGCCCTGTTCGTCATGTGGGCCTTGCTGGCCGGGGTGGGCCGCATGGCCGTCCAGCGGCGGCGCACAGACAACAGCGGGTTCCGCTTCGCGGCCGCTCCGCGAGATACCCGGCAGTGGTGGGCCAATCGCATCAGCGGTGCCAGTTCGGTCGCGGTCGGCATCGCCGGACCGGTCCCAGACCTTCTCCGGCTCGACCAAGTGGCACCCCCGCTGAGCTCGCCGCCCCTGCGCGCACCGCCGCAGTCGTGGTGGCCGCAGCAGGCGTCGTGTGCACCTTCGCGGCGCAGCTGGCCATGGGCACCGCCTGGCGCATCGGTGTCGACCCGACCGAACGCACCGACCTCGTGACCTCCGGACCCTTCGCGTTCGTGCGCAACCGCATCTCCACCGCAGCGCTCATCACCTTCACCGGGCTCGCCTTCACCACCCCGAACCTCGTGGCCTTAGCCGGTCTGGCGGTGGTCTACACGGGCACCCAGATGCAGGTCCGCGTCGTCGAGGAACCGCACCCGCTCGCCACGCACGGTCGGGCCTACACCAACTACGCCGCCCGCGTGGGGCGGTTCCTCCCCACGATCGGACGCCTCCGTCCGCAGCGCGGCGAATAGCCCGCCATCCCCCTGCCTCTTTTAGACCCGAAAGGCCCCTCCATGGACCTGGCAGTCGCCGCCCTGCAAGCCGTCGGACTGTTCCTCGTGACCAACATCGACGACATCATCGTCCTATCACTGTTCTTCGCCCGCGGCGCCGGCGCCCCAGGCACCACCGCCAAGATCACCGCCGGGCAGTACATCGGCTTCGGCGCCATCCTCGTCGCCTCGGTCCTCGTCGCCCTCGGCGCCAACGCTTTCCTGCCCGAGGACGCCATCCCCTACTTCGGGCTGGTCCCCCTGCTCCTGGGCCTGTACGCCGCCTGGCAGGCATGGCGCAACCGCGACGACGACGATGACGACGACCCGGGCAAGGCCGTCGCCGTCTGGACCGTCGCAGCCGTCACCTTCGCCAACGGCGGAGACAACATCGGCGTCTACGTCCCCGTCTTCCTCGCCGTCGGCCCCGCCGCGACCGCCGCCTACGCCGTCGTGTTCCTCGCCCTGGTCGCCGTGCTCGTCCTCGCCGCCCGGTACGTCGCCACCCGACGACCCATCGCCGAGGTCCTCGAGCGGTGGGAGCACGTCCTGTTCCCCCTGGTCCTCATCGGCCTGGGCATCGTCATCCTCGTCGAGGGAGGCGCCTTCGGGCTCTAGGACTGCGATGGAGCAGAACCGCTCACGACCGCCGACCCATGTACGGAATCGAACCTCTCCGCTACAGCTCGTCCTCTCGCCGAGCGTGCGCCCCTTCCCGTCTAGAGCAGCAGGTGTAGCGGATCTCATTGCCGGAAGTGGGGCGCTCGGTCCGGTCCAGATCGATCAGGGCGTCGGCCACCAGGTGATGGCACCAGTGGGGGTCGGTGAGGGGCAGCCCATGGTCCGCGGACGGGTGTGTCACGTGGTTGATGCTGGCTCGAGTTCGGGCCAGCTCCGCGGCACGGCCAGGTACCGGCACGGGGTCGGCAGCTCCGGCGGCGACGGTCACGGTGATGCCCGCGCGGTCCAAGACGTCCAGGGCGCCGGACCAGCCGCTGTCGCGGATCAGGTCGTCGAGGGACCGGGAGTAGGTGTCCCAGGTGTGCCGGACGCTCGAGCGGGCAACGGGTACGGGCAGATCGGGGCGGAAGGCGACCGTGATCCAGGACGCGGCGGTCCGGTGCCGGCACATCCAGGCGCACACGGCACGAGGCAGCGGGCCGTCTCCGGAGAACAGGGCTTCCATGCGGCCCATGCCCGCGATGTGGTCGTCAGCCTCGGTGCGGGTGCGGTACAGCGGTGCTCCGAACGTCACGACCGACGTGACTCGGTCGGTGTGCTGGGCGGCCCACCGCAGCGCCAGCGTGCCGCCCATGGAGTGCCCGGCGACGACCGTTGGCCGGTGCTGCAGGCCGAGTGCAGCGAGGGCGGCGTCCAGGGCCGTGATGTGCGCGACGGCGTCGGTCGCCTCGGTGGTCTCCATGGACCCGCCGAACCCGAGGAGGTCGGGGACCACCACTGTGGCGTTCTCGGCGAGGGCGCCGTAGGCGGCACCGAAGGTGTCGCCCGCACTGACCAGGCCGTGCAGCAGCAGCACGACGGGCTGACCAGACCCAACGGTGCGCACCCACAGCGGCCCCGCCCACCGGCTGTCGCCGCGACCGGGTTCCCAGGTGGCCACGACCGGTGAGCGCCGGTGGCGCCAGCCCCACCACACGCCTGCAGCGGCCAGCCCGAGAGCAACCGCGCCCGCGGCGTGCTCGCCTGGCGACCCGCCGGAACGGTTCGGGGAGCGCGGCGTTCGTGACGGTGGCGAGGTCATGGGTCCAGCGGTTCTCCCACCGGGGTCCAGATCATGGTGCTGGATCCTCCAGGGCCTCATCGATCAGGGCTCGCAGCGTGCTGGCGTCGGCCAGGCCCAGGATGCGGGCAGCGACCCGACCCTGCCGGTCCAGGACGAGAGTGGTCGGCACGGCCTGGACGGGGACGTGGCCTTGCAGGTCGGCGATCGCCGACCCATCGGTGTCCGAGATGCTCGGGTAGGGCACGTCGAAGGTCCGGTCGAACGCCAGGGCTGCCCCGCCTTCGTCGGTGCCGTTGACCCCGATGAAGTGCACCCCTTGTGCGGCGTAGTCGGCGGCGGCCGCGACGAGGTCGGGCGCCTCGGCCCGGCACGGTGGGCACGCGGCGTACCAGGTGTTGACCACGACCACGTCGCCCGCCCACTGCCTGGTATCGACCGGGTTGCCGGAGAAGTCGGTGCCGGTCAGCTGGACAGCCTCTCCTCGGTCGTCGGGTTCCCACAAGGACACCGTTCCGTCGCCGGAGATGTACCCGGCCTGGGCTCCGTCAGCGGTCCGCCCGTCACCGACCTGCGATCCGCTGCAGGCGCCGAGCGCCAGCGCGGTGGCGATTGCTCCCGCTACTGGTGGCCATCGCCCGCGCCCTCGGGGTCGGCGAGGTGAGTGCGCGGTCATCGATTCCCGCCGGCATCGGCCTGTCTCATCTCCTGGCCTCCTGGAGGTGGGGGTTTCCGGTGGTGTCTTCGCCCGCGACGCGGCCGTCGCAGTCGGCGCCGGCGTTACCGGCCAGCGACTGGGCACTGCCGGCAGGCGTCGCGGCCGTCAGGTGGCCTGGTCTGCTGTGGTTCGCCGGTGCCGCGCGACCAGGGCTTGGCTGAGCAGGATCGCCGCGGCCACGGCGACGCCGACCGCGATGGTGAGGGGGTCGTTGCGGAGCTTCATGACGACGAACGCGCCGAGGATGATGACGTCCAGGACGATGGCCGTTGCGGGGATCCACCGGCGGGCGGAGATGTCGGGGGCGAGGCGGCGGATGACGCCCCAGTGGATGGCGATGTCCATAGCGATGTACAGCAGTGCGCCCATGGACGCGATCTGGGTCAGGTCGAGGAACACGGTGGTGATCATCGCCAGGCCTGCTGTGATGAGCACCGGCTGATGCTGCGAAGAGACTGGCAGCATGGGTACGTCTCCCATGCTGTGCAGCATCTGGTAGAGCCGGGAGACGGCGTAGATGCTGGCCAGCAGCCCGGAGATCGTCGCGACGGCCGCGATGAGGATGGTCAGGTTCACACCCCAGGACCCGAACAGCGGCTCGGCCGCCGCGGCGATCGCGTAGTCGCGGGCCTCGATGATCGCCGGCACGTCCAGGCTCGCGGTGACGGCGACGGTCAGTACCAGGTACAGGGCGGCGCAGATGCCGATGGACAGGTAGATGGAGCGCGGGAGGTTCTTCTTGGGCTCGCGCAGGTCCTCACCCTGGTTGGTGATCGTGGTGAAGCCCTTGTACGCCAGGACGCACAGCGTGGTCGCGGCGACCAGCCCCAGCCACTGCTGCCCGTCCGCCTGCGCGGGTGCGGTCACGACCCGGCTGAAGGAGGAGAGCCCGGCCGCGGCCAGCCCGGCGATGGCCAGGGCGGCCAGGCCCAGGATCTTGACCGCCGCGGTGGACGACGCCGACCCCTCGACGAACCGGATGCCACGGATGTTGACCAGCGCGGCCAGGGCGATCACGACGACACCCAGCGCGGGGACCAGGAAGGCCGAGTCTTGCAGGCCGAAGGGCCGCAGCACGTAGGTGCCAAAGGTGCGGGCCAGCAGGCTCTCGGCCACGACCATGGACACGTACATAAACAGGGAGAACGAGCCGGCGATGAACCCGGGCCCGTAGGCGGCCTTGAGCAGCATCGCGATGCCGCCGGACGTGGGGTTGGTGGCCGAGTACTTCGCGTAGGAGTAGGAGCTGAACGCGGTGACCACCGCGCCGGCGAGGAAGGCGTGCGGCACCAACGGCCCGGCGAGCTCGGCCACCTGACCGACGAGGGCGAAGATGCCCGCGCCGATCATGACCCCGGTGCCCAGGGAGATCGACCCGACCAGCGACAGCTTGTCCCGCTCGCCGCTCACCGGCCCGCTCCCGGCCCCGCGGCGACCTGGTGAGTGGTCTGGGGTGCGGTGAACCGGGACAGGCGCCCGGCGTTCAGGACGACCGACAGGGAGCTGGCGGCCATGGCGGCGGCGGCGATCATCGGCGAGAGCAGGGTGCCGGTGATCGGGTAGAGGACACCGGCGGCGATGGGGATCGCGGCGGCGTTGTAGGCGAAGGCCAGCACGAGGTTCTGGCGGATGTTGCGCATGGTGGCCTTGGACAGCGCGACCGCGGTGACCAGGCCGCGCAGCTCCCCGGAGACCAGGGTGACGTCGGCGGCCTCGATGGCGACGTCGGTGCCGGTGCCGATCGCGACGCCGACGTCGGCCTGGGCCAGGGCGGGTGCGTCGTTGATGCCGTCACCGACCATCGCCACCAGCTTGCCCTCGTCCTGCAGGGTCCGGACCTGGACCGCCTTGTCCTGGGGCAGCACGTCGGCCAGCACCCGGTCGATGCCGACCTGCTGGGCCACGGCGTGGGCGGTGCGCTGGTTGTCCCCGGTGATCATGACGACCTCCAGGCCCAGGTCCTGCTGGGCCTGCACCGCGGCCCGGCTGTCGGGCTTGATGGTGTCGGCCACCGCGACCAGCCCCGCGGGGCGCCGCCCACGGCGAGGAACATGGGGGTCTTGCCCTGGCCGGCCAGCGCGGTGGCGTGGTCCTGCAGGGCGCCGATGTCCATCCCGGCGTCGGTGAGCAGGCGGGCGTTGCCGATCAGCAGGGTGGTGCCCTCGACGGTGGCGCGCACGCCCTTGCCGGTGACGGACTCGAAGTGGTCGGCCTCGGCCAGGTGCAGGCCGCGGTCGCGGGCGCCGTGGACGATGGCCTGGGCCAGGGGGTGCTCGCTGGAGCTCTCCGCCGAGGCGACCAGTCGCAGCAACTCGTCCTCGCCGTGACCGTTCAGGGCGAGGACGTCTGTCAGTGCCGGCTTGCCGGCGGTGATGGTGCCGGTCTTGTCCAGCACGATCGTGTGGACCTTGTGGGCGGTCTCCAGGGCCGCGGCCGACCGGATCAACACCCCCGCACGTGCCCCCTTGCCGGTGCCGACCATGATCGACAAGGGCGTGGCGATGCCCAGGGCGCAGGGGCACGCGATGATCAGCACGCTGACCGCGGCCACCACCGCGAACGTCACGGCGGGCTCCGGGCCCAGCACGAACCAGGCCATGAAGGCGCCGATCGCGACGAAGATGGCGGCCGGGACGAAGTAGCCGGCGACCACGTCGGCGATCCGCTGGATCGGCGCCTTGGAGGACTGCGCCTCCTGCACCAGCCGCACGATCTGGGACAGCATCGTCTCGGCGCCGACCTTGGTCGCCCGCATGGTGAAGGAGCCGGTGGTGTTGAGGGTGGCGCCGATGACGGCGTCGTCGGCGGCCTTCTCCACCGGCACCGACTCCCCGGTGACCATCGACTCGTCCAGCGTCGAGGCCCCGCGCACGATCACGCCGTCGACGGGCACCTTCTCCCCCGGCCGGACCACCAGCAGGTCACCGGGCACGACGTCGTCCACTGGCACCTCGACCTGGTCGCCGTCGCGGACCACGGTGGCGGTGCGCGGGGCGAGCTCGACCAGGGACCGGATGGCGTCACCGGTCCCGGCCCGGGCCCGCGCCTCGATCAACCGGCCCAGCAAGATGATCGTGATGATCGCGCCGACGACCTCGTAGTAGACCTCCCGCACCTCGGCCGGCAGCAGCTGCGGGGCCACGGTCGCCAGCACGCTGTAGGAGAACGCGGCGATCGTGCCCAGGCTGATCAATGTGTTCATGTCGGCGTTGCGGTTGCGCAGCGCCAGCAGCCCGGTCCGGTGGATCGGCCACCCGATGACCACCATCACCGGCAACGTCAACGCCAGCTGCACCCACCGGTTCTCCAGCACGTCCGGGACCCAGGCGGGGTCGACGAAGTGGGCGACCATCGCGGCGTAGAGCACGGGAAGGGTCAGCAGCACACCCAGCGCCACCCGCCAGCGCAGGTCCCGCACCTCCGCCCGCCGGGCCGCCGCCTCGGCGTCCTCGGTGGCCTTGGACCCCGGGTCGACGCGCTCGGCTGCGTCGTACCCGGTGGCGTCACTGACCACGGCTGCCAGGCGATCGCGCTCGAGCAGGTACGGGTCGTAGGTCAGGACCGCCCGCTCAGCGCCGAAGTTGACCTCGGCGGAGTTCACACCGGGGATCGCCCGCAGCTGGGCTTCGGCCTGGGCGGTGTTGGTGGGCAGTGTCCGAAGGGCACCCGGAAGGGCGAACTCCACCCGCTGGTACTCCACCCGGGAGTCGACCTGCGGCCCGACCCCCACCGCGCGGTAGCCGTCAGCACTGACTCCCCGGGCATCCTCGCGAGCCCGTTCACCTGGAGCGTTCGGGGCGGCCAGCGCCGCCTCGTGGCGGTCCGGGCGCTGCTGAGGGTCAGCGCCGGGGCGGTTGGTGTCGGGCCCGGCCGGGGCCTGGACCACCAAGGTGCCGTGCAGCATGTTCATCCCGCAGGCGAAGCCGTACTCCCCCGGCTCGTCCGGGGTGAGCTCGACGGTCGTGGTCTGGAACGGTGGCAGGGACTTCGACACCCGGAAATCGGGAAAGACGACCCTGGCGGTGCACTCGGAGTTCTCCTGCCGGTCGAACCGCAGCCGCAGCGGGGTACCGGCCGTCGCACGGATGAAGTTCGGGGAGTACCCGCCCTTGACCGTCACGTCGACCGTCTGCACCCCGCCGCGCACCTGCGCCTGAGCGGCTTGGCGCGGCTTGAAGAAAAACCATGCCAGCGCCGCGATCAGCGCCAGCCCTCCGACCACGACGGCAAGCTCGGTGACGGTCACGAGGCTCCTCCCAACGGGTACGCACGCACTCGGCGTCGCCTGCACCCAGGCGCCGAACGGCACGCTACTAGCGTAGATAGTAGACTCAGGGTGGCGCGGTGCGCGAGCCGGGCGCTCCTGTCCGCGCCGCTCGCGCGGTCCCACGTGCGGTGAACGGACGAGCCGAGACAGAAGGAGTGCAGCCGTGATGGATTGCGGGATGGCCGGCATGGGGTGGCCGATGATGCTGGGTGCCTGGCTGGTGGGGCTGTTGCTGCTGGCCGCGGCCGTCGCCGGGGTGGTGTGGCTGGTACGCAGAACCGGTGGCCCTGCAGGCGGAGCGGGCTCCGCCGACACCGCCCAGGAGGTGCTGCGGCGTCGCTACGCGGCGGGTGAGATCGACGAGGAGGAGTTCGTCCGCCGTCGTGATCGCCTGGGTTGAGGGTCACCGGGCGCTGGCGGTGGAAGGGCGGCGGCCGGTGAGGGGTCACAGGGGTACCTGCCACCCGATGATCAGGCCTTGCATGCTGCCGATCAGGGCGGTCCACAGGCCGCTGACCTGGAGGGTGCCGAGCACGATGAGCATCCCTCCACCCGCCCGCATGATGGTCCGGGCGTTGCGGCCGGCCCAGCCGAAGGTGCGCATGACCCGCTGCACGGACGCTGCAGCCAGGATGAACGGGATGCCCAGGCCGATGCTGTAGGCGAAGGAGAGCATCGCTCCGCGTCCGGCGTCCGCGCTGCTGGTGGCCAGGGCCAGGACGGCGCCGAGGGTCGGGCCGATGCAGGGGGTCCAGCCCAGGCCGAACAGGACGCCGACCAGGGGTGCGCCGGCCAGCCCGGTGCGCGGGCGGTAGCTGAGCCGGAACGTGCGTCCCAGTACCGGTACCTGCCAGCGCAGGCCCAGGAAGACCAGGCCTAGAACAATGGTCAGGGCCCCCAGGATCCGCACGAGCGTGTCCTGGTGGACCACCAGCAGCGCACCGAACGCGCCGAACAGAGCGCCATAGCTGGTGAAGACGGCCGAGAACCCCAGCACGAACAGCACCGAACCCAGCAAGGTCCGCTGTCGCACCGAGGCTCGCGGCCAGGCTGGGCGCCGCGGGTCCTGCACAGGCTGTTGCGACCATCCGGCGCGCACCCCGGCCGCCACGGGGATCGCCCCCAGCTGCGCTGCGGGTTGTTGGTCCGCGCCGCTGACACCGGCGACGTAGGACAGGTACCCCGGCACGATCGGCAGGCAGCACGGGGAGAAGAAGGACACCGCACCGGCTGCCACCGCGACCAGCATCGCCAGGACCAGGGGGCCGGACAGCACGATGCCGGACACGCTGTCCCCGATTGACGTCAGCATGGCGTCTTCCTCCCCGGCCGGACCTACGAGCCGAGATAGTAGCCGAAGCGCCAGCCCCCGGATCGGAGCGCCTACTATGGGGCATAGAAGCGTCTTGGTCGCTGTTGCAGCGGCGGTGCCCGACGGGGCAATGAGGGAGAGGGTTGGCGATGCCGAAGCTGGGTCAGCTCGAGGCTGTCGTGATGAACAAGCTGTGGGGCTACGGCCGCGCCGCTGCCGTCCGTGAGGTGCTGGAGGATCTCCAGCGCGACCGCAACGTCGCGTACACCACCGTGATGACGGTGATGGACAACCTGCACCGCAAGGGACTGCTCACCCGGGAGATGCAGGGCCGCGCCTACCGCTACTCCCCGCCCGCACGCGCGAAGAGCACACCGCCGACCTGATGGGTGAGGTCCTCGCCGGCAGCGAGGACCGCGCCGGCACCCTGCTGCACTTCCTCAAGGGCATGCCGCCCGAGGAGGTTCAGCGGCTGCGTGACGCGCTGGACGCGCCCGCTGCGCAGGGCGACCCCGGTCGTGATCGCCCCCTCGCGCTGCTCGTGCTCGCGGTCCTGGTCGGCACGCTCGCTCCTCGGCTCCTGCGCCGCTCGGCGTGGGTCGACCGGTCACCGGCCATGGGGATCGTCTTGTGGCAGGCCTTGAGCCTGTCCGTCGTGGCCGCCACCGTGCTTGCCGGTGCAGCGCTGGCCCTGCCGGACGTGCCGTTCACCGCGAACCTGGCCGAGCTCATCTCGGCGTGCAGCGCCGCCCTGCGGGCGCAGTACGCCACGCCGGCCGGCGCCGCCGCCAGCACCACCGGCGCCGTGTTCGCCGTGGGCGTCACCGCCAGGGTCGGCTTCTGCCTCACCGCGGGCCTGGTCCGGGCCCACCGCCAACGCGCCGCCCAGCTGCAGGCCCTGCGCCTGGTGGCCGACATCCACCATCGCAGCGGCGCCCTGGTCGTCGAGCACGACGTCGCCGCTGCCTACTGCCTACCCGGCCGAGGGCGGCACATCGTGCTCAGCACCGCGGCACTGGCCCAGCTCGACGCCGACGAGCTCACCGCCGTGCTCGCGCACGAACGCGCTCACCTGCGCCACCGCCACCACCTGGTCCTGGCCGCCTCAGCCGCTCTGCGCAGCGCCTTTCCGCGCGTGCCAGCCTTCGCCGACGCCGACGAGGAGCTCAGGCGTCTGGTCGAAATGCACGCCGACGACGTCGCCGCACGCGGCAGCGCCCGCCTGACGATCGCGACCGCCCTGGTTCGCCTGGCCGAGTCCAGCGCTCCGGTCGCCGCGCTCGGCGCAGGGGGCGACACCTCGCTGGCCCGCGTCCGCCGCCTGGTCAGCCCCGCCGCGCCGCTGGGTCCCGCGCGGGCGCTGGTGGCGAGGCTGGGTGCGCTGACCCTTGTCGTCGCGCCCATGGTGATCGCCGCTGCCCCCGCGGTCGCTGCAGCGACGGCCGACCTGTGCCCGCTGATGCTCCCCGGCCCGGCCGGCTAAGCAGGGCCTCAGCTGCGCTGCGTCGCGTTCTCCTGCGCTGCGGGGCGCTCGGGCCGCGCCTCGGTGGCCGGCCGCTGTTCGGCGACCTGTGCACGCAGGACGCGTATCTCCCGGCGAAGTCGTCCCACCTCGGTGTCGGCGTCGGTGGTGGCCTCGTGGGCGCGGCAGGCGTGGCCATGCCGCGGGGCGAAGCCGCACCGGCCGCGTCTCATGGGGCGCAGGCACAGCCAGTACGTGACCGCCACCGACAGCACCAAGAACGCTGCCGGCAGCAGCAGCTCGCTCACCGAGGACCGTGGGCCGGTGCCGTGGTCACGGGGGCATCGCCGTTCCGCACCTGAGTCCGGAGCTGGTCCAGCTCGGCGCGAAGAGCAGCCACGTCACCGTCATCCTGCTGCTGCTGGTCGGCGGGCGGCGCCTGCTTGGCGCCGCGCATCATGAACCACATCATCAGGCCCATCCCCACCGGGCAGGCGAGCAGTGCCAGCAGATACAGCGACTCGGCCACCTCAAGCCACCTCGGTCGACGCGGCAGCGGCGGACTCAGAGCCCTCGAGGGACCCGGCGCACTCACCATGCCCGGCCCCCATACCCCGGTTCTCCCCGGACATCATCCGCTCGTGCATGCGCGCCATGCCCCGGTTCTCCCCCGACATCATCTGCTCGTGCATGCGCGCCATCCTGGGATCGTCGTGGTCAGAGAGCGCCGACTGAGCGTAGGCGGGCACCGCCGCCGCGATCAGGGACAGGGACAAGGCCGTCACGGCTGCTGTCCGGGTTCGCACGTTCATCATCAGTCCTCCACTACTAGGTGACTTAGTAATCTACGCCTGGAAACTGGGGCAGCCAACCCCGAGGAGAGCTCGAGCGACCGAGACTCCTTGTTGCTCGGAGTGGTTCGCTGCCTGGTGACTACTCGGGGCCCGCGCCGGCAAGCAGCGCGAAGTCCTCGGCGTACTGCTGGGGCCGGGTCCCGCCGGTGTAGAAGAGGGTCTGCTCGGGTCCGAACGCGTATACCACACCCGGGTGGTCGACGCCGTAGTCCCCGGGGTGCACGTGCCCGTCATCGGGATGCACCACCGGGGCGCTGGGTGTGGGGATGATCGACGACTCCGGCAGGTACAGCTCACGCAACGCCGCAGCGGTGTCCTGGTTCCCGCCCTGCAGCCCGACGAACTCAGGGTCCATCGCATCGAGCCAGTCCCGCAGGACGGCGGGACTGTCCCGGTCGGGGTCCTCGGTGACGAACGCGACCACCACCTTCTGCCTGAACTCCTGCGGCAGCTGACGTCGCGCAGCCGCGAGGTCGGCCATGGTGGTGGGGCACAGGTCCGGGCAGTGGGTGTAACCGAAAAACACCACCGTCACCTCCCCGCGGGCCGCTCGTGCAGGGAGAACGGCGCCCCGTTGGTGTCGACCAGGGTCAGCTGAGGGCGGGGCAGCGGCGGGTCCACCACGGTGCCGTGGTACTCCGATGCCGCCTGGCGCACCTCGGCATGGTCGGACCGCACGGTCTCTACCGGTGCGCCGGCGGGTCCGGCGGCACAGCCGGTCAGCAGCGACGACAACAGCAGCGTGCCCACGACTGGCCGAGACGACAGGGCCACGAGACCTCCTGGGAACGGCGGGAGCGAATCGCACTCTTCGCTCAGGCACGGGGAACGACACTGTCGGTGAGGCGTCTACTATTGCCCATCGTAGCGCCCGACTGTCGGCGACAACCCGCTTCCCCGAGGTGATCGATGTCCAGCCCCCGCCCCAAGCCCACCCGGTCGCGTCCCGCCCCGGTGCCCCCTGTCACCGGCCGGTCGGCGACCACGAGCGGCCCTCCGCTGTCTGGGTCCCGCCGGACGGTGATCGGTGCAGTCGTCGGCGCCATCGTGCTGGCTGCGGTCGTCGCTGCCGTGGTGCTGCTCGGTGGCCGGGCCGGCCAGCCGTCCACCGGCGGGCAGCAGCCGGCGACCGTCGCCCACGTGCACGGGCTGGGTATCGACCCGGCCGACGGCGCCCTGTACGCAGGGACCCACTACGGGGTCTTCCGGCTCCCGGAGGGCGAGCCGGCCACCCGAGTGGCCGACCGGGTCCAGGACTTCATGGGGTTCACCGTCGCCGGACCCGACCACTACCTCGCCAGCGGTCACCCCGGAGAGGGCCAGGGCGGCCCCTCCTCGCTCGGGCTGATCGAGTCCACCGACGGCGGGCAGACCTGGGAGTCACTTTCCCTGGCCGGGGAAGCCGACTTCCACTCCCTCGAAGCACGCCACGGACGCGTCTACGGGCTGAACTCGTTGACCGGGGAGCTCATGGTCAGCCAGGACAAGGCGACCTGGGAAACCCGCAGCGAGCTCCCGATGGCCGACTTCGCCGTGAGCCCCGAAGAGCCCGACGTCATCGTGGCGACGACCGAACAAGGCCTGGTCCGCAGCGCCGACGGCGGACGCTCCTTCGAGCCCTCGCGGGCGCGCCCGTCTCGCTTCTGGCGTCCTGGGCCCAGGACGGCACCCTCGTCGCCGCCGAGCCCGACGGCACACTGCATGCCAGCACCGACGGCGGCACCAGCTGGCAGGCCCGCGGGAACGTGGGAGGCGCCCCGCACGCCCTCACGGCGAGCAGCGACGACGACATCTACGCGGCGATCGACGGCGCCATCGTCGTCTCCAGCGACGGCGGCCGAACCTTCACCACCCGATACGAGGAGTAAACGCCCTCCCGCTGCTACCGACCGCGCACGAGCTCACGACTACCCCCGCCAACGCGGTCACCTTGTCGCGGCCGAAGCCAACCTAAGCGGTGCTGTGCTTCCGGGATGTCGGCGGGGACCTGGCCCAGGGCGAGCAGCAGCCCCAGGCCCGGGTTGAGGACGGTGGCGGTGCCGATCATGACTCCGGCGCTGAACAGGTCCAGGGACACGCCGGTGAAGATCGCCAGCGGGCCGCTGGGTTCCTCACCGGCGCCGAGGCGTCCTTTGATGAACCCGATGGCGCGTTCGATGCCGATGAAGAACACGCCGCCGCCGACGAAGGCGAGGATCGGCACCCATGGCGGGGAGGCGTTGAGCGCTTCGGGCATGAGCTCGAGACCGACCACGGCCAGCACGATCCCGGCGGCCAGGTGCAGCCCCAGGCTCAGCACCCGCTCGGAGACGTCCACGACCTCCGAGGCCAGGCCGCCAAGGAAGTTGCCGGCGGCGGGCAACGCCGCCAGAGCCAGCACGAGCGCGAAGCCTTCCACTACGCCACCTCACTCCAGCGTCGGCCGCGGATGGACTCCAGGGCGGCGGGCGCGCTTCACCGGACCTGCAACCCTGGCCAGCCGGGCACCAAGTGGACGCATCCCAGGTGTGGCATTGGGCGTTCGATGGTGATGGTGTTGCAGCGATATCTGGCAGTGGCCGGACTGGCTGCACGTCACTCGTCGGCTGTAGGTGCGCTCCTCACAGGGGCAGGTTCTCCAGAGCGGTGAGGTATCCCTCGGTGTAGGTGGGGAACTGGGCGACCTGGTCCAGGAGGGTGTCGATCGGGATCTGCGCCCGGATCGCCAGGGACGCCTGGTGGATCCACTCGCCGGCTTGTGGTGCGACCGCCCATGCCCCGATCAGCACCCGCCGGTCGGCGTCCGCGAGCAGCCTCAGCTGGCCACGCGGGTCGCTTCGTAGGTCCACGGCCGCGCGAGGGTGGCCGCGAGGTCGATCTGCGCGGCCACGGTCCGCAGGCCGGCCTGGTCGACTTGGGCTTGGGTCAGCCCGGTGGCGGCGATCTCCGGGTCGGCGCACACTACGCGCGGGATGCCGCCGTAGCCGGCCGCCCGGGGCCGGCCCCAGGATCGCGTCGGCGACGATGCGCCCTTGGTACTTCGCGACGTGGGGGAACGGCATCACCGCGGTGACGTCCCCGATCACCCACACGCCGTCGGCGGCGCGGCAGTGCTCGTCGATCACGACCTCGCCCTGCTCGCCGAGCCGGACGTCGGCCTGAGCCAGGCCCAGCCCGTCGGTGCGCGGGGCCCGGCCGGTGGCCAGGATGACCACGTCGCCGCGGAGCTGTGTGCCGTCCTCGAGGTCCAGCACGCTGTCGGGCCCGTCCACGCGGGCCCGGGTCGGGCTGGTGCCAGTGCGGACCTGGACGCCCATCTCCTGCAGGAGCTTCTGCGTGAGGTCGCCGACGGTGGGCTCCTCACGGGAGAGCAGCCGCGCGCTGCGTTGGACCACGGTGACCTGAACCCCGAAACGGGCCAGGAACACCGCGGTCTCCACTCCGGCGGCGCTCCCGCCGACGATCACCGCCCGGCGGGGCAAGTCCCGTGCGGTGTACGTCTCCCGGTTCGTCCACATGGTGACCGCGTCCAAACCCGGGATCGGGGGAATCACCGCCTCTGAGCCGGTCGCGACGACGATGTGGTCGGCGGTGAGCCGGCGACCGTCGACCTCGACCGTGCCGGGTGCGGTCAGGTGTGCCTGGCCCTTGATCACCAAGGCGCCCAGGTCGGCGCAACTGTCCACCTGACCGGAGTCGTCCAGGTGGCGGGCCATGTAGTCCCGCTAGTCCCGATCGTCCGGCCAGTCCAGCCGTGCACCGCCCACGCCGGCGGCACGGTCCGCGCCCGAGGCGGCCTCGGGCGGCCGGAGCACGGTCTTGGACGGGATGCACGCCCAGTACGCGCACTCCCCACCGATCAACTCCCGCTCGATCACCGCCACGGTCTTGCCCGCGGCCAGCAGCCGGCTCGCCGCGACCTCACCGCCGGGTCCCATCCCGATCACCACGACATCGACGTGCTCACTCATCTTCGGTCTCCTCAAGGGTTCGGTCGTGCTGCGCCGTGACGGGCGCCGGACGGCTGACGGTCAGGCGCAGCAGGACGTGGGCATCTGGTTACGGAACAGCCCGGCGGCGATGCGCAGGCTCTCAGCCATGGTCAGGTACGGCGCCCACGTATCCGCGACGTCGTCGACCGTCATGCCTGCCTTGATGGCGTAGGTGGCCGCGAGCATCATCTCCCCGGCGCCGTCCGCCAACGCGTGCACCCCCAGCAACGCCCCGGTCCGTGCGTCCGCGACGAGCTTCACCGCACCGCGCGTCTCGTGCTGAACCAGGGCGCGGGGCACGTCCGCCAGGTCCAGGACCCGGCACTCGCACGTGATGCCCCGACGGAGCGCCTGAGCCTCGGTCAGGCCCGCGGAAGCCAGCTGCGGGCGGGTGAACACCACCGCCGGCAGCCCGCGGTAGTCCACCCGCCCCTCACTCGCGCCCAGGGCGTTCAGTGCGGCGACGCGGCCGGTGGCGGCAGCGACGTACACGTACTGCGGTGCGCCGGTCACGTCACCGGCGGCATAGACCCGCGGGTTGGTGGTCCGCTGGGCGTCGTCGACCACGACGAAGCCACGCTCGTCAGTGCCCACCCCGGCCACCGGCAGGTTCAGCCCATCGGTGGTGGCGTGTCGTCCGGTGGCCACCAGCACACGCTCTGCCTGCACCCGGCGCCCGGAGGCGGTCACCACCACCACGCCGTCAGGTGCGGGCTCCACGCCGATGGCTCGCTCCTCGAGCACCGCGATCCCGTCGTCGGCGAAGACACCGCGCAGGAGGTTGGCCAGCTCGGGCTCGGCGCGCGGCGCCAGCCGGCCCACCACGGTCACCTCGGCGCCCAGGTGAGCGAACAGTTGAGCCTGCTCCATGCCGACGTACCCACCGCCCACGACGACCAACGACCGCGGCACTGCGGTGAGCTCCATCGCCGTCGTCGAGGTCAACCAGTCCACACCGTCGAGCCCGGGAAGGTCGGGCCGGGCCGGCTCGGCGCCGGTGGCGACCAGGTACGCCCCGGCGCGCAGCGGCTGTCCGTCCACCGACAGGGTGTGGTCGTCGATGAAGGACCCTTGGCCGGACAGGACCTCGAACCCGTACGCGGCGGCGACGTCGGCGTACTTCGCGTGCCGCAGCTGATCGACCAGTTCGTCCTTCTGAGCGACCAGCGCACCGAGGTCGACCCCGCCGGCGCTGGTCGACGCTCCGGGGAAGCGGCCGTTTGCCGCCTCGCGCCTGGCGCCCGCCGCGGCCAGCAGCGTCTTGGACGGCACACAGCCGACGTTCACACACGTCCCGCCCAGCACCCCGTGCTCGACCAGTACCGCGCTGGCACCGGCCTGACGGGCGGCGATGGCGGCGGCCATCGCCGCGCCACCGGACCCCACCACCGCAAGATCGATCTCGTGCGCGTGCTCACCATTCTGACTCATCGCCACTCCCTGGCTGGTTCGACCGCTGGCCACGACCCAGACTGGGCGTTCCACTGCAGGGGAAGGTCAACCCCCGAAGGCAAGGCAAGGAGAGGTGCATGCGGATCGGTGAGCTCGCCGCAGCCACGGGAACCACCACCAAGACGCTGCGGTTCTACGACGGCGCCGGTCTGGTCCACCCATCCGCCCGCTCCGTCGCGGGGTACCGGGACTACGACACCCAGGCCATCGACCGGGTCAGGTTCATCCTCCGAGGACGAACCGCGGGCCTCACCCTTGCCCAGATCCGCGAGATCCTGGACCTGCGCGACGCCGGCGCCGCCCCTTGCGACCACGTGCAACGCACCCTGGACCAGCAGCTCGCCTCCCTGGAACAACAGATCGCCGAGCTCACCGCCCTACGCGAGACCATCACCTCACTGCGCCGGCGCAACGTTCAGGCCAGCACCTGCCACCCCGAGACCATCTGCCTCTACCTGTAGACACCACACAACACCAGCACCACGACGGCCGCCCCGCTGCTCACAGCCCGTGGCCGTGGCCCGAAGTAGGGGAGCGCGAACCTTTCCTCTACAGCTCGTCGTCTCGCCGAGCGTGAGACGCACCGGCGGCGGCCGTTGCGTATGGGTGTACCCCAACGCAACGGGCGGAGCCGCCGAGCGGGTGGCGACGCTTACCGTGTCTGCCGATTTACGGATGGCTCCGCAAATCCGTCAGCGGTCGATCCACCGCTGCATGTGCTCGGGGTAGCGGGCTCCTTGAATGTCTGCCCGGTCCGAGGCTTCGGTGAGCTCGGCGAGGTCATCGGCGGTGAGCTCCAGCTGGGCGGCGCCGTTGTTCTCGGTCAGTCGGTGGGGCTTGGTGGTGCCGGGGATGGGCACGATCGACGGGTGCTGAGCGAGCAGCCACGCAAGCGCCACCTGGCCGGCGGTGGCGTCGCGGCGGGCGCCGATGGCCTTGACGGTGTCGACCAGTGCCCCGTTGGCGGCGCGGGCGTCCTCGGTGAAGCGCGGCAGGCTGTTGCGCAGGTCGCCGTCGTCGAACGTGGTGGTGGTGGTGATGGCGCCGGTGAGGAACCCCTTGCCGAGCGGGCTGAACGGGACGAACCCGATGCCGAGTTGGAGCAGGGTGGGCAGGATTTCGGCCTCGGGCTCGCGCCAGAACAGGGAGTACTCGCTCTGCAGGGCGGTCACGGGCTGGACCGCGTGCGCGCGGCGGATCGTGGAGACGCCGGCCTCGGAGAGACCGAAGTGCTTGACCTTGCCCTGGGCGACGAGGTCCTTGACGGTGCCGGCGACGTCCTCGATGGGCACGTCGGGGTCGACACGGTGCTGATAGAGCAGGTCGATGGACTCGATGCCCAGGCGACGCAGGGAGTCCTCGACGGTGGCACGGATGTGCTCGGGGCGGCTGTCCAGTCCCGTGGACGTAGAGCCGTCGAAGGAGAAGCCGAACTTGGTGGCGATGACCACCTGGTCGCGCACGGGGGCGAGAGCCTGCCCGACGAGCTCTTCGTTGGTGAACGGGCCGTACACCTGGGCGGTGTCGAAGAAGGTGACGCCTTGGTCGACGGCGGCGCGGATGAGCGCGATGCCGTCCTGGTCGTCGACGGCGGCGCCGTAGCCGTGACTGAGGCCCATGCATCCGAGCCCGAGGGCGGAGACCTCCAGGCCGCTGCGGCCGAGCGTGCGCGTGATCATCGTCGTTCCTTCTCTATGGACGGGTCGGTGGGGCGCGCGCCGGGCGGTGCATCAGTCAAAGCACCGCCCGGCGCTGAGCAACGCAGAGGCTTCAGCTGCTCCGGCGGCTGTTCAGGGCGCTGACCATCGCGGGGTCGCGGTGGTCGAAGGCGACGCTGACGCCGGTCTCGAGCGTGGCGATGGAGGTCATCTCCTCGTCGGTGAGGTCGAAGTCGAAGACGTCGAAGTTCTCCACCATGCGCTCGGGGCGGGAGGACTTGGGGATCACGACCACGCCGCGCTGGATGAGCCAACGCAGGGTGACCTGGGCGACGGTCTTGCCGTGGGCCTGCCCGATCGCGGTGAGGACCGGGTCGCTGAAGATGCCGTTCTTGCCCTCGGCGAGCGGGCCCCAGGACTCGATCTGCACCCCGCGCTCGGTCATGACCTGCTGGTCGGCCGTGCGCTGGTGGTAGGGGTGGGTCTCGATCTGGTTGACCGCCGGGGTGATCTCGTTGTGCTCGATGAGGTCCACGAGCCGGTCGGGGTGGAAGTTGGAGACCCCGATGGCCCGGACGGCGCCCTGGCGGTGCAGGTCCGTCATCGCACGCCAGGAGCTGTAGTAGTCCCCGAACGGCTGGTGGATCAGGTACAGGTCCAGCCGGTCCAGCCCCAGCAGCTGCAGGGAGGTGTCGAACGCGCGCTTGGCGCCCTCCTCACCGCCGGAGTGGATCCACAGCTTGGTGGTGACGAACAGCTCCTCGCGGGCGATGCCGCTGGACCTGATGGCACGGCCCACAGCCTCCTCGTTGCCGTAGGCGGCGGCGGTGTCCAGGTGGCGGTACCCGGCGGCCAGGGCGTCGGTCACGACGCGCTCGGTTTCCTCGGCGGGGACCTGGAAGACGCCGAAGCCGAGGATCGGCATCTCGACGCCGTTGTTCAGGGTGACTGTCTGCATGGGTTTCGCTTCCTTCGTGTGCTCGTGCGGGCTGCCCAGCGCTGGCCGGCGCCGCCGTGTGCCTCCACGACACCACCTGCGCCATCGACGAGGAACGTCCTGGTGATGGGTGCACTGGCAGTGCGTGGCTAGCCAGCCCTTGCGCTCGTACGGTCGAGGGCATGGATCAACGTGACGAGGTGCGCGACTTCCTCAGCTCCCGTCGCGGGCGACTGAGCCCGACCGACGTCGGGCTGCCCGCGGGCACGGGACGGCGCCGGGTCGCCGGGCTGCGCCGTGACGAGGTCGCCGTCCTGGCGGGTGTCTCCTCGGAGTACTACGCCCGCCTCGAGCGGGGAACCTCTCCGGTGCCTCCGACGCGGTTCTGGACGCGATCGCGGCCGCGCTGCGCCTGGACGAGGCCGAGCAGCTGCACCTGCGCAACCTCGCCCACGCCGCCAACCAACCCGCACGCCGGCGCCGCACCCCGGCGCCCCGCAGCCCCGTGCACGCCTCGCTGCAGCGGGTCCTGGACGCGATGGCCACCGTGCCCGCCTACGTCCGCGACTCCCGCATGGACGTCGTCGCCGATAACGCCCTCGCACGCGAGCTGCAGAGCCCCGTCTACCGCTTCGCCCAGCACACCAGCACCGCACCCAACAGCGCCCGGTACGCGTTCCTGGACCCCTCAGCGCGCGACTACTACCCCGACTGGGAGCAGGTCACCCACGACTGCGTCGCCGCGCTGCACGGCGCCGCCGGCCACAACCCCTACGACAAGCCCCTGTCCGACCTCGTCGGCGAGCTGTCCACCCGCTCCGAGACGTTCCGCACCGTGTGGGCCACCCATGACGTGCGCCTGCACCGCACCGGCATCAAGCGACTGCGCCACCCCGAGGTCGGCGTCCTCGCCTTGGAGTACGACGTCATGGAGCTCGTCCAGCAGCCCGGCCTGGTGTTCATCGCCTACAGCGCCGCGCCCGGCACACCCGACGCCGACGGCCTGGCCCTCCTGGCGTCGATGGCCGCCAGCCGCAGCCACGCAGCGACCGCTCCAGGCGCGTGACCGCCCCCTCGACCAGCCGACGAACCTTCCTGCGTGCGGCCCTGGCCGGCGGCGCCGGGGCGACCCTGCTCACCGCGGCTGGTTGCACCAGCCCGGACATCGCACAGGGCCCCACCCAGAGCCAGGAGCCCCCACCCATGACACCGACACCCCCGCGCGGCGCTAGCACGCTGCTCGTCTACTTCTCCCGCCCCGGGGAGAACTACTGGTACGGCGGACGGCGTGACCTCGAGGTCGGCAACACTGAGGTCCTGGCCGCGATGATCGCCGACCGCATCGACTGCGACACCTACCGCATCGAGGGAGCCGACCCGTACTCCGCCGACTACGACGACACCGTCGCGCGCAACGTCCGCGAGAAGGAACAGGACGCCCGGCCGGCGATCGCCTCGCCGCTGCCCGACGTCACCGGATACGACACGGTGATCCTCCCCAGCCCGATCTGGAACGTCCGGCCGCCCATGATCATGTCCACGTTCGTCGAATCAGTTTCACTGGACGGCAAGCGCGTGCTGCCCGTCACCACCCACGCGATGAGCGGTCTAGGGCGGGCCGTCGAGGTCTACACCGAGCTCGCGGTCGGCGCCTCGATCGGTGCCGGCCTCGCCGTCCAGGGTGAGGAAGTGGCCGACGCCGGCCCCGAGCTCGAGCGGTGACTGCGTGAGGTCACGCTCGTGGCGTGACCATCAACGGCGGCGCAGACCGGAAGCCGTCCAGTCATGCCGCCGCGCGGGCGCCTGCCCAACGTCGGCACATGGCCGCGCGGCGCATGTTTCAAAAACGACCGGATACGGGACGCTCGAGGCCGACATCCGCACCGCGGTGAACCTGCTGCACTCGAAGTCGCCGCACCACCCGCCGCTGTGACAGCAACGGCGGATGCAGGAGTGGGCTCTACTCGCTGCGCCCGTCCGCGCCGACGTCGCCGCCGGGCGCTCGTCTCGCCTGGCGACTGAGCCACCAGTGGAGCGCCGGCGCCCAGATGGCGGCCGCGATCAAGGCGCCGATGAGGTGGTCGGTCCAAGGCTCACCGTGGTGGAGCACCCATCGGTCAGCCAGCCAGCGGACCGGCGTCGCGGCCGCGGTGAACGCGACGAATAGCAACGCCACTCGCATACTGCCCGGACGCAGTCGACTCATGGCGCGCCCCTGCGGCCGCCGCACTGACCGGCAGCACGCGCGCAGCGCGGTCCTTTCCCTGGCGACACCGCGCGGTGGCGACGCGTCAGTCGTCGAGCGCGTGGGCGCCGGCGGCGTGACCCCTGCGCTGCCGAACGTCGAGGGCCGCGGCACGTCGTTGGGACCGAACCGACGCCTTGATGGCGAGGCACAGCATCCCGACGACCAGCACCACGGGCAGGCCGTAGTAGACCAGCCACACCGCAACGAACGTCACGCGGGCAGCGTCCCACGCCCCACGCCGGGGCGTCGCTCCCGGCGTCGCTAGCCGGCCGCAAGCCGTCGTGTGCGAGCAGCGCGCGAGACGGTCGCGCGCCCGACGCCGAGTGAGCGGGCGATCGCCGCGGTGCTCGAGCCCACGGCGCGCAGCCGCACCGCGTCTGCCCGGACGCGCCCACAAACGGTCGACAGGGGTTCCTACCAAGCTGGTTTCGGACGGGGTTTCGGGCAGCGACGCTCCGCGGGGACACCGGGCGCCGGCGCGACGTCGTCGCCGGCCGCCCCGGAGATGACCGTATGGCCGAGCCGGCCAGTTGCACGGGCAACCGACGAGTCGCCGTCCATCCCGTTCAGCCCACTCGATGCGGCTCCGCCTGGAAGGCTCGAAGCATGGCCACAGCTCGCCAGGACCGAGCGCTCTCGCCTCGGCGCTCGACACGTGCGAAGAAGGCCGTCGCGATGGCATCCCTGGCCTTCATGATGACCGGCTGCATCGAGGTGGACGACCGTGAGGCAGCCGCTGTCTGGGACGTCGCGCCCGACCAACGCCTCGACGCCGACACCACCACCTTCACCGCGCTCGTCCACCGGGTGGGCTGCAACAACGGCGTCACGGGCGACGTCAACGATCCTGCGATCGAGGTGAGCGATCACCAGGTGGTCATCACCTTCACGGTCAGCCCCGGCGAGCCGTCCAGTGCGACCTGCCAGGGCAACGAACCGGTCGCCTACGAGGTGGCGCTACCAGATGCCCTCGGTGATCGGGAGCTGGTGGACGGCGAATGTGTACCCATCGGGACGAACGACAACGCGGACTGCGACCCCGACGGAGTCCGGCACACGCCCTGACACCCGCGCACTGCAGGTGCGTCCCGAGCTCGGTGAGCGCGGCGACGACCCATGGTCGCAGTGCGGCGCGGCGACAGAGAGCCCGTGGGCACGCATCTGCTGAGGCCGACGTCAGTGCTGAGCGGTACCCGGCGCGGGCTCGGTCAGCAGGTCCGCCTGCCACAGGTCCGGACCGAAGACCTCGTACTGGATGTCCCGGGGCGGCACCCCACGCTCGAGCAGGGAGCTGCGCACGGCCTGCATGAAGGGCATCGGCCCGCACAGGTAGTACCCGGCACCGTCGGGCAGGTCGACGTCGTCGAGGTCGAGCAGGCCGCCGAACACACCGTCCAGCGGCAGGTTGCTGGTGGTGTCGCGCTCGTACCAGGCGTAGGCACGGGCGTTCGGCAGCGCAGCGACGTCGTCGACGATCTGCCGCCGCAGGGCGAACGAGGTCTCGTCGGCGTCGGCGTGCAGCAGCCGGATCTGCAGATGTGAACCGGCTGCAACCAGGTGGGAGAGCATGCCGGCCATGGGGCTGACCCCGATGCCGGCACTGACGAACACGACGGGCCGGCCCGAGTCGTCCAGGACCACGTCACCGAACGGCAGAGACATGGTCAGGACGTCGCCGACGTCGACCGTGTCACACAGCAGGTTGGAGACCTCGCCGTCCGGCTTGCCACCGCCGCGTACGCGCTTGACCGAGAACTGCCGGTGCTCACCGTCGTCGGCGCGGGTCAGGCTGTACTGACGTGGCTGGTGCACCCCGTCCGGCATAGCCACCTTCACGCTCACGTACTGGCCCGGCAGCGACGTGCGCACCAGGCGGTCATCGACCCGCTTGACCAGGAACGTCACGACATCGACGGTCTCGACCGTCTTGCGCTGCACCTGCCACTGGCGCCACACCGTCTCCGGGCGCACACCCCGCGCGCTGTACAGCCCGCGCTCCTGGTTGATCAGCGCGTACGCCATCAGCCAGTAGACCTCATCCCACGCCGCCGCGACCTCCGCGGTGACCGCGTCACCGAGCACGTCAGCGATGGCCCAGAACAGGTGCTCGTGCACGATGTCGTACTGGTCCGGGCGGATACCGAGCGAGGCGTGCTTGTGCGCCACCCGGGACAGCAGGTGCTCGGGCAGCTGCTCGGGGTGCTGGACGAGCGCGCTGGCGAACGCGGCGACCGAGCCGGCGAGCGCTACCTGCTGGGTGCCCTCAGCCTGGTTGCCGCGGTTGAAGATGCCGTCCAGCAGGTCCGGCCGAGCGTCGAACATGTGCTGGTAGAACCGCCGGGCGATCTCCGGGATGTGCTCACCCACCACCGGCAACGTGGCTTCGATCACGGGTCTGGACCGGTCCGACAGCATCCTGATTCCTCACGTCCGGCGTTGGTAGGTCTTTGCGGTGACCGACGCTAGTTCCCGCACATCCCTCCCCTGGGCCCTTGGTCCCAGGGACGACAGGGGCACTCGGCGGCACGGTCGGCCGGCGCCGCAACTCGCGGATGCGGTGACCGTCGACAGGATGGAGGGGTGACGGACCACATCCCGACCGACGAGCTCACCCTCGACACGCGCCCCGGTGCGCGGACCGGGCCAGGATCGCAGCCCGGGACGGGCCCTGAGAGCCCGGACTGGGACCCGCACGGCCCGCTCGTCCGTCGTGACGCGGTGGCCGTCTACGACCAGATGCGTTCGCGCTGTCCCGTCGCGCACGGCCCCGACGGGGCCTGGACGCTGTTCACGCACGCCGACGTCACGGCGGCCGCACTCGACCACGAGTCCTTCTCCAACGCCGTCTCGCGCCACCTGCAGGTGCCCAACGGCCTGGACGGCCCGACCCACACCGCGTTCCGAGCCGTCCTGGAGCAGTACTTCACGCGGGACCGGATGAACGCCCTGGAGCCCGCGATCGCTCAGGTCGCGGAGGAGCTGGTGCGACAGCTCGACATCCCGGGGCCGATCGACGCGGTGGAGGTCGGATCCCGATTCGCCGTGCGCGCGCAGAGCACCTGGCTGGGATGGCCTCTCGACCTCGAGCAGGACCTGCTGGACTGGATGGTGGACAACCATGCCGCCACCCGGTCCCGAGACCGACACCGCACCACCGAGGTCGCCCGACGGTTCGACGCCATCATCCGCTCCCTGACCGGCCCCCGCCGTCAGGCCGGTGACGACGCACCCGACGACGTCACCACCGAGCTCGTGCGCGACCGCGTCGCAGGCCGGGAGCTGACCGATGAGGAGATCGTGTCCGTCCTGCGCAACTGGACCGGCGGTGACCTGGGGTCCATGGCCCTGTGCGCCGGGGTGGTCCTCACCTACCTCGCCGACCACCCCGACCTGCAGACCCGGGTACGCACCGGAGTACCGGACCGGGAGCTCGACGCAGTCCTGGACGAGATCTTGCGGATCGACGACCCGTTCGTCTCCAACCGCCGCATCACGACCGAGCGCGTCACGGTCGGCGACCGCCGGATCCCGGCCGGGGCGCAGGTCGTCCTGAACTGGACGTCCGCCAACCGCGACCCGCGGATCTTCGACGACCCCGACAGGTTCGACCCAGCCGGGAACCGGCCGTACAACGTCGTCTACGGCATCGGCAAGCACGTGTGCCCCGGTCGCCCACTGGCCACCCTCGAGCTGCGTGTGCTCACCCGGGCCATCCTCGACGCGACCACCACCATCGACCCGCACCCCAGCCGCCCACGCGAACGCGAGCTACCCCCGTCGGTGGCTACGCCACCGCCCCGCTGCTCCTGCGCTGACCGCCGCGACCACCCCGACGGACCTGCCGGCGCAGACCGCTGCTCGGCACACTCGGGATCACAGCCGACCAGGCCAGCGCTCGGGCCGTGGGGGCGATCCCCGGGGTACGCGGCCGGCATGACTCCACGTCGACGGTCTCAACCACGTGCCACAACGACCGCGTCAGCACATCCGAGGAGTGCCGCGCGGTCGTCGATCAGGACGCTGAGGGCGAACGGCTCAGATGAGCACCGCGCCCTTGGACGCCGACTGCACGAGCTTCGCGTACTTGGCCAGCACGCCGCGGTTGTAGACCGGCGCCATCGGCTCCCAGCCGACCGCCCGCTCGGCCAGCTCGGCCTCGTCGACCAGCAGGTCGAGCGTCGCGTTGGCGACGTCGAGCCGGATGCGGTCGCCGTCGCGCACGAACGCGATCGGACCGGCGTCGACGGCCTCGGGTGCGACGTGCCCGACGCACAGGCCGGTCGTGCCGCCGGAGAACCGGCCGTCCGTCAGCAGCAGGACGTCCTTGCCCAGGCCGGCCCCCTTGATGGCCCCCGTGATGGCGAGCATCTCCCGCATGCCGGGGCCGCCCTTGGGGCCCTCGTAGCGGATGACGACGACGTCGCCGGCCTGGATGGTCCCGTCCTCGAGGGCGTCCATCGCGGCGCGCTCACGCTCGAAGACCCGCGCGGTGCCCTCGAAGACGTCCTCGTCGAAGCCCGCGGACTTGACGACCGCGCCCTCGGGCGCGAGGGAGCCGGACAGGATCGTGATGCCACCGGTGCGGTGGATCGGGTTGTCCAGGGCGCGCAGGATCTTGCCGTCCGGGTCGGGCGGGGCGATGTCGGCAAGGTTCTCCGCGACGGTCTTGCCCGTGACGGTGAGGCAGTCGCCGTGCAGCAGCCCTGCGTCGAGGAGCGCCTTCATGACCACCGGGACGCCGCCCATGCGGTCGACGTCGGCCATGACGTAGCGGCCGAACGGCTTCAGGTCACCGAGGTGCGGGACCTTGGCGGCGACGCGGCGGAAGTCGTCGAGCGTCAGGTCGACCTCGGCCTCGTGCGCGATGGCCAGCAGGTGCAGGACGGCGTTGGTCGAGCCGCCGAACGCCATGACGACGGCGATGGCGTTCTCGAACGCCTCCTTCGTCATGATCTGCCGCGCGGTGATGCCCTTGCGCAGCAGCTCGACGACGGCCTCGCCGGACTTCGCGGCGAAGTTGTCGCGGCGGCGGTCCGCCGACGGCGGCGCGGCCGAGCCGGGCAGCGACATGCCCATCGCCTCGGCCACCGACGCCATGGTGTTCGCGGTGTACATGCCGCCGCACGCGCCCTCGCCGGGACAGATGGCGCGCTCGATGCGGTCGAGGTCGTCGGTGCTCATCAGCCCGCGCGAGCACGCGCCGACCGCCTCGAAGGCGTCGATGAGGGTGACGTCCTTCTCCGTGCCGTCGGACAGCTTGACCCAGCCGGGCATGATCGTGCCGGCGTAGAGGAAGACCGCTGCCAGGTCCAGGCGCGCGGCGGCCATGAGCATGCCGGGCAGGGACTTGTCGCAGCCGGCGAGGAGCACCGAGCCGTCCAGGCGCTCGGCCATCATGACCGTCTCGACGCTGTCGGCGATGATGTCGCGCGACACCAGCGAGTAGTGCATCCCCTCGTGGCCCATCGAGATGCCGTCCGAGACGGAGATCGTGCCGAACTCGAGCGGGAACCCGCCGCCGGCGTGCACGCCGTTCTTGGCCGCCTGCGCGAGCCGCTGCAGGGACAGGTTGCACGGCGTGATCTCGTTCCACGAGCTCGCGATGCCGATCTGCGGCTTGACCCAGTCGTCGTCGCCCATCCCGACGGCGCGGAGCATGCCGCGCGAGGCGGTCGCCTCGATCCCGTCGGTGACCTGGCGGCTACGGGGCTTGATGTCGACGCCGGGGTCCGTGCCGTCCGACGAACCGGCCGCGGGCGTGTCGATGGTGCTGGTCATGCGCGCGAGTGTAGGTCGCGACGTGGACGGACCCGGCCGCTGTTCGGCCCTCGGACGCCGGAGCGGACCGTGGGGCCGGACCGGGGACCGCACCCCGTCCGGGTCAGCCCTGCCGGCCCTGCCACGTGCACACGCACACCTCGTTGCCCTCGACGTCGGCCAGGACCCGGAACGCCGGGTAGCGCGCGTCGGAGACGAGCACTCCCCGGCCGCGAGCGCCGCCTCGACCCGGGCGTCGGCGACGTCGTGCGGGACCGTGACGTCGACGTGGAGGCGGTTGCGCTGCGGACGGGGCGCGTCCATCGCCTGGAACCACACCGCCGGCCCGATGCCGTCGGGGTCGACCAGGGCGGACCCGTCACCCGGCGCGCCCGTCCCCTGGTTCCGGTAGCCGAGCACCGCGCGCCAGAACGGCAGCACGGCGGGGATGTCGAGCGCGTCGATCGCCAGCTCGAAGCCCTGCGGCACGCCGGGCTCCCCTCGAGACCGAGCCCGTCGGCGATGGAGGTGATGGTGGCGGCGAGCGCGACGTCCCGGTCGGTGAGGCCGCCGACGTCGTGGCTCGTCAGGGTGACGTGGACGCGGCCGTACCGCAGGTCGACGTCGGGGTGGTGACCGGCGGCGTCCGCCGCCTCGGCGATCCGGGTCACCAGCTCGACACCGCGGGCGAACGAGCCGGTGTGGAAGGTCGCTCGCACGGTCTCGAGGATGACGCGCCAGTGACGCGGGTCGACGGCGTCCTGCACGGCGGGGTACGTCAGCGTGGTGGCCATGGCTCACTGTGGCACCGGCCACCCACGCGGGCCCAGCACCTCGACGACGACCGGGTTGCGGTTGACGTAGCGTCAACTCCTAGCGTCGGTCACGACGGCGGACCGACCGCCGTCGGAGCACCACGGAACCCGGGGGACGGCGATGGACGCCATCGTGCACGCCGCGCTGGACCGGGCACGCCCCCGGTCGGACGGGCGGCGGGATGCCTGGACGATCGGGGAGGTCGCCCGGCTCGCCGGCGTCACGACCCGGACCCTGCGGCACTACGACGCCGTCGGCCTCCTGCGCCCGACCGGGGCCGCGGCGGGCGGGCGGCGGCTGTACGGCCGCGCGGAACTGCTGCAGCTGCAGCAGATCCTCGTGCTGCGCGAGCTCGACGTGGGCCTGCCGACGATCGCGGAGATCGTCGGGGCCGGCGACGAGACGGTGCGGCGGGGGCGGCTGCGGGAGCACCACGCCCGGCTGCTCGCCGAGCGGGACCGGTTCGACCGGCTGGCCCGGACCGTGGAGAGCACGCTCCGTTCGTTTGAGGAGGGGACCGAGATGGCGGCGAAGGACCTGTACGCAGGCTTCGACAGCAGTCAGTACGAGGCCGAGGCGCGCGAGCGCTGGGGCGACGAGGCGGTCGAGCGCAGCAATGCCTCCTGGGAAAGCCTCGGGCCGGACGGCCGCGCGGCGTTCGGCCAGGAGAGCGCGGCGATCGGCCACGGCCTGGCCGAGCTGATGCGCACCGGCGCGGACGTCACGGACCCACGCGTCCAGGCGCTCGTCGAGCGGCACCACCGGCAGATCGCGATGTTCTGGACGCCCGGTCGCGAGGCGTACATCGGCCTGGGCCAGATGTACGTCGACGACGAGCGGTTCACCGCGACCTACGACGCCTTCGCGCCGGGGCTGGCCCCGTACCTGCGCGACTCGATGGCGGTGTACGCCGAGGCGAGGCTTTCGTAGCCCGACCGCGCGGCGTCGCGGGTCAGGTGCGCGCGACCACGTTGGCCGGCTCGTCGCCCGCGGCGAGCCGGTCCAGCTGGGTCTGGATCAGCGCGACCATCCGGCGAGGAGTCGCCGTGGTGTTCCCGCCCTCGTGCGGGGTGAGGATCAGCCCGGGCGCGTCCCACAGCGGGTGCTCGGACGGCAGCGGCTCGGGGTCGGTGACGTCGAGCGCCGCCCGCAGCCGGCCGGTCGTCAGCTCGGCGAGAAGCGCCGCCGTGTCGACGACCTTCCCCCGGGCGACGTTGACCAGCAGGGCACCGTCGGGCATCCGGGCCAGGAACGCGGCGTCGACCATGCCACGGGTGGAGTCGGTCAGGGGGACGGTGAGGATCACGACGTCGGCGCCGGGCAGCAGGTCCGGCAGCTCGTCGATGCCGTGCACGGGCACGCCGTCGTCGTCGCGCGCGGTGGTGGCGACCCGGACGACGTCGACGGCGAACGCCTCGAGCCGCCGTGCGACCGCTCCTCCGATGGCGCCGTACCCGACGACGACCGCGCGCCGGTCGGCGAGCGACGGCCGCGTGCGCGGAGCCCACTCGCGGCGGTCCTGCGCCCGGACGTAGTCGTCGAGCCCGCGCAGGGACGCCAGGACGAGGGCGAGCGCGAGCTCGGCCGTCTCGTCGTCGTGCACACCGCGCCCGTTGCACAGCACCACGTCGGGAGGCAGGTGGCGCAGCACGTGCTCGAAGCCCGCGCTCGGGATCTGCACCGCCGTCAGCTGTGGCAGGTCGCGGAGCCGCGAGAGGACGCCACGGCCCGCGTCGTGCGGGACGACGACGACGTCGACCTCGGCGGCGACGTCCGCCGGCAGGTCGGTGCGTCCGTCCCAGACGACGAGGCGGACGCCGTCCGGCACGGTGAGGGCCTCGCGGGTCGCGTCGTCGGGGACCGTGACGGTGACCGGGCGGCCGGGGTCGGAGCCGACGTGCGGGGGCGTCGGTACGGGCGTCGGCGTGCGTGTCCGTGCTCATCGCGCACCATCGTGCCGTCGATCGGCGCCGGGCGCCCGCGCGGGCGCGGTCAGTCCGTCGAACCCGCCCGCGCCCGGAACTCGTCGTCGAGGATCGCCATCAGGACGGCGTCGCACCAGCGGTCGCCATCCCGGTAGGCCTCCCGCCGCCGGCCCTCGACGACGAAGCCGACCCCCTCGTACAGCGCCTGCGCACGCGGGTTGATCGCGAGCACCTCGAGACCGACGCGGTGCAGCCCGTACCCCTCGAACGCGAGGCTGAGGACGAGCTCGATCGCCTCCGTGCCGTAGCCCCGGCCCCGGGCGGCCGGGCGCATCGAGAGCCGCAGGTTCGCCGACCCGTGGACCTCGTCCAGATCGGTCAGCACGATCTCGCCGAGGTACTCGTCCGACCCGCTCGCCGTCACCGCGAGGTCGATGCGGTCCGGGGCCTTGGCGGCGTCGGCGCACCAGCGGTCGACCTGCTCGCGGGTGTACGTGGCCGTGACCCCGGTGACCCGCCGGGTGTGCGGGTCGGTCACGAGCTCCCACATGCTGTCGGCGTCGGCCGGCCCGATCGGCCGCAGCCGGACGAGCTCACCCTCGAGGGTGGGCTTCTCGGCGGGCCGACGCCGGGCGGCCATCAGCCCTCGACGCCCAGCCGGGACAGGATGAGCTCGCGGACCCGGCCGGCGTCGGCCTGCCCGCGGGTCGCCTTCATGACCCCGCCGACGATCGCGCCGACGGCCTGGAGCTTGCCGCCGCGGATGCGGTCGGCGACGTCGGGCTGGGCGGCCAGGACGTCGTCGATCGCGGCGAGCAGGGCGCCGTCGTCGGACACGACCTCGAGGCCGCGGGCGACGAGGACCTCCTCCGGGGACCCCTCGCCGTCGAGCACGCCCTCGAGCACCTGGCGGGCGAGCTTGTCGTTGATCCGGCCGGCGTCGACCAGTGCCTGCAGCTCGCCGACCTGCGCCGGGGTGATCGGCAGCTCGGCGAGCTCGACCTCACGCTGCTTGGCGGTGCGGGCGAGCTCCCCATCCACCACTTGCGGGCCGCGGCCGGCGTCGCGCCGGTGGCGACGGTGGCCTCGATGAGGTCGAGCGCGCCGGCGTTGAGCACGTCGCGCATCTCCGGCTCGGAGTACCCCCACTCGTCCGTCAACCGCCGACGGCGGTCACCGGGGAGCTCGGGCAGGGACGCGCGGATCTCCTCCACCCACTCGCGCGAGGGGGCGACGGGCACCAAATCCGGCTCGGGGAAGTAGCGGTAGTCCTCGGCGTCGGACTTCACGCGGCCGGGCGTGGTGACGCCGGTGTCCTCGTGCCAGTGCCGCGTCTCCTGCACGATCGTGCCGCCGGCGGTGAGGATCGCCGCCTGGCGCGACACCTCGTAGCGCACCGCGCGGTCCACCGAGCGGAACGAGTTGACGTTCTTGGTCTCGGTGCGGGTGCCGAGCGGGGACTCGGGGGTCGGGCGCAGGGAGAGGTTGACGTCGGCGCGGACGTTGCCGCGCTCCATCCGCGCCTCGGAGACGCCGAGGGTGCGGAAGATGTCCCGCAGCGCCTGGACGTACGCCCGGGCGACCTCGGGCGCGCGGGCACCGGCACCGGTGATCGGGCGGGTGACGATCTCCACCAGCGGGATGCCGGCCCGGTTGTAGTCGACGAGCGAGTACTCCGCGCCGTGGATGCGCCCCGTGGAGCCGCCGACGTGGGTGTTCTTGCCTGCGTCCTCCTCCATGTGGGCGCGCTCGATCTCGACCCGGAACACCGTGCCGTCCTCGAGCTCGACGTCGAGGTAGCCGTCGAAGGCGATCGGCTCGTCGTACTGCGACGTCTGGAAGTTCTTCGGGACGTCCGGGTAGAAGTAGTTCTTCCGCGCGAACCGGCACTGCTCGGCGATCTGGCAGTTGAGCGCGAGGCCGATGCGGATCGCGTACTCCACCGCGGTGCCGTTGACCACGGGCAGGGCACCGGGCAGGCCGAGCGAGACCGGGGACACGGCGGTGTTCGGCTCGTCGCCGAAGGTCTGCGGCGCGGAGTCGAACATCTTGGTGCGCGTACCGAGCTCGACGTGCACCTCGATGCCGATCACGGGGTCGAACCGGGCGATGGCCTCGTCGTAGGGGACGAGCTCGACGGTCGTGGTGGTCATCGTCCAGCCTCCAGCTCCGGCGCCCGCGACAGCAGCGGCGCACCCCAGGTGTTCTCGAGCAGGGTCTCCAGCGCGGCGCCGACCCGGTACAGCCGGTCGTCGGCCTTCGCGGGGGCGAGGATCTGCAGGCCGACGGGCAGGCCGTCGTCGGACAGCCCGTTGGGCACGGACATGCCGGGGACGCCGGCGAGGTTGGCCGGGATCGTCGCGATGTCGTTGAGATACATCGCCAGCGGGTCGTCGAGCTTCTCCCCCAGCCGGAAGGCCGTGGTCGGCGCGGTCGGCGACACGAGGACGTCGGCCTGCGCGAAGGCGGCGTCGAAGTCGCGCTGGATGAGCGTGCGGACCTTCTGCGCGCTGCCGTAGTAGGCGTCGTAGTACCCGGCGGACAGCGCGTAGGTGCCGAGGATGATGCGGCGCTTGACCTCGTCGCCGAAGCCGGCGCCGCGGGTCGCGGCCATGACGCGCTCGGCGGTGACCGGCCCGTCGGTGGGCTCGACGCGCAGGCCGAACCGCATGCCGTCGAACTTGGCGAGGTTGCTCGACGCCTCGCTCGGCAGGATGAGGTAGTACGCGCCCAGCGCGTAGGTGAAGTGCGGGCAGGAGACCTCGACGATCTCGGCACCCGCGCCGCGCAGCAGCTCGAGGGACTCCTCGAACCGGGCGCGCACCCCGGCCTGGTAGCCCTCGCCGCCGAGCTCGGTGACGACTCCGACGCGCACCCCGGTCAGGTCGCCACCCGCGCCACGGCGGGCGGCGTCGACCAGCGCGGGCAGCGGCTCGGGGATCGACGTGGAGTCGCGCGGGTCGTGGCCGCCGATGAGCTCGTGCAGCAGCGCCGAGTCGAGCACGGTCCGGGTGACCGGGCCGGCCTGGTCCAGGCTGGACGCGAGCGCGATGAGCCCGTACCGGGAGACGCCGCCGTAGGTCGGCTTGACCCCGACCGTCCCGGTGACTGCGCCGGGCTGACGGATGGACCCGCCCGTGTCGGTGCCGATGGCCAGCGGGGCCTCGTAGGCCGCGACGGCCGCCGCCGACCCACCACCGGACCCACCGGGGATGCGGTCCAGGTCCCACGGGTTGTGCGTGTTGCCGAACGCGGAGTGCTCCGTGCTCGACCCCATGGCGAACTCGTCCATGTTGGTCTTGCCGAGGATCGGCAGGCCCGCCTCGCGCAGACGGGTGGTGATGGTCGCGTCGTACGGCGGGACCCAGCCCTCGAGGATCTTCGAGCCCGCGGTCGTGGGCATGCCGCGGGTGACCACGATGTCCTTGACGGCGATCGGCACGCCCGCGAGCGCGTGCAGGTCCTCCCCGGCGGCGCGCCGGGCGTCCACGTCGCGCGCGGTCGCGAGCGCGTCGTCCGCGTTCACGTGCAGGAAGGCGTGGACGGCGCCGTCGACGGCGGCGATCCGGTCCAGGTGGGCCTGCGTGGCCTCGACGCTGGAGACCTCGCCGGCGGCCAGGCGCGCGGCGAGGTCGGCGGCGGTCAGACGGGTGAGGTCGGTCGCGCTCATCAGTCCTCCTCGAGGATCTGCGGGACCACGAACCGGCCGCCCTCGGCGGCGGGTGCCCCGGCGAGGATCTCGTCGACCACGAGCGTCGGCTCGGGGACGTCCTCGCGGAACACGTTGGTCATCGGCAGCGGGTGGCTGGTGGCCGGGACGTCGGGCGTGGCGACCTCGCTGACCCGGGCGACCGCATCGACGATCACGTCGAGCTCGCCGGCCAGGCGGTCGAGCTCGTCGGACGTCAGGTCGATCCGGGCCAGCCCGGCCACGCGCGCGACCTCGTCGCGGGAGATGGTGGACATGCGGGCGAGTCTAGTGGCGGGCACCGACACGCCCGACGATCGCCCGGCGGGCGGCTCGGCCGTCGGAGCGTCAGACCAGCGACGGGTCCATCGCCTGCTCCACGAGCGCGAGGACCGCGGTCGCGTAGGCGTCCGCCGCGGTCGCGCCCGCGAACGCCACCGCGTCCTCCTCGCCCGGCGGGCGCATGAGGACGGCGAACCCGTCGGGGTCGTGCACGGAGAGGCTGAGGAACGTGCCGCCGAGCATCCCGCGCAGCTGCTCCTCGTGCGGCAGCCACAGGGCGTCCTCGGCCGCGACCGAGTCCAGGGCCCACTCGGTGGTGCCGTTGAACCCGAGCACGGTGCCGGTGGAGAACTCGTGGGCCTCGATCATCATGTCGCTGATCGTGAACACCTCGCCGGTCATCGACGGCTCGAGGAGCGTGAAGCGGTCACCGGTGCTCGGGTGCCAGGCGACGCCGGCGTCGCGGAGCTGGCGGGCGAGGTCGATGGAGATCATCCGCCCAGTATCCGTCGGTGCTCGGCGGCTGTCCCCCGCGGGGACCGCTGCCGGGACCGTGGGCGGTGAGCCTCGCCGGTCCCGGCAGGCGCCGGGCGTGGTCAGCGCGTGCTGAAGGCGGCGTCGAAGGACGCCGTCGGCGGGTCGAACGCGAGGCGCCGGACGAACTCCAGCGCCTCGGGCGCACCGACGAGGCGGTCCATGCCGGCGTCCTCCCACTCCACCGAGATCGGCCCGGTGTAGCCGATGGTGTTGAGCATCCGGAAGGAGTCCTCCCACGGCACGTCGCCGTGGCCGGTGGAGACGAAGTCCCAGCCGCGCCGGGGGTCGGCCCACGGCAGGTGCGAGCCCATCCGGCCGTTGCGGCCGTTGCCGACCCGGCGCTTCGCGTCCTTGCAGTCCACGTGGTAGATCCGGTCCTTGAAGTCCCAGAGGAAGCCGACCGGGTCGAGGTCCTGCCACACGAAGTGGCTCGGGTCCCAGTTGAGGCCGAACGCCTCCCGGTGACCGATGGCCTCGAGCGTCCGGACCGTCGTCCAGTAGTCGTAGGCGATCTCGGACGGGTGGACCTCGTGCGCGAACCGCACCCCCACCTCGTCGAACACGTCGAGGATCGGGTTCCAGCGGTCGGCGAAGTCGCGGTAGCCCGCGTCGATCAGCTCGGTGCTGACCGGCGGGAACATGGCCACGTACTTCCAGATCGACGACCCGGTGAAGCCCACGACCGTGTCGACGCCCAGGCGGGCCGCGGTGCGCGCGGTCAGCTTCATCTCCTCGGCCGCCCGCTGCCGGACGCCCTCGGGGTCGCCGTCGCCCCACACGACGTCGGGCAGCATGTCGCGGTGCCGGGCGTCGATGGGGTCGTCGCAGACGGCCTGGCCCTTGAGGTGGTTGGAGATGGCGAAGACCTGCAGCCCGTACTTGTCCAGGACGTCGCGCTTGCCCTGGATGTAGGCGTCGTCCTCGGCGCCCTGCCACGGGTCGAGGTGGTCGCCCCAGCAGGCGATCTCCAACCCGTCGTAGCCCCACTCGGACGCGAGCCGGGCCACCTCCTCGAACGGCAGGTCGGCCCACTGGCCGGTGAACAGCGTGACGGGTCGGGGCATGTCAGTCCTCCTGGGTCGCGGTCGCGGTCGCGGGCGCGGACGTGGTCGGGGCGGGGGCGGTCGGCGTGGTCTCGCCGTCGACGGGCGTCCACACGCTGCGCTCGGCGCTGCTGCGTTCGACGGCGGCCAGGACGCGCTGCACCTGCAGGCCGTCGGCGAACGACGGCTCGGGCTGACGCCCCTCGCCGATCGCCCGCACGAGGTCGACCGCCTGGTGCACGAACCCGTGCTCGTACCCGAGCCCGTGCCCTGCCGGCCACCACGCGCCGACGTACGGGTGCTCGGGCTCGGTGACGACGATCCGGCGGAAGCCGGCTGTCCGGGGTCTTCTGCGGCGTCGAAGAGGTGCAGGACGTTCATGTCCTCGAAGTCGAACGCGAGCGACCCGCGCGAGCCGTTGATCTCGAGCCGGATGGCGTTCTTGCGCCCGAGGGCGAACCGGGTCGCCTCGAACGTGGCCAGACCCCCGCCGGACAGGCGGGCGGTGAAGATCGCGGCGTCGTCGACCGTGACCGGACCGCGTCCCTCACCCGCGGACCCGCTGAGGCCGGCGAACTCCCCGGCCACCGGACGCTCGTGCACGAAGGTCTCGAGCAGCCCGCTGACCTCGGTCAGCCGCTCGCCCGTGATGAACTGCGCGAGGTCGACGACGTGCGCACCGATGTCCCCCAGCGCGCCGGACCCGGCCTGCTCCTTGTCCAGCCGCCAGGACAGCGGCGCCTCGGGGTCGGCGATCCAGTCCTGCAGGTAGTTCGCCCGCACGTGCCGGACCGTCCCGATCCGCCCCTCCGCGACGAGCTCGCGGGCGAGGGCGAGTGCCGGGATCCGGCGGTAGGTGAACCCGACCATCGAGCGCACGCCGCGCTCGGCCGCCCGCTCGGCCGCGGCGACCATGGCCTCGGCCTCCTCGACCGTGTTGGCCAGCGGCTTCTCGCACAGCACGTGCTTGCCGGCCTCGAGCGCGGCGATCGCGATCTCGGCGTGCGTGTTGCCCGGCGTGCACACGTCGACGAGGTCGATGTCGTCCCGCTCCAGGAGCGTGCGCCAGTCCGTCTCGGCGCTCTGCCACCCCAGCGTGCGCGCCGCCTCCTCGACCCGCGCGGCGGTGCGCCCGACGACGACGGCCATGCGCGGCTCGAGCGGCAGGTCGAAGAAGCGGGGGCGACCCGCCACGCCTGCGAGTGGGCCGCGCCCATGAACGCGTACCCGACCATGCCGACACCCAGGGTGTCCTTGCTCGTGCTCATCCATCCCTCTTCCCTTGTGCGCGCGTGCCCGCAGGGCCGCGCACGTGCTCCGGCGTGGGCGACCGGCCGACGACGCGTGCCTCCACGCGCCGCGGCCGGCCGTCCCCTGTCACGAATCGAACGCGCTGGGCAGATACTGCTCCACGTTGTCCGCCGTGACGACCGGGGCGTACAGCTGGATGGTGCGGGGCACCTCGACCTCGACGAGGTCGGACAGGGCCTTGCCCTGGACGAGGAGCCGCGCCAGGCGGATGCCGTCGGCGGCCTGGGTGGACGGGTAGACGACGGTCGCCTGCAGCACGGTGTCGCCGGCCTGGATGTCCTCCATGACGTTCCGGGACCCCGCCCCGCCGACCATGACGAACTCGTCGCGGCCCGCCTCCTCGATGGCGGCCATGACGCCGACGCCCTGGTCGTCGTCGTGGTTCCACAGGGCGTCGATCTGCGGTGCGGCCTGGAGCAGGTTGGCGGCGGCCTGCTGGCCGCCCTGGACCGTGAAGTCGGCTGCGACCCGGTTGTCGACGTCGAGCCCGCAGTCGCCCAGCGCGTCGGCGAATCCCTGGCTGCGGTCCTGGGTGAGCGGGAGGGAGTCGATGCCGGCGATCTCCGCGACGACGGCGTCGGGGTTGTCGCCGACCTGCTCGCAGATGTACGTGCCGGCGGAGACGCCCATGCCGTAGTTGTCCCCGAGCACCGTGGTGCGCGCGGCGAACGGGCTGGCGAACTCGCGGTCGACGTTGACGACCGTGATGCCGGCCTCCATGGCCTCGGTGGCGACCTCGGTGAGCGCGGCGCCGTCGAACGGCAGCAGGACGATGGCGTCCACGCCGTCGTTGATGAACTGCTCGACCTGGGAGATCTGCAGGTTGACGTCGTTGGTGCCCTCGGCGACGCGCAGCTCGACGTCGTCGTACTTCTCGGCCTCGGCACGGGCCGCGGCGGTGATCGCGCCCATCCAGCCGTGGTCGGCGGCGGGGGCGGAGAACCCGATGACGACGTCCTCGCCCGTCTCGTCGTTGGCCCCGCCACCCACCGAGGTGTCGGCGGCCGGTGGGGGCGTCGTCCTCGGGTGGGGGCGTGTTCGACGTGCAGCCGGTGACCAGGACGGCGCCGGCAGCGACGGCGGCGGCGGTCCTCCACCAGCGCCGGCGCAGGGTGGTTCGAGCGGACATGGCGTTCCTCCTTGAACGGCGAGCGGAGCTCGGGGACGTGCGGACGCAGGTGGGGCGATCTGGTGAGGGGTCAGGTGCGGCGCGAGCGGGCCGCGAACTGCTGCTGGAGCAGCACGGCGACGACGATGATGACGCCCCGGGCCACGCCCTGGGCCGACGTGGACAGGTTGTTCTGGACGAACACGTTGGTGAGCGTGGCGAAGATGAGCACGCCGAAGACGGTGCCGACGATCGTGCCGCGCCCGCCGGCGAGCAGCGTCCCGCCGACCACGACGGCGGCGATGGCCTCGAGCTCGTAGTACAGCCCGTGCGTGGACGAGCCGGACGTGGTCCGGGCCAGCATCATCAACCCGGCGATACCCGCCGTCAGGCCACTGAGCGCGTACAGGTACACCGTGTGGCGCTGCACCTTGATGCCGGCGAGCCGGGCGGCCTCCGGGTTCCCGCCGACGGCGAGCGTGCGGCGTCCGAAGGTGGTGCGGTTCAGCAGGAACCAGCCCGCGGCGGCCACCAGCACGAAGATCCAGACGAGCACCGAGATGCCGAGGACGTCCGCCCGGAAGACATCGAGGAAGGAGTCGACCTCCACGAGCTGCGTCTGGCGGTTGGCGATGATCTCGGCGAGGCCGCGCGCGGCGACCATCATCGCGAGGGTCGCGATGAACGCGACGACCTTGCCGTACGCGATGAGCACGCCGTTGACCACGCCGGCGAGGGCGCCGACCGCGAGCGCGGTGAACACCATGACGGCCCAGTGGGTGTTCTCCGCCATCGTCTGGGTGGCGAGCGTGCTGGCCCAGACCGACGACAGGCCGACCAGCGACCCGACCGACAGGTCGATGCCGCCACCGGTGATGACGAACGTCATCCCGATGCTGAGCACCCCGATGACAGCGGCGTACCGCAGGATCGTCATGAGGTTGTCGATGCTGGCGAACCGCTCGCCGGCCGTCGCGATGCCGACCACGCACAGCACCGTCAGGGCCACGATCAGCCCGACGTTGCGGCCCGCGCCACCGCCGAGCAGGGTGCGCGACAGGCCGCCGGGTGCCGCACCGCCGGAGTGGTCGGCGCCGGCGTCGCGTTCGAGCGGCGACGACGGCCCGGCGCTCGGGGGGACACTGCCGGCCGTGGCCAGCGAGGGGGCTTCTGCTCGCTCACGCGGCACTTCCTTCCATGACGAGGTCGAGCACGCGGTGCTCGTCGATCTGGTCTGCTGGGCCGGTGTGCAGCACGCGGCCGTCGGCGATGACGAGGACCCGGTCGGCCATGCCGAGGACCTCGTCGATCTCGCTGGACACGACGACGACGGCATTGCCTGCCTCGGCGAGGGCGTGGATGAGCCCGTAGATCTCGGCGCGGGCGCCGACGTCGACGCCGCGGGTGGGCTCGTCGAGCAGCAGGACCCGGCAGCCGTGCACGAGCCAGCGGGCGAGCATGATCTTCTGCTGGTTACCGCCCGACAGGGTGCGTGCGGGACGGTCCGGGTCCGCCGGTCGCAGCTCGAGGGCGGCGATCTGGTCCCGGGCGACCGCCCGCTCGGCCCCCTCGTCGAGCAAGGGCCCGCGCGCGAAGCGCGCGAAGGTCGACAGCGTGACGTTGCGGTAGATCGGCTCGTCGAGCAGCAGCCCCTGGCTCTTGCGCTCCTCGGGAGCCAGCCCGATGCCGCTGCCGACGGCGGCGGACACCGAACCGGAGCGCAGCGGACGCCCCGCGACCCGCACGGTACCGGCGCTCGCCCGGCGCGCCCCGTAGACGGTCTCGAGGATCTCCGTCCGTCCCGAGCCGACCAGCCCGGCGAGGCCCACAACCTCACCGGGGCGCACGGAGAACGACACGTCCTGGAAGACGCCGCCCAGCGCGAGCCCCTCGACCTCCAGGAGCGGCGCGGCGTCGTCGGCCACCGTCCGGCGCGGCGGGAAGACCTGGTCGACCGAGCGGCCGGTCATGAGCCGGATGAGCTCGGCGGTCGGCGTCCCGGCGGCCGGGAGACCGGCGCCCACGGTCACGCCGTCCTTGAGCACGGTGATCCGGTCACCGATCTCGCGGATCTCCTCGAGCCGGTGGGAGATGTACAGGACGGCGACGCCCGACGCGGTCAGGTCCCGCACGACGCGGAACAGGTTCGCGACCTCCTCCGAGTCCAGGACGGCGGAGGGCTCGTCCATGACGATGAGCCGGGCGTCGTGGGACAGGGCGCGGGCCATGCTGACGATCTGCTGACCCGCCACCGACAGGTGCCCGACCTCGCGGCTCGGGGGATGTCCCCGTGGCCGAGCCGGGTGAGCACGTCACGGGTCCGGGCGTTGGTCTCGCGCCGGCGGGTCACCCCGCCGCTGGCGAGCTCGTGACCGAGGTAGACGTTGTCGGCCACGGTCAGGCCGTGCACGACGTCCAGCTCCTGGTACATCGTCGCGATGCCGGTCCGCAGCGCAGCGACCGGCGAGGCCAGGCTCACCGGCCGCCCGCGCCACTCGACGGTGCCCGCGTCGGGCCGGTGGGCACCCGCGAGGACCTTGATGAGGGTGGACTTGCCGGCGCCGTTCTGGCCGAGGAGGCAGTGCACCTCGCCCGGGCGGACGTCCAGGTCGACTCCGTCGAGGGCACGCACCGCGCCGAAGTGCTTCACGATGCCGCGCATCTGCAGCAACGGGCCGTCCTCGGGGGCCGTGTCGGCGGACCTCGCCGCGAGCGCACCCGGGCGCCGGGAGTCGTCATTGACCATGCCGAGCAACGTCGCAGAAGTTCTGTCGACGGTCAAGCAAAAGTTGCTGGATCGTGACCGAGCATCCAGTGGGCTTCGTCAGTTGTGCTTGACTGCCGTCATGTCGACGCACGCAGCCCGGGTCGGCGACCTGGGCGCGACCCTGCGTCTGCTGCGGGACGGCCGGCCCCGGACACGCACCGAGCTCGCGACCCTCTCCGGGCAGGCCCGGTCCACCGTCGCCCTGCGGGTGGACCAGCTGATCTCCGCGGGCCTGGTCACCCCGACCGGCGAGGCGGCGTCGACCGGTGGGCGTCCCCCGGTGACGTTCGCGTTCAACCCCGCCGCCCGCGTCGTGCTCGCGGTCGACCTCGGCGCGACCCACGCCCGCGTCGCGGTCACCGACCTCGCCTCGGACGTCCTCGCCGAGCACGGTGAGACGCTCGCGATCGCCGACGGTCCCGAACGCGTGCTGGATCGCGTCGCGACGATCGCCCGCGACCTGCTGGACCGAGCGGGACGCCCGGCCTCCGAACTCGTCGGCGTCGGCGTCGGGCTGCCGGGGCCGGTGGACCACCGGAGCGGCCGCCCGACGAACCCACCGATCATGCCGGGCTGGGACGACGCCGACGTCGCCGGCCGGCTCCACCTCCTGCTCGGGCCGGCGCCCGTGCTGGTGGACAACGACGTCAACATCATGGCGCTCGGTGAGCACGCGACGGAGTTCCGCGACGTCGACCACCTGCTGTTCGTCAAGGTCGCGACCGGCATCGGCGCGGGGATCATCAGCGACGGGGGATCCGCCGCGGGGCGCAGGGCGCGGCCGGCGACCTCGGCCACGTCGCGGTGCCCGGCGGCGAGGACCGGCCGTGCCGGTGCGGGAACACCGGCTGCCTCGAGGCGGTGGCCAGCGGGGCGGCGGTGGCCACGCAGCTGAGCAGGGCAGGCCTCGACGCGACCTCGAGCGCTGATGTCGTCGCGCTCGTCCGGTCCGGGGACCTCACCTCCGCGGCGGCCGTGCGGGACGCGGGCCGGGCGATCGGCGAGGTGCTCGCGGCGTGCGTGAGCATGCTCAACCCGTCGGTGATCGTCGTCGGCGGCAGCCTCGCCGAGGCGGGTGAGCACCTGCTCGCCGGGATCCGCGAGGTGGTCTACCGCCGGTCGCTGCCGCTTGCGACCCAGCACCTGCGGATCGTCACCAGCCGTGCGCGCGGTCGCGCCGGCATCCTCGGTGCGAGCACGATGGCGATCGACCATGTGCTCGCGGGCGAGGAGCTCCAGGCGCTCATCTGACGGCCCCGCCCGCCGTCCGACACAGGCGCGTGGGCGGCGTGTCGGAGTCAGCGCTGGCGGTAGTGGTACCGCTCCGCCGGGGCGAAGCCGAGGTTCGCGTACATCTCGATCGCGGCGTCGTTGGACTCCTCGACCTGGAGGAATGCCCGCTGCGCCCCCGCTGGGCGGCCTCGTGCAGGGCAGCGCACGTCAGCGCCCTGCCCACGCCGCGGCGCCGCGCCCGCGTGTCCACCGCGAGGCAGGCCAGCGCCGCCCAGTCGTCGACGAGCGCGGCCCGGACGACCCCGACCGGGCCGTGGTCGTCCCGTGCGGTGAGGTACAGCGCGCGGGCACCGCCGACGAGGCGGCCGGCGAGCGCGTGGTCGACCGGCGCGGTCGACCTGACATCCAGCCAGCGGGTCAGCCAGTCCTCGTCCGGTGCGTCGGCCACGGTGCACTCCAGGCCCGGAGCCTGGAACGGGGCGGCGACGCCGTCGAGCCCGTGCCGCACCATCACCAGCGTGGGTGCGACCTCGCGGTACCCGCGCCGCGCGAGCACCCCGTCCAAATCCTCCGGCTCGCTCTGCGCGCACACCCGGAACACGGACGGCTGGCGGGCCGCCGCGTACACGCGCTCCACCTCGGTGAGCGCGGCGTCGACGTCCCGCGGCTCGTCGAGCGCGAGGACGCTGTTGGCCCGGCGCGTGAAGCCGCCGGACAGGCCGACCCGCCAGCCGTCGACGTCGCGCGTCTCCAGCGGTGGCCAGACCGCGGCCTCGGCCCGCGCACCCGGACCGGACGGGACCGTCCAGGTGTAGACCCGCAGGGCGATGTCCTCGTGGTGCCAGTCGCGCGCGGGCACCCGGTCGAAGGAGAGCCGGTCGTACAGGCGGTGCGCGGTCGTCATCTCCTCGAGGGACGACAGCACGACCCGCTCGGCCCGCAGGGTCACCGCCTCCCGCATCGCGGCGCGCATCAGCGCCTCCGCCACACCCCGCCGGCGGGCCGACGGCGCGACCGCGAGCATCCGCAGCTCGACCTCGCCGGGATCGGCGATCTCGGCGTACGACGTCCCGGCCGGGGCGATCGTGATGGTCCCCACCACCTCGGAGCGGCTGCGGGCAGGGTCGTCGTCGCCGTCCGGGTCGGGCGCTGCGACCGCCACCAGGAGGGTCGCCTCGCGCGCACGCCGGACGGCGTCCGTCAGCTCCTCGACGTAGTCGTCGCCGTCCCGCACGAGGCCGTCGGACTGGTAGGCCTGCGCGGTCAGCGCACCCGCTGCGGCGACCTCGTCATCGGTGGCGACGCGGATCACGAGGTCAGGCATCGGTGCCTCCCGGGGTGGTAGTCAGAGCCCCATCGTCCTCCGGGTGCACCGTCCCCTGCTCGCCGTCGCCGGGCCCGTCCTCCTCCGCGGCCGGTGCGACCGCCGCCGGGCCCTCCGCCAGGAGCCGGGTGAAGCCGGCCTCGTCGAGGATCGGCACGCCGAGCTCGCGGGCCTTGGCCTCCTTCGTGCCGGCGTTGGCCCCGACGACAACGAAGTCGGTCTTCTTCGACACGCTGCCCGACGCCTTGCCGCCGCGGGTGAGGATCGCCTCCTTGGCGCCGTCGCGCGAGTAGTCCTCGAGCGACCCGGTGACCACGACCGTGACGCCCTCGAGCGTGCGGGCGATCGACGCGTCCCGCTCGTCGGCCATCCGCACGCCGGCTGCGGTCCACTTCCCCACGATGCGTTCGTGCCACCGGTCGTCCTCGCCGGGCTGCTCGAACCAGTCCCGGACGGCCGCCGCGATCGTCGGGCCGACGCCCGCGACGCCGGCCAGCCCGGCGGCGTCGTCGCTGCGGGCCGCCGCCTCGATGGCCTCCATCGACCCGAACTCCGCGGCGAGGGCCCGTGCCGCCGTCGGCCCCACGTGCCGGATGGACAGCGCGACGAGCACGCGCCACAGCGGGCGGTCCTTGGCGGCCTCGAGGTTGACCAGCAGGCTCTCCCCGACGGCGTTGAGGTCGCCGGCCTCGCGCACCCGGCCCTTGACCTTCGACCGGGTGGACAGCGTGAACTGCGGGACGCGGCGCAGCGCGTCGGCGTCCAGGTCGAACAGGTCGCCTTCGTCGGTCAGGACGCCGGCCTCGAGCAGCGCGCTCGCCGCCTCCCAGCCGAGCGCCTCGATGTCGAACGCGCCGCGGGACGCGACGTGGAACACCCGCTCGCGCAGCTGCGCCGGGCACGAGCGGGCGTTCGGGCACCGGATGTCGACGTCGCCCTCCTTGGCCGGCGCGAGAGGGTGCCGCACGAGGGGCAGTGGGTCGGCATGACGAACTCGCGCTCCGTGCCGTCGCGCAGCTCGACGACCGGCCCGACGATCTCCGGGATGACGTCGCCGGCCTTGCGCAGCACGACGGTGTCCCCGATGAGCACGCCCTTGCGGCGGACCTCGCTCGCGTTGTGCAGCGTCGCCATCGACACGGTGGAGCCGGCCACCTGCGCGGGCTCCATCACGCCGAACGGCGTGACCCGACCCATGCGGCCCACGTTGACCTGGATGTCGAGGAGCTTCGTGTTCACCTCCTCGGGCGGGTACTTGCACGCGATCGCCCACCGCGGTGCCCGGCTGGTGGAGCCGAGGCGGCGCTGCAGGGCGACCTCGTCAACCTTGACGACGATGCCGTCGATCTCGTGCTCGACGTCGTGGCGGTGCTCGCCGAAGTGGTCGATCATCGCCTGCACGTCGTCCAGGGTGTCGACGACCCGGCTGTGGGGGAGACCGGGAGCCCCCAGCCGGCCAGCAGCCCGTAGACGCCGGACTGCCGCGCGAGGACGTCCGCGTGCCCCGGCCACCGCAGGGCCCCGATGCCGTGGCTGTACATCCGCAGCGGACGGCTCGCCGTGACCCGGGGGTCCTTCTGCCGCAGCGACCCGGCGGCGGTGTTGCGCGGGTTGGCGAACGGCGGCTTGCCGGCCGCGATCTGGGCCTCGTTGACGGCGCGGAACCCCTCCACCGGGAGGAACACCTCGCCGCGGACCTCGAGGAGCTCGGGGTGGTCGTCACCGGTCAGCCGGTGCGGGATGCCCTCGATGGTGCGGACGTTCAGGGTGACGTCCTCCCCGTGCGCCCGTCGCCACGCGTGACACCCCGGGCCAGGACGCCGTTCTCGTACACCAGCGCGATCGCGAGGCCGTCGATCTTCAGCTCGCACAGCAGGTGCATCCCGGCGGACGCGCCGTCGAGGTCCCGCTGGACGCGGCCATACCACTCGGCGAGGTCGTCGGTGGAGAACGCGTTGTCGAGCGACAGCATCCGCTCGAGGTGCTCGACGGCGCCGAACTCGGTCGAGAACGTCCCGCCCACCCGCTGAGTGGGCGAGTCCGGCGTCCGCAGCCCGTACGTGGCGTAGTGGTCCTCGAGCGCCTCCAGCCGGCGCAGCAGCGCGTCGTACTCGCCGTCGCTGACCGTGGGTGCGTCCCGCACGTAGTACGCGAACTGGTGGTCGCGGATCGCACCGGCCAGTGCCGCCCACCGGTGCCGCGCGGCTGCCTCGTCCAGCCCCTCGTCGTCCGTGTGCAGTGCCTGTTCGCTCACCGGGCCATCATGGCGCGGGCCACCCACACGCCGCCCGACGGACGCGCCCGCACCGGTCGACGGGCGGGGCGGCGGCGCGGGCGGACTCGGGTCAGCCGGCGGCGCGCTCCGCGACGACCTCGGCCGCGCGCACGACGTCCGCGAGCGCGCGGCGGGCGGCGTCGGGCGACGGCGAGGCCCCGGCCGGCACGAGCACGACGTCGGTCAGGCGCGCGACGGGCAGCCCGACCCGTCCCCAGGGGCGCAGCAGGGTCTCGGCCTGGCCGCGCACGTCCGGCCCCGCGCACTGCGAGGACGCGACCGGCGGCAGTGCGGCCCACACCCGCAGGTCCGCCTCGACCGCCTCGGCGACCCGCTCCCACGCGCGCTCGTCGAGGGTCCCGACGGCGAGCCCGACGCCGTCCACGCCGGCCCGCGCGACGACCGGCAGCGCGGCCCAGGCGTCGCCGAGGTGCACGACGATGCCGGACGCCCCGGCACCCCGGGCGGCGTCCGCCAGCGCGCGCAGCCGCTCGGCGACGACGGGGCCGGGCACCGGCCGGATCGCCGAGTACCCCGAGAACGTCGGGACGGCCCCGACCAGCACGGCCGCGAGCATCGGCTCGTGCAGCAGGACGAGCGGCTCGGCACCGGGCACGGCGACCCGCAGCCGCCCGATCTCCTCGGCGAGGCCTGCCCCGAGGGACTCGGTGAGCTCACGGACGGCGCCGACGTCGGACAGCACCCGGTCCCCGCGGGCCAGGTACAGCGAGCCGGCGAGCGTCAGCGGCCCGTGCACGGGCATCACGAGGGGCCCCGCGTACCCGAGCGCGGCGACGGCGAGCGCGTCGAGCTCCTGCCCGGCGAGCGACCGGACGCGGGCGAGGTCCTGGCCGGGGTGGTCGGCGAGCTTCCAGCCGTGCACGCCGAGCTCGACCGGCAGGTCGACGAGCAGCCCGGCGGTGCGCGCGGTGGCGTCCACTCCCCGCGCGCGGCCGGCGTCGGCTGGACCCGGAACGGCAGTCCGGTCAGGCCTGCCGGGACGTCCGTGAGGTCCCCCATCACGACGGTCTGCGCCTCGATCGCGTCCGCCCCCGGCCACGGGCCGAGCCCGGAGACGCCGGTCACGGGGCGGACCGGGCGAGGCGCGCGTGCAGGAAGCCGACCGTGCGGGCCCGCGCGACGTCCGCCGCGGCGGCGTCGGCGAGCGGCACGTCCGTGTTGGCGAAGGAGTGGACGGTGCCCGGGTAGGCGAACGTGTCGACCGGGGTACCGGCCGCCTCGAGCGCGGCGACGTACTCCGCGACGTACTCGGGGTCCTCGAACCTGTCGGTCTCGGCGAGGTGGAGCTGCACGGGGCACCGGGTGGCCGCGGCGTCCTGCGGGGACCGGACCGCGTAGTAGGCGACGACGGCGTCCACGGCCCCCTCGCGGGCGGCGCGGAGCACGAGGTTGCCGCCGAGCGAGAAGCCGACCGCCCCGACGGCCACCGCACCGGCGTCGCGCAGCCGAGTGATCGCGGCGTCGATGATCGCGACCGCCCCGGTGCCGTCGAGCGCGTCGGCGAGCTCCTCGGCGCGCGCGGGGTCGGTCGTCCGGGAGACGGCGTAGAGGTCGACCGCCTCGACCGCGAAGCCCGCCATCGTCAACTCCTCGGCGTACTCGAGCACGTGCGGGTGCAGCCCGTACCAGTCGTGCACGACGACGACGCCGTGGCCGCCGCCAGCTGCCGCCGTGGCCGCGTCGTCGTCAGTCCTGCCGTCCGTCCCTGCGTCGGACCCCGGTGTGCTCATGCCCGTTCCGTCCCCTCCACCGTCGCCTGACCCAGGACCCGTGACCCGTCGTACAGCACGGCCGACTGCCCCGGGGCCACGCCACGCAGGTCGCCGTCGACCTCGATCCGCACCCCGCCCGCGGTGCGCCGCGCCCGGGCGGGCACCGGGTCGCCGTGGGCACGCACCTGCACCGCGCAGCTGAACCACCGTGCGTCGTCGTCGGCCCCGAGGTCCTGCGCGCCGACGACGTCCGGGGCGAGCCACACGGCGTCGGTCCCGACCACCGCGCCGACCGCGAGCGCCTCCGCGGGCCCGACGACGACGCGGTTGGTCACCGGCTGCACCTCGAGGACGTAGCGCGGCCGGCCGTCGGGTGCGGGGCGTCCGATCGACAGGCCCTTGCGCTGCCCGACGGTGTACGCGTAGGCGCCGTCGTGCGCGCCGACGATGCGCCCCTCGGTGTCGACGACGTCGCCCGGCTGCGCCCCGAGCCGCTCGCGCAGGAAGCCCTGGGTGTCGCCGTCGGCGACGAAGCAGATGTCGTAGGAGTCCGGCTTCGCCGACACGCTGAGCCCGCGCCGCTCCGCCTCGGCGCGCACCTCGGCCTTCGACGCGACGTCCCCGAGCGGGAACATCGACCGGGCCAGCCGCTCGGACCCCATGACGGCGAGCACGTACGACTGGTCCTTGGCGAGGTCGGCCGCACGGTGCAGCTCGCGGACGAGGGTGCGCCCGGTCGGGTCGGCCGGGTCGGCCGGGTCGGGGCGCAGCGCCACCCGTGCGTAGTGGCCCGTGCACACGGCGTCGAAGCCGAGGGCGACCGCCTTGTCCATCAGCGCCTCGAACTTGATGTGCTCGTTGCACCGCACGCACGGGTTGGGCGTGCGGCCGGCGGCGTACTCGGCGAGGAAGTCGGCGACCACGGTGTCCTCGAACCGCTCGGACAGGTCCCACACGTAGTACGGGATGCCGAGCACGTCCGCGGCGCGGCGGGCGTCCCCCGCGTCCTCGATCGAGCAGCACCCCCGCGAGCCGGTGCGGAACTGGTCGCGGTTGCGCGACAGCGCCAGGTGGACGCCGACGACGTCGTGCCCCGCGTCGACGGCGCGCGCGGCGGCGACCGCGGAGTCGACGCCGCCGGACAGCGCGGCGAGCACCCTCATCGGCCGGCCTCCCGCCCGGCCGAGGCGAGCCCTGCGGCGCCGGCGCGGGCGACGGCGTCGGGCAGCGCTTCGACCAGCGCGGTCACGTCCGCGGGCGTCGAGGTGTGCCCGAGCGAGAACCGCAGGGCCCCCGCGCCTCGCGCTCGTCCGCGCCCATCGCGAGCAGGACGTGCGAGGGCTGCGGCACACCGGCCTGGCACGCCGAGCCCGTCGAGCACTGCACGCCGGCCGAGTCCAGGAGGAACAGCAGCGAGTCGCCCTCGCACCCGGGGAACGTGAAGTGGGCGTTGCCCGGCAGCCGGTCCCCCGGTCGCCGGTCCGGGTCAGGCCGCGCAGCGCCGCACCGGGCACGGCAGCCCGGACGCGGCGCACCAGGTCGTCGCGCAGGCCGGCGAGCCGGGCCGCCGTCGCGGGCTGCGCGCCGGCGGCGGCCTGCGCCGCCACCGCGAACGACCGCGCCGCCGGGGTGTCGAGGGTGCCGGACCGCACGCCGCGCTCCTGCCCGCCCCCGTGCAGCACCGGGGTCAGGTCCAGGCCGCGGCGGGCGAGCAGCGCGCCCACGCCGACGGGCCCGCCGATCTTGTGCGCGGTGACGGTCATGGCGTCGAGCCCGGACGCGGCGAAGTCGACCGGCACCTGCCCGACGGCCTGCACCGCGTCGGCGTGCACCGGCACGCCGTACCGGCCCGCGAGCTCGACCACCTCGCGGATCGGCTGGAGGGTGCCCACCTCGTTGTTCGCCCACATGACCGAGATCAGGGCGACCGTCCCGGCCGACGCCTCGAGCTCGGCCGCGAGCGCGGCGACGTCGAGTCGCCCCTCCCCGTCGACCGGCAGGAGCACGACGTCGGCGCCCGCGTGCCGGGCGAGCCAGTGCGCCGGGTCGAGGACGGCGTGGTGCTCGACGGCGGAGACGAGCACGCGTCGGCGCGCCGGGTCCTGCGCGGTGCGCGCCCAGTACAGGCCCTTGATCGCGAGGTTGTCGGCCTCGGTGCCGCCCCCGGTCAGCACGACCTCGCTCGGGTGCCCGCCGAGCGCGGCCGCGATCGCCTCGCGGGACTCCTCGACGACGCGCCGCGCGGACCGGCCCGCGGAGTGCAGCGACGACGCGTTGCCGGTCCGGCCGAGCTCGGCGGTCAGGGCCTCGACCGCCGCGGGGAGCATCGGCGTGGTCGCCGCATGGTCGAGGTAGGCCGTCACGGTCCCCAGTCTACGAACCGCGCCGCACCGTGCCCTCACGGCCGCAGGGCCGCGATCTCGTCCGACCCGATCAGCACGACCGTTCCGTCCGCGAGCGTCACGAGCCGACCCTCGAGCGGCACGGGCGCGCGCCACGTCACCTCGCCCGTGGTCAGGTCCCGGGCCACGAGCTCGCGGTCCGTGCGGGTGCGCCCACCCACGGGGGCCTCCCGAGGGCACCCGGTTCGACGGAGAGCAGCCGCCGTCCGTCGGTGACGACATCCCAGCCGAACGCGTCCCGGCGATCGGCCTCGACCGCCCACAGCTGCTCGCCGGTGCGGGGGTCGAGCGCGGCCGTGCCGGACGCATCCCGGACCACGATCCGGCCGGACAGCGCGGACACCGTGCTCACCGGTACGTCGGCGGTCCAGCGCACCTCACCGCTGACCGCGTCGACGGCGACCACCGACGACGGCGAACCCGGGTCGGGTGGGGCCGCGAACAGCATCCCGGACGCGGTCCCGTCATCGAGGTCGGGCCCGACGATCGCCCCCGGTACCTCGAAGCGCTCCTCGCCGTCGGGTCCCAGCACCGTCGTGCTGATCAACCCCTCGGCCCCGTACCGGTAGCTGACCGTGGAACCGCCCGGTCCGGGCACGGGCCCCGAGGAGTCACCGTCGGACCCGTCGCCCCACAGGTCCCGGTCGACCTCCTCACCGGTGTCCGGGTCGAGCATCACCGAGAAGTCGCCCGCCTCCACCCCCATGACGTCCTCGCCCACGCCACCCGACCAGTCGATGCTGCTCGTGGGCGACGGCTCCGCGCTCCGGTACGTCCACCGCTCCTCGCCCGTGCTCAAGGACCAGCGGCCCGCGGTGACGTGCCGGTCGGCATCGGTGCCGAGCGTCAGGATGTCGCCGGCGAGGGACGACCAGGTGTGCGTCCTCCCAGTGGGGATGCTCCGCAGCAGCTCGCCGGTCAGCGGGTCGTGCACGGTGACGTCTCGGGTGACCGCGGCCGGTCCTTCGCCCGAGCCGGCATGGTGGTCGCACACCAGGACGTCGTCCGAGGGGTCGCCGCCGGGGGTCCGGGGTCCGTCCCGTCGGCGGAGCCCGTGTCAACGACCTGGCACATCCCCGGCGCGGTGTACCGGGTCGCTCCGGTGTCGACGTCGACCGCGACGGCGTGGTCACCGGCAGGGGGCCACAGGATGAGCAGGTCGTCGAGCTGGGCGACCACGGACGCCCCCTGCGCCCGCCATGCCTCGGCCAGCGGGCGGTCGAGCGGGGCGGACAGGCCGTCCACCTCCGCCAGGCGTGCGGTCAGCGCCGGTCGGCGTCGTCCTCCGCGAGCTCGACCTCGACGAGGTGCCGCTCCGCACGTGCCACCCGGCCGAGGCTAGTGCGCGCGGCGTGACGGCGGATCCGGAGAGGAGCCGGCGACGTCCGGCACCATGCCGCGGTGCGGTGCGGTACGCCGGACGTCAGGTGTCAGGAGTCAGATGACGCCGTGCACCGCATGGCGCACGTACACGACACCGTTGCGGAAGCGCCGATGGTCCAGCAGCTCCAGGTCGAGCCGGACGCCCCGCGGAAGCGCCGGCTTGCCGCCGCCCACGGTCACGGGGCACAGGAGCAGCACGCACTCGTCGACCAGCCCGTGGCGGAAGGCCTCGGCCCCGAGGGCCGCCCCGCCGACGCTGAGGTCCGAAGGCGACGTCTCCTTGAGGTGCCGGACGGCCTCGGGCTCGAACCGCCGCTCGATCCGGGTCCGCGCCGTCGACACCTCCTCGAGCGTCGAGGAGTAGACGACCTTGTCGGCGTCCCGCCAGATCCCCGCGTACTCCCGGACGACGGCCGGCTCATCCGTCAACCAGTCGTCGCTCTCCCAGACCCGCATCGTCTCGTACATGCGGCGGCCGAGGAGGGACGTGCCGATGTGCCGCTCGTGCTCGTTCCAGAACGCGTGCACCTCGTCGTCGGGAACGGACCAGTCGAAGGCGCCGGTCGCGTCCTCGAGGTAGCCGTCGAGCGACGTGTTGGCCGCGTAGATGAGCTTGCCCATGAGTGCCTCCGCCCGGACGGGGCTCCAGCGTCCAGCGTCACGGCATCCAGCGGCAAGGGGCTGCCGGAAGTGCTGGCAGCGACGCACGCGTCAGCCGCCCACGTCCCAGCCGTCCGCGCCGGGTGGCCTCGACGTGGTGCGATCGCCGGCACCGGGCATCGCCCTCCCGCCGCGGGACGGTGCCGACACGCGCTGCGTACCGCACCTCGTGCACCGCCTGCGGACCGACCTCTCGCCGCCCTCCTCGCGCGCGACGCTGACCTCCCAGTGGTGACCGATCAGGCATCGGAGGGAACGCATCGCGACCTCCTTATCGACCCGCTCGCATCGAGCGTCCTCGCGTCGGTGCGCCCCGGTCAACCGGGGACTGCACTGCCGCCCTCTCCGGCGTCGTCCCGCGTCGGGACCCCGCCCCTGGCAGGATGGGAGCGTGACCGCATGGGACCGGACCGAGACGCCCGTCGCCTTCTCCGGGACCCGCCTGGGCTGGCAGGACCTGCCGCGGCCGGTGCGCGCCCGGATCGCCGACCGCGTCGGCGCCGAGGTGATCGCCGAGACGGGCGCGACCAGCGGCTTCAGCCCGGGCTTCGCGTCGGTGCTCGAGCTGGGAGACGGCCGCGAGGTGTTCGTCAAGGCCGTGTCGGCCGAGCAGAACCCGCACTCCCCGAGCTGGCCCGCCGCGAGATCGCCGTCGCCGCCGCCCTGCCGGACGACCTGCCGGCGCCCCGCCTGCTGTGGTCGGACGACGACGGCACGTGGGTCGTGCTCGGGTTCGAGGCGGTGCACGGGCGCTCGCCGGTGCTGCCGTGGCGGCCGGACGACCTGGTGCGCGTGCTGGCGGCAGTCGACACGCTGGCCGAGGTCACCCCCGCGACCCCGCACGGCCTGGAGCCGGTGACCCGCACGCTCGCGGACGACTTCACCGGGTGGCGCAAGCTCGCCGAGGGCCCGCCGATGCTGCTCGAGCAGGCCGCGGCGCTCGCCGGCGAGCCCGGCGCGTGGGCGCTCGAGCACCTCGACGCACTCATCGCCCAGGAGTCCAGGTGGGCCGAGGCCGCCTCCGGGGACACCCTCGTGCACGGCGACCTGCGCGGGGACAACGTCATCCTCGACGAGTCGACGTGCTGGCTCGTGGACTGGCCGCACGCCGCGGTGGGGGCGCCCTGGCTCGACCTGGTCCTCATGCTGCCCAGCGTCGCGATGCAGGGCGGCGGCGAGCCCGGCGCGATCTTCCGCGCGCAGCGGGTCGCCGCGGACGTGGACGACGACGCCCTGCGCACCGTGCTGACCGCCCTCGCCGGGTACTTCGCGCACGGGGCACTGCAGCCGGCGCCCCCGGGATTCCGAACCTGCGCCGCTTCCAGGCGGCGCAGGCCCTCGCGACCCTGGACTGGCTGCGCAGCCTCGACTGAGCGCGGGCCCGGTCCGGCGGTCAGCCCGTCGCCGTCCCCCTCTCGCCGTCGGCCCCTCGCCGTCTCAGCGCCTCGCCGTCAGCCCCTCGCCCTCAGCCCCGCAGGCGTCGGATCTCGGCCGCCGCCTGCGGCAGCACGTCGAACAGGTCCCCCACCACCCCGAAGTCCGCGATCTCGAAGATCGGCGACTCCGGATCGGAGTTCACGGCGACGATCGTCCCGGACGCCTGCATGCCGCCGCGGTGGTGCACCGCGCCGGAGATGCCGGCGCCGATGTACAGCGTCGGCGAGATCGTCACGCCGGTCTGGCCGATCTGGGCCTCGTGGCCGATCCAGCCCTCGTCGGTCGCGACCCGGGTGGCCCCGACCGCGCCGCCGAGCACGTCGGCGAGCTCCTCCACCGCGGAGAAGTCCCCGTTGGTGCCGCGCCCGCCGGCGACGACGGTCTGCGCCTCGGCGAGCTCGGGACGTCCGGTGGCGGCCCGCTCGGTGCGCGCGACGAGGGTGGCCCGCAGCGCGCGGGGGCTCACCGTGACGGTGTGCTCCGCGACCCGCGGGGCCGACGGCTCCGCCGCGGGCTCGGCCGGGACGGCGTTCGCCTTGACCAGGACGACGGCCAGGGCGTCGTGATCGCGCAGCGCGTGTTCCACGTCCCGGCGAAGACGGTCTTGGAGACGACGACCTCGCCGCCCTCACGGGTGACCCCGGTCGCGTCGGAGACGACACCGGCGCCGGTCAGGACGGCCAGCCGGGCAGCGGCCTCCTTGTTCTCGAACGTCGAGGTGAGCAGGGCGGCGGACGCGCCGACCGCGCGGACCACGTCCGCGAGCGCCTCACCGGCGACCGGGGTGAGGTGCGGGTCGGCGTCCGGCAGGACGACGTCGTGCACGACGTCGACGCCGTACCGGCCCAGGTCCGGTGCCGCGGCGGCCGCGAGACCCGGCTCCAGCGCGACCCCGTGCACGGTGGCGCCGGTCTCGGCGGCGAGCCCGCGGGCGAGGGTGAGCAGCTCGAGCACCGGCGGTCGCAGCCGCGGCAGGCCGTCCAGCGTGTGGTGGTCGAGCAGGACGACGACGGGTCCGTCGGCGTGAGGGGTCACAGCGGCCTCCTGGGCGGTGGTGTCGCGCACGGCTCAGATGAGCTTCCGGTCGGCGAGGTACTGAGCCAGCCGGGTCCCGGCGGTGCCGTCGTCGGTGAGCAGGACGCGGTCCTCGCGCGGCGGCCGGGGGCTCGCCTCGACGATCCGGGTGCGGGCACCGGCCGCGCCGACGGCCGCGGGGTCGACCCCGACGTCGGCGAGGGCCAGCACCTCGAGCGGCTTCTTGCGGGCGGCCATGATGCCCTTGAAATTCGGGTAGCGGGGCGAGTTCGCCTGGTCGGTGACGCTCACCAGCGCGGGCAGCGGCGCCGTGAGCGTCTCCGAGGCGCCGTCGAGCTCGCGCCGGACCCGCACGGTGCCGCCCTCGACGGCGACCTCGGCGGCCAGGGTGAGTTGGGGCAGGTCGAGCTCGGTCGCCAGCGCGGCCGGCAGCAGCGAGGTCAGCCCGTCGAGCGCCGCCATCCCGGTGAGCACGAGGTCGACCGGACCGTCCTCGCCGAGCCGGCGGACGGCCGCCGCGAGCACCGCGACGGTGCCGAACACGTCGGACCCCGCGACGGCGTCGTCGCGCACGAGGACCGCACGGTCCGCGCCTATCTGCAGCGCGCGTCGGACCGCGTCCTCGGCGCCGGCGGGGCCGACGGTGAGCGCGACGACCTCGCTGTCCCCGGCGGCCTCGGCCAGCACGAGCGCCGCCTCGACGGCGTTCTCGTCGAGCTCGTTGAGCGTGCCGTCACCGCCGTCACGGACGACGCGGCCGTCGGCGCCCAGGCTGCGGTCGGCCTGGATGTCGGGGACGTACTTCACGCACACGACGATCTTCATCGGGCTCGGATCCCTCCGGGTGGGGCACGGCGATCGGCACGCGCTCAGGTGCACACAGCCGCACACAGGCGCTGCGGCCGAGGCTACCGTTCACCGCCGCGCCGAGGTTCACCCACCGGACCTGCTGCCGCGTCACGCAGAATGTCCGGATGACCTCGCCACCGTCGACCCCCTCCTACCGCCCCGTCCCGCCGTTCGGGGTGCATCTGCGGGGCGACGGCGTGGACGTCGCGGTCCTCGCCTCGCACGCCACCGGGGTCGACCTGTGCCTGCTCGACCGCGACGACGCGAGCACCACGGGCTGGCAGGAGCGACGCGTGCCGCTCACCGGTCCCGTCCACGGCGTCTGGCACGGGCACGTCCCGGACGTCCACCCCGGTCAGCACTACGGCTTCCGCGCCCACGGCTCCTGGGATCCGGCGCGTGGCCTGCGGCACAACCCGGCCAAACTCCTCGTCGACCCCTACGCCCGCGGCCTGTCCGGTGCACTCGGGTACGGCCCGGAGACCTACGGCTACGTCGTCGACGCGCAGGGCCACGGCGACCCCGCCGGGCCACCGGACCCCCGCGACTCGGTGCGGTCGGTGCCGCACTCGGTCGTCGTCGACCTCGCCTACCCCGGCGTGCGGGTGCCGCGGCCCGAGGTGCCGTGGGAGCACACCGCCGTCTACGAGGCGCACGTGCGCGGCCTCACGAAGGACCTGCCCGGCGTGCCCGAGCACCTGCGCGGCACCTACGCCGGGCTCGCGCACCCCGCGACGATCGACCACCTGCTGTCCCTGGGCGTGACGTCGCTCGAGCTCCTGCCGATCCACGCCTTCGCGCACGAGCCGCACCTCATCGACAAGGGGCTGACCAACTACTGGGGGTACAACACCCTCGGGTTCTTCGCGCCGCACGCGCCCTACGCCACCGCCGGCGCGCAGGCGGCCGGCGCCGGCGCGGTGCTGGCCGAGGTCAAGGGCGCCGTCCAGCTGCTGCACGCCGCCGGCATCGAGGTCCTGCTCGACGTCGTCTACAACCACACGTGCGAGGGCGGCGACGGCGGCCAGCACGTGTCCTGGCGCGGTCTGGACACCACGGGCTACTACCTGCACGACGGCGGCCTCCCGGCCCGCTTCGCCGACGTCACCGGGTGCGGCAACTCGCTCGACTTCCGCCGCCCGCGCGTGGTGCAGATGGCCCTGGACTCCCTGCGCTACTGGGTCGACGAGGTCGGCGTCGACGGGTTCCGCTTCGACCTCGCGGTCACCCTGGGCCGGACCGACGACGGCTTCGACCCGGACCACCCGTTCCTGGTCGGGATGCAGGCCGACCCGGTGCTGCAGGGCGTCAAGCTCATCGCGGAGCCCTGGGACATCGGACCCGGCGGCTGGCGCACCGGGAGCTTCCCGCCGCCCCTGGGCGAGTGGAACGACCGGTTCCGCAACGCGGCCCGCACGTTCTGGCTCGCCGACCCGGCCCAGGCGGCACACGGCCGGGCCGGGCACGGCGTCGCCGACCTCGCGACGCGGCTCGCCGGGTCGGTCGACCTGTTCGGTCAGGGCGACCCCCGCTGGCGCGGGGGCCGGTCGCGTCCGTCAACTACGTCACCGCGCACGACGGCTTCACGCTCGCCGACCTCGTCGCCTACGAGCACAAGCAGAACGAGGCCAACGGCGAGAGCGGCCGCGACGGCTCGGACGACAACCGGTCGTGGAACCACGGCGTCGAGGGGCCGGTGCGGGTGGAGTCGCCCGGCGTGGACATCCTGCCGTTGCGCCGCCGGTCCATCCGCAACCTGCTCGGGACGCTCCTGCTGTCCGCCGGGACGCCGATGATCACCGCGGGGGACGAGATCGGCCGGACCCAGCGCGGGAACAACAACGCCTACTGCCAGGACAACGAGATCTCCTGGATCAGCTGGGAGCTCTCGGACTGGCGCCGGGACCTGCTGGCGACCGCCCGCTACCTGCTGCTGCTGCGCCGGGAGAACGCCGCGCTGCGCAACCCGTCGTTCTTCCGCGGCCAGGCCCTCGTCGACGGCGACCGTCCGGACCTCGCCTGGTTCTCTGCCGACGCGGGCGTGCTCGCGCAGGACGACTGGCACGACCCGGGCATGCGGACGCTGCAGATGCTCCGGTCGGTCGAGGGCTCGACCGTCCTGCTCGCCCTCAACGGGTCGCTCGACCCGGTGCCCGTGGTGCTCGCCGACGGTCGCCCGACCCACTGGGAGCTGGCGTGGGACAGCGCCTGGGAGCACCCGGGCGAGCGGTCGTCGGCGGCCATCGGAGGCGGTCTGCACCCCGACGCCGGCGACACCGTCGTCCTGGAGCCGCTGTCGATCCGGGTCTACACCGAGCGCTGAGCCGGGCCGTCCCGGCGCTCAGTCCGCGTTGACGACCAGACCGAGCTCGGCGACGGACGCCAGCGCCGGGTGCCGCGGCACGATCCGGACGGTGTACCCGAACGCCCCGGACGAGGCCAGCGTGACGTCGCCGGCGAACGCGTGCCGGCCTGCCTCGTACTCCTCCTCGTGGGTGAGCTCGACCGTGTCGACGGTCGCGAGCTCGTCGGACTCGGTGACGCGCCCGTGCAGGACCTGCACCGCGACGTCGTCGGGCGCGAGGCCGGGCAGGGAGACGTAGGCGCGCACGTGCAGGGCATCCCCGACCTGCGGGGTGTCGCCGATCCCGCCCGACTCCACGTGGTCCACCCGGACGTGCGGCCACGCGTCGCGCACGCGTGCCTTCCATGCGGCGAGCTCGCGCGCGGGCCCGAAGTCGGACGCCCCGGCGCCGGTACCGGCGCCGGCCGTGCCGGGCTCCGTGCCGGTGCCGGTGCCGGCCATCGCGCGTCCGGCCAGGGCCGCGGGCGTGTAGAGGGTGCGCACGTAGTCGGTGACCATGCGGGTGGCCTGCACCTTCGGCCCCAGGGTCGCCAGCGTGTGCCGGATCATGCCCAGCCAGGTCACGGGGAGCCCGCGCTCGTCGCGGTCGTAGAACCGGGGCGCGACCTGGCCCTCGATGAGGTCATAGAGGGCGGCCGCCTCGAGGTCGTCACGGCGGTCCGGGTCGTCGACGCCGTCCGCGGTGGGGATCGCCCAGCCGTTCTCGCCGTCGTACCACTCGTCCCACCAGCCGTCGAGGATCGACAGGTTGAGGCCACCGTTGAGCGCAGACTTCATGCCGGACGTCCCGGACGCCTCGAGCGGGCGCAGCGGGTTGTTGAGCCAGACGTCGCAGCCCGGGTACAGCGACTGCGCCATCCCGATGTCGTAGTTGGGCAGGAAGACGATGCGGTGGCGCACGTCCTCGGCGTCCGAGAACCGCACGAGCTGCTGGATGAGGCTCTTGCCCTGGTCGTCGGCCGGGTGCGACTTGCCCGCGATCACGAGCTGGACGGGGCGCTCGGGGTCGGTGAGCAGCGCCCGCAGCCGGTCGGGATCACGCAGCATGAGGGTCAGGCGCTTGTAGGTCGGCACCCGCCGGGCGAACCCGATGGTCAGCACGTCGGGCGACAGCGCGTCGTCGACCCAGCCGAGCTCGGCGGGGCTCGCACCGCGCAGCCGCCACGACGTCCGCAGGCGGGTGCGCGCGTCGCCCACGAGCCCCCGGCGCAGGGTGCGCCGCAGGTCCCACAGCTCGGCGTCGGTGATCGCGTCGGTGCGCAGCCAGCCCGCACCGGACGCGAGCTCCGCGGCGTCGAACCGCTCCTCGGCGAGGGTCTGGAGCCGCCCGGCGACCCAGGTCGGCGCGTGGACGCCGTTGGTGACCGAGCCGATCGGCACCTCGGACTCGTCGAAGCCCGGCCACAGGCGGGCGAACATCCCGCGGGACACCTGGCCGTGCAGCAGCGAGACCCCGTTGGCGCGCCCGCCCAGCCGCAGCCCCATGACTGCCATGTTGAACAGCGTCGGGTCCCCGCCCTCGTAGGACTCCGCGCCGAGCGCGAGCACCCGGTCGACCGGCACGCCGGCGGCGGCGTTCTCGTCGCCGAAGTACTGCGCGACCAGGTCGAGCGGGAAGCGGTCGATGCCGGCCGGGACCGGCGTGTGCGTGGTGAACACGGTCGCGGCACGCACCGCCTCGAGCGCGTCGTCGAAGGTCAGACCGTCCGCCGTCACGAGCTCGCGGATCCGCTCCACGCCGAGGAACCCCGCGTGGCCCTCGTTGGTGTGATAGACCTCCGGCGTCGGCGCGCCGGTCAGCCGGGACCACGTCCGCAGAGCGCGCACACCGCCGACCCCGAGCAGCAGCTCCTGCTGGAGCCGCTGCTCGCCGCCGCCGCCGTAGAGGCGGTCGGTCACCCGACGCGCGGTCTCGTCGTTCTCCGGCACGTTGGAGTCGAGCAGGAGCAGCGGCACACGTCCGACGGCGGCCATCCACACGTGCGCGTGCAGCGTGCGGCCACCGGGCAGCCCCACCTGCACCGCGGCGGGGCGCCCGTCGTCCTCGCGCACCAGGGTCAGCGGCAGCCCGTCGGGATCCAGCACGGGGTAGGTCTCGACCTGCCAGCCGTCCCGGTTGAGCGACTGCTTGAAGTACCCGGCGCCGTACAGCAGGCCCACGCCGACGATCGGCACGCCGAGGTCCGACGCGCTCTTGAGGTGGTCACCGGCGAGGATGCCCAGGCCGCCGGAGTACTGCGGCAGCACCGACGTGATCCCGAACTCCGGGGAGAAGTAGGCGATCGACCGGGGCAGGTCCTCGCCCGTGGTGCCGTACCAGCGCGGCTCGGTGAGGTAGCGGTCGAGGTCGAGCCGCGCCGCGCGCACCCGCTCCACGAAGCCGTCGTCGGCGGCCAGGCCGGCCAGCTGGTCGGGACGCAGCGAGCCGAGCAGCGCCACGGGGTCACCCGCGACCGACGACCACAGCGCGGGGTCGATGCCGGCGAACAGGTCCCGGGTGGGCGCGTGCCACGACCAGCGCAGGTTCCGGGCGAGGTCGTCCAGCGCCTGCAACGGCGCGGGGAGGAGCGTGCGGACCGTGAATCGACGGATGGCTCTCACGTCGCCGACAGTACCGACGACCCCGCACCTCACCGGGGCGTATCGCGGACGCGTCTGTCCCGGGCCCGCCCACCACGCGCGGACCGGCGGGTCTGGGTAGGTTCGACCCCGTGGAGAGCATTCAGACGCAGCCAGACTCAGCCCGCAGCGGCATCGGTCGCATCCCCGTGCTCGACGTCAGCCCGACCTCGCACGAGGGTCGTTGGCCGGCGAAGGCCGTCGTCGGGGAAGCGGTCCCGATCCGCGCCACCGTGTTCCGCGAGGGGCACGACGCCGTCGGCGCGACCGCCGTCCTCGTCGGCCCGGACGGCACCGACCACTCCAGCGCCCGGATGGTCGACATCCGGCCGGGCCTGGACCGGTTCGAGGCCCGCCTCGTGCCGGACGCCGTCGGGCAGTGGTCGTTCCGCGTCGAGGGGTGGTCGGACCCGTTCGGCACCTGGAGCCACGACGCCTCGATCAAGGTGCCGGCCGAGATCGACGTCGAGCTCATGCTCGCCGAGGGCGCCCGCGTGCTGACCCGCGCGGCGAGCCGCACGGGCCTGCCGAGCGCCGCGGCGAAGGTGCTCGAGGACGCCGTCACGGCGCTCCAGGACGTCAAGCGTCCCGCCCCCGCCCGGCTCGCCGCCGCCCACTCCGACGAGGTCCTCGACGTGCTGTCCGCGCACCCCTGCGCGACGGCGTGACGACGTCGGCGACCTACCCGCTCGTGGTGGACCGCCCGATGGCGCTGACCGGCGCGTGGTACGAGATGTTCCCGCGCTCCGAGGGCGCCACGTTCGACGACGAGACCAAGCAGTGGCGCTCCGGGACGTTCGCCACCGCGGCGCACCGGCTGCCGGCCATCGCCGCCATGGGCTTCGACGTCCTGTACCTCACGCCCATCCACCCGATCGGCACCACGTTCCGCAAGGGCCGCAACAACTCGCTCGAGCCGGTCCCCGGTGACCCGGGCTCGCCGTACGCGATCGGCTCGCCCGACGGCGGCCACGACGCGATCCACCCCGAGCTGGGCACCTTCGACGACTTCGACGCGTTCGTCGCGCAGGCCCGCGAGCTCGGCATGGAGGTCGCGCTCGACCTGGCGCTGCAGTGCTCCCCGACCACCCGTGGGTCGCCGAGCACCCCGAGTGGTTCACGACGCGCGCGGACGGCTCCATCGCGTACGCGGAGAACCCGCCGAAGAAGTACCAGGACATCTACCCGCTGAACTTCGACAACGACCCCGAGGGCATCTACGCCGAGGTCCGGCGGGTCGTGCAGGTGTGGATCGACCACGGCGTGACGCTGTTCCGCGTCGACAACCCGCACACCAAGCCGCTGGACTTCTGGGAGTGGCTGCTGGCGGACGTCCGCAAGGACCACCCCGAGGTCATCTTCCTGTCCGAGGCCTTCACGAAGCCGCCCATGATGAAGGCGCTGGGGCTGATCGGCTTCCACCAGTCGTACACGTACTTCACGTGGCGGAACACGAAGAAGGAGATCACCACCTACCTCGCCGAGGTGGCCGGCGAGGACGGCTCCTTCCTGCGCCCGAGCTTCTGGCCGACGACGCACGACATCCTCCCGCCCTACCTGCAGGACGGCGGTGTCGCGGGCTTCGCGATCCGCGCCGTGCTCGCCGCGACCGGCGCGCCGACCTGGGGCATCTACTCCGGCTACGAGCTCGTGGAGAACGTGCCGAGGCCCGGCGTCGAGGAGCAGATCGACAACGAGAAGTACGAGCTCAAGCCGCGGGACTGGGCGCAGGCCGACGCCATCGGCATCGCCACGCTGCTGACCCGGCTCAACGAGATCCGCCGCGCGCACCCCGCGCTGCAGCAGCTGCGGAACCTCACCGTGCACCCGACGTCCGACGACGCCCTCGTGTGCTTCTCGCGTCACCTGGACGCCGAGCACTCGCCCACCGGCGAGGCCGACACCATCATCGTCGTGGTGAACATCGACCCGCACAACGCGCGGGACGGGATCATCGACCTCGACCCGAAGGCCCTGGGCGTGACCCCGCGCGGCGCCTCCGGCGAGGTGGCGTTCGCGGCGCACGACGAGCTGTCCGGCGCCACCTACTCCTGGAACGACAAGCCCTACGTCCGGCTCGACCCGCACGCCCAGTGCGCCCACCTGATCCACGTGAGGACCTCGTGACGACCCCCGCACCGCGCCCCTGCCCGGCTCGTCCGTCGCCCCGTCCACGGGCCAGATCGCCCTCTCGGCACTGCCACCCCGGCAGCAGCCGACGGTCCCGGTCCCCGAGCCGACCGGGCTGAGCGACGACCCCGAGTGGTACCGCACCGCCGTCTTCTACGAGGTGATGATCCGGTCGTTCTCCGACTCGCGGGGCGACGGCACCGGCGACCTGCGCGGGCTCATCGACCGGCTCGACTACCTGCAGTGGCTCGGGATCGACTGCCTGTGGCTGCCGCCGTTCTACCCCTCCCCCATGCGCGACGGCGGCTACGACGTCTCGGACTACACGGCCATCGCGCCGCAGTACGGGACGATCGCCGACTTCCAGGAGCTCATCGAGAAGGCCCACGCGCGCGGGATCCGCATCGTGGTGGACCTCGTGATGAACCACACGAGCGACCAGCACCCGTGGTTCCAGGCGTCCCGCTCGGACCCCGAGGGCCCGTACGGCGACTTCTACGTGTGGAGCGACGACAACACGCGCTACGAGGACGCCCGCATCATCTTCGTCGACACCGAGACGTCGAACTGGACGTTCGACCCGGTGCGCCGGCAGTACTTCTGGCACCGGTTCTTCAGCCACCAGCCCGACCTGAACTTCGAGAACCCGCGCGTGGTGGAGGCGATGCTCGACGTCGCCCGCTTCTGGCTGCGCATGGGGCTCGACGGGTTCCGGCTCGACGCGGTTCCCTACCTGTTCGAGGCCGAGGGCACCAACTGCGAGAACCTGCCGGAGACGCACGCATTCCTGCGCTACCTGCGCCGGACGATCGAGGCCGAGTTCCCGGGCCGCATCATGCTCGCCGAGGCCAACCAGTGGCCCGAGGACGTCGTGGAGTACTTCGGCACCGAGGAGGAGCCGGAGCACCACATGTGCTTCCACTTCCCGGTGATGCCGCGGATCTACTACGCGATCAAGGACCAGCGCGCCCGGCAGATCCTCGACATCCTCGCCGACACCCCGGCGATCCCCCGCGGGGCGCAGTGGAGCACCTTCCTGCGCAACCACGACGAGCTCACGCTCGAGATGGTGTCGACCGAGGAGCGCGCGTCGATGTACGGGTGGTTCGCGCCCGACCCGCGCATGCGCGCCAACATCGGCATCCGCCGTCGGCTCGCCCCGCTGCTGGACAACTCGCGCAAGGAGATCGAGCTCGCGCACGCGCTGCTGCTCTCCCTGCCGGGCAGCCCCTGCCTGTACTACGGCGACGAGATCGGCATGGGCGACAACATCTGGCTCAACGACCGCGACGCGGTCCGCACGCCGATGCAGTGGACCCCGGACCGGAACGCCGGGTTCTCGACGTCCGACCCCGGCAAGCTCTACCTGCCGGTCGTCCAGTCGCTCGTGAGCAACTTCAGCCACGTCAACGTCGAGGCGCAGCTCGCCCAGCCGACGTCGCTGCTGCACTGGGTCCACGGGATGCTCGCGGTGCGCAAGCGCCATCCCGCGCTCGGGCTGGGCGAGTTCACGCCGGTCGACTGCGACAACGAGTCGGTGCTGGCCTTCCTGCGGTACACACCGGAGGAGACCGTCCTGTGCATCGCGAACATGGCCTCCACGCCGCGTTCGGCTGCGCTCACCATGCCGGAGTGGGCCGGGGCGTCGCTGTCCGACGTGTTCGGCGGCGCACCGTTCCCGCGCGTCAGCGACGAGGGCACCACCGTCATCACGCTCGGGTCGCGCGAGTTCTACTGGCTGTCCCTGACCCGCTAGGACGCACCTGCCGCGGCGTCCGTCACCGACGACGCCGCGGCGGGGTCCGCGACCGGGCCGCGCGACCGGACCCGCTCGTCAGCATCGCTCGACCGAACCGCTCGACCAGACACAGGAGGGCATCGATGCCCACGCACGCAAGCGGACCGACCGACCACCCCACCGGTGCCGGCGACACCACCGGCGCCACCGTGACCGACGACGCCCTCCTCGACGCGCTGCGGGACTGGCTGCCCGAGCGGCGGTGGTTCCCCGCGAAGGGCGGCGGTGCGGAGCTGAGCGTCGCCGGCGGGTTCGCCCTCACCGACCCCCGCGGCCAGGCGCAGGTGCGCGTCCTGCTGGTCCGCGCCCGCAGCGCGACCGTGGACGCCGTCCTCCAGGTCCCCCTCACGCTGCACGCCGACCGGTCCGCCGCGCCCGAGGGCTCGGACTGGATCACCACCGTGGCCGACGGTCGCGTGCACGTGCACGTGCGCGACGGCGCCGGCGACCCCGCCTTCCTGCGCGCCTGGCTGGCCGCTGCCGACGGCGGCGACACCGCTCCCGCCGACCTCGGCCTGGACACCGACCGCCCCCGGGTCATCAGCGGCGAGCAGTCCAACACCTCGGTGATCCTCCCCGGGCCCGACGGCGGCGCGATCCTCAAGGTCTTCCGCGCCCTGACGCCCGGTGAGAACCCCGACGTCGACGTCCCGCGGCGGCTCGCCGCCCAGGGGTGGACGAACGTCCCGCGCCCGCTGGGCTGGCTCGACGGCACGTGGACCACCGCGGACGGCGAGGCGCACGGCAGCCTGGGCGTGCTGAGCCAGTTCGTCGAGGGCGCGTCGGACGGCTTCGAGCTCGCGTGCGGCATGGCCGCGCGCGACGAGTCCTTCGGGCGCCTCGCGGAGGACCTCGGCCGCGTGGTGGCCGGCATGCACGTCGCCCTCGCCTCGGCCCTGCCGGTGGACGACGGCGGGTCCGGTGCCGACGAGCTCGTCGCGGCGCTCGAGGAGCGCTTCCGGTGGGCGGTCGGCTCGGTGCCCGAGCTCGAGCGGTGGTCCGACGCGATCGGTGCGCGGCTGGCCGGCGTCCGGGAGCGCGAGGGCCTCCTCCCCGCCAGCGCGTCCACGGTGACCTGCACCTCGGGCAGGCCCTGCGCGCTCGCGACCAGTGGTTCGTCATGGACTTCGAGGGTGAGCCGCTCAGCGGGCTGGAGGCCCGGACCCGTCCCGACCTCGCGCTGCGTGACGTCGCCGGGATGCTGAGGTCCTTCGACTACGCCGCCGCACTCAACGACGCGCCGGACGGCTGGGCCCAGGAGGCACGCACGGAGTTCCTGCGCGGTTACGCGACCGAGGCCGGCGCCGAACCGGACGCCGACCTCGTCGACCTGCTCGAGCTGGACAAGGCGCTGTACGAGGCGGTGTACGAGGCACGCAACCGTCCGCAGTGGCGGCACATCCCCGACGCCGCCCTGAACCGGCTGCTCGGCCAGTGAAGTGCCTGACCTGCGCTGACACCGCGCACGCAGGCCGACGGAGTGGAAAGGTGGAGGGATGGACAGCGAGCTGACAACACCGACCGAGCCGCCGCAGCGGTCACCCGAGCTGGCCGCCGTGGCCGGCGGCACCCACGCCGACCCGCACCGGGTGCTGGGGCCGCACGTCGTGGGCGACCACGTCGTCGTCCGGACCACACGCCCGATGGCGGACTCCGTCGTCGTCGTGACGCCGGACGCGCGCTACGAGTCGCGGCACGTGCAGGACGGCGTGTGGGAGGCGACGCTCGACGTCGCCGAGGTCCCCGACTACCGCGTCGAGGTGACCTACGGCGACCGGACCGACACCGTCGACGACCCCTACCGGTTCCTGCCGACCATCGGCGAGCTGGATCAGCACCTCATCAGCGAGGGCCGCCACGAGGAGCTGTGGACGGTGCTCGGCGCGAACCTGCGCACGTTCCCCAGCGTGATGGGCGAGGTCACCGGGACGTCGTTCGCCGTCTGGGCGCCCAATGCCCGGGCCGTCCGCGTGGTCGGCGACTTCAACTACTGGCAGGGCGCCACGCACTCGCTGCGCACGCTCGGCAGCAGCGGCGTGTGGGAGCTCTTCGTGCCCGGTGTCGGCGAGGGCTCCCGGTACAAGTTCCAGATCCTCGGGCAGGACGGCACCTGGCGCGAGAAGGCGGACCCGTTGGCCAAGGGCACGGAGCTGCCGCCCGCGACGGCGTCCGTCGTCGTCGACAGCCGGCACGAGTGGTCCGACGCCGAGTGGATCGCCACCCGCCAGGCCACCGACCCGCACTCGGGCCCGATGAGCGTGTACGAGGTGCACCTCGGTTCGTGGCGTCAGGGCCTGAGCTACCGCGACCTCGCCACCGAGCTCACCGAGTACGTCCTCTCGCTCGGCTTCACGCACGTCGAGCTGCTGCCGGTCGCCGAGCACCCGTTCGGCGGGTCGTGGGGCTACCAGGTGTCCTCGTACTACGCGCCGACGTCGCGGTTCGGGCACCCGGACGACTTCCGGTACCTGGTGGACCGCCTGCACCAGGCGGGCATCGGCGTGATCCTCGACTGGGTCCCGGCCCACTTCCCGAAGGACGAGTGGGCGCTGGGGCGCTTCGACGGCACCCCGCTGTACGAGCACCCGGACCCCAACCGTGGCGAGCAGCCCGACTGGGGCACGTACGTGTTCGACTTCGGCCGGCGCGAGGTGCGCAACTTCCTCGTCGCCAACGCCACGTACTGGTTCGAGGAGTTCCACATCGACGCCCTGCGCGTCGACGCCGTCGCCTCGATGCTCTACCTCGACTACTCCCGCGGCCACGGCCAGTGGACGCCGAACCAGCACGGGGGACGCGAGAACCTCGAGGCGATCTCCTTCCTGCAGGAGGCGAACGCGACGGCCTACCGCCGCACGCCGGGCGTCATGATGATCGCCGAGGAGTCGACGGCGTTCCCGGGGGTCACCGCGCCGACCGATGCGGGTGGCCTGGGCTTCGGTCTCAAGTGGAACATGGGCTGGATGAACGACACCCTGCGCTACCTGGCGGAGGAGCCGATCAACCGGCGCTACCACCACCACGAGATCACGTTCTCGCTGGTGTACGCGTTCTCCGAGCAGTTCGTGCTGCCGATCAGCCACGACGAGGTCGTGCACGGGAAGGGCTCGTTGCTCGGCAAGATGCCCGGTGACCGCTGGCAGAAGCTGGCCGGCGTCCGGTCGCTGCTGGCGTACCAGTGGTCCCACCCGGGCAAGCAGCTGCTGTTCATGGGCAGCGAGTGGGCCCAGTCCGGCGAATGGGCCGAGGGCCGCAGCCTGGACTGGCACGAGCTCGACGACCCGGCGCACGCCGGCGTCCAGCGACTGCTGCACGACCTCAACAGCACCTACCGGGCCTACCCGGCGCTGTGGTCGCAGGACCACAGCCCGAACGGCTTCGAGTGGATCGTCTCGGACGACGCCGGGCACAACCTGCTCGCCTACCTGCGCCGCGGGAGCGACGGCAGCCAGGTCGTCGTCGTGGTGAACTACGCCGGCACGCCGCACGAGGGCTACCGCCTGCCGCTGCCCGAGGGCGGCCGCTGGCGCGAGATCGTCAACACGGACTCCGAGTCGTACGGCGGGTCCGGGGTGGGCAACCTCGGAGTCGTCCACGCGGAGCCGGTGCCGTGGAACGGCCGCCCGAACTCCGTGCGGCTGCGGGTGCCCCCGCTCGGCGCGCTGTTCCTCGTCCCCGACACCGACGACGCCCCGCCGACCATCACCTGATCGACGGGCTTCTCCTGAGGGAGGGCGACGCGTGGCGAGAGGGCCCCGGCACCTGGTGCCGAGGGCCCTCTCCGTACCCGCTCCCCTCGCGTCCGGGGCGGGCACGCGGGCTCACGGTCCGGTGCTGCGGACCGCCGCGCCGCCCGACGACCCGTGCAGCAGCAAGGCCACCCCGCAGAGCCCAGACACCGCGGCGGTGAGGACGAGCAGCGCCCCCAGGCCCACACCCGGGATGACCGCACCGGCGACGGCAGGTGCTGCGACCGAGCTGACGGCCCCCACCACCAGGCAGGCCGTGAACGCAGCGCCTGCGCGCCCGGGTACCAGCTCAGCGGTCCAGACCGCGAGAACCGCAGAACCCGTCATGTATCCGACGCCGAAGATGCACGCCGAGGCTACGACCGCGATGAGGGAGCTGCTGGCCAGCCCGAGCAGCGCCAGTGCCGCGCCCACCGTCATCAGGCACAGCGCGGCGACCCTGAGGCTGCCCACTCGCCGCGCGAAGGCTCCGCTCGCCACACCCACCGTGCCGGTGACGCCGACGGCCGCATAGAGCATGGGGACGGCCCCAGCAGGCGAATCACCGCGGTCGAGAGCGTCCGCGGCGTAGGTGAAGTAGAGGACGACGACCGCGAAGTAGACGGCGGAGTAGGCGGCCGGGACCCCCAGCATCCGCACCAGCGAGGAGATCCCGGGCCCCCGGCCAGGCGGCGGCTCGGCTCGGACCGCGGCACCAGCCGGAGGTTCAGCGCCGCGGCGACCATCGCCGCAACGGCGATGCCCGCCCAGACGACGCGCCACGAACCCAGCGCGCCGAGGAGGGCCAAGCCACCCAGCGCGACGAGTCCGCCGCCGGTGCCCGTCGTGATGATCGCCAACGCACGTGGCTGCTGGCGCGCGGCCACCGTCCGCGCCACGATGTCGGAGTAGGCCGCCCAGACCCAGCCGCCCGCACTGCCGGCCAGGACCACGCCGACGGCGAGCAGCCAGGGTGTGTTCGCCAGGGTGACGCTCGCCGCCCCGAGAGCACCGCTCACACCGCCGACCGTCGTAGGAGCCCGCGGCCCGTGGCGGTCCGCCAGCCGGCCGGCAAGCAGCAGGGCTGCCAGGTAGCCGGCGAACGTGGCGCTGGCGACCAGACCGAGCACCATCTCGGACAGCGCCAGCTCCTGCCGGATGCCGGGCAGCGTCAGACCGTAGGCGTACCGTGCCATGCCGAACGCGACCCCGACCACCGCCGCTCCGGCAACCCCGACCCGGCCGGCCGGTGACATCGACATGACTTCTCCTCGTCTGCGGCGGGCAACGGATCGACCCCCGCTGCAGCAGGTCGCGCATCGTTGACGGCTCGGCCGCAGGCCGTTCCACCGAGACGGCGCGAGCACAGAACTCTCATCCGGGGATGCGAAAAGAGCCACCCCGATGGGGTGGCTCTTTTCGAATGGGTGTCCGGCGGCGACCTACTCTCCCACACAGTCTCCCGTGCAGTACCATCGGCGCGAAGGGGCTTAGCTTCCGGGTTCGGAATGGGACCGGGCGTTTCCCCCTTGCTATGACCGCCGTAACTCTATGGAGATGTCCGGGCCACGAGCCCGCCCCCGTCCGGAGGTTTGGGTCGTGGGTGCCCGTCTCTCGGGAACCGCACAGTGGACGCGTAGCACACAGATCAAGGCTTTGGTTGGTGTGTGAAGTCATCGGCTTATTAGTACCGGTCAGCTTCACGGGTCGTTGGTCCCCGCTTCCACATCCGGCCTATCTACCCAGTGGTCTAGCTGGGAGCCTCTCAGGACCGAAGCCCTATGGAAACCTCATCTTGAAGCAGGCTTCCCGCTTAGATGCTTTCAGCGGTTATCCCTTCCGAACGTAGCCAACCAGCCGTGCTCCTGGCGGAACAACTGGCACACCAGAGGTTCGTCCGTCCCGGTCCTCTCGTACTAGGGACAGGTCTTCTCAAGTTTCCTGCGCGCGCAGCGGATAGGGACCGAACTGTCTCACGACGTTCTAAACCCAGCTCGCGTACCGCTTTAATGGGCGAACAGCCCAACCCTTGGGACCTACTCCAGCCCCAGGATGCGACGAGCCGACATCGAGGTGCCAAACCATGCCGTCGATATGGACTCTTGGGCAAGATCAGCCTGTTATCCCCGGGGTACCTTTTATCCGTTGAGCGACGGCGCTTCCACAAGCCACCGCCGGATCACTAGTCCCGACTTTCGTCCCTGCTCGACTTGTCAGTCTCACAGTCAAGCTCCCTTGTGCACTTGCACTCGACACCTGATTGCCAACCAGGCTGAGGGAACCTTTGGGCGCCTCCGTTACATTTTAGGAGGCAACCGCCCCAGTTAAACTACCCACCAGGCACTGTCCCTGATCCGGATCACGGACCGAGGTTAGACATCCAGAGCGACCAGAGTGGTATTTCAACGATGACTCCACCGACACTGGCGTGCCGGCTTCACAGTCTCCCACCTATCCTACACAAGCCGCACCGAACACCAATACCAAGCTATAGTAAAGGTCCCGGGGTCTTTCCGTCCTGCTGCGCGTAACGAGCATCTTTACTCGTAGTGCAATTTCGCCGAGTTCGCGGTTGAGACAGCGGAGAAGTCGTTACGCCATTCGTGCAGGTCGGAACTTACCCGACAAGGAATTTCGCTACCTTAGGATGGTTATAGTTACCACCGCCGTTTACTGGGGCTTAAATTCTGAGCTTCGCCTTGCGGCTGACCCGTCCTCTTAACCTTCCAGCACCGGGCAGGCGTCAGTCCGTATACATCGTCTTGCGACTTCGCACGGACCTGTGTTTTTAGTAAACAGTCGCTTCTCCCTGGTCTCTGCGGCCTTCGAACGCTCCCCCAGCAAGTGGGTTCACGCCTCAGGCCCCCTTCTCCCGAAGTTACGGGGGCATTTTGCCGAGTTCCTTAACCACGATTCTCTCGATCGCCTTAGTATTCTCTACCTGACCACCTGAGTCGGTTTAGGGTACGGGCGGCTAGAACCTCGCGTCGAGGCTTTTCTAGGCAGCATAGGATCACCCTCTTCCCCCATACGGGGTCACCATCAGCTCTCAGGCTCCATGAGGGGCGGATTTGCCTACCCCTCGCCCTACGACCTTGGACGTGGACAACCATCGCCACGCGGAGGCTACCTTCCTGCGTCACCCCTGTTAATACGCTTACCTACTACCGGTTCGGGTCACGCGCGCCACCCACGGTGGCCCCCGAAGGGACCGGTGCGGGCTTTGGGCGCTTAGCATCACCGGGCTCGGTATGGGCGGTTCTTCGCCGGTACGGGAATATCAACCCGTTGTCCATCGACTACGCCTGTCGGCCTCGCCTTAGGTCCCGACTTACCCAGGGCGGATTAGCCTGGCCCTGGAACCCTTGGTCATTCGGCGGACGGGTTTCTCACCCGTCTTTCGCTACTCATGCCTGCATTCTCACTCGTGTGGCGTCCACCGCTGGGTCACCCCGCGACTTCACTCGCCACACGACGCTCCCCTACCCATCCACACACCTGGACCACGAAGGCCTAGTCAACGTGTGAATGCCACAGCTTCGGCGGTATGCTTGAGCCCCGCTACATTGTCGGCGCGGAATCACTTGACCAGTGAGCTATTACGCACTCTTTCAAGGGTGGCTGCTTCTAAGCCAACCTCCTGGTTGTCTGTGCAACTCCACATCCTTTCCCACTTAGCATACGCTTAGGGGCCTTAGCTGGTGGTCTGGGCTGTTTCCCTCTCGACTACGGAGCTTATCCCCCGCAGTCTCACTGCCACGCTCTCACTTACCGGCATTCGGAGTTTGGCTAACGTCAGTAACCTTGTAGGGCCCATCGGCTATCCAGTAGCTCTACCTCCGGCAAGAAACACGTGACGCTGCACCTAAATGCATTTCGGGGAGAACCAGCTATCACGAAGTTTGATTGGCCTTTCACCCCTAACCACAGGTCATCCCCTCGGTTTTCAACCCAAGTGGGTTCGGTCCTCCACGCGGTCTTACCCGCGCTTCAACCTGCCCATGGCTAGATCACTTCGCTTCGGGTCTAGAGCACGCGACTGTGACGCCCTATTCGGACTCGCTTTCGCTACGGCTTCCCCACACGGGTTAACCTCGCCACGTACCACTAACTCGCAGGCTCATTCTTCAAAAGGCACGCTGTCACCCCAGCTAGGGAGGCTCCAACGGATTGTAGGCACACGGTTTCAGGTACTATTTCACTCCCCTCCCGGGGTACTTTTCACCTTTCCCTCACGGTACTTGTCCGCTATCGGTCACTAGGTAGTATTTAGGCTTAGCAAGTGGTCTTGCCAGATTCACACGGGATTTCTCGGGCCCCGTGCTACTTGGGATCCCCTTCGGGAGGCCGCACCATTTCGTCTACGGGGGTCACACCCTCTGTGCCGGGCCTTTCAAGACCCTTCGACTATGACACGACTTTCTGACTCCCTGCAGTCTCGGCAGAGACTACTGAAAGGTCCCACAACCCCGCCCACGCAACGCCTGCCGGCTATCACACGAGGACGGTTTGGCCTCATCCGCTTTCGCTCGCCACTACTCACGGAATATCTCTTCCTGTCGGTACTGAGATGTTTCACTTCCCGACGTTCCCTCCACACACCCTATATATTCAGGTGCAGGTCACCGCACATGACTGCGGCGGGGTTCCCCCATTCGGACATCCTCGGATCACGGTTCGTTTGCCAACTCCCCGAGGCTTATCGCAGGCTACAACGTCCTTCTTCGGCTCCTAGTGCCAAGGCATCCACCCTGTGCCCTTAAAAACTTCACAAACCACAAAGACAAGAAAATAAAGATGCTCGCGTCCACTGTGCAGTTCTCAAGCTACGGGCGACCCCACCCCACACACCCCACCACCAGGCAGAGGGTCGAGTGGTCCGCTACGAGGCAAGTGCCGCCAACCGGCGCCCACTCCCTCAGGACCCAACAGTGTGCCAACCCCACCCCAGCAACCAGACCGACACCCCTCCAACCAGCGCCCCCTCCGAAGAGAAGACACGGCGTACTAGATGCCGACCCACCACCAGGCGAGCCCATAGCCGATGTTCCACCCGTGAGCACCACCCCCGACACGTTCGGCCGAGGCATGGTCCTGACACACCAACCACCCACCAGACCCCCGAAGAGACCAGACAGGCACGGCGATGCGTAAGAGCTCCTTAGAAAGGAGGTGATCCAGCCGCACCTTCCGGTACGGCTACCTTGTTACGACTTAGTCCCAATCGCCAGTCCCACCTTCGACAGCTCCCTCCCACAAGGGGTTGGGCCACCGGCTTCGGGTGTTACCGACTTTCGTGACTTGACGGGCGGTGTGTACAAGGCCCGGGAACGTATTCACCGCAGCGTTGCTGATCTGCGATTACTAGCGACTCCGACTTCATGGGGTCGAGTTGCAGACCCCAATCCGAACTGAGACCGGCTTTTGGGATTCGCTCCACCTCGCGGTATCGCAGCCCTTTGTACCGGCCATTGTAGCATGCGTGAAGCCCAAGACATAAGGGGCATGATGATTTGACGTCATCCCCACCTTCCTCCGAGTTGACCCCGGCAGTCTCCCATGAGTCCCCGGCATAACCCGCTGGCAACATGGGACGAGGGTTGCGCTCGTTGCGGGACTTAACCCAACATCTCACGACACGAGCTGACGACAACCATGCACCACCTGTACACCGACCTTGCGGGGCGCACATCTCTGCACGTTACCGGTGTATGTCAAGCCTTGGTAAGGTTCTTCGCGTTGCATCGAATTAATCCGCATGCTCCGCCGCTTGTGCGGGCCCCCGTCAATTTCTTTGAGTTTTAGCCTTGCGGCCGTACTCCCCAGGCGGGGCACTTAATGCGTTTGCTGCGGCACGGAACTCGTGGAATGAGCCCCACACCTAGTGCCCAACGTTTACGGCATGGACTACCAGGGTATCTAATCCTGTTCGCTCCCCATGCTTTCGCTCCTCAGCGTCAGTTGCGGCCCAGTGACCTGCCTTCGCCATCGGTGTTCCTCCTGATATCTGCGCATTCCACCGCTACACCAGGAATTCCAGTCACCCCTACCGCACTCTAGTCTGCCCGTACCCACTGCAAGCCCAAGGTTGAGCCTTGAGTTTTCACAGCAGACGCGACAAACCGCCTACGAGCTCTTTACGCCCAATAATTCCGGACAACGCTTGCGCCCTACGTATTACCGCGGCTGCTGGCACGTAGTTAGCCGGCGCTTCTTCTGCAGGTACCGTCACTTGCGCTTCTTCCCTGCTGAAAGAGGTTTACAACCCGAAGGCCTTCATCCCTCACGCGGCGTCGCTGCATCAGGCTTTCGCCCATTGTGCAATATTCCCCACTGCTGCCTCCCGTAGGAGTCTGGGCCGTGTCTCAGTCCCAGTGTGGCCGGTCGCCCTCTCAGGCCGGCTACCCGTCGTCGCCTTGGTAGGCCATCACCCCACCAACAAGCTGATAGGCCGCGAGTCCATCCCTGACCAAAAAATCTTTCCAGACCCCACCATGCGATCAGGTCTCATATCCGGTATTAGCCACCGTTTCCAGCAGTTATCCCAGAGTCAGGGGCAGGTTACTCACGTGTTACTCACCCGTTCGCCACTGATCAACCAGAGCAAGCCCTGATATCACCGTTCGACTTGCATGTGTTAAGCACGCCGCCAGCGTTCGTCCTGAGCCAGAATCAAACTCTCCGTAAATGTCAACATGGCACCCCCAGCCACCAAAGCAGCAGGAGCAACCGACACACGAAACAGACCCCAACCGGCTAAAGCCAGGGCCCAAAAATGATCTGACCACAAACACACACCCCACAAACCGTGAGGCGTGACATCGATGACCAAACCAGACCCACCACACACACCCCCACACCCACCACAACGGCAGACACGAAGACACACGCAGCAGACCCCAATGGCATCGACTACTTGGCACACTGTTGAGTTCTCAAGGACCGGACGCGCATCCCGCAGAGCCTTCCGACCCTGCCAAGAGGCAACCGCTCAAACTTACCCGACCCAACCAGACCCGTCAACCACCCGAACCCGCTCAGATCTCCCGGACCACCACCACAGACCCGCAGCCATCAGGCTACGAGCTGAGCACCGCTCCGGGGAGCCGCCCCGGGACCAGCCACCACGCTGCTCCGAAGAGCCACGGTGTCCGTTCCTCCCTGCCGGGCGACGAGGCGAAACATTACGCACGGTGTCGCGTCAGCGTCAAAGCCGCGGTCCCGTGACCCCCGTCACCGCGCCTGACCTGCACGGATGCTCCTCCGGGCGCGTCGGACCGGCGTTATACGGCGGATGCCGGCATCCGCCGTGCGGCTACGCCGGCATCCCGTCACCCGCGTCGACCACGGCCAGCGTCCGCTTGCCGCGACGCAGCAGAGCCCACCGCCCGTGCAGCAGGTCCGACTCGGTGAGGACGGCGGCGTCGTCGGGCACCTTGACGTTGTTCACCGACGCACCGCCCTCCGCGATCGCGCGACGCGCGGCGGCCTTGCTCGCGACCACGCCCGACGCGGCGAGGAGGTCGACCAGGGGGTCGCCCGGCCGTCCGGTCGTGCTGGGTAGCTCCGCGACCGCAGCCGCGGTCGTCGGACGGTCAAGCGCGCGCAGGTCGCCCCGACCGAACAGCGCCTGGCTCGCGGCCACGACGCCGTCGGCGGCGGCCGACCCGTGCACGAGCGTCGTCACGTCGTGCGCCAGCGCGCGCTGCGCCTCGCGTGCCGCGGGCCGCTCCGCGACGGCGACCGCGAGCGCCTCGATCTCCTCGCGGCTGCGGAAGGTGAAGACCTTGAGGTAGCGCACGATGTCGGCGTCGTCGGCGTTGAGCCAGAACTGGTAGAAGGCGTACGGGCTGGTCAGCTCGGCGTCGAGCCACACCGTGCCGGACTCGGTCTTGCCGAACTTGGTGCCGTCGGCCTTGGTGATCAGCGGCGTGGTCAGCGCGTGCACGGCGGTGCCCTCCACCTTGCGGATGAGCTCGACGCCGGACAGCAGGTTCCCCCACTGGTCGTTCCCGCCGGTCTGCAGCGTGATGCCGTGGCGGCGGTGCAGCTCGAGGTAGTCCATCCCCTGCAGCAGCTGGTAGCTGAACTCGGTGAACGAGATGCCCTGGTCGCTGTTCAGCCGCCGGGCCACGGTGTCCTTGGCGAGCATCGTGCCGAGCCGGTAGTGCTTGCCGATGTCGCGCAGGAGGTCGATCGCCGACATCGGTGCGGTCCAGTCGAGGTTGTTGACCATCTGGGCGGCCGCAGGTCCCTCGAAGTCGAGCAGGGGTTCGATCTGCGCGCGGATCCGCTCGACCCAGCCGGCCACCACCTCGGGTGCGTTGAGCGTGCGCTCCCCCGCCATCTTCGGATCACCGATGAGGCCGGTCGCGCCGCCGACCAGAGCGAACGGCCGGTGCCCGGCGAGCTGGAGCCGGCGGATCGTGAGGATCTGCACGAGGTTGCCGATGTGCAGGCTGGGGGCGGTGGGGTCGAAGCCGCAGTAGAGCGCGACGGGCCCGGCCGCGAGTGCGGAGCGCAGCGCGGCCTCGTCGGTGGTCTGGGCGACCAGCCCACGCCACTGCAGCTCGTCGAGGATGTCGGTCACGTCGGTGCTCTCCTTCTGCGTCAGGTCGGCCCACAGTCTGCCGTGCCCGACCCCGCCCGTGTCACGGCGTTTGCGGCGTCCGGCGACGGCGGGGCGCGGCGGCGCGGTACACCGACACGGTCGGCTCGTCGGGCAGCCACAGTCGCCACGGGTAGCGCGCGGGGTCGGCGCCCTCACCGGACACCCCCACGCGGGGTCCGGTCACGTGCGCACGAGGCGCGGCGTCGGGGGCGCGCACCGCGACGACGACGTCACCGGCGGGGTCGGTGAGGTCGGCGCCGTACGCGGTCAGGTCGAGCCCGAGCGCGACGGCGAGCCGCGCGGGCCCGCGGGCGAGGTCGACGTCCGTGCGGGTGACGCCCGCGGCGCGGCGGCGCTCCCGCGCGACGTCGGCGCCCGCGACCACCTCTCCGCCACGCAGCAGCACGGCCGAGGCGGTGCCGTCCGGCGACGTGACCACGTTGACGCAGTGGTGCAGGCCCAGGTGCCGGTACACGTACAGGCGCCCGGGCTCACCGAACATCGCGGCGTTGCGCGCGGTCGGGCCCCGGTAGGCGTGGGACGCCGGGTCGGCCTGCCCCGGTACACCTCGACCTCGGTGAGCCGGACGGTCACCTCGCCGTCGGGGCGGCGGGTCGTGACGTGCGCCTCGAGGAGGTCGACGGCGACGTCCTGCGCGTCGCGCGCGTACCAGTCCCGCGGCGGGACGCGACCCGGTACCGGGGCGCGTCCGGCGTCGTCGGTCACTGCGCCCACGGCCGGGTGCCGTCGACGACGACGTCGGCCCGCTCCCGCGTGCGCTCGACCGCGTAGTGCCGCGCCTCGGCGTCCATCCACGCGAGCCACTGCGGTCGTAGCTCCTCGCCGTCCCGCTCGAGGCCGCGGGCGAGGCGCAGGTCGTCCGGGGCCTCGACCCACACGCGCACGGCGGCGACGTCGTCGGCGGCGCGGCGGGCGGAGCCGCACCCCTCCACGACGAGGACGTCCGTGACCGGGACGTCGCAGGCCTCGCCGAACGCACCGGCGAGCCAGTCGTACCGGCGGTACCGGCCGGGGCGTCCCTCGCCGAGCGGGCGCAGGACGTTCGCGTCGAGGCGGTCCCACCAGCCCTCCAGGTCGCCCCAGCCGGCGAGCAGGTCGTCGGCGTGCAGCACCGGGGCGCCGAGCGCCTCACCGAGCCGACCGGCGAGGGTCGTCTTGCCGGACCCCGCCGGTCCGTCGACGACGACGAGCCGGGTCGACCCGAGCCGCGGCTCCGCCGCCCGCACCCGGGCGGCGATCCCCGCCACGGCGCCGTCGGCCCCCGCCCCGCCCGTCCGGGGATCGGCGACGTCCGCGCCGCTCACGCCGGCCCCCCGCCGAGTGCGACGTTTCGCACCCTTGGTGCCTCTCGAAAGGTGCAGAAGGTCGCACTCGGCAGGGGGTGAGCGTGGGCGGCGCGGGGGTGGGTGGCGCGGGGGTGGGTGGGGCGGGGGTGGAGGAGCCGCACGTCAGGCGGCCGCCCAGGCGCGCAGAGCCGCGGCGCGCTCGGCGGCACGCTCGAGCTGCTCGCGCACGCGCACCGGTGCTGTGCCGCCGTGCGCGGACCGCGACGCGAGCGACCCCTCGACCGTGAGGACCTCACGGACCCTGGGCGTCAGGTGCGGGGAGATCCGGGCGAGGTCGTCGTCGGACAGGTCCCACAGCTCGATCCCGCGGTCCTCGCACTCGCGCACGCACACCCCGGCGAGCTCGTGCGCGACGCGGAACGGGACGCCCTCGCGGACGAGCCACTCGGCGATGTCGGTCGCGAGCGAGAACCCCTGGGGGGCGAGCTCGGCCATCCGGCCGGTGTCGAACCGCATCGTGGCGATCATCCCGGCGAAGGCCGGCAGCAGGACGGTGAGGGTGTCGACTTGGTCGAACACCGGCTCCTTGTCCTCCTGCAGGTCGCGGTTGTACGCGAGCGGGAGCCCCTTGAGCGTGGTCAGCAGTCCCGTGAGGTCCCCCACGAGCCGGCCGGCCTTGCCGCGGGCGAGCTCGGCGACGTCGGGGTTCTTCTTCTGCGGCATGATGCTCGACCCGGTCGAGTAGGCGTCGTCCAGCCGGACGAACCCGAACTCCTTGGTCGCCCAGAGGATGACCTCCTCCGCGATCCGCGACAGGTCCACGCCGGTCATCGCCGCGACGAAGGCGAACTCCGCGACGACGTCGCGCGAGGCGGTCCCGTCGATCGAGTTCTCCACCGGGCCGTCGAAGCCGAGCTCGGCGGCCACCGCGGCCGGGTCGAGCCCGAGCGAGGAGCCCGCGAGCGCCCCGGACCCGTACGGGGACCGCGCGGCCCGGGCGTCCCAGTCGACCCACCGCTCGACGTCACGCAGCATCGGCCACGCGTGGGCGAGGAGGTGGTGCGCGAGCAGGACGGGCTGGGCGTGCTGCAGGTGCGTGCGCCCGGGCATCGCCGCCTCCCCCACCCCGCGCGCCTGCCCGACGAGCGCGTCGACGACGTCGAGCAGCAGCCCCGAGATCGTCCGCGCCTGCTCGCGCAGGTACATCCGCACGAGCGTGGCGATCTGGTCGTTGCGCGAGCGGCCGGCGCGCAGCTTGCCGCCCAGCTCCGGGCCGGCGCGCTCGATCAGCCCGCGCTCGAGCGCGGTGTGCACGTCCTCGTCGGCGACGACCGGCGTGAACGCGCCGCTGCGCACGTCGTCGAGCAGGCGGCCCAGCGCCGCGACCATGCCGTCACGCTCGGCGTCGGTCAGCAGCCCGGCCCCGTGGAGCACGTGGGCGTGCGCGACCGACCCGGCGATGTCGTGGCCGGCGAGCCGCCAGTCGAAGTGCGTGCTGAGCGACAGCGCGGCGAGCGCGTCGGACGGCCCCCGGCGAACCGGCCGCCCCACAGGCTCACGCGCTCCCCGCCGACCCCGCCCGCCCCGCCGGGCGCGGGCGGGACGGGCGGCACGGGCGGCGTCGTCGGCCCCGTCATCCTCAGGCCCCGACCGTGCCGGACGACGACGCCTCGGCCGAGCCGCCGGACAGCGCACCGGAGCTCGACGACCCGGCGACCGGGCTGAGGTCCACGCCGTTGCCGAAGCGGACGTCGCGCGCGGCGGCGAGCTTGGCGGTCAGGCCGTAGATCTCGATGAAGCCCTTCGCGTTGGACTGGTCGAAGGTGTCGCCGGTGTCGTACGTGGCGAGGTTGAAGTCGTACAGGCTCGCGCCGCTGCGGCGGCCGGTGACCGTCGCCCGACCGCCGTGCAGGACCATCCGGACGTCACCGGTCACGTACTGCTGGGTGTCGTCGACGAAGACGTCGAGCGAGCGCTTGAGCGGGGAGAACCACATGCCGTCGTAGACGAGCTCGGCCCACCGCTGGTCGACGCCGCGCTTGAAGCGGGCCTGCTCGCGCTCGACGGTGACGTTCTCGAGCTCCTGGTGCGCGGCGATGAGCGCGATCGCACCGGGGGCCTCGTACACCTCGCGGGACTTGATGCCCACGAGGCGGTCCTCGACGATGTCGATCCGGCCGACGCCCTGGGCGCCGGCGCGGCGGTTCATCTCCTGGATCGCCTGCAGCGGGGTCACCGGGACGCCGTCGATCGCGACCGGGACGCCGCGGTCGAAGCGGATGATGACCTCGTCGGCGACCGGCGGGAACGTGGGGTCGTCGGTGTAGCTGTAGACGTCCTTGGTCGGCGCGTTCCAGATGTCCTCGAGGAAGCCGGTCTCGACCGCGCGGCCCCACACGTTCTGGTCGATGGAGAACGGGTTGTGCTTGGTCGTCTCGATCGGCAGCGCGTGCTTGTTGGCGTACTCGATCGCCTTGTCGCGGGTCAGCGCGAGGTCCCGGACCGGGGCGAGGCACTTGAGGTCGGGCGCGAGCGAGGTGATGCCGACCTCGAAGCGGACCTGGTCGTTGCCCTTGCCGGTGCAGCCGTGCGCGACGGTGGTCGCCCCGAACTGGCGCGCGGCGCGCACGAGGTGCTTGACGATCACCGGGCGCGACAGCGCGGACACCAGCGGGTAGCGGTCGAGGTAGAGGGCGTTCGCCTTGAGCGCGGGCATGCAGTACTCGTCCGCGAACTCGTCCTTGGCGTCGGCGACGTAGGCCTCGACGGCCCCGCAGTCGAGCGCGCGACGGCGGATGACCTCGAGGTCCTCGCCGCCCTGGCCGACGTCGACCGCCACGGCGATGACCTCGGCGCCGGTCGCCTCCGCGATCCAGCCGATACCGACAGAGGTGTCCAGTCCGCCGGAGTAGGCGAGGACGACGCGTTCAGTCATGACAGTTCTCTTTCGTCAGGGGTGGAGAGGGTGGTGGGGCTCGCGCCGGTGACCGGCTCGGTGCCGGCGGCATCGGGGCTTCCCGGGGAGGCGAGGTCGAGGAAGCGCTCGGCGAGCGCGTGGCCGCCCGGGCCGCCGTCGACGCCGTCGCGGGCGATGACGAGCACGGTGTCGTCACCGGCGATCGTGCCCATGACGCCGGGCAGCACGGAGTGGTCGATGGCCGAGGCGAGGAACTGCGCCGCCCCCGCGGGCGTGCGCAGCACGACGAGGTTGCCGGACGCGTCCGCGGTGACCAGCAGCTCCGCGCACAGGCGGGCGAGCCGGGCCGCGAGGTACTCGGTGTCCGCAGCCGGCTGCGGGCTGCGGTCGCCGCCCTCGGCGGGGACGGCGTAGGCGAGCGCGCCGCCGGGCGTGCGGATCTTCACCGCGCGCAGCTCGACGAGGTCACGGGACAGCGTGGCCTGGGTGACCGAGACGCCGACCTCGGCGAGCTGCCCGGCGAGCTCGGTCTGGGAGTGCACCGGCTGGCGCGCGAGCAGCGTGGTGATGAGGGCGTGCCGGGCCGCTTTGGTCGCGGGCAGCCGGGCCGTGTCGGGGCCGGCCGTCACGGCTGGTCCAGCAGCCAGGCCAGCAGCGCCTTCTGCGCGTGCAGCCGGTTCTCGGCCTCGTCCCACACCGCCGACTGCGGGCCGTCGAGCACCTCGGCGGTGATCTCCTTGCCGCGGTACGCGGGCAGGCAGTGCAGCACGATCGCGTCCGGGGCGGCCGCCGCCAGCAGGGCGGCGTCGACCCGGAACGGCACGAACGGTGCCTCCCGGTCGGCGGCCTGGTCCTCCTGGCCCATCGACACCCAGGTGTCGGTGGCCAGGACGTCGGCGCCCGCAGCGGCCTCGGCGGCGTCGTGCGTCACGAGCACGGAGCCGCCGGTGGTCGCCGCGATGCGGGCGGCGTCGTCGACGACGGCGGGGTCAGGGCCCAGCCCGCGGGCGTCCCGATCCGGACGTGCATCCCGGCGGTCGCCCCGCCGAGCAGGTACGACGCCGCCATGTTGTTGGAACCGTCGCCGACGTAGGAGAGGGTCAGCCCGGTCAGCGTCCCCACGCCGCCGCGCAGCTGGGCGACGGTCAGCAGGTCGGCGAGGATCTGGCACGGGTGGAACGCGTCGGTGAGCGCGTTGACGACCGGGACGGCGGAGACCGCCGCCATGGTCTCGAGGCGGTCCTGGCCGAACGTCCGCCACACGATCGCGGCGACCTGCCGGTCCAGCACCCGGGTGGTGTCCTCGACGGACTCGCCCCGGCCGAGCTGGGACGTCGAGCCGTCCAGCACGAGCGGGTACCCCCATCTCGGCGATCCCGGTCTGGAACGACACCCGGGTGCGGGTGGACGGCTTGTCGAAGATGACGGCGACGGCGCGCGGGCCGGTGAGCGGCGTCCGGACGAACCGGTCCTGGCGGAAGGCGAGCCCGAGCTCGAGGACGGCGCGCTGCTCGGCCGGCGACAGGTCGTCGTCGCGCAGCAGGTGGCGGGTCATGCGGCACCGTCCCGGGCGAGGAAGTCGACGAAGTCGCCGGCCTGCTCGGCGGTGAGGATGAGCGGGGTGCGAGCCGGATCGCGTCCGGGGCGACCGGGTTGACGATGAACCCGGCCGCGAGCGCCCGGGCGGCCAGCGCCGGGGCGGCGGCCTCGCTCAGTGTGATGGCGATGAGGAGCCCCTCGCCGCGGACGCCGGTCACGAGCGGGTGCCCGGCCGCGGCGATGCCGGACCGCAACGCCTGGCCCACCGCGGTGACCTGGGCGAGGAGCCCGTCGCGCTCGATCACGCCGATCGTGGTGAGCGCGGCGGCGGCCGCGACCGGGTTGCCGCCGAACGTCGTGCCGTGCTGGCCGGGACCGAGCAGGGTCGCGGCGCGCTCGCCGTGCGCGACGACCGCGCCGATCGGGAACCCGCCGCCGAGCCCCTTGGCCAGGGTCACGACGTCGGGCGTGATCCCGCCGCCGAGGTGCGGGTGCTGGTGCGCGAGCCATGCGCCGGTGCGACCCATGCCGGTCTGCACCTCGTCGAGCACGAGCAGAGCCCCGTGGGCCTCGGTCAGCTCCCGCGCGCGGGCGAGGTACCCCGGCGGGAGCGGCCGGACGCCCGCCTCGCCCTGGATGGGCTCGAGGACGAGCGCGGCGACGTCGTCGGCCATCGCGGCCTCGAGCGCGGCGGTGTCACCGAACGGGAGGAACTCCACCCCGCCGGGCAGCGGCTCGAACGGCTCGCGGTAGGCGGCCTTGGCGGTCAGCGCGAGCGCCCCCATGGTGCGGCCGTGGAAGGCGCCCTCGAGCGCGAGGATGCGCGGGCGACCGGTGCGGCGGGCCATCTTGACGACGGCCTCGGTCGCCTCCGTGCCGGAGTTCGTGAAGAACACACGGGATCCCGCCCGCGCGCCGCACAGCGCGAGGAGGCGCTCGGCGAGCGCGACCTGGGTCGGGGTGGCGAAGAAGTTCGAGACGTGCCCGAGCGTGCCGAGCTGGGCGGAGATCGCCGCGGTCAGCGTGGGGTGGGCGTGGCCGAGCGCGTTGACCGCGATGCCGGCGAGCAGGTCGAGGTAGCGGACGCCGTCGGCGTCCCACACGTACGCGCCCTCGCCGCGGACGAGGACCCGCTGCGGCGGACCGAACGTGTTCATGAGCGCGTGGGTGTACCGGTCGGTCCACGCGGCGACCGAGTCGTGGCCGACGACGTCGGTGGGCGCGCTCGAGCCGACGGCGGACGGGCTCGAGGGGATGCCGGTCATGACTGGCCTCTCGGGTCGACGACGACGGGGATGGCGCCGGTGAACGGGGACGGGACGGGCTCGTCGTCCGGCAGGACCATCGTGCCCACCCCCTCGGACGTGAACACCTCGACGAGCACGGAGTGCGCCTCGCGGCCGTCGATGACGTGCGCGCGGCCGACGCCGCCGGTCACCGCGCGCCAGCACGCCTCCATCTTGGGGCGCATGCCCTGGTCGAGCCCGGGCAGCAGCTCGGCGAGCGACGCCGCCCGGATGCGGCGCACGAGCGAGCCGCGGTCGGGCCACGAGGTGTAGAGGCCCTCGACGTCGGTGAGCACGATGAGCTTGCGGGCGCCGAGCGCGACCGCGAGCGCGGCGGCGGCGGTGTCCGCGTTGACGTTGAGCACCTGGGTCGGGTCGTCGACGTCCGGGGCGACGGTCGAGACGACCGGGATGCGCCCCGCGGCGAGCAGGTCCAGGACCGCGCCGGGGTTGACCTCGACGACGTCGCCCACGAGCCCGATGTCCACCGTCTCGCCGCCGACGACGGCGGTGCGGCGGCGGGCCTGGAGCAGGCCGCCGTCCTCGCCGGACAGCCCGACGGCGTACGGGCCGTGCGCGTTGAGCAGCCCGACGAGCTCGCGCGACACCTGGCCGGTGAGCACCATCCGGACGACGTCCATCGCCTCGGGCGTGGTCACGCGCAGCCCGCCGCGGAACTCGGACTCGATGCCGAGCCGGTCGAGCATCGCGTTGATCTGCGGGCCGCCGCCGTGCACGACGACGGGGCGCAGGCCGACCTGGCGCAGGAACACCATGTCCTGGGCGAAGGCTCGCTTGAGGCGGTCGTCGACCATGGCGTTGCCGCCGTACTTGACCACGACGAGCGCACCGGCGAAGCGCTGCAGCCACGGCAGGGCCTCGATCAGCACCTCCGCCTTCTGGTGCGCGAACAGTCCGGTGCGGACGTCGAAGTCGTCGTGCTCGGGGGCGATGTCGGTCATGAGGAGTACGCGCTGTTCTCGTGGACGTAGTCGTGCGTGAGGTCGTTGGTCCAGACGGTCGCCCGGGCGTCGCCGGCGTGCAGGTCGACGCGCACGTGCACCTCCCGGGCGGACGCGAGGTCGACGCCCTCGCGGTCGTCACCGACGCCGCCCGCGCGGCACACGGTGACCCCGTTGATCGTGACGTCGATGCGGTCGGCGTCGTACGCGGCGACCTCGACCGGCACGGTCCCGACGGCGGCGAGCACGCGCCCCAGTTCGGGTCGTTGCCGAAGACGGCGGCCTTGAACAGGTTGGAGCGGGTGACCGAGCGGGCGACCGCGACGGCGGCGTCCTCGCTACCCGCGCCGGTGACGGTGACGGCGATCTCGTGGCTCGCGCCCTCGGCGTCGGCGATCAGCGCGCGGGACAGGCTCGCGCACGCCTCGGTCAGCGCGGCGGTGAGCTCGTCGCGGCCGACCCGCACGCCGGACGCCCCGGACGCGAGCAGCGCCACGGTGTCGTTGGTGGACATGCAGCCGTCGGAGTCGATGCGGTCGAAGGTGACGCGGGTGGCGGCGCGCAGGGCGGCGTCGGCGTCCTCGGCGGTGCACTCGGCGTCGGTGGTCAGGACGCTGAGCATCGTGGCCAGGCCGGGGGCGAGCATCCCGGCGCCCTTGGCCATGCCGCCGACCGACCAGCCGTCACGCTCGACGACGACGGTCTTCGGCACGGAGTCGGTGGTCATGATCGCGGTGGCCGCGTCCGGTCCGCCGTCGGCGGTGAGCCCGGCCGCGGCGGCGCTGACGCCGGCGAGCAGGCGGTCCATCGGCAGCCGGGTGCCGATGAGCCCGGTCGAGCAGACCAGGACGTCGCCCGCGGACACCCCGAGCGCCGCCGCGGTGTGCTCGGCGGTGGCGTGCGTGTCGGCGAAGCCCTCGGGCCCGGTGCAGGCGTTGGCGCCGCCGGAGTTGAGGACGATCGCGGACGCCACGCCGTCGGACACGGCCTGCCGCGACCACAGGATCGGGGCGGCCTGCACGCGGTTGGTCGTGAACACGGCGGCACCGACGGCGAGCGGGCCGTCGTTGACGACGAGGGCGACGTCGGGCGCGCCGGTGGACTTGAGCCCGGCGGCGACGCCGGCGGCCCGGAAGCCGCGGGGGTGGGTTGTCGTCACGGCGCGACTCCGTTCGTGGTGAGCCCGAGCGTCTCGGGGAGTCCGAGCGCGAGGTTGAGGGACTGGATCGCTCCGCCGGCGGTGCCCTTGACGAGGTTGTCGATCGCGGTGACGGTCACGACCCGGCCGGCGCGCTCGTCGACGGCGACCTGCACGAGCGCGGTGTTCGCCCCGGCGGTGGCGGCCGTCGTCGGCCAGCGCAGGGCACCGGCGGACGTCGCGGGCAGCAGGCGGACGAACGGCTCGTCGGCGTAGGCGGCCTCCCACGCAGCCCGTACCGCGGCGGCGTCGGTGCCGGGCGCGAGGCGCGCGGTCGCGGTGGCGAGGATGCCGCGGGCCATCGGCACGAGGGTCGGCGTGAAGGAGATGGACACCGACGCCGCACCCGCGACCCGCAGGTTCTGCTCGATCTCCGGGATGTGCCGGTGCACGCCGCCGACGCCGTACGGCTGGGCGGCACCGAGCCCTTCGGCGGCGAGGAGGTGCGGCTTGAGCGCCTTGCCGGCGCCGGAGTAGCCGTTGGCGAGCACCGCGACGAGGTCGGTGGCCTCGACGACCCCGGCCGCGACGCCGGGCTGCAGACCGAGGGTCACCGCGGTGACGTTGCACCCGGGGACGGCGATCCGCCGCACCCCCGCGAGCGCGGCGCGCTGGGCGAGGGGGCGCACCTCGTTCGCGTGGAGGAGCTCGGGCAGCCCGTACGGCCAGTGCCCGGCGTGCTCGCCCCCGTAGAAGGTGGTCCAGGCGGCGGCGTCGGTCAGGCGGTGGTCCGCGCCCAGGTCCAGGACGAGGACGTCGTCGCCGAGCTCCGCGGCGATCGCGGCCGACGCGCCGTGCGGCAGCCCGAGGACGACGACGTCGTGCCCGCCGAGCGTCTGCGCGGTCGTCGGCTCGAGCACGCGGTCGGCGAGCTCGACGAGGTGCGGGTGGTGCTCACCGAGCGTGGTGCCGGCGCTGGCGTGCGCGGTGAGCGTGCCGATGCGGGCCTCGGGGTGGCCGAGCAGCAGGCGCAGGGCCTCGCCGCCGGCGTAGCCGCTGGCACCTGCGACGGCGACGGTGAAAGACATGTGCATGACCATACACCGCCATGCTCGATCTATGCATACGCCGCGCCGGGCCGGTCGGCGGCCTCGACTATCGTGCCCGGACATGCGAGCCATCCGCGCCACCGCCGCCGGCGGACCCGACGTCCTGAGCCTGGACGACCTGCCCGCCCCGTCCCCCGCGTCCGGCGAGGTCCTCGTCGACGTCGCCGCGGCGGGCGTCAACTTCATCGACACCTACCGGCGGTCCGGCGTCTACCCGATGCCCTACCCGCACGTCGTCGGCTCCGAGGGCGCGGGGCGCGTGGTCGCGGTGGGCGACGGCGTCGACGACCTCGCCGTCGGCGACCGCGTCGCCTGGAGCGGCGCCGCGGGCTCGTACGCCGAGCAGGTCGCCGTGCCGGCCCGCGAGGCGGTCCCGGTGCCGGACGGCGTCGACGACGACGTCGCGGCCGCGCTCCTCCTGCAGGGCCTGACCGCCCACTACCTCGTGACGTCGACGTTCCCCGTCGAGCAGGGCCAGGACGTGCTGCTGCACGCCGGCGCTGGCGGCGTCGGCCTGCTGCTCACCCAGCTCGCCGTCCCGCGCGGCGCCCGCGTGATCACCACCGTGGGGTCGACGGAGAAGGAGGAGCTGTCGCGCGCCGCGGGGGCGTCCGACGTCATCCGGTACACCGAGCTCGGCGACCTCACGGCCGAGCTGCCGGCGCTCGTCCGGGACCTCACCGGCGGTGCGGGCGTGCACACCGTGTTCGACGGCGTCGGCCGCTCGACGTTCGAGGCTTCGCTGGCGTCGCTGCGCCCGCGCGGCGGCCTGGCGCTGTTCGGGGCAGCGTCCGGGCCCGTGCCGCCGTTCGACCCGCAGCGGCTCAACGCCGGCGGGTCCCTGTACCTGACCCGCCCGTCGCTCGGTCACTACGTCGCGACCCGCGCCGAGCTGCTCGACCGGGCCGGTGACCTGTGGGACGCCGTCCTCGCCGGGAGACTGGACGTCCGCATCGGCGCCACGTTCCCCCTGGCGGACGCCGCCGACGCCCACCGCGCCCTCGAGGGTCGCGCCACCACCGGAAAGGTCCTGCTGCACCCGTGAGCACCGCCGAACCCGTCTCCCCCACCGCCCCCTCGCCGCTGCACCGCGCACCCGGCCGCTGCTCGTCGAGATCTGGTCCGACGTCGCCTGCCCGTGGTGCTACATCGGCCGACGCCGGTTCGCCGCCGCGCTCGAGGCCTTCCCCCACCGTGAGCAGGTGCAGGTCCGGTGGCGCAGCTACCAGCTCTCCCCCGAGGCCGAGGTCGGCTCCCCGCTCAGCGAGGCCGAGATGCTCGCGCAGACCAAGGGGCTGCCGCTGGAGTCCGTGCAGGAGATGTTCGCGCACGTCACCGAGGTCGCCGCGGGCGTCGGGCTGCGGTACCGCTTCGACACGGTCCGGCCGGCGAACACCCTCGACGCGCACCGGCTCATCCACCTGGCCCGGCGTCGTGGCCCGCAGGTCGCCGACGCGATGGTCGAGGCGCTCATGAGCGCGCACTTCGAGCAGGGGCTCGCGGTGGACGACCGCGAGGTGCTCGCCGGCATCGCCGCGGGCGTCGGCCTGGACGCCGACGACGTGCGCGCGTCCCTGGCCGGGACGGACGCCACCGACGACGTCCTCGCCGACCTCGAGGAGGGCCGCACCGTGCGGGTCTCCGGCGTCCCGTTCTTCGTGCTGGACCGCCGGCTCGGCGTCTCCGGCGCCCAGCCGACCGAGCTGTTCACCGAGGCGCTCGAGCGCGCCTGGGCTGCGGACGGGCGATGACCGGCCCGCTCCCCGGCGCGCCGGTGCACGACGCCCTGCGCCCCCGCCCGATCACGCCCGACGACGTCCCGGCCCTCGCCGTCCTCAACGACGCCGCCGTCCCGGCCGTCAACGCGCTCGGGACCGCCGCCCTCGCCGCGCACGTCCCCGTCTGCGACCTCGCGATCACGATCGCCGACGACGACGACGGCACCCCGGTGGCCTTCCTGCTCGCACTCGCCCCCGGCGCGGACTACGTCAGCGAGAACTTCCGCTGGTTCGCCGAGCACCGGCCGGGGTCGCTGTACGTCGACCGCATCGTCGTCGCCCCGCACGCCCACGGCCGCGGCCTGGGACGGCTGCTGTACGACGCGGTGCTGGGCCGGGCACGCACGCTCGGCCTCGCCGAGGTCACCTGCGAGGTCAACCTCGAGCCGCCGAACCCGCAGTCCCTGGCCTTCCATGCCCGGCTCGGGTTCGCCCAGGTCGGCGAGCAGGTGACCAAGGGCGGCACGGTCCGGGTGGCCCTGCTGGCACGCCCGGTCTGACGGTCCGGCGGTCCGACCCTCAGTCGGCCAACCGGAAGACCAGCTCGGTCCGCCACCGGTCCATGTCCGGTTCCTCGCGAGGGTCCGTCGGGTAGACCTCCAGCCGGCAGCCCCAGGCCTCGCCACGGTCGGTGTCGACCCGGTCCCACACCAGCCCGTCGTCGCGGGCCCGGTCGAGGAGGTCGGCCGTCGCCTCGACGAGCCGGTCGGGGTGGCCGGTGACCTCGACGACGGCGTACCGGCCACCCGGCAGGACGCCCGCCGTGACCTCACCGTCGCCGTCCACGCCCCGGTCCACCGGCACCCCGACCTCGATCTCGACGTCCGCCTCCATGTCGATGACGAGATACCGGAAGAAGGGCGCACCGGAGGGGACGACACCGCGGTCCGCCGCCCAGCTCAGCACGTCCGGAATACGGTCCGCGGCCACGCTCATCGTCTGCATGGTCACGACGCACCGGATCGCGACGTACGGCTGCGCGAGCCGCGTGACGATCACGGGTCCGCTCGTGGGAGAGGTCATCATGCTCGTAGGGACCGCCGCGCGGGCGCGGACTCATCGGTGGCCCGTGGGCCACCGGACGGGCACGCTGCCGGGCGAGGCGTCGCCTCAGTCGCCCGCGGGCTGAGGAGCGCGGAGGGTCGCGACGGCGTGACGGAAGCCGTCGAGCAGGAAGGCCCGGGCCTGTCGGCTGACCGGGGCCCAGGGCGCGACCAGGTCGAACCCGTGGAAGGCACCGGGGTACACGGTGGACGTGACGGGGACGTCGGCGTCGCGGAGGCGACGGACGTAGTCGACGACCTCGTCGTGGAACGGCTCGGCGTCACCGACGAACGTCAGCGTGGGCGGCAGGCCACGCAGGTCCTCGGCGCGGGCCGGTGCCGCGTACGTGGGGACATCGCCACCCCGGAGGGCGCCGAGGTACAGATCCCAGGCACCCTCGTTGGTGGCGGTGTTCCAGACCGGAGCGCCGTTGTCGCGCGAGGAGCCGGTGGGCCGGTCGTCGATCATCGGGTACAGCGGCATCGCGAAGGCGATGGCCACCTCCCCGCGGTCGCGGGCGAGCAGGGTGAGCGCCGCGGCAAGACCGCCTCCGGCGCTCTCGCCACCGACCATGAGCTGGTCGTCGGCGACACCGAGCCCGGCGGCCGAGTCCCGCAGCCACCGCAGGGCGTCCTCGCAGTCGTCGAGGGCGGCGGGGTAGGGCGCCTCGGTGGAGAGCCGGTAGTCGGGCAGGACGACCACGCAGCCCGACGCGGCCACGAGCCGCTCCGCGGTCGCGCGGCTCTGCTCCGGCGTCCCGATCGCGTAACCGCCACCGTGGATCCACAGGACGGCGGCCACCCCGTCCGGGCGGCCGCCGGGCGGATGACGAGCAGACGCAGCGGCGACCCGTCGCGACGTGTGATCCACCGCTGGCTCCGCTCGATCCCGCCGCGGACGCGGGGACGGGACGGACGCGATCGACGCGGCCGACGGGTGAGCGCGTTGACCACGCGCACCTGACGCCGGTAGCCCTGCGGGGTCCGCGCCGTGATCGCGTGCAGCACCGGCGCCATCCGGCGCAGACCGGGGTCGAGGCCGTCGTGGCCGGGGGCGCTCACGCCGGCGGTCCCGCCGCGACCACCGCGCTGCACGCGGCGAGCACGAGCGCCGTCGGTGTCATGACGACCCGCTCGGCCCGGCTGCGGGAGAGCGCGTTCATCACCACGCCGAGCGCGAGGTACCCGACGAGCACCCAGGAGAGCACCCGGACGACGCCGTCGGGAGCGACCGGCCGGACGAGCCCGGCCCGTGCGAGGAGCAGCGCACCCATCGCGGCGTACAGGGCGATCGAGACTCCGCTGGCGACCCGGAGCCCCCGCGGCAACGGGCCGTCGTGCCGGCCACCCCACGCGAGACGTCCCCACGGTGCCCCGAGCGCGAGGCACGCCTGGAAGGCGACGAGGCACGCCAGGACGGAGCAGGCGACCAGGGCAGCGGTGTGCATGACCGCACCGTAGGCCCTGCACACCGGCGGCACGGGCGACACGGGCGGCACGGGCGGCGTCGTCAGGACCAGCGCGAGCCGACGCACCCGCTGCCGTGTCGTCCTCGGCGCATGGACGTGGGACGGGCTCGCCGCGCGGTTCGTCCGGGCGGCCTCCTCGGCGCGGTGACGGGCGCCACGCGCGGCAGCCGTTAATCGATGCATACCCCCGGGGGTATTGTCGGGCCATGCTCTCAACCTCCGCACAGCGTCCCGCAACCCCCGGCGCATCGTCGTCGTCGGTGGTGTCGCCGGTGGCATGAGCGCGGCCGCCCGCGCTCGCCGCCTCGACGAGACCGCGTCGATCGTGGTCCTCGAGCAGTCCGACCACGTCTCGTTCGCCAACTGCGGCCTGCCGTACCACCTGTCCGGCGAGATCGAGCGTCGTGACGACCTCCTGCTCCACACCCCCGCATCTCTGGGCGCCGCCCTCGCGCTCGACGTCCGCACGGGCAGCCGCGTCACGGCGATCGACCGCGAGGCGCGCACCGTCACCGTGGCGACGGCGCAGGGCGTCGACGAGGTCCCGTACGACGCCCTGCTGCTCGCACCGGGTGCCGTCGCCGTGCGACCGCCCATCGAGGGGCTGGACCACCCGGCCGTGCACTCCTTGCGCACGATCCCGGACCTCGACGCGCTCACCGCCCGGGTCGCCGACCTGCCCGCGGACGGTCCCCGACGCGCGGTCGTCGTCGGTGCCGGGTTCATCGGGCTCGAGGCCGTGGAGGCGCTGACCGCCCGCGGGCTCCAGGTCGAGCTCGTCGAGCTCGCCGACCACGTGCTGCCCCCGCTCGACGCCGAGCTCGCCCCGCTGCTCGCCGACGAGCTCGGGGCGCACGGCGTCGGCCTCCACCTCGGCATCTCGGCCCGCACCGTCACGCCCGCCGACGGCGGCGCGGCGACGGTCACCCTGTCCGACGGCACCGAGATCACCGCGGACGTCGTCGTCGTGAACGTCGGGGTCCGTCCGGCGAGCGACCTCGCACGCGACGCCGGGTTGGAGCTCGGCGCCCGCGGCGCGATCCGGGTCGACGCCGACCAGCGCACGTCCGACCCGCACATCTGGGCGGTCGGCGACGCCGTCGAGGTCGTCCAGGCGGTCACCGGCGAGACGGGGCCGGTCCCGCTCGCCGGGCCGGCGAACCGCCAGGGACGCCGGGCTGCCGACTCCCTGCTGGGTCGGCGCACCACGCCGCAGGCCCCGGTCCTCGGCACGGCGATCGTCCGGGTGTTCGGGCTGACCGCAGCCGTCACCGGTGCGAGCCAGGCGACCCTGGCGCGCGCCGGGATCGCGCACGAGGTCGTCCGGATCCACGGCGGTCACCACGCCGGCTACTTCCCCGGCGCGGAGCCCGTCCACGTGGTGGCGAGCTTCGCCCCGGACGGTCGCCTGCTCGGCGCCCAGGCCGTCGGCCGCGCAGGCGTCGACAAGCGCATCGACGTGCTGGCGACCGCGCTGCGCGCGGGGATGACGGCCGACGACCTCGCCGAGCTCGAGCTCGCGTACGCCCCGCCGTACGGCTCGGCCAAGGACCCGGTGAACATGCTCGGCTTCGTCGCGCAGAACGTCCTCGACGGCACCATGCCGCAGTGGAGCGCGTCAGAGGTCGACGACGTGCTGGCCACGAGCCTGGTCCTGGACGCGCGCTCCCGCGCCGAGTTCGACCGCGGTCACCTGCCCGGCGCGCTCAACATCCCGCACACCGAGCTGCGGGGGCGCCTCGACGAGGTCCGCGACGCGGCCGACGGCCGCCCGGTCGCGGTGCACTGCGCCAGCGGGGTGCGTTCCTTCATCGCCACCCGCGTCCTGCTCCAGGCCGGCCTGGACGCCCGCAACCTGTCCGGCGGCTGGCTCAGCCTCACCACCGCCCGACCCGACCTGGTCGCCACCCCCGAAGGAGCCCACGCATGAGCCTGCGCGACACCCTCGACCGCCTGCTCGGTCGTACCGACCCGAGCAGCCTCCCGTCGACGATCGACGGACCGACCGCCGTACGGCTCGTCCGTGACGGCGCCGGCCTCCTCGACGTCCGGGAGCGGACCGAGTGGAGCACGGGGCACGCGCCGCAGGCCGTGCACGTGCCGCTGAGCGACGTCTCCGTCGCCCCGCGGCGTCTGCCGAAGGACGCCCCGGTCGTGGTCATGTGCGCCTCCGGGATGCGCTCGCGCATCGCGGCCAAGCAGCTGCGCGGGCTCGGGCTCCAGGCCACCAGCCTGTCCGGCGGCATCGGTGCCTGGCAGGCCGCCGGCGGCGCGGTCCGCCGCTGACGCACCGACCACCACAAGACGCACCCCGAGGAGGACCCATGGAGCTCGATCCCACCGAGATGGCCAAGGTCGGCAACCGGCTCAAGCGAGCCCAGGGCCAGCTCACCGCCGTCATCCGCATGCTCGACGAGGGCCAGAGCTGCGAGGACGTCGTCACCCAGCTGTCCGCGGTCTCCCGCGCCCTGGACCGGGCGGGGTTCGCGATCATCGCCTCGGGCATGAAGCAGTGCCTCACCCAGCCGGAGACACCGGGCGAGGCACCGGCTCTCGACGTCGCGAAGCTGGAGAAGCTCTTCCTGTCCCTGGCGTGAGCGGGCGTCGCCGGAGCCGGTCGCACGCGGACGACCGCGTCACGAACGATCGTCGTGGTGCGGAGCGGACCGCCGTCCCCGCCCCTCAGGACCAGCGCGAGCCGAAGACGTGCAGGTCCAGTTCGGCGCTGAGCACCTCGCAGGCGATGCGTCCCCGCACGCTGGTGCCCTGCTCGTCGAGGGGCGGGCTGATCACGGCGCCGCCGAGGACCCCCGGCGCCGAGAGGACGATGGCGCCGGACACGCTCGACTTCGCGGGAACGCCGACGCCGCGCATCCACCGGCCGGAGCCGTCGTAGACGCCGCACGTGGCCATGACCGACACGACGTCGCGCGCCACGCCCTCGGGGACGACCCGCTCCCCGGAGACGGGGTTGACGCCTCCGAAGGCGAGCGTCGCGCCCATGACGGCCAGCGCACGGGCGTCGACCAGCACCGCGCACGCGCGGGCGTAGACCGCGACGGCGTCGTCGGCTCCCACGCTCAGCGTGCCCTCGGCCCGCATGAGGTGCGCCAGGGCGTGGTTGCGGTCACCCAGGAGGTGCTCGCTCTGGGCGACGTCCTCGTCCACCTCGAGGTCCCGGCCGGCGAACGCGGACAGGCCACGCACGATGCGCTCCTCGCGGGCGGCGACGTCGTCCCCGTCGACCATCGCGGCGGTGAGGAGCGCACCGGCGTTCACCATGGGGTTCGGCGGTCGGCCGGTGCCGGTCTCGAGCTTGATCGCGTCGAAGGCCTCGCCGGTCGGCTCGATGCCGATGCGGTCCAGCGCCTCGCCGTCGGTGTCGAGCAGCGCCAGCGCGAAGAGGAACGGCTTGACGGCGGACTGCACGCTGAAGGCGACGTCGGCCTGGGCGCTGCCCCGCACGGTGCCGTCCGTCAGCACGAGAGCGAGCCCGCACAGGTCCGGGTCGGCGTCCGCGAGCTGCGGGATGCTGTCGTCCACCGATCCGCCCTGCTCCCCCAGCACGCGCTCGCGCAGCGCGTCGAGGTCGACGGTGCGGGCGTCGGCGGCGCGGCTCATCACGCCATGCTGTCAGCGGCCTCGCCGGACCGCGCGCCGGTCCTCACCGCGCCGCATCACCGGGACTCAGCCCGCCGGCCCCCGCCGCATCGGCACGTGCGGGATGCCGTCCTCGTCGAACCCGTCCCCGGCGACGGCGAACCCGAACCGGGCGTACCAGTGCGCCAGGTGCGCCTGCGCGTCGAGCACGACGGGTGCGGCCGGGTCGATCTCGCCGCAACGGCCCAGCGCGGCCCGCATGAGCTGCGCCGCCACGCCGCGCGACCGTGCGGTCGCGGCCGTGGCGACCCGGCCGATGCGCAGGGCGCCGTCGGCGTCGTGCAGCAGCCGCAGCGTGGCGAGCACGTCGGGGCCGTCGCTCACCCAGAACAGCTCGGCGTCCGGCTCGACGTCACGCCCGTCGAGCTCGGGGTACGCGCACGCCTGCTCCACGACGAAGACGTCGACCCGCAGCCGCAGGATCGCGTAGAGCGTCAGCGGGTCGACGGCGCGGACGCCGGCGCGGTGGACCGTGACCGGGTGGACCGGGACCGGCGCCGCCACGCTCAGGCGCCGCGCAGCACGGCGCCCGTGCGACGTCCGGCCTCGGCGACCGCGGCGTCCCGGACCGCGGCGGCGTCGGCCGCGGTGAGGGTGCGGTCCGCGGCGCGCAGGCGCAGGGAGAACGCGAGCGACTTCTTGCCCTCGCCCACCTGCGGGCCGGTGAAGACGTCGAACAGCCGGACCTCCTCGAGCAGGTCACCGGCGCCGTCGCGGACGGCGGCCTCGACGTCCCCGGCCGGGACGTCGGCGTCGACGACGAGCGCGAGGTCCTCCTTGCCCACCGGGAAGGTGGACACGGGCAGGGCCTGCAGCGGCTCACGCGGCGCGGCGCCGAGCAGGACGTCGAGGTCGACCTCCCACGCGACCGACCGGGCCGGCAGGTCGAGGCGGGCGAGCACCTGCGGGTGCAGCTCGCCGGCGTGCCCGACGAGCGTCCCGTCGGCCAGCTCGACCCGGGCGGTGCGGCCGGGGTGCCACGGCGCGTGGTCGGCGTCGGCGCGGACCTGCACGGTCACGCCGACCGTCCGCGCGACCAGCAGCGCGGCGGCGATCGCGTCGGCGTGGTCACCGCGACGCCCCGGACCCCACCAGCCGGCCCGCTCGCGGGCACCGGCGAGGAAGCCGGCCACCCGGCGCGGCTGCGGCGGGACCGCCGCGGCGAGCCGCGCGAGGTCGTCGTCAGACGGCCGGACGCCGCCGGGCAGCTGCGGCGCGGGCGGGGCGTCCGGGAGCGGCCGGGTCACCAGGCCGATCTCGTACAGCGCGACGTCGGTCGCGCCCCGGCCCACGTTGCGCCGCGCCGTCTCCAGCAGCGTCGTGAGCAGGTTCGTGCGCATCTCCGGCTGCGTGTCGGCGAGCGGGTTCGCCAGCCGCAGGGCGCGGCGGCGGGCGTCGTCGGCGGGCAGGCCCAGGGCGTCGTGCTGCTCGGCCCCGACGAAGGGGTAGGACAGCGTCTGCGTCCAGCCGTCATCGGCGAGCGCGGTGGCGACCGCGCGGCGGGCACGCTGCTCGGGCGTGAGCCCGCGGCCGGACGGCGCCGCCGGGAGCTCGGAGGGGATCGCGTCGTAGCCGCGCAGCCGCGCGACCTCCTCGACGAGGTCGACGCCGACGCGCAGGTCGGGTCGCCAGGACGGGACGGTGACGTGCAGCGTGGCGCGGTCGGTGTCACCGGACGGCGCGACGCGGCACCCGATGGCCTCGAGGGTCTCGGTCACCTCGGCGGGCGTGTACGGGACACCGACGAGCCGGGCCGGGAGGTCGACGGCGAGCTCGACCGTCGGCTCGGTGGGCGTGCGGTCGACGTCCGTCAGGGCGTCGTCGGCCACGCCGCCGCCGTGGGCGACGAGCAGGTCGACAGCCCGGGCGACCGCGACCCGCGCGACCTGCGGGTCGACGCCGCGCTCGAAGCGCTTGGCGGCCTCGCTGGGGATGCGGTGCCGGCGGCTGGTCCGCGCGACCGAGACGGGGTCGAAGTGCGCGGCCTCGAGCAGCAGATCGGTGGTCACCGCGCTGACCTCGGTCTGGGCGCCACCCATGACCCCGGCCAGGCCGAGCACGCGTGCGCCGGTGCGCCCCTCGGGGCTGTCGGTGATGACGAGGTCCTCGGGGTGCAGCGTGCGCTCGACGTCGTCCAGCGTCGTCAGGGCGTCGTCCGGGCGCGCCCGGCGCACGACGACGGGCTCGGCGACGAGGCCGAGGTCGTAGGCGTGCAGGGGCTGGCCGAGGTCGAGCATGACGTAGTTCGTGACGTCGACGGCGAGCGAGATGGGGCGCATCCCGGCCTGGGTCAGGCGGCGCTGCATCCACGTCGGGGACGGCCCGGACGCGGCGACGCCGCGCACGACCTGCGCGACGAAGCGGTCGCAGCCCGGGGCGCCGTCGATCGGGGCGTCGTCGGCGATCTCGACGGCGAAGCCGCCCGCCGCGGGGCGGGTCACCGCGGCGACGTCCGTCACGGTCCCCGGGAGGCCGGGGTCGGTGAACGCCGCACCGGTGGAGTGCCCGTACTCGCGGGCGACACCCCGCATCGCGAAGCAGTACCCGCGGTCCGGGGTCACGTTGATCTCGAGGACCTCCTCGCCCAGCCCGAGCAGCTCGCGCGCGTCGGTGCCGGGCTCGGCGTCCAGGCCCATCCGGGAGATGACGATGATCCCGTCGTGGTCCTCGCCCAGCCCGAGCTCGCGGGCCGAGCAGATCATGCCGTCGGACACGTGGCCGTAGGTCTTGCGGGACGCGATCGGGAACGGCCCGGGCAGCACGGCGCCCGGCAGCGCGACCACGACGCGGTCGCCGACGTCGAAGTTGTGCGCGCCGCACACGATGCCGCGCGGGCCGACGGTCCCGTCCTCGCGCACCTCGCCGTGCTCAGGCCCGACGTCGACCCGGCACCAGTTGATGGTCTTGCCGTTCCGCTGCGCCTCAGGCGAAACGGACACCACTTCCCCGATCACGAGCGGACCCGTGACGGCGGCCGGGTGGATGGCCTCCTCCTCGAGCCCGACCCGCACGAGGTCGGCGGCGACGGACTCGGCGGTCGCCCCGGCGGGCAGGGCGACGTGCTCGGCGAGCCAGGACAGCGGGATGCGGGGCATCAGAGGACTCCTGCGAACTGCTGGGAGAAGCGGACGTCGCCCTCGACCATGTCGTGCATGTCGGCGATGCCGTGGCGGAACATGAGGGTGCGCTCGATGCCCATGCCGAACGCGAAGCCGGAGTAGACGTCGGGGTCCACGCCGCACGCGCGCAGCACGTTCGGGTTGACCATGCCGCAGCCGCCCCACTCGATCCAGCCGGGCCCGCCCTTCTTCTGCGGGAACCAGAAGTCCATCTCGGCGCTGGGCTCGGTGAACGGGAAGAACGCGGGCCGCAGCCGGGTGCGCGACTCGGGGCCGAACATCGCCTTGGCGAAGTGGTCCAGCGTGCCCTTGAGGTGCGCCATCGTCAGGCCCTTGTCGATCGCGAGGCCCTCGACCTGGTGGAACACCGGGGTGTGGGTCGCGTCGAGCTCGTCGGTCCGGAAGGTCTTGCCGGGGCAGGCGATGTAGACCGGCAGGTCGCGGGACAGCAGCGTGCGCGCCTGCACGGGCGAGGTGTGCGTGCGCAGCACGAGGCCGGCGTCGGCGGGCTCGACGAAGAACGTGTCCTGCATCTGCCGGGCGGGGTGGTCGGGGCCGAAGTTCAGCGCGTCGAAGTTGAACCACTCCGCCTCGACCTCGGGGCCCTCGGCGATCTCCCAGCCCATCGCGACGAACACGTCGGCGATCCGCTCCTGGAGCAGCTCGAGCGGGTGCCGAGCACCGCGCGGGGTCCGGTCGACCGGGAGGGTGACGTCGACCGTCTCCTCCACCAGCACCCGCGCGTCGCGCTCGGCCTCGAGCTCGGCGCCTCGCGCAGCGATGGCGGCGTTGAGCCGTCCGCGGACCGAGCCGAGCAGCTTGCCGGCGACCGCCTTGTCCGCCGGGGCCAGGCGTCCGATCTCGCGGTTCGCGAGCGCGAGCGGGCTGCGGTCACCGGAGTGGGCCAGCCGTGCGGCCTTCAGCGCGTCGAGGTCGGTCGCGGCGGCGACGGCGGCCAGCGCCTGGGTCAGCGCGGCCTCGACGGCGTCGGCGTCGAGCGGCGACAGGGCGGGGGTTTCTGGGGTGGACATCCGAGCCTTCCGGGGAGTGCGACGGGCCTCGCGGCCCCGAGGAGTCTAGGGGGCGCTCGCCCCGGTCAGGTGCCCGACGACGACGCGTGGCCGAGCGCGAGGGTCGCCTCGGTCGTGTACGCCGGTCCCCCACCGCGCCCCTCGCCGGGGCGCGAGGACACCAGGGCGAAGTCCTCGACGGTCCACTCGGGCCCGGAGTACACCGCGAGCGCGTGCGACAGCGCGGCGACCCGGTCCGGCCCGGCGGGCCCGGCCGTCGTCTCGCGACGCCGGTACGGCCGGGGGCGGGCCCGGGCCTGCGAGCGCACGCGGGCGACGGTCAAGTGCGACCGCGACCGGACGCGGCTGTCGGTGCGGCCGGTGACCTCCTCGCCGAGCCCGACGCACTCCGCCGTCAGCGCACCGAGCGCGTCCACGTCGCCGCCGACGCCGATCCAGAACACCCGCCGGTCGAACACACCGGCGCCGCGCAGCTGGGACCGGAACGGGGCGTGCGCCGCGGCGATCGCGGCGAGCCCGTCCGCGAGGTCCGGCGCGGCGCCGTCGGGCACCTCGCCGAAGAACGCGAGCGTGACGTGCCGGTCCTCCAGGGCCGCCCACCGCAGCGGGCCGACGCCGCCGGCGTCCTCGTCCGGACCGCGGACGGCGGCGAGGGCGCGCTCGAGGTGCGCGAGCACGTGCTCGGGTGGCTGGACGGCGGCGAACAGACGCACGGTGCCTCCGGAGGTGTGTGGCGGTCGGGCGGCGGACGCCGGCGTCAGCGCTGCGCGCGCGAGGAGGCGTACAGGCACACCGTGGCGGCGGTCGCGAGGTTGAGCGACTCGGCGCGCCCGCGGATCGGCACCCGGACCACGGCGTCCGCGAGAGCGCGGTCCGCCTCGGGCAGCCCCCACGCCTCGTTGCCGAACACCCACGCGGTCGGCCGGGACAGGTCCGGGACCGTCCCGGAGCCGCCGGCGACGTCCAGCAGGTCGTCGAGGTCGTGCTCCCCCGCGCCGTCCGCGGCCAGGATGCCCAGGCCGGCGTCGCGCAGGGCGGCGGTGACCTCGGCGAGGCTCGCGCCGGCGGTGACCGGCAGGTGGAACAGCGACCCTGCGGTCGACCGGACCACCTTGGGGTTGTGCACGTCGACGCTCTCGGCGGTGAGGACGACGGCGTCCGCCCCGGCGGCGTCGGCGGCCCGGATGACGGTGCCGGCGTTGCCGGGGTCGCGGACGCGGGCGAGCACGGCGACGAGCCGCGGGCGCGCGGCCAGCACGGCAGCCAGGCCGGGGTCGTGCATGTCGACGACCGCGAGGACGCCCTGCGCGTCCGGGCTCATCGCCGCGACGACGTCCTCGCTCGCCATGCGCACCCGCACCGAGCGGTCCGCGGCATCCGTGACGATCTCCGGGTACCGCTGGGCCGCCGTGGGGGTCAGGTACAGGTCGCGGACGCGGTCCGGGGCCTCGCGCACCGCCTCGCGGACGCCCTGCGGGCCCTCGACGAGGAAGCGTCCGGTGCGCAGACGCGCCGAACGCCCGGACAGGGCCCGCGCTGCCTTGACCCGCTCCGCGCGGGGGTTGGTCAGCTCGGGTCCGGCCGGCGACGTCATGACGAGGTCTGCCGGTGTCCGGGCGTTCGGGGGTGTGCTGCTGCGTCGGCGACGGTCAGGCCGCGGTCACCGGCGCGGCGGGCGCGTTGACGTCCGCGGGCAGGGCGGCCTTGGCCACCTGCACGAGGGCCGCGAAGGCGGCGGCGTCGTTGACGGCCATGTCGGCCAGCACGCGGCGGTCGACCTCCACACCCGCGAGCTTGAGGCCCTGGATGAGGCGGTTGTAGGTCAGGCCGTTCGCGCGGGACGCCGCGTTGATGCGCTGGATCCACAGCTTGCGGAAGTCGCCCTTGCGGACCTTGCGGTCACGGTAGGCGTAGACGAGGGAGTGGGTGACCTGCTCCTTCGCCTTGCGGTACAGGCGCGAGCGCTGGCCGCGGTAGCCGGCTGCGCGCTCGAGGGTTGTGCGGCGCTTCTTGTGGGCGTTGACCGCCCGCTTCACGCGTGCCACGTGATGCTCCTTGCGTAGTGGGGCTCAGGGGTTACAGGGGTGCGGGCGCAGGCGCCCGCGAGGCTCACTTGCCGAGGAGCTTCTTGATCTTCGACGTGTCGGCCGGGGAGACGACCTGGTCGGTCGAGAGGCGGCGCGTCCGACGGCTCGACTTGTGCTCGAGCAGGTGACGGGTTCCCGCCTGCTCGCGCATGACCTTGCCGCTCCCGGTGATCCGGAAACGCTTCTTCGCACCGGAGTGCGTCTTGTTCTTCGGCATGGGAGCCGTTCTCCTGTCGGTCACATCGCGCGGACCTCACGCGACTGGCGTCGTTGCGGCGGTCGATGGACCTCCGCGCAGTGCTGGGTGGTGCTGGTCGGTCAGGCCGTCCCGCCGGCCGGCGGACGCGGGGCCCCCGGCTTGGCGGCGCCGGGCCGTGCGGACGGCTTGGCGGGCACCGGCTTGACGGCGGCCGGGGTCGGACGCGGCGCCGGAGCCGGTGTCTCCTCCGCCGGGGCGGAGGAGGGCGCCGGGGTCTGCGCAGCGGGACGAGCCGGAGCCGCCGCCGGACGAGCCGGGGTCGACGCCGGACGAGCCGACGCCGGCCGTGCAGCAGCGGCCGGGCGGGCGGCCGCCGCGGGACGCGGCGCAGCAGCCGGACGCGGTGCAGCGGGAGCGGCCGACGGCGCCGGCTGGGCGGCAGGGGCCTCGGCCGACGGCGCCGCCGGCGTCTCGGCGGCAGCGGGCTGCGCCGGAGCGGCCTCCGGTGCCGGCTGGGGTGCCGGTGCGGACGCGGGCGGGGACGCCGGTGCGACGACCCGCGGCGCCGGGGCGGTCGCCCGGGCAGCCGGACGGCGCTCCTCGTCGGGGGTGTCCCGGGCGGCGCGACGCTGCTCCTGCTTCTGCTCGGCCTTCTTCTTCGTGGGGCCGAGCACCATGATCATGTTGCGGCCGTCCTGCTTCGGCGAGCTCTCGACGAAGCCGAGCTCGGCGACGTCCTCGGCGAGGCGCTGCAGCAGCCGGATGCCCATCTCCGGGCGCGACTGCTCACGGCCACGGAACATGATCATGACCTTGACCTTGTCGCCGGCCTTGAGGAACCGCTCGACGTGGCCCTTCTTGGTGCCGTAGTCGTGCGGGTCGATCTTCAGCCGGAAACGGATCTCCTTGAGGACCGTGTTCGTCTGGTTGCGCCGGGCCTCGCGCGCCTTCATGTCGGCTTCGTACTTGAACTTGCCGAAGTCCATGAGCTTGCAGACGGGCGGGCGTGCGTCGGGGGCGACCTCGACCAGGTCGAGGTCCGACTCCTGCGCCAGCCGCAGAGCGTCCTCCACGCGGACGATGCCGACCTGCTCCCCGGCGGGGCCGACGAGCCGGACCTCGGGGACGCGGATCCGATCGTTGATGCGGGGCTCGCTGATGTGGGGCTCCTCGTGCTCGCAGTGTTTCCACCACGGACGAGAAAGGCCCTCGTCCGTGGGCACAGGCGAGGGCCGATGGATCCGCGTCGCCAGGTGCGGGATGCACCGGCGACCCGAGCGCACCGACGACCTCTGGCCGTCACCACGCTCTCGGACCGGACCCGGCACCTGTTGCCCCGAGAGGCGGTCGGCACCTGGGTGGGATCAGCTCCACTTGTGCATCGGCCGGCCGAGCGCACCGGGGTGCGGGCACGACTGACCGATTGGTCGACGACGAGCGTACCACCCGGTCGGCACCGGCCCCCGGGCGGCCGCAGTGACACGCGCCACCCGGGCGATCCCGCCGTGGACGCCCGGCCGACCCCCTCCTCGCCGGCCCCGGTGAGAGGATCGGCGCATGTCCTCCGACGCCACCACCCCACCCTCCGACGACCCGACCGCCGCCGCGACACGCGACATCGCCGACGTGGCCGCCGTCGAGGTCATCACCACCGCCGCCGTCCACCTCATGAGCGCCGCCGCGGTGAAGTGCGGGCTGAGCGAGGACACCCCCGGGGCCAAGGGCGCGGACTTCCTCGACCTCGACGAGGCGCGCAAGCTCATCACGGCCCTCGCCGCGCTGGTGACCGCGAGCGCCACCGACCTGGGCAACCAGCACGCCCGGTCGCTGCGTGACGGGCTGCGCACCCTGCAGCTCGCGTTCCGCGAGGCGTCCCCCTACCCCGACGCGCCGGGTGAGGGCCCCGGGGAGAAGTTCACCGGCTACGTGAGCTGACCCGCGGCGAGCACCTCGTCGCCGGTCGCGGCCGCGGTGACCGGCGCGGTGACCGGCGCCGTGACCGGGGTCGCCGTCACAGCGCCGGCCGGGCCGGCCGGGCGCAGCGCGGCACGGCGCGCCCGGGTCAGCCGCAGCACGAGCAGGCCGCCACCGGCGACGACGGCGCCCACCGCACCGGCCACCAGGAACCCGGCGCCCGCGCCGGACCGGTCGATGAGCGCGCCGCACACCGGCGCACCGAGCGCCGACCCGACGGTCATCGCCGACCCGCTCCACCCCATGACCTCGCCGCGCCGTTCCTCCGGCACGAGCCGGACGAGCGTCGCGGTGATCGACGACAGCGCCGCCGCGCACGGGAGCCCGGCGAGCACGACGGCGACCGCGAGCACGAGCGGCGTCCCGGCCAGGGCGGCCGGCACCGTCAGCAGTGACAGGACGAGGACCAGGGTCAGCGGCTGCACCGAGCGGTGCCCGGCGCCGTAGACCACCCCACCGACGGCCGAGCCGCCGGCCCAGAGCGCGAACATCCACCCGGTCGCCTCGGTGCGGTCCCACTCCTCCAGGGACGCGACGATCCCGACGTCGGTGCCGGTGAGCACGAGCGATGCCGCACCGGCGGCGAGCAGGGTGACCAGCAGCGCGGGTGTCACCACGCGCGGCCGCTGGAGGGCCGGTCCGGCGTCCGTCCGGGCGACCGGCTGCACCTGCCCAGCCTGCTCGACCTGGGCTCGTGGGTCGGTCGGGTCGGCCGGGCCGGCCGGGGTGACGGCGAGCGAGCGGGTCGGCGGGTCGAACCACATGAGCAGCGCCCCGGCACCGACGGTCGCGACGCCGATCGCCACGAGGGCGGCCGTCGTCGACCAGGTGGTGGCGACCAGGACGCCGAGCACCGGCCCGAGCATGAACGTCAGCTCGGTCGCGACGGAGTCGAGAGCGAACGCGGTGCGCTGCTCGGCAGGCGGGACGAGCACGGACAGCGATTGCCGCACCACCGAGAACACCGGGACCATGAACAGCCCGGCGACGACCCCGGCGCCGATCAGCGCGTGGTACCCGAGGAACGGCGCGGCAGCCCAGACGGCCGCCTCGACGACGACCGACGGCAGCAGGGCGCGACGCAGACCCAGCCGGTCCACCCGCCGCCCGCGCCACGGCCCGCCGAGCGCCATGCCGACCGTCATCGCGGCCGCCACCAGGCCGGCCTGGGCGTACCCGAGGTCGAGGGTCACCACGACGTGCAGGGTGAGCACGACCCCCACGGTGGCGTGCGGCACACGCGCCACGAGCGAGACGAGCACGAGGCGCAGCACAGCGGGGCGCCGCAGCAGGCGCCCGTAGGGGCGAGGATCACCGCGGGATGATCCCGCACCGTCCGGGCGCACCGCACCGTGATATCGCTCTCGCGGTCCACGCCGACCCGTGAGGGCGGTGCCTATCCTGGCGCGGTGACGAACGAGCCGACCGCCGAGGTGCCGACGACCCACCGGGCCGGTCCGGGCGTCCCCGTCCGGGTGTCGGGGATGTCCTCCGGGACGGCGGGTGCCGACCGCGTCCCCGGGTGGGGGCAGCCGGAGCGGACCGGCGCGCGGCACGGCGCCGCGGGCACCGGCGGCGCCGTGCCGCCTGTCCACGCGGCCGCTGCGCGCGGCAGGCGGCGTCGGCGGTGGCCGGTCGTCCTGCTCACCCTCCTGCTCCTCGCGACGCTGGGGGCGGCGGGCTACCTCTACGCGACGACGACGGCGTACCGCGAGCGCGTCACGTGGACCGAGGACCAGGCGCGGGCCATCGGCACGGAGCTCGTCGCGACCCGGATGGAGCTCGAGGGCGCGACCGCGGAGCTGGAGGCCGTCCGCGGCCAGCTCGCCATCGCGCAGGAGCGCATCACCGCCCTGGCGGACGAGAAGGCGCAGATCGGCGACGACCGGGAGGCGCAGGCACAGCTGCTGGACTACCAGGCGCGCGTGACCGCGGCGGCCGGGACGGTGGCCTCCGCCCTCGAGCGGTGCGTGCAGGGTCAGGACCAGCTCATCACCTACCTCGGGGACGCCGCGTCCTACGACCCCGACCAGCTCGCGCGATTCGGTGCGGACGTCGAGCGGCTGTGCGCGTCCGCCTCCGAGGCCAACGACGCGCTGCAGGCCGAGCTGGCGGACCGGTGACGGCCCGAGGCCGCGGGGCCGCGCGCGCCACGCTCGGCGCGGTGCTCACGGGGCTGCTCGTGGCCGGGTGCGCGTACGTGCCGCCGATGCCCGGGCCGACCCCGGTGGACCTCGTCCCCTCGGAGATCCCGCCGGCCACCCCGACCACGTCGGGGAACCTCTCCCCGACGGCTTCGACGCGGCGCAGCGCATGGCGGTGCGGATCCGCAACGTCGGGTGCGGGTCGGTGTCGACCGGGTCCGGGTTCGCGATCGACGCCCGGACCCTCATCACGAACCGGCACGTCGTCGCCGAGTCCGCCGAGCTGCAGCTGAGCACGTACGACGGGCGTGACCTCGCCGCGACGACGGCGAGCACCGCGAGCCTCGCGGACCTGGCCGTCGTGCGGACCACCGACGACCTGCCCGCCGTCCCCGAGCTCGCCGACGCCGACCCGTCCCCGGGCGACGAGGTGACCGTCGTCGGGTACCCCGAGGGGGCCGGCTCACGGTGACGAGCGGCCGCGTGATCGGGGGCACGACCGACCCGCTCAACGAGAACCTCGGCGAGGTGCTGGTCACTGACGCCGCGGTGGAGCCCGGCAGCTCGGGCTCGGCCGTGCTCGACGCGGACGGTCGGGTGATCGGCGTCGTCTACGCGAAGAACACCCTGGACCAGAGCTTCATCGTCCCGGTCAGCACCCTGCGCTCCCTGCTCGAGGACACCGCCGCCTTCGTCGACGCCCCGTCCTGCGCGGGGTGACCCCCACCACCCAGGTACCCGCCCCACCCCGGAGGACCGTCATGGACAGCACCCGCGCCCCTTCGACCCGGCCGCCCACAACCGCGCGGCCGCCGAGGCCCTGACGGTGCGCCGCGTGTTCGGCGAGGCGTACACCCGCGACGGCGTGCAGGTGATCCCGGTCGCGAAGGTCCTCGGCGGCACCGGCGGCGGCTACGGCCTGGGCGGGACGCCGGACGGCGGCGGGTCGGATGCGGGCCCGGCGGACGGCACCCCGGCGGGCGAGGGCGGCGGGGGCGGCTTCGGCGTCCGCGTGCGGCCGGTCGGCGTCTACGTGGTCGACGACGCCGGGGTGCACTGGCGCCCGGCGCTCGACCTCAACCGCGTGGTCCTCGGTGGGCAGGTCGCCGGGACGCTCATCGCGATGGCGCTCGCCTGGGCGCTGGGCCGGCGGCGCGGCTGACGCCCGTCCGCGTCCCGGGGCGCGACGACGCACCCCGGCCGGTGGCGGCGTCGGTCAGCCGGGCGCCTGGGTCAGGCGCAGCTCGACCGAGTCGACCCGTGCCGCGACGACCTCGTGCGCGGCGAGACCGGCGTTGACGCGCGCGAGGACGTCGTCCAGCGCAGCCCGGTCCAGCCCCGGGACGAGCGCGAGCACGACGGCGACCTCGGCGCGGCGGCCCGGTTCGGCGCGCACGCCCGCGACCGCAGCGATCCCCGCGACGGCGTCGGCGACCGCCGCGACGACCTCGGCGTCGACGACGCCGTCGACCACGGCGGGACGCCACCGCTGCTCGCGGGCCAGCGCCCACACCGCGGGGCGCGGGAGCACCGCGGTGACCGGGCCGCCCGGGTCGAGGACGACGACCTCCCAGCCCTCGCCGACCGCGGACAGCGCGGCGCGAGCGGCGTCGCTGGGCACCGGGCGCGCGTGCGGGTGCCAGGCCTGCATCGCGGCCACCGACGAGAACACCGGCATCGCGGTGCGGCCGTCCGGGGCGCGCAGCGCGACGATGCCGGCCGACGCCTCCTTGTCGACCGTGTGCTCGTGACCGTCGTGCACGACGACGTCGGCGGCCTCGAGCTCGGCGAGGACCGGGACCAGCACCCGGGTCGGGGCGAGCGCGGCGACGACGTCGGTCAGCGATCCCGTGCCGGCGGCGTAGCGCTCGAGCGCCGCGGCGAGGGCGGGGCGGCTGTGCCGTCGTCCCCGGCGAACGGGGACGACGGCGGCAGGGCGCGACCGGTCGTGCGCCCGGGGTCCGCAGGCCCGGCGGCGCCGCCGGGGTGCCGGTCAGAACCGGCCCGGGCCGGCGCCGGTGGGCTTGCCGGCGACCTCGAGGGCCTCGGGGAGCGTGAACGCCCCGGCGTACAGGGCCTTGCCGACGATGGCGCCCTCGACACCGTCGTCGACGAGGTCGCGCAGCGCGCGCAGGTCGTCCAGGCTCGAGATCCCGCCGGACGCCACCACCGCGGCGTCGGTGCGCGCGCAGACCTCGCGCAGCAGCTCGAGGTTGGGGCCGCGCAGCGTGCCGTCCTTGGTCACGTCGGTCACGACGTAGCGGGCGCAGCCGGCGTCGTCCAGGCGCGCGAGGACCTCCCACAGGTCGCCGCCCTCCTGCGTCCAGCCGCGCGCGGCGAGCGTGGTGCCGCGCACGTCGAGCCCGACCGCGATGAGCTCGCCGTACCGGTCGATGACCTCAGCGGTCCACTCCGGGTTCTCCAGCGCCGCGGTGCCGAGGTTGACCCGGGCGGCGCCGGTGGCCAGCGCGCGCTCGAGCGACGCGTCGTCACGGATGCCGCCGGACATCTCGACCCGGACGTCCAGCGCGGCGACGACCGAGGCGAGCAGCTCGGCGTTGGACCCGCGACCGAAGGCGGCGTCCAGGTCGACGAGGTGCACCCACTCCGCGCCGCCGGACTGCCAGTCGAGCGCGGCGGCCAGCGGGTCGCCGTAGGAGGTCTCGGAGCCGGCCTCGCCCTGGACGAGGCGGACGGCCTGACCGTCGGCGACGTCGACGGCGGGCAGCAGGACGAGCGGTTCGGTGGACATGGGTGGGGCTCTCCTCGGTGGGGGTTCGGGGCGTGCCGCGGGGATGCGTGACGGGCGGGCGCGACGGGCGGGTGCGACGGTCGCCGCCCGTCGGCGCGGCGGCGCGCGGCGGTCAGGACCGCAGGGAGCCGACCCAGTTCGCGAGCAGCTGGGAGCCGGCGTCGCCGGACTTCTCGGGGTGGAACTGCGTCGCCGACAGCGGCCCGTTCTCCACCGCGGCCACGAACCGGCCGCCGTGCTCGGACCAGGTGACCATCGGCGGGGTGAACCGGGCGTCCCCGAGCGGGGGGAAGGTCCGGGCCGCGTAGGAGTGCACGAAGTAGAACCGCTCGGCCTCGATGCCGTCGAACAGCACGGAGCCCTCGGGCGCCTCGACGGTGGACCAGCCCATGTGCGGGACGACGTCGGCCTCCAGCCGGTCGACCACACCGGGCCACTCGCCGAGCCCCTCGGCCTCGACGCCGTGCTCCTCACCGCGCTCGAACATGACCTGCATGCCGACGCAGATGCCGAGCACGGGGCGCCCACCGGCCAGGCGGCGGTCGATGATCTGGCCGCCGCGCACGCCGTTGAGGCCGTCCATCACCGCGGCGAACGCGCCCACACCCGGGACGACGAGTCCGTCCGCCTCGCTGGCGGCGGTCGGGTCGGCGGTCAGCTCGACCTCGGCACCGACGCGCTCGAGCGCGCGGACCGCGGATCGGACGTTGCCGAACCCGTAGTCGAGGACGACGACCTGGGGGTGGGAGTCACGGGACCCGAGTTTACCGGCGGTTCGCGCGCGCCGACGCGGCGAGCAGGCGCAGCGCGCGGAACCGGGACATGCCGACGCTCGACACGACCCCCGGGACGTCCGCGGCGGTGACCGTGCCGAGCAGCAGGTCCTCGAGGACGTCCGGTGCGCCGCTGAGCACGAGACCGGCGGCGAGCTTCTCCCCTGCTCGCCGTCGAGCCAGCGCGACGCGGTCGCCCGGCCCTCGGCCTTCTGCAGCAGCACGACGGGGACGCCCTTGAGCAGCCGGGACACCGCGACCGCGGCGTCCCGCGGCGCGGTGCCGGTGGTGTCGCGGCAGACGGCGATCGCGCCGACGTCCGACGGGACGACGTCCACGTCGACCTTGGCCATCGCGCACGTCGCCGCGAGCGGGCCAGGTGCGGCGACCGGGGTGACGACGAGCGCGACCGCCGGCGGGGTCGGCGGGGTGGCCGGCCCCGCCATCAGAGGGCGCCCTTCGTGGACGGGATCCCCACGACACGCGGGTCCGGCTGCACCGCGGCGCGCAGCGCCCGCGCGAGGGCCTTGAACTGCGCCTCGACGATGTGGTGCGGATCCCGGCCGGCGAGCACCCGCATGTGGATGCAGATGCCGGCGTGGTGCGCGATCGACTCGAGCACGTGCCGGGTCAGCGACCCGGTGAAGTGACCGCCGATGAGGTGGTACTCCTGCCCGGCGGGCTCACCCGAGTGCACGAGGTAGGGCCGCCCGGACACGTCGACGACGGCCTGCGCGAGCGCCTCGTCGAGCGGGACCAGCGCGTCGCCGAACCGGCCGATGCCCGCCTTGTCCCCCAGGGCGACCCGCAGCGCCTCGCCCAGAGCGATCGCGACGTCCTCCACGGTGTGGTGGGCGTCGATGTGGGTGTCCCCGGTCGCCCGGACGGTGAGGTCGAGCAGGGAGTGCTTGCCGAGCGCGGTGAGCATGTGGTCGTAGAACGGCACGCTCGTGGAGATGTCGGTCCGGCCCGTGCCGTCGAGGTCGAGCTCGACGAGCACGCTCGACTCCGAGGTCGTGCGCTCGATCCGTCCGGTCCGCGTGCCGCTCATCGGGGTCCACCTCCACCAGGGCGTCCCGGAAGGCCGCCATCTCCTCGCGGGTGCCGATCGACACCCGCAGCCACTGCGGTGGCCCGACCTCGCGGATCAGCACCCCGCGGGCCAGCAGACCCTCCCAGATCGCGTGCCGGTCGTCGAACGGCCCGAACAGCACGAAGTTCGCGTCGGACTCCGCGACGTCGTACCCGCGCCCGCGCAGCCATTCCACGCACGCGTCCCGCTCCGCGCGCAGCGACCCCACCTGCGCCATGAGCGCGCCCGAGTGCTTGAGCGCGGCGCGCGCGACCGCCTGGGTCACGCCGGACAGGTGGTACGGCAGGCGCACGACGCGCAGCGCGTCGACCAGCGCGGGTGCCGCGGCGAGGTAGCCGACCCGGGCCCCGGCGAGCCCGAACGCCTTGGACATCGTCCGGCTGACCGCCAGGTGCGGGTGGTCGGCGAGGATCTCCAGGGCGGACGGCGTCCCCGCGCGGCGGAACTCCCCGTACGCCTCGTCGACGACGACGACGCACCCGCCCGGCACCGCGGCAGCCGCGGCGAGCACGGCCTCGATCGTGCCCAGCGGCAGCGCCGTCCCGGTGGGGTTGTTGGGGCTCGCGAGGAGCACGACGCTCGGCGCGTGCTCGGCGATCGTGGCGGCGGCGCGCTCGGGGTCGAGCGTGAAGTCGTCCTCCCGGCGGCCCTGCACCCAGCCCGTGCTGGTGTCGCGCGCGTACTCGGGGTACATGGAGTAGGTCGGCGCGAACGACAGCGCGGTGCGACCGGGCCCGCCGAAGGCCTGGAGCAGGTGCAGCATGACCTCGTTGGAGCCGTTCGCGGCCCAGATCTGCTCGGGTGCCAGGTGGACGCCGGACTCGCGGAGCAGGTACGCGGCGAGGTCGGTCCGCAGCGCGAGGAAGTCGCGGTCCGGGTACCGGTTGAGCCCGCGCGCCGCGGCGGCGACGTCCGCGGCGATGTCGGCGACGACGTCGTCCGCGGGCGGGTAGGGGTTCTCGTTGACGTTGAGCAGCACCGGGACGTCGAGCTGCGGAGCGCCGTACGGCTCGAGGCCCGCGAGCTCCGGACGCAGGGAAGGGTCACGGCCCCGAGTCTAGGGAGGCCCACGGACATGTCGGTGCCGCTGCCTACGATCGACGGATGAGCCCCACCCCGACGTCCACCGGCCCGCGATCGACCGACAGCCCCGCCGGCGCGGCGGTCGGCGGGACCGCCCCGACCGGCGCGACCGGCGCGACCGACCGGACCACCGCCGACCGCGCCGGCCTGCGCGAGGAGGCCGAGGCGGCGCTGGTCGCCTTGGTGGGCCGCCCCGACGCACGGCTGCGCGACGACCAGTGGGTCGCGATCGAGGCGCTCGTCGCCGACCACCGCCGTGCCCTCGTCGTCCAGCGCACGGGGTGGGGCAAGTCCGCGGTGTACTTCGTCGCGACCGCGCTGCTGCGCGCTCGGGGCGCCGGCCCGACGGTGATCGTCTCGCCGCTGCTCGCCCTCATGCGCAACCAGGTCGAGGCCGCGCAGCGGGCCGGCATCCGCGCCGAGACGATCAACTCCGCCAACGTCACCGAGTGGGACGGCGTGCACGAGCGGGTCGCGGCCGGGGAGGTCGACGTCCTGCTCGTCTCCCCCGAGCGCCTGAACAACCCGGGCTTCCGCGAGGAGGTGCTGCCGCGACTGGCGGCGTCGGCGGGCCTGGTGGTGGTGGACGAGGCGCACTGCATCTCGGACTGGGGGCACGACTTCCGCCCCGACTACCGCCGCATCCGCACCCTGCTGGCCGACCTGCCCGCGGGCATCCCGGTGCTGGCCACGACGGCCACCGCGAACGCACGCGTGACGGCCGACGTCGCCGAGCAGCTCGCTGTCACCTCCGAGTCGACCGACGGGGCCGACGCCACGCCCGCCCACCCCGAGCGCGCGCTCGCGGACGTCCTGGTGCTGCGCGGGTCGCTGGACCGCGAGAGCCTGCACCTCGCGGTCGCGCGGCTGCCTGACCAGGCGTCCCAGCTCGCGTGGCTCGGGCACCGGCTGCCGCAGGTCGACGGCTCCGGGATCGTCTACTGCCTGACCGTCGCCGCCGCGCAGCAGGTCACCGAGTACCTGCGCGAGCAGGGCATGGCGGTGCGTGCCTACTCGGGGCAGACCGACCCGGCGGAGCGCGAGGCCGCCGAGCAGGACCTGCTCGCCAACCGGGTCAAGGCACTGGTGGCGACCTCGGCGCTCGGCATGGGCTTCGACAAGCCGGACCTGGCCTTCGTGGTGCACCTGGGCGCCCCGGCGTCGCCCATCTCGTACTACCAGCAGGTCGGGCGTGCCGGTCGCGCGACCGACCGCGCCGAGGTCGTCCTGCTGCCCGGTCGGGAGGACACCGCGATCTGGGACTACTTCGCGTCGATGGCGTTCCCGCCCGAGGCCGAGGTGCGCGCGACCCTCGCGGCGCTCGAAGCGGGCGGCACGCTGTCCACCGCGGCGCTCGAGACCCGGGTGTCGCTGCGCCGCAACCGCCTCGAGCTCATGCTCAAGGTGCTCGACGTCGACGGCGCCGTGCGCCGGGTGCGCGGTGGGTGGGAGTCCACCGGGCGGGCGTGGGAGTACGACGCGGAGCGGTACCGCCGGGTCGCCGAGACCCGGCGCGCGGAGCAGCGCGCGATGCTCGACTACGTCACCACCGACGACTGCCGGATGGCGTACCTGCGCCGGGCCTTGGACGACCCGGACCTGACGGACGGCTGGCGGTGCGGGCGCTGCGACGTGTGCGGCGGCACGAGCGCCGGTGAGGCGCCCGACGACGCCGAGGTCGCCGCCGCCCGCGAGCGCCTCGCGGTCCCCGGCGTGGAGGTCGAGCCGCGCCGGCAGTGGCCGACCGGGATGTCCGGGCTGGGGATCGACCTGTCCGGGCGGATCGCGGTCGACGAGCGCCCGGAGACGGGCCGCGCGGTCGCCCGGCTCGACGGGATCGGGTGGGGCGGTCTGCTGCGCGACCTCTTCGCACCCGCCCCGGCCGGGTCCGAGGACGACGGGTCCGGGCCGGGCTCGGGAGGCTCGGGCCCCGGGGCGGGCGGCGAGCCGGACGGAGCGGCCGGCGGCGGCGCGGCACGCGACGGCGGGCTCCCGGTGGCGCTGCGCCGCCCGGTGCTCGAGGTCCTCGACGCCTGGCACCCCGACCCGGCACCGGCCGGCGTGGTGCTCGTGGAGTCCGCGAGCCGACCCGAGCTCGTCCGGCACCTCGCCGAGGGCCTCGCGCACCGGCTCGGTGTCCCGGTCGTCGGGTCGGTCGGGCCGGTGCTCGGGGTGCCCGCGGGCCGGCACGACGTGAACTCCGCGCAGCGGCTCGCCGGCGTCGCGCGGCGCCTCGAGCTGCACCTGTCCGACGCCGCCGCGGCCGGGCTGCCCGGACGCGCGGTCCTGCTCGTCGACGACCGCACGGACTCGGGCTGGACGCTCACCGTGGCGGCGCGCCTGCTGAGGCGCGCCGGGGCGTCGGCAGTGCACCCGTTCGTGCTCGCGGTCGGCTGAGGGGTCGGGCGCGGCGCCGTCGGACAGGCGGCGCCGTCGGTCAAGCGGCGCCGTCGGTCAAACGGCGTCGGCGAAGGACGCCGCGAGGCGGGCGAAGCCCTCGTCGAGGGTCACCGCGGGCGACCAGCGCAGCGCCTCGCGGGTCCGGCGCTGGTCGAACCAGTGCGCGGTCGACATCTGCTCGGCGAGGAAGCGGGTCAGCGGCGGCTCGCCCCACTGCGGGCGGGCCGCCCAGACCCGCTCGAGCGCGCCGCCCGCGGCCCGCGCGAGCGCGGGCGACACGGACCACTGCGGCACCGGGACCCCGGCGGCCCGGCACATGCCGGCCAGCAGGTCGCGCACCGGGCGCGGCTCCCCGTTGGTGACGACGTACGACGCTCCCCACGCGTCGCCCGGCGCCCCGAGCGCCGCGACGAGCGCGTCGGCCGCGTTGTCGACGTAGGTCGTGTCGATGAGCGCGGTCCCGCCGCCGAGCAGCGGCAGCCGCCCGTGCCGGGCGCGCTCGACGACGCGGCCCACGAGCTGGGTGTCCCCCGGGCCCCACACGATGTGCGGGCGCACCGCGAGCACCCGCATCTCGGGTGAGTCCGCGGCGAGCGCGAGGAGCTCGGCCGCGGCCTTGGTCCGGGCGTACGGGCCGCGCGCCCGGTCGGGGTCCGCCGGTCCGGCCGCCTCCCCACGATCGAGGCCCCGACGTGCGCCACCGACGGCGACGACACCATGACGAAGCGACGGACGCCCGCGGCCCGCGCGGCGGCGAGCAGGGTCCGGGTGCCCTCGACGTTCACCGCGCGGTACTCCTCCTCGTGCCCGGTGATCGACACCTTGGCCGCCAGGTGCACCACCGCGGTGCACCCCTCGACCGCGCGGGTCACCGCGCCCGGGTCGGTGAGGGAGCCGCGCACGTCGGTCGCGCCCGGGACGTCGGCCGGCCCGCGCTGGAACGTCCGCACGGAGTGCCCGCGGTCGGCGACCGCGACCGCGACCGCACGCCCCAGCATCCCGCTCGCGCCGGTGACCAGGACCCGCTCGGTGGACCCGACGGCGTGGCCCGTGCTCACGGCCGGCCCGTCCGCCCGCCGGCGAGCACACCCTCCGCCCATCGGGCCAGCCGGGTGCGCTCGATCTTGGAGTTGTGCCGCACGTCGGTGGGCAGGGCGTCGGTCACCAGCACCGCCGCGACCGGCACGTCGACCGCGGCGCGCACGCGCGCCGTGAGGTCGAGGTCGGCCAGCCCCGGCTTCGCCGCCGGCGGCTGCGTCTCGACGACGACCACGACGGCCTGCACGCCGCGCGGGCCGACGCCCACGGCCGCGGCGCGCGCGACGCCGTCCACACCCTCGACGCGGCGCTCGATCCCCACCGGGGTGAGCACGCCGTCGGGCGTGGTGACGACGTGCGCCAGGCGACCCTCGACCCACAGGCGACCCTCGTCGTCCAGGTGCCCGACGTCGCCGGTGCGGTGCCACCCGGCGTCACGGCGGGCGGCGCGGTGGGTCAGCCACAGCCGGTCGTACCGGGCCATGACGTGCGGTGCGCTGACCAGGATCTCCCCGGTGACCCCGACGTGGCGCCCCACCGGGCCGGTCGCCGCACCGCTGGGGTCGAGGGCGCTGATGGCGAGATCGGCCCCGGCGACCGGGCGCCCCACGCACACGCCCTCGCCCTGCCCGGCGGCGCGGATGCCGTCGAGCGAGATGTCGGTGATGGGCAGGGCCTCGGTCATGCCGTACGGCGTGTGCGGCTCCGCGGCGGGCATGAGCCGTCCGGCCGCGGCGAGCAGCTCGGGCGGCACCGGTGCACCGGCGGACAGGAACAGCCGCACCCCCGCGAGGGCACGCCGGCCCGCGTCGTCGAGGGTGTCGGCACCCGCGACGACGCTGGTCAGCGCGGCGGGCGAGGCGAAGACGACGGCCGCGTCGATCGCCGCGACGGCGTCGGCGAGCGCCGCCGCGGTGAGCGTCCGGGGGGCGGTGACGTCCATGTCCGGGCTCGCGCAGGTCGCGCCGAGCGCGGGTCCGAGCAGGGCGAACGGCGCGAAGGCCGCGACCAGAGCGGAGCCGGGGCCGATGCCGTAGGTCGCTCCGACGGCCCGCGCCATCGCTGCCAGGCGCGCATGGGTGTACGCGACGCCCTTGGCCGGCCCGGTGGAGCCCGACGTGAACAGGATGGCGGCGTCGTCGTCGGCGGCGGGCTCGGGCAGCGACGCGCCGTCGGCCTCGCGCGCCGCCCGGCCGCGGTCGGCGACCTCGACGAGTGTGCTCTCGACCCCCAGCGCCGCACGCGCGGCCGGGGCCAGCGATCCGGCGAGGACGCGCCGCGGCGCCCACCCCAGGGCCCGGGCGGCCGCGAGCGCCCGCGGGATGCCGATGACGACGTCCGGGCGCGCGCCCCGCACGGCCCGCGACAGCCCACGCAGCCCGAGGCCGGCGTCGGCAACCACGACGACCGCACCGATCCGCAGGCACGCGTAGAGGATCGCGGTGAGGTCGGCGCCGGGCGGGACGAGCAGGGCGACGCGGTGGCCGGGGCGCACGCCGTCGGCCACGAGGCCGTGGGCGATCTCGTCGACCCGGCGCGCGAGGAGCGACCAGGTGATGGTGCGCGGGCCGGTGCGGCCGGGTGGCGCCATCTCGACGAGCGCGACGCCGTCGTCGTCCCGGCGCTTCTCGAGCGCGTGCCACAGCGGGGCGAAGGGGGCCGTGGGAGGCGTGCGGGGCGCGACTCCGTCCGGGGCGCGGAGCTCGTCGGGCAGGACGGCGTCGGTCGGGACTGCGCTGGTCGTGGCGGCGTCGGTCGTGGCGGCGTCGGTCGTGGCGGCGTCGGTCGTGGCGGCGTCGGTCGTGGCGGCGTCGGTCGTGGCGGCGTCGGTCGTGGCGGCGTCGGTCGTCCGGACGGGGAACCGCTCGCCGAGCCAAGTCACGACCGCGCCCGCGACGTCGGCGTCCTGCGGCAGCAGGTGTCCCGCGCCCTCGAACCGGTGCACGTCCGCGTGCGGCAGGCGCTGGAGGAGGTCGGCGAGGAACTGCTCGCCGAACACCGGATCCCGCGGGCCCCAGAGCAGCAGGGCAGGCACCCGCAGCGTGGCGACCCCGGCGGCGAGCGCCTCGAGGGTTGGCCGGCTGGGGTGGTCCGCGTCGACCGGGATGTCGGCGACGAAGTCCCCGATCGCGTGGCGACGATCGGTCGTCCGGTACGGGGCGCGGAACGCCTCGCGGACGTCGGCGTCGAGCGGCGGGTGCGCGATCGCGAGCGTCGTCTCCAGGAAGGCCGGGGTCGTCACGGTGCTGGCCCGCAGGACTCCTGGCGTCATCGCGAGGCGCAGCGGGGCGGGGGTGCGGCCGTCGAGGTCCTGGTACACCGCGGTGTTGGTGAGCACGACGCCGGCGAGGAGGTCGGGGTGGGCGACGGCCCACCCGAGCGACACCGGGCCTCCCCAGTCGTGGCCGACGCTCACCACGGCGCCGGTGAGGTCGAGGGTGTCGGTCAGCGCGCCGAGGTCGGCGATGCGGTCGGCGAGGCGGTGCACGCGCCCGGTCCGGGCGGAGAAGCCCATGCCGAGCTGGTCGACGGCGACCACGCGCCACCCGGCTGCCGCACCGGCGCGGAGCAGGTCGCGCCACAGGTACGACCAGGTGGGGTTGCCGTGGACGCACAGCAGGGTGCCGCGCACGGGTCCGTCGACGTCGGCGCGGTTGTCCAGCACGTGCCAGGTGTCGACGGTCACGCCGACGTCGGCGCCGGCTGCGGACGTCGTCGCGGCGCGTGGGACGTCCACCAGGCGCGACCAGGCGGCGTCGAGCCCCGGGAGGTCGGCCGGGGGTGCTGCGCGGTCTGGACGGGGACGGGCGCCGCCGTCACCAGACGATCTCGGTGATCGCGGTGTTGAGCCCGGAGCCGACGCCCATGCAGAGCACCCGGTCGCCCGCGGAGAGCTCGTCGGCGGTCGCGGCGAGGGTGATCGGGACCGACGCCGGCCCGACGTTGCCGAGCGTGGGGAAGGTCAGGGGCACCGCACGGCGGTCGAGCCCGAGGGACTCGACGATGCGCTTGATGTGGACCGTGGACACCTGGTGCATGACGAAGCGGTCGATGCCGGACCAGCCCCACTCGGCCTCGGCCTCCTGGAACGCCTCCTGCACGAGCTCGAGCCCGCCCTCGAGGAGCCCGGTCGGGTCGGTCTGCATGCCGTCGATGCCGCCCACGCACAGGTTGTGGTGCTGCGTCGCGGCGCGGGCGACCCCGCCCAGCACCCGGTGCGCGCCGGGATGGTCGTCGACCGGCCCGAGGACCGCCGCGGCCGCACCGGACCCGAGGGTGAGGGTCGCGAACTCCCGCATGTAGTCCTCGCGCGTCGTCTCGGGACGGTTGAGCCGGGCGATCGTGGCCTCCTGCGTGGCCTGCGGGTCCTCGCCGTCGACGATGAGCGCGTAGCGGATCTGCCCGGAGTCGATCATCCCGGCGGCCAGGGTGAGCCCGTTGACGAACCCGAGGCACGCGTTGGTCACGTCGAAGTTGAGCGCCGACGGCGGCAGCCCGAGCCCGTCGTGCACCTTGGAGGCGACGGACGGCTCGAGGTGCGCGCGCGTGACCGAGGTGTTGATGAGCAGGCCGATGTCGGCCGCGTCCACCCCGGACTCGGCGAGCGCCTTGGCGCCGGCCGCGATGGCGGCGTCGTCGAACGCGGTCCCCGCGTCCCACCAGCGGCGCTCCCGGACGCCCGCGACGCGCTGCAGCAGCCCGCGCGGCAGCCTCAGCCGCCTCAGGGTACCGGCGAGCTCGTCGTCGAAGTGGGAGGACGGGACCACCACCGGGGCTTCGAGCCCGGTGACCGCGAGCAGCGCGGTGCCGGTGTGGCGGAAGGTGGCATTGCCGTTCACGTGCTGACCCGGTTTCTGCGATGAGCTGCGGACGCCGGTCCCTGTCGTCCGGCCGAGGCGGCCGACGGGTCCCGGTTCGGCCCTGCACCGCACGGGCCGGGTCGGAACCCTAGTTTGGCATCGCGCACCGCGTGCGTCGTCCGGAACGGCGTGAGGCTGCCCACGCCCGCGCCGCACGCCGCCCGCGCGGATGCGCGCGGGCGGCGTCGGTGCGCCGGCAGGTACCCGCTCAGAACCGTGCCCGGACGGCCTCGCCGTGCGCGGGAAGGTCCTCCGCGTCGGCGAGTGCGGTGATGCGGTCGCTGAGCTCCGCCAGGGCGTCGGCGTCGTACTCGACGACCTGCACGGCCTTGAGGAAGCTGTGCACGCCGAGCCCGCTCGCGAAGTGCGCGCAGCCGCCGGTGGGCAGGACGTGGTTGGACCCGGCCATGTAGTCCCCGAGGGACACCGGCGAGTAGGGCCCGACGAAGATCGCGCCCGCGTTCCGGATGCGGTCGGCCACACCGGACGCGTCGGCCGTCTGGATCTCCAGGTGCTCGGCCCCGTAGGCGTCGACCACCGCGATGCCGTGCTCGACGTCGTCGACCAGGACGACCGCGGACTGCCGCCCGGTCAGGGCGGTGCGCACCCGCTCCGCGTGGCGGGTGGCGGCGACGCGCTCCTCCAGCCGGTCCTCCACCGCGTCGGCCAGCTCGGGTGAGTCGGTCACCAGGACCGCGGCGGCGAGCGGGTCGTGCTCGGCCTGGCTGACCAGGTCGGCCGCGACGTGGGTGGGGTCGGCCCCGGCGTCGGCCAGGACGGCGATCTCGGTGGGCCCGGCCTCGGCGTCGATGCCGACGACGCCCCGGACGAGCCGCTTGGCCGCGGCCACGTAGACGTTCCCCGGTCCGGTGATGACGTCGACGGGCTCGCACAGCCACGGGCCGTCCACCGGCTCGGTGCCGGCGGCGCCGTACGCGAACATCGCCACGGCCTGCGCCCCGCCGACGGCGTACACCTCGTCGACCCCGAGCAGCGCGCACGCGGCGAGCACCGTGGGGTCGGGCAGCCCGCCGCGCTCGCGCTGGGGCGGGGACGCGACGGCGAGCGACGTGACACCCGCCTCCTGCGCGGCGACGACGTTCATGACGACCGACGACGGGTAGACCGCGATGCCGCCCGGCGCGTACAGGCCGACGCGCTCGACCGGGACCCAGCGCTGGCGCACCCGCCCGCCGGCCGCCAGCTCGACCTCGAGGTCGGCGGGGCGCTGGGCGGCGTGCACCGTCCGCACCCGGCGGATCGCCTCCTCGAGCGCCGCGCGGACCGTCGGGTCCAGATCGCTGAGCGCGGCGGCGAGCGCCTCCGCGGGGACGCGCAGGTGCTCGGGGCGGACGCCGTCGAACCGCTCCGCGAGGTCGCGCAGCGCGGCCGCGCCATGGGTCCGGACCGCCTCCAGCGTGGGGGCGACGAGGTGCGTCGCGGCGTCGACGTCGACCTCGGCGCGCAACAGCACCGCGCGCAGCTCACGGGGGTCATCCTGCGGCCACGCAGGTCCAGGCGGGTGATCACGCCCGACAGTCTAGGACCGCGGCCGGCGGGACCCCGGCCGACAGGCGACCGGCGACCGGCGACCGGCGTCCGACGTCTGGCGACCGGCGACCGGCGGCGTCCGGCGACCGGCGGCGACCGGCACCGGCCGACGGCGCGGCATGATGGGCGCATGGACTCCGTGCCGATCAGCGACGACGTCATCCGCCTCGGCCAGTTCCTCAAGCTGTCCGGCCTCGCCGACTCCGGCGCGCAGGCCCGTGAGCTGCTCGAGGACGGCGCCGTCACCGTCAACGGCGCGGACGAGACCCGCCGCGGACGCCAGCTGCGCCGCGGCGACGTCGTCATGGTGGACACGCCCAGCGGGTCGGTCAGCGCCACCGTCGCCTGACCCGCGCCCGGACCCTGTCCCGGGCTGGAACCGGGGCCGGGGCTGCCTCTCGATCCCGGCCCAGCCGGTCGGCTGGGCCGCGCGACCGCGCTGCACCGGACGCGGCGCGCAGCGACGCCCCGCGCCCGCTCCGCCGAGGCCGGGCGTCCCGGGCGGCGACGCCGCAGCCAGCAGCCGCCGTCCCGTGTTTCCGAAACGTTTGCCCCGGTCCCGCGACGCTTCCTAACGTGCCGTGCCGTTGCGCAAACGTTTACGTGCTCCACGACACAGCGGCTCCACCAGCCGAGGACGACGCAGGACGGAGGACGCCATGGCCACCATCCGCGACGTCGCCCGGTCCGCCGGCGTCTCCCCGGCGACCGTCTCACGTGTGGTCAACGGCGTCCCCGGCTTCTCCGCGGCCACCGAGCAGCGGGTGCGGGACGCGGTCCAGGAGCTGGGCTACGAGCCCGACACGCTCGCACGTGGCCTGAAGACCATGCAGACGTCCGTGATCGGGGTGCTCGCACCGATCGTCTCGGACGCTCTCGCCTCCGAGGTGATGAGCGGGGTCGAGAACGCCGCCCGGGTGCGCGGCTACTCGGTGATGCTCGGTCGTACCGGCTCGGGCTCGGAGCACGCCCCGGGGTACCTCCGCATGCTGCGGACGTACCGTGCGGCCGGGGTGGTGCTCATCTCGGCGGCGATCACCCCGACATGCGCCGCGTCGTCGGACCGAAGGTCCCGCTGATCTCGGTGGCCATCCGCGACGGCGCACGCTTCCCGAGCCTGGCGATCGACGACGAGCGCGCCGCCTTCGAGGCGACGCGGCACCTCCTGAAGCTGGGTCACCGGCGCATCGCCCTGCTCGCGGGCGACACCTCATCGGTGTTCGTCAACGCACCCCGTGAACGCGGGTACCTGCGGGCGATGGGCGAGGCCGACGCCCGGCCGCTGGTCGAGCACGGCAACTCGCTGTACGACAGCGCGCCGCCCGCGCTCGCCCGCCTGCTCTCCCGCGACCCCGACCTCACCGCCGTGTTCGCGCTCAGCGACGAGATGGGCGCGGCCGTGGTGAACGAGCTCCAGCGCCGGGGCCGCCGCGTCCCGGACGACGTCTCGGTCGTCGGGTTCGACAACACGCGCACCGCCCAGCACGTGCACCCGGCGCTGACCACCGTGGCGCAGCCGCTCGAGCGGATGGGCGAGCTCGCCGTGCAGTGCCTGCTCGAGACACGCAGCAGCAGCACGCGGGTGCTCCCCACCGGCTCGTCGAGCGGGGCACCACCGCCCCCGCCCGGTCCGTCCCCCCGTTACCGCCCCACCCCGACCGGGTCGCCACCCGGTCCAGCCAAGGAGAGAACGCATGAGGCAACGACGCCCGAACACCCGACTGCTGGTCGGCACGGCCATGCTCGCCGTCACCGCGCTGACGCTGACCGCGTGCGCAGGGGGCGGCGACGACGAGCCCGCGACGACCGGCGGCGGGGACACCGCCGCCGGAGAGCTGTCCGGTCGCGGCCCGATCACCTATGTCAGCAGCCCGGACGCGTCCGGTGCGGCGCAGGCCTCCATCGACGCCTGGAACGCCGAGCACCCGGACGAGCAGGTCGAGTGGATCGAGCTGCCCCTGGACGCGGACCAGCAGCGTCAGCAGATGGCGCAGAACGCCCAGATCGAGGGCGACGCGTACACCGTGCTCAACCTCGACGTCGTGTGGACGTCGGAGTTCGCCGCGAACCGCTGGATCACACCACTGCCCGAGGACGCCCTGCCGCTCGACGACCTCATCCCCGCGACGGTCGACGCGGCGACCTACCGGGACACCCTGTTCGCCGCCCCGTACTACACCGACGGGGCCCTGCTGTACTCGCGCACCGACCTGCTCACCGCGGCCGGGATCTCCGAGCCCCCGTCCACGTGGGCGGACGTCGAGACGGCGTGCGACGCCGTCCTCGCCCTGCCGGAGGCGGCCGGGATGTCGTGCTACGCGGGTCAGTTCGACAAGAACGAGGGGCTCACCGTCAACTTCAGCGAGGCCGTCGGCTCCGCCGAGGGCTCGCTGTTCACCGACGACGGTCAGCCGGACGTCGACACCCCGGAGGCCCTGACGGCGCTGCAGCACCTGGTCGACTGGTTCGACGCGGGGATCATCCCCGAGGAGGCGATCACGTACCAGGAGGAGCAGGGCCGTCAGGCCTTCCAGGACGGCCGCCTGGTCTTCCTGCGCAACTGGCCGTACGTGTACAACTCCTTCAACGCCGCGGACGGCTCCAGCAGCGTGGCCGGGAAGTTCGGCGTCTCGCCCACGCCCGGCGAGGACGGGCCCGGGGTGTCGACCCTGGGCGGTCGCAACATCGCGATCTCGAGCTTCGCGGAGAACCAGGAGACCGCGCTGGAGTTCATCCAGTTCTTCACCGGAGAGGAGCAGGAGCGCGAGCGCCTCGAGCTGAGCTCACGGGCACCGGTGTACTCCTCGTTCTTCGAGGACGACGCCGTCGTCGGGAAGTACCCGTACCTGCCGACGCTCCTCGAGTCCCTCGAGAACGCGCAGCCGCGCCCGCAGGTCGTGCAGTACGGCGCGACGACCGCCGCGATCCAGGACGAGGTGTACGCCGCCGTCACGGGTGAGAAGTCGCCCGAGGACGCGCTGGCCGACCTCCAGGAGACGCTCACCGGGATCGTCGGCGGCTGACCCGGCGCGGGTGGCCGCCGACCCCGGCGGCCACCCGGCCGGTCCCGCAGCACGTCCGACCCCGCCGATCCCCGCTGAGGCGAAGGACCCCCATGACCTCGATGCCCGTCACCCCGACGCTCACTCCGCCACGCGTCCGCACGAGCGTGCCCCGGGAGGGACGCACGGCGGCTGCGCTCCTGTCACCCACGTTCCTGGTGCTCGCGCTCGTCGTGCTGTACCCGCTGCTCTCCGCGTTCCACCAGTCGCTGTACAGCTCGCAGTCCGGCCTCGACGCGGACGGCTTCGTCGTCGAGGGGGACGTCTTCGTCGGCCTGCGCAACTACGTCGACATCTTCACCGGCGCCGGCAGCGACCGCTTCTACAACGCGCTGTGGAACACGACGTTCTTCACGTTCGTCTCCGTCGGCCTCGAGACGGTGATCGGCGTCGCCTTCGCGGTCGCGATGAACCGCGCCTTCCGCGGCCGGGCCTTCCTGCGTGCGGCGATCCTCGTGCCGTGGGCGATCCCGACCGCCGTGTCCGGTCTGCTGTGGCGCTGGATGTTCCAGGCGGAGGGCATCGTCAACGCGCTCTCCGGCCACCAGGTGCTGTGGACCGCCGAGGGGTTCATGTCCCAGGTCGCCGTGATCACCGCCGAGGTGTGGAAGACCGCGCCGTTCATCGGTCTGCTCGTCCTGGCCGGCATGCAGATCATCCCCGAGGAGATCTACGAGGCCGCCAAGCTCGACGGCGCCACCGCCTGGCGACGGTTCTGGTCGATCACGCTCCCGCTCGCCAAGCCCGCGCTGCTCGTGGCGGTGCTCTTCCGGCTGCTCGACGCGCTACGCATGTTCGATCTGCCGTTCGTGCTCATCGGCCCGCGCAAGTCCTCCGTGGAGACCCTGTCCATCCTGGCCTGGGACTCCTCGAACCAGCTGCAGTACGGGACCGCGTCGGCGTTCTCCATCGTGCTGGTCGCCTACGTGGCGGTCATCGCGTTCGTGTTCATCAAGCTGCTCGGGGCCGACGTCGTCGGCTCGGGCGACGAGGCGAAGCAGCGGCGGGCCGCGAGGGCCGCCCGCAAGGAAGGATCCCGATGACCACGATCGACCCCGTGGCCGGACGCACAGCCGGCCCCGGCGACACCGCCCGGGCGCCGGACGCCACCCGGACCACCCGGACCACCCGGCGGCGTAGCGGCGTGCTCGGCGCCGTCGGCCCCGTCGTCGCGGTCGTCGTCATCGCCGCGTACTGCCTCGCGCCGTTCTACTGGATGCTCGTGTCGAGCCTGCGGCGGACCAACGACATCTTCGACAACTCGCTGCTGCCGACCGCGTGGTCGCTCGAGAGCTACACGAAGGTGTTCTCCGGTTCGACCACGTTCGCCCGCGCCCTGCTCAACAGCCTCATCGTCGCCTCGACCACCACGGTGCTGGCGCTGGCACTGGGCATCTTCGCCGCGTACGCGATCGCACGCCTGAACTTCCGCTTCAAGACCGCGGTGCTCACGGTGATCATCGCGACGTCGATGTTCCCCGGGATCTCGGTCGTGGTGCCGCTGCTGCGCCTGTTCTCCGACATCGGGTGGATCAACACCTACCAGGCGATGATCGTGCCGAGCCTGTCCTTCGCGATCCCGCTGGCCGTCTGGAACCTCACCACGTTCATGAAGCAGCTGCCCTACGACCTGGAGCAGGCCGCGATGATCGACGGCTGCACGAAGTGGCAGGCCTTCCGCAAGATCCTCCTGCCGCTCGCCGCCCCCGGGGTCTTCACCACCGCGATCCTGACCTTCATCCACAGCTGGAACGAGTTCATCATCGCGCTCTCGATGGTGAACGACCCGGCCATCCAGACCGCCACGGTGGCCATCTCCAAGTTCACCGGCGCCAGCGAGTTCCAGGCACCGTACGGCGAGCAGATGGCGGCCGGCGTGATCGTCACGATCCCGCTGGTCGTCGCGGTGCTGCTGTTCCAGCGCCGCATCGTCGAGGGCCTCACCGCCGGGGCGACGAAGTGAGCGCCACGAGGCACGCGGACCGCGCGGACCGGTGGTGGCAGACCGCCGTCGTCCTCGAGGTGTACCCGCGGTCGTTCGCCGACTCGAACGGCGACGGCATCGGTGACCTGCGCGGGGTCATCGAGCGGCTGCCGTACCTGGAGTCCCTCGGCGTGGACGGGATCTGGCTGACGCCCTTCCAGCGGTCGCCCCAGGTCGACCAGGGGTACGACATCAGCGACCCGTGCGACGTCGACCCGATGTTCGGCACGCTCGCCGACCTCGACGAGCTCCTCGAGCGGGCCCACGCGGCCGGGATCCGGGTGCTGGTCGACCTCGTGCCCAACCACACGTCCGTCGCGCACCCCCTGTTCCAGGCGGCCGTCGCCGCCGGACCGGGATCCGCCGAGCGGGCGATGTTCCACGTCGCCCCCGACCGCGGGGACGGCCGGCCGCCGAACAACTGGGTCAGCGTCTTCGGCGGACCGGCGTGGAGCCGCATGTCGCCCGGGTCCGCCCGCGACACCGACTGGTACCTGCACCTGTTCTCCCCCGCGCAGCCGGACTGGAACTGGCGCAACCCCGCCGTCGGTGACATGTACGAGGACGTGCTGCGCTTCTGGCTCGACCGCGGCGTCGACGGCGTCCGGGTCGACGTCGCCCACGGCCTGTTCAAGGCGGAAGGGCTCCCGGACGCACCGGACGCCCCGACCGTGATCGACGGTCTGCGGGCGAACCCGCTCGCGGCGGACCAGGAGCCCGTGCACGACGTGTACCGGCGCTGGCGCCGGGTCACGGACGGCTACCGCCCGCCGCGCATGCTGGTCGGCGAGGTCAACCTCGACCCCGAGCGCGCCGGCCGCTACACGCGTCCGGACGAGATGCATCAGGCGTTCGCCTTCGCGTTCGCCCGACTCGGCTGGGAGCCGGCCGAGTGGCGCCGGGTCGGCGACGAGCTGGAGGCGGTCCGCCGCCGCTACGGGGCGCCGCCGACGTGGGCGCTGGAGAACCACGACCTCGTGCGCACGGCGACACGGCTGGGTGACGGCGAGCGCGGGCCGGCCCGCGCTCGGGCCGCGCTGGTCGCGCTGCTCGGCCTGCCCGGCGCGGTGTACGTCTACCAGGGCCAGGAGCTCGGGCTGCCGGAGGTCGACGTCCCCGTCGACGCACGTCAGGACCCGATGTGGGCGCGCGGCGGAGTGTCGCGCGACGGCGCCCGGGTGCCGATCCCGTGGACCGCAGCACCCGAGGGCGCGCACGGCTTCTCCCCGGGCCGGACGCCGCCGCACCGTGGCTGCCGGTCCCCCCAGGCTGGGGAGAGCGCGCCGTCGACGTCCAGGAGACCGACCCCGACTCGACGCTCACCCTGTTCCGCCGGGCCGTGCGGGTGCGCCGCGAGCTGCTCGCGTCGGGGGCGTTCGGCTCCTCGGAGGGCGGCACGTGGGACCTGTCCCCCGACGGCCTGCTCACCTGCCGGCGGGACGGTGGCGCCCTCGTCGCGGTCGCGATGGGCGAGGCCCCCGTGCCCCTGCCCGACGGCGACGTCGTGCTGGCGAGCGGTCCGGTCACCGGCGGGCTGCTCCCGCCCGACACGGCCGCGTGGATCCTCCCGCGCTGACAGCGGTCACCCCGCTCACCGCGGCGGCGTCGTGACCGCGGCGGCGTCGGCGACTGCGGCGGCGTCCTCGGGTCGGCGCGGGGGCCGGTGTGCGGCTCAGCGCACCGTGCCGAGGATCCGCGCGACCTGCAGGTGGAGCACCACGCGGAGCGGCTGCTCGCCGAGCACGCGGTAGCGGTCGGCGTACCGCTCGACCGCCTCGGCGATGTCGGCCGGGTCGTCCGACAGCGTGATGGTGCCCTCCAGGGTCATCCACCGCCGACCGTCGACCTGGCACAGGGCCGCCGGCAGCGGCCCGCCGTCGGGCCCGCCCCGGGCGATCCGGCGCGCCTTGACCGACGTGGACCGGGTGGTGATGCGGGCCCGCCCGCCCGCGGCGTCCCAGGTGAAGGCAACCGGGACGACGTGCGGGGTCCCGTCGCGGCGCACCGTGCTCAGCGTCGCGAGGTGGCGGTCGGTGACGAACGCGAGCTGGTCGGCGCTGAGCACGACCGGCCCGGGTGCCTCGACCCCAGGCGCCTCGACCCCGGGCTCCGTCACGCGGACGTCAGGCAGCTCGGGCCGAGCAGCGCCTTGAGGTCGCCGAAGAGCGCCGACGTGCGCTCGACCCGCAGCCCTTGGTCGAGCCGCATGACGGTGGCCTTGCCGGGGCTGGTGAGCTTGAGGTGCACCTCGGTGGTCCCGGGGTGGGTCGAGAGCACCTCGCGCAGCCGCTCGACCACCGGCGCGGTGCACCGTGCGACCGGCAGGGTGACCAGGACGGGCGCGTCGGCCGCCGCCGAGACGTCGGGCAGCGACACCTCGATGGCCTGGAGCTGCATGGAGTCGTCGCGGCGCCGGACCCGCCCGCGGACGACGACCACGGTGTCCTCCGCGAGGGCGGTCGAGTAGGCGAGGTACGTCTCGCCGAAGAACATGATCTCGACCGAGCCCTCCATGTCCTCCACGGTGACCGCGGCCCACGGGTTGCCCTGCTTGGACATCTTGCGCTGGAGCGACGTGATGAGGCCGGCGATGACGACCGTCGACCCGTCGGGCCGGGCCTCGTCGGCGAGCAGGGTCGCGATCGACACGTCGGCGGCCTGCGCGAGCACGTGCTCGAGCCCGGAGAGCGGGTGGTCGGAGACGTACAGGCCGAGCATCTCGCGCTCGAACGCGAGGCGCTGCTTCTTGTCCCAGTCCGGCAGGTCGGGCACCTGGACCGAGAACTCGACCTGGGCCTCCTCGCCGCCGAACCCGGCGAAGAGGTCGAACTGGCCCTCGGCCTCCTTGCGCTTGACGCCGATGACCGCGTCGACGGCCTGCTCGTGCACGAGCAGCAGGGCCCGGCGGGTGTGGCCGAGCGAGTCGAACGCGCCCGCCTTGATGAGCGACTCGATCGTCCGCTTGTTGCAGACCACCGCGGGCACCTTGTCGAGGAAGTCGGTGAACGACGTGAACGCCCCCTTGGCCTCGCGGGTCGCCACGATCGCGTCCACGACGTTGGCGCCCACGTTGCGCACCGCGGTGAGCCCGAAGCGGATGTCCACCCCGACGGCGGTGAAGTTCGCCGACGACGAGTTGACGTCCGGCGGCAGCACGGTGATGCCCATGCGACGGCACTCGTTGAGGTAGAGCGCCGACTTGTCCTTGTCGTCGCGCACCGAGGTGAGCAGCGCCGCCATGTACTCGGTCGGGTAGTTCGCCTTGAGGAAGGCGGTCCAGTAGGACACCACCCCGTACGCGGCGGAGTGCGCCTTGTTGAACGCGTAGTCGGAGAACGGCAGCAGGATGTCCCAGAGGGTCTGCACGGCGGCCATCGAGAAGCCGCGCTCGCGCATGCCGGCCGAGAAGCCCTCGAACTGCTTGTCCAGCTCGGACTTCTTCTTCTTGCCCATCGCGCGGCGCAGCAGGTCGGCCTGGCCGAGGGTGTACCCGGCGACCTTCTGCGCGATGGCCATGACCTGCTCCTGGTACACGATCAGCCCGTGCGTCGTGCCGAGGATCTCCTCGAGCGGCTCCTCGAGCTCGGGGTGGATCGGGTCCTTGGGCTGGACGCCGTTCTTGCGCAGCGCGTAGTTCGTGTGGGAGTTGGCCCCCATGGGACCCGGCCGGTAGAGGGCGCCGACCGCGGAGATGTCCTCGAAGTTGTCCGGGCGCATGAGCTTGAGCAGCGAGCGCATGCCGCCGCCGTCGAGCTGGAACACGCCCAGGGTGTCGCCCCGGCCGAGCAGCGCGTAGGTGGCCGGGTCGTCCAGCGGGAGCGTCTCGACCTCGATGCGCTCCTTGCCGTTCATGACGATGTTCGACAGGGCGTCGTCGAGGATCGTGAGGTTGCGCAGCCCCAGGAAGTCCATCTTGATCAGCCCGAGCCCCTCGCACGTGGGGTAGTCGAACTGCGTGATGATCGCGCCGTCCTGCTCGCGGCGCATGATCGGCACGATGTCGATGAGCGGCTCGCTCGACATGATGACGCCGGCCGCGTGCACGCCCCACTGGCGCTTGAGGTTCTCCAGGCCCTTGGCGGTCTCGACCACGCGCTGGGCATCAGGGTCGGCGGCGACCGCCTGCCGGAACTCCTCGGCCTCGCCGTACCGCTTGTCGGACGGGTCGAACACCCCGGACAGCGAGATGTCCTTGCCCATGATCGCCGGCGGCATGACCTTGGTGAGCTTCTCCCCCATCGCGAAGGGGTAGCCCAGCACGCGCGAGGAGTCCTTGAGGGCCTGCTTGGCCTTGATCGTGCCGTAGGTGACGATCTGTGCGACGCGGTCCTCGCCGTACTTCTCGGTGACGTACCGGATGACCTCGCCGCGGCGGCGCTCGTCGAAGTCGACGTCGAAGTCGGGCATGGACACGCGGTCGGGGTTGAGGAACCGCTCGAAGATCAGGCCGTGCTGCAGCGGGTCGAGGTCGGTGATCCGCATCGCGTAGGCGGCCATCGACCCGGCGCCCGAGCCTCGCCCGGGCCCGACGCGGATGCCGTTGTCCTTCGCCCAGTTGATGAAGTCCGCGACGACGAGGAAGTACCCCGGGAACCCCATCTGCGTGATGACGCCCGACTCGTACTCCGCCTGCTTGCGCACGGCGTCCGGGATCCCCCGGGTACCGCACGTGCAGCCCCTTCTCGACCTCCTTGATGAACCAGGACGTCTCGTCCTCGCCCTCGGGGGTCGGGTACCGCGGCATGTAGTTCGCGGCGGTGTTGAACTCGACCTCGCACTGCTCGGCGATGCGCAGCGTGTTGTCGCACGCCTCGGGCAGGTCGGCCCAGGTGCGGCGCATCTCCTCGGCGGACTTGAGGTAGAAGTCCTCGGCGTCGAACTTGAACCGCTTGGGGTCGGCGAGGGTCGAGCCGGACTGCACGCACAGGAGGACCTCGTGCGCCTGGTGGTCCTCCTTCTTCGTGTAGTGCAGGTCGTTCGTCGCGACCAGGGGCGCGTCGATCGCCTCGGCGACGCGCAGGAGGTCCTTGATGACGCGGGTCTCGATGTCGAGGCCGTGGTCCATGAGCTCGACGTAGAAGAAGTCCTTGCCGAAGACGTCCTGCATCTCGCCGGCGGCGCGCACCGCCTCGTCGAACTGCCCCAGCCGCAGCCGGGTCTGCACCTCGCCGGACGGGCACCCCGTGGAGGCGATGAGCCCCTTGCCGTAGGTCTGCAGCAGCTCGCGGTCCATGCGCGGCTTGTAGAAGTGCCCCTCGAGCGACGCGAGCGACGCCATCCGGAACAGGTTGTGCATGCCCTCGGTGTTCCGCGCCCACATCGTCATGTGGGTGTACGCGCCACCACCCGAGACGTCGTCCGACGCCTGGTGCGACTCGCCCCACTTCACGCGGGTGCGGTCGTGCCGGCTGGTCCCCGGGGTGAGGTACGCCTCGACCCCGATGATCGGCTTGATGCCGGCCGCCTTCGCCTTGGACCAGAAGTCGAACGCGCCGAAGACGAACCCGTGGTCGGTCGTCGCCATCGACGTCTGGCCGAGCCGCTGCGCCTCGGCGAACAGGTCGTTCAGCCGCGCCGCGCCGTCGAGCATCGAGTACTCGGTGTGCACGTGCAGGTGCGCGAAGTCCGTCGACGAGGCTGAGGGCATGGCGCCGATTCTAGGCGCCGGCACCCACACCCTCGTTGCGCGCGGACGCGTCGTCGGGCGTGACGCTCACCGCCCGCGCGGTGTCAGCGGCCCGCGTCCCGCACGGTCGCGAGCGCCGCGGCGAGGTCGTCGGGGTACTGGCTGGTCACCTCGAGGCGGCGGCCCGTCGCGGGGTGGTCGAACGCCAGCCGCATCGCGTGCAGCCACTGCCTGGTCAGCCCGGTGCGCTCGGCGAGCCGCGGGTCGGCGCCGTAGGTGAGGTCGCCGACGCAGGGGTGGCGCAGCGCGGAGAAGTGCACCCGGATCTGGTGCGTGCGACCGGTCTCGAGGTGCACCTCGACCAGGGAGGCCGCCGGCAGCATCTCGAGGACCCTGTAGTGGGTGACCGACGGCTTGCCGTCCGCGACGACGGCGAACTTCCAGTCCGAGCTGGGGTGCCGACCGATCGGGGCGTCGATGGTCCCCGTGGTCGGCTCCGGGTGGCCCTGGACGAGCGCGTGGTAGACCTTGTCGACCGTCCGCTCCTTGAACGCCCGCTTGAGCACCGTGTACGCGTGCTCGCTCTTGGCCACGACCATGAGCCCCGACGTGCCGACGTCCAGCCGGTGCACGACGCCCTGCCGCTCGGCGGCACCGGACGTGGAGATCCGGTAGCCCGCCGCGGCGAGCGCCCCCACCACCGTCGGACCGGTCCAGCCGGGCGAGCCGTGCGCCGCGACCCCGACGGGTTTGTCCACCACCACGACGTCGTCGTCGTCGTGCACGATCCGCATGCCGGGGACGGGCTCGGGCGGCGTCTGGTCGGCCGGGCGCGGCGGGTCGGGCAGGTCGACCTCGAGCCAGCCGCCCGGCACCAGCCGGTCGGACTTGCCGACCGCGGCGCCGTCCAGGCGCACACCGCCGGCCGCGGCGAGCTCGGCCGCGCGGGTCCGGGACAGCCCGAGCAGGCGCGCGATGGCGGCGTCGACTCGCTCGCCGGCCAGCCCGTCCGGGACCGGCATCGCGCGGGTCTCAGCCACGACGGGAATCCGTGGTGTCGCTCTCGCGGCTGCCGTCGAGGCCGATGCCGCGCAGCGCGAGCAGCATGATCAGCCCCGCGGCCGCGACGATCGCGATGTCCGCGACGTTGCCGACGAACAGGTCGCCGTACGCGATGAAGTCCACGACGTGCCCGCGGGCCGGGCCGGGGTCGCGGAAGAACCGGTCCACGAGGTTGCCCACCGCGCCACCGAGCAGCAGCCCGAGCGCCACGGCCCACGTGGCGGACCCGATCCGGCGGGACGCGCGGATCGTGAAGGCGACCACCCCGACCGCGACCAGCGTGAGCACCCACGTCATCCCGGTGGCGATCGACAGCGCCGCGCCGGGGTTGTACAGCAGGGTCAGCCCGAGCAGGTCCCCGACGAGGTCGGTGCGCCGGCCCTCGGTCAGGTTCGCCACCGCCCACACCTTGGTGACCTGGTCGACCGCGAGGACGACGACGGCGAGGACCGCGAGCAGCGTGAGCAGTCGGCGGCGCCGGGCGCGAGCGACGGGGGCGTGCCGTCCGTGGAGGTCTGGGCGCCGGGGGCAGGGTCGTGCGCGGGCACCGCGTCTGGGGTCGTGGACATCGCGGAAGAGTCTCGCACGGACGCCCGACCGGTCAGCGGCGCTCCTCGCGCTGCTTGCAGGTGACGCACAGCGTCGCCCGCGGGAACGCCTGCAGGCGCGCCTTGCCGACGGCCTTGCCGCACGACTCGCAGGTGCCGAACGTGCCCAGGCCGATGCGCGCCATGGCGTGACTGGTCTGGGTCAGCAGGTCGCGCGTGTTGTTGACGAGCGTGAGCTCGTGCTCGCGCTCGAGCGCGCTGGACCCGGAGTCGGCCTGGTCGTCCCCGGCGCCGTCACCGGAGTCGCGCAGCAGGTCCGAGAGGAGCTCGTCCGCGGCGGCGAGCTCGGCCGTGAGCCGCTCGACCTCCGCGGTCAGCTCGGTGGCGATCTCGCGGACCTCGGCCTCGGTCCACGGCTCCTCGGAGTCACGGACCGGGAAGCGACGGACGAGCTCGGCGAGGTCCGGCACGTCCGCCAGCGTCGTCGAGCTTGCGGCTTCGGGACTCACCACGAGCGCCCCCTCTGGTCGAAGTCACGCGAGACTAGGCCCCCTGCCCCGGACGCACAACACACCACGCCGGATCGCGCCGGCGTGGTGTGTCGGTGGACGGGTCGGTCAGCCTCTACGGCGCGGTCGGGGCACCGTCGGCTGTCGGCTTGGCCTGCGGGGAAGCGCGCTGCCCCGGTTGTCGAGATCACCGAGCAGGTTCTCCAGGTAGCTCTTCAGACGCGTGCGGTAGTCGCGCTCGAAGACGCGCAGCTCGTCGATCTTCCGCTCCAGGAGGCTGCGCTCCTGCTCGAGCTGGGAGAGGGTGCGCTGCGACGTCTGCTCCGCCTCCTCGACGATGCGGGTGCTCTGCGCCTTGGCCTCGGCCAGGAGGCGGTCACCCTCCTCCTGACCGTTGCGCACGTAGTCGTCGTGCAGCTTCTGCGCGAGCTGCAGCATGCCGGTCGCGGACTCGGGCTCGGTCGCGCGCGCAGGCGCAGCGGGAGCGGGCGCGGCGGGAGCGGTGGCCGCCGGAGCGGGCGCCGGCTCGGCGGCGGCTGCGGGCGCGGCCGGCTCGGTCGTCCCCTCGGCCGCGGAGGTCTGGGCCGCGCCGGCCCGGCTCAGCTCGGCGACCCGGCGCTCGGCGGCGGCGAGCTTGTTCTGCAGCTCGTCGTTCTCCCCCTGGACCGCACGGAGGGTGTTCACGACCTCGTCCAGGAAGTCGTCCACCTCGTCCTGGTCGTAGCCCTCGCGGAACTTCGTCGCCTGGAACTTCTTGTTCAGGACGTCGTCTGCGGTCAGCAGTGCCATCGGTGTCACCTCGGAGAGTGTGTGCGCTCGGGTCGTGCAGGTCGTGCGGGTCGTGCAGGTCGGACGGCGGTCCGGGGACCGCCCAGCGATCACCGTAGCGGAGTCCGCGCAGGGCCACTGGCCCGCGGCGGACCCCGCCGGCGGTCAGATCCGGACGAGGATCGACTGCAGGATGACGCAGATCACCACGAGGACGAGGAACGCCATGTCGAGCCGGATCGCGCCCAGGGTGAGCGGCGGGATGACCCGTCGCAGTGCACGCAGCGGAGGGTCCGTGACGGTGTAGACGGCCTCCGCCACGACCAGCGCCACGCCCCGCGGCCGCCATTCCCGCGCGAACACCTGCACCCAGTCGAAGACGACCCGGATGAACAGGACGAGCAGGAAGAGGTTGATGAGGAGGGCCGCCAGGGAGGCGATCGTTCGCACCGGCCGTCAGCTCTGGTTGTAGAACCCGGCGCGCATCTCGCCCGGCACGGCCTGCTCCTCGGCCGTCACCTCGACGTGCGCCGGCGAGAGCAGGAAGACCTTGTTCGTGACGCGCTCGATCGCGCCGTGCAGGCCGAAGATGAGCCCCGCCGAGAAGTCGACGAGGCGCTTGGCGTCGGCGTCGTCCATGTCGGACAGGTTCATGATCACGGGGGTGCCCTCGCGGAACGCCTCGCCGATCTTGCGGGCGTCGTTGTACGACCGCGGGTGCACGGTCGTGATGCGGCGCAGCTCGGCGTCCGGCGCGCTCGGCGCGGGCGCCGGGACCAGCGCGTGGCTGCCGTTGGCCCGGATCGGGGTCACCTGCGCCTCGTACTCCTGCGGCACATCGACCTCCAGCTCGTGGTACTCGTCGGCGAACTCCTCGCCCTGGTTCTCACCGCGCTCGTCGGCGAGACCGAGGTACAGCATCGTCTTGCGCAGTGCTCCGGCCATCGCCTCTTCCTCTCACAACCCTGATCGTCCTGCCGATGAACGCTAGCAACCGGCGGCGTCGCCGCCGCCGTCCGACACGCCCGCGTGCGGTGTGTCGCTCCGGACCACGCCGGCACACCGGCCCTGCGGTTCGCCGGACTCGACCGACCGCCGGTGCGAGAAGAACCGCAGGTCCTCGCGGGTGCACGCCCCCACGCTGAGCACGCGGTGCACCCCTGCGTCACGGAGCACCGCCTCGGCCCCCCGGGGCAGGTCGAGCGCGGGCGTGCCCCACGACGTCCGGGAGGCGACGTGGGGCACGACGTCGGCGACGGCGTCGCGCAGCTCGGCCGGCACCTCGTAGCACCGGCCGCAGATGGCCGGCCCGATCGCGGCGTGCAGCTCGGCCGCACGCGCGCCGCGCGCGACCATCCGCGCGACCGCCGCCTGCACGACGCCGTCGGCCAGCCCTCGCCGCCCGGCGTGCACCGCGGCGACGACGCCCGTGCCCGGATCGGCGAGGAGCACCGGGACGCAGTCTGCGACGACCACCGCGGCACCGGACCCCGGCCCCGCCACCACGGCGTCCGCCTCCGCCGACGGCTCGCCGTCGGGGCAACCCCCGAGCGGGCCGAGCGGGCCGGCCGGGCCGGGCGGGCCGGTGAGGTCGAGCACCGCGGTGCCGTGCACCTGGGTGACCCACCCCACGGGCCCCCGGCCCACCGCGCGAGCTCGCGTCGGCGGGCCAGGACGGCCTCGCGCGGCTCACCGACGCCGAGCCCGAGGTTGAGCCCGGGCCCGGCGTCGGCGGCACCGTCGGCGCGCCGCATGGTGAACCCGGCGCGCACGCCGGGCCCGAGGTCCACGCGGACGACGCCGCCCGCGCCCGCGGTGGCGAGCAGGCCCGCGGTGCCCGCGGCGCCCGACGTGCCCGAGCTCCCGGGACTCGCCGTCACGGCCTCCCTACTTGAGGAAGTCGGGGACGTCGAGGTCCTCGTCACGACGACGACGCTGCTCGTCCTCGAAAACCCGCGGCACCTCGAGCCCACCCGTCGACACGACCGTGTGCGGGTCGAAGGACAGGAACGACGGGACCGGCGTGCCGTTCGGCCCGGTCGGCACCGGCTGGGTCGGGGTGCGCTGGGCGGGCGCCTGCTCGACCGGGACGCTGGGGTTGTACTGCTGCTGCGCGTACCCGCCCTGGCCCTGGTTCTGCGGCGCCGCCGGGACGGACCCCGGGGGCGCCGGCGGGACCACACGCTGGCCGCCCGCCACCTGACCGACCCCGCGCGGGGTGCGCCGGGTCTCGGGGCCACCGCTGTCGAAGCCGGCCGCGATGACGGTGACCCGCACCTCATCGCCCAGGGCGTCGTCGATGACGGCACCGAAGATGATGTTGGCCTCGGGGTGCGCGGCCTCCTGCACGAGGCGCGCGGCCTCGTTGATCTCGAACAGGCCGAGGTCGCTGCCACCCTGTATCGACAGCAGCACGCCGTGCGCCCCGTCGATGCTCGCCTCGAGCAGCGGCGAGGAGATCGCGAGCTCGGCGGCCTGGACGGCTCTGTCGTCGCCCCGGGCGGACCCGATGCCCATGAGGGCGCTGCCCGCCCCCTGCATCACGGACTTGACGTCGGCGAAGTCGAGGTTGATCAGGCCGGGGGTGGTGATGAGGTCGGTGATGCCCTGCACACCGGAGAGCAGCACCTGGTCGGCGGAGTGGAACGCGTCCAGCACCGAGACCGAGCGGTCGGAGATCGACAGCAGGCGGTCGTTGGGGATGACGATGAGGGTGTCGACCTCGGCGCGCAGGTTGTCGATGCCGGAGTCGGCCTGCACGGTGCGCCGGCGACCCTCGAAGGTGAAGGGGCGGGTGACCACACCGATGGTCAGCGCACCGAGCGAGCGGGCGATGCGCGCGACGACGGGCGCGCCACCGGTGCCGGTGCCGCCACCCTCACCCGCGGTGACGAAGACCATGTCGGCGCCGCGCAGGACGTCCTCGATCTCCTCGGCGTGGTCCTCGGCGGCCTTCTTGCCGACCTCGGGGTCCGCGCCGGCACCGAGCCCACGCGTCAGCTCCCGGCCGACGTCGAGCTTGACGTCCGCGTCGGACATGAGGAGGGCCTGCGCGTCGGTGTTGATCGCGATGAACTCGACCCCCTTGAGGCCGACCTCGATCATGCGGTTGACGGCGTTGACGCCACCGCCTCCGATGCCGACCACCTTGATGACCGCCAGGTAGTTCTGCGGAGCTGCCACGTCTATGCCTCTCGTTGCCACGGGTAGTTCTCGTTCACGGGTCGTGCTGTGTCCGGTGCCAACCCTCACCCTCAACTAGAGGGTTAGAGTTATGTCAAGTAGTTCGAGCGGCGAGACCGTAGGCGCCAGGCCGGGACGGATCAACGACCGCGCCGCGCGTGTCGCCGACGGTCTTCGTCACACCGCGCGCATGGCCCCCGGGGCGACCGGCGACCGAGCGGTCAGCGGGTGATCGGCAGGGTCGGCGCGGAGACGTCGTACTCGCTCGCGTCCGCTGCCGCCGGGGCCGCACGGAGGGCTTGGAGCACCCGGATCTTCAGCGCCGCGTCCCCCGCGCTCCCCCACACGACCGTCTTGCCGTCGCGCAGCCCCATGCGGACGGTGTCCTGCGTCCGGGCCTCGATCGTCGCGACCTCCGCGGCGAGATCCGCCGGCAGCGCGTCGAGGATCGCCAGCACCGCGTCCAGGCTCCGGTTGCGGCCCTCGTCGACGACCGGCACCGACACGACCGGCAGCCCCTCGGGCGGCGTGGCCGTCCAGCCGACGCCGTAGCCCTCGACGTCGAGCAGGGTGAACCCGGGCGGCGTCGGGCCGCCGGGGCCGTCCGGGCCGGACCCCTGAGGGTCTGCGGCACCGCGGCGACCGGCTCGCGGGAGACCAGGGCGATCACGAGCCCGTGCGGCCAGATCCGCGTCACCTTGGCCTCGCGCACGCCGGGCACCTCGAGCACGCGGTCGCGCAGACCGACGGTGTCCAGCCGCGGCAGCGGGACGCCGTCCACCTCCGCGACGACGGCATGGACGTCGGCGACGTCGACCACCGTCCCCGAGCCGGTGACCTCGACCTCGGCTGCGTGGAGCGCGAGCACGGGCGACAGCAGCAGCAGCCAGCCGAGCGCGCCGACCAGCACGAGCACCGCGGCCACGAGGTACGCCTTGTGCCGTGCGAGGCGACGGCGCATCGCGATCCGCTCGGCGAACCGCGCGGCGGACCCGCTGGACACGACGGTCCGCGACGGCGACCGCTCCGGGACCCCGAGCGAGCGTCGACCCGCGGTGTACGTCGTCACCGCGTCCGAGGTGGCGGACGCCCGGGCGCTCCCGGGTGCCGTCGACGACGCGGGTGCGGTCGCGGTGCCGGGTGCTGTCGGTGCGCCGGCTGCCGTCGCGGTCGCGCCCGACGGCGTGTCGCCCCCGTCCGTGCCGGACGGCGCCCGGCCGGGGGCGGCTGGGTGAGCAGGCTCGGCGGGACGCGGAGGCGCGGCAGCGTCGACCGGTGCAGGAGGGTCGACCGGGTCGACCGACGCAGCCGGGTCGGTCCCCTCGGCGGGTGGCCGTGGCGGGGCGGGGCGGGGCGGCCGCGGGCGCGGCGGGGCAGGGCGGGATCGTCCGGCGCGCGGCACCGGGGTGCTCGGGCGGGTGGGCGGGGTCACCGGTCGTCCCGGTCCGGCAGGGCGTCGGCCAGCGCGGCGAGGACCACGGGACCGAGCTCGGTGACGTCCCCGGCGCCGACGGTGAGCACGAGGTCGCCGGGGCGGGCGAGGGCGGCGATCCGACGCGCCGCGGCCTGCCGGTCGGGGACGTGCTCGGCCGTCCCCGGCCGCGGCGCGAGGTCGGTGATCGACGCACCGGTGACCGCGGGGTCGGGGTCCTCGCGCGCGGCGTAGACGTCGGTCACCACGGCGACGTCGGCGAGGTCGAGCGCGGTCGCGAACTCGGCCGCGAAGGTCCGGGTGCGCGAGTACAGATGGGGCTGGAACAGCACGAGGACGCGGCCGTCCCCCGCGACCGGGCGCGCGGCGCGCAGCAGCGCGGCGACCTCGGTGGGGTGGTGGGCGTAGTCGTCGACGACGCGGACCCCACCGGCGGTCCCGCGCTCCTCGAACCGGCGTCCGGTCCCGCGGAACGCTGCCAGGCCGCGCCGGACGTCGCCCGGGGCGGCCCCGAGCAGCCGGGCCGCGGTCCAGGCGGCGGCGGCGTCGAGCGCGTTGTGCGCACCGGGGACCGCGAGGTCGAGGTCGACCTGCACCGCGGCGCCGTCGTCGCCGACGAGGGCGGGGTGCACCGTGCGCAGGGTCGCGGTGGAGCCGGCGCCCGCACCGGGGCGGTACCCGCTGACGACGACGTCCGCGCTCGGGTCCTCGCCGTAGCCGAGGGTGCGTACGCCGCGCGCCGCGAGCCGGGCGCCGGCCGCGGTCAGCAGCCGGCGCGAGCCCGGGTCGTCCGCGCAGGCGACGAGCGCGCCGCCGTCGGCGACGCGGTCGGCGAACTGCTCGAACGCGGCCTCGAACGCCTCGCGGGTGCCGTAGTGGTCGAGGTGGTCGGGCTCGACGTTCGTCACGACCGCGACGGTCGGGGTGTAGGCGAGGAAGGACCCGTCGGACTCGTCCGCCTCGGCGACGAACACGTCCCCGGCGCCGTGCCGCGCCCCGGCCAGTGGGCCGCTCGCGGGCGCACCGGCGCCGGTGTCGGCGGCGAGCACCGTCCCGCCGATCGCGTACGACGGTTCGGCCCCGGCGGCGAGCAGCGCGACGGCGACCATCGCCGACGTCGTCGTCTTGCCGTGCGCGCCCGCGACCGCCACCGAGCGCCGGTCGGCCATGAGCGCGGCGAGGGCGCCCGAGCGGTGCATCACGCGCAGCCCGGCGGCGCGGGCGGCGGCGAGCTCGGGGTTCGTCTCGCGCACCGCGCTCGAGACGACGACGGTGTCCGCACCGCGCACGTGGGCGGCGTCGTGCCCCACGTGCACGACGACGCCCGCGTCGCGCAGCGCGCCGACGACGGCGCTGTCCCGCGCGTCGGAGCCGCTCACCGTGAGCCCGCGGGCGGCGAGCAGGGCCGCGATCGCGGACATGCCGGCGCCACCGATGCCGACGAGGTGGACCCGGCCGAGTGCCGCGACGGCGTCGGGTGCCCCGTCGGTGGCCGGCGCGCCGTCGGGTCGCGTGGTCGGCCGCGCGGCGCTCATCGCCGGCCCCCGGTGCGTGCGGCGCGCGCCACGAGGTCGGCGACCCGGGCGGCGCCGTCGACAGTCCCCGCGACGGCCGCGGCGCGGCCCATCGCGGCCAGACGGCCCGGGTCGGCGAGCAGCGGCAGCAGCTCCCCGCGCAGCCAGGCCGGGGTGAGCTCCTCGTCGGGGACCAGGAGACCACCGCCGGCGGCGACGAGCGGGGCGGCGTTGAGCCGCTGCTCCTCGTTGCCGATCGGCAGCGGGACGTAGACGGCCGGCAGGCCGAGCGCGGCCAGCTCGCAGACGGTCGCGGCGCCGGACCGGCACACGACGAGGTCGGCGACGGCGTAGGCGAGCTCCATCTCGCCGAGGTACTCGCGCAGGTGGTAGTGCTCCGCGGCCGGCCCGGACGGCAGGGCGGCACGCACGGCGTCGGCCTTGCCGGCCCCGGTCAGGTGCAGCACCTGGACACCGGTCGCGAGGAGGTCCCCGGCGACCGTGGCGACCGCGGCGTTGAGCCGGACGGCACCCGACGAGCCACCGGTCACCAGGACGGTGCGGCGCGTGGGGTCCAGCCCGAGCGTGGTGGCGGCCTCGCGCCGGGTCGCGTCCGCGTCGGCGGTCCGGCGTCCGGCGAGCGCCGCGACCGCCGCCCGCAGCGGCATGCCCACCACGTGCGCCCCGGGCAGCGGGGTCCCGGGGAACGCGACGCCGACCTCGGCCGCCCACCGGGCACCGAGCCGGTTCGCCAGGCCGGGGCGGGCGTTGGCCTCGTGGACGACGACGGGCACGCCGCGGCGCCGCGCGGCGAGGTACGCCGGGGTCGACACGTAGCCGCCGAAGCCGACGACGACCTGGGCGCCGGTGCGGTCGATCGCGTCACCGGCGGCGCGCACCGCGGCGGCCAGCCGGCCCGGGAGCCGCAGCAGGTCCGGTGACGGACGGCGGGGCAGCGGCACCCGCGGCACGAGCTCGAGCGGCAGCCCGTGCTCGGGCACCAGACGCGCCTCGAGCCCGGTCGACGTGCCGAGCACGGTGAGCGTCGTGGCCGGGTCCCGGCGCCGCAGCTCCTCGGCCACGGCGAGCAGGGGGTTGACGTGACCGGCCGTGCCGCCGCCGGCGAGCAGGACCGAGCGCAGCCCGGACGTGGGTGTCGCCGTCATCGGCGCGCCCCCGGGTGCGGCCGAGGACGGCGAGGGACCGGCGCACCACGCCCGGGCGGGCCGCGAGCGCCTCGGCGGCGCCCGGCTCCTGGCGCGCGAAGGAGATGAGGACGCCGACGGCGGCCATGGTCATGATGAGCGCGGACCCTCCGGCGGAGACCAACGGGAGCGGCACGCCGATCACCGGGGCGAGCCCGATGACGACGCCGATGTTGACCAGGGCCTGACCGATGATCCACAGGCTGATGGCCCCGGTCGTGATGACGACGAACGGGTCGGGGTGGCGCCGGATGATCCGGCTCATCGCGAGCCCGAGCACCGCGAACAGAGCGAGCACGAGCAGCGTCCCGACGAGCCCCAGCTCCTCGCCGATGATGGCGAAGATGTAGTCGTTGTGGGCCTCGGGCAGGTACGACCACTTCTCGCGGCTCGCGCCGAGCCCGAGCCCGGCCCACCCGCCGGTGGCCAGACCGTAGGTGCCGTGCAGGGGCTGGTACCCCTCGGCCGTCGGGTCGCAGGTCCCGCTGAACAGGCACGTGAAGCGGCTCACCCGGTTGGGGCTGCTCACGACGAGGCCGACGACTCCGGCAGCGGCTGCCGCACCGGCGACCGCGAACACGCGCAGCGGGACGCCGGCCATGAACATCCCGCCGGCCACGAGCAGCATGAGGATGAGCGCGGTCCCCAGGTCGTGGCCGAGCAGCACGAGCCCGACCATCACGCCGGCGACCGGCAGCACCGGCACGACGGCGTGCTTCCAGTCCCCGAGCAGGTGCTGCTTGCGCGCCAGCACGGCGCCCAGCCACAGCGCGAGCGCGAGCTTGACCACCTCGGACGGCTGCATGGTGACCGGTCCGACGCCGATCCAGTTCTTGTTGCCGCCCGCGCCCAGGCCGAGCGGGGTGAACACGAGCAGCTGGAGGAAGGCGGCGCCGAGCAGCATGGGCCACGCGAGCCGCTTGAGCACCGCCACGGGCATCCGGCTCATGATCCACAGGACCGGCACGCCGATGATCGCGAACTGGGCCTGCTTGAGGAACTCGGCGTACGGGGAGTCGCCGTCGGCGAGGGACGCGACGCTCGAGCTGGACAGCACCATGACGAGCCCGAGCACGACGAGCATCGTGGTCGCGCCGGTGAGCAGGTAGTAGCTGGTGACCGCGCTGTTCCAGTGCCCGAGCACGGCGGCCAGGTCGCGTCGGCCGACGCGCTCCGGCTCCGGTGCCTGCGGCGGGGTGCCGCCACGCGGGGACGAACCCCGCGTGGACGGGAGCGACGTGGAGGAGCTGGGCGAGCCGGCCGCCGCGGCGCGCGCTCGCGGCGCCGGGCGGTACCCGGTGGTCTGCGTCATGACGGTCCCCGGCTCACCGGTCGCCGAGTGCGCGGGCGGCCGCCGCGAAGGCGTCGCCACGCTCGGCGTAGGAGGCGAACTGGTCCATCGAGGCGCAGGCGGGTGCGAGCAGCACGGTGTCGCCCGGCCGGGCGAGCCGGCGGGCCTGGTCGACGGCACGAGTCATCACCGTCCCAGTGTCGCCGGGATCGATCCGCACGACGGGAATCTCGGGTGCGTGTCGGCCCAGAGCACCCTCGAGGGGCTCGGGGTCGGCGCCGATGAGCACGACGGCGCGCAGCCGGTCGCGGCGGGTCCGGACGAGGTCGTCGAACGTCGCGCCCTTGGCGAGCCCGCCCGCGACCCACACCACGGAGTCCGGCGCGAAGGCGCCGAGCGACGCGGCGGCGGCGTGCGCGTTGGTGGCCTTGGAGTCGTCGACGTACCGGACGTCGCCCGCGACCGCGACGGTCTCGATGCGGTGCGCGCCGGGGGTGTAGGCGCGCAGGCCGTCGCGCACGGCGGCCGGCTCGACGCCGTGCGCGAGCGCGAGCGCGGCGGCAGCCAGGGCGTCGGCGACGACGTGCGACGGCACCGCGCCGGTGCGCGGGTCGCTCGCCTCGCCCCCGCCGAGGTGCGCCAGGTCGGCGAGGGTCCCGAGCTCGGCGGCGTGCGTGTGGCGCAACGTCGCGAAGCCGCGGTCGACGAGGACGTCCTCCACGAGCCCGACCTGCCCGACCGACGGCATGCCCAGCGTGAACCCGACCGCGACGGCGCCGTCGACGACGTCGGCGTCCCGCACCAGCCGCTCGGTGACCGGGTCCGCGCTGTTGTAGACGCAGGCGACCTGGGTGCGCTCGAAGGCGCGTCCCTTGTCTGCGGCGTACGCCTCGAGCGAGCCGTGCCAGTCCAGGTGGTCGGCGGCGACGTTGAGCACCGCGGCGGCCTGCGCGGACATCGAGTGCGTGAAGTGCAGCTGGAAGCTGGACAGCTCGACCGCGAGGACGTCGAGGTCGGGGTCGGTGGCCGCCTCGACGACCGGGGTGCCGACGTTGCCGACCGCGAGCGTGCGGCGTCCGGCCGCGGTGAGGATCGACGCGAGCATGCCGACCGTCGTGGTCTTGCCGTTCGTCCCGGTCACCACGAGCCACGGGGCGGGGCCGCGGTGGGCGCCGTCGGGCCCGGGGTGCGGTCGGCGCGCAGGCGCCAGGCGAGCTCGACCTCGCTCCACACCGGCAGCCCACGGTCCCGTGCTGCCGCGAGCAGCGGTGTGCCCGGCGCCCAGCCCGGGGAAGCGACGACGAGGTCGGCGTCGGCGAGCCCGTCGTCGGCCAGGAACGCGGCGGCGTCGGCGACGTCGGCCTCCGGGTCGCGGGCGTCGACGGTGACGACGACGGCACCCTGCGCCCGCAGCACGGCCGCGGCCGCGCGGCCGGTGACGCCGTGACCGGCGACCACGACGCGGCGCCCGGTGAGGTCCTCGCGGGCGGCGGACATCAGCCCACGACCCACTCGGCGTAGTACACGCCCACCCCGGCGGCGACGAAGAGCCCGGCGATGATCCAGAACCGGATGACGATCGTGACCTCACCCCACCCGGACAGCTCGAAGTGGTGGTGCAGCGGTGCCATCTTGAACACCCGCTTGCCGGTCATCTTGAAGAAGCCGATCTGGATGACGTCCGACAGCACGATGAGGACGAACAGACCGCCGATGATCGCCGCGAGGATCTCGGTGCGGGACAGGATCGACAGCCCGGCGAGCGCGCCGCCGAGGGCGAGCGACCCGGTGTCGCCCATGAAGATCTTGGCGGGGCTCGCGTTCCACCACAGGAAGCCGAAGCAGGCGCCGGTGATCGCCGCCGCGACGACGGCGAGGTCGAGCGGGTCGCGGGTCTCGTAGCAGCGCGGGCCCACGGTGAGGATCGACTGGCAGGCCTGGTTGGACTGCCACACGCACACGATGACGTAGGCGCCGAAGACGATGAGCGAGACCCCGGTGGCCAGGCCGTCGAGGCCGTCGGTGAGGTTGACCGCGTTGGACCACGCCGTGATGAGGAAGTTGGCCCACAGCACGAACAGGATGAGCCCGAGCGTGGCGCCGGCAAAGGCGAGGTCGAGCCCGGTGTCGCGGATGAAGGAGATCTGGGTCGACGCGGGCGTGCGGAAGTTCTCGTTCGGGAACTGCAGGGCCGCGACGGCGAAGGTGATGCCGACCAGCCCTTGCCCGACGATCTTCCACCGGGCCCGCAGCCCGAGGCTGCGCTGCCGGGAGATCTTGATGAAGTCGTCGAGGAAGCCGACGATCCCCAGCCCGGTCATGAGGAACAGCACGAGCACCGCGGACGCACTCGGGACGTTGCCGGTGACCAGGCTCGCACCCGCCCACCCGAGCAGCGTCGCCAGGATGATGACGACGCCGCCCATGGTCGGCGTGCCGCGCTTGGTGAAGTGGGCCGTGGGCCCGTCCTGGCGGATGAACTGGCCGTACTGCTTCTTGACCAGGAAGCGGATGAACAGCGGCGTGCCGAGGAGCGACAGGACGAGCGCGAGCCCGCCCGAGATGAGGACCGCTCTCATCGGTCGGAGTCCACCGGCGCGTCGGCCGACGAGTCCGCCGGCGCGGTGAGGATGTCCCCCAGCCGCCACAGCCCCGCGCCGTAGGACGACTTCACCAGGACGACGTCGCCCGGGCGCAGCTCGTCGGCGAGGAACGCGGCGGCGGCGTCGACGTCGTCGACCATCGCGACCTCGTCGCCCCACGACCCCTCGCGCAGGGCGCCGTCGGCGATGGGCTGGGCCCCGGCGCCGACCACGACGGTCAGGCCGATGTTGAGCCGGACGACCATGAGGCCGAGGGCCTCGTGCGCGGTCCGGTGGTCCTCCCCGAGCTCGAGCATCTCGCCGAGCACCGCGACGGACCGGCGGTCCCGCCCGGACACGATGGCGAGGGTCTTGAGGGCTGCGCGCATCGAGTCGGGGTTGGCGTTGTAGGAGTCGTCGATGACGGTGACGCCGTCGGGTCGCTCGACCACGTTCATCCGGTGCGGGCTGAGGGGCCCGGCGGCGGACAGCCGCTCGGCGACGTCCGGCAGCGCCACACCGAGGCGCAGGGCGACCGCGGCCGCGGCGAGCGCGTTGTGGACGTGGTGCTCCCCACGAGTCGGAGCGTCACCGGCGCGGCCTCCTCGCCGGCGGTCAGGGTGAAGGTGGCGCGCCCGGCGCGGTCCAGGCGCAGCGCGGTCGCGCGGACGCCGGCGCCCTCACCCGTGCCGAAGGTCGTGACGTCCCCGGGGGCCACGGACGCCATCGCGGAGACCCGCATGTCGTCGGCGTTGAGGACGGCCACGCCGCCCGGCGCGAGGCCGGTGACGATCTCGGACTTGGCGCGGGCCACCGCCTCGATCCCGCCGAACTCCCCGAGGTGCGCGCTGCCCACGACGAGCACGACGGAGACGTCGGGCGGCGCGATCCGGGTGAGGTAGGTGAGCTGGCCCAGACCGCTCGCGCCCATCTCGAGCACGAGGAAGCGGGTGCCCTCGTCGGCGCGCAGGACGGTCAGAGGGAGGCCGATCTCGTTGTTGAACGAGGCGACCGGCGCGACGGTCGGTCCGGTCGGCGTCAGGAGCTGGAGCAGGAGGTCCTTGGTGGTGGTCTTGCCGACGGAGCCGGTGACGCCCACGACCGACAGCCGGGTCGCACCCGTCTCGTCGTCGGTGCGCAGGCGCAGCAGCACCTCCCGCGCCAGGTCGCCCAGGGCGCGCTCCACGTCGTCGACGACGACGCTGGGGACCGCGGCGCCGTCGGGCCCGGTGACGGTCCGGGAGGCGAGCACGAGCGTGGCCCCCGCGGCGACGGCCGCTGCGGCGTGGTCGTGGCCGTCGGTGTGCTCGCCCGGCAGGGCGACGAAGAGCGAGCCCTGGTCGACCTGGCGCGAGTCGACGACGACGGGCCCGTGCACGACGGTCGCCGGGTCCAGGCCCTCGGGGTGCAGGCGACCGCCGGTCGCGGCCGCCACCTCGGCGGCCGTCAGCGCGATCACTCGCCCGCCCCGCTGGTCGACGTGCCGGTCGAGGTGGCGGTCGGGGTGGCGGTCGGGGTCCCGGTCGCGTCCGCACGGACGGCAGCCAGCAGCACGTCGCGGTCGTTGTACCGGTGGAAGACCCCGGCGATCTCCTGGGTGGGCTCGTGCCCCTTGCCGGTGATGATGATCGTGTCCTTGTCGTCGGCGAGCGCGAGCGCGGCGCGGATGGCGTCCGCGCGCGAGGTCGCCTCGTGGAGGTCCGTCCCGTCCGGGCGTGCCTCGAGGGCCCCGGCGAGGATCTGGGCGCGGATGGACGCGGGGTCCTCCGAGCGGGGGTTCTCGTCGGTGACGACGAGGACGTCGGCGAGGCGGGCGCCGATCTGCCCCATGAGCGGGCGCTTGCCCTGGTCGCGATCGCCGTCGGAGCCGAAGACCAGGATCAGCCGGCCCGGCGTGATCGGCCGGACCGCCTCGAGCGCGAGCACGAGCGCGTCCGGGGTGTGGGCGTAGTCGACCAGGGCGAGCGGCCGCCCTGGACCGCGCTCGACGACGCGCTCCATCCGGCCGGGGATCGCGCTCGCGGCGCCGACCGCGGCGACGGCCGCGTCCAGGGGGACGCCGGCGCGGTGCGCGAGCACGATCGCCAGCGCCGCGTTGGACACGTTGACCAGGCCCGGCAGCGGGCTCGCTGCCGCGTGCCGGGCGCCGTCGGGCCCACGCAGGGTGAACGTCGAGCCGACGCCGTCGAGGCCGATGGTGGCCTCGACCACGGCCCAGTCCGCGGTCTCGGCCTCGGGCGTGTCGACGTGCGTCGCGACGGACTCGACCGGGATCGCCGCCGTCGCCACGAGGCGGCGACCCCACTCGTCGTCGACGACGACGACGCCGCGGGCGGCCTGCCCGGGCGCGAACAGTCGCGCCTTGTCGGCGAAGTAGCCCTCCATGTCGCCGTGGAAGTCGAGGTGGTCACGCTGGAGGTTGGTGAAGCCGACGACGTCGAACGTCATCCCGTGCACGCGTCCGAGGGCGAGCGCGTGGCTCGACACCTCCATGGTGACCGCACCCGCCTCGCGCTCGCGGGCCAGCCGCAGCAGCGCGTGCAGCGCGGGAGCCTCGACGGTCGTCCGGGGGCTCTCGATCGCCTGGTCGCCGACCCGCAGCTCCACGGTGCCGAGCAGCGCGGTGGTCCGGTGCGCGGCCCGCATCGCGGCGTCGACGAAGTAGGTGGTCGTGGTCTTGCCGTTCGTCCCGGTCACACCGACGCTCACGAGCTCACGCGCCGGGTGGCCGTGCACCCACGCCGCGACGTCACCGAGCAACCCGCGCGGGTCGTCCGCCACGAGCACGGGGACGCCGAGCCCCGCGCACCGCTCGGCGCCCGCGTCGTCGGTGAGGATCGCGACCGCACCGGCCTCGACGGCACCGGGGGCGTACGCCGCGCCGTGCACGCGGAAGCCCTGCAGGGCGACGAAGAGGTCGCCGGGCTCGACGTCGGAGCTGGCGTGGGTGAGGCCCGTGAGGACCCCGTCCGTCCCGTGCGGACCGGCGGTGCGGAGCGCGAAGGCCGCCGCGAGGTCGACGATCCGGTGGGCCGTGGGGCGCGCAGGGCGCATCGAGGCGTGCGCGGACGTCATGCGACGAATCTACCGCGCGCGCTCCGGCTCACCCCGTCGGCGGGCCGCGTGACGGGCACGGGGACGGGCATGACGCTGCTCACTCGCCCCGCTCGACGTCTCACCCGCCGCCTCACTCGTAGGTCGTGGGGAACAGCGTCGCGGGAACCCCCGTCGGCGGCACCTTGAGCAGCTGCAGCGCGAAGCCGGCGACCTCGCTGAAGACGGGGGCGGCCACGGTCCCGCCCCACACGGAGGTGCGCGGGTTGTGCATGATGACGGCCACGGCGATGCGCGGGTCGTCGGCCGGGGCGACGCCGATGAACGACGCCGTGATCCCGGTGCTGCCGTCCATGCCCCACGACTGCGCCGTGCCGGTCTTGCCCGCGACGCGGTAGCCGGGGATCGCGGCGGCCGAGCCGGTGCCCTCCGCGACGGCGCTCTCCATCATGGTCAGCACGGTGTCGGCGGTCGCCTCGGAGACCACCCGGGTCCCCTCGCCCCGCTCCGGGCGGGTCACCGTGCCGTCGTCGGCGGTGATGTCCTTCACCAGGTGCGCGGGCATGCGCACGCCGCCGTTCGCGATGGTCGCGAAGACCTGCGTCGCCTGCACCGCGTTGACCGAGACGCCCTGGCCGAACAGGACGGCGTACCTCGTGCGCCCGTCCCAGTTCTCCACGGGGTGCAGCTTGCCGGCGGACTCGTTGCGCAGCTCGATCCCGGTGGGCGTCCCGAACCCGAACTTGGCGAGGTAGTCGTAGCGCACCTGCTCGGGCAGCTGCTGGCCGATCATCACCGTGCCGGTGTTGGACGACTCCGCGAGCACACCCGTGGTGGTCAGCTTCTGGCCGGGGTGCTCGTGCGAGTCCTTGAACGTCTGCCCGTTCGCCGTCGTGTACTGGTACGGCACCTCCCAGTGCTGCAGCGGGTCGGTGATCCCCGTCTCGAGCGCGGCAGCCATCGTGATGACCTTGGCGGTCGAGCCGGGCTCGAAGACGTCCGAGATCGCGCGGGAACCACGCCGGTCCGCCGCGGTCCTGCCCGGGTCGTTGGGGTCGACGGCGCCGGAGTCGACCAGGGCGAGGATCTCGCCGCTGCGCACGTCCATCGCGACCAGCGCGCCGGAGTCCGAGCCGGTCGCCGCGACCTGCTGGTCCACCGCCTCCTGGGCCATCCACTGCAGGTCCCGCAGGATCGTGGTCCGCACGTCCTGCCCGGGCTGCGGGGCGACGCGCTCCCGCTCGCCGCCCGGGATCTCCTGCCCGCGGGCGCCCCGCTCGTAGCGGTACGTGCCGTCGACGCCGGTGAGCTGGTCGTCCAGCGCGCGCTCCAGGCCGGCGAGCGCCTCGCCGTCCTGGCTGAGGAACCCGATGACGTTGCCGCCGACCGACCCGGCGGGGTAGATCCGCTCGTCGGCGCGGTCGGCGTTGACCCCGGCGATGCGCTCCTCGCGGATCGCCCGCCACACCTCGGGCAGCACGCCCCGCCGGATCTCGACGTACGGCGCGTCCCCGACGAGCTGCGCACCGAGCTCCCCGGCGTCCACCCCGAGGATCGGGGCGAGGACCTGCGCCGCGCCGGCTGCGCCCTCGGCGACGACGGTGCCGTTGCTGGTCTGCTTCCAGCTGGCGACCTCGGCCTGGTTGACCCACAGCACGTACCGCTCGACCGTGGTGGCGAGGGCCACACCGTCGGCGTCGGTGATCTCCCCGCGGGGGCGACCAGCGTCGCGGTGCCCATGCGCGAGGACAGCGCCTCCGCGGCCACCGCAGAGCCGGCGATGCCTTGGACGTAGACCAGCCGGCCGGCGAAGACGGTCAGCACGACGAGACCGAGGGCGAGCAGCGCGCTGTGCCGACGCGCCGGGACGCCCGGCGGTCGGGTGGCCGCGCCGGTCGCTCCGGTCGCACCGGCGGTCGCCCCGGCTCGGCGGGCGGCCGTGGACGCCGCCCGGGCGACCGTCCGCGGGGACGGTCGCTCCGTCGTCGCGGTCCGCGCCGCACCCCGGGCAGCGGTCCGCTGGCCCCCGCGGGCCGGTGCGCCGCCGCGCGCCGGAGCGCTCGGGTCGCTCGGGGTGCCGTGGGCGGGTGTGCGCGCGCCGGTGGGTCCGCGACCGCGGTCCGGCCCCGTCATCCCCCGACCCCGGCCGGGGTCGGGGTCCCGAGGACGGCGCCGTCGGCCAGCCGCAGGTACGCCGACGGCGGCGCCTGCACGAGGCCGAGCGCGCGGGCCGACGCCGCGAGCTGCGGCGGTGAGGCCTGCGCCTCGAGCTGCGTCTGCAGCGACTGCTCGGTCCGGGCGAGCTGCGCGAGCTCGATCTCCATCTCGTGCTTCTCGTACGCCGCACTCGCCATCGTCGTGTTGAGGACCAGCGCCCCGAGGAGCGCCCCGGCCAGGATGGCGATGCACAGCACCACGAACGGGACCCGGGTGCGGTGGTGCTCCGGTGCCCGGACCACGCGCAGCCGCGACGCGGGTGTGCGGGACCGCGACGGTCCGGGCGGTGCCGGGACCGTCCGTGGGGCCGGGGCGAAGGACTGCGGCAGAGCACTCATGAGCGCACCCCTTGAGGTGGTCGGGCGTCGGACGGAGACGTTCAGCGGCGCGGAGCCGCACGGAGGCGGAGCGCGGGTTGCGCTCGCGTTCGTCGGGCGGCGCCTCCTCCGCCCCGCGGGTGACCAGGCGGAGGTAGGGCCGGTGGGTCTCGGGTTCCACCGGCAGTCCCTCCGGGGCGCTCGACGTCGCCCCGGCGGCGAAGGCCCGCTTGACGATGCGGTCCTCGAGCGAGTGGTAGGCCTCGACGACGATGCGCCCACCCACCGCGAGCGCCTCGATCGAGGCCGGGACGGCGCGCTCGAGCACCTCGAGCTCGCGGTTGACCTCGATGCGCAGCGCCTGGAAGGAGCGCTTGGCCGGGTTGCCGCCGGTCTTGCGGGTCGCGGCCGGGATGCTCGCACGCAGCAGGTCGACCAGCTCGCCGGTGCGCGTCAGCGGGCGGGTCGCCCGCTGACGCACGACGTTGCGGGCGATCCGGGCCGCGAACCGCTCCTCGCCGTACTCGCGCAGGACCCGCGTGAGCTCGCGCTCGTCGTAGGTGTTGAGGACCTCGGCGGCGGTGATGCCCGTGCTCGCGTCCATCCGCATGTCCAGGGGCGCGTCGTGGGCGTACGAGAACCCACGCTCAGCCTCGTCGAGCTGCAGCGAGGACACCCCGAGGTCCATGAGGACCGCCTGCACCGCGGGCAACCCGCGGTCCGCGAGGACGTCACCGATCTCGTCGTACACCGCGTGCACGCCCTCGAACCGGTCACCGAAACGGGCGAGACGCCGTCCGGCGAGGGTGAGGGCCTGCGGGTCCCGGTCGAGCCCGATGACCCGGACGCCGTCGAACCGCTCGAGCACCGCCTCGGTGTGCCCGCCCATGCCGAGCGTGGAGTCCACGAGCACGGCTCCCGGTGCCCCGAGCGCCGGCGCGAGGAGCTCGACGCAGCGGTCGAGCAGGACCGGCGTGTGCCGGTCCGCCGTCTGGCGCGGCTCGCTCATCGGGTGCTCCTGGTGCTGCGGGTGGGTCGTGCGGTGCGGTGGTGCGGTGGTGCGGGATCGGTGGCTGCTGGGCCGCTGGTCGGGGGTCGTGCGGGGGTGGTGCGTACGGGGCGGCCGGGCGACCCTCCGCCGTCCGGCCAGGTCCCCTCCGACCCTCTGGCGCCGGGGAAGTGCGTCAGAGCAGGCGGGAGGAGACCTCACCGGGCGGTGGCACGCAGGCCGCACCCGTCGTCAGAACGGACCGTTGGGGAAGACCTCCTCGGCCGTGTCGGCGTACCCGGACTCCTGCTCGGCCAGGTACTGCTCCCAGGCCGGCAGGTCCCAGATCTCGACCCGGGTGCCGGCGCCGATCACGGCGACGTCCCGGTCGAGCCCGGCGTAGGTGCGCAGGGTCGGCGGGATGGAGATCCGCCCCTGCTTGTCGGGCAGCTCGTCGCTGGCCCCGGACAGGAAGACCCGCAGGTAGTCGCGCGCCTGCTTGCTGGTCACCGGGGCCTGCCGGATCTGGTCGTGCATCCGGCGGAACTCCTCCAGCGGCAGCAGGAACAGGCATCGCTCCTGACCACGGGTCATGACCAGGCCCGGCGCGAGCTGCGCGCGGAACTTGGCTGGCAGGATCAGCCGGCCCTTGTCGTCGAGCCGCGGGGTGTAGGTCCCCAGGAACATCGCCGACCCGCCGCCGAAGAGGTCGCTCATGGACGACCGACCTCCCCCGTGGACACCCGCACTCACCCGTTGCCCCCACACTACTCCACTTCCCTCCACCGACAAGGGGCGCGGGGGTGGCGTCACCCCCGGATGCGGCGTCGTCCCAGGCCAGGGCGGTGGAGGGACGTGGAGGGTCGCGTGGGCCGTCCGGCGCCGACTGGGGCCGGTGTCCCATTCGTCCGGATGCGGTCGCCGCCCGCCGCCTCCTGGCTGCCGCCCGTTCCGCCGGACGGCGCCCGGTCCGCACCCCGCTCCCTCTTCTCCCCGGGCGCGGGTGGAGCGAAGTGGGGCGACGGGCAGAGGCCGCCCTGGGATCCGGTGTCCCGGCGCTGTGCGTCGCTTAGGCTCTGGGCAGTCCGTGAGGAGTCACCATGCTGCAAGCCGTGCCGACGTCGGCCGAGCTCGACGAGCTCGTCGACACCACCAGCCTGATCAGCGCCGGGATCGAGCGGGTGGTCGCCGGCCGACCGCAGCTCGTCCGGCTCACGCTCGCCGTCCTGCTCGCCGAGGGCCACCTGCTCCTCGAGGACGTGCCCGGGGTGGGCAAGACGACGCTCGCCAAGGCGCTGGCCCGCAGCATCGACTGCTCGGTCGGCCGCATCCAGTTCACGCCGGACCTGCTCCCCAGCGACCTGACCGGTGTGAACATCTTCCGGGCGCAGACTCACGAGTTCGAATTCCGGCCCGGCCCGGTGTTCGCCAACATCGTCATCGGCGACGAGATCAACCGCGCCTCGCCCAAGACGCAGTCCGCGCTGCTGGAGTGCATGCAGGAGTCGCAGGCCACGGTCGACGGCGCCACCTACCCGCTGCCCCGACCGTTCCTCGTCATCGCGACGCAGAACCCCGTCGAGATGGAGGGCACGTACCCGCTGCCCGAGGCGCAGCGCGACCGCTTCATGGCACGGCTGAGCGCCGGGTACCCGGACCGGTCGGCCGAGCTCGAGATGCTCGAGCGGCAGGAGGTCGCCGACCCTCTCGCCGACCTCGCACCGGTGACCGACGCCGCGCACGTGGCCCGCCTCATCGCCACCGCGCGCCGCCTGTACGCGGCACCGGCGATCAAGGGGTACGTGCTCGACCTCGTCGCGGCCACCCGGACGGACCCCGGGCTGCGGCTCGGCGCCTCACCGCGCGCGTCCATCCAGCTGCTGCGCGCGGCCAAGGCCCTCGCTGCGCTGTCCGGCCGGGACCACGTGCTGCCGGACGACGTCCAGGAGGTCGTCGAGCCGGTCCTCGCGCACCGCCTCCTGGCGAGCACGGAGTCCCGGCTGGCCGGGCGGACGACCCTCGACGTCGTCCGGGGTCTCGTCGCCCGCACCGCGCTGCCGCCGGTCGAGGCGCCGCGCGCGCGTCGCGCCACCGGCTGAGCCGCACGGCCGACGCGGGCCATGGCACGCGACGCCGTCGTCCGGCCCGGCACCCGCCGGGCTCCCGCCCGCCGCCGAAGGAGGCGCTCATGTGGACGCTCCGTCCCACCCCGCGCGGCTGGGGCCTGTTCGTCGGCGGGTCGCTGCTCGCCCTCGCGGGGGTCGGCTGGGGATCGACGGACGTCGCGCGCCTCGGGCTCCTCGGCCCCCTCGTCGTGCTCGCCGGTGCGCTGTGGGTCCTGGTGGTGGATCCCACCCGTGGTCGCCACGCGCTGCGCGTGCACCGCTCGGTGCAGCCCAACCCGGTCTCGGCCCGGTCGCCTGCGACCGCCCACGTCGAGGTGGTCGCCGCCGACCCGGCGGCCCGGTCCCGACTGGCCGACGTCGACCTCGGGGAGCAGGCGGCGAGCCAGCTCTCCGGCGGGCTGACGCTGCGCGCCCGGATGGAGCGCGCGCCGGGGAGGATCGCGCTGACCTACCCCTGGACCCCGTGCGCCGGGGACGCTGGCCGCTCGGTCCGCTCGTCGTCCGCCGCACCGACCCGTTCGGTGTGGTCCGGAGCCGGTCCACCCTCGGTGAACCGGTCGAGGTCGCGGTGTGGCCCGCCGTCGTCGACCTCGACCTGCCGGCCGGCGCCCTGGTGGGCGAGCCGGACCGCGTCGCGCTCGGCGCCCGTTCCCCTCCCCGACGACGCCGCCCTGCGCGGCTACCGCGTGGGTGACGACCTGCGCCGCGTGCACTGGGCGAGCTCGGCACGGCGCGGCGAGCTCGTCGTGCGCAGCGACGAGCGCGCCGGACGGCGTACCGCGTCGATCCTGCTCGACCTCCCGCCGGACCGGTCCGGGATCGAGTGGAGCATCTCGCTCGCGACGTCGATGGGGCTCGCGGCGCTCGGTGGTGGCCATCCCGTGCGGATGCTCGGCGGCCGGTCCACCCGCGACGACGCCGCGCGCCGCGCCGTCACGACCGGGCACGTGCGCGAGGGCGGCGGCAGCCACGGCCGGGTGGAGCTCCTGGACCGCGCCGTCGACCTCGAGCCGGCTCCCACCGACGCGGAGAACGAGGCCGACCTGCTGGCCGCGGTCGCGGAGCTGAGCACCCCCGGAGCGGGGCGCGAGCTCGTCCTGGCCGTCGTCGGCGTGCTCTCCGCACGCGGACGCGCCGCGCTGGCCGGGCTCGCCGAGACCTGCGAGCCGTTCGCCGTCGTCCGCATGCCGGCGCTGCCGGCGTCCGCCCGACGCGACGCCCACATCACCCTGGCCGCGCTGCGCCGTGCCGGCTGGCACGCGTGCTCGGCCGAGGTCGACGACGACCTGCACCAGACCTGGGCCCGACTGCTGGAGACCACCCGATGAACGACGTCGTCCGAGGACCCCGGGCCTGGATCACCGGCGCGCTGTGCGCCCTGGGGGTGATCGCGAGCCTGCTCGCGCTGTCCGGCCTCATCTCGCCCGGCCGGTGGACGCAGGCCGGGACGGTCGGCGTGATCGCGCTCGCCGTCGTGCTCGGCGTCGTCCGCGCCTCGACCCGGACGTGGTGGGTGCCGACCGTGGCCGGGGCGGCCGCGGCCCTGCTCGGGATGCTGGTCGTGTACGGCAGCCCGCCCGGCCGGATCGACCTGCTGCCGGACGGCGAGACGATCGCCCGCCTCGGGGACCTGCTGCGCGGCGGCCTGCAGGTGGCGGACGCGTCCCGCCCACCCGCCGACCCGGCTCTCCCGCTGGAGGCGCTCGTGGTGGGCGGCGCCCTGCTCGTGATGCTCTCGGCCGACCTCATCGCCCTCGGGCTGGGTGCGCCGGCGTGGTCGGGGCTGGCGTTCCTGGCCCTGTGGATCCCGCCGCTCCTCATCGGTCGGCCCGCCCCGACGTCGGCGTTCCTCGGCACGGCGCTCGCCTTCCTGCTGCTGCTCGCCGTGAGCGCCGTCCCGTCGTCGTCCCGCCGCGGCCGTACCCCGGCGGACGACCGGCGGCGCATCACCGCTGCCCTCGGGACGTCCACCGCGGTCACCGTGGTGGCCCTCGCCGTCGGGCCGTTGGGGTCGGCGCTACCGGGCTGGTCGAGCGTCCGCCTGCCCGACCTGGGGACCGCGACGACCGGCTCGCTGCAGCTGGCCGAGGACCTCGACATGCGGCAGAGCCTCGGGGCGCGCTCCACCGAGGTGGTGCTCGCGTACCGCGCGGAGCCGGTGGCCGCCGGACCGCTGCGCGTCTTCACGCTGCGCGACTACGACGGCGAGCGGTGGGCCCGCGACGACGCCGGCCTCGACCAGTTCCCGACCGTGGACGAGGACGCTGTCCTGTGGCCGGTCCGGGACCTGACCCCCGAGCCGGCCGGTGAGGGCCCGCCCACGTCCACGCGCCTGGACGTCCGCCTCGCCGCGCTGCGGGAGGACCGGCTGCCCGTACCGGTCATGCCGCGCCGGGTCGACATCGCGGGCGGCTTCACCTACGACAGCCGACGCGACGAGGTCCGCCGCCCGACGGTGACCAGCAGCGGCCTGGAGTACTCCATGCAGGTCGAGCTTCTCGACCTGACGGCGGACACGCTGCGCGGTTCCAGCGCCGCGGACCCCGGGACGTCGCCGACTACCTGCAGGTCCCGCAGACCTCGCGCACCGACGACGTCGCCCGGCTCGCCCGGGAGATCACCGAGGGCTCGGCCGCCCGGTACGACCAGGCGCTGGCCCTGCAGTCCTGGTTCCGCAGCACGCAGAACTTCACCTACGCGACCGACGTGGAGACGGCACGCAGCGACGACGCCGTGTGGGACTTCATCGGCACCCGCACGGGCTACTGCGTCCAGTTCGCCACCGCGATGACGGTCATGGCGCGCACCCTCGGCATCCCCGCCCGCCTCGCCGTGGGCTTCCTGCCCGGCACGCCGGACGACACCGGCCGGTTCGTCGTCACCGGGCGGGACTCCCACGCCTGGCCCGAGCTCTACTTCCCGGACGCCGGCTGGATCCGCTTCGAGCCGACGCCGGCGGTGCAGACCGGAGCGCCGCCGCGCTGGGCCGACCCCTTCGCGAACGTCGATCTCACCGACCCCGAGCTCGCCGAGCCCGGCGCGCCGGAGCCGGGCACCGTCCCGCTGCCGTCGACGGCGCCGGTACCGGCGCCGGGCACGACGGTCGGCACCGAGGACGACGGCAGCGGCCTCGTGCCGGTCGGCGTGGGTGCAGCGGTCCTCCTCCTGCTCGTGGGCGCCGGGGTCGTCGTCCTGCGCCGCCGGCTCGCCGGCGCCGACGAGCTGCGACCGGAGGCGGCGTGGGCCCACCTGCGCCGGCGGCTCGCGACGGCCGACATCACGTGGAGCGACGCGCAGACGCCGCGGCAGGCCGCGGCGCACGTGCAGGCCGAGGTGGAGGCGCGCCGCGACGGTCCGATGGACCCCGAGGCGCGGACCGCGCTGCTCGAGCTCGCCCGCGCTGTCGAGGACCACCGGTACGCCCTGGCACCCCGGACGTGGGAGCACGCCGCACTCGAGCAGCGCGTCGCGACCGTCCTGCGCGACGTCGCCCGGCTCACCGCGGCGGGCAGCCGCCGCGGCTGACCGCCGGAGGCGAGAGCGCCGCCCCCGGGTGCCGGCGGCCTGCGTTGCGCGCGGGCGGGCGGGCCGAGATACGCGCGGGGGCCCGCGGTCCGCACCGGCGGCCTACGGTGCGCGCCGACGTCCTGCGGTGCACGCGGGCCGCCTGCGGTACGCGCCCGCCTCCGCCGCCCGTGCGGCACACGCCACCGGGCGGACGAGACGACGACGCCGCCCGGCCGGAGCCGGGCGGCGTCGTGACGAGCGGGAGGTCAGCGGCCTTCGTGCCGGCGACGGTCCCAGCGCTCTTCGAGGCGGTCCATGAACCCCCGCCGCGCCGGGGGCTTCTGCCCACGGGCCGGGCGGGGGCCGACGGTACCGTCACCACGCACCACGCCGACCGGTCCGGACGACGCCGACGGCCCGGCGAAGGCGAATGCGACGGCGCCGAACATCAGCAGGAAGCCGATCACCCCGAGCCACAGCTGCGACATCGCAGCGCCCGCGACGAGGAGGAGCAGCCCGCCGACGAAGCCGGCGCCCACGATGAGCCAACGGCCCACACCGCGCCGACCGCCCCGTGACTGGAGCGTGTTGGCCAGCCTGGGGTCGTCAGACGTGAGCTGTCGCTCCATCTGTTCCAGTACGCGCTGCTCGTACTCGGACAGAGGCATCACTACCCCCGCACTTCCCCTGATGGGACTGGTCATGGTCTGGGACCTCAGGATAGGTCGCTCGGCGCCCCGACGGTAGTTGAGCGAGGGGTGACAACATCACTGATCCCGGCGGCCGATCCGGGAACTATCGCGGCACGCCCGAACCGGCCGCGGACGAGGTCCATCACGGCCTCCGCATCGCGCCGCGTGGCGGCCTCGTCGCCGACCGCCTCCTCGAGCGTCGGCTGCCGGGGCGTCGACTCCGCGGGCGAGAGCCCCTCGGCCCGGACACCCACCAGCCGCACCGGGAGCCCGCCGAGGTCGACGCCGGCGAGCAGCTCGCGCGTGACGAGGTAGATCTCCTGGCCGACGTCGGTCGGTGTCGGCAGGGTCCGCGCCCGCGTGAGCGTGCGGAAGTCGTTCGTGCGGATCTTGATGCTCACGGTGCGCGCCAGCAGCGACTGGGACCGCAGCCGCTCGGCACACCGGTCGGCGAGCGCCAACGCCTGCTGCTGCACGACGGCGACGTCGTGCACGTCCGCGAGGAACGTGACCTCGGCCCCGATGCTCTTCTCGACGCGGCCGGGCTGCACGGGGCGCGGGTCACGCCCCCAGGCGAGGTCGTGGAGGTGCGCGCCGGCGACCTTGCCCACCGCACGCTGGATCGTCGCGACGTCGCTGTGGGCGAGCTGCTCGACGGTGCGGATCCCCCACCGCGCGAGCGCCGCCTCGGTGCGCTCGCCCACGCCCCACAGGGCACCCACCGGGAGGGTGTGCAGGAAGGCGACGGTCGCCGCCCGCGGGACCAGCAGCACGCCGTCGGGCTTCGCGTGCCCCGAGGCGAGCTTCGCCACGAACTTGGTGCTCGCGATGCCGACCGAGCACGTGATCCCGTGATCGGCGCGCACCCGCTCGCGGATGCGCGCCGCGATGGTCGTCGGCGGTCCGAGCCGGCGCCGGGCACCGGACACGTCGAGGAACGCCTCGTCGACGCTGACCTGCTCGACCAGCGTCGTGACGTCCGCGAGCGCGTCCATCACCGCCGCCGAGACCTCCCGGTAGGCCGACAGGTCAGGCGGGACGACGACCGCCTGCGGGCACATCCGCCTCGCCATCGTCATCGGCATCGCCGAGTGCACACCGAACGCGCGGGCCTCGTAGGTGGCCGCGAGCACGACCGACCGCTCCTCGCCGCCGACGATGACCGGCCGTCCGCGCAGCTGTGGCCGGCGAGCCAGCTCGACCGAGGCGAAGAAGGCATCCATGTCGACGTGCAGGATCGAGCAGCCGTCCTCCTCGGTGCCCCAGTCGCGCCGGGCGCCGTCGGCGCGTGGCCCGCGGCTCACCGCAGCCCCGTCACGAGGCGCGGGCCGCTGCCCCGCGCCCGGGGTCCGGGCACCGGAGCGACCGGCGGGCTCGAGCATCCTCCGCACCTCGTCGAGGAGGTCCTCCGCGGCGCCCAGCGTGCGCTCGGCGTGCTCGGCGTCGACCGCGTCGAACCGCCCCGCGTCGACCGCCTGCCGCAGCGGGGCCCCGGCGGCGAAGAACGCGGACCACGCGGAGGCCTCGGGTGCGACGGACGCGAGCATGTCCCACACCGTACGCGGCGGGCGGCGCCCACCCGGCCGGCCGTGCGTGGCGATCACCGCGGCCGCGGCCCGCAGGGCGGCCAGGTGCGCGTGGTTGAACATCTCGGCCGGCCCGGCGGAGAACTGCGCGGCGAGCAGCTCGGCATCGGCTCGGCGCAGCAGGTCGACGGCCGTGGTCGGCAGTGGTGCGGCGTGGACGGTACGGCTCATGGGTGGCACCTCCTCCTCCAGTGTCGAACGGGTGTTCGAACCAGTCAACCCCTCCCGTGCCCTACGGTGGGCCCGTGGCTCGATCCGGTGGCACCTCCCCGAGGCGACCGGGCCGAGCATCCCACCGGCCACCCACAGACGCCGCGGGGCTGCCGGACGGCCCCGTCCGGACCTCGACCGGGACCGTCGAGCTCGTGCGCAGCCGCGACGACCCGGACGGCGTGACCGTCGTGGTCAACGGGGTGCCGAGCTCGCACCTCGACCTCGCCGACCCCACCCGGCTCGACTTCGAGTACATGCAGCAGATGGCCGTCGTCGTCGACCGGGTCGCCGAGCCGGGCGCCTCGCTGCGGGTGCTCCACCTCGGCGCGGCGGGCTGCACCTTCGCCCGGTACGTGCACGCCACTCGGCCCGGGTCCCACCAGCTCGCGGTCGAGCTGGACGCCACGCTCGCCGAGCTCGTGCGGGGCTGGTTCGACCTGCCCCGCTCCCCGCCCTGCGCATCCGGGCGGGGACGCACGCACCGAGCTCGAACGCCGGCCCGACGCGAGCGCGGACGTCGTCGTGCGGGACGTCTTCGCGGGTGACACCACACCGGAGCACGTCCGCACCGCCGAGTTCACCCGCGAGGTCGCGCGCGTGCTGGTCCCCGGCGGGGTGTACCTCGCGAACTGCGCCGACCGCCCGCCGCTCGCCCGGGCGCGCGCCGAGATCGCGACGCTGGGCGCGGTGTTCCGCGACGTCGTCGCGATCGCGGAGCCGGCTCAGCTCAAGGGCCGCCGGTACGGCAACCTCGTGCTCGCGGGCAGCGACGACACCGGGCTGCTCGGGTCCGCGGACGTCGCCCGCGCGATCCGGTCGCTGCCCGCACCGACGCGCGTGCTGCACGGCGCCGAGCTCGAGGCCTTCGTCGCCGGGGCGACGCCGCTGCACGACGCCTGACCCGGCCGCGGCGCGGCCGCACCGGCCCGCGGACCGCCCGCCCCGACCCGGGAGCCAACCCCGGGCACGAGAGGCCCCGTCCCTGTCGGGACGGGGCCTCACCTGCGAGCTCTCAGACCTCAGAGCGGGCGGACCTGCTCGGCCTGCGGGCCCTTCGGACCCTGCGTGATGTCGAACTCCACGCGCTGGCCCTCCTCGAGGGACCGGTAGCCCTGGGAGTCGATCGCCGAGTAGTGGACGAAGACGTCGGCGCCGCCGCCGTCCTGGGCGATGAACCCGTAGCCCTTCTCAGCGTTGAACCACTTGACAGCACCCTGTGCCATGTTCTGTGTCCTTCTGTCCATCCGAGGCGCATGACCGGACCCTTGTTGCCCGGTCGCCGTGCCGCAATGCACACGTCCTTCACCGGGTGGACCAGCCAGGGCTGGGGTACCGGTCCCGAGGGGCACCGGCGCCGGGTCGAGCGTCCGTACGTCACTGCAACGCCGCCGAGTGTGGCACACCGTGGTCCGCGTCGGCAGGGTTTCGCGGCCCCTGTGCGGAGCTCGTCCGGACGACCCCGGACGGCCCGCGCGCGCGCGCACGAGGACTACAGACCGGGGTTCTCGCCGCCCTGCTGCGAGGCCAGGAAGCGCTCGAACTCGTCACCGAGCTCGTCCGCCGTCGGGATCTCGGCGGTGTCCGCGAGCAGGCTCGTGCGGCCGATGGAGCGGGCGAAGCTGTCGTACTGCTCCTCCAGCGCGTGCACGACGGCGGCGACCTCGGCGGACGCCTCGACCTGGCGGCCGATCTCCTCGTTCGCCTCGCGCACCGCGTCGGTGAGCGCGGCCACCTTGAGGTCCAGGCCGGTGGACCGCTCGACGTTCTGCAGCGCGGTCTGGCTGGCGAGCGGGAACGGCGACTGCGCGAGGTAGTGCGGGACGTGCACCGCGTAGCCCATCGCGTCGTGCCCGGACTGACCCAGCCGGTACTCCAGCAGCGAGCTCGCGCTCGCCGGGACCTGCACGGTGCCGAACCACGAGGTGTGGTCGGCGACGAGCTCGGGCCGGGTCGCGTGCGCCGTCGCCGAGAGCGGTCGCGTGTGCGGGATGCCCATCGGGATGCCGTGGATGCCGATCGTCAGCGGCACGTCGAAGCGCTCGACGAGCTGGCGCACGGCTGCCGCCCAGCGCTCCCACTGGACGTCCGGCTCGACGCCGTGCAGAAGCAGGAACGGCACGCCGTCGGCGTCCGTGACCAGGTCGACGCCCAGGTGCGGCTCGGCGTACTCGCTGAACGTCGTCGCGTCGAAGGTCATCAGGGGACGCCGTGACCGGTAGTCCAGCAGCTGGTCGACGTCGAAGGTCACCAGGGGGACGGCGTCGAGCTCCTCGCGGATGTGCTCGGCCGCCAGCTGGCCCGCGCTGCCGGCGTCGACGAAGCCGCGCACGGCGTGCACGAGGACCGGTCCGCCCTCGGGCAGGTGCGCGGACAGCTCCGCCAGACGGCTCTCCGCCTGCGGGTCGACCTCGTAGATCTCGCTCGGGTTCAGCATCGCTCCCTCTCCGCCTGCTCACCGCCGACGGCGGTCACGCCGCCGGCACTCCCGGGTCAACGCCTCGCGCGGCCTGATCCTTCCCGGCGCGGTCCCGCGCCGGGCCGCCCCGCGCCGCACGTGCTCGCCGAGCCGCACGTGCTCACCCGACCCGCCGGGTGGTCACCGACCCGGCAGGCGCACCACGGAGACGAAGAACTCGTCGATCTGCCGGACGACGTCGATGAACCGGTCGAAGTCGACCGGCTTGGTCACGTAGGCGTTCGCGTGCAGCGTGTAGCTGCGCAGCACGTCCTCCTCCGCCTCCGACGTCGTCAGCACCACCACGGGGATCCGGCGCAGCTCGTCGTCCTCCTTGAGCGCCTGCAGCACCTCGCGCCCGTCCATCCGGGGCAGGTTGAGGTCCAGCAGCACCAGGTCCGGGGTGGGGGCGTCGGCGTACGGCCCCTCCTTGCGCAGGTACTCCATCGCGCTGACGCCGTCGCTGACGACGGCGAGCCGGTTGGCGACCTTGTTGTCCGCGAACGCCTCGCGGGTCATGAGCACGTCGCCGGGGTCGTCCTCGACCAGCAGGACGTCGATCACCTTGGGCACGGGGGGCATGGCAGGTCCTCTCAGCGCCGGACGTCGGCGGTCGTGTCGTCATGGACGGTGTCGTGGGTGTCGCGGGTGTCGTCCCGGGCGCCGCCCTCCGGCGTGTCCGCCTCGACCGGGATCGGGAGCGTCCACCGGATCCGGGTGCCGGGGCCGTCGTCGGTCGGCTCGACCCAGATGTGCCCGCCGTGGTGCTCGACGATCTTCTTGCACAGCGACAGGCCGATCCCGGTGCCCTCGTAGGCGTCCTTCGCGTGCAGCCGCTGGAAGATCACGAAGACCCGCTCCGCGTACTGCGCGTCGATGCCGATCCCGTTGTCACGGCACTCGAACTCCCACGCACCCGCCGACCGCCACGCGGTGACCCGCACCTCGGCGGCGCGGTCCGGCGCGCGGAACTTGACCGCGTTGCCGACGAGGTTCTGCAGCAGCTGCACCAGCAGCGGCCGTTCGCCACGGATCACGGGCAGGTCCCCGTGGATGACCGTCGCCCCGGCCTCGGCGATCGCCTCGTCCAGGTTGGACACCGCCTCGCTCAGCGCGTCCGCCATGTCGACGTCCACGGTCCGGCCGTTCATCCGGCCCACCCGGGAGAAGCCCAGCAGGTCCTGGATCAGGCGCTGCATGCGCTTGGCGCCGTCGACGGCGAATTCGATGTACTGGTCGGCGCGCTCGTCCAGCTGGCCGCCGTAGCGCTTCTGCAGGAGCTGGGTGAAGCTCGCGACCTTGCGCAGCGGCTCCTGCAGGTCGTGCGAGGCGACGTAGGCGAACTGCTCGAGGTCACGGTTCGACCGCTGGAGCTCCTCGGCCTGCTCGGTGAGCCGGCGGTGCGCCTCGCTCAGCTCCGTCGACGCCGACGCCGCCTCCTGCACCTGGCGGACCAGGGTGCGGCGCATGCCCTCGACGTCGCCGGCGAGCGCGGCGATCTCCCCGGCCCGGTCGCGCGGACCCGGTGCGCCAGGTCGCCCGAGCCCACGTGCCGGGCATCCGCGGCGAGCGCTGCCAGCGGCCCGGTCACCCAGCGGCCGAGCGCCGTCCACAGCGCAACCCCGACGGCGGCGGCGCCCAGGGCGAGCGCGGCGGTCGCGGCCACCAGGATCGACGTCCAGCGCTGGAGGTCGTCGATGGCGTCGGCCCGGCGCTCGCGGATGTCCTCGAGGTAGTCCTCGAGCGCGGTGCGGGTGGCGTCGAACAGGACGCGACCGGCCTCGATCTCCTCCGGCGTCACCGCGCCCGTCCCGCCCGCGCCGACCGCGGCGATGGTTGGCTCGGCGAACTCGGCCACCCAGCGGCGCGCGGCCTCGACCGCCCGCTCGCGCGACGCGAACAGCGCGGCGTCCGCGGCGAGCTCGTCGGCCAGCTCCGGCGTCGAGCTCCCCGTGCCGCTCAGCGAGTCCGCGTAGGGCGCGAGCGTGACCGGGTCGGCGGTCAGCGCGTACCCGCGCACGGCGGTCTCCGCGTCGAGCATGCGCACGTACCCGGCGTTGGCCTCGGTGACCGCGCCGTAGTAGAGCTCGGTGACGTCGTCCTGGGCCCGCACGACCTGCACCGTCGCGGTCACCGCGCACAGCACGAGGACGCCGAGCACGACGGCGGCCGCGATCAGCGCGCGCCGCAGCTGGGTGCGCAGGGTGGTCGGCCGCGCCCCGGCCGGGTCGGGCCCGTCGGGGCGCGCCGACACGTCCGGTCCGGTCGCCCCGTCGCTCACGGCGTGCCCCCGGCCCAGCCGAGGACGACCGCCGCGGCGTCGTCGGCGAGCTGGCCGCCGTGGCGGCGCCGCACCTGGGCGATGACGTCCTCGACGAGACTCGGGGTGCCCTGGGTCAGGGCGTCGTCGACGACCTCGACGAGCCCGGCCTTGCCGATGCGCCCGCCGTCGACCGTCGCCTCGATGATGCCGTCGGTGTACATCATGAGCCGCCACCGGTCGCCGAGGTCGAGGCGCTGCGGCTCCCAGTCGCCGGGCACCGGGACGCCGATGGCCCGGCCCCGACGGTCGGGCGGCAGCAGGCGGCTCGGCGGCCCGAGCAGCAGCGGCACGGGGTGGCCGGCGTTGTACAGGTCGGCCGAGCGCCGGCTCGGGGCGACCTCGAGCATGGCCGCGGTCGTGAAGATCTCCTCCGCCCACCGCTCGGCGGCGAGCACCCGCTCGAGCAGCGGCAGGATCGAGCCGGTGGGGGTCCCGGCGAGCACGAGGGTGCGCCACGCGGTGCGCAGCGTCGCGCCCAGCGCGGCGGCGTCCGGGCCGTGACCGCACACGTCGCCGACGATGGCCAGCACCCGACCGTCCGGACGCTCGACGACGTCGTAGAAGTCGCCACCGAGGAGCCCGTCGCGGCCGGCGCGGTAGCCGACGCCGACCTCGAGGCTCGCGTCCAGGACGGCGGGGACGGGCAGGAGCGCCCGCTCGAGCCGGGCGGTCTCCTCCGCGCGGACCTGGCTGCGGTACAGCGCGCGCTCGGTGGCCTCCGAGCGCCGCCGCTGGACGGCGTACCGGACGGAGCGGCCGAGCATGCCGGCGTCGGCCTCGCCCTTGACGAGGTAGTCCTGCGCGCCGGCCGCGAGCGCCTGGAGGCCGAGGTCGGTGCCGCTCAGGCCGGTGAGCACGACGACCGCGGGCGCACCGGCGGCGAGCAGTCGCTGCAGACCGCCGAGACCGACGGCGTCGGGCAGTCCGAGGTCGAGCAGCACGCAGTCGACGTCGAGGGCGCCGAGCGCCTCGTCGAGCGAGCGGGTGCGGTGCAGGTCGACGGACATCCCGGCGTCGGCGAGCAGCTCCTCGACGAGCACGGCGTCGCCCTCGTCGTCCTCGACGAGCAGGACACGGATCGGCGCACCCCCGTCGCACTGCTGCTCACGCCCGTCCCCCGCCGTCGTCGACCCCGGTCGGAGCATACGGGCGGGCCGGTGCCGCCCGGGACGGGCACGACACGCCGAGATGGACGCCGCCCGGCCGTGGCGGATAATGGACGGCCGCCTCGGAGGGGCGGTCGGTCCCACGGGCCGGGGAGCCGGCACCGGAGGGCGGGACGATGGCAGGCCACGAGGCCGAGCTGCGCAGCGAGCAGGAGCGCGTCGACGCTCTCTACGCACGACTGGACGCGCTGCGTGCCCACCAGCGCGAGCGGCTGCGCGAGGTGCGCCTCGGCGGACCGTCCGGCTCCCCGCAGAACCGCAGCGAGCGCGACGCCTTCGCGACGCTGTACGAGGACCGCGTCGCCCAGCTCGAGGCGGTCGAGGACCGCCTGGCGTTCGGCCGGCTCGACCTCGAGGACGGCACGCAGCGCTACATCGGCCGCATCGGCCTGACCGACGAGCAGCAGACGACGATGCTCACGGACTGGCGCGCACCCGCCGCCCAGGCCTTCTACCGCGCGACCGCCGCACACCGCGACGACGTCGTCCGGCGGCGGCACCTGGTCACGCGGGGCCGGTCGGTCACCGGCATCGAGGACGAGGTGCTCGACCTCGCCGCGCTCGACGGCGCCGACGACGCCGCGCTGTCCGGCCTCACCGGCGAGGGGGCCCTGCTCGCGGCGCTGGCGGCCGGGCGCACCGGGCGGATGGGCGACATCGTCGCGACCATCCAGGCGGAGCAGGACGCGATCATCCGCTCGGACCTCGCCGGTGCGCTGGTCGTGCAGGGCGGCCCGGGGACCGGGAAGACCGCCGTCGCGCTGCACCGGGCGGCCTACCTGCTGTACGCGCACCGCCGCGTGCTGGAGCGCTCGGGCGTGCTGCTCATCGGCCCCAGCGCGGTCTTCCTGCGCTACATCGACCAGGTGCTGCCGTCGCTCGGCGAGACCGGGGTCGTCACCACCACGATCGCCGACCTGTACCCGGGCATCGAGGTGCGCGGGGACGACGAGGAGGCGGTCGCCGAGGTCAAGGGCCGGGCGCTCATGGCGGGCGTCGTCGCGCGCGCCGTCCGGCAGCGTCAGCGGGTGCCGGCCGAGGCGCAGGAGGTCAAGGTCGAGGGCCGCGTGGTGGTGATCACCCCGCGCGACGTGGCGGACGCGATGGCCCGCGCCCGGCGCAACCACCGGCCGCACAACGTGGCCCGCGTGACGTTCGTGCGCGAGATGCTCGCGAAGCTCGCCGACCAGTACGTGGAGCAGCTCGGCTACCCCGTCCCGGCCGACGAGCGCGGGGAGATCCTCGAGGAGCTGCGCACCACGCGCGAGATCCGGATCGCGCTCAACCTGGCCTGGATGCCGCTGACCCCGCAGCGCCTGGTCGAGGACCTGTACACCAAGCCGCACCGGCTCGCCGCGGCGGCGTCGGAGCTGTCCCGCCGGGACCGGGCGCTGCTCGCGCGCGAGCCCGGTGCCCCGTGGACCGCGGCCGACGTGCCGCTGCTCGACGAGGCCGCCGAGCTGCTGGGCGAGGACGACCAGGCCGCGCGCGCCCAGGCCCGCGCCGACGCCGAGCGGCGCACCGCCGAGGTCGACTACGCGCGCCGGGTGCTCCAGTCGTCGGGGAACGCGGGCCTGGTGTCCGCGGAGCTGCTCGCCGACCGGTTCGCGAGCAGCGGCCCACGGCTGACCACCGCCGAGCGTGCGGCGGCGGACCGCACGTGGACGTACGGGCACGTCGTCGTCGACGAGGCGCAGGAGCTGTCCGCGATGGCGTGGCGCATGCTGCTGCGGCGGGTGCCGACGCGGTCGATGACCATCGTGGGCGACGTCGCCCAGACCACCGCCCGGGCCGGGGCGCGCTCGTGGCGCGGCATGCTCGACCCGGTGCTGCGCAGCTCGTGGCGGATGTCGGAGCTCACGGTGAACTACCGCACGCCCGCCGCCGTGGCGGACGCCGCGCAGAGCGTCGCCCGCGCCGCCGAGCTGCCGGTCAGCACGCTGCGGTCGGCGCGCGAGGTCCCCGGGGCGCTCGCCGTGACCCGGGTCGGGTCGCCGGACGACCTGGTGCAGGGCGTCGTCCGCGGCGCCGCCACCGCCCTCGGCGAGGTCGACGACGTCGCCGACGGCGGCCGGGTCGCGGTGGTCGTCCCGCAGCGCCTGGTCGAGCCCGTCCGGGCCGCGGCCCGGGCGGCAGGTCTCGGCGAGGCGCTGGGCTCCGGCACGGCCGCGCTGGACGCCCCGCTCGTCGTCCTGACCCCGCGCCAGGCGAAGGGCCTCGAGTTCGACGTGGTGGTGCTGGCCGAGCCCGCGGAGGTGCTCGCCGCGAGCGCCGGCGACCTCTACGTGGCGATGACCCGGCCGACCCGCCGGCTGGGGGTGGTCCACCACGAGCCGCTGCCCGAGGGATGGCCGACGTCGGTGTGAGCGGCGCCGCACGACCGTCCGCCAGTCCGAGGGGCGGGACCGGATTGGTCCGGTCCGCGGACACGGCGCACCATAGGGGCGTGCTCCGCGCCCTCCTCCTCGAGAACCTGCATCCCCTCGCCTCGACCATCCTGGCCTCACAGGGGATCGAGGTGACCACCCGGACCGGTGCGCTGGACGAGGACGAGCTCATCGAGGCCCTCGACGGGGTCCACCTGCTCGGCATCCGCTCCAAGACCCAGGTCACCGACCGGGTGGTGGCAGCGGCGCCGGACCTGCTCGCGATCGGCGCCTACTGCATCGGCACGAACCAGATCGACCTCGCCGCCGCCGCGTCGCGCGGGGTCGCGGCGTTCAACGCCCCGTTCTCCAACACGCGTTCGGTCGTGGAGATCGCGCTCGCCGAGATCATCGCCCTCACCCGGCGGCTGACGGTCCTGGACCGCGCGATGCACGACGGGATCTGGGAGAAGTCGGCGACCGGCTCGCACGAGGTGCGCGGTCGCACGCTCGGCATCATCGGGTACGGCAACATCGGCACCCAGCTGTCGGTGCTCGCCGAGAACCTCGGCATGTCGGTGATCTTCTACGACACCGCCGAGAAGCTCGCGCTCGGCAACGCGCGCCGCATGGACAGCCTCGACGAGCTGCTCGAGGCCGCCGACGTCGTGACGCTGCACGTCGACGGGCGCAGCGGGAACGCGGGGCTGTTCGGCGCCGACCAGTTCGCCCGGATGAAGCCCGGCGCGATCTTCCTCAACCTCTCGCGCGGGTTCGTCGTGGACTACGCCGCACTGCGGGACGCCGTGCTCTCCGGGCACGTCGCGGGCGCCGCCGTCGACGTGTTCCCGGTCGAGCCCAAGCGCCGCGGGGACGCGTTCGAGTCCGAGCTGCGCGGCCTGCCCAACGTCATCCTGACCCCCCACACCGGCGGGTCGACCGAGGAGGCGCAGGAGGCGATCGGCCAGTTCGTGTCGAACAAGATGCGCGACTACCTCGCGACCGGCACGACGACGCTGAGCGTCAACCTGCCCAACCTCGCCCTCGACCAGGGCACCGGGATCCAGCGCATCGCGCACCTGCACCGCAACACGCCCGGTGTGCTCGCGGCGGTCAACGCGACCCTGGCCGAGCACGGCGTCAACATCGAGGGCCAGCTGCTGGGGACCCGCGGGGACATCGGCTACGTGGTCACGGACGTCAACTCCGACGTCGCCCCGGACGCCGTCGAGGCGCTGCTCCGCATGCCCCAGACAGTGCGCCTGCGCGTGCTGTCCTGACGCGCGCGGGCCTGAAGCGCGCGCTGCCCTGAAGCGCGCGGGCCGGGGCGGGCACGCGGCCCGACACAGGTCCGGCCCCGCACGCCGTCGGGTGCGGGGCCGGGAGGTGCCGCGCGCGGAGCGCGGGCCGGGCGGGCGGCTCAGGAGGAGCCGGACCGCCGGCGGAAGGTGCGCTGGGACGGTCCGGTCGTCTCCGACCCGTGCACGGAGCCGGTGTTCCCCGACCCTGCGCGGACCGGTGGTTGGCCGCCTTCTTGCGCTCCAGCGCCTCGCGGAACTTCGCCTTCGCGTCCTCGTTCACCGCAGCCGGCGTCGGTGCGTCCTCGTCCTGGTGCGCCACGTGTGCCTCCTGGGTGCGTCACTGCTGCGCCGGGACCGGCGCCCGGGTCCAGGGTGCCCGCCGCCGGGCCGGGCGACAAACGCATCGCCCCGGCGCGTGCCGCCCGGGCGCCAGCCCCTCGGACCGCTGACGGCGGCGTAGCGTGACGCCGGTGCACCGACCGGACCCGCAGCGCCACGACGCCCTCCCGTTCCGCCGCGCCGGCCGGTCCGGCCTGGACCTGCCCGCCGTCTCCCTCGGCCTGTGGCAGAACTTCGGCGCCGGGGACCCGGTGGCGCGCCAGCGCGACGTCGTCCTGCGCGCCGTCGACCGCGGCGTGACCCACCTCGACCTCGCGAACAACTACGGCCCGCCGCCGGGCTGGGCCGAGGAGGGCTTCGGCCGGGTCCTCGCCCGCGACCTGCGGTCGCTGCGGCACGAGCTCGTGGTGTCGACCAAGGCCGGCTACGACATGTGGCCGGGGCCCTCCGGCAGCGGCGGCTCGCGCAAGCACCTCCTCGCGTCCCTGGACCAGTCGCTGCGGCGCCTGGGCCTGGACCACGTCGACGTCTTCTACAGCCACCGCTTCGACCCGACCACCCCGCTCGAGGAGACACTCGGTGCGCTGCGCACCGCCGTCGAGTCCGGCCGGGCCGTGTACGCCGGCATCTCGTCGTACTCGGCACGTCGCACCGCGGAGGCGCTCCGGATCGCCACCGACCTCGGGCTCACGCTCACCCTGCACCAGCCGTCGTACTCGATGCTCAACCGCTGGATCGAGCGTCCGGACGCACAGGCGGGTGACCGGTCCCTGCTGGACGTGCTCGACGACGCCGGCGTGGGGGCGATCGTCTTCTCCCCCTGGCCCAGGGGATGCTGACCGGCAAGTACCTCGACGGCGTCCCCGCCGGCTCCCGGGCCGCACGCGGCGGGTCGCTTCGGCCGGAGTTCCTCACGCCCGAGAACCTCGAGCACGTCCGTGCCGTGGCCGGTCTCGCCGCAGCGCGCGGTCAGACCCTCGCGCAGATGGCGATCGCCTGGGCGCTGCGCGACCGCCGCGTCACCTCGGTGCTGCTGGGCGCGAGCAGCGTCGCGCAGCTGGACGAGAACCTCGCCGCGCTCGAGCGGACCGCCTTCGACGACGACGAGCTCGCCGCCATCGACGAGCACGCGGTGGACGCGGGGGTCAACATCTGGGCGGCTCGGTCCAGCGACCTGTGACGACGCGCCGGGGCCGACCGGCCCCGGGCCTGGGGCCTGGGGCCTGGGCCCGGGCGCACGCCGGGTCGGAGCCACGCGCGACCGGGCTACCCGGCAGTAACCTACGCAACCGTAGGTTAGCCTGACGCCGTGGCCGACCCCCTCGCTGACCGTCCCTGGCTCCGCTCCTACCCCGCCGGTGTCCCGGCCGAGGTCGACGTCCCGGACGAACCGCTGACCGCCGCGCTGGACCGCGCCGCCCGACGTCACGGCGACCGGGTCGCCGTCGACTTCCAGGGACGCACCACCACGTACGGCGAGCTCGCCCGCGAGGTCGACCGCGCCGCCGGCGCCCTGGCCGGCCTCGGGGTGCGCGCGGGCGACCGGGTCGCGATCGCGCTGCCCAACTGCACCGCGCACGTCGTCGCGTTCTACGCGGTCCTGCGCCTGGGCGCCGTCGTGGTCGAGCACAACCCGACGTACACCGCGGAGGAGCTCGCGCACCAGCTCGCCGACTCCGGTGCGGTCGTCGCGATCTGCTGGCAGCGCACCGCGGGCGAGGTGGCACGCATCCGGTCACGGACCGCCGTCCGCACGGTGGTCGCCGTCGACCTCGCCCGCGACCTGCCACCGCTCAAGCGGCTCGCCCTGCGCCTGCCCGTCGCCCGGGCACGCGCCACGCGCGCCCAGCTGCAGGCGCCGGTCCCGGCAGGCTGCCCGGACTGGCACACGCTCGTGCGGCAGGCCGCCCCCGTGCCCGACGACGTCGCGCGGCCTCGCTCCGGCGACACCGCGCTCCTGCAGTACACCGGGGGGACGACGGGGACCCCGAAGGCCGCGGTGCTCACGCACCGCAACCTGGTCGCCAACGCGCTGCAGGGCGCGGCGTGGGCGGGTCTGCGCGACGGCGAGGAGACCGTCTTCGGGATCCTGCCGTTCTTCCACGCCTTCGGTCTGACCCTGTGCCTGACGTTCGCGACCCGCATCGGTGCGACGCTGGTCGCCTTCCCGAAGTTCGACCCGGAGGCGGTCGTCGCCGCGCAGGCGCGCCGCCCGGCGACCTTCCTGCCCGGGGTGGCGCCGATGTTCGACCGCATCGCGACCGTCGCCGAGACGACCGGCGCCGACCTCACGTCGGTGCGGGTCGCGTTCGCCGGGGCGATGCCCGTGCCCGCGTCGACCGCCGCGCGCTGGGAGGCGCTCACCGGCGGCCTGCTCATCGAGGGGTACGGCATGACGGAGACCTCGCCGGTGGCGCTCGGCAACCCGTGCTCGCCCGACCGCCGGCCGGGGACGCTGGGCCTGCCGTTCCCCAGCACCCGCATCCGCGTCGTGGACGTGGACGACCCGACCTGCGACGTCGAGCCGGGCGAGCGTGGCGAGCTGCTCGTCGCCGGCCCGCAGGTCTTCGCCGGCTACTGGAACCGTCCGGAGGAGACCGCCGGATCGCTGCTGCCGGGCGGGTGGCTGCGCACGGGGGACATCGTCGTGGTCGACGACGCCGGGTCGGCGACCCTCGTCGACCGCTCCAAGGAGATGATCATCACCGGCGGCTTCAAGGTGTACCCGTCGCAGGTCGAGGACCACCTGCGGGCGATGCCCGGCGTCGCGGACGCCGCCGTGGTGGGCCTGCCCGGCGGTGAGCTCGGCGAGACGGTCGCGGCCGCCGTGGTGCTCGCCCCCGGCGCCGGCGCCCCGGACCTGGCTGCCGTCCGCGCGTGGTGCGAGCAGCGCCTCGCGCGCTACGCGGTCCCCCGGCGCGTCGACGTCGTCGCCGAGCTGCCCCGGTCCCCCATCGGCAAGGTGCTGCGCCGAGTGGTCCGCGAGCGGCTGCTCGGCCAGGCCCCGGGCGACCCGACCGAGGCCGGCCGGACCGCGAGCTGACGTCCGCTCAGCGGGCGGGCTCGGTCGCCGGCGAGCCGCTGCCGGTCGTGCCGGCGGTGGCGTCCGACGCCCCGTGGGCGGAGCCTGCGTCGTCGGTCACGGGGTCGCCGGAGCCCGCGTCGGACAACGGCGAGCCGGCGTCGACGGCGGACGCCTCGTGCTCGGCGCGGAGCACGGTGATGGCCGCCTCGAAGTCGTCCAGCGAGTCGAACGCCTGGTAGACGCTCGCGAAGCGCAGGTAGGCGACCTCGTCCAGGTCGCGCAGCGGACCGAGGATCGTCAGCCCGATCTCGTACGCGTCCAGCTCGGCACTGCCGGTGCTGCGGATCATCTCCTCGACCCGCTGGGCGAGCAGGGCGAGGTCGTCCTCGGACACCGGACGCCCCTGGCACGCCTTGCGCACGCCGTTGACGATCTTCTCGCGGCTGAAGGGCTCGGTGGCGCCGGACCGCTTGACGACCGACAGGCTCGCGGTCTCCACGGTGGTGAACCGGCGACTGCACTGCGGGCACTGCCGACGCCGGCGGATGGACGACCCGTCGTCGGAGGTCCGGGAGTCGACGACCCGCGAGTCGGCGTGACGGCAGAACGGGCAGTGCACAGCGGCCTCCGGCCCCTCGGAGCGGCCGGGCACCCCGATCCGATTGGTCTGGCATGTGGTGGCTGCGGCCGCTGACACCTATGACAACTGCCGCCCAACCTAGGCGGCGCCCTCCCGGGCCTGCAAGGTGCGCCCGGACCACGGCGCCGACCACACGCGCCCGTCGTGGCCCGGCGATCCGGCCGGCCCGCGCTCCGCGCGCGGGTCAGTCCCCGGCCGGCACCAGGATCTGCTCGCCGGCGACCAGACCGCTGGACGCACGGTTGTTCAGGGTCACCAGGTCGTCGACCGTCTCCCGCACGTCCTCACCCGGAGCCGTGAAGCCGGAGGCGATCGACCACAGCGTCTCGCCGCTGCCCACGGTGTAGGTGTCGACCGCGACGGGCGAGGCCGGGGCGTCGGCGACGGCACGCCCACCGGTGAACACCGCGCCCGCTGCGAGCAGGACCGCGACCGTCCGCACCGCGCGGCGACCGCGCGGTGTCAGGTGGAGCTCGCCCCGCCGGTCGTCGTGGGTGTCATCGTTGCTGCGCTCATCGTCCTGCTCCCTCCGTCGGTCCGGGCCGAACGTCTGTTCGTCGAACGTCTGTACGAATGTCTAGCACGCTTCGCCCGACACGTCGAGACACGATCGAACAGGTGTTTGAAACCCGGCCTCGGCGCTCCTAGGCTTGCGAGCACGCGGACAGCGCACCACGAGCCACCCACACGCCGACCGGGCGCACGGTCGGGGGCTCGGTGACGAGGAGGACTTCGGTGGCAGACGACGGCACGACACCCGGCCCGGACGGCCCCACGGCGGACGCCCAGGACCTCGCCTCCGTGCACGTCCTGCCCGACGGCGGGACGGGCGGCGACGGCCTCACGCCGCGCCAGCGGCTGGTGCTGGACACCATCCGGTCCTCGGTCGAGCAGCGCGGGTACCCGCCGAGCATGCGCGAGATCGGGGAGGTGGTCGGGCTGACCAGCCCCTCGAGCGTCAAACACCAGCTCACCGCGCTCGAGCGCAAGGGCTACCTCCGTCGGGACCCCAACCGGCCGCGCGCCATCGAGGTCGTGCAGCCGGACGACTCGCGTTCGATCTCGGCGTGGCAGGGGCAGCCGGCACCGCAGCCCTACGGCGAGGAGAGCCTCGCCTCGCAGGACTCCGCCCCGGCACCGTCGTACGTGCCCGTCGTCGGTCGGATCGCGGCCGGTGGTCCGATCCTCGCCGACCAGGTGATCGAGGACGTGTTCCCGCTCCCCCGCCAGCTGGTCGGGGACGGCGACCTGTTCCTGCTCAAGGTCGCGGGCGACTCGATGGTCGACGCCGCCATCTGCGACGGGGACTGGGTCGTCGTTCGTCGGCAGCCGGTCGCGGAGAACGGCGAGGTCGTCGCGGCGATGATCGACGGGGAGGCGACCGTCAAGACCTTCAAGCGCACCGACGGCCACGTGTGGCTGATGCCGCACAACGCGGCCTACGCGCCGATCCCCGGCGACCAGGCGCAGGTCCTCGGGCGCGTGGTGAGCGTGCTGCGGAGCCTGTGACCGCAGGCCGACGGGGCCGGTCGCCCTGGCGGCGCGGCGCCGCCGCCGGGTGCGGGACGAGGGCGCCGGCGGCACGCTGGGTCGCCGACGACAGGAGGGACCTCATGCCCGGACCACTGCGCGATCCCGGACCCCGCGCGCTCGACGCGCTGCGCCGAGCCGGTGGGGCGTCGGCGGCGTCCCCGGACGAGCCGGTCGCCCCGGACGAGCCCGACCCGGCCGCTCCGGACCCCGAGGCCGACACCGGTACCCACACCGCCACCCGCACCGACGCCGGCACCGGCACCTTCGCCGACACGGACGGCCGGGCACCGTCGACCGTCGACCGTCGACCGTCGGGCGACGGGACGGACGAGGACGTGCCGGGTGCCGTCAAGCGGCCCCCGGCCCGGACGGCCGATGCGCGTCCCGACCGGTCCTGAGGCGCCGGCGAGGCCGGCGAGGGCACGTCCCTGCCGAGCCTCGTCCGCCCGGCAGCGGGCTCAGAGCCCGAAGCGCCGCGCGACCGCCTGCAGGGCCTCGGCCGAGTGCCGCAGGCTGGCGAGCTCGTCGTCGGACATGGGGACCTCGAGCTGACGCTCCGCGCCGCGGCGACCGACGACGGTCGGCACGGACAGGCAGATGTCGCTGACGCCGTGGTAGCCCTCGAGCAGGCTCGACACGGGCAGCACCCGCCGCTCGTCCTTGAGCACCGCCTCGATGATCCGGGACCCGGCGAGCGCGATGGCGTAGTTCGTCGCGCCCTTGCCCTCGATGATCCGGTAGGCCGAGTCGATGACCTCGCGCGTCATGGACTCGCGCACCTCGGGGTGAGCGGTCCCGCGCTGCGCGACCCGCGCCAGTCCAGCAGCGGCACCCCACCGATCGTGGCCGACGTCCACAGCGGGAACTCGGTGTCACCGTGCTCGCCCGCGATGTACGCGTGGACGTTCTGCACCGCGACGCCGGTGTGGTGGGCGATGAGGTACCGCAGCCGCGACGAGTCGAGCACGGTCCCGGACCCGAACAGCTGCTCGCGCGGCAACCCGGAGATCTTGCCGGCGGCGTAGGTGACGATGTCGACCGGGTTGGTGACCATGACGAAGATGGCGTGCGGCGCGACCTCGACCAGGGCCGGCAGCATCGTCTTGACCAGCGAGATGGTGTTCTCGGCCAGGTCGATGCGGGTCTGACCCGGCTTCTGCTTCGCGCCGGCGGTCACCATGACCACGTCGGCGTCAGCGCACACCGCGATGTCGTCCGAGCCGATCACCTCGGCCATCGGCATGAACTGGATGCCATGCCCCAGGTCGAGGGCCTCCGCCTCGACCTTGGCGGCGTTGATGTCGTAGAGCGCCACCGTCCGGGCCGCACCGCGCATGAGCGCCGCGTACGCCATGGTCGCACCGACAGCACCCGCACCGACCACCGCCACCTTCGTCGTCCGGCGCGCGGGGGCGAGCGGGGAGTCGGCGGGGTGCGGCTGGGACGAGGTGTCGGTCACGGGTCCTCCGGGGGTGGTCGGCACACGCCGGCGCGGGTGTGCCGGCGCACGAGAGCGCGCGTCCAGGCTAGGCGGACAACCGCTCGAGCGCAGCGACCACCCGGGCGCGGTCGGTAGTGCGCCAGAAGCTCGGCAGCGACCGGGACAGGAACTCGCCGTACCGCGCGGTCGCGAGGCGCGGGTCGAGCACGGCGACCACGCCGCGGTCCTCCGTGCTGCGGATGAGCCGCCCGGCCCCCTGCGCGAGCAGCAGGGCGGCGTGGGTCGCGGCGACCTGCATGAAGCCGTTGCCGCCGGCGGCGACCACGGCCTCGGACCGCGCCGACCGGACCGGGTCGTCCGGGCGCGGGAACGGGATCCGGTCGATGAGCACGAGCCGGCAGGACGGCCCGGGGACGTCGACGCCCTGCCACAGCGACAGCGTGCCGAACAGGCAGGTGGCGGGGTCCTCGGCGAAGCGGCGCACGAGCGTCGGCAGCTGGTCGTCCCCCTGGACCAGCACGGGGACGTCGAGCCGCTCGCGCATCGCCTCGGCTGCCGCGGTCGCGGCACGGCGCGAGGAGAACAGCCCGAGCGTGCGCCCGCCCGCCGCGGTCACGAGGGCGGCGATCTCGTCGAGCTGGGCGTCCGTCGTGGGCTCACGCCCCGGTGCGGGCAGCCGCGACGCGATGTAGAGGATCCCCTGGCGTGCGTAGTCGAACGGGCTGCCGACGTCGACCGCCCGCCACGCGCGCTCGCTGTCCGGCTCCGGTCGACTGCCGCCCTCCTCCGGCCGCCTGCCGCCCGCCTCCGGCCGCCTGCCGCCCGCCTCCGGCCGCTCCGGCACGACCGTCGACGCCTCGCCGGTCCGGGCCCCGCCCTCCAGCCCGAGCGCGCGCGCGAGCGGGACGAACGACCCGCCGAGCGCGAGGGTGGCGGAGGTGAGCACCCCGGACCGGCCCGCGAGCAGGTGGGTGCGGATGAGGCCGTTGACGGACAGCGGTGCCGCGTGGAGCTTCGACATGCCGCCACCGCGCCATCCACCACCGGCGTCGTCGCCACGCGAGCACCACAGCACGTCGTGCTGCGGCCGGTCGGGGTCTCCGGCCATCCGGTCGGCGATCTCGAACAGCGCCAGCACCGCCGACGCCGCCATCTTCAGCCCGCCCTCGGCGGCCGCCTGGGCGGGGTCCCCTCGGGCTTCAGGACGCTGACCAGGCCGCGTGCCGCGTCCCGTACCGCGGCGACGGCACCCACGGCGTCGGGCGGCAGCCCGTCGCGGAACCGGCCCTCCGGCAGCTCGGCGAGCACCGCGCCGAGCGCGACGCTCGCCGCGTCGAGGTCGGTGGTCGGGACGCCGCCGTGCCGCCGCGCGAGGCGCGCGGCGTGCTCCACGCTCGCCACCGACAGCTCCACGGTGGCCTGCGCCGTGACCCGGTCGGTGAGCTCGTGGGCCTCGTCGACGACGAGCACGTCGTGCTCGGGGAGCACGTTCTGGGCGCCGGACGCCGCGATGCCGAGCATCGCGTGGTTCGTCACGACGACGTCCGCCTCCTTGGCCAGGTTGCGCGCCCGGTTCGGGAAGCAGTCGGCGATCATCGGGCACCGGGGACCGACGCACTCCAGGGACGTGACGGACACCTGCCGCCAGGCCCGGTCGCTCACACCGGGGACGAGGTCGTCACGGTCGCCGGTGCCGGTCTCGTCCGCCCACGCGCGCAGCCGTAGCACCTGCGCGCCGAGGTCACCGACCCGCTCCCCGTCCCCGTCGGCCGCAGGGTGGTCGGCGGCGCCGGCGTGCTCGGCGCGCGCGTCCACCGGCAGCGCGAAGAGCGTCGCGCTGTCGTCGGTCGGGTAGCCGCCGGTCGCCTTGTGCACGCACAGGTAGTTGTGCCAGCCCTTGAGCAGCGCGATCTGCGGCGCCCGGGGCAGCTCGGGGGCGATCGCGTCCGCGACCAGCGGGAGGTCGCGAGTCACGACCTGGCGTTGCAGGGCGAGCGTCGCCGTGGACACCACGACACGCTCGTCCTCCCGGACCGCGTGCCGCACCGCCGGGACGAGGTAGCCGAGCGACTTGCCGGTGCCGGTGCCGGCCTGGACGAGCAGGTGCTCCCCGCGGTCGATGGCCTCGGCGACGGCGCGGGCCATGGCGTGCTGCCCGTCGCGCCGGGCACCCCCGAGCCGCCCGACCGCGACGTCGAGGAGCGCGTCGACCTCGTCCGCCGGCGAGCGGTGCGGGCCGTCCGCGCCGTCGGGTGCGACGCCGACGGCGGCGCCGGTGTCACCGCGGTCGCCGGTGCCGGGCGAGGCCGCCGAGGCGGCCGTCGAGGAGGTCACGGGCACCGGGACAGCGTAGTCGCCGCCCCGGTGCCACCCGGCTGACGGTCCACCACCGGTGGCACCGGCGAGCGCGCCGGTGCCTCGGCCGGCACCCGGCCGGCGTCAGGAGGCGGCGACCGCCGCCTGCTCGAGCTCGGCCGCGAGCGCCGCGTCGACCTTGGCCCGCAGGGCGGTACCGCGCTCGGTGTGCTGCTCGGTCTCGATCTCCCCTTCGACGTGCACACGGCTGACGAGGTCGCCGCGCCCGTAGGGGATGACGACGTCGACCTGCACGCCCGGCCGGGGCAGCTGGTCGGCGATCAGCGTGAGCAGCTCCTCGATGCCCTCACCGGTGCGCGCGGAGACGACGATCGAGTGCACCTCGCGCGACCGCAGCCGGGCCACGACCGCGGGGTCGGCGGCGTCGGCCTTGTTGAGGACGATGACCTCGGGCACGTCCATCGCCCCCGGGATGTCCGCGAACACGTGCCGGACGGCGGAGATCTGCCCCTCGGGGTCCGGGTGCGAGACGTCGACGACGTGCAGCACGAGGTCCGCCTCGGCGACCTCCTCCAGGGTCGAGCGGAACGCCTCGACGAGCTGGTGCGGCAGGTGCCGCACGAACCCGACGGTGTCCGAGAGCGTGTACACCCGCCCGTCCGGGGTCTGTGCGCGCCGCACGGTCGGGTCGAGGGTCGCGAACAGCGCGTTCTCGACCAGCACGCCGGCGCCGGTGAGGCGGTTGAGGAGCGACGACTTGCCGGCGTTGGTGTACCCGGCGATCGCGACCGACGGGACGCCGTGCCTGCGGCGCGAGGACCGCATGGTCGCCCGGGCGGGCTCCATCGCGGCGATCTCGCGGCGCAGCTTGGCCATCCGGTTGCGGATGCGCCGGCGGTCCAGCTCGATCTTCGTCTCACCGGGACCACGCGACCCCATGCCGGCGCTCGCGCTGCCGACCTGACCACCTGCCTGGCGGGACATCGACTCGCCCCACCCGCGCAGGCGCGGCAGCAGGTACTCGAGCTGGGCCAGCTCGACCTGCGCCTTGCCCTCCCGGGACTTGGCGTGCTGGGCGAAGATGTCGAGGATCAGCGCGGTGCGGTCGATCACCTTGACCTTGACGATGTCCTCCAGCGCGCGGCGCTGGGAGGGCGAGCTCGCCGTCGACCACGACGGTGTCCGCACCCGACGAGCGCACGAGCTGGGCGAGCTCGGCGGCCTTGCCCGAGCCGAGGTAGGTGCTCGGGTCCGGGTTGCGCCGGCGCTGCAGGAGCCCGTCGAGCACCACCGACCCCGCGGTCTCCGCCAGTGCGGCGAGCTCGCGCAGCGAGATCTCGGCGTCCTCGGCGGTTCCCTCGCCCCAGACGCCGACGAGCACCACGCGCTCGAGCCGCAGCTGCCGGTACTCGACCTCGGAGACGTCCTGGAGCTCGGTCGACAGCCCGGCCACCCGGCGCAGCGACGTGCGCTCCTCGAGGTCGAGCTGGTCGCCGTCGTACGACGTGTGCCCCGCCGCGTCGACCTGCGGGCTGCCCCCGGCCCGCGCCAGCACCCGCGCGACGACGTCGTCGGCGACGTCCTGCGCGCTGCGCTCGGGGACGGCCTCGGCAGCGGCGACGTCGCTGCCGTCCTCGGGCTGGCCGGTGGCGTCGGGGTGTCCGGTGTGGGGATGGGTCACATGCACCTCTTCGTGAAGTCCTGGCGTGTCGTTCCAGCGTGACACGCACCGCCCACGGTCGCGACACAATTCGCTGGCAGCGTGACGCCGCGCCGCGGGCGCCGCCGGCCCGACCGTTACGCTCGCCGCGTGCCCGACGACGACCCCCGCACCGCCTCCGTCCCGGACGTCACGGACGGCACGCACGGCACGCACGGCACAGACGGCACAGCGGGCCCGGACGGCACGGACGCCGCCGGCGACCACTACTTCACCGCCCGGCCCGCCTCGGCCGACGAGCGCCGCACGCTCGACGTCCGCCTCGCCGGCCGGGACGTGACGGTCGAGACCGCGGGCGGCGTGTTCTCCCCGGTCGGCTCGACCTAGGCACGCAGGTGCTGCTGCGCAGCGTCCCCGCACCACCCGCCACCGGCGACCTGCTCGATCTCGGGTGCGGGTGGGGGCCGGTCGCGCTCACCCTGGCGATGGAGTCACCCGACGCCCGGGTGTGGGCGGTCGACGTCAACGAGCGGGCGCTGGACCTCGTCCGGCGCAACGCCGAGCGCCTGGGGCTGGCCGGGGTGCACGCGGTCACGCCCGACGCAGTGCCCGACGACGTCGCGTTCGCCGCGCTGTGGTCGAACCCGCCGATCCGGGTCGGCAAGGAGGCGCTGCACGCGATGCTGCTGCACTGGCTGCCGCGGCTCGCGGGCGGCGCCGACGCCCACCTCGTGGTGCAGCGCAACCTCGGGGCGGACTCCCTGCAGCGCTGGCTGGCCGATGCCCTGGCACCGGTCGACGGTGCCCCCACCGCCGCGGGATCCGACGCCTCACCGAGCGCCCTGACGGTCGAGCGCGCTGCGAGCGCGAAAGGGTTCCGCGTCCTGCGGGTCAGCCGCCGCTGACCGCTGCCGCGTGCGCGGCCGCGGCGCGCGCCTGCGCGAGGGTCGGCGCCCCGGACGCCCGCCGCACGACGACCCCGTCGCGGTCGAGCACGAGCACCGTGGGCGTCGTCGTCACGGCGAACCGCTCACCCAGGTCGGTCCGGTCGGCGACGTCCAGCTCGACGTGCGCGACGCCGTCCTCGGTCCCCACGACGCGCTCGAGCACCCGGCGGGTGGCACGGCAGGGTGCGCAGAACGTCGACGAGAACTGGACCAGCGTCGCCCGGGGGCCGAGCGCGGCGCCCAGGTCGTCGGCGGTCAGCCGGGGCTGGTCGGTGGTCACGGGGGTGAACGCGGCCGCGGGGGCCGGTGTTCCGGTCAGCCGGTCAGCCGGTCAGCCGGTCGCGAGCACGGTCAGCCGGTCAGCGCGGCCAGGTCCACCGTGCCGGACCCGACGAGCACGGCCGGCCCCGCCAGCTCGACGTGGCCGGACGGCAGCAGCCGGACCCGGACGGTCCCGCCGGGCACGTCCACGAGCCACACGTCCGGCGCGCCCGCGCCGGCCCAGGTCCGGACCGCGAGCGCCGCGGCGCACGCCCCCGTGCCGCACGACCGGGTCTCGCCCACGCCGCGCTCGTGCACCCGCATGCGGACCCGCCCGACGAGGTCACCGTCCGGGGCGGTGGTCTCCCCGAGCGGGACGACGAGCTCGACGTTCGTGCCGTGCGGGGGCAGCGGGCGCACGTCCGGAGCCCGGGTCAGGTCCGCGGCCGCCAGCTCGCCCTCACCGGCCAGCGCCAGAACGGTGTGCGGGTTCCCCAGGTCGAGGCTGAGCGCCGGCCGGGCGACGTCGAGGCCCACGACGGCGACCTCCGCGTCGAACCCGGCGATGGCCGCGTCCGGGCCACCGGCCAGGCGCCACGGCCCCATGTCGACCGCGTACAGCCCGCCGGCCTCGCGGTGCACGGACCGGAGCCCGGCCCGGGTGCCGATCACGAGCGCACCGGACGTCCGGTCCGGGGTGCGCTCGGGCACCTGGGCCAGCCCGAGCCGCTCGAGGTACGCCACGAACACCCGGACGCCGTTGCCGCACATCTCCGCGACCGAGCCGTCGGCGTTGCGGTAGTCCATGAACCAGGTCGCGCCCGGGTCCTGCGCGAGCAGCGCCGCCCCCTCGGGGACCGCCGCGGTCGGGACCACCCGGATCACGCCGTCCCCGCCGATCCCGGCCCGGCGGTCGGCGAGCGCGCGCACGAGCCCCGGGGTGAGGTCCAGCGTCGCGTCGCGGTCGTCGAGGAGCACGAAGTCGTTCTCGGTCCCGTGCCCCTTGGTGAACGCCAGCGTGCGGGGAACGGGTGCCGGCGGGGCGCCGCGGCCCGCGTGCGGCGCGGTCGGGGCGACGTCGGGCACGGTCATGAGCCCAGGGTACGGCGGCCTGCCGGACCGCCCGGGGCCGGGGGCCGCTCCCCGCCGGTGCGCGGTCGGCCGCGGCGACGACGGCCAGGGCGCGCTCGACCAGGTCCGGGTCCCGCGCGTCGAGCCAGTGGACCCGCGGGTCCCGCCCGAACCACGTCATCTGCTTGCGTGCGAGCCGCCGGGTGCCGGCGACGACGGCGTCGCGCGCACCCGCCTCGTCCACCTCGCCGCGGACGAGGGCGAGCACCTCGGCGTAGCCGACCGCTCGCGCCGCGGTGCGGCCCATGCCCTGGGCCACGAGCCCGAGCGCCTCGGCGACCAGGCCCTGCTCCCACATCACCTCGACGCGCGCCTCGATCCGGGCGTCGAGCACCGCGCGGTCGCAGTCCAGCCCGATCTGGACGGCCGGCACCTCGTACTCCTGCTCGGGCAGGTTCGCGGTGTACGGCCGGCCGGTGATCTCGATGACCTCGAGCGCCCGCACGATCCGGCGCGTGTTCGCCGGCCCGATCGCGATCGCGGCCGCGGGGTCGAGACGCGCGAGCTCGTCGTGCAGGTGCCGGGTGCCGTGCCGCTCCGCGCGCTCCTCGAGGCGCGCGCGGACGCCGGCGTCGGTCCCCGGGAACTCGAGCCGGTCCAGCAGCGCGCGCACGTACAGCCCCGACCCGCCGACGACGACGCCGCGCCGGCCCCGTCCGGCGATCGCCGCGAGGTCCGCGCGGCCGTCGGTCTGGTAGCGCGCGACCGAGGCGTCCTCGCTCACGTCCAGCACGTCGAGCTGGTGGTGCGGGATCCCGCGGCGCTGCTCCACCGGGAGCTTCGCGGTGCCGATGTCCATCCCGCGGTAGAGCTGCATCGCGTCCGCGTTGACCACCTCGCCCCCGAGTCGCTCGGCCAGGGCGAGACCGAGGTCGGACTTACCGGTCGCAGTGGGGCCGACGACGGCGACCACGGGCGGCGTGGTCACCGGGTGCTCCAGGTGACCACGGCGAGGGTCACACCGAACGGCGACCCCGTGTGCGTGACAGCCGCGGTCACCGCGGTGCGCGGCCCGACCCCGCCCATCGCGACCTGCCACGGCGCCCACGCGGTCACGGTGAGCTCGCGCGCCAGGTCGGGTGCCATCGTGGCGAGCCGGCGGCGGGCCTCGGGACCGGCGTCGGCGAGGTCGGCGAGCATCCCGCCGTCGACCGCGACGGCGCGGGGGTCCTCGGCGAGCGCCGCGTCCGGGCCGCGGCGCGCGCTGAGCGATCCCGCGACGAGGACGGCGACGCGCTCGGGCCCGGCCGTGACACCGGCACCGAGGGCGGCGAGCTCGGCGGCCCTGCCGTCGGCGCGGGTGATCGCGTCGTCACCCGGCGGGGCGGCCTCGACGAGCGTCACCGGTCCGCTCCACCCGGCGTGGGCCAGCAGCAGCAGGGCGACCGCGGCCGCGGGTGCGTCGACGGCGGTGGGGGTCACGCCGGGGTGGGTGCCCGGGTCGACACCGGGGGCCGTCCAGCCGAGGGCGGCGTCGTCGAGCCCGGCGCCGGCGAGCGTCGGGGCGAACGGGCCGGGGCGCATCCGGTCGGCGTCGCTGGACGCGACCACGACGACGCGCGCGGGCCCACTCGCGACCAGCGCGCGCACGGCGTCCACCGCGGCCGCCCGGGCGTCGGCGAGGACCTCGGTGGCGCCGGCGGCGCCGGGGACGAGGAGGGCGGAGTCGGGCACGAGGGTGGCGGAGTCGAGCACCCGCCGACGGTAGCCGGTGCGACCCACCCGGACGGACCACCGCGCGATGCCGGCGGGTGGGGCGGGCGCATAGGGCCGGCGGGGGGGCCGGTGCGCGGGGCGGGCCGTCGGCCCCGCCCGGGCGGGGGTACTGTGCGGCGATGGGCTTCCACTGGGGCGGTCGCCGGGGCTGGTGGGCCGGACGTGACCCCGACCGCCGTGACGACACCGGCGCGGACCTCAGCGACGGCGAGCTGCAGGCCCGGGTCGAGGACCTCCTGGCGCGCGAGCTCGGGGCGCAGCCGCTGCCCGCCGACGGCTCCTCCGACCCGCTGCCCGCCCAGGACGACGACGGCATCCCGTGGCCGCTGACCGTCGGTCGCATCGTCGAGTGGTTCGAGGACAACGGCTTCAGCTACTTCATCGACAACGACGGCGACCTCGGCGGGCTGTGGCGCGGCCGGCTGTTCTACTTCTTCCTCTTCGGTGACCGCTCGGAGATCCTCCAGGTGCGCGGGCAGTGGAACCGCGAGGTCTCCATCGAGCGGCTGCCGGAGGTGCTCGAGATGTGCAACGAGTGGAACGCCGACCGCATCTGGCCCAAGGCGTACGTCCGGGTGCGCGACAACGGGATGGTGCACGTCGTCGCGGAGGTCGCGACCGACCTGGAGCACGGTGTGACCGACGCGCAGCTCGGTCAGCTGCTGCACTGCGGGCTGAGCACCGGCAGCATGCTGTTCGACGGGATGGACGAGATGTACCCCGACCCCGCGGCGGCCGCGCCGTGAGCCCCGAGGCGCTGTCCGGCTGGATCCAGCGGATGCTCGGCAACGCCCGGCCCAAGCCGGCCGAGAAGCCCGTGGTCCGTGAGCGGGCGACCCCGGTGACCCGGGACCGGGTCGCGACCTACCTCCTGAGCCGGGGCTACCGCTTCCTGCTCGACGACGACGGCGACCTCACCGGAACCTGGGACGGCAGCCGGTTCTGGTTCCTCCTGCTCGGCGAGCGCGGGGAGATCCTGCAGGTCCGCGGCCGGTGGCACCGGACGCTGCCGACGACCCGGCGGACGGCGGTGCTGCTCGCGGTCAACGACTGGAACCGCGAGCGCATCTGGCCGAAGGTCTACGCCCGGGAGGAGGACGGCGAGCTCGCGCTGTACAGCGAGGTGTCCGTCGACCTGGAGCACGGGGCGACCAGCACCCAGCTCGCGCAGCTCGTGGCGTGCGGCCTCGGCACCGGCGTGCAGATGTTCGGGGTGCTCGACACGCTGCTGCCGGACGGGCTCGAGGGCTGACTCGGCGACTCAGGCCGTGCGCAGGGTGGGCAGCCCGAGGACGACCGGTCCGCCGGTGGCCGCGCTCGCGGCCCCCGCGTGGCCGTGCCCGCCGTGGCCGTGCACGCCGTGGCCGTGCACGCCGTGCCCGTGCTCGTCGCCGCCCGGCAGCCCGGCACGGGCCCGCTCACGCGCCGCCCAGGCGTCCCCCGCACGGGTCCGGCGGACCGCGAAGGGTCCGCCCGCGAGCGCGGAGTCGGCGACGAGGTGGTGCGGTGCGCCGTGCGTCACGGCGACCGTGACGAGGTCGCCCGGCCGGGGCAGGCGCGGGTCGACGTCGGGCCCGAGGCGCGGGTCGACGGCGCCGTCCGCCGGGTCGCGGTGCGCGGGCCCGGTCACGTCCGCGGGCAGCGCGAAGTGCACGAGGCGGTTGTCCGCGGCGCGCCCGGAGACACGCAGCGACGCACCGTCCTTGCGGCCGTCGCTGTCGGCGACGAGGACCTCGACGACCCGTCCGGTCTGGGCGACGTTCTCCTCGAGCGAGATCCGCTCCTGCAGCGCCTGGAGCCGCTCGTAGCGCTCCTGCACCACGGCCTTGGGCAGCTGGTCGGGCAGGTCGGCCGCCGGCGTGCCCGGCCGGGGCGAGTACTGGAAGGTGAACGCGGAGGAGAACCGGGAGGCCTCGACGACGCGGAGGGTCTCGGCGAAGTCCTCCTCGGTCTCCCCGGGGAAGCCGACGATGATGTCGGTCGTGATGGCGGCGTCGGGCATCGCCGTCCGCACCCGGTCCAGGATCCCGAGGAACCGCTCGGCGCGGTAGGAGCGGCGCATCGCGCGCAGCACGCGGTCCGAGCCGGACTGCAGCGGCATGTGCAGCTGCGGCATGACGTTCGGGGTGGCGGCCATCGCCTCGATGACGTCGTCGGTGAACGCGGCCGGGTGCGGGCTGGTGAAGCGGACCCGCTCCAGGCCGTCGATGGTCCCGCAGGCGCGCAGCAGCTTGGCGAAGGCCCCGCGGTCGCCGAACTCGACGCCGTAGCTGTTGACGTTCTGGCCGAGCAGCGTGACCTCGACCGCACCGGAGTCCACGAGGGCCTGGACCTCGGCGAGCACCTCGCCGGGCCGGCGGTCGCGCTCCTTGCCGCGCAGGTGCGGGACGATGCAGAAGGTGCAGGTGTTGTTGCAGCCGACGCTGATGGACACCCACCCGGCGTAGACCGACTCGCGCCGGGTGGGCAGCGTCGAGGGGAACACCTGCAGCGACTCGGCGATCTCCACCTGAGCGGCCTCGTTGTGGCGCGCGCGCTCCAGGAGCACCGGCAGGGCGTCGAGGTTGTGGGTGCCGAAGACGACGTCGACCCACGGCGCGCGGTCGACGATCCCGGCGCGGTCCTTCTGCGCCAGGCACCCGCCGACGGCGATCTGCATGCCGGGGCGGGCGCGCTTGACCGGTGCGAGCTGGCCGAGGTTGCCGTAGAGCTTGCCGGCTGCGTTCTCGCGGACCGCGCACGTGTTGATCACCAGCACGTCCGCGCTCCCCCGGGCGGCGTCCTGCGGTGCCGCCGGGACGTAGCCCGCGGCCTCGAGCATCCCGGCCATGTGCTCGGAGTCGTGGATGTTCATCTGGCAGCCGAGCGTGCGCACCACGTAGGTGCGCGCCGCGTCGGCACCGACGGCCGGGGTCGTCTGCAGGGTGGGGTACGGGCTGGCGTTCATCACCCATCAGGGTACGGCGCACGCGCGTGTGATCTGCGACGTTGTCGTTCCGTAACCTGCGGAGGTAGCGACCCGTCACACGGGCCACCTAGGTTCACACCCATGGTCACCCCCACCGCCCAGCCCGCCATGCCCTCGCCCGGGGCCCGCGCCACCGGTGAGCCGCTCGTCGTCCTGGACCGGGTGAACAAGCACTTCGGGGCCCTGCACGTGCTCCAGGACATCGATCTCACCGTCCACCGGGGCGAGGTCGTCGTCGTGATCGGCCCGTCCGGCTCCGGCAAGTCGACCCTGTGCCGCACGATCAACCGGCTCGAGACGATCGACGCGGGCACCATCTCGATCGACGGCAAGCCCATCCCTGCCGAGGGCAAGGCGCTCGCCCGGCTGCGGGCCGACGTCGGCATGGTGTTCCAGTCCTTCAACCTCTTCGCCCACAAGACCGTGCTCGAGAACGTCATGCTCGGCCCGGTGAAGGCCAAGGGCGTCAAGCGCGGCGAGGCGAAGAAGCAGGCGGTCGCGCTGCTCGAGCGCGTCGGGGTCGCGAACCAGGCGGACAAGCTCCCGGCCCAGCTGTCCGGCGGTCAGCAGCAGCGCGTCGCGATCGCCCGGGCACTGGCCATGAGCCCGAAGGTCATGCTGTTCGACGAGCCGACCTCCGCGCTGGACCCGGAGATGATCAACGAGGTCCTCGACGTCATGGTCTCCCTCGCGCAGGACGGCATGACGATGATCGTGGTCACCCACGAGATGGGGTTCGCGCGCAAGGCCGCGCACCGCGTGGTGTTCATGGACGCCGGCCGGATCGTCGAGGAGGCCGACCCGGAGACGTTCTTCACCAACCCGCGCAGCGACCGTGCGCAGGACTTCCTGTCGAAGATCCTGACCCACTGACACCCGGGTCGGGCGCACGCCGCCCGGCCCGCCCCCCACAGCGGCCACGCACACCGACGGTCGCTCGACGAAGGAGATCACCATGAAGATCCGCAACGCCGGGGTCATCGCCCTGCTGTCCGCCGGGGCGCTGACGCTCTCGGCCTGTGGTGGCGGGGACGAGCCGACGGAGCCCGCCGCCGGGGACACCGGTGACACCGGGACCTCCGAGACCACGGACGCCCCCGAGTTCCCCGAGGGCTCCACCATGGCCGAGCTCGCCGAGGCCGGCGAGATCACCATCGGCACCAAGTTCGACCAGCCCCTGTTCGGCCTGCAGGGCCCGAATGGCGTGCCGGAGGGCTTCGACGTCGAGATCGGCCGGCTGATCGCGAGCGAGCTCGGCATCCCCGAGGACGGCATCAACTGGGTCGAGACGATCTCCTCCAACCGGGAGCCGTTCATCGAGTCCGGCCAGGTCGACATCGTCGTGGCCACCTACACGATCAACGACGCCCGCAAGGAGATCATCTCCTTCGCCGGTCCGTACTACGAGGCCGGGCAGTCGATCCTCACCTTGACCAGCACCGAGGACATCCAGGGTCCGGACGACCTGGCGGGCAAGCGGGTCTGCACCGTGTCCGGCTCGACGCCCGAGCAGAACCTGCTGGAGAACTACCCCGAGGCCGAGGTCGTGGCGTTCGGCGCCTACTCCGACTGCCTCGACCCGCTCCGCAACGGGCAGGTCGACGCCGTGAGCACGGACAACGTCATCCTCGCCGGCTTCGCGGCGGACAACGACGACCTCCAGGTCGTGGGCGAACCGTTCACCGAGGAGCCGTACGGCATCGGCCTGGCCAAGGACGACACCGACTTCCGGATGTGGATCAACGACGTCCTGGAGCAGAGCTACGAGGACGGCACCTGGACCGAGGCGTGGGAGGCGACGGCGGGCACCGTCCTGCCGACGCCCGAGCCGCCGGCCGTCGACCGGTACTGACCCGCTGACGCGCGCGGTGCCCGGGGCCGCTCCGACGGCCCCGGGCACCGCCGCGCCGCCGGTCCGGCCGCCCGGCCCACCCGGCCGGCCGGCCCCGCGCTCACCCCGCGCCCGCCCTGCTCCAGCCCTGCTCCCGCGACCGCAAGGACCCCTGTGGACGTCATCCCCGACAACCTCCCCGCGTACCTGGCGGGGTTCCGGGCCACGCTGTCGCTCACCGTGGTCTCCGGCGCCGTCGCCGTCGCCGTCGGCCTGCTGCTCGCCGCGATGCGGGTGTCCCCGCTGGCGCCCCTGCGCGGCCTGGCGACCGTCTACGTCGAGGTGCTGCGCAACACCCCGCTGACCCTCGTGTTCTTCTTCATGGCCTTCGTCGCCCCGCAGTTCGGCGTGCTCGCGCCGCTGGGCTTCTGGACCGCGGTGATCTGCCTGTCGGCGTACACCGCCGCGTTCGTGTGCGAGGCCGTGCGGTCCGGCATCAACAGCGTCGGCATGGGGCAGTCCGAGGCTGCGCGCGCCATCGGCCTGACGTTCGGCCAGACGCTCAGCCTCGTCGTGCTGCCGCAGGCCGTCCGCTCGGTCATCCCGCCCCTGATCAACGTGCTCATCGCCCTGGCGAAGAACACGTCCGTCGCGGCCGGGTTCGCCGTCGTCGAGCTCACCGCGAGCGGCCGCCGGCTCGCGCTGTCCAACCCCGCCGACTCGCTGTGGGCGCTCGGCGGGGTCGCCCTCTTCTACCTGCTCCTCACGATCCCCGCGGGACTGCTCGCCGGTGTCGTGGAGCGAAAGGTGGCGTTCGCCCGATGAGCTCGGTCCTGTACGACGTCCCGGGTCCCGCCGCCCGCCGCCGCGAGCGCATCGGCTCCGTGATCGGCGCCGTGGTGCTCCTCGTGCTCGTCGGCCTCGCGGTGCGGTACGCAGCGGACCGCGGGATCTTCACCGCCGAGCGCTGGAACGTGCTGTACGACCCGCCGAAGGGGCAGACCGCGGCCGACGTGTGGCGGTTCATGGTCATCGAGGGCCTCGGCGCGACGCTGCGCGCCGCCGCGGTGGCAGCGCCGCTCGCCCTCGTGCTCGGCCTGCTGCTGGCGCTGTGGCGCACGACGCGGCTCGGCTGGCTGCGACTGCCCGCGGTGGTCGCCATCGAGCTGTTCCGCGGCCTGCCGGTGCTGCTCATGATGCTGTTCGGGCTGCTGGGCTTCGGGTGGAGCGCCTTCACCGCGGTGGTGTTCGGACTGGTCGTCTACAACATGGCGATCATCGCCGAGATCCTGCGCGCGGGGCTCGCGTCCCTGCCGCGCGGCCAGGCCGAGGCCGCGTACGCGGTGGGGCTGACCCGCACCCAGACGCTGCTGACGATCCTGCTGCCGCAGGCGGTGCGGACGATGCTCCCGAGCCTCATCGCGCAGCTCGTCGTGCTGCTCAAGGACTCCTCGCTCGGGTTCATCGTCGGCTACCCCGAGCTGCTCAAGTCGATCCAGAACAACGCCCAGTACTTCGGCAACGAGACCTACGTCGCGCTGTTCGTCGTCGGCGCCGGCATCTACCTCGCCGTCAACATCTCGCTGACCCGGCTCGCCGTGTGGCTCGAGCGACGGTCCGGACGACCCGGGGCACCGGCGGCGACGGCCGCGACCGGCTCGGTCGTGGTCAACGCACCGGGTGTCGGCGGGGAGCCGCGCGGCGGCGTCTGACCGCCCCGAGCACCACCGGGTCGGCCGGACCGGCCGGCGGTCAGCCGGCGGTCGCGCTGGCCCGGATCTCCCGGATGACGGTCACCTTGATCTCACCGGGGTACGTCAGGTCCGCCTCGATGTGGCGCGCGATCGCGGTGGCCAGGCCGGGCATGCTGTAGTCGTCGACCACCTCGGGCTGGACGATCACCCGGACCTCACGACCGGCCGACATCGCCAGGACCCGCCGGACGCCCTCGTGCTCGGCGACGAGCCGCTCGATGGTGTCCATCCGCTCGACGTACTGGTCGAGCTCCTCGCGCCGGGCCCCCGGGCGGGCCGCCGAGCAGGCGTCGGCGGCCTGCACGAGGACGGCCTCGACCGACTCGGGGGTCACCTCGTCGTGGTGGGCCGCGATCGCGTTGACCACGACGTCGCCCTCGCCGCAGCGGCGAGCGAGGTCCGCCCCGATGGCCGCGTGGGTGCCGGCGACCTCCGGGGTGAGCGCCTTGCCGACGTCGTGCAGGAAGGCAGCGCGCCGGGCGACGGCGACGTCGGCGCCGACCTCGGCGGCCATCACCGCGGCGATCTGCGCGGTCTCCACCAGGTGGGCGAGCACGTTCTGGCCGTATGAGGTGCGCAGCCGCAGCCGTCCCATGGTGTGCACGAGATCACGGTGCAGCGGCCCGACGCCGGCCTGCTCCGCGGCGAGGTGCCCGGCGGCCATGGCGCGCTCGTCGGCGCCCGCGACCGCGTCGGTGTAGGCGGTCTCGATGCGCTGGGGGTTGATGCGGCCGTCGGCCATGAGCGCCTCGAGCGCGACGTGGGCGACCTCGCGGCGCTCGGCGTCGAAGCAGGACAGCACCACGGCGTCGGGGGTGTCGTCGATGAGCACGTTCACGCCGGTCAGGGCCTCGAAGGCGCGGATGTTGCGGCCCTCCTTGCCGATGATCCGGCCCTTCATCTCCTCGGTGGGCAGGCGCACGTGCGCGACGACGCTCTGCGAGCTCGTCGGGCCGGCGAGGCGCTGCACGGCGGTCGCGACGATCCGGCGCGCCCGCTCGTCCGCCTCCGCCCGGACCCGGGCCTCGGCACGGCGGGCGGCGGTCTCGGCCTCGTGCGTCGCCTGCTCGACGACGCGCCGCTCGACCTCCGCGCGCGCCTGCGCACGGGTCAGCCCGGCGATGCTCTCGAGCTCGGCGACCGCCGCCGACCGCGCGGTGAGCGCCTCCTGCCGTTCCGCGGACGCAGCGGCGCGGTCGGCGGCCAGCGCAGCCCGTTCGGCTGCGAGCTCCTGCGCCGTCCGACGCTCGGAGTCCGCGAGGGCCAGGGCGCGGTCCCGCAGGGACTGCGCGAGATCTGCGGCCGCGGCGCGGTCGTCCGCGAGAGCGCGCTCCCGGGCGGCGATCCCGTCGGCGCGCCGCTCCAGCTCCGCGGCCGCGCGTCGGGTGTCGTCCCCGATGCGCGCGGCGTCGGCCGCCGCGCGCTCGCGCACGCCCGCCGCGGCACGCCGTGCCGCCAGGACGATGCCCAGCGCCACGAGCAGTGCGACCACCGTCACCACGACGGCGACCACCTCGGCCCCACCCACGTCCATGTCCGTCTCCCTCGCACGATCTGAGGGTGACGGTACGGCCTCAGTCGTCCTGCGCGTGCACGGCGTCATCCGGCCCGTCGACGACCATGTCGTCCCAGCCGCTGCCGGCCGGGCCCGCGGCGCCGTCCTGGTCGTCGACGGCCTCCTCCGCGAGGAGCTCGCGCACCAGACGGTGCGCGAGCCCGCCGGAGTACCCCTTGCGGCCCAGCATCGCGGTGACCCGGCGCACCCGCACCTCACGCGCGAGCCCGGACGTCGCGGCCAGCCGGCGGCGGGCGAGCTCGCGCGCCGTGGTCTCCTCCTGGTCGGCGTCGACCGTGCTCAGCGCCTCCGCCGCCAGCTCGTCGTCGATGCCCTTGCGCCGCAGCTCGACCCCGAGGGCGCGACGGGCCAGGCCGCGGTCGGCGTGCCGGGACCGCACGAGGATGCGGGCGTACTCGGCGTCGTCGATGAGGCCGACCTCGGTGAACCGGTCGAGGACCTTCTCCGCGACGGCCTCCGGCACGTCCTTGCGGGCCATCGCCTCGGCGAGCTGGGCCCGGCTGCGTGGCGCCCCGGTCAGGAGCCTCAGCGCGATCGCCCGGGCGACCGACTCGGGGTCCGGCTCGCGGTCGCTCGCGGCCGGGCCGTCGAGCGGCGGCTCCGACGTCCGTGACCGTCCGCCGGACCAGCCGGACGACGACCGCGCGGACCGTCGGCCGCGACGCGACCCGGCCGCGCCCGTCCCGTCCGTCCCGTCCGTCCCGTCCGTCCCGTCCGTCACGTCGGTCACGTTCGTCACGTCCGCTCCGTCCGTGGACCGGCTGCCCGTGGCGCCGCCGGACCACGGGTCATCGTGCTGCGGACCGGTGGGCACGGCGCTCAGAAGTCGACCGCGGGGCCGGGGTCGGCCGGGGCGTCGAGCTTGGCACCCACCCCGAGCTTCTCCTTGATCTTCTTCTCGAGCTCCTCGGCGAGGTCCGGGTTGTCGCGCAGGAACCCGCGGGCGTTCTCCTTGCCCTGGCCGAGCTGGTCGCCGTCGTAGGTGAACCACGACCCGGACTTGCGCACGAAGCCGTGCTCGACGCCCATGTCGATCAGCCCACCCTCACGGGAGATCCCGACGCCGTAGAGGATGTCGAACTCGGCCTGCTTGAACGGCGGGGACATCTTGTTCTTGACGATCTTGACCCGCGTCCGGTTGCCGACCGCGTCGGTGCCCTCCTTGAGGGTCTCGATGCGGCGGATGTCCATGCGGACGGAGGCGTAGAACTTGAGCGCCTTGCCACCCGTGGTGGTCTCGGGCGAGCCGAAGAACACGCCGATCTTCTCGCGCAGCTGGTTGATGAAGATCGCCGTCGTGCCGGAGGCGTTGAGCGCACCGGTGATCTTGCGCAGCGCCTGCGACATGAGGCGGGCCTGCAGGCCGACGTGGCTGTCGCCCATCTCGCCCTCGATCTCGGCCTTCGGCACCAGCGCGGCCACCGAGTCGATGACGACGATGTCGATCGCGCCGGAGCGGATCAGCATGTCCATGATCTCCAGCGCCTGCTCGCCGGTGTCCGGCTGGGAGACGAGGAGCGCGTCGGTGTCGACGCCGAGCTTCTTGGCGTACTCCGGGTCGAGCGCGTGCTCGGCGTCGATGAACGCGGCGATTCCGCCGGCGCGCTGGGCGTTGGCCACCGCGTGCAGCGCGACGGTCGTCTTGCCGGAGGACTCCGGGCCGTAGATCTCCACCACGCGGCCGCGCGGCAGACCACCGATGCCGAGCGCGATGTCGAGCGCGATCGACCCCGTGGGGATGACCTCGACCGGGGCGCGGCCCTCGTCACCGAGGCGCATGATCGAGCCCTTGCCGAACTGACGGTCGATCTGGCCGAGTGCGGCCTCGAGGGCCTTCTCGCGGTCCTGGGGAGCGGGCATGTCACACCTCATGTGTCGAAAGCAGCGAGCGCTGCGCCTGTGGGACTGGTCTTGAGCGTGCGGTGACGCTATGCCCGACCACCGACATCCGCGCCGGCCCCGGCACTGCGTGTGGACGGGGCGGCGTCGTCATCACCTGGGGTCAGCGTAGCCGAACACGTGTTCGATCGGCAGAGCCGGGCGACGACACGCCGGTGTCCATGAGCGGGCGTCCGTGGCGGACGCCCTGCTCTGCGGTCAGGCCCGCGGCGGCGCGGGACGGCGGACGTCCGCCCCCCACCGCTGCTCCTCGGGGACGTCCATCGCGTCGCACAGCACGTGCCACACCGTGCGCGGCTCGACCCCGTCCTCGATGGCCTGCGCCGCCGTCCGGTCGTCGAGCTCGCCGAGCACCTGGTCACCCGCGAGCGTGCGTCCGTACCGGTCCCCGAACACCTCGTCGACCAGCTGCCAGAACTCGCGGTTGCGCATGGGAGAAGCCTGTCACGCCCGGGGCGGCCCGTGCCCACCCGGTGACGCCCGGGCGCATGTGGGTGGCGACCGACACAATGGCGCCCGTGAGCACGGACGGCGGCGAGACGGCACCCGGGGCACCCCGCCGGTGCCCCCGCGGCGGACCCGGTCGCCGGGTTCTCCCCGCGACGCGGGACTGGTTCACCGGTGCGTTCGCGGCCCCGACCGCGGCCCAGGCCGGTGCGTGGAGCGCCGTCGGCTCCGGGCAGCACGCCCTCGTCGTCGCGCCCACCGGATCGGGCAAGACGCTCGCGGCGTTCCTGTGGGCGCTGGACGGGCTCCTCGCGCCGCGGGCCGGCGAGCCCGTGCCGCAGTCGCCGGTCGAGCGCTGCCGCGTGCTGTACGTCTCACCGCTCAAGGCCCTCGCCTCGGACGTCGAGCGGAACCTGCGCTCCCCGCTGGTCGGCATCCGGCAGGCGTCGACGCGGCTGGGGCTGACCGCCCCGGACGTCACCGTCGGGGTGCGCACCGGCGACACCCCGCCGGCCGAGCGCCGCGCCTTCGCCACCAAGCCTCCGGACATCCTCATCACGACGCCCGAGTCGCTCTACCTCGTGCTCACCTCGGCGGCCCGCGCGGGCCTGTCCGGGGTGCGCACCGTCATCCTCGACGAGATCCACGCCGTCGCCGGCACGAAGCGCGGTGCGCACCTGGCGGTCACGCTGGAGCGGCTGGACGCGCTGCTGCCCGCACCCGCTCAGCGGGTGGGGCTCTCGGCGACGGTCCGGCCGGTCGACGCCGTCGCGTCCTTCCTCGGCGGGGCGCGCACCGCGGCCGACGGCGGCCGTGGCGTCGTCGTCGTGCAGCCGCCGTCGACGAAGCGCATCGAGGTGGACGTCGTCGTCCCGGTGCCCGACCTGTCCGACCTCGCCGGCGCCCCGCTCCCGTCCGGCGCCGCGGCCGTGAAGGCCGCCGCGGCCCCCGACCTCCCGCCCCTGCCGGCGGGCGAGGTCGACCTCAGCGGCCCGGCCGCCGGCAACCCGCCCCGGCCGTCGATCTGGCCGCACGTCGAGGAGCGCGTCGTCGACCTGGTCGCGGACCACCGCTCCACGCTCGTCTTCACCAACTCCCGGCGCGGGGCCGAGCGGCTCACCGCCCGCATGAACGAGGTGTGGGCCGTGCGCCGCGGCGAGGACGTGCCGGACCCGGGCACGCTGCAGCCCTCCGAGATCGCTGCGCAGTCCGGGACGGCGGTCGGGGTCGGCGCCGGGCTGCCCCCGTCGGACGACACGGTGCTGGCCCGTGCCCACCACGGCTCGATGAGCCGGGCCGAGCGCACCCGCACCGAGACCGAGCTCAAGGCGGGCCGGCTGCCCGCGGTGGTCGCGACATCGTCCTCGAGCTGGGGATCGACATGGGTGCGGTCGACCTCGTGGTCCAGGTGGGGTCGCCGCCGTCGGTGGCGAGCGGGCTGCAGCGCATCGGCCGCGCCGGGCACCAGGTGGGCGCGGTGTCCCGCGGCGTGCTGTTCCCGACCTTCCGCGGCGAGCTGGTGCCGTCGGCGGTGGTGGCCGGACGGATGCGGCGCGGCGAGATCGAGCACCTGTCGGTCCTGCGCAACCCCCTCGACGTCCTCGCCCAGCAGATCGTGGCGATGGTCGCCGTCGAGGACTGGACGGTGGCCGACCTCGCCGAGGTCGTGCGGCGCGCGGCGCCGTTCGCGGGGCTGGGTGACGGCGCGTTGCGGGCCGTGCTCGACATGCTCGCCGGGCGGTACCCGAGCGAGGACTTCGCCGAGCTGCGCGCCCGCATCGTCTGGGACCGCACGCGGGACCTGCTCCAGGCCCGCCCCGGGGCGCTGCGGCTCGCCGTGACCAGCGGGGGCACGATCCCCGACCGCGGTCTGTACGGGGTGTTCCTCGCGACGGGCTCCGCGCCGACCTCCGGTCCGGACGTCCCCGCCGACGACGAGCGCGCCGGCGGTGGGCGGCTCCGCGGGGGCAAGCGGGTCGGCGAGCTCGACGAGGAGATGGTCTACGAGTCGCGGGTCGGCGACACGTTCACGCTCGGGTCGAGCACCTGGCGCATCGAGGACATCACCCCGGACCGGGTGCTGGTCACCCCCGCACCGGGCATCCCGGGGCGGCTGCCGTTCTGGAAGGGCGACTCCCCGGGCGTCCGGCCGACCTGGGCCGGGCGATCGGGGCGTGGGTGCGCGGGCTGGTCGCGATGGCGCCGGACGCCGCCCGCGCGGAGGTCGAGGGCGCCGGGCTGGACCCGTGGGCGGCGGACAACCTCCTCGACTACCTGCGCGAGCAGGGCGAGTCGACCGGGACCGTGCCGGACGACCGGACCCTCGTCGTGGAGCGGTTCCGCGACGAGATCGGCGACTGGCGCATCGTCATCCACTCCCCGTACGGCGCCCGCGTGCACGCGCCCTGGGCGCTGGTGATCGGTGCGCGGATGCGTGAGCGGTACGGGGTGGACGCCGCCGCGATGCACGCCGACGACGGCATCGTCCTGCGCCTGCCGGACGTCCTGGTGGGCGACGGCGCGACGACCTGGGACGACTCGGGTCCGGCGCTGGACCCGGCCGACCTGCTCATCGACCCCGACGAGGTCGCCGACGCGGTCCGCGAGGAGCTGGGCGGATCGGCGATGTTCGGCGCCCGCTTCCGGGAGGCGGCCGCACGCGCGCTGCTGCTCCCGCGGCGCCGACCCGACCGCCGCCAACCGCTGTGGCAGCAGCGGCAGCGGTCCGCGCAGCTGCTCAGCGTCGCCGCGCAGTACCCGGACTTCCCGATCCTGCTCGAGGCCGTGCGGGAGTGCCTGCAGGACGACTTCGACGTCGCCGCGCTCTCCGAGCTCATGGCCGACGCCGCCGCGGGCCGGGTCCGCGTGGTCGAGGTCACCACACCGACGCCGTCGCCGTTCGCGCAGTCCCTGCTGTTCGGCTACACCGCCCAGTTCCTCTACGACGGCGACGCCCCGCTCGCCGAGCGCCGCGCGGCCGCGCTGACCCTGGACCCGACCCTGCTCGCGGAGCTCCTCGGCGCCAGCGGCAGCTCCCAGCTCGCCGACCTGCTGGACCCGGCGGCGGTCGAGCGCACCGAGGCCGAGCTCATGGGTCTGGCGCCGGACCGGCTCGCGCGGCACGCGGAGGACCTCGCCGACGTGCTGCGCCGCCACGGGCCGCTCACCACGGAGGAGGCCGCGCTGCGCACGCGCGAGGAGGTGCGCGGTGAGGTCGGCACCTGGCTGAGCGGGCTCTCCGAAGCCCGCCGGGTCATCCGCGTCCGCCTCGCGGGCGCCGCCCCCGGCCCGGACGGCGTGGACCGCACCGAGCAGTGGGCCGCCGTCGAGGACGCCGGGCGGCTGCGGGACGCGCTCGGGGTCGCGCTCCCCGTCGGCGTGCCGGAGGTCTTCACCGAGCTCGTCCCCGACCCGCTCGGGGACCTCGTGCGCCGGCACGCGCGCACGCACGGCCCGTTCCCGGCCCTGCAGGTCGCCGCCCGGTTCGGCATCGGCGTCGCGGTGGCGACCGACGTGCTGCGCCGGCTGGAGTCGTCCGGGGTGCTGGTGTCCGGCCGGTTGCGCCCGGAGGTGCTCGGCGGCAGCGGCGAGGAGTACTGCGACACCGAGGTGCTGCGGACGCTGCGCCGACGATCGCTCGCGGCGCTGCGGGCCGAGGTCGAGCCGGTCGACCAGGGGGCGCTCGGGGTCTTCCTGCCGCGCTGGCAGGGGGTCGGGCGGCTGCGCGGCGTCGACGGGCTCGCCCGGGCGATCGAGCAGCTCGCCGGCTCCGTCGTCCCGGCCTCCGCCCTGGAGTCGCTCGTGCTCCCCGCCCGGGTCGTCGACTACTCCCCCGCGATGCTCGACGAGCTCACGGCCGCCGGCGAGGTCGTGTGGGTCGGGCACGCCGAGCTCGCCGGGCACGACGGCCTGGTCAGCCTCCACCCGGCCGCGACCGCCGACCTCACCCTGGCGCTGCTCGGCCCCCCGAGCCGGGCGGACCGGTCGACACGCCCCTGCACCACGCGGTGCTCGAGGTGCTCGGCGACGGCGGCGCGTGGTTCCTGTCCGGCATCGTCCCCCGCGTCGGGGAGCGGCTGCGCGCGGCGGTCGTGGAGGCCACCACCGACGGGGCCGGTCCCGGCACGAACCCTGCGGCCACGGGGGCCGCCGGCGCGAGGGCCAGCCGGCGTTCGTCGCGCCGGGGCTCTCGGCGGTCGCCGCCGCGGTGTGGGACCTGGTGTGGGCGGGCCACCTCACCAACGACGGGCTCGGTCCGCTGCGGGCACGCCTGGGGGCGGGGGCACGGCGGGGGGCACCACGGAACCGGGCCCCGGCCCCGCGGTCCCGACCGATGCTGCGCGGGACCCGGCTCGGGCTGCGCCCGGGGGCGTCCCGGCCCGCGTCGTCGGTCGCCGACCTCGCCAACCCCGACGCGGGCGGGCGCTGGTCCATGCTGCCCGCGCGCGAGACCGACCCCACCGTCCGTGCGCACGCCCTGGCCGCCCAGCTCCTCGACCGGCACGGCGTCGTCACCCGTGCGGTCGCACCCGCGGAGGGCATCGCCGGTCAGTTCGGGCTGGTCTACAAGGTGCTCGCGGCGCTCGAGGGGGCCGGGCAGGTCCGGCGCGGGTACTTCGTCGAGCACCTCGGCGGCTCGCAGTTCGCGCTCCCCGGCGCGGTCGACCAGCTGCGCGCCGACGCGAAGGAGGCGACGACGGAGTCCGCGGACGACGACGTCGCCGGCCCGCCGCGCGGGGGTCGTGCGCCCGCGGTCGCGGTCGTGCTCGCGGCGACCGACCCGGCGAACCCGTACGGGGCAGCCCTCGCCTGGCCGGCCGCCGGCACGGCCGGCGCATCGGCGGCGGGTGCCCCGGCGGTGGGCACCACGTCGGCGGCCGGCACCACCTCGGCAGCCGGCACCACCTCGGCAGCCGGCACCACCTCGGCGGCCGGCACCAGCGCCTCGGCGGCCCGGCCGACCTCGGGGACCGGCACCACGGCCGCATCGCCACCGGCCGTCGGCGCCACCACGGCGACCGCCGCCTCCGGCGACGCCCCCGCCACGACGCGGCACCGGCCGGGGCGCAAGGCGGGATCCGTCGTCGTCCTCGTGGCCGGTGCGCTGGTCCTCTACGTCGAGCGGGGCGGGCGCACCGTGCTGTCGTTCACGGACGACGCGGACCGCCTCGCCACCGCGGCGGCCGGGCTCGCCGACGCCGTCCGCACCGGCCGTCTGGGACGCACGGCGTTCCAACGCGGCAACGGGACCGAGCTGCTCGGTGACCTGCAGAGCCCGCTCGGCCGGGCACTGGTCGGTGCCGGCTTCGCGCCGACCCCACGCGGGCTCCGGCTGCGGGGCCAGGTGTGACCGATGCCTGAGGGGGACACGGTCCGGCGCACCGCCCGGACCCTGGAGCAGGCGCTGACCGGACGCGTGCTGGAGCGCGCCGAGCTGCGCTGGCCGTCCGCGGTCGGTGTCGACCTGAGCGGGCGCACCGTGGTCAGCACCCGGTCCTACGGCAAGCACCTGCTCACCCGTGTCGACGACGGCCGGACCCTGCACACCCACCTCCGGATGGAGGGGTCCTGGAAGATCGCGCGGACCGGGGCGCCCGGTGCGCAGGGCCGGGTGCGTACATCCGCGCCGTGCTCGCCAACGCGGTGTGGACGGCCCTCGGGGACCGGCTGGGCATGCTCGACGTGGTCGCGACGCGGGACGAGGGCACGCTCATCGGCCACCTGGGCCCGGACATCCTCGACGACGCGTTCCCGACCGAGGGGCTCGCCGAGGCCCTGCACCGGATCGCTCAGCGCGGCCGGACGCCGATCGCGGAGGTGCTGCTGGACCAGACAGCGCTCGCGGGGATCGGCACCATCTGGGCCTCCGAGCCGCTGTTCCTGCGGCGCATCTGGCCGTGGACGCCCGCCGCCGAGGTGCCGGACCTCGCCGGGCTGCTGCTCATGACGCGGGGGCTCATGGTGCGGTCGGTGGAGTCGACGTCCGGGCCGACGGTGACCGGCGAGGGTGGGCGCGGGCAGGGCAGCTATGTGCACAGCCGGATGGGCCGACCGTGCCGGCGGTGCGGCACGCCGATCGAACGCGGGGTGGCCGGCGAGCCGCCCACCGAACGCCCCATCTCCTACTGCCCGCGGTGCCAGCCGGCGCCCTGAGGGGCCGCGGGTGCCGTGCCGGCGACCGGCCGGAGGGTCCCGGACGCACGAACGCACCGGCCATCGGCCGGTGCGTTCGGGTCGTGTGTCGATCGACGGCGCGTCGCGGTGCGCCCGTCGGTCGCGTCAGCCGGTCGGGGCGAGCTCTCCGCGGGCGCGGGCCCAGCCCAGTCCGGGCTCGGCGACCGGGCTCATCGACGTGGCGAGCTCGACCGGGACCGTGTCGGGGATGAGGAGGCCCTCGGCGACGGCGACCCGGTCGCTGACCTCGCGCAGCACGAGCGACAGCGGGATGTCCAACGCGTCGCAGATGCTGCCGAGCAGCTCCGACGACGCCTCCTTCTGGCCTCGCTCGACCTCGCTGAGGTATCCGAGCGACACCCGCGCGGCGGAGGACACCTCACGCAGGGTCCGACCCTGTCGCTGGCGGGCATCCCGCAGCACGTCACCGATCTCGCGGCGCAGTACCACCATGTGGCGTCCCCCTCCCGTACCTCGTGCGGTCGACGACCGCGGATCCTGTCGGGCCACCGGCGGTCGTCCGACGACCACCCCGTTGACCCGCCCCTTCGTGGGGACGTTCCTACCGTACCCCGGCGCATCCGGCCTGCCCTGCGGGGCGCCGGTCACCGGTCCTGTGTTGTGCACATTTCATCCAACGCCGTGCTCCACCCGGGTGTTCCCACCCGGACGAGCGTCCGTGAGGACCTCGACGGCGTAAGCGAGCACCGCACGCGCCGCACCGGCACGGACCTCGGCCCGCCCCCCGTCGAGCCGCAGGGAGCGCACGTGCACCTCCTCGCCGACGGCCACCGCGACGTGGACCTCCCCGGTGCGTGCCCGTCCTGGGGATCCGGTCCGGCCACACCGGTCGTCGCCAGCCCGACGTCGGCGCCCAGCCGGGCGCGCACGCCCTGCGCCATCTCGCCGGCGACGCCGGGGTCGACCGCGCCGACGCGGGCGAGCAGCGCACGGTCCACCCCCAGCAGCTGGGCCTTGAGGTCGGTCGCGTACGCCACCACGCCCCCGCGGAGCACGCGGGACGCCCCCGGGACGTCGACCACCGCGGCGGTGACCATCCCGCCGGTGAGCGACTCCGCGACGGCCACGGACCGGCCGTGCGCGGCGAGCGCGGCAACCAGGGCCGCGGCGTCGGACAGACCTGGCTCCCCGCTCACGGCGGGACGGACGTCGTCCGGACGCGGGACCTCGCGACGCGGGACCTCGCGACGCGGGCCGTCCGCACGTGTCACGCGCGGCCGGCGTGGCGCAGCCGGAGCGCCTGGCGCACGTAGTCGGCGCCGGTGAGGAGAGTGACCGCGACCGCCGCCACCATCGTGATCGTGGCCAGGACCCCGACGAGGTCCGGCAGGCGGTCGAGCGGGAGCAGGTAGAGCGCGATCGCGATCACCTGCAGCACGGTCTTGAGCTTCCCCCGCGCGAGGCCGGCATCACGGCGTAGCGCAGCACCATGAAGCGCATCGCGGTGATCCCGAGCTCGCGGACGAGGATCACGGCGGTCACCCACCACGACAGGTCGCCGAGGACGGACAGGCCGATGAGCCCGGACCCGATGAGCAGCTTGTCGGCGATGGGGTCGAGCAGCTTGCCCAGGTCGGTGATGAGGTTGTCGCGCCGGGCGAGGTAGCCGTCCAGCCGGTCGGTGACGGCCGCGAGCAGGAAGATCCCGGTCGCGGTCAGACGCCACGCCACCGAGTCGCCACCGTCGGCGAGCAGCGCCAGCACGAAGAACGGCACCAGCGCGATGCGCGCGAGCGTCACCGCGTTGGCGACGTTCCATCGGGACGGGGCTGTGGTGACCACTCCGCCAGCCTAGGCCTCCCGGGTGCGCCCGCCTCCCGGGCCGTCCGCGTCCGCCCTGCTCCGGTGTGGTCGACGACCGGGCGACCTCGTCCGGCGACGGCGCCCACCGACGTGACCGACACCCGGTGGCGGCGACACCCGGGCGACACCCGGGCGACGCCGGCGGGCGCCCGGCACGCACTCGCTAGGGTCACCGGTGTGAGCTCGACCAGCGCCGATCGACGTCCCACGGGGCCGGCTGGCCGCATCGCCGCGGTGATGCTGGCGCTGGCCCTGCTCGCGGCGCTCGGCTGGGCGCTCGTCGCCGGGTGGCGTGCCACCTCGACGGACGCGCCCGGGTCACCGGTGGTGTCCGAGCCGGCGCCGACGGACACCCCGGCCCCGCCGACCCCCACGCCCACACCCACCGCCACACCACCCCCGGACGCGACCTTCACGCTCCTCGCCGCCGGCGACGTGCTGCCGCACGGGTCGGTGATCAGGTCGGCGCAGACACCGGCGGGCTTCGACTTCGGACCGCTGCTCGAGCCGCTCGACCCGTGGGTGCGCGGTGCGGACCTCGCCCTGTGCCACCTGGAGGTCCCGATCGCGCCGGACGGCTCCGCACCGTCGGGGTACCCCACGTTCGGCGCGCCGCCCGAGCTCGCCGACGCCCTGCGGGCCCAGGGCTGGGACGGCTGCTCGACGGCGTCGAACCACTCCCTGGACCGTGGCCGCGCGGGCCTGGTCGCCACGCTGGACACCCTGGACGCCGCGGGCCTGGGGCACGTGGGCACCGCACGCACCGCGGCCGAGGGGGCCGCAGCCCAGCTGTACCGCCTGGAGCGCGCCGGTCAGACGGTCACGGTGGGCCACGTCGCCGGGACGTACGGGCTCAACGGCCAGCCGGTGCCCTCGGACGCCCCGTGGTCGGTGACCCTCCTCGACCCCGCCGTGCTGATCGCGCAGGCGACCGCGGCGCGCGCGGCCGGGGCCGACGTCGTGGTGGCGAGCGTCCACTGCTGCGTGGAGTACGTCACCGCGCCGTCCCCCGAGCAGGTCGACGTCGCCCGGACGCTCGCGGACTCCGGTGTCGTGGACCTCGTGATGGGGCACCACGCCCATGTGCCGCAGCCCGTGGCCCGGCTCGAGGGGGTCCGCGGGGAGAGGGCATGTGGGTCTTCCACGGGCTCGGCAACCTGCTGTCCAACCAGGACGCCGAGTGCTGCCCGGCCGCGACGTCGTCGGGGCTGGTCGGGACCGCGGAGGTGGTCAAGCCGGCCGACCGACCGGCGCGGGTGACCGCGGTCGGGTGGACCGGGGTCACGGTCGACCGCGGCGCGGGGCACCGGGTGCACGCCCTGCCGGACGTGACCGCCGGGACCGCGACGCTCGACGCCGCGGAGGTCGCCGCCCGGGCCGCGCGGGTCGCCGACGCGGTGGGCGCCGAGGCCCCCGGACGGACGTCACCGCCCGAGCCGACCGGACCACCGCCCCAGGTGGTCGCCCGCACCGGGTGAGCGGGAGCGCCGGGTGAGCGGGGGCAGCGGGTGGGCGGAGCCCGTCAGCCCGGTGCGTGCGCCGGGTAGGCGACCCCGAACAGCCAGCCCTGCGCGTAGCGCCAGCCGCCGTCCCGCAGGACCGTCGCCTGCTCCTCGGTCCGGACGCCCGCCGCGATCGTGGCGAGCCCGAGCTCGGCGGCCAGGACACCGACCGCGCGCGTGACCCGGGCGGCGGCGGGGTCGTCGGCGAGGCCCGCGGTGAACGACGGGTCCAGCCGCACCCCGTCGAGCGGCAGGTCACGCACCGCCGTCAGGGAGGACCCGACACCGAAGCCGTCGAGCACCACCGCGACGCCCGCGGCACGGAGCACCTCGAGGTCGCGGCGCACGCGCCCGGCGCCGTCCGGGGTGGACGCCTCGGTGAGCAGCACGACCAGCGGTCCCCCGGCCGGCCCGGCGGGGGGCAGGTCGGCGACCAGGGACTCGACGACCGCGCCGTCGCCCAGCACCGACGCGGGCACGGTGACCGCGAGGCGCGTGCCCACCGCAGCGGGTGCCGTGCCACCCGTCCGTGCCGCGTCGCGCAGGGACGCCGCCGCGAGCCCCAGCACGTGCCGGGTCAGGGCACCGGTCAGGCCCGCTGCCTCCGCGGCCGGCCGGAACGCGGGCGGGAGCAGCAGCCCGCGGGTGGGGTGCTGCCAGCGCACCACCGCCTCGTGCCCGACGACCGCCCCGTCGGCGAGGTCCACGAGCGGCTCGAGGTGCAGCACGAGCTCACCTCGCGCCATCGCGTCGGCGAGCTCGTCCGAGGGCGCGACGGGTGCACCGGCGTCCTGCATGCTCGGGTCGTACACCTCGGTCCGGGAGCGGCCCGCGGCCTTCGCCCGGTACAGCGCCGCGTCGGCGGCGGCGAGCAACCCCGGGGCGCCCCGGGCGACGAGGTCGGCCGAGGCGATCGCGACACCGACGCTCGCCCGCACGGTCACCGGGTGCCCGTGCAGCCGGACCGGCTCGCGCAAGCCGGCGTGGACGGCGCCGGCGGCCTCCAGCACGGCCTGCGGTCCGCGCACCGCGGGCAGCACCACGACGAACTCGTCCCCGCCCAACCGCGCCACGGTGCCCGCACCCCCGGCCGCCGCGCGGAGCACCCCGGCCACGTGCACCAGGACCTCGTCGCCCGCGGCGTGCCCGTAGCGGTCGTTGATCGGCTTGAACTCGTCGAGGTCGCAGGCCAGCACGGCGACCGTGCCCTCGGCGCCCGCCCGGTCGAGCACCGTCCGGAGGACCTCCTGCAGCAGTGCCCGGTTGGCGAGCCCCGTCAGCGGGTCGTGCATCGCACGGTGCGTCATCGCCTCGGAGCGCTCGCGGTACTCGCTGACGTCCCGGGCCGTCACGAGAAGCCCCTCGGGCTGCCCCGAGGGGTGGCGTACGAGCGCGACGTCCAGGGCGACCCACGCGTGCCGTGCCTCGGCGCGCGGGACGCGCCGCTCGAGGGAGAAGCGGTGCCGCCCGCCGGCCACGAGCGCGGCCACGGCGTCGCGCCACCCGTCGGCGCCCGCCCCGGCAGCGCCGGCCCCGTCAGCACCGACCCCGTCAGCCCCGAGCCCGTCGGTACCGCGCCCGCCAGTACCCGCCCCGTCGGCACCGGTCTCGCCGACACCGGGGAGCACCCGCCCGACGACGTCGCCCGGACGCGACCCGAGCGCCTCGGCGAACGCCCCGGTCGCGTCGACCACGCGGCCGTCCAGGTCGGTCAGCGCCATCGGGACCGGGGCGCTGCGCAGCACCGCGCGCACCGCGGCCGCGGCCGACGCGGAGGTGCCCGCGGCGAGGTCGACGAGCGCGGTCACGACCAGGGCGTCGTCCGCATCGGTCGCGGGCAGGACGGCGCTGCGGACGCGCAGGCGGCGCGGACGCCCGTCCGGCCCCGGGGCGCCCTGCACGCCCACGACCACCGGCTCGGTCGCGCGTCCCGCGGCAGCGGACGCCCGGTGGCCCAGCACGGAGGCCGGGGTGAGGCTGCGTCCGGCGTCGTCCAGGAACACCACGGGCAGGTCGCTGATCGCGCGCCCGCGGGGGTCGGCCGCATCCGCGAGGCCGAGGACGCGCCGGGCGCCGTCGGTCAGGTCGTGGACGCGGCCGTCGACGGACTGCACGAGCGCACCGGTGCCGGTGAGCTCCTCGAGGGCGTCGTCGCGACGTCGCACCGCGCGCAGCCGGGACTCGATCGCCGCCGTGCGGGCCGCCTCCCGCCGCGACCGCACCAGCAGGACGACCACGGCCGCGAGCGCGAGCGCTGCGACGAGCGTCACCACGACCAGCGGCCACGCCGCGGTGTCGGGTGCGGTGACGGCGTCCGTCACCGACCCCACCGGGCGGCGTCCTCCTCGTCGGCTCCGTCGTGGTAGTCCGTCGCAACCGGGGGCATCCCCTCGCCGATGACGTCGTCGTCGGCGGCCACCGGTGGCTCACCGCGCAGCAACGCGAGCGTCCCGGGCAGGTCGTCCGGCTGGACCATCACCTCACGCGCCTTCGACCCCTCGGAGGGCCCGACGATCTCGCGGGACTCGAGCAGGTCCATGAGGCGGCCGGCCTTGGCGAACCCGACCCGCAGCTTGCGCTGGAGCATCGACGTCGACCCGAACTGGGTGGTGACGACGAGCTCGGCGGCCTGCAGCAGCAGGTCGAGGTCGTCGCCGATGTCCTCGTCGACGGCCTTCTTCTCGACGGTCGGGATGACGTCCTTGCGGTACACGGGCTTGAGCTGGGTCTTGACGTGCTCGACGACGGCGTGGATCTCGCTCTCGGACACCCAGGCCCCCTGGGTGCGCATGGGCTTGGACGCCCCCATCGGCAGGAACAGCGCGTCACCCTGACCGATGAGCTTCTCCGCGCCGGGCTGGTCGAGCACGACGCGGGAGTCGGTGAGCGACGACGTCGCGAACGCGAGGCGCGAGGGCACGTTCGCCTTGATGAGGCCGGTGACGACGTCGACCGAGGGTCGCTGCGTGGCGAGCACGAGGTGGATGCCCGCGGCGCGGGCGAGCTGGGTGATCCGCTGGATCGACGCCTCGACGTCGCGCGGGGCGACCATCATGAGGTCGGCGAGCTCGTCCACGATGACCAGCAGGTACGGGTACGGGGCGATCTTGCGCTCGCTGCCCGGAAGCGGGTGCACCTTGCCCGCACGGACCGCGGCGTTGAAGTCGTCGATGTGCTTGAACCCGAACATCGCGAGGTCGTCGTAGCGCGCCTCCATCTCCCGGACCACCCACTCCAGGGCCTCGGCGGCCTTCTTGGGGTTGGTGATGATGGGGGTGATGAGGTGCGGGATGCCCTCGTAGATCGTCAGCTCGACGCGCTTGGGGTCGACCAGCACCATGCGGACGTCGTCCGGCGTGGACCGCATGAGGATCGAGACGATCATCGAGTTGACGAAGCTCGACTTCCCCGCGCCGGTGGCGCCGGCGACGAGGAGGTGCGGCATCTTGGCGAGGTTCGCCACGACGTAGCCGCCCTCGACGTCCTTGCCGACGCCGATGACCATGGGGTGCTCGGTGCGCCGTGCCGCGGAGGACCGCAGGACGTCGCCGAGCGAGACGGTCTCCCGGTCGGTGTTCGGGATCTCGATGCCGATCGCGGACTTGCCCGGGATCGGCGAGAGGATCCGCACGTCCGCGCTGGCGACCGCGTAGGCGATGTTCTTGCTCAGCGCGGTGACCCGCTCGACCTTGACCGCGGGCCCGAGCTCGACCTCGTACCGAGTGACCGTCGGCCCGCGCATGAAGCCGGTGACCTGCGCGTCGATCTCGAACTGGTCCAGGACGGTGGTCAGCGCCTCCACGACGCGGTCGTTGGCCGCCGAGCGGACCTTGTGCGGGGCGCCCTTCGCGAGCACCTCGTCGGTCGGCAGCGTGTAGACGACGTCACCCTCGAGCATGGGCTGCTCCCCCGCGGCACCCCCGACGTGGGCGGTGGCGCGAGATCGCGGCCCGGGGCCCCCGGCGACGGCACGACGGCGGTCGGTGCGGTGGCCGCGGGGTCGGTGGGGACGTCGGCGGCGTCGTCGTCGGCGGGGGCGACGATCGCGGCGCGCTCGAAGGCCTCGTCCGCCTCGTACTGCGCGAGCAGCGCGGCGGCCTCCGCCTCCGCCTCGGCCTGGGCCTCGGCGCGCTTGCGGGCGCCCAGACGACGCGGGCGCTTGGTCGGCGGCTCCTCGGGCTCGGGCTTCGCCGTGTGACCGGCGTTGATGACGAGCGGGGCGTCGTCGTCGTCGGCGGTGTCCGTGGCGTCGTCCGTGCGCTGCTCCCCGGTGAGCCGGTGGTAGACCGCGCGCAGCCGCGGGACGACCAGGTGCACGGGCGTCGCGGTGACCACCAGGACACCGAACAGCCCGAGCATGAGCAGGAGCGGGACGGCGACCCAGGCCGTCAGGGCGCTGGCGAGCGGGGTGGCGCTGAGGTAGCCGATGATGCCGCCGGCCTCCCGCAGCGCGGCGAAGCCGTCCGCCGGGGCGGGCAGCCCGGTCGACAGGTGCACGAGCGCGCACGCCGCCACGCCCATCGCGGCGATCCCGATCGCGACGCGCGAGTTGGCCTGCTCGTGCTCCGGGTGGCGCAGCAGCCGGACGGCGAGGCCGAGCAGCACGAGCGGCACCACGACGCCGACCCGGCCGAACGTCCCGGCCACCACCGCATGGATGACGTCACCCGCGGTCCCGGCCAGTCCCCACCACTCCCGGGAGGCGACGACGACCGCGAGCGCGAGCAGCGTGAAGCCGATGCCGTCGCGGCGGTGGGCGGGGTCGAGCTCGCGGGCGCCGTGGCCGATCCGGCGGGCCGTCCCTCCGACGACGTGCGCGCACCCCATCCACACCCCGCGGACCATGCGGACCGGGAGCGCGGGCCGGTGCGGCGCCGGCACCGCGGTCGCCCCGCGGCCGGGTGGGCGCGACGAGCCGCCGCCCGTGGACGCGGACCGGGGAGCGGAGGTCCGGGTGCGCGTCGCCTGGGCGGACCGGCCGGAGGAGGACGTGCGGGTCGCCATGGTCCCCGACCGTAGCCCCAGCAGGTCGGCGGGTCGCCGCCGACACCCCGCACCGCGGGTGCGTGGCCGACCTCACGTCGCGGTCAGCAGTCCGATCCCGAGCGTCACGACGGCCACTGCGAGGACGACCGCGCCGACCACGAGCAGCCCCACCCATTGGCTGGGGCGCGTGCGACCCCGGCCCATCGCGGAGAGGAAGAACCCGGCGGGCATGAGGATCGCCGCGACGAGCACGCCGGTCTGCGCCAGCCACCGGACGGCGCCGCCGAGGGCCGTCGCCTCGGCGAGCAGCAGGCACACCAGCCCCAGCGTCACGAGCACACCGGCGTGCGCGTGACCGGCCCGGTAGAAGCGGTGCTGGAACTCGGTGGTCGCCACCGCGCCCGCGTTCACCCGGAGCATGAACACCCCGCCCGACTCGACGGCCACCACGGTCAGCAGGACGATCCCGGCCGTGGACCGAGCCGCCTCGGTCAGCTCCAGCACGGTGCGCTCCTCGGGCCGCCACGGTTTGTGAACGTTGTTATGGAACAGCGTCACAGAACCCCTGTCAAGACCCTAGACTCGGCCGATGGCCCGCCCCCGCCTGCACGACGACGCCCTGCGCACCCGCCTGCTCGAGGTGGCCTCGCGGGTCGTCGCGGACGGCGGCCCCCGTGCGCTGACGGTGCGCGACGTCGCCGCGCGCGCCGGGACGTCGGCGTCGGCCGTGTACGCCCTGTGGGGCGGACGCGACGAGCTCGTCCGGGCGGTCGGCGAGGAGGCGCTGCGCCGGTTCGCCGCCCACCTGGCCGCCGCCCCGGGCACCGACGACCCCGAGGCCGACCTGCTCGCGCTGGGCCTCGCCTACCGGGACAGCGCCCTCGCCGACCCGCACTTCTACCGCGTCATGTTCGACACCGCGGGCGCCGGGGCACGCGGCCCGGACGCCCCGCCGTCGACCGCGCAGCCGACGTTCACCGTGCTGGCCGACGCCGTCGCCCGGGTGCTGCGCTCCCACGGCGCACCACCGGACGTGGCCGCTCGCGCGGCGGTGCCGGCGGCGCTGACGCTGTGGGGCCTCGCGCACGGGCTCGTCGAGCTGGAGCTGTCCGGACTCCTGCCGGGCGACCCCGCCGAGCGGGCGGAGCGGTTCCGCGACTCGCTGGTCGCGGTCGGCGGGGCGGCGGTGCCCGGCGCCGCCGCTACGCCGCGACGACCACCGGCATGATCATGGGGCGCCGCCGGAGCCGGGTGTTCACCCACCGCCCGACGACCCGCCGGACGATCTGCTGGAGCTCGTGGGTGTCGACGCCGCCGGCGTGCGGCGCCTCCGCGAGCGCCCGGGCGATCTCCGGGACGACCTCCGTGAGCACGGCGTCGTCCTCGGCGAAGCCGCGGGCCTGCAGGTGCGGGCCCGCGAGCACCGCACCGGTCGAGGAGTCCACGACCACGACGATCGAGATGAACCCTTCCTCGCCGAGGATGCGCCGGTCCTTGAGCTCGGCGTCGGTGATGCCGCCGACGCTCGCGCCGTCGACGTACACGAGCCCGCACGGCACCGCGCCGACCACGGTGGCCCGCCCGTCGACGAGGTCGACGACGACGCCGTCCTCGGCCAGCACGACGTTCTCGGCCGGCACCCCGGTCTGCACCGCGAGCGCGGCGTTCGCGACGAGGTGCCGCACCTCCCCGTGCACGGGCATGACGTTGCGCGGCCGGACGATGTTGTAGCAGTACAGGAGCTCGCCGGCGGACGCGTGCCCGGACACGTGCACCTTGGCGTTGCCGCCGTGGACCACGCGGGCGCCGAGCCGGGTCAGCCCGTTGATGACGCGGTAGACGGCGTTCTCGTTGCCGGGGATGAGCGACGACGCCAGCACGACCGTGTCCCGCGGCCCGACGGCGATCTTGTGCTCACCGCTCGCGATCCGCGACAGCGCCGCCATGGGCTCGCCCTGCGAGCCCGTGCACATGAGCACGAGCTCGTCGTCCGGCACGGTGTCGATCCGCTTGGCGTCGACGAGCACGCCGTCCGGCACGGCGAGGTACCCCAGGTCCGCGGCGATCGTCATGTTGCGGACCATGGACCGCCCGACGAGCGCGACCCTGCGGCCGTGCGCCGCGGCGGCGTCGAGCACCTGCTGGACGCGGTGGACGTGCGAGGCGAACGACGCCACGACGATGCGCTGCTCGGCGGCCGCGAAGACCGCGTCGAGGACCGGCCCGATCTCGCGCTCGTGCGTGGTGAAGCCGGGCACCTCGGCGTTCGTCGAGTCGACCATGAACAGGTCCACGCCCGCCTCGCCGAGCCGGGCGAACGCCCGCAGGTCCGTGATGCGACCGTCCAGCGGCAGCTGGTCCATCTTGAAGTCCCCGGTGTGCAGGACCGTGCCGGCCGGCGTCCGCACCGCGACCGCGAGCGCGTCCGGGATCGAGTGGTTGACCGCGACGAACTCGCAGTCGAAGACGCCCAGCCGCTCGGTCTGCCCCTCGCGCACCGCGAGCGTCAGCGGCGCGATGCGGTGCTCCTTGAGCTTGGCCTCGACGAAGGCGAGCGTGAGCTGGGACCCGACGAGCGGGATGTCGCGGCGCAGCCGCAGCAGGTACGGGACCGCGCCGATGTGGTCCTCGTGGCCGTGCGTGAGGACGATCGCCTCGATGTCGTCGAGCCGGTCGGCGATGTGGCTGAAGTCCGGGAGGATCAGGTCGACGCCCGGCTGGTGGTCCTCGGGGAACAGCACGCCGCAGTCGACGACGAGCAGCCGGCCGTCGTACTCCAGGACGGCCATGTTTCGGCCGATCTCCCCCAGCCCGCCCAGCGCCACGACGCGCAGAGTGCCGTCCGCGAGGGGCGGCGGCGGGCCGAGCTCGGGCAGGGGCTGGGACATCGGTCCTCCGGGGTCGTGGCCGGCGCGTCGCGCCGGCGCGTCGGTCGCGTCAGGCGGTGGGCAGGAGCCCAGCCGCGACCATCGCCGTGCGCACCGCGTCGACCTCGTCGTCGGTCGCGGTCGCCTGGGGCAGTCGCATCGTCCGGCCCGGGATGAGGCCGAGGAGCTCGAGGGCCACCTTCGCCCGCAGCGCCCCGTTCCCGGAGCCGCAGACGATGTCGATCGCCGGCAGCATCCCGAGCACCGTCGCGCGCGCGGCCGGCAGGTCCCCGGCGTCCACGGCCCGCACCAGCGCGGCGAGCGCGTCCCCCGCGACGTGCCCCACCATGCTGACGACGCCGGCCGCGCCGTGGGTGAGGAAGGCGAGGTTGAGCGGGTCGTCGCCCGAGTAGTAGGCCAGGCCCGTGCGCTCCATGGCCCGCAGCGCGGCGAAGACGTCCCCGGTGGCGTCCTTGACCGCGACGATCCGGTCGTGGGCCGCGAGCCGGTCCAGCGTCTCGGGCGCGTACCGGACGACCGTGCGGCCCGGGACGTCGTACAGCATGACCGGCAGGTCGGTGGCGTCGGCGACCGCAACGGTGTGCTGGTACACGCCTTCCTGCGACGGCCGGGTGTAGTACGGGGTCACGACGAGGAGCCCGTGGGCACCGGCCTCGGCAGCCTGCTCGGCCATCCGGACGGCGTGCTTCGTGTCGTTCGACCCGGCGCCGGAGACCACGATCGCGCGGTCGCCGACCGCCTCGACCACGGCCTCGATCAGGGCCACCTTCTCCGGCGCGTGCGTGGTCGGGGACTCGCCGGTGGTGCCGTTGAGGACGAGCCCGTCGTGGCCGTGGTCCACGAGGTGCCGCGCCAGCTGCGCGGCCGCCCGCAGGTCGACGTCGCCGGCGTGGTCCATCGGCGTCACCATCGCGGTCAGCACCGCTCCGAACGGCCGCGCGGGGGTCGGGGAGGCAGGCATGGGGGCGAATCTACCGCTCCCGGGGCCTGCGCCCGCGTCGTGCCCCGCGCCCGGCCCGCTGCCGGTCCGACGCGCCGGCCCCCACCCGCACGGCGACGCGGTTGTGGAGGCCCGGCGAACATCCGGCGAACGTTCGCCGGTGCGACCCCGTGCGCCTTCCGCACGGCCGCGGGCGGCTGATGGGATCGGGCACGGGCCCGACCGGGTCCGGCGCAGCACCGCACACCGACACCCGCACCGGAGGCATCGCCCGTGCACCCCACCACCGACCCGCTCGTTATCGCCCACCGCGGCGACTCCCGGTCGTTCCGGGAGAACACCGTCGCGGCGGTCGAGGCCGCCGTCATCACCGGCGCCGACGCGATCGAGGTCGACGTCCAGCTCGCGGCCGACGGCACCCTCGTCGCCGTGCACGACGACACGTTCGAGCGGCTGTGGGGCGACCCTCGCCCGGTCGCGGCCATGACGTGGGACGAGATCAGGGGCTGGGGACGGCCGAGCAGCGCGTCCCGCGCCTGGCGGACCTGCTGGAGATCTCCCGGTCCAGCGGCATCCCGCTCGTGCTGGACCAGAAGCACCCCGTCGCCGCGATGGCCGCGGCGCGCCTGGTCGACCGCATGCACGTGCCCACCACGGCCTTCTGCGGGTCCACCGAGGGGCTCGTCGCGATCCGGGCCGCTCGCCCGGACGCGACCATCTACCTCAACGACGCCGCGTACACCCCGCCGGACATCCGGCTGCTCGCGACCGTCCGGCCGCAGTTCTACAACCCGCTGTGGACGAACCTGTCCCCCGGGACGGTGCACGCGATGCGGACGTTCGGCATCGCGCTGTGCTGCTGGACGCCCAACGAGGACGCCGACCTCGCGCTCGTGCTGGACCTCGGCGTCGACGCCGTCATGACCGACCGCCCCGGCCGGCTGCGGGCGCTGCTCGAGGAGCGCGCGGACGCCGGTCGGCGCCCGGCCGCCACGTCGCCGACGACGCCCGGGCCCACGTCCTCCCAGCCCGCGGTGTATCAGCCTGCGGTGTCCCGACCCGCGGTGCCGGCGGTCCCGCAGCGCGCCCTCAGCGGCGCCGCAGGGTGAGGTAGCGGTACCGCGTCCCCGTCGTGGACGTGTGCCACCCCTCCTCGGGGTCGGTGCGCACGGGCCGCCACACCGCCGGGTCGACCGGCGGGGCGACGGCGTCACCGGCCACCTCGACGTCGACCTCGGTGATCTCGAGCAGGTCGGCGCGGTCGAGGAACGCGGTGTAGACCTGCCCGCCCCCGATCACCCACGCGTCGCGGCCGGCGAGGACCCGGACGGCGTCGGGCACGCCCGCGACCACGACGGCGCCCGGCGCGTCCCAGCCCGCGGTGCGGGTCAGGACGACGTTGTCCCGCCCGGGCAGGGGGCGGAAGCGCGGGGGCAGGGAGTCCCACGTGGCGCGCCCCATGACCACGGGGTGCCCGGCGGTCAGCCGGCGGAACCGGGCCAGGTCCTCCGGGACCCGCCACGGGATGCCGCCGTCGTGCCCGATGACCCCGGCCGGCGTCTGCGCCCAGATCATGGCCAGCGTCATCGGACGGTCACACCGCGACCGGCGCCGCGATGGCGGGGTGGTGCCGGTACCCGACGACCCGGACGTCGTCGAGCGTGTACTCGAAGAGCGACGGCGCACGGCGCAGCTCGAGCGTGGGCAGCGGGTACGGCTCGCGGGTGAGCTGCTCGGTGACCTGGTCGACGTGGTTGTCGTAGATGTGGCAGTCCCCGCCGGTCCAGATGAACTCGCCGACCTCGAGGCCGACCTGCTGGGCGACCATGTGGGTGAGCAGCGCGTACGACGCGATGTTGAACGGCACCCCGAGGAACAGGTCGGCGCTGCGCTGGTAGAGCTGGCAGGAGAGGCGGCCGTCGGCGACGTAGAACTGGAAGAACGCGTGGCAGGGCGCGAGCGCCATCGCGTCCAGGTCCGCGACGTTCCACGCCGAGACGATGATGCGACGGGAGTCCGGGTCGGACCGCAGCTGGTCGAGCACGCGCGCGATCTGGTCGATGTGGGCGCCGTCCGGCGTGGGCCACGAGCGCCACTGCACGCCGTAGACCGGGCCCAGGTCACCGTCCGCGTCGGCCCACTCGTCCCAGATCGTCACCCCGCGGTCCTGCAGGGAGCGGACGTTGGACTCCCCGCGCAGGAACCACAGCAGCTCCTCCACGATCGCCTTGGTGAAGACCCGCTTGGTGGTGACCAGCGGGAAGCCGGCACGCAGGTCGAACCGCATCTGGTGCCCGAAGACGCTGCGCGTGCCGGTGCCTGTCCGGTCCGCCTTGGGCGTCCCGGTCTCCAGGACGAGCCGCAGCAGGTCCTCGTAGGGGGTGGGGACGGGCGTGTGCGGCGACGGCGTGGCGGCTGCGGCCGGCGGGAGCGCCGTGGGCGGCGTGGGCGCGGTCATGGCCGCCATCGTAGGTCGCCGCCGGCGCTCGTCAGCCCGGCGGCACCGTGCCGTGGCTCATCCCCCGCGTGATACTCGAGGGATGTCCCACGCGACACCCAGCGCCCTGCCCCGCGACCTCGCGCACCACGTCCCGACCGGCCTGCTGGTCGACGGCGAGTGGCGCCCGGCGCAGGGCGGCGGCACGTTCGCCGTCGACGACCCCGCGACCGGCCGGACGCTCACCGAGGTCGCCGACGCCGGCCCCGAGGACGGGCTCGACGCGCTCGCCGCCGCGCACGCCACCGCGCCGGCGTGGCGCGACGTCGCCCCACGGGAGCGCGCCGAGCTGCTGCGCGCGGTGTTCGAGACGCTCGTCGCCCGGACCGAGGACTTCGCCGCCCTCATCACCGCGGAGGGCGGCAAGCCGCTCGCCGAGGCCCGCGCCGAGGTCGCCTACGCGGCCGACTACGTGCGGTGGTTCTCCGAGCAGGCGGTCCGCGTCGGTGGGCTGACCCGCACCGCACCGTCCGGGACCAACCGGCAGCTCGTCCTGCGCCGACCGGTCGGCCCCGCGCTGCTCATCACGCCGTGGAACTTCCCCTCGCGATGATCACCCGCAAGGTCGCGCCCGCGCTCGCCGCGGGCTGCACCGTCGTCGTCAAGCCCGCCGAGCTGACGCCGTTGACCACCGCGCTGTTCGCCGAGGTCGTGCGCGACGAGCTCGAGCGCCGCGGCCTGCCGACCGGCGTGGTCGCCGTCGTGCCCACGTCCTCCGCGAGCGCGCTCAGCGAGCCGCTGCTCGCCGACCCGCGGCTGCGCAAGCTGTCGTTCACCGGGTCGACGGAGGTGGGCCGGATCCTGCTGCGGGGCGCCGCCCAGAACGTGCTGCGCACCTCGATGGAGCTCGGTGGCAACGCGCCGTTCCTCGTGTTCGACGACGCCGACGTGCCCGCCGCGGTCGAGGGCGCCGTCGCGGCCAAGATGCGCAACTCCGGGCAGACCTGCGTCGCCGCCAACCGCTTCCTCGTGCACGAGCGGGTCGCCGGGGAGTTCACCGCCGGGCTCGCCGAGGCGTTCCGCGGGCTCGTCGTCGGGCCCGGCGCCGATCCTGCGACGACCGTGGGGCCGCTCATCGAGGAGCGCGCGGCGGTCCGGGTGGACGAGGTCGTGCAGGAGGCCGTCGACGGCGGCGCCCGCGTCACGGTCGGCGGCGGGCGGCCGGACGGCCCCGGCTGGTTCTACCGACCGACCGTGCTGACCGGGGTGGACCCCGGGGCCCGCGCCGTGCGCGAGGAGGTCTTCGGTCCGGTGGCGCCGGTCGTGACGTTCGGGTCCGAGGCCGAGGGCCTCGAGCTGGCGAACGCGTCGGAGTTCGGGCTGGTCGCGTACGCCTACACCCGGGACGTGGGCCGGGCGCTGCGGGTCGCCGAGGGGCTCGAGGCCGGGATGGTCGGGCTCAACCGCGGCATGGTGTCCGACGCCAGCGCGCCGTTCGGGGGCGTCAAGCACTCCGGGCTCGGCCGCGAGGGCGGCGAGGCGGGCATCGAGGAGTACCTCGAGAGCGTGTACGTCGCGCTGTAAAGCCGCTGGTGCCGTGGCCCGTGGCAGTGCCGGCACGGGGGCTGGTTAGGGTGGCCGCCGTGTCCCGCCGGCCCCTCGCCCCACGCGCACGCCCGAGGAGCGCGGCGCCGTCCGGCAGGCGGTCAGCGTCTCGGTCGCGACCGGGCTGTACGGGGTCTCGTTCGGTGCGCTGTCGGTCGCCGCGGGCCTGGACGTGCTGCAGACCATGGCGCTGAGCCTGCTGCTGTTCTCCGGCGGATCGCAGTTCGCGTTCATCGGTGTCGTCGGCGCCGGCGGCGCCCTCGCGGCGGTCGCGACGGCCGGACTGCTCGGTGCGCGCAACGGCCTGTACGGCGTACAGGTGGCACCGCTGCTCGGTGCCCGCGGTTGGCGGCGACCGCTCGCCGCGCACCTGACCATCGACGAGTCGACCGCCGTCGGGACCGCGCAGACGACGCCGTCCGCGGTCCGTGCCGGGTTCTGGTGGACGGGTGCCGGCGTCTTCGCGCTGTGGAACGCGTTCACGCTCGCCGGTGCGCTCCTCGGCGACGCCCTGGGCGACCCGTCCCGCTACGGCCTGGACGCGGCCGCGGCCGCCGCCTTCCTCGGGCTGCTGTGGCCGCGGCTCGCCACCCGGCTCGCCCGGGTCACCGCGGTCGCCGCGCTCGGGGTCGCCCTGGCCCTGACGCCGCTCGCCCCCGCCGGCGTCCCGGTCCTCGCCGCGGCCGCGGTCGCGGTCGTCCTCGGGTGGCGGGCGCCGGCCGGCAGCGTCCCCGTCGTCCCCACGGACGCCGCCCCGGGCACGGGGTCGAGCCCGCACACCGACGCCCGCCCCCGGAGGCACCGTGAACCCCGACGTCGCGACCTGGCTGGCCGTCCTGGCGGCGTCCGCCGTCTGCTTCGGGATCAAGCTCGTGGGCCACCTCGTCCCCGAGCACTGGCTCGCGGAGCCGCGGGTCGCCCGCACCGCGTCCCTCGTCACGGTCGCGCTGCTCGCCGCGCTCGTCGCAGTCCAGACGGTGACGACCGGGCAGGCGGTGAGCCTGGACGCGCGCCTGCCGGCGCTCGTGGTCGCCGCCGTCGCGCTCGCGCTGCGCGCACCGTTCGTCGTCGTGGTCATCCTCGCAGCGGGGACCGCGGCCGGGCTGCGCGCGCTCGGCTGACGCGACCCGGACCCCGCGGCGGCTAGCCTCGTCCGGGACCGTCCATCGACCCGGGAGCCACCGTGCGCGCACCGACACCGTCCGACGCGACCGAGACCCGGCGCTGATGGCCCTGTTCCGCGAGACCGCCGACGTCTCGGTCCGCCCCGCCGTCCGGGGGACGAGGACGCGATCGCCGACGTCCAGCTCGACGCGTGGCGCGCGACGCACGCGGAGGTGGTGGGTGTCGACGCCCTGAGCGCCCTGGACCGCGACGCCGTCCGCGCCCAGTGGGCCGCGGCGATCACCCGGCCGCCCGGCCCCGGCTACCGCGTGCTGGTGGCGTGCGAGGGCGCGACCGTGGTCGGCCTGGCGGCGGTGGCCCCGCTGCCCGCGCCGGAGGACTCCCCGCTGGCCGCACCGGGTGGCGAGCTGCTCGCGCTCGAGGTCGCGCCGGGGGCTCGCCGGTCGGGGCACGGGTCGCGGCTGCTGACGGCGGTCGTCGACGGGCTGCGCCAGGACGGCGCCGACCACCTGCTGGCCTGGGTGCTCGACGGCGACGCGGCGCGCGGGCAGTTCCTGCGGTCCGCCGGCCTGGGACCGGACGGGACGGTGCGCGAGCTCGCCACCGGACCGGTCGCGGCCGACCAGGGCCCGGACGGCTCCCCGCCGTCGTGCGCACGGTCGCCGAGCACCGCTGGACCGCGGCGATCTGACCGCTCCGGGCTACGACTCCTTGCGCAGCCGCGCGGCGAGCCGCAGCGCGGCGCGGGCCCGGCGGCGATCCCCCGCGGCGTCGTACGCGAACCCGAGCCGGAACCGGGCTGCCCAGTCCTCGGGGTGCGCCTCAGCCTCGACCCGCGCGGCCCCGAACGCCTCGCGCGCCGCGGCCCGGTCGATCCGTCCGCTCGGGAACCGCGGCAGGGTGTCCTCCGGCAGCTCGCCGCGCGCGGCGAGCTCGTCCGCCATCCGCTGGACGGTGGCGCCGAGCATCCACTCCCGCACGATCAACCCGACGGCGAGCAGCGGCAGGAGCAGCACGCCGAGCCCGAGCAGGACCCCGACCGGCTCGCCGGTCGCGATGAGCGCGACCCCGCGCAGCGCGACCACGACGACGTAGATCGCCAGCAGCGCCGTGAGCGCCAGGGCACCGAGGACCGCCCGCTTCCTCACGGTGCCGTCACCGTGCCCGGCGACCCCGCGCCGTCCAGCCCGAGGAGAGCCTCGAGCCCGACGGTCAGACCGGGCCGGTCGCCGATCCGGCGCACCGCGAGCAGGACGCCGGGCATGAACGAGGCACGGTCGAACGAGTCGTGGCGGATGGTGAGCTGCTCGCCGGGGTTCCCGAGCAGGATCTCCTCGTGGGCGACGAGCCCACGCAGCCGGACGCTGTGGACGCGGACCCCGTCGACGTCCGCCCCGCGCGCACCCTCCAGACCGGTCGCGGTGGCGTCCGGCATGGCGCCGAGCCCGCCGGCCTCGCGCGCCGCGGCGATCGCGGCGGCCGTGTGCCGCGCGGTGCCCGACGGCGCATCGACCTTGTCCGGGTGGTGCAGCTCGACGACCTCGGCGGACTCGAACCAGCGCGCCGCCTGCGCGGCGAACGACATCGCCAGCACGGCACCGAGCGCGAAGTTGGGGGCGACGAGCACGCCGACGCCGGGTGCCTCGGCGAGGTGGTCGCGCACCCGGCCGAGGGACGCCGCGGTCCAGCCGGTCGCCCCGACGACGGCGTGCACGCCGGCGTCGACCAGGGCGTGCACGTTGGCCTCGGTGACGTCCGGGACGGTGACGTCGACGGCCACGGTCGCACCCGCGGCGGCGGCCGCGGCCGGGGCGTCCCCGCGGTGCAGGGCCGCCGCGAGCTCGAGGTCGGGCGCGCCGCGGACGGCGTCGCACACCTGGGTCCCCATGCGCCCACCGGCGCCCAGCACCGCGACCCTCAGCGGGGCGGTCACGGCTGCGTCCCGGCACCGCCCGAGCCGACCGGCCCGACGAGGACGCGTGAGCGGGGCATCGCGGCGAGCTCGCCGGCGAGCACCCGGACCTCCTCGGCGGTGACGGCACGGATCCGCTCGAGCGACTCGTCGAGGCCGAGGATCTCCCCGTGCACGAGCTCGGACTTGCCGAGGCGGCCCATGCGGGACCCGGTGTCCTCCATGCCGAGCACGAGGCCACCGGAGAGCTGGCCGATGCTGCGCTCGAGCTCACCCGGCGTGAGCCCGTCGTTCGCGAGTCGCTCCCACTCCTCGGCGAGCAGCGCGGTGACCTCGTCGACCTTGGCCGGCGTGCACCCCGCGTACAGCCCGAAGACGCCGGTGTCGGCGTGCCCGGACGAGAACGAGTAGGTCGAGTAGGCCAGGCCCCGCTTCTCGCGGATCTCCTGGAACAGCCGCGACGACATCCCGCCGCCCAGTGCGGCGTTGAGCACCGACAGCACGAACCGGCGGGGATCGGTGGCGGTGAGCCCCGGTCCGCCGATGAGGACGTTGGCCTGCTCGGTGGGTCGGTGCACGACGACGTCGGCACCGGTCTGCGGCGTCCACGCGGCGACGAGGCCGTCCTCACCACGACGGGCGAGCGGTGCGACCGACGACGACGTGTCCCAGCCACCGGCCCCGAGCGCGTCGAGGACCTGCGCGCACAGCGCGTCGTGGTCGACGCCGCCCGCAGCCGTCACGACGAGCGTGCGGGGGCCGTAGTGCTCGCGGTAGTGGTCCCAGACCGCCGCGCGCGGGACCGCCATGATCGAGTCGGGCGTGCCGCCGATCGGGCGGCCCAGCGGGTGCGAGCCGAGCACCGCGGTGGCGAACTGCTCGTGCGCGACGTCCGACGGGTCGTCGTCGTTCATCGCGAGCTCTTCGAGGATGACCCCGCGCTCGGTCTCGAGCTCGCCGGCGTCCAGGCGCGCGGAGGTGACCATGTCCGTGATGACGTCGACCGCCATCGGCAGGTCGAGGTCGAGCACCCGGGCGTAGTAGCAGGTGTGCTCCTTGCCGGTCGCCGCGTTGGCCTCGCCGCCGACGGCGTCGAACGCCTCCGCGATGTCCATCGCGCTGCGCCGGGCCGTGCCCTTGAACAGCAGGTGCTCGAGGAAGTGCGTCGAGCCGTGGTGGCCGTCACGCTCGTCACGCGAGCCGACGCCCACCCAGGCCCCGACGGTGGCCGAGCGCAGGCCGGGCATGCGCTCGGTCAGGACCCGCACACCGCCGGGCAGGACGGAGCGGCGCACGATGGCGCCGCCGTCCTGCCCGGCGGAGAGCTCGCTGCCCGGGTCACCGGGCACCGCGAGCGGGAGTGCGAGCGGCACGTCAGGCGTCGGTTCCCGCGGAGGCCGAGGCCGCCGCGGCACCCTCGCCGCCCTCGGAGCCCTCACCGGCGGTCTCCTCGACCACGGCGTGCAACGAGAGCTTGCCGCGCGGGTCGATCTCGCCGATCTCGACCTGGACCTTCTGGCCCACCCCGAGGACGTCCTCGACGTTCTCCACGCGCTTGCCGCCGACGAGCTTGCGGATCTGCGAGATGTGCAGCAGACCGTCCTTGCCCGGGGAGAGCGACACGAACGCACCGAAGGTCGTCGTCTTGACCACGGTGCCGACGAAGCGCTCGCCGACCTCGGGCATGTGCGGGTTGGCGATCGCGTTGATCGCCGCCCGTGCGGCCTCCGCCGACGGACCGTCGGTGGCGCCGATGTAGACCGTGCCGTCGTCCTCGATCGAGATGTCGGCGCCGGTCTCCTCCTGGATCTGGTTGATCATCTTGCCCTTCGGCCCGATGACCTCGCCGATCTTGTCGACCGGCACCTTCACCGCGATGACGCGCGGGGCGTTCGGGGACATCTCGTCCGGGACGTCGATGGCCTCGGCCATGACGTCGAGGATCGCCAGGCGCGCGTCGCGGGCCTGGGTCAGCGCGCCGCCCAGGACGGACGCGGGGATGCCGTCGAGCTTGGTGTCGAGCTGGATGGCGGTGATGAACTCCTTGGTCCCGGCGACCTTGAAGTCCATGTCACCGAACGCGTCCTCCGCGCCGAGGATGTCGGTCAGCGCGGCGTAGCGCGGCTGGCCGTCGACCTCGTCGGAGATGAGGCCCATGGCGATGCCGGCGACCGGCGCGCGCAGGGGCACACCGGCGTTGAGCAGCGAGAGGGTGGACGCGCAGACCGAGCCCATCGACGTCGAGCCGTTGGAGCCCAGCGCCTCGGAGACCTGACGGATCGCGTACGGGAACTCCTCGCGGCTCGGCAGCACCGGCATCAGGGCGCGCTCGGCGAGCGCGCCGTGGCCGATCTCGCGGCGCTTGGGCGAACCCACGCGGCCCGTCTCACCGGTCGAGTAGGGCGGGAAGTTGTAGTTGTGCATGTAGCGCTTGCGCGTCTCGGGCGCGAGGGTGTCCAGCTGCTGCTCCATGCGGAGCATGTTCAGCGTGGTGACGCCGAGGATCTGCGTCTCGCCACGCTCGAAGATCGCCGAGCCGTGCACGCGCGGCAGGACCTCGACCTCGGCCGACAGCGTGCGGATGTCCGCGAGCCCACGGCCGTCGATGCGGACGCCGTCGGTCAGCACGCGCTTGCGGATGAGGGACTTCTGGACGCTGCGGTACGCGGCGGACAGCTCCTTCTCGCGGCCCTCGAACTGGGCACCGAGCGAGTCGACCATCGACGCCTTGATCTCGTCGATCCGGCTCTCGCGCTCCTGCTTGCCCGCGATCCGCAGCGCGGCGGAGAGGTCGGCGGAGACCGCACCCTCGACCGCGGCGTACGCGTCGTCCTGGTAGTCCAGGAAGCGCGGGAAGTCCTGCACCGGCTTGGCGGCGCGGCGGGCCAGGTCGGCCTGCGCCTCGCACAGCGCGCGCAGGAACGGCTTGGCGGCCTCGAGGCCCTCGGCGACGACGGCCTCGGTCGGCGCGGCGGCGCCCTCGGAGATGAGGTGCCAGGAGCCCTCGGTGGCCTCCGCCTCGACCATCATGATCGCGACGTCATCACCGACGACGCGCCCGGCCACGACCATGTCGAAGACGGCGCGCTCCTTGTCGGAGTGCTTGGGGAACGCGACCCACTGGCCGTCGACGAGCGCGATGCGCACACCGGCGATCGGGCCGGTGAACGGCAGGCCGGACAGCTGCGTGGACAGCGACGCCGCGTTGATCGCGAGCGTGTCGTACGCGTCGTCCGGGTGCAGGGCCATGACCGTGATGACGACCTGGACCTCGTTGCGCAGCCCCTTCGCGAAGGTCGGGCGCAGCGGGCGGTCGATCAGGCGGCAGGCCAGGATCGCCTCGGTGGACGGGCGTCCCTCACGGCGGAAGAACGAGCCGGGGATGCGGCCCGCGGCGTACATCCGCTCCTCGACGTCGACCGTCAGCGGGAAGAAGTCGAACTGGTCCTTGGGGTACTTGCCGGCCGTGGTGGCCGACAGCAGCATCGTCTCGCCGTCCAGGTAGGCGGCGGCGGAGCCGGCGGCCTGGCGCGCGAGGCGTCCGGTCTCGAAGCGCACGGTGCGCGTGCCGAACTTGCCGTTGTCGATGACGGCTTCGCTGAACTCGATCTCGGGACCCTCCATGGGTGCCCTCCTCTTTCGTGAGGCGCCCCCCACGCTCTGCGATCAACGGTCGACGTGCGCGGAGCGGCTGCTCTGCGCACCTCGGCCGGCGACCGCACGCGCGGGTGGCGCGGGGTGGTGCTCTGCGGTGGTGCTGGGGTGGTGCTCTGCGGTGGTGCTGGGGTGGTGCTCTGCGGTGGTGCGGGGGACGCGCCCGGGCCCCATGCGACACAGCCCGGACCTGCAGGCAGGTCCGGGCTGGGTCGAGAGGGGCTAGCGGCGCAGGCCGAGGCGCCCGATCAGGGTGCGGTAGCGGTTGACGTCCACCTTCTGCAGGTAGCCGAGCAGCCGACGGCGCTGGCCGACGAGGAGCAGCAGACCACGACGGCTGTGGTGGTCGTGCTTGTGCTCCTTGAGGTGCTCGGTGAGGTCGAGGATGCGCTGCGTCAGCATCGCGATCTGGACCTCGGGGGAACCGGTGTCGCCCTCGTGCGTGGCGTACTCGGTCATGATCGACTTCTTGGTTGCTGCGTCGAGGGGCACGGCTCTCCTTGGTGGTGTCTCGTTGCGCGGTGCTCCGGGGCATGTCCACCCGGGCGCTCTGGGTCCGCGGCCGATCTGACGGCGGTCCGAGTTTACCAGGTGCCCGCTGCGGCCCCGTCCGGCGGTCCGGCGGCGTCGAGGGCGGCGCGGACCCGCTCCACGTCGCCGTCCATGGTCGCGACGAGCTCGGTGACGGACTCGAACCGCAGCGTCGGCCGGATCCGGGCCACGAACTCCACGACCACCTCGCGGTCGTACAGGTCGAGGTCGGTGCGGTCCAGGACGTACGCCTCCACCCGGCGGCCGACGCCGTCGAAGGTGGGGTTGGTGCCCACCGAGATCGCGGCCGGCAGGCGCGGCCCCGGGAGCGCGGTGTGCGCGTCGGCGGCCTTGACCGCGTCGATCTCGGGCGTGCACTCGGTGAATCCCGGCAGCGGCTCGCGCGTGACGTGCAGCCAGCCGGCGTAGACGCCGTCGGCGGGCACCATCCCGGCCGACGACGGCGCCAGGTTGGCGGTCGGGTAGCCGAGCTCGCGCCCGCGGGCGTCACCGTGCACGACCTCCCCGCGCACGCGGTGCGGGCGCCCGAGCACGTCGGCCGCCTCCGCGACCCGGCCGGCGGCGAGCAGCTCGCGCACCCAGGTGGACGACCAGCGCCGGTGCAGCGGCTCGGCGACCCGCCGCAGGCGCTCCACCTCGGCGCGCGCGACGTCGTCGTCGTCGGCCCGGTCCGCACCGTTCGCACCGTCCGGGACGTGCGTGCGGGCGCCGTCGGCGGGCTCCGGCTCGGCCGCCTGGTCCTCGATGACCTCGACCGCGAAGCCGAACCGCTCCCCGAGCTCGGTCATGGTCGCGAGGTCGCCGGCGTTCTCCCAGCCGAACCGCACGTCACGCCCGACGACGACGGTGCGTGCCCCGAGCGCCTCGACGAGGTAGCGCCGGACGAACTCCTCGGGCGACTGGCGGGCGAAGTCGAGCGTGTACGGGAGCACCAGCACGGCGTCCAGGCCGGTCTGGCCGAGCAGCTCCAGGCGGTCGTGCACGCCGGTGAGCAGCGGGGGCGCGTCCTGCGGGTGGTGGACCTGCGCGGGGTGCGGGTCGAACGTCACGACGACGGCACGTGCGCCCGCGGACCGGGCGTCGGCGACCATCCGGGCGAGGACGCTGCGGTGGCCGCGGTGGACGCCGTCGAAGTTGCCGAGGGTCACCACCGACGGGCCGTAGCCCTGCGGGACCTGGCCGAGATCCGTCCAGCGGTGCACTGCGGCTCCTGTCTGACGTGCGGGCGGGCGACGGGGACGACCTCGACGCGGGGACGGGGCGAGGTCGGCTGCGGTGCGCAAGCCTGCCACGCGCGCGGACCGCTCGCGGTACCGGTGACCGCGGTCAGGCGGGGGCGAACACGAGGACGGGCCGGGCCTGCGGTCCCGCGCTGTGCAGCAGCGCGACCAGGGTGCCGTCCGGGCCGATCGCGGCGACCGGCTCGCTGGGCGTCGGCGGCCCGGGCGCGATCCGGTGACCGTAGGACAGCGAGCGGGCCTCCCCTCGGTGAGGTCGCGGACGGGGAAGGTGGCCCGCGCGGCGTCGGCGAGGGACAGCACGGTGAGCGGCACGTCGTCGGGCGTCGCCGCGAGGTCGTCCAGCGTGCGCGCCACCCCGAGCCCGTACCCACCGACCCGGGTGCGGCGCAGCGCGGTGAGGTGCCCGCCCACCCCGAGGGCGGCGCCGAGGTCACGGGCCAGCGCGCGGATGTACGTGCCGGACGAGCACACGACCGTGACGTCGACGTCCAGCGCCGCCGGCCCCGGCGCCCTCGGTCCCCTCGGGGGGCACGGGGCGCACGTCGTGCACGTCGAAGCGGGAGACGGTCACCGGCCGGTCGGCGAGCTCGACGCTCTCCCCGGCGCGGACCCGGGCGTAGGCCCGCTGACCGTCGACCTTGATCGCGCTCACCGAGCTCGGGACCTGGCGGATCTCCCCGGTGAGGTCGCGGACGCCGGCCCGGACCGCGTCCTCGTCGACCCCGGCGGTGTCCGTCCGTGCGAGGGCCTCCCCTCGGCGTCGTCGGTCGTGGTGGCGACGCCGAGCCGGATCGTGGCGGTGTACTCCTTGTCGGCGCCGACGACGTAGGTGAGCAGCCGCGTCGCGCGACCGACGCCGAGCACGAGGACGCCGGTCGCCATCGGGTCGAGCGTCCCGGCGTGCCCGACCTTGCGGGTGCCGGCCAGCCGGCGCATCCGGGCGACGACGTCGTGGCTGGTCCACCCGGCGGGCTTGTCGACGACGACGATCCCGTCCGGCGCGGTGGGCCGGCGGGCAGGGCGCACGGTGTCGTCGGCCATCCCCCGAGCGTATCGGCGCGCTCCGACGACGCCGGACACGCCCGGCGGTCGCCGGCGTCAGTCCGTCTCGTCGTCCTCCGCGGGCTTGCGGTAGGGGTCGGCCTCGCCCGCGTAGGCGGCGCGGGCGGCGAGCGCCGCCACCTCGGCGTCGCGCCGGGCGGCCTCCTGGAGGGCGGCGTCGAGCTGCGCGGCGGTCTCCGGGACGGCGTCGAGGAAGAAGTCCAGCGAGGGCGTGAGGCGGATGCCGGTCTGCTTGCCGACCTCCGACCGCAGCAGCCCCTTCGCGCTCTCCAGGGCAGCAGCGGTCCCGGCGCGGGCCTCCTCGTCGCCGAGGACGGTGTAGAAGACCGACGCGTGCTGCAGGTCACCGGTGACCTTGACGTCGGTGATCGTCACGAAGCCCAGGCGCGGGTCCTTGACCCGGGTGTCGAGCAGGTGGGCGACGATCTGCTGGATCCGGTCGGCGAGCTTCCGGGCGCGTGCGGGATCAGCCATGACGGATCTTCCTCTCCTCCCCGCGGACGACGGGCGTCGCGGGGCCGAGACGTCCGCTGCGGGTGGCGCGGACGTGGGTGTGGTGGGACGGACGGCGGCGGGGCCGGGGGCACGTGTGCCCTCGGCCCCGCCGGACGGCCGGCGCCGCACCCCACCCGGGTGCGTCACCGACCGTACCCCGATCAGCTGCGGGGCTTGACCCGCATCTCGAACGTCTCGATGACGTCGCCGATCTCGACGTTGTTGAACGACCCGAGGCCGATACCGCACTCGTAGCCCTCGCGGACCTCGGTCGCGTCGTCCTTGAACCGCTTGAGCGACTCGACCGTGAGGTTGTCCCCGATGACGGCACCGTTCCGCAGCACACGGGCCTTGGTGTTGCGGGTGATCGACCCGGACCGCACGAGCGAACCGGCGATGTTGCCGAACTTGGAGGAGCGGAACACCTCGCGCACCTCGGCGGTGCCGAGCTGGGCCTCCTCGTACTCCGGCTTGAGCATGCCCTTGAGGGCGGACTCGACCTCGTCGATCGCCTGGTAGATGACCGAGTAGAACCGGACGTCCACACCCTCGCGCTCGGCGAGCGTCTCGACCCGCTCGGCGTACTTGACGTTGAACCCGATGATGATCGCGTTGTCGACGGTCGCCAGGTTGACGTCGTTCTGCGTGATCGCACCGACGCCGCGGTGGATGACGCGCAGGTCCACCTCGTCGCCGACGTCGATCTTGAGCAGGGCGTCCTCGAGCGCCTCGACGGCACCCGAGACGTCGCCCTTGAGGACGAGGTTGAGCGTGTCGACCTTGCCCTGCTGCAGCGCCTGCGTGAAGTCCTCGAGGCTGATGCGCTTGCGACGCTTGGCCAGGAGCGCGGCCCGCTCGGCGGCCTCGCGCTTCTCGGCGATCTGCCGCGCGGTCCGCTCGTCCGGCGCCACCAGGAAGGTGTCACCGGCGCCCGGCACCGACGCCAGACCCAGGACGAGGACCGGACGTGCCGGCCCCGCCTCGGTGACGTTGTTGCCGTGCTCGTCGAACATCGCCCGGACGCGGCCGTGGGCCGTGCCGGCGACGATCGCGTCGCCGACGCGCAGCGTCCCGGTCTGGACCAGGACGGTCGCGACCGCACCGCGGCCCTTGTCGAGGTTGGCCTCGACCGCGACACCACGGGCGTCCTTGTCGGGGTTCGACCGCAGGTCGAGCGCGGCGTCCGCGGTCAGCAGGACCGCCTCGAGCAGGTCGTCGATACCCAGGCGCTGGAGCGCGGAGATGTCGACGAACATCGTGTCGCCGCCGTACTCCTCGGCCACCAGGTTGTACTCGGTGAGCTGCTGGCGGATCTTGGCGGGGTTCGCCCCTCCTTGTCCACCTTGTTGACCGCGACCACGATCGGCACGCCGGCCGCCTGGGCGTGGTTGAGCGCCTCCACGGTCTGCGGCATCACGCCGTCGTCGGCCGCGACCACGAGGATCGCGATGTCGGTGACCTGGGCACCACGGGCACGCATGGCGGTGAACGCCTCGTGACCCGGGGTGTCGATGAACGTCACCGCACGGTCCTGACCCTCGTGGGTCGTGTGCACCTGGTAGGCGCCGATGTGCTGGGTGATGCCACCGGCCTCGCCCGCGACGACGTCCGTGCGACGGATCGCGTCGAGGAGCTTGGTCTTCCCGTGGTCGACGTGGCCCATGACGGTCACGACCGGCGGACGGGCCATGAGCTGCGAGTCGTCCTCGTCGGCCAGCTCGGCGTCGAGGTCGATGTCGAAGGCACCGAGCAGCTCGCGGTCCTCCTCCTCGGCCGACACCATCTCGACGCGGTAGCCGAGCTCGTTCGCGAGCGTGCCGAACGTGTCCTCGTCGAGGGACTGCGTCGCGGTCGCCATCTCACCGAGGTGGAACAGCACCGTGACGAGGCTCGCGGGGTTCGCGTCGATCTTGTCGGCGAAGTCGTTCAGCGACGAGCCGTGCCGCAGCCGGACGACCGTCTGGCCGTCGCCGCGCGGGACCTGCACGCCACCCAGCGAGGGGGCCTGCATCTGCTCGAACTCCTGGCGCTTCGCGCGCTTCGACTTCCGTCCACGGACGGGGCGCCCACCGGCGCGGCCGAAGGCACCCTGCGTGGAACCACGGCCGGCACCACCGGGACGACCGCCACCGCCGGGGCGACCGGCGAAGCCGCCACCGCCACCGGGGGCGCCGCCCGGGCCGCCACCGGGGCGACCGGCGTAGCCGCCGCCCCCACCGGGACGACCGCCCGGGCCACCACGGCCGGGGGCCGCGGGACGCTCACCGGGACGACCGACGCCGCTCGAGGAGCGACCCGGCATCATGCCGGGGTTGGGGCGCGGACCGCCCGGGCGCGGGGCCGGCGGACGCGGCCCGCCGGGACGCTCGCCGGCACCGGCCGGAGCGGCCGAGGCCGCCGGGTCGGCCGGGCGGCGGTCGCCGGGACGCGGCATGCCCTGGCTGGGCGCGAACGGGTTGTTGCCCGGACGCGGACCGCCGGGGCGCGGACCGGCCGCTCCACCGCCGGCACCGGGGCGCTGGTTCGCGCCGCGGTCCCCGCGGGGCATGCCCTGGCTCGGGGCGAACGGGTTGTTGCCGGGGCGCGAGGCCGCCGGACGTGCCGGCGCCGGGGCGGCCGGACGCGGGGCGGCCGGACGCGGCCCCGGTGCTGCCGGGGACTGCGCCGCGGGGGCGTCACCGGCCGGCGCCGGAGCGGCAGGAGCAGCCGGGGTCTGCGCAGCAGGAGCCGGAGCAGCCGGAGCCTGCGCAGCGGGTGCCTGAGGGGCCTGGGCCGGAGCAGCCGGAGCCTGCGGAGCGGGTGTCGCAGCCGGGGCGGGCGCCGCCGGCGTCGGTGCCTGCGCAGCGGGAGCCGGAGCAGCCGGAGCGGGCGCGGCCGGAGCCGGCGCGGGAGCCGCGGCGGGCTTCGGGGCCGAGGCCTTGGGTGCGGAGGCGCCGTCGGCGCTCCCCGCGGGGTACAGGTCGCGCAGCTTGCGCACGACGGGCGGCTCGATGGTCGAGGACGCCGAACGGACGAACTCCCCGAGCTCGCCCAGCTTGGTCATGATGGTCTTGCTTTCCACCCCGAGCTCTTTCGCGAGCTCGTAGACGCGGACCTTGGCCACAACTCTCCCTGTCTCGGTCCGCCCAGGACAGGGTCGGACCGTGGTTAGTGCTGGGTACTCATCGCTGGGTACTCATCGGTCAGTGCTCATCGGGCAGCCATCGGCTCGGTGACCCGCTTCCCATGTCGCAGTTGACGTTGCGTCGACCGGTACGGTCGCGCGCCGGGTACGGACCCGGCACGTCCTCTCTCTAACCCCGCCGGCGCTCGAGATAGTCCTGCACCGCCCCGGCGTCCAGCGGGCCTGCGTGACGCAGGGACCGCGGGAACGCCCGACGGCGCTCGGCGAGCTCGAGACAACGACGGTCTGGGTGCAGCCAGGCACCCTGCCCGGCAGGCTCCGCCGGGTGTCCACCACCAGGACGGGCTCGGATGAGCCGTCGCGGGTGACCACCACGCGGAGCAGGTCGGACCTGGACCCGACGGACCGGCATCCCACACACGTACGCACCGGACCCGTGTCGGGGCCCGGCCGCGGTGGTCGGGGAGGCCGAGCGCCGGGCTCAGCGTCACCCAGCCTACCGCCCCGGGGCACCGGGCGTCACCGTGGTGCGCCGGCACCGGCGCCGGACGCACCGGAGTCGACGGGCGCGGCGTCGGAGCGGATGTCGATCCGCCACCCCGTGAGCTTCGCGGCCAGGCGGGCGTTCTGCCCCTCCTTGCCGATCGCGAGCGAGAGCTGGAAGTCCGGCACGATGACGCGGGCGGCGCGGGCCTCGCGGTCGACGACCTCCACCGAGAGCACCCGGGCCGGGGACAGCGCGTGCGCGACCATCTCGGCCGGGTCGTCGCTGTGGTCGACGATGTCGATCTTCTCCCCGTGCAGCTCGGCCATGACGGCGCGGACGCGCGCCCCCATGGGTCCGATGCACGCGCCCTTCGGGTTCAGCCCGGGGACCCGGGCACGGACCGCCATCTTCGTGCGGTGGCCCGCCTCGCGCGCGATCGCGGTGATCTCGACCGAGCCGTCGGCGATCTCCGGGACCTCCATCGCGAACAGCTTGCGGACGAGGTGCGGGTGCGTGCGGGACAGCACGATCGACGGCCCCTTGGGCCCGCGGGTGACCTCGAGCACGTAGGCGCGCAGCCGCTCGCCGTGCACGTACTTCTCGGTCGGCACCTGCTCGTGCGCGGGCAGCACCGCCTCGGTGCCTCCGACGTCGACGAGCACGATCCGCGGGTCGCGGCCCTGCTGGATGACCCCGCCGAGGATCTCGCCCTCCTTGCCGCGGAAGGTCCCGAGCACCTGGTCGTCCTCCGCGTCCCGCAGGCGCTGGACGATCACCTGGCGCGCGGTCGCGGTCGCGATCCGGCCGAAGCCCTCCGGGGTGTCGTCGTACTCGGGACCGGGGTCCGTCGCGACGCCGTCCTCGTCGACCACGGGCGGGTCGGTCGCCCACACGGTGACGTGACCGGTCTTGCGGTCCACCTCGACGCGGGCCTTCGCGCGCGCACCGGGGGTGCGGTGGTAGGCGGACAGCAGCGCCTGCTCGATCGCGGAGACCAGGACGTCGAAGCTGAGGTCGCGCTCACGCTCCAGCAGCCGCAGCGTGGTCATGTCGATGTCCATGTCAGGCCTCTTCGTCGGAGTCGTCGTCGGTGGTGACCCGCGAGAGCTCGACCTCGACGAGCCCGCGGGCCACGTCGGCGAGCGGCACGCGGGTCGGGTCGCCCGTGGTGTCGCGTCCGTTCGCCGGGTCCACCGGGCCCAGCACGAGGGTGTCGCCCTCGACGGCCAGCAGACGGCCGAACGCGGAAGAGCCGTCCACCATCGCCAGGCGGACGAGGCGGGTCCGGGCGCGCTTGAAGTGCCGAGGCTCGGTCAGCGGACGGGAGGTGCCGGGCGTGGACACCTCGAGGGTGTACTCCCCGGCCACCGCGTCGGTGTCGTCGAGCGCGGTGCCGACGTCGCGGGAGACGTCGGCCAGGGTGTCCAGGTCGAGGCTCCCGACGGCGTCCTCGTCCAGGTCGATGACCAGCCGGACGACCGAACGCTTGCCGGCCCGGGCCACGGCCACGTCCTCGAGCACGAGCCCGGCGGTCGCCACCACCGGCTCGGCGGCGTCCCGGACCCGCTGCGTACTGGCTGGCGCCACCATCGTTCACTCCCGTCGTCCCCGTGCAGACACCGCACAACACCGCGGTGCGGGTTCGACCCTGTGGTGTTGTGGGGCCCCAGCCTATCGAGGTCGGGCGGGGGCGGACGCATGGCAGGATCACCCGCGATGAGCCAGCCCCGGACCGCCGTCGCCCGACCCGCCCGGCCGTCCGCCGCGCTCGGGCTGGTGCTCGTGATCGTGCTCACGCTCGTGGCCGGGTGCGGCGTGCGCCTCGAGACGCCCCCGCCCGCCGCGCCGTCACCGGACGCCCAGGAGTCCGCGCGGCAGCGGGCGTCCGCGGACGCCGTCGCGCTGGAGGTCCTCGCAGGCCCCGCGGACGCACCGCCGGACCCGGCGGCCGACCCGCTCGGCGCGGCGCGCGCCGCCGTCGCCGCCGACGCCCGGGTCCACCTGGACGCCCTGGGCGGGCTCTACCACCCGGACCCCGCGACGACGCCGCCGGCCGACGGCGACGACACCCGCACGACCACAGGGACGAGCACACGGACGGACACGGGCACGGCCGCCGACGCCACGGGTGCCTCGCCGACGCCGGGCACCGCCGCTGCGCCCGTGCCGGAGCCGGCGCCCGCCGCGCCGGAGGTGCTCGCCAGCGCGCTCACCGAGGCGGCGGCCACCGCACGCGCCGACGCCGACGCCGTGGCCGACGGCCCGTTGGCCCGCCTGCTCGCGTCGATCGCGGTCAACCGGCTCCTCGCCGCCGACCGGCTCGCGGACGCATCGGGTCTGGCTGCTCCCCGGTCCCGCCGGTGCTCGTCCCGGACGCCGCACCCGAGGGCGTGGCGGGCGCGGACCTGTCGGCACTGGTCGCGAGCGAGGACGCCGCGGGGTACGCGCTGGAGGTCGTGGCCGCCCAGCACCGGGACGACCTCCGCCGGCGCGCGGGCGACCGCGCCGTGACGCACCGGTCGCGGGCCGAGTCGTGGGCCCGCGCCGCCGGTGTCGCGGGGACCGGGCTCGATCCCCGGCGGGTCGCCTACACCCTGCCCTCCGGGCTGGGTGACCCGGCGGGTGCCGCCGCCGCCGTCGCGGGCCTGGAGACGTCCCTCGCCGCGCACTACGCCGGCCTCGTGGCGTCCGCTCCCGCCGGGGGCAGGGCGGCCCTGGTCGATGCCGTCGCGGAGACCACCGCCGAGGCGGTGGCCTGGGGTGCGGCTCTGCCCGCCCTGCCGGGGATGCCGGAGCAGGACGCCGGCTGAGGACGGCACGGCCGCGCGGGCCTGCACGGCCGCCCGCCGGGGCGACCGTACGGACCCGCGGGACGGTCAGGCCTTGGCGAGCAGCGCGTCGACGAGCTCGGCGACGCGGTCCGCAGCCGCGTCCACCGGGACCTGCTCGGCCCCGATGCCGGCCTGGCCGGCGCGTCGCGGACGGACCTCGACGACGCCCTCGGCGAGCCCGCGCCCCACGACGACGAGCAGGGGCACACCGAGCAGCTCGGCGTCGGCGAACTTGACCCCGGGCGAGACCTTGGGGCGGTCGTCGTAAAGCACCTCCACCCCGCGCCCGGCCAGGGTCGTGGCGATCGACTCCGCGGCGGCGAACACCGCCGGGTCCTTGCCGGTCGCCACGACGTGCACGTGTGCGGGCGCGACGGGGCCGGCCAGGCGAGGCCGGCGTCGTCGTGGTTGGCCTCGGCGAGCGCCGCGAGCACCCGGCTGACCCCGATGCCGTAGGAGCCCATCGTGACCACGACGGACTTGCCGTTGCGGTCCAGCACGGTCAGGCCCAGCGCCTGGGCGTACTTGCGCCCCAGCGCGAAGATGTGGCCGATCTCCATGCCGCGCGCGAGCTCCAGCGGGCCGGAGCCGTCGGGCGCGGGATCGCCCGCACGGACCTCGGCGGCCTCGATCGTGTTGTCGGCGCCGTCCTGGCCGGCGGCGACGAAGTCACGCCCGGCGACGAGGTCGAACACGTGCCGACCCGGGGCGTCGGCGCCGGTGATCCACCGGGTGCCGGCGACGACCCGCGGGTCGAGCAGGTACCGGACGCCGAGCGGGGCGCCGTCCGCGTCCACCCCGCGGTTGGCGCCGAGCACACCGGGTCCGATGTACCCCTTGACCAGCTCGGGGTGCCGGGCGAAGTCCGCCTCCGTGGCGGTCTCCACCTCGGCGGGTGCGACGCCCGCCTCGAGCCGCTTGAGGTCGACCTCGCGGTCGCCGGGGAGCCCCACGACGAGCAGCTCCCGCTCGCCGGTCGGGCTCACCAGGGCGAGCACGACGTTCTTCAGGGTGTCGGCGGCGGTCCATGGCCGGTCGGGGCGGGGAAGCGCTCGTTGGCGACCGCGACGAGGGTCCCGATCGTGGGGGTGTCCGGGGTGTCCTCGACGTGCGCCGCGGGCGCGTCGTGGAACGGGACCGCGGGCGGCACGACGGTGGTGACGGCCTCGACGTTCGCGGCGTAGCCACCGGGTGACCGGACGAAGGTGTCCTCCCCGATCGGGGTCGGGTTGAGGAACTCCTCGCTGCGCGAGCCGCCCATCGCCCCGGACGTCGCCGCGACGATGACGTACTCGAGCCCGAGCCGGTCGAAGATGCGCTGGTAGGCGGCGCGCTGCGCGGCGTACGACGCCTCCAGGCCGTCGTCGTCGACGTCGAAGGAGTACGCGTCCTTCATGACGAACTCACGTCCGCGGATGAGCCCGGCCCGCGGGCGCGCCTCGTCGCGGTACTTGGTCTGGATCTGGAACAGCGCGAGCGGCAGGTCCTTGTACGAGGAGTACAGGTCCTTGACGAGCAGCGTGAACATCTCCTCGTGCGTCGGCGCGAGCAGGAGGTCGGCACCCTTGCGGTCCTGGAGGCGGAACAGGTTGGGGCCGTACTCGGTCCACCGCCCGCTCGCCTCGTACGGCTCCCGGGGCAGCAGCGCCGGGAAGTGCACCTCCTGCACGCCGGCCGCCTCCATCTCCTCCCGGACGACGGCCTCGACCTTGCGCAGCACGCGCAGCCCGAGCGGGAGCCAGGTGTAGATGCCGGGGGCGGCGCGCCGGATGTACCCGGCCCGCACGAGCAGCCGGTGGCTCGCCACCTCGGCGTCCGCCGGGTCCTCTCGCAGGGTCCGCACGAACAGGGACGACATCCGCAGCAGCATGCGCGCCAGCCTAGTGGCCGCCCCGGCACCCCTCGGTCGGGGTGGACAACGGCCCGCGGTGCGCCACGATGAGCGCATGCCCGAGCTGCCCGAGGTCGAAGCCCTCGTCCGGTTCCTGCGCGACCGCACCACCGGTGTGGCGATCGCCGGGGTCGAGGTGGGCGCGATCAGCGCGCTGAAGACCTTCGCGCCCGCGCCGGCCGACCTCGCCGGGCGCACCGTGACCGACGTCGTGCGCCGCGGCAAGTGGCTCGACGTCACCACGGAGCCCACCACGCCTGGCGACGGCGGCGGGCTCCACCTCGTCCTCCACCTCGCCCGGGCCGGGTGGCTGCGCTGGTTCGACCGGGTGCCGGCCACCGCCGTCCGTCCTGGCAGGTCCCCGATCGCGCTGCGGGTGCGCCTCGCGGACGGCGCCGGCTTCGACCTCACCGAGGCCGGGACGCGCAAGCGCCTCGCGGTGCACGTCGTCACCGACCCGGGGTCGATCCCCGCGGTCGCGACGCTCGGGGTGGAGCCGCTGTCGGACGAGTTCACCGCGGAGCGGTTCGCCGCGCTGCTCGCGTCCCGCAACAAGCAGGTCAAGGGCGTGCTCCGCGACCAGGGGACGATCGCGGGGATCGGCAACGCCTACTCCGACGAGATCCTGCACGCGGCCCGCACGAGCCCGTTCGCGCTGACGCGGTCCTTCGACACCGTGGCGGCCGGGGTGCTGCACGCTGCGATCCTGCGGGTGCTGCGCGAGGCGGTCGAGGCCGCGGCGGGCAAGCCCGCGGCCGAGCTCAAGGACGCCAAGCGACGCGGCATGCGGGTCCACGGCCGCACCGGGCTGCCGTGCCCCGGGTGGGACGGCGTCCCGTGCGGCGACACCGTCCACGAGGTGTCCTTCGCGGACTCGTCCCTGCAGTACTGCCCGACGTGTCAGACCGGCGGGCAGCCGCTCGCCGACCGCCGGCTGTCCCGGCTGCTGCGCTGAGTGCCGGCCGCGGCCGACGCCGCCCGAGCAGGCGCCCCTCGGAGCAGGCGCCCCTCGGTGCCGGCGTCGGTCAGAACAGGACGGTCGCGTACGTGCCCACCTGGCGGAACCCGACCCGGCGGTAGGCCGCGAGCGCGCGCACGTTGTAGTCGTTGACGTACAAGGAGACCGTGGGGGCCACGTCGCGACGGGTCAGCTCGACGACCGCCGCCATGCCGGACTCCGAGAGCCCGCGCCCGCGGTGCCCGGGCTCGACCCAGACGCCCTGGACCTGGGCGACCCCACCGGCGACGGCGCCGAGCTCGGCCTTGAACTCGACCTGCGCACCCAGGCGGCCCTTGCCGAGCCGCACGAAGGACCGGCCCTCGGCGATGAGGGTCCGGACGCGCTGCTCGTACGGACCGTGCGGGCCGGACGCCGGGGAGTAGCCCACCTCCTCGGCGAACATCTCGATGCAGGCGGGCAGCACGACGGGGTACTCCTCGGGCACCGACCGGCGCACGACGGCGTCGGGCTTGACCAGCGGGTCGTGGTCGATGACCAGCGACGGCTGGTTGGCCCGGACCTCGCGCGGGGCGGGCCACCGGTCGCGCAGCCGCTCCCACAGCCCGAGGGCGGCGTCCGCCTGCCCGACGATCGACGAGGACCGTCGGCCCTGCTCGTGCGCCATCCGGGCGAAGGCGTCCAGGGCGCGGGGGTCGCCGTCGGGCACCACCGGGACGACGTTGGCGCCGGCCCAGCAGACGGCGTTGAGCTCACCCTCGCGCTCGTAGCCCCACAGCTGGCCACCCGCGGGTCCCAGCCCGGTCCGGGCGGCCACGGCGATGCGGCTGGCGGCGAGGACGGAGTCGACGGGCACGCGTGCGCACACGGCCATGGCGGCCTCGATGTCGGCGTCCTGGAGCAGGCGACCGTCGGCCGCTCTGCCGCTCAGGGTCGCGCCGTGCCAGCGTCCCATGGGTGAATTGTGCACCACCGTCCGGATGGTCGCGCGGCGCATCGCCGTCCGGTGCGGACGGGTCCCTCCGGGACCCGTCCGCAGGGGCGGTGTCAGCCGACGGTGACGACCGGGGCGCCGTCCGCGGTGCGCTCCATTCCGTCGGCGATGCGCATGGCCTCCTCGATGAGGGTCTCGACGATCTGCGACTCGGGGACCGTCTTGACGACCTGCCCCTTGACGAAGATCTGCCCCTTGCCGTTGCCGGACGCGACGCCGAGGTCGGCCTCGCGCGCCTCCCCGGACCGTTGACGACGCAGCCCATGACGGCCACGCGCAGCGGGACCTCGAGGCCCTCCAGGCCGGCGGTGACCTTCTCGGCGAGCGTGTAGACGTCGACCTGCGCGCGCCCGCACGAGGGGCAGGACACGATCTCCAGCTTGCGGGGTCGCAGGTTCAGCGACTGCAGGATCTGGATGCCGACCTTGACCTCCTCGACCGGCGGCGCGGACAGCGAGACCCGGATGGTGTCCCCGATGCCCTTGCTCAGCAGCGCGCCGAACGCGGTCGCCGACTTGATCGTCCCCTGGAACGCCGGGCCCGCCTCGGTGACCCCGAGGTGCAGCGGCCAGTCCCCGGCCTCGGACAGCAGCTCGTAGGCGCGGACCATGATGACCGGGTCGTTGTGCTTGACCGAGATCTTGAAGTCGTGGAAGCCGTGCTCCTCGAACAGCGACGCCTCCCAGACCGCGGACTCGACGAGCGCCTCGGGCGTCGCCTTGCCGTACTTCGCCAGCAGGCGGGGGTCGAGCGAACCGGCGTTGACGCCGATGCGGATGGAGACGCCCGCGTCGGACGCCGCGCGGGCGATCTCCTTGACCTGGTCGTCGAACTTGCGGATGTTGCCCGGGTTCACGCGGACCGCGGCGCAGCCGGCGTCGATCGCGGCGAACACGTACTTGGGCTGGAAGTGGATGTCGGCGATCACCGGGATCTGCGACTTGCGCGCGATGACTGGCAGCGCGTCGGCGTCGTCCTGCGTCGGGACCGCGACCCGCACGATGTCGCAGCCGGACGCGGTCAGCTCGGCGATCTGCTGCAGCGTCGCGTTGATGTCGGTGGTCTGCGTGGTGCACATCGACTGCACGCTCACCGGGGCACCGCCGCCGACGGCGACCTTGCCGACCTGGATCTGGCGGGTGGGACGGCGGGGGCCAGCACGGGGGGCGGCGCCTCCGGCATGCCAAGGCTGATCGGGATGCTCACGCTCCCAGTATCGCCCCGGACGGCGCCCGCACCGCCCGCGGGGGGCTGTGATACGTGTTTCACCCGCGTTCCCTCACGCGACGTCCACATCGTGCAGCGGCCGGTCCCCCGCTCGCGGAGCGGCCCAGCAGGCCCGCGCGGCAGGGCCGCGGATCAACCCGGGAGGGTCACCGGGCGGACCAGGTCGGCGTACACGAGCAACGCCCCGAGCCCGAGGAAGACGACCACCATCCCCAGGGTGAGGGGGTCATCCGGGCGATGTCGACCGGCCGTGGCCGGGGCAGCCCCCGGACGCGCGCCACCTGCCGACGGGCCCCCTCGTACAGCGCCCCCGCGATGTGCCCCCCGTCGAGCGGCAGGATCGGGATGAGGTTGAACACGAACAGGGCGATGTTGAGCGACGCGATGAGCTGCAGCAGCAGGATGACCTCGGCGGTGAGCCCGAAGACCCCCTCCTCCGCCGCGGTGACCTCGCCGGCGACCCGGCTGATGCCGACCACGCCGATGACGCCGTCCGGGTCACGGGGTGCGGTGCCGAAGGCGGCCTCGGCGACATCGGCGATGCGGCTGGGCAGGTTGACCACCACGCCGACGGTGCGCACGACGTACGTGCCGAGCAGCGTCGGCACCTCGGTCAGCGGCTGACGCACGAGCGTCGGCGTGGGACCGACACCCAGGAAGCCGACCGGCTCGGTGGTGACCTCGCCGTCCGCGTCGAGCACCGGGCCGTCGTCGGGCCCGATCACCGGCCGCTCGGTGACCAGAGGCGTGACCGTGAGGGTCAGGGGCTCGCCGTCGCGCTGCACGACGAGGGCGACCGGGTCCGCGCCCGTGTCGCGGATGGCGTCCTGGAGCGACTCCCAGGAGGCGACCGGCTCACCGCGGAAGGCGACGAGCTCGTCCCCCACCCGCACGCCCGCGGCCGCCGCCGGTGCGACGGGGTCGTCCGGGCCGCACTCGCGGGCCTCGGAGGCGGCGGGCACGACGCAGTCCGACACCGAGCCCACCGTCGTGCTCCAGCCGGGCACCCCGATGCCGACCATCACGACCGCGAGCAGCACCGCGGCGATGACGAGGTTCATCACCGGGCCGCCGAGCATGACGACGAGCTTCTTCGGCGTGGACAGCCGGTAGAACGCGCGGTGGTCCTCCCCGGGTGGATCTCCAGCGCGCTCTGCTCGCGCGCGTCCTGGATCATCCGGCCCAGCCAGCCACGCACCGGCGGGTTGCCGACCGCGTCCGGCGGGGGTACATCCCGACCAGGCGCACGAAGCCGCCCAGCGGGATGGCCTTGATCCCGTACTCGGTCTCCCCGCGGGTGCGCGACCACAGGGTCGGGCCGAACCCGACCATGTACTGGCTGACCCGCACGCCGAACCGCTTGGCGGGGACCATGTGACCGACCTCGTGCAGCGCGATCGAGACGAGGATCCCGACCACCATGACGAGCACACCGACGCCGTACTCCATACCGCTCCGTCCCCCGGGCGCGTCGCGGCAGAGGCCGGCCGCGCGTCGGGGCCCATTGTGCCCCGCCGACCTGGGTGCGTCGGCAGCCGTGCGGGCGATCCGCAGCAGGCCGGCACGCGGCGGTCAGCCCGGCAGCGGCGACCCGACCCGGACGAGGTTGCCGCTGGGGTCCATCAGGGCGAACTCCCGCATCCCGTACGCGGTGTCGGCCGGCTCGGTCAGCCTGCTGCCGGTCGCCGGGTCGGTCCCCGGTGGCACGACGTCGCGCCACGCGGCGTGGACGGCGTCCGCGTCGTCGACGGAGGCGAAGCACATCCCGGCGGTGGTGAGCGGGTCGACGTCGGGCGACGCCACGACGTGCAGCACCAGCCCGCCGCGCCGCAGGATGAGTAGTCCCACTCCTCGGGCTCGGCGCCCACGTTCTCGAACCCGAGCGCCCCGTAGAAGCGCAGCGTCTCGCGCAGGTCACGGCTGGGCAGGATCGGCACGGTCAGCTCGGCCATCGTCCGACGGTAGACCCGCCGGTCCGCCGCGCGACAGGGCCGACCGACGCGCGTCAGCGGCGGTCGAGCAGCTCGTCCGCCCGGGCGCGCGCCCAGGTCTCGGCGTCCAGGACCGCCTCGAGGGTGAGGTCGCTGCCGCCGACGCCGTCGTGCTCCTCGAGGACGGCGGCGACCGTGTCGACGATGTCGAGGAAGCCGACCCGGCCGGCGAGGAACGCCGCGACGCACTGCTCGTTCGCGGCGTTGAGGACGGCGGGGTGGGTCGCCGACGCGGCCACCGCCGCGCGGGCGAGCCCGACGGCCGGGAACGCCGTCTCGTCGAGGGGCTCGAAGGTCCAGCTCGTCGCGCTGCGCCAGTCGCACGCCGGGGCGACGTCGGGCAGGCGGTCGGGCCAGGACAGGCCGAGCGCGATCGGCAGCCGCATGTCCGGCGGGGACGCCTGGGCGATCGTGGAGCCGTCGCGGAACTCGACCATGGAGTGCACGACCGACTGCGGGTGGACGACGACGGTGATGTCGTCGGTCGGTACCCCGAAGAGCAGGTGCGCCTCGATCAGCTCGAGGCCCTTGTTCATCAGGGTCGCGGAGTTGATCGTCACCACCGGCCCCATGGACCAGGTGGGGTGGGCGAGCGCCTCGTCGGCCGTCACCGGCTCGAGCTCGTCGCGCGAGCGCCCGCGGAACGGCCCGCCCGAGGCGGTGAGCACGAGGCGGCGCACCTCGGAGTCGGGGCCGCCGTGCCGCCCGGAGCGCAGCGCCTGGGCGATCGCGGAGTGCTCGGAGTCGACCGGGACGATCTGGTCGGGTCGCTGCAGCTCGGCGGCGACGAGCGCCCCACCGACGACGAGCGACTCCTTGTTCGCCAGCGCCAGCGTGCTGCCGGCCCGTAGGGCCGCGAGGGTCGGCCCCAGGCCGACCGACCCGGTGATGCCGTTGAGGACGACGTCCGCGCCGCGGGCCGCGAGCTGGGACGCCGCGTCCGGGCCGGTGAGGACCTCGATGCCGGCGAAGGGCCGGCCCGAGGAGAAGGCGGCGTCGGCGACCGCGGCGAAGACCGGGCCGGCCGCGTCGGCGTCGGCCACCGCGACGGTCTGGGCGCCGAGGGCCACCGCCTGCCGCGCGAGGGCGACCGGGTCGGCGCCGCCCGCGCTGATCCCGGTGACCCGGAAGCGGTCCGGGTGGCGCTGCAGGACGTCGACCGCCTGCGTGCCGATCGAGCCGGTCGAGCCGAGCAGAACCACGCTGCGGGGCTCGGCGGCCGGGGTGGTCTCGTGGGTGCCGGTCATCGTCACTCCGTTCCCAGCAGGATCTCGACGGCCCGCGCGAGGAACGCGTCGACCGGCGCCTCGGCGTAGCCGGCGGCGCCACGGCGGCGCCCGAACGTGGCCGACCGGACCTCGTCCGCGCTCATCGGCTCGCGGTGGTCGAAGCAGGCGACCAGCCGGCGGCACAGCGCGTCGACGTCGGCCCGGTCGTAGGCCGGCTCGCCGCGCCCCGCCGGGGCGAACCGCTCGCCGTCGGGACGGGTCAGGCGCGCGTCGAGCGTCCGCGCGCCGTCGGCGAGCTGGGCCGTCCACGCCTCCCGGCCGTGCCGGGCGACGTACTCCTCACGGGCCCGGCTCGCGAACGCGGCCTCGAGCCGGTCCAGCGCCGCGTCGACCGCACCGGTGACGTACCCGCCGCGCACGAGGTCGAACGCCGTCCCCCGCACGTCCCGCCCGGTGAGGGAGCCCTCGGCCTTGCCCTCGTACACCCGACGGGCGCGGTCGAAGAACGCGTCCACCTCGGCCGGGGCGTACCCGTGCCTCAGGCGGGACACCGTGCGGAAGGCGCCCTGACTCATGCCGGGGTCCTCCTCGGCCGCGAGCTGGCCGCACGCCCCGTCGATGTCGCTGCCCCGCGTGTCGCGGATCGTCGTCGGGATGCCGTGGGCGCGCAGGCGCCGGACGAACTCGTCCTCGACGTCCCGCTCGCTCGCGGTCCACTTCGACCCGGGGGTCGGGTTGAGCGGGATGGGGTTGCAGTGCACCCAGCCCTTGCCGCGCGCGTTGAGTTTCTCGCCGAGCAGGTCGGCGCGCCACGCGTGGTCGTTCATGTCCTTGATGAGCGCGTACTCGATGGACACCCGGCGGCCGGTGACGTCGAAGTAGCGCCGGGCGGCGTCGAGGGTCTCGTCGACGCTCCACCGGGTGTTGATCGGGACGAGCTCGTCGCGCAGCTCGTCGTCCGGCGCGTGCAGGGACACCGCCAGCGTGACCGGGATGCCCTCCTTCGTCAGCTTCTCGATCGCCGGGACCAGCCCGACGGTCGACACCGTGATGTTGCGGGCCGACATGCCGAAGCCGTCCGGCGTCGGGGCGACGAGCCGGCGGACGGTCTCCATGACGGCCTTGTAGTTGGCCAGGGGCTCGCCCATGCCCATGAACACGAGGTTCGACAGCCGGGTCGGACCGCCGGGGACCTCGCCGTCGGCGAGCGACTTCGCCGCGGAGCGCACCTGCTCGACGATCTCGGCCGTGGACAGGTTGCGGGTCAGACCGAGCTGGCCGGTCGCGCAGAACGGGCACGCCATGCCGCAGCCGGCCTGGCTCGAGACGCACAGCGTCGAGCGGTTCGGGTAGCGCATGAGCACCGACTCGACCTTGGCGCCGTCGAACAGGTGCCACAGCGTCTTGACCGTGGTGCCGCCGTCGGCCTGCATGGTGCGCACGGGGGTGAGCAGCTGCGGGAAGAGCCCCTTGACCAGCGTGTCGCGGCTCGCGGCGGGCAGGTCCGTCATCGCGGCCGGGCTCGGGTCGAGGTGGGTGAAGTAGTGCGTCGCGAGCTGCTTGGCCCGGAACGGCTTCTCCCCCAGCTCCGTCACCGCGTCGACCCGCTCGGCGGGCGTGAGGTCGACGAAGTGGCGGGGCGGCTTGCCGCGCTTGCCACGCGTCGTCGGCGGGGCGAGGTTGAGCGGGATCGGCGTCGCCGGGCGGGGCGACACCTGGATCCCGCCGGCCGCGTCGCGGCTGGTCGGGGTGGCGGTCGGTGTGGCGGTCATCGTGGGGTCTTCCATCCGTCAGGCACCCACCGGCAGAGCAGCCAGCAGGACGAGGTGCACGACCGGTGCGGTCAGCAGCATGGAGTCCAGGCGGTCCAGGACCCCACCGTGCCCGGGGAGCACGCTGCCCATGTCCTTGAGCTCGAGGTCGCGCTTGATCAAGGACTCCGCGAGATCACCCAGGGTCGCGGTGGCGACGGTCGCCAGGCCGAGGCCCACGCCGATCAGCGGGTCACCGCCGAGCAGCCAGGTGATCCCTGCCGCCCCGACCAGGCAGGACAGCAGGACAGATCCGCCCAGCCCCTCCCAGGTCTTCTTGGGGCTGACGGACGGCGCCAACGGGTGGCGCCCGGCGAGCACGCCGGCGACGTAGCCGCCGACGTCGCTGGCCACGGCCAGCAGGACGAACAGCAGGACGCGACGTGCCCCGTCCGGCATCGCGAGCATGAGCATCACGAAGCCGCCGAGGAACGGCAGCCAGGCCGCGGCGAACACCCCGGCCATGCTGTCGCGCAGCGCCGCCGGACCGGTGCCGTCGATCACCCGCCAGACGACGACGCCGCCTGCCGTGAGCATGAACGACACCAACAGCGCCTCCTCACCGGCCACGTACGCCGAGACGAGGATCCCTGCCGCTCCCACCAGCAACGGCAGCAGCGGCAGGTTGATTCCCCGGCGTGCGAAAGCCTGCGCGAGCTCCCACAGGGAGACCCCGACCGCGGCGAGCGCCACCAGGACGAACGCCTCCTTGACCAGGAACAGCGACGCTCCCACCAGCGCGAGCAGCCCCAGGCCGACGACGATCGCGACCGGGAGGTTGCGGCCGGCGCGGGGGCCCGGGCGGTGGTGTCGGGGCTCGCGAGCTCTGTCATCAGACCGCCAGGAGCTCGCTCTCCTTGGCCGCGAGGACGGTGTCGATCGCCTCGATGCGCTTCCGGGTCAACGCCTCGAGCTCCTTCTCCGCGCGGCCGACCTCGTCCTCGCCGGCCTCGCCGTCCTTGGCGATGCGGTCGAGCTCCTCCTTGGCGCGGCGGCGGATGTTGCGGACCGAGATGCGTGCGTCCTCCGCCTTCGTCTTCGCGAGCTTGACGTACTCCTTGCGTCGCTCCTGGGTCAGGACGGGCAGGTTGATCCGGATGACGTTGCCGTCGTTCGACGGGTTCACGCCGAGGTCGGAGTCGCGCAAGGTCCGCTCGATCGACCCGAGGGACGACTTGTCGAACGGGGAGATGAGGATGGTGCGCGCCTCGGGCGTCGTGAACGACGCGAGCTGCTGCAGCGGGGTCGGGCTGCCGTAGTACTCCACGGTGATCTTGGAGAACATCGCCGGGTTGGCGCGTCCCGTCCGGATCGTCGCGAAGTCCTCCTTGGCGACCTCGATCGCCTTGTCCATCTTCTCCTCGGCCTCGAAGAGGGTCTCGTCGATCACCGGTGCTCCTTCGTCAGTGGTGCTGCGTGTGCTGCTCGCGGGCGTCGGTCGCGGGCGTCGGTCATGCGCGTCGGTGCGCGCGCCGGGCGCGCGTCAGGCGGAGGTGACGAGCGTGCCGATCTTCTCACCCTGTAGGGCGCGGGTGACGTTGCCGGGCTCGTTCATGCCGAACACCCGCATGGTCACGTCGTTGTCGCGGCACAGGCTCATGGCCGTGGCGTCCATGACGGCCAGGTCGCCGACGAGTGCGTCGGTGTAGGTCAGGTGGTCGAGCTTCACGGCCGCCGGGTCGGTGCGCGGGTCGGCGGTGTAGACGCCGTCGACGCCGTTCTTGCCCATGAGCACCTCCTGGCAGTGGGTCTCCAGGGCGCGCTGCGCGGCGACGGTGTCGGTCGAGAAGTACGGCATGCCGGCGCCGGCGCCGAAGATGACGACGCGACCCTTCTCGAGGTGCCGGATCGCGCGCAGCGGGATGTACGGCTCGGCGACCTGGCCCATCGTGATGGCGGTCTGCACGCGCGTCGACACCCCCGCCTGCTCGAGGAAGTCCTGCAGCGCGAGGCAGTTCATGACCGTCCCGAGCATGCCCATGTAGTCGGCGCGCGCCCGGTCCAGACCGCGCTGGGAGAGCTCGGCGCCGCGGAAGAAGTTGCCGCCGCCGACGACGATCGCCACCTGGACACCGGTGCCCACGGCGACGGCGATCTCGCCGGCGACCCGCTGGACGACGTCGGGGGCGAGGCCGACCGAGCCCCCGCCGAACGTCTCGCCGGAGAGCTTGAGCAGCACCCGGCGCGCTCCGTCGCGGTCGACACCGCGCACCCTCGTGGTCCGTGCGGCCGTTCCCGGCTCGAGCCCCTGCGTCATGCGTCCTCCACTGGCCGTCGGTCCCGGGGCTGTGCTGCTGCGTGCTGATGGGTGCTGCTGGTGGTGCTCCGTGCGGTCGGCCCCGGGTGCGGCGCTCACACGGTCCCTCGGCAGGAGCCCCTGCGCAGGTGGCCCCGGTCCGTGCGGACCGGGGCCACCTCAGCGGGCTCGCGTCAGGCGCCGACGCGGAACCGGGCGAACCCGGTGACCGTGCCGCCGGCCTCGGTCAGCACCTGGCCGACCGTCTTCTTCGGGTCCTTCGCGAAGGCCTGCTCGACGAGCACGTTCTCCTTGAAGAAGCCGTTGAGGCGCCCCTCGATGATCTTCGGCAGCGCGGCCTCCGGCTTGCCCTCGTTGCGCGAGGTCTCCTCGGCGATGTGACGCTCCGACGCGACGACGTCGGCGGGGACGTCCTCGCGCGTCAGGTACGTCGGGGAGTACGCCGCGATGTGCATCGCGATGTCCTTGGCCACCGAGGCGCCCTGGGCGTCCGCGGCGACGAGCACGCCGACCTGCGGGGGCAGGTCCTTGTTGACCTTGTGCAGGTACGTCGCGACGCTCTCGCCGGCGACGCGGGCCACGCGACGCACGACGATCTTCTCGCCGAGGGTCGCGGCGGCCTCGTCGACGACGGACTGCACGGAGCCGCCCTCGACCTCGGCCGCGGCGAGCGCCGCCGCGTCCGAGGCGCCGGTGGAGACGGCGGCCGCGAGGACGCGGTCCGCCAGGGCGAGGAACGTGGCGTTCTTCGCGACGAAGTCCGTCTCCGAGTTGATCTCGACGAGGACGCCGACCTGGCCGTCGGCCGAGTCCTGCACGTCGGCGGCCACGAGGCCGTCGGACGCCGCGCGCCCCTCGCGCTTGGAGACGCCCTTGAGACCCTTGACGCGGATGATCTCCAGCGCCTTGGCCGAGTCGCCCTCGGCCTCGTCGAGCGCCTTCTTGACGTCGAGCATGCCCGCACCGGTGCGCTCGCGGAGCGCCTTGATGTCAGCGGCGGTGTAGTTCGCCATAGGTGTCAGTCCTCTGTAGTCGGAAGGTGTGCTGCGTCAGGCCTGGTCGGACGCCGTGTCGGCGGCCTGGGCCTCGGCGATCTCCGGGGCGGCAGCCGCAGCGGCGGCGTCGACGGCCGGGGCCGCGTCGTTGCCGGGGGGCGTGGCGACCTCGGCCGGGCCGGGCTGGCCGGGCTGCGTCTCGGTCAGGTCCTCGGCGACCGCGGGGGCCGGCGACTGCGTGGCGTTGACGACCGACTCCGCGGACTCGGTGCCCGGGTTCGTGTCGACGGGCGCCTCGACGGCGGACGGCGAGGCGAGCTCGGCCTCGGAGCCGGCGAGCAGCTCGCGCTCCCACTCGGCCAGCGGCTCCGCGGCGGCGTCCGCACCGGCGGCGGCCTTCCCGGAGTGACGCTGCATGAGGCCCTCGGCGACGGCGTCGGCGATCACGCGGGTCAGCAGGGTGACGGCGCGGATCGCGTCGTCGTTGCCCGGGATCTTGTAGTCGACGACGTCCGGGTCGCAGTTGGTGTCGAGGATCGCGACGATCGGGATGTTGAGCTTGCGCGCCTCGTCGACCGCGAGGTGCTCCTTGTTCGTGTCGACGATCCACACGGCGGAGGGCACGCGGCCCATGTCGCGGATGCCGCCCAGGGTCTTGGCGAGCTTGTCCCGCTCGCGACGCATGATGAGCAGCTCCTTCTTGGTGAAGGAGGAGCCGGCGACGTCGTCGAAGTCGATCTGCTCGAGCTCCTTGAGGCGCTGGAGCCGCTTGTTGACCGTCTGGAAGTTGGTGAGCATCCCACCGAGCCAGCGCTGGTTGACGTAGGGCATCCCCACGCGCGCGGCCTGCTCGGCGACGGGCTCCTGCGCCTGCTTCTTCGTCCCGACGAACAGGATGGTGCCGCCGTGGGCGACGGTCTCCTTGACGAAGTTGTAGGCGGTGTCGATGTACCCGAGCGACTGCTGCAGGTCGACGATGTAGATGCCGTTGCGCTCGGTGAAGATGAAGCGCTTCATCTTGGGGTTCCAGCGACGGGTCTGGTGCCCGAAGTGGACACCGCTCTCGAGCAGCTGGCGCATGGTCACGACGGCCATGGCACGTCCTCTCGGCGCACACGCGGTGTGCGCACTCGTGCAGGCGGGTCGGTGACGACCCGCGTCGGTTGTCGGCACCGGCCGGGTGGTCGGTGCCCCTGGCGCCCGTCCGTGCTGACGCCGGCAAGGCCGGACCGCTGTCAGTACGGCGTCCCGTGGCCGCAGGCCGTCGGACCGGGGTCCGAGGCGGCTGGCGGCGTGGTGAGGGCGCGCGAAGTCGACCGGCTCAGGCCGGTCGCGACCCCTACTGTACCGGACGGCGCTGGTCGCCCCGGTGGGCCGCCGCCCCCAACCGGTGTGACGTCGCCCCCGTCCACCGGCGCCACGCGCGCGGCCGTGCCGCCCCGCCGCCGAGGACGACGGTCGGGCCATGGTGCGAGCAGCGGCGGTGGTGGCAGCGGTGGTCGTGGGCGTCTCGCTGGGAGCGGTGGGTGTCGCCGGCGGGGTGGGTACCGGGGGCGCGCCCCCCAGCGGCGACCCGGCGGCCGCATGGGCCGCCGGACCCGCCGGAGAACCGGACGAGCCCGCCACGGGGGCGGCCACGACAGGGGCGGCGGGGCCGACGTGGCCGCTGGGTGTCGACGCCCCGCCGGCCCTGCGGCCCGCGGCACCCCGCTCGGCACCCGACGACCCGGCGCCCATCCGGACGTTCGCACTGCCCCTCCCCGCACCGGTCGTCGTCCTCCGCCCGTTCGACGGTCCGGCGCGACCGTGGGCCCCCGGGCACCGGGGGTGGACCTCGCCGCCCGTCCGGGGCAGCCGGTGCACGCGCCCGGTCCCGGCGTGGTGACGTTCGCCGGCACGGTGGTCGACCGCGGGGTCCTGACCGTGACGCACGACGACGGCCTGCGGTCGAGCCTCGAACCGGTCGCGGCGTCGGTCGGCGTCGGCCAACGGGTCGTCCGCGGTCAGGCGGTCGGCTCGGTGGGTGCGGAACCCGGGCACTGCGTGCCCGTGACGTGCCTGCACTGGGGGCTGCGCCGCGGGGAGGAGTACCTGGACCCCATGCGCTGGGTGCTCGGCCGCGGACCGGTCGTCCTGCTCCCGCGGGGTGACGGGACCAGCGGCGAGCGGTGTCAGCCGCGCTCGGACTCCGCGAGCGTGGCGCGCAGGCGCACCATCGCGGCGCTGTGCATCTGGGAGATGCGGGACTCGGTGACCCCGAGGATCCGGCCGATCTCCCCGAGCGTCATGTTCTCGTAGTAGTAGAGGACCAGGACGATCTTCTCCCGCTCCCCGAGCTGCTCGATCGCGCGCGCGAGCAGGTACTTGGTCTCGCGCGTCTCGAACGTGCCGGCCGGGTCGGGTGCACGGTCGTCCTGCAGGGTGTCACCGAGCGAGGCGGCGTCCCCGCGCTCGCCGCCGCCGAGCAGCTCGTCGAGCGCCGCGACGTTCACGGTCGCCACCTGCGCGAGGACGGCACGCAGCTCGCCCACGCCCATCTCGAGCCGCTGGGCGACCTCGTGCTCGGTGGGCGTCCGCCGCAGCTCGCCCTCGAGCTCGGCGTAGGCACGGTCCACCGCGCGGGCCTTGGTGCGCACGGAGCGCGGGATCCAGTCGGTCGACCGCAGCTCGTCGATGATCGCGCCGCGGACGCGGGTGCCGGCGTAGGTCTCGAACTTCACCCCGCGTCCGGGTTCGTACTTCTCGATCGCGTCGATCAGGCCGAACATGCCGGACGAGACGAGGTCGGCGTGCTCGACGCTGGAGGGCACCCGCATGCCGACCCGGCTGGCGACCGCGGTGACCAGCGGCGCGTAGTGCAGGATCAGCCGTTCGCGCTGCACCCGGTCCCCGGTGGACTTGTACCGCACCCACGCGTCGGTGATGAGGTCGGCGACGGACGGGTCGGACAGGTCGACCTCGACGTCCAGGTCCACGTCCAGGTCCGCGCTCTCGATGACCGCCTCGACCTCGGCGACGACCTCCGCGACGCGGTCGTCGTCCTCGAACACCACCGTGGGGTGCGGCGCCCGGGGCCGGGGCAGCGCGTCGCCGCGACCCGGCGGGGGACCCACCGGTGGCGCCGACGTGGAGGTGGTAGAGCCGTCGCGGGGGCCGTGGCGGTCGCTCATGCGCGTGGGTGCGCCTGGCGGAAGGAGTCGCGCAGCCGGTCGGCGGACACGTGCGTGTAGCGCTGCGTGGTGGCGAGGCTGGCGTGACCGAGGACCTCCTGGACGCTGCGCAGGTCCGACCCGCCGGCGAGCAGGTGCGTGGCGACGCTGTGGCGCAGCGCGTGCGGGGCGACGTCCGGGACCCCTGCGAGCAGGGCGGCGTCGTGCGCGGCGGCGCGCAGCTGACGCTGGTCGACCCGTCGGCCGCGACGGCCGAGGTAGAGCGCGGGGCCTGAGCCGTCGACGGCGAGCCGGGGGCGGCCGGTCTCGAGCCAGACGGTGAGCGCCCGGGCCGCCGGGACACCGAAGGGCACCACCCGCTCCTTGCCGCCCTTGCCCAGGACGCGCAGGGTGCGGTGGGAGAGGTCGGCGTCGTCGACGTCGGCGCCCGCCACCTCCCCCACCCGGGCCCCGGTCGCGTAGAGCAGCTCGAGCGCCGACCAGTCACGCAGGTGGATCGGGTCACCGTCGTCGGCGCGGGTCCGGGCGACCTCGAGCAGGCGGGCGGCCGGCTCGACGTCCAGCACGACGGGCAGCGCGACCGGGGTCCGAGCCGACGCCAGCCGCAGTGCCGGGTTCTCCGTCACCCGGCCGGTGCGGTGCGCCCAGGTGAAGAAGGAGCGCACCGCCGCCGCCCGGCGCGCCAGGGTCGCGCGACTGAGGTCTCCCTCGACCATGGTGGCGAGCCACTCCCGCAGCAGGGCGAGGTCCACCTCCTCGAGCCCCCGTCGGCCGCGGTCCTGCGCGAAGCGCACGAGGTGCGTGAGGTCGCCGACGTAGGCGCGGACCGTGTGCTCGGACAGGCCCCGCTGGAGGGCGAGGTGCTCCGCGAACGCGTCGAGCGGCGCCACGGAGGCGTCGTCGACGTCGGCGGGCGGATGCATGGCGTCTACCGTGACGTCCGTCGCCCGCAGCGACAAGGCCAACACCCCTGTGGCAGGGCCTTTCCCGTCCCCGGGAGCCCGATCCGCGGCTTTTGCCCCGTGCCCGGTGACCGACGCCGTGACCAAAGTCACAACATCGTGCGACCGGCGGTCGCGTTCAGGTCCCGGCACGTGGGACCCGTCGCGTGCGCCGCCATCCACCCGCCTCGCTGAGCGCCAGCCCGTCGAGCTCCAGCAAGCCCAGGACACCCCGGACCTCCGCCTCGCCGAGACCGCTGGCGCGGGCGATCGACGCCACCGACGCCGCGCGGGTGATCGGGAGCCCGTCGAGCACGCGGCGCGCCTCCTCGCCCATCCCGTCGCCGTCGGCGTGCGGACCGGGGGCACGGGCGCGAGGTCGGTCCCCAGGTCCCCGGCGAGCTCGGCGACCTCGGCGGCATCCGTGACGCACACCGCAGACCCGTCGCGCAGGAGCCGGTGGCAGCCGGCGGACGCCATCGACGTCACCGGTCCGGGGACCGCGCCGACCGGCCGCAGCATCGCGAGCGCGTGCCCCGACGTGCTCAGGGCCCCGGAGCGCCAGGCCGCCTCCACGACCACGGTGGCGCGGCTCGCCCCGGCGATGAGGCGGTTGCGCAGCAGGAAGCGGGTACGGCTGGGCACGCTGCCGGGCGGCACCTCGCTGACCACCGCCCCGCCGGTCTCCACGACCCGCCGCAGCAGCGGGGCGTTGCCCGCCGGGTAGGGCCGGTCCACCCCGCCGGCGAGCAGGACGACCGTCGGCGCTCCGGCGACCACCGCACCGCGGTGCGCGGCGGCATCGATGCCGTAGGCCCCGCCGGAGACGACCGTGAACCGCCGGTCCGCGAGCCCGGTGGCGAGCTCGCCCGCGACGTGGTCGCCGTACGCGGTGGACGCGCGCGCGCCGACGAGGGCGACCGACCGCCGCACGAGCGACCCGAGAGCACTCTCCCCGCACCCAGAGGCAGGCCGGAGCGGTGGCGCCGAGGTCGTCGAGCCCCGCCGGCCAGGACTCCTGGCCCGGGTGCAGCAGCGTGCCACCGAGGGTCTCGAGCAGGTCGAGGTCGCGGCGCGGGTCGAGGCCGGGCCAGCGCGGCGCCCACCGCACGACCGCGGCACCGAGGCGGCGTCGTCCGCCGGGGTCCACCGGCCCCGCGTGCTCGGTCAGGCGGTCGAGGTGCCGGTCCGTGACCGCCGGTGCTCCTCCGCCGCAGGCGGCTGGGCCGTCCGGACCGTCCCCGAGCACGTCCTGCACCCAGTCGAGCGCCCCGACGGCCCCCAGGACGCCCACGAGCGTGCCGGCGGTGGTGTCCCCCGGCTCCGCCAGGCGGCTCCAGGCGGCGCGGGCGCACCGCTCGTCGTCGCGCCACGGCGGCCGCGAGCGCGCGGTCATGCCCCCACCTGCCCGCGGGTCCGCAGCAGGAGCCCCTGCCCGACGTCGGCGCGTCCGGGAGCAGCCCGCCCCGCGAGGTCGGCCAGCGTCCACGCGACCCGCAGCACGCGGTCGACGCCGCGCAGGCTCAGCAGCCCGCGGTCGAGCGCACGGTCCAGCTCGGTGAACAGCGCCGGCTGCCCGCGCAGGGCGGCGCGCATCCAGTGCCCGGGCACCTCGGCGTTCGTCCGCCACGGGGTGCCGGCGAGCCGCTCCGCCTGCCGGCGGCGCGCGGCGTGGACGCGGGCGGCGACCGCGGCGGTGCTCTCCCCCGCCACCGCGCCGTCGATCTGCGCCCGGGACGCGGCGTGCACCTCGACCTGCAGATCGACACGGTCCAGCAGCGGCCCGGAGAGACGGGACCAGTAGCGGCGTCGGGCGATCGGGGCGCACACGCAGTCCAGGCCCTTGCCGACCGCCTTGCCGCACGGGCAGGGGTTGGCGGCGAGCACGAGCTGGAAGCGGGCGGGGTACCGGGCCGTCCCGCCGGCTCGCTGGATGACGAGCTCGCCGTGCTCGAGCGGCTGCCGCAGCGTCTGCAGCACGCCCGGGGAGAACTCCGGTGCCTCGTCCATGAACAGCACACCGCGGTGGGCGCGCGACGCCGCCCCGGGGCGCGGCACCCCCGACCCGCCGCCGATGACGGCGGCCGCGGTCGCGGTGTGGTGCGGGTCCTCGAACGGGGGCCGACGCAGCAGCCCACCCGCGGGGTTGAAGGTGCCCGCCACCGAGTGCACCGCGGTCACCTCGACGGCCTCGTCCTCGGCGAGGTCGGGCAGGAGGCCCGGCAGCCGCGCCGCGAGCATCGTCTTGCCGGCCCCGGGCGGGCCGACCATGAGCAGGTGGTGCCCGCCCGCCGCGGCGACCTCCAGGGCGGCCCGGGCCTCGTGCTGCCCGAGCACCTCGGCGAGGTCGGGCGGTGCACCACGCGGGGTCGGCGCAGCCGCGAGGAGCGCGGGCGGCACCGCGACCGGCTCCGGGACGTCCGCGCCGAGCCGCCACGCCACCTCGAGCAGCGTGTCCGCCGCCAGGACCTGCGCGCCGGGGACCAGTCGCGCCTCGGCGGCGTTGCCGGCCGGGACGACGACCCGGACGTGCCCGGCGGCGACCGCCGCGGCGACGGCGGGCAGCACCCCCGCACCGGACGGAGCCGACCGTCGAGCCCGAGCTCGCCGAGGTGGACCACGGGCGCGGCGCGGGCGGGGTCCAGGGCGCCGGCCCCGGCCAGCATGGCGACCGCGATCGCGAGGTCGAAGGCGGACCCTGCCTTGGGCAGCGACGCGGGCGACAGGTTGACGGTGATGCGGCGCTGCGGCCAGCCCAGCCCGGAGGACGTGACCGCCGCCCGGACCCGGTCCCGGGACTCGGCGAGCGCCGTGTCCGGCAGGCCGACGAGGGTGAAGCCGGGGACGGACGCGGCCAGGTGCGCCTCGACCTCGACGAGGTGCCCGGACATCCCGAGCAGGCTCACCGCCAGGGTCCGCCCGAGGCCCATCAGACGATCCCGACGAGGTGCTCGACGTGGGCGGCACCGCTGCGTGGGACGAGCACCGCGATGACGTCGATGCGGATGGACCGCGGGCGGACGTCGTGCGCGGCGACCCACTGCGCCGTCAGGCGTCGCAGCCGGGCCACCTTGCGCGCGGTCACCGCCTCGGCCGGATGGCCGAAGCCCACACCGCGGCGAGTCTTGACCTCGACCGTGACCAGGGCCGTGCCGTCCAGGGCGACGATGTCGAGCTCACCATCCGCGCCGCGCCAGTTCCGGTCCAGGACCTGCCACCCGGCGTCCTGCACGAACCGCGTCGCGACGTTCTCGCCGTACCGCCCCACCGCGTCCTTGGCGCGCACGTGACCACCTCCACGACCGAGCGTCGCGGTCGGGCACCGGTCCCCGCGGAACCGGCGGTGGACGGTGTGGACGACGCCGCGCGGAGCCGGCCCTGGGTCGGACGCACCGGGGCGCGGGCTCGCGACAGGCGCGGCCGGATCGTCGCGCGGGGGTGCGACGGTGCCGGAGCACCGTCACGGGCGGCCGGTCAGCGGGGGAACGCGCTCCCGCCGGACAGGTCGAGCTCGGCCTTGGCGAGCTCCTCGACGTTGACGTCCTTGAACGTCACGACCCGCACCGACTTCACGAACCGGGCCGAGCGGTACACGTCCCACACCCAGGCGTCACCGAGCCGGAGCTCGAAGTACACCTCCCCGGCGGCCGAACGCACCTGCAGGTCGACCTGGTTGGCGAGGTAGAACCGTCGCTCGGTCTCCACGACGTACGCGAACAGGCCCACCACGTCGCGGTACTCGCGATACAGGGCGAGCTCCATGTCCGTCTCGTAGTTCTCGAGGTCCTCCGCGCTCACCGCACCATCATGGACCATCCCCACGGCGTCCGGCGTCACGCGTCCGGCGGGGACGCGTGACGGCGAGGACGCTCAGCCGGCGAGCAGACCGCGGTCCACCGCGGTGGCGGGCCCGTCGTCGACGAGCACCAGACCGTCCCGGGGCGGCACCTCGTCCCCGGGCACCCCGTCGACCGGCACCCCGTCGCCAGGCACCCCGTCACCCGGCGCACCGCCCCCAGGCACCTCGTCCGCCGGCACCGGGACGTCGCTGACGGCGTCGCCCGCACCCGGGACGTCCCACAACGGGTCGCAGTCCGGCCCCGCGAGCTCGGGCAGGCGCCAGCTCTGGCGGTGGTGCACCGACGGCCCGAGCCGGCGCAGCGCCTCGAGGTGCGCAGCGGTGGAGTAGCCCTTGTTCTCCTCCCACCCGTATCCGGGGTGCAGACCCGCGAGGCGGACCATGATCGCGTCGCGCTCGGTCTTGGCGAGCACGCTCGCGGCGGCGACCGACGAGCACTGCAGGTCCGCCTTGATCATCGTGCGGACGCGCGGCGGCTCGGGGTCGGCCAGCGGCGTGCCCTCGAACAGGGTGGGCTGGCGCGGCACGGACAGCCAGTCGTGGTTGCCGTCGAGCAGGACGACGTCGGGGCGGGCGGGCAGAGCCGCCAGCGCCCGGTGCCCCGCCATCCGCAGCGCCGCGATGATGCCGTGCTCGTCGACCTCCTCCGCCGACGCGTGCCCGACGGCGTGGCCGACCACCCAGCGGCGGATGCGGGGCACGAGTGCGACCCGGGCGGCCGGGGTCAGCAGCTTGCTGTCCCGGACGCCCGCGAGCGGCCGCTGGACGCTCGCGTCCACCAGGACCATCCCGACGGTGACCGGCCCACCGAGCGCACCCCGTCCGACCTCGTCGCACGCGCCGAGCAGCGTGTGCCCGGACCGCAGCAGCCGCTTCTCCACGCGCAGCCCGGGGACGGTCGCCCGACCACCGGCGGCGGACCGCGCCGCGCTCATGGCGCGGCGTCGGGGACGGCCTCGAAGGTCTCCCCGGGGTTGCGCAGCAGGGTGAGGCGGTCGAGCGGCCACACGGTGACGAAGGCGACGCCGACGACGTTGTCGACGGGGACGGCCCCGCCGCCGGGGTCGCCGAGGTGGTAGCGCGAGTCCTGGGAGTTCTGCCGGTTGTCGCCCATGACCCACAGGCTGTCGTCCGGCACGACGACGTCGAAGGCGACCTCGCTGGGCACCGAGGACGGCCGCAGGTACGGCTCGGTGACGGGGACGCCGTTCACCGTGAGCGGGCCGCCCTCGCCGTCGGACGAGACCCGGTCACCGGGGAGACCGACGATGCGCTTGATGAGGTGCTCGCCGGAGTCCTGGGGCAGCAGGCCGACGTAGGTGAGCACCGACGTCACGCGCTCGCGCAGCGGGGACTGCTCGGTCCGGGTGGGCGGCGGCAGCCAGCCACCCGGGTCCTTGAAGACGACGGCGTCACCGCGGTGCACGTCGAACGGCCCCGGCGCGAGCTTGGTGACCAGCACCCGGTCGCCCTCGATGAGCGTGTCGCGCATCGACGCGCTCGGGATGAAGAACGCCTGGAACAGGAACGTCTTGATGACCAGGGAGAGCACGAGCGCGCTGGCCAGGATGATGACGGTCTCGCGCAGCAGCGCCCCGCCGGACGTGCGGCGGTCGCGGGCCCGGTGGCCCGCCGCGGTGGGCCCGACGGCGTCGTCGTCCGGGTGCGCGTCGACAGCGGCGGCCTCCGCGCCGGAGCTGGACGACGTCGGCAACGGGCTCGCGCCGGCGTCCTCACCGACGGCACCGCCGTGGTGACCGTCGGCGTCGCCGCCGGCCGGCACGACGTCGTCGTCCGGCTGGATCGGCTCGATCGACTCGTCCTCGTCCCGGCTCGTGCCGGGCACGGGCGGTGGCTGGTCCCTCACGCCCTCACTGTGCCATCCGTGCCGGGTACCGGCCTAACCGCCGGCCACGGCGTCACCGGGACGCCTCCGGCGTGCCGGGTGCACCGACGGGCGGCCACCCCGTGAGGGTGACCGCCCGTCGGTCGATCAGCGGCAGCGCGCCCGCGTCGGCCTACTTGGCCGGCACGTTGTCGCGCTTCTCCTTGATCTTCGCCTTCTTGCCGCGCAGCTTGCGCAGGTAGTACAGCTTCGCGCGGCGCACGTCACCGCGGGTGACGACCTCGATGGACTCCAGCGTCGGGGAGTGCACCGGGAAGGTGCGCTCGACGCCGACGCCGAAGCTCACCTTGCGGACGGTGAACGTCTCGCGGACGCCGCCGCCGGTCCGGGAGATGACGGCCCCCTGGAAGACCTGGATACGGGAGCGGTTGCCCTCGACGACCTTGACGTTCACCTTGAGGGTGTCGCCGGGCCGGAAGGCGGGGATGTCGGTGCGCAGCGATGCTGCGTCGACGGAGTCGAGCGTGTGCATGGTCGTGTCACTCTCTCGCGCTGCCACAGGTCAGCCGCGTGGTCGATGGGCGCCGGAGCGGCGCCCATGGGCGGTGGTTCGGGTGCGTGCGCCACGTGGTCGGGTCGTCCCCCCTGTGGCAGGGGCGGGACCGGCGCACACCGACCGACCAGTCTGCCACACCGGCGACCGGTCGCGGACCCGCCGCCGGCGTCGGCCGGCTCACAGCCCGGTCGCCCCCGGCTCGCGACCGGTCACCCCGTGCGGTGCACCCCGTGGGCGTCCACGGTCCAGCCGAGCCCGCCCAGGACGGCGACGTCGTGGGCGTCCAGGTCCGCGGGGTCGAGGGCGGCGACGAGGTCCGGACGACGGGCCGACGTCCGGCGCAGCGCCTCGTCGCGACGCCACCGCTCCACGCGGGCGTGGTGCCCCGAGGTCAGCACCTCGGGGACGTCGAGCCCCGCCCACGTGGGCGGCTTCGTGTAGACGGGGTACTCCAGCAGCCCGGCCGCGCCGTGCGACTCCTCGACGAGCGAGTGCGGGTTCCCGACGACGCCGGGCAGCAGCCGCGCGACCGCCTCCACGACGACGAGCGCGGCCACCTCCCCGCCGTTGAGCACGTAGTCCCCGAGCGAGATCTCGCTGACCCGGACGTCACCGCGCTCGCGGTAGTGCTCGACGACGCGCGCGTCGATGCCCTCGTACCGCCCGCACGCCACGACGAGGTGGTCCTCCCCGCGAGCGCCTCCGCGGTGCGCTGGGTGAACGGCGCACCGGACGGCGTCGGCACCAGCAGGTGCGCGCCCGGCGTCAGCACGTCGTCGAGCGCCGACCCCCACACGTCGGGGCGCATGACCATGCCGGCCCCGCCGCCGAAGGGGGTGTCGTCCACGGTGCGGTGCCGGTCGGTGGTCCAGTCGCGCAGGTCGTGGACGGCGACGTCGAGCAGCCCGGTCGTGCGGGCCTTGCCGACCAGCGACAGCTCGAGCGGGGCGAGGTAGGCGGGGAAGATCGTCAGGACGTCGACGCGCACGCTCAGTCCTCGTCGGCGTCGTCGCCGCCGGTCTCGGGCGAGACCACGAGGTTCTCCGCGTCGGAGGCGAGCAGGCCGCCGGGCGGGTCGAGCACGACGCGGCCACCGGGCACGTCGACCACGGGGACGATCGCGCGGACGAACGGCACGAGGGTGCGGTGGCGCGTCCCCGCCTCCTCCAGCACGAGGACGTCGTGGGCGGGCAGGTGCTCGAGGCCGGTGATGCGCCCGACGACCGTGCCGTCGGTCAGCTCGGCCCGCAGACCGGTGAGCTCGTGCGGGTACCAGGCGTCCTCGTCGTCGTCGGCGTCCGGCTCGACGACGAGCTCGACGCCTTGCAGCGCCTCGGCGGCCGTGCGGTCCCCGGCCTCGGCGAACGTCGCGAACCAGCGGCCGTGCTGCGAACGCGTGGCGGCCACGGTCAGCGGTCCGGCCGACGCGGGCTCGGTCGCGAGCACCTGCCCGACGGCGAGCCGCTCCTCGGGGCTGTCGGTGCGCAGGTCGAGGGCGACCTCGCCGCGCAGGCCGTGCGCCCGGCCGATGCGTGCGACGGTCAGCTGCATGGTGGTTCCTCCGCGAGGGGTGGGGCCGGTGGACCGGCGAGCGCCGGTGGGTGCCGGTGGGTGCCGGCGGGTGCCGGTGGGACGGACGACCGAGGCCCGGCCCCCAGCGTGGGGACCGGGCCTCGGTCAGGGTGTGTGCGGCGGACCGTGCGATCAGCGCCGGTCGACGTCGACGACGTCGACCCGCACGGAGCCGTCCGCGGACAACGCGCCGACCACCGTCCGCAGCGCGCGCGCCGTGCGCCCGCCGCGGCCGATGACGCGCCCGAGGTCCTCGGGGTGCACCCGGACCTCGAGCACCTCGCCCCGGCGCAGCGCCTTCGTGCTCACCTGGACGTCGTCCGGGTGGTCCACGATGCCGCGCACCAGGTGCTCCAGCGCGTCGGCGAGCATCAGGCCTGCTCGTCCGAGGTGTCGGCGGGCTCGGCGGCCGGGGCGGACGCCTTCTTCTCCGCCGCACGGGCCTTGACCTTCTCGGCGTCCGCAGCGGCGGACGCGATGGCCTCGGCCGGGTCGACCTTCTCGCCCTTGACGCGCAGGGTGCCCTCGGCACCCGGCAGGCCCTTGAACTTCTGCCAGTCCCCGGTCACCTTGAGCAGCGCCATGACCTGCTCGGTCGGCTGCGCCCCGACGCCGAGCCAGTACTGCGCCCGCTCGGAGTTGATGTCGATGAGCGAGGGCTCCTCGGTGGGGTGGTACTTGCCGATCTCCTCGATCGCGCGCCCGTCCCGCTTGGTGCGGGAGTCGGCGACGACGACGCGGTAGTACGGCTGGCGGATCTTGCCCATGCGCTTGAGACGGATCTTGGTGGCCACGGTGTGGTCTTCTCCTGGATGTGAGCTGAGGGTGGCCCGGCGACCGGTCCCGTGGGGGCAGGTCGGCAGCCCGGCCGAGGGACTCCGAGCGCGGCTAGAGGGTCCGCGCACCGAGTACAGCCGGCCATTCTGCCAGACGCACGCGTGGCTCCCAACCCGCGCTGCGTCACGTCGCGGTCAGGCGACCCGCCGGCCGCGCAGCACGACCGCCCGCGGGTCGGCGAGCACCCGGACGTCCCGGCGGGGGTCGGCGTCGAGGACGACGAGGTCGGCGCTCGCCCCCTCCTCGAGGCCCGGCACGCCGAGGTACTCGCGGGTCCGCCAGCTCGCGGCCGCGACGACGTCGACGTCCGGCACGCCGGCGCGGGCCAGCTCGGCGGTCTCCGCGGCGATCCGCCCGTGCTCGATCGTCCCGCCGGCGTCGGTGCCGACGAGCAGCCGGACGCCGGCGTCGTGCAGGTCGCGCACGTGCTGGTGGCGGCGGGCGTGCATGCGGCGCATGCGCTCGGCGTAGACCGGGTAGCGGTGCGCCTGCGCGGCGATCTCCTCGAACCGGCCGACCTGGAGCAGGGTCGGCGTCACCGGGATGCCGCGCCGGGCGACCTCGTCGATCTGCCCGGGGGTGAGCCCGGTGCCGTGCTCGAGGCAGTCGACGCCCGCGGCGAGCAGGCCGGGGACCGCCTCCGTGGCGAACGTGTGCGCGGTGACCCGCGCACCGTGGTCGTGCGCGACGGCGACCGCCTCGGCCAGGACGTCGTCGGGCCACAGGGGGCGCAGGTCGCCGTCGGGCCCGAGGTCCCGGTCGATCCAGTCGGCGACCAGCTTGACCCAGCCGTCGCCGCGCGCGGCCTCCTCGGCGACGGCGGCGGGCAGGTCGACCGGGTCGGCGAGCTCACGGCCGTAGTGGCGCAGGTACCGCTTGGGCCGGGCGAGGTGGTGCCCGGACCGGATGAGCCGCGGCAGGTCGTCCCGCGCGTGCACCCACCCCGTCTCGGCCGGGGACCCGGCGTCACGCACGAGGAGCGTGCCGGCGTCCCGGTCCGCGAGCGCCTGCGCCTCGGCGGTCCCGGCGTCCACGGGGCCGTCGGCGCCGAGGCCGATGTGGCAGTGGACGTCGACCAGGCCGGGCAGGGCCCAGCCCGCCAGGGTGGCGACGTCGTCGGACGCGTGCGGACGGGTGAACGTCACCCGTCCGTCGACGACCCACAGCTCGCCGACCTCCCGGTCGTCGTCGAGCACGACGGTGCCGCGGACGTGCAGGACCGGGCCGGTCACCGCTCTCCCCGGCCCTCACGCGCGATTCCGGGCCCGGACGCCGGTCAGCGGCCGAGGAACTTCTCGAGGCCGGCCGGCAGCTCGAGGGACGGCGGGGCGTCGTCGGCGGCGGGGCGGTCACCGAGGCCGAAGGCCGAGCCCTGCGCGGGACGCGGTCCGGCGCCGATCGCCCGCTGAGCGGCGAGCCGCTCCTGCTCGGCGCGCTTGGCGGGGTTCCCGGACTTGGCCTTCTTGCCCTTGGCCGGCGGCGGGTTCTTGCCGCGCGACTTCTTGCCGCCGCCCACGCCGGGCATCCCCGGCATGCCGGGCATCCCCGGCATGCCGCCGCCCTTGCTCATCTGCGCCATCATCTTCTGCGCGGCGCCGAACCGCTCCAGCAGCCCGTTGACGTCGGTGGTCGTGGTGCCGGACCCCTTGGCGATGCGGGCGCGACGCGAGCCGTTGATGATCTTGGGCGTCCGGCGCTCGGCGGGGGTCATCGAGCGGACGATCGCCTCGATGCGGTCCACCTCGCGCTCGTCGAAGTTGTCCAGGGCCTCACGCATCTGGCCCATGCCCGGCAGCATGCCGAGCATCTTCTTCATCGAGCCCATCTGCTTGATCTGCTGCATCTGGACGAGGAAGTCCTCGAGGGTGAAGCCCTCCCCCGACGCGAGCTTGGCGGCCATGGCGTCGGCCTGGTCGGCGTCGAAGGCGCGCTCGGCCTGCTCGATGAGCGTCAGGACGTCGCCCATGTCGAGGATGCGCGAGGCCATGCGGTCGGGGTGGAACACCTCGAAGTCGGTGAGCTTCTCACCGGTCGAGGCGAAGAGGATCGGGCGGCCGGTGACCGAGGCGACGGACAGCGCCGCTCCACCGCGCGCGTCGCCGTCGAGCTTGGACAGCACGACCCCGGTGAACCCGACGCCGTCGGCGAACGCCTGCGCGGTCGCGACCGCGTCCTGCCCGATCATCGCGTCGATGACGAAGATGGTCTCGTCCGGCCGGACGGCGTCGCGGATGTCGGCGGCCTGCTGCATGAGCTCGGCGTCGACGCCGAGCCGTCCGGCGGTGTCGACGATGACGACGTCGTGGTGGCGCGAGCGCGCGGTGGCGACACCCTCGCGGGCGACCCACACCGGGTCACCGGTGGGGACCTCGTCCTCCCCGCGACGCCGGGGTGCGGCGCGAACACCGGCACGCCGGCGCGCTCGGCGACGACCGTCAGCTGGGTCACGGCGTTGGGACGCTGGAGGTCGGCCGCGACGAGCAGCGGCGTGTGGCCCTGGGAGCGCAGGTGCAGCGCGAGCTTGCCGGCGAGCGTCGTCTTCCCGGCACCCTGCAGGCCCGCGAGCATGATGACGGTCGGCGGGTTCTTCGCCAGGTGCAGCGGACGGGTCGCCCCGCCGAGGATGGCGACGAGCTCCTCGTTGACGATCTTGACGACCTGCTGGGCGGGGTTCAGCGCGCCGGAGACCTCGGCGGACAGCGCCCGCTCGCGCACCCGGGCGGTGAACGCGCGCACCACGGTGACGGCGACGTCGGCGTCGAGGAGGGCGCGCCGGATCTCGCGCACGGTGGCGTCGATGTCCGCCTCGGACAGCCGCCCCTTGGTGCGCAGGTTCTTGAAGGTCGACGTCAGTCGGTCGGACAGGCTCGCGAACACCGCTGGATCCTCACGTTCGCTGGTCGTTCGGGACGCCCCAGCCTAACCGTGCCTGCCGACAGGCCTGCCGACCGGCCCGGGCGGCAGGGCGGCTCGGGCCCGCGCGGTGAGGTCGTCGACGAGGCGCGCGCCATGCCGTCCAGGCCGTCGGCCCCGCGGCGGAGGCGTCCGCCTCGGTCAGCGCGCGCAGCAGCTCGAGCACGTCGGCGCGGTGGTCGACGGCGTCCAACAGCTCGCCCAGCGTGGCCGGGTCGTCCGGGTCGCGGGTGGTCGCGAGCGCGGCGAGCGTCAGGTGGTGGCGCACGAGGCGGACGACGTCGTCGACGTCGGGGGCCGCGACGCCCATCCGGACCAGGATCGGCCGGGCGAGCCGGGCGCCCTCGACGGAGTGGTCGGCCGCTCCGGCGCGCTTGCCGATGTCGTGCAGCAGCGCGGCGAGGAGCAGGACGTCGCCGCGAGCGACCTCGCGCCGCAGCCGGCCGGCGCGGGCCACGGCCTCCACGAGGTGCCGGTCGACGGTGTGCCGGTGGATCGCGGCGCGCTGGGGCCGGTTGCGGACCCCGGCCCACTCCGGGATCCAGGTGGTCACCACCCCGGCGAGGTCGAGCGCCTCCCAGACCGGGATCTGCGCGCGCCCGGTGCCGAGCAGCGTGAGGAAGGACTCGCGGGCGGGTGGCGGCCACGGGGTGGGCAGGGGCGGGGTGCGGGTCAGGCTCGCGACCGTGACGGGTGACAGCGTGAGGCCGGTGCGTGCGGACGTCGCCGCTGCCCGCAGGGACACCAGCGGGTCCGCCTCCGGGTGGGCGTCCACCGCGAGCAGCAGCTCACCGTCGTGCTCGACCAGCCCCTCCCCGACCGACCGCAGGCGCGGGCGCCGCGCCGACCCCGCACGAGGACCGGGCGACGCGTCGTCAGGGGGCGCTGCAGCGCCTGGCGGGCGTTGCGCACCGTGGTGTCGAGGGCGTAGGAGATGACCCGCCCCGCCTCGGCGACGGACGCGAGCAGGTCGTCGGCGTCCCCGGTCCCCAGGAGCTCGGCCACCTCGTCCTGGTCGGCCAGCAGCAACCGGGTGGTGTGCCGCCGGGTGACCACCTGCAGCGCGTCCCGGACGTCGAGCAGGTGGTCCAGGGCCTGGTCGACGGAGCCGTGCGGCCGGTCCGTGAGCCAGGTGGCCGCGAGAGCGGAGAGCACGACGGCGTCGCGGATCCCACCGCGGGCCTCCTTGAGGTCGGGCTCGAGCAGGTAGGCGAGCTCGCCGTGCCGTTCGGCACGCTGCCGGGTGGAGGTCAGCAGCTCGGGCAGCCGACGGCGGGCCGCGGCGCGCCAGTCGGTCAGCATCGCCGATCCGGCGCGGTGGACGACGATGGCGTCGCCGGCCACCGGACGCACGTCGAGAAGCCCCACCGCCGCCGGCAGGTCCTTGGAGGCGACCTGCCGGCACTGGGCCAGCGACCGGACCGAGTGGTCGAGGTCGAGGCCGGCGTCCCAGATGGGGTACCAGAGGCGCTGCGCGAGGGCGGCGACGTCGTCGGCGGTGTGCCCGCGGCCGTCGTGGACGAGCAGGAGGTCCAGGTCGCTGCACGGTCCGGCGTCCCCGCGTCCCAGGCTGCCGACGGCACCGAGCGCGATCCCCTCCAGGTGCGGCCCGCGCTCCGTGGCGTCGGCCCACAGCTCGGCGAGGCGCGAGGTGACGAGCTCGGCGAGCGCTGCCCGCCGGTCGGGCCCGGGGACCGGCTCCCGGGCGAGACGGGTCGCGAGCTCGAGCCGTTCGGCCCGCAGGCCCCGCACCCCGGTGCGGGGTGGCAGGGCCTGCGGGTCGTGCTCGGCTGCGCCCACGGTGCCGCCGGTGGGCGGCGGTGGGCTGGTCATCGGCGGGACACCTACAGCGCGTCCGTTCCGTGCTCGCCGGTGCGGACCCGGACGACGTCCTCGACGGGGACGGTCCAGACCTTCCCGTCGCCGATCTTGCCGGTCTGGGCCGCCTTGATGATCACCTTGGTGACCAGCGTGGCGTCCACGTCCTCGACCAGGACCTCGACGCGCACCTTGGGCACGAGGTCCACGGTGTACTCCGCACCGCGGTACACCTCGGTGTGGCCGCGCTGGCGGCCGTAGCCGCTGGCCTCGCTCACCGTCATGCCGCGGATGCCGGCCGCCTCGAGGGCCGCCTTCACGTCGTCCAAGCGGTGGGGCTGGATGATCCCCGTCACGAGCTTCGTCATCACTTCGCCTCCGTCGTCACCCGGGCGGATCCCCGGTCGTCGTGCGCGGTGTCCGCGCGTCCCATCAGTCCGGCCGTGTCGCCGCCGCTCGAGCGACGCGCGCCGCCCAGGGTCTCGTACGCGCTCTCACCGTGGACCGCGAGGTCCACGCCGTTGATCTCCACCTCGTCCGGGACCCGCCAGCCCATGGTCGCCTTGAGGATCAGACCGATGACGAGCGTCACCAGCCCGGAGAAGACCATGGCGACGACGGCGATGAGCACCTGGACCACGAGCAGCTCGACCCCGCCCCCGAAGAGCAGGCCGGTGTCGGTCGCGAGGAAGCCGATGCCGACCGTGCCGACCAGGCCGCCGACGAGGTGCACGCCGACCACGTCGAGCGAGTCGTCGAAGCCGAACCGGTACTTCAGGCCGACCGCCAGGGCGCACAGCGCACCGGCGACGGCGCCCAGCACGAGCGAGGTGACGGGGGTCAGCGCGCCGGCGGCGGGGGTGATGGCGACCAGCCCGGCGACGATGCCCGACGCCGCCCCGAGGGACGTCGCGTGCCCGTCGCGGATCTTCTCCGTGAGCAGCCAGGCGAGGATCGCGGCGGCGGTCGCGGCGGTGGTGTTGACCCACGCGAGGCCGGCGGTGCCGTCGGCGGTGAACGCCGAGCCCGCGTTGAAGCCGAACCAGCCGAACCACAGCAGCGCGGCGCCGAGCATGACGAACGGCAGGTTGTGCGGCCGCATCGGCTCCCGGCCGAAGCCGCGGCGCTTGCCGACGATCAGCGCGAGCACGAGGCCGGCGATGCCGGCGTTGATGTGCACGACCGTGCCACCGGCGAAGTCGATCGGGGCGACCGTGGCGGCGCCGTCGGTCACGCCGAAGATGCGCGCCGCGAGGCCGGTCTCGGACCCGCTGAGGAAGCCGCCGCCCCACACCATGTGGGCGAGCGGGAAGTAGCTGACCGTGACCCACAGGGCGGTGAACGCGACCCAGGTGCCGAACTTCACGCGGTCGGCGATCGCGCCGCTGATGAGCGCGGTGGTGATGATGGCGAAGGTGACCTGGAACGCCACCCCGACGACCGCCGGGACGCCGAAGTCGTCGATCACGAACTCACCCGCGTCGTCGTAGATCGTGCCGCTCAGCCCGAACTGGTCGAACGGGTTCCCGAACAGCCCCATCACGTCGGAGCCGTACGACATCGACCATCCCCACAGCACGTACACGACGACGATCACGGCCATCGCCGAGAACGACATCATGAGCATGTTGAGGACGGACTTGCCGCGGACCATGCCGCCGTAGAAGAACGCCAGGCCTGGCGTCATGAGAAGCACCAAGGACGCTGACATCAGCATCCAGGCTGTCGCTCCGGTGTCCAGCTCCATGGGTTGCCCTCTCCTCTCGCCGGCCCGGTCGGCCGGTCGGGCACCACTGTCGAGGAGCGGGGTTTCGCGCAGCGCCGGTGCGTGTTACCGCGAGGTGACAGACGCCGGCGGTACGTAAAGATCGTGTTTCCCCGCTGGCGGCGTCCCCGGTCGGGGTGACGCCGCCAGCGGGTGACACCGCCGCCGGACACCGGGGTGAGGCCGTCCGGTGCCCGGCGACGACGACGCCGCTGCTCAGGCGGCGCCGAGCAGGCCGTCGACGAACTCCTCGGGGACGAACGGTGCGAGGTCGTCCGGGCCCTCGCCGAGGCCGACGAGCTTGACCGGCACACCGAGCTCGCGCTGGACCGCCACGACGATGCCGCCCTTGGCCGTCCCGTCGAGCTTCGTCAGCACGATGCCGGTCACGCCCGCCACCTCGGCGAACACGCGGGCCTGGTTGAGCCCGTTCTGGCCGGTCGTGGCGTCGAGGACGAGGAGCACCTCGCTCAGCGGCGCCTCCTTCGTGATGACCCGGCGGATCTTGCCGAGCTCGTCCATGAGTCCGGCCTTGTTCTGCAGCCGTCCCGCGGTGTCCACCAGGACGACGTCCGCGCCGGTCTCGCGCCCGGTCCGCACGGCGTCGAACGCGACGGCTGCGGGGTCCGCGCCGTCGCGGTCGGACCGGACCGTCGGCACGCCGACGCGTGCACCCCAGGTCGTGAGCTGGTCGGCCGCCGCGGCACGGAAGGTGTCCGCCGCACCGAGGACGACCGTGCTGCCCTCGGCGACCAGCACGCGGGCGAGCTTGCCCACCGTGGTCGTCTTGCCGGTCCCGTTGACGCCCACGACGAGCACGACGGCCGGCACCTGGTGCTCGCCGTCCGCCGAGAGGGTCGGGACGGTGTCCAGCGTGCGGTCGAGCGACGGGTCGACGAGCTCGACGAGCTGCTCGCGCAGGATGGCGCGGACCGTCGCGGGGTCGCGTACGCCCTCCGCGCGGACCCGGGAGCGCAGGGCGTCGACGAGCTCACCGGTCGGGCCGGCGCCCACGTCGGCGAGGAGCAGGGTCTCCTCGATCTCGTCCCAGTCGTCCTCGGTCAGGTGGTCGCGGGACAGGACCGACAGCAGGCGCGTGCCCAGCGGCGAGCCGGAGCGGGCGAGGCGGCTGCGAAGGCGGATGAAGCGGCCGAGGACGGGTTCGGGGACGTCGAGCTGCGGCGCCCGTGGCGTGGTGTCGACCTCGGGCTCGATGACGGCGGTCGGCACGTCGACGTCCGTGTCGACGTCCGTCGGCGGCGTCCGGGGACGGGTCGGGGTGAGCGTCGTGCCACCCGCGGGTCCGTCGGTGCGGTCGTGGCGGCCACGCCGGCGCAGGAGCACACCGGCCGACGTCCCCACCACCGCGAGCGCGGGCAGGCCGAAGGTCAGGAGGAGTTCGAGGGTCTCGTTCACACCGGCCATTCTGGCAGCCGGTCGCGCGGGTGGTTCACGGCACCGAGGTCACGGCACGGGGTCACGGCACCCGGGTCAACGCACGAGGGTTGGCGGCACCGGTCCATCCGTCGGGCCACGGTGGTGGATCGCGGCGGAGGCGGTTCGGCGGAGCGCCGGGCTCAGCGGCGCGTGAACCCCGACACGCCCCGGGCTGCGCGCTCGCGCGCCCGCGCCAGGGTCTCGGTGAGGTCCTCGACGGCGACGTAGGCCGGCGCCTGCACCGCGGTCGCGTCGAAGAAGTCGTCCAGGTCGGAGGCGCCCCGGTCGGCGCCCCGGTCGGGTCGCTGCCGGATCGCACCGCCGGTGGCCCCGCGCCGCGGGCGGTCGCTGCGCATCGTCCGCAGCCCGGAGCGGACGTCCGTGAGGTAGCCGCGCACGCCGGGGGCGGCGTCGTCGGGCTCGTGGTCCGCGACACTGGCGACGACGAGCACGACGGCGGCCGCGGCGAGCGCGAGCAACGTGAAGACGACCATCGTGACCATGGGCTCATTATCACCGGCGCCGGACGCTGCGGACCGCCCGGCGCACCCGGCGAACCCCGGTGTGTCCACTCTCACGTCCGGCCGGGGCCGGGGCCGCCCGCGCCGCAGCCGTCGGTGAGGCGCGTCAGGCGCTCACGTCGTCGCGCATGCGCTGGCTGATGACGGTGGTCACGCCGTCGCCGCGCATCGTGACGCCGTAGAGGACGTCCGCGACCTCCATCGTGCGCTTCTGGTGCGTGACGACGATGAGCTGGCTGTCCTGGCGCAGCTCGCGGAAGATCTCCAGCAGCCGGCCGAGGTTGGCGTCGTCGAGGGCCGCCTCCACCTCGTCCATGACGTAGAAGGGGCTCGGCCGCGCCTTGAAGATCGACACGAGCAGCGCCACGGCGGTCAGCGACCGCTCCCCGCCGGACAGCAGCGACAGCCGCTTGACCTTCTTGCCGGCCGGCCGGGCCTCGACGTCGATCCCGGTGGTCAGCATGTTGCCGGGCTCGGTCAGCACGAGCCGCCCCTCGCCGCCCGGGAACAGCCGGGGGAACACGCGGTCGAACTGCGCCGCGGTGTCGCGGTACGCATCGGCGAAGACCTGCTCGACCCGCGCGTCGATCTCCTTGACGATGTCCAGGAGGTCGCTACGGGACTTGCGCAGGTCGGCGAGCTGGTCGGTGAGGAACTTGTGACGCTCCTCGAGCGCGGCGAACTCCTCGAGCGCGAGCGGGTTGACGCGGCCCATCGCGGCCAGCGCGCGCTCCGCGGACCGCAGGCGCTTCTCCTGCTCGGCGCGGACGTACGGGGTCTCGCGCACCCCGTCGTCCGGGGTGTCGTCGCTGTCGTCGGTGTCGTCCGCCGGGGGCCTGCGACCGGGACACCGCGGTGCGGGCCAAACTCCTCCATCAGCACCGCAGGGTCCATCCCGAGCTCCTCGACGGCACGGGTCTGCAGCCCCTCGAGCCGCAGCAGCTGCTGCGTCCGGGCGACCTCGTCGCGGTGAGCGACGTCGGCGAGCTCGGCGAGCCGCACCGCGAGGGCATCCACCTCCGTCCGCAGCGCGGCGAGTGCGCGGTCGCGCTCACCGCGGGCCTGCTCGGCCCGGTCGCGCTCGGCCCCTGCCGCCCGCAGCGACCTCTCGATGGCGGTCAGCGCGACGTCCGCCCCGGCGCGGACGGCCTCGGCGCGCCGGGCCTGGCGCGCACGGGCGACCTCCCGGCGCGCGGCCCGCTCGCGCGCCTCCCGCTCGGCCTGCGCGGCCCGCTGGAGCGACTGCGCCCGGCCCGCCAGCGCCCGCGCCCGCTCCTCGCTCGTCCTCAGGGTGAGCCGGGCGTCGGTCTCACGGCCGCGCGCAGCGGTCGCCAGACCCGCGAGCCGGTCGCGCTCGGCGGTGCCGGCCGCGATGGCGGCCTCGGACTCCGCCGGCGCGGCCTCCGCAGCCGCCAGTCGCTCGGTGAGCTCGGCCAGCTCGGCCCCGTCGGCCGCGAGCGACTCGGTGGCCAGCGTCAGGGACCGCTGCACGCGTTCCGCCTCCGCGCGGGCAGCGCGGGCGGTCGCCCCGAGGTGACCGAGCTGCTCGGCCACCGCGGCCAGCGCGGCGTCGGACTGGTTGAGCCGGTCCAGCGTGTCGGCGTACGCGGCCTCGGCGTCACGGAGCGCGTCGGTCGCCGCGGCGAGCGCGAACTGCCCCGCTCCCCACGTGCGACGGCGTCCGCCCGCGCCGCGAGCGCCTCCTCGAGCGCCGCCTGGAGGTGCAGCACGCTGGGCGCGGTGGCGGACCCGCCCGACGCCCGGACGCCGCAGAGCAGGTCCCCGGTCGCCGTGACCGCGGTGAGCCGGGGGTCGCGCGCGACCAGCGCGCGGGCGGTCGCGAGGTCGTCGACGACGACGACGTCGGCGAGGAGCGCCTCGACCGCCGGCCGCACCGCCTCGGGCGCCCGGACGAGGTCGAGCGCACGGCGTGCACCGGCCGGGACGTCCACCGTCGACAGTGCGTCCCCGTCGCCGGGCCGACGACGAGCGTCGCCCGGCCGGCGTCGTCGGTGCGCAGCCGGCGGATCGCGTCCACCGCCGCGTCGACGGACTCGACCACCACGGCGTCCGCGGCTGCGCCGAGGGCGGCCGCGATCGCGTCCTCGTGCCCGGGCTCGATGCTGAGCAGGGCGGCGAGCGACCCCACCGTGCCGGGGAGGTCGTCGGCGGCGAGCAGGGCGCCGGCCCCGTCCTTGCGGTCCAGGCTCAGCTCGAGCGTCTCGATGCGCGAGCCGACGGCGGCGCGGTCCCGCTCGGCGGCAGCGAGGGCCTCGCGGGCGGCCGCGACCGCCGTGGTGGCGTGCTGGACGGCGTCGGCGGCGGCCTCGTGCTCCGCGTCGAGCCCTTCCTCGCCCTCCTCGACACCGGCGACCTGCGTCTCCAGCGCGGCGAAGTCGCTGGTGGCGGCCGCCCCACGCCGCTCCGCCTCGGCCAGGGACTCGCGCAGCCGGCCCAGCTCGTTCTCCGTCGCCTCGACGCGGCTGCGCCGGGCGGCGACCTGCCCCGCCAGCCGGGCCAGGCCCTCACGCCGGTCCGCCGCACCGCGCAGCGCCGTGGCCAGGTCCCGCTCCGCCGCCTGCGCGGCTGCCTCGGCCCCCTCCCGCTCCGTGACCGCCGCGGCGAGCGCGGCTCGCGCGAGGTCGACCTCGGCAGCCAGCTCGGCCTCGGCCGACCGGACCCGCTCGGCCTGCGCCTCGAGGTCCTGCGGGTCGCGTCCGTCCCGGCCGGTCTCGGCCGGCGCGGAGGACCCGAGCAGCCGCACCCGCTCCCCGCGAGCGTGGAGGTCGACCGCAGTCGCTCGCGCAGCGAGGAGAGCCGGTACCAGACGTCGCCGGCCGCGGCGGCCGCCGGTGCGGCGTCGGCCGCCTCGCGCTCGAGGTCGGCCAGGCGCCGTCGGGCAGCCGTGAGGTCGGCCTCGGCCTCCTCCCGGCTCGCGCGCAATACCGACTCGTCCGCCATCTCCTGCTCGAGCGTCGAGGTGAGCTGGACGAGGTCGTCGGCGAGGAGCCGGGAGCGGGCGTCGCGCAGGTCGGTCTGCACGGCCTGGGCCTTGCGGGCGACCGCGGCCTGCTTGCCGAGCGGCCCGAGCTGACGGCGGATCTCCGCTGTGAGGTCCGACAGGCGGGTGAGGTTGGCCTGCATGGCGTCGAGCTTGCGCAGCGCGCGTTCCTTGCGCTTGCGGTGCTTGAGGACGCCGGCGGCCTCCTCGACGAAGCCGCGCCGCTCCTCGGGGGTCGCACGCAGGACGGCGTCGAGCTGTCCCTGCCCGACGATGACGTGCATCTCGCGGCCGAGCCCGGAGTCGGACAGCAGGTCCTGGATGTCGAGCAGCCGACACGGGCTGCCGTTGATCGCGTACTCCGACCCGCCGTTGCGGAACAGCGTGCGGGAGATCGTCACCTCGGTGTACTCGATCGGCAGAGCACCGTCGGAGTTGTCGATGGTCAGCGCGACCTCCGCGCGGCCGAGCGGCGCGCGCCCGGAGGTGCCGGCGAAGATGACGTCCTCCATCTTGCCGCCCCGCAGGGACTTGGCGCCCTGCTCGCCCATCACCCAGGCGAGGGCGTCGACGACGTTGGACTTGCCGGACCCGTTCGGCCCGACGACGCAGGTGACCCCGGGCTCGAAGCTCAAGGTCGTCGCCGAGGCGAACGACTTGAACCCGCGCAGGGTCAGCGTCTTGAGGTGCACGGGTGCAGCCTAGGAGACCGCTCCGACGTCGACCCCCGGCGCGGTCCCGGTGGGTCCGCGCCGGGCGTCGTGGGGACGGGTGCCGGTCAGAGGCCCGGGAACCAGAGCGCGATCTCGCGAGCGGCCGACTCGGGCGAGTCCGAGCCGTGGACGAGGTTCTGCTGCACCTTCAGGCCCCAGTCGCGGCCCAGGTCGCCACGGATCGTGCCGGGCGCGGCGGTGGTCGGGTCGGTGGTGCCCGCCAGGGACCGGAAGCCCTCGATGACCCGCTGCCCCTCGGCCACCACCGCGAGCACGGGCCCGGACTTCATGAAGTCCACGAGCGGGCCGTAGAACGGCTTGCCCTCGTGCTCGGCGTAGTGGGCGGCCAGGACGTCGTCGTCGGCGGTGCGCAGCTCGACGGCGACGAGCGTGTACCCCTTGGCCTCCACGCGGCGCAGCACCTCGCCGGAGAGGCCGCGACGGACACCGTCGGGCTTGACCAGGATGAGGGTGCGTTCGACGGGCGTGTTGGTCTGCGTCATGCCACGACCCTACCGAGGGCGGGCGGGTCAGGCGTCCGCGTGCGCCGCGTCCCACTCCGCTCGCTCGCGGTCGATCCGACCGCCGACCCGGAGCGAGAACACCCACAGCGCGACGAACACCGCGGAGATGACGAACAGGATCGTGGCGCCGAACCCGCCCCCGGGGACGGGCGCGAAGAGCAGGACGAACCCGCTCGCCAGCACCGGGATCTGGACGAGGGTGCCGGCGAGGTACCCGCCGGGGGCCCGCAGCATGCCGGACAGCAGGAGCAGGACGAACGCGAGCCCGCCCCCGACGGCCCACAGCACGCCGGGGGGCGCGACCCGCAGACCGTAGGCGACGAGCGTGCCGAACAGCACCACGAACGCCTCCATGGCGAGCGTCGTCGCCGCGAACTGGCGCCGGGCGGAGCGCCGTCGCCGCGCCGGGGCGGCGGCTGGGCCTCGTCCCCGCCCACCGGGCGCGGGGGCGTCGGGGGCCGGGGAGGTGGTCACCACCCCAGGCTACCGGCGACCGTGGGGAGTACCGGTGTCGCGCGGCTCGTCCGCCTGGGGCCCGCCCACGGTGGGTGACAGCGCACCGGCGGCGGCGGTACCGACCGCGACCGACTCCGAGCCGGCGATCGTCGGCGTCGAGCCGTCGTCCACCGCGGCGTCCTGTGCGCGCGACGGCGCAGCGACGGCCTCCCCGCGGGCCACCATGCCGGCGACGTCGGACAGCGTGACCTCGCGCAGGAACAGGGTGAGGACGAAGCCCGCGGCCAGGAGCGGGACCAGGTACCAGAACGCCGGGGCGAGGGCGTCCGCGAAGGCGCCGACGACGCCGTCGCGCAGGTCGTCCGGCAGGGCGTCGACGACGGCCGGCGTCAGCGACGAGACGCCCTCACCGGTCGGGACGGCGTCGGCCGACCCGGCGAAGACCGACCCGAGCCGGTCCGAGAGCCGGCCCGTGAAGATGGTGCTGAACAGGGCGACCCCGACGGCCGCACCGATCTCGCGGAAGAAGTTGTTCGAGCTGGTCGCCGTCCCGATCTCGCGCGGGTCCACCGAGTTCTGCACCGCCAGCACGATCGTCTGCATGACGAGGCCGAGCCCGGCGCCGAGGACGAAGATCATCGCGCTGAAGACGAGCATCGACACGTCACCGGTCAGCTGGGTCATCCAGACGAGCCCGAGCGTGGCGATCGCCATCCCGGCGATCGGGTACCGGCGGTAGCGCCCGGTCTTGGTGATCGCGATCCCGGACGCGATCGAGGTGAGCATGACGCCGACCATCATCGGCAGCATGAGGAAGCCGGACTCCGTGACGCCGGCACCGGTGGCCATCTGCAGGAAGGTCGGCAGGAAGGTGAGGGCGGCGAACATGCCCATGCCGATCACGAGCCCGACGAGCGTCGCGATGGCGAACGTGGGGTTCTTAAACAGGTGCAGCGGGAGGAGCGGCTCCTCGGCCCGGCGCTCGACCTGGACGAACGCGACCCCGGCGGCGAGCGTGCCCAGGACGAGGGCGATGAGGCGCAGGTCCGACCAGTCGTAGCCGGCGCCGCCGCTGAAGGACTCCCAGCTCGTGGCGAGGATGAGCCCCGACGTCGCCAGCACCATGAGCACGATGCCCGCGACGTCGATCGTGCGTCCGGAGCGGTGGCTCGGCAGGCGCAACGTGAACCAGGCGACCGCGAAGGCGGCGATGCCGATCGGCACGTTGATCCAGAACGCCCACCGCCACGTGAGGTGGTCGGTGAAGAGCCCACCGAGCAGCGGGCCGATGACCGCCGAGATGCCGAACAGCGCACCCATCGGACCCATGTACTTGCCGCGCTCCTTGGCGGGCACGATGTCGGCGATGATCGCCTGCGACAGGATCATCAGACCGCCGCCGCCGAGTCCCTGGACCGCGCGCCAGGCGACGAGCGCCCCGAAGCTCTCGGCCATGCCCGCGCCCACCGAAGCGATCGTGAAGACGGCGATGGCGAAGAGGAACGGGTAGCGGCGCCCCCACAGGTCACCGAACTTGCCGTACAACGGCATGACGACGGCGATCGCCAGGATGTAGGCGGTCATGAGCCAGCCCTGGTGCTCGAGCCCGTTCAGCTCGCCGACGATCGTGGGCATCGCGGTGCCGAGGATCGACTGGTCCAGCGAGGACATGAACATGCTGGCCATGAGGGCGCCGAAGATGAGCCAGACCGTGCGCTGGGTGAGCACCACCAGCGGCGCGCCCTCCGTGGTGGGCGCCTGTGGTCCGGGGGCTGCGGTAGCCATGGGTGTACCTCGTTCGTCGTGCGGCCGCGGAGCGGCGACGCGGGTGGATCGGTGGGTCGTACGTGGGCGCGGCGCGACGTGCTAGCCGGCCGGGTCGGCCGGCTCCGGCCCGGCGCCCAGCAGGAGCCGCAAGTCGGCGTTGACGGCCGTGAGGTGGTCGGCGACCTCGCCCTGGCCACCCGCCGACTCCCACCGCTGCATCGCTGCCCGGACGAGGATCATGAGGGTCATCCCGGCCACCTCGACGAGGTGCCTCGAGTCCCCCACCAGCCGGCGCCCGAGCAAGCCCTCGAGCTCCACCCGGTACTGCTCGAGCCAGGTGACGTGGCGGACGAGCAGCCGTGGCTCCCGGCGCGCGAGCTCCGCCGCGGCGGCCATCCGACCGCGGTCCAGCAGCGGGCTCGCGAGGATCGAGCGGGCGAGCGACTCGAGATCTGTCGCCAGGACGCCGGTCGGTCCCCCGGTGGCGAAGGCCTCGGCGACCTCGGGGTCGAGGCGCAGCGGCGCCATGCCGAGCACCGCATCGTCCTTGGACTCGAAGTAGTTGAAGAAGGTCCGCGTCGAGACACCGGCGTCGGCGCAGATCGCCTCGACGGTCACGCCGTCCAGCCCGTCGCGATCGACCAACCGGTGCGCCGCGTCGATGAGTGCTTCCCGCCGCGCCCGCTTCTGCCGTTCACGCAGGCCCATGGGCTCGTCGAGCAGGTCGGGAGGCGTCACAGCGCGCAACTTTACATCGTGTGCAACTTTGCGTGAAGCGCAGGAAGTGCGTCTCCGATCACAGCCCCACTGCGCCGGCAGGCCGCACTGCACGTCACCCGTCCCCCGGACGAGTCCTGTCCCCCGCACGCCGCCGAGTGCGACGTCGTGGACCTCATAGAAGTCTTTTGGGGTGAAGAACGTCGCACTCGGCACGGTGCACGTGCGTCGTTGGGTGGGCAACGTCGCACTCGGCGCGCTGCACATGCTGGGTGGGTGCGAACCGACACCGTCAGCACCAGCGTCGCAACCGATCCCGCCTCTCCTCCGCGAGAGCCCGGCCGGCCCCTGGACCGGTCCGTCGGGGTGTGGGGCTCGCGACGGAGCTCGACGGGATCGGGACTGCCGCAGTAGACAATCGAACCCGGAACGGTTTGAAACGTCGCGGCCGGCATCGTGGTGGCGGGTGGGCGGGCCGTGGCCGGGGGGGTTGTGGCTGTTTTGGGGATGCGAAAAGAGCCACCCCGATGGGGTGGCTCTTTTCGAATGGGTGTCCGGCGGCGACCTACTCTCCCACACAGTCTCCCGTGCAGTACCATCGGCGCGAAGGGGCTTAGCTTCCGGGTTCGGAATGGGACCGGGCGTTTCCCCCTTGCTATGACCGCCGTAACTCTATGGAGATGTCCGGGCCACGAACCCGCCCCCGGTCAGAAGGGCTGGGTTCGTGGGTGCCCGTCTCTCGGGAACCGCACAGTGGACGCGTAGCACACAGATCAAGGCTTTGGTTGGTGTGTGAAGTCATCGGCTTATTAGTACCGGTCAGCTTCACGGGTCGTTGGTCCCCGCTTCCACATCCGGCCTATCTACCCAGTGGTCTAGCTGGGAGCCTCTCAGGACCGAAGCCCTATGGAAACCTCATCTTGAAGCAGGCTTCCCGCTTAGATGCTTTCAGCGGTTATCCCTTCCGAACGTAGCCAACCAGCCGTGCTCCTGGCGGAACAACTGGCACACCAGAGGTTCGTCCGTCCCGGTCCTCTCGTACTAGGGACAGGTCTTCTCAAGTTTCCTGCGCGCGCAGCGGATAGGGACCGAACTGTCTCACGACGTTCTAAACCCAGCTCGCGTACCGCTTTAATGGGCGAACAGCCCAACCCTTGGGACCTACTCCAGCCCCAGGATGCGACGAGCCGACATCGAGGTGCCAAACCATGCCGTCGATATGGACTCTTGGGCAAGATCAGCCTGTTATCCCCGGGGTACCTTTTATCCGTTGAGCGACGGCGCTTCCACAAGCCACCGCCGGATCACTAGTCCCGACTTTCGTCCCTGCTCGACTTGTCAGTCTCACAGTCAAGCTCCCTTGTGCACTTGCACTCGACACCTGATTGCCAACCAGGCTGAGGGAACCTTTGGGCGCCTCCGTTACATTTTAGGAGGCAACCGCCCCAGTTAAACTACCCACCAGGCACTGTCCCTGATCCGGATCACGGACCGAGGTTAGACATCCAGAGCGACCAGAGTGGTATTTCAACGATGACTCCACCGACACTGGCGTGCCGGCTTCACAGTCTCCCACCTATCCTACACAAGCCGCACCGAACACCAATACCAAGCTATAGTAAAGGTCCCGGGGTCTTTCCGTCCTGCTGCGCGTAACGAGCATCTTTACTCGTAGTGCAATTTCGCCGAGTTCGCGGTTGAGACAGCGGAGAAGTCGTTACGCCATTCGTGCAGGTCGGAACTTACCCGACAAGGAATTTCGCTACCTTAGGATGGTTATAGTTACCACCGCCGTTTACTGGGGCTTAAATTCTGAGCTTCGCCTTGCGGCTGACCCGTCCTCTTAACCTTCCAGCACCGGGCAGGCGTCAGTCCGTATACATCGTCTTGCGACTTCGCACGGACCTGTGTTTTTAGTAAACAGTCGCTTCTCCCTGGTCTCTGCGGCCTTCGAACGCTCCCCCAGCAGGTGGGTTCACGCCTCAGGCCCCCTTCTCCCGAAGTTACGGGGGCATTTTGCCGAGTTCCTTAACCACGATTCTCTCGATCGCCTTAGTATTCTCTACCTGACCACCTGAGTCGGTTTAGGGTACGGGCGGCTAGAACCTCGCGTCGAGGCTTTTCTAGGCAGCATAGGATCACCCTCTTCCCCCATACGGGGTCACCATCAGCTCTCAGGCTCCATGAGGGGCGGATTTGCCTACCCCTCGCCCTACGACCTTGGACGTGGACAACCATCGCCACGCGGAGGCTACCTTCCTGCGTCACCCCTGTTAATACGCTTACCTACTACCGGTTCGGGTCACGCGCGCCACCCACGGTGGTCCCCGAAGGGACCGGTGCGGGCTTTGGGCGCTTAGCATCACCGGGCTCGGTATGGGCGGTTCTTCGCCGGTACGGGAATATCAACCCGTTGTCCATCGACTACGCCTGTCGGCCTCGCCTTAGGTCCCGACTTACCCAGGGCGGATTAGCCTGCCCCTGGAACCCTTGGTCATTCGGCGGACGGGTTTCTCACCCGTCTTTCGCTACTCATGCCTGCATTCTCACTCGTGTGGCGTCCACCGCTGGGTCACCCCGCGACTTCACTCGCCACACGACGCTCCCCTACCCATCCACACACCTGGACCACGAAGGCCTAGTCAACGTGTGAATGCCACAGCTTCGGCGGTATGCTTGAGCCCCGCTACATTGTCGGCGCGGAATCACTTGACCAGTGAGCTATTACGCACTCTTTCAAGGGTGGCTGCTTCTAAGCCAACCTCCTGGTTGTCTGTGCAACTCCACATCCTTTCCCACTTAGCATACGCTTAGGGGCCTTAGCTGGTGGTCTGGGCTGTTTCCCTCTCGACTACGGAGCTTATCCCCCGCAGTCTCACTGCCACGCTCTCACTTACCGGCATTCGGAGTTTGGCTAACGTCAGTAACCTTGTAGGGCCCATCAGCTATCCAGTAGCTCTACCTCCGGCAAGAAACACGTGACGCTGCACCTAAATGCATTTCGGGGAGAACCAGCTATCACGAAGTTTGATTGGCCTTTCACCCCTAACCACAGGTCATCCCCTCGGTTTTCAACCCAAGTGGGTTCGGTCCTCCACGCGGTCTTACCCGCGCTTCAACCTGCCCATGGCTAGATCACTTCGCTTCGGGTCTAGAGCACGCGACTGTGACGCCCTATTCGGACTCGCTTTCGCTACGGCTTCCCCACACGGGTTAACCTCGCCACGTACCACTAACTCGCAGGCTCATTCTTCAAAAGGCACGCTGTCACCCCAGCTAGGAGGCTCCAACGGATTGTAGGCACACGGTTTCAGGTACTATTTCACTCCCCTCCCGGGGTACTTTTCACCTTTCCCTCACGGTACTTGTCCGCTATCGGTCACTAGGTAGTATTTAGGCTTAGCAAGTGGTCTTGCCAGATTCACACGGGATTTCTCGGGCCCCGTGCTACTTGGGATCCCCTTCGGGAGGCCGCACCATTTCGTCTACGGGGGTCACACCCTCTGTGCCGGGCCTTTCAAGACCCTTCGACTATGACACGACTTTCTGACTCCCTGCAGTCTCGGCAGAGACTACTGAAAGGTCCCACAACCCCGCCCACGCAACGCCTGCCGGCTATCACACGAGGACGGTTTGGCCTCATCCGCTTTCGCTCGCCACTACTCACGGAATATCTCTTCCTGTCGGTACTGAGATGTTTCACTTCCCGACGTTCCCTCCACACACCCTATATATTCAGGTGCAGGTCACCGCACATGACTGCGGCGGGGTTCCCCCATTCGGACATCCTCGGATCACGGTTCGTTTGCCAACTCCCCGAGGCTTATCGCAGGCTACAACGTCCTTCTTCGGCTCCTAGTGCCAAGGCATCCACCCTGTGCCCTTAAAAACTTCACAAACCACAAAGACAAGAAAATAAAGATGCTCGCGTCCACTGTGCAGTTCTCAAGCTACGGGCGACCCCACCCCACACACCCCACCAACAGGCAGAGGGTCGAGTGGTCCGCTACGAGGCAAGTGCCGCCAACCGGCGCCCACTCCCTCAGGACCCAACAGTGTGCCAACCCCACCCCGGCAACCAGACCGACACCCCTCCAACCGGCGCCCCCTCCGAAGAGAAGACACGGCGTACTAGATGCCGACCCACCACCAGGCGAGCCCATAGCCGATGTTCCACCCGTGAGCACCACCCCCGACACGTTCGGCCGAGGCATGGTCCTGACACACCAACCACCCACCAGACCCCCGAAGAGACCAGACAGGCACGGCGATGCGTAAGAGCTCCTTAGAAAGGAGGTGATCCAGCCGCACCTTCCGGTACGGCTACCTTGTTACGACTTAGTCCCAATCGCCAGTCCCACCTTCGACAGCTCCCTCCCACAAGGGGTTGGGCCACCGGCTTCGGGTGTTACCGACTTTCGTGACTTGACGGGCGGTGTGTACAAGGCCCGGGAACGTATTCACCGCAGCGTTGCTGATCTGCGATTACTAGCGACTCCGACTTCATGGGGTCGAGTTGCAGACCCCAATCCGAACTGAGACCGGCTTTTGGGATTCGCTCCACCTCGCGGTATCGCAGCCCTTTGTACCGGCCATTGTAGCATGCGTGAAGCCCAAGACATAAGGGGCATGATGATTTGACGTCATCCCCACCTTCCTCCGAGTTGACCCCGGCAGTCTCCCATGAGTCCCCGGCATAACCCGCTGGCAACATGGGACGAGGGTTGCGCTCGTTGCGGGACTTAACCCAACATCTCACGACACGAGCTGACGACAACCATGCACCACCTGTACACCGACCTTGCGGGGCGCACATCTCTGCACGTTACCGGTGTATGTCAAGCCTTGGTAAGGTTCTTCGCGTTGCATCGAATTAATCCGCATGCTCCGCCGCTTGTGCGGGCCCCCGTCAATTTCTTTGAGTTTTAGCCTTGCGGCCGTACTCCCCAGGCGGGGCACTTAATGCGTTTGCTGCGGCACGGAACTCGTGGAATGAGCCCCACACCTAGTGCCCAACGTTTACGGCATGGACTACCAGGGTATCTAATCCTGTTCGCTCCCCATGCTTTCGCTCCTCAGCGTCAGTTGCGGCCCAGTGACCTGCCTTCGCCATCGGTGTTCCTCCTGATATCTGCGCATTCCACCGCTACACCAGGAATTCCAGTCACCCCTACCGCACTCTAGTCTGCCCGTACCCACTGCAAGCCCAAGGTTGAGCCTTGAGTTTTCACAGCAGACGCGACAAACCGCCTACGAGCTCTTTACGCCCAATAATTCCGGACAACGCTTGCGCCCTACGTATTACCGCGGCTGCTGGCACGTAGTTAGCCGGCGCTTCTTCTGCAGGTACCGTCACTTGCGCTTCTTCCCTGCTGAAAGAGGTTTACAACCCGAAGGCCTTCATCCCTCACGCGGCGTCGCTGCATCAGGCTTTCGCCCATTGTGCAATATTCCCCACTGCTGCCTCCCGTAGGAGTCTGGGCCGTGTCTCAGTCCCAGTGTGGCCGGTCGCCCTCTCAGGCCGGCTACCCGTCGTCGCCTTGGTAGGCCATCACCCCACCAACAAGCTGATAGGCCGCGAGTCCATCCCTGACCAAAAATCTTTCCAGACCCCACCATGCGATCAGGTCTCATATCCGGTATTAGCCACCGTTTCCAGCAGTTATCCCAGAGTCAGGGGCAGGTTACTCACGTGTTACTCACCCGTTCGCCACTGATCAACCAGAGCAAGCCCTGATATCACCGTTCGACTTGCATGTGTTAAGCACGCCGCCAGCGTTCGTCCTGAGCCAGAATCAAACTCTCCGTAAATGTCAACATGGCACCCCCAGCCACCAAAGCAGCAGGAGCAACCGACACACGAAACAGACCCCAACCGGCTAAAGCCAGGGCCCAAAAATGATCTGACCACAAACACACACCCCACAAACCGTGAGGCGTGACATCGATGACCAAACCAGACCCACCACACACACCCCCACACCCACCACAACGGCAGACACGAAGACACACGCAGCAGACCCCAATGGCATCGACTACTTGGCACACTGTTGAGTTCTCAAGGACCGGACGCGCATCCCGCAGAGCCTTCCGACCCTGCCAAGAGGCAACCGCTCAAACTTACCCGACCCAACCAGACCCGTCAACCACCCGAACCCGCTCAGACCGCCCCATCCACAGCACAGCAACCGACCACAACAGCCGGGGCCACCACCACTTCAGGGAGCCACCCCGGGACCGGCCACCCCCACTCCGAAGAGCCGGTGTCCGTTCCTCCCTGCCGGGCGGCGAAGAGAAACACTACGCAGACCGTGCCCGGCCGTCAAAACGGGCGGCTCGTGACGCCGGTCACCGCCTCTGACCTGGGCCGATGCGCGCTCGGGCGCGTCGCTGCCTCCCCAGGCCGCGCACCGCGCCCCGGGAGCCGGCGCGCGGCTTCGCCGGCTCCCCTGCGGGAGCGACCTCAGTACAGAGCACTGGCGAGCGCGCGCCGTGCGGGCGCCACACGCGGGTCCTCCGCGCCGACGACCTCGAACAGGTCGACCAGGCGGACGCGCGCTCGCTCGCGGTCGTCGCCCACCGTCCGGCGGACCAGGTCGACGATGCGCGCGAACGAGTCCTCGACCTTCCCGCCGAGCAGGTCGAGGTCCGCGACGAGCAGCTGCGCGTCGACGTCATCGGGGCGACGGGCCGCGGCGTCGCGAGCGGTCTGGAGGTCGACGTCCTGCGTGCGCTGCAGGAGCCCGACCTGAGCGAGCCCGGCCCGCGCCATCGTGTCGCGGGGGTTTTCGCGCAGTGCCCGCGTGTACGCGTCGACGGCGGTCGCCAGGTCGCCCCGCTCGATCGCGTCGTACGCCTCCTGGTGCAGGGGCGGCAGCGGCGGCTCCTCCGGCTCCGCGGCCTGCGTAGCTTCCTCCGGCTCGCCGCCACCGCGTGGGGCCCGGCCGGTCACGCCGTTGGCGGCCGCAGCCGCCAGGAGCTGGTCGAGCACCGCGGCGATCTGCTCCGCCGGATACGCCCCCTCGAACAGCGGCACCGGCTGACCTGCCAGGACCGCGACCACGGACGGCACGTTCTGCACCTGGAACGCCGCGGCGACCTGGCGGTTGCTGTCGACGTCGACGCGCGCCAGCCCGAAGGCCCCGGCCGCCTGCTCCGCCAGCGCGCCCAGGTCTCGGGCGAGGTCGATGCTCTGCGGGCTGCGGGCGGACCAGAGCAGCACGACCACCGGGTACTGGGTGGAGCTCTGGACCACCTCTCCGAACGTGGCCTCGGTGACGTCGACCGTGTACGGGCCGGGCGCGGGCGGACCGCCCGCCTCACCGGCGGGCGGGGCGGCCGGCCGGGCGAGCGCGGACAGGTCGACGGCGCCGCGGACGTCGAGGCGGGAGGGCTGGGTGGGCTGGCTCATTGTTCGCGATCCTCTCGGGGGCCGGCTCAGGAACCGGAGGCTGACGTGTACGTGTGCTCGGCGCCGAGCACCTGGACGGGTGCGTCCGAACCGGCGGGCGGGACGTAGAAGGCGACGACGTCGGTCCATCCCACGGTGAGGTTGTTGCGCAGCACCGCACCGGCAGGCAGTGCCCCGCCGGACACGGCGGCGTACTGGGGGATGACCGTGATCGACGCGCCGGTGACCGTGGTGGTGGAGGTCGTCGTCATGCCACCGACCACCAGGGCGCCGCCGTCCGCGGTGCGGTGGGCGACGACCTGCCCGGGCACGGCCGCGTAGGTCTCGGCGAAGGTGCCGCCGTCCGCTGCCGCGGCCTCCTGCACCGCGCGCCCCTCCGCGATCCGCTGGCGGTACGGGTCGGGTGTCGCGAAGGTGGCCGCGTACGCCGACCCGTCGCCGCTCGCCAGGACGTCGGCGTACTGCGCGACGACGTCGGCCGGGGCCGCCACGAGGTCGGCGGCGTCCGGTGGCACGACGTCGGCCCCGACGGAGGGGTTCGCCGTCGCCGGCATCTGGACGCCGGGCAGCAGTCGCGCCCAGGCCCACAGCGTGTAGGGCGCGCGGGGCGAGGCCTGCTCGAGGACCAGGAGGCGCGGGCTGGTGAGGTCGTCGGGCTGCTCGGTGATGACGATCTGGGTCCGCGGCCACTCCGTCGTCGTCGGGACGACGAGCGTCTGCGGCTCCACGGGCAGCGCCGTGGGTGCGTCGGCCCCGGACGTCGCAGCGGCGACCGCGTACTCCGCTGCCCGTGAGGTCAGGGCGGGACCACTGACCCGATCGGACAGCGCGGTGCTCGACAGCTCCGCGTCCGCCGCGGCCACCGTCTCGCCGACGGCCGTGAGGATGCGGGCGGACTGCTCGATCGTGGTGGCCGGTGGCGCGGCGGCGGGGATGGCCGGCGCATCGGGCTGCGGCAGCTCGGGTGCGCACGCGGTGAGGCCCGCGGTCAGAGCCAGGAGTGCGCCCAGCAGGCGCGCCCGGTGGGCGGAGCGCATCAGCGGTCCTCTCGGTCGGTGGCGTCGGTGGCGTCGGCGCCCGAGGCGTCGGGGCTCGGTTCGTCCCGGCCGGAGCCGTCGTGCGTGTCGCGCGCGGTCGGGTCCGGCGCCGTGGCGTCCGGCGCCGTGGCCGGCACGGTCATCGCGGTCGCGCCGCCCGTCCCCGGGCGCGTACCGACGACGGCGTCGTCGTCGCCGGGGCGCGCACCCGCGGGCACGGCCGGCGTCGTGGCACGGCGTCGGCTCCGGCGTGCCCGCAGGGCGAGCAGGAGCGCGAGCAGGAGCAGGACGGCGCCGCCGACGACCCCGGGGACGAGCCACGGCGTGGTCACGGTGCGGGGCCAGGACAGCTCGATGGTCGGCGGTCCGGCACCCTCGCCGGCGCTGGCCACGAGCAGGGTCCAGCGGCCGTCCTGCGGCTCCCAGACCATCTCGGCCGAGCCCTCGCCGGTCACCTGCTCGATCCAGAGGTCGCTGCCGTCCGGGTCCGGCGCCTGCGTCGTGGCGTCCGTGGCGTCCGCGTCAGTCGGCGCACCGTCCGTGGCGGCGCCATCGGCGGGGGCCTCCTCGGCGGGGGCCTCCTCGGCGGGGGCCTCCTCGGCCGGCGCCACCTCGGCCGGGGCCTCCTCGGCCGGCGCCTCGCCGGCGGGCGTCTCGTCCGTCGGCGCCTCCTCGGACGTGTCCTCCTCCGGAGCGTCCTGGGCGTCGGGGGCCTCGGCGCTCGGGGCGACATCGTCGGTCGCGAAGGTGTGCCAGTCGCGCAGGCCGGTGATCACGGTGTGGGCGTCGGCGCCGATCCAGCCGGCCACGTCGCTGTCGCGGCCGATGGCGAGGACGACCTTGGCGTCGTCGTCGGCGGTCGCGCGGATCGTGACGGGCGGGTCGCCCATCTCGAGGACGCCGGGCGCGGTGGTGATCAGGGTGCTGCCGTCCGCGGCGCGGGCGGTCGCGGTGAGCGTGTCGTCGCCCCGCCACACGGTCGCCGACGCGATGGCCAGTCCGATCGCGATCAGGCCGAGCACGCCGAGCAGAGCGGCGATGAGTCGTTGCAGCACGAACGGACCCTTTCGGAAGGTGACGTCTCAGGATAGGTGCGCGGCTCCGCGACGGCCGAACCGAACCCGTCGTGCTGCTCCTCGGGGCGGTGCGGGGCCCGGTGGATACCCTGGGCGCAGCGTGACCGGCCACTCGCCGCAGCGCGCGCGGCGCGCCGGCCGTGGCGCCGACGGCTCCGCAGCCCCGCGACCTGGAGGACTCCGTGCCCGACGACCGCCCCGCCTTCCCCGTCGTGAGCTTCCGGGGTACGACCGGGGGCCGGTCGACGCCCGGCTGGCCGAGCTCGAGCAGGCGCTCCGCGATGCCCGCGCCCAGGTCGAGACCCTCGACACCAAGCTCATGCACACCGCCGGCGAGCTCTCCGAGAGCCGGCTGCGGCTGCGCGAGGCCGAGGTCCCGACCTACGCCGGTCTCGGCTCCCGGGTCGAGCAGCTGCTCCGGACAGCCGAGGAGCAGTCCGCCGACGTCGTCACGCAGGCCGACCGGCGGGCGGCGGACACGGTCACCCGGGCAGAGGTCGCCGCCGCACAGCTCCGTGAGCGCGCGGAGACCGAGGCGGCCGAGACGATGGCGACCGCTCGTCGCGAGGTGGACGAGCTGCGCACGACCGCGCAGGCCGAAACGCAGGGCACGCTGGACGACGCCGTCCGCCGGGCCGAGGAGCTCGTGAGCTCCGCCGAGCGCGAGGCAGCCCGGATCCGCAGCGCCACCACGACCGCGGAGTCCGAGCGCCGGACCGGCCTCGAGCGTGAGCTCGGCAGCCTGCGCGCTGCGGTGGAGCGCGAGCTCACCGAGCTGCGCGTCGCCACGGAGGAGGCCGCCGCCCAGGTGCGCGCCGCTGCGCACTCCGACGCGATCGCCTGGCGTGCGGCCGCGGAGCACGACACGACCGAGCAGCGCCGCGCGGCCGACGTGGAGACGTCCGAGCTGCGCACGCGGGTCGAGCAGGAGGTCGGCGGGCTGCGGGCCCAGGCCGAGCGGTACGCCGCCGAGCTCCGCTCGACGGTCCAGGCGGAGGTCGCCGAGCTGCGGCAGCGCGTCGAGACCGAGCTGGCCGCCGCCCGGGCGCAGAGCCTGGACGAGGTGGAGGCGGCCCGCACGGCGGCTGAGCGCGAGGCGACGGCGCTGCGCCAGCGCGCAGCCGCGGAGTCCGCGGCGCTGCGGACGGAGGCGGAGCAGGACGCCGCCGAGCTGCGGGCCGCTGCGGAGCGGGACGTGGAGGAGCTGCGCACCACCGCCGATCGGGAGATCGCGCACGCGCGGGCCACCGCCGAGCGGGAGACCGCCGCGCTGCGCGCGGCCGCCGACCTGGACACCGGCGAGCTGCGCGCGGTGGTGGCGCTCGAGACGTCCGAGCTGCGCGAGTCGACCCGTCTGGAGGTCGAGCGCACCCGCGCCGAGGCGCAGCGCGCCGCCGCCGACCTCCTGGCGGCGGCGCAGGCGGACGCGGACACCGTCCTCGACGGCGCCCGCCGAGCGGTCGCGCAGGCCGAGGTCGACATCGCCGCACGACGCGAGGCCGGCGAACGGGCCGACGGCGAGCGGCACGAGGCCGCTCGCGCGCAGACCGCGCGCCTCGTCGCCGACGCCGAGGCCCACGCGGCGGAGGCGGAGGAGCGCGTGGCGCGAGCGGTCCAGCGGGCCGAGGAGGTGCGCCGGGACACCGACGCCCGGACCCGCGAGGCGCTCGCCGCGGCACGGGAGGAGGCCGACCGCCTCGTCCTGGAGGCGCGGCACACCGCCGAGCGGACGCTGACCGAGGCCCGCACGACCGCGCACCGGACCCGGACGACGGCGCAGCGCCAGGTCGACGACCTCAACCGCCAGCGCGAGTCCGTCGCCGGCTACCTCGACGAGCTGCGCGCGCTGCTGCGGGACGAGTCGACGCCGAGCCTGGCGGTCCTCGACCGGGCGAGCGAGGCCGCGGAACAGTTTGCGATCGCCCCACCCGGGGGACGGCCACCGAGGACGACGCCGGCGACGGCACCGACGAGGACGACACCGACGACACCGACGCGGACCGGTCCGCCGTCGCACCGGCGTCATGACACCCGACGCCGCCGGCACGCCCGCCACGGGTCGACCGGACGGCCAGGACCCGGCGTCCTGGCAGGAGCGCCGCCGCGAGGCGGCCGGGATCCACGCCGACGCCCTGGAGCGGCGACGCCAGGCCGAGGCGGCCCAGGCCCGTGCGCTCATCGCGCGGTTCGTCGAGGAGGTCACGTCGCACGGCCCCGGACCGACACCTGCTCGCGGCGCGCAGCTACGACGGCCGAGCGCGCTACCGCACGCCGCTGCGGGGCTGGTACCTGCGCCGCAACGAGAGCGTCGCCGTCGGCACCGACGGCGAGTTCTACGTGCTCACCGTCCCGCCGAGCCTGCGGGCCCGCTTCACCGGGGTGTCCCCCGAGCCGAGCGACCCCCGCTCGTCCTCGGCAAGGGAGCCCGGGACGGGGAGTCGATCGACCTCGCGGACGCGCTGGCGCGCGCTCTGGCCGGCGACGGCTGACCCCCGGGTCAGCCCCGCTGCGTGACCCGCGCGAGCAGGCGGGACAGCGCGGCAGCCACTGCGGCGGGGGCCTCGATGCTCGTCATGTGACCGGCCCCCGGCACGACGACGACCTCGGCGTCACCCAGGGCTGCGGCCATGTGGCGGGCCGTGGGCACCGGGGTGACCTCGTCCTGCTCCCCGACGACCACGACGGCCGGTCCGGTGAACCCGACCAGCACCGCGGTCCGGTCGGGGCGCGCGGCCATCGCTCGCTGCGCCCACGCGACACCGTCCGGGGTCGCATCGGCGATCCAGGCGGCCATGCGGTCGCCCAGCTCCGGTCGGTGCACGCGGCTGTCGGCGCCGAGCAGGGCGCTCGGCGTGCCGGCGAGCTCCGCCAGGCTCCCCGACGTCTCCACGGCGTCGGCGACGCGGTGCCGGTTCGCCCGCGCGGCGTCGTCGTCGGGGTCGAGCGGGTGTCGACCAGCGCGAGGCCGGCGACGAGGTCGGGATGCCGCTCGAGGAGCGCCATCGCGACGTAGCCACCCATGGACAGGCCGGCGACGACCGCGCGGTCCACCCCCGCCGCCCGCACGGTGGCGGCGACGGCGTCGGCTGCCGTCTCCAGCGCGGGCGCGGCGTCGACGCCCAGCGCGCGCGCGACCGCGTCGGGTGCGGGTGACGTGCCGAACCCGGGTGGGTCGAGCACGAGCACCGCGGGACCCGGCGGCAGGAGCGCCGCGACGTCGTCCCACATGCGGCGGTCCAGAGGGAAGCTCGGCAGCAGGACCAGCGGGGTCCCGTCGCCCGTGCGGACGGTGTGGAGCGCGAGCGGTCCGTCGGTCATGGTCGTCACCTGCTCTCGTCGTCGTCGGTCGCCTGCTCGACCGGTCCGTTCCAGGTCGTCGGCAGCGGGTCGTGGCCGGGCAGGACGTGCGCGACGATCTCGTCGAGCACGCGCCGCACGGATGCCTCGCCGACCCACAGGTGCTTCGCGCCGTCGACGCCGATGACCTCGGCCTGGCGGACCCGCGCGAAGCGCTCGCGTGCGGCGTCGGGGCGCAGGTAGTCGTCCAGCTCGGGGACGAGCACCACGAGCGGCTTGCCGAACGCGTCCCACGCGTCGAGGTCCGCGTCGGTGGCGCGGTGCAGCGGCGGCGACAGCAGGATCGCCCCCTCGACGGCGGGGTCGTGGCCGTGCATGAGCGCGAGCTCGGTGCCGAAGGACCAGCCGACCAGCCAGCGCCGCGGGAGGTCGCGGAACTCGGCGAGCTCGATCGCGGCCGCGACGTCGAAGCGCTCCCCGACGCCGCCGTCGAAGGCCCCCTCGCTCGTGCCGCGGGGTGACGTCGTCCCCCGCGTGTTGAAGCGCAGGACGGCGAGGTCGGCGAGCGCGGGGAGGCGCCAGGCGGCCTTGCGCAGGACGTGCGAGTCCATGTACCCGCCGTGCGTGGGCAGCGGGTGCAGCGTGACCAGGGTCGCGGCGGGCGGGCGGTCGGCCGGGAGCGCGAGCTCGCCGACCAGCGTCAGGCCGTCCGCGGTGTGGAGCTCGACGTCCTCCCGCCGTGCGGGCAGGACCGTCAGGGCGCGGATCTCGGTGGCGTCGGTCGGGGCGTCGGCGGTCGAAGGGCTCACCGCACCGAGCCTAGCCAGGGCGGCGGGCGTCAGCGCGGGCGGCGCCGGGCCCGCATCTGCCAGCACGCCGTGTGCCAGTGGCGGCGGTCCGCGACCGCCTGGTCCTGGCCGAACAGCCCGTCCTGCGCCCAGGCGACGACGTGCGCCGTCCCGGGCCCGACCATGCCCTGGCATCCCGGGCACCGGTAGGACTTGGTCGACCCGCGCACGTGCTGCACCGTCCACGCCCCGTCGGGCGCGTCCTCGCTGCGCCGACCGCCCGTCGCCCGTTGGACGTCGAGCTCGGGGTGCGGCTCGGTCCACGGGCGGCGCTTGGACCTCCGGCTGCTCGGCATGTCCCCATCCTCCCTGCTCCCCGCCGCCCGGCGCACCCAGGTCCCGGACGCCGACGTCCTGCACGCCGACGCCCGCGGCCCCCGCGGTGGGCGGACCCCGCGGTGGGCGGGGGCCGCGGGCGTCACCGGCTAGCCGAGCCGCGCGGCGGACTCCACCGACGGCAGCGACCGGGTGCGCACGAGCTCGCGGTACCAGAGGGCCGAGTCCTTGGGGATGCGCTCGAGCGTGTCGTAGTCGATCCGGACGATGCCGAACCGGCGGTCGTACCCGTAGCCCCACTCGAAGTTGTCCATGAGGGACCACACGAAGTAGCCGCGCACGTCCGCGCCGGCGTCCATCGCGGCACCCACGGCGTCGATGTGGTCGTGCAGGTAGGACACCCGGCGCTCGTCGTGCACGCGGCCGTCCGGGGCGACCTCGTCCTCGAACGCGGCGCCGTTCTCCGTGATCATCATCGGCTGGTCGGGGTACGCCGCGTGCAGCGACATCAGCAGGTCGGTCATCCCCTGCGGCTCGATGTTCCAGCCCATCGCGGTGTACGGGCCGGGCTGCTGCACGAACGCGACGTCGGTCGCGCCGATCCACGGGCTGGCCTTCGACGCCCCGTGGCCGTCGTTCTCCGGGCGCTCGCCGGTGCCGTCGTAGTGCCGCACCCGGACCGTCGAGTAGTAGTTGACGCCGAGCACGTCCAGGGGCGTGCGGATGATCTCGAGGTCGCCGTCCTGCACGAACGACCAGTCGCTGACCGCGGCGGTGTCCGCGAGGAGGTCCGGGGGTAGGCGCCGTCGAGGATCGGGCCGAGGAACGCGCCGTTGGCGAGCGCCTCGATCTTGCGGACGGCGTCGCGGTCGTCCGCCGACTCCGCGTCGTCGGGCCGCACGACGTGCAGGTTGAGCGTGATCGAGAGCTGCGCGCCCACACCGAGCACGCCGCGGATCGCGCGGCCGGCGAGGCCGTGCGCGAGGTTGAGGTGGTGGACGGCGGCCAGCGCCGCGGCGCCGTCGGTCCGCCCCGGCGCGTGCACGCCGGACCCGTACCCGAGGTAGGCCGAGCACCACGGCTCGTTCAGCGTGGTCCACACGGTGATCCGGTCCCCGAGCTCGCGCGCCATCCGCTCGGCGTACTCGGCGAAGCGGTACGCCGTCTCCCGGTTGGCCCAGCCCCCTCGTCCTCGAGCTCCTGCGGGAGGTCCCAGTGGTAGAGCGTCACGACCGGCGCGACGCCGGCCTCGATCAGCGCGTCGACGAGGTCGGAGTAGAAGGCGATGCCCTCCGCGTTGAACTCCCCGGACCCGCTTGGCTGCACGCGCGGCCAGGAGATGGAGAACCGGTAGGCCTGCAGGCCGAGGTCCTTCATGAGCGCGACGTCCTCGCGGAACCGGTGGAAGTGGTCCGCCGCGACGTCCCCGGTGTCACCGTTCATCGTCCGGCCGGGAGTGTGGCTGTAGGTGTCCCAGATGGACGGCCCGCGCCCTCCCTCGGTCGCGGCACCCTCGACCTGGTAGGCGGCCGTGGCGGAGCCCCAGAGGAACTCGGGCGGGAACGTGCGTGCGCTGCTCATGGGGAGGTGATCCTTCGCTGCGGGGTCGGGGCGGACGGCTCGCGGCCGGTCCGCCCTCCACCGTAGAGGGGGTGCGGCACCGCTTCCACACCGTCCCGCCCCGGGGTCGGGTCGCGGGGTTGGGTCGCGGGGTCAGTCCGCGAGCCACGCCCCCGCGCGCATGACGGCGAGCGGCGCGAGGTCCGCGTCGACGACGACGACGTCCGCGCGCCGGCCGCGCTCGAGCGCGCCGAGGTCGCCGCGACCGAGGACGCCCGCCGGCGTCAGCGTGGCCGCCCGTACGGCGTGCTCGAGCGGGACACCGGCCCGCACGGTCTCACCGACGACGTCGAGCAGGTGCGCGGTGCCGCCGGCGATCGAGCCGCCGTCCGCGAGCCGGGCGACACCGTCCGCGACGACGACGTGCATCGGCCCGAGCTCGTAGCTGCCGTCCGGCATCCCGGCCGCGGCCATCGCGTCGGTGACGAGCGCGATCGCGTCCGGCCCCACGAGGTCGAACACCGCCCGCACCGTGCCGGGGGCGAGGTGGGTGCCGTCCGCGACCAGCTCGACGACGAGCTCCCGCGCGCCGCGGCGGCCAGGCATGCCGCGACCGGGCCGGGATCGCGGTGGTGCAGCGGCCGCATGCCGTTGAACAGGTGGGTCGCGGTCGGTCGCGCCGACCGCGACCCGGTCCGGGCGAGCGCACGGCGGGCCTGCCGGACGGCGTCGTCGACGGTCCCGGAGTCCGCGTCGGTGTGGCCGAACGACGGGACCGCACCGACCTCGGCCAGCGTGTCCACCACCCCGCCGGCACCGCGCACGCCGTCCACCTCGGGGGCGACGGTCATCGTCACGAGGTGCCCGCGGGCGGCCAGAGCGACCGCCCGCACGAGGTCAGGGTCGCCGGAGAGCATGTCCGCCGGGTTCTGCGCCCCGCAGCGCGCCACGGACAGGAACGGCCCCTCGAGGTGGATGCCGACGATCTCGCCGGCGTCGGCCAGGTCGGCGAGCAGCGCGGTGCGGGTGAGCAGGGTGGCGGGGTCGGCGGTCACCAGGGACGCGACCAGTGCGGTCGTGCCGTGCCGCAGGTGCTCGCGCACCGCGCGGCGGGCGTCGCCGGGGGTCGTCGCGTCCGGGAAGGAGGCGCCGCCGCCGCCGTGGTCGTGCAGGTCGACCAGGCCGGGCAGCACGGTCGTTCCGGCGGGGGGCACGGGGGTCGACGCGACCGCTGCGGAGTGCGCGCGGGGCACCTCGGCCACCGGCCCGACCCACACGATCCGGTCGCCGGCGACCACGACCGCGCCGTCGTCGACCACCGCGCCGGGCGTCACGACGCGACCGCGCACGACCAGCTCGCTCATCGGTCCACCGCCGCGTCCCGGGCCCGCACCTGCGTCAGAAGAGGCGCGAGGCGACGTCGTCGTGCCCGCGCATCGCCTCGAGGTCCAGGACGAGGCAGCCGATGCCCCGGTCGAGCGCGAGCACCCGGGCCTGCGGCTTGATCTCCTGCGCGGCGAACACGCCGCGCACGGGGGCCAGGTGGGGGTCGCGGTTGAGCAGCTCGAGGTAGCGCGTGAGCTGCTCGACGCCGTCGATGTCACCCCGGCGCTTGATCTCGACGGCGACCGTCGCGCCCGACGGGTCCCGCGCGAGGATGTCGACCGGTCCGATCGCGGTCGGGTACTCGCGCCGCACCAGCGTGTGGCCGGCACCGAGCAGCTCGATCTGGGCGGCGAGCATGACCTGCAGGTGTGCCTCGACGCCGTCCTTGACCAGGCCGGGGTCGACCCCGAGGTCGTGCGCGGAGTCGTGCAGCACCTCGTGCAGCTCGACCACCAGGCGGTCGTCGCTCTTGCGGTGCTGCACCGACCACACCTGCTCGACGCCGCGCTCCCGCGCCGCCTCGTCCGGCTCGCCCACCTGGAGCGTGCACGGCGGGCTCATCCAGTTGAGCGGCTTGTAGGACCCGCCGTCGGAGTGCAGCAGCACGCTGCCGTCCGCCTTGACCAGCAGCAGGCGCGTGGCCAGCGGCAGGTGCGCGTTGAGCCGGCCGGAGTAGTCGGCCGAGCAGCGGGCGATGACGAGTCGCACGGGTTCCCTTCAGATCACGTGGTGCGCGTCGGTCGGCGGCGCGGCCTCGAGCCACGCGGTCAGACCAGCCAGGGCCTCGGCCGACATGCTGAGCTCCAGGTCCTGACCGCCGTACCGGCACCGGACGAGGAGCGTCCCGGGGTCGTCCGGGCCCAGCGGGGCACGGTCGACGACCTCGAGCTCCCGGCGTCTCCACGTCTGCGCCGGACGCGGGGCGAGCGACCAGGACCGCCACCACTCGATCCGGCCGGCACCGTAGTGCGCGATGCCGGCCGTCCAGCTGCCCCCGGCCGGTTCGGCCGGTCGGGCGCCGCACTCGAACGAGCCGATCCGGCTCGACAGCACTCGCAGGCGGGACGCGCCGAGCGCTGCCAGGACGACGAGCACGAGCAGGAGCGCCGCGAGCACGGCACCGACCAGCGTCCCCGACACCTGGCCCCCGGCGGTCAGCGCCCGGCGGAGCCGGCGACGGCCGAGTCTGACACGACCGTGACGCGGTTCTCGTCGACGGAGATGAACCCCGCCTCGACGTCCGTGCGGACCACCTCACCCTGCAGCGGGGTGATCCGCACGGTGCCGGCCCGCAGCACCGCCAGCATCGGGGTGTGCCCGGGCAGGATGCCGACCTCGCCCTCCGACGCGGGCGCGCTGACCATGCTCGCCTCGCCCGACCAGATCGTGCGGTCGGCGGCGACGAGGTCGACCTCCAGGTGTGCCACAGGTACTCCCCTTGTCTCAGGTGCTCGGGCCGGTGGTCGGGCTCTAGAGCCCGTAGTCCTTCTGGATCCGCGCCCAGTTGCGCTCGAGGTCCTCGAGCCCACCGATGTTGAAGAACGCCTGCTCGGAGATGTGGTCGAACTCGCCGTCCGCGATCTTCGAGAACGCCTCGACCGTCTCCGAGAGCGGGACCGTCGAGCCGGGGACCGAGGTGAACTGCTCGGCCATGTAGGTGTTCTGGGACAGGAACTGCTGGATGCGGCGCGCGCGGCCGACGACGGTCTTGTCCTCCTCGGACAGCTCGTCGACACCGAGGATCGCGATGATGTCCTGCAGCTCCTTGTTGCGCTGGAGGATCGACTTCACGCGGGTCGCCGTGTCGTAGTGCTCCTGGCCGACGTAGCGCGGGTCGAGGATGCGGGACGTGGACGCCAGCGGGTCGACGGCCGGGTACAGACCACGCGACGCGATCTCGCGGGACAGCTCCGTCGTGGCGTCCAGGTGCGCGAACGTCGTCGCCGGGGCGGGGTCGGTGTAGTCGTCCGCGGGCACGTAGATCGCCTGCAGCGAGGTGATCGAGTGACCACGCGTCGAGGTGATCCGCTCCTGCAGCTGGCCCATCTCGTCCGCCAGGTTCGGCTGGTAGCCGACCGCGGACGGCATGCGGCCGAGCAGCGTCGACACCTCGGAGCCGGCCTGCGTGAACCGGAAGATGTTGTCGATGAACAGCAGCACGTCCTGCTTCTGCACGTCGCGGAAGTACTCCGCCATCGTCAGCGCGGACAGCGCGACCCGCAGACGCGTGCCCGGCGGCTCGTCCATCTGGCCGAACACCAGGGCGGTCTGCTTGATGACCCCGGAGTCCGTCATCTCCTCGATGAGGTCGTTGCCCTCGCGGGTGCGCTCACCGACCCCGGCGAACACCGACACACCGTTGTGGTTGTTGGCGACGCGGTAGATCATCTCCTGGATCAGGACCGTCTTGCCGACGCCGGCGCCCCCGAACAGGCCGATCTTCCCGCCCTGCACGTACGGGGTGAGCAGGTCGATGACCTTGATGCCGGTCTCGAACATCTGCGTCTTGGACTCGAGCTGGTCGAAGCTCGGCGCCTTGCGGTGGATCGGCCAGCGCTCGGTGATCTCGAGCTGCTCGCCCTCCTTGAGGTTGAGGACCTCACCGGTCACGTCGAAGACATGACCCTTGGTGACGTCGCCCACCGGGACGCTGATCGGCTTGCCCGTGTCGGTGACGACGGCACCGCGGACGAGGCCGTCGGTCGGCTTGAGCGCGATGGCGCGCACGAGCGCGTCACCCAGGTGCTGGGCAACCTCGAGCGTCATGGTGAGGGTTCCCTCGCCCTCACCGCGCGTGGCGAGGTCGATGTCGACCGTGAGCGCGTTGTAGATCTCGGGGATCGCGTCGGCCGGGAACTCGATGTCGACGACGGGACCGATCACCCGGGCGACCCGCCCGACGGTCGGCTGACCGGACTGCGAGGAGCCGGTCTCGGTAACGGTGGCAGTCATTGATCTCTCGCTTCGCTGGACCGAGGACGGCCCCGGTCGGTCTGTACCTGCATGCTCGGTCGGGTGGGCAGCGGTGCGCTGCTTTCAGGAGGCCAGCGCGTCAGCGCCGGAGACGATCTCGCTGATCTCCTGGGTGATCTCGGCCTGACGCGCCTGGTTCGCCAGCCGGGTGTACATCCGGATGAGGTCCTCGGCGTTCTCGGTCGCCGTGTGCATCGCGCGCTGCCGGGCGGCGAGCTCGGACGCGGCCGCCTGGAGCAGGCAGCTGTAGATGCGGCTGCGCACGTAGCGGGGCAGCAGGGCGTCCAGCACGGCCTCGGGCGAGGGCTCGAAGTCGTACAGCGGCAGGGCACGGTGCTCCTCCGCCGACGTGACCCCCTCGACGACCTCGAGCGGCAGCATCCGGATGACCCGCGGCGTCTGGGTGACCATGTTGACGAACTGCGTGTACACCACGTGCAGCTCGCCGACCCCCTCGGTGCTCGGGTCGAGGAACGCCGCGAGCAGGGTGTCGGCGATCTCCGTCGCCGTCTCGTAGGTCGGTGCGTCCGACCCCCGGTCCAGCTCTGGGCGATGTCGCGACCCCGGAAGGCGTAGTACGACACGGCGCGGCGGCCGACGACGTACAGGACGACCTCCTTGCCCTCCCCCTGCAGCTCCTCGACCAGACGCTCCGCCTCGCGGATGACGGAGGCCGAGTAGGCCCCCGCCATCCCGCGGTCCGACGTCGCGACGAGCACGGCGACCCGGTTCGTGTCGGTCCGCTCGGTGGTGAGCGGGTGCGAGACGTCCGAGTGGGTCGCGACCGCCGAGACCGCGCGCGTGAGCGCACGGGCGTACGGGGTCGCGGCCGTCACGCGTCCCCGCGCCTTGCCGATGCGCGACGCGGCGATGAGCTCCATCGCACGGAAGATCTTCTTCAACGACTGGGTCGACCGGATCCGCTGCCGGTAGACGCGCTGCTGACCTGCCACGCGTCAGCCCCGCTTCTGCCGGACGATCTGCTCCTGCTCGACCTCGACGGCCTCGTCCGTCACGTCCCCACCGACGAGCGGCGAGCCGTCTCCCTTGAGGAAGCCGCGACGGAACTCGTCGACGCCCGCCTCGAGCGCCTGCTCGGTCTCGTCCTCGAGCTTGCCCGAGGTCGCGATCGTGGTGAGCACCTCGGTGTTGCGGCGCAGGTGGTCGATGAGCTCGGTCTCGAAGCGGCCGACGTCCTCGAGCGGGACGTCATCCAGCTTGCCCTTGGTGCCGGCCCAGATCGACGCGACCTGGTCCTCGACCGGGAACGGCGAGTACTGCGGCTGCTTGAGCAGCTCCATGAGGCGAGCCCCACGGGTCAGCTGCGCACGCGACGCGGCGTCGAGGTCCGAGGCGAACATGGCGAACGCCTCGAGCGAGCGGTACTGCGCCAGGTCGAGCTTCAGCGTCCCGGAGACCTTCTTCATGGCCTTGACCTGGGCCGAGCCACCGACGCGGGACACCGAGATGCCGACGTCGACCGCGGGGCGCTGGTTGGCGTTGAACAGGTCCGACTGGAGGAAGATCTGGCCGTCGGTGATCGAGATGACGTTGGTCGGGATGTACGCCGAGACGTCGTTGGCCTTCGTCTCGATCATCGGCAGACCGGTCATCGAGCCCGCGCCCAGCTCGTCGGAGAGCTTCGCGCAGCGCTCGAGGAGACGGGAGTGCAGGTAGAAGACGTCGCCGGGGTACGCCTCGCGGCCCGGCGGGCGGCGCAGCAGCAGCGAGACGGCGCGGTAGGCCTCGGCCTGCTTGGACAGGTCGTCGAAGATGATGAGGACGTGCTTGCCCTCGTACATCCACTGCTGGCCGATCGCGGAGCCGGTGTAGGGCGCGAGGTACTTGAACCCGGCGGGGTCGGACGCGGGCGCCGCGACGATCGTCGTGTACTCCAGCGCGCCGGCCGCCTCGAGGGCGCCGCGCACGGAGGCGATCGTCGAGCCCTTCTGGCCGATGGCGACGTAGATGCAGCGGACCTGCTTCTTCGGGTCGCCGGTCTCCCAGTTGGCCTTCTGGTTGATGATCGTGTCGATCGCGATCGCCGTCTTGCCGGTCTGGCGGTCACCGATGATGAGCTGACGCTGGCCGCGGCCGATCGGGATCATCGCGTCGATGGCCTTGAGGCCGGTCTGCAGCGGCTCGTGGACGCTCTTGCGCGCCATGACGCCGGGCGCCTGCAGCTCCAGGGCTCGCCGACCGGATGTCGCGATCTCGCCGAGACCGTCGATCGCCTCGCCGAGCGGGTCGACGACACGACCCAGGTAGCCGTCACCGACCGGGACGGACAGGACCTCGCCCGTCCGGCGGACCTCCTGGCCCTCCTCGATCCCGGTGAACTCCCCCAGGACGACGACGCCGATCTGGCGGACGTCGAGGTTCAGCGCGAGGCCGAGCGTGCCGTCCTCGAAGCGCAGCAGCTCGTTCGCCATCGCTCCCGGCAGGCCCTCGACCTGCGCGATGCCGTCGCCGGCGAGGACGACGCGGCCGACCTCCTCGGCCACCGCGCCCTTCGGCTCGTAGGACTTCACGAAGCTGTCGAGGGCAGCCCTGATGTCCTCGGAGCGGATCGTCAGCTCAGCCATTGCGTTTCTCCTGTCGTGACTGCACCTCGGTGGGTGCGGTCGTACACGTTCATGATGCGTGAGTGGGGGCGAGCCCGGTCAGCCGGCAAGTCGTCGTCGGGCGTCGTCGAGGCGGGTGAGCACCGTCGCGTCGACGACGTCGGCGCCCACCTGGACCCGCAGGCCGCCCAGCACGGTGGGGTCCACGGACACGTTGATCTGGATGTCGGAGCCGTAGGTCGACGCGAGGATCCCGGCGAGCCGTTCGCGCTGCGCGGCCGTGAGCTCGGTGCGCGACGTCACCGAGGCGACGATGCGACGCCGACGCGCGGCGGCGAGGTCGCCGACGTGCGTGAGGGTCGCGACGAACCGGCGCCCGCGCGCCGACACCGCGGCCCGCCGGGCGATGCGCGACGTGCCGTCGGCCGCGCCGCCGCCGAGGATCGCCTCGACGAGGGCCGCGCGCCGCTCGGGTGCCGCCGCCGGGTCCGCCAGCGCGCGGCGGACCTCACGCTGGTCGACCAGCGCGCGGGTGAGCGCGAACAGCTCCTGCTCGACGCGGAGCAGGTCACCGGCGGCGTCGGCCGAGGCCAGCACCGCCCAGAACCCGAGCTCCTCGATGCCCTCGGTGAGGTCCTCCTCGTCCGACCACCGCTGCGACACGAGGTCGGCGACGACGTCGGCCACCTCGGGTCGGGCGTCGGCGAGCAGGCGGCGGGCCAGGCCCGCCTTCGCCTCACCCTCGACCGACGGGTCGGTCAGGGTGCGACGCAACGAGCCGGACCCGTCGAGGGCGTCGACCAGGGTGAACATCTGCTCACCGATGGTTGCCGCCTCGGCACCGGCAGCGAGCAGCACCGGCTCGAACCGGTCCGCGACCCCCTGCAGTGAGACCCGACTCGTCCCGCGCATCACTTCCCCTTGCCTGCGTCCGCCGTGGTGGTCGCCGCGAGCTCGTCGAGGAACCGGTCGACGACGCGCGACTGACGCGCCTCGTCCTCCAGGGCCTCGCCGACGATCCGCGACGCGAGCTGCGTGGCCAGCGTGCCGACCTCGGCGCGCAGCGCGACCGAGGCCTGCTGGCGCTCCGCCTCGATCTGGCGCTGGGCCGTCTCGAGGATGCGGTCCGCCTCCGCCGAGGCCCGCTCGCGGTACTCCGCGACGATGGCTGAACCCTCGGTGCGCGCCTCCTCGCGGATGCGTGCCGCCTCGGCGCGCGCCGCGGCGAGCTCCTGCTGGTTGCGCGCGAGCGCCTCCTGGGCCTCCGCCTGCGCCGACTCCGCCTTGGCGATGCCGCCCTCGATCCGCGACGTGCGCTCGTCGAGCACGGCGGTGAACTTCGGCAGCACGACCTTGTAGAACAGGATCGCGATCGGGATGACGACGACAGCCGACCAGAGGATGTCGTAGACCGCGGGGATGAAGAGGTCGATCCCCTCGTACTCCGGGGTGCTCTCCGCAGCGACGAGCGCCGCGGCGGTCGAGGCGTGCATCAGAACAGGAAGCCGGCGATGAGACCGAGCAGCGCGAGCACCTCGACGAACGCCACACCGATGAACATCGTGGTGCGCAGCTGGCCGGCGACCTCAGGCTGGCGCGAGATGCCCTCGACGGTCTTGCCGATGAGGATGCCGAGGCCGATGCCCGGGCCGAGCGTGGCGAGGCCGTAGCCGATCGTCGCCACGTCTCCCGTGACCTCGGCCAGGATGGTTGCGTCCGCCATGAGGGTTCCTTCCGTTGGGGCGCCCGGTCGTACCGGGCAGGTTGAACAGCTGGGGGTCGTGTCAGCGCCGGGGCGCCGGGTCAGTGCGCCTCGGTGGAGAGGCTGATGTAGACCGCCGCGAGCAGCGCGAAGATGTACGCCTGCAGGGCCGCGACGAGGAGCTCGAAGAGCGTGAACGCGAGGCCGGCCGCGAGGGACAGCGCGCCGACGGCCTTGAGAGCACCGGTCGCCTCGAAGAAGAAGAAGTGCGTGGCCGCGAAGCACAGCACGAGGAGCAGGTGCCCGGCGATCATGTTGGCCGTGAGTCGCAGCGCCAGCGTGGCCGGCCGGATCACGAAGACCTGCAGGACCTCGATCGGCGTGATGAGGACGTAGAGGAGCTTGGGGACCCCGGGCGGGAACAGGTTCGACTTGAGGAACCCGCCCACGCCGTGGTGCGCCTTCACGCCGGCCCCGAGGTACATGACGTACACCCACAGGGCCAGCAGCACCGGCAGCCCGATGAGGGACGTCCCCGCGATGTTGAGGAACGGAATGATGCCCGTGACGTTGAACGCGAGGATCGCGAAGAAGATCGTGGTCAGCATCGGCAGGTACTTGCGCGCGTTCTCGCCCAGGATCTCCCGGGCGATGTTCACGCGGACGAAGTCCAGCGCGATCTCCGCCACGCCCTGGCCACGGCCCGGGACGAGCGTCGCGCGGCGTGCGGCCAGCCAGAACAGCAGGCACAGCGCGAGGGCCGCGACCACCCGGACCAGCATGATCCGGTTGAACTCGAAGGCGGTCCCCCCGAACGCGATGGCGGTGGGGAAGAACTCTCCGATGGTGGGGGCGTGGAAGCCGCCGCCCTCCTCATGACCCGCGGCGGCGAGCAGTCGTGTCGTCACAACGGTGTTCAGGACGAGCTCCCCGTGGTCGTACGCCGAAGGCGCGCGCTCGGACGAGCGTGCGTCACGTCGGACAGGCCGGATTGGATCGGGTGAAGCCTAACGTATGCGGGACGGCGATCCGCGCAGCGGGGCCGCCGCCGGCGCCCTGCGCGGGCGTCACGGCCCGGCGCCGCGGGCCGCACCCGCGGCGGGACGCTCAGGCGGGCGAGCCCGACCCGGGATCGGTGTACGGCACGCGCCCGCCCCGCACCGCGCGGTAGTCCAGGAGCGCCGAGCCGATCACGCCCACCAGGAGCACGACGGCGAGCGCGACGCGGTCGTAGAACGTCTGGCCGCGCAGCAGTGCGAGCGCAGCGACCAGGACGATCATCTTGCCCAGCCACGACCCCAGGACGACGGCGGCGGTCGTCTGGGGGGCGGCACCTGCGGTCGCGAGCATCGACACGACCGTCGTCCCGGAGAACACGAGCGTGAGCGCGACGCCGAGGAGCGCACCCCACAGGCCGGGGGCACCGGCGAGGAGGTATCCCAGTCCCCCACCGACCACGGTCAGCACGGCCAGCAGCACGAGCATGTCGCGCAGGGCGGTCCGGAACACCGCTCGCGCGGCGTCCTGCTGCACCCCGTCGGCGTCCGGCGGGGTGGCGTCGGGCGAGGTCATGGGTGGATCCCTTCGTGGTGGCCGACCGGACGGCCGGTGCCGGGGCTGATCGGTCCGTCGAGCTCGTCACCGGGACGGCGGCGGCCGCGCAGCGGCCCGAGCGTGAGCAGGGCGGCGACGAACGTCGCGGCGCCGAGGACGACGAGCACGGTGGTCGTGGAGAGCAGGACGAGCGCGGCGGCACCGAAGGCGAACACCGCCGTCCACAGGTACATGATGGCGACCGCGCGACGGTGGGAGTGCCCCAGCTGGAGCAGCCGGTGGTGCAGGTGGAGGCGGTCGGGGTGGAACGGGGAGCGTCCGGCGCCGATCCGGCGGACCACCGCGAGCGCCATGTCGAGCAGTGGCAGCAGGAGCACCGCGATGGGCAGCAGGATCGGCAGGATCGCGGGCACGGCCTGCCGGCCGGTGTCCATCCCGAGGTCGAGCTGGCCGGTCACCACGATCGCCGCGCTGGCGATGACGAGGCCGATGAGCATCGAGCCCGAGTCCCCCATGAAGATCCGCGCCGGGAAGAAGTTGTGCGGGAGGAAGCCGATGCACGCCCCGACGAGCGCGGCCACCACGACCGTGGCGATGTTGGACACGTCGGTGGGGCTCGCCTCGCGGGACAGCAGGTAGGTGTAGACGAAGAAGCCCGTGCCGCCGATCGCGATCATGCCGGCAGCGAGCCCGTCGAGGCCGTCGACGAAGTTCACCGCGTTCATCGCGACGACCACCGCGAGCACCGTGACGAACAGGGAGAACCCGGACGACCCGATGAAGAGGCCGACCCCGAACGGGAACTGGTAGAGCTGCACCCCCTGGAAGGCGAGGAAGACGCCGGCCAGGGACTGCCCCGCGAGCTTCGTCATCCAGTCCAGGTCCCAGATGTCGTCGGCCACCCCGAGCAGGCACACCATGGCCGCGGCTCCGACGATCCCCCAGGCCTGACCGGTGTCCTCGAACACCCCGCGCAGGAACGGGATCTGGCTCGCCACGGCCATGGCGACCGCGAGCCCGCCGAGCATCGCCAGCCCGCCGAGCCGTGGGGTGGGGACCGCGTGCACGTCCCGGTCCCGCAGCGCGGTGATCGCCCCGGTGCGCAGGGCCACCCACCGCGCGACCGGGGTCAGCAGGTAGGTGACCGCCGCGGCGACGAGCAGGACGAGCAGGTAGACCCTCACCCGGCGTCCTGCCGCCCGTCGGCCGCGACGACGGGCGTGACGGCGCGCAGCGCGTCGAGGGAGACAGCGCCGGCACGCACGAGGCGCAGCTCCGCCCCGGTCGCGTCGACGATCGTCGACGCGACGCCGCCCGGGACGGGGCCGGCGTCGAGGTACACCTGCACGCTGGTGCCGAGGTCCGCCGCGGCCGCGGGCGCGGTCGTCGCTGCCGGGCGGCCGGTGAGGTTCGCGCTGGAGACCGCGAGCGGACCCGTGCGCTGCAGCAGCGCGAGCGCGGTCGGGTGGTCGGGCATGCGCAGCGCGACCGTCCCGTGCGCGTCCCCCAGGTCCCAGGCCAGCGACGGCTGGGACCGCAGGATGACCGTGAGGCCACCGGGCCAGAACGCGGCGACGAGTGCCCGGACGGCGTCGGGCACGTCGGTCGCGAGCCCGTCGAGGGTCTGCACCGCCGGCACGAGCACGGGGGCGGCGACTGACGACCGCGGCCCTTGGCGGCGAGGAGCGCGGCCACCGCGGGCGGGGTGAACGCGTCGGCCCCGATGCCGTAGACCGTGTCGGTCGGCAGGACGACGAGCCCGCCGCGCGACACGACGTGGACGGCCTCGTCGAGGGCGGGACCCCAGGTCGCGGGGTCGTGGGCGTCGCGGAGTCGGTCGAGCGCGGTCACGACGGCGAGTGTTTCACGTCGTCGTCGGCGTCCGGCGTGCCCGCGCGCCGGGCGACGACCATCCGGGGACGGCCGGTGAGGTCGTCCCTCGTCACGGCCGGGGTGAAGTCCCCGCTCGCGTCGACCATCGCGCGGGCCGCGGCAGCCTGCACCTCCGCGTGCTCGACGACGAGCACGCCGCCGGCGCGCAGCAGCCGCGCGGCGGCCCGCACGACCCCGCGGGGACCTCGAGCCCGTCCGGCCCGAGACCGTAGAGGGCGACCGCGGGGTCGTGGTCGGCGACCTCGGGGTCGACCGGCACAGCACCCGGCGGGACGTACGGCGGGTTGCTCACGACGACGTCGACCGTGCCGTCGAGGTCGGTCAGCGCGGTGCGCGCGTCCCCGCGGTGCAGGACGACGCCGCTGCCGGCGACGTTGCGCGCCGCCCACGCGTGGGCCACCGCGTCGAGCTCGACCGCGTGCACCTGCGCGCCGGGCACCTCGGCGGCCACGGCGAGCGCGATGGCGCCCGACCCGGTGCACAGGTCGACGACGAGCGCGGCGCCCCGGCGGGCGACGGCGTCGTGGGCGGCGTCGATCGCGACCTGCGCGACCGCCTCGGTCTCGGGGCGGGGGACGAAGACGCCCGGACCGACCGCGAGGTCGAGCCCGCGGAACGGGGCGGTGCCCACGAGGTGCTGCAGAGGCACGCGCTGTGCGCGGCGCGCCACGAGGTCACCCAGGCCGGCTGGCGCCGGCCGCCCGAGGACGACCGCGACCCCGAGCTCACCCCGGGTGACTCCGAGCAGGTGCGCGGCGAGGAGCTCCGCGTCGACGCGCGGTGACCCGACGCCGGCCGCGGCGAGCACGCGCTCCGCGTCACGCAGGGCCGGGCCGAGCAGGAGCTCCGCGCTCACGCGCCGGCCGCGGCGAGCCGTGCGGCCTCGTCGGCCTCGATCGCCGAGCGCACGACCGCGTCCAGGTCGCCGTCGAGCACGGTGTCGAGGTTGTACGCCTTGTAGCCGGTGCGGTGGTCCGCGATGCGGTTCTCGGGATAGTTGTACGTCCGGATCCGCTCCGAGCGGTCGACGGTGCGCACCTGCGACCGGCGCGCCTCGGACGCCGCGGCCGACGCCGCCTCGGCCTGGGCCGCGAGCAGCCGCGCCCGCAGCACGCGCATGGCCTGCTCGCGGTTCTGCAGCTGGCTCTTCTCGTTCTGCATCGACACGACGATCCCGGTCGGCACGTGCGTGATGCGCACGGCGGAGTCCGTCGTGTTGACCGACTGCCCCCCGGCCCGGACGACCGGTAGACGTCGATCCGCAGGTCGCTGGGGTCGATGGCGACCTCGCCGGGGTCGTCCACCTCGGGGAAGACCATCACCCCGGCGGCCGAGGTGTGGATGCGGCCCTGGGACTCGGTGACCGGCACGCGCTGGACGCGGTGCACCCCGCCCTCGTACTTCAGGCTGGCCCACACACCGTCGGCGGCGTCGGTCAGGCTGCCGCGGACCTTGATCGCGACCTGGACGTCCTTGTAGCCGCCGAGGTCCGACTCCGTGGCGGCGATCAGTTCGGTCCGCCAGCCGCGACGCTCGGCGTACCGCAGGTACATCCGCAGCAGGTCGCCGGCGAACAGCGCGGACTCCTCGCCGCCCTCCCCCGCCTTGATCTCGAGGATGACGTCGCGGGCGTCGTCGGGGTCGCGCGGGATGAGGACGCGGCGCAGCCGCTCGGCGGCGACCTCCGCCTCCTGCCGCAGCGCGGGCAGCTCCGCGGTGTAGGCGTCGTCGAGCTCGGCGATCTCGGTGGCGTCGGCGAGGTCGGTGGTCGCCTGCTCCCACCCGCGGTAGGCGCCGACGACCTGGTTGAGCTCGGCGTACCGGCGCCCGAGCAGGCGGGCCCGGCCGGCGTCGGCGTGCACGGACGGGTCGGCGAGCTGCTGCTCGATGTCGGCGTGCTCGGCGAGCAACGGCTCGACGGAGGCGAAGGCCTCGCTCATGGGTGACCCTTCAGGCGCTCTCGGTGCGGCGGCGTCGTCCGGCGCACCGGAGTGGGCACGGACACGTGGGCAGAGACACGAACGCCGGTGGCCACCGCGCCGCCATGGAGGGCGACTGCGGGGACCACCGGCGTCGGGGGCCTTACTCGGCTGCGGGCGCCGCGGCCTTCTTGCCGTAGCGAGCCTCGAAGCGAGCCACGCGGCCACCGGTGTCGAGGATCTTCTGCTTGCCCGTGTAGAACGGGTGGCAGGCGCTGCACACGTCAGCGCGGATCTCGCCGGACGTCTGGGTCGAGCGCGTGGTGAACGTGTTCCCGCAGGTGCAGGTCACGGTCGTCTCCACGTAGGACGGGTGGATGTCCTTCTTCACGATGTGTCTCCTTGGGGTTCGTCCCCGGGTCGCGGGCACGGCGTGCTCCACGTGAACCGGTGACCGGCCGAACAGTGTGCCAGAACGCTGGGTCCCGGCGAAATCATCCCGCTAGTCGCTGCCGTGGCCCGGGGCGCTCGGCGTCGTCTTCTGCACCTGCAGCAGGAACTCGACGTTCGAGTGGGTCTCGCGCAGCTTGTTCAGCAGCAGCTCGATCGCCTGCTGCTGGTCGAGCGCGCTCATCACCCGGCGCAGCTTCCAGTTGATCTTCAGCTCGTCGGCCGGGACCAGGATCTCCTCGCGGCGCGTGCCGGACGCGTCGACGTCCACCGCCGGGAAGATGCGCTTGTCCGCGAGGTTCCGGGAGAGCTTGAGCTCCATGTTCCCGGTGCCCTTGAACTCCTCGAAGATGACCTCGTCGGCCTTGGAGCCCGTCTCGACCAGCGCCGTGGCAAGGATGGTCAGCGAGCCGCCGTTCTCGATGTTGCGCGCCGCACCGAAGAACCTCTTCGGCGGGTACAGCGCGCTCGAGTCGACGCCACCGGACAGGATGCGGCCCGACGCCGGCGCCGCGATGTTGTACGCGCGGCCCAGCCGGGTGATCGAGTCCAGGAGCACGACGACGTCCTGCCCCAGCTCGACCAGCCGCTTGGCGCGCTCGATCGCGAGCTCGGCCACGGTGGTGTGGTCGTCGGCGGGCCGGTCGAAGGTCGACGCGATGACCTCGCCCTTGACCGTCCGCTGCATGTCCGTGACCTCCTCGGGGCGCTCGTCGACGAGCACGACCATGAGGTGGACCTCGGGGTTGTTCGTGGTGATCGCGTTCGCGATCGCCTGGAGCACGAGCGTCTTGCCGGCCTTGGGCGGCGACACGATGAGCCCGCGCTGACCCTTGCCGATCGGCGCGACCAGGTCGATCACCCGGGTCGTGAGGATGTTCGGCTGGGTCTCCAGGCGCAGGCGGTCCTGCGGGTACAGCGGCGTCAGCTTGCCGAACTCGGGGCGCTGACGCGCTTGGTCCGGGTTCATGCCGTTGACCGTGTCCAGGCGCACGAGGGCGTTGAACCTGCTGTTGCGCCCCTGGGGCTGCGGCGTCTCCCCGTCGCGCGGCTGGCGGACGGCGCCGGTGACGGCGTCGCCCTTGCGCAGCCCGGCCTTCTTGACCTGGCCCATCGTCACGTAGACGTCGCTGTCACCGGGCAGGTAGCCCGTGGTGCGCACGAAGCCGTAGTTGTCCTTGATGTCGAGGATCCCGGCGACGGGCAGCAGGACGTCGTCGTCGCTGACCTCGACCTCGTCGAGGCCGGCCAGGTCGCCGGGTTGACGCTGACCACGTCCGCGCTTGGTGCGGTCGCGGTCGCGGTAGCGGTCCCGGTTGCGGCGCCGGCGGCCGCCGCGCTCGTCGTCGTCGCCGTCGAGGAACTGACCGCCCTGCTGGGTCGACTGGCCCTGCTGGCCCTGCTGGTTCGTCTGACCGGGCTGGTCGGGCTGGTTCGGCTGGTCGTTCTGGCCCTGGCGGCCGCGCGGGCCCTGCCCGTTCTGCGTCCCCCGGCCCTGCTCGTCCCGACGTGCGGAGGCGTCGTCGGACTGGCCGACGTCGCCACGGCCCGGCGCGTCGCCCTCGGTACGCGCCGGCCCGCGGTCGCGGCCGGAGCGGCGCGAGCCGCGCTCGGAGCGGTCGCCGGTGACGGACCCGACGGCCTCCGCCGCACGCGCGGCACGGTCGTCCCGGCCGGCGTCGCGGCGCTCGTCGGCGGGCAGCGGGAGCTCGATGTCGATGCGCGGCAGTCGCTCGTCGGAGACGGCGCGCTGCGGGCGGAACTGCGCCGCGGGCGGGAGCTCGACGGTGCGCTCGGGCCGGTCGGCGCGGTTGGTGATGTCGGCGCGGTCGCTGTGGTCAGCGCGGTCGCTGCGGTCGGCGCGCTCGCTGCGGTCAGCGCGGTCGCTGCGGTCAGCAGAGTCGGCGCGGTCGGTGGTGTCGGCGGGCTCGGGCCGGTCCATGCCCTCGGACCGGTCGGTGCGACCGGCACGGTCACCACGCTCGACGCGGTCCGGGCGGTCCGCACCCACGGGACGGTCGGTCCCCTCGTCAGCGCTCTCCGTGCGCTGCGCACGGCGCGCGACCTGCTGCTGCGTGCCGGCCGGGGCGTCCTCGCCCGCGGGCCGTGCGGCACGGGCGCCGTCGCCCCCGCCACGCTTGGCCCTGATCGCGTCCAGCAGGTCGCTCTTGCGCATCCTGGACGTCCCGGTCACGCCGAGCTGCGAGGCGAGCGCCTGCAGCTCCGGCAGGCGCATCGCGGAGATCGCGCCGCCCCGGGTGGAGCCACCGGCGGCTGCTGCGTCCTGCGCAGCGCCGCTCACGGTGGCGTCGATGGTGTCAGTCACGAAGGATCCTTCCCCCTCGTCGGCGGCCGGCTCTCTGGGGGGGCGGCCGCATGTCGACGTCCGGCGCCAGACGGCCGGACGTTGCCTCAGCCCACTGCCGACGGCGTACGACGACGTCAGGTGATGTGGGGCTGATGAGCCTCCGGTCCGGCACGCTGCGGCCTGCGCAGCACATGAGAGCCGAGGTCCTGGGGGCTCTTCCACTCTAACACCGCGGCCCCCGCCGCCATGCCCGACGTGCACATTCACCCGTCCGGGGCGGCGCCTCTGCGCAGGACGCGCTCGACCGTCGCACCGTCCCGGTCGAGCCCGGGCACGAGGGTGTGCCAGCGACTCGTCGTACCGCTCAGCACGTCGCGCACCGCGTCGTCGGCGTCGGTCGCGCCGTCCCCCGCCGCCCTCGCCAGCACGAGCACCGTCGGCCCTGCTCCGGAGACGACCGCGGCGACCCCGCGCGCCCGCAGGGCTCCGACGAGGTCGAGGCTGTCGGGCATCGCCGGCGTGCGGTACGCCTGGTGCAGCCGGTCCTCCGTGGCTGCGAGCAGGAGGTCGGGGCGCTCGCCGAGCGCGTGGACGAGCAGGGCGGCGCGTCCGGCGGCGAACGCGGCGTCCCCGTGGGGGACCGTCGCCGGCAGCAGCCCGCGCGCGGTCGAGGTCGCGAGCCGTATCTCGGGGATCAGCACGACGGGCGCCAGGTCGGCGTGCGTGGGCACCCGCACAGCGCGGGCACCGGACGGCTCGCACCAGGCGACGGTCGCGCCCCCGCACCGCCGGAGCGGCGTTGTCAGGGTGGCCCTCGATGTCGGTCGCGAGGCGCAGGACGACGTCGTCGTCCAGCAGGGTGGGATCGGCGAGGAGGCCGCGGGCGGCGAGCAGCCCGGCGACGACGGCGCCCGCGGACGAGCCCATCCCGCGACCGTGCGGGATGCGGTTGGTGCACACGAGGTGCAGACCGGGCTGCGGCGCGCCGACGTGGTCGAGTGCGAGCCGCAGCGCGCGGACGACGAGGTGCGCCTCGCCGTCGGGCACCTCGCCCGCCCCCTCGCCGGTGACCTCCACGACGGTGCCGGGCTCGCCGAGGCGGCGGACCTCGACCTCGTCGTGCACCCCGAGCGCGAGCCCGAGCGCGTCGAAACCCGGACCGAGGTTCGCACTGGTCGCCGGGACGCGGACCCGGACGTGGTCGGCGCCGAGCGGGGTCACGGCGCCCGGCGTGCGGGCCACCACGGTCAGGAGAGCTCGAGCGCGTCGGCGATCGACACGACGTCGGCGCCCACCCGCACCGGGACGATCTCGTCGCCGTCGGCGGTACGCAGCGCCCACTGCGGGTCCTTGAGGCCGTGCCCCGTGACCGTGACGACGATGCGCGCGCCGGCCGGGACGCGCCCTGCTCGGCGAGCATGAGGATCCCCGCGACGCCGGCCGCCGACGCGGGCTCGACGAACACGCCGCACTCGCTGGACAGCACGCGGTGCGCGGCGAGGATCTGGTCGTCGGTGACGGACTCGATGAGACCGCCGGAGGTGTCGCGCGCCGCGGTGGCCTGCTCCCAGGACGCGGGGTTGCCGATCCGGATGGCGGTGGCGATGGTCTCGGGGTGCGTGACCGGGTGACCGGCGACGATGGGTGCGGCGCCGGCGGCCTGGAACCCCACATCGCCGGGGTCCGGGTGGCGGGGCCGTCGGCGGCGTACTCGGTGTAGCCCTTCCAGTACGCGGTGATGTTGCCCGCGTTGCCGACCGGGAGGACGTGGATGTCGGGGGCGTCCCCGAGCGCGTCGACGACCTCGAACGCGCCGGTCTTCTGGCCCTGGATGCGGTCGGGGTTGACCGAGTTCACCAGCTCGACGCCGTAGGCGTCGGCGAGCTTGCGCGCCGCGACGAGGCAGTCGTCGAAGTTGCCGTCCACCTGCAGCAGGCGTGCGCCGTGCGCGATCGCCTGGCTGAGCTTGCCCATCGCGATCTTGCCGTCCGGCACGAGGACCGCGCAGAGCATCCCGGCGGCGGTCGCGTACGCCGCGGCCGACGCCGAGGTGTTGCCGGTCGACGCGCAGACGACGACCTTCGCCCCGCGGGCGGCGGCTGCCGAGATCGCGGTCGTCATGCCGCGGTCCTTGAAGGACCCGGTCGGGTTCATGCCCTCGACCTTGAGGTGCACGTCGGCCCCGGTGCGCTCCGACAGCGCGCGCGCCGGGACGAGCGGCGTGCCGCCCTCCCCCAGCGTCACGACGGTCCGGGTCAGGTGCTCGGGCAGGCGGTCGGCGTACTCGGCGATCACGCCACGCCACTGGTGGGCCATCAGCTTCCTTCGACTCGCAGGACGGACCGGACGGACAGCACCGCGTCGAGCGTGCCGACGGCCTCGACCGTGGCGGCGAGCGCGGCGTCGGTGGCGGTGTGCGTGGTGATGACGAGGTGCGCCACCGGGTCGGCGACCTCGGCGGTCGCGGTCGCGGTCACGGCCGCGGGTGCCGCGGGCGCCTGCGACTGGCGAACGGCCTCGATGGACACGCCGTGGTCGGCCAGGGCGGCGGCGACCTGGGCGAGCACCCCCGGACGGTCGACGACGTCGACGCGCACCTGGTAACGCGTCATCGCGGCGGACGCCGGCAGCACGGGCAGGTCGGCGTAGCTGGACTCGACCGGTCCCCGTCCGCCGAGCACCCGATTGCGCGCGGCCGACACGACGTCACCGAGAACCGCGGACGCCGTCGGCGCCCCGCCCGCCCCGCGCCCGTAGAACATGAGCTCCCCCGCCGACTCCGCCTCGACGAACACGGCGTTGAACGCGCCGCGCACGCCCGCGAGCGGGTGGCTGACCGGCACGAGCGCGGGGTGCACACGCACCGAGACGCCGTCGTCGGTGCGCTCGGCGATCGCGAGCAGCTTGACGACGTGGCCGGTGCTCGCCGCCCAGGCGACGTCCTCGGCGGTCACGCCGGTGATGCCCTCGCGGTGCACGTCCTCGAGCGGGACCCGGATGTGGAAGGCGAGCGACGCGAGGATCGCGGCCTTGGCGGCGGCGTCGTACCCCTCGACGTCGGCGGTCGGGTCCGCCTCGGCGTACCCGAGCCCCTGCGCCTGCGCGACGGCCTCGGCGAACCCGAGGTGCTCGGTCGCCATCTGGTCCAGGACGTAGTTCGTCGTGCCGTTGACGATGCCGACGATGCGCTGCACCCGGTCCCCGGCGAGAGACTCGCGCACCGGCCGGACGATCGGGATGGCTCCGGCGACGGCGGCCTCGAAGTAGACGTCGACCCCGGCGGCGTCGGCCGCCGCGTACAGGCTCGGGCCGTCCGCGGCGAGCAGGGCCTTGTTGGCGGTGACCACGGAGGCGCCGGCCGCGATCGCGCGGAGCAGCAGCGCACGCGGCGGCTCGAGCCCGCCGATGACCTCCACGACGATGTCCGCCCGGTCGACGAGCGACTCGGCATCGGTCGTCAGGAGCGCGGGGTCGATTCCGTCCCGCGGCGCGTCGACGTCGCGGACGGCGATGCCCACGAGCTCGAGCGGGGCACCGACGCGGGCGGCGAGGTCGTCGGCCTGCTCGCGCAGCAGCCGGGCGACCTGGGTGCCGACCACGCCGCACCCGAGCAGTGCGATCCGCAGAGCGGGGGCTGGCACGGTGGTGAACCTCCAGGTCAAGGGTCCGGCGACGATCGGTCGGCGGCTAGGACGTCGGACGGTGGAACGGGCCGCCGGGCCATCCGTGGGGAACGTCCTCGGTGGTCGTCCACGGTGGTCGTCCTCGGACGTCCGCGGTGGACGTCCCGCGCCTGGGCGATCCTCCCGGCGCGGTCCACTCCCTCGGCCCGGCGTCTCACCATACGGGTGGTGGCCCGGGCAAGGCCGTCGCGACTCATGGCCCCCGGCCCACCGTCGGGGTCGGCGTCGGCGTCGGCGTCGGCGTGGGCGTCGGCGTCGTGGCTGGGGCCGGGGCCGGGGCCGGGGCCGGGGCCGGCGTCGGCGTCGGCGCGACGAGCCTCCCCGATCGTTCGCGGAACCCGTAGGTCGCCTGGTCCACGACGGTGCGCCTGTCCCGCCGTCGGTGCGGCACCTCCGCTGCGGCGCCCGGGGACACCGGATGCCGGGCGCCCGGTGGATCGGCATGTCGGGTGATCACGAGGTCGCGCCGATGCACCTCGTGGTGGTGGAAGCTGCACAGGAGAGCGCCGTTCGCGACACTGGTCAGCCCACCATCGCGTTCCCACCAGTCGATGTGGTGGATCTGGCACCACCGGGCGTGCATGTGGCAGCCGGGCCAGACGCACTCCTGGTCGCGGGCGATGACGGCCCGTCGCTGCTCGCCGCTGAAGAGACGTTGCGTGCGGCCCAGGTCGAGCGGGACGCCCTCAGCGTCGACGGCGATCCGGGTGATCGCGCAGTCGCACATCGCCACCGCCAGCTCGCTCGCGGGGACCGGCGTCCGGTCTTCCAGCGTCGCGGGAGGGTACCCGTCCGTCGCAGCCGGCCTCGCGGGCTCAGCGGCGCCGGACCCGACGATCCCCACGTCCGGCGCGAGGTGGGCCGCTCGGTCGTCCCGTACGGAACGGGTCGCCGCACCGCCCGGCGACGCAGGAGCGTCTCCCACGAGCGACGACCGGAGATCACCCGTACCGGCACGCTGCTTCAGGGCGCGACCGCGGTTCCGATGCGCACGGGCGGCGACCCACGTCTCCGCCGGCACGATCAGCGACACGTGCGGCGGGACGTGTGCCCCCGGCTTGGTGCTTGCGGACCGCAGGACCGACTCCGCCATCGCGTCGAGCGCGTCGGCGCACCGCTGCCCCGGGTCGCGGTCGTCGTCCGCCGCCGGGCGCGGGGTCAGAGCCTCCAGGGCGAGCCGCACGCGGTGGCCCGCCATGCGGTCGAGCCGGCCCTTGACGAACGTCCCGCGGGGCGTGTCACTCAGGTGCAGGAATCGCTCACGCCGCTGCGCCTGGTGGTCGGCCTCGAGCGCGTCGGGATCCACCGTGGCAGCCCAGCGGGACACGGTCGTCGCGAACGCGGCCGCGTCTGTCCCTCGGGCGAGGTCGAGCAGCTGCTCCTGACCTGCCGCGGAGGACACCGCGGCCTGCTGGGCCGGGGTGCCGGTCGCCGCGATCCTGGCGACCGCCGCGGCGTGCTCGAGCCCGATGCTCCCGTCCACGACCGCCGCGGTGACCTCGGGGACGGCGGCGAGCCCCTCGGCCTGCCGGACCTGGGCCGCTGCGGCCCGCACTCCCGCTCGCCCCGTCCGGCCGCGCCAGGCCTCGAACGACGGGTCACCGCTGCGCTGCCACTCCCCGGCGTCACGCTCGGCGACGAGGACGGCCGCCCGGGCCGCCGCGAGCACGTCCGCGGCCCGATCCAGCCGATGCAGCACCGCCCGGCGGTCGACCCCGGACCACGTCGAGGCACCGGCGACGACCGTGGCCATGCGGAGGGACGCGCTCAGGACCTCCTCCGACGCGGCGAGCGAGGGCTCGCGCCGCGACGGGCCGACGGCGACAGCGGCATTGAGGGCGGCACAGCGGCCGGGTTCATCCGACGCCGTCTCGGCACCCGAGGGACCGGGCGACGTCGGCTCGACGTGGGCGCCGCGCGACTCCGTGATGGTCACCCTGCCCACCTCCCGCCTTCGAACGCCTGTTCGAAGTCTATCCGGGGACCCACACGCAGGCCGAGCGCGGAGAAGTTGTGGACGACGGCGAACGCCGCCGTTCCCCGCGAGAAGACAGCGTCCAGGGCGGGCGGGGAGACAGCGCCAAGGGCGACGGAAGAGCAGCGCCCAGTGCGGCGGAAGAGCAGCACCCACGGCGACGGAAGAGCAACGCCTAGTGCGGCGGAGCACCCGCCGCCCCACTCCTCACCCCAGGTCGAGCGCCAGCAGGTCGTCCTCGGTCTCCCGCCGCACCAGCACGCGCACCGCGCCGTCGCGCACCGCGAGCACCGGCGGCCGCGGGACGTGGTTGTAGTTGGACGCCATCGAGCGCCCGTAGGCCCCGGTGACCGGGACCGCGAGGAGGTCCCCCGGCGCGACGTCCGCGGACAGGGCGACGTCGTGCACCACGATGTCGCCGCTCTCGCAGTGCTTGCCGACCACGCGGGCCCGCACCGTCTCCGGCGACGCGACGCGGGACGCGACCGTCGCGGTGTAGTGCGCGCCGTACAGCGCCGGACGCAGGTTGTCACTCATGCCGCCGTCGACCGCCACGTAGGTGCGCGTGAAGGGGCCGTCGTCGCCGTCGACCGTCACGGGCTTGACGGTGCCCACGGTGTAGAGCGTGAACGTCGTCGGCCCGACGATCGCCCGACCGGGCTCGATCGAGATGCGCGGCACCGGTGTGGAGAGCTCGGCGCACACCGCGCCGACCGTCGTGGCGAGCCGCCCGGCGACGTCGCCGGGGTCGATCGCGCTCTCGCCGGGCAGGTACGCGACGCCGTAGCCGCCCCCGAGGTCGACCTCGGGCGCCAGGTACCCCGTCGCGGCGTGCAGGTCCGCGCGCAGGCGCAGCAGCGTCCGGGCCGCCTCCTCGAATCCGGCCGCGTCGAGGATCTGCGACCCGATGTGGGAGTGGATGCCGAGCAGCTCCAGCTCGGGCCGCTCGAGGACCGCGCGCAGGGCCTCCATCGCCGGGCCGCCGGCGACGGAGAGCCCGAACTTCTGGTCCTCGTGCGCGGTCGAGATGTACTCGTGGCCCCCGGCGTGCACGCCGGTGGTCACGCGGACCATCACCGGCGCGCGCCGACCGGTGCGCGCGGCGGCGTCGGCGATCCGGTCCACCTCGCCCCGCGAGTCGACGATGAGCCGACCGACGCCGGCCGCGAGCGCCCGCTCGATCTCGGCGTCGGCCTTGTTGTTCCCGTGCAGGCCGATGTCCGCGCCGGGGACGCCGGCGCGCAGCGCGACGGCGAGCTCGCCGCCGGTCGAGGTGTCGACGCGCAGACCCTCCTCGTGCGCCCAGCGGGCGACGGCGACCGACAGGAACGCCTTGCCCGCGTAGTAGACGTCCACGCCGACCCCCAGCGGCGCGAACGCGGCGGTGAACGCCTCGCGATAGGTGCGGGCACGCGCCCGGAAGTCGGCCTCGTCGAGGACGTACGCGGGCGTGCCGTGCTCGCGGGCGAGGTCGCGGACGTCGACGCCGGCCGCAGTCAGGGCGCCGTCGGGCCCGCGCCGGACGCCGGACGCCCACACCTGCGGGTCGAGGTCGCCGGCCTGCCCCGGGGCGACGCCGTCGGGCACCGCGACCGCGACGCCCTCGGTGACGTCCTGCCGCCCGACGCCGGCGCTCACATGCGCTCCGGCGCGCTCACGCCCAGCAGGTCCAGGCCGTTGGCCAGCACCTGGCGCGTTGCGTCGTTGAGCCACAGGCGGGTGCGGTGCACGTCCGAGACCGCCTCGTCGCCGAACGGCGTCACCCGCCGCTGGTCGTACCACTTGTGGTAGGCCGAGGCGAGCTCCTCGAGGTACCGCGCGACCCGGTGCGGCTCCCGCAGCTCGGCGGCCTGCGCGATCACGCGGGGCAGCTCGGCGAGCGAGCCGAGCAGGACCGTCTCGCTCGGGTGGTCGAGCAGCGACGGGTCGAAGCCGTCCGCGCGGTGCACCCCGGAGTCGGCGGCGTTCCGCGCGACGTTCACGGTGCGGGCGTGGGCGTACTGGACGTAGAAGACGGGGTTCTCGTTGGTCGCCGTCGTCAGCAGGTCGAGGTCGATGTCGAGCGAGGAGTTCGCCGCGGACCGCGCCAGGGAGTAGCGCGCCGCGTCGACCCCGACGGCGTCCACGAGGTCGTCGATGGTGACGATCGTGCCGGCGCGCTTGGACATCCGGACCGGCTCGCCGTCCTTGACCAGGTTCACCATCTGGCCGATGAGGATCTCGAGGTTGACGCCCGGGGTGTCACCGAAGGCCGCGCACATCGCCATCATCCGGCCGATGTACCCGTGGTGGTCGGCGCCGAGCATGATGATGACGCGGTCGAAGCCCCGCTCGCGCTTGTCGAGGTAGTAGGCGAGGTCGCCCGAGATGTAGGCCGCCTCGCCGTCGGACTTGATGACCACGCGGTCCTTGTCGTCGCCGAACGCCGTCGTGCGCAGCCACGTCGCGCCGTCGGCCTCGAACACGTGGCCGAGCTCGCGCAGCCGGGAGACGGCGCGGTCCACCGCGCCGGACTCGTGCAGGTGGTCCTCGTGGAAGTAGACGTCGAACTCCACGCGGAAGTCGTGGAGCTTCGCCTTGATCTCACCGAACATGAGGTCGACACCGACGGCGCGGAAGATCTCCTGGGCCTCGTCGTCGGGCAGCGTCAGCGGGTCGGGCTCGCCGGTCTCCCGGCGCCGGGCGAGCACCTGGTCGGCGATGTCGGAGATGTACTGGCCGCCGTAGCCGTCCTCGGGCGCCTCCTCGCCGCGGGCGCGGGCGAGGAGCGACCGTGCGAACCGGTCGATCTGCGCGCCGTGGTCGTTGAAGTAGTACTCGCGGGTCACCTCGGCGCCGGCCGCGCCGAGCACGCGCGCGAGCGAGTCGCCGACGGCGGCCCAGCGCACACCACCGATGTGGATCGGTCCGGTCGGGTTGGCCGAGACGAACTCGAGGTTGATGTTCTGACCGGTGAGCGCCTGCGAGCGCCCGTAGGCCGACCCGGCCTCGACGATCGCCCGGGCGAGCCCGCCGGCCGCGGCGGTGTCGAGCGTGATGTTGAGGAACCCGGGGCCGGCGACGTCGACCGCGCCGATGCCCGGCACACCGGACAGACGTCGGGCGAGCTCCTCGGCGAACGCGCGCGGGTTCGTGCCGGCCTTCTTGCCCAGCTGCATCGCGATGTTGGTCGCCCAGTCGCCGTGCTCGCGCTGGCGCGGCCGCTCCACGTGCACGACGGCGGGGATCGCCGCGGCGTCGAGGGCGAAGGTGCCGTCGTCGACGGCGGCGGTCAGGGCAGCACGGAGGGCCTCGGAGAGCTCGGCGGGGGTCACCCCTCCAGGTTACCGAGTGGGCGCCTCGTCGCCGGACGCGCCGTCCGTCGCCCCGCCGCCGTCAGCACCACCGCCACCCCACCGGTCCTCGAGCATCGTCGGGCGGCAGGCGACGATCGCGACCAGCGCGAGGACGACCACGGTCACCAGGAGCACCGCGAACACCGGCGTCCAGGTGCCGGTGCGCTCGTACAGCACGCCCGCGAGAACAGGCCCCGGGATCGACACGGTGTACCCGACTCCCTGCACGAACCCCGACAGGGAGGTCGACCCCGCGGACGTCCGCGTCCGGAGGTTGATGAGCGCGAGCACCATCGGGAAGGTCCCGGGGCGAGCCCGATGAGCACCATCCACACCGCCGTCCCCTCCGCCGGGGACAGCATGAGCCCGGCGTACCCGGCGACGAAGCACGCCGCGAGCGCGAGCACGACCGGGTACGGGTTGCGCATCCGCGCGGCGATCAGCGGGCCGGCGAAGGAGAACGGCAGCCCGAGGATCGCGAAGAGCCCGAGCCAGCGACCGCCGACGTCCGTGCCGAGCCCGGCGTCGGCGAGCATCTGCGGCAGCCACGCGAACATCACGTAGGTGTTGAGGGAGTTCATGCCGAACGTGAGCGCCATGCCCCAGGCGAGCGACGTCCGCCACACCCGCCCCTGCGCCCGGTGCCGCGACGCGAGCCCGGTCGTCCCGGACGGCGCGCGGGCCAGGATGCCGCGCAGTCCCGCGCGGGCGGCGCTCGACCGGGCGATCACCACGCACCACGGGATGACGGCGAGGAAGCCGATCAGCGCCCACGAGGCGATCGACACCCGCCACCCCAGCTCGCGGGCGAGCGGTGCGGCCAGCACCGGTGGCACGGACGTGCTCACGGCCATCGCCATCGAGTACGCCGCGGTGACCGGGCCGATGCGGTCCGGGAAGTACCGCTTGACCAGCGGCGGGAGCAGCACGTTGCCCATCCCCATGCCCGCGAGCGCGATCATGGACCAGGCCAGGAACGGCACCGGCGTGCCGACCAGCGACCGCGCGATCTCCCCCGCACCGGAGAGCACGAGCGCCGCGACCAGGGTCGGCTCCAGCCCGAAGCGACGCGCGACGAGCGGCGCGACGGACCCGAACACCGCGAACGACGCCAGCGGGATCGCGCCGAGCACCCCGGCGAGCGTCTCGGTGAGGGCGACGTCGGCCCGGACGGCGTCGAGGATGGGCGACACCGCCGCGACCGCGATCCGCAGGTTCAGCGCCACGAGCACGATGCCCGCCAGCACCACCCACCGCCCGCGCCACGGCGCGGTGGGGGCTGACGCAGGCATGGGGACCGATTCTGCTCGTGGTGCCACCCGCGAGGTGCGGGGGCACGGGCGGCGCGGCACGCGGTCCGTGGCCGGGTCCGGTCGGCGCGGGACCGTGGCCGCGTCCACGCGCGGGCGGGGTCTGCGGCGCGATGACCGCGCCCTCGAGCGTAGACGCCCCGCCGACGACGGCGACCGTGCGCGGGCGGCGCTCCTCGGTCGCCGTCCGGGTGCGGTAGTGTCTGGGGCCGTGCCGTTCTGCGGCACCCCGCCCGCGTAGCTCAGTGGATAGAGCGTCTGCCTCCGGAGCAGAAGGTCGAAGGTTCGAGTCCTTTCGCGGGCACCCAGAGGTTCACCCTCCGCAGCACTGCCGACCCCCGGCATCCCCTCCCCTCCGTCGGATCCGCGCGCGTGCGCGGCGAGCGGTCACGTCGCCGCGCCGCACCCGGGTGAGAGGATCCGCGGGTGCTGGTGACGATGACGACCGAAGCCCCGGACGCGAGCGACCTCGGCTACCTCCTGCACAAGCACCCCGGCAGGGTGCAGGCGTTCGAGCAGTCGTTCGGCGTCGCGCACGTCTTCTACCCCGAGGCGACGGACGAGCGGTGCACGGTCGCGCTCCTGCTCGAGGTCGACCCGATCGCCCTGGTCCGCGGCAAGGGCCGCGGCGCGTCGCGGGACGTCGCGTTCAGCCTCGCCCAGTACGTCAACGACCGGCCCTACGCGGCGTCGTCGATGCTCGCCGTTGCGCTCGGGAAGGTGTTCCGCACCGCGATGGCGGGCCGCTGCGACGCGCGACCGGACCTGCCGGAGCGCGCGTGGGACCTGTCGGTCCACGTCCCCGCCGTGCCCTGCCGCGGCGGGGTCGACGCAGCCGTCCGGCTCTTCGCACCGCTGGGGTGGGACGTCGACGCACGGGCGGTGCCGCTCGACCCGGCCGTCCCGGCCTGGGGTGACTCCCGGTACGTGGACCTGCGCCTCACCGGCACGCTGCGCGTCGCCGACGCGCTGAGCCACCTGTACGTCCTGCTCCCGACGCTCGACGCGGCGAAGCACTACTGGGTCGGCTCGGACGAGGTCGAGAAGCTCGTGCGCGCGGGGGCCGGGTGGCTCGCCGCCCACCCCGCCCGGGACGAGATCGCCCACCGGTACCTCGCCCACCGGCACGGCCTCGCGGCGTCGGCGGTCGCGCGGCTCGCGGAGGTCGACGACACCCCGCCGCTCGCCTTCGACCACGACGACGACGCCGCCGGCGACGCCGTGGTCGCCGACACCACGACGGCCGGCACCGCGGACGCCGGCACCCCGACGGCCGGCACCCCGGTCGCCGACACCCCGACCGAAGCCCTTCCGCTCGCCCGGCAGCGTGTCGACGCCGTCGTCGCCCAGCTGCGCGCGGTCGGCGCGCGGACCGTCGTCGACCTCGGCTGCGGGGAGGGCGCCCTGCTGGGCGCGTTGCTGGACGATCCGGCGTTCGAGCGTCTGCTCGGCGTGGACGTGTCCCACCGCGCGCTCGGCACCGCTGCACGCCGGCTCCACCTCGACACGCTGCCGGAGCGAGCGCGTGACCGCATCGAGCTCGCGCAGTCGTCCGTGACGTACACCGACGCGCGCGTCGCCGGCTTCGACGCCGCGGTGCTCATGGAGGTGATCGAGCACGTCGACCCCCGCGGCTGCCCGCGCTGGAGCGGGCGGTGCTGGGCGGCGCGGCGCCCGGGACCCTCGTCGTGACTACACCGAACGCCGAGCACAACGTGCGGTACCCCGCGCTCGAGGCGGGGACCATGCGCCACCACGACCACCGCTTCGAGTGGACCCGGGCGGAGCTGGCGACGTGGGCGCTGGCCGCAGCGCGACGGCACGGCTACGACGTCACGTTCTTCCCCGTGGGCGAGGTCGACCCGGAGGTCGGACCGCCGACCCAGATGGCGGTGTTCCGCCGCAGCGCCGACCCGGTCAGCGCACCGACCGGAGGCACCCGATGACCACGCTGACGATCCCGGCTCTCTCGCTCGTGGTGCTCGTCGGGGCCTCCGGCTCGGGCAAGTCCACCTTCGCCGCCCAGCACTTCGGGCCGTGGGAGACCCTCTCCTCGGACTTCTGCCGTGGCCTGGTCTCGAACGACCCCAACGCGCAGGACGCCACGACCGCCGCGTTCGACGTCCTGCACCACGTCGTGGCCACGCGGCTCGACGCCGGGCTGCTGACCGTCGTCGACGCGACGAATGTCCAGGCGGCCGCGCGCCGGTCCCTCGTCGACCTGGCGCGCGCGCACGACGTCCTGCCGGTCGCCATCGTGCTCGACGTCCCCGAGGACGTCTGCCTGCAGCGCAACACCGTCCGCACCGACCGGGACCTGCCGGCGCACGTCGTCCGGCGCCAGCGCGACCAGCTGCGCCGCTCGCTGCGGGGTCTCGGGCGGGAGGGGTTCCGCACGGTGCACGTCCTGGCGGGCACGGACAGCATCGACGCCGCCGTGATCGACCGGCAGCCGCTGCGCAGCGACCGCCGCGACGACCACGGGCCGTTCGACGTGATCGGTGACGTGCACGGCTGCCGCTCCGAGCTCGAGACGCTGCTCGACCGGCTCGGCTACCGCCTCGTCCGGGACCCCGAGGGCCGGCCGGTCGACGCCGCCCACCCCGACGGACGGCGCGCGCTGTTCCTCGGCGACCTCGTGGACCGCGGCCCCGACAGCCCCGGCGTCCTGCGACTGGTCATGGGCATGGTCGCCGCGGGTCACGCGCTCGCCGTCCCCGGCAACCACGAGAACAAGCTCGTCCGCGCGCTGGACGGGCGGACCGTCCAGGTCTCGCACGGCCTGGAGACCACCCTCGCCCAGCTGAGCGCCGAGCCGGACGACTTCCGGGCGGCGGTCCGCACCTTCTGCGACGGCCTGGTCGCGCACCTCGTGCTCGACGGCGGCGACCTCGTCGTCGCGCACGCCGGCCTCAAGGAGTCGTTCCACAACCGCGCGTCCGGGCGCGTGCGGTCCTTCGCGCTCTACGGCGACACGACCGGGGAGACCGACAGGTTCGGCCTGCCGGTGCGGCTCCCGTGGGCCGAGGAGTACCGCGGGCGCGCGACCGTGCTCTACGGGCACACCCCGACCCCCGTCCCGACCTGGGTCAACAACACGATGTGCCTCGACACCGGGTGCGTCTTCGGCGGGCACCTCACCGCGATGCGGTACCCGGAGCGGGAGGTCGTGCAGGTCCCGGCGGAGCAGGTCTGGTACGAGCCGGCACGCCCGTTCCCGACCGCGCCGGAGGGCTCCGCACCCCACGACGCCGCACCCCACGACGCCGCGTCCGGCGTCGCCACGGGCGCCGCCCGCCTGGACCCCGACGTCCTGGACGTCGCGGACGTGCTCGGCAAGCGGGTCGTCGAGACGAGCCGGCACGGTCGCATCACGATCGCCGAGGAGAACGCGGCCGGGGCGCTCGAGGTGATGAGCCGCTTCGCCGTCGACCCGCGGTGGCTGGTGTACCTGCCGCCCACGATGAGCCCCTGCGGCACCGCGCCCGACGGTGACCTGCTCGAGCACCCCGACCAGGCGTTCTCGGCGTACCGGGCCGAGGGCGTGGACGAGGTCGTGTGCGAGGAGAAGCACATGGGGTCGCGCGCCGTCGTGCTCGTGTGCCGCGACGCCGACGTCGCCGCGGCCCGCTTCGGCATGCCCGCGGGCACCACGGGCGCCGTGCACACCCGGACCGGGCGGCCGTTCTTCGACGCGCCCCGGACCGAGCAGCTGCTCGGCGTCGTGCGGGACGCGGCCACCGCGACCGGTCTGTGGGAGCGGCTCGGCCGGGACGGAGCGCCGGCGGGCTGGCTGCTCCTCGACTGCGAGCTCATGCCGTGGTCGGTGAAGGCCGAGGAGCTGCTGCGCAGCCAGTACGCCGCCGTCGGCGCGGCCGCGCGCTCGGCCCTCCCGCCCGCGGTCGCCGCCCTGGAGGCCGCCGCCGCGTCCGGGCTGCCGGTCGACGAGCTGCTCGGCCGGACGCGGTCCCGGCGCGGCAACGCGGAGGCGTTCGGCGCGGCGTACCGCCGCTACGTGTGGCCGACCGACGGGCTCGACGGCGTGCGCCTGGCCCCGTTCCAGGTGCTCGCCACCGACGCGGGGACCCTCGAGACGCGCGACCACCTGTGGCACCTCGGCGCAGCCGACGCACTGGTCGCCGCCGACCCCTCGGGGTGCTCACCACGACGCGTCGGCTCGTCGTCGACCTCGCCGACGACGCCTCGCGCGCCGCAGCCGTCGCGTGGTGGACGGGCCTGACCGCGGACGGCGGCGAGGGCATGGTCGTCAAGCCGCTCGCCAACGACCTGCGCGGCCCGAAGGGCCTCGTCCAGCCGGGCATCAAGGTCCGCGGCCGGGAGTACCTGCGGATCATCTACGGCCCCGACTACACCGAGCCGGCGAACCTGGAGCGGCTGCGGTCGCGGCACCTCGGGCGCAAGCGCGGCCTGGCTCTCCGCGAGTACGCGCTCGGCCTGGAGGCGCTGACCCGGTTCTGCGCCGGGGAGCCCCTGTGGCGCGTCCACGAGGCCGTCTTCGCGGTGCTCGCGCTCGAGTCCGAGGCCGTCGACCCGCGCCTGTGAGGCGTCGACACCAGGACCACCGGGACCTCGTCCCCGGGCTGTCGGACCGCCGGGCGGGACCCGCGCGGGTCCGGGACGGGCCCGGCCGGGCCGACCACCATGGCGTGTTGCTGCTCGTCCGCCGGGGGCACACAGTGGCGGCATGTCCCTGCAGCCCGTGACCGCGACGGCCCCCGACCTCTCCGGCGTGCGGATCATGAGCCAGGCGTGGCGCGACGTGACCTTCCTCCACTGGCGGGTCACTCCCGGGTCCGTCGCCCCGCTCCTGCCCGCGGGGACGCGGCCGGACGTGCACGACGGATCCAGCTGGGTGGGTCTGATCCCGTTCCGGATGGTGGGTGCGGGTATCGGTCGCGGACCGGCGGTGCCGTGGCTCGGGACGTTCGCCGAGACCAACGTGCGCCTGTACTCGGTGGACGAGCGCGGGCGTCGCGGCGTCGTCTTCCGCACGCTCGAGGCCTCCCGGCTGGCCGTCGTCCTGGGCGCCCGCGCGGCGTTCGCGCTGCCGTCCACCTGGGCACGGATGCGGGTCGAGGCGGCGGACGGCGCGCTGACCTACTCCTCGCGGCGGCGCTGGCCCGGCCCCCGCACCGCGGCCACCCGGGTCGTCGTCCGGCCCGGGGCCCCGCTGGCCGCGGGCGACCCGCTGCGTGACTTCCTCACCGGCCGGTGGGGGCTGCACACCCGGGCGTTCGGCCGCACGCTCCACGTCCCCAACAGCCACGAGACGTGGCCGCTGCAGCACGCCGAGCTGCTGCACCTCGACGAGACCCTGGTCGAGGCGTGCGGAGTCCCCGGGCTCGGCGAGCGGCCCCCGGACTCGGTGCTGTACTCGGCCGGTGTGCGGGCGGTGTTCGCCGCCCCGCACGACGCACGACGCCCGGTCCGGGCCTGACGTGGGCGGCGCGGCGTGGGTCAGGCAGCCACGCTCGGCGTGACCCCGTGCTCGGTCAGGATGGCGTCGAACAGCGCGGCCGGGATCGGGCTCCACGCAGCGCCGACCCGGCCCTCGAACCGGTCGGCCCGCGCGCTGGTGACCACGACGACGTCGTCGAAGACGTGCTCGACGGGGCGGCCGAGCACCCCGGCCGTCCCCGCGAACCCGGGTGTGAACGTCAGCGGCGGCAGGCCGTGGGCCACGAGGGCGCGGACGGGCTCGGGTCGGCTCTCCCAGCGGTCCAGCCACTCGCGCGCGCGGTCCCCCGCGACGCCCGGCACCGGCGCCAGCGCGACGCCGGACCGGTGCACCTCCCAGCCGGCCGGGACGGGGTCGATCACGGGGACCGCGATGGTCGTGTAGCCGTCGTGGGAGTAGAACGCCCGCACCGCGGCGGGGTCGGCGCCGAGGTCGCGCAGGTGGTCGGTGACGTCGTCGAGCCAGGTGAAGTACGCGTCCTCCGCCGCCTCGTAGGCGGTGATCACCGTGCGGTCGGTGCACATCAGCTGCTGCGGCATGGCTCTCCTCGCCCGGCTCCCGAGTGTCCTCGACGCCACCCTCCCCGGACCACCGACACGCGACCGTGGTCCACGCGCCCCACCCGACCCCCGTCGACCGGGCGGCACCTCGCCGGGCGCCGCGGGCCGGCGTCGGGTACACCGGAGTCGCGACATCCGCCGACGCGCGGACCACCCGAGGAGGCACGATGCCGGACACCGACACCGACACCGACACCGACACCGACACCGACGATGTCGGGTCCGCGACGCCGACGTCGCACCCGCCCGACGACGCCGCTCACCCGCACGTCCCGCGCCTGGAGGCCGAGCTGTCCCGCGCTGCCGAGAGCGCCCGGGTCGGCGCCATCGACGGCTCGCTCCCGAGCGACCTGCGCGCGGCCCTGGCGCAGTTCCGGGTCGACATCGACGACGAGGGTGAGCCCGTGCTGCTGCGCCCGGACGGCAGCATCGTCGACACCTGGCGGGAGGGGTACCCCTACCCGGAGCGGATGACCCGCCGGGAGTACGACGTCGTCAAGCGCTCCCTGCAGATCGAGCTGCTCAAGCTGCAGGGCTGGGTCAAGGACAGCGGCGAGCGCCTCGTCATCCTGTTCGAGGGCCGGGACGCCGCCGGCAAGGGCGGCACCATCAAGCGCTTCACCGAGCACCTCAACCCCCGCGGCGCCCGCACGGTCGCCCTGGAGAAGCCCAGCGAGCGCGAGAGCACGCAGTGGTACTTCCAGCGGTACATCGCGCACCTGCCCGCGGCCGGCGAGATCGTCATGTTCGACCGGTCCTGGTACAACCGCGCCGGCGTGGAGCGCGTCATGGGGTTCGCGACGCCGGACGAGTACCACCAGTTCATGCGGCAGGCCCCGGAGCTCGAGCGGGTGCTCATCGACTCCGGGATCCACCTCGTGAAGTTCTGGTTCTCGGTCTCGCAGGCCGAGCAGCGCACCCGCTTCCTCATCCGCCAGATCGACCCCGTGCGGCAGTGGAAGCTCTCCCCGATGGACCTCGAGTCGTTGGACCGCTGGGGGGCCTACACCGAGGCGAAGGAGGAGATGTTCGCCCGCACGGACACCGAGCACGCGCCGTGGACGGTCGTGAAGAGCAACGACAAGAAGCGCGCCCGCCTCGAGGCCATGCGGCACGTGCTCGCGCGCTTCGACTACACCGACAAGAACCACGCCGTCGTCGGGACGCCGGACCCGTGGATCGTCGGTCCCGCGCGGGAGCTGTTCGAGAGCGGCGAGGACGAGGTCCGGGCCCGGACGTCCGGCGCCGACGACGACGCCCCTCGCTGAGGCGGGCGGCCCCGCGGCGCTCCCCACTCTTCACGCGCCGGCGCGCCGTCGTTCACCGGGTGTTGGCCCGTGCTCGGTACACCTGTCGCATGGAGTCGATCTCGCTCGCGGAGCTGTTCTGGGTGGCGCTCGTGGTGGCGGGCCTCGCGGCCGAAGGGCTGGAGCGCGGCGGGCGCCGTCGCGCCGCGCGGGCTCCCGCCCGGACCGATCCCGGGCGGACCGGTCCCGTCCGGACCGTCCCCGCCCCGAGCCAGGCCGTCGCCCGGCACTGACGACGGCGCCGCGGGGTGCCGGCACGTCAGCACCCCGCGGACGGAGGATGATGGGCACCTTGACCCGGGAGGTACCCATGCGCACGCCCCGTACGACCGTCGCCCTCACCGTCGGCGCCCTCGCGTTCGGCGTGCTCGCCGGCTGCTCGGGCCCGACGCCCGACGTCGGGGACCTCCGCGCCTCGATCGACTCCGCCGTGGACGGCGCCCGCGCGGCGGCCGACGAGGCCCGCGCAGCCGTCGACGGCGCCGCCACCTGGCTCGACGACGTCGCGCCGGGGGCACGCTCCACCGTCGAGGACGCCGTCCGCTCGTCGTCCGAGGCGCTCGACCAGGCCACCCGTGCGCTGGACGAGTCCGTCCCGGCGGACGCGGAGGCGGCGCGCACGCAGGCGGAGCAGGCGCTCGCCGACGCCCGCGCGCGCCTCGACGAGGCGGCGGGCTCGGTCGACGGCGCCGCGGCGTCCGGGCTCGAGGACCTCGCCCGGGCCGTCGACGACCTCGCAGCCCGGCTGCGCGAGGCCGGCTGACCGCTTTTCACCCGGCGCGACCGGGTGCCGTGCGCGCGGATCGCTCCCGCCCGCCCGGACCTCGGCCGATCATCGAGACATGACGCACCACGAGGGCCCGCGGCCCCAGCCGCAGGAGGCGACCACCGTCTGGTGGACGGTCGGCGCGTGGGCGTCCCTGGTGCTGGTGCTGGCCGGCGGCCTCGCCGGCGCGGCCGGCCTCGGCTGACACGGCCCGGCCGCCGCTCGTTCCCGCGCCGACGGCGCCCCGACGCGCGCTGCTCCGCCGATCGCGCCCCGGCGCGCGCTACTCCGCCGACGCCGCCTCGGCGCGTGTGGGGTCCGCCGCGCGGTCGGTCGCGTGCCAGCCGCCCGACCGGTAGGCCGGGGTCGCGATCGCGAGGACGGCGACCGCGGCCGCCGCGCTGCCCGCCATCACCAGCGACATCCCGCGCGCGTCCCCGCCGAGCACGCCGACGAGCGGGCTGACGGCACCGGCGACGCCGGCCTGCAGCGACCCGATGAACGCGGCAGCCGTCCCGGCCCTCTCCCCGTGCCGGCTCAGGGCCAGCGCCGAGGCGTTGGGGGCGATGAGGTTGATGAGCGACAGCAGGACGAACAGCACCACGAGCACGCCGGCGAGGCCGCCCAGGTCGGTCACCACGACGACCAGCAGGACCAGTGCGAGCACGGCCACCGCGGGCAGCGCGACCCGCAGGATGCGGATCGGGGCCACCCGCTGCACGAGGTAGGCGTTCACCTGGGCACCCGCGACGAGGCCGATGCCGTTCACGGCGAACAGCAGCGCGAACATCTGCGCGCTCAACCCGTACTGCTCGCGCAGCACGAACGGCGAGCCGACGACGTAGGCGAACAGCACCGCCATCGCGAGCCCCGGCAGGACCGCGAGCGCGACGAAGTGCCCGTCGCGCAGGAGCGCCCGGTAGCCGCCGAGCGCGGACCGCAGGCCGCCCGTGCGCCGCCGCTCTGCGGGCAGCGTCTCCGGCAGCCGCAGGAACACCAGGAGCCACAGCGCCACGCCGAACAGCGCGAGCGCCACGAACACCGCGCGCCACCCCCACTGGCCGGCGATCAGCCCCCCGAGGGACGGGGCGAACAGCGGTGCGACGCCGATCACGAGCATGAGCCGCGAGATGAGCCGGGACGCGTCCGCACCGACGAACCGGTCCCGGATGACCGCCATGGCGACGACGGTCGCGGAGGCGTTGAAGAACCCCTGCAGCGCGCGCAGCGCGATGAGCGAGCCGATGCCGGGGGCGATCGCGCACAGCAGCGAGGTGACGACGTGCAGGGTCAACCCGACGAGCACGGGCAGCCGGCGACCGTACTTGTCCGACAGCGGGCCGACGACGAGCTGGCCGAAGGCGCCGCCGATCAGGGTCGCCGTCATCGTCAGCTGCACCGCGGTCGCCGTGGTCCCGAAGTCCTGCGCCACCTCCGGCAGCGACGGCAGGTAGATGTCGGTCGCGACGGCCGGCAGCGCCGTCATCGCGCCGAGCATGAGGATGTAGCGGGCGTTGGGCTGGTACGCGCTCCGAGGCGCGTCGGTGGTGCTCATCGCTGCCATCCTCCCACCGGTCCCACCATCGGTCGAATCGATACGACCCTGGTGACCGCCACGACGGTGGCAGGCTGGGCGCATGTGCGGCCGCTACGCCTCGTTCCGCCAGGCCCAGGACCTCGCCGACACCTTCGCGCTGGAGTCGGTGGCCGACGACGTCCGGCTCCTGCCTCCGTCGTGGAACGTCGCCCCGACCGACGGCGTGCGCATGGTGGTCGAACGGCCGGAGCGGCTCGCCGACGGGTCCCAGGGCGCGCTCGAGCGCAGCCTGCGCCTGGCGCGGTGGGGCCTGGTGCCGTCGTGGGCGAAGGACCCGTCGATCGGGTCGCGCATGATCAACGCGCGCGCCGAGACGGTGACGACCAAGCCGGCGTTCAAGCGCGCCATGGCGGTGCGCCGGGCCCTGCTGCCGGCCGACGGCTACTACGAGTGGCAGCCACCGCCCGAGGGAGCGCCGCGCCGGACGAAGCAGCCCTTCTACCTGCACCCCGCCGACGGGTCGCCGCTCGCGATGGCGGGGCTGTACGAGTTCTGGAAGGACCCCGCCAAGGACGACGACGATCCCGACCGGTGGCTCGTGACGACGACCGTCATCACCACGACGGCCGTCGACGCGATGGGGCACATCCACGACCGGCAGCCGATCATGCTGCTGCCGGACGCCTGGGACGCCTGGCTCGACCCGGCCGTCGACGCCGAGGGTGCCGCCCGCCTGCTGACCACGCCCGCGCCCGAGCTCCAGGCCACCCCGGTCTCGACCGCCGTGAACGCGGTCCGCAACGACGGCCCGGAGCTCATCCGGCCCGTCGATCCCGCCTGACCTGCGCCCACGCCGCGACTCTGGCGCGCCCGTCCGTCGTCCTGCACGAGCGCACGGTCGCCGGGGCGCGCCGGTCGCCGGTCAGGCCCCGCGCACCAGCACGGGTGCGACGGTGCCGAGCCCCGCGAGCTCGCGCGGCTCCTGCGGCTCGAGCACGAACCGGTCGTCGCCCGCGAGCAGCGCCGCGGTCGGCTCGTCGGTCAGGACGGTGCTGGGCTGGGCGATGTCGGTGAGCCGCGCGGCGACGTTGACCGACGCACCGAACACGTCACCGAAGCGGGACAGCACGCGCCCCTGGACGAACCCGACGCGGACCGGCGTCACGCCACGCGCGCCCTCCGCGAGGCCGCCCTGCTCCTTGACCGCCTCGACGTCCAGCTCGCCGCCGAGCTCTCTGGCCAGCCCGACGGCAACCCGCGCACCGGCGACGACGTCGTCGGCGACGAACAGGACGGCGTCACCGATGGTCTTGACCACGCGACCGCCCTCGGCGGCGACGATGTCCCGCACCGCGGTCTCGAAGCGCTGGACGAATGCGGACAGGTCGGTCGACCCCAGGCCCGCGGTCCGGCGTGTGAACGACACCATGTCCGCGAAGCCCACCGAGCGGGCGAGCGGCAGGGCCGACGGGTCGACCTCACCCGTGCTGCGCGCCTCGCCGAACTCCGCCGCGAACCGGCCGGCGATGGCCGCCAGGTGCCGCCGCCAGGAGTGCACGAGCTGCGCCTCGAGCATGGGCGCGAGGCCGTCGAGCTGGTCGAGGACCACGAGGCGGGCGCTCGTGTCGTCCAGGTGCCGGCGCTGGGCGACGTCCTCGACCAGGGCCTCGACCTGCCACAGCACGAGGCGCTCGCACGTGTGCCCCAGCGCGCGGGTCAGCGTCACCGACGTGGGGCGCTCGACCTGGCCGGACCGCTCGAGCTCGGCGATCCGGGCGACCGCGGCGGCGTCGTCGGCGGTGAAGAGGCGCGCGTCGGTGTCCGCGTGCGGCAGACCGAGGGTGCGCCAGAACAGCTGGACGTCCTCCGGCCGCACCCCGGGGCCGGCGCGGTCCACGAGGTCACGCAGGGTCAGCGTCCGCTCGCCGCCGAGCAGCGCCGTCTCGATGCCGTCCACCGTCGACGGCCCCGTCGCGGGAATCTGTCCCCTGTCCTGAGCGGCGTCGTCTGGCACGCGGCCAGGCTAGTTCACCGTCCGTGGCGAACGTCACCCGGACGGGCGACGGCGGCGAGCCGACGTGCGGACGCGCGGGTCGCGGACCGGCTGGTCAGGGCGCCGCGCGCACGTGCCGGACGTCCCCGGCCCGCACCGACCGCTCGGACCCGGCCGCGTCCCGCACGCGCAGCGCACCGTCGACCGCCAGCCCGGTCGCGAGCCCGGTGACGTGCTCGCCGCCGGGCAGCTCCACGCGCACCGACCGACCGATCGTGGTGCACGCGGCCACCACCTCGTCCGCGAGCCCGGCCGCGACGACGTCACCCCCGGTCGCCTCCCAGCGTCGCCGCAGGCCGGCGAACGTCTCCACGAGCGCGACCAGCAGCTCCTCGCGGTCGACGGCGGCAGCTCCGACGCCCTGCAGGGACTGCGCGGTGGCGACCGGGAGCTCGTCCGGGGTCTGCGCGACGTTGATCCCGACACCGACGATCGCGACCGGGCCGGTGGGCCCGCTGACGAGCTCGACGAGGATGCCGCCGAGCTTGCGCTGGGTGCCCCAGCCCTCGAGGTCCTCCGCACCGGGCACGTCGACCATGAGGTCGTTGGGCCACTTCAGGGTCGCCGGCACCCCGGCGACCGACCGCAGCGCCGTGACCGCGCCGAGCCCCACGAGCAGCGGGAGCCATCCCCACGTCGCGGCCGGCGCGGCGGGGCGGACGGCGACCGAGAACGTCAGCGCGGCACCGACCGGCGTCTGCCAGCCGCGCCCCGACCGCCCGCGGCCGTCCACCTGGTGCTCGGTGACCAGGACCGCGACCCCGTCCCACCCACCGGGGTGCGCCCGGACCGCGGCGGCGAGGTCGGTGTTGGTCGAGCCGGTGCGCTCGGTGACGTCCAGCCGGTCGACCGGGCCGACCGGCGCCAGGAGCCGGTCCCGCAGCACGTCCACCCGCAGGGGACGCCGGGGTCGAGGTCGGCGGCGGGACGCGGCGGGTCGGTGGTCATGCCTCCATCCTCCCCCGGACGGTGGCGGGCCGCCGTCCGTTGTGGGGTTCCCACGGGACCCGGCCGTCAACGCGGTCCGTGCCCTCCACCCGACGTCCGTGCCGCGCCCAACTAGTCTCGAACGGTGACCCACGCAGCCTCCGCCCCCGCCGGCACGGCATCCAGCCCGGCGCCCGACAGCGCGACCGGAACGCCGAGCAGCACGGCGGACAAGGTCGCCGACCTGCGCGCCCGGATCGAGGCCGCCACCGTGACCCCGGAGGCGACCGCCGTCGAGAAGCAGCACGCCCGCGGCAAGAAGACCGCCCGCGAGCGCATCGACGCGCTGCTGGACCCGGGCTCGTTCGTCGAGCTCGACGCCTTCGCCCGGCACCGGTCGACGAAGTTCGGGCTGGAGAAGAAGCGCGTCGACGGGGACGGCGTCGTCGTCGGGCACGGGACGGTCGACGGCCGGCCGGTCGCCGTCTACTCCCAGGACTTCACCGTGTTCGGCGGGTCCCTCGGCGAGGTGCACGGGCAGAAGATCACCAAGGTCATGGACCTGGCGCTGCGCACCGGCGTCCCGCTGGTCGGCATCTCCGACGGCGGAGGGGCACGCATCCAGGAGGGCGTCGCCGGGCTGACGCAGTTCGCGGAGATCTTCCGCCGCAACGTCGCGGCGTCCGGCGTGATCCCGCAGATCTCCCTCATCCTCGGGCCGAGCGCGGGCGGCGCGGTGTACTCCCCGCGCTGACGGACTTCATCGTCATGGCGGACAAGACCTCGAACATGTTCATCACCGGCCCGGACGTCATCCGCGCGGTCACCGGTGAGGACGTCGGCTTCGAGGAGCTCGGCGGCGCGCAGACGCACAACGAGCGCTCGGGCGTCGCGCACTACCTCGCGGCGGACGAGGACGACGCGATCGACTACGTCAAGCAGCTGCTGTCCTACCTGCCGGCGAACAACCTCACCGACCCGCCGACCTACCACGAGGGCGAGCCCCTGCCGCTGGAGACCACGGACGCGGACCTCGAGCTCGACACGCTCGTGCCGGACTCGGACAACCAGCCGTACAACATGCGCACGGTCGTCGAGCACGTGCTGGACGACGGCGTCCTGCTCGAGGTGCAGCCGCTGTACGCGCGCAACGTGCTCGTCGGCTTCGGCCACGTGGAGGGCCACCCGGTCGGGATCGTGGCGAACCAGCCGCTGCAGATGGCCGGCACGCTGGACATCAACGCCGCCGAGAAAGCCGCCCGCTTCGTGCGGACCTGCGACGCGTTCAACATCCCGGTGCTGACGTTCGTCGACGTGCCCGGCTTCCTGCCCGGCACCGACCAGGAGTGGAACGGGATCATCCGTCGCGGCGCCAAGCTCATCTACGCCTACGCCGAGGCCACCGTCCCGCTGGTCACGGTGATCACCCGCAAGGCGTACGGCGGGGCGTACATCGTCATGGGCTCCAAGCAGCTCGGCGCGGACGTGAACCTCGCCTGGCCGACCGCGCAGATCGCGGTGATGGGCGCGGGCGGCGCGGTGAACATCCTCCAGCGCGGGGCGCTGAAGAAGGTCGCCGACGCCGGCGGCGACGTCGAGGCCGAGCGGGCCCGGCTGACCCGCGAGTACGAGGAGGCGATCGTCAACCCGTGGGACGCCGCGGAGCGTGGGTACGTCGACGCGGTGATCGAGCCGTCCGAGACCCGGCTGCAGATCTCCAAGGCGCTGCGGCTGCTGCGCACCAAGCGGGCGAGCCTGCCGCCGAAGAAGCACGGGAACATCCCGCTGTGAGCGAGACCCCCACCCCCGCACTCCGACCGTCCGCTCGGCCCGGTCGACCCGGCCGGGCTGCACGACGCCGTCGACCAGCTGGCCCGGGTGCTGCACGAGTACGTCGACACCGCGGTCGGGGTGCGCTCGGAGTTCGGCGCGCACGAGGCGGACGAGGACCCCCGCGTGCTCGCGCTGGAGTCGCGGATCGGCACGCTCAACGCGGCTCTGTTCGACCGCGTCCACGAGGACCTCGGCATGCACGCCGACCTCACGACGCTCGCCTGGGACGGCGAGGCGGGTGACGACGACGCGCCCGACGACGCGGCCGGCACCCCGCCGGCGGCGGAGGCGTTCCACCTCGGATTCGTCGTCGGACCGCCGACGGGTCCCAGCGACCACACGATGGACTCGGTGCTGGACCTGCTCGACAGCGGTGGCGAGGAGCTCGTCGCGCGGCTGGTCGAGGCGGGGTTCGACGTCGTCGAGTGGGCCACCTCGCGCGGTGAGCCGGCCGACTTCGACGGGTTCGACGACGACGAGGACGACGCATGACCGACGACGACGCCCCGGCCACCGGGGCCGCGCACGTGCACGTGGTCCGGGGCACCCCGGACGACGTCGAGCTGGCCGCGCTGGTCGCGGGCCTCGCCGCGGTCGGGACCGCGGACGACGCCGCGCCCGAGCCGGCCCGCAGCGCGTGGACCGACCGGTCCCGCACGGTGCGGGGCGCGCCGCGCACGCCCGTCGCCGGACCGGACGCGTGGCGCTGGAGCCTGCGCGGGTAGCGGGTAGCGGGTAGCGGATAGCGCGCCGACCGGCGCGGTCGCGGTCCGGGGGCCCGCGATTAGGGTTCTGCGCCATGACCACCCCGACGACGACGTCGTCCCCGCACCAGGCTCACCGCACCCCGACCGCCGTCGACGCCGTCGCCGACCGGTACGTCGAGACGATCGCCCGGCTCGACCCCATCGCGGCGACCGCGATGGGCCTGCCGGGCCACGACGACCGGATGACCGACTTCTCCCCAGCCGGGCACGAGGAGCGCGCCGCCGCGGCCCGCGCCGTCCTCGCCGAGCTCGACCAGCAGACGCCCGCGGACGACGTCGACCGCGTCACCCTGGCGGCGATGCGCGAGCGCATCGGCCTCGAGCTGGAGCTGCACGACGCCGGTGAGCTGCTCGGGGCGCTCAACGTCATCGCGTCACCGCTGCAGGAGCTGCGCGAGGTGTTCGACTCCATGCCCACCGACTCGCCGCAGGCGTGGGAGAACGTCGCGGCGCGCCTGCACGCGCTGCCCGCCGCGGCCGCCGGCTACGTCGAGTCCCTGCGGCTGGCGGCGAGCCGGGGCCGGGTCGTGGCCCGGCGTCAGGTGACCGAGGGCGTCGCGCAGGCGGAGGAGCTCGCGGACCCGGCCCGCTCGTTCTTCTCCCGGCTCGTCAGCGGCCCGCCGGTCGACGCGGTGCTCGACGACTCCGCGGCGTGCTCGCTCGTGCGCCGCGAGCTCGAGACCGGCGCCGCGGCGGCCCGCCAGGCGTACGCCGACCTCGCGCGCTACCTGCGCGACGAGCTCGCCCCGCAGGCCCCCTCGAGGACGCCGTCGGGCGCGAGCGGTACGCGCTGTGGTCCCGGTACTTCCTCGGCGCCACGGTCGACCTGGACGAGACCTACGCCTGGGGCGTGGAGGAGCTCGCGCGCGTGGTCGCCGAGCAGGAGGCCGTCGCCCGGGAGATCCTCGGCGACGACGCCGTCGCGGGCGAGGACGTCGTCCGGCAGGCGGTCGCGGCGCTGGACCGCGACCCCGAGCGCACCCTGCACGGCACCGACGCGCTGCGCAGGTGGATGCAGGTGACGTCCGACGCCGCCGTCGACGCCCTCGCGGGGGTGCACTTCGACATCCCGGAGCCGATGCTGCGCCTGGAGTGCCGCATCGCGCCCACGCAGTCCGGCGGCATCTACTACACCGGGCCGAGCGACGACTTCTCCCGGCCCGGTCGCATGTGGTGGTCCGTGCCGCCGTCGGTCACCGCGTTCAACACGTGGCGCGAGAAGACGACCGTCTACCACGAGGGCGTGCCGGGGCACCACCTGCAGATCGGTCAGGCCGTCGTCGCGCGGGAGACCCTCAACCGCTGGCGCCGGCTCGCGTGCTGGGTGTCCGGGCACGGCGAGGGGTGGGCGCTGTACGCCGAGCGGCTGATGGCCGACCTGGGCTTCCTCGACGACCCGGGCGACCGGCTCGGCATGCTCGACGGCCAGCGGATGCGCGCGGCGCGCGTGGTCGTCGACCTCGGCGTGCACCTGGGCCTGCCCGCGCCCGCCGAGTGGGGCGGCGGCACGTGGGACGCGGACACGGCGTGGCGCTTCCTGCTGGCGAACGTCAACATGCCGGAGGCGTTCCTGCGGTTCGAGCTCGACCGGTACCTCGGCTGGCCGGGGCAGGCGCCGTCGTACAAGGTCGGCCAGCGGCTGTGGGAGGGGATCCGCGACGACGCCACGGCCGCCGCGTCGGCGCGCGGCGAGCGGCTCGACCTGCGCGCCTTCCACTCCCGGGCGCTGGGCCTGGGGTCGGTCGGCCTGGACGTGCTGCGCGAGGCCCTCGCATGACCCGGCTGCTGCTCGGGTCGGCGTCCCCGGCGCGTCTGGCGACCCTGCGCTCGCTCGGCATCGACCCGCTCGTGCGGGTGTCGGGCGTCGACGAGGACGCCGTCCTGGCCTCGGCCCGCGAGCGCTTCGGCGCCCTCGACCCCGCCGACGCCGTGCTCGTGCTGGCCCAGGCCAAGGCGGAGTGGGTCAGCCGGTCCCTCGGCGCCGACGACGTCGCCCCACCGGCGGATGCCGCGTCGTCCGCCGACGCCGCCGACCCGGACGACACCGACGGCGACCTCGTCGTGCTCGGGTGCGACTCCATGCTCGAGATCAACGGCGACATCCACGGCAAGCCCGCCGACGCCGCCCAGGCGACGCAGCGCTGGCGCGCGATGCGGGGTCGCTCCGGGGTGCTGCACACCGGGCACTGGCTCGTCGACGAGCGCGACGCCGCCCACGGCGGGACCGGCGGGACGCTCGGGGCGACGTCGTCGACCGTCGTGCACTTCGCGGACCTGTCCGACGCCGAGATCGACGCCTACGTGGCGACCGGTGAGCCCCTGCGGGTCGCGGGTGCGTTCACGATCGACGGCCGCGGCGGCGCCTTCGTCACCGGCATCGAGGGGGACCACCACGGGGTCGTCGGGGTGAGCCTGCCGCTGCTGCGCGAGCTGCTCGGGCAGATCGGCCTGACCGTCCCCGACCTGTGGCCGGTTGTGGACTGAGCACAACCGACGGCGTCGCTCCGCAGGCCGTGCGACGTCGTCATCGGCGGTCATCGGCGTCCGGGCACAAAGCACGCCCGTCGCCGTTGGGCGGATCCGGCAAATGTGGCGCCGCGCTGCGCGCCGGACGAGCGCGCCGCACGACGGGCGTTACGGTGAGCCGTGCCCGCCATCACCAAGGTCCTCGTCGCCAACCGCGGCGAGATCGCCGTCCGCATCGTCCGGGCCTGCCGGGACGCCTCGATCGCCTCCGTCGCCGTCTACGCCGACTCCGACCGTGAGGCCCTGCACGTCACCCTCGCCGACGAGGCGTTCGCCCTCGGCGGGGCCCGTGCGGCCGAGACGTACCTCGACGCGGGCAAGCTGATCGACGTCGCCCGCCGCAGCGGCGCCGACGCCGTCCATCCCGGGTACGGCTTCCTCGCCGAGAACGCCGACTTCGCCCGTGCCGTCCTCGCGGCCGGGCTCACCTGGGTCGGACCGCCGCCGTCGGCGATCGACGCGCTCGGGGACAAGGTCAGCGCCCGCCACATCGCCCAGCGCGCCGGTGCGCCGCTCGTGGCCGGCACCCCGGACCCCGTCGCGGACGCGTCCGAGGTGCACGCCTTCGCGGCCGAGCACGGGCTGCCGGTGGCGATCAAGGCCGCCTTCGGCGGCGGCGGCCGCGGCCTCAAGGTCGCGCGCACCGCCGACGAGATCGACGAGATGTTCGACTCCGCCGTCCGCGAGGCCGTCGCCGCCTTCGGTCGCGGCGAGTGCTTCGTCGAGCGCTACCTCGACGACCCGCGGCACGTGGAGACCCAGTGCCTGGCCGACGCGCACGGCACCGTCGTCGTGGTCAGCACCCGGGACTGCTCGCTGCAGCGCCGCCACCAGAAGCTCGTCGAGGAGGCGCCCGCGCCGTTCCTGTCCGACGCGCAGAACGCCCAGCTCGTGGCGGCCTCGCAGGCCATCCTGCGCGAGGCCGGCTACGTCGGCGCCGGGACGTGCGAGTTCCTCGTGGGCCTGGACGGGACCATCTCCTTCCTCGAGGTCAACACCCGCCTGCAGGTCGAGCACCCGGTCACCGAGGAGGTCACCGGCATCGACCTCGTGCGCGAGCAGCTGCGGGTCGCCGCCGGTGAGCCGCTCGGCTACACCGAGGTGGCCACGCGTGGGCACTCCATCGAGTTCCGGATCAACGGCGAGGACCCGGCCGCCGGCTTCCTGCCCGCACCGGGCCGCATCACGACGCTGCGCCTGCCCGGTGGGCCCGGCGTGCGGGTCGACTCCGGCGTCGTCGCCGGCGACACCGTCTCGGGGGCGTTCGACTCCATGCTCGCCAAGCTCATCGTCACCGGCGCGACCCGGACGCAGGCCGTCGAGCGCGCGCGGCGGGCGCTCGCCGAGCTCGAGATCACCGGCATCCCGACGGTCGTGCCGTTCCACCGCGCCGTCCTGGACGACCCCGCGTTCGTCCCGGCCGACCCCGCCGAGCCGTTCACGGTGCACACCCGGTGGATCGAGACCGCGTTCGCCGACCGGCTCGCCGCGCTCGGCTCCCGCACGCCGGCGCCTGCCCCGGAGGAGCCGGCGGAGGCCGCGCAGACCGAGCGCGTCGTCGTCGAGGTCGGCGGCAAGCGGCTCGAGGTCGTGCTGCCGGCCGGGTTCAGCCTCGCCGGCGGCCGCACCCGGACCGGCGCGCGCCGGCCGGCGCGCCGCGTCCCGGCCCGCACGTCCACGACGACGTCGGGCACGACCCTCGCCTCGCCCATGCAGGGCACGATCGTCAAGGTCGCCGTGGCCGACGGCGCCGAGGTGGCCGAGGGCGACCTCGTGGTGGTGCTCGAGGCGATGAAGATGGAGCAGCCGCTGGTCGCGCACCGCGCGGGCCGGATCAGCGGGCTGGCCGCCGGTGTCGGTGCGAGCGTGAGCGCGGGGACCGCCATCTGCGAGATCGTCGGGTGACGGCCCACCACCCCGCCTCCCACGGCTCGTCGTCCGACGCGGAGCGGCGCCCCATCCCGGACGCCCCCGTGTCCCGGCCAGGACCCGCCCCGCACCGCCGCCCCGGCGACGGGTGGGTGCAGTGCGCCTGCGGAGGCCGGCACTGGGGCCTGCACGGCGCCGCGGGGCTGCTGCTGGCCCGCCGCACGCCCGACGGCGCGGTCGACGCCGTCGTCCTGCAGCACCGCGCCCTGTGGAGCGACCAGGGCGGCACGTGGGGCGTGCCCGGCGGCGCGATCGGTCCGGACGAGTCGGCCGAGCAGGGCGCGCTGCGCGAGTCCGCCGAGGAGGCCGGCATCCCGGGCTCCGTCGCGCGCGTCCTGGGGTCGGTCGTGCTGGACCACGGCACCTGGAGCTACACGACCGTGCTCGCCGAGGCGCTGCACCCCTTCGAGCCGGCGGCGACGGACGCCGAGAGCCTCGAGGTCCGCTGGGTCGCCGCCGACGACGTCGCCGACCTGCCCCTGCTCACCGCCTTCGGCGAGGCGTGGCCGCACCTGCGTGCCCGCATCGAGTCCGCCCCGACGCACCCGACCACCACCGGGGAGAGCCCGTGCACCTGACCCTGCCGTTCACCGAGATGCTCGACATCGCCCTGCGCGGCAAGCCGCTGCCGGCGATGGTGCGCGACGTCGGCTGCACCGGCTCGACCGTCCACGCGTCGCTCGACCTGCGCGAGCTCGCCGCCGCGGCCGTCCCGGTCACCGCCCCCAAGGCGCTCGCGATGGTCGCCCGTGCGGTCCCGGTGGTGCGGCTGGGCGGCACCCTGGTCGGGTTCAGCCAGGGACGCGTCACCGCCGACCTGACCGTGCAGGCGGGGCCCGTCCCGGTGCACCGCGTGCTCGGGCTGCTCACCGGGATCGCGAACTCCGCCCTGCGCGCACGCGGCCTGCCCACGGGGCTGCTCGACGTCGAGCGCGGCCCGGGAGGCGAGCCGCGCCTCGTCGTCGACGTCCAGCGGGTCCTGGACAAGCGCGTCCCCGGGCTCGTGCTCACCGGGGTCGCGATGGTCGACGGCGTCCTGCAGGTCGAGGCCGCCGCCCGCAAGGTGCTCTGACGCGGTGCTCTGACGCCGAGCCCCGGCCCACGTCCCGATCGGCGGGCCTGCCCGGGTCAGGGACGCCGGCCCGCCCGGGTCAGCCCCAGGTGCGCTCGACCGTGCTGCTGTACAGCAGCGGGCCGCCGCCGTCGGCCGGGATGAAGCGCTCCTCGTCGGCCCGCCCGGTCAGCGCGAGCCCGAGCACCTCGAGCTCGAACGACGCGATGAGCCGCATGAGCTCGTCGCGCTCGTGCCACACGTTGGGGTCGTGGAAGACGTGGTCCCACACGGCCGGGCCCAGGGGGCGTACAGGATGGGCTGCCCGGCCCCGTAGAGGACCATCTCGCCGCGGTGGCGCTGGTTCTGGGCGTCCAGGACCACGCTGAAGTGCGCGCGGTCGACGTCGCGCAGGTCCTTGCTTTCGCTCTCACGCATGACCCCACCCTGCCCGCCGACGGGCCGGACGGCCACACGACGGGGCGCGCCGTCAGACGCGGTGCTGGTGCAGCAGGCGCGCGACCTCGGCCATCGACCCGGACATCGACGGGTAGACGGTGGACGTCTCCGCCATCTGGTCGACGGTCAGGCGGTTGGAGATCGCCAGCGTGATCGGGAAGATCAGCTCGCTCGCCCGCGCCGCCACCACGACCCCGCCGAGCACGATGCCCGTCACGGAGTGCGCGTAGAGCTTGATGAAGCCGACCCGCGCCCCGGTCATCTTGGCGCGCGGGTTGCGGCTCAGCGGCAGCGTGCTGACCACGTAGGCGGTGCCGATCGCCTTGAGCTCGTCCTCGGTGTAGCCGACGGTCGCGATCTCGGGCGCGGTGAAGATGTTCGCCGAGACGTGCTTGAGGTCCAGCGGCGCGACCGCGTCGCCCAGCGCGTGCGCCATCGCGACCCGGCCCTGCGTCGCGGCGACCGACGCCAGCGGGAGGACGCCGGTGCAGTCCCCGGCGGCGTAGATGCCGCGCGCCGAGGTCCGCGACACCCGGTCGACGACGACGTGCCCGCCGGGCCCCAGCCGCACCCCGGCCTCCTCCAATCCGAGGCCGGCCGTGTTCGGCACGGACCCGACCGCGAGCAGCACGTGCGACCCCTCGACGGTGCGGCCGTCGGAGAGCGTCACCACGACGCCGTCGGCGGTCCGGACGGCCGACTGCGCCCGCGAGCGGGACATCACGGTCATCCCCCGGCCCTTGAAGACCTCCTCGATGACCTCGGCGGCGTCCGGGTCCTCCCCCGGCAGCACGCGGTCGCGGCTCGACACCAGCACGACCTCGCCGCCCAGCGCGTTGTAGGCACCGGCGAACTCCGCGCCGGTCACCCCCGAGCCGACCACGATGAGCTTCTCGGGCATCGCGGTGAGGTGGTACAGCTGCGTCCAGGTGAGGATGCGCTCGCCGTCGGCCCGCGCCTCGGGCAGCTCGCGCGGGGTCGAGCCGGTCGCGATGAGTACGACGTCGGCGTCGAGCACCTCCTCGGCCGCATCCCCGGCGTCCGGTGCGGCGCCGTCCGCGGCCTCCGGGCGGACGACGACGCGCTGCGGCCCGTCGAGGCGGCCGTGCCCGTTGACGACGCGCACGCCCTCGCGCTCGATGCGCGTCCGGATGTCGGCGGACTGCGCGGCCGCGAGCGCGCGCACACGGCTGTTCACCGCCTCCAGGTCGACGGAGTAGGTGGACGCGACGTCGTCCGCGGAGCGCAGGGCGTGCCCGGCGGCGCGGATGCCGAGCTCGGGCGCGGAGTCCATCCGGGCCATGAAGTCCGCGGTCGCGATGAGGGTCTTGGACGGGACGACGTCGGTCAGGACCGCCGACCCACCGAGGCCCTGCCGCTCGACCAGGGTCACCTCCGCGCCGAAGCGCTTGGCGACGAGGGCGGCCTCGTAGCCACCCGGGCCACCCCCGATGATGACGACGCGCGTGCTCTGCAGGTCCTGGGACTCGATGCTCACGGCATCCATCGTGCCAGGGCCGACGGCGCCCGGCGCGCGACCCGGTGCGGGGCCGACCTCCCCGGGAGGGACGGGTCGGCACCGACCCGGTGCGGCACACCCGCGGACCGGTCGGCCGATAGCCTGCGGCGCATGAGTGCGACCACCGACCCCCGCGCCGTCGACCTCGACGACCCGACGTCCGACCCCTTCGACGTGGCCCGCGCGGCCGCCCGGCACCTGGCGGAGGTGACCGGGATCGAGCGGCACGACGTCGCGCTCGTGCTGGGCTCCGGCTGGGGCGGAGCGGCCGACCTGCTCGGGGAGACGGTGGCCGAGGTCCCGAGCCACGAGATCCCCGGGTTCTCGGCGCCGGCCGTGGCCGGGCACGTCGGCACCACCCGGTCGGTGCGGATCACCGGCACCGACGCGCACGCGCTCGTGCTCGGGTCGCGCACCCACCTGTACGAGGGCAAGGGCGTGCGCCGCGTCGTCCACGGGGTGCGGACGGCCGCGGCGGCCGGTGCCCGCAGCGTCGTCCTCACCAACGGGTGCGGCGGCCTGAACCCCGCCTGGGGGCCCGGGACCCCGGTGCTCATCAGCGACCACCTCAACCTCACCGCGACGTCGCCGCTCGAGGGGGCGACGTTCGTCGACCTCACCGACCTGTACTCCGCGCGCCTGCGCGCAGTGGCACGCGAGGTCGACCCCGGCCTGGACGAGGGCGTGTACGTGCAGTTCCGCGGCCCGCACTACGAGACCCCGGCCGAGGTGCGGATGGCGGCGCGGCTGGGCGGCGACCTCGTCGGCATGTCGACGACGCTCGAGGCGATCGCGGCGCGGCACGCGGGCCTCGAGGTGCTCGGCATCTCCCTGGTCACCAACCTCGCGGCGGGGATCAGCCCGACGCCGCTGTCGCACGAGGAGGTCCTCGAGGCCGGCCGCGACGCCGGCCCGCGGATCAGCGCGCTCCTCGCCGAGATCACCCGGAGGCTCTAGACCATGTCGACGACCGACACCGCGCCCACCGACCGGCCGAGCGGGCGGGAGCTGGCCGAGCAGGCACGTCGCTGGATCGCGGACGACCCCGACGCGACGACCGCGCAGGAGCTGCGCGACCTCCTGGACCTCGCGGACCGGCGCGTGCCGGAGGGCGACGACCCCGCGGCCCGGATCGAGCGGATGGACATCGACGCCGCCCGCCGCGAGCTCGCCGACCGGTTCGACGGCACGCTGCAGTTCGGCACCGCGGGGCTGCGCGGCGCGCTCGGCGCCGGACCGAACCGGATGAACCGGGCCGTCGTCATCCGCGCCGCGGCGGGGCTGGCCCGCTACCTGCAGGACACCGTCGGGGCCGCGGCCGGGGGTGCGCCGCGCATCGTCATCGGGTACGACGCCCGGCACGGATCGGCCGCCTTCGCGCGGGACACCGCGGCGGTCATGGTCGCCGCCGGGGTCGACTCCGCGCTGCTCCCCGAGCCGCTGCCCACCCCGGTGCTCGCCTTCGCCGTCCGGCACCTGGGTGCCGACGCCGGGGTCATGGTCACCGCGAGCCACAACCCGGCCCGCGACAACGGCTACAAGGTCTACCTCGGCGGACGCGCCGCGACCGGCGCCGGGCAGGGCGCGCAGATCGTGCCGCCCGCCGACGCCGAGATCGCCGCCCGGATCGCCGCCGTCCCGTCGGTCGCCGCGGTCCGGCGTGCCGACGCCGGGTGGACGGTCCTGACGTCGTCGGTGGTCGACGACTACGTGACCGCGGTGACCGGGCTGGCCACACCCGGTGGCCCCCGGGACCTGCGGATCGTGCTCACGCCGCTGCACGGCGTCGGTGGCGCCGTCGTCGAGCGTGTGCTGCGTGCGGCCGGGTTCACCGACCTGCACGTCGTCGCCGAGCAGGCCGCCCCCGACCCGGACTTCCCGACCGTGGCGTTCCCGAACCCGGAGGAGCCCGGGGCGATGGACCTCGCGCTCGGGCTCGCGCAGACCGTCCGGGCCGACCTGGTCATCGCCAACGACCCGGACGCCGACCGGTGCGCGGTGGCCGTCGTGGACCTGCGGGCACGCACCCACCACGGCCCGGACACCGCGGCCGCGGAGGGCTGGCGGGCACTGCACGGCGACGAGATCGGTGCGCTGCTCGGCGCCCACCTCGCCGACCGTGCCGCTGCGGGTGGTGGCGGCCGCTCCGCGGGCACCGCGACGCCGGCGCCCGTCCTGGCCAGCTCCATCGTGTCCTCACGCCTGCTGGGCCGGATCGCCGCGGCGCACGGGCTGGGGCACGCGTCGACCCTCACCGGGTTCAAGTGGATCGCGCGCACCGAGGGCCTGGCCTACGGGTACGAGGAGGCGCTCGGGTACTGCGTGGCGCCGGGGCTCGTCCGGGACAAGGACGGCATCAGCGCCGCCCTGCTGCTCGCCGAGCTCGCCGCGGACCTGCGCGCGGCCGGGCGCACGCTCGTCGGCGCGCTGGACGACCTGGCGCGCGAGCACGGGCTCCACCTGACCGACCAGCTCTCGGCCCGGTTCGCCGACCTCGCGCAGATCGGCGCGACGATGGCCCGCGTCCGGCAGTCGCCGCCGACCACGCTGGCGGGCTCACCGGTCACCGAGGTCGTCGACCTGTCCGACGGCGTGGACGGGCTGCCACCCACCGACGGCATCCGGCTGCTCGCCGCGGACGGCAGCCGCGTCGTCGTCCGGCCGAGCGGCACCGAGCCCAAGGTGAAGTGCTACCTCGAGGTCGTGCTGCCGGTCTCCCCCACCGCCGACGACGACGCGCTGACGCAGGCCCGCGTCGCGGCCCGTGACCGACTCGACGCCCTGCGTGCCGACCTCAGCGACGCGCTGGGCCTCGACCCCGCCTGACCCGATCCACCGAGTGCGACGTTCCGCACCCCAACCACCGGACCCGACCAGCCGAGTGCGACGTTCCGCACCCTTCCCGGCCTCGGAAGCGTGCGGAACGTCGCACTCGGCGGGGTGGTGTGGCGGGCGGGGCGTCAGTAGCCGGAGCCGCCGGGGGCGGGGTGGCGGCTTCGGCGGCGTCGCCGGTGCCGTCCAGGCCGGCGAGGACGCCGGCGGTGCCGGACAGGCCCAACCGGGTCGCGCCGGCCTGCACCATCGCCAGCGCGTCCTGGGTGGTCCGGATCCCGCCGGACGCCTTGACGCCGAGCCGGCCACCCACGGTCGCGGCCATGAGCTCGACCGCGTGCACGGTGGCGCCGCCGGCCGGGTGGAACCCGGTGGACGTCTTGACGAAGTCGGCGCCGGCCCGCTCGGCGGCCCGGCACACCGCGACGATCATCTCGTCGTCCAGGGCGGCGGACTCGATGATGACCTTGAGGACGTGCGGGGGCGGTACGGCGGCGCGGACCGCCGCGATGTCGGCCTCGACGGCGTCGAACCGGCCCGCGCGGGCCGCACCGACGTCGATGACCATGTCGACCTCGTCGGCGCCGTCGGCCACCGCGCGCGCCGCCTCGGCGGCCTTGACGTCGCTGTGGTGCTTGCCGGACGGGAAGCCGCACACGGTCGCGACCTTCAGCCCGCGCGCGTCGAGCGGCAGCATGGACGGCGAGACGCACACGGAGAAGACGCCGAGCCGGGCCCCCTCGGCGACGAGGGCGGCGACGTCGTCGGGCGTCGCCTCGGGCTTGAGGAGGGTGTGGTCGACGAGGCCCGCCAGGGCCGTGCGGTCGAGGTCGCTCATGCGCGGTGCCGTCCGTTCCCGCGCGCGGCGAAGCCGGGCAGGACGACCTGCTCGACCAGCGCCTCGCGCTCGTCGTGGTGGATGAAGGCGTTCCAGGCCGCGGTGACGGTCGCGTCGCGCAGGTCGTCGAGCGTCCAGCCCGCCTCCTGCACGAGGAGCGTCATCTCGCGGGTGAGGGTCGTGCCGGACTGCAGGCGGTTGTCGGTGTTCACCGTCACCGCGAAGCCCAGCTCCTTGAGCAGCGTGATCGGGTGCTCCGCGATCGACGGCGCGCCCCCGGTCTGCACGTTCGAGCTCGGGCACAGCTCGAGCGGCACCTGCTGGTCCCGCACCCAGTGGGCGAGGTGGCCGAGCCGCGCGCGGGGGCCGTCGCCGTCGCCCGCCGGCAGGACCTCGACGTCGTCGGCGATGCGGACGCCGTGGCCCAGGCGCGTCGCACCGGCGACGTGCAGCGCCTCGGCGATCGACTCCAGGCCCGCGGCCTCCCCGGCGTGCACGGTCGCGGGGAAGCTCACCTCGCGCAAGGTCTGGAAGGCGGAGGCGTGGCGCGAGGGCGGGAAGCCGACCTCGGCGCCGGCGATGTCGAACCCGACCACGCCGCGGTCCCGGTTGGCGAGCGCGAGCGCCGCGATCTCGTCGCCGCGGTCGGCGTGCCGCATGGCGGTGATCAGCGTCCCGATCCGGATGGTGCGGCCCGCCGCGGCCGCCTCGGCGACGCCCTCGGCGAAGCCGGCCTGCACCGCGTCCACGACCTCCTGCAGCGACAGCCCGCGCTGCAGGTGCTGCTCGGGGGCGTACCGCTGCTCGGCGTACACGACGCCGTCGGCGGCGAGGTCCACGGCGGACTCGCGGGCGACCCGGCGCAGCCCCTCCGCGGTCTGCATGACCGCGATGGTGTGGTCGAACGTCTCCAGGTACAGCTCGAGGGTGCCCGAGCTCGCCGCCTGGAGGAACCAGGCGCCGAGCTCGGCGGGGTCGGTGGCCGGCAGCGTGTGCCCGATGGCGGCGGCCAGCTCGACGATGGTCGCCGGGCGGAGCCCGCCGTCGAGGTGGTCGTGCAGCACCACCTTGGGCAGGGCGCGGATGGCGGACTCGTCGATCGTCATGGGGTCCAACCTATCCGCCGCCCCTGCGGCGGGCCGACCCGGCTCGGCCCGCCGCCACCCGTCAGGGGTACTCCTCGCGCTCGTCCGGCGGGACGGTCTGCGCCTGCTCGGTCACGTCGGCGGGGTTCGCCTCGGTGACGACGTCCGGCAGCGGGGGCTCGGGGGCGTACTCGTCCGGCTCGGCGGCCGGATCGTCGATCGCCTCGGGTGCGATCTCGACGTCGCCGCCGGGGTCCACCTGGTCCAGGCCGGCGTCTCGCCACGTCTCGGATCCGGGAAGGGTGCTCATCGCTCCTCCAGGTGCTGCGGGGTGGGACTGCTCGGTCCCCTCCATCGTGGTCCGTGACGACGGGTCCTGCCAGGCGGCGAGCGGGACGGCGTCGCGGTCAGGTGCGGGGCAGCAGCGCCCAGCACACGTGCGACCACCCGCCCAGGGCGGGGTGCGGTCCGCCGGGGGTGGCCATCACCTCGCGGGTGATCCGGTGCACCCGTCCCTGCCCCGGCTCCAGGACGGCGTACGTGGCGCGGTCGTCGTCCGGCCGTGCCGGACGACCCTCCGGCGGCACGAGCAGGACGACGTGGCGCGGCACGGCGGTCGTCACCCCGCGGCCCAGGTCGCCGCCGGTGAACAGCGGGACCGGGACGCCGGCGGCGAGTGCTGTGTCGGCGCGGTCCAGCATGGCGGCCAGGTGCCCGGCGTCGGTGTCGTCGAGGACGTGGTGGGTGAACCGCACCCCGGGCCAGCGCGCGACCCGGGCGGCACCCCAGGGCGGGGTCCCGAGCGCCGCGGGCCACGGCAGCGGCCCGAGCGCGCCCCGGGTGGACGCGCGCTTGAGGGCGCGCTGGAGCGCCGCGAACCGGACGGCGGCGTCGTCGGAGGTCAACTCCGCGGCGGCCACGCCGCGCGCCTCGAGCGGCACGTGCCCGCCGACGAGCCGGCCGGTGACCAGCCAGAGCGCGAGGAACGGGTCACCCGCCGCCGCGAGCATCGCGAGGACCGTGGACCCGCACGTGGTGCCGTCGCTCTGCCGCGCCGGGGCGTCGCCGACCCGGAGCGGTCCGGGGCGGCCGTGCCCCAGCGGCGCGCTCACCTGGGAGCGCTCGCGTCGGGTCAGGGTGGGCCAGAGCGCGGCGAGCCGCTCGATCGCGTCGACGGACGCGCCACCGGCCAGCGCACGGGCGGGCACGCTCGCGACGGCGTCACCGCCGGTCGCGGCGGCGGTCACCAGGGCGTCGTACCGGCCACGGTCGGTCGGGCCCAGTCCGGCGCGCACCCGGCCCGCCGCGGCCTGCGCGACCGAGGCCGTGCCCGCCGACAGCGCCGTGCCCGTGCCCGTGTCCGTGCCCGCCAGCGGAGCAGCGCCCGTGCCCGCCACCGACCACTCAGGCGTCGCACCCGGCGCCCGGCGCCCGGTGGACGGGGCACCGGACCGCCCGCCGGCGCGACCGCCCAGCCGGTGCGCCAGCGTGGTCGCCTGCCACCCCCGCCAGCCGGCCGCTGCGCCCCGGGCACGTCAGCCCGCGGCGATGCGGTCGATCAGCAGCGGCGAGGGCTCGACCCGGTCACCGGACGTCACGACGACGGCGCCGGCCAGCGCCTCCTGCGCGCGCGCGAACCGCTCCGGGGTGTCGGTGTGCAGCGTGAGCAGCCGGTCCCCGGCGCGGACGGTGTCGCCGGGCTTGGCGTGCAGCTCCACGCCGGCGCCCGCCTGCACCGGGTCCTCCTTGCGCGCCCGCCCGGCACCGAGGCGCCACGCGGCGACGCCGACCGCCAGCGCGTCCACGCGGGCCACGACGCCGTCGGACTCCGCGACCACGGTCTGCGTCTCACGCGCGACCGGCAGGTCCGCGTGCGGGTCGCCGCCCTGCGCGGCGATCATCCGGTTCCACACGTCCATCGCGCGGCCGTCGGCGAGCGCGTCGGCCGGGTCGACCCCGGTGACGCCGGCGGCGGTGAGCATCTCGCGGGCCAGGGCGACCGTCAGCTCGACGACGTCCGCCGGGCCGCCCCCGGCGAGCACCTCGACGGACTCGCGGACCTCGAGCGCGTTCCCGGCGGTGAGCCCGAGCGGCGTCGACATGTCGGTGAGGAGCGCGACGGTGCGCACGCCGGCGTCGGTCCCGAGGTCGACCATGGTGCGCGCGAGCTCGCGCGCGGCGTCGAGGTCCTTCATGAACGCCCCGGACCCGACCTTGACGTCGAGCACGAGCGAGTCGGTGCCCTCGGCGATCTTCTTGCTCATGATCGACGACGCGATGAGCGGGATCGCCTCGACCGTCCCGGTGACGTCGCGCAGCGCGTAGAGCTTGCGGTCGGCCGGGGCCAGGCCCGAGCCGGCCTGGCAGATGACCGCGCCGACGTCCTCGAGCTGGGCGAGCATCTCGTCGTTGCTCAGCGCCGCCCGCCAGCCCGGGATCGACTCGAGCTTGTCCAGCGTCCCCCCGGTGTGACCCAGTCCCCGCCCGGACAGCTGCGGGACGGCGACGCCGAACACCGCGACGAGCGGCGCGAGGGGCAGGGTGATCTTGTCGCCGACGCCGCCGGTGGAGTGCTTGTCCGACGTCGGGCGGGACAGCCCGGAGAAGTCCATCCGCTCCCCGGACGCGATCATCGCGGCGGTCCACCGGGAGATCTCGGCGCGGTCCATGCCGTTGAGGAGGATCGCCATGTTGAGCGCCGCCATCTGCTCCTCGGCGACGGCACCGCGCGTGTACGCGTCGATGACCCAGTCGATCTGCGCGTCGGTCAGGCGGCCGCGGTCGCGCTTGGCGCGGATGACGTCGACGGCATCGAAGGCCTCGTACGCCTCGCCGGTTCGCGTGCTCATGGGGGTCAGGCCCCCCGCTCGGCGAGGTCGTCGGGTCCGAACGCGTCCGGCAGCACCTCGCGCATGGGCCTGATGCCGCTCACCGTGTCCACCAGGAGGTCCGGGCCGCCGTGCTCCCACAGCAGCTGACGGCAGCGGCCGCACGGCATGAGCGCGTTGCCGTGCGCGTCGACGCACGCGAAGGCCACGAGGCGGCCCCCGCCGGAGACGTGCAGCCCGGAGACCAGGGCGCACTCCGCGCACAGGGTCAGCCCGTACGACGCGTTCTCGACGTTGCAGCCGGTCACCACGCGCCCGTCGTCGACCAGGGCGGCGACGCCGACCGGGAACTTCGAGTACGGGACGTAGGCGCGGCGCATGACCTCGGTGGCGGCCGCGCGCAGGGCGTCCCAGTCGACGTCGGGCACGGCCCGGGTCTCGGTCTCGGTCACGGTCACTCCTTGGTGTAGGGCTGGCCGGACGCAGCCGGCGGCCGCGAGCGGCCCACCAGGCCAGCGACGGCGAGGATGGTCACGACGTACGGCAGCATGAGCATGAACTGGCTCGGCACGGGGGCGCCGACGACGCTCAGCGCGCCCTCGAGGTTGGACGCGAAACCGAACAGCAGCGCCGCGAGGGCCGCGCGGACCGGGTCCCACTTGCCGAAGATGACGGCGGCGAGCGCGATGAACCCCGCGCCGGCGGTCATCTCCTTGCCGAACGAGGACACCGACACGACGGTGTAGAACGCGCCACCGATGCCGACGATCCCACCGGCGATCGCCAGGGTGCGGTACCGGGTGCGCTCGACCTTGATGCCGACGGTGTCCGCGGCCTTGGGGTGCTCGCCGACGGCACGCAGCCGCAGGCCCCAGCGGGTGCGGAACATCGCGAACCACACCGCCGGCACCGCGAGGTACATCAGGTAGACGAGCACCGATTGCTCGAACAGCGCCGGCCCGAGGACCGGGATGTTGGACAGCACCGGGATCGCCAGCGGCGTGAACCGCTCGGTCTGGTTGAGGTCGGCCGCGGCGGGCACGAGCACCTGGGAGTACAGGAAGCTCGTCAGGCCGATGACGAGCACGTTGAGCACCACACCGACGATCACCTGGTTCACCCGGTAGGTGATGGTGAACAGGCCGAGCACGAGCGCGACGAGCGCCCCGGCGAGCACGGCCGCGACCAGCCCGACGACCGCGCTGTCGGTCAGCGACGCCGCGACGGCGGCGCAGAACGCGCCCGCGAGCAGCTGCCCCTCGATGGCGATGTTGACGACGCCGACCCGCTCGCCGATCACCCCGCCGAGGGCGCCGAAGACGATCGGGACCGCGAGCAGCACGGACCCACCCACGAGCCGCGCCACGGAGAAGTCACGGCTGCTGCCGGCCCCCGCCCACGCGAGGAAGCCGACGAGCAGCGCGAGCGCGAGCACGACGGTCAGGAAGAACGGCGTCCGGCGGCCGGCCGCGAGGAGCGCGACCGCGGCCACGGCGACCACCGCGGCGACCGCGGTGCACACCCACGCCGCCGTCATGCCGGGGACCGCCACGTTCGGCAGCGACAGCAGCTCGCCGCCGGACGAGAACCGGAACAGCGTGTCGCCCTCGCGCGGCCGGAGCAGCAGCAGCAGCGCGAAGAGCGCGGTCACCACGACGAACGCGACCGGTGCCTTGCGGCCGACGACGGCGACCCGACGCGTGTCGGCGTCGGCGGGCGGGGCGGTGGGGGCGACGGCGGCGGTGCTCATGCCGACACCTCCTTCCGGGTCCGGCGCGCTCGTCCCCGACCGGCGGGACGGGCCCCGGGCTGCGGCAGCCGGAACACGGCACGCACGAGGGGCGGCGCGGCGATGAAGAGGACGATGAGGGACTGCACGACGAGGACGATCTCGATCGGCACGCCCTGGGAGGCCTGCATGACCGAGCCGCCCGCTTTGAAGCCGCCGAACAGGATCGCGGCGGCGAGCACACCCACCGGCGCGGACCGGCCGAGCAGGGCCACCGTGATGGCGTCGAACCCGATGCCGGCGTCGATGTCGGAGCCGAAGCCGGTGGTGACCTGACCGAGCACCTGGCTGGTCCCGGCGAGCCCGAGCAGGCCGCCGGCGAGGAGCATGACCGAGACGGTGGCCCGGGGGACGTCCATGCCGGCGACCCGCGCGGCCTCGGGGTTCTCCCCCACCGCGCGGAACGTGAACCCGAGCGCCGACCGGTTGAGCAGCCACCACACCGCCACGACGGCGAGCAGGGCGAACACGAACCCGAGGTGCAGGTTGTACCGCGGCCCGAGCAGGTCCGGCATGATCGCGGAGCCCTGCATGGCGGGCGTGCGCGGGTTCGCCGAGCCGGGCGCCTGCAGCAGGCCGGGGGTGGCGAGCAGGTAGGACAACCCGTAGAACGCCACGTAGTTGAGCATGATCGTGACGATCACCTCGTGCGCCCCGGTGGTCGCCTTGAGCAGCCCCGCGATCCCGGCCCACACCGCACCGGCCGCCATCCCGGCCGCCATCGCCAGCAGCATGTGCAGCGGCCACGGCGCGTCGACCGCGAAGCCGACCCAGCCGGCGGCACCGGCGGCCACGAGGATCTGGCCCTGCCCACCGATGTTGAACAGGCCGGCGCGGAACGCCAGGGCGACGCCGAGACCGGCGGCGATCAGCGGGGTGGCGTAGGTGAGCGACGTCGTGAGCGGGCGGATCGCGGTCGCGAAGTCGTCCGCCCGCACGTCCCACACCGCACCGCGGAACAGCGCGGCGTAGGCCCCGCCGACGGCGCTGCCGACCGCGCCGAGCGTGTCGCCCGGGCGGGAGAAGAAGTAGGCGGACGCCTCGCGCACGGCGTCGTCGGTGAGGGCGATCATGACCGACCCGCCGAGGACGGCCAGCAGGACCGCGCCCACGGACACCGCCCAGCTGCCGGAGACGATGCGGGTGAAGGCGTCGTGCCAGCGCGGGTCCGCCGGGCCCATCGCCGGGGCGAGGCCGCGGGCGTGCTCCGTGCCGGGTGTGGCGGCGCCGACCTCCACCTCGCCGGCGGAGTCCTGCGGGGGCTGCGCGGCGTCGGTGGCGCCCGCCGGGGAGGCCGGGTCGGCCGGCGGGTCGGTCGGCCGGCGGGGGTGGCGGTCGTCGGGGCCGATGTCGCTCATGCCGCTCCAGTCGTCGTCGGCGCGATGCCGGCCATCATCAGGCCGAGGACGTCGCGCGGCGTCGTCGCCGGGACGATCCCCACCACGCGGCCGCGGTACATCACCAGGATCCGGTCCCCGAGGGCGACCGCCTCGTCCAGCTCGGTCGACACCACGACGACGGGGACCCCGGCCGTCCGGGTCTCGACGATGCGCTTGTGGATGAACTCGATGGAGCCGACGTCGACGCCGCGCGTCGGCTGCGCGGCGACGAGCAGACGCAGGTCCCGGGACAGCTCGCGGGCCAGGACGACCTTCTGCTGGTTGCCACCGGACAGGCGGCCGACCGGCGAGTCGATGCCCTGCGTGCGGATGTCGAACTCGTCGACCTTCGCGCGGGCGAACTCGTCGCGCGCCGTCAGCTGCAGCACCCCGCCCCGCGCGAACGGCGGGCCGTCGGTGCGGTTGAGGACGAGGTTCTCCGCGACGGTGAAGTCGCCGACCAGGCCCTCGACGTTGCGGTCCTCGGGGACGAAGCCGACGCCCGCGTCGAGGATCCGCCGCACGGACTGCCCGAGCAGGTCCCGCCCGTCGAGCCGGACGTGGCCGGACCGCGCCCGCTGCAGCCCGACCAGCGCCTCGGCGAGCTCGGTCTGCCCGTTCCCCTGCACGCCCGCGACGACGAGCACCTCGCCACCGTCGACGGTGAAGCTGACGTCGTCGACGAGCACGGTCCCGCGCGCATCGGTCACGGTCAGACCGGACACCTCGAGACCGCCGCCGCCGGCGACCGGCGGGTCCTTGTGCACGGTCAGCTCGACCGGGCGCCCGACCATGAGCGCCGCGAGCTCCGCGTCGCTCGCACCCGGGCTCGCCTCGCCGACGACGGCGCCGCGGCGCACGACGGTGATGCGGTCGGCGACCGCGCGGACCTCGCGCAGCTTGTGGGTGATGAAGACGATCGCGGCGCCGGCCTCGCGCAGGCCGCGCATGATCGTCATGAGCTCGTCGGTCTCCTGCGGCGTGAGCACCGCGGTGGGCTCGTCGAACACGAGCACCTTCGCGTCCCGCGACAGCGCCTTGATGATCTCGACGCGCTGCTGGACGCCGACCGGCAGGTCCTCGACGAGGGCGTCGGGGTCGACGTGGAAGCCGAACCGGTCGGCGATCTCGCGCACCTTCGCGCGGGCCGCCTCGAGGTCGAGCCGCCCACCGGACCGCGTCTGCTCGTGGCCGAGCATGACGTTCTCGGCGACGGTGAACACGGGGATGAGCATGAAGTGCTGGTGCACCATCCCGATGCCGGCCGCCATGGCGTCGCCGGGACCGGCGAACTGCTGCACCTGGCCGTCGATGAGCACCTCGCCCTCGTCGGCGGTGTACAGGCCGTACAGGACGTTCATGAGGGTCGACTTGCCCGCGCCGTTCTCGCCGAGCAGGCAGTGGATCTCCCCGGCCCGCACGGTGAGGTCGATGTGGTCGTTGGCCACCAGCGCGCCGAAGCGCTTGGTGATGCCGCGAAGCTCGAGCGTCACAGCGCGCTCCTGGGGGTCCGGGGGATGGGGTGTCGACCCGGTGCCGGCCGGGTGACGGCACGCTGCCGGGGAGGTCGCGGTGCGACCTCCCCGGCAGCGACGGTGTCACTGGAGGTACGAGGTGACCTCGACCTCACCGTCGATGATCGCCTGCTGGAGCTCCTCGACCTCGGTCATGAGGGCGGGGTCGACGACGGACTCGAAGCTGTGCAGCGGGGCCAGACCGACGCCACCGTTCTCGAAGCGTCCCGACGTACGCCTCGGGGTCGAACGAGCCCTCGCCGGCGGCCATCACGGCCTCGTAGGTCGAGACGTCCATGCCCTTGAGGATCGACGTGAGCACGATGTCCTGCGTGCTCGGGTCGCTCTCGAAGAAGTCGGCGTCGACGCCGACCAGGGCGACCTCGCGGCCCGAGTCGGCGATGGCGTCCATCGCGGACTGGTAGATCGGGCCCCCCACGGGGAGGATCACGTCGACGCCCTGGTCGATGATGCCCGCGGCGACGCCCTTGGCGGTGTCGTTGGCCTCGAAGCCACCGGTGAAGGACCCCTGGTCCTCGCCCTGGTAGCCGACGACCTCGACGGCCGTCCCCTTGACCTCGTTGTAGTGCTCGACGCCCTGCTTGAAGCCGTCCATGAAGATCGTGACGGTCGGGAACGGCTCGCCGCCGAAGGTGCCGACCTTGCCGGCCTCGGAGTAGCCCGCGGCCAGGTAGCCGGCGAGGAACGCGGCCTCGGCGGTGTTGTACAGCAGCGGCTTGACGTTCTCCGCGTCCTTCTCGCCGTCGAAGTCGTTGTCCGCGGCGTCGTCGACCAGGATGTAGTCGATGTCGGGGTTCGCCGTGGCGGACTCGACCGTCGCGGCGGACAGCGCGAAGCCGACCGCGACGATGGTGTTGCAGCCCTCGGAGACGAGCGACTCGATGTTGCCCTGGTAGTCCGAGGCGCTGTCCGACTGGACCTCGCGGAACTCCGCACCGAGGTCGGTGGCCGCGCGCTGCGTGCCCTCGTAGCTCAGCTGGTTGAAGCTGCGGTCGTCGAAGCCGCCGGCGTCCGACACGATGCACGCCGTGAAGTCCGTGGCGGCCTCGTCGGTCGTCCCGCCGGCCGTCTCGTCGGTCTCCTCCGGCGCCGCGGCGCAGGCCGCCAGCGCGAGGGCGGTCGCGGCGGCGAGGCCACCGGCTCGCATCATCCTGTTCACGTCTACTCCTGATGGGTCGTGACGCCTCGGGCGTCCGATGGGTGCGACCACCGCGTCAGGCTTCGTCGCCTCCCGCTCGGCTGGGCCGGTCGGCTGGGTGTGCAGCGCACCCTACCCACGGCGGCGACGGGCTCAGGTTACCGGCTGGTACCGGCCGTGGTTCGTTATGGATTCGCGACCTTGCCGACGCCGTCCGCCGAGCCGCCGCCGAGCTCCCCACCTGCGAGGACAGCCGCACGGGCCAGCAGCCGGGCGCCCACGCCGATCGCCCGCTCGTCCACCCGGAAGTCACCCTGATGGATGTCGTAGGTGCGCCCGCCCGGCGTGCGCGTGCCCAGGCGCGCCATCGCCCCGGGCACCTTGGTCAGGTACCACGCGAAGTCCTCGCCGCCCAGGGACTGCTCCGTGAGCGACACCGCGCCGTCCGCCAGCACGTCCCGCGCCGCCTGCTCGAGGATCCCGGTCGACCGTGCGTCGTTCTCCACCGGCGGGACGCCGCGCGCGTGCCGGACGTCGACCTCGACGCCGTACGGCGCGAGCACCTGCTGCACGGCCTCCCCGAACACCTGGGACGCGCGCTCCCACGCCCGCACGTCGAGGCACCGCAGGGTCCCGCGCACCGAGCCCGAGGCCGGGATCGCGTTGTGCGCCGAGCCCGCCTGCACCGCACCCCAGGTGAGGTTCACCCCCGAGCGGGGGTCGAGCCGGCGGCCGAGCACGGCCGGCACCTGGGTGATGACCTGACCGAGCGCGAAGACGACGTCGGCGGTCAGGTGCGGGCGCGAGGTGTGCCCGCCGCCGCCGCTGACCACGACCGTGACCTCGTCGGACGCCGAGGTGATCGGGCCGATGCGGGTGCCGATCCGGCCGACGTCGAGCCGGGGGTCGCAGTGCACGGCGAAGACGTGGGAGACGCCGTCGAGCACGCCGGCGGCCATCGCGTCGAGCGCACCGCCGGGCTGGACCTCCTCGGCGGGCTGGAAGACCAGCCGCACCCCCGCGGGCAGCCCGCCGGCCTCGGCGATGCGGGCGAGCGCGAGCCCGGCGCCGAGGACGGCGGCCGTGTGCACGTCGTGGCCGCAGGCGTGCGCCACGCCGTGCGTCCGGGAGTGCCACGGCTCGCCGCACGTGTCAGCGAGCGGCAGCGCGTCGAGGTCGGCGCGCAGGACGACGCGGCGGCGTCCGGTGACCGCCGGCCCGGGACCGATGTCGCACACGACCCCGCTGCCCGGCAGCAGCCGCGGCTCGAGACCCGCGGCGCGCAGCCGGTCGGCGACGACGCCCGTGGTGCGCTGCTCGGTCCGGCCCAGCTCGGGGTGGGCGTGCAGGTCGCGCCGGATGTCGACGAGCTCGGGGGTCAGGGACTCGACCAGGCTGTCCAGATGGGTCGCGACGTCGGATGGCACGGGCCGAGCCTAACGAGGCGGCCGCGTACCCGGCGCCCGCGCCCACCGGCCGGGCGTCTCACAGCAGGCCGTCGGCCCCCGCGCGCGCACGGCCTCGACGACGTCCTTGACCTGCTGAGCACGGGCACGCGTGGTGACGAGCAGGGCGTCCGGGGTGTCCACGACGACGACGTCGTCGAGACCGAGCACGGCGACCAGCCGGTCCGTGCCCGCCACGACCAAGGACCCCACGGAGTCCACCCGGACGACCGAGTCGTCGTCACCGAGCACGCGCGCGCCGTCGGCGCCGTCACCGGCCGGCGGCAGCAGGGTGGCCAGGGAGGCGAAGTCGCCGACGTCGTCCCAGCCGAAGTCGCCCGGGACGACGGCGACTCCACCGGCCGCCGCGACCGGCTCGGCGATCGCGTGGTCGATGGCGATGCGCTCGAGGCCCGGCCACACCTCGGCGAGCACGCGCGCGCGGTCCGGGGTGTCCCAGGCGGCGGCGAGCGTGCGCAGCCCGGCGTGCAGGGCCGGCCGCTGCTCCGCGAGGTGGTCGAGGAGGACGGTGGCGCGGACGATGAACATGCCGGCGTTCCACCGGTACTCCCCGGTGGAGAGGTAGGCGGTCGCCGTCGCCGCGTCCGGCTTCTCGGTGAACCCGACCGCGTGCAGCGCGGTGGGCGCGTCCGCGAGGTCCAGGCTCCGCCCGGACCGCACGTACCCGAAGGCGGTCGACGCGTGCGACGCGGCGATCCCCACCGTGACGACGTACCCGGCCCGGGCCGCCTCGACCCCCTCGCGGACGGCCCGCTCGAACGCCGGCGCGCCGTGGATGACCTGGTCGGCGGCGAACGACCCGAGGACGACGTCGCCGTGCCGCTCGGCGAGGACCGCCGCCGCGAGGCCGATCGCGGCCATCGAGTCACGCGGCGACGGCTCGGGCAGCACCTGGTCCGTGGCGAGCCCCGGCAGCTGGTCCCGGACCGCGTCGACGTGCCGCTCGCCGGTCACGACCAGGACGGCGCCGGGCCCGGTGAGCGGGGCCAGCCGGTCCACCGTCGCCTGGAGCAGGCTGCGCCCGCTGCCGGTGAGGTCGTGCAGGAACTTCGGCGCCCCGGAGCGGGAGAGCGGCCACAGCCGGGTGCCCGCGCCACCGGCCGGGATGACCGCGTGGAAGCCGGGGACGGGGCCGTCGGGAGTCGTCGTCATGCGGCCACCGTAGTGACCCGTCGGCGGGGAGCCGGGGCGACCCGGCGGCAGCGACCGCACCTGGAGCCGCCACCCCTGTGCACTTGGTCACAAACCCTGTGACGAGGCCCTGCAGAGGGCCGCCGCGACGCACTTTCCGACGGAGTGTCATTACAGTGGACCGGTCACCGGACGGCGTCGTCCACCGCTCATCCGCACTCTGCAGCCAGGAGGCCGAAGTGCCCAGCGCACCCGCAGGCACGCTCTACCGCGGCCGTGAAGGCATGTGGTCCTGGGTCGCGCACCGCGTGACCGGCGTAGCCATCTTCTTCTTCCTGCTCGTCCACGTGCTCGACACCTCGCTCGTCCGGGTCTCCCCCGAGGCGTACAACGCGGTCATCGGCACCTACAAGAACCCCATCATGGGTCTGGGCGAGGCCGGCCTCGTCGCCGCGATCGTGTTCCACGCCTACAACGGCATCCGCGTGATGCTCGTGGACTTCTGGTCCAAGGGCACCCAGTACCACCGGGTCATGCTCTGGGTCGTCATGGGTCTGTTCGTCGTGACGATGGCGGGCTTCCTGCCGCGTCACCTCATGCACGTCTTCGGAGGCGAGTGATGACCACGACGACCCAGGCTGCCGCGCGGCTGCCGATCGAGGGCCCCGGCCAGTCATTCCAGCGCCGCAAGACCACCCGGGGGAACTTCGAGCTCTACAGCTGGGTGTTCATGCGGGCGTCCGGCGTGCTGCTGCTCGCGCTGATCTTCACCCACCTGTTCGTCAACCTGGTCGCCGGTGAGGGCATCAGCGCGATCGACTTCGGCTTCGTCGCCGGCAAGTGGGCGTCGCCGATGTGGCAGACCATCGACCTGGTCATGCTGTGGCTCGCGATGCTGCACGGCACGAACGGCATGCGGACGATCATCAACGACTACGCCGAGCGTGACGGGCTGCGCATGTGGCTCAAGATCGCGCTGTACGCGGCCTTCGTCGTCGTGGTGGTGCTCGGCACGCTCGTCATCTTCACCTTCGACCCGTGCCCCGCGGGCGCGCCGGCGAACCTGCTGCCGTCCTTCTGCACCGCCTGAGCGCTCCGCACCGCCCGAGCCGGCCCCGCACGTCCTCCCCCGGCGCCCCCGCGCGCCACCCGCAGTCCCTTGACGAAAGGCATCGCACCCGATGCAGACCCATCAGTACGACGTCGTCATCGTCGGTGCCGGCGGCGCCGGGATGCGCGCGGCGCTCGAGTCCTCGAAGCGCACGCGCACGGCCGTCATCTCCAAGCTGTACCCGACGCGCTCCCACACGGGTGCCGCCCAGGGCGGCATGTGCGCCGCCCTCGCGAACGTCGAGGAGGACAACTGGGAGTGGCACACGTTCGACACCGTCAAGGGCGGTGACTACCTCGTCGACCAGGACGCCGCGGAGGTGATGGCCAAGGAGGCCATCGACGCGGTGCTCGACCTGGAGAAGATGGGTCTGCCGTTCAACCGCACGCCCGAGGGCAAGATCGACCAGCGCCGGTTCGGCGGGCACACCCGCAACCACGGTGAGGCCGCGGTCAGGCGCTCGTGCTACGCGGCCGACCGCACAGGCCACATGATCCTGCAGACGCTCTACCAGCAGTGCGTGAAGAACGACGTCGAGTTCTTCAACGAGTTCTACGTGCTGGACGTCCTGCTGAGCCACGACCTGACCGCGGGGACCGTCCCGGACGGTCAGGAGGTCGCCGTCTCCGGCGTCGTCGCCTACGAGCTCGCCACCGGCGAGATCCACCTGTTCAAGGCGAAGTCCGTCGTGTTCGCGACCGGCGGCGCGGGCAAGATCTACAAGACGACCTCCAACGCGCAGACCCTGACCGGGGACGGCATGGCGCTGGCGTTCCGCCGCGGCATCCCGCTCGAGGACATGGAGTTCTTCCAGTTCCACCCGACCGGTCTGGCCGGCCTGGGCATCCTGCTGTCGGAGGCGGCCCGCGGTGAGGGCGGCATCCTGCGCAACAGCGAGGGCGAGCGCTTCATGGAGCGCTACGCCCCCACCATCAAGGACCTCGCGCCGCGTGACATCGTCGCCCGGTCGATGGCGAACGAGGTGCGCGAGGGCCGCGGCGCGGGGCCGAACAAGGACTACGTGCTGCTCGACCTGACGCACCTCGAGCCCGCGCACATCGACGCGAAGCTGCCGGACATCACCGAGTTCGCCCGCACCTACCTCGGCATCGAGCCGTACACCGAGCCGGTGCCCGTCTACCCCACCGCGCACTACGCGATGGGCGGCGTCCCGACGAACATCCTCGGCGAGGTGCTGCGCAACAACACCGACACCGTCCGCGGGCTGTACGCCGCCGGCGAGGTCGCGTGCGTGTCCGTGCACGGCTCGAACCGGCTGGGCACGAACTCCCTGCTCGACATCAACGTGTTCGGCAAGCGCGCCGGGATCGCCGCCGCCGAGTACGCCGTCGGCGCGGACTGGGTCGAGGTCCCCGAGGACCCCGAGGTCGGCGTGGTCGCCGAGCTCGAGCGCATGCGCACGCTCCCCTCCGGTGAGCGGGTGGCGCACGTGCGCAAGGACCTGCAGGACACCATGGACGCCAACGCCCAGGTCTTCCGCACCGAGGAGTCGCTGCGCCAGGCGCTCGCCGACATCGCCGCCCTGCAGGAGCGCTACCGGCACGTGAGCGTCCAGGACAAGGGCAAGGTGTTCAACACCGACCTGCTCGAGGCCCTCGAGCTCGGGTTCCTGCTCGACATCGCCGAGGTCGTCGTCGTCGGCGCCCTCAACCGCCAGGAGTCGCGCGGCGGGCACTTCCGGGAGGACTTCCCGACCCGCGACGACGCCGGCTACATGAAGCACACGATGGCGTACCGACGACCGACGGCCGTCACCGCGGCCGCCGGTCAGGCCCCGTCCGGGCCGGGCACCTCCGCCCCAGGCAGCTTCGACATCGTCCTGGACTACAAGCCCGTCGTCATGACGCGGTACGAGCCGATGGAGCGTAAGTACTGATGACTGCCACCCTCGAGAACACCGACGCCGCCCAGTCCGGCATGGGCGAGATCCCCAGCTTCGACGTCACCCTGCGGATCCGTCGCTACACCCCGGACACGCACGGCGACGAGGCGTACTGGGAGGAGTTCACGGTCACCGCCTACGGCACCGACCGGCTCCTGGACGCCCTGCACAAGGTCAAGTGGGACGTCGACGGCTCGCTCACGTTCCGCCGCTCGTGCGCCCACGGCGTGTGCGGCTCGGACGCGATGCGGATCAACGGCCGCAACCGGCTCGCCTGCAAGGTCCTGCTCAAGGACCTCAACCCGGACAACCCCATCACGGTCGAGCCGCTCAAGGGCCTGCCGGTGATGAAGGACCTCGTCGTCGACATGGAGCCGTTCTTCGCGTCCTACCGCGAGATCATGCCGTTCCTGCTCACGAACGGGAACGAGCCGACCCGTGAGCGCCTGCAGTCCGCCGAGCAGCGCGAGCGGTTCGACGACACCACCAAGTGCATCCTGTGCGCCGCGTGCACGTCGTCCTGCCCGGTGTTCTGGACCGACGGGCAGTACTTCGGCCCGGCCGCGATCGTCAACGCGCACCGGTTCATCTTCGACAGCCGGGACGACGGTGCCGCGCAGCGGCTGGAGATCCTCAACGACAAGGAGGGCGTGTGGCGCTGCCGCACGATCTTCAACTGCACCGAGGCCTGCCCCCGCGGCATCGAGATCACCAAGGCGATCAAGGAGGTCAAGCGCGCGATGATCACCCGCGCGTTCTGACCGCCTGACGTGCCCGACGACGGCCCGGCTCCCTGCGTGGGGGCCGGGCCGTCGTGCGTCGGCCGCGGGCGCGGGCGCGGGCGCCGCCGCCGCCGCGGCGTCAGCGCGGGCGCACGCCACGCCGCGGGGGTCAGCTCGGGGCGCGCACGGGTGCCGGGCTGCGCTCGGCCACGGCGGCGTCGTCGTCCTCGGGACGTGGCGGGTCGGCCGTCCACGCCGCGGCGAGCAGCACGATCCGGGCGAGCAGGTTGATCCACACCAGCAGGGTCAGCAGGACCGTGAAGGACGCCAGTAGCGGGTTCCGCTCCGCGGCGCCGGCCACGACGCTCGTGCCGACGAGCCGGACCGCTCCGATGCCGACCGCCGCCAGCAGCGCGCCGCCCAGCAGGTCGCGCCGAGGCGGGTGCACGTTGGCGAGGGCACGGACGATGAGCACGAAGACGACGGCGTCCATCACGAACGCGACCGCGACCCCCAGCACCCGGCCCACGACCCGGGCCGCCTCGTCCAGCGTGAGCAGGGCCAGCAGCCAGTCCGCGAGGGACGTCACGGCGAGGGTGGCCACCGCCGACACCACGATCGTCACCGCGACACCGAAGACGGCGACGACCTCGCGCAGCTTGCCGAGCAGCAGGTTCTGCGCGGCGGTCGTCCGGCCGAACACGGCCCGGACCGCGGTGCGCAGGGCGGCCATCGACAGCGACGCGCTGAACAGCAGCACGCCGACCGCCGCGACGCCGGCGAGGTTGAGGCCCGCACTGACCACGAGGGCGTCCGGGTCGATGAGGCCGCGCCCGTTCCCGACGTCCACCAGCCCGGGCAGGCTCGCGTCGATCGTGGTCAGCACGTCCTGGCGCAGGGCCGCGTTGTCGCCGAGCACCGCCATGAAGATCGTGTAGCCGAGCGCCAGGGCGGCGGACACGGAGAACAGGGCGCTGTAGGCGATGCCGCCGGTGAGCACGCCGCCGCCGGCCGCGCCGAACCGGGCCAGCGCCCGCCCCGCCCGTGAGCCCAGCCAGGCCGTCCACAGCGCGCCGGCCCGGGCGAGCAGCCGGGCGCGAGCCCCGACCCGCACCGGCTCGGCGGCCCGAGCCGACTCCGCCGCCAGCGCGACCGCGTGCGCGGCCCCCGCGCCCCGGGGCGCACCGGCGCCCGCGAGACGGGCCTCGCGTGCCGCCCGTCGCCGCAGGCGGGCCTCCGCAGCCGCCGCGCGGGCCGGACGCCCGCCGCCGCGCCCGCCGGACGCGGCGCGCCGGCGATCGGCGTCCGCACCCGGGGCGGCGCTCACCTCACGTCCCACGAGCGCCATGGCGTGACCCTAGGGGCGCTCCCCCGCCGCGGCATCCCGGCCGAGGCGGTGGTCCTCCACGGGGCGCCAGACGCCGTCGTCGCCGTGCTCGTAGACCCAGATCGCCTCGACGTCGAAGCGGGCCTCGAACCGGGCGAGCTCGGTGAAGGCGCGGTCGAGGGCGTCGTCGGGCACCTCGTGCGCGACGGTCACGTGCGGGTGGTAGTGGAACCGCAGGTCCTGGGCCAGCGGCCCGGACCGCACCGCGCGCTCGAGCCGCTCGCACTGGGCGATGCCCTGCGCGACCTGGACGAACACCACCGGGGACACCGGCCGGAAGGTGCCGGTGCCGCGCAGGTGCAGGGTGAACGGGGCCGTACGTCGGGCGACGTCCGCGAGGTGGGCCGCGACGTCGTCGAGCTTTGCCGGCTCGACGACGGTCGGGCCCACGAGCGTGATGTGGGGCGGGATGGACTGCGCGAGCGGGTCCCCGAACTCCGCCCGGGCCCCCTGCAGCACGGGGCCGAACGGCGGCGGGACGGGGATCGCGACGCCGATCCGCACCTGGTCCCCGGACCGCTCGGGAAGCCTCACCGGCGACCGCCGCGCGGCCGGACCAGGCCGACGCGCTCGTACACCCGCTCGAGCGTGACGCGTGCGATGCCACGGGCCCGCTCCGCGCCCTCGGCGAGGACGTCGTCGAGCGCGTCCGGGTCGGACATGTACTGCGCGAACCGCTCACCGAACGGCCGCAGCGCCTCCACGACGACGTCCGCGACGTCGACCTTGAGGTGGCCGTAGCCCTTCCCGTCGTAGTCGGCCTCCAGCTGGGCCACCGACCGGCCGCTGAGCGCCGAGTGGATGGCCAGCAGGTTCGACACCCCGGGCTTGTCGACCGGGTCGAAGCGCACCTCGGTGCCGGTGTCCGTGACGGCGGACCGGATGCGCTTGGCGATCACCTTCGGGTCGTCGAGCAGCTCGATGATCCCGGCCGGGGACGACGACGACTTGCTCATCTTCGCCGTCGGGTCCTGCAGGTCGTAGATCTTCGCGGTCGCCTTGACGATGTGCGGCTCGGGGACGACGACGGTCCCGGCGCCGAAGCGGGCGTTGAGCCGCTGCGCGAGGTTGCGGGACAGCTCCAGGTGCTGGCGCTGGTCCTCCCCGACCGGCACGACGTGCGTGTCGTACAGCAGGATGTCCGCGGCCATGAGCACGGGGTAGGTGAACAGACCCACCGTGGTGCCCTCGGTGCCCTGCTTGGCCGACTTGTCCTTGAACTGCGTCATCCGCCCGGCCTCGCCGAAACCGGTCTGGCAGCTGAGCACCCACGCGAGCTCGGCGTGCTCGGCCACGTGCGACTGCACGAACAGGATGGACCGCGCGGGGTCGACGCCCGCGGCGAGGTACTGCGCGGCGGTGCGGCGGGTGCGCTCGCGCAGCAACGCCGGGTCCGGGCCCACGGTCAGCGCGTGCAGGTCGACGACGCAGTAGATCGCGTCGTGGTCGTCCTGGAGCGCGACCCACTGGGTCAGCGCACCGAGCAGGTTGCCCAGGTGCAGGGAGTCCGAGGTGGGCTGCATCCCGGAGAAGATCCGGGGCGTGCGGGCAGGGCCGAATCGGTCGCCGGGGAGGACATCGCACCATTCTGGCAGGTCCGGCGAACAGATCCGGCGCGCAGGCCCGGCGCGCAGGTCGGGCGACCGGCCGGGTCAGGTCGCCTCGTCGTCGAACGGCGCGTCGGGCACGACGCCGCCGGCGGCACTCGGACCCCCGGCACCCGCCACGGCACGCGCGCCCGCGACCGCCGCGGCGGAGCGGCTCGCGGCTCCCGGAGCCGCGGCCGACCGCGGGTCCGCGGCACGCCGCGGACCTCCGGCGGACGGGGCGTCGTCGAGCAGCGCCTCCCGCACGATCCGGCGGGGGTCGTAGCGGCGCGGGTCGAGCGCGGCCCAGTCGACGTCGGCGACGTCGTCGCCCAGCTCCTCGGCGACCCGGTCCTTGGCGGTCAGCGCGAACCGGCGGGCGGTCCGCACCCACGTGCCCAGCTGCTCGGCATAGCGGGGCAGCCGCTCGGGTCCGACGACCACGACGGCGACGACGAGCAGCAGGAGGAGCTCTCCGCCGTTGATGCCGAACACGGTCCCAGCCTAGGCGAGCGGCGTCAGTCGCTCGCCGCCTGGTCGAGGACCACCCGGACGTCACGCTCGTCGGAGCCGGTGCGCACCCGCAGGGTGACGGCGTCACCGGGCGCCCGCGCGCGGATGGAGACGATGAGCTCGTCCGGCTCGGTCACCGGTCGACCGTCGATCCCGACGATGACGTCGCCCGGACGGATGCCGGCGAGCTCGGCCGGGCCGCCCTCGCTGACCGGGGCCTGGTCGCCCTGCTGCTGGGTGGCCACCTGCACGCCTTCGCCGGTGTACGTCTGGTCCAGCAGCACGCCGATGATCGGATAGGTCGCGACCCCGCTCTCGATGAGCTCCTCGGCGGTGCGCCGCGCCTGGTTGGACGGGATGGCGAAGCCCAGCCCGATGCTGCCCGACGCGCCCTGCCCGCCCGGCGGCTGGGCGATCGCGGAGTTGATGCCGACGACCTGCCCGGCACCGTTGACCAGCGGTCCGCCCGAGTTGCCGGGGTTGATCGCCGCGTCGGTCTGGATGGCGTTGATGAAGGCCGCGTCACCGGCCCCACCCCCGCACCGGCGACGACCGGCCGGTTGAGGGCGCTGACGATCCCGGTCGTGACCGTCCCCTCGAGCCCCAGCGGGGCGCCGATCGCGACCACCGGGTCACCCACGACGACGTCGTCGGAGTCGGCGAGCAGCAGCGGCTCGAGGCCCTCGCGCTCCACCTTGAGCACCGCGAGGTCGTAGTCGCTCGTGCGCCCGACGATCGTCGCGGGCTCCTCGCTGCCGTCGGAGAACAGCACCTGGATCTGGGCGCCGTCCTGCGCCCCGCCGGCGATGACGTGGTTGTTGGTCAGCAGGTAGCCGTCCTGGCGCAGCACGAAACCGGAGCCGGTGGCCCGGCCCTGCGGCGACGTGACCTCGATGGACACCACGCTCGGGAGCACCGCGCCGGCGATGCCGGCGATGCTCGACGCGGGACGGGACTGGTCCTGCGGCCCCACCTCGACCGGCAGGCCGGCGTCCGCGAGCCGCCCGCCGTCGTCGGCGCGACCCGCGAGCAGCCCACCGAGCGCGCCGGCGACGAGGGACAGCACGAGGATCGGGATCAGCCAGACGACTCCGAGCGTGCGTCGCCGGCGCGGCTCGCGCCGTGCGGTGGAGGCGCCGCCGTCGTCGCCCATCCCCGACATCCCCGACATCCCAGGCGGTCCGGTCGGCGCGGTCGCCCACCCGGGTGCACCGGGCCACGGCGCCGTCTCCGGGCTGTACGGGTCGGGCATCGGGCGGCCGCCCGGCCAGCCCGCGCCCGGGTCCTGCCGGGGGCGGCGCCCGTGGACCCGGGTGGCGTGTACCCGCTCGTCGCCGAGGTCGCCCCGTACGCGTTCGGGGCGGGCGTGCCGGACCGGTGCGCATCCGGGCCGTCCGTCCTCTGGCCGTCGGGCGCGTCGAACGCGGGGGCCGGCGCGTCGTCGCCGGCGGGGCCACCGACACCCTCGGGCGGCGCACCCCAGCCGCGCGGCGGCACCGGGACGGGCTGCGTGGGGGTGGCGTCGTCACGGCCGGACGGCGGGGCGAACGGGTTCGGTCGCGGCCGTGCGCCGGGGTCCTGCGGCTCGTCGGTCATGGCGCGATGGCTCCTGTCACCGTGTCCCAGCCGCGCGTGAGGCGCGCCGGGAGTCCGTCGTCGTATCCCTGGACGGGGAAGTGCTGCACCACGGCCACCGCCTCCTCGGGCGGCGCCTCGGACACGATCGTCACCACCGTGTCGTCGGACTGCCAGACCGCGTGCCACGGGTGCCGCGACAGCACGTACAGCGTCCGTCCGTCGATTGTGACCTCCTCGACCGGTCCCAGCGAGGCGACGTCGAGGCGCCCGTGCTGCTCGGTGAGGACCGCGCGGCCGTACGGCCCGGCGAGGTCGACCTCGAGCACGGGGGCGGCGGCGTCCCCGCCGAGGCGGACCGCGGTGACGTCGTAGCCGGGGGGCAGGGTGTCCGGGCACGACCACCCCTGGGCGCGCATCCATGCCAGGACGGTCTCGTCGGTCGAGCGTCCCGCGTCGGCCGCGGCGGTGCCGGACGACACCCCGGACGTCGTCGCGATGGTCGCCATGAGCTGGCGCTCGGCGACCCCGCGGTGCACGGGCGCCTCCTGCGGCGCGCGACCCAGCGCGGTGAGCGCGGCAGCGGGGTGGGTGGCGGGCACCACGGCCGGCCGGTCCCCGGCGACGAACAGCACCCCGACGAAGACGCCCACCCCGGCGAGGGCGCCGACGAGGGTGCGGCGCGGCGAGCGACGACGCCCGAGGTCACCGCTCAGGGCCCGGGCGGGCAGCGAGTACGCCGACTCCCCGAGGGGGACGACGGGGCGGTGGCGCTCGCGGGAGCGCGGTGTGGTCGGCGGCTGGGCGTCGGCAGCCAGCGCCAGCAGCCGCGCGGTGAGCGCGGGATCGGGTGCGACGTCACGGGTCACGGACAGCACGCGGCGCGCCTGCCGGGCGGCGGCGACCTCGTCGGCGCAGGCGGGGCAGGCCGCGACGTGCGCGAGGGCACGCTCGGTCTCCGCCGGCGACAGCTGGCCGTCGACGAGCGCGCTGACCCAGGTGCCCAGGTGGCTCACGGTCGCACCAGCCCCAGCCGCGCGTCGTCGGCCGGCTGCCCGGGGGCGTCCGGTCCGTCCGCACCGGCGGCCGACGCGGCCGCGAGCAGCGCGTGCGGTGCCCGGTGGGCCAGCGAGCGGCGCAGCTGGGAGCGCGCGCGGTGGATGCGGGACCGGACGGTGCCGAGCTTGATCCCGAGCGTGACCGCGATCTCCTCGTAGGACAGCCCCTCGATATCGCACAGGACGACGGCCGCGCGGTACTCCGGCGACAGGTCGCCGAGCGCGCGCTGGACGTCCAGGTCGAGGTTGGCGTGCTCGAAGCCGCGCTCGGGGGTGTGCAGCTCCCCGGTCGCGACGTGTCGCTCGGAGTCGTCGCCGATCGCGTCGATCCGGATCCGCTGCCTGCGGCGCACGCCGTCGAGGAACAGGTTGGTCGTGATGCGGTGCAGCCAGCCCTCGAACGTGCCGGGCGTGTAGCTCGACAGCGACCGGAACACCCGGACGAAGACCTCCTGGGTGAGGTCCTCCGCGTCGTGCTTGTTCCCCGTGAGGCGGAACGCGAGCCGGTACACGCGGGCCGAGTGGTCCCGGACGATGTCCTCCCACGACGGCGGGATCCAGGGCTCGGCGGGCGACTGCGGGCCGTCCGTCGTGACGGCCGACGGCGCCGCGGACGGCGCGCTGTCGCGCGAGCCGATGACCATGCGTGCTCCCTCCGTGCCGGCGAGCCCCTCGCGCGGCTTCCCAGTGTCCCAGGCGGTCACCGGTCCCTCGACCGTGACAACACCTCCGGTGGCCCCGGCGTTCCCGCACCACCGCTGGACGGCATCCCCGCGCGGGCGGTCGACACCACCGCAGGGGTGCACGGGCGAGAGGCGAGCGCCCCGCGCGCGCACGGCGCAGTAGCATCGGCGCGGGACTGCCGTGCCCCCGCAGGCGCACGGCACCCGCCCGCACACCGGTGCCCGGACGGGCCCACCCACCACCACGAGCTGCCCGGGAGGCCGCCATCTCCACCGACAAGACGCAGAGCTGGGTGTACGCCGAGGAGTTCGTGGCGGAGGACGACGTCCTGCTCCGGGCCCGCGAGCGGGCCGGTCAGCTCGGGTGCACCCCGGTGCACCCCGGCAGCGGAGCGGTGCTCTCCGTGCTGACGGCGACCCTCGGTGCGCGCGCCGTCGTCGAGGTCGGGACCGGCGCCGGCGTCGGCTCCCTGTACCTGCTGCGGGGGATGCCCGTGGACGGCGTGCTGACCACGATCGACGTCGAGGTGGAGCACCAGCGGGCCGCCAAGCAGGCGTTCGCGGAGGCGGGCCTGCGCCCGACGCGCACGCGCGCGATCTCCGGGCGTGCGGCCGACGTGCTGCCCCGCCTGACCGACGGCGCCTACGACATGGTCTTCGTCGACGCGGACAAGGAGGGCTACCCCGGGTACGTCGAGCAGGCGCTGCGGCTGCTGCGCCCGGGCGGGGTCCTCGCGATCGACAACGCGCTGTGGCACGACCGCGTCGCCGACCCCGCGCGCCGGGACGAGACGACGACGGTCATCCGCGAGGTGGGCCGGAGCCTGCGCGAGGACGAGCGCGTGCTGCCCGCGATGCTGCCGACCGGTGACGGCCTGCTGCTGGCCGTCCGTCGCTGAGGCACGACGCCCGCGTGACCGGTCGGTCACGCGGGCGTCGTGCGTCACGCGTCGTGCTGCACGCGTCAGCGCAGGGTCTCGAGGTACTCCAGGAGCAGGCGCGCACCGAAGCCGGTCGCGCCCTCGGTGATCTCGTGGCGGTCCTTCGACGACCGCGCCGGACCGGCGATGTCCAGGTGGGCCCACCGCCGCTCGCCCACGAACTCGCGCAGGAACAGGGCCGCGGTGATCGAGCCGCCGCCCGGGGACTGCGCCGGGACGTGCCGCAGCTCGGCCACCTGCGAGCGCACCGCGGGCCGGTAGTCCTCGACGAGCGGCATGTGCCAGACCCGCTCCCCCGTCGTCGCGCCGGCGGCCTCGAGGGCGGCGAGCAGCGCGGCGTCCGCGGAGTAGAGCGCCGCGTGCCCCTGACCGAGCCCGAGGGTCGCCGCCCCGGTGAGGGTCGCGACGTCGATGAGGACGTCCGGGTCCAGGACGTCGTCGGCGTAGGCGAGGGCGTCGGCGAGCACGAGCCGGCCCTCGGCGTCGGTGTTGGCGACCTCGACCGTCCGCCCGCCGCGCAGGGTCAGGACGTCCCCGGGACGGTAGGACGCCGCGCCGACGTGGTTCTCCGCGAGCGGCAGCACCGCGGTGACGCGGTGCCCCACCCCGGCCTCGGCGGCGGCCAGCACGGTGGCCAGCGCGACCGCGGCACCGGCCATGTCGGTCTTCATCGCGACCATCGGCTCGCGCGGCTTGATGGACAAGCCGCCGGTGTCGAACGTGATGCCCTTGCCGACGACGACGACGTGCCGTCCGGTGCGCCCGTCCGCGGGGGTGTAGGACACGGTGACCAGCCGCGGTCCGCGCGAGGAGCCGGCTCCCACGGCGAGGATGCCGCCGAACCCCTCCGCGGCGAGCGCCTCCGGGTCGAACACCTGGGTGACCAGGCCCGCCTCGGCGGCCAGCTCACCGGCGCGCTCCGCCATCCACGCCGGGTCCTTCGTGCTCGACGGGGTGTTCGCCAGGTCACGCACCCGCCAGGTGGCGCGCGCCGCGACCTGCGCGGACGCGACCGCCGCGGTCGCCCGGTCGGTGTGCCGGCCGAGCAGGACCAGCGCCTCGGCCGGCCCCGGCCCGGGCGTGCCGGTTGCAGCGGTCGGGATGCGGTAGGAGCCGAGCAGGTAGCCCTCGACCAGCGCCCGCGCCCCTCCGGCCCGTGCGGCCCCCTTCGGAGCCGAGTGTCGTGACGACCCGGCCCAGCCCCCGGGTGGCGCGCGCGAGCGCCGCACCGGCACGCCGCAGGTCGGTCGGTGAGCCGCTGCCGACCCCGACGAGCACGAGGCGGTCGGGCAGCGACTCCCACGGGAACGCCGACGCGGTGGCGAGGAGCCGGCGCGGCAGGTGCAGCGTCCAGGCGTCACCGGCCGCGCCGGTGGCGCCGGCCCGCTCGGCGACCTCCGCGAGGTCGACCCCGTACAGAGCCGCCGCGTCAGCGGTCCCCGAACGCGGCTGGAGCTCGGTCTCGCCCTCGACCGGGGGCGCGACCGGGACCGCGAGCGCCGCGACGCCCTCGAGCACGGTCGACGTCAGCGCCCCCCGCTCGACGACGACGGGGGGCAGGGTGCGCAGCGACGCCGGGACGGCACCCGGCGTCTTGGGAGCACGGGCGGCCACGTGAAGTCAGCTGACGACGGAGGTGAGTGCCTCGCCGAGCTCGCGCGCCTCGGTGGCGTTGAGCTCGACCACGAGCCGACCCCCGCCCTCGAGCGGAACCCGCATGACGATGCCGCGGCCCTCCTTGGTGACCTCGAGCGGACCGTCACCGGTGCGCGGCTTCATGGCAGCCATGGGGGCTCTCCTTCGTTTCGTGCCTGGCCCAGCGTCCCGGCGCGCGTGTCGTTCGACTGCTCGCGGGGCTGGGCTGGTCGGAATGTCCGGTGTCCAGTCTAGTGGTTGCACGGACCCTTCCCATGACGGTCCGTGGCGCGGGTCACGGCGGCCACCCGGACGGGGAGTCAACCGCCACAGCTCCCACGTCCACGCGACCTGCAGCGCCGCCCCGAGCGCCAGCACGAGAGCGAGCCACGCGCGGCTCGCGGGACCGCGCCGACGGACCGCGCCGGCCACCACCGCGCCGAGCGGGAAGGCGAGCAGGCCGAAGCGCACGAGGCTCGTGCCGGGCTCGACGACACCGACGAGGTAGGCCCCGTACCCGGCCGTCCACGCCCACAGCTCGGGTCCGAGACGGCGTGCGGGCGGGCTGAGCAGCACCGCCACGGCGACCGCGAGCAGCGCGGCGAGCGCCACCGGTCCCCCGACGTCCCCCCACAGCCAGCGGGCGACGTCGAGCCACGGCAGCACCGGGACGACGTCGGGCCGGGCACGCCAGGCCGCCTGGGTGAGCAGGTAGGCGTCCGGGACCCCGGTGACCGCACCGCAGATCGTCGGCCAGGCCACGCCGGAGGCCCCGGCGGCCGCGAGCAGCCCGACCAGGCCGCGCACGTCCGCACCGCCGAAGCGGTCCTCACCGCGGCGCGCGGCGCGCAGGCGGCACGCGGCGTGCACGAGGACGACGACGACCATGGGCAGCGCGACCGCGCGGGTCAGCCCGAGCGCGAGCACCGTGCCCGCCGCCCACGCGTAGCGGCGCGCCAGGACGAGGACCAGCGTCCCGGCGACCAGCGCGAGCGCGAGGGACTCGGTGTACGCGGCCTGGAGCACCGGGCCCGCCGGGGACCCCGCCACCACGGCCACCGTCGCGAGCGGCAGCCCCGGGCGGGCCGCGACCGCACGCGGTGCACCGCGCCGCACCGCGGTGTGGACGAGGAGCATCGCGACCGCCCCGACGACGAGCGCGAGAGTGGGGCCGGCGACCTCCCACGGCGCCCCGGTGACGGTCATGACCCCCCGCACGAGCAGCGGGAAGAGCGGGAAGAACGCCCACGGGTTCTGCTGCACGGCACCGTCCGGGCCGGTGGGCAGCACGGTCGGGTACCCGTCCACGGCGATCTCGCGGTACCAGGTCGCGTCCCACACCAGGCCCGTGTAGGCGGCGTAGGGCGGCGACGCCGGTCCCCACAGGGTCGCCACCTGGTGCTGGGCGACCGCGACGAGCACGAGCGCGCTCCACGCCCGCGCGAGCGCGTAGACCGCGAGCGTCTGCGCCCACCACGGCCACCGGCGTGGGTCGAGCCGCCGGCGCATGCCGGCCGGTGAGGCCTCGGTCGGCGCCGCGGTGCTCCCGCCGGCGCCCTCCGCAGGGCTCACGCCAGCCCGCGGACGGCCCGGACGGGTGGGGCGTCACCGCGGACGGCGGCCACCATGTCGAGCGTCCGCCGGGTCGCTCGGACGTCGTGCGCACGGAACACCCGCGCCCCGAGCCACGCGGCGACCGCCGTGGCCGCGAGGGTGCCCTCGAGCCGCTCGTCGACCGGCAGGTCGAGGGTCTCCCCGACGAAGTCCTTGCGGGACAGCGCGAGCAGCACGGGGTGACCCAGCCCGACGAGCGCCTCGGTGCGCCGGACCAGGTGCAGGGAGTGCCACGTGTTCTTGCCGAAGTCGTGGGTGGGGTCGACGAGGACGGCCGCCGGGTCCACGCCGAGGCTCACCGCGCGCGCGGCCGCCGCCCGCAGCGTCGCGACGACGTCCGCGACCACCGCGTCGCGCGGGTCCGCGGGGGCGGGGCGCCCGTCGCCCCCGGCGCGGTACGTGACGCGGAACGGGTCCGTGCGCGGGACGGCGCCGCCGGTGTGCGAGCACACCACCCCGACGCCCTCCGCGGCCGCGACCTCCACGAGCCGCGGGTCGTGACCCGACCACGTGTCGTTGAGCAGGTCGGCACCGGCCCGGGCGGCCTCGCGGGCCACGTCCGAGCGCCACGTGTCGACGCTGACCAGCAGCTCCGGGTGGCGGCTGCGCACCTCACCGACGAGCGGGACGACGCGCCGGATCTCCTCCGCGGCGTCGACCGGATCGCCGCGGCCGGCCCGGACGCCGCCGATGTCGACGATGTCCGCACCCTCCTCGGCGGCGCGCGCCACGGCGTCCAGCGCCGCGGCGTCGTCGTCGTGCCGGGCGCCGGGGTAGAACGAGTCCGCGGTGCGGTTGACCACGGCCATGACGACGGGCCGGCCGGGCGGGAAGGTGCGCCCCCGCAGCCGCAGCGCGGCCCCCGGCGCGGGCACGCCGCCCACGCTCACGCGTCCGGGTCGGTGGTCCCGGTGCCGGCCGCCCTGGACGTCGCCTGGGCCTGCGCCTCCTCGCGGGCGGCCTCCTCCTGCGCGGCCCGCAGCTCGGCGCTGCGCTCGACGACGTGGGCGACGGCCTCGCGCGGGTCGTCGACCAGGGTGACGAGGTCGAGGTCGATCTCGCCGATCATGCCGCGACCCAGGACCGCGGTCCTCAGCCAGTCCAGCAGCCCGCTCCAGTAGTCGGTCCCCACGAGCACCAGGGGGAACCCGGTGACCTTGTGGGTCTGCACGAGGGTCAGGGCCTCGAACAGCTCGTCGAACGTGCCGAACCCGCCCGGCAGCACGACGAACCCCTCGGCGTACTTGACGAACATCGTCTTGCGGGCGAAGAAGTAGCGGAAGTTGACCCCGAGGTCGACGTAGGAGTTCATGCCCTGCTCGAACGGGAGCTCGATCCCCAGGCCCACGGACAGCCCGCCGGCCTCGCTCGCGCCCTTGTTGGCGGCCTCCATGATCCCGGGGCCACCACCGGTGATGACGGCGTACCCGGCCTCCACCAGCCCGCGGCCCACCTCGACCGCCAGCGCGTAGTCGGGGTGGTCGGGCCGGGTGCGGGCGGAGCCGAACACGCTGACCGCCGGGCCGACCTCCGCGAGCGCGCCGAAGCCCTCGACGAACTCGCTCTGGATGCGCATGACCCGCCAGGGGTCACCGTGCAGCCAGTCGGTGTCGTGGTCGGGGCCAGCCAGCAGCCGCTGGTCCGTCGTCGTGGTCGGCACCTGGCCGCGGCGCAGCAGCACCGGGCCCTTGCGGTAGCCGCGCCCGGGGGCGGGCACGCCGTCGTCGCTCGTCATGGCGTCGACTCTAGGAGGTCAACCACGCCCGCAGCGCGTCGTGGCACAGGCGGAGCTGGGGCACCGGGCAGCGCTCGTCGTCCTTGTGGGCCAGCACCGGGTCGCCGGGGCCGAAGTTCACCGCGGGGATGCCCAGCTCGGCGAAGCGGGCGACGTCGGTCCAGCCGAGCTTCGGTGCCGGTGCTCCTCCGGTCACCGCGAGGGTCGCCGCGGCGAAGTCCGCGGCGGCGGGGGCGTCCAGTCCGGGGCGCGCGCCGCCGGACGCGTCGGTGACCCGCACGTCGTACCCGGCGAACACCTCGCGCACGTGCCCCTCGGCCTGGGCGAGGGACCGGGACGGCGCGAACCGGAAGTTCACCGTGACCACGCACTCGTCCGGCACGACGTTCCCCGCGACCCCGCCACGGATGCCGACCGCGTTGAGCCCCTCGCGGTACACGAGGCCGTCCACCTCGATCTCGGCCGCGACGTACTCCTCGAGCCGCCGGAGCACCTCGCCCGCGCCGTGGATCGCGTTGACCCCATCCAGGAGCGCGCGGAGTGGGCGGCGACCCCCGGGACGCGCACCTCGGCGCGCAGGGTCCCGTTGCACCCGCCCTCGAGCCCCGCGGCGGTGGGCTCGCCGAGCACCGCGAAGTCGCACGCGAGCCACTCGGGGTGGGTGCGCGCGATCCGGCCCAGGCCGTTGAGGGACGCCTCGACCTCCTCGTGGTCGTAGAACACCCAGGTGACGTCGCGGGTCGGTGCGGTGAGCGACGCGGCGAGCGCCAGCGCGACCGCGACGCCACCCTTCATGTCGACCGTCCCGCGGCCCCACAGCACGGCGTCGTCGCCCGTGCCCTCGAGCCGCGTCGGCAGGTTGCCCGCGAGCGGCACGGTGTCGATGTGCCCGGCGACCACGACCCGCGACGCGCGGCCGGTGTGCGTCCGGGCGACGACCGCGTCGCCGTCGCGCAGCACCTCCAGGTGCGGCAGCCCGCGCAGGGCGGCCTCGATGGCGTCGGCGATCGCGGCCTCGTCACCGCTGACGGACGGGATGTCGCACAGCGCGCGGGTCAGGGTCAGCGGGTCGGCGGTGAGGTCGAGGGCCGGGGCGGTGGTCACCGGGCGACCCTACCCACGCGCCTGCGGGGGCGCGGGGGCACCGGGTGCGGCCCTCTACCCTGGTGCGCATGAGCATGCGCAGCGCCTGGGGGCACGGTCTGGCCACGACTGCCGCTGACGGGTCGACGCTCGACGTCTGGTACCCCGCGCCCGCGCTGGGAGACGCGCCGGCCGACGCCGCCGTCCCCGCGGATCTCGCCGCGCTCGAGGGCACCGACGCGGTGCGCGGGGTCCGCACCGCGGTGGTGCGCACCGTCGTCGACCTCGACGCGCCGCCCGCGGACGCCGCGGACGCCTACCTGCGCCTGCACCTGCTGTCCCACCGGCTCGTCGCGCCGCACGGCGCGAACCTCGACGGCGTGTTCGGCGTGCTCGCGAACGTGGTCTGGACCGACCGCGGCCCGTGCGCGGTCGACGGCTTCGAGGCCACCCGGCTGCGGATGCGCGCGGCGACCGGCACGCCGGTGACCGTGCACGGCGTCGACAAGTTCCCGCGGATGGTCGACTACGTGCTGCCCACCGGCGTCCGGATCGCCGACGCCGACCGGGTGCGCCTGGGGGCGCACCTCGCCGCCGGCACCACCGTGATGCACGAGGGCTTCGTCAACTACAACGCGGGCACCCTGGGCGCCTCGATGGTCGAGGGCCGGATCTCCGCGGGCGTCGTGGTCGGGGACGGCAGCGACGTCGGCGGCGGCGCCTCCATCATGGGCACGCTGTCCGGCGGGGGCCGGGAGGTCGTCTCGGTGGGCCGACGGTCGCTGCTCGGCGCGAACGCGGGCCTGGGCATCCCGCTCGGCGACGACTGCGTCGTCGAGGCCGGCCTGTACCTGACGGCGGGGACCAAGGTGACGGTGGTCGCCGGGCCCGACGCCGGACGCGTGGTCAAGGCGCGCGAGCTCGCGGGCCGCGACGGGCTGCTGTTCCGTCGCAACTCCCTCACCGGCGGCGTCGAGGCCGTGGTGCGCACCGGCGCGGGCGTCGAGCTCAACGCCGCACTGCACGCCAACTGAGCGCCGCGCCGTGACGCGACGACGTCGTCCCTGGGTGGTGCCGGTGGCGCTCGTGGGTGTGCTCGGGGTGGCCGTGGGGGGCGTGGTCGTCGCCGTGGACCGCTACTCGGGCACCACCGCCGTGACCCAGCGCTGCACCGCGCAGCTCGACGGGACCGGCTGGGACCTCAGCCCGACCCAGAGCGACAACGCCGCGCTCGTCGTGGCGGCGACGGTGCGGCGCGAGCTGCCCGCCCGGGCGGCGACCATCGGCATCGCGACCGCGCTGCAGGAGTCGCGCCTGGTGAACATCGACTACGGCGACCGGGACTCCGTCGGGCTGTTCCAGCAGCGCCCGTCCCAGGGCTGGGGCACGGTCGAGCAGATCATGGACCCCCTGTACTCCACCGACGCGTTCTACGACGGGCTGGTCGAGGTCGACGGGTACGAGCAGCTCGAGGTCACGGTCGCGGCGCAGGCCGTGCAGCGCTCGGGGTTCCCGGACGCGTACGCCCAGCACGAGACCCGGGCGCGGGCGTGGGCGTCCGCGCTCACCGGGTACTCCCCGCGACCCTCACGTGCTCGCTGCGCGGTCCCGACGACGCCGGGTCCCCGGACTCGCTGCTGGCCCGGGTCGCCCGCGACTTCGGGGACGCCCCCGGCAGCGTCGCCGACGACGGCACCGTCGTGCTGGACGCCGCGGCGCTGCCCGGTGGGGGCGACCCCGCCCGCCTGGCCTGGGCGGTGGCGCAGTGGGCGGTCGCGGTGGCCTCGACGGAGCACGTCACCGACGTCGCCGTCGCCGACCAGGCGTGGGCGCGCGACGGCGACGCGTGGGCGGCGTCGGGCACGGACCCGCTCCCGCCGGGGCAGGTGCGGGTCACGCTCGCCGGCGGCTGAGCGCAGGCCGCGACTCACGGCTCACGGCCCGACGGGCCCGGACGCGACGACGCCGGTGCCACCCCGGATCGGGGGCGGCACCGGCGTCGGTCCGTGACGGGTGGCTCAGCGGCCGTCGACCGGCACGTAGTCCCGCTCGACCGCACCGGTGTACACCTGGCGCGGACGGCCGATCTTCGTGGTCGGGTCGGCCATCATCTCGCGCCACTGCGCGATCCAGCCCGGCATGCGGCCCAGGGCGAAGATCGGCGTGAACATGGCCTCGTCGAAGCCCATCGCCTTGTAGATGAGGCCCGTGTAGAAGTCGACGTTCGGGTAGAGCTTGCGCTCGATGAAGTAGTCGTCGCTGAGCGCGATCTCCTCCAGGTTCATCGCGATGTCGAGGAGCTCGTCGCTCTTGCCGAGCTTCTGCAGGACGGCGTCGGCGTCCTTCTTCACGATCGCGGCGCGCGGGTCGTAGTTCTTGTAGACCCGGTGCCCGAAGCCCATGAGCCGGACGCCCTGCTCCTTGTTCTTGACCTTGGTCATGAACTCGGTCGCGTCACCGCCGCCGGCCTGGATGTCGGTGAGCATCTTGAGCACGGACTCGTTGGCACCGCCGTGCAGGGGGCCGGAGAGCGCGTTGATCCCGGCCGCGACGGACGCGTACAGGTTGGCGTGGCTCGACCCGACGATGCGGACGGTCGACGTCGAGCAGTTCTGCTCGTGGTCGGCGTGCAGGATCAGCAGCCGGTCGAGCGCCTCGACGATCGTGGGGTCCGCCTCGTACTGGGAGTACGGGGCCGCGAACGTCATCCGCAGGAAGTCGTCGACGTAGCCGCGCGAGTAGTCCGGGTACAGCAGCGGCTCACCGACGCGGCGGCGGTGCAGGTAGGACGTGATCGTCCGCGTCTTGGCGAGGATGAGCACGGTGGCCAGCTCGACCGTCTCGGGGTCGAACGGGTCCAGCGACTCGGGGTAGAACGTCGCGAGCGCGTTGACCGCGGACGACATCACGGCCATGGGGTGCGCGTTGCGCGGGAACGTCCCCATGAACGTCCGGAAGTCCTCGTGCACGAGCGTGTGCCGGTTGACCCGCTCCACGAACGCGTCGAGCTCGGACGGGCTGGGCAGCTCGCCGTGGATGAGCAGGTACGCGACCTCGAGGAAGCTCGACCTCTCGGCGAGCTGCTCGATCGGGTAGCCGCGGTAGCGCAGGATGCCCGCGTCACCGTCGATGTAGGTGATCTCGGACTCGCAGGACGCGGTGTTCATGAAGCCCGGGTCGACGGTGACCAGCCCGGTCTCCTTGAGCAAGGAGGAGACGACGATCCCGTCGTTGCCCTCCGTGGCGCCCATGACGGGCAGGTCGAGGGTCTTCTCCCCGACGGACAGCGTGACGGGTGCCGTGGCGGCGTCGGTCATGTGGTTCCCTCCTGGCGAGGCGCGCGCACCCTCGTGTCGCGGCCGGATCTCGACGGGGCACTGCGGTCACCTGTGGGTGGGTCCGGGCGGCCCCGTCGGCCCGCGCTCACGCTACCTGCGGCCGCGGGCACCTGACGAATCGGACCGGCTCAGCCGATCAGGCGACGTGCGGCCTCGCCGACGCGCTCGTCGGACGCCGTCAGGGCGACCCGGACGTGCCCGGCGGCGGCCGCTCCGTAGAAGGCGCCCGGCGCGACCAGCACCCCGCCGTCGGCGAGCCGGCCGACCGTGGACCAGCAGTCGACGGGCTCACCCGCGGGGCGCGCCCACAGGTACAGCCCGGCCACCGACCCGTCGACCGTGAGCCCGGCCGCGGCGAGCGCCTGCGCCAGCACCGTCCGGCGCGCGCGGTACCGCTCGCGCTGGTGGTCCACGTGCGCGTCGTCGCCCAGCGCGACCGTCATCGCGGCCTGCACCGGCGCGGGCACGATCATCCCGGCGTGCTTGCGGATCTCGAGCAGCCGCCGCACCAGGCGCGGGTCACCCGCCACGAACGCCGCCCGGTATCCGGCGAGGTTCGACTGCTTGGACAGCGAGTAGACCGCGAGCAGCCCGGTCGGGTCGCCGCCGCTGACCCGCGGGTCGAGGATGCTCGGCACCCCGCCCGAGGCCCACGGCTCCTCCCAGGCGAGCTCGGCGTAGCACTCGTCGGACGCCACGACGGCGCCCACCCCCGCGCCGCGTCGACGACCGCCCGCAGCTCGTCCACGGAGCGGACGGTGCCGTCCGGGTTGCCCGGCGAGTTGATCCACACCAGGCGCACCGGTCCCGGGCCCCAGTCCGCGACGTCGTCGGCGGGGAGGGGGTCGCGCCGGCCAGCCGGGCGCCGACGTCGTAGGTGGGGTAGGCGGTGCTCGGGTGCACGACGACGTCGCCCGCGCCGAGGCCCAGCAGCGACGGCAGCAGCGCGACGAGCTCCTTCGAGCCCACGGTGGGGACGACGGCGTCCGGGTCGAGGCCCGGCACGCCGCGGCGGCGCGCGAACCAGTCGACGACCGCCCGCCGCAGCGCCGGGGTGCCGTGCGTCAGGGGGTAGCCGTGGGCGTCGGACGCCGCGGCGAGCGCGTCCCGCAGGAGGGTGGGCGTGGGGTCGACCGGGGTGCCGACGGACAGGTCGACGATGCCGTCGGGGTGCGCGCGGGCACGCTCGGCGTAGGGGACGAGGGTGTCCCAGGGGAAGTCCGGCAGCGTGCCGGTGAGCAGGCCCATGACGGCGCGGTCGCCAGACGTGTCAGCGGGCGTCAGTCGGTGACGACCTGCAGCGGGAGGGTCGCGATGATCGGGTGGTCCTTGGGGATCTCCCCCATCTTCGCCGCGCCGCCCGGGGATCCCAGGTCGTCGAAGAACTCGACGTTCGCCTTGTAGTACTCGCTCCACTGCTCGGGGACGTCGTCCTCGTAGTAGATCGCCTCGACGGGGCACACCGGCTCGCAGGCGCCGCAGTCGACGCACTCGTCCGGGTGGATGTACAGCGACCGCTTGCCCTCGTAGATGCAGTCGACGGGGCACTCCTCGATGCACGCCTTGTCCTTGACGTCGACGCAAGGCTGGGCGATCACATAGGTCACGGTCAGTCCTCCAAGGGCCCGTTCGACGGTCGCAGTCCGCCCTCCCGGCGGTCGCTCTAGTATCCCCCTCGTGCGCGAGAACCCGAGCAGCACCAGCGTGACCCACGACACGGCGGGCGGCATCCCGGGAGCCGGGCCGGCAGGCGCCGGCGGTCCCGCGTGGCGGGGCTGGACGGTCGGGACCCGCGTCGTCGTGCGGCGCCGCTCCCCCGGGGGCGGGTTCGCCGACGTGCTGGGCGACCTGCTCGCGGTGGACGACGACGGCGTCCTCGTCGACACCCGGCGAGGCCCGGTCCACGTCCCCGGCGACGACATCGCCCTCGGCAAGCCCGTGCCCCCGCACCGGCGCGACGTCCGGCACGGTCCGGCCCCCGGGTCCCGACCGCGGACGACCCGGCCTGACCCCGCCCGAACCTGCCTGCCCCTGCCTGACCCCGCCTGCGCCCCGGCGTTCCGACCGGGCGCCGCGGGTCCCGGCTCACCCCTCGGCGTCGGCCTCGGCCGCAGGCTCCGGCTCCGGCTCCGGCTCCGGCTCCGGCTCGTCCGCCGGCTCGCAGACCACCGCGTTCTGCGGCCGGTAGCGCCACGTGTCGGACGTCGTCTCCTGCTCGACGCCGTCCAGCAGCAGGCGGCGCGTGACGGTGACCGTAAAGCCCGGGTTCCCCGCCGACTGCGGCGTGCAGGTCGGGGACGACGAGCGGACGGTGGTCGGCTGGACGACCCCCGAGCGCGGGCTGGTCGACGTCTCGACGGTCCAGTACCTGGTGCCCCAGATCCGCACGTGCACCTGGCCGTCGCCCACCCACGCCTGGACGAGCGCGCCGTAGGGCGTGGTGTTGCGGAACTTCATGTCGATCGCGCCGCTGTACAGCGTGGCCTCGCGCCCCTCGGGGTAGCGCCGGAACCACTCGGAGTGCGGCTGGTGCTCGACGTCCTCGAACCCGGCGAAGAACGCGGCGTTGTAGGTCGTGGTGGAGATCTGCGAGAGCCCGCCGCCGGTGCCCTGCACGTGCTCGCCGTCGACGATGACCGGCGCGCTGCGGAACCCCGCGGCGGTGGTGATCGGGCCGAGCGCCTCGCTGAGGCTGAACGTCTCGTCCGGCAGCACGAGCGTGCCGTTGATCTTGGCCGCGCCGACCCGCAGGTTCTCGGTGCGCACGGCCTCGTTGGTCAGCGGGGTGGCGAACTCCGAGACGACCTCGGTGACGCCGAGCGCCCCCAGTGCCTCGGTCGTTCGGGCGGGGTCGCTCGCGACCAGCTCGACGCGCGCGGTGCGGTCCTCGCCGGTGCCGGCCGCGGCCACGGCGTCGGCGAGCGCGGCCGGGTCGAGGGTGGTGCCGGGGACCCCGGGCACGATCGTCGGGGCGCCGTCGACGAACTCGAAGCGCGCGTCGGCCGCCGGGGTGAGCAGGTCGGTGGTGCGGGCGAGGACCTCCTCGACCAGGCGGGGACCGTCCAGGGTCAGCGTGAGCGCGGAGTCGACCGCGGTGAAGGTGGCCACCGAGGTCAGCACGTCGACGCCCAGCTCCACGGTCTGCTCCCCCACCGCGACCACGACGGGCGCGGCCGCGAACGGCGTCGCGACGGTCGCCAGCGCGGTCTCGGCCTCCTCCTGGGTGATGTCGGGCTCGGCGGGCTCGGTCGGCAGCGCGAGCGGCTGCGGAGCGGTGAGCCACCCGGTGCGGACGAGGTCGGCGGCGGCGTCGGCGTCCACGCGTGAGCCCACGGCGGCGTCGGTCACGTGGGCGGCGCCGTCGGCGAACACGATGCCGGCGTCGACCGGCGGCGTGGTGAGGTCGTCCGCGACGCCGTCGATCGCACCGCTGAGAGCCGACTCGTCGACGTCGACGGCGGGACTCTCGTCGCCGTTGCCGACGACGTGCTTCCAGAGCCGGCCGGGGTCGAGGTCGAACCCGGTCAGCCGACCGACGGTGGCGTCGGGCAGGAAAGTCAGGCCGGCGTCCACGGGGTCGAGGGAGGCCGTGCGCCCGTCCGCGCTCACCGACACGGGCTCGGTGACGGCGTCCGCGAGACCGCTGTCGAGGGCGTCGACGGCGGCGTCCGCGCTCAGGCCGCCGATGTCGACGCCGGCGACCGTGGTGCCGCGCGGCACCCGGTCCGCGAGGGCCCACGACGCCGTGACGTACCCGCCGGTCAGCAGCACGAGCACGCCGACGACCGTGAGCAGCACGCGGGGCCACCGGCGGCGCGCGGACTCGGGCGCGAACACGTCGAGCGGCGAGTCACCGGTGGCGAGCCCGTCCGGCGTGGGCTCGACGTCGACCTCGGCGCGGTCGTCGTCGTGCCGGGTCCTGTCGGCCATGCAGCTGTCTCCTCGTCACCGCGCGGCACGTGCCGCCCGGACGATCCTACGGGGCGGCACCCACGCCCACCGGGGTGCGACGGCGGCGTCAGCGGACGGGACGCAGCCGCCCGCGCAGGTGCACCAGGCCGCCGGCCGCGGCCGGTCCCTGGGTCGCGCTCAGGACCTCGCCCACCACGATGTCGTGGTCACCGGCACGGTGCACGGCCGCGGTGCGGCACTCGAACCAGGCCGCGGCGTCGTCCACCAGCGGGGCTCCGGTGAGCGGCCCGGGCGTGTGCGGGACCCGGCCGAGCTGCCCGACGGCGGGCCGGCCCGGGGACGCGAGCCAGTCCGCGACGGGCCCGGCGGTGTCGGCGAGCACGCTCAGGCCCCACCCGTCGACCGCGTCGAGCGCCTCGCGGAAGCGGGCGTCCTCGTGCACGCAGAACAGGACCAGCGGCGGGTCGAGCGACACCGACGCGACCGCGCTCGCGGTCATGGCGTGGTCGACGTCGCGCCACCGCAGCGCGACCACAGCGACGCCCGCGGGGAGCCGGCCGATCGCCGCGCGAAAGACGTCCGGGTCGGCGAGCGGCGCGTCCCCGTGCGTCACGCCGTGCCCGGCGCGTCGAGGAACCAGCGCCCCGGCAGGAAGCACGCGACGCCCACGGCCACCATCCCGCCGAGCCCCCAGACGTACCCCAGCGTGTCGCCGCCCGGGACGAGGACGTCCCCGCCCGGACCGGCCACCGAGAGCACCTGGACGGCCGCGAGCCAGCCGACCGCGTAGCCGGCGACCGGCACCAGGCCCGCCCACGCGCGCACCACCACGGCGGCGCTCAGCACCAGGGCCAGGCAGACCACCATGCCCCACGGTTCGGCCGCGCGGTGGAGCACCGTCCCCATCACCCCGACGAGCACGCCGAGCGCCACGACGGCGACCCAGCGCCCGACCCCGCTCGACCGGGCCGGTCGGGTGCCGGCGGCCGTCACGACGACGTCGGGCCGGCGCCCCCGCCGGCGCGCCCGCGCCGCGGCGGCCGCGGGAGCGCGGGGCCGCGCGGGGCGTCCTGCCCCGGCAGGGTCGGCAGCGCACCGGTCGTCCCGGACGCGTCGGCCGACGCGGAGTGCTGGGAGACCAGCTGCCCCACCTGCTCGGGCAGCTGCTGGTTGATGTGCGTGGTGACGTGCGCGGTCAGCCGGTCACGCACGAGGCTGCGCTCGGCGCGCAGGAACGCGAGGTGCTCGTGACGGAACGCCCGCCACGTCGCGGCGCACATCGCGATCATGACGAGGCTGAACGGCAGCGCGATGAGGATCGCCATCGTCTGCAGCGCCACCAGACCACCCGCCACGAGCAGCGCGGCGGCGAGCAGGCCGCTGGACACCGCCCAGGTCACGCGTGACCAGATCGGCGGGTTGAGCTCGCCGCCCCCGGTGAGCATCGCGACGACGAGCGAGCCCGAGTCGGCGCTCGTGATGAAGAACAGCGCGATGAGGACGATCGCGCCGGCCGACAGGACGGCACCGGCCGGCAGCTGCGCGAGCAGGTCGAACAGGGCGTTGTTCTGGTTCACCGAGGCGTCGTCGCCGATCAGGCCGCCGGTGCCGAACAGCTCGCGGTGCAGGGCGCTGCCGCCGAGCACCGAGAACCACAGGAACGTGACCAGGACGGGCACGCCGAGCACACCCAGCACGAACTCCCGCACCGTGCGCCCCCGCGAGATGCGCGCGATGAACACCCCGACGAAGGGTGCCCAGGAGATCCACCAGCCCCAGTAGAAGGTGGTCCAGGCGGCCTGCCACGCCTCCCCCTCGGCGCCGGCGAAGGCGCTGACGTTGAAGGTCAGCGGGATGACGTTGGCGAGGTAGACGCCGATCGACTGGACGAAGTCGCGCAGGAGGAACAGCGTCGGGCCGAGCACGAGGATGCTGAGCATCAGCAGCCCGGCGAGCACGACGTTGATGTTCGACAACCACTTCACGCCCCGGTCGAGCCCGGACAGGACCGACAGGGTCGCGACCGCGGTGATGGCGAGGATGAGGCCGACCTGGACGCCCACCGAGCTGTCGAGGACACCGAGGTGCTCGAGCCCCGAGGAGATCTGCAGCACCCCGAGGCCGAGCGACGTCGCGACCCCGAACACCGTGCCGACCACGGCGGCGACGTCGACCGCGTCGCCCAACGCTCCGCCGGCCCGACGCGCACCGATCAGCGGCTCCAGCGCCCAGCGGACCGACACCGGCCGGCCCCTGCGGTGGATCGCGTAGGCGAGCGCGAGCCCGACGACGACGTAGATGGCCCACGCGTGCACACCCCAGTGCACGTAGGTCTGCGCCATGGCCTGCTCGGCGATGCGCTCGGGGGCACCCACCACGCCCGGCTTGGGCTGCGCGAAGTGCGTGAGCGGCTCGGCGACCCCCCAGAACACCAGCCCGATGCCCATCCCCGCGGAGAAGAGCATCGCGAACCAGCTGCCGCGCTTGTACTGCGGCTCCTCGTCGTCCGGCCCGAGGGTGATGTCACCGAAGCGCCCCAGGCCCATCCACAGCGAGAAGCCGACGAACGCCGCCACGATGAGGACGTAGTACCAGCCGAACGCGCCGATCACGTTCGACTGGAGGGCGCCGATGGCCTCCTCGGCCCGGGTCGGGAACGCCACGGCCAGGAGAGCGAGCACGCCGACGATCCCGACCGAGGGCCAGAACACGCGCGGCGCGAGGCCGCGCCGGGTGCCCCGGGGGTCGGCGGCGTGGGGGTGGTCATGGGTGATGCTGCGGTCGCTGTCATCGGATCCTTCGGGACGGGACCGGCCGGATGCGGGCCGGACGGTCGGTGCCGGGCGGACAAAGATGATGGCAGCCGGTCTGCCGACCGGCTGCCATCGAGTGTGCCGGTGGTGGGCCACCGGCGCGCGTCGTCAGGCGCGCTTGGCGCGGGCGAAGACCCGGGCGCGCTCGGACTGGTCGAGGATCACCTTGCGGATCCGCACGACCTGCGGTGTCACCTCGACGCACTCGTCCTCGCGGGCGAACTCGAGGGACTCCTCGAGGGTCAGGTGACGCGGCGGGACGAGGTTCTCGAACGTGTCGCTGGAGGCAGCGCGCATGTTCGTGAGCTTCTTCTCCTTGGTGATGTTGACGTCCATGTCCTCGTTGCGGGAGTTCTCGCCGACGATCATGCCCTCGTAGACCTCCTGCGTGGGGTCGACGAAGAACGAGCCGCGCTCCTGCAGGTTGATCATCGCGAACGGCGTCACGACGCCGGCGCGGTCCGCGACGAGCGAGCCGTTGACCCGGGTCTCGATCGGCCCGGCCCACGGCTCGTAGCCCTCGGCGAGCGACGACGCGATGCCGGTGCCCCGGGTGTCGGTGAGGAACCGGGTGCGGAACCCGATGAGGCCACGTGCCGGGACCATGAACTCCATGCGGACCCAGCCGGTGCCGTGGTTCGACATGGTCTCCATGCGGCCCTTGCGCTGCGCGAGCAGCTGGGTGACGTTGCCGAGGTACTCCTCGGGGACGTCGATGGTCATGCGCTCCATCGGCTCGTGGACCTTGCCGTCGACGACGCGGGTGACGACCTGCGGCTTGCCGACGGTCAGCTCGAAGCCCTCGCGGCGCATCTGCTCGACGAGGATGGCCAGCGCGAGCTCGCCACGGCCCTGGACCTCCCACGCGTCGGGGCGCTCGGTCGGCAGGACGCGCAGCGACACGTTGCCGATGAGCTCCTTGTCGAGGCGGTCCTTGACCTGGCGGGCGGTGACCTTGTGGCCCTTGCCGCCGCGGCCGGCGAGCGGGGACGTGTTGATCCCGATGGTCATGGAGATCGCCGGGTCGTCGACCGTGATGAGCGGCAGCGGACGCGGGTCGTCCGGGTCGGTCAGCGTCTCGCCGATGGTGATGTCGGCGAAGCCGGCGACGGCCACGATGTCGCCGGGGCCGGCGGACTCGGTCGGGACGCGGTCCAGCGCCTTGGTCTCGAGGAGCTCGGTGACCTTCACCGTGGTGAGCGAGCCGTCGGCACGCGCCCAGGCGACCATCTGGCCCTTGCGGATGGTGCCGTTGAAGACCCGGAGCAGCGCGAGCCGGCCGAGGAACGGCGAGGCGTCGAGGTTGGTGACGTGCGCCTGCAGCGGCGCGCCCTCCTCGTACGTCGGCGCCGGGATCTTGTCGAGGATCATCTGGAACAGCGGCTCGAGGTCCTCGCTGTCCGGCAGCCCGCCGTCGGCCGGCTGGGTGACCGACGCGCGGCCGGTCTTGGCGGCCGCGTACACGACCGGGACGTCGAGGATCGCGTCGAGGTCCAGGTCCGGGACCTCCTCGTGCAGGTCGCTCGCCAGGCCGAGGAGCAGGTCCATCGACTCCGTGACGACCTCCTCGATGCGCGAGTCCGGGCGGTCCACCTTGTTGACGACCAGGATCACCGGCAGCTTGGCGACCAGCGCCTTGCGCAGCACGAAGCGCGTCTGCGGCAGCGGGCCCTCGCTCGCGTCCACCAGCAGGACGACGCCGTCGACCATGGACAGCCCGCGCTCCACCTCGCCGCCGAAGTCGGCGTGGCCCGGGGTGTCGATGACGTTGATGGTGATGCCCTCGGGGTGCCCGGCCGCGGCCGCGGCAGGTCCCGCGTAGTGGATCGCGGTGTTCTTCGCGAGGATCGTGATGCCCTTCTCGCGCTCGAGGTCACCGGAGTCCATCGCTCGTTCGTCGACGTGCGAGTGGGCCCCGAAGGCGCCGGACTGGTGCAGCATCGCGTCGACCAGAGTGGTCTTGCCGTGGTCGACGTGGGCGACGATCGCCACGTTGCGCAGGTCTGAGCGCACAGACATAGAGGGACTCATCTCAGATGGGGGTGCGCCGCGTCATGGGGCGCGCTGCCGTCGATCGTACCCGCCGTACCCAGATCACCGCAGATGACCTCGGTCACGCACGGGTCAGGCGGACGGGTCCGTCGGACGCGGTCAGGCGGACGGGGTCAGGCGGACAGGCCCCCGTCCGGGCCGGCGGCGAGCTCGATCCCGGCGCCCGGGATCGCCGCGAGCAGCTCACGCGTGTACGGCTCGCGGGGGTGGTCGAACACCTCGTCCGTCGAGGCCGCCTCGACGACGCGCCCCTGCTGCATGACGCAGACCTGGTCGGCGATCTGCCGGACGACGGCGAGGTCGTGGGTGATGAACAGGTAGCTCAGCCCGAGCTCGGCCTGCAGGTCGTTGAGCAGCGTGAGGATCTGCGCCTGGACCAGCACGTCGAGCGCGGAGACGGCCTCGTCGCACACGATGACCTCGGGCTCGAGGGCGAGGGCACGCGCGATGGCGATGCGCTGGCGCTGGCCGCCGGACAGCTCGTTGGGGTACCGGCGCATCGTGGTCTGCGGCAGCGCCACCATGTCGAGCAGCTCGCGGATCTTCTTCTCCTCGACCGGCGGTCGCCGATGCGGTGGGTGCGCAGCGGCTCCTCGATGGTCCGGTAGATCGAGTACATCGGGTCGAGCGAGCCGTACGGGTTCTGGAAGATCGGCTGCACGCGTCGCCGGAATGCGAACAGCTCCTTGGCCGGCAGCCCGCTGAGGTCCGTGCCGTCGAAGCGGACGGTGCCGGACGTCGGCTCCAGCAGGTTGAGCACGATGTTGGCCACCGTCGACTTGCCGGAGCCGGACTCCCCGACCAGGGCCATCGTCGTGCCGCGCTGGATCGAGAAGCTCACGTCGTCCACGGCCTTGAAGTCCGACGACGCCCCCGGTCGTCCGCCGCGCAGGTGGAACACCTTGGTGAGGTGCTCGACCTCGACGACGTTGTCGGTGCGTGCCGGGACACCACCGGCGTGGGCGCCGGTCAGCAGCTCGGGCGAGTCGGCACCGCGCTCCTTGGCGCTCTGGATCCGCCGTGACGCCAGCGACGGCGCCGAGGCGACGAGGCGCTGCGTGTACGGGTGCCGCGGGGCGGTGAGGATCTGCCGGGCCCGCCCGGACTCGACGACCTGACCGCGGTACATGACCACGAGGTGCTCGGCGCGCTCGGCGGCCAGCCCGAGGTCGTGGGTGATGAACAGGACCGCGGTGCCGAGCTCCTCGGTCAGGCCCTGCAGGTGGTCGAGGATCGTGCGCTGGACCGTGACGTCCAGGGCGGACGTCGGCTCGTCGGCGATGAGCAGCTTCGGGCGCGCGGCCAGGCCGATGGCGATGAGCGCGCGCTGCCGCATCCCGCCGGAGAACTCGTGCGGGTACTGCTTCGCGCGGCGCTCGGCGTCGGGCAGGCCGGCCTCGGCGAGCAGCTCCGCGACGCGGGTGTCCGCGGCCGAGCCGCTGGCGATCCCGTTGGCCTTGAGCGCCTCCTTGACCTGGTACCCGATCTTCCACACCGGGTTGAGGTTGGACATCGGGTCCTGCGGGACGAGGCCGATCTGCTTGCCGCGGACCGCGACCATGTCGCGCTCGCTCGCGTGGGTGAGGTCCCGGCCGTCGAACCGGATCGTGCCACCGGTCACCCGGCCGGTCCCCGGCAGCAGGCCGATGACGGCGTGCGCGGTCGTCGACTTGCCCGACCCCGACTCCCCGACGATCGCGACGGTCTGCCCGGGGTAGACGGTGAGGTTGGCACCGCGCACGGCCGGGACCTGGCCGCCGGCCGTGGCGAAGGAGACGTCGAGGTCGCGGATCTCGAGCAGCGGCGTGTCGCCGTGCCGGGCCGCGGGCGCCGGGGTGCCGGGGAGAGGGACAGCGTGGCTCATCGCTTGCGCGCCTTCGGGTCGAGGGCGTCGCGGACGGCGTCGCCCATCATGATGAAGCTGAGCACGGTCAGGGCGAGCGCCCCGGCCGGGTAGAAGAGCACGGACGGCTGGCTGCGCAGGCTGCGCTGCGCCTTCGCGATGTCCGCCCCCAGGACGTCACCTCGGGCGGCAGCCCGATGCCGAGGAAGGACAGCGTGGCCTCGGCCACGATGAAGGTGCCCAGCGAGACGGTCGCGGTGACGATGATCGGGGCGGCCGCGTTCGGCATCACGTGGCGGACCAAGGTCACGAGCCGTGAGGCGCCGAGCGCCTTCGCCGCGGTGATGAAGTCGGCGTTCTTGACGCTCATCACCGCACCGCGTGTGATGCGGGCGATCTGCGGCCAGCCGAAGACCCCGAGGACGGCGACCACCGTGAGGATGTTGCGGTTGTCGCGGAACATCTGCATGACGACGATCGCGGCCAGCACGAGCGGGATCGCGAAGAAGATGTCCGTCACGCGCGACAGCAGCGAGTCGAACCACTTGCCGTAGAAGCCGGCGATGGCGCCGACCACGCCGCCCACCAGCACGACGGCGAGCGTGGTCAGGATGCCGACGAGCACCGACGCGCGCGCGCCGTAGATCGTCCGGGCGTAGATGTCGCAGCCCTGGAAGTCGAACCCGAACGGGTGCCCGGGCGCCGGCGCCCCCAGGCTGTTGCCCAGCTCGCAGAAGCGCGGGTCCAGCGACGTGAACAGACCGGGGAACGCGGCGACAGCCACGACCAGCAGGATGAGGGCCGCGGAGACCCAGAACAGCACGCGGCGGCGCAGGTTCCGCCAGGCCTCGACCCAGAGGTTGGACGGCGCCGCGGACTCGTCGACCTGGTCGACGACCTGCAGGGGCGTCTCGTCCAGCGCGGCGAAGAAGTGCTCCTGGTGCTGGCGTTCGATGGCGTCAGGCATAACGAATCCTCGGGTCGAGAGCCGCGTAGAGGAGGTCGACGAACAGGTTCGCGACGATGTAGACGATGACCAGCACGGTGGTCAGCGAGACCACCGTCGGGGCTTCCTGCTGGGTGATGGCCCGGAACAGCGTGCCGCCCACCCCGGGGACGTTGAAGATCCCCTCGGTGACGATGGCTCCGCCCATCAGCGCACCCAGGTCGGCACCCAGGAAGGTGACGACGGGGATCAGCGAGTTGCGCAGCACGTGCACCGTGACGACCCGGCCGCGCGGCAGCCCTTCGCGGTCGCGGTGCGCACGAAGTCGGCGCTGAGGTTCTCGGCGACCGACGTCCGGGTCAGGCGCAGGACGTACGCGAAGGACACTGCGCCGAGCACGATCGCGGGCATCAGCAGGGTCCGGAACGTGACGTCCCCGCCGACCGTGGGCGGCAACCACCGCAGCTCGACGCCGACGATGAACTGCATCACGAAGCCGATGACGAACGTGGGGACCGCGATGACCACGAGGCTGACCAGCAGCACGGTGGTGTCGAACAGCTTGCCCTTGCGCAGGCCGGCGAACAGCCCGGCGGCGACCCCGAGGACGGCCTCGAACACGAGGGCCATCACGGCGAGCTGGAACGTCACCGGGAAGGCGTCGGCGATCTCGTCCCAGACCGGTCGGCCGGAGAACGTCGTCCCGAAGTCGAGCGTCAGGATGCCCTGCAGGTACAGCAGGTACTGCACGAAGAACGGCCGGTCGAGGTTGTACTCGGCGCGGATGCGGTCGGCGACCGCCGGGTTGAGACCGCGGTCCCCGCCGAGCGCCTGGATGGGGTCACCCGGCAGGGCGAAGACCATGGCGTAGATGAGCAGGGTGGCCCCGAGGAAGACGGGGACCATCTGCAAGAGCCTGCGCCCGATGTACCAGGCCATCAGGTCTCCTCCTCGTATCGGTTGTGCTCCGGGCGCGCAGCGCCCGACTGCGGAACTCTAGACCTCGCGCCGCGTGGTCCGGACACGACGGGGGTGGGACCCGGACGGGCCCCACCCCAGTCGGTCGGTCGGTCGGTCGCCGGATCAGCCCTGCTTGGTGATCTCGTACAGCAGCGGCACGCTGTTCCAGCCGAACTCGACGTTGTCGACCGTCGGCGCGTAGCCACCGGTCACGTTCGAGTACCACAGCGGGATCGCCGGCAGCTCGGCGAACAGGATCTCCTGCGCCGCCTGGAACTTCTCGTTCGACTCGTCGACGGAGGTCGCCTCCGAGCCCTCGGCCAGCAGCTGGTCGAACTCGGGGTTGGAGTAGTCACCGTCGTTCGAGCCCGCGTTGGTCGCGTAGATCGGGCCGAGGAAGTTGAACAGACCCGGGTAGTCCGCCTGCCAGCCGGTGCGGAAGGCACCGGTGATGGTGCGGTCCGTGACGTCCTGGCGCAGGTCGGCGAACAGCGCGTACGGGTTCCCCTCGGCCGAGATGCCGAGCGTGTTGCGGATGCTGTTCGTGGTCGCGTCGACCCACGCCTGGTGGCCGCCGTCGCTGTTGTAGCCGAGCGTGAACGTGCCGGTGTACGGGGCGATCGCGTCGGCCTGCGCCCACAGCTCCTTGGCCTGCTCGGGGTCGTACTCCAGGACCTCGGAGCCCGGGATGTCCTCCGACCAGCCGGCGATGACCGGCGACGTGAAGTCGCTGGCCGGCGTCCGGGTGCCCTGGAAGATCGTTTCGGTGATCTCCTCGCGGTTGATGGCCATCGAGATCGCCTTGCGGCGCAGGATGCCCTCCTCGCCGGAGAAGTGCTCGAGGTTCTGCGGGATCGTGAAGGACTGGAACACCGCGGCCGGCTGGTTCACCGCGCGGTCACCCAGCTCGTCCTCGAACGTCGCGAACGCGCTGTCCGGGACGGCGTCGAGCACGTCGAGCTGCTCGGCGAGCAGGTCGTTGTACGCGGCGTCCTGGGAGTCGTAGAACTTGACGGTGACGCCGCCGTTCTGCGCGACGCGGTCACCGCTGTAGTCGGGGTTGGGGACGAGCTCGGCCTGGATGTTGTGCTCCCAGGCGCCCTCCTCCATCATGTACGGCCCGTTGCCGATCGGGTTCTCGCCGAACGCGTCCATGTCCTCGAACGCGGCCTGGGGCAGCGGGTAGAACGCGGAGTAGCCCAGCCGCAGCGGGAAGTCCGCGCGCGGGGCCTTGAGGGCGATCGTGAACGTGAGGTCGTCGACGACCTCGAGGCCGGTCAGCTCGGAGTCCTCGTCGTACGAGAAACCCTCGATGTCCTCGAAGAAGTAGCTCGAGAGCTGCCCGTTGCTCAGCAGCGCACCGTAGTTCCACGCGTCCACGAAGCTCTGCGCGGTGACCGCCTCGCCGTTCGTGAACGTCCACCCGTCCGCGAGCGTGACGGTGTAGTTCTGACCGTCCTCGGTCTCGATCGACTCGGCGACCTCGTTGTGCGGGGCGCCCTCGGCGTCGTAGTAGACGAGGCCGGCGAAGATGAGGTCGAGGATCTTACCGCCGCCGACCTCGTTGGTGTTCGTGGGGACCAGCGGGTTCTGCGGCTCGTTGCCGTTCACGGTCACGATGCCGCCCGAGGACTCACCCTCGGTCGACGTGGTCGTGCCGGTGTCGGTGTCGGTGTCCGCGCCGCCGCAGGCGGTCAGCGCGAGAGCGCCCACCGCGAGCGAGGCCACGAGGCCCGACATACGCCTGATTCTCAATGTTCCTCCAGGAAGGGGTGCGACACCGCTCGTCGTCTGACTGTGCGCACGAGCACGGGCGTCGCGGTTGGCGACGACGATACGACACGCAAATGTGTGCACGACGGCGCCCCCGGGCACCGTGACCGTCTCGTGACGGGGTTGAGACGAGAATCACCCGACGGGCCGAACCGGTCCGTCCGAGGCGGATCCCCACGCCCGGGCGGATCTGCGCGGGACGCCGCACGAGCACCGGCGCCCTGCGCGCTCCGCACGCCCGGCCTAGTGCATCCCCCCACCGCGGTTCATCCAGCCGCCCTCCGGGGTGGCACCCGGGGCCAGCGGCTCGTGGTGCTCGCCCACGCGCAGCCCGCCGACGTCCTCCCCGAGCGAGGCCAGCAGCGCGTGACGCGCCTCGCGGCGTCGGCGCTGCTCGTTCGGCTCCGGCACGGGGGCCGCCGCCAGCAGCCGGCGCGTGTACTCCTCGCGCGGGTGCTGCAGCACCTCGACGCGGTCGCCCTGCTCGACCACCTTGCCGTTCTGGAGCACGACGACGCGGTGCGCGAGCAGGTCCACCACGGCCAGGTCGTGGGACACGAACAGGCACGCGAACCCGTACCGCTCCTGCAGGTGGCTGAACATCGCGAGCACGCTCGCCTGGACGGACACGTCCAGCGCGGACGTCGGCTCGTCGGCGACCAGGAGGTCGGGCTCGAGCGCGAGCGCTCGAGCGATGCTCACGCGCTGGCGCTGTCCACCGGACATCTCGTGCGGGTAGCGGTTGGCCGCGTTCTGCGGCAGCTCGACGGCGTCGAGCAGCTCGCGCACCCGGCGTCGCCGGCTCTCGCCGTCGCCCACCCGGTGGACCTCGAGCGGCTGGGCGATCGACTCACCGATCGGCATCCGCGGGTCGAGGGACGCCGCCGGGTCCTGGAACACGACGCCGATCCGCTTGCGCGCGTCCTTCAGCGCCCGACGGCGCAGGCGACCGAGGTCCTGACCGAACACGGACACGTGGCCACCGGCCGCCGGGATCAGCGCCATCGCGCAGCGCGCGATGGTGGACTTGCCGGAGCCGGACTCCCCCACCAGACCGACGATCTCCCCCGCACCGACGTGGAACGTCACATCGTCGACGGCCCGGAACGACGGCTTGCCGAGGCGGTGGTACTCGACCACGAGCCCCTGCAGGTCGAGCGCATGGGTCACGTCACCGGTCGGTGCCGGGCGCTCGTCGGCGGTCGCGGTGCCGAACTGCCCCGGGCCGGCGCCCAGGTGCGGGACCGCGCCGAGCAGGCGCTTCGTGTAGTCGTGGCTGGGCCGGTTGAGCACCTGGTCGACGTCGCCGATCTCGACGATCTCGCCCTTGAGCATGACCGCGACCCGGTCGGCCATGTCCGCCACCACGCCCATGTTGTGGGTGATGAGTAGGATCCCGGTGTTGAGGTCGTCCTTCAGGGACCGGAGCAGGTCGAGGATCTCCGCCTGGACGGTGACGTCCAGGGCCGTGGTTGGCTCGTCGGCCACGATGACGCGGGGGTTGCAGCTGATCGCGAGGGCGATGACCACGCGCTGGCGCTGGCCACCGGACAGCTCGTGCGGGTACTGCTTGAGCCGCCGCTGCGGCTCGGGGATCCCCACCATGTCGAGCAGCTCGACCGCGCGGGCGTCGGCCCGCGCGCCGTAGGCGAGACCGTGCAGCTCGAGGGCCTCGGTGAGCTGGTCCCCGATGGTCAGCACCGGGTTCAGCGCGGTCATCGGCTCCTGGAAGACCATCGCGACGTCGCCGCCGCGCAGGCGCCGCAGGCCGCGGGCGTCGAGGCCCTGCACGTCCTGGTCGCCGACCCGCACCTGACCGGAGACGCGGGCGTTGCGCGGGAGCAGCGACAGCGCCGTCATCGAGGTCACCGACTTGCCGGAGCCCGACTCCCCCACCAGGGCCATGACCTCGCCCGCGCGCACGTCGAGCGAGATGCCCTTGACCGCGTGGACGGAGCCGAACTCGGTGGCGAAGCGGACGTCGAGGTCGGTGAAGGACAGGACCGTGTCCCCGGGCGCCGCCTGCGAGCGCATGTCGACGGTGCTCATCCCACGTCCTTCCTGTTCTGCCGCGGATCGAAGGCGTCCCGCAGCCCGTCGCCGATGAAGTTCACCGACAGGGCGATCGCGAGGATCAGCATGCCCGGCCACCAGAACAGCCACGGACGCGTGGTGAAGGCGTTCTGGTAGTCGCTGATGAGCAGGCCCAGCGAGGTGTCGGGGGCGCGGACCCCGTACCCGAGGAAGCTCAGGGAGGTCTCCAGCAGGATCGCCGACGCGACCGCCAGCGTCGCGGAGACGATGATCACGCCGACGCTGTTCGGCAGCACGTGCTTGGTGATGATGCGGACGGAGCCGGTGCCCACGGCACGCGCCGCCGCGACGAACTCCCGCTCGCGGAGCGACAGGACCTCCCCGCGGACGAGCCGGGCGAGCCCGGTCCAGGTCACGAGTCCCAGCATGAGCGCGAGCCCCCAGATGCCCCAGCTCGAGGCGATCTTCCCGAGGACCGCCGCGAGCACCAGCAGCGGGATGACGATGAACAGGTCGGTCAGTCGCATGAGCGCCGACTCGACCCAGCCCCGGAAGTAGCCGGCGAGCGCCCCGACGACCGTGCCGATGATCGTGCTGATGATGCCGACGCCGAAGGCGATGATGAGCGAGCGCTGGGTCCCGCGCATGACGAGGGCGAAGTAGTCCTTGCCGGTGTTGTCCTGGCCGAACGGGTGCTCGCCCCAGGCCAGCGGCCACAGGGACAGCGTCGGTCGACCGCCGTTGATCACGGTCCCGGACGTGACGTGGTCCTTGCCCCACCACCCCGGCACGGGGCCGAACCCGATCGACGTGAACGAGACGAGCACGACGAGGCCGAGGACGGCCAGTGCCACCATCGCGGCGCGGTGCCGGAAGAACCGGCGCCGGACCAGCTGGCCCTGGGTGAACGAGCGGTCGTCCGCCGGGCCGGGACCACCGGAGCCGGCCCGGGGCTTGTGCCCCTCGACGTCGACGCCCGTCGCCGTGGGGATGACCTCGAAGGAGTCCTTGCGCCGCATGTCGTCAGGCATCGTCCGCTCCGGTGTGCTGTGCGCGGTGGGTCGTCGGGGGCCGGTGGGGGCAGCGGGCCGGGGCGATCATCGCCGGATCCGCGGGTCGAGGTAGGCGTAGGCGATGTCCGCCAGCATGTTCATGACGACGGCGGCCACCCCGGTGACGAGGAAGAACGCCATCACCGGACCGGGGTCCACCTCGTCCAGGCCGGTCCGGAACAGCTCGCCCATCCCGCGCCAGCCGAAGACCTGCTCGGTGATGACCGCCCCACCGATGAGCCCGGCGAAGTCGAACGCGACGATCGTGCTGACCGGGATCAGCGCGTTGCGGAACGCGTGCTTGGTGATGACGGTCCGCTCGGAGAGCCCCTTGGCGCGGGCGGTGCGCACGTAGTCCTGCTCGAGGACCTCGAGCATCGACGAGCGGGTGTACCGGCTGTAGGCGGCGACCGAGATCAGGGTCAGCAGGATCGTCGGCAGGACGAGCTGGGTGCCCTTGTCGAGGAAGTCCTGCCAGAAGGTGCCCTCGAAGTTGGGGGTCTGCGAGCCGATCGTCGAGATCGGGCGGGGGACGATCTGCAGGTACGACGCCCAGGCCGACAGGGCGCGGTCGGCGACCACGAGCAGCGAGACCACCACGGCGGTGATCACGGAGACGAAGACCGCCTTGCGGCGCGCGTAGTCGCCCCACGCCGCTCCGGCCACCACCCCGACGAGCACCGCACCGACGAACAGCAGCAGCAGCGCCGTCCACGTCGGGTCGCGCAGCACCGAGCCCAGCGCGACGTAGCCGATCACGAGCGCGGCGACCGTGGTGAGCGCGGCGTAGAGCACGCGGCGGTTCTGCAGGCCGGAGACGAGCGAGGTCGTCAGGACGGCGGCCGCCGCACCGACGACGGCGACGAGCCCGACGCCCAGGGCGGGCTGGCGGTACCAGTCGACCGCGTTGAAGTACGTCATGGCCGCCGCGACGAAGACGAACGTGGCACCGGCCGTCCACAGGCGGCGTCGTCGGTCACCCCCAGCACCGCCTGCGCCAGGAAGGCGAGCACGGCCGCGATCACGAGGATCGCCGGGAAGCTGACGTCCGGTGACGCGATCCAGTCGTTGAACCGGATCGCGCCGAACAGCTTGAGCAGGACGGCCGCCCAGAACACCGGCAGCGAGAAGAACAGGAAGGCGAGGAAGGTGACGGTGTAGTCGAACCCGGTGTACTGCCGGATGCCGGTGATGATCCCGGTGGCCACGCCGATGACGATCGCCAGCAGCGTCGACAGGATGACCAGCCGCAGCGTCGCGGTGGCGGCCTGGTCGAGCAGGCTGATCACGTCGGTCCCGTTGCGCGTCACCCCGAGGTCGCAGTTCAGGGTGAAGCAGCCGGCGACACCGCGCAGCCACGTCCAGTACCGCTCGTACCAGGGCAGGTCGAGACCCATGAACGCGATCCGTCGCTCCATGAGGAACTCGCGGTTGTCCGCGTTGCTCTCCCGCAGGTCCTCCAGGGGGTCCCCGGAGTTGATGGTCAGCACGAACATGAGGAGCGACGCGGCGAGCAGCACGAAGAACGAGATGCCGATCCTGCGCAGGATGAACTTGAACACGTACCGACCCTTCATGGCCACGGTCGCGGGACTGCCGGTAACCCTAAGCGGCCACGGAGGGCCGGACGTCACCGGGTGCGGCGCCGACGGCCGGCGCCCGAGGAGCGACGAGCGCAGCGGTGGGGCAGAGGACCATGTCCTCTGCCCCACCGCCGTCGTGCTCGGACGGTCAGCCGACCGCCCGTGTCGTGCTCAGGGGTCACTCGGCCCGGACCCACTGCTCGGCGTTCCACGGCGCGCCGTCCTGACCGGCCGTCTTGCGGACGTTCTGGATGGTCGAGTCCGCGGCGATCAGACCCGGGTGGGCGAACACCGGGATGCCGTACAGCGTGTCCCAGAGCTGCTTCTCGATGATCTTCACCTGCTCCAGGTGCACCTCGGGGTCCACCGTGGAGGCCAGCGTGTCCCAGGCCTCGTCGACGACGGGGTCGGAGTAGCCGCCGTAGTTCTGCGGGTTGCCGGTGGCGTAGATGTTCTGACCGGACGCGATCTGGCCGGAACCGGCCCACGCGAACAGCGCGACCTCGTAGTCACCGCGCTCCTGCGTGCCCCCGGGCTGGAAGAAGTCCTGGTTGCCCGCGTCGATGATGTTGAAGCCGGCCTGGTCGCAGCTGGACTTGATGGCCGAGACCTCGTCGGACCGACGCTGGTTCGGGGCGGAGTAGCCGATCCGGACGTCGACCGGGGTCGCCACGCCGGCCTCCTCGATCTTCGCGGTCGCACCCTCGATGTCGACCTCGTCGTAGCGGCCGTCGTAGGCGGCGTCGACGACCTCGTCATAGGTGTCCTGGAACGGGAAGACCTCGCGCGCGTTCATGACGACGGCGTCCGGGGCGACCGGTGCGATGAGGTTGTCGATGATCTGCTGGCGCGGCACGCACATGGCGAACGCCTCACGCAGCGGCAGGCTGTCCGCGAACGGGCCGTTCTTGAAGTTGAAGTCGAGGTGCTCCCAGGTGAGCGTCTCGCCGGTCTGGATCGTGACCGCGTCACCGAGGCCCTCGAGCTGGGCGAGCGTGTCGACGCTGGCCTGCGGCTCGATGATGTTGAGGTCACCGTTCTGCAGCGCCTGGACCTGGGTCTCGGGCGCGGCCTGACGGAACGTCAGCCGCTGGGTGGCGGCCGGCGTCCCCCAGTAGTCCTCGTTGGCCTCCAGGGTGATCGACTGGCCGGCCTCCCAGCTCGCGAGCTTGTACGGGCCGGCGACCGGGGTCAGCGCGGGGTCGGGCAGCTCGCCGGGCGTCGGGGACAGCCAGCCGGTGTTCCAGAACTCGGCGGCCTGCGTGATGGTCTCGATGTCCTCGTCGAGGATCGCCTGCGCCAGCTCGTCCTCGGTGATGCCGATCTGCTCCGCGACGACGTGCGCCGGCAGCCACCCGCTCACCAGGAGCTCCCAGTCGGCGTAGACGACCGGGAAGTCCAGGACGAACTCCTTCGAGCCGATCTCGCCCTGGGGGCCCTCGGGGACGTACTCGGGGTAGTTGCCGCCGGAGACGTGGTTGAACAGCGGCTCGCCGTTCGCGTCGGCGAACGCCGGGTTCTGCGCGGCCCAGTCCAGCAGGGCATCCGCGTAGTCGACCGGGTTGCCGTCCGACCAGGTCGCGTCCTCGTGGATCGTGTACTGCACGGACAGCGGGTCCTCGGAGAGCACCTCGATGGTGCCGAACTCCTCGTTGCGGCAGATCGTGCCGTCGGTCCCGAAGTAGACGAACCCGCCGGTCATCCGGTCGTTGACGACGCCCGTGTACGTCGAGTAGGTCTCCGGCGTCAGGCCGTTGAAGCCGGGCCACTCGTTCGAGCCGATCGAGTAGAAGATCTCGTCGTCCTGGGTCTCGACGTCGCCGAGGTCCACCTTGCAGGGGTCCGAGACTTCCTCGACCTCGGCTCCGCCGCCCGTGTCCGTGGTCGGGGACGTCGTCGTCCCCTCCTCCGCCGGGCTCGTGCACGCGGTCAACAGAAGTGCGCCCGCGAGCCCTGCCGCGAGAGCGGCACTGGTGCGCCGATTGTTCACTGTTCCTCCTGGTCACTGCTGCGTGGCACGTCGCACCCCGCCGTGCTCTCGGCCGTGCGGCCGGACCGCGGCGGGGTGTGACGGACGCCATGGATGCGAGCACCCTACGTCGGCCCGTCGAGGGGCCTGACCACGCCCCGGGTGCACCTGGCCATCGTTATGAACCTGGTACCGGTGAGTAACACGCCGATCATCCAGCGCGCGGGGCGCGGGCGCGCCACGGCGGGCGGCGGCGGGCCCGGCTCACACGTTGAAGCGGAACTCCACGACGTCGCCGTCGGCCATGACGTAGTCCTTGCCCTCGACGCGCGCCTTGCCGGCGGCGCGGGCGGCGGCGACCGAGCCCGCCGCGACGAGGTCGTCGAACCCGATGACCTCGGCCTTGATGAAGCCGCGCTGGAAGTCGGTGTGGATGACGCCGGCCGCCTGCGGCGCCGTCCAGCCCTGCCCGATGGTCCAGGCCCGGGCCTCCTTCGGCCCGGCGGTGAGGTAGGTCTGCAGGCCGAGGGTGTGGAAGCCGACGCGCGCGAGCTGGCTCAGCCCCGGCTCGGCCTGGCCGGACTCCGCGAGCATCTCGGCGGCCTCGTCGGGCTCGAGCTCGACGAGCTCGGACTCGAACTTGGCGTCGAGGAAGATCGCGTCGGCGGGCGCGACGAACGCCCGCAGCTCGTCCTGCATCGCGGTGTCCGCGAGGCCGTCGTCGTCGGTGTTGAAGACGTAGATGAACGGCTTGGACGTCATGAGCTGCAGCTCGGCGACGCGCTCGGGGTCGAGCCCCGCGGCGGCCGCCCCCTGGAAGAGCGTGGTGCCCGTCTCCAGCACCCGCTGCGCCCCGACGGCGGCGTCGAGCAGCGCCTGGTCCGCCTTCTTGCCGCGGACCTCCTTCTCCAGGCGCGGGATCGCCTTCTCCAGGGTCTGCAGGTCGGCGAGGACGAGCTCGGTGTTGATGGTCTCGATGTCGTCCTTCGGCGAGATGCGACCGTCGACGTGCACGACGTCCGGGTCGGCGAAGGCGCGCGTGACCTGGCAGATCGCCTCGGCCTCACGGATGTTCGCGAGGAACTTGTTGCCCAGGCCCTCGCCCTCGCTCGCTCCGCGCACGATGCCCGCGATGTCCACGAACGAGACGGTCGCCGGGACGATCCGCTCGCTGCCGAACACCTCGGCCAGCGTCTCCAGCCGGGGGTCGGGCAGCGGGACCACACCGACGTTCGGCTCGATCGTCGCGAACGGGTAGTTCGCGGCGAGGACCTGCGCGCGGGTGAGGGCGTTGAAGAGGGTGGACTTGCCGACGTTGGGCAGGCCGACGATGCCGATGGTGAGTGCCACGGGCGTCGAGTCTACGCAGCGGCCCGGGCCCTCCCTACGCCATGGCCGCGACCCCCTGCATGAGCTCGGGCGACCGGCGCTCGAGCAGGCGGCCGCCGACCACGACGCCGCCGACCAGCAGCGCACCGCCCAGCACGACCCCGACGACGAGCGTGGCGACCCCGAGGCCGCTCGAGCCGCGGGTGATCGCCAGGACGCCGAGCACGAGCTCGGGGAGCACGAGGACGACCAGCACCGTCCACCCCAGGAGCTGGGTGAGCAGGTTGACGCCGGTCGAGCCGGACGGCGTCGCGAAGGCGCTCTGCCCCGACTGGGGGACGGGGAACAGGAAGCGCGCGCTCACCACGCTGGACAGCCCGAACGCGGTGAGCAGGACGCCGGTGGACAGCCCGAGGACGGCCGGCAGGTGGCCCCACTGGCCGGTCCACCACACCGACCCGACCGCCAGCAGGAGCACCACGGGCACGGACACCACGGCCGCGGCGACGACGCGTCCGGCCCGGTCCGCGCGCCCCGGGACCGCGGTGGACGCGTGCAGCCAGAATGCCGTGCCGTCGTAGGCGACGTCGGCGGAGATGGACCACCCCATGAGGAACGCGGTGACCGGGGCGATGACGAGCATGATGCTGCCCGCGCCGTCCGGGCTGACGAAGTAGGCGAGCACCGGCAGCAGGGGCACGATGACGAGCGACGCGGCGTAGCGCGGGTCGCGCACCCAGTAGACGAGGCAGCGGGCCGCGACGGCCCCCGTCGGCGTCCCGGGCAGCCGCCCGAGGACGCCCGTGCCGCGCGCGCGACGGGGGCCGCCGCGACGCGCCGTCGGCGGCCGCTCGAGGCTGCGGGTCAGGGCGGACGACCAGACCACGACCAGTCCGGCGAGGGTCGCGCCCGCGATGGCGACCCGGGCCGCCGCCGCACCCCAGTCACCGGCCGCGACGTCCGCGGGGATCGCCCACGGTGCACCGAGCGGCGTCCACGCCAGCGTCGAGGCGATCCCGGGGAGCGCCTGCCACCCGTCGGCGACGACCGTCGTGAGCCCGCTGAGCAACGGCCCGAGCAGGATGATCGGGATGGCGACCAGCACGCCCGCGGTCTCCCGGAACCGGCGGGACCCCACCACCCCGGCGAGCAGCGTCGTCCACGCGCGCGCGCCGACCACGCACACGGCCACACCGAGCAGCGCGCCCACCAGCGCGCCCAGGACCGTCGCGGGGCCGCGGGACCAGCTCACGACCGTCCCCAGCGCGAGCACCGTGGTCACCAGCCCGGGCACGCCGACGACGCCCGCGACCGCGAGCCCGGTCAGCAGCTCGCGCCGGGGGACGGCGAACGTCACGAACCGCTGGGGGTCGAGCGTCGAGTCGACCCCGGACGCGACCAGCGGCAGCACCCACCACCCGAGGACCGCGGCGCTGCCCGCGAGCGCCACGACGGTCGCGGCGTCGGGCACCGGGACGAAGCGCAGCGCGATGAGCCCGGCGACGCCGGCGACCAGGAAGCCCAGGCCGTACAGCGCCCCGAAGGCGAGCCCGACGAGCTGCCACGGGCTGCGGCGCAACCCGTTGCGCAGCAGCGTGAGCTTGAGCCGGATCAGGTGCGCAACCACGCCAGCCCCTCCCCGTGCCGCGCCCGCCGACCAGCTCGACGAAGCGGTCCTCGAGCGACGAGCCGGCCCGGACGTCGTCCACCGTGCCGGCCGCGAGCACCCGCCCCTCGGCGACCACGGCGACGTGGTCGCACATGCGCTGGACGAGGTCCATGACGTGGGAGGACACGATCACCGTGCCGCCGCTGCCGACGTAGGAGTGCAGGATCTGGCGGATGTTCGTCGCCGAGACGGGGTCGACCGCCTCGAACGGCTCGTCGAGGACGAGCAGCCGCGGTGCGTGGATGAGCGCGGACGCGAGCGCGACCTTCTTCGTCATGCCGGCGGAGTAGTCCACGACGAGCTTGTCGGCGTCCGCGGCCAGGTCGAGGGCGCGCAGGAGGTCCCCGGTGCGCTCGGTCACCGTCGCCCGGTCCATCCCGCGCAGCAGCCCGGCGTAGGTGATGAGCTGCTCACCGGTCAGGCGGTCGAACAGCCGGACGCCGTCCGGCAGCACGCCGAGCATGCGCTTGGCGGCGGTCGGGTCCGCCCACAGCGACTGCCCGTGGACCCACACCTCACCGGCGTCGGGGCGCAGCAGCCCGGTGGCCATCGACAGCGTGGTCGTCTTGCCCGCGCCGTTGGGCCCGACGAGCCCGAAGAAGGAGCCCGCCGGCACGTCCAGGTCCACCCCGGCGACGGCGACCTTGTCCCCGAACCGCTTCCACAGGCCGCGCAGCGCCAGGGCCGGCGCGGCGCGTCCGGAGGCGGGTGGCGGCGGGGACGCGGTGGGCGGGCCGGGCACCGGTGCGGCGACGCCGTCGGCAGGGGTGGCCGACGTCGCGCTGCGGCGGGCCGGGTCGGGCGGGGCGTCGTCGGGCAGCGGCATGCGGTCAGGGTATCCAGGGGGCACCCACGTCCCGGAGGATCCGTGCCCCCGCCGCGACACGCCTGGCGCACCACCTCCGGCGGGCATGTGGGTGGCACCTGCGACCGTCGTGCCATGGAGCCGATGTCCGTCCTGGTGCCCCTCGCGACCCTGCTGCTCGGGGTGCTCGTCGGGGCGCTCCTCGGCGCGCGCCGGTCCGCCGGCGAGCTGCACGGTGCCCGCGTCGCGGTGGCACGCGCGCAGGCCGAGCTCGTCGCCGAGCGGCGCGCGCACGCCGAGCGGGTGCGCTCCTCGAGGCGGACGGCGAGCGCCTCGCCGACCGGTTCCGCAGCGTCGCCGCGGACGCGCTCGCGCAGAACAACGAGCAGTTCCTCGCCCTCGCGGACCAGCGGCTGCGTGCCGGCCAGCAGACCCACCTCGTCGAGGTGGCGCAGCAGGAGGAGGCGGTCCGGGAGCTCGTCGAACCCCTGCACCGCACGCTCGCCGAGGTGCGCGCCGAGCTCGGCACGGCCGAGCGCGCGCGCCTGACCGGGCAGGCGGCCCTGGCCGAGCAGGTGCGGGCGATGCGCGAGTCGTCCGAGGCGCTGCGCACGGAGACGGCCGGGCTCGTCACGGCGCTGCGGTCGTCGCAGGTGCGGGGCCGGTGGGGCGAGCTGCAGCTGCGCCGGGTCGTGGAGTCCGCGGGCATGGTCGCGCACGTCGACTTCGTCGAGCAGGCCCCCGTGCGGACCGACGACGGCGTGCTGCGCCCCGACATGGTCGTCCGGCTGGCCGGTGGCAAGAGCATCGTCGTGGACGCGAAGGTCGCGTTCCTCGGCTACCTCGAGGCGAGCCAGACGACGGACGAGTCGGTGCGTCGGGCGCGGCTGGCGGCGCACGCGCGGCACTTCCGGCGGCACGTCGACGACCTGGCGGCCAAGCGCTACTGGGACCAGTTCGCGCCGGCCCCCGAGTTCGTCGTCATGTTCGTCCCCGCCGAGGCGTTCTTCCACGCCGCGCTCGACCAGGACGCCGCCCTGTTCGAGTACGCGTTCGAGAAGAACGTGGTCATCGCGACACCCACGACGCTGCTCGCGCTGCTGCGCACCGTCGGGTACGCCTGGCGCCAGGATGCGCTGGCCGCCAACGCGCAGCAGGTGCTCACCCTCGGCAAGGAGCTGCACGCCCGGATCGCGACCCTCGGCGGTCACCTGACCCGGCTCGGCCGGGCGATCGACGGGGCGGCGGGGGCCTACAACCAGACCGTGTCCAGCCTGGAGACCCGCGTCCTGGTCAGCGCGCGCCGGTTCACCGACCTCGACGTCACCGGCGCCGACCTGCCGACGCCCCCGACGTCCGACCCGCGGCTGTCCGCGGTCAGCGCACCGGAGCTGCTCGCGGTCGAGGACGACGACGAGCCGCGCGACGGCGTGGTGCCCATGACGCGACGCCCGCACCCGGAGCCGGAGGACGTGCCGGAGGACCGGACCGGGTGAGGTGCGTCGGCCGGCTCGTCGGGACCGGGCCGGGTGGTGAGACCGGCCGGGTGGTCAGACCGGCCGGGTCGTCAGACCGGCTCGACCGTGAGCTCACGGCGCGCGCCGCGGCGCGGCATCGCGACCGGGGTGCCGGCCTGCTTGAGGTCCGTGCGCAGCTCACGCGGCAGGGAGAACATGAGGTCCTCGGTGGCGGTGCGCACCTCCTCGACCGTGTCGTACCCGAGGCCGGCCAGCAGCTCCAGGACGTCACGGACGAGGATCTCCGGGACGGAGGCGCCGGACGTGACCCCGACCGTCGTCGCCCCGTCGAACCAGGCGGGGTCGACCTCGCTGGCCCGGTCGACGCGGTACGAGGCACGTGCCCCGGCGTCCAGGGCGACCTCGACGAGGCGCACGGAGTTCGAGGAGTTCGCCGAGCCGACCGTGATGACCACGTCGCAGTGCGGGGCGAGCTTCTTGACGGCCACCTGACGGTTCTGGGTGGCGTAGCAGATGTCGTCGCTGGGCGGGTCCTGCAGGGTGGGGAACCGCTCACGCAGGCGGCGCACCGTCTCCATCGTCTCGTCGACCGACAGGGTGGTCTGCGAGATCCACACGACCTTGTCGGGGTCGCGGACGGTCACGGTGTCGACCTCGTCCGGGGAGTTGACGACCTGGATGTGGTCGGGCGCCTCGCCGGCGGTGCCCTCGACCTCCTCATGACCCTCGTGGCCGATGAGGAGGATGTCGTAGTCGTCCGACGCGAACCGCACCGCCTCCTTGTGCACCTTGGTCACCAGGGGGCAGGTGGCGTCGATCGTCTTGAGCGACCGGGCGGCGGCCGACGCGTGCACGGCCGGGGAGACGCCATGGGCGGAGAAGACCACCCGCGCCCCCTCGGGGACCTCGTCGGTCTCCTCGACGAACACCGCCCCGCGCTCCGTCAGGGTCTCCACGACGAACTTGTTGTGGACGATCTCCTTACGCACGTAGACGGGTGCGCCGTAGTGCTCGAGCGCCTTCTCCACCGCCACGACGGCTCGGTCGACCCCGGCGCAGTACCCGCGTGGGGCCGCCAACAGGACTCTCTTGCGCTGCTCGGTCACCCCGCCATGGTACGGGGCGATGCCGCCGCGACACCGGGCGGGCGGTGTGGTCCGTGGCACCCTGACCGGGTGACCGCCGAGGACGACCGACCGCTCCCGCTGCCCGCCCGGGCGCTGGAGACCACCGCGGAACGGCCCTGGCCGGTGCGCCTGCTGTCGGTGAAGATCGCCGACTACGTCGCCAAGATGGCGCCGGTGTGGGTCGAGGGCCAGGTCGTCCAGCTGAACCGGCGCGCGGAGGCCGCGACGGCCTTCCTCGTGCTGCGGGACACCGACGCCGACATGTCCCTCCCGGTCTCGGTACGGACGCAGCTGCTGGGGTCGCTCGCGGCCCCCTGCGCGAGGGTGCGCACGTCGTCGTGCGGGCGCGGCCGACGTACTGGACCAAGCGCGGGTCCTTCTCGCTGCAGGCCGACGAGCTGCGGCCGGTCGGGGTGGGCGAGCTCCTCGCCCGCATCGAGCACCTCAAGCGGGTGCTGGCGTCGGAGGGGCTGTTCGACCCGGCGCGCAAGGTCCCGCTGCCCTTCCTGCCGCACGTCGTCGGGCTCGTGTGCGGTCGCGGGTCCAAGGCCGAGCACGACGTCGTCGTCAACGCCCGCGAGCGCTGGCCGGACGTGACGTTCGAGATCCGCGAGGTCGCGGTGCAGGGGACGTCGGCCGTCCCGCAGGTCAGCGCGGCGATCGCCGAGCTCGACGCCGACCCGCGGGTCGAGGTCATCGTGGTGGCGCGCGGCGGGGGCGCCGTGGAGGACCTGCTGCCGTTCAGCAACGAGATGCTGGTGCGGGCCGCCGCGTCGTGCCGCACGCCGCTGGTCAGCGCGATCGGGCACGAGACCGACACCCCGCTGCTCGACCTCGTCGCCGACTACCGGGCCTCGACCCCGACCGACGCCGCCAAGCGGATCGTGCCGGACGTCGCCGAGGAGCGCGCTCGCCTCACCGGGGCACGGCACCGGATCCGGACCGCCGTGACGCAACGGGTGGCCCGCGAGCAGGCCGGCCTGGACGCGCTGCGGTCGCGGCCCGTCCTGGCCGCCCCCGAGACGATGGTGCAGGGGCGTGCCGTCGACGTCCTGGCCCGCCGGGAGGCCGGGCGACGCGCGGTGGACCGGGCGCTGTCCCGGGGCACCGCCGACACCCAGCGGCTCGCGGCGCAGGTGCGCGCGCTCTCCCCGCCGCGACGCTGCAGCGCGGCTACGCCGTCGTGCAGGGGGCCGACGGCCGGGTGGTGCGGGACGCCGACGACGTCGCCGACGGCGAGCGCCTCCGCGTCCGGGTCGCACGGGGCGAGCTCGCCGCCCGCGCCGCCCGCGACTGACCACCGCGACCGACCACCGCGACCGACCAACCGGGCGCCGCCCCGACGGACCGCGCTCCGACGCACCCGCACCGCACCGCACCCACCCGCACCCCGCCGCACCGCGCCGCGCCGCACCAGGCCGCACCCACCCGCACCCCGCCGCACCGCGCCGCACCGCGCCGCAGCGTGCTCCGCCACGGTCGGGCGGCGGCGTGGATACTGGCCCGGTGCCGACGACCCCACCCCCGCCCCCGGCGCCGACGGCGCGCCCGACGTCTCTGCTCTGAGCTACGAGGAGGCCCGCGACGACCTGGTCGCCGTGGTGGCCCGCCTCGAGGCCGGGGGCGCGACGCTCGAGGAGTCCCTCGCCCTGTGGGAGCGCGGCGAGGCGCTCGCCGCCCGCTGCCAGCAGTGGCTCGACGGTGCCCGTGAGCGGCTCGCCGCCGCGCAGGCGGACGGCGAGGGCGCGGCGTGAGCGCGTCGCACGGCGGAGACGTCCACCCCCGGGCCCGCGCCGAGGGCTCCCGCGCGCTCGTGGTCGGCGAGGCGCTCGTGGACGTGGTCCGCCGTCCCGACGGCACGGTCGACGAGCACCCCGGCGGCAGCCCGGCCAACGTCGCCCTGGGCCTCGCACGCCTCGGCCGGCCGGTCGAGCTCGTCACGTGGATCGGCACGGACGCCCGCGGGCACGCGGTCCGCGACCACCTCGAGTCCGCCGGCGTGCGGCTCTCACCGGGCAGCGACGGCGCGGCGACGACGTCCGTCGCGACCGCCACGCTCGACGGCACCGGCGCCGCGACCTACACCTTCGACCTCGACTGGCAGGTCCCCGCCGGGCGGGCCCCCGACGACGGCGGCGTCGTCGTCGTCCACACCAGCACGATCGGGGCCGTCCTCGAGCCGGGTGCACCGGACGTGCTGCGGCTGCTCGCCGAGGCGCGCGTCGACGCGACCATCACCTACGACCCCAACATCCGCCCGGACCTGCTCGGGGACGCCGACGACGCCCGCGAGACCGTCGAGCGGCTCGTCCTGCTCGCGGACGTGGTGAAGGTCAGCGACGAGGACCTCGTCTGGCTCGAGCCCGGCACCGACCCGGGCGACGTCGTGCGGCGGTGGGCGTCGCGCGGCCCGGGCCTGGTGGTCCTGACCCGCGGCGGTGCGGGCGCCCTCGCGGTCACCGCGGGCGGGGTCGAGGTGAGCGTGACCGCGCCGTCGGTCGAGGTCGCCGACACCGTCGGCGCCGGTGACTCGTTCATGTCGGGGCTCCTCGACGGGCTGTGGTCCGCGGGGCTGCTCGGCGCGTCGCACCGGATCGCCCTGGGCGGTGTCGGTGCGGAGGTGCTCACCCCGGTGCTCGAGCGGTGCGCGCGGATCGCTGCCATCACGGTCTCGCGACCGGGCGCGAACCCGCCGCGAGCTGACGAGGTCGACGACGTCGACGAGGTCGACGAGGGCACCCCCGGCGCCGGCTGACGGACCGCTCCCCGGACGCCGTCGTCCGTCACCCGTCCGGACCTGCCAGGATGCGCCCATGCCACGCGCCACCACTCCCGCCGAAGCCTGGGCGATCCTGCAGGAGGGCAACGCCCGGTTCGTCGCGGGCGAGATGCAGCACCCGTCGCAGGGCGTCGACCGCCGCGCCGAGGTCGCGGCCGAGCAGACGCCGTTCGCGGTGATCTTCGGGTGCGCGGACTCGCGCGTCGCCGCCGAGATCATCTTCGACCAGGGGCTCGGCGACCTGTTCGTCGTCCGGACCGCCGGGCACGTCCTGGACACCACCGTGGTCGGGTCGATCGAGTTCGGGGTGGACCTGCTCTCGACCCCGCTCGTGGTCGTCCTCGCGCACGACCGCTGCGGTGCGGTCGCCGCCGCCACCCGCGCGCTGACCACCGGGGAGCTGCCCCGCGGGTTCGTCCGGGCCATCGTCGACCGCGTCATCCCCAGCATCGTGGGCCTCGACAACCGCGGACCCGCCGGGCTGGCGACGCTCGACGCCGCGACCCTCGGCCGCGAGCACACCCGGCACACCGTGCAGATGCTGCAGAGCTACTCCGCCGGCCTCGCCGAGGCGGTCGCCGCGGGCCGGTGCGCCATCGTCGGTGTCGAGTACACGCTCGCCGACGGGCGGATCTCGCTGGTCGAGTCGGTCGGCGACATCGGGCTCACCGACGACGCCGTCGCGGCGCCGGCACCTCCGGCCTGACGGGGCGCACGCCCGACCTCGGCGGGGCCGATCGACCGCTGCACCCGACGCTCCGCCGATTTCCGCCCGGCCTGCCCGCGCGGCACGATGAGCGCCATGAGCGACGACGCCGCGACCCAGTCCCCCGCCTACCCCGACTTCCGCATCGAGCGCGACACGATGGGTGAGGTCCGCGTGCCCGCCCGGGCGCTGTACCGCGCCCAGACGCAGCGGGCGGTCGAGAACTTCCCGATCTCCGGCACGCGGCTCGAGCGCGGCCACATCGAGGCGCTGGCGCGCGTCAAGAAGGCCGCCGCGCAGGCCAACGCCGAGCTCGGGGTGCTGGACGCCGGCGTCGCCGCCGCGATCGTCGCGGCCGCAGACGAGGTCGCCGGCGGCGCGCACGACGAGCACTTCCCGGTCGACATCTTCCAGACCGGCTCCGGCACGTCGTCGAACATGAACACCAACGAGGTGCTCGCGACGCTGGCCACCCGGCACCTGGGCCGCGACGTCCACCCGAACGACCACGTCAACGCGTCGCAGTCCTCCAACGACGTGTTCCCCACCTCGGTGCACCTCGCGGCGACGGCGGGGGTCGTCCACACGCTCGTGCCGGCACTCGAGCACCTCGCCGAGGCGCTCGAGGCGAAGTCCACCGAGTTCGCCGACGTCGTGAAGTCCGGGCGCACCCACCTCATGGACGCCACCCCGGTGACCCTCGGGCAGGAGTTCGGCGGCTACGCGGCGGCGATCCGGTTCGGCGTCGAGCGGCTCGAGTCCGCCCTGCCCCGCGCCGCGGAGGTCCCCCTCGGCGGGACCGCGGTGGGCACCGGCATCAACACCCCGGCGGGCTTCCCGCAGCGGGTCATCGCGCTGCTCGTCGAGGACACCGGGCTGCCGCTGACCGAGGCGCGCGACCACTTCGAGGCGCAGAGCAGCCGGGACGGGCTCGTCGAGCTCTCCGGCGCGCTGCGGACCATCGCGGTCAGCCTGACGAAGATCTGCAACGACCTGCGCTGGATGGGGTCCGGCCCGAACACCGGCCTCGGCGAGATCGCGATCCCGGACCTGCAGCCGGGCTCGTCGATCATGCCGGGCAAGGTCAACCCGGTGATCCCCGAGGCCGTCCTCATGGTCGCCGCGCGGGTCATCGGCAACGACGCGACCGTCGCGTGGGCCGGCGCGAGCGGGTCGTTCGAGCTCAACGTCCAGATCCCGGTCATCGCCCTGGGGGTGCTGGAGTCGGTGCGCCTGCTCGCGAACGCGTCCACCGTGCTCGCGGACAAGACGGTCGCCGGCATCACCGCCAACGTCGACCGGGCCCGGTCGCTGGCCGAGTCGTCGCCGTCGATCGTGACGCCGCTCAACCGGGTCATCGGGTACGAGGCCGCGGCGAAGGTCGCCAAGCACGCGGTCGCGCACGCGGTCACCGTCCGCGAGGCGGTCGTCGCGCTGGGGTTCGTCGAGCGCGGCGAGATCACGGAAGCTCAGCTGGACACGGCGCTCGACGTCATGGCGATGACCCGGCCGCCGCAGGCCTGACCGCCCACGCCCGGCCGCAGGCCCGACCGCCCACCCCGACGGGGCCCGTCCGGTTCGTCCCGGACGGGCCCCGTCGGGCACCGCGGGTTCACCGTGCCCGCACCGCGTCCGCCATGGCCCGCACGGCCTGCTCGACGAGCGGCCGCGGGGTCGCGAACGTGTACCGCACGAAGCCCTCACCCGCGGCCCCGCACGCGCGCCCGTCGGTGACCGCGACCCCCGCGTGCTCCAGGAAGAACGCGGCCGGGCCGGACGGCAGGTCGAGCGCGCGGCAGTCCAGCCACGCCAGGTAGGTGCCGTGCGGCGGCGTGTACCGGACCTCCGGCAGGTGCTCGGCGAGCTCGTCGGCGAGGATGGACCGGTTCGTGTCGAGGTACCCCAGGACGGAGTCGAGCCACGGCCCGCCCAGCCGGTACGCGGCGGTGTTGGCGATCACGCCGAGCGTGCTGGCGCCGTGCCCGGCCATCGCGCCGATCCGCTGCCACACCGCGGCGTCCGCCTCGTTGCTCAGGATCATCTGCGCGCACTTGAGCCCGGGGATGTTCCACGCCTTCGACGCCGACGTCGCCGTCACGGTGTGCGCCCCGGCCGCCGGGGAGATCGAGGCGTACGGCACGTGCACGGCGCCCGGGTACACCAGCGGCGCGTGGATCTCGTCGGAGAAGACCCGGCCGCCGCGCCGCTCGACCACGTCCGCGAGCGCGAGCAGCTCCTCGCGCCGCAGCACCCGACCCAGCGGGTTCCACGGGTTGCACAGCACCACGAGCCCACCCGCGGGTGCCAGCGCGCGGTCGATCCCGTCGAGGTCGAGGGCCTGCACACCGTCCACCTCGATAGCGGGCACCTCGACGAGCTCCCGGCCGAGCGTGGCGGGCACCGTGAGGAACGGCATGTACGCCGGCGTCGGCAGCACCACCGGGGACCCGGGCGCGGAGAAGTGCTCGATGGCGACCGTGAACCCGGCCAGGACGTCCGGCAGGGGTGCACCGATCCCGGCGGCACGTCCCACCCGTAGAGGTCGCGGTACCAGGTCGCGGTCGCCTCGGACATCGTCGCGGCGGCCGCGGGCGGCAGGTACCCGAACGCGCCCTCCTCGACGGCGGCGTGCAGCGCCCGCACGACGGGCTCGGCGGACGGGAAGTCCATCTCGGCGACGAAGGCGCCGAGGGCGTCGGGGAACGCGGTCCACTTCAGGCTTCCCCGCGCCCGCAGCGCCTCCGCCGTGATCGCGTCGAGGTCGCTCTCGTCGATCGGCTCGGGGCCCGGCTCCGCACCCCGCGCCAGCGGGCGGACGGGCGGACCGGTCCGGTCCGACGGTGGCACCACGGCGTCGGGCGGCACGGCGCTCACACCTCGAGCGACTCGAGCATCTCGGTCACCAGCGCCGCCACCGGTGACCGCTCGGAGCGGGTCAGCGTGACGTGCGCGAACAGCGGGTGCCCCTTGAGCGCCTCGATGACCGCCGCGACGCCGTCGTGCCGGCCGACCCGCAGGTTGTCGCGCTGGGCGACGTCGTGCGTGAGCACGACGCGCGAGCTCTGCCCGATGCGGGACAGCACCGTGAGCAGCACGTTGCGCTCCAGCGACTGCGCCTCGTCGACGATGACGAACGCGTCGTGCAGCGAGCGGCCGCGGATGTGGGTCAGCGGCAGGACCTCGAGCAGGTCACGGTCCATGACCTCCTCGACGACCTCCCGGGAGACGAGCGCCCCGAGCGTGTCGAACACGGCCTGCGCCCACGGGTTCATCTTCTCGGCCTCGCCGCCGGGCAGGTACCCGAGGTCCTGGCCGCCGACGGCGTACAGCGGGCGGAACACCATGACCTTGCGGTGCTCGCCCCGCTCGAGCACGGCCTCCAGGCCTGCGCACAGCGCGAGCGCCGACTTGCCGGTCCCAGCGCGCCCGCCGAGCGAGACGATCCCGATGCTCGGGTCGAGCAGGAGGTCGATCGCGATGCGCTGCTCCGCGCTGCGCCCGTGCACGCCGAAGGCGTCCCGGTCACCGCGGACGAGGCGCACCTGCTTGTCGGCGGTGATGCGGCCGAGCGCGGACCCGCGCGGGGAGTGCAGGACGAGCCCGGTGTGGCAGCGCAGGGCGCGCTCCCCGCACCGTTGACGTCGACGAGGTCGAGCGTCTCGTGCTCCCACAGGTCGGCCATCTGCCGCTCGGTGAGGTCGAGGGCGTCCATGCCGGTCCAGCCCGAGTCGACGGCGAGCTGCGCGCGGTACTCCTCGGCGCGCAGGCCCACCGCTGACGCCTTGACCCGCATCGGCAGGTCCTTGGAGACCACGGTGACGTCCCGGCCGTCGCGCGCGAGGTTCGCGGCGACGGCCAGGATTCGGGTGTCGGCGTCGGCCAGCCGGAAGCCGGTCGGGAGCACGTGCGGGTCGGTGTGCCCCAGCTCGACGCGCAACGTCCCGCCGACGTCACCCACCGGCAGCGGCCGGTCGAGCCCGCCGTGCTCCACGCGCAGGTCGTCGAGCATCCGCAGGGCGGACCGCGCGAAGTACCCGAGCTCGGGATGGTCGCGCTTGCCCTCGAGCTCGCCGATCACCTGCACCGGCAGGACGACGTCGTGCTCCGCGAAGCGGAGCAGGGCCTTGGGATCCGACAGCAGCACGGAGGTGTCGAGCACGTACGTGACGCGCCCCGGCTCGGGGCCGGCGGACGATGCGGGGTCGGTGTCCTGGGTGACGGCCTGACGGACCACGGCGGGCTCCCTCGGGCGCTGGGTCAGCGCCGCTCGCGCCTCCCCGCCGGTCGGCGACCGTCGGGCGGCGACTGGGTGGGGGACGGTCGGCCGGCCGGTGGGCCGTCGGCCGGCCCACCTCCCGGAGCGGGTGCTCCATGCGGCAGGCCTCTCGTCGAGGGCGGCGGGTGCCACCCGTTGCCCTCGGACGCTACGCCGCGTCACCGACACCCGGGGGCGAGGACACGCGCGGCGCGGGCGGTCACCGCCAGAGTTCATCCTCCGGCGGCCGACCGGACACCTGACCGGTCACCTCCCGAGCCGACGCTCCCGCTCGGCGTAGGAGCGCAGGGCACGCAGGAAGTCGACCCGCCGGAAGTCCGGCCAGTACGCCTCGCAGAAGTAGAACTCCGAGTGCGCGCTCTGCCACAGCAGGAAGCCGCCCAGGCGCTGCTCCCCCGACGTCCGGATGACGAGGTCGGGGTCCGGCTGCCCGCGGGTGTAGAGGTACCCCGCGATCTCGTCGACGTCGACGCTCTCGGCGAGCCCTTCGAGCGACGTGCCGCGGCGGGCGTGCTCGCGCAGCAGGGACCGGACGGCGTCGACGATCTCGTGCCGGCCGCCGTAGCCGATCGCGACGTTGACGTGCAGCCCGGTCACGCCGTCGGTCCGCTCCTGCGCGTCCCGGAGCTTGGCCGCGGCCTCGGCGTCCAGCAGGTCCAGGTCTCCCATGACCTGGATGCGCCAGCGCCCGGTGGTCGCGAGGTCGCACACCGCGTCGGTGATGATCTCCACGAGCTCGCGCAGCTCCGCCGCCGGCCGCTGGAGGTTGTCCGTCGACAGCATCCACAGCGTGACGACCTCGACCCCGACGTCCTGGGACCACACGAGCAGGTCGCTGATCTTGTCCGCCCCGCGCCGGTGCCCGGTCGAGGCCGGCTCCCCGAAGGAGCGCGCCCAGCGCCGGTTGCCGTCCAGGATCACCCCGACGTGCCGCGGGACCACCTCGCGCGGCAGGGACGCCGCGAGACGGCGCTCGTAGACGCCGTACACAGGGCGGGGCAGACGCACGCGCGGACCTCCGTCGATGGGCGGGTTGCTCACGCTACCGCTCCCCGACGGCGAGGCACGGCGAGCCGGTCCGCCGGGCCACGGTCCGCCACGACGCGGCCCCGGCCAGGGCGCCGGTGGTTGCACCGGGCGTGGCCAGCCGCATGTCGGCGGCGTGCGCGGTCGCGGCCGACGGCCCGGTAATCTGCGGTGCCGTCATCGCGGCGGCCGACCGCGGCCGGCGACGGCTGACACCGGCCGACAGCAGCCGACCGACAGCAGCCGGCGGCAGCAGCCGGCCGACACCGAGCCGGCGACAGCAGCCGCCCGCGACCCGGCGAGCGCCCGACGGGAGGACCAGCACCATGGCTCGAGGACCGGCCGACGGGTCCGGCGCATCCGACGGGACGCTCGGGGACGACCTGCGCGAGGGCGTGGCCGACCTCGCGGACGCCGTGAAGCCGCTCCTGCGCGGCTGGATCCACCTCGGGATGTCCCCGGTCGCGCTCGCGGCCGGTGCCGTCCTGGTCGCCCTGGCGCCCACGTCGCAGGCCCGGTGGTCGACGGCGGTCTTCGTGCTGACCTCGGTCATGCTCTTCGGCACCAGCGCCGTCTACCACCGCGGCACCTGGTCGCCGCGGGTGGCCGGGGTGCTGCGCCGCCTGGACCACTCGAACATCTTCCTCATCATCGCCGGCACCTACACCCCGCTCGCGGTGCTGCTGCTCGAGCCCCCGACCGCGCGCCTGCTGCTGTGGGTGGTGTGGGTGGGTGCGGTGCTCGGCCTGACCGGGCGGGTCCTGTGGCTGGGCGCGCCCCGCTGGCTGTACACCCCGATCTACGTGGCCCTGGGCAGCGTCGCCCTCGGCTTCCTCCCGCAGTTCTCCCGCACGGGGGCCCGACGTCGTCGCCCTGGTCGTGGGCGGCGGTGTCGCCTACATCGCGGGTGCGGTCGTGTACGGCATCAAGCGCCCGAACCCGAGCCCGCGGTGGTTCGGGTTCCACGAGATCTTCCACATGCTGACCGTGGTCGGCTTCGGGTGCCACTGGGTCGCGGTCTGGCTCGCGTCGTCCCGCGCAGCCTGACGTCCCGGTGCCGCGCGAGGCGACCGCGGCACCGCCCTACCACGGCGCGACGGCGTCGACCTACCGCGGCACGACGGCGTACCGCCGGTTGGCCAGCGAGGGGTTGCGGTCGCGGACCGCGGTGATCGCGGCGCCGTCCAGGTCGACGGTGAGCGTCCCGGGTCCGGCGCCGAGGCGCTCGAGGACCCGGCCGTCCGCCGCGACCGCCAGCGACGTGCCGGTCACCCCGCGCCCGGCCTGCCCGACGGCCAGGACCGCGGACGTGTTCTCGATCGCCCGGGCCACCGCGAGCGCCTCCCACTGCGCGGCCTTGCCCGGGCCGGCCACCCATGCCGCGGGGACCACGAGCACGTGGGCACCCGCGTCCACCAGGCGGCGGGCCGACTCGGGGAACCGCAGGTCGTAGCAGGTCATCACACCGAACCGCAGCGGCCCGACGTCGAGCACGAGCGGGGGCGCGTCGGCCGCACCGGGCTCGAGCCGCTCGGACTCGCGGTGCCCGAAGGCGTCGTACAGGTGCACCTTGCGGTACACGCCCGCGACAGCGCCGTCCGCCCCGATCGCCACGACGGCGTTCACGGCCCGATCGGGGCGGTGCCCGGGGAGCGTCGTCCCGGCGATCACGGCGGTCGCGGTCGCGCGTGCCCGCTCGCGCAGCGCCGAGACGAACGGCCCGTCGAGCGGCTCGGCGTGCTCCGGGCCGACGCCGCGCGGGTCGAAGCCGGACGCGTACTCCGGCAGCACCACCAGGCGCGCCCCCGCGTGCTGCGCGGCGTCCACCGCGGACAGCGCCGTCGCACGTGCGGCGCCGTGGTCCGGCCCGACGACGACCTGGCCCAGCGTGACGCGGACCGTCGCGGGCGCGGTCGCCACGGGCGCGGCCGGCGCCGGCGCAGCCGTCCCGGGCACGGCCGTCCCGGGCACAGAGGTCCCGGGCACAGCCGTTTCCGGCGCAGCCGTCCCCGGCACCGGCGTCCCCGACCCGGACATCATGGCCGCCGCGGGCCGCCGGCGCCGGGCCGGGGCGCGTCCGGATCCGGATCGGTCCCGGTGCCCGGCGTGGCGTCCCGGCCACGCCCGGTGGCCGGCCCGCCCCCGGTGGCCGACCCGCCCCCGGTGGCCGGCCCGTCGCCGGCGGCCGCCCCGGGGCTGGCGGCGTCGGCGGCGTCGCGAGCAGCCCCGCGCACGGTGACCCGGCGCAGGTGCCGGGTCAGGGACAGGAACAGCAGGACGCTCGCCAGCGCGATGAGGAACACCGGGATGAACCCGATGAGGCCGGGCGAGACCTCGTAGGTCTCGAAGTTCTGCGGCGCGGGGCCTGGGGACGGCTGCGCCACCACGCCCGCCACGCCGGGGACCGCGACGGGCAGGACGGCGTACGACGGCAGCCTCACAGCTCCCCTCGGGGTCGATGCCGGCGAACAGGTCGTCCTCCGGCAGCGTCGTGGCGACCCGCGACTCGGCGAGCTCGTACTCCTCGGTGGACCAGGTGGTGGCCTCGAGGTCACGCGGGACGGCGAAGAAGAAGCCGTCGGGGTCGATCTGCGTGGCGTGCGCCCGCAGGGCGTCGTCACGCTGGGGAAGTACGCGGCGCACTCGATCGACGTCGTCGTGGCCCGCTCGGGGATCTCCCGTGCCTCGCGTGACTCGATCCACTCCCCGAACGGCGACTCCTGGCCGCGCTCGAGCAGGGCCTCGTGCACCGCGCGCATCCGGACCATCGAGAAGCCGTGGTTGTAGTAGAGCTTGAGCGGCTGCCACGGCTCGCCCCGGTCGCGGTACCGCTCCGGGTCGCCGGCGGCGTGGAACGCCTCCCACGCGACCCGGTGGCACATGATGTGGTCCGGGTGCGGGTAGCCGCCGGTCGGGTCGTAGGCGGTCATGACGTGCGGCCGGAACCGGCGCACGAGCTCCACGAGCGGGGCCGCGGCCACCTCGAGCGGCTGCGCCGCGAAGCACCCGTCGGGCAGCGGCGGCAGCGGGTCACCCTCGGGCAGACCGGAGTCGACGAACCCGAGCCAGTGGTGCTCGACCCCGAGCGCGGCGGCCGCCGCGGCCATCTCGTGGCGGCGCACCTCGCGCATGACCTCGAGCCCCGGCTCGAGCGGCGGGTAGTGCGGGTTGAGCAGGTCGCCCCGCTCGCCACCGGTGCACGAGACCACGAGCACCTGCGCACCCTCGGCGGCGTACCGCGCGGTGGTCGCCGCGCCCTTGCTCGACTCGTCGTCGGGGTGCGCGTGCACCGCCATGAGTCGACGCCGTCCTGCGCTCACCACTCCTCCTTGCCCGGCCGCCGGCTGGGGGTGGCGGCCCGTCGAGGGACAATGGTGTCGCATCGGCGGGGCCCGCCCCACCGCACCCGGTGATGCCGGCCGCCCCGACCGGGCTGCACGCGGCGCAGAGAGGACAGCTGTGAGCGAGACCACCGCCCCCCGCACCCCCGCGGGCCGCTACGGCCCCGAGGTGTCCCCACGGCGCCGGGCCGCCACCCGGGTCGGGATGGCCGCGCTCGGCGCCGGCGCGGTCGCGCTCGCGGTGTGGATCGGCCTCGGCGCAGGCAACCCCGAGGTGTCCTGGGAGGACGTCGGCTACTCCGTGCAGGGCCCGGAGCGGGTCGACGTGACCTTCCGCGTGACCAAGGACGCCGACGCGACGGCGTCGTGCACGCTCACGGCGCTGAGCCAGTCCTATGCGCAGGTCGGCGTCGTGACGGCCACCGTGGGGCCGGCGTCCGGCCGCGTCGTCGAGCAGACCGTCCCGGTCGCCACGCAGGAGCTCGCGGTCACCGGTGTCGTCGACGGCTGCGAGATCGTCGAGCCGTCACCGTAGGCCGCCGCCGCTCGGGCAGGCTCGGACAGGTCGGGCAGGCTGCGGACGGCACGCGCGGGCCGCCTGCAGCGGGTGCGGCGGACGGGGCCGGACCGGTGCTCGCGACCACGTTGCTAGACTGTCCGATTCACCACGACCGCTGTGACACGGATGACTGAGCTCAGCCGCCGCTGCGGGCCCGGTGTGAGGGTCGGCTTCAGCCGTCCCGGCGCACCGCCCGACCCCCGGTGGGCCGGTCCCGCACGCCACGCTGACCCGAGACAGGAGCGACCATGACCGAGACGACTGCCGTCACCTGGCTCACCCAGGACGCGTACGACCGGCTGAAGGCCGAGCTCGAGGACATGACCGGCCCCCGCCGGACCGAGATCGCGGCCCGCATCGCGGCGGCCCGCGACGAGGGCGATCTCAAGGAGAACGGTGGCTACCACGCCGCCCGCGAGGAGCAGGGCAAGCTCGAGGCACGCATCCGCGAGCTCACCGACAAGCTGCGCAACGTGCAGATCGGCACGCCGGCCGACGACGGCGTCGTCGAGCCCGGCATGGTCGTGACCGCGGTGGTCGCGGGCGACGAGATGCGCTTCCTCCTCGGCTCGCGCGAGATCGCCGGGGACGCCGACATCGACGTGTACTCCCCCACCTCGCCGATGGGGGCCGCGATCATCGGGCACGCCGCGGGCGACAAGGTCACCTACGCCGCTCCGAACGGCCGCGAGATCGCCGTCGAGATCGTCGAGGCGACGCCCTTCACCGGCTGAGCGCCCGCCACCGGCCGCAGCACGGCCCCGACCGCGACCCCGTACCCTGCGGCGCGCAGATCTCCCACGACCTGGGCGCAGTGCTCCGGTCCCTTGGTCTCGAGCTGGACGTCCACCTCCGCCTGGTGCAGCGGCAGGTCGATGCCGGTGCGCAGGTGGGACACGTGCACGACGTTGCCGCCGCTCGCGGCGAGGCCTGCGAGCAGTCCGGCGAGGGAGCCCGGGGTGTCGTCCACCCGGACCCGCAGCTGCAGGTACCGCCCGGCGGACGCCAGCCCGTGCCGGACGACGCGGAGCAGGACCAGCGGGTCGACGTTGCCGCCCGACAGCACCGCCACCACGGGCCCCTCCCACCCGCCCGGGTCGGCCATGATCGCGGCCACCGCGGCCGCGCCGGACGGCTCGACCAGCAGCTTCGCGCGCTCCGCGACGAGCAGCAGCGCCCGGGACAGGTCGTCCTCGCTCACCGTCCGCACCTCGGTCCCGGCCTCGTGCAGCACGGTGAACGGCACGAGCCCCGGTGTCCCGACGGCGATGCCGTCCGCCATGGTCGTCGTCCCCGGTGCGGGCAGGGGCTCGCCGGCCGCGAGCGACCGGGGGTAGGCGGCGGCCGCCGCGGCCTGGACGCCCACGACGCGGACGTGGGGCGCGAGGGCACCGATCGCGGTGACGACCCCGGCCGCGAGCCCGCCACCGCCGACCGGCACGACCACCGTCCGCACGTCGGGGACCTGCTCCAGCACCTCCAGGCCGATCGTCCCCTGGCCGGCGACGACGTCGGGGTGGTCGAAGGGGTGGATGAGCACCGCGCCGGTGCGCCGCGACTCCGCGAGCGCCGCCGCGAGCGCCTCGTCGACCGACGCCCCGTGCAGCCGCACCTCGGCGCCGTACTCGCGGGTCGCGGCGACCTTCGGCAGCGCGGCGTCGGCGGGCATGTGGACCACCGCGTCGATGCCGAGCAGCCGCGCCGCGAGCGCCACGCCCTGCGCGTGGTTGCCCGCGCTGGCCGCGACGACACCGCGGGCGCGCTCCGCCGCGGACAGCCGCGCCATCCGCACGTACGCGCCGCGGATCTTGAACGACCCGGAGCGCTGCAGGTTCTCGCACTTGAGCAGGACCGGCGTGCCGGCGATCGCGCTCAACGCCCGGCTCTCCTCGACCGGCGTCACGGTCGCGACCCCGGTCAGCAGCGCCGCGGCGGCCCGCACGTCGTCGACCGTCACCGGCGGCTGGCCGGCGGGTCGGTCCGGCGGCCGGGTCGGGGACCCGGTCACGTCCCCACGCGCTCCGGGCCGGTGTCGACGGCCGGTGCGCGCAGCTCGAAGTGGTCGTCGGACCCCAGCGCCGGGAACTTGTCGTGCCCGTGCAGGTAGAGGATCACCGTGTTGAGCACCGCGACGAGCGGGACCGCGAACAGCGCGCCGACGATGCCCGCGGCGAAGGACCCGGCCGCGACCGCGAGCAGCACCGCCACCGGGTGCAGCGAGACCGCGTGGCCCATGAGCAGCGGCTGCAGGATGTGCCCCTCGATCTGCTGGACGAGCAGCACGACCCCGAGCATGAGCAGCGCGACGACCGGCCCCTGCGCGACCAGCGCGACGAGCGCCGCGACGGTGCCCGTGACGACCGCCCCGACGATCGGGATGAACGCCCCGACGAACACCAGGGCGGCGAGCGGCAGCGCGAGCGGCACCTGCAGGATCAGCGCACCGACGCCGATGCCGACGGCGTCGACGAACGCGACGAGGATCTGCGTGCGGGTGTAGCCGCCGAGCGTGACCAGGCCCCGTCGTCCGGCCTGGTGCGCGGCGCGGCGCGCACCGCGCGGGAGGAGGCCGACGAGCCAGGACCAGATGGTGCCGCCGTCGTGCAGGAAGAAGAACGTGCAGAAGAGGGTGATGAGGGCGCCGGCCGCGACGTGGCCGACGGTCGTGGTCACCGACAGCGCGCCGGAGACGAGCGTGCTCGAGTTGGTGGTCGCCCAGTCCGACAGCTGCCCCACGTAGTCCTCGAGCTGGACGGCGGTCAGCGCGAGCGGGCCGTCCGACAGCCAGTCGATGAGCTCGTCGAACCCGGCGAGCGCCTGCGCACGCAGCTCGCCGAAGCCCTCGGCGATCGAGTTCCCGGCGACCGTCACCAGGCCCACGACGAAGGCGACCAGGCCCAGCACGGCGACCGCGACGGCGAGCACCCGCGGGAACCGGGCGACGTCGACCAGCAGGCGGACCACCGGCGCGAGGAGCACCGCGAGGAGCACGGCGATCGCGACCGCGACGACGAGGACCTTGAAGTACGCCAGCAGCCAGAACAGCAGCGCGAGCCCGGCCGCGATGACCAGCACCCGCCACGACCAGGCGGCGGCGACCCGGACCGACGGCGGGACGACGTCGGCGCCGGGATCGGTCACCGCAGCGCCTGGGTGAGGTCCGCGAGGAGGTCGGCGACGTCCTCGATGCCGACGGACAGCCGCACGAGGTCGTCCGGCACCTCCAGGGCGGTCCCCGCGACCGAGCCGTGGGTCATCTTCGCCGGGTGCTCGACGAGCGACTCGACCCCCGAGCGACTCGGCGAGCGTGAAGACGCGGGTGCGGTCGCACACCGCGAGCGCGGAGTCCACGCTCCCGGTGCGGAACGAGATCATCCCGCCGAACCCGGTCATCTGCTTCGCCGCGACGGCGTGCTGCTCGTGCGAGGCGAGGCCCGGGTAGATGACCTGGGTGACGCGCTCGTGACCCTCGAGGAACTCGGCGATCGCCTGCGCGTTGGCGCAGTGCCGGTCCATGCGCACCCCGAGCGTCTTGAGCCCGCGCAGGGTGAGCCACGCGTCGAACGGGCCCGCGACCGCGCCGGACGCGTTCTGGTGGAAGCCGACGGCGTCCGACAGCGACGTCGTGCCCGTCGGCCCCTGCATCCCCGTCGGCAGCTCGGCCCCGTCGGCGACGACGAGCGCCCCGCCGACGACGTCGCTGTGCCCGCCGATGTACTTGGTGGTGGAGTGCACGACGACGTCCGCGCCGAGCTCGAGCGGACGCTGCAGGTACGGCGTCGCGAACGTGTTGTCCACGACGAGGATCGCGCCGGCCGCCTGCGCGTGACCGGCGATGGCCGCGATGTCGGCGATGCCGAGCAGGGGGTTGGTCGGGGTCTCGAGCCAGACGATCTTGGTCTGCCCCGGGCGGATCGCGGCGAGGACCTCCTCGGCGTCCGACAGGTTCACCGGCGTGTGCTCGATCCCCCAGGGCCCGAACACCCGGGCGATGAGCCGGTAGGTGCCGCCGTAGGCGTCGTCGGGCACGACGACGTGGTCACCCGGGCGCAGCGCCGCGCGCAGGAGCGTGTCCTCCGCGGCGAGGCCGGAGGAGAAGGCGAAGCCGTGCGAGCCGCCCTCGACGGAGGCGAGCGCGGCCTCGAGCGCGGTGCGCGTGGGGTTGCCCGAGCGGGAGTACTCGTACCCGCCGCGCAGCCCCCCGACGCCGTCCTGCTTGTAGGTGGACACCTGGTAGATCGGCGTGACCACGGCGCCGGTTGCGGCGTCCGGGTCCTGGCCGGCGTGGATCGCGCGGGTGGAGAACCCGGCGTCGGCCCACTCGTGGGGGGGCTGCGGGTCGTGGGGCGTCTGCGGTGTCGTGCTCACGTGCCCAGGCTAGCCGCGGGCGGCGGGAACACCCGTCGGGGCGATGCGCGTTGACACCGCAGGCCCGCCCGACGTGACGTCGGACGCGCGGGCACATCTGACGAAGGAGCCGGACATGTTCGGATCGTTGCTGCGGACCTCGATGGTCGACCCCGAGCGCGCGCTGCGCGGACGGGACCGCTACGCCTACTCGATCCCGGCGACGCACACCGTCCTGGGCACACCGCTGCAAGGCCCGTGGCCGGTCGGCACCGCGCAGCTGTACCTCGCGATGGGCTGCTTCTGGGGCGCCGAGCGCGCGATGTGGCAGCTGCCGGGCGTCGTGACGACCGCAGCCGGGTATCAGGGCGGGTTCACGCCGTACCCGAGCTACGAGGAGACGTGCACCGGCATGACCGGGCACACCGAGGCCGTCATGGTCGCCTACGACCCCGAGGTCCTCACGCACGAGGCGCTGCTGCGGGCGTTCTGGACGTCGCACGACCCGACGCAGGGCTTCCGCCAGGGCAACGACCGCGGCACGCAGTACCGGTCGGCGGTGTACTTCACGACGCCGGAGCAGGAGGCCGCGGTGCTGGCCACCCGCGACGCCTACGCCGCCGAGCTGGCCAAGGCCGGGTACGGCGCGATCACGACCGAGGTGCGTCCGGCGTCCGAGGCGGGGACGTTCTACTACGCCGAGGCGTACCACCAGCAGTACCTGGACAAGAACCCGAACGGCTACTGCGGGCTCGGCGGCACCGGTGTCGCGTGCCCGGTCGGCCTGACCGGGGTCTGAGCGCTCGCGCGGCCGGCACGTCCGGCGCGCCCCGGACGTGACAGAGGGACCCCCGCCGCTCGGCAGGGGTCCCTCTGTCATCCGGACGTCGCCCCGGACGTCGTCCGGGGCCGTCGTGGGCGTCAGTTCACGCCGACGACGTCCACCACGAAGACGAGGGTGTCGGTGCCCTTGATGCCGGCCTGCGGCATGCCGCGCGAGCCGTAACCCTGGTGCGGCGGGATCGACAGCAGCACGCGGGAGCCGACCTGCTGGCCGACGAGGCCCTGGTCCCAGCCACCGATGACGGCGCCGACGCCGATCGGGAAGTTGATCGACGAGCCGCGGTCGTAGGAGTTGTCGAACACGCGACCGCCCCACGTCTGACCGAGGTAGTTCACGACGAGGTCGTCGCCGGTCTCGACCAGCGGACCGTCACCGCGGGACAGCACCACGACCTCGAGCTCCTCGGGCGGGGGCCCGCCGGGAAGGTGATCTGCGGCTTGTCGCCGAACGAGCCGGAGGCCTCGGGGAGCTGCGCGGTCATGGGTCGGTCCTCTCGCTGGGTGGCGCGGTGCCGAGCGGCACCGGTCCATCCTGCCCCGGTCGGGCCGGCGCTGCTCGGTGCGTGGGTCGGTGCGTAGGTCGGTGCACGGGTCAGTGCGCGAGGAAGCCCAGCAGGTCGTGGCGGGTCAGGACGCCGACCGGGCGACCGTCGTCGACCACCATGAGCGCGTCGCCGTCGTGCAGCGCGGCGCGCACCGCGTCCAGGCCCTCCCCCGAGCCGATGAGCGGCAGCGGCGCCCCCATGTGCTGGGCGACGGGGTCGGACAGCGAGGCACGGCCGGCGAACACGGCGTCGAGCAGGTCGCGCTCGCTCAGCGAGCCGGCGACCTCACCGATCTTGACCGGGGGCTCGGCGCCGACCACGGGCATCTGGGAGACGCCGTACTCGTGCAGGATCTCGATCGCGTCGCGGACCGTCTCGGTCGGGTGCGTGTGCACCAGGGCCGGCAGCTCACCGGACTTCGTGCGCAGGACGTCGGCGGCGGTCACGCCCTCGTCGGCGTCGAGGAAGCCGTAGGAGCGCATCCAGGCGTCGTTGAAGATCTTGCCCAGGTAGCCACGGCCGCCGTCGGGCAGCAGGACGACGATGACGGCCTGCGCAGCCGCAGCCGGGTCCTCGGCCTCGAGGCGTGCGGCGAGGCGGAGCGCCGCGACGACCGCCATGCCGCACGACCCGCCGACCAGCAGGCCCTCCTCGCGCGCGAGCCGGCGCGTCATCGCGAAGGAGTCCGCGTCGGTCACGGCGATGATCTCGTCGGGCACCGCCGGGTCGTACGCCGACGGCCAGAAGTCCTCGCCGACGCCCTCGACGAGGTACGGACGGCCGTCGCCGCCGGAGTAGACCGACCCGGCCGGGTCGGCGCCGACGACGTGCACGGGGCCGCCCGCACGGTCGGCGGAGGCGTCGTGCAGGTACCGCCCGGTGCCGGTGATCGTGCCGCCGGTGCCGACGCCGGTCACGAAGTGGGTCACGCGACCGTCGGTGTCGGCCCAGATCTCCGGGCCGGTGGTCTCGTAGTGGCTGGCGGGCCCGTTGACGTTGGCGTACTGGTTGGGCTTCCACGCCCCGGGGATCTCCCGCACGAGGCGGTCGGAGACCGAGTAGTAGGACTCGGGGCTGTCCGGCGCGACGGCGGTCGGCGTGACGACGACCCGGGCGCCGTAGGCCTCGAGGACGTCGATCTTGTCCTTGCCGACCTTGTCCGGGCACACGAACACGCAGTCGTACCCGCGGCGCTGCGCGACGAGCGCGAGCCCGACCCCGGTGTTGCCGCTGGTCGGCTCGACGATCGTCCCGCCGGGCCGCAGCTCACCGCTCGCCTCGGCGGCGTCGACCATCTTCAGCGCGATGCGGTCCTTCACCGAGCCGCCCGGGTTGAGGTACTCGACCTTCGCCAGGACCGTCGCGGACAGCCCGCGCGTGACGGACGTGAGCTGGACGAGCGGGGTGTTCCCGACGAGCTCGGAGATGTGCTGGGCGTACTTCATCGGCGGACGGTCGCTTTCGGTGGTGGGCAGCCGACGACGCCGCCCGGGGGCGAGCAGGAGGTCGGTGCGACGGGCCGCCGGGCACGTGTACGCCCGGCAGCGGTGGGACTACGTCGATGGTACGCGTGGCCCGGACGCGCCGAGGGTGGCCGCGCGTGCGCGGCCACCCTCGGGAGTGCGTCCCGGGTCGTCCCGGGTCAGGCGCTGCGTCAGTCGCTGCCGCGCAGGATCGCGATGAGCCGCAGGAACTCCAGGTACATCCAGACCAGCGTCACGACGAGGCCGAAGGCCGCGGTCCACGCCATCCTGGCCGGGGCACCGCCCTCGACGCCGCGCTTGATCGAGTCGAAGTCGACGATCAGCATCGCCGCGGCCAGGCCGACCGCGAACAGGCCGACGACCATGCCGAGCGGGCCGCTGCGCAGCGGGCCGAACATGCCGTCGCCACCGGCGCCGAACAGCGCCATGCCGAGGTTGACCAGCGAGAAGATGAGGTAGCCGCCCATGGCGATCAGCAGCCACCGCGTGAACTTCGGGGTGACCCGCACCTTGCCGGAGCGGAACAGCACGAGGCAGGCGGCGAACGTGGCCATCGTGGCGAGCACGGCCTGGGTGACGATGCCGGGCAGGTTCGCCGCGACCTCGACGTACCAGGAGATGCCCCCGAGGAAGAGCCCCTCCGCGGCGGCGTACAGCACGATCAACGCCGGGCTGGGGTTCTTCTTGAAGGCGTTCACCAGGCCGAGCACGAAGCCGACGAGCGCGCCGCCGATCGCGACCGGCATCCGGAGGGCGTCCGGGACGACGAACCACGCGAACGCCGCCGTCGCCACCACGACGGCGAGCAAGCCCGCGGTCTTCATGATGACGTCGTCGTAGGTCATGCGGCCGATCTGGGCGTTCGACGCCGCCGGCGCGTCGTACATCTGGTCGAGCGTCGCGGCGTCGTAGCCGGCGGTCGTCGCCGGGCCGGACCGCACGCTGGAGCCGCGCTGCCGCGACCGCTGCGGGTCGCGGAACACCGCGGTGTTCTCGAAGACGGGATTGCTCATGCGTTCCTCCTGGTCACGGCGGCCGATGGTCCTCAGGTCCGGGGACCGGCGTGTGGTCGCTGGCCGCCACCTACCCTACGCAACGCCGGTCGCCCCGCCCGCGTTCCCGGGACCGCCGGCGCGACGCGCCGTTCATCCCCGGGTCGCACGCGTCCTCCTTCCGGCGTACCGCCGCCCGGCCCGACGTCGCTCCGCAGGGGGTCCCGGACCCGCCGACCCCGGTCCTAGCGTCGAACCGGCGGCACACCCGGGCCGCCGACGACCGACCGGAGGACGACGACGACATGATCGAGGCCCGCGACCTGACCAAGAGGTACGGCCCCAAGACGGCCGTCGACGACGTGACGTTCACCGTCCACCCCGGACGGGTGACCGGCTTCCTCGGGCCGAACGGCGCCGGGAAGTCCACGACGATGCGGATGGCCGTCGGGCTGGACCGCCCGACCCACGGCACGGTGACCGTCAACGGCCGCCCCTACGCCCAGCACCGGTCCCCCCTGCACGAGGTCGGCGCGCTGCTCGACGCGAAGGCGGTGCACACCGGCCGGTCCGCCCTGCACCACCTGCAGGCGATGGCCGCCACCCACGGGATCGGCCGGTCCCGGGTCCACGAGGTGATCGCGATGACCGGGCTCGAGACCGTCGCGCGCAAGCGGGTCGGTGGCTTCTCCCTCGGGATGGGGCAGCGCCTCGGGATCGCGTCCGCGCTGCTCGGCGACCCGCACACGCTGCTGCTGGACGAGCCGGTCAACGGCCTGGACCCGGAGGGCGTGCTGTGGGTGCGCACGCTCGTGCGCCGCCTCGCCGCCGAGGGACGCACCGTGTTCCTGTCCTCGCACCTCATGAGCGAGATGGCCCAGACCGCCGACCACCTCATCGTCGTCGGACGCGGACGGGTCGTGGCGGACGCCCCGGTCGCGCAGATCATCGGCGACGCGGGCACGGCGACCGTCCGGGTCCGCACGCCGCAGGCGGGGCAGCTCATGCAGGCCCTGACCCGCGGCGGGGTGTCCGTCACGCGGTCCGGCGCGGACCTCCTCGAGGTCACCGGTGCCGGCACCGAGACGGTCGGTGAGGCGGCCGCGGCGAGCGGCGTCGTCCTGCACGAGCTCACCCCCGTCGCCCGGTCGCTCGAGGACGCCTACATGGCACTCACCGCGGGCGAGGTCGAGTACCACTCCACCGCGAGCCCCACCGTTCCCGACGTCCCCGTCGCTCGCACCGCCCGCACCGAGAGGTCCTGACCATGAGCACCGTCACGCACCGTCCCCGGCCGCCGGCCACCCCGCACGCACCGTGCCCGACGGCGGCGGCCTCACCTTCCCGCGGGTCGTGGCCTCCGAGTGGATCAAGCTCCGCACGCTGCGCTCGACGCTCTGGACGCTCGTCGTCACCGTCGTCCTCATGGTCGGCATCGCGCTGCTCGCCGCCTGGGGGTTCACCGAGGGCAACGAGGCCGAGGGCGGGTCGGCAGCGGGCGCCTTCGCCACCACGGTCGGCTCGAACGTCGCCCAGATGTCCATCGCCGTGCTCGGCGTGCTCATCATCACCGGTGAGTACACGACCGGCATGGTCCGCTCCACGTTCGCGGCCGTACCCACCCGGCTCCCGGCGCTCGCGGCCAAGGGCCTGGTGCTGACCGTGACGATCCTCGTGGTCGGGCTGGTCAGCGTCGGCCTCGCGTACGTCGCGACCCTGCCGCTGCTGGGCGGGACCGGCATGGCGATCGACCTCGGCGACCCGGAGAGCGTCCGGGTCCTCGTCGGCACCGCGCTCTACCTGACGGCGGTCGCGCTGCTCGCGTTCGCGTTCGGCGCGCTCATCCGCCACTCCGCCGGTGCGCTCGCCGCGGTGCTCGGACTGCTGCTCGTCGTCGAGCCGCTGTTCGCGAACATCCCGCTCGCGTTCTTCCGAGAGGTCAGCCCGTATCTGCCGTCGACCGCGGGGATGCGGGTCATGCGACCGGACGACTTCAACGCCGCGATGGGCGGCGAGGTGGCGCTCGGCCCGTGGCAGGGTTACGGCGTGATGCTCGGGTGGGTGGCCGTCGTGCTCACGGTCGCCGCGGTGCTGCTCCGGCGGCGGGACGCCTGACGATGCCGCGCCGGACGACGCCGCCGGACCGGGCCCGCCCCCGTCCGGCGGCGTCGTCCGCGTCCTCGCCCCCGCCCCTGCCGTCGTCCGCGCGGGCCGGCGGGGTGGACCCGCTGTTCACCGAGCTCGACACCCGCCGGCTGGGGCCGGTGCGGCGGTACTTCGTGCGGCACCCGGTCGCGATGGACCGGCTCGTCGCGGCGCTGTACGCCGTCCCGGCGATCGGCGCCGCCCTCCTTGAGGAGACCGCGCCCAGCGCCGACGCGGAGGTGACGCTGCGGGGCGGCCCCGCGGCGGCGGTCCTCCTCGCGGTGGCCGTGCTCGGCGGCGTCGCCCTGCTGTGGCGGCGCCGCGCCCCCTGCGCACCGCGCTCGTGATCGGCGCGCTCGCCGTGGTGACCGTCGCCGCGCTGGGCACGCTCAACGGGCTGGACCTCGCGATCGCCTTCGTCCTCTACGCCGTCGCGGCGTCGTCGCCACCCCGGACGGCCTGGCTCACGCTGACCGCCTCGCTGGTCGTCGTGGGGGCGGCCGTGCTCGCGTGGGAGCGTCCGCTCGGCACCCCGCTCACCGCTGAGGCCGACACCGGGGCACGGGTCGGCTCCTTCACCGGGCTGCTCATCCTGTACCTCGTCGCCCTCGCCATCGGGACCGGCGTGCGCAACCGCCGTCTGCACGTCGCCTCCGTCGTGGACCGGGCGAACGCGCTCGCCGTCGAGCGCGAGCAGGGCGCGCAGCTCGCCGCCGCAGCCGAACGGGCCCGCATCGCCCGGGAGATGCACGACGTCGTCGCGCACAGCCTGTCGGTGATGATCGCGCTCGCGGACGGCGCCGGCGTCGCGCTCGAGCGTTCACCGGCACGCTCGCGGGAGGCGCTCGAGGAGCTCTCCGCCACCGGGCGGTCGGCCCTCGCCGACATGCGCCGCGTGCTCGGCGCGCTCCGCGACCCGGGCACCGGCGCCGGTGCCGGTCCCGGTGCCGGTCCCGGTGGCGGTCCCGAGGTGCCGCTGGACCCGCAGCCCGGGTCGTCGGACCTCGAGCGGCTCGTCGAGGGCTTCCGGACCGCCGGCGTGCCGGTCCGCTGGACGGTGAGCGGACCACCGCTGCCCCCGGACGCCGGGCTGCAGCTGGCCGTCTACCGGATCGTGCAGGAGTCGCTCACCAACGTGCTGCGGCACGCCCCGGGCGCCACCCGCGTCGACGTCGTGCTGGCCGCCGGGACCGACCGCGTCGACGTCGTCGTCACCGACACCGGGGCACCGACACCCCGCGCACCGACGGCGCACCGGCGGGCGACCCGTCGACCGGATCGGGCCGGGGCCTCATCGGCATGCGCGAGCGCGCCGCCGTCTACGGTGGGCGGGTCGAGGCCGGGACGCACGACGGCGGGTGGCGCGTCCACGCGACCCTGCACTGGGAGGGAGGCGCACCGTGACCGATCCCACCGCCGCACCGGACGGCCGCGGACCACACGACCCCGCACCCCGCGACCCCGCACCCCGCGCCCCCGGAGCCCCCGAGCACGGCGCCCCCGACTCCGGCCCGGGCACCTCCGCACCGCCGATCCGCGTGCTGCTGGTCGACGACCAGGCGCTGCTGCGGATGGGGTTCCGGCTCGTGCTCGAGGGCGAGGAGGACCTCGTCGTCGTGGGTGAGGCGGGCGACGGCGAGGCCGCCGTCCGGCAGGCGCTCGCGCTGCGGCCGGACGTCGTGCTCATGGACGTCCGCATGCCCGGGACCAACGGCATCGTGGCGACCGAGCGCCTGGTCGCCGCGCTGCCGCAGTGCCGCGTCGTCATCCTCACCACCTTCGACCTCGACGAGTACGCCTTCGCCGCCCTGCGCGCGGGCGCGAGCGGATTCCTGCTCAAGGACGCGCGCCCGGCAGAGCTGGTGGCGGCGATCCGCACGGTGGCGAACGGGGACGCCGTCGTGTCCGCGCGCGTCACCCGGCGCATGCTCGAGATGTTCGCGGGCCACCTGCCGGCCGACGGCGCGTCGCCAGCCGAGCCGGGCGCGCTCGACGCGCGGCTGCGGTCGCTCACGCCGCGCGAGCTCGAGGTGCTCGAGGCGATCGCCGAGGGTCTGTCCAACGGCGAGATCGCCGCACGCCTCGTGCTGTCGGAGGCGACGGTCAAGACCCATGTCGGCCGCATCCTGGCCAAGCTCGGGCTACGGGACCGCGTCCAGGCGGTCGTGCTCGCATACACGACCGGTCTCGTCCGGCCCGGCTGAGTCGCCCGCGGGACGGCCGAGGGCGCGGCGCTCCGGGCGGGTTAGGGTCGCCTCACCCGCACGCCGCCCGATCGAGGAGACCCATGGCCGAGCGTTCCGCCCGCCGCCCGCGCGCCGCGATGATCGCGACCGTCCTGCGCACCGAGCGCATCGCCCCGGCCATGGTCCGGGTCGTCCTGGGTGGGCCGGGGCTGGCCGGCTACCGACCGTCCCCGTGCGCCGACTCCTACGTCAAGGCGGTGTTCCCGCCGTCGAGCGCGCCCACGGACCTGCCGCTCGACGCCGAGGGGCGCGTGGACCTCGAGGCGCTGAGCGCGGTGCTGCCGGCGGACGAGCCGGTCCGGCTGCGCACCTACACGGTCCGTGCCTGGGACGAGGCGGCCCGCGAGCTGACCCTCGACTTCGTCGTGCACGGGGACGCCGGCCTGGCCGGGCCCTGGGCCGCGGCGGCCCGCCCGGGCGACACCCTCCCGCTCCTCGGTCCCGGCGGCGACTACTCCCCGCCGACGACGCCGCCTGGCACCTGCTGGTCGCGGACGAGAGCGCGCTGCCCGCGGTCGCCGTGACGCTCGAGCGGCTGCCCGCCGGCGCGCGCGCGATCGCCCTCGTGGAGGTCGACGGACCGGCCGACGAGGTGCCGCTCGCGGCACCCGGTCGCGCCGCCGCGGACTCCGCGCCCGGCGTGGAGGTCCGGTGGGTGCACCGCGCGGGCCGACCGGTCGGTCAGGCGCTGGTCGAGGCGACGCGTGCGCTCCGGTGGCCCGACGGCGTGCCGCACGCGTTCGTCCACGGCGAGGCCGGGTTCGTCAAGGAGCTGCGCGCCCACCTGCGCACCGAGCGCGGGATGCCGCGCGAGCACCTGTCGATCTCGGGGTACTGGCGGCTGGGCACCGACGACGAGGGGTGGCGCGCCCGCAAGCGGGACTGGCTGCGGGAGATCGAGGAGCGCGAGCTGGCCGCCGGCCTGCGCTGAGGCCTGCCCTGCCCCCGCGGCGGGCCGGACGCACGGACGCCGCCGCACCCGGACGGGTGCGGCGGCGTCGGCGTGGGCAGGGGGCCTGCCAGGGCCGGGGGTCAGCGGCTCTTCGAGCCGTCGTCCTTCCCGTCCCCCTGGTGCTGCCCGGCGGACAGCCGCAGCTCGCGGCCACGCTGGACGTCCTCCTGGTGCTTCTCCTCGTTCTTCTCGATCTTGCTCGTGTCGCGCGGCGGCAGCTGGAGGGTCTCCTCCGCCTCGATGCCCGCCTGCAGCTGGCGCCCACGCTCGAGCTCGGCGTCCAGCTCCGCGCCGAACAGCAGCGCGTTGTTCATGATCCACAGCCACAGCAGAAAGATGATCACGCCGGCCAGCGCACCGTACGTCGCGCTGTAGCTGCTGAAGTTCGCGACGTAGAAGCCGAAGCCGAGCGACGCGAGGACGGCGACGATGATCGCGACGAACGCGCCCACGCTCATCCAGCGGAACTTCGGCTGCTGCACGTTCGGCGTGCCGTAGTACAGGATCGCGATGACCAGCGCGACGAGGGCAGCCAGGACCGGCCACTTGGCGATGCTCCACACGGTCAGGGCGGCGTCGCCCAGGCCGACGGCGTTCCCGATCGCCTCGGCGAGCGGACCGCTGACGACGAGCGCGAGCGCCACCACCGCGATGATCACCACGGCGATGAGCGTGATGAGGAGCATGATCGGGCGCAGCTTCCAGAACGGGCGCCCCTCCTCGACCTCGTACATGCGGTTCATGGCCCGGCTGAACGCGGTCACGAACCCCGAGGCGGACCACAGCGCACCGAGGAGGCCGGTGACGAGCCCGAGGCCCGCCGCCGGCGCGGTGGCGAGGCCCGCGATGGTCTCCTCGATCGTGTCGGTGATCTCGACGCCGAGGTCGCCGGCGACCCCGAGCAGCGCGTCGGTGGTCTCCTGCGGGTCACCGACGAGCCCGACCAGCGAGACGACGGCCAGCAGACCGGGGAACAGCGCGAGCACGCCGTAGTAGGTGAGTGCGGCGGCGAGATCGGTGCACTGGTCCTTGCCGAACTCGCGCAGCGTCTTGCGCAGGATGTACTTCCACGACGGCTTGGTCAGGTCCGAGAGCTCGTCGGGCTTGCGGGAGTCGTCGGGGTGCGGCGCATCGGCCTTGTGCTCGTCGGTCTTGCCGGCCATCGGGTCTCCTGCGTCGTGGTGGTCGGGGTGGCCGGTCGCGCCGGCACGGTGAGACGGCCGCGGACCCGGGACGTGTCCCGGGCCCGCGGCGATGCGTGGATCAGCCCTGCTGGTCGGACTTGACGCGCTGCGCGGCGTCCGTGGCGTCGCCGCGGACCTCCTGCGCCGCGTCCGTGCCCTCCTGCTTGACCGTCTGGGCAGCCTCGGTGGCCGTCTCCTTGACGGACTGCACGGCCTCCATGGCTGGCTCGCGCAGCTCCTGGGCGATGCCCTGGGCCTTGTCCTTCGCCATGTCGCCGAGCGGCTGCGCCTTCTCCTTGACGGCGTGGGCGGCGTCCCGCTCGCGCTTGCTCGACGGCAGCAGCGCGGCCCCGATGAGCCCCAGGCCGAACGCCACGAGACCGGCGGCGAGCGGGTTGCCCTCGGCCTGGCGGCGGACGGCGGCCGGCGCGCCGGCGGCAGCGTCACCGGCCGAGTGCGCCCGGTCCGTCGCCGAGTGCAGCGCACCCTGCAGCGACGAGCCCGCTGCGGACGCCTTGTCCTGCAGGGCGCCGCCGCCCGACGACGACGCATCGTGCGCGGAGCCCGCGAGGGACGACGCCCGGTCCTGCACGGCATGCCCGGCGGAGGACGCCCGGTCCTGCACGGCGTGACCGGCGGAGACCGCCGAGTCCTTGGCATCCGACACAGTGCCCATGACCTTCTCCTTCACGCTCTCGACGACACCCTTGGCCTTGTCGACCTGACGGTGGGCGATGTTGCTGGGGCTGACCTTGTCGGTCAGCGCGTCGACGTCACTGCTCAGCTCGGCGCGCGTGCGCTCGATCTCCTGGCGGATCTGCTCCGGGTCGTTGCTGCTCATCGTGCTGCCTCCTGGTTGCCGTGCAGTGCGTCGGGGATCTTCTTGACGGTGTCGGTGGTCTTGGGCATGCCCTTGACCGCCTCCATCTCCTTCTTGCCACGCAAGGCCAGGACCGCCGCGACGATGCCCCACAGGACCGCGATGACGAGGAACCCGAGCGCGGGGGCCTCCCACCAGTCCCCGAGCGCCCACGCCGCCGCGAGGGACAGGAACAGCACGGTCAGATGACCGGTGTACCCCGCGCCGGCGAACATCCCGACGCCCTTGCTCGCCTGCTTCGCGGACTGGGTGGCCTCGGCCTTGGCGAGCGCGACCTCCTGGCGCATGAGCGTCGAGAGGTCACTGGTCACCTCGGAGAAGAGCTGCCCGATCGACGGGGAGTCTCCGCTCCCCGAGCCCGTCGCCGAGCCCGCGGAGGTGCCCATGGCGGTGGCGCCGCCGGTGCCGTATGGGTCGGAGGTCGTCATGCCGTGCCCCCGAGCCCACCGGTCGTGCGCGGCACGTCCGGGGTGCCGAGGCCCGACGTCCCGGTGCCGTACGCCGACGTGGTGGGCGCCGCGTAGGTGTCCGTCGTCGGGGCGGTGTAGGTGTCCGTGGTCGGCGTCGCGTACGTACCGGTGGTGTAGCCGGCCGAGCCGGAGCCGGCGGTCACCTGGGCCGTGGAGTCGGCGTCGTCGGACGCGTCGTCCTTCAGGCTGCGCGCGAGGCGCCCGACGACGAGGCCCGCACCGGCCGCGATGGCCAGGAACGTGCCGGGATTGCGGCGCGCGTAGTGGGTGACCTCCGACAGCAGGTCCGCGGGCTCCTTGCTCTCGAACCACGTGGCCACGGAGTCGACGACGCCGGCGGCCTGGTTCGCGAGGTTGGACGCCACGCCCGGCTGCTCGGACGAGCTCGCCATCGTGGTGAGCTCACCGCTGACCGCGCGGATCGCGTCCGCGAGAGCGGACTTCTGCGTGCCGACCTGGGACGTCAGCTGGCTGCGGGTCTGGTCGAGGACGTCCTTGGCCTGGCGGCGGGCCTCGTCGGCCACGTGCGCGGCCTCCTCCTTGGCGGTGCCGGCGACCCGGCTGCCCGCCTCGGTGGCGGTCTGCTTGACGTTCTGCGCCTCACCGGCGACCTGGTCCTTGACCTCGCCGGCCTTCTCCTTGGCCTGGCCGGCCTTCTCCTTGGCAGCCCCTTGGCGCCGGAGTCCTGACCGGAGTCGTCGTCGGCGACGTGCGCACCCTGGTAGGTCGTCGTCCCGAGCGTGCCGGTGTCGTAGGCACCCGACCCGGCCGGGTACGACGGCGGCATGGTGGTGTCGTCGCCGGTCGTCGGGACGGTCCCCGGAGGGCGGGTGGACGGGTTGTCGTAGCTCTCGGTCATGTTCTTGCCTCTCGTGGAGTGCTGGTCTGCTGGCAGCTGTCGCGGGGCGCGCCGTGGCACGCGGGGAGGACGGGTGCGGCGGGCGGCCGCGGCGGCTCAGGTGAGAGCCGGCCCCGAGTCCCCCGACCCGGACAGCTCACGCAGGAACTCGTGGCACCGCTGCGCCCGCTCGGAGTCCTGTGCCATCACCTGCTCGAAGAAGGTCGCGATGTCCTCACGTCCGGCGTTGCGTGCGTCGCGGACGTACTGGCCGTAGTCGTGGCCCGCCTTGAGCGAGTGGTACTGCAGGGAGATCAGGTCGAAGCTGACGTCGTCGAATCCGGTCTCACCGGTTGCCATCGCAGACACCTTCCTGTTCGGGTGGCCTCTCCGCGCCGTGTGCGGGAGGGGTGCTGCCACGACCGGTCGGACGGACCTCGAGGACGCCCGGACGCTCGGATCGACGCCTGCCCCGTGCCCAGCGGCAGCAGACTCCCTCGCTCGTCCCGGACGCCGGACGGAGGTCCGGACCGGCAGGCCGCGGCTCGACCTGTTTTCAGCATATGGACCCGCAGAGGTCCCGCAACCGGAGAGAAACCGCAGGTCGGAGCCGGTGGACCGGTCCACCTCGCGACCCGGCTCCCACCGCGCGCAGCGGGCGCCGGTGTAGTACACGGCAGCCGGGCGGGGCGACGCGGCACCTCGGTGGTTCGACACCGGACGACAGGTGAGGCTAACCTCAGAACGCGTCGATAAGGGAAGCCTTACCTATACCGGGATGCGGTGCGGACCGGTCGGGCCCGCTCGTCGAGCACGCGATGGCCAGCACACGGTGGTGTGCACACACCCAATGAAGAGGTACGACCATGCCCCTCCCCCGCCCCCTCGCGGCGCTCGCGCTCGTCGCCGGCTCCGCACTGGTCCTGACGGGATGCGCGGCCCAGACCGCGCCCGCCGCCGCGGAGGCCCCGGCCACCCCCGAGGTCACCACGGTCGAGGTGGTGGACAACCGGGGCACGCAGACGGTGTCCCTGCCGCCGCGCTCGGTCGTCGCCACCGACAACCGCACGTTCGAGACGCTCGCCGACTGGGGCGTCGAGCTCGAGGCCGCGGCGGTCGCGCTCATGCCGGACTCGAACCCGTACACGGACGACGAGTCGATCGTCGACCTCGGGACGCACCGCGAGCCGGACCTCGAGGCCGTCGTCGCCGCGGACCCGGACCTGATCATCAATGGTCAGCGGTTCGCCGACTTCTACGACGACTTCGCGTCGCTCGCGCCCGAGGCGACGATCCTCGAGCTCGACCCGCGCGACGGCGAGCCGTTCGACGCCGAGCTGCGCCGCCAGGTCACGGTCCTCGGCGAGGTCTTCGGCAAGCAGGCGGAGGCGCAGCAGCTCGTCGCCGACTTCGACGCGGCCGTCGACCGGGCGGTCGCCGCGTACGACGCCACGGACACCGTCATGGCCGTGACCACGTCCGGCGGTGAGATCGGCTACATCGCCCCGACCGTCGGCCGTACCCTCGGCCCGGTGTTCGACATCCTCGGGCTGACCCCCGCACTCGCCGTCGACGACGCCACCGACGACCACCAGGGCGACGACATCTCGGTCGAGGCGGTCGCCGACTCGAACCCCGACTGGATACTGGTGATGGACCGCGACGCGGCGATCAGCGCGGGCGACCCCGAGTTCACCCCGGCGGCCGACATCCTGGAGAGCTCCCAGGCGCTGCAGGGGGTCACCGCGGTGCGGCAGGGGAATATCGTCTACATGCCGGCCGACACCTACACGAACGAGAGCATCCAGACGTACACCGAGTTCCTCAACACCTTCGCGGACGCGCTCGAAGGGACGAGCTGAGGCATGCCCGCACGGGCAGGGGGCGTCGGGAGGGACCGGCCGTTCGCGGCCGGTCGCTCCGGCGTGCCGTCGACGGGTCGACGACCCGCCGCGACCGGCTCATGACCACGACCGTCGACGCCGCGACCGGGCCGAAGGGCCGACTGCTCGACCCGAAGCTCGTGGTCGGCGTGCTGGTGGTCGGGGCGCTCGTGGTGGCGTCCCTGCTCACCGGCGTCTACGACGTCTTCGGGGCCGACGACGGCGCCGACATGTTCGCGATCACCCGCGTGCCGCGCACGATCGCGCTCGTCCTCGCCGGCGCCGCGATGTCCATGTCGGGGCTCGTCATGCAGCTGCTCACGCAGAACCGGTTCGTCGAGCCCACCACCACCGGCACCACCGAGTGGGCCGGGCTCGGCCTGCTGGCGGTGATGATCCTCGTCCCCGGCGCGAGCATCCTCGCGCGCATGACCGGCGCGATCGTCGCCGCCTTCGTCGGCACGATGGTCTTCTTCCTGTTCCTGCGGCGCGTCTCGCTGCGCTCGTCCCTCATCGTCCCGATCGTCGGCATCATGCTCGGCGCCGTCGTCGGGTCCGTCTCGACGTTCGTCGCGCTCCAGACCGACATGCTCCAGAGCCTCGGGGTGTGGTTCGCGGGCAGCTTCACGTCGGTCCTACGCGGCCAGTACGAGGTCCTGTGGATCGTCGCCCTCGTCGGGATCGCCGTATTCTTCGTCGCCGACCGCTTCACCGTGGCCGGGCTCGGTGAGGAGGTGTCGACGAACGTCGGCCTGAACTACGGCCGCATCGTCCTGCTGGGCAGCGCCCTCATCGCCATCGCGACCGGCGTGGTCACGGTGGTGGTCGGGAACCTCCCCTTCCTCGGGCTCATCGTCCCCAACATCGTCTCGATGGTCCGCGGCGACGACCTGCGCAGCAACCTGCCCTGGGTGTGCCTCCTCGGCATCGCCGTCGTCACCGTGTGCGACCTCGTGGGGCGGACGATCATCATGCCGTTCGAGGTCCCGGTGTCCCTGATCCTCGGCGTCGTCGGCGCCGCCGTCTTCATCACCCTCCTCCTCAGGCAGCGTCGCCGTGGCTGAGGCGACCGCCGTCCGACCGCGCACGCCGTCCCCGGAGCGCAGCTCCGCACCGCTGCCCACGACGCGCGCGCACCGCCGCTACCGGGTCGTCCTGACGGCGTTGGTCGTGCTCGCCGCGGCGTTCACGGTCGGGTTCCTGACGCTGGACAACCCGATGCCGGTCGGTTCGGCAGGCTTCTGGCGGATCGCCGAGCTCCGCGCGACCACGATCGTCGTCATGGCCGTCGTCGCCTTCTGCCAGGCGATCGCCACCGTCAGCTTCCAGACGGTCACGAACAACCGCATCATCACGCCGTCGATCATGGGCTTCGAGTCGCTCTACGTCGCGGTGCAGACGTCCGCCGTGTACTTCCTCGGGGTCGCGGGCCTGGTGTCCCTGCAGGGCGTGCCGCAGTTCGTCCTGCAGGTGGCGCTCATGGTGGGGCTCTCGGTGCTGCTGTACGGCTGGCTGCTCTCCGGGCGGTACGCGAACCTGCAGGTCATGCTGCTCATCGGCATCGTCGTCGGTGGCGGTCTGGGGTCGTTGTCGTCGTTCATGCGCCGGCTGCTCTCCCCCAGCGAGTTCGACGTCCTGACCGCGCGGATGTTCGGCTCGGTGGCGAACGCCGAGGCCGGCTACCTCCCCGTCGCGATCCCGCTGTGCCTCGTGGCCGGCGGGGTGCTGTGGGCACGCGCCGGCCGGCTCAACGTCATGGCCCTGGGACGCGACGCGACGGTGAGCCTCGGGCTGGACCACCGCGCCGAGCTCATGCGCGTCCTGCTCCTCGTCTCGGTCCTCATGGCCGTCTCGACCGCGCTCGTCGGACCGATGACGTTCCTCGGGTTCCTCGTCGCGACGCTCGCCTACCAGCTCGCCGACACCTACGACCACCGCCACGTGTTCCCCGTCGCCGTGCTCACCGGCTACGTCGTGCTCTCGGGGGCGTACTTCGTCATGAAGAACGTCTTCTACGCGCAGGGCGTCGTCTCGATCATCATCGAGCTGGTGGGCGGCACCGTCTTCCTCGTCGTCATCCTCCGGAAGGGCCGGCTGTGATCACCCTGACCGACGTCCGCAAGGACTACAGCAGCGAGGTGACGATCGGCCCGGTCGACCTCCGGATCCCGGCGGGCGGGATCACCGCGCTGGTCGGCCCGAACGGCGCAGGCAAGTCGACGCTGCTCACCATGATCGGCCGCCTGCTGGGGATCGACGCCGGCACCATCGAGGTCGCCGGGTACGACGTCGCCCGGACCGCGTCGAAGGACCTGGCGAAGGTCGTGTCCATCCTGCGGCAGGAGAACCACTTCATCACCCGGCTCACCGTGCGCCAGCTCGTGGCGTTCGGCCGGTTCCCGTACTCCAAGGGCCGCCTGACGCGCGAGGACGAGAAGCTCGTCAGCGCGGCGATCGACTTCCTCGACCTCGGCGGGCTGGAGGGGCGCTACCTCGACGAGCTCTCGGGCGGGCAGCGCCAGCGGGCGTACGTCGCCATGGTCCTCACCCAGGACACCGAGTTCGTGCTGCTCGACGAGCCCCTCAACAACCTCGACATGAAGCATTCGGTGCAGATGATGAAGCACCTGCACCGCGCTGCGGCAGAGCTGGGACGGACGATCGTCATCGTCCTGCACGACATCAACTTCGCCGGCCGCTACGCGGACCACATCTGCGCCGTCAAGGACGGGCGCGTGGTCGAGTTCGGCTCCTCCGCCGAGATCATGACCAGCGCGGTGCTCACCCGGGTGTTCGACACCCCCGTGACGGTCATCGACGGACCGGACGGGCCGCTCGCCGTTTACTACTGACGGTCCGGCGTCGGCGCACCGCATCAGCCGTGCGCCGCAGTCCCGCGAACGCGGTAAGGAGTTCACCCTCGGCCGCTACCCCGCGCCGGGAGCCGACGCGTAACGTCACCGCCGTGACGAGCCGCGAGAGATGGATGGACCTCCTTCGTGGCGGCGCCATCCTCCTGGTCCTCCTGTGGCATGCGCCCGCGATCCCGGCCCTCTATGGCTACACCGTGCCCGACTGGGTCCTCGCCGCGAACGATGCGCTCCTGCCGTTCCGCATGCCCGCTCTCATGTTCCTGTCCGGCCTGCTGCTGCCCCGCTCGCTCGCTAAGCCGTTGCGGGACTACCTGACCGGCAAGGTGTCCTTGCTCGTGTGGCCCTACCTGCTGTTCGCCGGCCTGCACATGGCTCTGTACGGGCCGACCGGCCCGGTATGGCATCCCTACACCTGGATCGCCACCGGCTACCTGTGGTTTTTGTTCAACATCGCCTGCTACTACTTCGCGGCTCCCATGCTGCGGTGGCTCCCCGCGTGGGTCGTACCGATCCTCGCCTTCGCGGCCGCGGTTCCGACGGACGGCCGGACGCAGCGGTTTTTCTACTTCGCCGGGTTCTTCTTCGCGGGTGCACTCGTCGCGCGTCACCACGGCGTGCTCGAGGCGGCCCTGCGCCGCAGGTGGCTCGTCGTCATCTGTGGTGTGGCCGCCGTCGTGCTCGGCGCCGTGTCCGCCGTCCGGGACGTCGAGCACCAGGCGGCGTGGGCACCGCTCAGCCTCGCTGGGATCGTCGTCGCCATCGCGGCCGCGCAGCGGCTGCAGGACGCCGCGTGGACACGCCCTGTGCAGTCGGTCGGTCGAGCGTCGATCGTCTACTACACGTCCCACTTCCCGGTCATGATCGTGTCCCTGGCGGTGTGCGAGGCGGTCGGCATCGACGACATCGGAGCATTCGCCTGGATCGGTCTCGCGGCGGCCGTCGCGATCGGCGCCCTCCTGGCGCACCATCGGACGAGGCGTCCGGTGGTGTGGCTGTACGAAGCGCCCTTCCTGCCGAGGCGGCGCACGCCGGGACCCGTGCGGGTCCACGCACCCGCAGCAGCCTCGTAGCGCCGCCCCGGACCCCACGTACGCCCACACCTTCTCGGTGACGGCGTCGGCGCACCGCCGGACGGGTGCCCCCGACAGGGTTCGAACCTGCACTGTGCCGGGTTTAAGCCGGCTGCCTCTGCCGATTGGGCTACGGGGGCCTGCCGCGCACGGCAGGCGACCATCCTGCCAGCGGTCAGGCCGGCGGGTGTCCCGGCGTCGCACGGCTCGGCGCACGCAGTGGGAGCCGGACGGTACAGCGAAGGCCCCGCCGGACCGGCGGGGCCTTCGTCGCAGTGTGGGTGTGTGGGTGGGTGCGCGGGTCCGCGCCCCGCCTCACTTGTCCCAGTTGCTGGCGTCCTTCGACGCCGCCTTGCCCTCCTCGACGCGGACGTCCGGGGCGGTGGACTGGTCCTTGGCCGAGTCGGGGGCGACGCCGGCCTGCTCGGGCTTCGCCTTGGGCGGCACGCTCGCGGCGCGGAACTCCGCGCGCGGGTCGTGCAGCGAGCCCAGCGCGACGACCTCGCGGCGGAACAGCAGCGACCCGGTCCACCCGGCCGCGATGCGGACCTTGCGGTTCAGCGTCGGCATGGCCATGACGTGGTAGCTGCGGTGCAGCACCCACGCGAGGAAGCCGCGGACCTTGATCCGGCCGAACATCTGCGCGACGCCCTTGTACATGCCGAGCGAGGCGACCGCACCGATGTTCTTGTGCTTGTACTCGGTGGGCGCCGAGCTGCGGAGCACCTTGGCGAGGTTGTCGCCGATGTGGTTGCCCTCGCGCAGCGCGTGCTGGGCGTTGGGCGGGCAGAACTTGCCGGGGTTGATGAGGTCCGGGACGGCGGCGCAGTCACCGGCGGCCCAGGCGTCGGGGACGATGGTGCCGTCCTCGTTCGCGATCTGCAGCGTCGGCAGGCAGATGACGCGCCCCATCTTGTCCAGCGGCAGGTCGGAGTTCTTCAGCACCGGGTTCGCCTTGACGCCCGCGGTCCAGACGATCGTGTCCGAGTCGAACTCGGTCTTGTCGGAGAGCACGACGTGCCCGCCCTCGCACGAGTTGAGGAACGTCGACAGGTGCACCTCGATGTTGCGCTTGCGCAGCTGCTCGAGCGTGTAGCCACCGAGCTCCTCGCTCACCTCGGGGAGGATGCGCGGCGAGCCCTCGACGAGGACGAAGCGCAGGTCCTGGGGGGCGATCGAGTCGTAGTAGCCGACGGCGGCGCGGGCCATGTCCTCCAGCTCGCCGAGCGCCTCGACGCCGGCGAAGCCGCCCCCGACGAAGGTGAACGTGAGCAGCCGCTTGCGCACCTCGGGGTCCCACGTCGACGCGGCCACGTCGATGCGGTTGAGCACGTGGTTGCGGACGGCGACGGCCTCCTCCACGTTCTTGAAGCCGATGGCCTCCTCGGCGAGCCCCGGGATGGGCAGCGTCCGCGCGACCGAGCCGAGCCCGACGATGAGGTGGTCGTAGGTGATCCAGTACGGGTCGCCCTCCTCGGGCGTGATCTGCACCGTCCGGTCGGAGTGCTTGATCTCCGCCACGTGGCCCTGGAGCACGTCGATGCCCTTGAGCGCACGACGGTGCGGGGCGACGACGTTGCGGGGGTCGATCGACCCGGCCGCCGTCTCGGGGAGGAACGGCGCGTACGTCATGTACGGGCGCGGGTCCACGACGACGATCGCCGCCTCCTGCTTGCCCAGGCGCTTGCGCAGCCGACGCGCGGAGTACAGCCCGACCGTGCCACCACCGAGGATGACGATGCGCGGGACCTTGCGGGGGCGGGGGCCCGTCACGCTCTTCGAGGCAGCGTCACCCTGGGTCGAGACAGTCGTGGTCATGGTGCAAAAGTAGCGCGATCGCCAGGGACCTTCGACTCGGTGCCGACGCGTGGCCGGTGATGCCTGACACACCTCCGACCGCGGTCAGCGGCGCGCCGGCTCCGCCGCGCTCAGCGCGATGCCGTCGAGGATGTCGTGCTCGGACGCGACGACGTCCACCAGGCGCCCGCCGGCGGCCGCGACGTCGTCCCGCACCCGCGCGACGACGTCGGCCCACACCAGGGCACCGGCGCCGATCACGTCCACGCGGCCCGGGTGCATGAAGGGCAGCGCGGCACGCTCCGCGCGGCTCCGCCCGAGCAGATCGGCGCACGCGGCGAGCACCGCGTCGACCCCGAGGACGGCCCCGTGGATGCGTGCGGGGTCGTAGCCGGGCAGCCCGAGCCCGTGCGCGGTGACCGTGGTGACCGAGCCCGCGACACCCACCAGGGTCGCGGTGCGCCCGAGCGGCACGACCTGGGCCGCGGCGTCGAGCGCCGCGGCGACGTCGGCGCGCGCGGCGGCGACCTGGTCGGCGGACGGCGGGTCGTCGTGCAGGTGCCGCTCGGTGAGGCGCACGCAGCCGACGTCCATCGAGAGCATCGCGTCCGGCGTCGTCGTGCCCAGGACGAGCTCGGTGGAGCCGCCGCCGATGTCGACCACCAGGAAGGGACCCGGGTGACGGCCGGCGAGGACGCTCGTGGCGCCGCGGAAGGACAGCGACGCCTCCTCGTCCCCCGCGACCACCTCCGGCTCGACCCCGAGGATGCCGCGCACGCCGTCGACGAAGTCGGCCCGGTTCTCGGCGTCGCGCGACGCCGACGTCGCCACGAAGCGGACCGCCTCGACGCCGAGCCGCTCGCACGTCTGGGCGTACGCCCGGGTGGCGGCCAGCGTGCGCTCGAGGGCCTCCGGGGCGAGACGCCCGGTCCGGTCGACCCCCTGGCCGAGCCGGACGACCTCCATGCGGCGCTCGAGGTCCGTCAGGGTGCCGTCGGGGCCGACGTCCGCGACGAGGAGGCGGATGGAGTTGGTCCCGCAGTCGATGGCAGCCACGCGTGTCATGGGCGCAAGCCTGCCATCAGAGCGCGCACGACGACGCGGCGGGCACCGGCCGGTCAGCCGCCGTCGGCAGCCGTCAGCGGCCGGTCAGCAGCTGCAGCGGTCGGGGCGCCAGGTGTCGCGGATGAGCGCGAGCGCCTCGTCGCCGAGCGGGTTGACGCCGGGCCCCGCGGCGAGCGCATGACCGACGAGCACGTGCAGGCACTTGACCCGGGTCGGCATGCCGCCGGCGGAGATGCCGGCGATCTCCTCCACGTGCCCCAGCTCCTCACGGCGGGCGAGGTAGTGCTCGTGGGCCCGGGCGTAGGCGGCGGCCAGCTCGGGCTCCTCGGCGAGGCGTGCCGTCCACTCCTTCATGAGGCCGCCGGCCTCGAGCGTGCTGACCGCCGCGACGGCGCCGGGGGCGGTGAGGTAGTAGGTCGTCGGGAACGGGGTGCCGTCGTCCAGGCGCGGCGCGGTGCGCCCCACCAGCGGGCGCCCGCACACGCAGCGCGCGGCGATGCCGACGACCCCGCGCGGCACCCGGCCGAGCTGCTCGGTGAGCGTGTCGAGGTCGCGCTGCACGACGGTCTCGCCGGTCGCGTACGGCTGGGGGAGGTCGGTCACGGGCGTCCGTCCGTCTCGGTCCGCCGGCGACGGCGGGTGCGGGGCATGCGGGGATGACTGCGCCGCTAGGGCGCGACGGGAGCCGGGTCCACCGGTGCGGGGTCGACCGGTGCCGGATCGACCGGTGCCGCGTCCGGGTCGACCACGTCGGCGTCGCCGGCCATGCGGACCGACTCCCAGATGGTCGTGTACCAGGGGGTCGTCGTGCCCTCCGGCACGAGCGCCGGCCCCGACCCCGCTTCGGGGACGGCGGGGGCGGTCGGGTCCGGCACGATCTCGGGGTCCACGACCCGGTAGGACGTCTCCCCGGCGCCACGAACGCGAGTCGCTCCCGCGCCTGCGCGGCGACGTAGGCGGGGTCGTCCCAGCGTTCCAGATCGGCGCTCAGGTCCTCGGTGCGCTGCTGCGCGGCGGCGACCTCGGCGGCGAGCTGCCGGTTCTCCGCCTGCTGCGCGAGGTACGCCCGCACGGTGGGGAACAGCAGGACGAAGGCGAGCAGGAGGACCGAGAACAGCACCATCGCCCGCACCGTGAACATGCGCGGCAGCCGGGTCACCGGCTGCGGCACGCCCTGGGCGACACCGCGGACGGGCGCACCGGCCGAGGCACGCGAGGCGGGCCCGGTCGAGGCGACCCGGCCGCCGGACCGTGCCGTCGACCCGCGAGCCGACCGGCCCGGCCGGGCGCCGGACGCACCGCGTCCGGCCGTCGGTCGGGCCGTACGCCGCGGGGTCGGGACGCTGCGGGACGGGGTCGAGGCCGTCGACGTCTGCCGGGCACCAGGGTGCGGCGAGGTCGGACGGCGGGGGGACATGGGGTCGATTCTGCCCTCCCGCCGGCCGATCGTCCCGCAGCGCCACCCCGTCGACGTGTCCCAGCCTGTGCCGTTGGGCCGACCCGTGCAGTCCGGCCGACCCGGGCAGTCCGGCCGGCCCGGGCAGTCCGGCCGACCCGGGCGCACCGGAGCCCGGCGACCCGTCGTGGGGTCACCGGGCTCCGGAGCGCGGCGCGAGCGGTCGCTCAGGCGCCGTGGCGCGGGAACGCGCTGCGGCCGGCGTAGCGGCCGGCGTCGTCCAGCTCCTCCTCGATGCGCAGGAGCTGGTTGTACTTGTTGATGCGCTCGCCGCGCGCCGGGGCACCGGTCTTGATCTGACCGGCGTTCGTGGCGACGGACAGGTCCGCGATCGTGACGTCCTCGGTCTCGCCGGAGCGGTGCGACACCATCGCGGTGAAGCCGTTGCGCTGGGCGAGGGTGACGGCGTCGAGCGTCTCGGTGAGCGTGCCGATCTGGTTGAGCTTGACCAGCAGCGAGTTCGCCGACTTGAGCTCGATGCCCTTGGCGAGGCGGGTCGGGTTGGTGACGAACAGGTCGTCGCCGACGATCTGCACGCGGCCGCCGATGGTGCCCACGAGCTGGCTCCAGCTGTCCCACTCGTCCTCGGACAGCGGGTCCTCGATGGAGATCAGCGGGTAGTCGGCCACGAGCTGCTGGTAGTACGCGATCATCTCGTCCGGCGTGGTCGCCTTGCCCTCGAACTGGTAGGCGCCGTCGGAGAAGAACTCCGTCGCGGCGACGTCGAGCGCGAGGCCGACGTCCTGGCCGGGCGTGAAGCCGGCCTTCTCGATCGCGACGAGGATGAGGTCGAGCGCGGCGCGGTTGCTCGCCAGGTTCGGCGCGAAGCCGCCCTCGTCGCCGAGGCCGGTGGCCAGGCCCTCGGACTTGAGCACCGACTTCAGGGAGTGGTAGATCTCCGCGCCGGTGCGCAGCGCCTCGCGGAACGTCGTCGCCCCGATCGGCGCGACCATGAACTCCTGGATGTCGACGTTGGAGTCGGCGTGCGACCCACCGTTGAGGATGTTCATCATCGGCACCGGCAGCACGTGCGCGTTCGGTCCGCCGACGTAGCGGAACAGCGGGAGGTCGGCGGAGTCGGCGGCGGCCTTGGCGACCGCGAGCGAGACGCCGAGGATCGCGTTGGCGCCGAGCTTGCCCTTGTTGGGGGTGCCGTCGAGGTCGATGAGCGCGGCGTCGATGAGCCGCTGCTCGGTCGCCTCGAAGCCGATGAGCTCGGGCGCGATGTCGTCGATGACGGCGTTGACCGCGTCCTCGACGCCCTTGCCCAGGTACCGGGCCTTGTCGCCGTCGCGACGCTCGACGGCCTCGAACGCGCCCGTGGACGCTCCGGACGGAACCGCTGCTCGTGCGATGGTGCCGTCGTCGAGGGCGACCTCGACCTCCACGGTGGGGTTGCCGCGCGAGTCAAGGATCTCGCGGGCGCCTACGGCCTCGATGCTGGCCATGAAAGCTCCTTCGGGCGTCTGGGGGTATGCCACCTCAGACTAGTGCCGATCCCCGACCGGGCCCCGGGGACCTTCCGCCCCGCGGGACGCGGTGACGAGCGCCTCCGGCCGTGGCCGCCCCCGGACGTCGCGGCGGCGTCGCTCCCGCTGCGGGTCGCCACACCGGTCAGCACCTGGTTGCGGCCCGACGCCTTCGCCCGGTACAGCGACACGTCGGCGGCGTGGAAGAGCGCGGCCGTCGTGGCGCCGGACGCCGGGAACGTCGCCACCCCACCGCTGACCGTGCACGGCACGGTCGCCCCGTCGACGGCGATCCCCTCCTCCTCGAACCGGCCACGCACCCGCTCGGCGAACGCGAGGCCGGCCGCGCCGTCGGCCCCGGGGAGCGCGACGAAGAACTCCTCGCCGCCCCAGCGCGCGACCAGCGCACCGGGGGCGCGACGCGCGCGATCCGCCGGGCCGCCTCGACCAGGACGGCGTCTCCGGCGAGGTGGCCGTAGCGGTCGTTGACCAGCTTGAAGCGGTCGATGTCGAGCAGGACGACGCTCAGCGGCCGGCCCTCGTCGCGGGCGGCGGCGAGCAGGTGATCGAAGCGCTCGGTCATGTGCCGCCGGTTGTGCAGGCCGGTGAGGATGTCGCGGCTGGCCTGGTCCGCGAGGTCGGCGCGCAGCCGCTCGATGGTGGCGAGCTGGTGGGTGAGCTGGGCGTTCGCCGCCTCGAGCCGACGGCTCTGCGCCTTGACCTCGGTGACGTCACGCGCGACGAGCACGCTGCCCAGCACGCGCCCCTGCCGGTCCACGAGCGCGGAGCAGCGCACGTGCAGCTCCGCGGGCGCGCCGTCGAGGGTGACCCGGATCTCCGTGGGTTCCTCCCCGGTCGCGGCGATCTCGTCGCCGAGCAGTTCGCTCGCGAGCGCCCCGACGATCTCGACCCCGCGGGGCGCAGCCGCCGCACCAGCCGGACGGCCGCCGGGTTGACGTCGATGACCCGCCCCACGGGGCTGACCGCGATGATGGCGTCGCTGATCTGCTCGAGGATGAGTGCGCGGGTGACCGGGGTGAAGGTGAACAGGTCCTGGCGGAAGATCGCGTAGGACACGATCACCCCGGTGACCGCGAGGCCCACCGGGGTCGGGTCGACCTCGACGGGGATCGCGCCGACCAGGTTGGCGACGTTCACGGCAGCCGGGACGAGCACCGCGACGAGCATGCTCAGCCGCTGGGACCGGAACGCCGGCGGGGCGGTCCACCAGGCGTGCGCGACCAGGACCATCCCGGCGAGCAGCGCGGTGTAGCTGTAGGTCGAGTGGACCCAGAACACCGGCCCGTACTCCCAGTCCGCGGCGCCGGTGAGCTCGGCGGCTCCCCGTCCCCGGTAGACCAACCCGTGCAGCGGGTTGGTGGCTGCCAGCACCGACACGAGGGCCGGCTCGACGAGCAGGGCGACCACGAGCCGGCGCGACGGCCGCCACGGTGGTCGCGCGATCGCACCGGCCAGACACGCGAAGGCGACGACGGTCGCCGTCAGACCGGGGAAGACGGCCAGGTAGGCCACGGCGGAGAGCGTCTCGTCGACGGCGGACGCCGCGACGGCGTCCGTCAGGGACCACCAGCCCGCGCCGAGCATGACGGCGACCAGCGAGGCGGCGACGGCCGGGTTCGCCACGCGCCGGCGCCACGTCACCGCGGCGACGGTCGCGAACACGACGGCGGCGCACGCGTACGCGATCCCTGCGGGGTCGGCGCGGAGCACTGGCGGTGACCTCCTGCGTCTCGCCGGCGACCGCGGGGCGTTCTCGCAGCCGTCAGCCCCATCGGCACGGCGGTGCCGCGGATGAGGTCAGCCGGCCTCCGCCGCTCGGACGGCCGTGTCCAGCGACCGGAGCGCCGAGCGCAGCGCGGCCTCCGCGTCGACACCCGCGGACGCCGCCTCCGCGACGAGGCGCAGCAGCCGGGCCCCGACCTCCGCCTCCGCGACCCCCGCCTCCGCGACCCCTGCCGCCGTGGCCTCCGCCGCCGTGCCCCCCGCCTCCGTGACCTCCGCGTCGCCGCAGGACGCGTTCTCGGTCCGGCTCCCGCTGCCCGGGGCGGACGCCGCCGCCACGTGGTCAGCGGCCACCCGGTCGGTGTCGACGCGGACGCCGGCCCGGTGCGCGCGGGACAGCACCTTCGCGCCGCGCGCGAGGGCGCCCTGGCCGACCGGGATGCCGTCCAGCACCGACGTCCGATTCTTCTCGTCCTTCTTGATCCGGTCCCACTGGGCGTGCAGGTCCACCGACCCGCCGTCGTGCGGCTGCCCGTCGGTGGGAGCCGGGTCCACCGGCGCGAACACGTGCGGGTGGCGGCGCACGAGCTTCGCGGTCAGGCCGTCCGCGACGTCGTCCAGGTCGAAGGGGTCGGTCGGGTGCTCCTGCGCCAGCCGGGCGTGGAAGAGCACCTGCAGCAGGACGTCGCCGAGCTCCTCCCGCATCTCCACGCGGTCACCGGACTCGATGGCCTCGGCGAGCTCGTGCGCCTCCTCGAGCACGTACGGCACGAGCGACCGGTGCGTCTGCTGCGCGTCCCACGGACACCCACCGGGCGACCGCAGCGTGTCCATGACCTCGACGAGCCGCCGCACCCCGCGGCCGGGCGCGTCCCCCGTCACCGGCGGCCGGCCGGCCGGCGGCACCGCGTCGGGCGGCATCCCGTCGGGCGGCATCCCGTCGAACGACCGCGCGTCGAACGGCCGCGCGCCGGACGGCCGCGCGCCGGTCCCCTCGGCGGTCACGCCTCGTCGGCGACGAGCCAGGGGCGGTCGTCCGGCATGAGCCCACCGGCGGCGAAGTCGACGTCGCCGTAGCGCGGGTTGACGTCGACGTCGAGCTCGGCGAGCCGTTCGGTGACGCCCGCGAGAACGCTCTCGGCATCGGGCAGGGCCTGCAGGCTCTGCTGCAGCAGCGTGAACCGGGCGACGGCGAGCGACGCGTCGCTGAACTCGGTGGTCGCCCCCGCAGGTCCGGCGCCGTCGCCGCCCGCCGCGAGCCCGTCGAGGAGGCTCTGCGCCTGCTGCGTCGAGACGGCGACACCGTTCTCGGTGGCGATGCGGTCGAACGTCGGCTCGGCGATGAGGATGACGAGGATCGCGGCCGGGCTCGCGTCCTGCAGGTACGGCGCGAGCTCCTCGGTCGCCGCGTGCAGCTCCGACACCTCGATGGTCTCGCCCTCGACGACGGCCGCGGCCCCGGGCTGCTGCGCCGAGCACCCGCCCGCCGCGAGCGCGGTCAGGGCCAGTGCACCGGCCGCCACCCGCCGTCCCACCGCAGATCGCACCGTCACTGCTGCGCGTCCCGTCACCGCTGACCTCCACGTCGTCGTCGTCGACCGCTGCACATGCTAGGCCCGCGCCGCGGTCCCGACGGCCGCCGCGGCCGAGACGTCGCCGACGATGACCGCGTCGATGAGCTGGCTCGCCCAGGCCAGCACGTCCGCCCCGTGCAGCGGCTTGCCGCCGATGCGCGCCGTCGTCGGGAACGGCACGAGGATCGTGCGCAGCGCCGGCTTGAGGACGGTCCCCGGGTAGAGGCGCTTGAGCCGCATCTGGGCCGACTCGGGGAGCTCGACCGGCGCGAGCCGGACGAACTTGCCCTGCGCGGTGACGTCGGCCAGGCCCGCGGCGCGCGCGGTGTTGCGGAACCCCGCGACCGCGAAGAGGTTCTCGACGACGTCCGGCACGGGGCCGTACCGGTCCACGAGCTCGGCCCGCACCCCGGCGATCGCGTCGACGGAGTCCGCCACCGCGATCTTGCGGTACGCCTCGAGCCGCAGCCGCTCGTGGGCGATGTAGTCGTGCGGGATGTGCGCGTCGACCGGCAGCTCGATGGTGACCTCGGGGACGTCCGGTTCGGCGTCGCCACGGAAGGACGCGACCGCCTCCCCCACCATCCGGATGTAGAGGTCGAACCCGACGCCCGCGATGTGCCCGGACTGCTCACCGCCGAGCAGGTTACCCGCGCCGCGGATCTCGAGGTCCTTCATGGCGATCTGGATGCCCGAGCCCAGGTCGGTGTGCGCGGCCATCGTCGCGAGCCGGTCGTGCGCCGTCTCGGTCAGCGGCCGCTCCGGCGGGTACAGGAAGTAGGCGTACGCGCGCTCACGCCCGCGCCCGACCCGCCCGCGCAGCTGGTGCAGCTGGGACAGGCCCAGCACGTCGGCGCGCTCGAGGATCAGGGTGTTGGCGTTGGAGATGTCCAGCCCGGTCTCGACGATCGTCGTGCAGACGAGGACGTCGAACTTCTTCTCCCAGAAGTCCGCGATGACCTGCTCGAGCGTGTGCTCGTTCATCTTCCCGTGCGCGACGGCGATCCGGGCCTCGGGCACCAGCTCGTGCAGCCGGGCCGCGGTGCGCTCGATCGACTCGACCTTGTTGTGGACGTAGAAGACCTGGCCCTCGCGCAGCAGCTCGCGCCGGACCGCGGCGGTGATCTGCTTCTCGTCGTACGCGCCGACGAACGTCAGCACCGGGTGGCGCTCCTCCGGCGGGGTGGCCAGCGTCGACATCTCCCGGATGCCGGTGACCGCCATCTCCAGGGTGCGCGGGATCGGCGTCGCGCTCATCGCGAGCACGTCGACGTTGGTGCGCAGCTGCTTGAGCGTCTCCTTGTGCTCGACGCCGAACCGCTGCTCCTCGTCGACGATGACCAGGCCGAGGTCCTTGAACCGGACCTCCCCGGTGATGAGGCGGTGCGTGCCGATGACGACGTCGACCGAGCCGTCGGCGAGACCGGCGACGACCTCCTTGGCCTCGGCGTCGGTCTGGAAGCGGGACAGCGACCGCACGGTGACCGGGAACGGCGCGTACCGCTCGGTGAACGTGTCGAGGTGCTGCTGGACGAGGAGCGTCGTGGGGACCAGGACGGCGACCTGCTTGCCGTCCTGCACCGCCTTGAACGCGGCCCGGATCGCGATCTCGGTCTTGCCGTAGCCGACGTCGCCGCACACGAGCCGGTCCATCGGGACCGACTTCTCCATGTCCGCCTTGACCTCCTCGATCGTGGCGAGCTGGTCCGGCGTCTCGACGTAGGCGAAGGCGTCCTCGAGCTCGCGCTGCCACGGGGTGTCCGGCCCGAAGGCGTGGCCCGGGGTGGCCATGCGGGCGGAGTACAGGCGGATGAGCTCGGCGGCGATCTCCTTGATCGCCTTGCGGGCGCGGCCCTTGGTCTTGGCCCAGTCCCCGCCGCCCATCTTGTTCAGGGACGGCGACTCGCCACCGGAGTACTTCGTGACCTGGTCGAGCTGGTCGGTGGGCACGTACAGCCGGTCGCCGGGCTGCCCGCGCTTGGAGGACGCGTACTCGATGACCATGTACTCGCGGGTGGCGGCGTTGGCTCCGGCGCCGAGCGTGCGCTGCACGAGCTCGACGAACTTCCCGACGCCGTGCTGCTCGTGGACGACGAAGTCGCCGGTGCGCAGCTGCAGCGGGTCGACGACGTTGCGACGGCGCGACGGCATCTTCCGCATGTCCCGCGTGGACGACCCCGCGCGACCGGTCAGGTCGGACTCGGAGAACACCGCGAGGTGCAGGTCGGGGGCGACGAAGCCGGGGCCGACGGGCGCCGGGGTCACCAGGACGACGCCGCCCTCGGGGTCGGCGGTGATCTCGCCGACGAGGCGCGCGGGCACGTCGGCGGCGCCGAGCTGCTCGACCATGCGACGCGCCGGCCCGTGGCCCTCCGTGGTGAGCACGAGCCGCCAGCCGTCGCGCTGGAGGGAACGCACATCCGTGATCGCGCGCTCCAGGTCGCCGCGGTACCCCTCGACGTCCCGCGCGGCGACGGTCAGCGTGGTGGGCTCGTCGTCGTCGGTGTGCCGGACGGCGCCGACCGTCGCCGCGGCGTCGTCGTCGGCGGCGTCGGTGGGGGCCATGCCGAAGGCGCTGAGCGTCCACCACCCCAGCCCGCGTCGGGCGGCGATGCGCCGGACGTCCGCGAAGCTGGCGAACGACGCCGCCCGCAGGTCCAGCGGGGTCTGCCCGCCGGCGGCGGCGGACGTCCACGCGGCGGCGAGGAACTCCTCGGTGGTCGCGACGAGGTCGTGCGCGCGGCGGCGCACGCGCTCGGGGTCGGCCACGACCAGGAGCGCCTCCTCGGCGACGAGGTCCAGGACCGGCACCATCGACTCGACCAGCACGGGCGCGAGGGACTCCATGCCCTCGACGGCGATGCCCTGCGCGAGGCGGTCGAGCATCTCCGCCGCACCCGGCAGCTGCTCGGCGAGGTCTGCTGCCCGCTTCCGCACGTCGTCGGTGAGGAGGATCTCCCGGCACGGCGGCGCCCACACGCCGTGGTCGGCGACCTCGAGCGACCGCTGGTCGGCGACGGCGAACCAGCGCACCTCCTCGACCTGGTCGCCCCAGAACTCCACCCGCAGCGGGTGGTCCTCGGTGGGCGGGAACACGTCGAGGATGCCGCCGCGCACGGCGAACTCCCCGCGCCGCTCGACCATGTCCACGCGTGCGTAGGCGGCGCCGGACAACCGCTCGGCGATGGCCTCGAGGTCCGCGGTGTCGCCGACGTTGAGCTCGACCGGCTCGAGCTCGCCGAGCCCCGCGACGACGGGCTGCAGCAGCGCACGCACCGGCATGACGAGGACGCGGATCGGCCCGGTGTGCCCGGCCGCGTCGGCGGGGTGCGCGAGGCGGCGGAAGACGGCGAGCCGCCGGGCGACGGTGTCGCTGCGCGGGGACAGCCGCTCGTGCGGCAGCGTCTCCCAGGCCGGCAGGACCGCGACGTCGTCGGCGGGCAGGTAGCAGCGCAGCGAGCCGGCGAGGTCGTCCGCGTCCCGGCCGGTCGCGGTCACCACGACGAGCGGGCGCGTGGACATGGCCGACGACGGCGCGGCGGGCGCGTCGCCGGCGTGCGCGCCGCCGTCGTGCGCGTCGCCGGCGTGCGCGTCGCCGTCGTGCGCCCGGGCGCCGGCCATCGCGGCGAGCAGCGGCGGACGGGCGCCGGCCGAGGCGACGACGTCGACCGCGCCGCGGCCGCGGACGAGCGAGACCGCCTCGGCCGCGGCGGCGTCGGCGAGGAGGGCGGGGAGCAGACCGGAGAGGTTCATGCGGCGGTGACCACTGTTCTGTGACGGGACGGGCGGCCGGACGGGTCCGGTGCAGCGCGAACGCCCCGGATCCTCACGGAGCCGGGGTGCGGTCACATCCTACGGCGGGGCACCCACACCGCCCGGGGGCGTCTGGGGTGAGGGTGGGCACACGCGCCGGGCGGTCACACGCGGGCGGTCACACGCGGGGGCGGTCAGGCGCGGGCGGCGTCGGCCCGCTCGGCGACCATGCCGTCCAGCGCCCGGCGCAGCAGCGTGCTCGAGGTGTGGATGGTGTACGGGAAGTAGACGATCTCGACGCCGAGCTCCGCGAAGTCGCGCTCGAGCTTGATGCCCTTGGGGGTGCCCCGCCAGTCGTCGCCCTTGAACAGGACGTCGAACCGGACGGACCTCCAGGTCTCGACCTTGTCCGGCACGACCTCGGCGACGACCTCGTCGACGAACGAGATGTGGCTGACGATCTCCATGCGCTCGGCGAGCGGGACGACCGGGGACTTGCCCTTGGTGAGCAGGCACATCTCGTCCGAGACGACGCCGGCGATGAGGTGGTCGCAGTGCTGCTTGGCCTGACGCAGGATGTTGAGGTGCCCGACATGGAACATGTCGTACGCGCCGGGCGCGTAGCCGACGATCTTCGTCATGGGTTCTCCTCGTGTGCGTCAGGGCGATCGACGAACCTCAGCCCACAGCACCGGGGGTACGGGTCCGCCCCTTCGGCCCGCGGGTCCATGGTAGGCGGCGCACAAGGTTGAGCGGCGAGCCGCGGGCGGGTGAAGCCGCCGATTTCACCTGTCCGGCCGGTCACCTCGCCGGGTGCCTCAGGACGAGCGTCGGCGCGAGCGCCTGCCCCGCCAGGCTGCGGGACGCGAGCCGTCGGCAGCGGGCTGCGGGAGCGCGTAGTCCGAGTACGCACTGCTCACCTTGTCGGCGACCCGGTTCAGCACGATGCCCACGATGCGTCCGCCGGCCTGCGAGAGCGCACCCAGGCTGTCCGCCAACGGCTGCTGGCGCACCTGTGAGGTGTCGGCGACGACCACGGTGCCGGCGACGAGGGGCGCCAGGATCGACGCGTCGGCCACGAGAGACACGGGCGCCGAGTCGAGAATGACGACGTCGTACCGGGAGGTCGCGTCCGTCAGGACCTGCTCCATGGCACGCGAGGCGAGGAGCTCGCCTGGATTGGGCGGCAGCTCACCGGCCGCCAGCACGTCGAGCGTGCCGCCTCCCACCGGCTGCACGACGTCGTCCAGCGTCGCCCTGCCGATGAGCACGGTGGTCAGGCCCGCGGCCTCCTCGAGCTCGAGGTACCGCCCGACCGACGGCCTGCGCAGGTCCGCATCGATCAGCAGCACCTTGAGGTCGGACTCCGCCAGCGCGAGGGCAAGGTTGCAGGCCGTGGTCGACTTCCTCCCCGGCATGGTCGACGTCACGACGAGGCTTAGCGCCTTCGAGTCGACGGCGAGGAACCGCAGGTTGGTCCGCACCTGGCGGTAGTGCTCACCGAGCGGGCTCGTCGGCTCGGTCTGCATCACGACACCGGACGACGCACCGCGCGGGTGACGTCCGATCGTCCCGATCACCGGCACGTCCGTGAAGGATCGGACGTCCTCGGCCTCCCGGACCCGGGTGTCGAGGAGAGAGCGCACGATCGCCAGCACGGAACCCAGCAGAAGGCCCCCCAGCAGACCGGCTGCGACGTTGCGCTCCGTCCGCGGCGAGAAGGGGCTGGCGGCGGGATCCGCCGGAGCGATGACCGTGGCGCGCACAGCGGCCTGTCCGTCCTCGCCGCGGGGGCTGAGCTCCTCCACCGCGCGCCCGAGTTCGAGGACCACGGCGTTCGCGACGTCCGCGCTGCGTTGCGCCGACTCGCTCGTCGCCGACAGCTCGAGGAGCACCGTGCCCTGCGGCGTGACGGCCGACAGGGACCCGGCGAGGCCGCGCGGGCTCGTGGCCAGCCCGAGGTCCTCGATGACGGGCTCGAGGACGACCGCCCGGGTCGCGAGCTCCGCGAACGACTGCATCTGGTTCTGCGTGTAGGCGGACCCCTGGTTCAGGTCGTTGGCCGAGTCACCGAACTGCAGCGAGAAGTACAGCGTCGCGGTCGATCGGTACATCGGGGTCGCCGACAGCGAGAGCGCCGCGGTGGCAGCCACCCCGAGCAGGCCGCACACGACGACGAGCGCCCATCGCTTCCGGATGATGGCTAGATACTCCCGCGCGCCCATCGTCGCCCCTCTGTTGTCGCCTGTTCCTGCGCGACCGCCTCGAGCTGGCGACCGACGGAATTCTCACACAGCGGCCCGAGCGACCTCTGCGCCCGTCGCCCGTTCGCCACGCACGGCACGCACGGGACTCGCGGTACGCGAGTCGGATGCCGGCGCCGAGACCCCCACGGCGGTCGCGGGGTGCGCCGACGGGGCGAGCGCCGCGCGCCGCTGGATCTGACTGACCACGGCCAGGCCTGCGACGAACCACAGGAACATGCCGTACTGGGTGATGAGGGCGACCGTCATCACCGCCGGGACCTGCGCGGCGAGCGCGATCGTGGGAGCCGTGGCCCGACGCGTGACGGTCAGCACGATCGCGCCCACGAGGAGTGCGCAGACGATGGCGAGCGGCAACCAGCCGTAGTTCAGTGCGAACAGCACCAGGGCGCTGTCGATGGAGCGGAACCCCCGTAGTACACCTCTCCCGCGGGCGTGCGGTAGAAGGCGTCCGTGAGGCCGATCACCTTCACGTCGCCCGCGAGCGACAGCAGGTCGCTCCGGTAGGCGGCGCTGCCGGACGCCTCCTCGCCCGCCGCCGTGAACGTCTCGTCGACGAGGGGGATCAGGGCCGCCCCGGCCGCGAGGATGCCGATCGAGACGAGCGCACGGAGCCGGGCGGACATGCCGTCGCGGGCGAAGACGACGGTGAGGACGACGCCGAGCGCCGCGGTCACCATGCCGATCCTGCTGAACGTCACGGCGGTGGCACCCAGCATGGTGACGACCATGACGAGCCGGAGAGGCAGGGAGAACGACGACGCCAGCACCAGCGGGATCACCAGGGCGATGCACGCACCGAGGGCGATGGAGTGGCCGAACGCGCCCTCGGCGCGGATCATCCCGCCACGTTCCTGCAGCCCCGTCCACTCGGACGACCCGAGGGTGACGAACACGTTGGCGCCGGCGACGAACTCGACGACCGCGAGGACGGCGACCACCGTGAACGTCAGACCGAGGCACCGGTACATCCAGTCCAGGCTCACCCGGGACGGCAGCAACCGGCCGAGCACGTACCCGACCGCCCACTGGGAGAGGAGCACGAACACGGTCGCGAGGGTCGACGCACCGGTCGCGTACAGCAGGAGCGCGACCACGACGAGCAGCACGGCGGCGGCGTCCGCGGCCGAGATGCGGCCGAAGCCGAGCGGCGCGAGCGCCGCGAGCACCAGGACGCCGACGACGGCTGCCGGCGGCACGAAGGGGCCGACCGAGAGCCCGAGCCAGAACGGGACGAAGCAGATGCTCGACACCCAGACGACCACGGCGGCGCGGGGAGCCGCCCGCAGCACGAGCAGCGCACCGACCACTACCAGGAGCCCCAGGCCGAGCGTGACCAGTTGGTCCACGGCGGGACCAGCTCTGTTCAGCATCAGGATTCCGCTCCACGGTCCGGCGCCCGGCGGCTCTCACGGGCGGTGCGCAGCCTACCGGGCCGCCCTCCGGCCGACCCCGAACGGAGCAGTCCGGCGGCCGACCGCCGGGGCGCACCCACCGCAGCGGCACCCGGGCAGACCGAAGGCCGGGAGCCACCTGGACACCAGGGGCTCCCGGCCTTCAGCCGGCCGGTCTGTCCGTACGGACGGGGCGGCTACCCTGCCGGGCGCGCCACGAAGTCGTCGTAGCCGACGGTCATCGGGGCGTTCGTCGAAGAGCCCGAGAGGTAGGTCCGCAGGCCCACACCGCCGGGCACCTGCAGGCTCGCCGTCGAGTCGGTCCGCGAGACCTGCCAGTCAGCCGGCTCCACCGCACCGACCTCCCACACCTTCGCCCGGACCGTGGTCGGCGACGTGCCCACCACCTGCACCCGCACCCGCAGCTGCTCGCCCGCGGCCAACGACAGCCCCGGCACGTTGAGCGCACCGATGCTCGTCCCGCCGCGCATCGCCGCCAGGTTCACCACGCCACCCGCCAGCAACCGCACACGCGCCGCGTACTCCGACGACCCCACCTGACGCCCCAACACCGTGACATACGTCCCGCCACCGGTCTGCACCTGGTCGGCCGACACCGTCACCTGAACCTCGGTGTCCGACGACGACACGCCCGACAGCGCAGCGGTCAACGTGGACCCGGCACGCGGCACCCGGTGCATGCCAACCCCGTCAGCCACCCCGTAGTTCGAGGCCGCACCCGTGACCGCCCACGCACCACCCACGTCCGACGTGCCCCACCCCGAGGCGAGCGTCCGACCGAACGCGTCACGAGCCCACTCACCGCCCGTCTCCACAGCAGCAACCGTCACCACGTCCGACACCGACCCGGTCGCACCGTCGTCGTCCGTGACCGTCAAGGTCACCGTGTACGTCCCAGCCGCGGCATACGCATGCGACGCCGTCACACCCGTCCCCGTCGCACCATCACCGAACTGCCACGCGTAGGACGCAACCGAACCGTCGGAGTCGGTCGACCCCGACCCGTCCACCGCCACCGACAACCCGTCCACCCGCGACGTGAACACCGCAGTCGGCGCCACATTGACCACCGGGGCAGCAGCGACCGTCACCTGCTGCTCGACGACACCGACCGCACCGTCGTCATCGGTGACCGTCAACCGGACCGCGTACTCGCCGGCCTCGGCATACGTGTGCTCAGCTGTCGCACCACTCCCCGTCCCACCATCACCGAACACCCACGCATACGCCGCTACCGAACCGTCGGAGTCTCGAGACCCCATCCCGTTCACCGCCACCGTCGCCCCGTTCACCTGCGAGGTGAACGCCGCGACCGGCGCCTGGTTCGCCGGTGCCGGTGTCGGTGCCGGTGGCACCGTCGAGGTGGAGAACGCCGCGAAGTCGTCGTAGCTGATGGTCATCGGCGCGTTGGTCGACGAGCCCGAGAGGTAGGTCCGCAGACCCACGCCGCCAGGCACCTGCAGGCTCGCCGTCGAGTCGGTCCGCGAGACCTGCCAGTCAGCCGGCTCCACCGCACCGACCTCCCACACCTTCGCCCGGACCGTGGTCGGCGACGTGCCCACCACCTGCACCCGCACCCGCAGCTGCTCGCCCGCGGCCAACGACAGCCCCGGCACGTTGAGCGCACCGATGCTCGTCCCGCCGCGCATCGCCGCCAGGTTCACCACGCCACCCGCCAGCAACCGCACACGCGCCGCGTACTCCGACGACCCCACCTGACGCCCCAACACCGTGACATACGTCCCGCCACCGGTCTGCACCTGGTCGGCCGACACCGTCACCTGAACCTCGGTGTCCGACGACGACACGCCCGACAGCGCAGCGGTCAACGTGGACCCGGCACGCGGCACCCGGTGCATGCCAACCCCGTCAGCCACCCCGTAGTTCGAGGCCGCACCCGTGACCGCCCACGCACCACCCACGTCCGACGTGCCCCACCCCGAGGCGAGCGTCCGACCGAACGCGTCACGAGCCCACTCACCGCCCGTCTCCACAGCAGCAACCGTCACCACGTCCGACACCGACCCGGTCGCACCGTCGTCGTCCGTGACCGTCAAGGTCACCGTGTACGTCCCAGCCGCGGCATACGCATGCGACGCCGTCACACCCGTCCCCGTCGCACCATCACCGAACTGCCACGCGTAGGACGCAACCGAACCGTCGGAGTCGGTCGACCCCGACCCGTCCACCGCCACCGACAACCCGTCCACCCGCGAGGTGAACGCCGCCGTCGGCGCCACATTCGCCAGCACCGGCGCCGTGACCGTCACCCGCTGCTCCACGACGCCCACCGCGCCGTCGTCGTCGGTCACCGTCAGCCGGACCGTGTAGTCGCCCGCCGCGGCGTAGGTGTGCTCCGCCGTCGCACCGGTCGCCGTCGCGCCGTCGCCGAACTCCCACGCGTACGACGCGACGAGACCGTCGGCGTCCGTCGAGCTCCTCCCGTCGACCACCACGGTGAGCTCGTTGACGGCGGACGTGTACGCCGCCGTCGGCACCTGGTTGGGGATCACCGTGGCCGCGCCGAGGGCGTGGTGCTGAGCCACCTCCGTCGGCGTGAGGGCGCGCCCATACACGGCGACCTCGTCGATCCGGCCGTCGAACCAGACCCCGGGGCCCCAGTTGCGGTCACCGCCGACGCGCCAGTACCCCGACCCCGACTGCGCCGAGGTCTGCGACCCCTCCGCGACCTGCACTCCATCGACATACAGGCGCATGCCGGCCGACGACTGGGTCGCCACCACGTGGTGCCATGCACCGTCGTTGTAAGTAGCGGTCGACGAGAGGATGTTGTGCTGGCCGGTCCAGGTACCGAAGGACAGACGGCCGTCGCTCTCCAGGTAGACGTGGCGGTCGTAGCTCGTTGACAGACTGTCCCGGCTGTTGCCGAAGCCGATGAGCCGGCCGCCGCTGGTGCTGGTGGTGCTGAACCACAGCTCCTCGGAGTAGATGCTGGGCGCTGTGACCTGTACGTCGCTCGTGAGGAAGTCATCTCGACCGTCCAAGCGGGCCGCCGTGTCAGTCACACCGCTCAGCGCGCCTCCCGCACCGAGTGCCACACCGTTGCGGTAGGTGCCCGTCACCCCGCCCAGGCCGGTGTCGTTCGCCCGCGTCCCCGTGCTCTCACCCAGACGCCAGTACAGCTCGGGACTCGCCGACCGCACCGCTGCGCCGTAGGCGTCGCTCGGGAGCGGCGGCAGGGTCGACGTGCGACCTGACGCCGTGTAGTGGCCGAGCAACTGCTCGTGACTCAGCACGGTCGGGTAGACCGCGACGTCATCGATCGCGCCGGCGAGGTAGTCGCTCGCGTGAGTCCCGGGCCAGTTGCCGATGGTGTCTCCGCCGATCCTCCAGTAGCCAGAAAGGCTCTGCCCGGATGTCGTGTCGGTCCGCTGAGCGACACGCTGGCCGTCGACGTACAGCCGCATCCCGTTGGCCCCGAGGGAAGCGACGACGTGGTGCCATTGACCGTCGTTGTACGGCGCGGAGCTGTTCACCGTACGCGTGCTACCCGGGTAGGCCCCGAAGTAGATCCGGCCGGAGTCGTCCATGTAGATGTGCCGGTCGTAGCTGCCAGAGTTGCCCGTGGCCGAGCTGCCGAAGCCGACGATCTTGCCGCCCCGCGTCGACGTCGTCTTGACCCATGCCTCGACGGTGAACGTGTTCGGTCCCGGAACCGGGTCCGTCGTGGCCGCGAAACCGCTGGCCGAGCCGTCAAAGGTCGACGCGGCGTCAGCATCTCCACCGATGGCGCCACCTGCGCCGCGGGAGACGCCGCTCGACGCGGTGGCGTCCGACAGGCCCGCCCAGTCGCGCACCGCCGACCCCGACGCCTCTCCGAGGCGCCAGTAGGAGGACGCGCCGTCGTCGAGGACGTCGGTCACGTACTCGCTGACGCTGCCGGCTGCCGCGACGGTGGACGCGACGAACTGGGACTGGGCCACGTTCCCGAAGGGGTCAGTCGCGGTGACCCGGTACTCCTGCGTCGTCCCCGGTGTGAGCCCGGTGTCCGTGAACGACATGGTGGGCAGGTCCCAGAACGGCGCCGTGGCGATCTCGGTGTGGATCGGCGCCGTCGTGCCACGACGGTAGACGCGGTAGGTGAGCGTCTCGTTGTCCTGGTCGTAGTTCGCGCGCCACGTCACTCGGACCGCGCCCTCGGCCACGGACAGCACGCGGGGGTTGAAGGCCGCCCCGGTCACCTGGGGCCCGCGCTTGTTCGGCGCTGCGTCGGCCCGGGCGAACCGGACGAGGCCCTGCTGGGCGCTGCCGTTGATCCGAGGGAACTCGCCGCCGAAGACGACGTAGTCGTCGTTGCCGGCAACGCTCCACCCGGCCTGGCTCTGACCGGTGTACGACCCGATGTTGAAGGTGGGGAACCAGTTGAGAAGGTTCGGCGCGGGCTTGCCCCGGTGATCCGGGTAGCCGTAGATGTCAGCGGTGTTCGTACCGGTCGGGGCGATGCTGAACGCGTTGCCGTGGTAGAAGGTCCACGGCTCAGTCTGGGGGAACCCGCCCATGTTGCCGCAGTAGTGGTGGTGGCTTGCGGTGTACACGACGCCGTCGACGGGGTAGGCCGAGTAGGCGTCACCATGGCAGTCCGCGACCCAGATCAGCTCACCGGTCGTCGGGTGCGCACGGAACGTGCCCTCGAGGTTCCCCCCGCCGCCGAAGTGATACCCCGTGCCGTAGATGCCCGACTCGTCGGCGTACAGGCTGGTGATCGACGACTTCGTGCCGGCGTTGCGGATGCTCTGGTTCGCCGGGAACGGCTGGAGCGCCCCGCTCGTGGGCGACACCGCGCCGAGCCCGTACACGTTCGTGTCGTTCACGCGGGTGAACCGACCGCCGACCACGACCTTGGAGCCGTCAGCGGCCAAGGCCAGGGCCGTCACCGGAGCGTCGGCGTCAGCAACGAACGGCGTCACCTCGCCGTTGGCGGCCGAGAAGGCTGCGAGGTAGGCACGCGGCTGCAGGGCGGCACCGGTCACGCTCGCCGCGCCGACGAAGTTTCCTCCGACGTAGACCGTGCTGTTCGACGCCGCGACCGTCAGCGCTCGCGCCGAGAGGGTGGGTCGGAACGAGCTCACCAGCGCACCCGTCGCGGTGTCGAAGGCCGCAGCCCGCACCCGCCACTGTCCGTCGACCTTGTTGAAGTCGCCGACCACGTATACGCGTGTCCCGTCGGGCGACGCCGTGATCGACAGTGCCTGCCCGTCCAGCACCGGTGCGAAGCTCTGCACGAGCTCTCCGGTCTCGATGTCGTACGCCAGGACGTTGTGGCGCGGGACCGTGTTGACCCCGGGCGGCGAGCCGGCGGGCCGGGCCGTCGTGAAACTCCCCGCGACGTAGACCGTCCGCCCCACGACGACCTGGGACCACACCACGCCGTCGATCTGCACCGTCGGCAGCGCGTCGGCCGCCATGGTCGTCGGGGTCGCTGGGTCGGACGGATCGACCGGTGCCGAGTCGGCCACCGCTGGCTGCGCCGTCAGAGCACCGACCAGCACCACACCCAGGGCAGCGACCCCGGCTGCCCATCGTCGAGCCAACGAACCGTGCGCCATGGATGCCCCAGAGAATTCAGGCCGTGCGACACGGCCGACCGACGAAGAACTGATACGGCCACGGTACGGGTACAAAACGGACGGGCGAAGGACGGTCCCGTGACTTCACCCTGAGCGTGGGACGAATCACCCTGGTGGACCACTCAACCCGGCGGCCCGGTGGACGAGGCCTCGCGCCGGCGGTGCCACACCGGCGGTACCGCGCCTCCGGCGACGCGCTGATCTCAGCTGGTCGGGGTCGCGACGTCGCCCTGGAACACGAGCACTTCACCGGCGGGCCCGGCGAGCACCGCGAGGGACAGGACCCCCGCACCGCTCGCCGGCACCCGGAAGACGTACGCCCCCGTGCGCTCTCCCCCGGGCTCAGGACGCCGGCCAGCGGCGACTCGCGGTCGTCCGTCGTCACCGGGCTCGCCGGCACCGCGTCAGAGCCCAGGTAGGCCGACACGTTGAACGATGCGAGGTCGAGGTCCTCACCACCGGTGTTCGTGACCTCCAGGGTCACCAGGAGCGCCGGCCCTGCGATCTCACCGATCCCGGTGCCCGATGCCGTCACCTCCTCGACACCCAGCACGCGTGCGGTGGCCGACGAACCGAGCGCCGCTTCCGCGTCGAGCGCGACGACTTCCGGTGGGGTGTCCGTGAGCGGGGGCAGCGTGATGACGCCCTCCGCGGGTGGGGCCGACGGTGCTGCCCCGCTGCCGTCGGGGGCGGCGGTCGGCGCGGGCGACTCGGCCGGCTCCGACCCGGGCTCGTCCGCGGGGTCGGACGTCGACGCGGAGGGGGTCGGCCGGGCGCTGGCCTGCGGCGAGGCCCCCGCTCCAGGGAGCCGGTCGCCACCTTCGCCACCGACACGACCACCGAGGAGGAGGATCGCCACGACGACGACCACGACGGCCACCGCGGCGGCAACGACCCGTCCACGTGTGCCGAGCTTCTTCCGACCTGCTGCCTGCGACATGGTGCTCCCTGACTCGCTCGTGAAACCGGCACCCACGTGAACCGGGTGACGTGCCATCGTGGACGGCGTCGGCGTGCGCCGGCCCGGCCGGACCGACGCCGGTGACGCGGAGCCCCCGAGCGCCTACGCCGGGGACGGGCGGCGGTACTCCGAGTAGACCGAGCCCCAGGCCCCGCTCAGGAGCCCGGCCCCACGCACCAGTGTGCGCAGACCGCGGGCCCGCTGCGGCTGCGACCGGGACGCCACCCCGACGCCCCATCGCGCGGCCCCACCGCAGAGGCGGAGCACGCCCTGCCCGCTGCAGCGCACCCGCTCGCGCGCGGCGGCACGGCGCGTGCCGGCCAGCTCGAGGGAGGTCCGGCTCCACGCGTTGCCGCTGCGGTAGGCACGCTGCAGCACCCAACGACGCGTCAGCCGGGCCGCCGGGACGACGTCCACCACGACCGCCTCGTCGCACCAGACCATGCGCCCGCCGGCCTGCGCGATGCGACGCGTGAAGAGGGTGTCCGACCCCCGCTGAGGCCGAACCGCTCGTCGAACCGCAGATCGATCGCACGCAGCTGTCGGAGGTCGATGAGGAGGTTGTTGGTGGCCGCCACCTGCAGCTCAGTACCCGTCGGCAGCCGACGTCGGTCGAAGAACCTGCCGTCGACGATCCACGGCTCGGGATCGCGCTCGTAGCGCGAGACCACCGGTCCCACCACGCAGAGCGATCCCTCACGGGCGTGGGTCGAGACCAAGGCGTCGAGCCATCCGGGCTCCGGCCGCTCGTCGTCGTCCACGAAGACCAGCAGGTCCGCGTCTCCGGCCTCGTCGAGCGCGCGGTTGCGGGCCGCGGCGATCCCCGGCACAGGTTCGTGCGTGTAGGCGACCCGCTGGTCGCCGAGGCCGCGGACCGATCCCGCAGCGCCCGCGGCGGGATCGTTGTCCACCACGAGAACAGTCGCATCCGCGTATGGCCCGACGTGCTCGACCAGCATTGGAAGGATCGCCGTCAGGTCGTCAGGGCGCTGGTACGTCAGGACGGCCACGACGATGCGGGGCTCTCCCGACCCGCTCGCGCGGCCACGCGCGTCCGAGGTCCCCGTAGCCACCCTCGGCGCTGTTCGTCGTTCAGGCACCGGTCAGCATCTCCGCGACCACAGCGGCCACTCTCCTCCGATAGACCTCGGGGGCATGTCGAGCCTCTGCCTGCCCGGCGTCGGCCCAGGCGTCGACCCGCTTGCTCGCCCAGTCCGTCGCGACTCGGTCGAGTGCGGCAGCCAGCTCACGCGCGTCGCCCGCCGGCACGGTCTGCGCGCTCCCGTACCCGGCGGTCGCCTCGAGCAGCCCGCTGGTCGCGCTGGCCACGACAGGTCGCGCGCACAGGACAGCCTCGACCGCGGTGTTGCCGAAGGGCTCGTCCACGCGTGACGGCACGACGACGACGTCGGCGTCATGGATGACGTCCCAGACGACGTCCTTGAAACCGTGGAAGCGCACCCGGTCGCTGATGCCCAGTCCGCGGACCTGGTCCTCCAGCTCGGCCTGGTACCACTCGTAGCCGGGGAAGGGAGCACCGAGAAGGTCGAGGGACGCCGTGACGCCCTGCTCGTCCAGGTGTCCCAGCGCTGAGACGGCGACGTCGACGCCCTTGCGCGGCGAGAGCCGGCCCACGTAGAGGACACGGAGGCCGTCGTCCACGGTCTCGCGCGCCATCGTCCGGTCGGCCGGGCCGGGCACGCCGTTGAGGATCAACTGCGCGCGACGCCCCAGCCGGGGGAAGGAGCGCGCGAGGACTCCGATGCTGAAGTCGCTGTTCGCGATCACGACGTCCGCCAGCAGCGCGGGGAGCGCGAGGACCGTCCTCAACCACCCGGGTGCCGATGCCTCGGCCTCGTGCACGTGCGACAGCAGAGGCACGCGCCGCAACCGCGCGATCACCGGCCACAGCGGGATCGTCACGGTGTTGACGTAGACGACGCGCGGCCGCAGACGGGTGATCAAGCGGTTGCCCTCACGGAGCCCGCGTGCCGTCTGCCGCACCAGCGAGCCCAGACCTCGCGGGCTGAGCAGGGACTTGCGCAGTACCGGGCTCGCACAGAGCACCACGCGAGCGCCTCGCGCCTCGAGCTGCTCGACCAGGGGCCCGGCGGTCGGGATCGCGACGACCACGTCCCAGCCGGCTGCCACGAGTCCGCTGGCGCTCTCGAGGAGAACGCGATCCGACCCGTAGAGGTCCGCGCTCGGGTGCGCCATGAGGACCGTCCGCCCGGCTGCGCGGGTCGGCGCCGTGGCGCTCGCCTGCCGGAGCCGCCGCCGCGGCCTCATCGTCGACGCCCCGCGTCGCCCCCGGAGGGCACGGAGGCCGCGGGGGCCGCCCTGACGGTGAACGACCGCATCTCGCGGAACCACTTGACGCTCGCCAGCACCGTGAAGGCGGTGGTCGCGGCGAACAGGACCGTGTAGACGACCATGAAGACGTCGGTCGCGCCGAGGAGCACAAACGACAGGCACAGCAATCCGTAGTCCATCGGGGCGACGAGGAGCGCACGCAGCCACGACGGCCGGCCGGGCGCGTCCACGGCGAGTGACTGCTGTCCGTGCTGTCGCCGCAACTGCTCGGTGAGGATCATCCCGAAGAACAGCACGGCGGAGACGACGGAGAAGGAGAGCGGCACCAGCAGCCAGCCCTCGGGAGCGGCGTCGAACCGGGCGAACCCGACGAGCACCGCGAGCGGCATCGCTGACACCTTCGCCGCATCCACCATGTGGTCGAGCCATTCACCTGCCGGCGTGCCGCCACCGCGCAGGCGCGACACCTGACCGTCGGCGGAGTCGAACGCGTATCCCACCAGCAGCAGGAGCGCGATGGTCACCCCGCTCCACGACGACGGCGGTACCGCCATGAGGAGAGCCACCCCGGTGAACGTGAACAGCGCGCTGATCCCCGTCACTGCGTTCGGCGACAGTCCCGCGCGGAATGCCCACGCCGCGAGATAGCGCCCGATGCGACGGTTCACGTACCGCGAGTACGCAGGAGCACTCCTCGCGGCCGGCTTCTGCGCCGCCGCCAGGCGACGAACGGTGCAGAGGTAGGTCTCCGGGGTGTCCGGACCGGCTGTACTCGTCACAGCTGCACCCCGATCTCCGCCGCGAACCGCTGGGTGGGGACGTGGTCGCCACCCGGCCCCGGACGGTCGGTGCCGCCCCTCCGCGCCGACGGCGATGACTGCCGGGGTGCGAAGCAGTGCCGTCGACCAGCGCTCGGCACAGCCGCTCGTACCCGTCCGCCACGTCGTCCCAGTCGTACTCCAGGGCCCGCTCCCGGAGCACCTCTCCGCGAGCACCTGCACCGCCCGGGTCGGACTCCGCGTCCTGGAGATGGGCGGGCAGGTCAGACGCCTGACCGAAGTAGCGCCCGTGCTCGCCCAGCACCTCGCGGTTGAACCCGACGTCAAAGGCGACGACTGCGGCACCGGCCCCAATGGCCCTCAGCAGAGACGGGTTGGTCCCCCCACCGAGTGCCCGTGCAGGTAGGTCCGCGACCCCGCGTAGAGCTGGTCGAGCAGCTCCTGGTCCCACACCCCGCCCAGGAACCGAACTCGGCCGTCGGCGAGCTCGTGCACCGTCCGCGTGTACTCGTCCGAGTAAGGCGCCGATCCGACGACGACGAGCGGGAGCTCAGCGCGGCTCCGGACGTACCCGTCCACGATCTCCCGGACGTGGTTCTCCGGCTCGAATCGGGCGACCGCGAGGTGGTAGCCGTTCGGCTCGAGCCCCAGCTCGTCCAGCCGCTCCGACCGACCGTGGTCGACGACGGGCGCCCCGTAGCGCAGCAGCACGGTCGAGGCGTCGAACTCCGTGCGGTAGTAGTCCTGGATTCCGACGGCGTCCGCGATCAGCGCGTCAGACCACCGCACCGACAACGACTCCGCGAGGCGGTAGTAGCGCTGACCCGCTCCGCTCCATTTCGCCCGCTTCCACTCCAGACCGTCCACGTGCGTCGCCACCGGGATCCGGGCAGCGAGGAGCACCGGGAGCCACGGGGCGTTGGCGGAGTTGAACACGAGCGCCGCGTCGGTGCGATGACGCGCCAGATGAGCCACAGAGAGGCCCGTGTGGCTCAACGTCTCGAGTGAGCGTCGGCGCATCGCAGGCAGGTGGACCAGCGACATGCCGCGGTACTCCTGCTCGCTCAGCTCGCCGGCCCCGCCGCGGCAGTAGACGACGACGTGGTGTCCACGCTCGGCCAAGCGAGATCCGACCTCCTCGACGCAGGTCTCGAAGCCTCCGTAGCGGGCGGGCACGCCGCGGGTACCGACCATCGCGATGCGCATGGCCGATCCGGCGCTCCTGCTCTCGTCCACGCTGTCCCCCGTCACATCGACATGGGCGGCAGGCGCCCGTGATCGGTCAACCCTATGGTCCGAGGGATGGCCGGCGGCTCGTTGGTCCGCCATGTCACCCAGATCGCCCCTCGACCCAGCTGACTGAGGGTTTCGCTCGATCGGTCGCGTGTGACACGGAGCACAGCGCAGATTTCTTGAACCGCGAGCACACCGCCGATGAGGTGGCGTCCACGAAAAAGGCAAACCTGTCGCGAGGCAGGGACGCAAAGCCATGGAACCCACGCGGTTCGCCAGGCCACCGAATGACGGAGATCGACATGCGCTCATCGCTGCCCATCGACAGGTTCGACAGCCCAACCGCCCCGCACAGCGCCGGACGACGCCGGCGCCGCGGCATGCTCGTGACTGCGGTCCTCGCCGGCGCTGTGGTGTGTGCCGGCATGGTTCCGGCCTCGGCATCCGCTGCCTTCGCGGCGAGCACCACGACGGCCACCACTACCGCGGCGACCACGCCGGTGGCCGACGGCTTCGCGCGGTCGGTCACCCGTGGTTGGGGGTCAGCCGAGCGAGGCGGCACGTGGACGACCACCGCTGGTTCCGTGGTCCACTCCGTGTCGACCGGCGTCGGACGCCAGCGGATCGGGAAGGCCGGCCAGACGGGGTGGGCACACCTCAACGGCTACAGCTCGACCGACACCGACCTGACCCTGGATGTCGCACTGGACAAGAAGGCCACCGGCGGTGGCACCTACGTGTCCGTGCTGGGACGCCGGGTGGGATCGGCCGGGGACTACCGCGCACGGTTGAAGGTGCAGCCCTCGGGGTCGGTCACCCTGATCGCCGGGCGCGGCGAAACCGCACTCAAGGCCGTGACGCTCCCCGGGGTCACCTACGCCGCGGGCACCGAGCTGTCCATCCGCCTCCAGGTCACGGGCACCTCCCCGACCACCGTGCGGGCGAAGGCATGGAAGCGCGGGACGACCGAGCCGTCCGCGTGGCAGGTGTCGGCCACCGACTCCACCCCGAACCTCCAGAAGCCCGGCGGCATCGCGACCTCGACGTACGTCTCGGGGTCCGCATCGAACGCTCCCGTGACCGCCAGCTTCGCTCGTGTCGCCGCGCGTCCGGCCGTCCAGAACGCTGCCCCCGCGCCTTCGGTCGCCATCACAGTCGCCGATCTCACCGCCGCCGTCGACGGTTCAGCCTCCGTGGACGTCGACGGCTCCATCGCCTCCCACGCGTGGAGCTTCGGCGATGGCGCGACGGCGTCCGGGCCGACGGCGACACACACGTACACCTCCGCGGGCACCTACACCGTCACCCTCGCCGTGACCGACAACGCGGGTGCACGCAGCACCAAGACCTCGAGCGTGACGGTCACCAAGCCGAACGAGGCCCCGGTCGCACGCCTGAGCTCGAAGACGGACGGCCTGGTCGCCGTGCTCGACGGGAGCACCTCGACCGACGCCGACGGCCGCGTGGTCTCCCACGCGTGGAGCTTCGGCGACGGCACCACGGGCAGCGGCCCGACGGCCAACCACACCTACTCCACCGCGGGGTCGTACACCGTGAAGCTCACGGTGTACGACGACAAGGGTGCTCAGAAGAGCACCTCGTCGACCGTGACCGTCCGGGCTCCTGAGCCGGTCGTCTCGCTCCCCGGCGCGGTCAAGCCCGGCCCGGCGAACACCGGTGTCCCCGCCGGCACCCCCTGACCATCCACAACGGCGACCTCGTCATCACCACCCCCGGCGCCGTCATCGACGCCATGGACATCCGTGGCCTGGTCACCATCAAGGCCCCCGACGTCACCATCAAGCGCTCCATCATCCGCGGCCGACCCGTCACCGCGAACACCGCCCTCGTCATGAACAACCACGGCGCCTACCGCTTCACCCTCCAGGACAGCGAGCTCCTCGCTACGCACCCTCCCCCACATCAACGGCATCATCGGCGCGAACTTCACCGTCAAGCGCTCCAACATCCACAACGTCATCGACCAGATCCACATCACCGGAGACAACGTCACCGTCGAGTCCTCCTGGCTCCACGACAACCTCCACTTCACCAACGACCCCCAGCACCCCAACGGCAGCCACGACGACAACGTCCAGGTCCAGGGCGGCCGCAACATCACCCTCACCGGCAACACCATGACCGACGCCACCAACGCCGCCCTGCAGATCACCCAGGACCGCGCCCCCGTCGCCAACCTCGCCTACACCAAGAACTGGGCAGACAACGGCGGCTGCACCCTCAACATCGCCGAGAAGACCCGCGGCCCCCTCCAGGGCATCGCCATCACCGACAACACCTTCGGCACCACCACCAAGTTCAACTGCGCCATCCTCTACCCGGCCACCTCACCCATCGCCTTCGCCCGCAACCTCTACACCGACGCCCGCCCGATCAAGATGATCAAGCGCTGACCCACCCGTGACATCGGCCGCGCCCTCGGTGGGCGCGGCCGATGTCGTGCCACCGCACGACTTTTCCGCGTCCGAGCGAGAGGAGAATGCAGCGGGCAGACGCCTGGCGAGCGAACGGGTGACGGCGGGTCGAAAAGCTGCCGCGCCCCCGGCTGCGTCTGGGTCACGCCTTACACTGACTCGATCCCTCTGACTGCGACGCGTCGCCGACCGCCGGCGCGCCCTACCCCTTGGAGCCCCGCGTGCGAGTACTGATCCTGTGGGCGGACGATCACTCGTCCAACCTCGGAGTGCGGGCTCTCGCCCAGGGGACCTCCGCACTCGTCGAACGCGCACACCCCGGCAGCGAGATCGTCCACCTGCACTACGGGAGCAAGACGAGCCCCACGCCGGTCGGTGACTGGCGCCGGCTGGTCCGATCCCGGATCGACCCGCGCGAGCCGCTGATGGGGTGGCTCGCGGACTTCGACCTGGCGATCGACACGCGGGCCGGTGACAGCTTCACCGACATCTACGGCCAGCGACGACTGACGAACCTGAGCCTGCTGGCCGAGCTCGTCGTCGAGGCGGGCACGCCGCTGGTCCTCGGCCCGCAGACGATCGGGCCCTTCTCGACGCGTCGCGGACGGGCATGGGCCCGCTGGTCGATGCGGCGCGCGACGCACGTCATGGCTCGCGACTCGATCAGCGCCGCTTACGCGGACGGTCTCGGGCACCCCGTCGACGTGCTGACGACGGACGTCGCCTTCGCGCTCCCCGGCCGTCGCTCACCCGTCACCGCGACGTGGTCCTCAACGTCTCCGGCCTGCTGTGGTCGCCCAACCCGCACGTCGACCACACGCGGTACCGCCGCACGGTGCTCGACCTCGCTGCCGGACTGCTCGAGTCCGGCCGGCACCTCACGCTTCTGGCCCACGTCCTGGACTCGCCGGTGGCCGACAACGACGTGCCTGCCGTCCGCGAGGCCGCGCAGGTGCTCGACTCGCCGTCGGTGGACGTCGTGATACCGACGTCCCTCGACGACGTCCGTGACGTCACCGGCTCAGCCGCACTGGTCATCGGATCGCGCATGCACGCCTGCCTGAACGCCCTGTCGACAGGGACGCCGGCGATCCCGCTCGCGTACTCGCGCAAGTTCGACCCGCTGCTGCGGGACCTGGGGTGGCGCCACACCATCGACCTGCGGCACGCCGACGACCCGGTGGGTGCGGCCCTCCGGCTCGCCTCGGCCGACCTCGGCCAGGACGTCGCCGACGTCGTCGGCCGCGCGGACGAGCTGCTCGAGCCGGCTGTTGCGGCGCTCGGCGCGCTGTGATGGCCGAGCAGTCGCTCGACACCCTCGTCGCGCGGGTGGTGGACACCGGCAACTGCAGCGGCTGCGGGACCTGCGCGCTGATCGACCGCGGTCTGGAGATGCGCCTCTCCGCGGACGGCTTCATGCGCCCGGTGCGCGAGCGGCCGGGCACCGCACCCGCCGGTGCGGCACGCCGCTTCGCGACCGCCTGCCCCGGGATGACGGTGCGGGGACAGCACCACGACGGCATCCCGTACCACCCCGTGCTCGGACCTGTGGCGGGCGCCTGGGAGGCATCGGCGACCGACCCCGAGATCCGCAGGCGAGGCAGTAGCGGCGGCGTGCTAACGGCGCTGAGCGCGTGGCTGGTGGAGAGCGGCGAGGTCGCGCAGGTCGTGGGCGCAGCCCGCGCCCAGGACGAGCCCCGACGCACCGTGCCGGTGCGCATCGTCAGCCGCGCCGAGGCTCTCGGCTCCGCGGGATCGCGCTACGCCCCCGTGGCGGTCTGCGCGCAGGAGGGCTCCTCTGACCCGGCGGGCGCCACGGTGGGCAAGCCGTGCGAGATCTCGGCGCTGCGTGCCCTGGCGGACCACGACGGCACGACCGCCCCGCTGCTCATGTCGTTCTTCTGCGCAGGCACACCGTCGCAGCACGCGACGCAGGACCTGCTGACCGAGCTCGGCGTCCCGGCGGCGGAGCCCCTCAGCGACCTCTGGTACCGCGGACGGGGGTGGCCCGGGCGGTTCACCGCCCGCACCGAGCAGGGGCGCCAGGCCGACACGTCGTACGACGAGTCCTGGGGCGCGGCGCTCGGACCGACCGTCCAGTGGCGCTGCAAGATCTGCCCGGACGGGTTGGGCGAGAGCAGCGACCTGACCGCGGGCGACTTCTGGCGCAGCGACGAGCGCGGGTACCCCCTGTTCACCGAGTCGGACGGCTTCAGCGCTCTCGTCGCGCGGACCGAGCGGGGACTCGACGTGGTTCAGCGGGCCGTCGCCGCAGGCGTCCTGACGGTACGTCCCATCACCGCCGACGACGTGGTCGCCGTGCAGCCGTCGCAGCGCAGACGGCGTCGGACCCTCCTCGGTCGGCTGACGGGCGCCCGAGCGGCGGGTGCGCGCATCCCGCGCTACTCGCGGTTCGGGCTGCTCCCGCTCGGTGCCCACCATGCCCGCGAGTCCCTCCGCACGGCCCGCGGCACGTTCCGGCGGGTCCGCGCTCGCCGGACACCTCGCCCGTGAGCGACCCGGCGGTGAGCGAGCTCGGAGGCCGGGCCGCCCGCGGGGCACTGTCCACGGGCACCGGGCTGCTCGTACGCATGTCCCTGCAGATGGGGAGCGTCATCGTGCTCTCCCGCCTGCTGAGCCCGCGTGAGTACGGCCTCATCGCGATGGTCCTGGCCGTGATCGGCATCGGTGAGACGCTGCGCGACTCGGGACTCAGCTCGGCAGCCATCCAGAGCAAGGACCTGTCCCGCTCGCAGCGGTCGAACCTCTTCTGGACCAATACCGCGATCGGGACGGCACTGGCTGTCGTGGGGTTCGCGCTCTCCGGTGTGATCGCCGCCTTCTACGACGAGCCCGAGCTCGTCAGGATCACCCAGCTGCTGTCCCTCACCTTCGTGCTCAACGGCATGATGACGCAGTTCCGGGCCGACCTCATCCGTTCCATGCGGTTCCGGGTCGTCGCGCGCATCGACGTCCTGGCCACCGCCTTCGCCCTCGCCACGGCGGTCGTCCTCGCATCCCTGGGGGCGGGCTACTGGGCTCTCGTGACCCAACAGCTCGTGCAGGCCGCCTGCGCTCTGGTCGCCGTCGTCATCGCCGGCCGCTGGATGCCGCTGCGGTACGCGCGCGACGTCCCGATGCGGCACCTGTACACCTTCGGCGGCAACCTCCTGGGGTCCCAGCTCGTCGGGTACGTGGCCAACAACGTCGACGCACTCGTCATCGGCAGCCGCTTCGGCGCGGCTCCGCTCGGCCTGTACAACCGGGCCTTCCAACTCCTGATGAACCCGCTGAACCAGGTCCGGGCGCCTAGCACGACCGTGGCCCTGCCGGTGCTGTCACGAGCCGGTGAGACGCCGTCGTTCAACGGGATCGTGCGCACCGGCCAGCTGGTGCTGGCGTACCCGGTGACCGTGGGGCTCGCGATCGTCATCGGGGTGTCGTACCCGCTGGTCGACGTCCTCCTAGGTAGGGAGTGGTCGGCGGTCGCACCGATCCTGCGATTCCTCGCCCTTGCGGGCATCTTCCAGACACTGGCCTACGTGGGGTACTGGGTGTACCTCTCCCGGGGGCTCACGCGGCCGCTGCTCCACTACTCGTTCCTCTCGGCCGCCATCCGGATCACCTGCGTGCTCATCGGGAGCAACTGGGGCGTGCTCGGGGTCGCCGCCGGATACGCGCTCGCCCCGATGCTCGCCTGGCCTCTTTCGCTGTGGTGGCTGGGTCGGGTCACCACCCTGCCGATTGCCGACCTGTACCGCGGCGCGGGGCGATGCCTCGCCGTGGGCGCCGTGACCGGTGCGACCACCGCCGCAGCGACCTATGCGCTGGCCGACCACGGCAGCTGGCTCCAGCTCGCCGTCGGCGTCTGCGCCGGGATGGCCGCGACGTCGCTGCTGCTCCTCCTGCCCCCGGTGCGCCGCGACCTGGGCACGCTGCTCCACGCCGGTCGCGCAGCTCTCCGACGGCCGCGTCGTGCCTGAGCCGGGACGGGTTTCCCCGCCGCGTCGCACAGCGCCACGACCGACCGCGGCGCTGTCGTCGTCGTCAACTACGCTTCGTCGCAGCTGCTCCGCACGAACCTGCCGGGTATGGCAGACGCGGGTGGCGACGTCCGGGTGGTGGTCGTGGACAATTTCAGCACCCACGCCGAACGCCGGTCGATCACCGCCCTTGCTGCGCAGCACGGTTGGGACCTGGTGACGCAGGCAAATCTCGGCTTCGCCGCCGGGATGAACGCTGGCGCCCGACACGCGATCGACCACGGCTGCGAGAGCCTGCTGCTCCTCAACCCGGACGTGACGATCGCTCCGACCACGGTCCGCGCCCTGCTGAGCCACGTCGAAGTGGTCCGCGATGCGCTGGTGACACCGCGTATCCGGCATGCCGACGGCACCGAGGGCTTCGCTCGGGGGACCCTCGACCTTGCGCGCGGGACCACTCGCACCCGTGGCCCGCTGGACCCCACCCACCAGCCGTGGCTGAGCGGGGCGTGTCTGGCGCTGTCCGTCGACCTGTGGCAGGTCCTCGGCGGCTTGGCGGAGGAGTACTTCATGTACTGGGAGGACATCGAGCTGAGCCACCGGTGCCAGCTGCTGGGTGGAGGCCTCGTGGTCCGCGCCGACCTCGACGCCGTGCACCAGGTCGGCGGCACGCAGGGGCAGGTCAAGTCGCCCTTGTACCTCTACTACAACTGCCGCAACCGTCTGCTCTTCGCTCGCCGCAACGTGGATCGTCGAGACGCGCGAGGGTGGTTGCGGTCCACCCCGTCCTACGCCCGCCGCGTCCTCCTGCGCGACGGGAGGCGTGCTGTGCTGCGTCGTCCGCTCACCACGGTCGTCCCGGTCGTCCGCGGCACGATGGCGGGGATACGGATCCTGCTCGTCGGCCGATGACCGCAGCGACCTACCGTCGCGTGGTCGTGTCGCGCGCCCACGGTGTCGAACGGCCGCGTTTGCGGCGCCAGGCAGTGAGGAGTCGCGCCGGGACCTCGACGGCGTACCAAGCCGCGGTGTCACCGGCACCGTCCTCCCTCAGCCGCTCCCCGAACGTGCGCTGGGGACCGACCCCGGTGCTGACCCGCGGCGCCGGGCGCTCGGACAGAGGCAGGACCTCACGGAGCTCCCGATTGCCGGCCAGCACACGCGCTCTCCGCGCGACCTGGGCCCGGAGCGTCTGCGCTGGACGAACGGTAGACGTGCCGGCACTCACGACCCGTTCGTGCGGCGCGAAGCGAGCTCGAGCCCAGCCGTCGTCGGCGATCACGTCCGGCATGCTCGCGACCCGCTCCAGGCCTGCGCGGTTGACCGCGTATATGCCGCGGGCGCCGATGTCGTCCGTGCGCACGTGCGGCTCGCGCCCCCACGCCCGGTAGTAGCGACGTACCAGCGGGGAACAGCCGTCGAGCTCCAGCGCGAGCGACGGTGCCGCGATCCGCGGCTCGTCACCCGCCAGGGCGTGCACGAGCCCCGGCAGCACACGGTCGTCAAGCACCACGTCTGCATCGACGACGGCGACAACCTGGGCCGTCCCGCTCCGGCTGAGACCCGCCCGCACCGCGCGTGCCTTGCCACCCTCCGCCAGCTCGAGCACGCTGACCCGAGGATCGCGCAGCTCGCGGACCCGTTCTGCCGTGGCATCCGTGCAGCCGTTCGCCACGACCAGCACGTGCGCATCGGACGACGGGTCCGCCAGGAGCGCACGGACGCCGCGCTGCACCACCCGCTCCTCGTCGTGCGCAGGCACGACCACGAACACCGTGGAGACCCCCGGGAAGCGATCCGACTCGGACAGTGCTCCAGGCATAGCCCTGACCCTACAGGCGCCGCCGCGGAGCGCCGCCGAGCGCCACCGGCGGCCCCAGCCCCTCGGCGCGTCGGGAGAACCGTCGCCTGTCACCGGGCGACGGTGACGTGATATGTCTCACAACGACGGCCAGCGACGCTCCTCCCGGCACCGCCTCCTGATTCAGCACCGCGGCCGCGCCGGAGCTGCGGCGGGCCACACCGCCAACCCGCCTTCACCTGCGAAGCGACGCCGTCCCACCGTGCAGCCACCCCGGATGCCACACCGCCAACCGGCCGAGCGGGTGAACCCCGCTCGATCAGCGGGTGAAAACCACCCTGCCCCCGGGCGGCTTGGCTTCACGTGCGGTAGTGGGCTACGGTCCCGCGGCCGGCGTAACCAAAACGTTATCGATCACCACGTCGATGCGGCTGGCGCCCACCTGGACCGGACTCGGAGCTCTCTTGCGTACTCGAACGATCGCCCACGCCCTGCCGCGCAGCCTCGCCCTCGGCCTCGCCACCGTCGCCCTCGTGCTCACCTCTGCCGTCACGGCGCAGGCGGCCTCGGGCACACCGATCGGCAACGTCGACAAGGTGGTCGCCACCGACGGGGGTATCCGGATCACCGGCTGGGCATGGGACCCGGACACCACCGCGGCGGTCACGGTCAGCATCGCAGCCGGCGGGAAGACGACCCAGGTCAAGGCGAACACTCAGCGAGCCGACGTCGCGCGCGTCTACTCCGCAGCCGGCACCGCTCGTGGCTTCTCCACCGTGGTCCCCGCGACAGCCGGCACGCACGACGTCTGCGTCACCGCAGGGAACGTCGGGGCCGGCAGCAAGAAGGCCTTCGCGTGCCGGACGGTCTCCGTGGGATCGCGGCCGGCGACGGCAAAGACAACGGTGGCCGCGCCCTCGACCAGCACGAGGCCGAACGGCAGCAACACCGGCGTCCCCGCAGGGGTGAGCCTGAAGCGGCACGACGGTGACCTCGTGATCACGAAGGCGGGCACCGTCATCTCGGGCTTGGACATCCGTGGGTTCGTCGATGTGCGAGCACCGAAGGTGACGATCAAGAACTCGATCATCCGTGGCCGGACACCGGATGGTTCCATCGCCTTGGTCGCGGTCAGGTCGAACGCGTACAGCCTGACGATCGAGGACAGCGAGTTGGCTCCGGTGAAGGCCTCGCCTTACATCGACGGGCTGCACGGCATGAACATCACCGCCCGCCGGCTCGACATCTCGAACGTCATCGACTCGGTCCACATCTACGGGAACAACGTCCTCGTCGAGGACTCCTGGCTGCACGACAACGCACATTTCACGAAGGACCCGAGGTGGGGCGGGAAGCCCAGTCACGATGACAGCGTGCAGATCCAACGAGGCTCGAACGTGACGCTGCGCGGCAACAGCATCAGCGGCGCGTACAACGCCGCCCTCATGGTGACGCAGGACAGCGGAGCTGTCGCCAACCTCACCGTGGCGGGCAACTGGCTCGACGGCGGTGCCTGCGTGGCGAACATCAAGAAGATGAAGTCCGCACCGACGAAGGTTCTGCTCACCGACAACGTCTTCGGTCGAAACGCCCGCTACCCGAACTGCGGCGTCAAGGTGCCGGCTACGTATCCGCTGACCATGCAGCGGAACGTGTTCGACAACGGCAAGTCGGTGCCACGCACGGCCTGAGCCGCCGTAGCCGCGTGCGACGACACCTCGCACTTCGTGTGGCTGAGGCTCGCGGCCGCTGGTGGGGAGCCGGGTCTTCCGGCTTCCCCACCAGTGATGCGTCTATGCCGCGCCGGTGGGTCATCTTCAACTTCCGGTCGCGCTCCTCTGGGGCGCGGCCTTGTCCTATTGTCAGAATGTCGCCCCGAGGTCCGGTGCGTGCCGGTGAAGTCACGCCTTCGGTGAACAGGTCCGAGACGGACGCGCGGATGGAGCGTGATGTCCTGGCCCTTGGCCGTCACCTGGACCGCACATTCATTGCCGACCCGCTGCGTGTGTGCGCCGACGTCCACGGGTTCATGGTGAGCGACGCGGCCGAGCCGCGGCTCACTGTCCTGCCCGGTGCTCCCTGTACGGGCTGTCTCCCACGTCTCCCTCTTGAGCCAACTTGTGGCAATCGTCGTACTGCCGCGTGCGCCTGTCGGTGCGACCGCTGCAACCGCCCCATGACGTCGTCGAGCGCGGATTCCGCATTCACGTGTTCGCGTGCCCGGCGGACCAGTCGCTCGCCGCATGCGCCGCACCTTCGCGCCGCACTCGCTCCCGGACCCAGCCGCCTGGTGACGGCCGTCGTCAAGTTGAGTTTCGGCGCGTTGGGCTCTTCCCAACAACGCCGGGACCGGCACGGTGAGTGGTCGAGGTCAACGGTCACTACGTCGCTGCCGCGCCTGCCGACGACGGTTGCGGGTACCAGGCGCTCCTCCGGTCGACCTTGCCCTCGACGAGGGTCGCCGCTGCATGCCGCTCGACGGCCACACTGACAGCGTCTTCGGACGTGTGCGCTCGCAACACTGCGATCGTCAAGCTGGGTTAGACGCCCGGGCACCATCAGCGTCGCGCACACCGACGCAAGCGTGGGGGGCGCCACCGACGTGCTCGGGTTCGTGGTGCGGGACGCTACGGCGCAGCCCGCACCAGTGGTCAACATCCACCGGCACCGACGCCCGACAACGAGCCGACTGAGACACCGCGGAGTCGCGCCGGCCACCGAGCCGGCACCTGGTCCCGCTCTCGCCCCAACTGGATCCGGGCCGCTGAAAGAAGCCGGGTGCGCACACCCCGGACGCCCGGCCGGGCGCTCTGCGCCGCCACGATCCCTCGTCGTACGCGGGGGACCCGGCGAGTGCCGCATGACTCGCCGTACACCCCGTCGTGCACCCCTCAGAGCCGGGCCTCCACCGCCGATGGGATCGGCGTCCACGAAAAGGCAAACCTGTCGCGAGGCAGGGACGCAAAGCCATGGGACCCACGCGGTCCGCCAGGCCACCGAACGATGGAGATCTCCCGTGCTGCACCCCACGGCCAGCCCCACGAACCCTGCGCGGCGAAAGCTGCCCCCGCGACGAGAGCGGCGCATTGCGCGATCCATCGCCTGCGCCTGCCTGGCCTGGGTCACGCTTGCCGGGCCGCTGACGACCTCCGCCACCGCACTGGCGACAGGTGCCGTGACGACCACCGCGGTCCCGTCGGCCGCCGTGACGAGCAGCTACGTCCGCAACGTCTACCAGCATCTCTTCGAGCGTGCTCCCGACGACGGCGGGCTGGCGACATGGACGACGGCGCTCCGCCAGGGGGTGCCTCGTGTGGCCGTCGCGAACGCCATAACCTCGAGCACCGAGTACCGCACGGGCCTCGTGACGGACGCATACCGTTCGTATCTCGGCCGCACCCTGACCGCGTCGGCCTGACACACTGGCTCGCACAGATGCACGCCGGCACGACCATCCAGGCGATGGAAGCCGGCTTCGTCGCCTCCGAGGAGTACTACCACCGGGCCGGCGGGACCGACAGCGCCTGGGTCCTCCGGCTCTACCGCGACGTGCTCGGCCGCACCCCCGGTGACGCCGAGGTCCGCGGCTGGACGGATGCGCTGCGCCGTGGAGCATCGCCCGGCGCGGTCGCGACGGGCTTCCTGCTCTCCACGGAGCACCTCGGGACGGCCATCGATGTGCACTACCAGGCTCTCCTCGGCCGGCCCAGCGATCCCGTTGGGCGCGCTCACTGGGTGGGCGCCATCCAGCAGGGCACGCGACTCGAAGTGGTCATCGGCGGGATCGTCTCCAGCGCCGAGTACTACGGAGCAGCGACTCGGTCTGCTCCGAGCACGTCGGTGGAGGCATCGGCCTCAACGTCGCCCGTCACTGCCCCACCCGCTGCGAAAACCGCACCAGCCTCTGCAGTGGTTACACCGCCCCTCCACGTCCCCGCGCCGCCACCACGGACCGCTGGGCCGCCAGCTCGGCCCGGCGCGAACAACACGGGTGTGCCTGCGGGGACCACGCTCAAGGTCCACCACGGGGACCTGCACGTCACCACGCCCGGCGCCGTCATCGACGCGATGGACGTCCGGGGGCTGGTCTACATCAAGGCGCAGGACGTCACCATCAGCCGCTCCATCATCCGCGGTCGCCCCGTGACCTCGAGCACCTCGCTCATCAACAACAACCTCGGCGCCTACCGCTTCACCGTTCAGGACAGCGAGCTCTACGCCGCCGACCCCACTCCCTGGATCAACGGCATCACCGGCGCGAACTTCACCGTCAAGCGCTCCAACATCCACAACGTCATCGACCAGATCCACATCACCGGAGACAACGTCACCGTCGAGTCCTCCTGGCTCCACGACAACCTCCACTTCACCAACGACCCCCAGCACCCCAACGGCAGCCACGACGACAACGTCCAGGTCCAGGGCGGCCGCAACATCACCCTCACCGGCAACACCATGACCGACGCCACCAACGCCGCCCTGCAGATCACCCAGGACCGCGCCCCCGTCGCCAACCTCGCCTACACCAAGAACTGGGCAGACAACGGCGGCTGCACCCTCAACATCGCCGAGAAGACCCGCGGCCCCCTCCAGGGCATCGCCATCACCGACAACACCTTCGGCACCACCACCAAGTTCAACTGCGCCATCCTCTACCCGGCCACCTCACCCATCGCCTTCGCCCGCAACCTCTACACCGACGCCCGCCCGATCAAGATGATCAAGCGCTGACGTCGCAGCCCGGGGGCGTCCGGCGTCCTCGCCGCGCACGACCATCAGTTCTGCGTCGTCCAACCCGCTCGCGACCGGGGATTGGCGAAGCGGAAGTCCCGACCACAGCTCGACACCGCAGAAGGGCCGGGCACGCTCAGCGAGCGTGCCCGGCCCTTCCGCCGTACCAGGGTGCGTCTGTGCTCAGTACGCCCCGGACCCCGCGAACACCGCGCGACCCGTCTTCCACAGGATCATGAGGTCCATCGTGACCGACCAGTTGTCGACGTACCGCAGGTCGAGGCGCACCGCCTCGTCCCAGCTCAGGTCGGAGCGGCCGCTGACCTGCCACAGGCCGGTGAGGCCCGGCTTCACGTGCAGCCGACGCTGGACCATGTCGGGGTACGCCTCCACCTCGGCGACCAGCGGCGGGCGCGGACCGACGAGGGACATGTCGCCGCGCACGACGTTGAACAGCTGCGGCAGCTCGTCGATGGAGTACCGGCGCAGGAGGCGGCCGACCGGCGTGACGCGCGGGTCCTGACGCATCTTGAACAGCAGGCCCTGGCCCTCGTTGTCCTTGAGCAGCTGGTCCCGGCGCGCGTCGGCGTCGAGGTACATGCTGCGCAGCTTCCAGATGGTGAACGTCGAGCCGTCGACGCCGACCCGGGTCTGCTTGTAGAACGCGGGCCCCTCGGACGTCAGCTTCACCGCGAGGGCGGCCGCGCCGATCAGCGGGGACAGCACCAGCAGGCCCAGGGACGCGGCGGTCCGGTCGAGGACCGTCTTGGCGACGAGGCGGCGGCGCGGCGCGCCGATCTCGACCTCGAGCAGCGACAGGCCGGCGGTGGGCCGCACCGACAGGCGCGGGCCGGTGACCTCGACGAGGTCCGGGGCCACGACGAGCTGCGCCGGGGTGCGACCCAGCGCCCAGGACAGCCGGCGCAGGGCGCTGCCGCTGAGGTAGTGGCCGGCGACGATGACGACGTCGATCGCGTTGTCCACCACGACCTGGGGGAGGTCGGAGATGGCGCCCATGACGGGGTGCCCGCCCATCGGCACCGCGTTGTCGAGCGACGGCAGGCACACGCCGGTGACCTGGTAGCCGTGGTGGGGTGCGATCGAGAGCTCGCCGACGACCTGCTCGACGGCGCTCGGCTCGCCCACCACGAGGGTGCGCATCATGGCCTCGCCGGCGCTGCGCCGGTGGTGCAGGTGGTGGCGGTGCCCGTAGCGGGCGAGGCTCGCGGTGGCCACGAGCGCGGGGACCCCGGCGAACACGACGGTCCGCGGGATATCGACCTCGAAGCTGAAGGCGGCTGCCATGAGGGCGATCCCGACCAGGGCACCGCCGCGCAGCACGGCTTGGAACTCGGCCGGACCGTCACCCATGTTGTCCGCGTCGTAGCCGCGGAACACGGCGACCATGAGCACGAAGAAGAGCGCACCGACGAGCGCCCACGCGGTCGCGGCCGCAGGAGCACCGGTCAGCGGGACGAGGAGGGCGGCGCCCACCAGGGCCGCGACGAGACCGTCGAGCAGGACCGTGCTGCGGACGTAGCCGCGCGCCACGATCTTCCACCGACGCTCGTTGACCTCGGGCGGGAGCTGGTTCCCCTCGGTGGGACGAGGGTCGAACGGCTGGGCCGACGCCCAGGATCGGCGGACGCCTGCGGCACGACCTCTGCGGTCGCCCGAAGAGTCGATCCACTCGACATCCCGGCCTACGGTCAACGTCACGACGGTTCCCTACCCTCAATCGTCTTCGTTGGATTCGTGCGAGCGTATCGGGGGCTTCCCGACCGTGGGTGTCACAGGAGCGAGTTTTCACCCACACCCACGGGTGTGACAGGTGAACTTCACCCGTACGAACCCCTCACGCCCTCGGCGCGACCCGCGTGTGCAACACCAGCTGCGCCTGCTGAAGTCCCTGTGTGACCAGCATCTCCACGGCGTCCGCGGCGGCGTCGACCAGCCACGGCAGTTCCTTGCGCTCCGCGGCGCCGAAGTCCTTCAGCACGTAGTCCGCGGCGTCCATCCGCCCGGGCGGGCGCCCGACGCCCACCCGGACCCGGACGTAGTCCTTCGTGCCGAGCGCCTTGGAGATGTCGCGCAGCCCGTTGTGGCCACCCTCGCCACCGCCCTTCTTGAGCCGGACGTCCGCGAACGGGATGTCGAGCTCGTCGTGCACGACGACGACCTGCTCGGGTGCCAGCCCGAAGTACTGGACGAGGCCGGCGACCGGGCCGCCGGACACGTTCATGTACGTCGACGGCTTCGCCAGGACCACGCGGGGACCGGGCGCACCACCGGGCAGCACACCGAGCCGCGCCTCGGCGGTCGCGGCCCGCGCCCCGCCGATCGACCGGCTCGAGAACCCGGCACTCGAAGCGCGCCGCGAGCTCGTCGAGCACCATCTGACCGACGTTGTGCCGGTTGCCCGCGTACGCCGGCCCGGGATTGCCCAGCCCGACGACGAGCCACAGTCCGTCGGTCATCTCACTCCTCGTACTGGTCGGTCGGGGCGCTGGTCGGTCGGGGGCGCTGATCGGCCGGGGGCGCTGATCGGTCGGCGGCGCTGGCCGGCCGGAGAGCGCTGGTCGGCCGGAGAGCCCGAGGCGCCGGGCCCATCACGCGGCAGCGCCCGGTACCGGGTGCCGGTCCGGGCGCTGCGCGCTCAGGCGGTCCGAGCCGCCGGGATGCCGTGCGCGATCAGGACGCGCTGTCCGCCGCGGCGGCGGAGGCAGCGGCCTGCTCGGCGGCGACCTCGGCGTCGGCGGCGTCGTCCTCGGCCGAGCCACGCGGCTCGGACACGGTGACGATGACGGTCTCCGGCGCGAGCGCGAGCGTGGCGTCGCCCGGGAGCGTGAGCTCGCCGGCGGTGACCTGGGCGCCGTCGGTCAGGCCCTCGACCGAGACCTCCACGTACTCCGGCAGGTTGGTCGCGTCGGCCTCGAGGCTGACCTGCTGCGTCTCGACGACGTGGATCGTGCCCGGGGCGGACTCGCCGGTGATGTGCACGGGCACCTCGACGGAGACCTTCTCGCCGCGGTTCACGACGAGCAGGTCGACGTGCTCGATGCCCTCGTTTCGCATGGGGTCACGCTGCACGTCCTTGGCGAGCGCGAGCTGCGTGGTGCCGTTCACCTCGATCTCGAACAGCGCGTTGGAGTGCTTCAGCGCGAGGAAGGTCTGGTGACCCGGGAGGGAGACGTGCACCGGGTCGGTGCCGTGCCCGTAGAGGACGGCGGGGATGAGGCCGGCGCGGCGGGTGCGACGGGCCGCGCCCTTGCCGAAGTCGGTGCGGACGGTGGCGACCAGCTTGGTCTCGGACACGGGGATCTCCTCGAGGGCGACGTGGTAATGACGGATGCGACGGCGGTGGCCTCGACGCGGGGCGCAGGACGGGCACGCGTGAGGGCGACCGCCAGGTCGATCACGGAGTCGTGGCCGGACGGGCGCGGTGCGCCGTGTGTCCAGCCCCGGCGGGCCACATCACCGCGATCGCGGTGCAGGGCCCGTCCGACGTCCCTCGCCGAGGCAACCGGGCGAGTCTAGTCCAGTCAGGCGTTGCCGTCGAACAGCGAGGTGACCGAGCCGTCGTCGAACACCTGGCGGATGGCGCGCGCGACCAGCGGCGCGATCGACAGGACGGTGAGCTGCGGGAACTGGCGGTCGTCCGGGATGGGCAGCGTGTCGGAGACCACGACCTCGGAGATCCGGGAGTTCTTCAGCCGGTCCACCGCGGGCCCGGACATGATCGCGTGCGTCGACGCGACGATGACGTCGGCTGCGCCGTGCTCGAACAGCGCCTCGGCGGCCTGCACGATCGTCCCGCCGGTGTCGATCATGTCGTCGACCAGCACGCAGGTGCGGCCGGTGACGTCACCGACGAGCTCGTGCACCTTGACCTGGTTCGGCACGCTGGGGTCGCGGCGCTTGTGGATGATCGCCAGCGGCGCACCGAGACGGTCCGACCACTGGTCGGCCAGGCGCACGCGGCCCGCGTCCGGGGAGACCACCGTCAGCTTGCTGACGTCGACGCGGCTGCGCACGTACGACGCGAGCAGCGGCAGGGCCATGAGGTGGTCGACCGGGCCGTTGAAGAACCCCTGGATCTGCGAGGTGTGCAGGTCGACGCTCATGAGCCGGTCCGCGCCGGCGGTCTTGAACAGATCGGCCATGAGGCGCGCCGAGATCGGCTCGCGGCCGCGGTGCTTCTTGTCCTGCCGGGAGTAGCCGTAGAACGGCACGATGACGGTGATCGTCTTGGCGGAGGCCCGCTTCAGAGCGTCGACCATGAGCAGCTGCTCCATGATCCACTCGTTGATCGGGGCGGTGTGGCTCTGCAGGACGAAGGCGTCCGAGCCGCGCACCGACTCCCCGAAGCGGACGTAGATCTCCCCGTTGGCGAAGTCGTACGCCGTGGTCGGCACCAGCTCGACGCCGAGCTCGCGCGACACCGCGGACGCCAGGGCGGGGTGGGCCCGTCCGGAGACGAGCACCAGCCGCTTCTCGCTGTCCGGGCTGGATCCGGTGCTGGTCGCGGTGGCGGTCATCGTGCGCTGTCCTTGCTGTCGGCGGGAGTCTGCGGTGCGGCGTTCGGGCGCGAGGCGTCGGCCGCGGCGGGCAGCGTGGGGGCGGGACCCGGAACGGTGGCCTGGGCGGCGGTCTCGGCCCGGGCGCGCTCGGCGCGGGCCTGCGGGGACAGGTCGTCGGTGTCGCGGCCGGCGAGCGCGCGGGTGGCGGCGTCGGCCGCGGGCGTGCCGGACCGGCTGCGCACGACCCAGCCCTCGATGTTGCGCTGCGACCCGGCGCTCACCGCGAGCGCACCCGGCGGGACGTCGCGCCGGATGACCGAGCCCGCGCCGGTGTAGGCGCCGTCGCCGACCGTCACCGGGGCGACGAACATGTTGTCCGAGCCGGTGCGGGCGAAGGAGCCGATCGTCGTGTGGTGCTTGTGGACGCCGTCGTAGTTGACGAAGACGCTCGCCGCACCGATGTTCGTCTGCTCGCCGATGGTCGCGTCACCCACGTAGGACAGGTGCGGGACCTTCGAGCCGTTGCCGATGCGCGCGTTCTTCGTCTCGACGAAGGTGCCGATCTTGCCCTCGTCGCCCAGGACGGTGCCCGGGCGCAGGTAGGCGAACGGGCCCACGGAGGCGTCGGCGCCGACCACGGCGTCCGACCCGTGCGTGCGCACCACCGTGGCGCGCGCCCCCACCGTGACGTCGGTGAGCGTGGTGTCCGGGCCGACCGTGGCGCCGGAGCCGACGACGGTGCGCCCGTGCAGCTGGGTGCCGGGAAGCAGCGTGACGTCCTGCTCGAGCACGACGTCGACGTCGACCCAGGTCGTCGCGGGGTCGACGACGGTCACGCCCGCGCGCATCCACCGGTCCAGCACCCGGCGGTTGAGCTCGGCGCGCAGGACGGCGAGCTGGGCGCGGTCGTTGACACCCTCGACGAGCTGCGGGTCGTCCGTCTGCACCGCGCGGACCGCGCCGCCGTCGGCGTGCGCGAGCGACAGCACGTCGGTCAGGTAGACCTCGCCCTGCGCGTTGTCGCGGCCGAGCCGGCCGAGCGCGCCGCGGAGCACCTCGGAGTCGAAGACGTACACCGAGGAGTTGATCTCGGTGATGGCGAGCTGGTCGGCGTCGGCGTCCTTCTGCTCCACGATCGCGACCACGCGGCCGGTGTCCGGGTCGCGCACGACGCGTCCGTAGCCCGTCGGGTCGGCGACCTGGGTGGTGAGCACGGTGACGGCGTTGCCGTCGGCCGCGTGCGCCTCGAGCAGCTGGCCGAGCGTCGCGCCGTCCAGCAGCGGGACGTCGCCCGCGACGACGACGACGGGCCCGTCCACGGGCGGCGCCGACACCGGCTCGGCGAGGCGCTGCTCGCGGTCCGCCTCGACGGCCAGCCCGGCGTGGGCGGCGGCGTCGAACGTGGACAGGGCGCACTGCACGGCGCGGCCGGTGCCGGGGACGTCGTCCTGGTCGGCGATGAGGACGCCGGGGTCCACCTCGCGGGCGTGCTCGACCACCTGGTCGCGGGCGTGCCGGACGACGACGACGACGCGTCCGGGCTCGAGCTCCGCCGCAGCGGTCATCGCGTGACCGAGCATCGACCTGCCACCGAGCGTGTGCAGGACCTTGGGGGTGGCGGAGCGCATGCGGGTTCCCTCGCCGGCGGCGAGGACGATGACGGCTGCGGGCCGGGGGTGGGTCACGGGATGGGACTCCGGTCGTCAGTTGCCCGAGGGGGCCCGGGTGCGGCGGGCGGCTGCCCGGTCACTCTACCGGTGCCCCGGCCGCCGCCCGGTCGGGCGGGGCGCCGCTCCGCCCCCAGGATTCGAACCCGGACTGCAAGGCACCAAAGGCCTGCGTGCTGCCGTTACACCAGGGCGGACCGGCCGCCGGCGGTGCGAGGACCGGGCGACCGGGCCCCAGTCTGCCAGCCGGGCACGGCATGATGGCCGGGTGGCCTCGGACAGCAAGCGCGCGCCGCGCGCCCGGATGACCGGTTCCGAGCGTCGTGAGCAGCTGCTCGACGTGTCCCGCTCGCTGTTCGCCCACAAGGGCTTCGAGGGGACGAGCGTCGAGGAGGTCGCGTCCCGGGCGAAGGTCTCCAAGCCGGTCGTGTACGAGCACTTCGGCGGCAAGGAGGGCATCTACGCCGTCGTCGTCGACCGCGAGATCCGCGCCCTGACCGGCGCGCTGACCGACGCGCTGACCGCCGGGGTCACCCGAAGGCGTTGCTCGAGCGGACCACCCTGGCCCTGCTGACGTACATCGAGCAGAACACCGACGGCTTCCGGATCCTCGTGCGCGACTCTCCCGTCGCCCAGGCGACCGGCACGTTCTCGAGCCTCATCGGGGACGTCGCGACGCAGGTGGAGCACCTGCTCGCCGAGCAGTTCACCAAGCAGGGGCTCGACCCGCGCACCGCCCCGATCTACGCCCGCATGCTCGTCGGCATGGTCGCCCTCACCGGTCAGCACTGGCTGGACTCGCGCAGCCCGGCGAAGGCCGACGTCGCCGCGCACCTGGTGAACCTGGCGTGGAACGGGCTGAGCAACCTCGAGCGGCGCCCGACGCTGACCCCGGTCACCGCCGCGGTGGCGGCTCCCGGCGATATCTCGACGTCGAGGTAATCTCGCGGCATGGCACCGCCGAACGACCGCGAGGACGAGGTCGACCGCATCGTGGCCGCCTGGCGACGCGAGCGTCCGGACCTCGACGTCGAGCCGCTCACGGTCCTGTCCCGGGTGACCCGCCTCGCGCGGCACCTGGACCTCGCCCGGCGGGCGTCCTTCGCGCGGCACGACCTCGAGCCGTGGGAGTTCGACGTCCTGTCGGCGCTGCGCCGCGACGGCGCGCCCTACCAGCTCTCCCCGGTGCGCTGCTGACCCAGACGCTCGTGACGTCCGGGACGATGACGAACCGCATCGACCGGCTCGCGCAGCGGGGCTCGTGCGCCGCGAGCCGTCCCCGCGGACCGCCGCGGGGTGCTCGTGCGGCTCACCGAGGAGGGCCGGACGCGCGTCGACGCCGCGATGTCCGACCTGCTCGACGTCGAGAGCTCCCTGCTCGCGGGCCTGGGTCCGCCCGGGCGCGCGCAGCTCGCGGACCTGCTGCGCGACGTCGTCGCGCCGTTCGACGCCGAGTAGGCCCGCTCAGCCCGCGGTCTCCGCCGCCTCGAGCCACGCCTCCTCCAGCTCGGCACGCTCGGCGGCGAGCGCGCGCAGCTCGGCGTCCAGGGCGGTCACCGCGGCGTGGTCGGTCGCCTGCTCGGCCATCCGGGTGTGCAGGCGCGCCTCGAGGTCGGCGATCTTGCCGAGCCGGCGCTCGATGCGGGCGACCTCCTTGCGGGCCGCCCGGGCGTCCGCCGCGCTCGGGGCGGCGTCGGCCCCGGCGTCCTGCGGCACGCTGTCGCCGTCGCCCGCCGCGGGCGGTCCACTGCGCCCTGCGCGACCGCCCCCGGCGATCGCCGCGCGGCGCAGCTCGAGGTACTGCTCGACGCCGCCCGGCAGGTCCCGGACGCGTGCGTCCCCCAGCAGCGCGACCTGCCGGTCGCACACGCGCTCGAGCAGGTAGCGGTCGTGCGAGACGACGATGAGCGTGCCGGGCCAGCCGTCGAGCAGGTCCTCGAGCGCGGCGAGGGTGTCGGTGTCCAAGTCGTTGGTCGGCTCGTCGAGCAGCAGCACGTTGGGCTCGCCGACCAGCAGCCGCAGCAGCTGCAGGCGCCGCCGCTCACCGCCGGACAGGTCGCGCACCAGAGTGCGGGCGCGCTCGTTCGTGAACCCGAGCCGCTCGACGAGCTGGGACGCGGTGAGCTCCTTGCCACCGACGCTGACCGTCCGCTTCTCGGACTCGATCAGCTCGACCACGCGCAGCCCGCCGACCTCGTCGAGGTCCTCGACGTCCTGGGTGAGCTCGGCGACCTGGACGGTCTTGCCGCGCTTGACCCGGCCCGCGGTGGGCTCGAGGCGACCGGCGAGCAGCCGCAGCACCGACGTCTTGCCGGCGCCGTTGACGCCGACGACGCCGTACCGGTCCCCCGGCCCGAGCCGCCACGTCACGTCGTCGAGCAGGACCGTGCGGTCCGGCCCGTCGCCGAACGACAGCGAGACGTCCTCGAGGTCCAGCACGTCCTTGCCCAGACGGGTCGTGGCCATCCGGGTCAGCTCGAGCGGGTCGCGCGGCGGCGGCTCGTCGGCGATGAGCGCGGCCGCGGCGTCAAGTCGGAACTTGGGCTTGGACGTGCGCGCCGGCGCGCCGCGACGCAGCCACGCCAGCTCCTTGCGCAGCAGGTTGTTGCGCTTGTCGGCGGTGACCGCCGCGGTGCGGGCCCGCTCCGCACGCGCCAGCACGTAGGCGGCGTACCCGCCCTCGTAGCCGTCGACGACGCCGTCGTGCACCTCCCACATGCGGGTGCAGACCGCGTCGAGGAACCAGCGGTCGTGGGTGACGACGACGAGGGCGCCGCGGGAGGAGCCACCGGACCGACCCCGCCGAACCGCTCGGCGAGGTGCTCGGCGAGCCACGCGACGCCCTCGACGTCGAGGTGGTTGGTGGGCTCATCGAGCGCGATGACGTCGTGGTCGCCGACGAGCAGCGCGGCCAGGGCGGTCCGACGGCGCTGCCCGCCGGACAGCGTCGCGACGTCGGCCTCGAGGTCCAGGTCACCCAGCAGGCCCTCGTGGACCGAGCGGGACCGGGCGTCGGACGCCCAGGTGTGGTCGGCCGCCGTCCCGTGCACCAGCTCGCGCACCGTCGTGCCGGCCGGCAGCTCGTCGCGCTGGTCGAGCAGCGCGACCCGGAAGCCTCCGGCGCTGGTGACCCGGCCCGCGTCGGGCAGCGCCCGGCCCGCGAGCACCCGCAGGAGGGTCGACTTCCCGGCGCCGTTGGGCCCGACGACGCCGATCCGGTCGCCGTCGTCGACGCCGAGGCTCACCCCGTCGAGCAGGGTGCGGGTCCCCAGGGTGAGCGAGACGGAGTCGGCTCCGAGCAGGTGGGCCATCGATGGGTTCCTCGTGGGTCGGTCCGGCAGGTCGGTGCGGGGTGCCGGGCCAGGGTAGGCGCCCGCGCCGGGGACCTCAGACCGTGCGGTCGAGCCCGTCGAGGGTCAGGCCACCGGACCCGCCGGAACCACCCGGGCCGCCGGAGCCGCCGGGGCCCCCGGGCGCACCGGCCGGGACGATGCGGGCCCCCGGCACCGGGCCGACCGCGGTCGCGACGTCGTCGGCCACACCGGCGGCGGTGAGCGCGGCCGCGATGACGACGGCGTGCTGGCGGCTGCGGGCGAGCGCGGCCACGGTCGGGCCCGAGCCGGAGACCAGGACGCCCAGCGCACCGGCGTCCTCCGCGACCGCGAGCGGCTCCGCGAGGGACGGCGCGAGCTCGAGCGCGGCGTGCTGGAGGTCGTTGTGCAGCGCGCGGCCCAGCGCGGGGGCGTCGCCGGCGCGCAGCGCTTGCATGAGGGCACGGTCGGCGTCCGGGTCCAGGCGGGTCGCGCCCGCGATGAGCTCGTCGAACGCCGCGAAGACGAGCGCGGTCGACAGGCCCTCGTCGCGCACCGCGAACGCCCAGTGGTACTCGCCGCGGACCATCGCGGGGGTCAGCAGGTGCCCGCGGCCGGTGCCGACCGCGGTGTGCCCGGCGAGCCCGAACGGCACGTCCGAGCCGAGCTCGGCGGCGAGCTCGGTGAGGTCCTCACGGGACAGCCCGGTGCGCCACAGCGCGTCGCAGGCCAGGAGCGCGGCGGCGGCGTCGGCCGACCCGCCGGCCATGCCACCGGCGACCGGCACGCCCTTGTGCAGGTGCAGGTGGACGCCGGCCTCGACCCCGGTACGCGCGGCGAGCAGCCGCGCGGCGAGGAGCGCGAGGTTGGTGTCGTCGGTGGGGACGCGGTCGGCCTGGGCGCCGGAGACCGTGAGGGTCAGCTCGTCAGCGGGGCGCGCGACCACGTCCTCGTAGAGGGAGACGGCCTGGAACACGGTCGCGAGCGGGTGGTACCCGTCGGGCTCGCGGGCGCCGACCCGCAGGGACAGGTTCACCTTGCCGGGTGCGCGCACGCGGATCTCGCGGTCGGTGCGGAGGGATCCAGGCGCGGTCACCCCCTCACCATGCCAGGTCTCAGCCGTCGGTGAGCGCCTGGGCCACCCGGGCGAAGTCCGCGATGTCCAGCCGCTCGCCACGCGACTGCGGGTCGACCCCGGCAGCCTGCAGCGCGCGTACCGCGGCGTCGGACGACCCGGCGAGGCCGGCCAGCGCGGACCGCAGCATCTTGCGCCGCTGGGCGAACGCGGCGTCGACGACCGCGAAGACGTCGGTCCGCGACGCCGTCGTCGACGGCGGGTCGCGACGCTCCAGGGCGACCAGCGCGGAGTCCACGTTGGGGACCGGCCAGAACACCGACCGCGCGACGGTCGAGGTGCGGCGCGCCGAGGCGTACCAGGCGACCTTGGCCGACGGCACCCCGTAGGTGCGGCTCCCGGGAGGAGCGGCGAGCCGGTCCGCGACCTCCGCCTGGACCATGACGAGCACCCGCTCGAGGCTGGGGAACCGCTCGAGGAACGTCAGCAGCACCGGCACCGACACGTTGTACGGCAGGTTCGCGACGAGCGCCGTGGGCGGCGGGCCGGGGAGCTCGGTCACCTCGAGCGCGTCCGCGCCCACCACGGTGAGACGCGCCGCACCGTCGGCCGGGTAGGTGCCGGGCAGGTGCGCGGCGACCGTCTCGGGCAGCAGCCGGGCGAGCACGGGGTCGATCTCGACCGCGACGACGGACGCGCCGGCGTCGAGCAGGCCGAGGGTGAGCGACCCGAGCCCGGGCCCGACCTCGACCACGCGCTCACCGGCGTGCACCCCGGCGGACCGGACGATCTTGCGGACGGTGCCGCCGTCGATGACGAAGTTCTGCCCGAGCGTCTTGGTGGGGCGGATGCCCAGCCGGCCCGCCAGCTCCCGGATCTCGGCCGGGCCCAGCAGGGCGCCTGAGGTCTCGGTCATGGGGGCGAGCCTAGGAGACGCCACCGCCCCGCCGTGCACGGGGCACGACGGGGCGGTGAGGTGTGGCGGGACCGCTCAGCGGAACAGGCGCGGCCCGCAGTGCGGCCACTGGCCGGCACCGGCGCGGTCGAAGAGCATCTGCGCGCGCTGGGTCTGCTCGGCGGCGGAGGCCTGCGACGGCAGACCGGAGCCGCCGACGGCGTTCCAGGTGGCCACGGAGAACTGGTACAACCCGTGGTACTTGCCGGTCGAGGAGACGGCGTCCACGCGGCCGCCGGACTCGCACGCCGCCAGGGCGGCCCAGTTGAGGCCACCCGCGGACGCGCTGGTCGCGGCCGGCGCGGAGCCGCCGGAGCGCTTCGCCGCCGGCTTGGGGGCGGGCTTCGGGGCGACCGGTCGCGCCTTGGTGCCCACGGCGACGACCCGGGTCACGGGCTCGGCGGTGACGGTGTCGGAGACGAGCTCACGAGCGGTCTCCACGCCGTCGACCGTGGTGACGCGGTGCACGAGCGTGCGCTGACCCTCCGCGCCCTCGGTGACCACGGCGGTGGTCCCGACGAAGCGCTCGGCGTCGTCCTGCTGGACGCTCTCGAACGGGATGGGCTGGACCTCGGGGACCTCCTGGACCAGGACCCGCGTGACCACGACGGTCACCGCACCGGTCTCCGAGTGGCGCACCGACACGGTGTCGAGCTCGCCCAGCGTGATGCCGAGGCCCTCGAGCACGGCGGCGACGCCACCGGAGGTGTCGGTGACCGCGTGCACGTCGCCGTCCACGGCGACCTCGACCGGGCCGTCGAGGTCCAGGTCGATCTCGGCGCGGCCCGCGGCGGAGCGGGAGGCGACGAGTCGCACGTCCCCGCCACGGGTCGACAGCGCGCCCAGGGCCTCGTCGGCGCTCAGCGCGGTGGTCCACACGTCGGCCTCGGCGCCGTCGACGGTCACGGTGACCTGTCGGGCGTGCCGGACGACGATCTCGGCGCCGTCGGTGAGCGCGGCCGTCCCGGCCGGCGCGACGGTGTCCCGCTGGCCGAGGTCCACGCCCTCGTCGGTCAGCACGCCGTCGACGGACCCGGCGAAGGTCGAGATCTCGGAGATCTCGCCGTCCACGTCGAGCGTCACGGTCTTGTGGGCGGCGCCGACGGCGACGGACCCGCCGGCGAGCACGGCCACGGCGACACCGGCGGCGATGCCCGCGGTGCGACGGCGGCGCGGGGCCGGGGAGGCGGCGCGCTCGTCGGGGGCGGAGGCGTCGTCGGGCAGCGCGGCGGCCGGGCCGGTGCCACCGGTCCGGCGACGCAGAGCGGTCAGGGGGCGGTGAGGCGGGCAGCGAAGGTCACGGAGTTCCAGACGTCGGGCGACCCGGGCACGGGGAAGGATCACGCCCGGAGGCGCTCGCAGCATCCGCGTGCCGCCCCGGTCGCACCGGGACGCCCCCGTGAGGGATGGACGCTGCGGGTTCCGGATCCCCGATCCGGCCGTCGTGGTCCGCGGCCCCGATGGCCACCGACCAGCCGCACTGCGCTCCGGCGAGGATCAGATCCAGGCCGGGAGCGGCTCGAGCGACACGCGACCGTAACCGATCCGTGATGTCACCCGGAAGGACCAGTGAGGCGACTCACAGCCCGTCCCGCTCAGTACCAGTTCCGCGCCTGCGAGTGGCCCCACGCGGCGCACGGGGTGCCGTAGCGGCCGTCGATGTACCCCAGGCCCCAGCGGATCTGGGTGGCGGGGTTCGTGCGCCAGTCGGCGCCCGCGCTGGCCATCTTCGAGCCCGGCAGCGCCTGCGGGATGCCGTACGCGCTGCTCGACGGGTTGTCCGCGGTGACCCGCCAGCCGCTCTCCTTGTGCCACAGCTTCACCAGGCACGAGAACTGGTCCTCGCCCCAGCCGCGGGCGAGCACCATCTCGCGGGCGATACCCTGCGCGCTGCCCGGGTCGACCGAGACGGGGGCGGACGGGGCGGACGACTGCGCCGCCGCCGAGCCCGACGGGGCCGACGCGCGCGGGCGCGCGGCCACCGGCGGCGGCGGAGGCGGCGGGGGCATCGTGCCGAGCTGGACGACCTGCTGGACGGGCTCGCTGACCACGACCTCGGCGACGACGGACCGGCTCACCTCGGTGCCGCCCACGGTGGTGACGGCGTAGGTGGTCTGCCGCCGACCGGCCTGCCCGGGGGTCTGCACGCGACGCTCGCCCTCGAGGAGGGTCGGGTCCTCGACGACGGTCTCGGTGAACGGCAGCTCCTCGACCACGGTCGCGGTGCCGTGCACGGCCCGGGTCACCACGACCTCCAGCCCGTCCTCGACGGCGGCGTCCAGCGGCACCGAGACGTGGTCGCCCTCGGCGAGGACGAGCCCCGTCTCCCGCAGCGCCTCCCGCACGGTCGGGGCGGTGGTGCTGGCGTCGACGACCTCGCCGTCGACGGCGACCTGGACGGCCTTGCGGGTCGACACCTGCAGGACGTCGCGGCCCAGCGCGGAGGAGCGGGAGGCCGAGACGCGGGCACCGTCGCCGCGCAGGCCGAGGTCCGCGACGGCCTCGCCGACGGTGAGGGCCGTGGTCCAGACGGTGCGCGGCTCGCCGTCGACCTCGACCGTCACCTCACGCCCGTGCCGGACGACGATCTCGCCGCCGTCGCGGACCGGGGCGTCGAGTGCGGGGGCGACGAGGTCACGCGGCCCCGCCTCGATCCCGGCGTCGTCGAGCACGTCGCCGACGGTGCGCGCGAAGGCGGTCACCTCGACCGGCGTGCCGTCGACGTCGACGGTCACGGACGTGTGCAGGACGGCGAAGGCGGTCGTGCCGCCGGCCACGAGCGCGAGCACCGCGCCCTGGGCACCGAGCCGCGCGACCCGCGCGCGGGCACCGGGTCCCCGGAACCAGCGCCCTCCACCGGCCGGCGCGGGCGTGGCCCGGGTCGGCACGGCCGGGCCGGGTGTGGTCGAGCCGGGTGCGCTGGGCTGGGTGTTCGGACCGTTCGGACGCGGCACGGGCACGCCTCCTCGCATCATCGTCGGGTACGCCACTGGTGGTCGTCGGGCCTGGCGAGACCGGTGCGCGGTACCCGCGCTCCCCCAGCCGGCGCTCGACCGTAACCGATCCGTGACCGGAGCGTCACCCTCGCGTGGCCTCGGATGGGTCCGCCGGCCGCCTTTCACCCGGCCTCTCACCCGTCTCTCACCCGCCTCCCACCCGGCGGTGCGGGCGCTCACCAGGGGCCGTAGACCGCCTCGGAGGTCGCGGCGACGGTCCAGCAGGCGTCGGCGAGCGGGACGCCGTGCACATCGGCGATCGTCCGCATCGTCAGCGGGACGAGGTACGGCGCGTTCGGTCGACCGCGGTACGGGTGCGGCGTGAGGTACGGCGCATCGGTCTCCACGAGCACCTGGGTGAGCGGGACGGCGGCGAGCGCGTCGCGCAGCCCGACGTTCGCCGCGAACGTCACCGGTCCGGCAAAGGACAGGTACCAGCCACGGTCGGCGCACAGCCGCGCCATCTCGACGTCGCCGGAGAAGCAGTGGAAGACCGTGCGCTCCGGGGCGCCGTCGCGCTCGAGCACCGCGAGGACGTCGGCGTGCGCATCCCGGTCGTGGATCTGCAGGGCGAGCCCGAGCTCCTTGGCCAGCGCGATGTGCGCACGGAACGAGTCGACCTGGGCGGCGCGGCCGTCCTCGCCGGACCGGAAGTGGTCCAGCCCGGTCTCCCCGATGACCCGGATGCGGTCGTTCCCGCGGGCGAGGTCGGCGATCTCGGTGATCGCGGCGTCCAGCCCGACGGCGTGCTCGGGGCGCGGTCGCGGGACCAGACCGTCCGGCCCGGGGTCGACAGCGCCCGCGAACAGCGTGGCCTCGTTGGGATGCACCGCGACCCCGCCCAGCAGGGCCGGGTGCTCGCGGACGACGCGGTCGGTCCACCGGGCCGCGGGCAGGTCGCAGCCGATCTGGACCATGCGCGGGACGCCGACCGCGGACGCGCGCGCGATCTGCTCGGCGACCGACGGCGGGGCCTGGCCGTCGTCGAGCTCGGCGTCGGTGTCCAGGTGCGTGTGGTTGTCGACGACGGCGACCGGCAGCGGCTCGGGCGCGGGCGGCCAGCTCCGGTCGCGCGGCCGGCGCGGGCTCATCGGCCGCCCACCGTGGGGCGCGCCGTCCGGCCCACCGTCCGGCTCGACCGCCGGCTCACGCGGCCGGGTCCGCCGGGTCCTCCAGGCGCGGGAACAGCGACGCGCCCTTGGTGACCCGGGTGCCGGCCGGGAGCCCGGCGAGCACGGCCGCCGTCGAGACCGGCTGCGCGGCGAGCTGGCCGAGCGGCACCTCGGCGCCGAGCGAGTCCCACAGCGCCTGGGCGGCGCGCGGGGTCACCGGGTGCAGCAGGACCGCGAGCGCGCGCAGCGCCTCGGCGGCCGTGACGAGGATCGTGGCGAGGCGACCGCCCTGGCGGTACCCCGCCCCGTCGTCGGCCCGCTCGGAGGGGTCCTTGGCGACCTGCCACGGGGCCTGCTCGGTGAGGTAGCCGTTGGTCGCCTCGACGAGCGTCCACACCGCGCCGATCGCCTCGTGCAGCGCGAGCCGGTCGATCGCCGCCTCGGCGTCGGCCACCGCCTGCGCGGCGACGTCGGCCAGGGCGACCTCCGCCGGACCGGGCTGCCCGGCCTCCGGCAGCGCGCCGTCGAAGTACTTGCCGATCATCGCCGCGACGCGCGAGGCCAGGTTGCCGAACCCGTTGGCGAGCTCGGCGTTGTACCGCGCGGAGAGGTCCTCCCAGGAGAAGGAGCCGTCCTGCCCGAACGGGATGGCGCGCAGGAAGTAGTAGCGGAACGCGTCGGAGCCGAAGTGGTCGATGATCTGGCTCGGCGCGATGCCGGTGAGCTTGGACTTGCTCATCTTCTCGCCGCCCACGAGCAGCCAGCCGTGCGCGAAGACCTGCTTGGGCAGCTCGAGCCCGGCGGCCATGAGCATCGCCGGCCAGATGACGGCGTGGAACCGCAGGATGTCCTTGCCGACGAGGTGGACGTCGGCCGGCCAGGTGCGCGCGAACCGCGCCTGCTCCTCCGGGTCGTCCGAGCCGTAGCCGATCGCGGTGGCGTAGTTGAGCAGCGCGTCGATCCACACGTACAGCACGTGCTGGGAGTTCCACGGGATCGGGATGCCCCAGTCGAAGGTGCTGCGCGAGATCGACAGGTCCTGCAGGCCCTGCCGGACGAACGCCATCACCTCGTTGCGGGCGCTCTCGGGCTGCACGAACGTCGGGTTGGCCTCGTAGTGCTCGAGCAGCCGCTCGGCGTAGGCGCTCATCCGGAAGAAGTAGTTCTGCTCCGTGAGCATCTCGACCGGCCGGCCGTGGATGGGGCACAGCTTCTGGCCGGCGTACTCGCCGGTGCCGTCCACGAGCTCCCCGGGGACCTTGTACTCCTCGCAGCCCACGCAGTACGGACCCTCGTAGCCCCCTCGTAGACCTCGCCGCGGTCGTGCAGGTCCTGCCAGAAGCGCTGGACACGCGTGGTGTGGCGCTGCTCCGTGGTGCGGATGAAGTCGTCGTTGGCGGCGTCGATCGTGCCGAGCACCGGCTTCCAGGACTCCTCGACGAGCCGGTCCGCCCACGCCTGCGGGCCCACACCGTTCGCCTCGGCGGTGCGCAGCACCTTCTGACCGTGCTCGTCGGTACCGGTGAGGAACCAGACCGGCTCCTGCCGCTGCCGGTGCCACCGGGTCACCATGTCCCCCGCGACCGTCGTGTACGCGTGCCCGATGTGCGGGGCGTCGTTCACGTAGTAGATCGGCGTGGTCAGGTAGAAGGCACGGGGCTCGGGCATGCGGACATCGTAGGACCGCCCGATCAGCCCACCGTGACGTGCACGATCCGGTCGTCACCCGGCTGCGGGTCGCCGCGGCCGTCGGTGTTGTTCGTCAGGACCCACAGGCCGTCGTCGGGGCCGGGGAGCACCGCGCGCAGCCGTCCGAGCTCGTCGGTGAGCAGCGCCTGCGGCTCCCCGACGACGGCCGGGTCACCCGGGCCGCCGAGCGCGACCCGCCACAGCCGCGCGCCGCGCAGACCGGCGAGGTACACGCCCTCGTCGGTGACCGTGAGCCCGCTGGGTGAGGCTTCCGACGTCGCCCACGTCGCGACCGGGGGACGAGGTCGACGTCGTCGGCCACCGAGCCGCCCGAGCCGCCCGTGCTGCCGGTGCCCGCTCCCCGCCGCCGCCCTCGACCACCGGCCAGCCGTAGTTGCCGCCCGGTTCGATGACGTTGAGCTCGTCCCACGTGTTCTGGCCGAACTCGCTCGCGAACATGGTGCCGTCCGGCGCCCAGCCCAGTCCCTGGACGTTGCGGTGCCCGAGGCTCCAGACCGGCGAGCCGGGGTCCGGGTTGTCCGGGGCGGGGTCGCCGTCGACGGTGATCCGCAGGATCTTGCCGCCCAGGTCGTCCGGGTCCTGCGCGCGCGACGGGAGCCCGGCGTCGCCCGTGGCGACGTAGAGCAGGCCGTCGGGACCGAAGGCGATCCGTCCGCCGTTGTGGTTGCCGGACGCCGGGATGCCGTCGAGGACCGTCTCGAGGTCGGAGAGCCCCTCGGGCACGAGCCGGCCGCGCACCACCTCGTTGCCGCGCGGCGTCGTCCGGTAGAGGAAGACGACGGGCGCCCCGGCGGCGTCGGGCTGGACGGCGACCCCGAGCAGGCCACCCTCCCCTGCGTCCGGGTGCCGGTCGCGAGGTCCTGCGCCCCGGGGCCGTCGAGTTGGGTCGCGACGCCGTCGGACACGCGGACGACCTGCGCGCGGTCGCGGAGGGTGACCAGGGCGTCACCGTTCGGCAGCAGGGCGACGCCCCACGGCGCCTCGAGGCCGGTGACGACGTCCTGCGTCCCGGTCACGGTGACCTCGGTGACCGGGCCGGGCGGCACGTCGGCGCGGGTTCCGGCGCCGGGCGCGGACGTCGGCCCGGGGCTGGGCGGCACGATCGCCCCCTCCGGCGACGTGGACCCGGACCCCGAGCACCCGCCGACCAGGGGCAGCACGAGCAGGGCGGCGGCGAGCGTGGCGGTCCGTGCGGTGCGGGTCCGGGGGTCATGGGCGTCGTCCGTCCTGGGTGCCGGACGTCCAGCATGCGGCCTCACCGCGGCCCGGGCCACCGCGGGTCGGACGCCGGCTGCGCACGGGCGGGCCGGTGCTGCCAGGCTGGTGCGGTCGGGCGAGCCGTCGCCCACGCACGCGCACCACCGGAGGGACGCCATGAGCACCAGCACCGCACCGATCAGCGAGCCGACCCACCGGGCGCTGCTGATCGTCGACGTCCAGCCCACCTTCTGCGAGGGCGGATCCCTGCCGGTCGACGGCGGCGACGACGTCGCGCACGCGGTCGCCGCGTTCGCGAGCCTGCGCCGGGACCGGTACGACACGCTCGTCACCACGCAGGACTGGCACGTGGACCCGGGCGACCACTTCTCCGACGAGCCCGACTTCGTCGACTCGTGGCCGCCGCACGCGGTCGCGGGCACCCAGGAGGCGGAGCTGCACCCGGCCCTGTCCGAGCTCTACCCCGAGGTCATGGTGAAGAAGGGCGAGAACCAGGCCGCGTACTCGGGCTTCGAGGGGCTCGACGGCGAGGGGCGCCCGCTCGCGTCGATCCTCGCCGACCTCGAGATCACCGAGGTCGACGTCGTCGGGCTCGCCGAGTCGCACTGCGTCAAGGCGACCGCGCTCGACGCCGTCCGCGCCGGCCTGCGCACCCGGGTCCTCACCGACCTCACCGCACCGGTCACGCCGGAGCAGGGGGCGGCGGCCCGCGCCGAGCTCGCCGACGCCGGCGTGGAGCTCGTGGCCTCGACCGACCTGTAGTCGCGGCCCGCCCGGGGCCGGTCCTGACGCACTCCTCCGCCGAGTGCGACGTATTCCACCTCTCACGCGTCGCGAACGGTCGAAAACGTCGCACTCGACGGGAAGCGGGTCGGGTCAGGGGGTCGCGGGTGCCCCGGGGCGCGGCGCCGCGCGACGGCGGCGTCGTACAGCGCGCGCTTGGGCGCACCACCCGCCGCGGCGACGTCGGCCACCGCGTCCTTGAGGCGCTCACCCGCGTCGACGCGGGCCAGCACCTCGCCGACGAGGTCGTCGACCGCGACCGCTGCGCGCGGCGGCGCCCCGGCGACCACGACCGAGATCTCCCCGCGCACCTCGACCTCGTCGGCCCAGCGCGCGAGCTCACCGAGCGGGCGCCGGACGACCTCCTCGTAGGTCTTAGTGAGCTCACGGCACACCGCCGCGGGACGGTCGCCGCCGAAGGCCGTCGCCATGTCGGCCAGTGTCGCGGCGAGCCGGTGCGGGGACTCGAAGAACACCATCGTGCGGCGCTCGTCGGCGAGCTCGGCGAACCCGCGCAGTCGCTCACCGCCCTTGCGCGGCGGGAAGCCCTCGAAGCAGAAGCGGTCGGTCGGCAGCCCGGACAGCGCGAGCGCGGTGAGCACCGCGCTCGGTCCGGGGGCGGCGGTGACCGGCAGGCCGGCCTCCACCGCGGCCGCGACCACCCGGAACCCGGGGTCGGACACGACCGGCATGCCGGCGTCGGTCACCACGAGCACCGTCCCGCCGCCGCGGACGACGTCGAGGAGCTCCTCGGCACGCGCGGACTCGTTGTGCTCGTGATAGCTGACCACCCGGCCGCCGACGGTGACCTCGAGCCGGGCGACGAGCGAGCGCAGCCGCCGGGTGTCCTCGGCGGCGACCACGTCCGCCTCCGCGAGGAGGCGGCGCAGCCGCGGGGACGCGTCCTCCACGTCGCCGATCGGGGTGGCGGCGAGGACGAGGCGACCGGCAGTCATCCCCCGAGCCTGCCACGGCCCCGCCCCTACGATGACGCCCGTGACGTCCTCCCCCACGGCCGGCGACCCGCACGGGCCCGCCGACCCGGGGACCCCGCACGGGTCACCGCTCGGCACCCCTGACGCGCCGCACGCCGCCATCGGCACTGCCACGAGCACCGCGACGCCGGGCACGACGACGTCCGACTCCACTCGCGCCACCGGCGCCACCCGTGCGACGACGTCCGGCACCACCGGCGCCACCGGCACCACCCGCGCCACCGGCGCGACGACGTCGGGCACGACGCCGGGATCCCACCCGGACCTCCTGCACCGCCTGCTGGGCTCGGCGACGCTGCGGCTCGGTGCGACCCGGCGGGACCGGGTGCTCGGGTGGCTCGGCCCGCTGCTGGTGACGGCGCTGGCCGCCGTCGTGCGCTTCGTCCACCTCGACCGCCCGCCCACGCTCGTGTTCGACGAGACCTACTACGTCAAGCAGGCGTACACCCTGCTGCGGGTCGGGTACGAGGCGCGGTGGCCGGACGACCCGAACCCGGCGTTCGAGGCCGGCGACGTCGACACGTTCCTGCCCACGGCGGACTACGCGGTGCACCCGCAGGTCGGCAAGTGGCTCATCGCGCTCGGTCTGCACGTCGGCGGGACGGAGCCGTGGGGCTGGCGGCTGGGCGCCGCCGTCGCCGGGACGCTCAGCGTGCTGCTGCTCGCCCGGATCGCGCGCCGCCTGTTCGCGTCCACGGCACTCGGCACGCTCGCCGGCGGGCTGCTGGCGATCGACGGGCAGGCGATCGTGCACTCGCGCACCGCCCTGCTCGACGGCTTCCTCACGCTCTTCGTGATCGCGGCGTTCGGTGCGCTGCTCCTCGACCGCGAGGCGGCCCGGCGCCGTCTCGCGCGCCGGGCAGCCCGGGACCCGGGTCCGGACGGGTCACCCGGTCCACGCGTGCGCGGGCTCGGCCCACGGCTCGGCGCCCGGCCGTGGCGGCTCGCCGCCGGGGTGCTGCTCGGGCTGGCGATCGGCACGAAGTGGTCGGGCCTGTACTTCCTGGCCGTGTTCGGCCTCATGACCGTGGCGTGGGACGTCGCGGCCCGCCGGGCCGCCGGCGTCCCCCGCTGGCTGACCGGTGGCGTGCTGCGCGACGGCGTCCCGGCGTTCCTCGCGACCGTGCCGGTCGCCGCCGCGGTCTACGTCGCCTCCTGGGCCAGCTGGTTCCGCACCCCGGGGCGTACCTGCGGGACTGGGCCGCCGGTCACCCCGGCGACGGCGTGACCTGGCTGCCCGAGGCGCTGCGCTCGTGGTGGCACTACCACCGGCAGATGTGGGACTTCCACCGGGGGCTGACCTCCGAGCACGGCTACGCCGCGCACCCGCTGGGGTGGCCGGTGCAGTGGCGCCCGACCGCCTTCCACTACGAGACACCGGTGCCGGCCCGCGCGATGTGCGGGGCGGACAGCTGCTCGGCGGCGGTCACGGCCCTGGGCAACCCCGTGCTGTGGTGGGCGGCGTCGGTCGCGGTGCTCGTGGCGCTGTGGTGGCTCGTGGCGCACCGCGACTGGCGGGCCGGTGCGGCGGTGTCCGGCATCGCGGCGGGGTGGCTGCCGTGGCTCGGCTACGCCCACCGCACGATCTTCACGTTCTACTCGATCGCCTTCGCCCCGTGGATGGTGCTCACGCTCACCTGGGCGGTCGGTCGGCTGCTCGGCCTGCCCGACGACGCCGCGCCCACCGACGACCGCGCGCCGCGTCCCGGCGCCGTCCGGTCACGCACCCGGCTCGCGCTCGTGGTCGCGCTCCTCACGGTCGTCGTCGTGGTCAGCGCGTTCTTCTGGCCGGTCTGGACGGCGCAGACGGTCCCGTTCTGGTTCTGGCGGCTGCACGTGTGGCTGCCGACCTGGGTCTGACCGCCCTACCTACCAGTCCACCTGCGGGCTGGGGTACCACGGGTAGCCGGCGCGGTCCCATCCCGCGGCGAGCCCGGCCACCCGGGTGCGGAAGCCGGCCCACCCGCGGCGGTCCTGCGCCGACCACGCGACCTCGGCGACGGCCGCGAGCCGCGGGAGCAGCATGACGAACAGATCCTCGAGGGTGGGCACGGTCTCCGTCCACACCGCGGCCTCCACGCCGACGACGGCGTCGGCCGGCACCCCCGGGATCGCCGCGTCCGGGTCCCAGTCGTAGGAGTCGCGCACCTCGACGAACCCGGCCCAGTCCAGCCCGAGCGGGGAGTCGGCGTCGTACTTCATGTCCAGGTAGACCCGCGAGCCGGGCGACATCAGCAGCCGCGCTCCCGCGGCGGCGGCCGCGGCGAACGGCTCGGGGTCGGCGCGCGGGTCCCAGAACTGCACGACCGTTCCCGGCTCGACGTCGGCGAGGGCGATCTCCTGCCAGCCGACGACGGTCTTGCCCGCGGCGCGCGCGACGTCCTGCGCGGTCCGCACGAACCACCGGTACTCCTCGGGCGCCATCGTCAGCACCTCGTCACCACCGATGTGCAGGTAGGGACCGGGCGTCATCGCAGCGACGTCCCCGAGGACGTCCTGGAGGAAGGCGCGGGTCGCCGGCACGTCGCGGTGGAGGCGGCTGAAGCCGACCTCGGTCCCGGTGTAGGGCGGCGGCGCGACGCCGTCGGGCGTGAGCTCGGGCAGGGCGTGCAGCGCGGCGTTGACGTGCCCGGGGACGTCGATCTCCGGGACGACCGTGATGTGCCGGGCCGCGGCGTGGGCGACGATCTGCGCGAAGTCGTCGGCGGAGTAGCAGCCGCCCGGTCCCCCGCCCACCTCGGTGCCGGACGACCGCGCCGCGAGCTCCGGCCGGGACGGCACGTCGAGGCGCCAGCCCTGGTCGTCGCTCAGGTGCAGGTGCAGCACGTTGAGCTTGAGCTCGCTCATCAGCCCGAGCACCGCGGTCACCTGGTCGACCGTGAAGAAGTGCCGGACGACGTCCAGGCTCAGCCCGCGCCATTCGTACCGGGGCGCGTCGTGCACGACGACGGCGGGCACCGTGACCTCCCCGTCCGGGCCGGGTCGCAGGAGCTGGCGCAGGGTCGCGACGCCGTGCAGCAGCCCGGCGGCTCGCGGCGCGAGCACCTCGACGCCGTCGGCGGTCACCGTGAGCGAGTACCGCTCCGTGGGGTCGGCGTCGAGCGGCCCGGCGTCGTCGGCGAGGCGCAGGTGGACGGCGCCGGGCGCGGGGTCGTCACCGGTCTGCAACCCGAGCGGGGTGTCGACCAGGGCACCGATCACCTCGGCCGCCAGCACCCCCGCACCGATCTCCTCCGGGGTGTCACCGACGACGACGCGCAGGTCCGGCCCGAGCACGAACGGCGAGCCCTCGAGAGGACGCACGCTCAGGGGTGCGGGCACCAGGAGCAGGGGATCCGTCGCACTCATGACCGCCTCGCCCGTCCACGTCGACTCATCCCGGTCACGCTAGACCGTGGCCTGAGGGGTCCGGCGCGGCTTTCACCCGGTCGGCGCAGGGGCACGGGCGGTGCGGACGGCCGCGCGGAGGCGCGCCGCGCGACGGTCCGTCGCGGCGGTCCGGGCCGGGGACGACGAAGGCCCCGTCACCTGCCGGAGCGGGTGACGGGGCCTGTCGAGGGTGGAGCTGAGGGGATTCGAACCCCTGACCTTCTCATTGCGAACGAGACGCGCTACCAACTGCGCCACAGCCCCTCGAGCGGGCTCAAGATTAGCCCAGGGTGAGGCGATCCGAGAAATCGGCGCGCGACCGCGGCGGTGACGGGCGGTGCGCGTCACTCACCGGCGGCGCGGCGGCGGGCCAGGATCGCGTCGAGGTCGAGCGTCGGCGCGGCAGGGGCACCGTCGGTGGCCTGGCCGTCGGCGACCTGGGCGTCGGACCGCACGGCGACCGTCGCCGCGGGGGCGGCGGCCTCCTCGACGACGAGCGGCAGCGGCTCGCGACGCGGGGCGGTGGCCTTGGTCGTGTAGGTGGGGCGCGGCACGGGGACGGGCGACCAGTCGGCGCCGACGGTGGCGGCGCTGACGGTGGCGGCGCGCTCGCCGGCGGGCACCTCGGACGGCCCCTCGGCCACGGTGGGCGCCCCGGCCTCGGCCGGCGCGTCGGACCCGATCGTCGACGGGCGCTCGGCACCGTCGTCGGCGCCGGCCCGGGCGCCGTGCGTGGTCGCGTCCGTGGCGATGCTGCCGTCCGTGGTGGCGGCGTCGTCGGCGTCCGCCCCCGGGGCGTCGTCGGCGGCGGCCGGCATGGTCGCGGTGTCGGCGGAGAGAGCGGTGTCGGTGGAGGGGGCGGCGTCGGGCGCGGTGGTCGCGGTGGTCGCGGTGGTCGCGCGGCTCGAGCCGGCCGGGACCTGCGCGATGGACTCGGTGTGGCTGTCGGACGGGCGGTGCGCGCGTCCGGTGACCCGCGGCGCCACCGCCTGCGGCGAGCGGTGCCGGACCGCGGCGCGCTGCTGCCGCTCCCAGGCGGCGTCGGCGGCCCGCCCCTGCACGACGGCGCGACGGCCCAGGAGGAGCACGCCGGCGAGGAGCACGGTGGGCACGACTGCCGCGACGACGGCGACCGAGGTCACGCCGACCACGACCCACGCGACGACGCTCGCCACTCCCAGCACCGCGGTGAGCAGCGCGCGGCGCCGGGCCGCGGCGGCACGGCGTGCGACGGAGGCGGCGCGCTGCGAGCGCACCTGCGCTGCCCGCCGGGCGTCGTCCGCGCTGATCCTGCCCTGGGTCCCGATCGGTCGCTCCACGACGCCGCCTCTCCCTTCGTTCACTGCCGGCCGTCCCGTCACCGGGACACCCCGGGCCGGGCTGAGCAGGCCGGACCGCTTGGGGCTGCCCGGACCGCACTCCGCCCGAGCGTCCACGGTGCCGGCGCCGCGACGACGAGCGTCGGAGACGACCAGCACCCGCAGCCCGTTGGAGAACCTGTCCTCCGTGCGGGACTCGAGCAGCTGCTGCCGGTACCGCAACCGGTGCGGCACCAGGTACGCGATCCACAGGCCCAGGATCGCGAGTGCGACCAAGCCTGCGATGTCGTGCACTCCCCGACCGTAGGCGAAAACGGGGGCCTCCCGGGTACCGCGCGCGGCGTGTCGGCGCCACGAACTACACAGGTGTCATTCCACCGGCCGAACAGTCGCGCCGGGCAGGCCGGACGGAGCCGCGGTCGCCGGGCACTCCAGGCACGACCCCGGCGTCACTCGGGACCGCGGGGCGGGGCGCTCGCGCGCGTCGCGTGCCACCGCGCGAGCAGGCCGTCCGGGACCTCCTCCGTGGTGAGCGCGAAGGTGCGGTGGTCGCGCCAGTGCCCCCCGATGTGCAGGTACCGCTCGCGCAGGCCCTCGTCGCGGAACCCGAGCTTCTCCACGACCCGCAGGCTCGGGCCGTTCTCGGGGCGGATGTTGATCTCGATGCGGTGCAGTCCCAGCACGCCGAAGCAGTGGTCGGTCGCGAGGGCGACGGCGGTCGGGATGACGCCGCGACCGGCGACGTGCTGCGACACCCAGTAGCCGATGGACGCCGACCGCAGCGACCCGAGCGTGATCCCGGAGACGGTGAGCTGCCCGACGAGCTGGCCCTCGTGGTCGACGGCGAACGGCAGCGTGCTCCCCGGCGCGCCTGCGCCGACAGCATCCGGACGAACTCCCCGAATGTCGGCGGGGGCCCTTCGACCGGGACCGGCGACGACGCCTCCCACGGGTCGAGCCAGCGGGCGTTGACGGCCCGCAGGCCGAGCCACGTCTTGGCGTCGCGTCGACGCAGCGGACGCAGCCGGACGTCGCCGTCGGCCAGCTCGGCCGGCCATCCCGTCGCCACGGCTCAGCCCTCCAGCACGATGCAGTGGACGTGGTCACCGGCGCGCACCGACGCGACGTCCTCGGGGACGACGGCGAGGGCGTTCGCCCGCGCGAGCGCCGCGAGGGAGACGACGGCGGGGTCCCCCACCGGGCTGATGGTGTAGCCGTCGTCGGCGCTGCCCTCCAGGTGGGCGGGCACGAACTGCCGGACGCCGGCCGCGGACCCCCAGCCCGTGCTCGCCGACGCGGCCACGGACGGCCGGAACAGCTCGGCGCGACCGGCCATCGCCCGCAGAGCCGGACGGACGAACACCTCGAACGAGACGTGGGCGGCGACCGGGTGACCGGGCAGCGCGAAGATCGGGACCGCGTCGGCGCCGTCGTCCCCGCCGACCGTGCCGAAGCCCTGCCGCCGGCCGGGGCTCATCGCGACGTGGTCGAATCGCACGGTCCCGAGCGGGCCGAGGACGTCCTTGACGGTGTCCCGGTCCGTCTCGCTCAGGCCGCCCGTGGTGAGCAGCAGGTCCGCCCGCACGAGCTGGTCGCGAAGGGTCTCCCGCAGCCGGGCGCGGTCGTCACCGACGACGCCGACGCGGATGGCCGACGCGCCGACGTCCCGCACCGCGGTCGCCAGGGCGTGGCTGTTCGCATCGTGGACGGCGCCGGGCTGGGCGGGAGACCCCGGCTCGACCAGCTCGTCCCCGACGGACAGGATCACCACGCGCGGCGTGGGGTGGACCCGGACCCGCGCGCGGTCGACCGCCGCGGCCATCGACAGCTGCCGGGCGCCGAGGCGGGTGCCGGCCGCGATCAGGACGTCGCCGGCGCCGGCGTCGACACCGGCCCGGCGCACGTGCTCGCCGGCCCGCACGGGTCGCGGCACGAGCACCCGGGCCGTCCCGCGGTCGGTGTCCTCGAGCGCGAGCACCGCGTCCGCCCCGACCGGCAGCGGCGCCCCGGACCCGACCCGCACCGCCTGCCCGGGCGCCAGGCGCAGCGGTGCGGCCGCCCCGGGGTGCACGTCGTGCGCGACCGGGAGGTGCAGCGGCGAGACGCCGTCGCGGCCACCGGCCGCCTCGGTGTCGACCGACGCGAGGGCGTACCCGTCCCGGGCCGCGAGGGGATGCAGTGGAAGGTCGTCGGTCGCCACGACGTCGGCGGCGAGGATGCAGCCAACGGCGTCGTGCAGGGCGACGTCGAGCGGCGCGACCGGCCCCACACCGGCCAGCACGGCAGCGAGTTGCTCCTGAACCGACCTCACCGCTGCGGACCTGCGGCGGGCGCCCCGGCGGCGACGCCGGGGACGCCGCGGGGTTCGCCCGTGCGGGTGACCGCCGTGTGGTTCGACATGGGACGGAAGGCTAGCCCGCACCGCACGGGCGCACCTGCGCGGATGGGGTGCACCCGACCTGGCCCCGACCGACCAGGTCCCGACCGACCTGCGCCGCCCGGCGGGTCCCATGGAGGAGAATGGGCGCATGAGCACCGCTGCCCAGCCCTATCCGTTCCCTGCCGGAGCGGGGCACCCCGCGCACGGGGACGACACGGAGCTCGCCGAGCACGCGAAGGATGCACTGCGCAGCGCGATTCGGGCCGCGCGGTCGGGTCGGTCGGAGCGGCGGCGGCAGGAGGCGGCGGTGGCCTTCGCCGACGTGCTCGACACCTTCCCCGCGCTGGGAAGCGCGTCGTGCGTCGCGGTGTACGCCTCGCGCCCGACCGAGCCCGACACCGGTCCGCTGCTCGAGCGGCTCGCCGCGCGGGGTGCGCGTCCTGCTGCCCGTGCTCGGGTCGGGTCTGCAGCGCGACTGGGCCGAGTACGCCGGCGCGGACGACCTGCTGCAGCGCGCTCCCGGGAGGCCGCCCGAGCCGAGCACCGACCACCTCGGGCCGGAGGCGCTGGCCGAAGCGGACGTCGTCGTCGCCCCGGCGCTCGCGGTCGACACCGGCGGTGCGCGCCTGGGTCAGGGCGGCGGCTGGTACGACCGCGCCCTGGAGCACGCCCGGGAGGCGGCGCCCGTCATCGCCCTGGTGTTCCCCGAGGAGGTCTACGACGCCGCGGCCCGACCCCTGCCGCGGGAGCCGCACGACCGGCTCGTGGACGCCGTGGCCACGCCGGAGACCTGGGTCTGGCTCAGGGAGCCGGCCGGAGCGTGAGCGTGTCGGCGGCGGCCTCCTCGACCGCGCCGGCGCTGAACCGCCACGGGAACGTGCGGCCGGCCGCCCAGTCGTCGAACTGGTCGTCGTAGTGCGGGCTCACCGGGTGCCCTGACGTCCCGGTGAGGTTGACCCAGGTCGACGCGTCGAGGTCGGCGAGGTCGACCACCATGCGCATCGACGGCGCCGCGGTGACCTCGTAGGACCCGCTGCCGGCGTCCCAGCTCGTCGCGTTGACGATCGACGAGCCGCCGCCCACACCGATGGGCGCCGGGTTGACCAGCCGGCGCACGAACCCGGGCACGCCGTCACCGCCGATGACGGCGTGGCGTGGCGCCGCGACGTGCACCTTGCCCCACTCCCAGCCCCTGGCGTCCTTGCCCATCTCGACGGCGAGCTCGAGCCGGGCGGAGGTCAGCGCACGGGAGAGGATCTCGTCGCGCCCCTCGACCAGACCGACGGTCGTGCGGTCGTCCCACCAGACGTCGTCCGGACGCTCGAGCAGCGCGGCGACGACCGGCAACCATCGCGACCCGCCGCTCGGCCGGGCGTTCTCCGGCAGCTCGTCCCAGAACATGAGCTCGAGCAGCGTCGACCACACCGCGGAGAAGTACGCGGCCCCGGCGGAGTCCGCACGGGAGACGCCGTCCCAGTCCCGCAGCAGCCGCTGGCCGGCGGCGTCGAAGTCGGAGTCGAGGCTCACCCCGAGCAGGGTGTCGACGACCATGTCCGCGTACGGGTTGTGCTCGTCGAGCTGCAACGCGTTCATCGCCGCGACGTCGATCGGATCGCCGGCCGCGATCATCCCCTCGAGGGAGTCACGGATCCGCTGCGCGCGGTACCCGTAGTCGAAGTCCCGGGTCAGGAAGGGGCCGACGCCGGCCGCCGTGACCGCCTGGTTCGCCGTGACGATGAAGCCTTCGGCCGGGTCCTGGACCGCGGGCATCTGCGCCGGGTCGACGTAGCCCTGCCAGTCGTAGCGGCTGTCCCAGCCCGGCCGGGGCCAGGAGCCGTCGGCGGGCACCGGCGTGCCCGGCACGGCCTGGCGGACCGGGATGCGGCCGGGCGCCTGGTACCCGATGTGGCCGTCGGTGGTGGCGTAGACGATGTTCTGGGACGGCACGTCGAACAGCCGCGCGGCCTCCGCGACGTCCTGGGCGCCGGTCGCGGTGTTGAGGGCGAAGACGGCGTCCGCCGTGCGGCCCGGAGTCAGGGCGGTCCAGCCCAGGGCGACCTCGTAGGTTCCGATGCCGCGGTCGTCCGCCAGCGGGCCGACGCGTGCGGCGTACACGTCCGGCAGGACCCCGGAGATGATCGGCCCGTGGGCGGTGGTCCGGACCACGAGCTCGACGTCGTCGCCGCCGTTGACCTCGATGATCTCGGTCCGCTGGGTCATCGGCTCGCGGACGCCGTCGCGCAGGTAGACCTCCACGCCGGTGCGCTCGACGAAGAAGTCGGTGACGTCGGCGCCGAGATTGGTGAACCCCCACGCGAGCTGGGCGTTGTGCCCGATCATCACGCCGGGGAACCCGGCGAACGAGAAGCCGGCGACGTCGAACGGGCACTCGGCCGAGACGTCGGCGCAGCGCAGACCGACCTGGGTCCAGATGCCCGGTGCGGAGATGCCCAGGTGCGGGTCGTTGGCGAGCACGGGCTGCCCGGTCGTGGTGTGCGCGCCCGCGACGACCCACGAGTTCGAGCCGATGCCCTCCCTCGCCGACGAGGTGCGGGACGGCGGCGAGCGCCGCTGACGCGGACTCCAGCGCGGCCTGCAGGTCGGGGGACGAGAGGTCCGCGGTGGCCGGCGCGTCCTCACCGCCGGGCCCGGGACCGGGCTCGACCTGCGCAGCGGTCTGCTCGACCTCCGCCGCGGTCTGCTCGACCTCGGCTGCGGTCGGCTCGGCCGGCGCGGGCGGGGGATGATCGGCGCGTTGACGTCGTACGGGTAGGGGGAACAGCTCCGCGACCCGGGCGACGTCCTGCACGGACGCGTACGTCGTGGCGCGTGCGAGCTCGTCGTCGTAGTTGCCGCGCAGGTCCCACGCCATCGCCTTGAGCCAGGTGACCGAGTCGATCGGGTCCCACGGCTCGGGCTCGTCGACGTCGACCTGCAGGCCGAGCACGGTGTACTCGACGCCCATGGACTCCGGGCGACGGTCGGCGAGGTACGCGTTCACGCCCTCGGCGTAGGCCTCGAGGTAGGCCCGGGTCGTGTCGGCGAGCAGCTCCCACTCCTGCTCCGCGACGTCCCGCCACCCGAAGGTCCGGATGACGCGGTCCGCGGCGAGCGCCTCGCGGCTGTCCCCCACGAGCTCGGAGAGCCGCCCGGCCGTCACGTGCCGGCGGTAGTCCATCTCGAAGAACCGGTCCTGCGCGTGCACGAACCCCTGGGCCCGGAACAGGTCCGCGGCGGACCGCGCGGTGATGGTGGGGACACCCTGCTCGTCACGCTCGACGGTCACCTCCGCGCTCAGCCCCGGGAGGTCCAGCTCACCGGAGGTCTGCGGCAGGGGGCGACGCACCACGAGCACCGCGGCGATCGACGCGGCCACCAAGGCCAGCACGACGACCAAGGCGACGACGACGGCGAGGCGGGCGGCACGGCGGCGGGTCACGCTCGGAGACTAACCCGGACCACCCGCAGGCCGTGGACCGCCGTCCGGGTCGTGGCCTGCCGGGACAGGCGCCGGCGCGTCATGGCATGCCAGGTCGTGGAGGTCACAGTGCGTGCGCCCGCGCGCCCGGTATCGTTGGCACTCGAATGCCATGAGTGCCAGCGTCCGGCTGGCCTGGTCGAGGAGACGCAGAGCGTGCCTACCTATCCCTACGCGTGCACGGAGTGCGGTCATGCGTTCGAGGTCCACCAGTCGTTCAGCGACCCGTCGCTGACGCAGTGCCCCGAGTGCTCCGGCCGTCTCCGCAAGGTGTTCTCGAGCGTCGGCGTCGTGTTCAAGGGCTCGGGCTTCTACCGCACCGACTCGCGCTCGAAGTCGAGCGCGACCGTGTCGTCCAACGGCTCCGAGGGTGGCTCCGGCACGTCCTCGGACGGCGCGTCGTCGTCGAAGTCGTCGTCGAAGTCACAGGGTGACGGCGGGTCGTCGACGACGGCGTCGTCCGGCTCCGCAGGCTCCTCGTCGGCCGGCTCGTCGTCCTCGGGGTCGTCCTCCGGCACCTCGAACAGCTCCGCCCCGGCCGCGTCCACCAGCTGACGCCCCCGACGGCTGACGCTCGCGCGTCGGCCCCGTCGCTCGTCCGCCGGATGCCGCCGCGTCCCCCGGCACCGCCCGCGCGCCGTCGTCCACCGCGGGACGTGCGCAACGACGGGACCCGCGGCGGCCGCGCCTAGCGTCCGGCCCCATGACCGACGTCGCCGCACCTCGCTCCCGACTGCTCGCGCGCGCCGGGGCGGTGCCGGGTGAGCGTCCGCCCGGAGGGCGCGGGGCCTCCGGTCCGTCCACCCGACCCGGACCCGCTGGTCCGCCCCGGGTGGGACGTCCGGCGCGGCGTCCACGCGCCGTGCCGGGACGGTGGCGGGTGGCGCTGTGGCGGGTGCGGTTCGGCGTCGCCGCGCTGCTCCTGGGGTGTGCCGCGGCGCTCGTCGTGGCCGAGCTGCGCCCCGCCGCGCCGCCGCAGGTCGCCATCGTCGTCGCGGCGCGCGCGCTCGAACCGGGTGTCCCGCTGGCCGCGGCCGACCTGCGGGTCGCCCACGTGCCGCCCGGGTCCGCCCCGGACGGCGCCCATCCGGCGGCGGACGCCGTGCTCGGTCAGTCGGTCGTGCTGCCGCTGCCCCGCGGGGTCCCCGTCGTCGACGCGCTGCTGCACGACGACCGGCTCACCACCGCCGGACCGCCGGGCACGGTCGTCGTGCCGGTGCGGCTGGCCGACCCGGGGGTCGCGGCGCTGCTGCGACCGGGCGACCACGTCGACCTGTTCGCGGCCACCACGACCGGCACCGGCGCGCCGGTGGCCGAACGGCTCGCCGTGCGCGCTCTCGTGCTGCCGCACCCGGCCCCGGCGGCCGGTCACGACGACACGCCCGGTGGCCTCCTGGGCGCACCGGTCACCGGGTCGAGCGACGGTCCGCTGACGCTCGTGGCCGTGCCCGCCGCGGAGGCCGCCGGGCTGGCCGGCGCCTCGGCGTGGGCCGGGATCAGCGCGGTGCTGGTGGAGTGACGGTGGGACCGCCCGTCCCCGGTGGCCTGCTGGTCACCAGTGCGGCGGGACGTCCCGGCGCAGGCGCTCGTCGTTGGTGTCTGACGCGGGCGGCGTCTGCCAGCCCACGTCGGAGTCGTCCGCCGCACGCAGGTCGACCAGCGGGTCCGCCTCGCCGGCCCCCGAGCGGACCGCGCGGCGCGGTCCGCGTCGGCCGACCGGCGCAGCCGCGCGGAGCGGCTCCGCCGGGTCGGCGCGACCGTCGCCGGTCACGACAGCGCCCGGTGGGCCGCCCCGCCGACCGCCGCGTCGACGCGCGCGCTGCGGCGGGTGAGGCCGAGGTCCGCGCGGATGGCCGCGGCGAGCTCGTCGGCGTCGCGCGGGACGCCGTCCGAAAGGATCCACGTCGCGAGCTCGTCGAGCTCGTTGTCGCCGTAGGCGGTGATCGGCAGGCCGCGCTCGACCGCCGGCCGCGGCCGGGCGTGCACCGGCAGCGTGGGCTGGACCGACGGGCGCAGCGTCCCCATCGCGGGCACGGGCTTGCGCCGGGTGGACCGGCGCACGGGCACCGGTCCCGCGCCGGTCGGCTCGGGCGCCGGCTGCGGCTCGGACGCCGGCTCCGACTCCCGCTGCGGCTCCGACTCGCGCTGCGGCTCGGACGCCGGCTCCGGCTCGGACGCCGACTGCGGCTCCGGCTCCGGCTCCGGCTTCGGCGCGGGCCCCCGCTCCGGCTGCGCCTGCACCGACTCGGGCGCGACCGGTCGACGCTCCACAGCCTCAGGGGGACGGCCACGCCGACGGTGCCGGGCGACTCGTGCAGCCCGGATCCCGCAGCGGGCACGCCGGGAGCAGCAGGTGTCGTCGGGGCGGCGTCCGCGGGGTCCGTGGACTCGGCGGGCGGCTCGACGGCCGACGACGCGGCGGGCTCCCCGACGTCGTCCCCGTCGGCCTCGCTGCCGAGCTGGGCCGGCTGCGCCTCGTCGCCGCGGACGGCGCCGGCGTCAGGCTCGGGCCCGTCGGCCGGTGCCGCGGCGGCGACCGGCACCGGCACCGGCAGCGGTTCCGGCTCCGGCTCCGGCACCGGCGCGGAAGCCGGCTGAGGCACCGGCGCGGGAGCCGCCACCGGCTCCGGCGAACGGGCCGGCACCGGCGCAGGCCGGGCCTCCTGGACCGTCGCGGGGCGGACCGTCGGGCTCGCACCGGAGTCCGCACCCACCGCGGGACCGACCCGCAGCGCCGGACGCCGCACCGGGGGCGGGCGACCATCCGGGCCCGGACCGCACGCTCGATCGCGTCGGCCTCGGCCTGCGGGTCGAGGAACGCCGCGGCGGACCACACCTGCACGACCGTCCACCCGAGCCGCTCGAGCCGCTGCGGCACCTGCCGGTCCCGGACGCGCACGCTGGGCTCGGCCACGTAGGACTCGTCGTCGGTCAGGACGGCGACGAGCATCTCGTCGGGCAGGTCCGGGTGCCCGACCGCGAGGGGGATCCGCGCGCTGCCCGCCACGCCGTACCCGACCTGCACCGTCAGCCCCGCGCGCCACAGCCGCTCGGCGAGGTCGGTCACGAGGCGGTCACCGGTCCCGGGCTGGGTCGGCGCGGGCCGCCCGGCGACGTCGGGGCTGGCTGCGGCCCCCGCTCGGCCGCGAAGGCGAGCAGGTCACCCAGCAGCCGGGAGCCGGAGCCGCGCAGCCGCTCCGGGTCGAGGTCGTCGACCGCGAAGCAGCTGACCACGGCGAGCCGGTGGCGGGTCGCGCCGAGCGCGTCGAGCAGCATCGCCTCGCCGCCGGGGCCGCTGAGCGGGCCGAACCGGTGCAGCACCCGCCCGTGCGGCGTGCGGCCGTAGCCGAGGGACAGGATGACCGCCTCGCGGCGCAGCCCGGCGACGCCCGCGAGCTCGGTCACGACGAACGGCTCGGGCCGGTGCGCGTCGAAGAACGGCGCGAGCGCCGGGTTGGCCCGGACCTCGGCGAGGACGGCCTCACGGATGCGTGCGGCGTGCACCGCCGACGGGCTGACCACCGCGAGGGACTCCTCGGGCCGGGTCAGCGCGTGGGTGATGACGAGCTCGACGACGTGCTCGACCTCGGCCCGCGTCGACTCGACGGCGCCGGTGACCGGGTCCGGCATGCCGGACCCGGCGACGACGTCCAGGTGCACGAGCGGGGTGGCGTGCGGCAGTGGTGTCGCCTCGAGCACGCCCGCGTAGCCGTGGTCGACGAGGAAGGCGGTGAGGTACGGGTCGCGGCGGGTGGCCGCGGCACGCAGGCCCACCCGCGGCAGCACGTCGGCGAGCTCACGCACCGCCGTCCCCGACGCGCACCGCGGGTCGCCGACGACGACGACCTGCCGGGCGCGGGCGATGGCCGCGAGCGCGACCTCGAGCGGCAGGTGCTGCACCGCGTCGAGGACCACGACGTCGACCGTGCGGGTCGGTGGCAGCAGCTGCGGGACGAGCATGGGCGATGCGGCGAGCACCGGGCGCAGCCGGGGCACGAGGTCGGGGTAGCGCTCGGTGGTCTCCCGCAGGCTGGTCAGACGCTCCTCGGCGAGCTCGACGAACAGCGCGTGCGCCTGCTCACGGTCGGCACCGAGCGTCTCGGTCATGAGCCGGATCACCCGGCTGCGCACCGGTGCGGACAGGGTCGCGACGTGCGCGCCGTCGAGCCGGCGGAACTCGGACGCGAGTTCGGTGAGCGCCGCGCCGTCGTACCCGGCGAGTGCGCGGTCGCTGCGCAGCAGCTCGTCGAAGACGGTGCTCCACCAGGCGAGCTCGAGCTCGGGACCGACCAGGCCGGGCTGCACGCGACGGTGCGCCAGGTCCTGCAGCAGCGCGTCCAGCCCCGCCTCGCGCAGGTGCCGGACGACCGCCGTGCGCTCGGGCAGCGTCTCCAGCGCGCGCCGGTCGACCAGCAGCCGGCGCAGCCGGTCGGCGAGGTCGACGAACGGCATGGTCAGGAGCGCGCCACCGGTCGGGGTCGTGGCCAGCACCCGGGCGACGTGCTCGAGGTCGTCACGCACGACGGCGTACTCGTCCTCGATGTCCGCGAGCCCGTCCGGCAGCCGGGGCCAGCCGCCCGCAGGGCAGTGCGCCTGCCAGATCTCGCGCTGCTCCTGCACCTGCACCAGCGCGCCGTGCAGGTCGGCCACGGGCCGCCCGGGTCGCACCATGTCCTTGGCCTGCCGGCGCAACCGCCGCCGGTGCAACCGGCTCATCGTGATGCCACGCTCGGCGCGCCACGCCCGGGACGCCGTCGCGGCCACGAGGTCCGCCGCGGTGCGCTCGAAGATCACGGGCTGGAACACGTCGAGGGCGCCGCGGATGCCGCTCAGCATCCGCAGCTGCAGTCCCCACTCCGCGACGGACGCCGCCGGGGTCAGGCCGGTCGACGCGGCGACCTCACGCACCCGCTCCACGACCGAGGCGAGCCCGCCGCCCAGGAGCCGCTCGATCCGGGCCAGCGTGTCCTGCGCCGCACCGGACGTCACGAGGTCGGCGTCGAACCAGGGCGTCTCGCTCGGGCGCAGCGTGAAGGCGCCGAGCCGGGCGGCCCGGACGAGGTCGGCGGCGAGCTCGGTGCGCCGGTGCGCCGGCGCGAGGTCGCGCGCGGTCCCCGGGGCCAGCCGGACGGTCGTGCGCGGCGCCGGTCGGGCGGACGCGAGCCGGGCGAGCGACTGCAGTGCGTCGTAGGGCGAGGCGTTCCACGGCTCCCGGATCTCGTGCAGCGCGGAGACGTACCCGCGCAGCCGGTCGCGGTGCACCAGGAGGTCCCGGCGGACGGCGGCGACCGCCTCCGCGTCGACGGGCTCCGGCTTGAGGTTCATCCCGCTGAGCAGGCGCCGCGTGGTCGCGGTCCGCCACCCCGGCTCGGGTGCGACGTCCAGCAGGAGGTCGTCGACGCCGAGGTCCCGCATCCGCGCGGCGAGCGCCGTCGCCGCCCGCCGGTGACCGGGGACGTACAGGACGCTGCGCCCGGCCACGGCGGCGTCGGCCACCACGGCCGCGACCGTGCCGCGCACGTCGCAGCCCGCCGGCGCGTCGATGAACAGGTGGGTGCCGGTGGCGAGCACGTCGAGCACGTGCTGCTGCGCCGGGTCGAGGTCGCCGACGCCGCGCTCCGCGTCCGGGTGCCGGTCGCCGACGACGGGCGCCTGGACCGGCCGGTCCACGGCCGACCGGGCCGCGGCGTCACCGGCCAGCGCGGCGACGACCTCGTGCTGGTCGAGGCTCGCCGCGTACTGGTCGAGGTCCTCGACCAGTACCTGCCCGGGGTGCACGAACGTCCCGACCAGCAGCCGCTCCCGCAGCTGGAAGCCCTCGAGCACGGCCGCGCCGAGCGCCGCGAGGCGGTCCAGCGCGGCGCGCGGGTCGAACCCGGTGCTCGTGAAGGCCCCCGAGCGAGCGCGGCCGGGTCGAGCAGCGCACCGCGGGCCCGCAGCGCCCGCGCGAGCACCGGATTGACCTCGAGCGATGGCTCGAGGGTGAGGTCGTAGTCGCTCTCGCCGCTCCCCGGGCGCGCAGCGCGACCGGCCGCAGCAGGACCGGGGCGCGCACGGTCCGGGGCTCGGTGCCCGACGACGCCGCGTCGTCGGCCCGGTCGTCGCCGGCGCCGACCAGGTCCTCGTCGTCGCCGACGTACGGCTCGTCCACCGACCGGCCGCGGACGGCCGAGGCGAGCGCGGCCATGTCGTCGGCGGGGACGTCGCGGTCCGCGGTCTCGGGCGCCAGGCGCTCCGTCCACGTGGCGACGCCGATCGACAGGTAGGTCGGCGCGATGCCGTACCGCTGGGCGTACTCGTCGGCGCGCGACCCCACCGCCCGCGCGCGGCGCTTCGCGGCCGACAGCGCCCCGCCCTCCCGGACGAGGTTCGACAGGCGGGTGTCGCGCCCCGCGAAGAGCTGCGCGATGCCCGACGGGTGCGCCGCGGACAGGTCGAGCGGACCGTCCCCGAGGAGGTCGACATCCGCGAGGCTCGAGCCGCCGGCCGCCTCGACCAGGGCCGCGCGCCAGCCGGCGACGGCGGACGCGACGAGCTCGCCGGTGGACGGTGCCTCGACGACGACGGCCTCGCCGGCCGACGCCGACGTGGTGGGGGCCGGCGTGGCAGGGGACGTGCCGGGCACGGTCGCGGACGACGCAGCGGAGTGGGGATCGCTCGGGGCCACGTCGGGTCCCGTGCCGTGGGCGCGCGCGGGAGGGGTCACCCGGCAACGCTACCCGCCCCGCCGGAGCGCTCAGGACGATCCACGCCGCCGGCGAGGGCGTCCCGGCGGCGCTCGCGGGGACCGGCGCCCGGCGCGCTCACGGGGGCCGGTCGGTCCGGCTGGGTCGACGGGCTCTCGCGGCGGAGCGCGACGGACAGAGGCCCGGACATAGGAACAGTGCGCACCGCGCAGGGGGCAGGCGGTGCGCACTGTCAGGGATGAGTCTGGGCCGCGCGGGCCACCGGGTCAATCCACGAGGCCTACACGATCGGGTGATGGGGCGCACGGCACCCGGATGGCGCAGAGATGAACAGCGGATGTCGGGACCGCGCGGCCATCGCCCCGGACCGGGACCGGTGAACCTCGGCGGGCACGGGGTCGTCGCCCGACCAGGTCCGGCCCACCCGGCCGCGGCCCCGCACGCGCCCTACGATCGGTCCCCATGAGCGCAGACGGACTGGCCCGGGCCCGGCAGAAGATGGACAGCGCGGGGGTGGCCCCGACCGCGATCGACGTGTTCGCCCGCTTCTACGGGCTGCTGGAGTCCGGCGAGACCGGGACCATCGCCGAACGGGACGTCACCCCGCTCACCGAGGCGCCGCTGCTGGACGACCTCGCCGTGGACGCCGACGCCGGGCGCGACGCGCTGGCGCAGACCGCGGTGATCAAGCTCAACGGCGGGCTGGGCACCTCGATGGGCATGGACCGCGCCAAGTCCCTGCTGCGGGTGCGGGGCGACGCCACCTTCCTCGACGTCATCGCCCGTCAGGTGCTCGCCGCGCGGGCCGCGACCGGCGCCCGCCTCCCGCTCGTGCTCATGAACAGCTTCCGCACCCAGGACGACACGCTGTCCGCGCTCGCGGCCTACCCCGAGCTCGCCACGGACGGGCTGCCGCTGGACTTCCTCCAGAACCGGGAGCCCAAGCTGCGGGCCGACGACCTGACCCCGGTCGAGTGGCCGGCGGACCCGGGCCTGGAGTGGTGCCCGCCGGGCCACGGCGACCTGTACACCGCGCTGTACGCGTCCGGCACGCTCGACCGGCTGCTCGACGCGGGCTTCCGGTACGCGACCGTGTCGAACTCCGACAACCTGGGCGCCACCCCGGACGCACGGATCGCCGGCTGGTTCGCCGCCACGGGCGCGCCGTTCGCCGCCGAGGTCGCGCGCCGCACCCCCGCGGACCGCAAGGGCGGGCACCTCGTGCGCCGCGCCGCCGACGGCCGCATCGTGCTGCGGGAGACCGCGCAGACGCTCCCCGAGGACGCCGACGCGGCGGCGGACATCGGCAAGCACCCGTACTTCAACACCAACAACCTCTGGCTGGACCTGCGCGCACTCGCCGCCGAGCTCGCGCGCACCGGCGGGGTGCTCGACCTGCCGCTCATCCGCAACGACAAGACGGTCGACCCGACCGACGCGGCCTCGACCCCGGTGGTGCAGATCGAGTCCGCGATGGGCGCCGCGATCGAGGTGTTCGACGGCGCCGCCGTGCTCGAGGTCGACCGGTCACGCTTCCTGCCGGTCAAGACCACCAACGACCTGCTGGTGCTGCGCTCGGACGTGTACCGCACGACGGACGACCACCGGCTGGTCGCCGAGGTGCCCGCGCCTCTCGTCACCCTGCCGGGGGCGTACAAGACGGTCGCGGCGTTCGACGCGCGGGTGCCGCACACCCCGTCGCTGCGCGAGGCCACGTCGTTGACGGTCGACGGGGACTGGACGTGGGGACGCGACGTCGTCGTCGTCGGGGACGCGCGGCTCGCCGATCCCGGCGAGCCCGCACGCGTGCCCGACGGCGCCCGGGTCGGCCCGGACGGCGTCGCCTGACCTCAGGCGACGTCGACCGGACGGCGCCCTCGAGCTCGGCGGCCAGCGCGCCGAGCACCGGGCCGATCGCGGTCACCTCCGCCGCCGCGCGGTCGACCAGGGCGTCGACCCCGGTCAGGTCCTCCGCCCGGCCGGCGGACTCCAGCGCCTCGCACACGGCCGCCAGCTCGGTGACGCCCAGGTTGAGCGCCCCGCCCCGGAACCCGTGCGCGACGCGCTCGAGGGCGCCGGCGTCCCCGGCGTCGACCGCGGCCCGCAGCTCGGCCAGGTGGCCGGGGCGCGCCGCCGGAAGGACCGCAGGAGCGAGGCGAGCAGCGCGTCGTCGTCGGCGCAGCCGGGCTCGCCGATCTGCGCGAGCCGCTCCCGCACGGCTGCTGCGGACGCCGCGGACGCCTGGTGCCGCGCGTGGTCGTCGGCCGCGGGGTGCGCGGTCGGGATGCCGGGGCGACCGGGGGCCCCGGACGCGGCCCGGCGGGCCGCGACGCGACGCTCGACGTCGGCGAGCAGCGTGCGCAGGTCCTGGCCGCGCACCGGCTTGGCGAGGAACCCGTCCATGCCCGCCGCGCGGGTCGCCGCGCGGTCCTCGGCCATCGCGTTCGCGGTCATCGCGGCGACGTACGGACGCCGGTCCACCGGGACCTCGGCGACGATGCGCCGGGTGGCCTCGAGGCCGTCCATGACGGGCATCTGCATGTCCATGAGCACGAGGTCGTACGCGCCGTCGTGCACCGCGCGCACCGCCGCGGCCCCGTCGCCGACGATGTCGACGTCGTGCCCGAGCCGGCCGAGCATGAGCTGGGCGACCCGCTGGTTCGTCGGGTTGTCCTCGGCGAGCAGGATCCTCAGACCCACGTCGGCACGGTCGGACGACGACGCCGCCGCCGGACCGGGACCGGGACCGGGACCGGGACCGGGACCGGGGCCGGGACCGGGACCGGCCGAGGGTGCGGCGGCGCGGGCCGCCCCGACCCCGGTGTCGATCGCGGGGTCGAGCGGGGTGGACGGGCTCGCAGCAGCTGCGTCCGCGAGCGCGAGGGCGATGCGGTGCCGCAGGGCTTCGCTGCGGACCGGCTTGAGCAGCGCACCGGCGAACAGGCCGGCCTGACCCGGGGCCGGACGCCACGCGAGGCTGGTCAGCAGCAGCAGCGCGGTGCTGCGTCCCGCGGGCAGCACCCGCAGGGCACCGGCGAGCTGCTCGCCGTCCATGACGGGCATGTGCAGGTCCAGGACCGCGACGTCGAAGACGCGCCCCGACGCGACGACGGCGAGCGCCCGCTGCGGGGAGTCGACCGCGGTGCACTCCATCCCCCACCCCTCCAGCTGCGCCCGCAGGACGCGCCGGTTGTGCGGGTTGTCGTCCACGACGAGCACCGAGCGTCCGGCGAGCACGACGTCGGCCGTCGACGCATCGGGGTCGTGGACGCCGTCGGGCAGCGCCGCCACGGGTGCGGCCCGCAGGGTCGCCGTCAGGACGAACGTCGAGCCGGTGCCCGGCGTGCTGACCACCGTGAGGTCACCACCCATGGCGCGGGCGAGCCGGCGGCTGATCGCCAGGCCCAGCCCGGTGCCGCCGTAGCGGCGCGTCGTGGAGGTGTCCGCCTGGCTGAACGGCTGGAACAACCGCTCCATCGCGTCGGGCGCGATGCCGATGCCGGTGTCCTGCACCGCGACGCGCAGGTGGACCTCGGCGGCGCCGGTGGGGGCGGCGTCGGCGGCGTCGGAGGCGTCGTCGGAGGACGCGGCGGCGGAGGACGCGGAGGACGGGGCGGCGGGCTGCACGGTCACGGCGACGACGACCTCGCCGTCCGGTGTGAACTTCACGGCGTTGTTGAGCAGGTTGAGCAGCACCTGGCGCAGGCGGGTCGGGTCCCCGAGCAGGGCACGGGGCACGTCCGGGGCGACGTCGAGCACGAGCTCGAGGCCCTTCTCCCCTGCCGGCATGCTGACCAGCGCGAGCGCGCTCTCGAGGGTTCCACGCAGGTCGAACGGCTCGTCCTCGAGCTCGAGCGCGCCGGACTCGATCTTCGAGAAGTCGAGGATGTCGTTGATGATCGACAGCAGGCCGTCCCCGCTGTCGTGGACGATGCGCGTGAGGTCGCGCTGCTCCGGGGTGAGGTCGGTGTCGAGCAGCAGCTCGGTCATGCCGATCACGGCGTTCATCGGGGTGCGGATCTCGTGGCTCATCGCGGCGAGGAACGCGGACTTGGCGGCCGTCGCGGAGACCGCCTGGTCGCGCGCGTGCGCGATCGTCGCGACCGAGCGGTTGACCGCGGCGGCCATCTGCGCGAGCTCGCGGGGGCCGGACACGCGGGCCGGCTCGCTGAGGTCGCCGGCGTCGATGCGCAGCGCCGCGGCCGTCACCCGGCGCACCGGCACGATGACCGCGCGGGACGTCACCAGGGCCACGACCACGACGACGAGGGCGCCCCCGAGCACGAGAGCGACGATGACCGTGCGGGTGCGTGCACCCGCCGCAGCGCTCTGCTCGAGCCGGCGGTCGAGCAGCCGCTGCTCCTCCGCCCGCATGAGCTCCAGGTGCTGGGCGGCGTGCGCGGTGTCGCGGGCGCCGCGTCCGGTCTGCACGAGGGCCTGGGCTGCCCCGAAGCCCTGCGCGTCGCGGATGTCGATGGTGGCGTCCAGCAAACGCAGCCGGTTCTCGAGCGGCACGCGCAGCTCCGCGATCTGGGCCTGCTGGTACGCGTTGTCCAGCGTGAGCCCGCGCAGCCGCGCCAGTGCGGCGGGCAGGGCCTCGACGGCGTCGTCGTACGGCTCGAGGTAGGTGCGGTCCCCGGTGAGCAGGTAGCCGCGCTGGCTGGTCTCCGCCTCGAAGACCAGCTCGAGCACCACACCGATCTCGTCGATCACCTCATGGGTGTGCAGCACGGGGGTGTACTCGTCGGTGAGGTCGCCGATCTGCACGAACGCGATGCCGCCGACCGCGAGCAGCCCCGCGAGCGCGATCGAGAAGCCGGCGGCGAGCACGTGCCGGACGGTCCACCGCGTCGACCCGGCTGCGGCTCGCCGTGCCCGGCGGGTCACGGGGGTGCGGTCATGCGCTCACGTGGGGCAGGTGGGCCATGGCGGTCCTCCGGTGTCAGGGCGCCGCGATCGGCGGGTGCGGGCGTTTCCCCTATCGACAGCTCACCCGGAAGACTGAGCGCCCGCGGGCGTCGGACGACGCCGCACCACCACGGCGGGAGACCCCATGAGCGACGACGCGGCCCGGCGCACCGAGCAGGTCCGCCCCGGGCAGGTCAGCCAGCAGGTCCGCACCGGGCAGGTCTGCAGCCAGCAGGTCCGCAGCCGGCAGCCCGGTGTCCGGCGCACCCGCGCGCTCGCGCTCGCCCTGGCGACCCTGACGGTCGCCGGGTGCACCGGGTCGCCGTCACCGTCCGGGTCCCCGACGCCGGCGGCCCCCGCGGCGTCCGACGCTGCCACGGCCGACCCGGTCGCCGTGCCCCTGCCCGACGACGCCGCGGGCCGGCAGGCCCGGTGGGTCCTGGACCAGCTCGACCCGGGCGCCGACCCGTCCGCGAGCGCGGTGGCGGAGCGCTTCAGCGCGGAGTTCACGGCGAGCGTCCCCGCGGATCAGGTCGTCGAGATCCTCACCGGGCTGCGCGCGTCGGCGCCGTGGACGCCGGTCGGGGTCGAGTCGGGTCCGTCCGCGGTCTCGGTGCGGCTCGCGAGCGCGCCGGGTGACCTGCAGATGGACCTCGTGGTCGACCCCGCCGGCCTGATCAGCGGCCTGCTGTTCTCCGAGCCCGCGCCGCCACGCGACGCCGCGGCGTCCTGGGAGGACCTCGTCGACGAGGTCGAGGGCCTGCCCGCGCGCACCTCGTTCCTCGTGGCATCCGTCGCCCCCGACGGCGCGTGCGTGCCGCAGGGGGCACGCCGGCCGGCTCCGACCCCGACCGCCCGCTGCCGATCGGCTCCATGGTCAAGCTCTACGTGCTGGGCGCCGTCGTCGACGCCGTGGGCCGCGGTGACCTGACGTGGGACACCGAGCTGACCGTGACGCACGAGGTCCGGTCGTTGCCGTCCGGTGAGCTGCAGGACGCCCCGACCGGCACGGTGGTCACCGTCCGCGAGGCGGCCCAGGGGATGATCGCGATCAGCGACAACACCGCGACCGACCTGCTCGTGGCCGCCGTCGGGCGTGACCGCGTGGAGGCCGCCGTCGCCGACATGGGGCACAGCGACCCGTCCGCGCTGCAGCCGCTGGCGACCACGCGGGAGCTGTTCTGGCTCGGCTGGGGCGGTGGTGCCGAGCTGCGGGAGCGCTGGCGTGACGCGGGCACGGCCGAGCGACGGGCGATCCTCGAGGAGATGCCCGAGGGACCGCTGCGGGTCGACACCGCGGCGCTGCCGTCGACGGTCGTGTGGACGGACGGCGTCGACTGGACCGCGACGGCGACCGACCTGTGCGCCGCCCACGTTGCGCTCGCCGAGCGCGCGGGGACCCCGCACGGCGAGCCGGTGACCGACATCCTGACCACCAACCCGGGGCTCGAGGTGGACCGGGCCCGTTGGGAGTCCGTCGCGTTCAAGGGCGGCAGCTCGACCGGGACGATGGGTGGCTCCTGGGCGGCACGGGGCGCCGACGGCGAGCTGACGGTCGTGGTGCTGCAGACGGCCGCCGAGGAGGTCCAGGACGTGGTCGCGGCGGCGACCATGGTGGGCATCGCCGGGGATGCGCTGCGCCTCGTGGAGTGAGCCGCGGAGCGAGCGGCCGGTCGACCCCGGGTGCCGTCAACCGGCGCAGACCTCGTCCCCCACGGCGAGTGCGAACCACACGGTCTTGCCGTGCGCACGACGGTCCACACCCCACGCGGCGGAGAGCTTCGCGACGAGGTGCATGCCGCGGCCGCCGGCCGCGTCCGCCGGCGGGTCGACGACGACGACGGGCATCGCGCTGCCGCCGTCGGTGACCGCGACCCGGAACAGACCGGCGTCGCACCCCGCATCGATGTCGATCGCCTCGCGGGGCCCGTACTTGACGGCGTTGGTGAGGAGCTCGCTGGTCAGCAGCGCGACGAGCTGCTGCTCGTGGGGCGTCGCGCCGTGACCGGCCGCGGCCTCCGCCGCCCAGCGGCGGCAGGGCCGGACGCACGTGAGGTCGGCCGGGAGCTGCACAGTGGATCCCGTCCTCAGGCCTGGGGTGAACCCTCGCGGGTGGTCGGTCCAGGATCACCCCGACGGGGCCGGGGCGCATCCCGGCAGCCGTGCACCGGCCAGCGCGCGCCGGGGGCGCCGAACCGCCACTGTGGAGCCGTCGTCCCGCCCGCAGCCGAGCGCTCACCGGGGCGACGCACCCCGCCCACCGGCCGACCTCGGAGGTCCTGTGCCCGTCCAACCCCTGCCCGCCGACGTCCTCGCGCTGCTCGCCCGGCCCCACCCGGCGGTGATGGCCACCGTCGCGGCCGACGGTCGGCCGGTCACCGTCGCGACGTGGTACCTCGTCGAGGAGGACGGGACGGTGCTGCTCAGCCTCGACGCGGCGCGCGCCCGCCTGTCCCACCTGCGGTCCGAACCCCGGGTCTCGCTCACGGCGCTCGCGACGGACGACTGGTACACCCACGTGAGCCTCCAGGGCACCGTCGTGTCCCTCGCGGACGACGTCGGGCTGTCGGACATCGACCGGCTCTCGACGCACTACCTCGGCCGGCCGTACCCGAACCGCGAGCGGCCGCGGGTCAGCGCGCGCGTGCGCATCGACCGCTGGCACGGCTGGGGTGCTGCCGGGCAGGGCTGAGCCGGGCAGGGCTGCGCTGGGCAGGGTGCGCCGGGCAGAGCCGAGCCCGAGAGGGACGACGGGCGGTGATGGTGCCGCACGGTCGCCCGCAGGTTGCCGCTGCTGCACCGGGCGGGTCCACTGGACGGATGCCCGCCCGCCCGTCGCGTCCCGACCCCCACGCCCTCGCGGCACGGGCCCGCACCCTCGGCACGCTCGCACCCCGGCCGGCGACGTGGCGCCGACGGCTGCGGCACCCGCGCGTGGCGATGGCGGTCCGGGCCGCGGTGGCCGCGACGCTCGCCTGGCTCATCGCGCTGCGGCTGCCCGGTGGGCAGGAGTACGCGTTCTACGCGCCGTTCGGCGCGACCGTGACGACCTACACGGCCGTCGTGCGGTCCACCCGCGAGACCTTCCAGGCGGTCGGGGCGATCGGGCTCGGTGCGCTCGTCGGGTTGGCCGCGGACGGCCTGGTCCCGTGGCCCGCGGTGGCGGTGACGAGCGCCGTCGCCGTCGGTGTCCTGCTCGGCGGGTTGCCGTGGCTGGGTGACAGCCGCACGTACGTGCCGGTCGCGGCGACCTTCGTGCTGCTCATCGGCCAGGGGCAGGAGGTCGGGTACGCCGTGTCGTACGCGGGGATGTTCCTGATGGGGGCGCTCGTGACGATCGGGCTCAACGTCGCCTTCCCGACCCTGCCGCTGGCCCAGGCCCGCAGCAGCATGGAGGCCCTGCGCGAGGAGGCGGCGCACCACCTGCGGCACATGGCGGGTGTGCTCCGCGAGGACGACGTCGGCGCCGAGCCTCCGCGGACGAGCCTCGGCGCGCGGCTCGCCCGCGCCCGCGACGCCGTCGACGACCTCACCGAGGCAGCTCGCGGCAACCGGCGGGCACGCCACCAGCACGGCACCGTCGAGGCGATCCGCACGGACTTCGCCGCGTTGGAACGCGTCGCACAGCTGGTCGACGACCTGCACGAGCTGTCCGAGGACGCCCCGTGGAGCACCCGGGTCCGCGGCGTGACCGACGAGCTGCGGCAGCCCATGGCCACCGCCGTCGCGACCCTCGCCGACGTCGTCACGTCCTCCGGCCTGACCGACACCGAGCCCGGCGGGCGGCTCGCGGCCGACGCCGCCGTCGGGGAGCTCGCGGCCGCCCTGCTGCGGTACGAGCGGAGCGCCGGCCCCGGACCGCAGGGCCTCGTGGTGGCGACCGTGGTCACGACGCTGCGCCGCTCGCTGTCGGCCCTGACCCCGTCCGACCGCATCGACCTGTCCCCGTCACCGTGGCCGGAGGCCGCCGAAGCCCCACCGGAGCGGGCGCCCGAACGGGGGCCGGAGTGAGCGCCGGAGTGAGCCGTGGAGTGAGCGGCGGGGCGATCCGTGGGGTGAGCGGCGGAGTCGGCGGTGGGCACGGGACGTAGGCTCGACGCTCGTGCAGTGCTCGTACTTCCTCCGTGGCGTGTGCCCGTCCTGCACCCTCATGGGGCAGCCGTACGGCGGACAGCTCGCGGCCAAGGACCGGCACTGCCGCGACCTGCTCGCCGCGCACGACGGCCTGACCTGGCTCCCGCCGGTCGCGAGCCCCGAGGCCGGGTACCGCACGAAGGTCAAGATGGTCGTCGGCGGCACGGTCGACGCCCCCACCGTCGGGATCCTCGACGCCGACGGTCACGGCGTCGACCTGCGCGGCTGCGGTGTCTCGAGCGTCGGCATCCAGGCGGTCCTGCCGGTGCTCGCCGACTTCGTCACCCGTGCCCGCCTCGTGCCGTACGACGTCCCCACGCGCCGCGGGGAGCTGAAGTACCTGCTGATCACCGAGTCGCCGGACGGCGCGCTCATGGTGCGGTTCGTCTGCCGCTCGCAGGAGCCGGTCGCCCGGCTGCGCAAGCACCTGGCCGCGCTGCTCACCGCCCTGCCGCAGCTCGCCGTGGTCACGGTCAACCTCCTGCCGGAGCACAAGGCCGTCCTCGAGGGCGACCGGGAGATCGTCCTGACCGACGCGGCGACGCTGCGCATGCGGGTGGGCGAGCACGACCTGCACCTGCGCCCGCAGAGCTTCTTCCAGACCAACCCGCACGTCGCGGCTGCCCTGTACCGCCAGGCCCAGGCGTGGGTCGACGACGTCGCCCCCGCGTCGGTCTGGGACCTGTACTGCGGGGTGGGCGGGTTCGCGCTGCACTGCGCCGCGCCGGGGCGCACCGTCATCGGGATCGAGACGAGCGAGGCCGCCGTCGCGAGCGCGACCCTGAGCGCGGCGGAGGCGGGCCTGCCGGACGTCCGCTTCGCGGCCGGTGACGCGACCGCCTTCGCGCTCGCCGCGGGCGCCGCGCCCGACCTCGTGATCGTCAACCCACCCCGCCGCGGGATCGGCGCGGACCTCGCCGGGTGGCTCGAGGCGTCGTCGGTGCGGCACGTCGTCTACTCCAGCTGCAACGCCGTCTCGCTCGCGCGGGACCTCGCCGCCATGCCGTCCCTGCGCCCCACGACGGCGCGCGTGCTCGACATGTTCCCGCAGACCACCCACTACGAGGCGATCGTGCTCCTCGAGCGTCAGCGCGTGTAGTTGCGGGCGGTCGAGGCGCGCTGCGCCTCGGCGAGCGCCCGGAAGCGGCTCTCCGCGTGCTCGGGCAGCGGGCGACGCTCACGCAGCACCCACGGCAGCCCCCGCAGCGCGAGCGCGACCCCGGCGAGCGACACCCGGTCCCGCGGGAGCGACCGCAGCACCTCGACGGTCCGGCGCAGCATCGGCCGGACCGGTCGGCGCAGCCAGGTGAACCACAGCGTGTTGCGGATGCCGTCGCGCCGACGACGCACGCTGTCGCGCGCGCGGGACGCCTGGTGGTGCACGGTCAGATCCTCGAGGTAGCACAGCTCCCAGCCCGCCGCGGCGAGGTCGGCCGCGAGGAGCTCCTCCTCCCCGCCGAGCCACAGCCGCGGGTGGAACCCTCCGACCCCCTCGAAGGCGTCCCGCCGCAGCACGGACGCGCCGGCCAGGAAGCTCCCCAGCGCAGGTCCGGGCAGGCCCGGTGCGCCCTGCACCGGTGAGTCGCGCAGCTCGGCGACGATCGGGTCCTCGGTGCCGCGGGGCTCGACGACGATCCGCGCCGTGAGCACCGCAACCCGCGGGTCGGCGTCGAGCACGTCCGCCGCGCGGCGCAGGGACCCCGGCTCCCACCAGGTGTCGTCGTCGCAGAACGCGACGTACGGCGTGGTGAGCGTCCGGACCGCGACGTTGCGGCCGATCGCGCCGAGGTTGTCCGGGCTCGCGATGAGCCGCGCCCACGGGTGGTCGCGGCGGATCGCGTCCGCGGTCCCGTCCGTGGACCCGTTGTCGACGACGACGACCTCGGGCGCCTCCGGCAGGTCCCGCAGCCGCGCCAGCGCGAGGAGCGCCTCGTCGCGGCGGTTGTGGGTGATGACGACGACGGCGACGCGGGGGTCGGCGGCGGGGCGGGCCCCGGGGGCGGGGGCGGCGTGGGGAGCGGGGGCGGCGTCGGTCAGGTCGTCGGGCGGCGTGCGGTTGTCGGACACCGTGCAGTTGTACCGGACCACGACCGGCCGGGCGTCCGCAGGCGCCGGTCAGCGCTGAGGGCCTCGGCTGCGGGCCCCGACGCGACTGTCAGTCGGGCAGCGTGATCGTGCCCTCGAGGTAGCGGTGGCAGCGGCCGGTCAGGAACGTCCGGTCGCCGTCGACCCGGCAGCAGACCGTGCCGCCGCGCGCGGACAGCTGTCGTGCGACGAGCTCGGTGCGGCCGAGCCGCTGCGCCCACATCGGCGCGATCTGCGAGTGCGCCGACCCGGTGACCGGGTCCTCGACGATGCCCGCGTCGGCCCCGAACCAGCGCGAGACGACGTCGTAGCCCGAGTCGCCACCGGCCGCGGTCACGACGACGCCGCGCGTGCGCAGCCGGTCGAGCGCGGCGGCGTCGGGCACGACCGACCGGACGACATCGGCGTCCGCGACCACGCAGACGACGTCGGTGCCGCGCAGCATCTCGAGCACCGGCACGCCGCCCAGGGCGGCGACGACGTCCGGGTCGATGTCCACGGGCGTCGGCGGCTCGGACGGGAAGTCGAGCGTGTACCCGCCGTCGCCGGCGCGCTCGACGCCGAGCCAGCCGCTGCGGGTCCAGAACCGCAGACCCGCGGCGTCGGGGTGGACGTCCTCGAACAGGTACGACGCGCCGGCCAGGGTGGCGTGGCCGCACAGGTCGACCTCGACCGCGGGGGTGAACCACCGCAGGTGGTACGCGGGGAGGTCGGCGTCCGGGGCGGCGCGTCGTCGGGGATGGTCGGGACGAGGAACGCGGTCTCGGACAGGTTGTTCTCGGCCGCGATCGCCTGCAGCAGCGAGTCGGCGGGCCAGGCGGGCAACGGCACGACGGCGGCGGGGTTGCCCTCGAGGAGCGCGTCGGCGAACGCGTCGATCTGGATGAGCGGGGCCTGCACGGTGCGGGTGCCTCCTCGGCTTCGGGGACGGTGGGGCGCCGGCACGGTAGCCGACGCCGTGCGTTCCCGGAGCGTGCGCTCAGCCCACCAGCAGCTGGTGGCGCGCGAGCTCGCGGTACAGCTCGCTCGAGTCGAGCAGCTCGGTGTGGGTTCCGGTCGCCACGACGCGCCCCGCGTCCAGGACGACGATCTGGTCGGCGTCGGCGACCGTCGCCAGCCGGTGCGCGACGATCAGCACGGTCCGGCCCACCGCGGCGGTGCGGATCGCCTCGCGCATGGCCTGCTCGTTGCGACCGTCGAGGCTCGCGGTCGGCTCGTCGAGCAGGAGCAGCGGGGCGTCGCCGACCAGCGCGCGGGCGATCGCCAGCCGCTGTCGTTCGCCGCCGGAGAGCCCGACGCCGTCGTCGCCCACCACGGTGTCCAGCCCGGCGGCGTGCTCGTCGATCCGCTCCAGCAGGTTCACCGAGGCGAGGGCCGCGCGGCAGCGGGCGTCGTCGACGTCCGGCGCGGCGAGCTGGAGGTTCTCCCGAATCGTCCCGGCGAGCACGGGCGCGTCCTGCTCGACGTACCCGATCCGGGTTCGCAGCACCGCGCGAGGCAGGTCACGCACGTCGACGCCGTCGACGCGCACGGTCCCCGAGTCCGGCTCGTAGAACCGCTCGAGCAGCGCGAGCAACGTCGTCTTGCCGGCCCCGGACGGCCCCACGATCGCCGTCGTCGAGCCCCGCGGGACGGCGAGGGACACGTCGCGCAGCACGGGCCGCTCGTCCGCCTCGCCGACGCGGTAGCCGAACCGGACGCCGTCGAGCTCGACCATCGCACCGCCGGTGCCGAGGCGGTCCGCCGGCCGGGCGGGCGCGGTGGCTGCGGCGGTGACGGACTGCGCAGCGATGTCGGCGCGCTGGTCGGTGGCGTCGTCGTCCTCCGCCGGCAGGGCGAGGATCTCCTGGATCCGGGCGAGCGCACCCAGCGCGCTGCGCACCGTGATCACCGCGCTGAACGCGGTGCCCAGCGGCATGAGCATCATGAACAGGAAGAGGATGAAGGTGACGAGCTCGGCGACGGTGAGCGTGCCCGCGGCGACGCGGTACCCGCCGACGCCGAGCACCGCGAGGAACGCCCCCTGGACGGCGAGCCCGCTGACCGGCCACAGCACCGCGCCGATCCGCGCGACCTGCACGCCGAGCCCGTAGGCGGCCTCAGCGTCGACCTCGAGCCGGCGGCCCTCGCGCTCCGTCGCGCCGGCGGCTCGGATGGTCCGCACGCCGGACAGCGCCCGCTCGACGCCCGCGGCCACCCGGCCGACCGCCTCCTGCGACGCGCGCGTCAGGGTCTGGATCCGCGAGCTCGCGACGACGACGCTGACCACCGCCACGACGATCACCGCGAGCGTGATGCCGAGCAGGGTCACGTCGATGAGCGCCATCGCGACCAGCGCCCCGGCGAACACCAGGACGCCGCCGAGCGCGTCGACGAGTCCGCCGGTCAGCGCCGCCCGCACCATCGTGGTGTCGGACCCGACCCGCGAGACGAGGTCTCCGGTGCGCCGGACGTCGTACTCGCGCACCGGCAGCCGCAGCAGGCGGTGCAGCAGCCGGCGCCGCGCGGTGAGCACGACGCCCTCGGCGGTCCGCTCCAGCAGGTACTGCTGGACGGCGCCCACGACGCCCGCCGCCACGACCAGCGCGACCAGCGTCGCGACCGGTGCCCCGAACGTCTCCCCCGCGGTGACCGAGGTGATCACCGCGTTCACCATGAGCGGCTGCGCGAGGTTGAGCGCGGCGCCGACGAGCGAGATGACGACGACGACACCCAGCACCCGCCGGTGCTCGCCGAGGTAGGACAGCAGGTCGCGCAGGCGCGCCGGTGGTGGCGAGTCGGCGACGTCGCCCGCGGCGGCGGCGTCCGGGGCGGAGGCGGCGTCCGCGGCGGCGGTGTCGTCCGCCACGGCCCGGTCAGCCACGGCCGAACCTCGTGCCGCCGTACTTCTTGTGCACGGCCTGGCGGCTCACGCCCAGCACCCGGGCGATCTGCTCCCAGGACGCGCCCCGCACGCGCGCCCGGCGCACGAGCGTCGCCTCCGTGCGGCTCACCTCGCGCTGGAGCTCGGCCACCGCGGTCAGCGCCCGCAGGGGGTCCTCGTCCCCGGCCCGGCTCACCAGTGCGCTCATCGTGTCCTCACCCACCTCGACCACCTCCGCTCACCACCGACGTATGTCAACGTAGATTGACGACCACGCGGCGTCAACCGTGGATGACAGATCGGTGGCGGGCGGACTCAGCCCGCGACCGGCACCGCCCGGGCAGCCGCCTCGCGCGCCCCCTGCGCCCGGGCCGCCGCGAGCGCGTCGTCGAGGCGCCGGCGGCGGGTGCGACGGGCCCGCGCGACCACCCACCCGAGCCCGCCGAGTGCCACGAGGAGCGCGAGCTGCGCCCACGGCACGGCCCACACCGTCGCGACCGCCGACGACGGCGCGATGCCCACCGCCACGACGTCGTCGCCCACGGCCGCGTGCCGGGACACCAGCTGCGCGTCGAGGCGGGCGAGCGGCCACACGGGGACCGACGCGGCCGCCCGCGCGCGCTGGCCCGGCAGCACCTCGCGCTGGGTCGCGACCGTCGTCGCGTCGACGGCGGCCAGTCCCGCGACGGCGTCGACCGCGAGCGTCTGCTGCGCACCCACCCGCACGTTGCCGGTGTTGGCGACCGACCACTCGAGCTCCAGGGTCCCGGGCGCGAACGGGTTCCACGACGGCGTGTAGCGCGCGCTCACGTCGGTGACCTCCGCGACGGGCCGGACCTCGCCGGTGACCCGCAGGTGCAGCCGAGCGCCGACCCGGGAGTCCACCAGGACGGCGCCGCTCTCGCCCGACGAGGGCCGGGACAGCGTCGCGACCACACCGGCCGGGTGGTCGCCCGGCGTCGCGTCGGCCGGCACCCGGACGGTGAACGGCACGACGGCGGTGGCCCCGCCGGCGACCTCGACGGCTGGAGCGAGGGCGACCCAGGCGCCGCCATCGACCGGCTGCTCACCGGTGGGGAGCAGGTCGAACGTGCCCTCGGAGGTCACCACGCCGTCGGAGGCGAGCAGGGCGAAGGTCGCGGGCCGCTCGGAGAAGTTGGTCACCGCGACGTGGTCGGTGTGCTCGCCGCCGGGCGCGATCTCGAGGCGGTACGACACCCGCCCGTCGGGGCCGTCCGCCGTCGCCGGGGCGACGCCCCAGGTCGTCGTCGCCGCGTCGGCGGCGGGGCCGGGGTCGACGGGGGCTGGGTCGACGGGGGCTGGGTCGACGGGCGCGGGGTCGACCGGGGCGGGGTTGCGGGCGTTCGGGTCGGCGGGCGCGTGCGGGTCAGCGGGGGCGTGCGGGTCAGCGGCAGCCGGGAGCGCGGGCCCTGCGAGCAGCGCGAGTCCGAGCAGACCAGGCGCGAGCAGGGCGGTGACGAGCTGGCGGAGCGAAGGCATGGCAGTCCATCCAGAGAGCGTGACGAGGGGAACGAGCACGTCGAGTGCGACGTTCCGCACCTCTTCCGCGACGGGAAGGGTGCGGGACGTCGCACTCGGCGGCTGGGGTGTGTGGCTCAGTCCACCGGGAAGAGCGAGACGCTCACGGTCCCGGTGTAGGTGCCCGCCTCCGTGGTGACGGGGACCTCGAGCTCGAGGTCCGCGTCGACCGCGGTGGTGCCGAAGCGCCCCGCGCCCTGCGCGCGGGCGAGCGTCGCCGGGACGGCGAGGCCGGCGCCGTCGGACAGCGCGGAGCGCACGCGCTCCCCGCCGTGACGCCGTCGGCGGGCGCCACCAGGCCCGGGGTCCAGCCCAGGTGCGCGGCGCGGATGACGGCGTCGTCCTGCACGAGGTCGGTCGCCTGACCGGAGACGGACCAGCCGGACGCGTCGGTCCGGGTGTCGGTGACCGACACGGTCGGCAGGTCGCCGGTCAGGCGGAGGCGGTCACCGGCGTTGCGGGCGTCGCCCAGGACGACGGCGCCGTCGGCGACGGACAGGGTCAGCGCACCGGGCACCTCGGTGCCGGGCTCACCGGGCTCGCTGGGCTCACCGGGCTCGCCGGGCTGGCCGGGCTGGGGAGCACCGAAGGTCGGGACGACCGCCTCGACGGGCACGCCGCCCTCGGCCTCGGCCGGGACGGACCACAGGTCCGCGAGCAGCACGTTCGCGAGGTCGGTGTTGTCGATGTAGTCGCCGCGCACGGGGTCCGTGCCGCGGACCCGCGAGAAGAGCGCGTCCACGCCGTGGCCCTGGGCGAACACCGGGACGACCTGGTTGGTGTGGCTGCCGGAGTACCACTCGACCGTCGGGGTCTGCCCGGCCTGGCCGTACAGCGCGGTGAACGACGGGTCGGAGTTCACGCCGCCGAGGTAGCCGGTCTCGTGGTCCGCCGTCACGACGACGAGGGTCTCGTCCCACGACGAGTGGGTCTGGACCCACTCGACCGCCGCCTCGACCGAGGCGTTGAAGTCCTGGGTCTCCTCGATGTTGCGGACCGTGTCGTTCGCGTGACCGGTCCAGTCGATCGCGCCACCCTCGACCATGAGGAAGAAGCCGTCCTCGTCGGCGTCCAGCACGTTGAGCGCGCCGCGCGTCATCGTCTCGAGCGTGGGCACGTCGTTGAGCGGGGCGGTGTAGGGCGCCGGCTCGTCACCCTCCGAGGCGCGGGCCTGCTGCAGCGTGGACCCGACCTGCGCGAGGCCGAAGACGCGCTCCGGGGTGTCGTCCGCCGTCGCGAGCGCCTCGAAGTCGGTGCGCTCCTCGACGAAGGTGAACGGCGTCTGACCGTCCGCGAGCGCCGAGAAGGCGCGCTCGTCGATGTAGTCGAACGCCGGGGTGGCCAGCGCCTGGTGCGAGTCGTCGAAGGACGGGTGGCCCGCGCCCATGACGACGGTCATGTCGGACCCGACCATCTCCGCGGCGACGCCGTGGTAGTCGTTGCGGTCCGGGTTGTGCGCGACGTAGCCGGCCGGCGTGGCGTGGCTGAACGGCACCGACGAGACGACGCCGGCGGCCTTGCCCAGGTCGATCGCGCGCTCGGAGACGTTCTCCAGCGCCCGACCGTCGGAGTCGACGCCGATGGCGCCGTTGTTCGTCTTGCTCCCCGTGGCCATCGCCGTCCCGGCCGCGCCGGAGTCGGTCGCGCCGCTCGCGACCCAGGTGAAGTCGGCCCACGCGGCCTCGGGGTCGTACTCGCCACCCTCGGAGAACGTCGTCATCGCGCGGCGCTCCCAGGTCTCGAAGACCTGGACCGGCTCGCCGGGCATGCGGTGGACGGTGCCGTCCGCCGGGTCGATCTCGACCAGGTGATCGCTCTGCCCGGTCTCGTAGAGGTTCGTGCTCGCGATGTGGTGGAAGCCCATGCCGTCCCCGATGAGGACGATGACGTTCTTCGGGCCGAGGGCTCCGTCGGTCGCGGCGGACGCCGGGGCGACCGTGGCGCCCACGACGAGGGTCGCGACGGCCGCCGTGCCCGCGAGGACTCGGCGGTACATGCAGGTGCGGTCGAGCACTGGGTGTTCCCTTCTGCGGCGAGATGCCCGGATCGGGCACGGGCGACGCTAGGGAGGGGTTCGACGGGAAGGTGGACGGTCGGCGACGTCGGGGCGACGACTCGAGTGGCGGTGCGGGGCGTCGTCGTCGGCCTCACCGCGCGCCGCCGTCGGGCGCTGCCTACTGTCGATCCACCACAACATGAGGAACCACATGCAGCAGCGCACGCTGGGCAACCGCACCGTCTCCGCCATCGGTCTCGGCGGGATGCCCATGTCGATCGAAGGCCGCCCGGACGCCGAGCGGTCGATCGCCACGATCCACGCCGCCCTCGACGCCGGGGTCACGCTCATCGACACCGCGGACTCCTACCACCGCGACGCCGGCGAGGTCGGTCACAACGAGTCGCTCATCGCGCAGGCGCTCGCGACGTACGGCGGGGACACGTCCGAGGTCCTCGTCGCGACGAAGGGCGGGCACCTGCGCCCCGGCGACGGCTCGTGGACCAAGGACGGCCGCCCCGAGTACCTCAAGCAGGCGGCGAAGGCGTCGGCCCAGCGGCTCGGCGTCGACGCGATCGGCCTCTACCAGTTCCACCGCCCCGACCCCGAGGTTCCCTACGCCGAGTCCGTCGGCGCGATCGCCGAGCTCCTCGACGAGGGTGTGATCCAGATGGCCGGGATCTCCAACGCGTCGGTCTCGCAGATCGACGAGGCGCAGCAGGTCCTCGGCGGTCGGCTCGTGTCGGTGCAGAACCAGTTCTCGCCCGCGTTCCGGTCCAGCCTCGGCGAGCTCGAGCACTGCGCCGAGCTGGGGATCGCCTTCCTGCCGTGGTCACCGCTGGGCGGCATCTCGAACGCCGGGGAGCTGGCCACTCGTCATGGGGCGTTCGGGCGCGTCGCCGACGCGCACGGCGTGAGCGTCTACCAGGTGACCATCGCGTGGGAACTCGCGCTCGCCCCCGTCGTCATCCCGATCCCCGGGGCGTCGCGGCCGACCAGCATCCAGGACTCCGCCCGCGCGGCGGACCTCGAGCTGACGGCCGACGAGGTCGCCTCCCTGTCGGAGGCCTGAGATGCGCCACGTCACCCTCGCGGACGACCTCACCGTCTCGAACGTCGTGCTCGGCCTCATGCGGATCGACGGCAAGTCCGACGACGAGGTCCGCACCCTGGTGAGCACCGCCCGCGACGCCGGCATCGACATGGTCGATCACGCCGACGTCTACGGCGACACCCTGCACGGCTGCGAGCGCCGCTGGGCCGAGGCGATGCGTCTGACACCGGCCGAGCGCGACACGTGGACCATCCAGACCAAGTGCGGGATCGTCGGCGACGGCCCGTACTTCGACTTCTCCTACGAGCACATCGTCGAGTCGGCGAACGCCTCGCTGGAGGCGCTCGGGACCGACCGCATCGACGTGCTGCTGCTGCACCGCCCGGACGCACTGGTCGAGCCCGACGAGGTCGCCCGGGCCTTCGACGAGCTTCGAGGCCGCCGGCAAGGTGCGCGCATTCGGCGTCTCCAACCACACGCCGGCGCAGATCGAGCTGCTCAAGCGGTCGGTCCGTCAGCCACTGGTCGCCAACCAGCTCCAGCTGTCGATCACCCACGCGCCGCTCGTCGCGCAGGGCGTCGCGGCGAACATGGCCACCCTCGACCAGTCGCTCGTCCTCGACGGCGGCGGACTGCTCGACTACTGCCGCCTGCACGACATCACCGTCCAGGCGTGGTCGCCGTTCCAGGCCGGGTTCTTCACCGGCCCGTTCCTCGGCAACCCCGACTACGCGGAGCTCAACGCGGTGATCGACCGGCTGGCCGGCCAGTACGACGTGCCGGCGATCGCGATCGCGACGGCGTGGATCACCCGGCACCCGGCCGACATGCAGGTCGTCCTGGGCACGACGACGCCCGAGCGCGTCGCCGGGGCGGCACAGGGCTCGGACCTGCCGCTGACGCGGGCGGAGTGGTACGAGCTGTTCCGCGCGGCGGGGTACAAGGTGCCCTGACGCCGTCGCCGCGAAGCACCCGTGCCGTGCCTTGCGACGCCACAGCCTGAAGGGGGCGCACTCACCGGAGTGCGCCCCTTCGGCGTACCGGGGGCGACGATGCAGCACCCGGCACCGACACCGCGACACCACAGCTCAAAGGTTGGCATTGCGTTGACACCACAAGTGGTGTCATTGTGGCGTCATGGACCTCTCCCGCTACGTCGACGACCTCCAGCACCGCCTGGTCACCGCCGCCGACGCGGGCGGGGAGGACGCCCGGCAGCTCGCCGAGCGACTGACAGCGCCGCTCGACGCCGCCGTGCGCCTCGTCCTGCTCGAGGCGCTCTCCGCCGCGGCCGGCGAGATCTCCGCCGAGCTCGCGCCCGGGTCCGTCGACGTGCGCCTGCGGGGCGGCGACCCGGAGTTCGTCGTCGCGCCGTCCGCCGCGCCGATCGCTCCCGTCGCGACCACCTCGGCATCCGCTCCACCGAGCGGTGACCCGATCTCCCCGCCGACACCGAGGGGAGCACCACCCGCACGACCCTGCGCCTGCCCGACCACCTCAAGGCGCAGGTCGAGGTCGCCGCCGCCCGCGGCGGCGTCTCGGTCAACACCTGGCTCGTCCGCGCGGTCGCCGCCGCGGTCGAGCAGTCCGCCTCCCCGCACCGCCGCCGACCCGCGGCGCACAGCGGGGCACGCGCGTCACCGGCTGGGTGCGCTGACCGCGCCACCCGTCGCCGTCCTCACCCGACCCCATCCACGCCGTCAGGTCCCCAGCGCCGGACCACCACCCGCACACCGTCACCGACGCACCGTCACCGCGGGACCGTCACTGACGCACCGCTACCGGCGGCCCCCCGACCGCCGGACCGCCACCGCCGGCCCGCACACGCCGCCCGTCATCGGCGCACCGCACGCACCGTCCGGCGCCCACCAGCCGTCGTCTCCCCCTCCCGCCCTGGAGTCCCCATGCCCTCGTTCTCCGCCCCCAGCCCCGTCCCGGTCCTCGTGGACGTGCCGTTCGGCAACCTGCACGTCGTCGCCGGGCAGCGCGATGACGTCGTCGTCACCGTTCTGCCCGCCGACCCGGCCAGGTCGGGGTCCGTGCGCGCCGCGGAGGAGACCCGCGTCGCCCGGGACGGCGACGCCGTCAGCATCGTCTACCCGTCGGCCTGGAAGCAGTACGTCCTGCCCTTCGCCTCGGGCGGCGCGATCGTCACCATCGAGCTGCCCGCCGGTTCGGACCTCAGCGGCAAGGCCGGGTCGCTGTACGCGGAGGGCAGGCTCGGCGCCGTCGCGCTCTCCCTCAACGCTGGCGAGGCACGGATCGAGGAGGCCACCCGCGTCGACCTCAAGGTGTCGGCCGGGTCCATCACCCTGGGTCGGGTCACCGGGCCCGTGACCCTCAAGGCGGGCGCCGGCGCGGTGCGGATCACCGAGCTCGCGGGCGACGGCACGATCCGGGCCAGCAACGGCACCACCACCGTCGGAGCTCTCACCGGGTCGCTCGAGGTCGTCGGGGTGCACGCCGACATCGCGGTGGGACGCGTGCACGGCACCCTGACCGCCCGGTCGGCCCACGCCGGCATCCGCGTGGACCGGATCGAGTCCGGCAGCGTCGTGCTCAGCACGGGCTCCGGCTCCATCGAGGTGGGCGTGCCCACGGGAACCGCGGCCTTCCTCGACGTCGTGTCGGAGCACGGCACCGTGCGCAACCAGCTCACCCCCACCGAGGGGCCCGTCGACGACGAGGCCACCGCCGAGATCCACGCCAGCACCGGCTACGGCGACGTCATCGTCCGCCGCCCCTGAGCGCTACCACCAGAAGGAGGAAGCACCATGTCCAGTGACCTCGCCGTCGACGTGCGCGGCTTGCGCAAGTCCTACGGCGACCGCACCGTGCTCGACGGCGTCGACCTCGCCGTCCGGGCCGGCACCGTGACCGCCCTGCTCGGGCCCAACGGCGCCGGCAAGACCACCACCGTGGGCATCCTGTCGACCCTGCTCCGGCCGGACGGCGGCACCGCCCGCGTCGCCGGGTACGACGTCGTCGGCCAGCCGGCGGCGGTCCGCACCGCCATCGGCGTCACCGGCCAGGTGTCCGCCGGGGACGACCTGCTCACCGGCGTCGAGAACCTGCGCCTGATGGCGTCGCTGCACCACCTCGGCCGCCGCCAGGGGCGCCAGCGCGTCGACGCGCTGCTGGCACAGTTCGGCCTCACCGACGCGGCCCGCAAGCCGGTGTCCACGTGCTCGGGCGGCATGCGCCGCAAGCTCGACCTGGCGATGACGCTCGTCGGGGACCCCGCCGTCGTCTTCCTCGACGAGCCCACCACCGGCCTGGACCCGCGCAGCCGCCGCACCCTGTGGGACGAGGTGCGCGCCCTCGTCGCGGCCGGCACCACGATCCTCCTCACCACGCAGTACCTCGAGGAGGCCGACCGGCTCGCCGACCGCGTCGCGGTGCTCGACGGCGGTCGCATCGTCGCCGAGGGCACCCCGGCCGAGCTCAAGGCCACGCACGACGCCAGCTCGCTCGACGACGTCTTCCTGCGGCTCACCGAGCCCTCCACGGCTCCGACCACCGCCACGGCCACCGCCACGGCGTCACCCGTCACCACGACCGACACCGAGGAGGTGGCCTCGTGACCACCGTGACCGTCTCCCGCACCGCCGGACCGCGACCGGTCGCCGACACCCTGACCATGCTGCGCCGGAACCTGCTGCGCGCCGCGCGCTACCCGGGTCTGACCAGCTTCACGATCGCCATCCCGATCGTCCTGCTGCTGCTCTTCGTCTTCGTCTTCGGTGGGGCAATCGGCGCGGGCGTGGCCCCCGGCGCGGAACCCGGCGTCGCCGGCCGTGCGGCGTACCTGGACTACATCACCCCCGCCATCCTGCTCTTCGGCGTCATCGGCGCGGCTCAGAGCGTCGCGATCACCGCCGCGATGGACGCGACCGGCGGGATCATGGCCCGGTTCAAGACGATGTCCGTCTCCGCCGGCTCGGTGCTGGGCGGGCCGGTGCTCGGCACGGTCGTCCAGGGGCTGGTCGCCGTGGTGGTGGTGCTCGCCGTGGCGGTGGCGCTCGGCTACCGGCCGACCCCGGGGCACTGGGCTGGTCGGCGCTGGGTGGCCTGTTCGCGCTGGCCACCTTCGCGTTCGGGTGGCTGTGCGTGGCGATGGGGCTGGCCGCGAAGTCGGTCGAGACGGCGTCGAACACGCCGATGCTGCTCACCGCGCTGCCGTTCCTCGGCAGCGGGTTCGTGCCGGTGGAGACCATGCCGGCCGCCGTGCGCTGGTTCGCCGAGTACCAGCCGCTCACGCCGATCATCGAGACGACGCGCGCACTGCTCACCGGCACCCCGGCCACCGGCACGACGACGCTCCTGGCACTGGCCTGGTGCGTGCTGGTCGGCGTACTCGGCTACGCCTGGTCCCGGTCCCTGTACCGCCGCGAGCGTCGCTGAGCTCCGAGCCCTCCACCGCGGGTGGTGTCGCGGTGTGGCCCCGGCCGCGGGGGCTGCGCCTCAGCCGTGCGCGGTGACGTCGCCGGCGTCGGGCACGTCGACGGTCGCCGCGGCGGCGTCGACCACGAACAGCCGGGCGGTGCCGGCGTGGAAGGCGACGATCTCGGCCGCCGACTCGTCAACACGCCGGACCTGTACGAGCCGAGCGGCGTGAGCCGGAACGGTGCGTCGTCGGCCGAGTGCCGCGGGAGGTCCGCGACGACGGCGGCCCGCGCCGTGTCCGCGCCGCCCTCACGAGGGCGAGGCCGAGGGCCAGGCCCGCGGACAGCGGGCGGGTGGCGGTGTGCGGGCGCGCGGCGACGCCGGTCTGGGGGTGGGGCGCACGTCCTTCCTTCGTCGCGGCGGTGTCGTCGTCCCGGACGGCAGGAGCGCCGGATGTCGACCGGCGGAACCCCGGATGAACGGTCGGCGGCGTGGCGCAGGCACCGGCGCCGCCTCGCCGGTCGTCCTCTCGCGGGCGGCTACGGTCACCGGGAGGCCGCGGGACCCGGACACCGAGGAGTGACATGACGCACGCCGACAGCACGCCACCGTCGCCGTGACCCTGCCCGGCACCCCCGCGGACCGGCCGTTGCGCGCCGGCGAGCTCGCCGCCCCACCGCGGACGCTCGTCGACGTCTTCGCGGCGACCGTCGCCCGGCACCCGGACGTCCCGGCCGTCGACGACGGCGACGAGGTCCTCAGCTACGCCGCGCTCGCCGAGGCCGTGCACCTGCGCGCGCAGCACCTGACCGACGTGGGCGTCGGCCCGGGTGACCGCGTCGGGGTGCGGGCCGCCTCCGGGACGGTCGGGCTGTACGTGTCGGTGCTGGCCGTGCTGCACGCCGGTGCGGCCTACGTCCCGGTCGACGCGGACGACCCGGACGAGCGCGCCCACCGGGTGTTCGCCGACGCCGGCGTGACGGTGGCGCTGGGCGACGGCCCGGAGCCCGTGCGGCCCGACGGCACCCCGATCGCCCGGGCCTCGGGGACGGCGTCGTCGCACGCGGCACCGGCCCGCCCGCCGCACCCGCCCCGCCCACCCCATCCGGACGACGACGCGTGGGTCATCTTCACGTCGGGCTCGACCGGGCGACCGAAGGGCGTCGCGGTCACCCACCGCAGCGCCGCCGCGTTCGTCGACGCCGAGGCGGCGCTGTTCCTGCGCGACGCACCCCTCGGACCTGGTGACCGGGTGCTCGCGGGCCTGTCGGTCGCGTTCGACGCCTCGTGCGAGGAGATGTGGCTGGCGTGGCGCCACGGCGCGACGCTCGTGCCGGCACCCCGGGCCCTCGTGCGGACGGGCAGCGAGCTCGGCCCGTGGCTGGTGGACCGCGAGATCACCGTGGTGTCCACCGTCCCCACGCTGGCCGGGCTCTGGCCGGTGGACGCGCTCGTCGCCGTCCGGCTGCTCATCTTCGGCGGGGAGGCGGTCCCGCCCGAGCTCGCGACCCGGCTGTGGGCGCCGGGCCGGGAGCTGTGGAACACCTACGGCCCCACCGAGGCGACCGTCGTGGCCTGCGCGGCACTGCTCGCGCCGGACGAGCCGGTGCGGATCGGGCTGCCGCTGGCCGGGTGGGACCTCGCCGTCGTGGGGCCGGACGGCCACGAGGTGCCCGACGGCGCCGTCGGCGAGCTCGTCATCGGGGGCGTGGGCGTGGCGCGCTACCTCGACCCGGCGCTCGACGCCGCGCGGTTCGGCCCGTCGCCCGCGCTCGGTTGGGACCGCGCGTACCGGACCGGCGACCTCGTCGTCCGTGGTCCCGAGGGCCTGATGTTCGTCGGCCGCGCGGACGACCAGGTCAAGGTCAACGGCCACCGCATCGAGCTCGCCGAGGTCGACACGGCGCTGCAGGCGCTGCCCGGCGTCGCCGGGGCGGCGTCCGCGGTTCGCCGCACGGCGGCGGGCGGCACGGTGCTCGTCGGCTACCTCGTCGCGGCGCCGGGGCACACGCTGGACACCCACCGGCTGCTGGACTCGCTGCGCGAGACGCTGCCCGGCTCGATGGTCCCGCTGCTCGCCGTCGTCGACGACCTCCCGACCCGGACGTCCGGGAAGGTCGACCGCGACGCGCTGCCGTGGCCGCTGCCGGACATCGGCGGGCAGGGCTCGACGGCGCTCGTGGGCCTGGCCGCGTGGGTCGGCGCGCAGTGGGCCGCCGTCATCGGCACCCACCCGCAGCGCGAGGACGACGACTTCTTCTCGCACGGCGGGAGCTCGCTGACCGCGGCGCAGCTCGTCTCCGCGCTGCGGACGCGCTACCCCGAGGTCACCGTCGCCGAGGTGTACGACCACCCCGAGGTCGGCGACCTCGCGGCGTACCTCGCCGATCGGTGGCCCGGCGTCGAGGACCTGGACGCCGACGCGGCGGGCTCGTCGGGGAGCACAGGGACCACCCGCGGCTCCGCCGCACCGGTGCCCGTCGGGAGCCAGGTCGCCCAGCTGCTGGCCCTGCTGCCCCTGCGGGGCCTGGTCGCGCTGCGGTGGCTGACCGTCCTCGCCGCGGTGAACGCCGTGCTCGCGGCGGTGTGGGACGTCGCCTGGGCGGCGCCGGTCGCGTGGTGGTGGCTCGCCGCGGGCTGGGTACTCACCGTGAGCCCGCTCGGTCGGCTCGGGGTGTGCGCACTGGGTGCCCGGGCGTTGCTGGCCGGGGTGCGTCCGGGCACGTACCCGCGCGGCGGGTCGGTCCACCTGCGGCTGTGGGCGGCCGAGCGCCTCGTGGACGGGTTCGGCGCCGTCACGCCGACGAGCGCTCCGTGGGTGACGCTGTACGCCCGCGCGCTCGGCGCCGACGTGGGCCGCGACGTCGACCTCCACTCGGTGCCGCCCGTGACCGGCTTCCTCACGCTCGGCGACGGCTGCGCCGTCGAGCCCGAGGTCGACCTGACCGGTCACTGGGTCGACGGCGACGTCGTCCACATCGGCTGGGTCAGCGTGGGGGCGGGCGCCACGGTGGGGGCGCGCAGCATCCTGCTGCCCGGTGCGCGGGTGCGGTCCGGGACGGACGTCGCCGCCGGGTCCGCCGTGCACGGCGTCACGGGTCGCGACGAGTACTGGTCCGGCTCCCCGCGACCCGGCTGCACGAGGCCCGGCACCCGTGGCCGGCGCACCGCCCGGGGGCCGCGTCGTCGTCGGGCGCGGCGTCGTCGTCGGGCGCGGCGTCGTCGACGGACGCTGCGCCGGACGCGACGCGGGGCGCGGCGTCGTCGTCGGACGGGCCGGCGTCCGGGACGCGCGCTCCGGCGCCCGGCTGGACGTGGTCCGTGCGCTACGGGCTCGCCGGGGTCGCCGTCGGCTCCGTGCCGGTCCTGGCGGCGCTGCCGGCCCTCGCCGTCCTCGGCGTCGCGGTGGCCCCGACGGCGTCGCTCGGCGCCGCCGTCGGCCCCGCGCTCCTCGCCACCCCCGTCGCGGTGCCCGCGGCCTACGCCACCTACGCGCTCGCGGTCCTCGTCGGCGTCCGCGCGCTGTCGCACGGGCTGCACGAGGGGTACCACCCGGTGCGGTCGGGGGTGGGTGTGCGCGCGTGGGCGGTCGAGCGCCTCATGGACGCCGCCCGCACCGGCCTCTTCCCGCTGTACTCCTCGCTCGCGACGCCGGCGTGGCTGCGGCTGCTCGGCGCCCAGGTGGGTCAGGGGACGGAGATCTCCACGGTCGTCGGGCTGCCCACGATGATGCGGATCAAGGACGGCGCCTTCCTCGCGGACGACACCATGGTCGCCGCGTACGAGCTCGGCGGTGGGTGGATGCGCGTCGCGTCGGCGAAGGTCGGGCGCCGGGCGTTCCTCGGCAACTCCGGCATGACCGCCCCCGGGCGCACGGTCCCCAAGAACGGGCTGGTCGCGGTGCTGTCCGCGACCCCGAACCGGACGCGCGCCGGGTCCAGCTACATCGGCAGTCCGCCGGTCCTGCTGGCGCGGGCCGCCGCGGTGGACGACGGCGCCCGCACCTACGCCTCAACCCCGGCGCTGCGCTGGGCACGCGGGGCCGTCGAGGTGTGCCGGGTGGTGCCGGTGCTCGTCCACGGTGCGCTCCTCGTCGGGACCGCCCTGGTGCTCCAGTGGCTCGTCGTGACGGGCGGGTGGGGCCTGGCTGCCGTCGTCGGTGGTGTGGTGCTGCTCGCCACCGGTGTGGTCGCCGCCGTCGTGACCGTCGCCGCGAAGTGGGCGCTCGTGGGACGGTTCCGCGCCGGTGAGCACCCGCTGTGGAGTCCGGTGGTGTGGCGCAGCGAGCTGGCCGACACCTTCACCGAGGTGCTCGCCGCCCCGCTGTTCGCCGACGCCGTCGCCGGTAGTGTCGCGCTGGTGTGGTGGCTGCGAGGACTGGGCGCTCGCATCGGCCGCGGGGTCTGGTGCCAGACGTACTGGCTGCCCGAGGCGGACCTGGTCCGGCTCGGTGACGGCGCGACGGTCGGCCCGGGGTGCGTCGTCCAGACGCACCTGTTCCACGACCGCGTGATGAGCCTGGACAGCGTCACCCTGCGCGACGGCGCCACGCTCGGCCCGCACGGCGTCATCCTCCCCGCCGCCGTGCTGGACGACGGCGCGACGGTCGGCCCGGCGTCCCTCGTGCTGCGCGGCGAGCGCGTCCCGGCCGGCTCGCGGTGGGTCGGCAACCCCATCGCACCGTGGCGCACCGGGACTGGCCGGACCGGGGCTGGGCGGACCGAGACTGGGCGGACCGGGGCTGGGCGGACCGGCGCTGGACGGACCGGGACCGGGCGTGTCGAGGCCGGACGGATGGGGGCTGCCACGTGAGCAGCTCCGCCGAGGCGGGCGACCGCTACGCCCTCGGCCACGGCACCGCGACGCTGCACGTCGAGCACTACGACCTCGAGCTGGACTACCGGGTGCGGCGCAACCGCCTCGACGCGACCGCTCGGCTGCGGGTGCGCACGCTCGAGCCGGTCAAGGCCCTCGAGCTCGACCTCGCCGACCTCACCGTCCGGACCGTGGCCGTCACCGGGGCGACCGTCGCCCGCTACCGCCACCGCGCCGGACGGTTGACGGTCAAGCTGACCGAGACGCTCCCGACCGACTCGGTCGTCGAGGTGACGGTCGGCTACGCGGGTGCGCCGCAGCCCGTCGACAGCCCCTTCGGCGAGGTCGGCTGGGAGGAGCTCGAGGACGGCGTCATCGTCGCGAGCCAGCCGACCGGGGCGTCGTCGTGGTTCCCGTGCAACGACCGGCCCGGTGACGCGTCGACGTACCGCACGTCGATCACCGTCGAGCACCCGTACCGGGCGCACGCGCACGGAACCCTGACGCGGCAGAGCTCCCGGGGCGGCACGACGACGTCGGTCTTCGAGGAGCACCACCCCACACCGGCCTACCTCGCGACGGTGCAGATCGGGCGGTACACGGAGGTCGTGCTCGCGACGGAGCCGGTGCTGCAGCGGGCGCTCGTGCCGGAGGGGCAGTCGGCACTGGCGCGCACCCGGTTGGCCCGGCACGCCGAGATCATGCGGCTGTTCACCGAGCTGTTCGGGCCGTACCCCCTCGACGAGTACACGCTCGTCTTCACGCCCGATGCGCTGGAGATCCCCGTCGAGGCACAGGGCATGGCGGTCTTCGGGTCCAACCACCTGCGGTCCGACGCGGACGACCGCCTCATCCCCCACGAGCTCGCGCACCAGTGGTTCGGCAACAGCGTGTCGGTGGTGACGTGGCAGCACATCTGGCTCAACGAGGGGTTCGCCTGCTACGCGGAGTGGCTGTGGTCGGAGGCGTCGGGGGTCCGAGCGCCGACGCCCTGGCGCGCGAGCACCATGCGCGACTCGCCGGCCTCGGCCAGGACCTCGTCCTCGCGGACCCCGGCGTCGACGACCTCTTCGACGACCGCGTGTACAAGCGCGGCGCCCTGACCCTGCACGCGCTGCGGCTGACCGTCGGTGACGACGAGTACGCGACGCTCGTGCGGACGTGGACGGCACGTCACGGTGGCGGGACCGTCACGACGGCGGACTTCCGCGCTCTGGCCGCGGAGCACGCGACGGCCGGCGGTGACGCCCTCGTCATCCGGGTCGCCGACCTGCTCACGGCGTGGCTCGACGAGCCGGCGCTTCCCGACCTGCCGGACGGCGGCGCGGCGCCGCCCGATGGTCGCGGCTTCCCGGGTCAGGTCGGGCGGGCGGAGGTCGAGCGGGCGGAGGTCGAGCGGGCGGAGGCCGGGCGGGCGGAGGCCGGGCGGGCGCACAGCGCTGCCGCGCCGTCGTAGCGGCGGACGACGAGACGGGGATGCTGGCCGGGGTGTGAGGTCGCGTCGGGATGCACGAGGTCGGGGTCGCCGACGGCGACCGCGCCCACCAGGCCCCGGCCCAGCCGTAGGTCGGCGAGCGCGACCCGGTCAGCGACGACGGCGTCGACACCCCGGGCCCGGCGCGACGGGCGCCCGATCTCGACGGACGACGGGTCGACGGTGAGCCCCGTGCCGAGCGCCTTGAGGGCAGCCTCCTTGCGCACCCAGGCGCGCGCCGTCAGCTGCGGCGGCGGGTCGGCGGCGTGACCGGCATGGTGACGGGCAAAGCGACCGGTCAGGCGACCGGTGAGGCGACCGGTGAGACGCACGACGCGGTCGACGGTGAGGTGGCCGGCGCGGTCGCCAGCGAGGTGACCAGCGCGCTCGAGCTCGCGCGGGGACAGGACGACGTCGGCGAGCGGCGCGGCGGCGACGGCACGGCGTGACTCCGCGTCGATGCCGACCGGGCCGCCCGTGCTCAGGGCGACCGCGATGACCGGGGACGAGCGGGTGACGCTGACGTGGATCTCGCCACGGGGTGCGCGGAGATGTCCCGCGATGGAAGGCACTGCCCGGAGGGGCTCGACGAACACGCCGGCAGGTGAGGTCTCGGTCGATGAAGACTCGGTGGGGGACGGATCAGTGGCCGACCCGGCGGGCGACGACTCAGTGGGCGAGAGTCCGGCGGGTGAGAGCCCGGCGGGCAAGGGCTCGACGACCGGCGTGGGGCCGCCCACGGTCTCTGGCGGCCCGACCGTCACCCGCCCGTGCGGCCCCCGCACCGCGGGCAGTCCGCGCGGAGGACGACGTCGTGCGGGGCGCACCCGAGTCGATCGGCCAGCACTGTGCGCAGGAGGAGCCGGCCGAGGAGGAAACCGTTCGCCGTGTGGTCCGGCATCGCCGTCGCGCGGTCCAGCTCCGCGGGGTCCAGGACCTCCGGAGCCCAAGCGGGTACGGCGGTGTCGGCGGGCGCGACCCACACCTCCACGACCACCGGCTCCACCATGCGGTGATCCTCCCGCACGGATGGCGTGCGGCACCGGGGTCCGGACCGGGGAAAGGGCGACCGTGTCGCGGCCGCCGCGCGATGAGGCAGGACCCGCGACCGCGCACACCTGGCGCGAGCGTCGTCGCACGATCCGACGCCGCCCCGTGATCCGGCGCCGTCGCGTGGTCCGGCGTCGCCCCGCTCAACGCCCGACGCGGTACCGGACGTGGGTCGCGAGCGACGAGTGGATGACCTCGACCGGCTCGAGACCGGGGTCGGGCACGTCGTCGAGCAGTCGCTCGCCCGCACCGAGGAGGACCGGCACGATGTCGAGCACGAGCTCGTCCCCAGGGCACCGAGCGCGAGCGCCTGCCGCACGGTCGACGCACCCCCGGCCACGGCGACGTAGCGGCCTGCGGCGACGGCGTGAGCGCGCTCGAGCGCCGGCCTGATGCCGTCCGTGACGAAGTGGAACGTCGTCCCGCCCGCCATCGCGATCGAGTCGCGGGCGTGATGGGTGAGGACGAAGACCGGTGCGTGGTACGGCGGCTCGTCACCCCACCAGCCACGCCAGTCGTCGTCCCACGGGCCGCGGATGGGTCCGAACATGTTGCGCCCCATGACGTACGCGCCGCGCGGGGTCGAGAGGTGGCTGCGAGCCGCGGCGTCGGCCTCGTGCCCCGGCTCGTCGGCGCGCCGCAACCACTGGTGCAGGAGGCCTCCGCCGCGGCCTATCGGGTCGTCGCGGCTCTGGTCGGGGCCGGCGAGGTAGCCGTCGAGCGAGATGGACACGTGACAGGTGGTCAGGCTCATACGACGGTGGACCGGGCGGCGGGGGCGAACTCAGCGGTGCTGGACGCGCCTTCTCCCGGCCCCTCGCGCGGATCGCGCGAGGGCTCACGCCTTCTCGGTCGGCGTCCACGCCGTCCCGCTGGTCGCTGGTCGCTCATCGCCCGGACCTCATCGCTCATCACGCTTGCTCGCGCAGTGGCTGGAGAACACCAAGGGGACGTCACGCGATTGCGCATGTCCGGTGGCGTCGTTTCCATACGCACGTTGATGTCGGCTGCCGAAAGCCTCAACAGGCGTTTTCCCCAGGCCGCCCGGCGCGCGCCGCGGCCGACACCAGTCGCATGAAGCGCGAGCCCGTCCACAATTCCCGGGTGATTCGCCGGGCTTGTCAGTGGGTCGCCCTACCATGGGATGAAGGCAGTCGAACAATACAGGTCGAAGCGACGCGAAGTGTAGGCAGAGGAGGTGGATGCGGTGGATTCCGACGACGTCACGCCCGCCACCTCCCGAAACGCGCGCGGGTCCTCACCTGACCTTTCCGTGTTGCCGCCCGACGTCGCCGCGGCGGTGGGTGCGTTGCTGTCCGCGACCGACGCGGTGGCCGGGGTGGACACCACCGGCCTGGACGGGGCTCAGGCCGCGGTGATCGCTGCTGCGGCGGCGTCGGTGGTCAGCCGCCTGGGGGTCGTCGGTGCGCGGATGCTGCCGGTGGTCGAGGCCGACGGGCTGTGGGCCCTGGGTGGGGCACGGTCGTTCCCGAGGTGGGTCGCCGCCCGCCACCGGGTCTCGGTGCGCACCGCGCACGCCCAGGTGCGCCTGGGTCGGGCGCTGCGGGATCACTTGCCGGCGACTGCGGCGGCTGGCGTGGCCGGGTCGATCACCCACGAGCAGGTCCAGGTGATCGGGACCATCGCCCTCACCACCCCGCTGCGGTGCGAGGTGCTCGCCGACCCTGGGAACGAGTGCAATGAGGCGTTCCTGGTCGGGCAGGCGAAGGTGTGGCCCGTGGACTCGTTGCGGATCCTCACCCGCCGGTGGGCTGCCGCTGCCGATCCCGACGCCGATGACCGCGGGTACCGCGAGGCGGCGGACCGGGAGCACTTCACGATGTCGCGGACGTCGGACGGGTACCACCTGGCCGGGCTGCTCACCATCGACAACGGCCAGTACCTCAAGGCCGCCCTCGAGGCGGTGACTCCCGTGCCCGCGGTCGGTGACGAACGGACCCCCGCCAAGCGGCGCGCCCAAGCGCTCGGCGACCTCGCCCGCGTCGTCCTCGACCGCGGCCTGACCGGCACCCGCGGCGGAGTGCGCCCCCACGTCAGCGTCCTGATCCCCTACAGCGTCATCACCGACGCCCAAACAGCCGCACACGCAGCCTCGGCGACAGCCGCGACCGACGCAACGAGAGCCAGCGCGGACGGCGGCCAGGCGAAAGGCAGCGCCGGCCCCGGAACCGAGATGTCCACCACTGACACCACGGACGGCACGGACGGCACGGACGGCACGGACGGCGTCGTGGCGCCGGCCGGTGGTGAGGCCCCCGCCCAGCTGAGCGCACACGGCGAGCAGACCGAGCAACCCGAGCAGGCCGGCCACGTCGAGGGAGCTGAGGCCACCGAAGCGGCCGAGGAGGCCGAGGCGGCCGTCCACCAGCCCGGGTCTGACGACCTGTTCACCGCAGCCGCGATCAGCGGCGCCTCACCGATCAGCATCCCCCAGTACCACGACGGCACCCCCGTCCCCCGGGCCGCACTGAACCGGCTCATGTGCGACGGCGGATTCACCCGGTTCGTTTTCTCGGCCGACTCACAGATATTGGACGTCGGCCGCGAGAAACGACTCTTCACCCCGCACATGCGCGCCGCGATCATCGCCCGCGACAAACACTGCGCATACCCCGGCTGCACCGCGCCACCCGTGCTCTGCGAAACCCACCACGTCGATCAATGGGCCCGCGACCACGGCACCACCAGCGTCACCAACGGAATACTCCTGTGCTGGCACCACCACGACCTCATCCACCGCATGAACATCACCATCACCCGCGACACCCACACCTGGCGCTTCACCGACCGACTGGGCAACCCGATCCGCAGCACCATGGACTCGCTGAACGGAATGGACCCACGGGACGAAACCGACCCACCCGATGCAGAGGAGTCAGGCTGACATCCGGCTCCGGAGGGTGTCCGGGGTCGGTTCTCCGACCCCGGCGGGACCGACACCCACCGCCGGCCCCGATACTGGCCCCATGGCGACGACCCGGTGCCCGTGCCTCAGCGGCGAGACGTACGACGACTGCTGCGGACCGCTGCACGACGGCACCGTGCACGCACCGACGGCGGTCCAGCTCATGCGGTCCCGCTACTCCGCTTTCGCCGTCGGCGACGCCGACTACCTGCTGCGCACCTGGCATCCCACGACCCGGCCCGCCGACCTGGACCTCGACCCGGCGGTCCGGTGGACCCGGCTCGACGTGCTGGACGTCCGGGCCGGTGGCCCGTTCGACACCACGGGCACCGTCGAGTTCCGGGCCCACCACCGGGTCGACGGCGCCCGCGGATCGCAGCACGAGGTGAGTCGCTTCGTCCGCGAGGACGGGCGGTGGCTGTACGTCGGGCCGCTCGCTGCGCCGTCCTGAGCACACTCCCACACTCCCTGGACGTCGCCGCCGTCATGCAGCACCACCCGCACCACCTCAGCAGGCGACCCCTACACACTGCGGATCGGTGCCGTTCGCCCGCGCGACGTTGCCACCGAGGTCCGTCGCCCCGGGCGCGTGGATGCCCCAGCCGCGGTTCGCGACCGCGACGTTGCCCTGCAGCGTCGTCGGGACGCCCACACCCACGATGCCGTCGCCGTTCCGGACGAACCGGTTGCCCTCCAGCGCCGCCGTGAAGAACGGGTCGTCACCCTCGGCCGTGAAGCCGACGCCGTTGCCGGTGAAGACGTTGTCCACCAGCGTCGCCGTCGCCGACGACAGCCGCACCGCCGTGCCGACGTCCCGGAACACGTTGCCGCGCAGCGTGCTGCCGCCCCACGCGCCGACCGCCTCGAAGCCGACGTCGCCGCCGGTCACGACGTTCCTGGTCAGGTCGGCACCGAAGACCCACGCCCGCACGCCGAGGGCGTTGTCCCGCAGCACGTTGCCCTCCAGCAGGCAGCCGGACTCGTCGCAGCTCAGCGCCAGCCCGTTGCCGTCGAACTGAGAGCCGGTCACCGTGATGCCCGCGGTGATGACGCTCGCTGCCTCGCCGTTCTCCACGAAGCGTGATCCGCGCACGTCGAAGCCGCTGCCGAAGTTGCCGCTCAAGCCCGTGCGGTTGCGCTCGAACCTCGAGGCGACGACGTCGACCTGCGCCGGCTGCCCGAAGAACCCGGAGGCGGCGACGACGCCCGTGCCGTTCTCGACGAACCGCACGGACCGGACCTGCACGGTGAGCGGACGCTCCAGCTCGTCCACCACCCCCGGCGCGAGCCCGGTCCCCCACCCGGTCACCGTGCCGTTCCGCACCGTCGCATCGCCCTGATACCGCACCGCGTCACCCGAGCCCCTGCCGACCAGGGCGTGACCGCGCAGGTCGAGGTCCGCGCCGTCGCGCAGGGTGAGGCCGACGTCGGCCTCGCACGTCAGGTCGGCGGCCAGGTAGGCCTCGCCGTCGACGACGTCGCCGCACCCCGCCACCGCCTGTGCGGCAGGTGCGGCTGCGGTCGCAGCACCCACCGGAGCGACGACGGTGAACGCGCCGACGACGGCGCACAGCAGCACGGAGCGAGCTCGCATGGTGTCCCCCTGACAGGTCCGGCCGGCGCCGGCCGCGCACCGGTCCGGTCAGTGTGATCCCGCCGACCACCCGCCGTCTTCACCCGCCCGACCACGAGGAGGAGGAGCCGGCGAGAGCAGGAGGAGGAGCAGCGGGGTCGCCCGCGAGCGCGCGAGCAGGTGCCCGATGACTCCGAGGGGCGCCGACGGTCTATCCCTCCGACCGCAACCCGACCCTGCGAGAGGCCACCATCATGGGCATCGTCCGTCCGCACCTGTGGTTCCACGAGCGCGCCGAGGAGGCCGCGGAGTTCTACGCCTCCGTCGTGCCGAACTCGTCCGTCACGCGCGTCATCCCCGCGCCGCCCGGCATCCCGGACGTCTCCGCGGGCGCCCCGTTCATCGTCGAGTTCACGCTCGACGGGATGCCGGTCATCGCCCTCAACGCCGGCCCCGCCCTGACCCTCGACGAGGCGTTCTCCATGTACCTCAGCTGCGCGGACCAGGCGGAGGTCGACCACTACTGGGAGGCGCTTGCGGCCGACGGCGGCAAGCACGGCCCGTGCGGTTGGCTCACCGACCGGTTCGGGCTGTCGTGGCAGGTCGTCCCCCGACGACTGGACGAGATCATGTCCGGCCCCGACCACGACGGCGTCGCTCGCGCGTGCGCCGTCATGCTGGGGATGACCAAGCTCGAGATCGAGCCGCTGGAGGCGGCGTACGCCGGGCGGTGACCGGTCAGGTGCGCTGCCTGGCCGGGGCGGGGACCGTGGTGACCGGGACGCCGTACTTGCGCTGCACCCGGCTGGGCAGGTCGAGGCGCAGCCAGTGCGACACCGCACGCGGCAGCGTGGAGAGCAGCACCTCCTCGCACGGGTGCGCGGTGAGTGCGTCGCCGATCGCACGGAACGGGTCCTCGTCGCCCACCTCCCCGTCCACCGGGACCCCGAGTGGACGGAACTGATCTCGCGCCTGCTCGAGCTTCGTCTCGGCCAGCCTGTACGCGTCGGGTAAGGCCGGCCGGTCGCCGCCACCGGCCGGCGGCATCAATCCCTGCTCCGTCACCCACGAGTACGCCGCCGCATCCTCCGGCGGTGGCGCGGCCGGTACGACGATCCAGACGGCGTCCGCGCCGGCCTTCACACGCTCCCGTGCCGCGTCGACGAGCTGGTCCCCACCGAGCGTCCGATTCGCCACGATGAGGATGCGGTGCTGCGCCATGACCCCTCCCTGCCCCGGCGGGCGGCTGGGACGCACCACCGGTCGAGCCCTGCGTCGGAGGCGGCCCGGATGGCGCTCACCTTGGTCACCAGGCTCCTCGTGCGCGAGGACGTGCACAAGGCTCGGACGACCGTCCCGGTAGCCGACGAAGCACGTCGACGCGCCGCCCGGGAACGCCGCCCGCGAACCCCGCGGCGCGGCGCTCGGTCACACGCCGGCGCGCAGCCGCTCCGGCCGGGGCTGCGGCTCCGGCCGCGGCTGCGGCTGCGGCTGCGGCTGCGGCTGCGGCTGCGTGGACGGTGGTGTGCGGACCTCGGGCGCCACCCCGGGACGAGGGGCCGGCACGCCCCGGGTCACGCGAGCACGCTGCGCAACCAGGTGCGCCTCGGTCCCGGCGACGTCCACCGGCCGCCCGAAGTGGTAGCCCTGCCCGAGCCGGCAGCCGAGCGCCTGCAGCCGTCGCTGCTGCTCGTCGTCCTCGATCCCCTCGGCCACGACGCCGAGCTCGTACGCCCGACCGAGATCGAGGATCGTGCGCACGAGCTGGTCGTCCCCCACCTCCACCGCCGGCCCCGAGACGAACGAACGGTCGATCTTCAGCGTGTCGACCGGGAACCGCCGCAGGTACCCGAGCGAGGAGTAGCCGGTCCCGAAGTCGTCCAGCGCGATCGAGACGCCGAGGTCACGCAGAGCGCTCAGCCGCGCCACCGACTCGTCGTCGTCCTCCAGCAGGATGCTCTCGGTGATCTCCAGGACGAGCGCGTCGGCGGGGAGCCCCGTGCGACGCAGCGCTTCTCGGACGTCGTCGCGGAACGCGGCGTCGCGCACCTGGTGCGCGGAGACGTTCACGCTGACGATCAGCTGGGGGTGCTGGTGCCGCCACCTCGCGAGCTGCGCGCACGCCTCCCCCAGCACCCACCGCCCGATCGGCACGATCGCGCCGGTCGCCTCGGCCGCCGGGATGAACGCCGTCGGCGGGACGGGCCCGCGCCGCGGGTGGGACCACCGCAGCAGCGCTTCGAGCGCGACGGTCCGGCCCGAGGGCAGGTCGACGATGGGCTGGTAGTGCACGGCGAGCTCGCCGTGGTCGAGCGCGGCCTGGATGTCGGCCTGCAGCTCCAGTCGCGCGAGCAGCTCGACCCGCATCTGCGGGTCGTACGCCGTCACCCGTCCACCGCCCGCGTCCTTGCCGCGGTACATGGCGACGTCGGCGTGCGACACGAGCTCGTCGGCGCCCTCACCAGGGCCGAGCTGCCCGGCGTGCGCGACGCCGACCGTGGCTCCCACGTGCAGCGTCTTGCCCCGGACGACGAACGGCGCGTGCAGGGCGGCGAGGATGCGGTGCGCCACGACCACGCCCGCCTCGGTGTCGTGGTCGTCGGGCAGCAGCGCAGCGAACTCGTCGCCACCGAACCGGGCGATGGTCGTCCCGGAGGGGATCGTCGTCCCCGACCGGATCGCCCCGCCGATCCGGTCCGCGACCGCTCGCAGCAGCACGTCGCCGGCGCCGTGCCCGAGGGTGTCGTTCACGCTCTTGAACCGGTCGAGGTCGATGAACAGGACCGTGGGGCCCGCCCCGTCCCGCCGCCGACCGAGCGCCTGCCCGAGGCGGTCGAGGAGCAGCCGGCGGTTCGCGAGCCCGGTGAGCGGGTCGCGGAACGCCTCCTGCATCGCCTCCAGCGTCCGGGCGTCGGCGAGCGCGAGGCTCGCGTGCTCGGCGAAGGACTGCAGCAGCGCACGCCCGGCGAGCGGCAGCGGGGCGCCGTCGGCGGGCGCGGCCACGAGCGCACCGGCGGGCGCACCGTGGATGTGCACCGGCGCCGAGACGCTCCCCGGCGCGCCGGTGAGATCCGCACCCGCGACGATCGGCCGCATCGGGTCGAGCGCGTCGTCCAGCACGAGCGAGACCGGGCACCCCTCCAGGACGACGCTCGCGCCCTCCGTCACGGCGGCGAGGACCTCGGGCAGCGGCGCACGGTGGGAGATGGCGCGCTGGATCTCCAGCAGCACCTCCAGGACGCGGTGCTGCCCACGCTCACGCTCCAGCACCCCGACCATGTCGAGCGCCAGCCCGAGGCCGGCGGCCATGCCGAGCAGCAGGTGCCGGTCCTCGTGCGCGAAGGGGCGGTCGGTGCGCGCGACGAGCAGGCGCCCGACCGTGCCGTTGCTCCACGGCGCGGTCAGGGTGCTGCACTCCCCCAGGCCCGCCAGCACGGCCGTCCCCGCGCCGAGCCGGGCGGCGACGAGCTCGTCGGCCGGCGGACCGCCACGACCGAACCCCACCGCGCACGCGAGGTCGTCACCGATGACGACGGCGCCGACCTCGGCGTCGAACTCCTCGGCGACGAGCTCGGTCGCGGTCCGCACCGCCGCCGTGGACCCCGTGCAGCGCGTGATCGCTGCGAGAAACTCCACCAGCCGGTTCGGCGACGGGGCGTGGCCGGGCGACTCGGGCGCAGCCATGTCAGGCGAACGCGAGCAGGACGAGGGTCGCGTTGTGGACGCCGCGGGAGCCGGCGACGCGCGCGTACTCGCCGTAGGTGTAGAAGCCGCCCAGCGGCACGCCCGGCAGGTGCTCGGCCAGCACGTCCATCTCCCGCCGCAGCCCGTCCGCCCCCAGGACGGCGCGCCGTCCGGCGCAGTCGAACGCGATGACACCGACCGGTGCCGCACCCCGAGACCCGCGAGCACGTCGTCGGCGGCGGTGCGGGTCCCGTCGAGGACGGTGTCGCTCTCGCCTGCCATGACCGACAGGACCGTGCCCTGGGGGACGTCTCCGCACACGATCGAGCGCTCGTCGTAGTCGGCCCCCATGACGGCGCGGACCTCGTCGCCGCCCGGGCGCGGCAGCCCGAACGCGCGCGTGAGAGTGGTGGCGTTGAAGATGCCGGGGATCGTGTAGGAGTGCGCGGGCGCACCGGCGGCCTCGAGGAAGACGTCGAGGGCGGGCTGGTCGTCGAGGGTGAGGATCCGCTCGCCGGTCGTCGCGGTGACGACGATCGGCTCGCCGATGCGCTGCCACCCGTGCCCGACGCCGACGGCGATCGGCGCCTCGGACCCGATGGCGACACCCACGACGGCGCCGGTGAGCACCTCGCCGTCGTACAGCTGGGTGGTGCCCTGCATCGTCAGCTCGTCCCCGGCGCACCCACCGACGAGCGGCACCGACGCCCCGGCGACGCTGTACGCGCCGCGCACGATGTCCGACCGCGAGCCGGCCAGCCCGTCGCTGAGCAGCATGAGGACGGTGTGCGGGCGGTCGACGTCGTCCAGGCACCGCGCGGCGTCCTGACCGGCGGCGCGAGCGCCGTCCGCGAGCCGACCGACCGACGTGCGGACGGTCAGGCCCTCGCCACCGAGGGCGATCGCCACGACGCTGCCGGACCCGGCCCACGTGCCCGCGATCTCGCCGGACGTCGAGCAGCCGACCAGCGGGACGCCGTCGGGCAGCGCGGCCCGGGCGGCGTGGGCGACGTCGGCCATGGGGAGGTGTGGGGTCACGAAGAGCACGACCAGCGCGGGCGTGCGGCCACCGGCCGCGTCGGTGACCGCGTGCGTCGCGGCGGCCGCGGCCGTCCCGTCGTCGGATCGCCCCACACCCATCCAGCGGCCCGTGGCCGACGTCCGTCCCGTGTCCATGCCCGACCCATCGACCGCCGACGACGGCGCCTGAGCGCTGCACGTGCCGGGCGGCCCGACGTCACCCGTGCGCCCGACGGAGCGATCGCGGCATGCGTCGGGACGGCCGAGGCACTCGCCGGGGCGGCTGCCGCTAGCGTCGGCCCATGACGCCCCCGGAGTGGATCGAGCACCGTCGCACCGACGGCGAGACGGTCGGCTGGATCGTGCCCGACGGCGACGGCTTCCGCCCGGTCGACGTCCTCGGGCGCCCCGTCGCCACCGAACCGGTCGACTGGCTCACCGCCGAGGAGCTGCTCGAGGACCGTGGCATCGGGTTCCTCGCGGACCGGCACCTGCTGCGCCTGCCGGACGGCACGGACCGGCCGGTGCGGATCACCGACGTCAGCGCCCACGGTGTCATCGTCGTGAGCGACGAGTACGGGAGCGCGAGCGTCGTCGGCACGGACAGCGAGCGGTACGTGCTGCCGTTCCCCGCACCGGACGAGCTGCGCCCCGCGGGTCGCTGACAGCGTCGAGAGCGGGATCGTCGAGAGCGGGATCGGTCGACGGCGGGATCGTCCACGGCGTCGTCGCGCCCCGCCGGCAGCCTGACGGCGCGCGGATCACCCCAGCCCGAGCGCCTCCACCGCGACCTGCGTCGCGCGGGCGACCAGGGCGTCGTCGGACGCGGCGTCGCGGGCGTCACGGCTCGTGAGGACCGCCGCGACGAGCGTCGTGCCGTCGGGGGTGCGGACGACGGCGACATCGTTGCGGATCCCGAACGGTCCCCCGCCGGACTTCCCCGCGACGTCCCAGCCGTCCGGGACGCCCGCTCGGACCAGCCCGGCGCCCGTGGTCGACTCCCGCATCCACCCCGTGAGCAGGTCGCGCTGCTCCGGGGTGAGACCGCCCGCACCCGTGCGCGCGCCGTCGGCGGCCGCGGGGCCGCCGTCGACCAGCAGGGCGCGCACGTCGGCCGCGAGCGCGCGCGGAGTGCTGGTGTCGCGTTCCTCGCCGGGGCCGACGTCGTTCAGCGCCGGCTCGACCCGGTCGGACCGCGTGACGTCGTCCCCGAGGTCCCGCAGCCACCGCTGGAAGCCCGCCGGCCCGCCGAGCCGGTCGAGCACGAGGTTCGCCGCGGTGTTGTCGCTCTCGGTGACCGCCGCGGCGGCGACCTCGCGCCACGTCAGGCCGTCCCCGACGTGACGCTCGATGACGGGTGAGTGCGGCACGAGGTCGGCCGCGGTCCAGCGCACGACCCGGTCGAGCTCGCCCGGGTCCAGGGTGTCGAGCAGGGCAGCGACCGACAGGGCCTTGTGCGTCGAGGCGAACCCGAAGCGCTCGTCGGCCCGGTGCTCGACGGTCCGCCCCGTCCCCACCTCGACGACGACGACGCCGACGCGCGCACCCCGCTCCGCCTCGAGCGCGGCGTACGCCGCGGCCACGGCGGCCGGGTCGGGGATCGTCGGGCTGGGGTGTGCGGGGCTGGGGTGCGCGGGACTCGGCTGCGCGGGACTGGGGTGCGCGGGACTCGGGTGCGCAGGGCTTAGATGCGCAGGGCTGGGATGCGCCGCCGACTCCTCGGGCTTGGTCGTGCCCGCACCGTTGTCGGCCCCGCAGCCCGCGAGGAGTATCGCCCCGACCACGAGCGGAACGGCGACGAGGCGACCCCGATCCCGACCCGCCCCCGAGCCCGCCCCGGTCCACCGCTCACGCGACCACGCCCCCCGCTCACACGGCCACCAGCGGGCGCCGGACGAGCGCCGACCGGGTCGAGGAGCTGACGCCGCAGCCGCCAGGCGAGTGCGCCGCGCCAGGTGAGGGCGACCACCGCCGTCGCGTGGTCGTCCGACCTAGCCGGAGTTCCGCCCGCTGAGCGCGTCGCGCAGTCGGTCGACCAGACCGACCCCAGGACCCAGCGTCTTGTGGAACAGCTCGGAGTGCGGCGCGCTCGGGTGCGCCCGGGTCGGTGCGAGCTTCTTCGCGCTCTCGACCTTCGTGCCCATCGTCACGAGCTCGTCGTGCGGGATGTGCGCGCGCAGGCGGGGGAACTGGTCCGCCTCCTCCTCCGCCATGTGCTCGCGCAGGTCGGCCTCGAGCTCGCGGGCGATCGCGAGGAACTCGGGCCCGGCGGCGTCGGCGTCCTCGAGGCGCTTCATCACCTGCACGATCTCCTCGTGCTCGCGCTTGTCCTCCTCGACCTCCTGCTCGCCGTCGGGCAGGTGCTTCGCGATCGCCGGGTAGACGAACATCTCCTCGGCGACGGCGTGCCGCATGACCTCGGCGATCACCGTGTCCGCGAGGTCACGGCGACGCTCGGCGTCCCCCGTGCCCTCGATCTGGGCGAGCAGGTCGAGCATGTCCCGGTGGTCGCTCGTGAGGATGTCCACCACGTCGGGCTTCGCGTCGGTCTCGGTCATGACGTACCCCTCCATCACACGGTCGGTCGCTGTGCTCCGACAGTAGGCGCGGCCGTGACGCGCGGCACGTGGTGCGCTCCGGGGTCGCGGCCCGACGGCCGGTGCCGTACACCTTGGTCACCCGCCGAACGGCGGGGACGCCGGGGACGCCGCGGCCCAGTGGTCGACCGCAGCAGCCGAACGCAGCAGCCGCGACCGCGACGACGAGCACCGCTGCTCGGCGATCCGGTCCGAACCTGAGGAGGTCGACATGAGACTCGGACGCAACGTCGAGGTCCGGCCGCTGGGCGGCGGCATGGGCTGCCTGGCGATGATCCTCATCTCCCTCGTGCTCTCGGTCGCCCTGACCGTGCTGCTCAACGTGCTGCTGTAGCCGCGCGACCTCCTCAGCGCCCGCCCCCGCTGTCGCCGTCGTCCTGGACGGCACGCTCGGCGGCACGCTGGACGAGCCGGCCCCGCGCGAGCGCAGCGGCCCCGAGCACGAGCAGCCCCGACGCGGACAGCAGCGCGGCAGGACCGTCCGCAGCGCGGATCACGGCCGCGCCGAGCGCCGCCCCCGCGCCCATCGCGACGACGGCGAGCAGCCGGTCCGTCGCGGCGCCCCGGGGCTGCCGGCCACCGGCGAGCCGGCTCTCCCGGGTCAGGTTCGCCAGGGTGCTGGTGACGACGACCGTGGTGATGTCGGCGTTGCCGATCGGCTTGACCGCCGCGACCTGCGCACCCATGAGCGCCGCGAGCAGCGCGGTCACCACGAGCAGGGCGACCGGCTCGGGGTCGCCGGCCACGCGCCACGCGACCCCCAGCGCCACCGCGAGGGCCGCCCCGCACGCCAGCACCCACGCGCCCGACCGCGGCAGCCGCGGTGTGTGCCCCCGGCCGACGACCCGGCCACCCACGACGGAGCCGAGCGCGAAGCCGCCCAGGGCCACCACGTTGTTGAGCAGCGGGATCTCGGCCACGCCCACGAGCGCGAACCCGATGAACAGCACGTTGCCGGTCATGTTGCCGGTGAAGACGCGATCCAGGGCGAGGTAGCTCACCGCGTCGACGGTGCCCGTGGCCGCGGTGAGCAGCAGCAGCCCGGCGCGGTACCAGGTGGCGGTCGTGGGATGGCGCATCGCGGTCCTGTCTGCGGGCGGGCGGTGTGACGGGCTGCGGTGAGCGCCCGTCGGCGCGCGTCGGCGCACCGGGTCCCGTCGTCGACCACCCGGCCGACGACGGTGCGGTCAGTCGTCCCGACCGAGACGAGCGGTGTGGTGCCAGGGCGCCGGGACCACGCCGCTGAGCGCGGTCTCCGCCAGCGCCTCACCGAGCACCGGCGCCTGCTTGAACAGGTTGTGACCGGCCACGGCGGTGACGCCGTCGCTCGACCACACCCCGACGCCGTCGTCACCCCACGGCAGTCGGGTCACCCAGCAGTGCACGTGGTCGACCGGCTCCGGCCGCAGCCCCGGCAGCGCGCGTTCGACGTAGGCGACGGTGCGCTCGGCGAGGGACGCCAGCGCGGCGGGGTCGACGACGCCGCCGTCGGCGTGGGCGGGCGTCGCGCCGCTCAGCCCGACCGCGTAGAGGCGCGGGTCCGGGTACGGCGAGGCGTACACGCCGGTCTCGCCGAACTGGCCGCTGCCGTCCTGGAACGTGGGCGACGGCGACGCGTCCGGGTCGGCGACCCGGAAGGTCAGCCGGACGTGCGCCCCGAGCTCGACCGGCAGCTCCAGTCCGACGCCGCGCGCCAGCCCCGCCGTCCCCCGTCCGGCGCACAGCACCACGTGGTCGACGGTGCGGACGTCCGTCCCGGTGCGGATCTCGACGGAGCCGTCGTCGCGGCGACGCACCGCGAGGACGTGGTCGGTGACGAGCGACCCGGCGAGCCGGTCGCTCAGCGCACCGACCGCGGCCCGGGTCCGGATGGCGCCGCCGTGGACGTCGAGCATGGCGGGGCCGTCGTACCCGGCGAGCAGGGGCAGCCACTCACGGAGCTCGTCCGGGGTCAGGCGGCGCACCGGGGCGTCGGGGAACGCCGCGAGCGCCTCGGCCTTGGCCGGGACGCCGTCCCCGACGGCCACCGCGCCCTCCCGGGCGATGAGCTCGACCCCGAGCTCGTCCTCCCACCCGCGCCACAGCGCCCTGCTCCGGACCACCTGCTCGACGAGCCGGGTGTCCGCGTGCGCGTGGCGGAAGATCCGCCCCTGCCCGGCGGACTGGCCGCTGCCCGGCCGGCCGGACTCGACGACGGTCACCCTGGCTCCCCGCTGCTGCAGGACGAAGGCCGTGGACAGGCCGATGATCCCGGCACCGACGACTGCGACGTGAGGCATGGCCTCAGCCCATCACGGCCGGTGTCGTCCAGCGACCGATGCCGGGCACCCGCCGCACGCCGTCCGCGGAGCCCGCGCGGCGGGCGGTTGCGGAGCCCGCGCGGCGGGCGGTTGCGGTGCCCGCCGCGGCGGGCGGTTGCGGAGCCCCCACCGCCCCGCGAGCATCGCCCGATGAGCCCCGACACCCGTGACCACGACGTCGTCGTCTTCGGCGCCTCCGGCTTCGTCGGACGGCTCGTCGCCGAGCACCTCGCCCACCACGCACCGGCCGGCACGCGCATCGCTCTCGCCGGCCGGTCCCGCGACAAGGTCGAGCGGGTCCGCGACGACCTGGCCGATCCCGCCCGTGACTGGCCGGTGCTCGAGGCGGACACGTCCGACCCACGCTCGCTCGCCACGCTGGCGGGCGCCGCACGCGTCGTCGTCAGCACCGTCGGCCCGTACCTGCGCCACGGTCTGCCCGTCGTCGAGGCGTGCGCCCGGGCCGGGACGCACTACGCGGACCTGACCGGCGAGGTGCCGTTCATCCGGCAGGCCATCGACCGGTTCGACGACGTCGCACGCCAGTCCGGGGCACGGCTCGTGCACGGCTGCGGGTACGACTCCGTCCCGTCCGACCTCGCCGTCCTCACCCTGCACCGCCGCGTCACCGCCGACGACGCCGGCTCCCTCGCCCACGTCCTGGGCGTCGCCCGGGCGAAGGGCGGCGTCAGCGGCGGGACCGTCGCCTCGATGCGCGGCATCGTCGAGCTCGCCGTGAGCGACCCGTCGGTGCGACGGCTGCTGGGCGACCCGTACGCCCTGAGCCCGGACCGCACCGCGGAGCCGACCACGCGGCAGCCGGCGGACTCCCCGGTCCGGCGCGGCTCAGCGACGGGGTTGGGTCGCCCCTTCCCGATGGCGTCCGTGAACTCCCGCATCGTGCGGCGCTCCAACGCGCTGCAGGGCTGGGCGTACGGCCGCGACCTCCGCTACGGCGAGGTCAGCGGCACCGGCGACGGCGTCCGCGGCGCGGCCCGGGCGTACGGACTGACCGCAGGACTGGCCGTCGGCGCCGCCGCGTTCGCCCTGCCGCCCACCCGCGCCCTCCTCGACCGCGTCCTGCCGGCGGCCGGCACCGGCCCGGACGAGGACACCCGCCGTCACGGCTGGTTCCGCACCGAGGTCCGGGCGACGACGACCACCGGCCGCCGGTACCGGGCCGTCGCCGCCGGGCCGGGCGACCCGGGGTACGCGGCGACCGCCGTCATGCTCGGCGAGTCGGCGCTGGCGCTCGCCCTGGACGGCGACCTGCTGCCGGACCGAGCCGGCTCGCTCACCCCGGCCACCGCGATCGGCGACGTGCTGGTCGACCGGCTGCGGGCGGCGGGGCACACGTACGACGCGGCCCCGCGCTGAGCTACGGGTCGCTGACTAGCGGGAACGCGGACCGGCGGCGGGGTCGAGGACCGGCGGGGACGCGGACCGGCGGCGGACTGCGGCGGCGCGCGGCGGCGGACGGCGCTGACGGACCGCCCGGCTCAGCCTCGGGCGTCGTCGTCCACCGGGAGCATCGGCCAGTCGACCGGCGGGTCCTCGCCGACGCGCCCGTCGATCGCCTCGCGCAGCAGGTCCATGTGACCGGTGTGGCGGCCGTACTCCTCGATGAGGTCGTGGAGGTGACGCCGCACGCTCGGTCGGTCGCCGTGGAAGTCGAGGTGCCCGGGCTGGTCCAGGCCGCCGTCGGCCACGAGCTCGCGCAGCCGCGCGCGGGACCGGCCGACCGCCGCCGCCCAGAGGCCGTAGACGTCGTCGGCGGTCTCGTCGGGGTCGACGGCGAACTGCCAGCGGGCGACGTCGTCCTCGGGCACCGACATCCAGGTGACCGGCGGGCGGCCCGACATCCGCCAGCAGAAGACGTCGTCCTCGCAGACGGCCAGGTGCTTGAGCAGCCCGCCGACGGTCAGCTCGGACGACGGCACGGCGCGGGTCCGCAGCTGCTCGACGTCGAGGCCGTCGGCCTTCCAGCGGAATGTCGCCCGCAGCCGCTCGAGCGTGCCGGTCAGGTGCTCGGCGTCGGTGCCGGCGAGCGGCGGTTCCCACAGCGGGTCGGTCGTCATGGTCCATCCCTCGGCGAGGCGTGATGGGGACGATCGGACGCTACGCCCGGCGAGGGACTGGTGTCAGCAGCCCGGGACGGACGGCGGGGGCGTGGACGACCCGAAGATCGCCGCGAGCGCGGCGTCCGAGGCGGCGAGCAAGTCGCGGTCGAAGGTGCTGCCGGACGCGACGAGCTCGGCCGCCCCGGTGCGGTCGAGCAGCTCGGCGAGCCGGCTCTCCACGTGGGTCGCCGTCCCGGCGATCGCGCCCGCGGCGGTCTGGTCGAGGTACTGCTGCTGACGCGGGGTGCGGGTGGCGGCCCGGACGGCGGCCACCGACTCGAGCGGCGGGAACACCCCGGTGGTGCGGCTCTGGGCCATCGCCCAGGCCTCCGGCAGGAGCAGGTCGGCGGCGTCGGCGGTCGTGTCGGCGATCAGCACGTCGAGGCTGACGGCGACCCTCGGCCCGGGCCGCTGCGGGGACGGCCGGAAGGCGCGCCGGTACCCGGCGAGCGCCTCGAGCCCGGGCGACGGGTCACCGCTCACCCCGAGCAGAGGTCCACCGACGATCACCGGCAGCCCGAGCTCGGCAGCGACCTGCAGGCCGCTGCCGGTCGCCAGCACGTACATCGGCACCGGGCCGTCGGGCTGCGGACGCAGGGTGATCTCCGCCGTCCCGTCGAGGAAGCCGCGCAGCTCGGCGAGGTCGGCGGCGAAGTCGCGCTCGACCTGCCGCAGAGCCCTCCGCACCGGCGCCGTGAAGCCGGGCGAGCGGCCCAGCCCGAGGTCGACCCGACCGGGTGCGAAGGCCGACAGCGTCGCGAACTGCTCGGCGACCACGAGCGGCTGGTGGTGCGGCAGCATCACCCCGGCCGAACCGAGCCGGATGGTCGACGTCGCCCCGGCGACCGCGGCCAGGAGCACCGCCGGGGCGGCGCCCCCGATGCCCGGCACCCCGTGGTGCTCGGCGACCCAGAACCGCTCGTAGCCCAGCCGCTCCGCCCGGACCGCCCGCCCGACGACGCCCCGCAGCGCTGCGGCGTCCGGCTCGCCGGTGCGGGTGCGGGCACGGTCGAGCAGGGACAGGCGGACGTCGGGGTCGATCACGAGGGTGCAGCGTCGCCCGGCAGGCGGTTGTTCCGTCGGTGGCACGTGGCCACGCTGCCACGCGGCGGCCGGCGTGCGCCGTCGTCGGCCCCGCGATCGCGGCCGGCCCCCTGGCCGCGCTGCTAGCGTCCGGCGGATGTCCGACGACGAGTACCTGGACGTCAACCGCGCCAACTGGGACAGCCGAGCGCCGGTGCACGCCCGTGGCTACGGCATCGACGGGATGCTCGCCGACCCCACGCAGCTGTCCGGCGTCGTCCAGTTCGACCTCCCCCGCCTCGGGGACATCTCAGGCCTCGACGTCGTCCACCTGCAGTGCCACATCGGCACCGACACCCTGAGCCTCGCCCGGCTGGGCGCGCACGTAACCGGCGTGGACCTCTCCGGCGCATCTCTCGACGAGGCGCGCAGCCTCGCCCGACGTGCGGGGGCGGACATCGACTACGTCCAGTCCGACGTGTACGCGGCGCCGACTGCCCTCAGCGGCCGGACCTTCGACGTCGTCTACACCGGCATCGGCGCCATCTGCTGGCTGCCGGACATCCGCCGCTGGGCGCAGACCGTCGCGACCCTGCTGCGCCCGGGCGGCCGGCTCGTCATCCGTGACGGCCATCCCGTGCTGCTCTCGACGCTCGCCATGACGGTCGGCGCCGAGCACGCCGACCGTGCGCAGCAGCCGTGGATCACCGGGACCGGCGGGACGACGCCGGCTCTCGAGCTCCCGTACTTCGAGCAGACCGAGCCGCTCGTCTGGGAGGACGAGTACAGCTACGCGGGCACCGAGAAGGTCGCCCAGCCCCGGTCGATGGAGTGGAACCACGGCCTCGGCGAGATCGTCACCGCGGTGCTGGACGCGGGCCTCGAGCTGACGTCCCTCACCGAGCACGACAGCGTGCCGTGGGACGCGCTGCCGGGTCTGATGGTCCGGGACGACGTCGGTGAGTACCGGCTGCGTGAGCGCCCCGAGCGCCTGCCGGCGACCTTCACGCTCACCGCTCGGCGACGCTGACGTCACGCGAAGCGCGTCACCGGTCTCTGGCCTGGTCTGCCGGGAGAGGTGACGGGGCGAGGACGGGCAGCTCGACGTAGTCGCGGCACCGGATCGGCCAGCGCAGCAGTGCGCGCTGCGGCTGCGGGATCCGGGCCCGGCCCTCCGTGGCGTCGAGGCTTCGTGGGGCACCGAGGCTGAGGACCTCCCGGCCCATGCGCATGCGGCACCGACCCGCGTGCCGGACGTTCGCCAGCCACTGCACGTCCGGGCCATAGGTCAGCGCGATCGTCACCACGTCACCCCCGCGGAAGGCCATGAGCGGGGTGTGCCGCACCGCCCCGGTCCGCCGGCCCACGTGCTCGAGATCGACCATCGGCCCCATCCCGGCGAGCCGAAGCATGAGCGGGTTGATGAACCGCTTGTTGATGCGGGTGATCCCTCGGGGCATCGGCACGGCGTCCTCCACGGTGCGGGGCACCCAGTCTGCAGTGAAGGGGCCCTCTTCCGTGGCGCACCTGGCCGAAGCCGTCCCGGCGTCGCCGAGACGTGGCGAAGGTTTGACGACGGTGGCTGCCGAGGAGTGCACTGAACGTGCCGATCCGAGGAGCGCGAGCCGATGACCAGCGGGTGCAGACCGACGGGGCGGCGACCCACCTCGACGGGTCCGAGCAGGCTGTCATCACCGGCACCCTTGTCGCCGTCATCTTTCGGGGCGCCGCCGTGGTGACGTCTCCGACGGAGTTCGCCAACCCCGTCGTCCGCGGCGAACCCGGTCAGGACCACGGCGACCCGTTCGTCATCCGTCATCTCGACGAGTACTTCCTGTACCACAGCGGCGGCACGCCGAATCATCGCGGCATCCCGGTCTACCGATCCACCGACCTCGTCCACTGGACGTCCGAGGGCCTCTGCCTCGAGCCGGCCCACGACGAGGACGCCTGGAACTGGGCCGATCTGTGGGCGCCCGAGGTGGTGTACGCCGACGGCGTCTTCGTCATGTACGTCACGGCCACCACCAAGCGCCGGGGTCGGCCCCCGCCTGACACGAGGTGGGTCCGGCCGACGCGTACAAGCGGCACATCGGCATCGCCAGCTCCGCGAGTCCGCGCGGCCCGTTCGTGTGGGACGCCGAGCCGCTCCGCGACGACCGCTACAACATCGACGGATCGCCGTTCCGGGACGTCGACGGTTCGGAGTGGCTGTTCTTCGTGCGCCGCATCCACGCCGGCTACGACCCCCCGCAGGTCATCGGCATCGCGGCCCAGCGACTCGTCAAGGGCCGTCTCGAGGGGCCGCGGTCGAGGTCGCCTCACCGTCCGAGGCGTGGGAGCGCCGCGCCGACGGGTCGAGCATCATCGAAGGCCCCTTCGTCGTCCGGCGACACGGGCGCTACTACGCGTTCTTCAGCGGCAGCGGGTACTAGGAGCGCACCTACGGGGCCGGCTATGCGGTGGCCGACCAGTTGACCGGTCCCTGGGTGAAGTACGCCGGCAATCCGTTCTGGGCCGCGGCCCATCCGGTGCACGGTCCTGGCCACTTCGCGCTCGTCCTCGCCCCGGACGGCGCCACGCCGTACGTCGTCTATCACGGCTATGCCCTCGGGGACGACGTCGAGTCCGCGGACGTTCCCATCAACCTGTTCCCGGGCGAAGGGCGCAAGGTGCTGCTGGACCGCTTCTACTGGTCGGGGGACCGGCCGATCTTCGCGGGTCCCACCGCGGGGCCGCAGCCGACGCCGCCGGGGCCGGTGTTCCATCCCGAGGTCCGCACCTGGCGGGCCGAGGTCTGGCTCGAGGGCGATGTGCTGCGCATCGCCGGCGCGCCGGTTCCGCTCGGAGGCCCTGCACGTCGGCACCTGCAGCTCACCCAAGGGCTGACCGGCTGCGTCGTGGCGGAGCGCGGCGCGCTGCTGGCGAAGGTTCCGGGGTACCTGGCGCCCGTCTTCGACGCCGAGGTGCACGTCTCCTCGCTGACGTCGTTCCTCGACGACGAGACCGTGCACGAGCTCGTGCCGGGTCAGAGTGTCAGCCGGCCGTGGGGCAGCACCGGAGAGGTGGAGCTCAACGTCGCCGTGCGCGGCCGGGTACGCCTGTCGATGGGCGCCTACGAGGAGGAGGTCGGTGACGACTCCGGCGCCTTCACCCTCGTCGTACGACATCTCCGCGCCGCGGCCGAGCTGACCATCACCGCCCTCGGCCCCGCCACGGTGACGGACCTGCTCCTGTACGCGCGACGGAGCGGGTAGCGGGCTGGTGCCTCATCGGCCAGCCACAGTTGCCGCACCTGGGATGTGACCTGAACAAACACTGTGTGCGCCTGGGCAGATTCGAACTGCCGACACCCGCTTTAGGAGTTCGATCCAGAGGGACCGACAGAGCCGTGACCTGCGGAAACACATGCGTGTAAGGCGTCCGATGCGGGCTTTCCGCGCCGGCTGCTGACCACACGCTGACCACGCCGCGGTTCCAGTCGCCTACGGAAACCCCGAATTCTCGGGGCTGAGCGCCTCCCCGATCACACCTCCGATGGGCTCGTGACGCCCCAGGCACGCGGCCTCTCTTCGAGGGACCTTCTAATCCGTAGGCGCCCGGCCGGTCCGCACACTGTGGCGTCGGGCCTGCTCAGGGGCGTGTATCCCAGCGCGGTGACCCCCGACGGGACGCCGACCAAACAGCGGGTTGCTGTCAGCGTCGCTGTCACGGTGGACAGGGTGAGCCCACCGACCCGTAGCGGAGCACAAGAGCGCGACGGAGGTCCGGGGCAAGGGTGGCCAAAGGCCATCGCGGAGCGACGCCGCAGGCGCCCTTGCCGCGGGCCGGAGTCGCGCGGATGCTCGGCGGAGGGTCGGCGGCGGTAGGCGCGCACTGGGCCGTGATGACAGTCCGCTCAACGTAAGCCTTTGCTGAAGCCCGGGTGAGATAGGGTCGGCGCCCATGGCGCAGATGTCGTACACCGTCGAAGAGGTGTTCACACCTACCAGTCAGGCGACTGTGAACTTCGTCGACCGGGCTGAGATCGAGGTGCGCCTTACGAACGCCCTCAAGACGCCGGGCAAGCAGGTTGTGGTCTATGGCGAATCCGGGTCCGGCAAATCGACATTGTTGCAGAAGACGTTGCGGGAGATATACGGCGCCGTTGTAACGACACGATGCAATCACAGTACGACGTTCGGCGAACTGCTCCTCGACGCTTTCGACCAACTCGATGCGTTCTACACGGACTCGCGCACCACGGAACTCGCCGCGACGACGTCGGGGAGCATTGAAGCACAGTTTCTGCAGGCTAAGGCCGCAGTTGAAGCAGCCGAGACTGAAACTGTCGGAGCAACCGCGCGCCGCGTGGTGCCCGCGCAAATTAGTCCTCAACGCCTCGGCCGATTCCTCGGCGCTAAAGAGGTCTGCTGGGTCATTGAGGACTTCCATAAAGTGGAGCCTGGGGAGAAGCTTCTTCTTGCGCAAACGCTGAAGATCTTCTCCGACCTCGCGGCAACTTTCCCTCGCCTTCGCATCGTCGCGATCGGCGCCACCGATACTGCGCGCGAAGTCGTCGAGTACGACAACGAGATGCGGAATCGCGTCGCAGAAATTCACGTGCCGTTGATGACCCCGCCTGAGCTCGAGAAGATCCTTACCAAGGGCGGTGGTCTGCTGAACGTCAGGTTCGACAAAATTTCGAAGCAGATCGTTTCGTTCTCTTCCGGCTTGGCGAGCGTTACACATCACCTCGCTCTCAATGCGTCCCGCGCAGCAGATATCACCGGTACCCAGTCAATACAGAAGGTTCTCCTTGATGGCGATATGGAGAAAACGCTTGACACGTACATCGCCGAATCTTCGGATACACTCCGAGCCCGGTTTGAGCAGGCATTGCGTCGCGAACGCGAAAGGAAGTTTCACAACACTGAGCTGACCGTGCGAGCGATCGCGGCCGGCCCCTTCGAGGGCATGACGCATGCAGCCATTCTTGCGAGCATAAGACAGCAGCACTCCGACTACCCTTCGAGCAACGCGACGACATACCTCAACAAGCTGCAAGATGAGGAACGTGGCTCTCTCATTCGCAAGTCGTCATCCGGGCAATTTCGCTTCGTTGATCCAGTCCTTCACTCTTACGCGCGCGCAGTTTATAAGATTCAAACTGCTCCGGAGCCCGGGGTTTCAGAGCTCACCGTCAAGCTGGACAAACTGATCTCCGAGCGGTTCCAGCTCGTGTGGAACGGCGCAGACCAGCCGAAATTCACCATTACGCGGACGCGCAAGGGTTGAGAGATTGGCCCCTCATACCCGGCCCTCTCCCAGCTCCCGCCTTCAGCGGCGCCGCCGAGGACGGCGCATCAGCGCCGCCCGCAGGCGGAGCGCCGGCGCCTTGATCTTCGAGAGGACCACTCGGCAAGGCGCAACAGTGGCACGGGTCCCCAACGCGGTGTGCGGCCAAGGCGCGTCGCGCGCCATGCTGCCCATGGTTGCGGCCCGCCGGTTCGGCGTCCGGGTGACCACTGAGCCCTGCAAAGGTCGGGATGCTGCGACCGACGGGCTTGCTACTCGGGCAATCGATTGTCGAATAGCTCGCGCCATTTTTTAATGAACTCGGGCGCAACGCGACGAGACTCGGCGTACGACGCGCCATCCGACCGAGCTTGTTTCGCCGCGGCGCGCAGGAACATATCGTCCCAAATATCGGCGAAGTTGTCTGCGGGCACTTCGATCAGGATGCGCGGCTCATCGAAATGATCCTTCAGGCCATGCCCGGCCGTGCCGTGTTGTAGGTAAAGGCACCGCGCACGCATTACCTGATCAACGGCGCCAGCTTGACCAGGTAGCGTGAACACCAACGCAATATCTAGATCCACAGGGCGATCGAATCGCAGCCTCAGCACTATATTGCCTCTGCGCGTCGGCAGGATCCCCCAACTCGATCGACAATCGCCGCCATCCGAGAATTCATGCACCCGGATTAGTTCCGCTAGGGCATTGTTGGCCCGAGTGTCGACCATGACCACTGGCACGAAGGCTCCCGAGACGACACTCGCCGTTGCCGTGGCCGCCGTCTCTAAGACCGGGACCAGGGAGCCCGAGGCTTCTATACGCCAATTCATGAGTTCAACCCGCCCTCCGGCATATGCACCACATCAACGACATGTGGGGAATCGAAGGTGTCGGTAACAACGAGTTGATAGCCTCGCACCACTCGACCCGCTAGGAGCTTGGACGAATGTGAGAAGTGAATTCTTCCTCCGACGGTCGTGCGCCCATCGATCTTTACCGGTAGGTCCATTCGTGAAGTCTTGCCGTCCCGCAGGATCTCGACCCCCTCGCTGACCGACGGAACCGCAACCTGGGTCAAGAGTCCTTCGATCGAATAACTAATGCGCAAGTCTGCACGAGCCAGCGCGTTTGCCGCGTCCGATAAATTCTTCACAGTGATCTGGAACGTGTACAGAACGTTCTCACCGGCCGCGGACCGAGAAGCTTGCGAGTACTCCAACACCAAGTTGGCCTTGCGCTGGACCTCCTGTCTCTTCGACAACTTCAATGCCTGTCGACCGGTGCGCATGCTGAGGCTTGAAACTATCAGGCTCAGCCCGGCCAAGGCAGCAGCGACGGTGCTTACTTGTACCGCCGAATCCTGTCGCACAAACCACGCCACGGCCTCTCCCATGCGGTGATTATATGCTCGGCGCCTCGTGGGCCGCTTGCCCGACCGCTAGGGCGGGTCTCCTATGTCCGTCGCCCAGGTGATGGCCGCCAGGACGACCGCGCCACGGTACTTGACGGCGTGCCTCTCGTAGCGGGTGGCCAGGCCGCGCCAGTGCTGAGCAGGCAGAAGGCGCGTCAGACTTCGTTGCGATTCTTGTGGCGATCAGTGTTGTAGGTGACTGGTCGTTCGGCGCGGGAGCCGCGTCGCCGTCGGTGGCCTTGCAGGTCGCGGAGTTCGGGGATGACCGACACGACGGCGCGCCGCGCCGCCCGAGGCACGTGCCGGTGTAGGTCGCACCTCGATGCTCACAAGAGGACAAGCCGGCAGTGCGGCGGTGCGTCGCACATGACACATCGGATCGCAGGAAGCGCGTTGGCGGTGCGGAGCAGCATAAGGTGTCGCCGTCACGCGCCCTACGGTGGCCCATTTCCGCTCGCGCCAGATACCAGACCGCACGACGTGCAAGAAGAGTCCAGGAGCCGTCATCGGTCCACCGAGCCGGCAGAGGGCCCGAGTTATGGGGACGGTCGTCGCTCGCCGAGTCGTCGTTGTGGCGCGCGACGTCAAGGTCTTGGGAGACCTCTGCCGGTGGAGCGATGACGGTTTGGCGCCGGATGACCGGTGCAGGCAGCGGCGTCTGACTCCCGGTGACGGCCAGCGCCGCAGAGGTTGTCGGCCGATCTGCCTACCTGCTGTTGGGGAGCAGGTGGGGCGGACCAAGCGACGGCTCCCGGGTGGGAGCGGCGCCGTGATGTCGATGCACAAGCTGACGGCTGGGGACGGGTACACGTACCTGACCCGGCACGTCGCCGCCGGCGACACCGACCTGGGGCCTGGGCAGGCGCTGAGTCGGTACTACCAGCAGACCGGCAACCCCGCCGGCCGGTGGCACGGTGCCGGCCTCGCCGGACTGGGCGCCGGCGCGGTCGAACAGCTCGTGCCGGGAGCTCAGGTCAGCGAACAAGCGATGGCCGCGCTCTTCCGCGACGGCACTGACCCCGTCACCGGGGCGCCCCTCGGGCGGCCGTACAACCGCTACGACCCACCAGCGCAGGGGGCGATGACGGCCACCGCGGTGCGCAGCGCCGGCACGCCGTTGTCGGGTACGACCTGACCTTCACCGTGCCGAAGTCTGTCTCGGTGTTGTGGGGCCTTGCCGACGACCGGACCCGAGCAACGGTTTACGCCGCGCATCGAGCGGCTCTCGATGACGCCTTGGCCTTCGTCGAGCGGTCCGTCATCCGCACCCGAGTCGGCGAGGCGGGCCGGCGGCAGGTCACCACCCGCGGCATGATCGCCGCCGCTTTCGACCACTGGGACACCCGCGCGGCCGACCCGAATCTGCACACGCACGTCGTCGTCGCCAACAAGGTGCAGGGTCCGGGTGGCGTGTGGCGGTCGGTCGATGGCAAGACGGTCCACGCCGCGACCATCACCGTCTCAGAGCTGTACGACACGCTGCTCGCCGACGAGCTCGCCCGCCGGCTCCCGGTCCACTGGTCGCACCGCGATCGCGGCCCACGGCGGAATGCCGCCTTCGAGATCGACGGCATCGACGACGACGTCCTGGCGCACTTCTCGGCTCGATCTGAGCAGATCCACTGCGCCGAACAGGATTGGGCCGCCAAGTTCGTCGCGGACCACGGTCGGGAGCCGACGCGAGTCGAGACGACGAAGGCGCGCCAGTATCTCGCCCGCACCATTCGCCCGCCCAAGACGGTCCGGCCGCTGGTCGAGCTGCTGACCGAGTGGGCCAACCGCGCCCGCGCGCTCACCGGTGTCGAGCCGCAGGACCTTGCGGCCAGGGCCCTACAAGGGCGGTACGGACGCGCGCTGCATGTCCACGACATCGGACCTGAGGTGCGGGCGGCCATGGTGGACCAGCTGCTGGCCGAGGTGTCGGCCAAGCGGTCGGTGTGGACCACGTGGAACCTGGCCACCGAGGCACTCCGCGCCTCCAAGCCCCTGCGCATGGCATCGCCCGCCGAGCGACGCGCGCTCCTTGACGCGCTCGTCACCGAAGCGGCTCGGGACTGCGTGCACCTGGACGAGACACGCGAGCCGGAAACCCGTCGGGTCGGGGAGAACCTGTACTCCTCCACCGAGCTGCTCGCTGCAGAACGAGCGCTCATCGACGGGGCCGAGACGGACGCGCTTCCCCTCTCCCCGCGCTCATGCGCATAGGGCTGGTTCACCGGCTGCCGCCTCACACCGTCGGGCTCGCACCCGACCAGGTCGCCGCGGTCGAGGCGATCGTGGGCTCTGCCCGCGTGGTCGACGCACTCGTCGGACCGGCCGGCTCGGGCAAGACCACCACCCTGCGAGCGCTGACCGACTTCTGGCAGCGCACCGTCGGCCCGGTCGTGGGCCTGGCACCGTCGGCCACCGCCGCGCACACCCTCTCGGAGAGCCTTGGGATCGACTGTGAGACCACCGCCAAGTGGCTGTACGAGACGACCGGCACCGGCGCCCACGACCGCGCCCGTACGTTCCTGCAGACGCAGCGCGACCTGGAGGCAGCGACGGACTACTTCACAGCCCGCGAGGGACGCCGGGCGCAGGGGGCGGTCGCGGCCGAGCAACAACGCTGGACGTTCACTGCTGGCCAGTTGGTCATCGTCGACGAGGCGTCGCTCGCCGACACCCGCACCCTCGCTGCCCTGACCGGCCAGGCGCGCGAGGCGGGCGCCAAGATGCTGCTGGTCGGCGACCACCTGCAGCGCGAATCCGTCGACGCCGGCGGCGCGTTCGCGATGCTCGCCCGACGCGGACCCACCGCCGAGCTCACCTCACTGTGGCGCTTCGCCCACCCCTGGGAAGCCCGCGCCAGCCTCGAGCTCCGCCACGCCCAAGCGTCCGCGCTCGACGCCTACGACGCGCACGGTGCCTTCACGGCGGGGCCCCAGGACGACATGCTCGACGCCGCACTGGACGCCGTGACGGCCGCCCGCCAGGGCGGTCGGACAGCGGTTCTGCAGGCGGCGGACAACCGCACCGTGCGTGATCTCAACACCCGCGCCCACGCCGACGGCGTCCTGACGGGCACGGTCAGCCACAGCGGCGTCGTCCTGCACGACGGCCTCACCGCCGGGATCGGCGACCGCATCGTCACCCGCCACAACAACCGCCGACTGGCCACCGATCGGGGGTACATCCGCAACGGGGACCTGTGGGACATCGCCGCACTCCTCCCCGACGGCTCCATCCGCGCCCGACCGGCGGGCGCGCCCACCGGTGCCACGGTGAGGCTGCCCGCCGCCTACGTCGCGGAGCACGTCGAGCTGGGCTACGCCACCTCCACCGCTCGCAGCCAGGGCATCACCGTCGACGAGACCCACACCATCGCGGCCCCCGGAATGGCGCGTGAGGACCTCTACGTCGCCATGAGTCGAGGCCGCCTTCACAACCACACCTACGTGGTGCTGGACCAACCGGACCCCGACTGCCTGCCCTCGCCCGCTCTCCCGGCGACGGCGCGCGGCGTGCTCGAGCAGATCCTCGCGACCACGCACGCGGAGCGGTCCGCTACCGAGACCTGGGAGACCTTCCACACCGACCAGCCGGCGCCGGTCACGCCTACGACTCACGAGCCTGCGCCGCCCGTCATCGCCGTGCCGAGCCACCCATCCCCGCCCCGCGCGCCCGTCATCGGCATCTGACAACGGAGAACGGAGGTCCCGTCACCCGTCATCCACAGCCCGCACGCCTGGCGCACCCCGCGCCGCCCTTCCGGGGCCACTGTGGCTCCGGAAGACAGCCGTCACACCGAAGGAGAACCGCCATGACCACGACCACGCGGCCGGACGCCGCCACCGTCACCCCCGCTCGCCAGTACTACCGGGTCAAGGACGCGGCCGCGGTGCTCAGCGTGCCCGTCCGCACGCTGTACCACCTGGCCGACACCGGCCAGATCCCCTGCCGCCGCCTCGGCACGGTGATCCTGCTCCCGGCGTCGTGGGTGGACCAGGAGCCGGTCATGCCGCGCCGGCGCTGATGTCCGTCACCCGCCGCCAGCTGCCGACCGGCACGGTCACCTGGCGGGCGAAGGTCTTCTTCGAGCATCGTGTCATCGCGGAGAAGTCCTTCGCCCGCCGCGGCGACGCCAGACGGTGGGAGGAGGACCAGCTCGCCAAGCTGCGCAACGGCACCTGGATCGACCCGGCGCGAGGGCGCGTCACCTTCGAGGCACTCGCGGCGGAGTGGCAGGCATCGCGCCAGCACCTCGCCGTCCGCAGCCAGGAGACCACGCAGTTCCTGCTCCGCTCGTACATCCTGCCCGTCATCGGTCGCCTGCCGATCGGGGCCATCTCCGCAACCGATGTCGAGCGCGTGCTGACCGCGATGACGGCCCGCGGCCTGGCGACGGCGAGCAGGCGTCGGGTGCTGTCCGTCGTCCGGCTGGTGCTCGACTACGGGGTGCGCGACCGACGTCTCTCCGTCAACGTCGCGCGGTCGGTCGCGCTGCCTCGCGGCTCGACCAAGCGGGAGCCGCACTGGCTCCGCGCCGAGCAGCTCGGCCGGCTGGCCGACGCCATGCCGCCGACGTGCCGCCCCGTGGTGCTGTTCCTCGGTCTGTCCGGGTGCCGGTTCTCGGAGATGGCCGCGCTCAGGGTCGACGACGTCGTCCAGACGCCGCACGGGCTGGGCGTCCGGATCCACCGGGCCGCCCCGCAGTCCAAGCGGACCAGCGGCGCGGTCTTCGGATCGACCAAGACGCACCAGACGCGGACCGTGCCCGTGCCTCCGACGCTCCAGGCGTACGTCAACGAGCGGATCGCGAGTGCGACGCCAGGTTCGTACCTGTTCCCCAGCCCGACCGGCGCGATCTGGACCAACACCAACTTCCGCGTCCGCTCCCGGTGGACCGAGACCACCGCATCGGTGGGCCTTGTCGGCACGACGATCCACGACCTGCGGCACACCGCCGCCTCCCTGCTCATCGCCGCCGGGGCTGACCCCAAGGCGGTGCAGACGATCCTCGGCCACGCGACCGCGACGATGACCATGGACCTCTACGGGCACCTGTTCTCCGAGGCGCCGTGGGTGGCGATGGAGCGCATGCCGACCTTCCCGGAGCAGCCCTCCGCCGACGGAGGGTGATCGGCTTACTCCGATGGACCATCGGCCTCGATCGTGGCTGCCTACCGCCATGACCAGCGCCATTGTTGACGATCCAGAAGCCCGGGAGGATGCTGACAATCCGTACACCGAAAGGTGAGGGTGGTACGTCATGACTCCGGCGGGCGAGCGCCTAGCGGGCCCCGATGCGATGCCGCGGTACCGCGCCAAGTGTTCCTGTGGCGTCGACGAGGATGTCTATACCTCCTTGGACGAGTGCCCGAAGATGGACAATCACGTGATCGGCGAAGACTACATATTCTCCTGCGAATTCGTGAAGTAGACCGTGATTCGCCCCGGGTTCGGTGGAGGCCCGGTTATCTGGCTCCGGCAGTGAGTTCGGCCGGTGCGGTTGCAGGGTAGTGCGCCCAGTAGTGCTGCTCGAGCTCTGCTGGTGGGACCAGTCCGATCTCGCCGTGCAGGCGCCGGTGGTTGAACCAGTCGACGTACTCGGCGACGGCGATCTCGACGTCGGCGACGGACTTCCAGCCCCTGGTGGGCGCATCGCGGGGTTGCGGATGCACTCGGTCTTGAACAGCGCGTTGAACGCCTCGGCCAGGGCGTTGTCGTAGGAGTCGCCCTTGGAGCCGACCGAAGCGACGGCCTTGGCCTCGGCGAGCCGCTCGGTGTAGCGAATCGCTCGGTACTGCACTCCGCGGTCGCTGTGATGGGTCAGGCCGGTCACGTCCTGCCCGGCGCGAAGCCGTGCCCACAGGCCCATGTCGAGTGCGTCCAGGGCCAGATCGGTGCGTAGCGAGGTCGAGACCTGCCACCCCACGACCAGCCGGGAGAACACGTCGATGACGAACGCCGCGTAGGTCCACCCGGCGTGGGTGCGCACGTAGGTCAGGTCCGCGACCCACAGCTGGTTCGGTGCGTCCGCGACGAACGCGCGGTCCACCAGATCCGCCGGCCGCTCGGTCTGCGCACCGTCGCTGGTGGTCGTGCGGCGGGTCTTCTCCCGGCTGATCCCGCGCAGCCCCTCGGCCCGCATGAGCCGTTCCACCGTGCACCTCGCCACCGCGGTGCCGGTCCGGTTCAGCTCGGCCCAGACCTTCTTGGCCCCGTAGACGCACAAGTTCTCCTGGAAGGTCTTGCGGATCAACGGCACCAACTGCGCATCGCGAACCGCACGCGCCGACGGGGCCCGCGTGCTGGTCGCGTAGTACGTGCTCGGAGCGATCTGCGCCGCAGTGCCCTTGAGCACCGCGCAGATCGGCTCGACCCCGAGCTCGCGCCCCTCCACCACCTCGTGGCGGTGAGCGTCGATGTAGTCGACTACCTGACGGACGGGCGGTCGAGCTCCGCCGCGAAGAAAGCCGAAGCCGTCTTCAAGATGTGGTTCGCCCGCCGCAACTCCTTGACCTCACGCTCTAGCTCGGTGATCCGTGCCGCGTCCTGGCTCGTCGTCCCGGCCCGCTGCCCGCCGTCGATCTCCGCACGCTTGACCCACGTGCGCAACGCCTCCGGGTGCACGTCCAGATGGCCCGCGACCCGACGGACCACGACCATCCGCTGCTCACCCGCCGCGATCGCGTCCAACGCCATCCTCGTGGCCCGCTCACGCAGCTCCTCGCTGTACTTCTTCGGTGCCGGCATGACTCTCATCCTTCCTGGGTTGAGAGCCTCCACCGAACCCGGGGCGAATCACCGCGCATGAACGGGCTTCTCGAGAAAGCGGCCAGTCTGTTTGACCGCCGATTCATCCTCAACGCTTACCTTCCCGTGCTAGTCGCCAGCCTAGCGGCCACGCTCATTGTCGGGCACACCACTGGCGCTCTACCGCAATGGATAGCCGCTTGGACGGGCTTGGATGGCTTCACACGGGTGCTGGCTATCGCAGCAGTCCTCACCGTCACTTGGTTCCTGGCTGGCGTTCTCTCAAGTCAGTACCGCAATATCACACAACTCTACGAGGGTTACCCGCTGCTTCGCGTGCGCCGTTTAGCCCCCGTCGCTGCGTCCCTAGTCGAATACCACTTGAAGCGTCGCAATGAGTTGCTGCGCAGCCCAATCGGCAGCGACGCCGCGTACTACGGTTACCCCAGAGGCAACAGGGAGGAATTCCTGCCAACAGCGCTCGGGAATGCGCTTCGAGGGGCCGAGTACTACTCTAAGCATCGCTACGGGGCGCCCGCGACGTTTTTATGGCCACGCCTATACTATCTTGCTCCAGAGCGCTACAGAGTCGACCTGGCGCAGTTTCGCACTGACTACGAGTGGCTCCTAGGGGTCTCGCTTCTTCTCGCCAGTCTGTCCAGCGGCCTCGGCGTCGTCCAATTGGCTGTCGGAGCGTCGCCCCTTCTGTTCGCCGGAACATTCGGTGGCGGACTGTTGCTGTCTCTCTGCGCATACCGGGCCGCCGTGAGCTCAGCGATTGAGTACGGAGCGCAACTTCGCGCTGGTGTCGACCTGTATCGAACGGCAGTCCTGGTGCACCTGCGATGGCCCGCCCCCACAACTGAGGAGCAGGAGCGGGACAGCTGGGGCGAGGTACGCCGAGTCCACATCGGCGGTGAGCATCGCTGGAGCGGGTACGCACCCCTCGCGCCGCACACCGGAGGCGCACCAGACGCTTGACGAGACCACACGGGCTGAGCGCAGCGTGTCGCTGCTCGCCTCGGGGCCCGGTCCCTAGGGTGGGCGAGTGTCCAGCCCGACGTCGACGCCACCCATGGGTAAGCCGACGCTAGCCAACACCCCGAGACGCTCGCCGATGCGGGCCTCCACGCTGATCGGCATTGGAGTGCTTGCTTTGACCGCCATGGGTATCGTATATCTACGTGCCAACGGCACAGAATCGGTTTGGGTCGTTACTCGCGATGTACCCGCTTACCACCAAGTTCGCCAACTAGACTTGAGCATGGAAGATGTCCCAAGGACCAGTGTCCCTAACGACGCTTTAACCGATGAAGATGCGATTCTGGGCAAGTACACGGTGCAATCGATGAGTCGTGGAGATCCCATTACCCGTGGAGCGCTCGGGCCCGCGCAGATCGGGGCGGTCGTGGACGGCCTATCTCTAGTCGCACTGCCGGCCACCCTCCCGCAGGTCCTTAACGGCGAACTGCGCCGGGGAGACACCATCGAATTGCTGTTCGCTTCCCGCATTGATGGCCAGGCAGTCTCGATTCCTGGGGTGTCAGTGATAGATGTAAGGAGAGCCGAGCGAGCCTACACGTTGACTGTCGGTTTAAGTGACGACCAACTGGCGGACTTCAGGACGGCTGACTGGCAGGACTGGTCGGCCGTCCGCAGTGAGCCATACGCGTCGCCGTGACGCCCAGTCGGCGACTTGGCCGCAGGGGTTTCTCACTTCGCGAGAGACTACGGGCACGACAAGCACGACAGTGACGGCCGCGCCGTACCAACCGCCGCTGCAACCGAAAGTGGCTCATCGCGAACGAGGGTGTGGTCGGGGTCTGAACCCGCTGGTCTCGAGCAGGCATTTGGCGATGCAGTTGGAGGTTGCGGAAGCCGAGGGTGGATCCGCGTAGGTGCTCCGGTCGGCAGTTGATCGCTTCGGTCGGCCCGTTGCTGGTGCGGGGGCGGTCGAAGTAGGCCAGGACGTCGGTGGCGCGCTTGGTCAGGGTTCTCCCGAGGGTGATGAGTTCGGTCAAGGCGGCCGGGACACCGCAGCTGAGGGCCGCGATCGGCGCGGTCATTCGCTGCCGGCTGCGGGGCCGGTCTGGTTCGCGGTAGGCGGCGGTCATGCGTTGGTAGTTGCCCCAGGTCGCCTCGACCTGCACGTGCTCGAGGGCGCACAGGGCGGTCAGCCGCTGGTGCTGCCGGTCGGTGAGCAGCTCGACACCGGTGTGCAGGGTCCGGCGGACGCGGTAGAGCGGATCGCCGGTGCGGCCGCAGGGACGGTGCAGGTCCTGCTGGACGCGTCGCCGGCGTCGGTCGAGCGCGGCGCCGGCCAGGCGCACGATGTAAAAGGGTCCATGACCGCAACGGCGTCGGGCAGCTCTTCGGTCGTGGTGGTCTTGAAGCCGGTGAAGCCGTCCATCGCGACGACCTCGATCGCCTCCCGCCAGGCCTCGGGGCGGGTGGCCAGCCCACTGCATGAATGCCTGCTTGGAGCGGCCCTCGACCATGTCCAGCAGCCGTGCCGGTCCCGTACCGGCACGGACCGCGGTTAGATCGATGATCACCGCGGCGTACTTCTCGCCGCGGCGGGTGTGCCGCCACGGGTGCTCATCGACGCCGACAACCTGCACCCCGTCGCCGCCGAGTTCATCGGCTACGACACGCGGATCGAGACCTTCCGCGACATGGGTGACTTCGTCGAGGTCGTCGAGGCGCGTGTGATCGCGGTCGCGGTCGACGCCATCCACGCCGGCACGCCAACTTCGTCGTCACCATGGCTCCCACCGAGCACGACCCCGCCCAGGCGGTCAGCATCCCGTTGGTGTTCATCGGGCGCGTGACCGCTGCGATCAAGAAGGCGCCCTGACCGACCCGTCACAACTTCACCCGCACCACAGTCACAGTCACTTGTTCGAGGCACTTAGCCTCTTGCCCGTACCCGTCCCAGCATTGGAGTCACGTGAGCACCACCACCGAGCAGCAGCCGCCCGCCGACTGGAAGGCCATGAAGAAGGCCGAAAAGAAGGCGCGCCCCTGGTACAAGAAGAAGCGCTTCGTCATCCCGCTCATCGTGCTGGCGCTGATCGTCATCGGTCAGCTCGCTGGCGGTGGCGACGAGACGCCGGCAGCCGAGGCTCCGCCCGCCGCGACGCAGGAGGACGCGCCGGCCGAGCAGCCCGCAGCCGAGGAGCCCGCCGCCGAGGAGCCGGCTCCCGAGCCGGAGCCCGAGCCCGCCGAGGAGCCCGCGATCGTGGTCTCGGCCCAGGAGATGATCACGGCGCTGGAGGGCAACGCGCTGAACGCGAAGAACACCTACGAGGGCAAGCAGGTCGCCATCAGCGGGTTTGTCGGGAGCATCGACGCCTCAGGCGACTACTTCGCCGTGGACCCCGAGCCCGAAGCCATCATCTTCACGGGCATCCAGGCCATGACGGGCGAGGAGTTCCTCGACCAGCTAGCTACCCTCAGCCAGGGCCAGGCAGTGACGGTGACCGGCACGGTCACAAGCGTCGGCGAGGTCATGGGCTACTCGATCGAGACCGAGTCCATCGTCGGTCAGTAACCCTAAGCAGTACCCGAAGCACGCCAGTGCCCCGCCGCAATCTCCCAGTGACCGGCGGGGCACTGGCGTCTCTACACCCTGCACATCCTGAGAGAGGAGGAGGACATGGACCTCATCGCACCCATGCTGGCAACGCCCAGCAGTAGCGCCAGCAACCGGCGTCCCATCGCCATCGGCGACGTGTGTGGTCGGCCTGACTGGCTGGCACAAGAGAAGGTCGACGGCATCCGTGCCCGGCTCTATTCGCAGGACGGCAAGGTCCGCCTGGTCAGCCGCAGCGGCCGGAACATGGCCGCGTGGTTCCCCGAGGTCGAGGGGCTACGACGGCTGCCGAACATGGTGCTGGACGGTGGACTGATGGCCCGTGACGGGGTGTCCAGCACGGTCGCCACCCGAGAGAAGCAGATCCGGAACGGCGCACGCCGACGCCAACCCGTGCTACTTCGTGGCGTTCGACGCCTTGCAGGTGGGCGATGAGTCGCTGCTGCGACGTCGCCTGGACGCCCGGCTCCTGGTCATGGCTGACCTGGTGAGCGGGCGCAAGAACCTCCGACCGGTACGTCAGAGCGACGACGAGCACCGCCCGGCAGCGGCTCGAGCCGCTGCCCCAAAATCTTCAGGCCGAGCTCGTCCAGCTTGGCTGAACGGGGTCAGGTCGGGCGCAGCGAAGGTTGCGTCAAGCACGCAGAGGTTCTCCGGATGGCTGGCGTAGGTACCTCCATCCTCGGGAGACCTCGACCCCTACCCGGCCACCGACGCGCTGACCCCTGCTACACCGTCAACTGCGAAGTGCCCGAAAGTTCGCGCATGAGCGCGGTCGGGCACCGGTGAGCTCGCTGCCTCGGGCGCGATCACCGGCGCGCGCGCCGCCAGGCCGGTGGGACAGAGCCGCTTGAAGCAGGTGGCGGCGTGCGGCGGCCCTCCCAGGCGGCGTCGTACGGATGCACTCGCAGACTCCAACGATGCTGGGAACCGCTGACCACATGCTGACCACGAGCCGGACATTTCGGACTACAGCAGTCACCCACGTTGCACCGACCAGCGCCGTGACCTGGACAAACACACTGTGCGCCTGGGCAGATTCGAACTGCCGACACCCGCTTTAGGAGAGCGGTGCTCTATCCCCTGAGCTACAGGCGCTCGCCCGGTCGGCCACCGACCGGCCGGACTCGCGAGCTCGGCTGCCGCCGCAGCGACGCCCACCGAGCCGCACCCAGGGTACCGGCGGCCGGGGACAGCCACTCCCCCGGCGCTCCCTGGTCACGTCCGGCCTCCTGGCAACCCCGGACGTACGAACGGGCCGGCGGATGACTCCACCGGCCCGTCCGTGCCACACCCGAGCGATCAACTGAAGTTGACCGCTCCGTACAGCTTGCCGTTGAGCGACACGGCGCCGACCTGCATCGACGACTTGTCCGTTCGCAGCATCCACGCGTTGTGCGCCGGGGAGTTCGCCCACGCGCGCACCAGCGACGACGCGCTGGCCGGCAGCACGTAGCCGACGATCTTGTCCGACCCGCCGTGCCAGATGGAGCCGGCCTGCGCCATCGCGCCGGCGTGCGCGACGAGCGTGCCCGACCGGGAGATGCTCATCGCCGGCAGACCCTGCGACGCGCGGTACGCGTTGATCGCCTCACCGAGCGCACCGGCGCTGAACTCCGGGACGCTGCTCGCGGCGGCAGCAGCCGGAGCCGGGGCGGCCGCGGCCGGGGAGGCAGCGCGCGCCTTCGGGGCCGCTGCACGCGCCGGAGCCGGCGCCGCCGCCGTCGAGCCCGTGCGCGTGGAGCGGGCCGAGACCTGCGGCGCGCGGGCAGCTGCAGCGGCGGCCGCGCGGGCCTGCGCCGCCTGCGCAGCGGCCTGGGCCTCCGCGGCGATGCGGGCGTTCTCGGCCGCCTGCCAGGCCGCCTGGCTCTCGCCGACGGCGGTCTGCGGAGCGCCCAGTGCCGCGAGCGCCGTCGTCACGGCGTGCACGGACGGCAGCCGCTCGGACCGCACGACGGCGGTCGCTGCGTCGATCGCGCCCTGCAGGGCAGCGCGGGCCTCCGCGGTGGCCTGCGGCGCCGCGGCCAGCGCGGCGGTCGCGGCGGCGATCGGTGCGTCGGCGGACGCGACCGCTGCCTCACGGTCGGCCAGCCGACGCTCCGCCTCCGCCTGCGCCACCGCACGGTCCGCCTGCCACAGGAAGTCACGATCGGCCGCGGCGGCCGCCTCGACGGCGACGACGCGCTCCCGCACGGCCTCCGCGCGCTGGGCCCGCTCGCTGACGGTCACCGCGACCGACGTCGCCCCGACACCCAGGGCGAGCACGGCCGTCACGGCGGCGGCCAGCACGGCCGGACGGCGCGAGGACGCCTCACGCGGCCCAGCCGGCACGGGCGGCACCGGTGGCAGGACCGACGGGGCGCCGTCGGCGGACTCCCGCGGGGCGGTGCGCTGGGTCGGGACCGACGGCATCCGCACGTCACGGGTGGGGGCTTCGGTCACGCGGTCGTCCTGCAGGAGCGCCATGGTCGTCCTTGTCTGTCGCGGGTACGCGGCGGAGGTTCGGGTTGCCGTCTGCGGTTCTGATCGACACCCGGTCGGGCGACTTGAGCGCAATGTCGGGATGCTGCCGTTCCGTTCGAAGATAACGGATCCATAACGGGCGACAGCACCCGGACCGTGGCAGGGCTTCGTCACAGCGGCGTCAGCCCGCGCCTTCCGCGCCGACGTCGCGCCGCCGGCGGGTCCGACGGCCGCGCCGGTGGTCCGACGCCGGCGCCGGCGCCGGCGTCGGTGGTGCGTGGCAGGATCGCGGCATGAGCACCGACATCGACGGTCAGCCGGCCTCCGGCTCCCCGCGCCGGGGCCGTCCGGCGTCGTCGCCGCGGTCGCGCCGACGGAGCTGTGGGTCGAGCGCACCGGGACCCGCACCTACACCGGCCGCAGCTCCCGGGGAGCCGAGGTGAGCATCGGCCCGGCCGAGGCCGGCGCCGTGTTCACACCGGGCGAGCTGCTGAAGATCGCGCTCGCCGGGTGCACCGGCATGACGTCCGACTTCGCGCTCAGCCGACGCCTCGGTGCCGACGTCTCGGTGGTCGTGCGCGTCTCGAGCGACTCCCACCCCGAGGACGACCGGTACACCGACCTGCACGAGGAGCTCGTCGTCGACCTGTCCGGCCTGGACGACGCCGCGCGAACCCGCCTGCTCACCGTCGTCCGGCGCGCCGTCGAGGAGCACTGCACGATCGCCAACACGCTGACCCACGGCGCCGGCGTCCACCTGACCGTCGTCGAGGAGACCCCCTGATGCCCATCCTGCGCCGCATCCGCCCGGACGAGCGCCCCGCGCTGCCGGCCGAGCCCGCCGACGACGCCGCCCGTGGCCCGCACCTGAGCCGACGCTCGCCGCTGGACGCGGTGCTGGACAAGGCCGTCACCGTCCCGTCCGGCGCGATCCACAACCACGTCCAGACGCTGCGCCGGCGCAACCCGCACGCCTCGCCCGCGCAGATCATCACGCTGCTCGAGAAGGAGTACCTGCGGGTCGTCTCGGCCAGCGGCGGAGCGGTGGGCGCCGCGGCGGCCGTCCCGGCGGGTGGCACCGGGGTGGCGATCACCCTCACCGCCGGCGACGTCGCCGCCTTCTTCGCCGCCTCGTCCGCGTTCTCCCTCGCGGTCGCGAGCGTCCACGGCATCGAGGTCGAGGACGCGGCCCGCCGCCGGGCGCTGCTGCTCACCACGGTGCTCGGGGAGGACGGCGCGACCGAGCTGCAGCACGCGGTCCAGACCGGCAACGCGGCGGCGGCTCGCACCCTGCTGACCCGCATGCCGACCACCACGATCAACGCGGTCAACGGCACCCTCACCCGCCGCCTGCTGCGTCGGCACGTCGCCAAGCGCAGCGCCCTCGTGTTCGGCCGGCTCGCACCCTTCGGCATCGGCGCGTGGATCGGCGTCAAGGGCGCCCGCTCGCTGGGCCGCACGGTGATCGACGGCGCCCACGCGACCTTCGGCCCGCCGCCGCGCGAGTTCGCGCGCGTCGTCGAGGTCGTCGAGACCGGCGGCACCCGGCGGATGGTCGAGGCGGCGGATCGCACCGCCGAGGTCACGCCGGAGAGCTGACCGCGCCCACCCCACGGGCGGCAGGAACCCGCCTCGCGCCCGCCCCGCGCGCGGCACCAACCCGCCACCGGCCCGCCACGGGCCCGGACGCACCGACGGCCGCCCATCCCCTCGGGGGACGGGCGGCCGTCGTCGTCGGCGCGACTACCAGCGGTCGTGCACGTGCGGGCGGATCGCCTCGTCGTAGATCTCGCGCAGCCCCTCGGCCGTCGCGTCGTCGATCGGCGCCAGGGCGGCGGCCCCGGCGTTGGCGCGGGCCTGCTCGGCGTTGCGCGCCCCGGGGATCACGGTGCTGACGCCCGGCTGGTCCACGAGCCACCGCAGCGCGAGCTGTGCGGTCGTGGCGCCGTCGGGCGTGAACCGCGCGACCCGCTGCGCCGCCTCGACACCGACGTCGAACGGCACCCCGGCGAACGTCTCGCCGACGTCGAACGCCTCGCCGTTGCGGTTGTACGTGCGGTGGTCGGACGCCGCGAACTCGGTGTCCTTGTCGTACTTGCCCGACAGCAGCCCGCTGGCCAGCGGCACGCGCGCGATGATGCCGACGCCGGCCTCCTGCGCGGCGGGCAGCACCCGCTCGAGCGGCTTGCGGCGGAAGATGTTGACGATGATCTGGATGCTCGCGACGTGCGGCCGCGCGATCGCGGTCAGCGCCTCCTCGACCGTCTCGACCGAGACGCCGTAGGCCGCGACACGGCCCTCCTCGACGAGCGTATCCAGCGCGTCGTACACCGCGTCGCGGGAGAAGACCTCGGTCGGCGGGCAGTGCAGCTGCACGAGGTCGAGCGTGTCCACGCCCAGGTTGGTGCGCGAGCGGTCCGTCCACCCCGGAAGGCGTCGAGCGTGTAGGCGTCCGGCACGTGGGGGTTGGAGCGGCGACCCATCTTGGTGGCCACCGTCAGCTCCGCACCCGCGGACCGCTCGGCGAGGAACCGCCCGATGAGCTTCTCGCTGCGCCCGTCGCCGTACACGTCCGCGGTGTCGAGGAACGTCACCCCGGCACCGACCGCGGCGTCGAGCACCGCGAGCGCGTCGTCCTCGACGACCTCGCCCCAGTCGCCGCCCAGCTGCCAGCACCCCAGCCCGATGACGCTGACCGAGCGTCCCGTCCGTCCCAGAACCCGTGTCTCCATGGGCGGGGACGCTACCGTGACGGGCGGACCCCCGCTCGAGGCAGGCGAGAGCCAGGAGGCGCCGTGGCGCACCCGCGGATGTACGACGACGCCGACCCGGCCCTCACGCGACTGCGTCCCCTGGCGCTCGCGTTCCCGGAGGCGGTCGAGGTCGAGGCGTGGGGCCGCCCGACGTTCCGCGCCGGCCGCAAGATCTTCGCCGTGTACGGCGTCACGGACGACTTCCCGCAGGCCCTGGTGTTCAAGCCCGATCCGGACGAGCGGCCCGCGCTCGTCGGGGACGCGCGGTTCTTCGCGCCGCCCTACTTCGGTCCCGGTGGCTGGCTCGCGCTCGACCTCGCCGTGCACGACGCCGACTGGGACGAGGTCCGCGAGCTCCTCGACTCCTCCTACCGGCAGGTCGCGCTGGTGCGGATGGTGCGCGCGCTCGACGCCGCGTCCGCCGACGGCGCCGCGTCCCCCGTGCCCGACGACGCCGCGCCGCCCGCGGCGCCGTCCACTCCCACGACCACCCCCTCGACCACCGCACCGCACCCTGCCCAGGAGCCCTCATGACCTCGACCGTCGCCGTGACCCGCGTAATCCCGCTGCCGCTGACCGAGGCGTGGGAGCTCGTCGTCGACCCCCGCCACCACGCTCGGTGGATCCCGCTCACCCGGATCTCCGTCGACGGCCTGCCCGTCGGCGTCGGGTCGCAGGTCCGGGCGGTCTCCGGGCCGTTCACCGACCGCGGCGTGCCCGGGCTGCTGGACACGATGCGCGTGGACGTCTTCGACCCGCCCACCCTGGCCACCCCGGCGAGGCGCAGTTCACCAAGCTCGGCCCGGTGCTGCTCGGCTCGGCCGGCATCTACGCCGCCGGGGTCGACGACGGCCGCACCGCGGTCACCTGGACCGAGACGGTGCACCTCGCCGGCCCGCTGCCGCGGGCGCTGACGGCCGCCGTGATCGCGCCGGTCATGCACCTCATGCTGCGGTTCGCGCTGTACCGGGTCGGCCGTGACGCCGCCCGCAGGCGGCTCTGAGGGCGACGCAACGGATCGTCGCGCCCCGGCACTAAGGCGCAACGATCCGACGCCGAGGACGCAACGACGCGACGGGTCGTGCCGCCCATGCCGTCCCTACGCTGGGGGAGCCTGCGACGACGCGGCGCCGTACCTGCCCGCAGCACCTCGGAGGACCCCATGCCCGTCGCCACCCCGCGTCACTACCTCATGTGCGAGCCCGTGCACTACACGGTCAGCTACGAGATCAACCCGTGGATGGACGTCACCCGGTCGACCGACAGCGAGCTCGCCGTCCGCCAGTGGCGCGTGCTGCGGGACACCTTCGTCGCGCTCGGGCACACGGTCGACACGATCGACCCGGTCCGCGGCCTGCCGGACATGGTCTACGCCGCGAACGGGGCGACCGTCGTCGACGGCGTCGTGTACTCGGCGAAGTTTCGCTACCCCGAGCGCGCCGCGGAGGGCCCCGCGTACCAGAAGTGGTTCGCGGACCGCGGGTACGTCACGCACACCGCCGCCGAGACCAACGAGGGCGAGGGCGACCTGCTCACCGTGGGCGACGTCATCCTCGCCGGCAGCGGCTTCCGGACCGACCCGGCCTCGCACGCCGAGGCGCAGGAGCTGTTCGGCCGACCGGTGATCTCCCTCGAGCTCGTCGACCCGCACTACTACCACCTCGACACCGCCCTGACCGTCCTCTCGAGCGACCCCGCGCACCCGCTCGTCGCGTACTACCCGCCGGCGTTCTCGACCGGGTCCCGCGCGGTGCTCGAGCGGATGTACCCCGACGCCGTCATCGCGACCGAGCGGGACGCCGTCGCCCTCGGCCTCAACGCGGTGAGCGACGGACGGCACGTCGTCGTCGCCCCCGGTGCGGTGGACCTCGCGGCGGCGCTGCGCGAGCGCGGCTTCGAGCCGATCCCGGTCGACACCAGCGAGCTGCTCAAGGGTGGCGGTGGCGCGAAGTGCTGCACCCTGGAGGTCCGCGGGGGCCGCGGTGACCGTCGCACCGATCGCGAGCACCGCGCCCGGCCACCTCGCGCACAACTACCATCCGCTGCCGGTCACGCTCAGCGGCGGTGAGGGCGCGTGGGTGCACGACGCCGCCGGTCGGGAGTACCTCGACCTGCTCGCCGGGTACTCGGCGCTGAACTTCGGGCACCGTCACCCGGCGCTGGTCGCGGCGGCGCAGGCCCAGCTCGACCGGCTGACGCTCACGTCCCGCGCGTTCGACCACGACCTCCTGCACCCCTTCGCCGACCGCCTCGCCGCCCTCACCGGCACGCAGATGGTGCTGCCGATGAACACCGGCGCGGAGGCGGTGGAGACCGCGATCAAGGCGGTGCGGAAGTGGGGCTACGAGGCTTGCGGTGTGAAGGCGGGGAGCGCCTCCATCGTCGTCGCCGACGGCAACTTCCACGGCCGCACCACGACCATCGTGTCGTTCTCCACCGACCCCGACGCCCGGCGCGGCTTCGGGCCGTACACGCCCGGCTTCCGGACCGTGCCGTTCGGCGACGCGGCCGCGCTGGCCGCGGCGATCGACGACACCACGGTCGCGGTGCTGCTCGAGCCGATCCAGGGCGAGTCCGGCGTCGTCGTGCCGCCCGACGACTACCTGCCCGCCGTCCGCGCGGCGTGCGACGACACCGGGGTGCTGCTCGTCGCCGACGAGATCCAGTCCGGCCTCGGGCGCACCGGCACGACACTGGCGTGCGAGCTGTGGGGCGTCGTTCCCGACCTCGTGCTGCTCGGGAAAGCACTCGGCGGCGGGATCCTGCCGGTGTCGGCGGTCGTCGGGCGCGCGGACGTGCTCGGTGTGCTGACGCCGGGCACGCACGGCTCGACGTTCGGCGGCAACCCGCTGGCGTGCGCCGTCGGGCTCGCCGTCGTCGGGCTCTTGGAGACCGGCGAGCACCAGGCCTGCGCCCGGACGCTCGGCGCGCACCTGCAGTCCCGGCTCGCTGCGCTCGTGGACGAGGGGCTGCTGGCCGGCCACCGCGGCGTCGGCCTGTGGGCCGGGATCGACGTCGATCCCGCATGGGGCACCGGGCGCGACCTGTGCGAACGACTGCTCGAGCGGCGCGTGCTCGCGAAGGACACCCACGGGTCGACCATCCGCCTCGCGCCGCCGCTGACCATCGCACCCGACGACCTCGACTGGGGCCTCGACCAGCTCACCGCGACCCTGCGCGCCCGCTGAGCCGGATCCGGATCCGCGGCCTGCCCACCCGCTCGGGCGGCGGACCACGGTGGCACCGTGTGTGCGGGAGCATGGGCGGATGATGCTCGACGCACTCGACGAGGCGATCCTCCACGAGCTGGGCCGCGACGCGCGCTCGAGCTACGCCGACATCGGCGCCGTCGTCTCCCTGTCCGCCCCGGCGGTCAAGCGACGCGTGGACCGGCTCCGGGCGAGCGGCGTGATCCGCGGGTTCACCGTCCGGCTCGAGCCGTCGGCGCTGGGCTGGGAGACCGAGGCGTACGTCGAGCTGTTCTGCTCCGGACCCACCAGCCCGGGCACCATGCGGTCCGCGGTCGAGCGGTACCCCGAGGTCATCTCCGCGAGCACCGTGACCGGCGAGGTCGACCTCCTGCTGCATCTGCGTGCGCGCGACATGCGGCACCTCGAGCGGGTCATCGAGCGCCTGAACGCGGAGAGCTTCGTCGCCCGGACGCGGTCGACGATCGTGCTGTCACCCCTCGTACGCCGGGCCGACGTCGAGGGGCTGCCGCACGACTGACCGCGTCAGCGGTACAGGTCGCCGATGTCCCGGACGCGGCCGCGGGGTGCGAGGCGGGTGGCGCCGCCCTGCGCGCTCTGGGTGGCCTCCTCGCAGCGCCGGGTCACGACCATGACCGGGCACGCGGAGTGGTGCAGCACGGCCTGGCTGGTCGACCCCATGAGCAGCCCCGCGAAGCCGCCCCGGCCGCGCGACCCGACGACGATCAGGTCGGTCGCGGTCGAGAACTCCGTGAGCAGCTCCGCCCCCGTGCCGTCGAGCACGTGCCGCTTGACCTGCACGCCTGGGGTGTCCGCGAGCACCCGCTCGATGACGACGTCGAGCCCCTCGGCGACGTCGCGCAGCACCGCCTCGTGGTCGACGGCGGCCGGCAGCCACGCGAGGAGCCCCGAGCCCGACCCGACCGGCACCCCGGCGACGGCGGTCAGCTCGGCGCCCCACGCCTTCGCCTCGCGGATCGCGTGCCGCAGGGCGACGTCGGACGACGGCGAGCCGTCGACCCCGACGACGATGCGGCGCACCGGCTCGACCGGCACGGGCTCCCCGGGTCGGCGCCGTCGGGCCGGGCGGGGACGACGACCGTCGGGCAGTAGGAGTGCGCGGGCAGCGCGGAGGACACCGTGCCCAGCAGCCGGTCCGCGAACCCGCCGCGGCCGCGCGTGCCGACGACCGCCATCCGGGCGGACCGGGACATCTCGACCAGCACCGCCGCGGCGTCGCCGGTGACGACCGACGCCGTCGAGCTCACGCCCAGGCCCTGGGCGCGCGCCTGCGCCTCGGACAGGACCGCCTTGGCGCCGGCCTGGATCGCGGTGTCGTCGAGCGCGGCGTAGCCGCCGTCCAACGACGCCGCGGTGAACGCGGGCAGCGCGTAGGAGCACACCAGCTTGAGCGCCCAGCCGTGCGTCCGCGCCTCGGCAGCCGCCCAGTCCAGCGCGTGCAGACTGGCGGCCGATCCATCGACACCGACCAGGACCACGTCGTCGTGAGTCATCGCTACCTCCCGGTTGAGCTGAGTGGACCCTCTCAGCCCGGACGCCCCGCGACAAGCACCCGGACGGTGCAGATCCATGGAGACTCATTTTACTACTACCTGACCTTGCCTTTCCCCTGTTAGGACGCCCAGAACCGCCCCGCACACAGGTCGTTCCCGGGACCGCACGGCGTCCGGGCGCGACGGCCGGAAGCCCGGTCAGGCGGCGGCGTCGCTCGCCAGGTAGGCCGTCCACGACGGGTCCGCACGCACGCTCGCGGACAGCAGCGCCGCAGCGCCGCGGGGAGCACGCGGCGTGAAGGACAGCTCCCAGCCGAGCTCGGACAGCAGGCGGTTGGACTTGCGGTTGTTGCACCGCCCGCACGCGGCGACGACGTTCGTCCACTCGTGGCGGCCGCCGCGGGACCGCGGGTGCACGTGGTCGACCGTGTCGGCCGCGCCACCGCAGTAGGCGCACCGGTGCCCGTCCCGCAGCAGCACCGTGCGCCGCGTCGGCGGGACGGTGCGGCGCATGGGCACGTGCACGTAGCGGGTCAGGCACAGCACCAGCGGCACGGGCAGGGCGGAACGCTCGGAGTGCAGGAGCCGGTCGTCGGCCTCGAGGACCGTCGCCTTGCCGGTGAGCACCAGGAGGACCGCACGGTGCATGCTGACCACGCACAGCGGCTCGAGGCTCGCGTTGAGCAGCAGCGACCGGCGGGGCGGCGCTGCGGGCATCAGCACGATCGGCTCCAGACCAGGTCATCGGACCCGTCTGGCTGACCGGGCCCGGCTGGGACAGTGCAAGCGCTGCCAGCGTAACCGCCCGGGGCGCGCGGACGGGATCAATTCGGCGGACGGTCGCTCAGCACGTCGTGCGCGCCCGCTCCGCTCCCCGCGCTCCTGCTCCTCCTGCTCGCCGGCGCGCGACGGCGCCGGGGGTTCGGCCGGCCGTGTGCCGCGTGGGGAGAGCGCTCACCCGTGCGCGCCCCGGCGAGCGACACGTTCATCTTCGCTTTCCACGTGGTCCTACACCCGTTCATGGCAGACTCCCAGGCTGTGCCTCAAAGGGGAGAGCGCTCCCCTTCAGTGAACCGGAGAGCCGACCCGGGCGGACGAGTGCCGCACGGTCGGACCACCACCATCCGACCCGACCGAAGGACCCTGACCGTGCACCAGCTGACCCGCATGGCGGCCGCCGTCGCCGCCACCACCCTCCTGCTGACCGCCTGCAGCGACAGCACCGCGACCGAGACCGACGCCGAGCCCGCCGCCTCCGGCGACTCGTCGGGCGGCACCCTCGTCGTCTACACGAACTCCAACGCCGACGGACGAGCGGAGTGGCTCGACGAGCAGGCGAGCGCGGCCGGCTTCGACATCGAGGTGGTCGGGCAGGGCGGGGGTGACACGACGAACAAGATCCTCGCGGAGGCCAACAACCCGGTCGCGGACGTCGTCTTCGGCCTCAACCACATGTACTTCTCCCAGCTCGTCGGGGCCGACACGATCGAGCCGTACACGCCCGCGTGGTCCGACGAGGTGGACCCGGACCTCGCCGACCCCTCCGGGGAGGGCTACTTCTGGCCACTCATCCAGCAGGGCATCGTCCTGGCGTACAACGCCGACGTGTACACGCCCGAGGAGGCTCCGCAGGACTGGACGGACCTGTGGACCGACGAGCGGTTCCAGGGTCGCTACGAGACGGTCGACGGTCTGGGCGGCGCGACCACCCAGCTCATCTTCGCCGGCATCCTCGACCGCTACCAGGACCCGGACGGCGACCTCGGGGTCTCCGACGAAGGCTGGGAGCACATCCAGGGGTACTTCGAGCACGGCAACCCGTCGGTGCCGGAGACCGACCTGTACCTGCGCATGGCGGAGGGCGAGGTCGACATGGGCCAGATGTTCACCTCCGGGATCCCCTCGCGCGAGGCCGAGTACGGCGTGGACTCCGCGGTCATGGACCCCGAGGTCGGCATCCCCTTCGCCGTCGAGCAGATCGCTCTGGTCAAGGGCACAGACCAGGCCGAGGAGGCCGGTGCGTTCATCGACTGGTTCGGCAGCGCGGAGACGCAGGCGGCGTGGTCGGCGGAGTTCGACTCCATGCCGGTCAACGAGGGCGCAATCGCCGAGGCGGACCCGGAGATCGTCGAGTTCCACGAGAACCTCGAGCAGCAGGACATCGACTGGGAGTTCGTGGCCGAGAACATCGCGTCCTGGATCGAGAAGGTCGAGCTCGAGTACGTCCCCTGATCCACCTCGTGCCGGGGCGCCCCGAGCGCCCCGGCACGACCCCGCCCCGCCCCGGCACGACCGCCGAGCGCACGACCGCAAGCCGCACGAGCACCGAGACCCGAAGGGCGTCGCCATGATCCGGTACGAGGACATCGAGGTGACCTACGGGGACTTCGTCGCCATCCCGCAGCTGAACCTGCAGATCGAGGAGGGTGAGTTCTTCACCCTGCTGGGCCCGTCGGGCTGCGGGAAGACGACGGCGCTGCGCACCCTCGCCGGCTTCGTGGAGCCGAGCGCGGGTGACATCTACGTCGACGGGAAGGCCGTGACCCGGCTCCCCAGCGACAAACGCCGGGTGGGCATGGTGTTCCAGAACTACGCCCTGTTCCCGTCGATGGACGTGTGGGAGAACATCGCCTTCGGGCTGAAGGTGCGCAAGGTCGGCAAGTCGGAGCGCGAGCGCCTCGTGCGGGACGTCGCCCACCGGGTCGACCTCTCCGAGACCCAGCTGGAGAAGAACCTCGCCGAGCTGTCCGGTGGGCAGCAGCAGCGGGTCGCCATCGCCCGCGCCCTGGTGCTGCAGCCCAAGATCCTGCTGCTCGACGAGCCGTTGTCCAACCTCGACGCCAAGCTGCGGCACCAGCTGCGCGGCCAGCTCAAGGGGCTGCAGGCCGAGTTCGGCATCACCACCGTCTACGTCACGCACGACCAGGACGAGGCCCTGACCATGTCCGACCGCATCGCGGTGTTCAACACCGGACGCGTCGAGCAGGTCGGCACCCTCAGGAGATCTACGACGCCTCGACCACCGAGTTCGTCTGCACGTTCATCGGGGACGGCTCCCGGCTGACGCCGGAGCTCGTCGCCCGCCTCGACCCGTCGGGCACCCGGCTGGACCCCCGCCGGGTGTCCTTCGTGCGGCTGGAGAAGGTCGACCTCCTGCCCGCCGGCGTCGCCCCCGCGCCGGACCGCTGCGCCGTGGAGGGCGTCGTCGCGTCCGCGGCCTACCACGGGTCGCACACCACCTACACGGTCGAGTCGTCCGGTGCGGAGGTCAAGGTGCTCTACCAGGAGGCCGGGCGTCCCCGTCCGGCGGTGGGCGAGCGGGTGACCCTCACCGTCGACCCGGCGAACGTCCTGCAGTACGACGCCACCGACGCCGCCCCGGCGGGGGCGACGTCGTCGGGGTCGACGACGGCGTCGTCGGCCACCACGGCGCGGACGGCGCCGACGGCGACCCGGGCCGGCACGCGGTGACGCGCACGTCGGTGCGCAGCATGCTGCGCTCCCCTTCGTCCTCGTGGTCCTCGCAGTGCTGACGTGGGTGGTCGTGGCGTTCCTGGTGTGGCCGAACGCCAACCTGCTCCGCGAGACCTTCTTCCCCGGCGGGCAGTTCTCCGGCCGGGCGCTCGAGAAGCTCGCCTCCTCCGACCGCGCCATGAAGTCGCTGCTCAACAGCTTCCTGCTCGCGATCGCCCTGGCGGTGACCACGAACGTCGTCGGCGTCTTCATCGTCCTGGTGACCCGGTACTTCGCCGTGCGCGGACGCCGGATCCTGTGGCTGGGCTACGCGACGACGTTCATCTACGGCGGCATCGTGCTGGCCGCCGGCTACAAGTTCATCTACGGCGAGGACGGGATCGTCACCGACCTGCTGCTGCGGCTCATGCCGGGCCTGGACCCCGGGTGGTTCACCGGGTTCTTCGCGGTGCTGTTCGTGATGACCTTCGCGACGACCACCAACCACCTGCTGTTCCTGTCCCCCGCCCTGGCCCGCGTCGACCAGCAGACGATCGAGGCGGCCAGGAACATGGGCGCCGGGACGTGGACCATCCTGTGGCGCGTGGTGCTGCCGATGCTGCGGCCCATGCTGTTCGCCATCACGATCCTGTCCTTCCTCACCGGCCTGGGTGCGCTCTCCGCGCCGCAGGTGCTCGGTGGCCGGGACTTCCAGACCATCGCGCCGATGATCCTCACCTTCGCCGGGTCGCCCACCTCCCGGGACCTCGCCGCACTGCTCGCCCTCGTCCTCGGGGCGGCGACGATCCTCATGCTCGCGATCATGACCCGGGCGGAGAAGGGCGGGACGTACTTCTCCCTGTCCAAGGTGTCGACCAGCCTCGTGCAGCAGCCGATCCCGCACCGGGGGGCCAACGTCGCGGTGCACGTCGTGGCCTACGCGCTGTTCGCCGTGTACGTGCTGCCGGTCGTCCTCATCGTCCTGTACTCGTTCGTCGACTCGACCACCATCGCGACCGGCGCCTTCAGCGTCGACCGGATGTCCTTCGACAACTACGTGCGCGTGCTCGGGTCGGGGACCTCGCTGCGACCGTTCCTCGTCTCCATCGTCTACAGCGCGGCCGCCGCCGCGATCGTGGTCGGCGGCCTGCTGTTCGTCACCCGCATCCTGACCCGGTACCGCAACGTCGTCACGACGGTGGCCGAGTACCTCCTGCACATCCCGTGGATCCTGCCGGCCGCGATGATCGCGCTCGGCCTGATCATGAGCTACGACCACCCCAACCCCCTGGTCGCGAACGTCGTGCTCACCGGGACGCCGGTCATCCTGCTCATCGCCTTCGTGATCGTGAAGGTCCCGTTCACGCTGCGCCTGCTCAAGGCGGCGTTCGCCTCGGTGAACGCCTCGCTGGAGGAGGCCGCCACGCTCATGGGCGCCCGGACGCTCTACACCTTCCGGCGCATCCTCTTCCCCGCGGTGCTGCCGGCCGCCGCCGCGGTGTTCGCGCTCAACTTCAACTCCCTGCTCGACGACTACGACACCGCCGTCTTCCTCGCCCACCCCCTGTTCCAGCCCCTCGGGCTGATCATCAAGGCCAACACCGAGGGTGCCGCGAGCCTGGACGCGCGCGCCAACACGTTCGTCTACACCGTGCTGCTCATGATCATCACGGGCCTCACCATGTACCTCGTGTACGGACGGACCGCGGGCGGGCGCCGACCCCGGCGCGGCCGCACCCGGCCCACCGGACGCACCCAGCCCGTGGTCGCGTCACCGGTGACGGCCGGCGCGACGGCGGCGTCCACCACCGGCATGCTCGGCGGCGCCGCCGCCCCGCCGCCCGGGGCCGACCCCGCGCAGCCCGACGCGAGCGGACCGAGGACCGACGGACGGACGGACGGGTGACGTTCGGCCAGCCCCGGTTCGCGGCGGTCAACGCGGTGCTCAACCAGCGCGTCGATCTCGTCGGCACGCTCATCGTCGTCCACCGTGGCACCGCCGTCGGGTCGATCGTCGAGAACACCCCCGAGGCCGTTCTCGCGGCGGTCGCCTCCGGCGGGGACGTCGTCGAGATCGACGTCGTCGCCTCGACCGACGGCGAGCTGTTCGCCTTCCACGACGGCACCGAGCCACGGCTGCTCGGCATCACGGCGAACCTGCGCACGCTCACGGCCCGGCAGATCCGCGACCAGCGCTACGTCCACGTGGAGCGGCCGGGACGTCCGGCCCGGGTCGCCGGCCTGCTCGACCTGCTCGCCGCCGTGCCGGGCGGCACCCTGGTGAACGTGGACCGCTCCTGGGACGCGTGGCGGACCCTCCTGCCCGCGCTGGACACTCTCGACATGACCGGCCGGCTGCTGCTCAAGTGCCGCGCCGGCGACGAGGCGGCCGACGTGCTCCGGGCCCACCCGGTCAAGTACCCGTTCATGCCGATCTGCACCACGGTGGCCCAGGCGCACCAGCATCTCGACGACCCCGACCTCAACACGGTCGGCGTCGAGCTGATCGCCGGTGACGCCACCAGCCCGTTCCTGGACGCCGACGTCGTCGCGGGGCTGCACGCGCGCGGCGCCTTCGTCATGGTGAACGCCGAGGTCCTGGCCACCGGGCTCGACCTGTTCGCCGGCCACGACGACGAGCGCGCGGTCCTGGACTCGCCCGAGGCGGGGTGGGGGCCTCTCTTCGCGCTCGGCGTGGACATGATCCAGACCGACTGGCCCTGGTTGCTGCGCGACTACCGGGCCGCGCGGCAGCGTGTCCCCGTGGGCACATGACCGGGCCCGACGACGCCCCCGCGGCGGAGCTCCCGGACGACGCCGCCGCAACGGGCACAGCGGGCACGGCGGGCACGGCGGGCCAGCCCGGCAGCGGCCCGGGCGGCCCCACCCTCGAGGACGTCGCCGCCGCCGCCGGGGTCTCCCGGTCGTCGGTCTCCCGGGTCATGCTCGGGCAGAAGAAGGTCTCCGAGGACACCCGGACGAGGGTCTTCACCGCGGCCGACCAGCTCGGGTACGTGCCGAACATCCTCGCCTCCGAGCTCGCGTCGCGGGCGACGTCGACCATCGGGCTGCTCCTGCGCGACGCCGGCAACCCCGCCTACGGGCTGCTCTTCACCCAGCTCCAGGAGGCCGCGCACGCCGCGGGCCTCAACCTGGTGTCGATGACCATCACCGCCGACGACCGTGGCCGGCGCCAGGTCGCGTCGCTGCACCGGCTGATGGGGATGCGGGTCGCCGGGCTCATCGTGGCCACCGGCGGCGTGACCAGCGAGCAGCTCGAGCCGTTCCGCACCCGCATCCCCATCATGCGCGCCGGGCGGCCGGAGACGACACGGCACATCCACGCCGTCTCCTACGACGAGGTCCATGCCGGGCGCACCCTCGCCGGGCACGTCGCCGCGGCGGGGCACCGGTCCGTCGCCGTGCTCGTCACCGCGGAGGCCGCGTCCTACCCCGAGTACGTGCGCGCCACGACCATGGCCGCCGAGCTCGCCGCGCGCGGCGTCCGGATCACGCCGGTCCCGGTCGCCGTCGCCGGCGACGGCGTCGAGGCGGCGGTCCGGCTCGCCCGCGACGGCAGCGTCACCGCGATCCTGTGCCCGTCCGACCTCCGCCAGCTCGAGGTGCTCCGGGGCCTGGCCGCCCGCGGCATGTCCGCGCCCGACGACGTCTCGGTGTCCGGCTGCGACGGCATCCTGCCCGGCGCGGACCTGCTCGGGCTCACCACCTACCGGATGCCGGTCGAGGCGCTCGCGGCCCGGACCGTGACCCACATGAGCACGCTGATCGGTCCGGACCCACCCACCGGCGTCGTCCAGGAACGCCTCACCGGCACCCTCGTGCCGGGCCGGACCGTCGGCGCACCACCCCCGAGACCCCAGGACCCGTGATGACACCCCGCTCGGCCGAGCACCCCCGTCCTCGGCACTTCCTCGTCCACCTCTCCGACACCCACTTCGTCGCGCCGGGCGCGCTGCTGCACGGCACCTCCGACCCACGCGACCGCCTGACGGAGCTGCTCACGGGCCTGGAGGCCACCGGCGTCCCGCCCGAGGCGCTGATCTTCACCGGCGACCTGGCCGACCGCGGCGACGCCGACGCCTACCGGAGCCTGCGTGCCGTGGTGGAGCCGGTGGCCGACCGACTCGGGTCCCAGGTGGTCTGGGCGATGGGCAACCACGACGACCGGGAGGCCCTGCGCGAGGAGCTCCTGGGCGCCCCCGCCTCCGGCGCGCCGCTGGACCACGTCGTCATGCTCGGCGGCCTGCGGCTGATCGTGCTGGACAGCACGGTGCCCGGGTGGCACCACGGCGAGGTCGAGCCGGGCCAGCTCGACTGGCTGCGTGCGGTGCTCGCCGAGCCGGCGCCGGAGGGCAGCATCCTGGCGATGCACCACCCTCCGGTGCCGTGCGTGCAGGACCTCGCGACCGTCGTCGAGCTGCGGGACCAGGCGGTGCTGGCCGAGGTGCTGCGCGGCACGGACGTGCGCGCGATCCTCGCCGGCCACCTGCACTACTCGACGTCGGCGACGTTCGCCGGCATCCCGGTGTCGGTCGCCTCGGCCACCTGCTACACCCAGGACCTGCAGACCCCCGGCCGCGGGACCCGGGGGCGGGACGGTGCCCAGGCGTTCAACCTCGTGCACGTCTACGCGGACACCGTGATGCACTCCGTCGTGCCGATCGGCGACCACCCCACCGTGGGGCGCCACGTCGACGCGGAGGCGACCGACCGCCTGCTCGCCGAGGCCGGGGTGCACATCGCGTCCGCCGTCGCGCCGGACGCCACAGGTACCCCGACCCCGGACAGCGCGAGGCCCCGGGACACGGACGTGTCCCGGGGCCTCGTGTGAGCCGAGCGGAGGTCAGCCGACCCGGATGAAGGTCGGGTTGCTCTGCCAGATGGAGCGGACCTGGACCGACTTGCCCGGGCGGGGCGCGTCGATCTGCTTGCCGTCACCGAGGTAGATGCTGATGTGGCCCGGGGACCAGATGAGGTCACCGGCCTGGGCGTTGGCGCGCGACACGACCGTGCCCGCACCCTTCTGCGCACCCGACGTCCGCGGCAGGGAGATGCCCGCCTGGGCGAAGACGTAGGACGTGAACCCCGAGCAGTCGAACCCGGAGGGCGTCGTGCCGCCGGAGACGTACGGGACGCCGACGTAGCGCAGGGCGATCGACGCGATCGTGCTGCCGGCGGCCGACGCCGGTGCGCTGGCCGCAGCGGCCTCGACCGGCGCGGCCGGGGCCTCGGCAGCGGACGACGTCGCCGCACGCACCGGCTGCCGCGTGGTGGAGCGGGAGGCGGCCGCCGTGCTGCGGCGGGTCTCCCTCACCTCCACGACGGGCGCGGGCGGCGGCGGGGGCGGCGGGTCCTTGACGACGGTGACGGCGGGGACGTCCAGCGTCCACTGCGCGTCAGCGGCGACGGTGACGACGGGGGCCGTGGCGAGCGCCGCGCGAGCGGCAGCCGTCAGCGCCGAGGTGTCGACGGCCGGCAGGCTCGCCGACGCCGTCTCGGTCCCCGGCGCGGCGCCGGCCGGCGCGGCGATGGTCGAGACGACCAGACCCGCGGAGGCCGCGGCGACGGCGGTGCGACGGCCGACGACGGCGATCGAGCCGGTCGCGGCGTTCGCGAGGTCGGTCAGGGGGTAACCGGGCGGCGCGCAGCGCGATGCCGGGCGCGAGTGGTGCTCACGGACACGTGTGCCTCTCCTGTACGCCTACGAGGTCAGCTGTCGGGTTCGAGTAGGAGATGCACTCGGCCGGTCGGGCGTCTGGCGACGACCGCTCGGCTTCACCCCAAGGACGCCATCTCTGGCGCCCACGTGATCGGGTCCCCCGCCCCTGCCGGCGAGTCGTACGGAACCACGCGCGCCGGCAGGGTTAGGCGTGCCGCGCATGGGCTACCGCGGAGGAGGGTTCCGCGGAGCAGGCCGAACGTACCCGAGCCCGACCCCGAATGTCACGCTTCGGTCACGGTCAGATCACCGTGAGCGGGTGAATCGTGACCAAGCCCACGTGGGCGGGCGAGCGGGCCGCCGGTCGAGCGCCCCTCGCTCAGAGCGCGACGACGTCGTCGGCCCCCGCGGTGACGCCGGTGTCCACCGCCACCGGGGCGGCCACGAAGATGTGCCGCGCGACCTCGTCCGGCAGGTCCAGGACGACGTCGGCCCCGGGGGCCCCGACCGTCACCACGTGGGTGCTCGCCTCGACCGTGATGGTCTGGCCCGGGCGCACACCCGCGCCGGCGAGCCGGGCGAGCAGCTCGACGTCCGTCTGCAGCGGCTCCCCGAGGCGCTCGACGACGGCCGTCGTCCGCTGCCCGTCGAGCGGGGCGACGCTGCGCAGCGGCAGCACCCCCTGGAGGAAGTGCTCGTCCGGACGCTCCTCCCCGAGCTCCCCCAGCCCCGGGATCGGGTTGCCGTACGGCGAGTGGTGCGGGTGGTCGAGCAGGTCGAGCAGCCGCTTCTCGACGCGGTCGCTCATGACGTGCTCCCACCGGCACGCCTCCTCGTGCACGAACTCCCAGTCCAGCCCGATGACGTCGGTGAGCAGCCGCTCCGCGAGACGGTGCTTGCGCATGACCCGCATCGCCTTGAGGTGGCCGTCGTCGGTGAGCTCGAGGTGACGGTCGCCGCTGACCACGACCAGTCCGTCACGCTCCATGCGGGCCACAGTCTGCGACACCGTCGGGCCGGAGTGCCCCAGCCGCTCGGCGATCCGGGCGCGCAGCGGGACGATCCCCTCCTCGGCGAGCTCGTAGATCGTGCGCAGGTACATCTCGGTGGTGTCGATCAGATCGCTCACGTGCCGCCTCCAGGGTCCTTCACTCCGCTGGGTCCAGGCTACGGGAGGCGGCCCTCGGCCCGGGGCGGGCGGTTCGGCGCGCGCCCCGGCCAGCGCCTACGCTGCCCGGGTGCCCGCGGCCTCCGAGATCACCATCCCCGCCGACCTGCTCCCCGGGACGGCCGGTTCGGCTCCGGGCCCAGCAAGGTGCGCGCCGAGCAGGTCGCGGCCCTGGCCGCCGTCGGCGGGACGCTGCTGGGCACGTCGCACCGCCAGGCACCGGTCCGCCGGCTGGTGAGCCGGGTCCGCGAGGGGCTCGCCGACCTGTTCTCCCTGCCGGACGGCTACGAGGTCGTGCTCGGCAACGGCGGCTCGACGGCGTTCTGGGACGTCGCCACGGTCAGCCTCGTCCGCCAGCGCGCCCAGCACGCCGCGTTCGGGGAGTTCGGCGCCAAGTTCGCCTCCGCCACCACGCGCGCGCCGTTCCTCACCGATTCCTCCGTGCGCACAGCCGCACCGGGCTCGGTGGCCCTGCCCGAGCCCGAGGACGGCATCGACGTCTACGCCTGGCCGCACAACGAGACCTCGACCGGCGTCATGGCTCCGGTCCGGCGGGTCCCCGGCTCGCGCGAGCAGGGCGCGCTCGTCGTGGTCGACGCGACGTCGGCCGCGGGGGCCTCCCGGTCGACGTCGCCCAGACCGACGTCTACTACTTCGCCCCGCAGAAGAGCTTCGCGTCCGACGGCGGGCTGTGGCTGGCGCTGCTCTCGCCCGACGCCGTCGCGCGGGCCGAGGAGGTCGAGCGCAGCGGACGCTGGGTGCCGGAGTTCCTGTCGCTGACGACGGCGATCGCGAGCTCACGGCTGGACCAGACGCTCAACACCCCGGCCCTGGCGACCCTCGTGCTGCTCGCCGAGCAGGTCGACTGGCTGCTCGGCCACGGCGGGCTGGACTGGGCCACGCGGCGCACCGCCGAGTCGGCCGGGATCCTCTACGGCTGGGCGCAGGACCGGGACTGGGCGACGCCGTTCGTGCCCGACCCCGCCCTGCGCTCGCACGTCGTGGGCACCGTCGACCTGGCCGACGGCGTCGACGCCGCCGCGGTGTCGGCGGTCCTGCGGGCGCACGGCGTCGTCGACGTCGACCCCTACCGCAAGCTCGGCCGCAACCAGCTCCGGGTCGCCATGTTCCCTGCGGTGGACCCGGCCGACGTGCAGGCGCTGACCGCGTGCGTCGACCACGTCGTGGACCGGCTCGGCTGAACCCGTGCTGCCCCCGGCGCTGACCCCGGTGCTGCCGTGACCGCGGACCCGCTGCCGACGACGCCGGCCCACGCACCGCGGCGACGCTTCGCGGCCCTCCCCGGCGCGCCATGAGCGCGACCGGCTCACGCTCTCGCTGGACACCTACTTCATCGCCTGGGGCTGGTTCCTCTACAGCTTCTCCCCCGCGATCCCGCTCATCGCCGCCGAGCAGAGGATCTCGGGGGCGCAGGCCGGCCTGCACGGCACCGCGATGGCCGTCGGGACGGTCGCGTCCGCGTTCCTCAGTGCCCGCCTCGTCGGGAGGCTGGGACGCCGCGGCGCACTGCTCGTCGCCGGCGGCGTGCTCGTCACCGGGATCGTCGTGCTGCTGCTCGGGCAGGTGACGGCCCTGACCCTCACCGGGGCGCTCGTCACGGCGCTCGGCGGCACGCTCGCCGTCTCGGCCGCGCAGCCCGCGCTCGCCGTGCACCACGGCGAGGCCAGCGCCTCGGCGGTGTCCGAGGCCAACGGCATGGGGGCGCTGTTCGGGCTGGTCGCCCCGCTCGCGCTCGGGACGAGCGTCGCAGCCGGCTGGGGCTGGCGGCCCGCCGTCGCCATCGCGGTCGTCCTCATGGTCGTCGCGTGCGTGCTGGTGACCCGGCTGCCCGCGCGCGGGGCCCTCGGGCATCCCGAACCACCGCCGCCTCCTGCGGCCGACGCCGCGCCTCGCGCAGCGGCCGACGCCGCACCGCAGGCCGCCACCGAGCGGGTGCCGGCCACGCGGCGGTACTCCCGGGCGTACTGGCTGTTCTGGTGCGCGCTCATCGCGGCGGTCGCCATCGAGAACGCGACGACCTTCTGGGTGGCCGACCTGGTCGCGGAGCGGACCGGCGCCGGGCCGGGGATCGCGACCGGCGCCCTGGCCGGGCTGGTCGGCGGGATGGCGGTCATGCGGTTCGCGGTCGGCGCGCTGCTGCGCCGGTGGTCCGCCGAGACGCTGCTGGTCGCGGCGTTCGCGCTGTCCTCGCTGGGGTGGCTCACGACGTGGACGGCGACGTCGACGCCCGTCGCCCTCGCGGGCCTCCTCCTGGCCGGGCTCGGCTACGGCGCGCAGTACCCGCTCGCGATCGCGCTCGTGCTCCGGGCGTCGAGCGGACGACCAGACCAGGCACAGGCCGGGTCGTCCCTCGGGGTCGGGCTCGCGATCGGTGCGGCGCCGTTCGCGCTCGGCGCGCTGGCGGACGCGGTCGGCACCCGCGCCGCCTTCGTCCTCGTCCCGGCCCTCATGGCCGTCGGAGCGACGACGGTCCTGCTGGGCCGCCGGGCGGCGCGGCGCGGCTGACCGCCGAGCCGCCCGGCGCGGCCGCACGGCACGCCTGCAGGGCACATCTGGCGCGGCGCCACGACTGCGTGGTGCCTCCGAGACGACGACGGGCCGTGCGCGGTGTGCGCACGGCCCCGTCGAGTCGCCCCTCAGGGGCGCAGGATCACTCGGTGGCGCCGGCCTGGCGGTTGCGGCGGGCCAGCATGACGGCGGCGGCCCCGCCGACGATCAGCGCGCCACCGCCCAGGGCGATCGGCAGGCCGGTCGCGCCCGTCTCGGCCAGCACACCCGACTCGGCGCGGTCGGTGGAGCGGCTCGGGGTCTCGGGCGCGGGCAGCACGCCGCTCTCCTCGCACGGGTAGTCGACCGTGACCGTGGTCGCCGGCGTCGTGGCGAAGACGAGGGTCGCGTCCGCGGTGTTCCCGGCCGGCCACGTCAGCGTGCCGGAGAGCGGCTGCCCCGGGAGGGCGGTGCCGTTCCACGTGAGGTCGACCGTCGAGCCGGTGGCGCCCTCGACCGAGTAGACGATCTCGGCGCTGCCGTCCGGGCACTCGGCCTCGGCGGCGACGCGGGACTGGCAGGTCTCGCCCGGGACGTAGCCGTCGCCCGGCTCGCACAGCGGCAGCGTGGCGGCGGACGCGGAGGTACCCGCAAACCCGCCGACGGCGAACATCGTGGCGGCGACAACGGTGAGTGCGCGGCGCATCAGGACCCCCAGGACAAGCAGAAACTTCGGACAAGTAGGACGAGTGTGGCACGACGCCGGCCTCGGTGCGTACGGCACGCGGGTGAAACGCGGTGGGCCCGGCGCGCCCGGGCCGTCCCCCGTCAGGGGGCGGCGCACCCGCTCGGCGCGGCGCTCCGGCCCGGCGCCGTCGTCGTCGGCGTGCTCCACACCTCGACCTCGGCACCGCGCGCCGGGGCGGTGACGGTGAAGCGGTACGTGGCGGTCTGCCCGGCCGTCAGCGTCTCGGAGACGATCTCGACGTCGCGGCCGGCGATCGTCGTCCCCGGTGCGCCGATGAAGTCCTCCCCGCGGCGGACCTGCGTGATGGCGCCGTCGACCGGTGAGTAGACCGAGACGCGCAGCCGGAGGGAGCCGACCTCGACCCCGTGCTGCCGTCCCCGACGACGTAGTACGGCAGGTCGTCGGCGTCGGCCGGCAGCGTCGAGGTCAGCGTGAGCGCGACGTCCATGGTCAGCTCGCCGCCGTCGCAGCGGGCGTTCTCGACGCTCACGTCGCTGCGCAGGAAGGTGTCGGTCTTCCACCCCGACGTGTTGTCGAGGAAGACGCCGACGGCGCCATCGTGACCGCCGGTGAGGAGCGCGCCGTCGATCGCGCTCCCCGTGATGAGTCCCTGCTCCTCGGGGTGGGTGGACCAGACCGAGAGCCGCCGCTCGTCGGTGGCGCGCATCAGCGCGTCGATGAGGTCCGCCGGGTCACCGGCACCGGCGGCGAGCGCCTCGAACGTCGCCGACGCCGCCGCGGCGAAGAAGGCGTCGGACTCCTGCGGGTCGGACTGCTCGGCGTACGCGTCGAGCAGCAGGGTCTGCACGAGGGTGTCGGGCGTGAGGACGTCGCCGTCGGGGTGGCGGACGTCGCCCGTGGCGTCCAGCACGTAGGCCAGCGCGACCGGGTCGACGAGCACGACGCCGTCCACGCTCTGCCCGGTCGCCTGGCGCCACATCTCCGCGGCGAGCTCTCCGACGCGCGGCGTCTCGGGCAGCATCACCGTGTTCTGGATGTACCGCCCGAGCTGGTCGGTCCCGATCGCGAGCTCGGGGTCGCTCAGGGGCAGCACGGGCTCCGACCAGCGCGGCAGGTCCCTCGTCGAGGCCTGGTCGGTCAGGGTGAGCCGGCCGTCGTCGGCCGTGACGAGCGCCATCGCGCCCACGATGCCGCCCTGCGTGCGCAGCTCGCCGGAGTTGAGGAACAGGGTGAGGTACTGGCGTGGGCCGTCGGCGCCGAGCATCGGCGGCAGGGCCGACGCGAGCCGGGACGCCGTGTCCAGCACCGACGTCGCGGTGGACAGGCCGCGCTGGAGCTCCACGACCGGACCGACCAGCGGGCCGTGCAGCGCCCCGGGGTCGAGCGCCCCCACGTCGCGCCCGACGCGCTCGGCGACCGCCGACGCGGACTGCAGCGCGGGGGCGGCGGCGACCAGCGGAGCGAGGTCCACCCGACCGTCGACCGGCCGCAAGGACGACGGGTCGAGCGAGTCCGCGACCTCGGCGAGCGGGGTCAGGGCGCCGCTCGCGAGCCGGTCGACCCCCGCGGCCACGGTGCGCACCGCGGCCGCGTCGACCCCCACCAGCGGCAGCCGCTCCGCGATCCACCACGCCGGGCCGGACGTCGCCCGCTCGGCGCGGGCGGCGTCGCGCTGGATGCGGTCGGCGGCCGCGGGGAGCCCGCCCGTCCGGCCGGCGCGGACGTCGGCCTCGACCTGCCGGACGTCGTCGGCCACGGACCGCAGCGATGTCGCGGCCTCGAAGGCGCGCAGCCCGATCCACGCGGTGACCACGACCAGCGCGACCACGAGCGCGAGCAGGACGAGCACCACGAGCCGCCGTCGGGACCGTCGCGGGCGGTCGCCGACGGGCCGGCCCTCCGCGGACGCGGTCCCCGCCGTGCTGTCCGTCGCGCGCTCCACGCCGGAGAGCCTCGCACACGCGGCCGCTGCGTCAGCCGGCGTACGTCCGACGCCGGACGCACGCCGGGGCGTCGGGGCGTCGGGGCGTCGGGGCGTCGGGGCGAGCGTCAGGCGGCGCTGGAGGCGTCCCGCGCCTCCTGCGCGCCGAGCCGACGGGCGGTCTCGGCCCGGGCCTCGGTCTCCGACTGGTCCACGAGCGGGACGTCGAGGTAGGTCACCTCCAGGTGCGGGCGCTGCAGCAGGCGGTACCGGACCTGCAGGTGCCAGTGGCGGATCGCCCACACCGCCGCGCCGGACGCCACGAGCAGCGCGGAGACGGCGCCGATGCCGATCGCCCAGCGGGCCCCGAAGTGCTCGCCCACCCAGCCGACGATGGGCGAGCCGATCGGTGTCGCGCCGAGGAACACCATCATGTACAGCGCCATCACCCGGCCGCGCATGGCCGGCTCGGTGCTCATCTGGATGGTGGAGTTGGCGGCCGTCATCATCGTCAGCGACGCGAGCCCGACCGGGATGCACGCGACCGCGTACGAGGGGTACGTGGGCATGAGGGCCATGACGCCGCTCGTGATGCCGAAGGCGAACGCCGAGCCGATGACGAGCCGGACGCGAGGTCGCTCGCGGCGGGCCGCGAGCAGGGCGCCGGTGAGCGAGCCGATCGCCAGGACCGACCCGAGGATCCCGTACTCGCTCGCGCCCTTGCCGAACTCGGTGCGGGCCATGAGCGCGCTGGTGAGCTGGAAGTTGAGCCCGAACGTCGACACCACGCCGACGACGACCATGATCACGACGATGTCGCTCCGGCCGCGCACGTAGGCCAGCCCGGCCCGGATCTGGCCCTTCTCGTGCCGCTTCGCGCGTGGCATGGGCTGCAGCTCGGACGACCGCATCTGGGTGAGCGCGAAGATCGTCGCGGCGAAGGACAGCCCGTTGACGATGAACACCCAACCGGTGCCGACCGCGGCGATCGCCAGGCCGGCGACGCCGGGACCGATGAGGCGAGCGGCGTTGAACGACGCGCTGTTGAGGCCCACGGCGTTCGACAGCTTCTCGGCCGGCACCATCTCGGCGACGAAGGTCTGGCGCACCGGGCCGTCGATGGCGGTGACCACGCCGAGCAGCCCGGCGAACACGTAGACGTGCCACAGCTCGGCATGGCCGGACAGCACCAGCGCGCCGAGCCCGAGGGCGAGCACCGCCTGCGCCGCCTGGGTCAGGCACAGCAGCAGACGGCGGTTCATGCGGTCGGCGAGCACCCCGGCGGGGACGGACAGGAACAGGACCGGCGCGAACTGCAGCGCGGTGACGACCCCGACGGCGACACCGGACTCGTCCGTCAGCGTCGTGAGGACCAGCCAGTCCTGGGCGACGCGCTGCATCCAGGTGCCGATGTTGGCCACCAGGGCGCCGGCGAACCACAGGCGGTAGTTGAAGTACCGCAGCGAGGAGAAGGTGGGGCTCATGCGGTCGCGACTCTCCGGAGGATCTCGGCGGCCTCGGCGAGCGTCGCGCGCTCGGCGGGGGTGAGCTCGGCCAGACGCTGGGACAGCCACGCGTCGCGGCGGCGGCGGGTCTCGCGGACCTCCCGCTCACCGGCCGCGGTGATCGTGACGACGACCTGGCGGCCGTCGGTCGGGTGCTCGGACCGGCCGACGAGGCCCGCCTCGACGAGGCGCGCCACGGTCCGCGTCATCGACGGCGGCTGGACGTGCTCCCGGTCGGCGAGCTCGCGGGGGGTCAGCGGACCCTGCTTGGACAGCGCGGCGAGCACCGAGTACTGGCCGTCGGTGATCTCCTCGCTGCTGCGCTCGAGGCGCAGGCGCCGCACGGAGCGGATGAGCGCGACCCGCAGCTCGCCGGCGAGGGTCCCCGGACGGCACTGCGCCGCCGTGGCGCCGGCCGCGCCGGTGCCCGACGGCACCGTGGACGTGCCGTCGGCTGAGGTGGTGGAGGGCATGTGCTTAGCGTAGGTCATTACCTTGGGTAACGACCTGGCGAGTGGGTGACCCGCCGCTGTGATCCCCCGCACGGCCCCCACGGCCATCGGTCACCGGCCCGTACGCTCGTCGGGTGGACCAGGCCGACGCGCGCCCTGCGCCCGTCGCCGCTCACCCGCCGACGGGTGTCGAGCCGACCTCTCGACCGACGACTGCCGGATCGACGGTGCTCCCCGCACGGCTGGGCGGGCCGCGAAGGGCTTCTCCCGCCCCTGGCTGGCCGCGCTGGCGATCTACACGCTGCTGATCGCGTTCGTCGTCGGCTGGCCCACCCCGGTGGACGCCCGTTTCAACGACCAGATCTACGCAGAGCTCCACCGCGTGCGCGCGGCCGGCTGGCCGGGCTGGTTCACCTACGACTTCCTCGAGCGAGCGGCGAACGTCGCGATGTTCGTGCCGCTCGGGTTCCTCATCACCCGCGTGACACGCCGCTGGTGGTGGGGGTGCTCATCCCGGCGGCGCTCTCCGGCACGGCCGAGCTCTCGCAGCTCGTGCTGCGCCCGGAGCGGTTCGCGACCTGGGTCGACGTCGCCACGAACACCTCCGGGGCCGCGTTCGGCGCGGCGCTCGCGGTGGTGGTCATGGCGATCACGGGGCGAGGTGGACCGAGGAGCCGAGCGTGGCGCCGTCGTCGGGCACGCAATCGGGGCCGCGGACGCGCGGAGAGGATCGCCCGGTGAACCGGTGCCGGCGCCGAGTGGCCGGGACGTCGCCTCAGGGGCCGAGGAAGATCTGCGAGCACAGCATCGCCTCGCCGTCGAGCACGCAGCCGATGCCGATGCGGTCGACCTCCTCGCTGAGCAGGTTCGCCCGGTGCCCAGGTGAGCCCATCCACGCCTCGACGACCTCGTCGGCCGGCACGGTCGCGCGGCTGAGGTTCTCGGCGGCGCGGGTCGCGGGGGCGCACGCCTCGAGCACGGGGTCCATGGGGGCGTGCTCGAGCCCGGCGCTGCCACGGAGGTCCTCCGCGCGCGCGAGCCCGGCCTCGACCGCGCAGTCCGAGCCGGTCAACTCGGGCAGGCCCTCCTCGGCGCGCACCGCGTTCGTCCCGGCGACGAGGGCGTCGGCGTAGACCTGCGGGTCGTTGGACTCCGAGCCGTCGACCCGAGGGACGTCCACGCTCGCCGACTCGGCGGCGTCGGCGGGTGCCGAGGCCGTGGTGGTGGGGCCGGGCGTCGTCGTGCAGCCCGACAGCACGCCTGCGCCCAGGACGAGCGCCGCGGCGACCGCGACGCCCGTCCGGGCACCGGCGACCATCAGGGGCGACCGAGGGCCCGGTAGGTCCACCCGGCGGCGCGCCACGCGGCCGGGTCGAGCACGTTGCGGCCGTCGACGATGTTGCGCGTGCGCACCACGGCGCCAAGCTTCTCGGGGTCCAGCTCGCGGTACTCGGTCCACTCGGTGGCGAGCAGCACGACGTCGGCGCCGGTCGCGGCCTCCTCGGCGGTCGCCGCGAACGCGAGGTCGGGCCACTTGGCGCGCGCGTTCTCGATCGCCTCGGGGTCGGTCACCACGACGCGGGCACCCTGCAGCTGCATCTGCGCCGCGACGGACAGCGCCGGGGAGTCGCGGACGTCGTCGCTGTTCGGCTTGAACGACGCACCGAGGACCGCCACCCGGCGGCCGACGATCGAGCCGTCGCAGACCTCGCGCGCGAGGTCGACCGTCCGCACCCGGCGACGCATGTTGATCGAGTCGACCTCACGCAGGAAGGACAGCGCCTGGTCGACGCCGAGCTCCCCGGCGCGGGCCATGAACGCACGGATGTCCTTGGGCAGGCACCCGCCGCCGAACCCCAGGCCGGCGTTGAGGAACCTGCGGCCGATGCGGGCGTCGTGCCCGATGGCGTCGGCGAGGCTCGTGACGTCGGCACCGGTCGCCTCGCACAGCTCGGCCATCGCGTTGATGAACGAGATCTTGGTCGCGAGGAACGAGTTCGCGGCGACCTTGACGAGCTGGGCGGTGGCGAAGTCGGTGACGATGAGCGGGATGCCCTCCGACAGCGGCGTCGCGTAGACCTCGTCGAGCGCGGCCTTGGCACGCTCGCCGGCCTCGCCCTCCGGGACGCCGTACACGAGGCGGTCCGGGTGCAGGGTGTCCTGCACCGCGAAGCCCTCGCGCAGGAACTCCGGGTTCCACACCAGGGTCGCGGTCGAGCCGGCCTCGCGGAGGCGCTCAGCCAGCCGCTCGGCCGTGCCCACCGGGACGGTCGACTTGCCGACGACGAAGTCGTCCGCGCCGAGGTAGGGCAGCACGCCCTCGATCGCGGCGTCGACGTAGGCGAGGTCCGCCCCGAACTCCCCGCGCTTCTGCGGCGTGCCGACGCAGATGAAGTGCACCTGCGCACCGGCGATCTCGCTCATGTCGGTGGTGAACCGCAGCCGCCCGCTCTGCGCGGTGTCGGCGAGCAGCTCGGGCAGGCCCGGCTCGAAGAACGGCGCCTGGGCGTTCGACAGCGCCTCGACCTTGGTCGCGTCGACGTCCACGCCGACGACGTCGTGCCCCAGCTGGGCCATGGCGGCGGCGTGCACCGCGCCCAGGTAGCCGCAGCCGATGACGGAGATGCGCATGTGTGTGTCCCCTGTGTGGAAGGTGAAAGGCGCCCCGAGTCTAGGCCGGGGTGGCGGCGGACCGTCCGGCGGTCCCCGCCGACGTCCGGGAGCCGGTCAGACGTCCAGCAGCGTCCTGATCGGCTCGAGGGTGAAGTAGATGACGAAGAGGACGGCGGACAGCCACATGAGGGGGTGGACCTCGCGGGCCTTGCCGAGCGCCACCTTGAGCACCACGAAGGTGATGAAGCCCGCGCCGATGCCGGTCGTGATCGAGTACGTGAACGGCATGAGGATGATCGTGAGGAACGCCGGGATGGCGATCTCGTAGCTGGACCACGTGATGCCCGACACCTGCATCATCATGAGGAAGCCGACGATGACGAGCGCCGGCGTCGCCGCCTCGTACGGGACCATCGCCACCAGCGGGGACAGGAACGTCGCGAGCAGGAACGCGATGCCGGTGACGACCGATGCCAGGCCCGTCCGGGCGCCGTCGCCGACCCCGGTCGCGGACTCGATGTAGCTCGTGTTCGACGACACGCTGCCGGCGCCACCCGCCGCTGCGGCGAGCGAGTCGACCACGAGGATCTGGCGCGTGCGCGGCGGGGTGCCCGTCTCGTCGAGCAGGTCGGCCTCGGCGCCGATGGCGACCATCGTGCCCATGGTGTCGAAGAAGTCGGCGAGCATGATCGAGAAGACGAGCAGGACGACCGCGACGATGCCGATCTTCTCGATCGACCCGAACAGCGAGAACTGGCCGAGCAGCGAGAAGTCCGGGGCGGCGACGAGCTGGTCGGGCAGCGCCGGGACGTCCAGGCTCCAGCCGTTCGGGTTGTCCTCGCTGCGGCCACCGATGCCGACGATCGCCTCCAGAGCCACCGCGAGCAGGGTCGCGGTGACGATGGAGATGAGGATCGCCCCGCGCACCCGGCGCGCCATGAGCACGATCATCAGCAGCAGCCCGACGACGAACACCAGGATCGGCCACCCGACCAGCGACCCGCCCGTGCCCAGCTGCAGCGCCGTGCCCTGACCCTGGGTCACGAACCCGGCGTCGACCAGGCCGATGAGGGCGATGAACAGGCCGATCCCGACGCTGATCGCCGTCTTGAGCTGCACCGGCACGGCCCGGAACACCGCCTCGCGGAACCCGGTCAGCACGAGCACGAGGATGATCAGGCCCTCGAGGACGACCAGGCCCATCGCGTCGGCCCACGTGACGTCCGGGAGGGACGCGATCGAGAACGCGACGACGGCGTTGAGGCCCAGGCCGGCCGCGAGCGCCAGCGGGAAGTTCGCGACGACCCCCATGAGGATCGTCATGACGCCGGCGACCAGCGCCGTGGTGGCGGCGACCATGCCCAGGTTCGGGCCGTCCGTCCCGCCGCCCAGGAACTGCCCGGTCCCGTCCGGGATCGTGCCGATGATCAGCGGGTTCAGCACGATGATGTAGCTCATCGCGAAGAAGGTCACGAGCCCGCCGCGCACCTCGGCGCCGACGGTCGAACCGCGCTCGGTGATCTTGAAGAACCGGTCGATCGCGCCGGTCGGGGCCGCCGGCTTCGTGGGGGTCGAGGTCGCCATGAGCGCATGGTGGCAGACGGCGACGTGCCGCCACGTCGCCGTCCGTGACAGTTCACATGCCCGCAACACGGGCACGGGCGCGGGCGACGCGACAGAGATCACAGGCACGGGCCCTTGATGAGCCGCCGACCCCACCGATCGGGTCCAGGCCCGCCAGGGCAGCCCTGCCGCGAGGCGGGGACCCCGAGCCACGAACCGGATCTCGACTACGTGGCCTCTCGACGACAGGACTTCCCGTGCGCGACGCACCTGCAGCCGGCGCTCGAACGCTCGCCACATCCCTCCCCGCCTGGGCAGCCGCCCTCCTGGTGGGCCTCACGACCGCGCTGGCGGGCGCGGTCGGCGTCGCCGCGGGTGCTCCGGCGGGCGCAGCCGTGCCGACGATCAGCCCCACCACCTGGTATTCGCTGGTCAACTGGCGCAGCCGGGACACCCTCGGCGTCGACGCCGCCTCCCTGCTCCCGGTGCCTCCGTCACCCAGCAGGCTGCGGGGGTCGCCACCCACCAGAAGTTCCGGTTCGTCCCGGTCGCCGACGGGCGCTACGAGCTGCAGGCCCAGCACTCCGGACTGGTCGTCGGGATCGACGCGCGCACCGGCTCGCTGGCCACCCAACGCGTGCGCAGCGGCGCCCCGACCGAGCAGTTCTCGATCGCCCCCGGCTCGTCCGGTCGCATCAAGCTCATCAGCCGGGCCAGCGGGATGGCACTGGGGGTGGTCGGCGCCTCGAAGGTCGACGGCACCCGGCTCGACCAGGCACCGGACACCAACGCCACCCATCAGCAGTGGACGCTGGTCAGCCGCGACGCCGTCACGACCCCGGCCGCCGAGCCGTCGGCGGCTCCGGCGCCTGAGCCCGTGCCCGTGCCGGCCCCGGATGCCGTCCCTGCGCTGACCTTGACCTACCTCTACCCCCTCGTCGACCCCACGGCCGGCCCGGGTGCGGCGAACGCCGGACCGCGGCAGCTCATCGGCGTCGACCCGGGTCACAGCACCACGCCGGGCGTGGTGCTCCCGTCCACGGTGTGCGTGCCCAGCGGCGTCGAGATCGTCCGGACCGCCGGCCTGGCCGAGGCGGACGTGCCGACGTGGATCCTGCCCGGCTCCTCGCTGCCCGCGGGCGTGACCGTGGCCAGCGAGCACCACCCGCTCGAGCACTACGGCCTGTCCTCCGACTGCGGTGACGGCACCCTGCCGGAGGACACCACGCCGGACGAGGTCACCCCGATCGAGCCGCCCGTCAGCGCTCCCGCCCCGGCGCCCGCGACCAGCGGACCGGGCACGTGGGCGCCCTGGCCGACGGCCACGGCGTCCCGGAAGGTCTCGGCCACCATCGAGGTCACCGGGACGTTCGACGGGAACCTCACCGAGTACTACGGCCTCAGCAGCGGGGACCAGACCGAGGGCCAGCCGCCCATGTTCGAGCTTGCCGACGGCGCCCGGATCAAGAACGTCATCCTGGGCGTCGGGGCCGGTGACGGCATCCACTGCCGCGGTACGTGCACGGTCGAGAACGTGTGGTGGCTCGACGTCGGCGAGGACGCCGCCACCTTCAAGGGCACCTCCGCGACGCAGACCATGACGGTCGTGGGAGGTGGCGCCCGCAAGGCCTCCGACAAGGTCTTCCAGCACAACGGCCCGGGCACCTTCATGATCCGCGACTTCCAGGTGGAGGGCTTCGGCAAGCTGTACCGGTCCTGCGGCAACTGCTCGAAGCAGTACGCCCGGACGGTCGTCGTCGACGACGTCCGGGTGCAGGCCCCCGGCAAGTCCGTGGTCGGGATCAACTCCAACCTCGGCGACCGCGCGACGCTGACCCGCCTCACCGTCGTCGGCGACCCCTACCGGAAGATCTCGGTGTGCGACGAGTACCGGGGCGTCACGTCTGGTGAGCCGACCAAGGTCGCCAGCGGCCCGTCCACCGCGTGCGGCTACACGGCGTCGGACGTCACCTACCGCTGACGGCCGGACCTGCTCGGCCCCGAACGCACGATGCGCGGCTGCCCGACCCCGGAGGGGCGGACGGCCGCGCATCGCGCGTGCTACCGCTGGACGGTCACTTCCAGGTCAGCTCGCTGACACCGATGTCCTCGCCGAGCCGCTGTGTGTAGATCCCGGCCGGCCAGGCGCCGGAGGCGTCGAGCCCGTTGGCCAGCATCCGGGCGATGCCGATGGCACCGGTCGCCTGGAAGTGGGTGTTGTCCACGATGCCCTCCTCGTAGTTCGGAGTGCCGACCGGCATGTGCATGAACCACTGCTTGCTGGCCTCCGGGCCGAGCTCGGTGTACTTCGCCAGGGTGGCCGACGTCAGGTCGACGACGGGCACGTCCTGGCTGTTCGCCAGCTCGATGGCCGCCTCCGGGTAGCCCTTGTGGGTCACCAGGGCCGGGCCGGTCTCCACGCCGTTCACCGTGGCGAACTTGCGACGCTCCACCGAGGCCACCATCACGGGCTTGGCGCCGCGCGCCTTCGCACCGTCGATGAACAGCTGCAGGTTGTACTGGAACGTCCCCGGCGTCCGGGCGTCGCCCAGCGGCACGAACTTCGCCGGGTCGTCGTCCTCGTCGTTGTGCGCGAAGCTCACCAGCAGGTAGTCACCGGGCTGGATCTCGGCCCAGATCTTCTCCAGCCAGCCCTCGGCCATGAACGTCTTGGTGCTCCGGCCCGACTGGGCGAAGTTGCGCACCGTGACGCTCTCGTCGAGGTAGAGCGGCAGCGCCTGGCCCCAGCCGGCCCGCGGGGCGCGGTCGGCCTTGTAGTCCGCGGCGGTGGAGTCGCCGGCGACGAACACCGAGATGTCGCCGTCGGTCTCGCCGACCGGGACCGTCGCGGAGGCGGTGGCGGCCGTCGCGAGGTTGCCCACGAAGTCCACCGCGACGACCCGGTAGTGGTTCTCCAGGCCCCGACCCGCGCTCATGTCCGTGAAGGACGTCTGGCTGATCGGCTGCGGCGTCAGCTGCGACCAGATGGTCCCGTCGCCGTCGAAGCCGCGGTACACCAGGTAGCCCTTGACGTCGTCGGCCGTCGAGGCGGTCCAGCTCAGCTGCACCGTGCTCGTCGTCGCCTCGTCGAAGTCGGCCGTCACCGTCGCCGGGGCGTCGGGGGCCGTCACGTCACCGGCGTCGGGGGCGTGCTGACCGGTGGGGTTCCACCCGTCGGTGCCCTCGAGGTAGTCCCACTTGGTCATGCCGGCGGCCTCGGCCGCGGACAGGACCGGGCGGTCGGCGCTGGCTGCACCGGCCCCGGCACCCGAGTTGTTGAACTCGGCGAACCGGCCGTAGGCCTTCCAGTCCAGGCCCGCGGAGGAATCCCGCCACGGGGTGGCCCGCACGGCGGCCGGCAGGACGGTGTCACGGACGAGCACCTGGCCCTTGAACACCTCGTCCGGGGACCACGGGCGGCCCAGGTACAGGGCCGTGTCACTGGTGACCGTGCTGTCGGTCAGCAGGAAGCCGAAGCCCTGCGCCGCGTAGGTCCGCGAGGCGAACACGTACGGCGTCGAGACGCGGTTCGTGATGTGCACCTCGGTGCGGTCCAGGACGGCGGTGCCGCGGCCGTAGACCGCGTCGACGTCGCCCTCGATGTAGCTGTCCACGAAGTACGCACGGCCGAGCACCGTGGCGTCCGTGCCCGAGCGCGTGCTCACCTGGAGCGTGTTCTTGTTGCCCAGGACGCGCACGTTCTCGAAGACGAGGCGGTCGCCCTCGGTGTGCAGGGCGGACGCGGTCTGGTCGCCGGCGGCCTCGTCGTAGCTGTTGGAGATCGTCAGGTCACGCATCGTGACGTCGCCGGCCTTGACGTAGACCGTGCGGCTGCCGGAACCGCCCAGCGTCCCGGTGCCGTCCGGCTTGGGCGTGCTCGCCGCGTTGTCGTAGTCGATCACCACGTCCGCCGCGTCGCCGGTGGACCCGACGAGCTCGACGTACGCGTTCTCCAGCGTCAGCGTCTCGCGGTACGCGCCCGGGAGGATGGCGATCGTCTTCGGGTCCGCCGCGGTGCCCGCACCGGCCGCCGTGATGGCCGCCTGCACGGTGGTGTAGGCGCCGTCCGCACCCGACGGGTCGACCAGCAGGTCGTGCGCCGGGATGGTCGGCTCGACACCGGTGACGGACGCCGAGGACGACGCCGCCGACTCGTTCGCCGCGGTGTCCACCGCGGTGACGACGTAGTGGTAGGTCGTGCCCGCCACCAGGCCGCGGTCGACGTACTCGGTGCCGGTGATCTCGGCCGCGGTGAGCAGGTTCTCCGCGGTGAGCTCGACCGTCGCGCTCGTCGAGCGGTACACCCGGTAGCCACCGAGGTCGGTGGCCGCCGAGGCGTCCCAGGCGAGCGACACGGTGCCGGTCTCGTTGGCCGTGGCTGCGAGGCCCGTGACGGCGTCCGGGGCCACCAGGTCGGTCTTCGGCGGCGTGGTCCCCGTGGGGTTCCAGCCGTCGGTGCCGGCGAGGTAGTTCCAGCGCGTGTACTTCTGCGACTGCTCGATGCTCAGCTGGGGACGGCTCGCGTTGACGACCGCACCCGGGCCCGAGTTGTTGAACTCGAACAGACGAGCCTGGTCCCAGGTGACCATCCAGTTCGCCCAGGCGTCGTCGCGGATCGCGGCGGGCAGGACGGTGTCGCGGACGACGGCCTGCGACCACGCGGTCTCGGCGCTCATCCACGGACGTCCGAGGGAGAACGTCTTGTCCGGGGCGTCGCTGGTGACGACGGAGTCGGTGATGAGGAACCCGAACTCGTGGGTCTCGTCGGTCGACGGCGCCAGCATGTAGCCGTTGTTGCTGTCGCTGCCGCGGGTGGACAGGTGGATCGTGCTGTCGTCGATGACGACCGTCCCACGCCCGTAGATGAAGTCGACGTCGCCCTCGATGTAGCTGTCGATGACGTAGGTCCGGGCCGGGACGCCCTGCATGCGGGAGTTGAACAGGACGGTGTCCTGGTCACCGAGCAGGCGGACGTTGCGCAGGATCCCCTTGTCGGCCTGCGTGTGCAGGGCCAGCGCCTGCGACGAGCCGTTGGCGGCCTCGTCATAGTCGTTCTCCAGGGTGAGGTCGAGCAGCGTGGTGCCGGTGGCGTTCTTGGTCAGACGCACCACCGTCGCGTCGCTGCCGTACGCCTGGCCGTCGGCCGGGTCGATCTCGGCCGAGGCCCAGTCCTCCACGATCCGCACGTCCGCCGGGTCCCCGGTGCTGCCCTGCAGCGTGAGGTACGGCTTGTCGACGTTGAGGATCTCCCGGTAGTCACCGGCCACGACCAGGATGACGGTCGGGTCGGCCTCGGTCCCGGCCGGGGCGGCGTCCACCGCGGCCTGCACCGTCGGGTACGCACCGGCGGCGCCGGACGCGTCCACGAGCAGGTCGTGGGCCGGCAGCGGCTGACCGAACACGGTGACAGTGGCCGTCGCCGCGACGGAGGCGTTGCCGGTCGTGTCGACCGCGACGACCCGGTAGTAGACCGTGCTGCCGGCGGCGGCCGACGTGTCGGTGACCTCCGAGGCGGAGAGCAGCCCCTCGGTCACCGGCAGGAAGAGTCCGTCCTGGCTCGTGGCGCTGTCCACGCGGTACCCCGCGAGGTCGGCCGCGGCCGAGTCGTCCCAGTTCAGCGTGACCGTGGTGTCGGTGGTCGACGCGGTGGCCGTCAGGCCGGTGACCTGGTCGGGGGCGACGACGTCGACGACGGGCTCGGTGCTCCCGGTGGGGTTCCAGCCGTCGGAGCCGGCCAGGTAGTCCCACTTCGTGTACTCGGTCGCCTGCGCCGGGGTGAGCTGGGGCCGCGTCGGGTCACCGGCGACGGCGGCGCCGTCACCCGTGTTGGCGTACTCGAAGAAGCGACCGTCGGTCCACTCGTTCGGGGACATGTTGGTCCACGGCTGGGTGGTCTTGATGGCGCCGTCGAGCACCGTCTCGCGGATGGTGACCTGACCACGTGAGTTCACGTAGGTCGTGCCGCCGTCGTTGGTCTGGGTGTTGTCCGTCCACGCACGCCACGGGCGGCCCAGGTGGAACGTGTCGTCGACGGCGTCGCTCTCGACCACCGAGTCGGTGATGAGGATGCCGTACTCGGAGTTCGTACCGGTCGACGCAGCCGTGAGGTGACCGTTGTTGCTGCTGCTGTTCCGGGTGGAGGCGAAGATCACGCTCGAGTCGATGACGGCGGTGCCGCGTCCGTAGACGAAGTCGACGTCACCCTCGATGTAGCTGTCGACGAAGTAGGACCGGCCCGGCTTGAACACGTTGGGCGTGCTCACCTGGATGGTGTCCTGGTCGCCGACGAACCGCGTGTTGGCGAAGACCAGCCGGTCCCCGGTGGTGTACAGAGCGAGCGCCTGGCTGCTGAGCGCGGTCTCGTCGTAGGAGTTGATCACCGCGATGTTCTCGACGCGCACGTCGCTACCCGCGATGACCAGGGTCGCGCCGAGGTCGGTGACGCCGGCCTCCTTCTGGTAACCGTCGTGCGTGATCACCGTGTCGGCGGCGACCGTGGTGCCACCCAGCAGCGTGATGTTGCTGTTGTCGATCCTCACCCGCTCGTCGTACGTCCCCGGCATCACGAGGATGACCGTCGGGTCGCCCTCGGTGCCGGCGGGAGCGGCGTCCACCGCGGCCTGGACGGTCGCGTAGGCGTCGGCGTCGGCCGGGTCGACCAGCAGGTCGTGCGCCGGCAGCACCAGCCCGTTCGGGACCGCGGTGGCGACCGCGGAGAGCTCCGAGACGTTGCCGGACGTGTCCGTCGCCGTCACGGCGTAGCGGTACTCGACGCCGGAGACGACGGCCGGGTCGCGCAGCGCGGACTCGGTCACGAGCTCGGTGGTGATGGCCTCGAGCTCGCCGTCACCGGTGGCGCGCCACACGGTGTAGCCCGCGAGGTCGGCGTCGGTGCTGTCGGCCCAGTCGAGCTCGACCGCACGGTCCGCACCCGTGGCCACGAGAGCCGTCGGAGCGGCCGGGGCGACGAGGTCGGCCGGCGGCTCCTCCGAGCCGGTCGGGTTCCAGCCGTCGGTCCCGCGCAGGTAGTCCCACTTGGTGTAGTCGTTCGACTGCGCCGTGGTGAGCTGCGGACGGGTGTCGTTCACCGCGGCGCCCGCGCCGGTGTTGTTGAACTCGAACAAGCGCTCGGTGCTCCAGGTGTTCCCGGAGTAGTCCCGCCAGGCGTTCGTGGCCCGGAAGCCCGCACCGAGCTCGGTGTCGCGGATGGTGACCTGCGACGACGTCGTGTCCAGCGTCCCGCCGTCGTAGTAGGCGCGGCCGAGGTACGCGGTGGCCGCGGTGTGGTCGGTCGCGACCCGGGAGTCGGTGATGAGGATGCCGTACTCCAGCGACTGCGCCAGCGAGCTGTCGGCGAAGTCGACCGTCGAGGCCAGCAGACGGAAGTCGACGTCGTCGAACACGGCCGTGCCGCGCCCGAGGATGGTGTCCGCGGATCCCTCGATGTAGCTGTCCACGAAGTACGCGCGGGCGAGGGTGCCGACGCCGCCACTGGTGGGCTGCACGACCTGCTTGCCGCCGACGAGGCGGACGTCGCGGAACACGACACGGTCCTGGTTGGTGCGGACCGCGGTGTCGTTGCCGGAGAGGGTGACGTCACCGGCGTGCTGGATCGTCACGTGCTGGACGGTCCAGTTCTTTCCGGAGTTGTTGAACGTGATGACGTTCTTCGTGCCCTGGGTGATGACGACGTCGGCCGGGTCACCGGTCGCGCCGATCAGGTTGACGCCCCAGCGGGAGCCGCTGGCGACCGCCTCGGTGTAGGTGCCCGGCATCACGAGGATGCTCTTGGGCGCCGCGCTGTAGTCCTTGCTGTTCGCCAGCAGGTCGATGCCGCCCTGGACCGTGGTCGCGGTGGCCGCGTCGGCGGTGGCGTCGGCGTCGACGACCACGTCGAAGAGGTAGCGCTGGGCTGAGACCTCGCCGGAGACGACCGACTCGTTGCCGGCGGCGTCCACGGCCGTGACCGTCCAGGTGTGCAGCGCGCCGACCGGGGCGGTGGCGTCCGCGAACGCGGCCTCGGCGACGGGGGCGTCACCGGAGACGAGCTCGGCGGCGCCGCCCGGGGCGGTCCGGTAGACGCGGTAGCCGACGACGTCGGCCTCCACGGCAGCGGTCCACGTCAGGTCGACCGCGGAGCGGGAGAGCTGGTAGCTGACGTCCGTCGGCGCCGCCGGCGGCACGTCCGGGACGACGACCACGCCGTCGAGGGCGATGTCGACCGTCGACCCGGCGTCCACCACGACGGGGGTCGCGGCGTCGAAGCCGTCGCCACCGTTCCAGCGGCTGGGGTAGCCCGGCTCGTTGGGCTGCACGTACAGCTTGTAGATGCCCTCGGCGAGGCCGCTGACCCGGTAGGCGCCGTCCGCGCCGCTCGTGGCGTTCTTCACCCAGAGGCGGGTGTCGGCGGTGTAGACGTTCACCGACGCGCCGGCGAGCGGGCCCGCGGAGGTGGTGACGACCCCGGAGAGGGCGTGCGTGCCGGCCAGGGGGATGTCGACCGTGGTGGCGGAGTCGACCTCGATCACCGTCGCGGTGTCGAACGCGAGCGCGCCGAGCCAGCGGTTGCCGTACCCGGCCTCGTTCGGCTGGAGGTAGAGCTTATAGGAGCCCTCGGCGAGCCCGGCGACGCTGTACGTGCCGTCGGCGGCGGTGGTGGTGCTCTTGACCCAGGTGCGCGTGTCGGCGGTGTAGACGTTCACGGCCACGCCGGCCAGCGGCCCGGAGCCGGTGGTGACGGTGCCGGAGAGCGCGTGGGTGCCGGACAGGGCGACGTCGACCGTGGTGGGTCCGGAGACCTTCAGCGCGGTCGAGGTCTCGAAGGAGACGCCGCCGAACCAGCCGTTGGAGAAGCCGGCCTCGTCGGGCTTGAGGAACAGGCGGTAGGAGCCCTCGGCCAGGCCCGCGACGGAGAAGGCGCCGTCGGCGGCGCTGGTGGTGCTCTTGACCCAGGTGCGGGTGTCCGCGGTGTAGACGTTCACGGACGCGCCCGGCAGCGGGCCGGCGCCGGTGCGGACCACGCCGGACAGCGTGTGCACGCCGGAGAGCGCCACGTCCACGACGACCGGGGCCTCCACGGTGATCGCGGTGGCGGATTCGAACGTGCCGCCCCCGTGCCAGCGGTTCGGGTAACCGGGCTCGTTGGGCTGGATGAACAGCCGGTACGCCCCCTCGGGCAGACCGGACAGCGTGTACGAGCCGTCGGCCGCGCTGGTGGCGTTCTTGACCCAGGCGCGGGTGTCCGCGGTGTAGACGTTGACCGACGCGCCCGCGAGCGGGCCGGCGCCCGTGGTCACCACACCGGTGATCGGGTGGGAGCCGGTGAGGGCGATGTCGACCGTGGCCGTGCCGTCGACGGCGATCTCGGTGGCGTCCGCGAAGGCGGCGCCGCCGAACCAGATGTTGGGGTAGCCCGCCTCGTCCGGCTTGACGTAGAGCTTGTACGAGCCGGCCGGCAGGTTGGCGAGGGAGTAGGTGCCGTCGTCCGCGCTCACCGCGTTCCGCAGCCAGGTGCGGGTGTCGGCCGTGTAGACGTTGACCGAGGCGCCGGCGAGCGGCGCACCGCCCGCGGTGACCGCGCCCGCGATGGAGCTCGAGCCGGTCGGAGCGGCCGTGGCCGGCGCGGTGGCGACGGGCAGCACGAGCAGCGCCACCGCCATCACGGAGGTCACGACCGAGCGCAGCCGGCGGCTGCGCTCGAGGCGGGCCGCCGGGTCACCGGCGGTCACGGATCGGTCGGCGTCCGGCCTGCCACGGCGGCCGGGCAGGGCGCGGGTCAAGGTGCGCGCGAAGGCGTCTCTCATGCGGAGGGGTCCTCGGGTGTGAGCACGGCCCGGTACGGCGTCGCCGTCCGGCATTTTTCCCGAGGTGGGGTTCGCTCTGGCTCCTCGTCAGCGCCGCGACCAACTACAGCTGACGGATCTTCGCTCCCTGGGGCTGGACAAAGAGTACGTTTCCGCGCGAAACGGATATAGGGGGCAGGTCCTGTGATGTCAGCCACTTTTTGGGCAAGCGCTTACCCGCAGCGTTTCACCAGGTCAGAGGCCCGCGTGCCGAGCCCAGAAGCCCGGCGGGGCGGATATTCCGGCACGGGTTGGTCCATTCGGGCGACGCCGTGCCCCCTCCCACCTGGGCGCACGCTCCCCACGCCCCCGCGCGCCCCGCCTCGATCCTGGCACCGGTGCTCACACCGGCCCTCGATGCGCCGATGGGTAGGGGGCGCGAGCGCTGCCCTCACCGCGAGGTGCCGGTACCCGCGCGCTAGGGTGACCGGCGCCACGGCGCGGGGGCCGGTGCACGTGACACCCGGAGGTGACCGACAGTGCTCCTCCCGACGCCGCCACCCCCGACGCCGCCGTCGGCAGGTCGACGGGCACACACGGCAGGGACAGCACAGACGGACGTCGCCAGATCGGCCCGCCGGCCGTGAAGATCCTCCTGGTCTCCCACCACTACGCGCCCGAGGTCGGCGCCCCGCAACGGCGCTGGAGCGCTCTCGTCCCCCGCTTCATCGCGGCCGGGCACCGCGTGGCCGTGCTGGCCCCCTCGCCGCACTACCCCGCCGGGACGGCGACCACCCTCACTCCCGAGGAGTCGCCCGGCGCGATCGCGGTCGGCGACCACGGCGAGACCATCTACCGCCTGCGGTTCCGGGAGCACGGCGCCGGGCTGCTCTCGCGCTCGACCGATCAGGCGGTCACCGCCGCGCACGCCGCAGCACGCGGGACGCTGCACCTGTCCGGGCGCGGCCGCCGTCCGGACGTCGTCCTTGCCACGGTGCCGGGCATCCCCTCCATCGGCGCCGGCGTCGTCCTCGCCCGCTCGCTGCGCGCACCGCTGGTCGTGGAGATGCGGGACGCCTGGCCCGACCTCGTCGAGCCCAGCGGGATGCTCACCGGCTCGGGGACGCGCCGCAGCGGCTGGCGCGGCGCCGTGACGGCGCAGGTCCACCGCGCGATGACGTTCGCGCAGCGCGACGCGGCCGCGGTCGTCACCACCACCGAGTCGTTCGCGCAGGTCCTGCGGGCACGCGGCATGCGACGGGTCGACGTCGTGCGCAACGGCGCCCCCTGGACGAGATCCCTGCGCTGCCACCGCGCCCGCGCGACGACGCGACACTGCACGTCCTCTACCTGGGCACCGTCGGCCGCAGCCAGGGTCTGGCCGTCGCCGTGCGCGCCGCGGCGGATCTGCAGGCACGCGGGGTGCCGGTGCGGCTGCGCATCGTCGGGGCCGGGGCGGAGCGCCCTGGCCTGGAGCACCTCGCGGCGTCCCTGCGCGCGCCGGTCGACTTCCTCGGCCCGGTCCCCCACGCGGAGGTCGTCCACCACTACGGGTGGGCTGACACGCTGCTGGTGTCGCTGCGCGGCTGGGGACCCTTCGAGTGGACCGTGCCCTCCAAGCTCTACGAGGTGCTCGCCACCGGCCGCCACATCACCGCGGCGCTCGCCGGGGAGGGCGCGGGGCTGGTCAGCCGCACCGGGGCGGGCGACGTCGTGACGCCCGAGGACGCGAGAGCGCTCGTGGACCTGTGGACCACGCTGCAGCGGGACCGGACGCGCCTCGTCGTCGACGGGCGCGGGCGGGCGTGGGCAACCGAGCACGCGGACTTCGACGTGCTCGCCGAGCGCTACCTGGCGGTCCTGCACGACGTCGTCGGCCACGGGACGGGCGGTCGGTCCTCGCCCCGGGCGCCGAACGGTGAGCCGTAGCGCGGCCGGGCCCAGCGGCCCAATCGTGGGAATCACCCGCGACCGGCTCGTCAAAGCGGGCGCTGACAGGGCAGGCTCGCCGTCACGAGCACGTGGGCACAAGGGCACGAGGTCAGGGGAGACATGCGCGCGACAACTTCGCGGACGGTGGGCGGCCGACAGGAACAGGGCGCGGCAGGCCGCTCGCACCACCCGCTGCTGCCAGCGGTCGGCGTGCTGCTGGCCGTCGGCGTGCTGGCAGGGTGCACCGGGGCCGACGACGACGCCACCCCCGAGCCGACCGTCGAGGTCACCGAGCCGACGGACACCGCCACGCCCGCCCCGGACGAGATCGTCGCGGACTCCGCTGACGATGACGCCTGCGCCCTGCTGCCCGAGGGCGAGCTCGCGCAGGTCGTCGGCGAGGACGCCGCCCCGCAGCCCATCCCCAGCGGCGGGTGGATCGCCGGCCAGTGCTCCTGGAGCGGCGCGACGACCGGCTTCCTGCTGAGCATCGGGACCGAGGAGAGCATCGCCTCGTTCGAGGACCCCTCCGAGGGGGACGCCGAGGCGAAGCTCGCCGCGTTCAGCAGTCGCCAGGCCGACGCCGCGCAGGAGATCCCCGACCTCGGTGACGGTGCGGTCGCCGGGCCGTCCGGCGTGGCCGCACGCGTCGGCGGGACCTACCTCGAGCTCGAGATCCTGAGCCTGTCCCCGGAGCAGGCCGTCGATGTGCTGCAGCTCGCGGTGGACAATCTGGGGTCGTGAGACGCACCCGGACGGCTGCTCCCCGCACGCGGGGCGCGGCCCGAGGGGTGGAGCTGGTCACCAACGTGTCCGTGACCGCGTCGGCTGTGACTGGCCACCTCGTCGAGGACCCGCTGCTGCTGCTCCTCCAGGTCGCCCGGCGCCTGCCCGACCGGCCGTCGTCCGCGCTGACGCGAGTCTTGCGGCTCGCGGCTCGACAGCACGGCACCCGAGCGACGCTCCGAGGCGCCCTGGCTGCTTGGCTGTCCGGCACGCCGGCGTCGGCCGTGGAGACGCTCAGTGAGGTCCTCGCCCGGACCACCGGGCCGCCCCGTGGGCTGCGCGACCGGGTGGCGGGCGAGCTCGCGGTCCAGCTGGGGCACCCCGCGGTGATGGGTCCCGCGCTCGCTCGCGCAGGCGCGACCGTGCGCGCCCGTGCGGCGTGGCAGCGGGGGAGGTGAGCGAGGCCATCGCGCTGGCCGGTGGGCCGACCGGGTCGGCCCACCTGCGGGACCGTCTCGACTCCGAGGCCCGCACCCTCGAGCCCGGCTGGTGGCCACGGCTCCCGGTCACCGGGGGTTCGGTGGGCACCGGCGCACCACTCACCAGCGACGACGGCGTCGCTGCCTTCCACGTGCTGACCAACTCCCTGCCGCACACCCAGAGCGGATACACGCTGCGCAGTCACGCCGTCCTGACCGCGCAGCGCGACGCCGGCATCCGGGTCGAGGCCGCCACCCGGCTCGCCTACCCCGTGTCGATCGGCGTGCTGCACGCGCGTCACTGCGACACGGTCGACGGGATCGCCTACCGGCGGGCCATCCCGGTCCGGACGGCGCGCCATGCCGAGGACCGCGCCCAGCAGACCGCCGAGCTCCTGCTGCCCCACGTGGAGCGCTTCCGGCCGCACGTCCTGCACACGACCACGAACTTCGCCAACGCTCTGGTCACCCGGGCGCTCGCCGAGCGGCTCGGCGTGCCGTGGGTGTACGAGGTCCGCGGTCTGCTCGAGGAGACCTGGGTGGCGGGCCGACCGACCGCCGCGGAACGCGAGCGCGCCGACCGCAGCGAGCGCCACCGCCTGCTGCGGGCCCGTGAGACCGAGATGGCACGGGCGGCGGACGCCGTCGTGACCTTGAGCGCCACGCTGCGGGACGAGCTCGTCGACCGCGGCGTCCCGGCCGGGACGATCACCGTCGTGCCCAACGGTGTCGACACGGAGCTGCTCACCCGCAGGTCGAGCCCGTCCGCCGCCCGGCACGTGGTGGGCTTGCCCGGTGAGGGATTCTGGGTCGGCACCGTCAGCAGCCTGGTGGACTACGAGGGGCTGGACACGTTGATCGACGCCGTGGTCGAGCTCCGCCGGCGCGGGGTCGACGCGCGCGCCCTCGTCGTGGGTGACGGCGTGTCACGCCCCCACCTCGAGCGGCGTGCGGCGCTGGCCGGCCTCGGGGCGCATGCCGTCTTCACCGGGCGGGTCCCCCGCCACCTCGCGCCGGATCACCACGAGGCGCTCGACGTGTTCGTGGTCCCCCGGCGCGACCTGCAGGTGTGTCGCAAGGTGACCCCGTCGAAGCCCCTCGAGGCGATGGCGGTCGGCCGGCCCGTCGTCGTGAGCGACGTGCCCGCCCTGGCCGAGCTCGTCGAGCCGCACGGCAGCGGACGCGTCGTCCCCCGGGCGACATCGGCGCGCTCGCCGACCGCCTCGAGGAGCTGCACGGTGCACCCGAGCTGCGGGCGGGTCTCGCCGAGGCGGGGCGGGCCTTCGCCGCCACCCGGACATGGGCGGCCGCGGGCGCGCAGTACCGCGGGCTGTACGCGGATCTGACCCGGGTGGGCGCGGCGTGACGACCTCCGAGATCCCCGGCACGCGAGACGTGCGCCGTGAGGTCGTCGCGACGCGCGGACTGACGAGCGTCACCCGCCGTCCCCCGTTCCCGGAGTACGTCCGCCGCCTGTGGGGACGCCGCTTCTTCATCCTCGCGGACGCGCGCGGCCGCCTCGTGAGCGGGACCCGAGGGACGGTCCTCGGGCGGGGCTGGCTGATCCTCACCCCCGTGCTGGACGGGCTCATCTACTACGTGATCTTCGGACTGCTCCTGCATGTCGTCCGGGAGGGAATCGACAACTTCATCGGCTACCTGCTGATCGGGGTGTTCCTGTTCCACTACACCTCGCGCTGCCTGGTCCAGGGGTCGCAGTCGCTGCTGTCGGGACGCAACCTCGTCCGGGCGTTCTCGTTCCCCCGGGCGGCCCTACCGGTCGCGGCGGTCGTCCGCGAGGCGCTCAACCTCGTCCCCGTGCTCACCGTGATGCTCGTGCTGCTCCTGGCGTTCCCGCCGGGTGAGGTGGTCACGTGGCGGTGGTTGCTGTTCCCTCTGGTCATCGCGCTGCAGACGGTGTTCAACCTCGGCATCGCCCTCATCGCGGCCCGGGCCACCGCCCGCCTGCCTGACCTCAAGCACGTCATCGGGTTCTTCTCCCGGTTCTGGCTCTACGGCTCGGCGGTGTTCTTCAGCTTCGAGCAGTTCGTCGAGGACCCGACCCTGCTCACCGTGCTGCAGCTGAACCCGCTGTTCCGCGTGCTCGACATCTCGCGCGACCTGCTTCTTTACGGGGTGACCCCGCCGCTGGAGGCCTGGGCTGTGCTGTGCGCCTGGGCCGTCGTGGCGCTGGGGGTCGGTGCCGTCTTCTTCTGGCGCGGGGAGGAGCGCTATGGGACCGCGTGAGCACGCGGCGTCGTCGTCGGCGTCCGGCCCGGGAGCGGCGGCAGCCGCGGCAGTGGCGGCCGCGGACTCGGACGTGACCGTGGCGGTGTCCGACGTCCACGTGCACTACCGCGTCGCGTCGTCGGAGGAGGCGGCACGACGGGAGGCCTCCCGCCCCGCCCGGCTGCTCGACCGCGCGATCGGCCGCCGGCCGACGGTGGTGGTGCGCGCGCTCGCCGGGATCTCGCTCGTCGCGCGCTCCGGGGAGTCGGTCGGCCTCGTGGGCCTGAACGGGTCGGGCAAGAGCACGCTGCTGCGGATCATCGCCGGGCTGGAGAAGCCGATGCGCGGGCAGGTGATGGCGTCGAGCACGCCCGTGCTGCTCGGGGTGAACGCCGCGCTGCTGCCCGAGCTCTCCGGGGCCCAGAACGTCCGGCTCGGATGCCTGGCGATGGGCCTGACGCCCGCGCAGGCGGCCGCGGCCTACCCCGACATCGTGGCGCTGGCGGACATCGGCCCCGCCATCCACCTGCCGATGAAGACCTACTCCTCGGGCATGGGCGCGCGCCTGCGGTTCGCGATCGGTGTCGCCGCGAACCCGCACATCCTCCTCATCGACGAAGCCCTCGCCACCGGTGACGCCGCGTTCAAGGAGCGCAGCGAGGAGCGGATGAAGCGCATGCGGCAGGAGGCCGGCACCGTTTTCCTGGTCAGCCACGCGGCCACGACGATCGAGGAGGAGTGCACGCGCGCCCTGTGGCTGCACCGCGGCCGCGTCGTGCTCGACGGCCCCGCCTACGACGTCGCCCAGCAGTACCGGTGGTGGTCGTGGAACCTCGCGAAGGGCGAGACGGCGAAGGCCGCGGGCCTACTCGCCGATGCGTTCCGCTCCGGGCACGACACCCATGTCCGGTTCGAGCACACGTCGCCACGCCGTGCCGCCCGCCACGCCCGGCCATGATGGTCCGGACCACCTCACCCTGGGAGGGCTCGTGAAGCCGCTCGTCCTGACCGTCTACGGCACCCGCCCGGAGGCCATCAAGGTCGCCCCGGTCATCACCGCGCTCAGGGCGACCCTGCGCTGCGCAACCGGACGGTGGTCACCGGCCAGCACCGCGAGATGCTGGACGAGGTCAACGCGGTCTTCGGGATCCGCCCCGACCACGACCTCGATGTCATGCGCCACGGCCAGACCCTGGCCCAGATCACCAGCCGCGTGCTCGACGGGCTCGACCCCGTCCTCGAGTCCGAGCGCCCCGACGCCGTGCTGGTGCAGGGTGACACGACGACGTCGACCGCGGCCGCCCTCGCCGCCTTCTACCGCCGCATCCCGGTGGTCCACCTCGAGGCGGGGCTGCGCTCGCACGACATCCGGTCACCGTTCCCCGAGGAGGCCAACCGCCGGATCACCTCGCAGATCACGGCGCTGCACCTCGCCCCCACGCCGGTCAGCCGGACCAACCTGCTGCGCGAGGGGGTCGCGCCGTCCGACGTCACCGTGACCGGCAACACCGTCATCGACGCCCTGCTCGCCACGGTCGGGCGCGGGCTGCCCGCCAGCGACCCGGCGCTCGAGGACCTGGCGGCGTCCGACCGGCGCATCCTGCTGGTCACCCTGCACCGCCGGGAGAGCTGGGGCGAGGCGATGCACGGCGTCGGGCGCGCGCTCGCGCGCATCGCCCGTGCGGAACCCGAGCTCGTCGTCGTGCTGCCCATCCACCGCAACCCGGTCGTGCGGGAGGCGGTCCTCCCCCACCTCGAGGGCCTGCCGAACGTCCAGGTGACCGAGCCGCTCGCCTACGCCGACTTCACCCGCATGCTCGGCGCCGCGAGCGTCGTGCTCACCGATTCGGGGGCGTCCAGGAGGAGGCGCCGAGCCTCGGCAAGCCCGTCCTGGTCATGCGGGAGAACACCGAGCGCCCCGAGGCCGTCGACGCCGGGACGGTGCTGCTCATCGGCACCGACGAGCAGCGGGTCGTCGACGAGGTGACCCGCCTGCTGCACGACGACGCCCACTACGCGACGATGGCGAACGCGGTGAACCCCTACGGGGACGGCCGCGCCGCCGAGCGGACGGTCGCAGCGATCAGCGAGCTGCTGAGGGTCGGGACGAGGGTCGAGGAGTTCGGCGGATGACAGATACGAGCTCATCCGGGTACACCCGGCGGGACCGCTCTTCCCGCGCGTTCGTCTACGGGAGCTGCGTGTCCCGGGACAGCGCGGAGTTCTTCCCCGGCAACACGCTGCAGGTCCTGCAGTACGTCGCCCGCCAGTCGCTGATCAGCGCGTTCTCACCGGGTCCCGCCACGGTGGACCTCACCGCGGTCCAGTCACCGTTCCAGCGACGCATGCTCGAGGGTGACGCACAGGGCAGCCTCCCCGCTCTGCTCGAGCGCGCCCGCGACCAGATCGACCTCCTCCTGTGGGATCTCACGGACGAGCGGCTGGGCGTGCTCGTCTCGACGGACGGCCACGTCGTCACCAGGACGGTGGAGGGCCTGGCCGCCGGGATCTCAGGAGAGGTGGACGGTTGGCGCCTCGTCCCCTTCGGCAGCGACGAGCACTTCGCGATGTGGATTGCGGCACTCGAACGGTTCACCGGGCTGCTCACCGGGCTCGAGCTGCTGGAGCGCACCGTGCTGCTGCACGTGCCGTGGGCGGAGCGGTCGGACGACGGCATGCCGGTGCCAGCGAGCTTCGGCACGTCTTCGGTCCAGGCGAACAAGGCGTACGAGCGGTACTACGAGCACGCGCAACGCTCCGGATTCGCGATCGAGGCGCTGCCGTCGTCGATGTCCGTCACGTCGTCGGCGCACCGCTGGGGCGCCGCGCCCTTCCACTACACGGAGAGCACCTACCGAGAGATCGTGGAGCGGATCGTGGTGCGCGTCGACACGCTCGACGGGGACTGAGTCGCGAGCGGGCGTTCAAGAGTGCTGGATTGTGCTCAGCCGTGAGACGCCCCGCTCACGATCCTGTCCATCGCGTTCCGGAGAGCGTGCTCCTTCGCGGCGGCGGGGCCGACGGGCATCGTGCAGTACCGATCGCGCACGGACATGACGTTGTGGACCACCAGCTCTCCCTCCTCGGACGCCAGCCGTATCCCTGCCTCGAAGCAGTTCTGGTCGATCCACCACTGCGGCGCGCCCGGCCGCACCAGGGTGGCCGCCGCCCGAGCGACGTAGTCGGCCACCTTCCGACCGGAGGTTGTCGGGCGGAAGACGGCGAAGCCGCCGGTGTACTTCTCCCAGGGAGCGACCCCGTACCCGAGAATGCGCGACGCGACGTCCACGTGCCCGATCGACTCGAGCAGACCACGAAGGGACTGCTCGACCACGGCGTCCAGGTCCAGCACGACGATCGGGACGTCGTAGGTCTCCAGCAGTGGAGCCACGAGGGAGAAGCGCAGCAGGGAGGCGCTGGGACCGATGTTCGCCCCACACTCGACACCCACGGCGACGGCAGTGACCCCGCGGGACTGCCACTGCGCCATCCGCGCGTCGAGCGCATGCTGATCGGCTCCGATCACTGCGAGGACCAGCGCTCCGTCGTCCGCATTCGTGAGGCTGAAGGATCGCACCAAGTACTCGGCGTAGCGCTCGAAGTAGGCGACGTCGCACGACGCGACCGCAACGAAGGAGGCTGCGTCCAGCCCAGCCGGCACCGCGAGGTCCGCGTCGAGGAACGTGACGCGGTCACGACTTCGCTGCACCAGCTCCGCGCTCGTCCCGGTGTACACGGTGGACACCGGGATGGCGATGTAGGGGTCGAAGCCCTCGGCCCGGTCCGCGCGGAAGACGTCGATCCTCCGTGCGTACTGCTGGAAGTCTCCGAGCTCGTAGGCGACGAGCGCGAGGAAGATCTCCCCACGCTCGCGACCTGGGGATCTTCCGTGCGCCGGATGAGCTCCTCCAGCTCAGCTCGCGCCTGGTGCACCTCGCGGTTCGCGAAGATGCCGCGGCAGCAGTAGATGAAGGCTTCCAGGGACTGCCGACGAGCGAAGGCCTGCTGGGCGGCGACCAGCATGTCCTCGCTGAACGTGTTCGTCCACGACTTGAGCAGACTGCAGAGCCGCAGGTAGGGCCAGTCCGAGGACGGGTTCACCTTCGTGATGAGGTCGAGATCCTCGCGTGCTCGTGCGAACCGCGCGTGATCCTCGGCGTCGCGGACGAACCGGACCGCCCGGATGGACTGCGTGGCTCGCTCGACCAGCTCCCGGTAGGTCGGGTCGGGCCTCCGTTCGGTGACCCACCCCTGACCGAGCACGCAGTTCACGACTCGAGCCACGTCACCCGGCGTGGCCGCGCGTGCGGCCGGAGCGGCCCTGACCTCGAGTCGCGTCGTGCCGACGTGCAGACACGCGTCGCGGAGCTCGGTGGGACGTCCGATCAGGTCGACATGTCCCCGGAAGTTCAGATCGTCGGGATCGGTGAGAACCAGGAACGGTGGGATGCGCTTCGCTTCGAGCATGCGGTCCACGACGGACAGGCGCACCGGTTGCCCACCCGACGACGCCTCCGCCGGATCGCCGAGCACCCGCTCCGCCGTCGCCCCCGGCACCCCCGGGACGTCGTCACCGCTGATCTCGAGCCACGGGCTGTCGCCGACGGCGCACGCACCGTCCAGCTCGATCGCCAGCATGAGCGCCCAGCAGCCCGCCATCCCTGCGCCGTAGACGAGGACGTCGGACTGGTCTACACCCATGAGCACGCACATGTCGCGCACCAGCGCGGTCAGGTGCGCGAGCACGTCCCCAAGCTCGTGCACGGGATCACCTTCGGGCGAGGCCGGGATGCTGCCGACGAGCACGGCGACGTGTGCATCGTCGAACAGGTCCGCGTCCAGCTCGGACGTACCGGGAGCGGGCGGCTCATCGGACGGGAGCAGCAGCACGAGGCGGGATGCGCCGCGGCGCGCATGGACGTCGATGCGCCAGGTGAACCGGCCATCGACGGCTCGCTGGAGCTGGAGGCGTCCACCGTCCTCGCGTGCCCCGGTCAGCTCGCGCAGGTCGAGCCGATCCGCCGGCTGCGGGGTCCGCGCTGACCGGCTGCTCACGAGTCGTCCTCCGATCTTGGGACGAACAGGCCGAGCTCCTGATCGATCACCGTGGGCGACCCGGCCTGACGGCGGACGCGTGCAGCTGCGCCCGCGGAGAGCGAGACGAACAGCTCCGGATCTTCCCGCAGCGTCGCCACAGCTCGTGCCAGCGCCTCGGCGTCGTCTGCGGGGGTGAGGATGCCGCTCCGATCGTCGACGAAGTCCGGGACTGCAGCGACCGCACTGGAGATCGGCACGAGTCCTGAGCTCATCGCCTCGTCCCGCGACACACCCTGGGTGTCCATCCGGGTCGGGACGAGGAACACCCCGTACTCCTTGTGCAGGGACGCGATCTCGCGTTGCGGGACGAAGCGCTTCTCCAGCGTCACGTTCGGCATCTGACGCAGTGGTGCGACCGTCTCGTCGAACAACGGCCCGTCACCGATGAGCCGGAACTCCAGCTCGCCGAACCACGGCTCGTCGCTCAGCCGCTGGATGGCAGCGACCGTGAGGTCGTTCGCATAGGTGAGCGAGGCATAGGGCCGGATCGACAGCACCCGCAGCCGCTGCTCCGGCTCCTTGGGCACGTAGTCGTAGAGGTCCACGTCGATGGGGTTGTGCACGACGCTGACCTGACCGGCCGGCAGCTCGACACCGAGGTCCGCCATCGCGGTGTCCGCGAGATAGCGCGACACGAAGACGAAATGGACGTTGTCGGGCGCCTCGGAGAAGACTCGGCGCCAGAACGCCATGCGCTCGTCGGACGCGATCTCGGCCGCGGCCAGCTGTTCGGCGGTGCCGTAGTTGAACCGCCGGCGCCACCAGGGCTGGACGTCCGCCCCATGGATCCACACCACGAGCCGGAGCGATCGGTCGAGCTCCAGCAGCGCTGACCACATGTCCTCGTCCAGGAAGTGCACGAGGACCGATCGGTACCGGTTCCTCGTGAGCATCTTCTGCAACGCGGTGTCCGAGCCAGTGACGACGTCCACACCCTCGAACTCGTCGAAGGTCAGCGCCTGCCGACGGCGGAGCCGGAACACCTCCGGAGAGACCCCGCGCTCCCGGTATCGCTTGAGCCGCGAGTGGATGAAGCCGTTGCGGTACAGATCGTCGTACGACGGGTAGTGGTTCGTGACGACGAGGTCACGGCTCGTCGCGACCAGGCTCTCTGTCTCGGTGGAGACACGCCCGAGGACGATGCGGCGGATGACGGCGCGGCCGGGCCCGAGCAGACGCACACCGATCCGCGCGCTGACCGATCCCTCGGGTATCACCATCTCCGCGTTCTGCTGGGCGAGCGCGAAGAAGTTGCCGAGCCGCTGCCCATCGCTGTCGAGGAAGATGAACACGAACTGCAGACGCAGGCCCGGCGTGCTGTCGACGTACGCCTGGGCGACGTCGCCGTCCCACAGTCGCCCCACGGGCACCGGCGAACCGGCGTAGAGGTAGTCATGCTCACCATCCGCGAGCGTCGAGCCGAGGTCCCACCCGTCCTCGTCGATCGTGTGATCGATCATCGGCCGCGTCCGGCCGTCGAACCACTGCCCCAGCTGGGCGGCCGAGACGGCGGGCATCCCCTCCCCCGGCGCGACGTTCGGCTCGGCCGCCTCACCGGCCGCCTGCAGCTCGGCGAGCGGCGTCCCGGACCGGACGTCGAGGTCGTCCACCGCCGACGCCGCCTCGGGCAGCCGCGCCCCGTCCTGGCAGTAGCTGAAGCGGTCGACGGCGATCTGATCCAGGCCGGCGTCGTGCACGCCGTCGTCGGCGGACGCCACCAGCCGGCCGAGCGTGACGTCCGCGAGCGCCGCGGTGCGCGCCACAGACGCGCGCACCGGCAGTCGGCCCGCGCGGCGGTACTCCGCGCCGGCGTCGAGCACCGTGAGCGCCACCCCCTCGGCCCCGCCGGCCCGGTAGCGGCACCGCTTGCCGATGACGTCGGCGTCGCTGTAGCGGGTGGCGAGCGCCAGGTCGAGCGCGTAGTGCGGCCCGTAGTGGTCGTCGGGGTGCAGCACACCGACCAGTCCCGCGTCCCCGACGGCGTCGACGATCGTGCGGTCTCGGACGACGTCGGCCCGCAGCGTGGTGACGCCCGGCTCGACGCGGCGCTCGACGCCGTCGTCGACCAGCAGGATGCCGCGCACGCGGACGCCCTGCTGCCGGCGCAGGTGACCGAGCAGGACCTCGGCCTCCGCGTCGGTGCGGGCGTGGCCCACCAGCGCGACCAGGGGCAGCGGCTCGGGCACCGTGCCGCCGGTGGCCTTCGCGAGGACGTACGCGAGCCGGTCCGCGTAGGTGTGCTGTGACATGACCGAGCGCAGGGCGGCGAGCCGCAGCCGGTCGAGCCGGTCGTCGTCCTCGGCCAGCTCGCGGAGGCGGCGGACGGCGTCGGCTCCTGAGTCGGTGCTGATCACGAGGTCGCCGAAGAGCAGGCGTGTGCCGCGCGAGAAGTTGCTGACCGTGACGGTGTTGCTCGCGAGGAGCTCGTAGACCCGGCGGGCGAACATGGTCTGCGACTGCTTGACCGAGTTGAGGTTGATCCCGAACCGGTAGCCCTTGTAGGCACGGTCGATCTCCTCCGGCGGGAGCGTCCCGACGACGTACCGACGGTAGGCCTCGGGGAAGGAGTAGTCGGGGTGGTCGCTGCCGGCGTTCCGGTCGAAGATCTCCACCGGCCGGAACTCGGGCAGGTGCTCGAGGAAGCTGTCGAGGTCACGTGTGCGCTCGGGGTAGCGCCGGTAGTACGACCCGGCGAAGGCGAACGCGTCCTTGCGGGCGTACGCCTCGAGCGGGTTGTGGACCCGCGGCTGGCACGCGAACGGCAGCAGGTAGACGCGGTCGTGCCCGAGCGCGGCCTTGTAGCGGCCGATGCAGTCGATGTCGGTCGTGAAGACGTGGTCGAACGCGCGGGCCGTGGTGAGGAAGGTCGCGAAGTGGACCGGGTCCTCCTTGTTCCAGAAGGCCGTCGGCACCCCGCGCGCGGTGCACCAGTCCACGATCCCCTTGAGCTCTGCCGGGAACTGGCCGACCGTGTTGTGCCACAGGCCGTCCTTGCCGCGCCACGCGGACTCCACGAACAGCAGCTGCGGCTGGGTGGCCTCGAGCTCGACCTCCCAGTCCGCGGGGGTCAGCTGGTGGAGGTCGCAGTCCGGCCCCAGCGACAGGGCCGTGAACTCGTCCACGATCGCCGCGACACGCAGGCGGGTGCCCGACGACGCCGGGCCGCGCCGCGCGTCGACCGCCGTCGCCTCCGGCGCTGTGGTCGCAGTGGCCGCGGCCGCGAGCGCGGGTGCTGTGGGCGCTGCCAGTACGGCGTCGGCACGGTCCGGCACGGGCGTCGGTACCGCCGCCGGGGCGTCCGGTCCGGCGGGCTTGACCTCGACCGGGGCCGCGGGGTCGGGGACGGCCCGCGTCGTCGGCTCGGTCGCGGGCGTGATCCCGGGCCGGGCCGGCGAGGGCCCTATCGCGGGCGTGGCTGTCACCGGTCCGGCCTCGATCACGCGGTGCGCCGGCCGCGGCTCGCGGGCGATGCTCCACAGCCGCGCGGGCAGCGCCAGCGCGGCCGACGCGGACGTGCTCGCCCGGCTGATCTCCTTGCCCGCGCGGTACGTCGCACTGTCGCGCAGCTCGCGCAGCCGGGTGAGCGCCTCCGCCTCTCGCTCGAGCGCTCCCTGCTCCCCCGGCGGGCCGCTGTCTCGGCCGACCGTGCGGCCCCCTCGGCGGCCCGTGCCGCTCGCTCGGCGACGACGGCCGCCTCCTCCCGCGCGAGCGCGGCGTCCTCGGCCGCCCGGGCGGCGTGCTCACGGGCGGTCGCCTCGGCCGCCGCGGTCCGCAGCGCATCGCGCTCCGCACGGAGCGCGTCGACGGCCGCGCGGAGCTCCGCGGCAGCCGACGCCGCCTCGGCCCGGTGCCGCGCGAGGATGGCGGTGAGCTCGCCGGTCTCGGCCCAGGCAGCGTCCGCGCTCTGCGTCAGCTCCGCGGTGCGGGCCTCCTGGGAGCGCAGCCGCACGGTGACGTCGACGACCTCCGCGCGAGCAGCCGCCAGCTCGGCGCGGATCGCGCGCAGCTCACCGGAGCGCTCGGCACGATCGGCCGACTGGCGCGCGAGCTGGTCGCGGGCAGCGTCGCGGTCGCTCTCCGCGGCGCGCAGGTGCTCGGTCGTCGCGGCCAGCTGCTCGTGGGCCTTCGCGACCTCCTCGGTCCGCAATGCCATCCGGTGGGTGAGGTCGAGGACCTCGCCCTCGTACGCCCGCGCCGTCGTCCACGCGCCCGTGAGCTCGGCGGACGCATCGGTGAGCTCGGTGCGCAGCTCCTCGAGCGCCCGCTCGAGCTGCTCGGTGTGCTCCTGGAGCGACCGGAGCTCCTCGGCGACGGCGTCGCGCGCCTCCTCGACCTCACCGGCGAACGACCACGCCTCGTCGCGCTCGGCCTCGACCGCGCGCACCCGCTCGGTCACCTCCGCGGCGTGGCGCTGTGCCTCCTGCAGCTGGGCGTCCCGCTGCCGGAGGCCGGCACGCGCACCCCGAGGTCCTCCGTGCGTGCGGCGACCTCGACGCGCAGGCGGTCGGCCTCCTCGCGCAGCGCGCGCAGCTCCACCGCGAGGTCGTCGCGGTCGCGATGCGCCTCGGCGGCGCGGCCACGCGCGGCGTCCCGCTCCCCCTCGGCGAACGCCGCCGTCTGCCGCGCGTCGGCGAGCTCGATCCGCATCCGGTCGAGGTCGCTCTGCAGGGCCTCGACCGCGGCGAGCAGCTCGTGCGCGTGCCGCTCGAGCCCGGCACGCTCCGATTCGAGACGCTCACGCTCGCCCTGCGCATGCGAAAGCTCCGCCGCGGCCGACTCCTCGGCACGGGCCTGCTCGGACCGCACCTCGTCGAGCTCGTGCTTGAGGACCCGGTGGGCCTCGGTCGACGCGCGGTACTTGAGGTTCGCCTGCTCCAGCCGTCCCCGCAGCCCGTTGAACGCCTCGGTCGACCGGTACCCGTCGCGCACCGTCTTGAGCAGGAGCCGGCGGGAGACCTGGTCGGCTGTGAGGGTCTCCGTCGGTACGAACAGATGTGTGGGCGTCGCGTTGAACGTCTCCCAGTAGCTGTAGCCGCGCTCGTCGAGCCACGAGGCGACCGCCCCGAACGCGATCTCGGTCGCGCACTCGACGTACAGCAACGGACGGTCCTGCTCGATGAGCACGGCCGCGCCCTGCAGGACGGCGAGCTCCATGCCCTCGACGTCGACCTTCATGCCGCGCACCGGCCGGCGGACGTCCACCGCGTCAAGGGGGACGACCCGGATGTCACCCTCACCGAGCCGGATCTGCTGGGCCCCGATGTTCGTGACGTCCGGCCGGACCAGGGCGCCCGTCCCTGCCCCCGAGCCCAGCGCGACGGTGTGGACGCGCACCACGGCACCCAGGCCGTTCGCCTCCACCGAGGCCCCCAGGGCCGAGGTCAGCGTGGCGTCGGGCTCGAACGCCTCGACGTGGCATCCGACGACGGCGGCCAGGTAGATCGAGTGGTTGCCCACGTTGGCTCCGACGTCGAGCACGACGTCGCCCGCGTGCAGCCGGCGCGCCATGTCGGCGAGCATGGGGTGCTCGTACGGCCGGCCGTGCTCGCTCACCCAACCCTGGATGTAGTCGCTCTCCCGGTCGGGCAGCACGAGCCGGTAGGTCGTGCCGTCGGCGGCGACCTCCACGGCGTCCACGTCGGTCGTCATCGTGCTCCTCCTCGGCGCCGCCTCCCCAGGCCGCGCCACCGTCAGACCCTAGTTCAGTCCCCTGCGGCGCCGTGAGGCTTCAGCCGAACGTGATCGCCGACCGCGCGGCGACCGACGCGATGCCCGGTGAGGACGACGTGAGGACGACGTCCTTCACGCCGGCTCCCACCGGCACCGCCGGGACGTCCCAGCGTCCGTTGGACCGCACGAAGGCCTGGACCGTCCGTCCCTCGACCTGCACCGAGATCTTGCTGCTCGGGGTGGCGCGGCCGCTGAAGACCACCTCACCCGTCCGCGCGACCGAGCTCGCGGAGTGACTGGTGAGCACGGGGCCCACCAGCGTCGTGGGCGCGTCGCCGAAGTGGACGTCCACGGTGGACTCGCGGTCGGGGTGCTCCGGCACGGTCGACCGGAAGGTCACCGTGACCGGCGCGGCCGTGACGCTGATCGCTCGCATGGTCCACCGTCCGGTGGAGCCGACGACGGCCGTCCGCGTCTGGCTGCCCACCTGCAGGGTGATCTCCGCGCCCGGGGTGCCCTTGCCGGCGAAGGTCGCCGACCCGGCCGGGTAGAACTGCGTCGAGGTGTGGCTGGTGACGAGCGCGGGGACGTGCGACGCCGGTCGGGTCGCGAAGGTCGCCCACACGTCCCGGCTGACGTCCGGGCACCCCGGCACGGAGGCGGTGAACGTCGTGCTGCCGGTCCACCACCCGAACCACAGCGGGTTCATCGTCCACCGGCCGTCCTCGCGCACCGTGGCCGTGCGGGTCCGGGTGCCGTTCACCATCGTCACGAGCGAGCCGGGCGTGCCGGTCCCCTCGACCGCGAGATCGCGGTTCGGCTCGTTGTAGCCGTCGACGGCGATGTTGGTCGGCTCCGGCGCGACGACGGCGCACGGGTCCGACAGGACGGCGGCGTCCTCGACGGTGTAGCGGTACAGGCGCGCACCGCGGGCGTAGACCAGCGTGTCCGCACCCGTCCGGACGAGGCCGACGACCGGCCCGACGGACGTCTTCGGCGCGACGACCGTGCGCTCACCGGTCACCGTGTTGATCGCCGCGAGCTCCTGGCCGACCGTCGCGAACATCGTGCCGTGGACGAACTCGATGCCGAGCTCCTTGCCGGTCGGCGACGACGTGCCGGGGAACGCGCCGAGGTTGCGGGTGAGCCGGATGTCACCGGACGCGTCGACCTCGAACTGGATGACGTACCCGGTGGAGATGGCCCAGAAGCGACCGTCGGTGACGGGATCGGGGGTGATCGCCGCGACCCAGGAGTACGTGGCGGTGACCGCACGCGGGGGTGTGAAGGTCTTCACGGCGCCTGTCGCCGTGTCGTAGGTGAAGATCTGGCCGCTGGTCGCCGTCGGGACCGACCCGGTGCCGCCGGCGTTCGACGTCCCACCGACGACCAGGCCGCCGCGGGCGGCGAGCGAGATGACGCTGTGGTCGGGGACGATGTTCCGCTTGACGGTGAGCGCGTTGGTCGCGGGATCCCACAGCGTCAGCGCACCGCCGAGCGTGTTCTTGACGGGCACGGTGCCGATCGCCATCCGGCTGCCGACCTGGACCATCGCGACCGGGCGCTCCTGGCCGTGGTTGATGTGCGTGCGCAGCTGCGGCTCGCCGCTGCCCGAGTAGACGTACAGCGGGGCGGCTGCCGATGCGTTGCCCGTGTAGCCGCCCATCACGACGGCGTCGCCGAACCGGCCGAAGCCCTCGATCTGCGGCCCGGCCAGCAGGGTCGTGGCCCCCGTGCGCGGGTCGACCTTCCCGACGCCGGACGGCAGGTCGAACCCGCCGCTGAAGACCGTTCCGGCGGCGTCCGTGCCGAGGCTGAGGATCGTCGACGGCGGGTCCTGCGCGGCCAGGCTGAACGTCGTCGGGCCGGCCTGCGCCGGGCCGTTGACGAGCACCTTGCCGGTGATCGTCGTGGTCACCAGCGAGTGACCGCGCCGACCGGCGACGCCGTCGAGCCACGCGTACGAGACGGGCCCCGCCACGCTCGCGCCGGGCCAGGACACCGGGTTGTCCGCGGGGTTCCACTTGTCCACCCGGACCGTCTTCAGGCCGGCGGTGACGTCGATGCGCATGATGCCGGCGCCGGACCGCTGGAAGTAGACGTACCGGCCCTCGAACAGCGGGGAGATGCCGTAGGGCGAGATGCCGTCGATGTACGGCACGACGTTGGCCTGCGTGGACGAGCTCGTGCGGGCCACCTGGTCGTCGAACGTGTCGAAGACGCCGGTGACGGTGTTGTACGCGAACAGCAGCGGACGGTTGACCGTCCGCAGGAAGAGGTGCTTCCCGGCGAGCGACATGTCCATCGCCGCCCACTCGGCGCGGAACGCCGCGGGCGTCGGGATGACGGTGACGGCGCCGGTCGCGCGGTCCTTGCGGACGAGTGTCGCCGCGCCCCCGCGGTAGTTCGACATCCACACGCTGCGCTCGTCGACGACGAGCGACCGCACGTAGGACTCGCCCGGCATCGGCTGGCCGAGGTCGGTGATCCGGCCGCCGGAGTACACGTGCAGTCGCCCGTTGGAGGGGGCGTAGGTGCCGAGGTAGACCGCGCCGTCGGGGGCGGCCGCGACCCGCTCGATCAGCTGGCCGGTGATGCTGCCGACGGACCGCAGCGCGGTCCCGTCCCACTCGTACAGGTACCCGGACGACGCCGTGTTGGCGGCGAGGAAGACGGTGCGCGACGCCGGCGAGTAGGCGACGGTCAGCACGTCCGTGCCGGTCGGGAGGGTCACCTCGGCGACCGTGGCGCCCGTGAGGTCCATCGCGAAGAAGCGGGCGGCGATGCCGGGGCCGCCGCTGCTGGCGAAGTACGTCAGGTACCGGCCGTCGCGGAGCACCCCTGCGCCGACTGCTCGGAGCGCACGCTGCCCTCGCGGCCCGGGATGGGAGCCCCGAGATCCGCGTCGACCCCCGCGACGGTCGGCCCCGCGGCGTGGGCGGCCGTCGGCAGCCCGGCGGTGAGCATCAGGGGGCACAGCAGCAGCGCGATCAGCAGCGCAGCGGCCCTGGAGACCAGGGTTCCCAGCATTCGTCCAGCTCCTCAGTCGATCGAGCGGACCGTGGGCGCGAGGCGCCACAGGTTCCGTCGATCCACATCGGCAGCCGGACCGTCCTGGGGAGGAAAACGTCCGGGGCGGGGTCGTCAGGGCGAGCGGCGCACCGCCTTGCGCAGGCGGGACCGCAGCCGCCAGTACCCGAGCTGCGTCCGACCCAGGCGGCTCGAGGAGAGTGCGTCGTACCGGCGCCGGAGCACGTCGGCCTCCGCCGCCCGGCGGATGACGTCCGCCGCCGACGCCGCCGCCGCGCGGTCGTCGTCGGCCGTGGTGGTGGTGACGGCGGGCGTGCTCGCGGCGGGCGGGGCACCGGTGACGGGCACCCCGGGTGCGGCGTGCGTCAGCACCACGCGACCCGCCCCGTCGTGCCCGACGGCGCCCGGGCCACCGGGCTGGGCGGGGCCACCGGGCTGGGCGGGGCCACCGGGCTGGGCGGGGCCACCGGGCTGGGAAGCACCGGGCCGGGCGGGGGCATCAGCCCTCTCGAGCAGGAGGTCGACCACGAGCCGCAGCGCGGGGACCGCCTGCGCCCCGGACAGCCTCTCGGGGGTCGCCGGGGCCTCGCCCCGGTGCCCCTCCCCGCGGGGCGCCAGCGGACGACCGGCCCGAACGTCTCGACGTCGCGCACCCCTCCGCTGCCCAGGTGGGCCAGCAGGTGGGCGGCGTCGTCACCGTCGGCGAGCCAGGCGACGACCCAGCCGTCGTGGTCGACGAGGCGGCGTCCGGACGCCACCAGCGCGGCGACCGCGGGCGCGAAGGCCGCCGGGGCGCCGTCGGGCACCGCGCCGGCGGCCGCACGCAGGAGGGTCGGGAACACCTCGCGGAACACGCGGTCGTAGGTGTAGTCGCGGGCGACGTCCAGGGCGGTCTGAGCCGCGTCCCGCACGAGCGACCGGTCCCGCGCCATCACGCCGAGCAGGTCGACGTAGTCGGTCATGGTGCGCGCGTACAGGGGGTAGTCGGCGCCGAAGAGCCGCCGGTGCATCGCGGTCGGGTTGATGACGCACGGCCGCCCGAGGACGCCGTGCTCGAGCAGCTTCGTGGACAGCTCGAGGCTGCCGTCGAGCTCCGCGCTGCGCCAGCTCAGGCCGACGTCGGCGGACGCGACCATGGCGCGCGCCGTCTCGCGGGTGACCGCGCCGGCCCACGTGATGTCGGGGTGCGAGCCGAGGAGGTACCGCGTCTCCTGCGGGAAGGTCGGCCAGTCGGCGGGGCGCTTGAAGTGGTCGCCGGCCACCGCCAGACGCAGGAGCCCACCCGAGGTCGAGGCGGCCTGCTTGAACCCGGCGAGCATCTCGACGGTGTTCCACGCCGGGGCGAACTTGCCGGTGTAGGCGAGCAGCAGCGGCCCGTCCGTGCCCGGCAGGGTCGGCGACGGCTCGGGCGGGACCGCGGGGCTCATGACCGCGAGCGCCCCGGCGGAGTGCCGGCCGGCGGCGGTGTCGAGCTGCGTGTCGAGCTGCGCGGCGAGGTGCTCGCGCATCTCCGGCGTCTGGCACAGCAGCGTCGCGCCCCCGGCGACGAGCCGCCGCAGCCGCTCGCGCGTGACGGGGTCGACCGGGACGTCGTCGGCGACCACACCGGTGACGTAGACGCACAGCCGCGACCCCAGGTCGGGGCGCCGGCGGGCCAGGGCGTCGGCGACCTCGGTGCTGCGGACGAGGACGACGTCGTAGCGGCCGCGGTCGAGGTAGTGGTCGAGGACGACGGCGGCGGTCGCCTCGTCGATCCGGGTGAGGCCGGCCAGCTCGGGGCGGCGCGCGGCGAGGCCCGCGTCGGCGAACGGGTCGGTGACCGTGACGCGCGGGTTGACGAGCATCTCCTGCACGACGACCGCCCGCGTGATCGGCGTCGCCGAGACGACGTCGACCCGGATGCCGGGGGCGGACGTCAGGAGGGACGCCGCCCCGGCGACGAAGAACGCGGACCCGTCGATGACGTTGAGGTCGACGTGCGCGTAGAGCAGCACCCGGAACGGCTCCCGGGCCGGGGCCGTGGGCGGCGTCCGCATCGGGGTGTCCCGGTCGGCCGGGGTCACGGGACGACCACGCTCACGGTCGGCGAGACGCGCGTGGCCGCCGGGTCCTTCTCGGCGCCGCGGCGGATGAACCCGCGCACCCGGTAGGCGCCGCTGCGGTCCGGGCCCCACTCGAGCGTGTTCGACCGGCCGTACGGCTGCTCCCGCACCAGGACGTCGTCGCGGTAGACGTAGAACGCGTACCGCAGGTCGGCGCCGTCCGCGGCGACGATGCACTTGAGCCGGCCGGACTCGAGGCGTTCCAGGCCGACCGAGCGGATGGTCGTGCGCCCGGCGGCCGCGACCTCGGCCTCGAGCGCCTCCATGCGTCCGGCGACGGCGAGGAGCGCGGACCGCAGCTCGTCCTCGAGGTAGCGGTAGGCGGACGCCCAGTCGACGGCGGGGGCGTCGTCGTGCGCGGTCGTGTGCCGGGCGGGTCGGCCCCCGGGGTGGTCGGCGGGACGGCCGGCGGGACGGCTGAGGTCCCGGGTCATGTGTCGGCCCCGATCAGCGCGATCTCGCGCCCGACCGTCGCGTCGAACCCGCACTGCTCCCGGGTCCGGGTTGCTGCCCGCTCGGAGAGGGAGAGGTACAGCTCGGGGTTGTAGTAGAGGAGCTCGATCTGGTCCGCGAGGTCGACCGGGTCCTCCGGCCGGGCCAGCATCCCGCTGACCCGGTCCTCGACGAACTCCGGGATCGCCGTGATCCGGGTCGAGACCGGCACCAGGCCGCTGGACATCGCCTCGCACATGGACACCCCCTGGGAGTCGAACCGGGTCGGTGCGAGGAACACGCCGTGGTCCGCATGGAGGGTGGCGATGTCCTCCTGCCGCAGGAACCCGCGCTCCACCGACACGTTGGCCAGGTCGGCGAGCGGGCGCACCGTCTGGTCGAACAGCGCCCCCTCACCGCGCACCGTGAACGCGAGCCGGTCGAAGAAGGGCCGCGTCGACAGCTCGACGATGGCCGCGACGGTCTGGTCGTTGGCGTACTTGCGCGACGCGTACGGCCGGACCGAGAGGATGCGCAGGCGGTCGTCCGGCCGCTTGGGGACGTACGGGAAGAGGTCGGTGTCGACGACGTTGGGGATGACGTGCGGGCGCCGGGTGGGCACCCCGACGTCGGGCTCGACGACGTGCCGGCGGAACCACTCGGACACGTGCACGACCTGCACGTCGAGCTCGTCCGTGGTGAGCAGCCACGCCATGAAGGTCAGCTGGCCGCGGTAGTAGGTGTCGTCCTTGGCCACGGCCGCCCGGATCTCGGCGGCGGACCCGGTGAAGGTGAACCAGCGGCGGTGCCACGCCTCCGCCTCGAAGCCGTGCACCCACACGATCACGGGCGTGCCGGGCGCGTGCCGGACGATCGGCTGCACCATGTCGGGGCTCGCGAAGTGCACGAGGACGGCCCGGTAGGGCTGCTCGGCGATGCGGTGCTCGTAGGCGGCGGCGTTCCCCACGGTGACCCGGACTCCGTCGAACACGTAGGCGTACGGCTCGGTGACCGGCGGGTGCAGGTAGAACACCTCGACCGTGATCCCGGCGTCGAGGTAGGCGAGCACCCGGCGGTGGATGAAGGCGTTGCGGTAGAGCGACCCGTCGCTCGGGTAGGCGTTGGCGACCAGCAGGACCTGCGCGGGGACGGCCGGCTCGGGCCGGACCGTCGGCTCCGCTGACGCGTCGGGCTCGGCCGGGTCCGCCGGGGCCGACGACGCGGCGTCGTCGTCCCCCGCGTCCGGGCGCCCCGGCGCGTCGTCCCGGCGGCGGAGGCGACCGGCGCGGCCGATCCGGGCGACCCGGTCCACCTGGTGCGTGCGGTGGGTCCGGCCGGCGCGAGGTGCGCGACCGGTCACGAGCGCCACACGCCGCGGGTGTCGATGACGACCTTCTCGTGCAACCGCAGCCGCTGCCGGTCCGCCCGCCGGAAGAGGTCGTGGTCGACGAGGAGCACCACGATGTCCGCGCCGTCGACGGCCTCGTCGAAGCCGGTCAGCACGACGTTCGCACGCCCGGCGAGGTCCGGCGGAAGCGCCTCGATGTGCGGCTCCACCGCCGCGATGGACGCCCCCGGCAGCCGGTCGGCGAGCTCGGCGGTGATGCGACGGGCCGGGGACTCGCGCAGGTCGTCGATGTCCGGCTTGAAGGACAGCCCGAGCACCGCGATCCGCGGGTCGCGGAACCGCTCGGCCTTGCTCAGCACGCGCTCGATCACCCGCTGCGGCTTGGCGTCGTTGACCTCGCGCGCGGTGCGGATCAGGCGCGCGTGCTCCGGGACCGCCGAGACGATGAACCAGGGGTCGACGGCGATGCAGTGGCCGCCGACGCCGGGGCCGGGCTGGAGGATGTCGACCCGCGGGTGGTGGTTCGCGAGCTCGATGAGCTCCCACACGTCGATGCCGAGCTGCTCGCTGATCACCGACAGCTCGTTCGCGAACGCGATGTTGACGTCGCGGTAGGAGTTCTCGACGAGCTTGGCCATCTCGGCCGTCACCGCGTCGGTCAGCATGATCTCGCCCTGGCAGAACGACTGGTACAGCTGCTTGGCGCGCTCGGCCGCCGTCCGGGTCAGCCCGCCGATGATGCGGTCGTTGGTGACGAGCTCGATCATCACGCGACCCGGGAGCACCCGTTCGGGGCAGTGCGCGACGTGGATGACCGGACGCCCGCCCGTGCCGTCGAGGCTGAGGTCGCGCCGGCTGCGCAGGATGCGGTCGGCCATGTGCTGGGTGGCGCCCGGGGGCGACGTCGACTCCAGGATGATGAGCTCGCCGCCGACGAGCTGCTCGGCGATGCCGTCCGCCGCCGCCTCGATGTAGGTCAGGTCGGCCGCGTAGTCCTCCGCGAACGGCGTCGGGACGGCGACGATGTAGGTGTCGGCCGGCGGCGTCTTGGTGTCGGCGCGCAGGCGGCCCTGGCTGACGGCGCCGGCGACGGAGATCTCGAGCTCGGGTTCGACGAACAGCACCTCGCCGCGGTTCACCGCGTCGACCGTGGCGTGGTTGGTGTCCACCCCGACCACGTCCGCCCCGTGCGTCGCGAGGACGGCGGCGGTCGGCAGGCCGATGTAGCCCAGCCCGATCACGGCGACGGTGTTGCTCCCGGTCACGGCCATCCTCCTAGAACATCATGTGAGCAGTGCTGACACCGAACACCTGCACGTCGGCGGACGCCAGGAGCTCGGACTCGGTGACCGCCCAGGTGTGGACGGACGGCTCCGCCCGGCGCACCTGCATGAAGTTGTACCGGTCCGCGGAGTACACCGTGGCACCCGCGGCGACCACCGCGCGGAGGAACCCGGTGTCTTCACCCCGCGCCAGGGTGGGGAAGGGCACGTCGGTCGCCGTCCCCCGGCGGGTCATGATCGTCGGACCCATGACGAAGTCGGTCATGCGGTGCTCGCGCTCGCCGAACCGGAGCACCGTCGCGTCCAGCCGTTCGAGGCGCAGGTAGTGGGCCTGCTTGCCGACGACGTCGGCGCCGCTGTAGTCGAACGCGTACGCGAGGTCGCTGAGGTAGTGGGGCCCGTAGAGGTCGTCGTCGTCCATCTTGGCGACCAGGTCCCCCCGGCCGCGGCGACCGCGCGGTTGAGGCACTCGCCGAGGGGGACGTCGGCGTCGGCGGTGAGGATCGTGAGGTGCTCCAGGCCGAGCTCGCGGGCGCGGGCCTGGAGGGCCGGCACGTCGGCGGGCCAGCCGTGGGCGAGGAGGACCAGCTCGGGGGCGAGGCCGACCTGCGCGGCGACCATCCGCAGGACGTGGTCGACCTGGTGCGGGCGGTTGGTGGAGACGATCGCCGAGACGGATGGTCGGGTGGTGGGGCGGGGTGTGGTGGTGCGGGGTGTGGCGGTGCGCGGCGCCGTGGTCGCGTCCGTGATCCCGACGGCGTCGAGGACGGCGTCCACGCGGTGCCCGTACGTGTGCCCCGACCAGATGCGGCGCTGGGCGAGGTGGACGGTGCGGTCGCGCAGCTCGGGGCTGCGCACGAGCGCGCGCAGCACGTGCTCGGCCTCCATGGCTGACTCGACCTGCGGGACCTCGAACGCGTCGAAGAACGTGCCGATGGCCGCGCTGGGTGTACTGACGACCGGGGTGCCGCTCGCGGTGATCTCGAAGATGCGGCGCGCGCACATGCTGGGCGACGCCGTGACCGAGTTGACGTTGAGGAAGACCTTGTACGCCCGGTAGGCGGACAGCATCCGGTCGTAGTCCAGCGAGCCGACGACGCGTGAGGCGAACGGCTCGGGGAACTGGTAGCGCTCGTCCCCGCCGAGCTGTCGGGAGAAGATCTCCAGCCCGGACTTCATGCGTGGGCTGACCCGGGCCGCGGCGCCGAGCAGGAGGTCCATCTGCGCGCGGCGCTCGGGGTAGCGGTGCGCGAAGTACATGCCGGCGAAGGCGATGTCCCGCTCCGCGCGGCCGTGTCCGGCCCGCACCGGGTTGTGGATCGCGGGCTGCGCCGCGAAGGGAAGGACGCCGACCCGGTCATGGGCCAGCGCCGCTCGGTAGTCGTCGAGACGCTCGATGTCGGTGGTGAGGACGTGGTCGAACAGGCACGCGGTGTCGAGGAAGTCGGCGAAGTGGGCCGGGTCCTCCTTGTTCCAGAACACCGTCGGGATGCCCCGGTCGCGGCACCACCGGACGAGCTCGACGAGCGCCGGGCGCGGGGCGCTGGGGCCGGTCAGGTGGTAGCGCCATCCCCCGCCGTTGCCGGACCACGCCGACTCGACGAAGAGCAGGTCGACCGGCTGCGCCTCGAGCGTCTCGCGCCAGGACGACGGCTGCACCGCGACCTGGTCCCACTCGTAGCGCAGCGCGAGCCGGGAGAAGTCGTCGAGGATCACGGCGACCCGCAGGTCCGGGCGGCGCGGCGGGCGGTCCGGGCGTGGCCAGGGGGCGAAGGTCAGCGCGCCGTCGCGGTCGCGGGCCGCGTCGACGTCCGGCGCGGGGCGGGCACCACGGCGCCGCGCCGCCCACGTCCGCAGCTGGGGCACGCCGCCGGTGCGCAGGTGCCACAGGGCGCGGCGGAGGTCGGCGACACGACCTGGGTCACCGGTAGTCACGACGCGATGGGCGGCAGGAGGTCGACGTCGTCCGGGTGCGCGGCCAGGTAGCCCGCGACGTCGTCGGCGGCGACCGCCGCCATGAGCTCGTCGAAGGCGGGCCGGTCGAGCCGGACGATGCTCTGGGCGCCGTCGGGGCTGCGACCGGTGCCGGCGACCGGGACGGTGAAGAACCCGATGTCGTTGGAGCCGAGGCCGTCGACGCGGTCGACGAGGTCGTTGAGGACATCGCGGGTCAGGCCGTCGTCGGCCGCGATCGACCGCGTCACGGTGTCGAGGAAGGGCAGCGACTTGGTCGGGTTTTGCAGCGTCTGCTCGTTGCGCATCCGGGCGAAGATCGCGCGCATCCACGCCTGCTGCCGGTGCACGCGGTCGAAGTCACCGCGCGCCAGCCCCTGGCGCTGCCGCACGTAGGCGAGCGCCTCCTCGCCGCTCATGAGGTGCTCACCGGCCGGCAGGACGAGCCGGCCGCCGCTGAGGAGGTCCTGCTTGAGCGTGATGCGGACGCCGCCGAGCTCGTCGGTGATGTCGGTGAACGACTCGAAGTCCGTGACCGCGAAGTGGTCGATCCGGACGCTGGTGAGCCCTTCGACCGTCTGGATGAGCAGGCTCGGGCCGCCGAAGGAGAAGGCGGCGTTGATCTTCGCCTCGCCGTACCCCGGGACCGGCACCCACGAGTCCCGCGGGATCGACATGACGTAGGCGCCCTGCCGGTCAGCGGGCAGGTGGACCAGCATGATCGCGTCGGTCCGCTGGGCGCCCCGCTCCCACTGGCTGGGGTCGCCGGCGGAGATGCGGCTGTCCGACCCGACGACGAGGAGGTCGAGGGCGCCGTCCTCGGTGGCGTCGGTGGCGGGCGTGCCGGCTGGGGCGCCGTCCGTCGGGGTGCCGGTCGTGGTCCCCGGCGGCGGGCGGTCCGGCAGGTCGGCGAACGGGTCACCGAGGTGCTCGATGTTGCCCGCCAGCCGGTTCTGCAGGGCCCACACCGCGACCGTGCCGCCCAGGGCGAGGACGGCGATCAGGGACAGGGCTATGACGAGGGCGCGGCGGCTGCGGTTCGGGGGCGAGTCCGGCTCCCTGGGCGACCGTCGCCGCGGCGTCCGCGCGCGGGAGCGCGGTCGTCCGGGGCGAACTGCTCCTGGGGCACGCGGCGATCCTAGGGTGGAGGGTGGCGCGCTCGACCCACGCGCGTCACCGAACTGCGGCAGACCGCGGACCTCGCACCGTCCGTCGGGGCGAGGAGCGCCGCGGCCGGCTGGGGACTCCACGGGCCTTGGCGCTCGCGCTCACCTCCACGGTTGCGTGAGCGGCCACGCCCGTCGCGGGGCTGAAGGCGAGCGCGACCAGCAGTACCGCTGTGGAGTGGATCGTGATCACGTTGAACGAGAACGCGAGCACTCCGAACATCAGCACAGTCACACGTCCCAGCGCCCCTGCCCGCACGTAGGTCGTCACCAGGAACGCGATCAACAGGGCGAGCCCGAGCAACCCCGTCCGGGCGAACGTGTTGACGAACTCGTTGTCGGTCACGCTCAGTCCTGCACCGCTGAGGTATCCCAGCGCGAACAGCTCGCTCACGGAGTTCCAGCCGCTGCCGACGAGGACCTCGACGACCGGGCGGTCGAACAGCGCACCTCCCGACGAGAGCACTCCCACCCGCTGCCGGTAGGAGATGGAGCCCTGGATGTCCGTCGCGGCCGCGAGCCAGCCGGAGTTCGCAGCCCACCACACCACCGCCGCGCCAGCGGCCAGGATGACGGGCACGGCCGCGGAGCGGGCGCGGCGAGCGAACAACAGGCAGAGCACGACGACGAGCACGAGGAGCACGCTGCGGCTGCCGGAGAGGACGACGCCCGTCAGTCCGGCCGCCACCGCGAGCGCTCGTGCGCTCGTGCGCATCCGCACGCCGAGGAGCGCGACGAGCACCGCGGTCGCGAACAGCGTGCCGAGCGGCAGCGCATGGCCGAGGCTGCCGATCGACCGGCCCGCGAGCATCGGCGCGACGAGGTTCACCCGGGCGGCGATGTCGTTCGTCGAGGACCCGATGGGAGGCCACATCGGCGCGATCCGCAGGGTCTGCTCAGCAACGGCGAGCACCAGCTGCACGCCGGCCAGACCCAGCAAGGCTCGGAAGAAGACCTGGGAGTCGACATCAGCCATGGACCGTGCAGTCAGGGCCACGAGGACCAGCGTGGCCATGAGCAGCAACGCATAGGCGAGCTCGCCCACAGACCCCGAGTCCGCCGACGCGATCACGCGCACGAGCCCGTATGCGGACAGCAGGAGGATCGGCAGACCGACCGTCGCACTCCGTCTTGATCGAAGCGCAGCGATCACCAAGCCAGCGAGCGCACCGACGGTCGCCATGCTGATCGCGATCCACGGTGCGCTGAACGGCGGCACCAGGACGAGCAAGGAGACCGCCGCCGCTACGGCAGTGCCGCGCACCACGCGGACGGGCACCAGGGTCACGAGGACGACGGACAGCAGGCTGAGCAGCGCCGTCAGCGGCACTGCGCTCGCCGAGAGGATGCTCACGAGGCCACCTCCGCCTTTCGTTGGGTCGAGGTCGGGGTCATCTCCATGTGCGGACTGCTTCCTCGAGGACAGCTGCGTCGACTGCGGGCGCCTCGGCTCGTCGTGTCAGCCAGCGTCGCGCTGTCCACCGGGCAGCGCGGACGAAGTCGGGGACCTGCGCCCGCGGTCGGACGAGCGACCGCAGCGCCTGATCGCATGCGACGAGCACGACCCCCGGACGCCCGAGCGTACGGAAGGCGAATCGGAACTCCGCATCCAGCTGCGCGAGGCGGACGAACGAGCCTGCACCAGTGCCGCTCTCACCACCGATGTGGATCACACGGAACGAGCGGTCGAGCCGGAGGACACCACCCGCGCGTCGCAGTCGGCTGCACAGGTCACGGTCCTCGCCGTAGAGGAAGTACGCGGGGTCGAAGGGGCCGAAGCGCAGCGCCGTCTCGCGGTCCATCACCACGCATGCTCCGGGCAGCTTGAGTCCGCGCGGCAGGAGGCTGCCACTGATGTCGTCGACACCCTCGACGAACCGCCGGGCGCGCCGAAGGTTGACGTGCCGGTCCAGCGATGAGACCCATGAGGTGAACGGGCCTGTGTCCATGTGGCCGGCCTCGTCGACGAGGAGGGGCGACACGATCTCCGAGGGCTGCGGACGCAGCGCCATCAGCCGGGCAGCGGACGTCTCGTCGAAGACGCAGTCGGGATTGACGAAAGCCACCTGGCGGCCTCGGGCGCGGTCGAGCCCCGTTCGCGTCGCGGCGGCGAAGCCGGAGTTGAAGCCTGCGTCGATGAGCAGGCAGCCGTCGACCGCTGCGTACCGGTCAGCCGGGTCGTTCGCGACGACGATGACCTCCGCGGTTCCGGCCGAGCCGGCGGCAGCGCGGTCGAACGCCTCGACGATCGACCGCAGGCGAGCCACCGGGGTGCGGTAGGCCACCACGATGACGGACAGGTCGATCAGATCGGGGGTCACGACCACTTCTCCTTGCGGTTCTGGCCGATGCCGCCGGTGTGAGCGGCGAGCTCGGAAAGGATGCCTTCAAGCTGGGCGGCGGAGCGATCGAGCCCTGCCGCACGCATCCGTTCGACGCCGGCGAGGCCGCGGCGGCGGCATTCCGCGCCGTCGTCCAGGAGCTCGGAGACGAGCCGGTACAGCTCGGCCCCATCACCGACGGGCGCGAACAGCGCGACACCGTCCGCGTACTCGCGGATGCTCGGCAGGTCGGTGGACACCACCGCGCTCCCCGAGGACATGGCTTCCGCGGGCGGTAGGCCCCATCCCTCGCTGTCGCTCGCACACAGGTAGACCCGGCTGGAGCGGTAGAGGTCCCTCAAGGCGGCTCGCGAGGGGTTCTGGTGATGGACGGCCGAGTCCGGGAGCCCGGACGGCCGGGGCCCAACCCCGAATGTCGCAAGGCGAACGCCGGGGTGGCTCACCCCGAGCTGCCGGTAGACGCCCTCCACCAGGTCGGTGCGCTTCCACGCGTGCGGTGACACGAGCGCGAGGACCGAAGCAGGACGCTCGTCGGTCGGCGGCCCGGCGGGGAACTCAGCTGCGTCGATGGCATTGGGCACGTGCTCGGCCGTCAAGCCCATCTGCTCCGCCGTGCGCAGTAGCCACCCGGAGACGACCAGGCGACGAAGGGGCAGGCGCCACGTCTCCTCGACGTAGGCACGGTCCGCGAGCCAGTCCTCGAAGTGCTGGATCAGATAGGCGCCCGCCGGACCGCCCTCCCCTGTGCGCACGCGGCGACGAAGGGTGCGGTGTGGCACGAGGTGGCGACGGCGACGTCATGCCCGCGCACGGTCCGCGCCGTCGCGCGCAGCCGGACCAGGGTGCGCACGGAGGGCTGGAACCTCATCCATGGCACGAGGTCGCGGCGCATGAGCACCGATCTGATCCGTGCGGCGCCGTACCGCACCAGGGCCCGCACGCTGACGCGCGCGCGATCGGGGGTGGCGCCCGGCAGGACGCAGGCGTGCAGCAGCGTCACCCCGTGCCCGTGCTCGGCCAACCAATTGGCGTAGTCGTAGACGACCTTGTACCCACCGGACGCTTCCCGCTGGACACCGGGCAGCACGAAGACCACCTTCATCAGATCGACCGTCCTTCCGGAACTCGTGTGTGCCGACCTGCGAGCGGACGACGGCGGGGGCTGCGGAGAGCAGGCGACCGGCGTGGTGGCAGCTCAGCAGCGCGACGACGACCAGGAGCTCGCCCCCCGCGACTCCGAGCGCGACACCGCCGGCGCCCCATGATGCGCCGAGGACAGAGATCATCACGATCCCGACGGCGCCGCCCACGACGGTGACGCCCAGGACCAACCCGGCGCCGCCGCGCGGCAGCAGCCAGTGCCGGATGAGCGTGGTGCTCATCGACACGCTGACGAAGGCTGCACCGAGTGCCGTGGCGACGTCCTGCGGCACGCGCAGATCGGCTCCGAACAGCACCTGGGACGCCCAGGGGGCGAGGATGGCGAACGCCAGTCCACCGAGAAGCCCGACCATCGCGTGCGCCGAGAAGGCGACACGTCGACGGGGCCCCTCGCTCGCGTGGCCGGCTGCAGGCAGCCAGCTCTGCAGCGCGTTGCCGACGACGACGACCACGTACAGAGCCAGGCGATACAGCCGGTCACCGCTGACGTAGCCGACGACGCCGGTGGTCAGCACCTGTCCGGCGATGAGGACGGGCGCCGCGGTGTAGGCGGAGCCTGACACCTCGATCGCCGCGCCCCGAGCCTGCCCGCGCATCACCGTCGACAACGGCTGTCGGCTTTCGGGTGCGTCGGTCGCCATGCGCAGGCCCAGGCCGAGCCGGCGGTGCAGGAGCACGGAGCCGCACACGGTGGTCAGCAGGAGCAGCGCGGGATAGACGACGAGTACCCCCGTGCCCCAGATCAGCAGCGCACTGGCGGCGATGCCCAGGACGCGAGGCAAGGCCTCGTACCGCGCGATCAGGCCCGGAGTACCCGCTCCTACGCAGAACCATGCGCCGGAGAGCCCGGCCGGCGCCGTGGCGCACGCCATCGAGACCGACAGCAGGCGCCCCGAAGGCGTGGCCAGCAACGACGCGGCCAGGACGGCGAGCAGGAGCACCGGCCCGGCGAGCACCACGCGACTGCGCACCTCGTCGCGGAGCAGCTGCCGGCGGACGGGGATCGAAGCACGGGCGACCTGCGGCGGTCCGGTGACGGACCAGCCGAAGCCGAGCACGGTCGCGGCGACCACGCCGACGCTCTGCCCGGTGGCGATCGCGATCCAGGCATCCGGACCACCGGTGCGCGCGATGACCGGCAGTATCGCCAAGGGTGCGACTGCAGACAGCAACGGCAGACTGCCGAAACCGACCAGCTTGCGCGCGAGGTCGCGGCCCGACCTGATCGGCGGGCCGTTGTGCATCGCTGCCGGGCCCGCGGTGGCGCTGTCGGTGTGGACGCTCATCGCGGACCCCTCGCCCCCATGAGGTAGCGCGGCTTCCGGAGGCCTGCGTACCGCGCGGCCTGGGCCGCGCTGTAGACGGCGTCGGACATCGCCTGGGCAGCACGGGGCCGACCCAGCTTCCGCGCGAGCGCCGTCCGACGGGTGTGGATCGTTCGCATGAGCCGCAGGAAGCCGTGCGCGCGCGTGGACGTCTGAGCACCGTGGACGCGGTAGGCGACCAGCGGGAGGTCGCCGAAGTGGTGAATCGGGGACCGGAGCGCTGCTCGAAGCAGGAGCTCGTAGTCCTGCATCCGGATGCAGGAGGGGTCGTAGCCGCCGAGCTCGTCGAACAGCGCAGCGGACATCACCATGCTCGAGTGCACGACGGGATTGCGGTCGAGAAGCGTGTGACGCGCGTCGCCCTGTGGATGCGCGGGGTAGTGGCCGATCTCGCGTCCGTCGTCGTCCACGAGCGGTCCACCACCTCCGCAGACCTGTACCTGCGGGTGCTCGGCGAGGAACGCCAGCTGAGCGTCCAACCGACCGGGCAGCGACAGGTCGTCGGCGTCCATGCGCGCGATGAACTGCCCGGACGCCTCGACCCGGCCGCGGTTGGTCGCCGCCCCGGACCCGGAGCGAGCGCCGGTGGCGATCACCGTGACGTTCTCCAGCTCCGCCAGCCCAGCCGGCACGCCCGTCGGTTGCGGGCCATCGACCACGACGATCACCTCGGTGTCCGGGAAGCAGTCGTTCTCGCTCAACGAGCTCACGCAGTCCTCGAGATACTCGTCGAGCGACAGGCACGGGATGACGACGGAGAGCCGAGGCCCGGAAGCTCGTGGTGGCGCCGTCGTCGGGTCGGGCGTCGTCATGGCGTCGCCTCCCCACGGTGCCGTGCCGCCTGAGCGTCGAGGGTGCCGGTCGCCAGCGCGGTGATGGCCCGCGCGGTGGCGCGGCTGTCGAACCTCGCCTCGACCACCGCGCGGTTGTGGGTGCCCTCCTGGTCGGCGACCGAACGGTCCGCCAACCGCTCGTTCAGCGCACGGGACAACGCCGCGCTGTCGTCACCGAGGACGACGGCACCAGGCGTGGGAACTACCGCTCCGAGCCCGCCGACGTCGTAGCCCACGACGGCGCGATTCATCGCCATCGCCTCGAGCGGCGCCAGGGCTGCACCTTCCCAGCGCGACGGCGCGGTGACGACGTCGGCGGCCGCGTACCAGTCGCGGGGATCGTCACAGTCGGTCACGAAGCGCACCGGGAGGTCGCGCGCGGCTGTGCGCAGCGCGGCCTCGGCGGGACCACCGCCCACGAGCACCAGCAGCGCATCCGTCGCCGGAGCGCGTTCGACGAGCGGTGCGCGCCAGGTCTCCAGGAGCTGGTCCTGTCCCTTCTGCTCGCACAACCGGCCGACGCACACTGCGACCCGCGCCTTCAGCGGCACCCCGAGGCGGGCACGTGCAGCGGCGCGGTCACGCGGGACGAAATGGGTGGGATCGACACCGTTCCGCACCACCTCCGGGTGCCGGACGCCGAGGTCGACCCCGTGGCGGGCCTCTGCCTCGCTGCCGCACACCGTGACGTCGACCCACCGGTCGGCGAATCGCTCCCAGGCGCGTGCCGCGACGCGAACGGCGCCCTGCGCGGCCTGGTCTGCCCACGCGTGCGGCTGGAAGACGGTCGGCACCGCACCTCGCACGGTCAGCCGACCCACGAGCCCCGCCTTGGAGCTGTGCAGGTGGACGACGTCGGGGTCGACGCTGCGGACGATCTCCCGGAGGGCTGCGGTCTCGGCGACGATCCCCCGGGCCGGCTCACGCACCGACTCCCACGCCATGACGGTCGCCCCGGCGCGAGCAGCGCGGTCGGCGAGCGGACCGGTGGTCGGGCAGGCGACGGTCACGGCATGCCCGGACGCGACCTGGTGGTCGATCAGCGACAGGACCACGCGAGCGACTCCGGCGTCCGTGGGCTGGGTGACGTGCAGGATGTGGGCTCGGGCGTCCGGGGACCTGGTGGCCCCGCTCGTGACGGAGGCGGTGGTGGTGTGGCGGGCCATCTCAGTACGCCCCCTCGGAGCCGAACACCGCGCGGACGGTGCGGGCGAGGATGGCCAGGTCACCGAAGAGGGTCCAGTTCTCGACGTAGTACACGTCCATGCGGATGCTCTCCTCCGGCGTGAGCTCCGAGCGACCGGAGACCTGCCAGAGCCCCGTCAGTCCAGGCTTGACCAGGAGACGGCGGTGCGCCTTGCGGTCGTACTGTGCGACCTCGCGGTCGATCTGGGGGCGAGGCCCGACGAGGCTCATCTCGCCCCGCAGGACGTTGAACAGCTGCGGGAGCTCGTCGAGGGAGTAGCGCCGCAGGACGCGGCCCAGCGGGGTGACGCGGGGGTCGTTCTTGCTCTTGTAGAAGAGCCCGACGTCGTCGCCCATGACCTCCTGCAGCCGCAGGTGGGCGTTCGCGTCCATCGACCGGAATTTGAACATGGCAAAGGTCTCGCCGTTGCGACCGACGCGGTGCTGCCGGTAGATGACCGGACCCTGGCTGGTCGTCTTGACCAGCACCGCGATCACCGCGAGGACGGGAGACAGCGCGAGCACGATGCCCAGTGCCAGCACCCAGTCGAGGGTGGACTTCAGGGCGTACTTGGTCCCGGAGAAGCGGGGCTCGTCCACGTAGATGAGCGGGAGCCCGTTGACAGGCTGCATGAGGACGCGCGGACCGGCGACGTCCGTGAGGGACACCGCGAGAGCCAGGTCGATGCCCGAGCCCTCCAGGTCCCAGCCGAGACGGCGCACCGTGTCCGCGGTGGCAGCGTCGGACCCGGTGACCGCGACAGCGTCGGCCCCGAGCTCGCGGGCCATGGCGGCTGCGTCGTCGAAGGTCCCGACGACCGGGACGCCGAGCAGCGCGCCGGACTCTCCCTGCTCGGTCGTCGGCAGGCACACGCCGGCGACGGCGAAGCCCGCGCCACGGCGGATCGCGAGCTCCCGGATGAGCGCCTCGGCCTTGTCCCGGTGCCCCACGACCAGGACGCGTGAGGTCATCGCACCGTCACGACGGCGGCTGCGCAGCCACTGGCGCCAGCCCAACCGGCCGGCGAGGAGCAGCGCGAGCCCGAGCGGGAGCGCCAGGGCGAGGTACCCGCGGGCGATCTCCATCCGCAGGAGGAAGGCGAGGACAGCGACGGCGGCGAAGAGCCGCCACGTCACCCCGACCACGCGCTGGTACTCCGCCGGCCCGGTGCCGACCAGCCGGCGGTCCTGCGTGCGCCCGACGACGAGCGCAGCGAGCCACGCCCACATGAGCACCACGGAGACGACGAGGTAGTTCGTGGCGAGGTCTCCACTCACCCACGCGGTCCCGATGGCGTCGAACCGGATGACGTACGCGGCGAACACGGCCACCCAGATCGCCACGGCATCGGTCACGAGCACGCGTGTCAGGTAGCCGGACCACCAGCGACTCTCCCGACCACGTCCCTCGAGAAGAGGGGCGGGTTCCGGTCCGTCCTGCACGTGCGTCCCACGCGCCGCCTCGACCGTGGCGGTCTCGACCATGACGTCTCCTGCCAGAAGTGCTGCGAAGTCGGAGCACGGGACCATCCCCCGTTGGGGCTGCGACCCGGCGCGTTTGCGCCGGTCGGGGAGTCCGACCGACCCCCGCTGGTGGCGGGGCACCTCTCACATCGGCTGTTGCTCGGCCGAATGGAGGGATATCGCGCCAATCGTTCACGGGTGGCCACATCGCACCGAAGCAGGAGAAACCGGATGGAACTGCACGACTACCTCGTCACCTTGCGCAAGCGCTGGGTGTCCGTCGCGCTGATCACGGCGCTTGCGCTGTGCGCCGCCGTGGCGGCGACGTTGATCGCGACGCCCACCTACGAGGCGAAGTCCCAGGTGTTCGTCTCCGTCCGCACGGCAGGGGGTAGCACGTCCGACTTGGTGCAGGGCAGCAGCTTCACGCAGAAGCAGGTGAAGTCGTACACGGATCTGGTCACCAGCCCTCGCGTGCTCATCCCCGTCATCGAGCATCTCGACCTCGCGACGACGCCGGACGAGCTCGCCCGCTCCGTCTCGTCGAGCACGCCGATGGACACCGTCCTCATCAACATCACGGCGAGCGATGCAGACCCGCAGGTCGCGAGCGACGTCGCGAACGCCGTCGCCGACAGCCTCGCGACGCAGGTGACAGAGCTGGAGCAGCCGTCCGACGCGGAGGTCTCCCCGGTCGAGATCAACACCGTCCGCACTGCGACGCCGCCCACCGCTCCGTCGTCGCCCGACACGCTGCTCAACCTGGCGCTCGGCCTGCTCGTCGGGCTCGCCGCCGGTGTCGGCCTGGCCGTCCTGCGCGAGGTGCTCGACACCAAGGTGCGCACCGAGGTCGACGTCAACCGCGTCACGGACACCTCCGTCATCGCGACGATCGGGTACGACGTCAACGCCCCGGACGAGCCGCTCATCGTGCAGACCAGTCCGCAGAGCCACCGTGCGGAGTCCTTCCGCCGCCTGCGCACGAACCTGCAGTTCCTCGACATCGCCGACCGCCCGCAGACGATCGTCGTCACCTCGTCGCTGCCCGGCGAGGGCAAGTCCACGACGACCGTCAACCTCGCGATCAGCCTCGCGGACGCCGGCTCGCGCGTGATCCTGGTCGACGCCGACCTGCGCCGCCCGTCGGTCGCGGAGTACATGGGCCTCGAGGGCGAGGTCGGCCTGACCACGGTCCTCATCGGCCGCGCCACGGTCGAGGACGTCGTCCAGCCGTGGGGCAACGGCAACCTGCACATCCTGGCGTCCGGGCAGATCCCGCCGAACCCGAGCGAGCTGCTCGGCTCGCGCTCGATGGCGAAGCTGCTCGACGAGCTGGCCGCGGAGTACGACGTCGTCCTCATCGACACGCCGCCGCTGCTCCCGGTCACCGACGCCGCGATCCTCTCCAAGCTCACCGGTGGCGCGCTCGTCGTCGTCGGCTCGGAGAAGCTGCACCGCGCGCAGCTCGCGGAGGCGATGGGGTCCCTCGAGACGGTAGGCGCCCGCGTGCTGGGCGTCGTGCTCAACCGCCTCGCTCGCACGCAGGGTGACACCTACGCGTACTACGACTACTCCTCCACGCCGGCAGAGCCGAGCAGCCGCCGGCAGAAGCGCTCCGGCGCCGCATCCCTGCCCCAGCAGCGTCCGGGCCGCACCTCCGACCGCCGCTTCCCGTCACGCGCCCAGGGTGACGTCGCCGCCGAGATGATCGAGAGCACGAACGGCGTCCTGGCCGGCGCCTCGAGCACGCGGTGGCCCGGTGAGCCGCTCTCCCGGCGGGACGCCGACCCCCGCTGACACACCTCTTCGCTGCACGACCGAGGGGCCCGCGCCGATGGCGCGGGCCCTTCCGCGTCGGTGCGCATCCGTCTGTGCGCATGCGTCTGTGCGTATCCGTCGGTGCGGCTCGGGACGGGCGTTGACGGAGCGCTGACGACCGCTCTGAGCGAGCTCCGAGAGACGCACCGGTCGCTTCGTGTGCGCCACCGGCCGCGCGGCCCGTGGCACCGACCGGGTGATGGCGCCGGCGGGGACGGTGCCGGACGACGTGCCTCCGGGGCCGCGCTCGACGCGCGCGCATGGCGTGCCACGACGCACCCGAGGCGCGCGCACACGCACACGTGGTCGGCGTCGGCCGGCGGGGTGAGGCCGTCCGCGCTGGTGGTGGGCGGTCAGAGGACGACCGAGCCGGCGACGTGCGCGGGGCCCGTCGTCTGCGCGCCGCGGTGACCGCGGACGGTCTCCCGCGACCGACGGCACCGCCGCCCGGGTCGCCGCACGGGCTCGCCCTGCGGCGACCCGACATGGGCCCGACGGCGGGCCGGCTCGCTGACCGGAGGCCGGCCGACCGTCGGCACCGTCCCACGGTCCGCGCAGCCCGGTCCGCGCAGCCCTGTCCGCGCAGCCCAGTCCCTGCGGAGCGGACGCCAAGGACCGGGGTCCCACGCCTGCGGCGTGCAACCCCGGTCCTGGGTGGTGCTGAGCTACCGCGCAGGGCGCGGCGGACGCTCGTCGGCGATCAGGCGCCGATCTGCGCCGACTGACGGCGCTTGGCGATGAGCACCGCGCCGGCACCGGCGAGCATGAGCGCGCCCGCACCGGCGGCGAGGTCCGCACCGTCGAAGCCGGTGTCGGCGAGCTGGGCGCCGGCAGCGGACTTCGAGCCTGCAGCAGCCGAACCCGCGGCGGACGAGCCGGCAGCGGAGCCCGCGGCGACGGCCAGCGCCTGGGTGCTGATGGCCTGGCCGTCGACCGTGGCGACGGCGTCGTAGGAACCGGCCTGGCTCAGCGTGACCGAGAACTTCACGTCACCGTTGGCGTCGGCGACCTTCGTCGCAGTCGCGGTGCCGGCGATCTGGATGGCGCTGTTCGGGATGGACGCCGGGGAGGACGTGACGGTCAGGAGGACCGTCTTGCCCGCGATGTCGGTGTTGCCGGCGATCGCGAAGGCGATCGGGGCGCCGGCGACCGGCGTGGGGTCCGAGACCGTGGACGAGAAGCCGGGGGCGTCGTACGCCATGGCAGCGGTGGGGGCGAGGACGAGGGCGGCCGCGGCGGCGGCGACGAGGGCGGTGCGACGGGTCACGATGATTTCTCCCAAAGAGTGAGGCGGGCCTTTGTGGCTCGACACCCGTTTGATCGGCCGGTTGCTCGGGGCTATGAGCAATGTCCGGGGAGGACCTGGACGTCTCCCGAGGCCAGCGGCGTCGTGCGCACGACCGGGTCACCCGTCTGGCCCATCGCGGCCACGACGTCGAGGTCGATCTGCACCGACTCGCCCGGTTCCAGCTGCACGGTCCGCCCGACGACGGCCAGTCCGTGGTGCCGCTGGGAGAACACGCCGGCGTCCGCACCGTTCACCCGGACGGAGTCCACGTACCCGCCGAGCGGCGCGTAGACCAGGACGTTGGCGCGGACCTCGCCCGGGGGCAGGAGTGCGCCGGTGAGGTACGGCGGGAGGTCGGCGGCGTCGGCCGGAGCCGTCGACGTCAGCGTCACGGACGCGGTGAGGGTCCGGGTCCCGTCCGCGGCGCACTCCGTGGACTGCACGACGACGTCACGGCGCAGGTAGTAGCCCATCTTCGCGGCGCTGCCGTCGTTCAGGTACACCCCGAGCACCGGCGACGTGCCCTGCTCACCGAGGTGCTCGCCGAGCAGCTCACCGCTCAGACTCGTCCCGGCCAGCAGGCCCTGCTCCTCGGGATGTGCGGACCACACCATGAGGCGGCCCTGCGCTGCGCTGCGGGCCAGCGCCTCGACGACGGCGGCCGGCTCGCCCTGCCCCGAGACCAGCGCGTCGAACACGCCGGTGGCGGTGGCGGCGAAGAAGTCGTCCTGCTCCTCGGGGTCCTCCACCTCGCGGTAGACCGTGTTGAGCAGCAGCTCGACGGCGTTCTCGGCGGTCAACGAGCGACCGTCCGCGAGCGGCACGGGTCCGATCGCGCCGAGGACGTGCGCGAGGGCACCCGGGTCCAGTGAGAGGACGCCGTCGACGTCGGTCCCGACCTCCTGCGCCCAGATCGCCCGAGCCAGCTCGCCCGACCGCGGGAAGTCGGGTGTGAACGTGACGTCCCGCATGTCGGCAGCGAGGTCGACGCCGAACAGCGCCTCCTCCTCCGTCGTCAGCGGGACGACGGGCGCCGGCAGGCTGCCGAGCGACCCACCGGACCGCTGGTCGACGACCTCGACGGCGCCGTCGACCGCCCGCAGCAGGACGACGGACCCCGGGATGCCGCCGGTCGCCCGCGGCTCGGCGTTGTTCTGCACGAGCAGCAGGTACTCGCGCGGACCGTCGGCACCGAGCATGGGGGGCAGCAGCCGGATGGCGCGCGCCGCGGTCGCGGTCGTCGCGGCGACGTCGGCGAGCTGGGAGTCGAGGTCGGCGAGCTGGGCCGCGACGGGCCCGACGACGCCGCTCGCGTCGATCCCGCGCACCCCCACCAGCGCGTCCCGCACGGCGGCGTCGGCGGCGACCACACCCGGAGCGGCTGCGACGAGCGGGGCCAGATCGATGCGTCCGTCGACTGGCGCCATCGCGGTGGGATCGACGAGGGCGGCGGCGTCCATGAGCGGTGGCAGGGCCCGGGTGGTCAGACCGTCCACGATGTCGCTGACGGTCTGGACGGCACGGACGGACGGCCCGACCTCGGGCATCGCCGCCGCGAGGGCCCAGTGCGGGCCGTGCGTGCGGGCGCGCGCCGTCGCGGCGTGGTTCTGCAGGGCCGAGAGCGTCGCGTCGGCAGCGGCACGGTCGCCCGTGAGCACCTGGGTCTGCAGGTCGCTGACGCCGCTGGCGGCCGCGAGGAGCGCATCGCGCGCGCGGAGTGCGTCGACCGCGAGCCAGCCCACGCAGCCGAGGGCGACCAGGAGCACCACGCCGACAGCGCCCAGCACCCGACGGCCGGCCCGGCGGGGTCGGGGACGGCGGGCGGCGTTCCGCCCCCGGTCACGCCGCGCCCGCCGCAAGGGACGGACGGTCGCGCCGGCAGCGACCGCCTCAGGCGCGACCGCCTCAGGCGCGACCGCCTGGGGCGCGGCGGCGCCGTCACTGCGGTCCGGGTCGCTGCGGTCCGGGACGGCACCGTGCTGGTTCACCTGCATGGGGTCGAGGACCTCTCGTGGTGGGCCGGATGAGCGGCGGGTCGTGGTGAGTATTGGTGCGGGTGCGCACGTCGGAGCACACTGACGGCGGGGGCTGATCGCGGCGCCCCGACGTGCCCGACGATCGACCTCGAGGAGCTCCCGGCGTGAACCTCCAGAACGCGGCTGCACCGGCCCGCCCCTTCACCGTGCTCGCGGTGTGCACGGGGAACATCTGCCGCTCCCCGCGGTCGAGCGGCTGCTCGCGGCCGAGCTCGGTGCCGATCCGCTGGCCACCGCGGGTGACCGGTCGGAGGTCGTGGTCGCGAGCGCCGGCGTCGGCGCGGTGGTGGGCGCCCCGGTCCCGCCGCAGATGGCCGCGCTGGTCGAGGGGGTGGGCGTGTCCGTGGACGGGTTCGCGGCGCGTCAGCTGACCGAGGCGATCCTGCGGGAGTCCGACCTCGTCCTGGCGCTGACCAAGGCACACCGGTCGAAGATCGTCGCTCTGCACCCGGGCGTCGTCCGCCGCACCTTCACGCTGCGCGAGCTGGCGCGGCTGGCGAGCGGCGTGGACCCGGCCGACCTGCCCGCCGGCACGACGGCGGACCGCCTGCGCGCCCTCATCCCCCTCGCCGCGGCGCAGCGCGGCCTGCAGGCCGGCGCCACCGCCGACGACGACGTCGTCGACCCCTGGGGCCGCAGCGACGAGGTGTTCGCGCAGTCGTTCGACGAGCTGCGGCCCGCCGTCGCGACGATCGCGCGCGTCGTCCGCAGCTGAGGCAACGCGCTCCACGCGCGCGCCGACCGACCCCGGGCGCACGAGTGAGACGTTCTGGACCCTTCCCGTCGCGGGAAGGGTCCAGAACGTCTCACTCGGCCCGGTGGGGGCGCGGTGCGGGGCGGGGTGGAGCGCACGGGGTGCGGCTCGGGGCCTCGGCAGTCGCTCCGTCGGCTCAGACCGCCAGGATCGACAGGCGACCCGGGCCGTAGCCCTTGACGTCCACGTCGAGGTCGAGGCGGCGCACGTAGGCCAGCACCCATGCCGCGACGTCGGCGGGCAGCGCCTCACCCGGGCCGTAGCAGGCGTCGAGCTTGACGTGCGGGGCACCCTCGACGTTGAACAGGGACGCCATGACGTTGAGGATCTCGTAGGCGTTCTCGTACAGCGCTGGGGAGAGCTGCCCCTCCTCGATCGCGACCTCCGCGCCACCGGCCGGGACCAGGGCGATGGCCGCCCCGGCCCGGGCGGCGAGCGCGAGGTCGGCGATCACGAGCGCGCGCAGGCCCAGGTGCCGGTCCACGTAGATGCCGACCTGGGCGCCGTCGCCGGCCCCCGGGTCGACCATCGCGCCACCGGTGGTGACGTCGACGCCGCGGCCGAGCATGCCCTCGAGCAGGTCGCGGACGTCCTTCGCCGTGGGCAGCGGCGTGATCTCGGTCGTCGTGGTGCTCATGCGAGCACCGGCTCGATGACGTCGCGGAAGGACTCCGCGGTGAACGGCTTGGCCACCAGGAACAGCGCCCCGGCCGCGTCGGCCTGCTCGCGCATCTCCGGTGAGCCCTCCGACGTCACGAACCCGAACGGCACGTCGTCCCCCGCGGCACGCAGCGCGCGCAGCAGGTCGATGCCCGTCATGTTCGGCATGTTCCAGTCCGACAGCACCAGGTCGGGCTGCTCGGCGCGGGCGATCTGGAACGCCTCCGCGCCGTCGGCCGCCTCGGTGATGTCCCAGTCGTACCCGGCCTGGCGCAGCGTGCGCACCACGATCTGGCGCATCACCCGGCTGTCGTCCGCGATCACTACTCGCAGCACTTCACTCACCTACTCGTTCTTGCTCGTCGTTCACTGTCGCTGGCGCCCGGCGGGCGTCAGATCTGCCACACGGTGATGTCGAGCGGCCGGCCGCGCCAGAGCAGCGCGACCGCGTCGACCTGCGTCGCCCCGTCGAGGGCCGGCCGCTCGCGGTCGACCTGCGGGAGCGTGAGCGTCCCCTGCACCGGCAGGAGCGCCTTGAGGTTGCCGCCGACGACGTTCGCGACCTCGCCGAACGCGTCGACCAGGTCCTCCTCGCCGACCGGCTCGTCCGCGCCCATCGCGAGCAGCGCCCGCGCGAGGTCGTGCGCCGTGGCGACGTCGGTCGCGAGCAGCGCGCGGCCGGCGACGTCGGCGTGCATGTCGACCCACGCGTACACCGGCTCGGTGAGCGGGGCGACGTCGGGCAGCGGGACGAGGTGACCCGGCTCGCCGTCGATCATGGCGGCGAAGACGTCCTCGGCGATCGCCTCGATCTGGGCGGTCATGAAGGGGGCGAGCGTGCTCATGCCATCTCCTCCTGCGGGAGCAGGCCGAGCAGCTCGAGCTTGTCGCGGATGGCGTCCGGCGTGAACGGCTTGATGAGGTACTCATGCGCACCGGCCGCGAGCGCACGCACGATCTGGCCGTGCTCGCTCTCCGTGGTGACCATCATCATCGTCATGTCGCGCCACTCGCGGCGCGCCCGGACGGCGACGACGAACTCGAGCCCGTTCATCACCGGCATGTTCCAGTCGATGCAGGCGAGGTCGAACCTCTCCCCGGCCTCGAGCAGGTCGAGGGCCTGACGGCCGTCACCCGCCTCGGCCGTGGTGTAGCCGGTGCCGGCGAGGATCCCCGAGACGATGCGACGCATCGCCCGGGAGTCGTCGATGACAAGCGCTCTCATGCTGCCCTCCGGGCGTTGAGTCGGTAGACGGAACTGCGCCCGACGGGGATGCGCTCCCAGCCGTCGTCGATCCCGATCGTGGTCTCGGCGGCGCCGAGGAAGAGGAAGCCGCCGGGGCGGACGACGGCCTGCGCGCGGCGCAGCACCTCCCGCTTGGTGGCCAGGTCGAAGTAGATGAGGACGTTGCGCAGGAAGACGACGTCGAACGGGCCACCCAGGGGCGGCGCGTGCAGGAGGTTGTGCTTGCCGAACGTGACCATGGAGCGCAGCCGCTGGCTGATCTCCCAGTCCGTGCCCACCCGGGTGAAGTGCTTGACGAGCATCGGCGCGGGCAGGCCGCGGTTGACCTCGAGCTGGGTGTACCGGCCGGAGCGGCCGCGGGCGAGCACCTCCTCCGACAGGTCGGTGGCGGTGATCTGCACCCGCAGGTTCGGGTCGGTCTCCAGCAGGGACATCCCGATCGTGTACGCCTCCTGCCCGGTGGAGCAGGCCGCGGACCACACGCGCAGGGACGACGTGCCGGGCCGGGCGGCGAGCAGCTGCGGGACGACGTGGTCGGTGAGCGCCTTGAACGGCGTGACGTCGCGGAACCACGACGTCTCGTTCGTGGTGAGCGCCTCGACCACGCGGTCGTACTCACGCTGCTGCGGGACGCCGCGCAGGCCGCGGACGTACGCGTCCACCGTGGGCACCTTGGCGTCGCGCGCGAGCGGCAGCAGCCGGCTCTCGACGAGGTACTCCTTGCCGGCCTCGAGCTGGATGGCGCTGCTGCGCCGGACGAGGTCGGCGACGAAGGCGAAGGTGTCCGGGGCGAGGGTCACAGCGCACTCCCGAGGGTGAGCGTGCGGAACGGTGCCGGTGCGCCTGACGAGAGCGTGGCGCCCCCGGGACGGCGGCGCGCACCGGGCGGGCGGCCGCGGTGCGGGTGCCCACCTGCACGATGCCGATGACGGCGGCCGCGACCTCGTCGAGCGGCAGGACGCGGTGCGCGAGGCCCGCGGACGCGACCGCACCGGGCATGCCCCACACGACGCTGGACGCCTCGTCCTGGGCGACGACCTGACCGCCCGCGGCGAGCACGTCCTCGCACCCGGCGCGCCCGTCGGTCCCCATGCCGGTGAGGACGACGGCGAGCAGGTCGCCGCCGTAGACCCGCACGGCGGAGCGGAACAGGACGTCGACGGCGGGCCGGCAGAAGTTCACCGGGGCGGTGCGGGTCAGCACGGTGCGCGCACCGCTCGGCGACGGGAGCAGCTCGAGGTGGTGGTCGCCGGGTGCGACGTAGACGTGCCCGGGGCGCAGCTCCTCGTCGCCCGCGGACTCGACCACGGTGGACCCGCCGAGGCGGTCCAACCGGGCGGCGAGCTGGCGGGTGAACACGGGAGGCATGTGCTGGACGAGCACGACCGGGACTGGCAGCGCGGACCCGATGGCGGTGAACACCCGGGACAGCGCCTCGGGCCCACCGGTCGAGGAGCCGATGATCACGGCACGCACGGGACGCGGGGTCTCGACCGGGGTGCGAGCCGGACGACGCGGGGCGCCGTCGGGCGCGGCGTGACGAGCGCGGCGCCGCGCGCCGCGGTGGCGCCGCCGACGGCGGGCGTGGGGAGGGCGCCGGTGCGGCCGCGGTGCGGCACGAGGGCCTTGATCTTGGGCACGAGCTGCTCGGCGACGCTCGCGAGGGACTCCTGCACGCTGCCCACGTTGGCGGGCTTGGTGACGTAGTCGGTGGCGCCGGCGGCGAGCGCGTCGAGGGTGGCCGACGCGCCGCGCTCGGTGAGCGTCGAGAACATGATGATGGGCAGCCGCGACCCGGAGCGCCGCAGCGTGCGGACCGCCTCGATGCCGTCCATGACAGGCATCTCGATGTCCATCGTGATGAGGTCCGGCGCGAGCTGCTCGACCTTGGTCTGCGCGATCTGGCCGTTGGCGGCCGTCCCGACGACGTCGATGGCGGGGTCGCCGGCGAGGGCGTCGGCGACGAGGCGGCGCACGACGACGGAGTCGTCGACCACCAGAACCCGGATCCGGGACACGCGCGCTCCAACCGATGCGGCCGGGCTCGTCCCGGCGTCACCTGCTCATCGGCCGGGCCGCCCTCGGCGTTAGCGATGCGACCCGCCGCACGCCCACCCGACCGCTCCCGCGTCCGCCACGGGTCACCACGCCGCCGGACGCCGGCGAGTGCGACGTTCCGCACCCCATTCGCGGCCGATGAGGTGCAGAACGTCGCACTCGACAGGGGTCCGGGATGGGTGGGGGCGGGTGCGCGGCGTGCGCGGTGGTCGGGGTCGGGGTCGGGGTCGGGGGCCTGCGGTGGACGACGGCGACGAGCCCCTCACCCGGGGTGGGTGAAGGGCTCGTCGCGAAGGCGGTGCGCAGGATCAGTACGTGAAGCGCGACACCCGCTCGCGCAGCTCGGCCGACATGCGGGCGAGCTCGCCGACGGCGTCGCCCATCTGCGTCACGACGCCCGACGACGTCGCCGCGGCATTCGCGACACCCGTGATGTTGGCCGCGATCTCCCCGACCCGGTGGCTGCCTCGGTGACCGACCGGGACATCTCGTTTGTCGTGGCCGTCTGCTCCTCGACCGCCGAGGCGATCGTCATCTGGTAGTCGTTGATCGACGCGATGATCCCGCTGATCTCGCCGATCGCCGCGACGGCCGACGACGTCTGGTCCCGGTTGGTCGCGATGCGTCGCCCGATGTCCTCCGCGGCCCGCGCCGACTCCTGCGCGAGCTCCTTGACCTCACCGGCCACGACCGCGAAGCCCTTGCCGGCCTCCCCGGCCCGCGCCGCCTCGATCGTCGCGTTGAGCGCGAGCAGGTTGGTCTGCTCCGCGATCGAGGTGATCACCTTGACGACGTCGCCGATCTCCCGGGAGGACTCCCCCAGGCCGACGACGGCGGCCGCGGTGGTCTGCGCGTGCTCGACGGCCTGGTTCGAGGCCCGCGCCGCCTCGTTGGCGTTCTGCGCGATCTCCCGGATCGAGGCGCCCATCTCCTCGGCGCCGGCGGCCACGGTCTGCACGTTGCGCGACACCTGTTCCGCAGCCGCAGCGACGACGCCGGCCTGCGCGCTGGTCTCCTCCGACCCGGCCGCGACCTGCGCGTTCGCGGTGGCGAGCTCCTCGCTCGCGGCGGCGACGGTGTGGGACGCCTCGGCGACCTGCCCGAGCGTCGTGCGCAGCGACGCCTGCGCGGAGCCGAGGGCGGCCGCCATCTCGCCGACCTCGTCCCGGCTCGTGACGCCGGCGGTGACGGTGAGGTCGCCGTCGGCCATCGCGGTCAGCGCCGCGTGCACCCGCCGCAGGCCGGCGACGATGCGACCCGAGACCACCCAGCTGAGCACCGCGCCGGCCAGGACGACGATCGCGGTGACGATCCAGGTGACCAGCGCGGTGCTGCGCTGGGTCGCGTCCATCTCGGACCGCAGGTCGTCGACGCGCTGCTCGACGGAGCCGGTGAGCGCGTCGAGCGCCTCGGCGATGACGAAGTAGATGTCCCACTTCGGCCCGCCGGAGACGGCGTCGCCCTCGTCGAGCTGGTCGGCGGCCCACAGCGCGAAGATCTCGTCGTTGTACTCGAGCAGCTCGGACCACTGCTCCTCGATGACGTCGAGGTTCTCGGCACCCGCGGCGTCGAGCATCGTCCGGTCGAGGGCGAACAGCGACTCGAAGCCGTCGACGCCGTCGGTGTAGTTCGGCAGGTTGTCACCGGCCGGGTCGGCGGCGACCGCCCCACCGTCGACGCGGGCGCGCCAGGCGGTGATGTTCTGCCAGTTGGACGCCCACAGGAGGTCGTAGCGCGCGCGCTCCACCGTGTCCTGGACGTCGACCGCAGCGCCGAGCTGGTCCTCGAGGTCACCGATGCGCGCGGTGCCGTACGACGCGGTGCCGGCGACGACGAGCGTCCCGACCACGAGCAGCGCGGTGACGCCGACGATGCGGGCACGGATCCCGCCACGACGGGAGGGCGAGGGCTCGGACGGGATCTGGCTGGGCATCGGGATCTCTCTGGTGGTGGTGGCGCCGGTCGACCGGGTCAGGTGCTCGATCGGCGCCACCGGGGGTGACATGAGCGGTCAGCCGCACCCGAGCCGCTCAGTAGGTGAAGCGGGACACCCGCTCGCGCAGGTCGGCGGACATCCGGGCCAGCTCGTCGACGGACGTCCCCATCTGACCGAGCACGTCCGACGACGACGCGGCCGCCTGCGCGACCCCCGTGATGTTGACCGCGATCTCACCGGACCCGGTGGCTGCCTCGGTGACCGACCGGGACATCTCGTTCGTCGTCGCGGTCTGCTCCTCGACCGCGGAGGCGATCGTCAGCTGGTAGTCGTTGATCGATGCGATGATCCCGCTGATCTGGTCGATCGCGCTGACCGCCGACGACGTCTGCGCCTGGTTGGCCGCGATACGTCGCCCAATGTCCTCCGCGGCGCGCGCGGACTCCTGCGCGAGCTCCTTGACCTCACCGGCGACGACGGCGAAGCCCTTGCCGGCCTCCCCGGCACGCGCCGCCTCGATCGTCGCGTTCAGGGCGAGCAGGTTCGTCTGCTCCGCGATCGAGGTGATCACCTTGACCACGTTGCCGATCTCCTTCGACGACTCCCCCAGCCCGGCGACCGTCTCCGACGTCGACTGCGCGTGGGTCACGGCCTGGCTCGACGCCTTGGCGGCCTCGTTGGCGTTCTGCGCGATCTCCCGGATCGACGCGCCCATCTGCTCCGCTCCGGCGGCGACGGTCTGCACGTTGCGGCTGACCTGCTCGGCCGCCGCGGCGACCACGCCGGCCTGCACGCTCGAGGCCTCCGAGCCGGAGGCGACCTGGGTGTTCGCCGCGGAGAGCTCCTCCGCCGCGGCGGCCACGGTCTGCGCCGTCTCGGCCACCCCGGACAGCGTCTGCCGGAGCGAGGCCTGCGCGGCGGTGAGGGCGCGCGCCATCGCGCCGATCTCGTCGCCCCGGGTGACGCCGGCGGGGACCGTGAGGTCACCGTCGGCCATCGCCTCGAGCGACGTGCGCACCGCCGACACCGAGGTGCGGATGGCCTGGGCGATCGTGTACGCGAGCCCGAGCGCCGCGAGCAGGGCGACCGCGAGAGTGATGAGCAGAGTGCGCTGCGCGTCGGCGGCTGCGTCCGCGGCGGCGGTCGAGATGTCGTCGGCGTAGTCGGCGATCTCGGCCTCCACGGCGTCGAGGTGCCCGACGTAGGTGTCGATGAGCGGCTGGCTGACGTCGTCGAGCAGGGCGTCGTAGCTGCCGTCGTTCGCGATCGCGGCGGGGATGAGCTGGGTGTCGCGGGCCTCGACCCAGGCGGCGTAGGCCTCCTGGAACGGCGCCCAGCTCGGGGACGCGGAGCCGCCCGCGGTCTCGAACGCCTCGACGGCCGCGGCGAGCTCCGCGTCGTTCTCGTCCTGCTTGTCCAGCCACACCTCGACGAGCTCGGGGGTGCTCACCGCCCCGACCTGGGCGACGATCAGACGCGCCTTGAGCTGGTTCTGGTGGACGATGCCGCGCTGCCCGACGACGTCGCGCTGGATGGTCGCGAGCGTCGCGGTGTCCTCGGCGAGGTCCCCCAGGGCGCTGTGGGCCATCACACCCGTGCCGGCGGACACCGCGGCCAGGAGTCCGACCGCGCTGAGGATGCGGGTGCGGACGGAGCGGTCGCCGAACCAGGCGACCGGGCCGCGGCCGCTCCGGGTCGTCGGGTCGGGCTGCGGTCGGGTGCTGGTGGACATCTCGGCTCCTGGTCGGCGACGTCGCCGAGGTGGTGGGGACACGGGTTCCCCGTCCTCATCGGGAGGACCGCGCCCGGCATGAGCGATCGGCTTTGACATCACCTCGACCGCCTGTTACTGGACGCCCCGGGCAACCTTGGACGCGCTGGCCGAGGACGCCGACGTGGTGTTTCACGCGCGCGTGCTGGTGCTCCGCACGACGTCGTCGGAGGGCCCGCTCCTGGAACGCGACGATGCCCCCCACCGGAGAGGTGAGGGGCATCGGCACGACGCCACGCGTCGTGGGATCGCTGACGGGCGTCAGGCGGCGGTCGCCCGGTCGACGTCGAGCGCGAGCAGCAGCCCGCGGTCGAGCTTGTACGCACCGAGGATGACCTCGCGCAGCGCGGTGGGCAGCGTGTCCGGCGGGGTCTCGAACTGCCCCTCCTCGACGTCGATGACGTCGCCGATCTCGTCGACGAGGAGGCTGATCGGCTCCCCGTCGACCTGGACGACGATCATCATCGGCTCGGCGTCCCCGGACCGCGGGGCGAGCCCGAGCCGGCTGCGCAGGTCGATCGTCATCACGACCTGGCCACGCAGGTTGACCAGGCCGGCGATCCCCGGGGGCGCGAGCGGCACCGGCGTGCGGGCGTGAGCCCGCAGGGCCTCCTGGACCCGCAGGACGTCGACGCCGTAACGAGCACCGGCGAGCGTGAAGGTGGCGAACTGTCGGCTCATGCGCTGGCTCCCGCGAGGATGTGCAGCTGGGACATGTCGGGGCTGTCGGAGCCGACGAGCTCGTCGAAGAACGACGGGTCGGCGGCCATGACGGCCTGCTTGACGTCGAGCAGCTCGGTGACGCGGTCCTTGAGGACCGTGGAACCGACCAGCCCGTGGTCGTCGATCTGGCTGTGCTGGGTGAAGTCGTCCTCGACGATGTCGACGATCTCCTCCACGACGATGGCCACGCTGCGGGTGCCCCGCGTGTAGACCACGACGAGCAGCTCCTCGGCAGTGGAGTCCGAGTACCCGCCGAGCAGGCGCTCGAGCCGCACCAGCGGGACGATCGCGCCGCGGTACTGGACGACCTCGCGGCCGCCCACGTGCTCGATGACCTCCTGGCGGAGCCGCTCGAGGCGCGTCACCGCAGACAGCGGGATCGCGACCCGGCGTCCGCCGCCGATGCCGGCGACGAGCACCTGCTCGGCGTCGGCGGCCCGCGCGGCGAGCGCGGCGGTCTGCTCCCAGTCCGTCTCGAGCGCGTCACCGGACAGCGTGCGCCGGGCGATGGCCTGGACGTCGAGGATGAGCGAGACGCGCCCGTCGCCGAGCAGGGTGGCGCCGGCGTAGGCGCCGATCGCCTTGAGCCGCGCGGAGAGGGGCTTGACGACGATCTCCTCGGTGTTGAGCACGCGGTCGACGACGAGCCCGAAGCGCTGGGTGTCGGCCTGCAGGACGGCGATCACCGTGGGGGTGTCCGCGTCCCGCTCGCCGCCGTACTCCAGGACGTCGCGCAGGCTGACCAGCGGCAGCAGCGTGCCGCGCAGGCGGTAGACCGGCGCCGAGTTGATGTACTCGATCGCGCCGCCGGCCTTCTGGCCGTCGAGGGCGACGAGCTCGAGCAGGCTGACCTGCGGGATCGCGTACAGCTCACCGGCCGACTCGACCGTGAGCGCGGGCATGATCGCGAGCGTCAGCGGGATGCGCAGGCGCCAGGTGGTGCCGCGGCCGACCACGGACTCGACCTCGACGGCCCCGCCGATGGCCTCGATCTTGGTGCGGACGACGTCCATCCCGACGCCGCGGCCGGACACGTTCGTCACGGCCTCGGCGGTGGAGAACCCGGGCAGGAACAGCATCTGCAGCAGGTCCTGCGGGCTCATGAGCGCGACCTGCTCGGCGGTGCGCAGTCCGCGCTCGACCGCCTTGGTGCCGACCTTCTCCGGGTCGATGCCCTTGCCGTCGTCGGTCACCTCGACGACGACCTGGCCACCCGCGTGGTAGGCGCGCAGGGTGAGCAGACCGGTGGGGACCTTGCCGGCCGCGGTGCGGACGTCGGCCGACTCGATGCCGTGGTCGACCGCGTTGCGCACGAGGTGCGTCAGCGGGTCCTTCACGGCCTCGAGCAGCGTGCGGTCGAGCTCGGTGTCACCGCCGACCATGTCCAGACGGACCTGGCGCCCGCAGACGGCGGCGAGGTCGCGGACGATGCGCGGCATCTTGGACCACACGTGGTCGATGGGCTGCATGCGCGTCTTCATGACGCCCTCCTGCAGCTCGGACGCGATGAGGTTCAGGCGCTGCGCGGAGCGGACGAGGTCGAGGTCGACGTTGCCGTCCGCGAGCCGGCTGATCTGGTTGCGGGCGAGCACGAGCTCGCCGACCTGGCGCATGAGGGCGTCGAGCAGCTCGACGTCGACACGGATCGAGGTCTCGGACGCCGTGCGCAGACCCGGGGTCTCGGACCCGGACTCGGCAGCCTTGACCGCCGGCTTGGCGGCCGTCTTCGGCGGCGGCGTGGCAGAGGCACCCGGGGCGCTCTCGCTGACCGGAGCGGGCTGCGGCGCGGGGACGACGCCGCCGGGCGCCGGGTGGGCGGACGGCGCCGGGTGCGGGCCGGGGTGCTCGACGACGGCGACAGCAGCGGGCGCGGAGGCGGCGACCGGCGCGGGGGCAGGGGCAGCGACGGGGGCGGGGCCGACAGCGGCAGTCGCGGAGCGGCTGCCCACGAGCCCGGTGCGGGCCGGGGCGGCCGGCGCGGCCACCTCGACCGGTGCCGCCACGACGTCGTCGGCGGGGGCGACGGCGACGTCCTCCACCGGCGCGATGACCTCCACCGGCGCGTCGACGCTCTGCGCGCGGCCCTCGAGGACGGTGCGGATCTGCTCGATCACGCCGTCGATCGGGACGTCACCCTCGGTGCCGGACGCCTCGATGCGGCCCAGGATGACCCGGACGGTGTCGACCATGAGGAGCAGCACGTCGGTGGTCGGCTGGTCCATGGACCGCCGGCCGTCGCGCAGCTCGACCAGGAGGTTCTCCCCGGCGTGGGCGACGCGCTCCAGGAGACCGAACGCGAGGAATCCGCTGGTCCCCTTGATGGTGTGGATCGTGCGGAACACGCTGCTGAGCAGCTCGCGTGAGTCGGGCGCGCCCTCGAGCGCGACCAGGTCCTGGTCCAGCTGGTCGAGATTCTCGTAGCTCTCGACCAGGAACTCACGGACGATCTCGTCCATGTCTTCCACGACGTCTGCCTCCCTGTGCTGACCGCTGTCTTCCGGTCTCATCGACACGGAGGGCGCGCACGTGAGGAGGACGGCGGGGCAGGTGGGGCGAGATGAGGCGCAGGCGGTGCGGTGTCCGCCCGGTGCAGGTGCACGTGCAGGTGCGGGTGAGGCGGGCCGCGGGTGCAGGTACGGGTGAGGCGGGCCGCGGACGCGGAGGTCGGAGCGGGTCAGCCGGCGTGCGGCGGCATGAGGCGACGCAGGGCGTCGACCGCGGCGTCGTCGGCGGTGGAGGCCTCGACGTTCGCCTGGGTGACCGCCTCGATGACCTCGGCGCGGTTGATGACCACGGACCGGGGGGCGTCGATGCCGAGGCGGACGCCGTCGCTGCGCACCTCGAGGACGGTGAGGACGACGTCGTCCCCGATCATCAGTCGCTCACCGACGCGACGGCTCAGGACCAGCATGGGTCGACAGTACCCGCCGGACGGCGGCCCACGACCGGATGGCCTAGTCCCAGCGGGCGCCGGCGTCGAGCCGCTCGCTGAGCACCGCAGCCCAGACCACCGGCGTCGCGGGCAGCCCGTCGAGCCAGCCGACCGGTGCGCCGAGGTCGAGCACGGTCCCGGGGTCCTGCGTCGCGTGCACCCAGGTGGCAGCCAGGGCGTCGATCGGGCGGGTCCCGGCGACGTCGCGCATCCAGGCGCGCAGGTCGGTGGTCTTGCGGCGCGCGTCCACCACGGCCCAGCACTGCTCGGGGGCGAGCGCGGCGATGAGCTGGGCGGCGGCGGCGCGGTCCTCGGGCTCCGGGCCGACGCCGACGGCGACGACCCCCACCTGCTCACCGTCGGCGACCTTGTCGCGGTGGCGTGCCGCCGCGGTCGGGTTGGGCAGGCGGCGGCGGTGACCCGCGACGGGCGGCATCGCGCCGGCCAGGGCGACGTCGCCGGGCTCGAGGTGGGCGCGCTGGGCGAGCTGGACCGCGACCGGCAGCGCCGCGGTCCCCTCCCCCACGACGACGACGACGGCGCCCGGCGTGCGCTCCGGCGCGGGCGGCCGCGGGAGTCCGGCGAGCAGTCGGGACAGCGGCATCGGCTCGTCGCTCGGCCCGGGGCCCAGCACGGAGGCCGGGACGCCGAGCGCCAGCAGGGCGCGCCGGTCACCGCCGGTGGGGGCGCCGGTCGGGTCGTCGGCGACGGGGGTCGCCTCTGGGGCCGGGTCAGGGGGCGAGTCGGCGGTCGAGTCGGCGGGTCCCGCCGGTGCCGGAGCCGGATGCGCGTCGAGCGCCGTCAGGGGGCCGAACGTCGCGGCCGTGACCGTCGCGCCGCGCGGGGCGAAGCGGGCGGCGGGGTGCTGCGGGCGCGGCGGGGCGTCGTCGTCCGACGGAGGAGGGGGTGGCGCGTCGGCCCGGGCCGAGGACGCGGCGTCGGGCACGGTCGCCGACGCGGAACCCGCCTGCGCCGGCGCCGGCGGTGCCGGTCTCGCCGGCGGCGCGGGGTGGACGTCGGCCATGTCGTCGATCGAGGCGAGCAGCCGGGCGAACCCGTCGCCGTCGGTGGACACCCGTGGACCGGCGGTCCCGGTCGACCCGCCCGCGGGGGCAGCGCGACCGGCGGTGGCGCCGTCACCGCCGTCGGCCGCGTCGGCGGCGTCGAGCAGCGCGGACATGCCGACCGGCCCGGGGGACGCCGGGCGCGGGACGCGCGGACCCGGACGACGGTCCGGGACCTCGACGGTCACCTCGAAGTGCTCCTTGGCGAAGAACCCGGCGACACCACCGGTGCGCACCCGCTCGGCCTTGACCACCACCGCGTCGGGGCCCATCTCCGCACGGACGCGGTGCATGAGGGCGGGGAGGTCGTCACCGTCAAGCAGCAACCGCCTGGGCATCACGCACCGTCCCCACCGTCTCGATCCGCAGACCGGAATCGGTCACCTCGTTGTACGACAGTACGGGCAGCTCGGGCGTCGCGAGGAGCACCAGCGCGCGCAGCGGCGCACGCAGTGCGGGGCGCACGCGAGCACCACCGGGAACCCCGCACGCTCCGCGTTCTCCACACCGGCGCGCACCGAGCCGAGCAGCCCGTCGACCCGCACGGGGTCCAGCATGATCTGCATCCCGCCGTCGGCCGGCCGCAGCGACTCGACGAGCTGCTGCTCCACCATCGGGTCCACCACCAGGACGCGCAGCACGCCGTCGACCCCGTAGGGGGCGGCGAGCGCCGGGCCGAGCGCGGAGCGCGCCGCCTCGACGAGCCCGCCGACGTGGGTGGTCTCCTTGGCGCGCAGCGACAGCGCCTCGAGGATGCGGCCGAGGTCGCGGATCGGCACGCCCTCGTCGAGCAGGCCGTGCAGCACGCGCTGCACCTCGCCGAGGCTGAGCAGCCCCGGGACGAGCTCGTCGACGACCGACGGGTTGACGGCCTTCACACCCTCGGTGAGCACGCGGACGTCCTCCCGGGTCAGCAGGCGCGACGCGTGCTTGGCGATGATCGAGCCGAGGTGGGTGATGAGCACCGACACCCGGTCGACGACGGTCGCGCCGGACATCTCCGCGGCGTGCCGCAGCTCGGCCGGGACCCACTTGCCCGCAAGCCCGAACACCGGCTCGTGCACGGCCTGGCCGGGGAGCGCGTCGAGGGCGTCCCCGAGCGCGAGCACGCGCCCCGGCGGCAGCTCGCCCCGGCCGACCTCGACCCCGGAGATGCGCACGGCGTACGTGCCGCGCGGCAGGTCGACGGAGTCCCGGGTGCGCACGGGCGGGACGACGACGCCGAGGTCGAACGCGATCTTGCGGCGCAGCCCGCGGACGCGGGACAGCAGGTCGCCGTCGCCGCCACCGACGAGGTCCACGAGGTCGGGGGCGAGCAGGATCTCCAGGGCGTGCACGCGCATCTGCTCGATGAGCGCCTCCGGGGTGTCGGGAGCGGAGGCGGCCGCCCCGGGCAGGGCCTTCGCCGCCGCGTCCGCGGCCTCGGCGGCGTCGTCGCGGGCCTTGCTGCGCTGCGCCGCGATGAGGAGCACGCCGCCGACCAGCACGAACGGGATCTTGGGCAGGCCGGGGATGAGTGCCATCGCGATCGCGGAGGCACCGGCGATCTGCAGTGCCTGGCGGGACTGCGTGAGCTGCTTGCTCGCGGCGGTGCCGAGGTCGCCGTCGGCGGTCGCACGGGTGACGATGATGCCGCTGGAGACCGAGAGCAGCAGCGCGGGGATCTGGGTGACGAGGCCGTCGCCGATGGTCAGGAGGCTGAACCGCTCGACCGCCTCGCCGGGGGCCATGCCCATCTGGACCATCCCGATGATGATCCCGCCGACCAGGTTGATGACCGTGATGATGATGCCGGCGATGGCGTCGCCCTTGACGAACTTCGAGCCACCGTCCATCGCGCCGTAGAAGTCGGCCTCGCCGGCGACGTCGGCGCGGCGCTTGCGGGCGGTGTCCTCGTCGATGAGGCCGGAGTTGAGGTCGGCGTCGATGGCCATCTGCTTGCCGGGCATCGCGTCCAGGGTGAAGCGCGCCCCGACCTCGGCGACGCGGCCGGCGCCGTTGGTGATGACGACGAACTGGATCACCACGAGGATCAGGAAGATCACCAGGCCGATGATGAGCGAGCCGCCCACCACGAAGTGGCCGAAGGCGGCGATGACCTCACCGGCGTACCCGTTGCCGAGCACGAGGCGGGTCGAGGCGACGTTGAGGCCCAGCCGGAACAGCGTCGCGATGAGCAGCAGCGACGGGAAGATCGAGAAGTCCAGCGGCCGCTTGACGTACATCGACGTCAGCAGGATCACGAGCGAGCCGACGATGTTGACCACGATCAGCATGTCCAGCGCCGGCGCCGGCAGCGGCACGACCAGCAGCATCACGATGCCGACGACACCCGCCGGCACGGCGAGCCCGGCGATGTTCCGGTTCTTGGGCATGAGGTCCTCTGGGTCGGTGCGGACGCGGGCGCGACTGCCGCTCGTGCTCCTCTCATCGGGCGCAACGTCCCCTTTGTGAGCCTTGCGCGGCGGTCCCGCATCACCCGTGGTCCACCCGCGCCCACCCCGCCGACGCACCTTTCGCCCAGTGCGACGTTCCGGACCGTTCACGCGCCCCGAACGCTCCGCGACGTCACACTCGGCACCCGCTCCCGGCCCAGTGCGACGTTCCGCACCTCATCAGGCACTCATACGGTGCAGAACGTCGCACTCGGCGGGTGAGCACTGCGGATGCGGTGCGGAACGTCGCACTCGGCGGGGTGGCGGCCCCTGCGGGTCAGGCGGCGCGGCGCGACGGTTGAGGGCGTGACGTCTCGGGGACCCGGTGGGTGCCCTGGGCCGCCCCCCGCCGACGCAGGGCCATGACGAACGCGAGCACCTTGGCCACCTGGGTGAACAGCTCCGCGGGGATCTCCTGCCCCAGCTCGCACGCCGCGTGCAGGGCGCGGGCCAACGGGATGTCCTCGACCAGCGGGACGCGCTTGTCGTTCGCCTCGGCGCGGATGCGCGCGGCGACGTGACCGGCCCCCTTGGCGACGACGCGGGGTGCACCGGTCCCGGGCTCGTAGCGCAGCGCGACGGCGACATGCGTGGGGTTGACCAGGACGACGTCGGCGTCGCCGATCGCGGCCATCATGCGGTTGCGGCTCATCGCGAGCTGCTTGGACCGGATTGCGCCCTTGAGCAGCGGGTCGCCCTCGGAGTTCTTGTTCTCGTCCTTGACCTCCTTGAGCGTCATCTTCGTCTTCTTGCGGTTCTGCTTGCCGACGAAGATGACGTCGACGATCGCGAGCCCGATGCCGGCCACGACGGCCGTGCGCATCAGCGTGGCGATGCCGTTCCCGGCGACGTCGAGCACCGCATGCAGCGACAACCCGCCCGACGCCAGGAGGATCGGCGTGATGCTCTGCACCACGGTGGTCAGCACGACGCCGATGACGACGGTCTTGAGCAGCGACTTGCCGCCCTGCCACCACGTCTGCACACCCACCAGGCGCTTGAGGCCGGCGAGGATGTTCAGCGGCTTGAACGTCGGCTTCAGCTTCTTCGTCGAGATGTGCAGGCCCCCCTGGGCGGCCGCGGAGACGATCGCGGCGACCACGACGACGGCCATGAGCGGTGCCACCGTGAGCAGCACGGACCCGAGCCCGTCGCCGACGGCACGCAGTGCGAGCGCGGGGTCGGGGTTCGCGACGACGTCCCGCACCGCCTGCAGCTGGTCGACGGCGGCCTCGCTGCCGGCGGTGAGCACCACGCTCAGCATCACGCCCGCGGCGCCCATGCCGAGCCAGGCCGAGACGTCCTGCGAGCGCTGGAGCGCACCGTCCTTGCGGTTCTGCTTCTGGCGCTTCGGGGTGGCGTTCTCGGTCTTGTCCTGCCCACCGCCCCCGCTCACGGACTCACCCCGATGACGGTGCGGACGGCGTCGTCGGTCAGGGACGACACCATGCCGGGCAGCGCGAGGTAGGCCATGCCGCCGAGGCTCAGCGTGAGCAGGATCTTCAGCGGGAAGCCGAGCGCGAACGCGTTGAGGGCGGGAGCGACGCGGGTGAGCAGGCCGAGGCCGACGTCGGCCAGGAACAGCACGACGGCGAGCGGCCCGGCGACCTGGAGGGCGGCGAGGAACATCCCCGTCAGCCCCTCGGCGCTGGCGGCGGCCATCGCGGCGAGGTCGAGGGAGGTGCCGAGCGGGATGACGTCGAACGTGCGCACGAGGCCGCCGATGACCATCTGGTAGCCGTCGGAGACGAACAGCAGGACGACCGCGGTCATCTGGTAGAGACGCTGCAGCTGGGCACCGCTGGTCTGGTTGAGCGGGTCGAACGCGGCGGCCATCTGGAACCCGGCGAACAGGTCGAGCAGGGCACCGGCGGACTGCACCGCGGCGAACACGAGCGCGACGAGGAAGCCGAGTGCCGCGCCGATGAGCACCTGCATGAGGAGCTGGCCGACGAAGCCCCCGATGTCGCTGGGGTCCGCCTCGGCGTCGGCCCGGGGGGCGACCAGCAGCCCGAGGGCGACCGCGAGCATCGCCTTGATCCGGCCGGGGATGCCGCGGTGGGAGAACGGCGGGGCGATGACGAGGAACGCGGCCATCCGGACGCCGGCGAGCAGGACCCCCTCGAGGCCCGCCCAGGGCAGCGTGAACGTCATCGGTCAGGAACCACCGAGGAGGGCGGGGATCTTCGTGAACAGCTCCTGGGTGAAGGAGACCGTCTCGGCGATCATCCAGTGCCCGGCCACGAGCAGCACGACGCCGACCCCGATGGCCTTGGGGACGAAGCTGAGGGTGACCTCCTGGATCTGGGTGATCGACTGCAGCAGCGAGACGACGAAGCCGATGACGAGCGCGGTGATGAGCACCGGCGCGCACAGCTTGGCGGCCAGGACGAGGGCGTCGAGCCCGATGTCGAGGACGGCGTTGGTGTCCATGGTCTAGGCCCCGGTTCCGTACGAGCCGACCAGGGCGGTGACGATCAGGCCCCAGCCGTCGACGAGCACGAACAGCAGCAGCTTGAACGGCAGCGACACCATGACGGGCGGGAGCATCATCATGCCCATCGACATGAGGGCGGCCGAAACGACCAGGTCGATCACCAGGAACGGCACGAAGATGACGAACCCGATGATGAACGCCGAGCGCAGCTCGGAGAGCATGAACGCCGGGATGAGGGTCAGCGTGGGGACGGCGGCGGCGTCCTCGGGGTTCGGCAGGTCCGCGGCGCGGGTCATCAGCGCCAGGTCCTCCTGCCGGGTCTGGGCGAGCATGAACTCGCGCAGCGGGACGAGGCCGGTCTCGACCGCCTGGGTGAAGCTCAGGGTGCCGTCGAGGTAGGGCTGCAGGCCGAGGTCGTTCACCTGGGTGACCACCGGCGCCATGATGAACAGGCTGAGGAACAGCGCGAGGCCGGCCAGGATCTGGTTCGGGGGCACCCCGGTGAGGCCGAGGGCGTTCCGGGTCAGCGCGAGCACCACGAAGATCTTGGTGAAGCTCGTCATCATCAGCAGCAGCGCCGGTGCGACGGACAGCACCGTGAGCGCGAGCAGGACGACGATGGAGCTGCTGGGCGTGCCGTTGACCCCGTTGAGGTCGACCGTGACCGACGGGTCGGGGCCGGTCGGCGCCGCGGGGTCGGCGGGGGCCGTGGGCGCGGCCGGGTCGATCGGGGCGGCCTGGGCGCCGGCGGCACCGAGGACGGTGAGCCCGAGCGCGACGAGCAGCGCGACGGCGACCAGCACGAACGTGCGCAGGTGCGGGCGGCGCAGGGCGGGGCGCACGGGACCCAGCGGGCGCGGCCGCGCGGCCGGGCGCACCGGACCAACCGGGCGCGGGAGCGTCGTGGTCACCGGCGGGCCGTCCGGCGCTGCACGACGTCGACCGCGCGGCGCCAGGTGTCGGGCGACAGGACCGAGCCCTGCAGGGCGCCCGCCTGCGCGGAGCTCGAGGTGGCGGCCAGTCCGGCGAGCGCCGCCAGGCGCGCAGTGCCCTCGGCGTGCGGGGTCGGCACGCCGTCGGCCGCGTCGACGGGCTCGAGGGCCGCAGGGGCCGCGGGGACGGCAGCGGTCCCGGGCGCGACGTCGTCCGCGGCGATGACCGCGACGTCGTCCGTGGCGACCGGGGCGACCTCGACGACGTCGTCGGGCAGGGTGGACAGGTCGATCTCCTCCCGGACCTCCGCGGTGCGCTGGGCCGGCACGGGCTCGGCCGGGAGGTCGACCTCGGTGAGGACCCGCACGCCCTGGTCACCCACGCCGAGCAGCAGCACGCGGCCGGCCACCTCCACCAGCGCGATGCCGGCGCCCTTGCCGAGCGACTGGCGCCCGAGCACGGACAGCGGCACCGAGCGCTGCTTGCGCACGGTCGCGGTGCCCTGCAGGCGCCGTCCGGTGAACCAGATGAGACCGAGCACGCAGGCGAGGGCGAGGAGGACCCGCAGGCCCAGGAGTGCGGCGTCCATCAGCCGGCGGCCTGCTCGGGCGCGATGATCTCGGTGATGCGGATGCCGTAGTCCTCGTCGACGACGACGACCTCGCCGCGCGCGATGAGGCGGCCGTTGACCATGAGGTCGGCCGGTGCGCCGGCGGCGCGGTCGAGCTCGAGCACCGAGCCGGGCACGAGCTCGAGCACCTGGCGCACGGGCAGCCGGGTGCGGCCGATCTCCGCGGTGAGCGTCATCTCGACGTCGTAGAGCAGGCGCAGGTCGGCGGGCGCGGAGGGCACGCGCTCGCTGCCGCCGGTGCGCTGGCTGGGGATGACGCCCGGCTTCTGGGCGCGGGTGCGCACGCCGAACCAGGCCTGCGGGGCGCCGTCGGCCACGAGGGAGAACGCGGTGAGCGCCTCGCCGGTGAGGTCGCCGCCCACCGGGCGGACCTCGGCGACGTCGAGCACGCCGGGGCCGAAGGCGGTGGAGGCCGCCTCGAGCGCGGGCCGCAGGGCGTCGGCGAGCGAGACCGGCGCGCCGCCCTGCCCGGTGAGGGACTCGGCCACCGCACGCTCGGCGACCAGTACGAGCTCGACGCTGGTCGCACCGACGAAGGTGGCGACCACCGCGGTCTCGGAGGGGCCGGGGCCGGCGCCGGGGGCGAGCGGGGTGACGGCGAGGGGGACGGTCGACGGCAGCAGGCCGACGAGCAGGTCGGCGGCGGTGCGCGCCTCGACGGCCGGGGCGGTGCGGGCAGACATCAGGCGTTCTCCTCGGAGGTCACGATCCGGCACGCGAGGCGCGTGCCCTGGGTCCCGGCGGCGGCACGGGCGAGCACGACGTCGTCCACGACGACGTCGAGCGGGCGGGCGGTGGGGTGGTTGAGGTGCAGGACGGCGCCCACGGTCAGGCCGACGACGTCGGTGGGGCGCACGGTGACGGGGCTGAAGCGGACGCCGACCGGGACGGGGACGTCCTCGACCCCGCGCGCCAGGCGCGCCAGCGCGACGTCGTGCGCGGCGACCTCCTCGGGCGACCGGCTGTCCGCGGACTCCCCGGCGCGGACGCCGGCGAGCAGGACGTCGGCGGGGATCATCATCGTCGCGCTCTCCTCGATCTCCCCGACCCGCACCGCGAAGGTGGCGACGATGACGGGGACCGAGGCCGGGACGGCCTGGAGGAACTGCGGGTTGTACTGCACGCCCCGGACGGTCACCTCCATGGGCAGCACCGAGGCGAAGGCGTAGCCGATGTCGGCGAGGGAGTGCTGCAGGAGCGCGCGCACGAGCTGGTACTCGATGTCGGTGAGCTCACGGTCCACGTCGCCGGTGGGGCGCCCGGGTCCGCCGAGCATGAGGTCGATCCAGCTCATCACCATGCCGCCGGGGACCTGCACGACCGCGGTGGTGCGGCCCGGGTCGACCGTGCACATGACCAGGACGGTCGTCTGCGGCAGCGCCCGGACGTGCTCGTCGTAGGTCTGCATCGCGACCGACTCGAGGGTCACCGTCGAGACCGCACGCAGCCGCGCGCTGAGCTGGTTGCCCCACTGCCGGGCGTAGGTCTCGAAGGCCCGCTCGAGCACGCGACCGTGCTCACGGGCGAGCGTCATCGGCCGGCGGAAGTCGTAGACCTCAGGCAGACCGCTCTTCTTGCTGCGCCGCGGGGTCTCCCGCTGCATGTCCTGGACCGTCACGGTCACCACATCGTCGTGGTGGCGGGGCATGTGAGGGAAAGGGCCGCGTCTGTCCCGGCGTGCACCTTTTGCGTGGTGCCCGGTGCCCGGGCGACGCGCCCGCTCAGGCTCACCGGAGGCACCGCTGCACCTTCGTCGGGCGCCGCGTGATCACCGGCATCCGTGCCGGCGGGAGGAGGCCGGGCGCGCACGGTGGCGCGACCCGGCCGACCTCACTGGGTGACGTACTCCGTGAAGTAGACGTCCACCACCTCTCCGTGGTAGCTCTCCGCCAGCTGGGCGGAGAGCTCGGCCTTGAGGGCGTCACGCGCCGCCGGGTCGGTAACCTCGGCGATGTCGCGCCCGGAGAACAGGGCGATCGCGTGGTCCAGCGCGACGGCGGTGTTCGGCTCGCCGTACCCGCCGGCCTCCGCCGACATCTGCAGGGCCAGGCCCAGGCGCAGGTAGCGCCCGTTGGCGAGGTTGAGGCTCACCGGGTCCACGGTGAGGACCTCGCCGAGCTCGACCTCCTCCTCGACGTGCGCGGCGGCGGCGTCCTCGGCGGCCGCCGGGGCCGGCTTGAGCAGGAAGAACCACGCGGCGGCCGCGGCGACCAGCACGGCGACGACGGCGATGACGACGACGCCCTTCTTGCCCTTCTTGGGCGGCTCGGGGGCCGCCTCCGGCGCCGCGGCGCCGCGGCCGGCGGCCTCGCTCAGGGGGCGACGGCCCCCGACCATCACACGCTGCTCGGTCGTCATGTCAGTGTCCTTCGTCGTCGTCGTCGTGGCCGGCGGAGGCCGTGGCGGGCTCCGCCGGAGCGGTGTCGGTGGGGTCGGTCGGTGTCGCGGCGGCCTGCGTCGCGGCGGGCGGGACGGCGGTGCCGTCGACCACGGAGGGGAACAGCCCGCGGACGGTCTCGGGCATCCCGCTGTGGATCACCAGGTCGACCCGCCGGTTGGTCGCGAGCGCCTCGGGTGACGTCCCGGGGTCCAGCGGCCGGGTGTCCCCGTAGCCGACCGCGGAGATGCGCTCCCCGGGCAGTCCGTCCACCTCGACGAGGTGCCGCAGCACCTGGGTCGCACGGTCGGAGGACAGCTCCCAGTTCGTGGCGTAGCGCCCGGAGATCGGGATGTTGTTGGCGTGCCCCTCGACCGAGATCCGGTCCGGGATGGCCACCAGCACGGGCGCCGCGGCGTCGAGGATCGTGTCGGCCGCGGGCTGCAGCCGGGCGCTGCCGGAGTCGAAGAACACGTCGTTGGCGACCAGCCCGATCACCAGACCGCGCTCGTCGATGCGGTAGCGGACCTGCTGGCCCATGCCGACCGCCGCGAGCCGCGCCTCGATCTCGGCCTGGACGTCCTGCAGCCGGCTGACCTCCTCGGTCGCGAGCTGCAGGTCGGTCGGCGGCAGGGCCGCCGGGTCCACCGGTGCGACCGGCTCGGCCTTCGGGACGTCCGGGTTGCCCGCGGTCACGCCCGTCAGGACGCCGTCGCTGCCGCTCAGGACGTCGGGCTTGCCGCCGTTGAACCCCTCGGAGAGCGACTGCGCGAGCTGCTCGTACTTCACCTGGTCGACCTGGCTCATCGAGTACAGCACGATGAACAGCGCGCACAGGACGGTCATCATGTCCCCGTAGGACACCGCCCAGCGCTCGTGGTTCTCGTGCTCCTCCTCGTGGCCGCCCCGCTTGCGGCGCCCGCCGTGCCCTGGCCCGCTCACGCTGCCGCCTTCTCCTTCTTGGCGGGCTCCTCCGGCAGCAGGCTGCGCAGACGCTCCCCGACCAGGCGGGGGTTGGCGCCGGCCTGGACCGACATGAGGCCCTCGACGATGAGCTCCATGTGGCCGCACTCCAGCTCGGACGCCCGCTTGAGCCGGGCGGAGAGCGGCAGCCACACGAGGTTGGAGGTGAGCAGGCCCCACAGGGTCGCGACGAACGCGGCGGCGATCATGTGGCCGAGCTCGTCGGGCTTGTTGAGGTTCTCGAGCACGTGCACGAGCGAGACGACGGTGCCGATGATGCCGACCGTCGGGGCGTAGCCGCCCATGTCGGCGAAGTACTTGGCCGCACCCTTGTCACGCGTGCGCTTGGTGTTCACGCGGTCCTCGAGGATGCCGCGCAGGTCCTCCGGGTCGGTGCCGTCGATCGCGCCCTGCAGGCCGGACTTGAGGAAGTCGTCGTCGATGTCCTTGGCCGCGTCCTCGAGCGCGAGGAGACCCTCGCGGCGGGCACGGTCGGCGAGGCCGACGAGCGTCTCGACCGCATCCGTCGTCCTCGGCGGCTTGAACATCAGCGCCTTGGGTAGCGAGGAGAACGCGAAGATCGCGTCCTTGAGCGTGCTGCCGATGAGGCCGGCACCCAGGGTGCCGCCGATGACGAGCATCATGGGCGCCGGCAGGACGACCGACATGGGGCTCGCGCCCTCGAGGAAGATCGAGACCAGGACGGCGCCGAAGGCGACGACCAGGCCGATGATGGTTGCCGGATCCATGTCACTTCCTCCGGGGGCGCAGCGGGACGGGCGGCGCGAGCGGCGCGTCGTCGTCGGGCAGGTCGGGGGCCGCGTACAGACCCAGGTGCTGCTGCATGTCCTGGGCGCGGGCGACGAGGGTCGCGCGGTACGTGGTGATCAGGTCGATGACCTGGGGCATGCTCTCCTCGACGATGTACTTCGTGCCGTCGACGAGGGTGAGGATGGTGTCGGGGGCGCTGTCGATGCGCTGCAGAAGATCCGGGTTGACGGAGAACTGCCCCCCGTTCAAGCGCGTCAGGATGATCACAGCGTCCGTCCCTGGGTTGATCAGCGGGCCCTTCCATGAGCCCTGTACCCGACTCATCGGTCCCGCGCACCGGGCTGTGAGCATTCGGCGTCGCAGGTCAGAGCGCTGTCCCCCGGTCGGACGTCGTGCGCGCCACACCTCTCGAAACACGGCCGGGCGCGCCTGCGCCCAGTGCGACGAAATGGACCCTTCGAGCCTTCCGAAGGGTCCATTTCGTCGCACTGGGCGAGGCTGGCGGGGAATTACCGCTTGAGGTTCACGAGCTCCTGGAGCAGCTCGTCCGACGTCGTGATGACGCGGGAGTTCGCCTGGAACCCTCGCTGGGCGACGATGAGGTTGGTGAACTCGCTCGACAGGTCCACGTTCGACATCTCGAGCGCGCCGCCGGCGAGCGCCCCACGGCCACCGGTGCCGGCCGCGCCGACCATGGCGTCGCCGGAGTTGACCGAGGTCCGGTACAGCGAGTCGCCCGCCTTCAGCAGACCCGTGGGGTTCGCGAAGCTGGCGAGTGCGACCTGGCCGACGGCCTGCTTGAGGCCGTTGCTGAACGAGCCCATGAGCGTGCCGTCCGGGCTGAGCGAGAACGACAGCAGCGTGCCGGCCCTCTGGCCGTCCTGCGCGGCCGCCTCGACCGAGGTGATGCCGGCGTACCCGGTGAGCGCGGCCAGGTCGACGGTGACACCGCCGAGCGCGAACGACGTGGTCGCGGCGCCGTCGGGCGCGCCGCCGGGCGCCGTGATGTCGGTGAGCTGGCCGCTGCCGTCGAAGGTGACGTCGAACTGGCCCGCGGCACCCGTGCCGTCGGAGGCGCTCAGGCCCCAGCGCGAGCCCGTGGCGGACGCGACCTTGGTGAAGGTGAGCTCGACGGTGCGCGAGTTGCCGGCGTCGTCGAACACGTCGATGGTCCGGTGCAGCGTCGTGGGCGGCACCTCCGCCTTGCCGATGCCGGCGGGCTCGCCGGCCGTCGCGTCCGCCGGCAGGTTGCCCTTGAACTCGGCGCGGGTCGTGACGCTCGCGCCCATGAGAGTGGCGATGGGCAGCTGCAGCGGGCTGAGCGGGCCGTTGACGTCGACGGTGCCGTCCGGTCCGGCGGCCCAGCCCTGCACGAGTGCGCCGTCGCTGGTGACGAGCTGGCCGAGGGAGTTGAAGTTGAACGACCCGGCGCGCGTGTAGAACTGCTCGTCGCCCTTGGTGACGGTGAAGAACCCGTCGCCGTTGATCATCATGTCGGTGCTGCGGTTGGTCAGCTGGGACGAGCCCTGCTGGAAGTTGGTCGTGATGCCCGCGACCCGCACGCCGAGCCCGACCTGTGCCGGGTTGGTCCCGCCGACGCCGGCCTGCGCGCCCCCGCCGTTGGTCAGGACCTGGGACAGCGTGTCCTGGAACTGCGTCTGGGACGACTTGAAGCCTGCGGTGTTGACGTTGGCGATGTTGTTGCCGGTGACGTCGAGCATCGTCTGGTGTGCGCGCAGGCCGCTGATGCCGGAGAAGAGCGAGCGAAGCATGGGGGTCCGTTCGGTGGAGGGGTCGGGTCGCGGTGCGAGGTCGGGCGAGCGGTGCGGGGTCAGACGGCCGTGGCCGGGGCGGCCGCCGGTGCCGGCGTGGGCGCCGGTGCCTGGCTCGATGCCAGACGGGCGGTGACGGCCGAGACCGCGTCGAGCGACACCTCGGTGCCGTCCACGACGACGGTCGGCACCGGGCCGGCGAAGGACACGCCGCCGGCGGTGCCGGTGACGGCCGTGACACCGTCGGCGCCGACGTAGCTGACCTGCTGGCCCACGAGGCCGATGGCGTTCGCCCGCATCTGCAGCGCGAAGCTCTCCCGCTGCGTGGTGGACAGCTCGGTGAGGGCCTCCATCGAGGCCATCTGGGTGGTCTGGTTCATGAGCGAGTCGCTGTCCATCGGCGAGCTCGGGTCCTGGTTGCTCAGCTGCGCGATGAGCAGCTCGAGGAACGCCTGCTTGTCGAGCTTGCCCGGGTCCTTGGCGGCGCTCGCCTCGACGGCGGCGGCCGAGTAGATGCCTCCGCTGGCGGCTGTGACGGTCTCGATGCTCATGCGTGCTCCGTACTGCTCGGGCCCTGCGTGCGGGCCGGGTGGATCAGAGGTCGTGCGGTCGTGCGGTCGTGCGGTCGTTCGGTCGTGCTGTCGTTCGGCGTGCGGTGGTACCGGTCAGACCGTGATGTCGAGCCCACCGAGTCCGCTCGCCCCGGTGCGGGGCGCACCCGTCACGGTCGCGGCGGGCGCCCCGGCGCCGGTGGGCGCCGCAGCGGGTCGGCGCTCGCGGCCCTGCGGGTCACCGGTCGGCCCGTTGCCGCCCCAGCCGGTGTCGGTCCCGGTCGACTGCTGCCGACCCGTCCCGAGAGAGATATCGGCAGGCAGACCGGCCGCGATGAGATCTCTGCGCAAATCGGGCAAGGCGACCTTGAGCGCCTCGCGCGCCTGCTCGGTGGCCCCGAGCAGCTCGACCCGGACTCCCTCGGGCCCGATGTGCGCCCGGACGCGGACCGGTCCGATCGAGTCCGGCGACACCCGCACGACCATGACGTGCTCCCCGCCGCGGCGGTGCGCAGCGAGGCGATCGGGGCGGTGAGCTGGGTGGCGACCGCACGCTCGGGCAGCATGCTCGGCATAGGGGCCGACGGCGCCGCGGTCGGCGCGCCACCGGGGACGGGGGCGGGCGCGACGGACGGCTGACCGGCGCGGGCGGCGGCCGCGTCGACCGCCGCGGAACCCGGCGCGGAACCCGTCGCCGCGGTGGACGGGGCCTCGACCGCGGTCGCCGTGGCCGTGGCCGCCGACGCCACGGCCTCGAGGCCGACGGGGAGCGCGGCAGACAGGCCCAGCGCCGCCGCACCCGGGGCCGGTGCGGCCGGCGCGACGGGAGCACCGCCCGCAGCGGAGGTGCCGCCGGTCGTGGCGTCCGTGCCGGCGGCCGGGGTCCCGGCGGTCGCGGTGCCGGTGGTCGGGGTGCCGGGTGTCGCGCTGCCGGTGATCGCGGTGCCGGTGATCGCGGTGCCGTTCACCAGACCCGCGAGCACGAGGGCAGCAGCCGGGGCGGGCCTCGCATCCGTGACCGCGGGCTCCCCGCCGGGCGCGGTCGTGGCGCCGGGTGTCGGCTGCTCGACGGCGGCCGACGGCGCCCCGACGACGGCGGCCGTGCCCGGTACCGGGGTGCCGGACGTCGGGTGGCCGGCCGGTGCCGCACCAGTCTCCGCCGCGTCGGCGGACGCCTCGGCGCTACCCGTGTCGGCGGACGCCTCGCCGCCGACCGCGTGGGTCTCCGCCGGGGGCGTCTCCCCGTGGGGCGTGCCCGTCCCGCTCGTCGCGGACCCGTCGCCCGTGGGCGTGCCGGTGCCGTGGTCGTCGGCGGGTGCGTCGGGCGCCGTCCGCTCGCCGGCGGCGTCGGTGCGGGCTCCGCGGTCCGACCCGGCCGCGTCGCCGCGGACGGTCTCGGGACGGGCACCGCGGTCACCGGGGCGCGTCGGGTCCGGGCGTCGCGTCGCGGCGGGGAGGCTCGGATCCGGACGACGGGTCGGCTCCGGACGGCTCGGCCCCGGGCGTCGCGTCGGGTCGGGGCGGCGGGCGTCGTCGCGCGAGGGCGTCATCCGCGCGTCGTCACGGGCCTCGGTGCGGCGCTGCGCGGCGCGCGCGAGGGCGGCGCGGGAGTCCAGCGGCCCGCGGTCGCGGACGTCGCCGCGCGGGGTCTCGGCCCCTCGTTCCGGCCGGGCGCTGGGCTGCAGCTGGCTGCCGAGGACAGCGGCGAAGTCGTGGCCGCGCTGGCCGGGGGCGGTGCGAGGGCGGGCGCCCGCCACGGCCGGGTCGTTGCGGCCGGTGGTCGGCGCGGCGATCGGCAGGCTCATGCGGGGGCTCCTGGGTGAGCAGCGGCAGCGGCGATCGCTGCGGGCGGGCGGCATGGGTGGAGGTGGTAGACGTGGGGCGGGCGGGTGCGCCCGGGACGGCGGCCGGGACGGCGCCGAGGGCCGGACGCCGGGTCCGCGCGGCGACCTCGTCCAGGGCGATCTGCTCGGCGCGGGCGTCGTCGGCGGCGACCGCGGCGCGGTGCTGGTCCTGCAGCTTCTCCAGACCGACGGACCGCGAGCGCGCGGCCGACCACTGCGCGGTGTGCGCACCGACCTCCTCGCCGGCGTGGTGCACGTCGACCGCGGCGTCCGCGAGCAGGTGCCGCAGCGCCGACCGCCCGGCGACGGCGACGCTCCACGCGCCGGCGTCGCCGGTCGGGGGCATCGCGTGACCGGCGAGGCTGCCGAGCGTGGCCGTCCGCCGCTGCTCGGCGACGCGCAGGGCGCCGTTCGCGGCGGCCAGCCGGGCCGCCGCCTGCTCCTCCTGCATCGTGCGCAGCCGCAGCAGCCCGGCGAGCCGGAAGGCGCGTTCCATCAGACCACCCCGAGGGTGCCGACCAGCCGGCCCAGGCGCTGCCACGCGTCGGCGGCCGGCACCTGGTCGTCCATGGCCTGGCGCAGGAAGTCGTCGATCGCGTCGGCGTGGGTGACGGCGGCGTCGACCAGGGGGTTCGTGCCGGCGGCGTACGCGCCGACGTCGATGAGGTCCTGCGCCTGCTTGCGCGCGGCCATCACCGTCCGCAGCGCGGTCGCGAGCGCCCGCTGCTCCCGGGTCGTGACCCGCGAGGCGACGCGCGAGATGGACCCGAGCGCGTCGATGCTCGGGAAGTGCCCGGCGACGGCGAGGCGTCGGTCCAGCACGATGTGGCCGTCGAGGATGGAGCGGGCGGCGTCGGCGACCGGCTCGTTGTGGTCGTCGCCGTCGACGAGCACCGTGTACAGCCCGGTGACGGACCCGGTCGCGCCGGTGCCGGCGCGCTCGAGCAGCTGCGCGAGCAGCGAGAAGGTGGACGGCGGGTAGCCGCGGGTCGCCGGCGGCTCGCCGACGGACAGGCCGATCTCGCGCTGCGCCATGGCGACGCGGGTCAGCGAGTCCATCATGAGGACGACGTCGGCCCCCTCGTCGCGGAACGACTCCGCGATCCGGGTCGCGAGGAACGCCGAGCGCAGCCGGACGAGCGCGGGCTCGTCCGACGTCGCGACGACGACGACGGAGCGCGCGAGACCCTCGGGGCCGAGGTCGTCCTCGAGGAACTCCCGGACCTCACGGCCGCGCTCGCCGACGAGGGCGATGACGGTCAGCTCGGCGTCGGTGCCGCGCGCGATCATGGACAGCAGGGACGACTTGCCGACGCCGGACCCGGCGAACAGGCCCATGCGCTGGCCGCGGCCGACGGTCGTCAGGGTGTCCATGACCTTGACGCCGAGGCTCAGCGGGGTGTCCACGCGCTGGCGGGTCATCGCGTTCGGCGCCGCCTGCGCGATCGGGACGGAGCCGGCCGCGGCCAGCGGACCCTTGCCGTCGATCGGCCGGCCGAGCCCGTCGAGCACCCGACCCAGCAGGCCGCGTCCGACCGGTGCGGTCAGCGACCGGCCCAGGCTGCGGACCGGCGTCCCGGCGCGCAGCCCGTCGACGGCGCCGAGCGGCATGCACTGCACGGTGTCCCTCGTGGTCGCGACGACCTCGGCGAGCACGTCGCCGTGGCCCGGGTCGCCGATGCGGACGAGGCCGCCGACGGCGCAGTCGACGCCGGCGACCTCGACCGACAGCCCGAGGACGGTGCGGACCGAGCCGACCCGCTCCGGTGCGGCGGCGGCGAGCACCGACCGCCAGCGGGCGTCGCGCCCAGCGAGGGCGGGGCCGAGGAGCGTGCTCACGCCCCTCCCCGTGCCGGCGAGCGCGCGGGCGGCGCGGTCGACGGCGGTGCCGATGCGGGCGTCGAGGAAGCCGTCGGGGAGCTCGCTCAGTGCGTCGCCGGGGCGCAGGCCCGGATCGCCGACGAGCCGGACGTCGGCCGGGAGCTCCACGTCGAGCGTCGCGAGCGTGGCGAGGTCGGCCGGGTGCAGCCGGACGGTGTGCACACCGGCGTCGGCCGGCACGCTCAGGGCCCGGGCCAACGCGGCACGCGCCCGGTCCGGGCCGTCGGCGAGCTCGGTGCCGAGCACGGCCTGCGCGAGCAGGACGGCGCCCTCGTCGAGGCTCGCCGCGGCGGCGTCGAGCACCGGCACGACGCGCGCCGCGGCGGCGTCGGCCGCGCGGCGCAGGACGGCGAGCGCGGCGGCGACCTGCCCGTCCCGCGCCGCCTCGGCGGCACGGTGCTCGGCCGCGAGAGCCTCGCGCTGGGTCCGGGCGGCCTCGGCGGCCGCGCGGGTCCCGGCGGCCCAGCCGGCGGCCCAGCCGGCCGCACGGGCCTCGGCGACCGCGCGGCCGGCCGCACCGTCGCCGTCGAGCACGGCACCCACCGGCGACGGCCGGAAGGTCGTGACGACCGGCTCAGACATACTCGTCCTCGCCCTCGCGACGGATGACGATCTGGCCGCTCTCCTCGAGTCGGCGGATGGCCTGGACGATGCCCGCGCGGGCCTCCTCGACCTGCGACATACGCGTCGGGCCGAGCAGGTCGATCTCCTCGACGAGGTTCTCGCGGGCACGCTCGGACAGGTTGGTGAGGATCTTCTGCCGCACCTCGTCCGGGGCACCCTTGAGCGCGACGGACAGCGTCGCGGTCTCCACCCCGCGCAGGACGACCTGCACGGCGCGGTCGTCGAGCATGACGACGTCGGCGAACACGAACATCCGGCTGCGGACCTCCTCCGCGAGCTCCTTGTCCCGGATCTCCAGGCCCTCGAGGATCATCTTCTCGGTGCCGGGGTCGGCCCGGTTGATGATCTCGACGAGCGGCTGGACGCCGCCCACGGCGGAGAGCTCCTGCGGCGCGAGCACCGAGGACGCCTTGCGCTGGAGGTTGTCGGCGACGACCGCGACGACGTCGGGCGCCGCGCGCTCCATGAGGGCGATGCGGTGCGCGACCTCGGCCTGGGTGTCCCCCGGCAGGCCGGCCATGATCGCCGACGCGTGCTCCGGGCGCAGGTGCGCGAGCACCAGGGCGACCGTCTGCGGGTGCTCGCCGGTGAGCAGCGAGTGGATCTGGCGGGCGTCGGCCTGCTGCAGGAACTCGAACGGCTGGCCGGCCATCTGGGTCGCGAGGCGCTCCATGACGCTCGCGGCCCGCTCGGCGCCCAGCGACGCCTCGAGCAGCTCCTGCGCGTAGTTCAGGCCGCCACGGGCGATGAGGTTCGGCCCGGCGATGGAGACCGCGTGGAACTCCTCGAGCACGCTCTCGGCGGTGAACCCGTCGATCTTCTCGAGCCGGACGATCTCGGCGGTGATCTCGTCGATCTCCTGCTCGCCGAGCTGCGCCATGACCTTGGCGGCGCGCTCCCGGCCGAGCTGCATGATGACGACGGCGGCCTTCTGCACGCCGGTCAGCGCCATCACCGGCCGGGGGCCGGGGGTACGGGGACGACGGTGGTCTCGGTCGCCTCGACGGTCGCGACGGTCATCGCTTGCCCCCTTCCACGAGCCACCCGCGCAGCAGGTCGGCGACCTCACCGGGCTGCTCCTCCGCGAGGGCACCGATCTCGGCGCGCCGGATGGCGGCCTCGTCGACGGTCGGCTCGGGGGCCGGCAGGGCGAGCACGGCGTCGTCGTCGTCGAACGGCAGGCGCGGTGTGGTGTCCACGACCTGCAGCTCGCCGAGGTCGAGCGCCTCGCGGCGGGCCCGGCTGGACCGGCGCTTGGCCATGATCGCCATCACCAGCAGCAGGAGCACGATCCCGCCCGCGATCGCTGCGCTGCGGATGAGCTCGGCCTGCTCGGCCGCCTTCTCCTCGGCGGCGGCGATGGCCAGCGCCTCCTGGGCGGCGTCGGCGGTCTGGGTGTCGAAGACCATCCGGGAGACCTGGACGGTGTCGCCGCGGGCCGCGTCGATGCCGGCTGCCGCCGCGACGAGTCCCTCGAGCTCGACCATGTTGAGGGCGCCACCGGCGGCGGCGTCGACGACCACGGAGACCGACTGGCGCTCGACGCTGCCGGGCGCGGTGGTGGTCCGCTCGGTGACCTTGTTGACGGCCGGGTTCGTGACCTCGCTCTCCTTGAGGTACGTGCCGTCGGCGTTGCCTGCGCCGCCCGGGACCGCGATGTTGTCCGGGCCGAGCACCCCGCCGACGGGCGTGCCGCCGGTGCCGGTGTACTCCTCGCGGGTGGTCGACGACGACAGCGGCGGGACGCCCTCGGTCGCGTCGAACGTCTCCGACGTGCGGTCGGTGTTGTCGTAGTTGAGCTCGGCGTTGACGGCGACCACGGCCTTGCCGGGGCCGACGAGGCGGTCGAGCATCGCCTGGACCGAGGCGCTCACGCGCTGCTCGTACTCACCGGTCTGCTGGTCGGAGAGCCCGCTGCCGGCGGCGCCGCCGATCGCGGAGAGCACCCGGCCCTGGGCGTCGATGACGGCGACGTCGGTCGGGCTCATGCCCTGGATGCCGGACGAGACGAGGTGGACGATCGACTGGACCTGGCCCGACTCGAGGGTCACGCCCTGCTTCGTCTGGACGAAGACTGACGCCGTGGGGTCGGCCTTCTCGGCGACGAACACCGTCTCCTCGGGCATCGCGAGCTTGACCGTGGCGGCCTCGACTCCCTTGATCGCGCCGATGGTCTTGGAGAGCTCACCCTCCATCGCGCGCTGGTAGGTGACCTGCTGCTGGAACTCCGAGGCCGTCATGCCCATGTCGTCCAGGAGCGAGTAGCCGCCGCCGTCGGACGACGCCGGGAGCCCCGCAGCTGCGACGGAGAGCCGGGTCGCGTAGAGCTTGTCGGCCGGGACGAGGATGGTCGAGCCGCCATCGGCGAGCTCGTACGGGACGCCCTCGCCGTTGAGCTGGTCGACGATCGCGCTGGCGTCGGCCGCGGAGACGCCGCTGAACAGCGGGCTCATCGTCGGCTTTGTCATCCAGCTCGACAGGGCGATCAGCCCCAGCACGAGGCCGGCGACGCCGATGAGCGCCAGGGTGCGCTGGGCGAGGGTGAACTGCGCGACGACCGCCTTGAGGCGCTCGACCGCGGAGGTGAGCTGAGCGGGCATCAGGCCTGCATCCTCATGATCTCGGTGAAGGCCTCGACGGCCTTGTTGCGGACGGCGGCGGTCAGCTCGAGGGCGATCTTGGCCTGGCTCGAGGCGATCGTGTAGTCGTGGATGTCGTCGAGGTCACCGGTGACGGCCTTGATGGCCAGGTCACCCGAGGTCGACTGCAGACCCTGGAGGTTGTCGATGGAGCCGGTGAGGGCCGCACCGAAGGCGGCGTCGGCGCCGGGGGCACTCGGGGTCGCGGCCTGCTCGGCCGCGCCCAGGTAGCTCGTCGGGGCGACGCCGGTGACGGCACCGATGGCGGGGATGGACATCAGCTACGTCCGATCTGGAGGGCTGCCTGGTAGGACTCCTTGGCGCGGTCCACGATGGCGGCGTTCGCCTGGTAGCCGCGCTGGGCCATGATCAGCTGGGTCATCTGGCTGGACATGTCGATGTCGGGACGCCGGACGTACCCCTCGGCGTCGGCCAGCGGGTGGTCGGGCTCGTACGTCATCCGGCCCTCGGCGCTGCCGAGCTCGATGCCGCGGACGCGCACGCCGTCACCGAGCCCGTCGTTGCCGTAGTTGGCGGCCTCCGCGACGACGTACTTGGCCTGGAAGGCCGCCTCGTCGGTGGAGCGCACCGTGTTGATGTTGGCGAGGTTGTCCGAGACGGCGTCCAGCCACTTGCGGTGGACGGTCAGGCCGGTGCTCGCGATGCCGATCGCGCCGAAGGTGGTCATCAGGAGGTCCTCATCGCGATCCGCATGGACGAGAACTGGCCGTCCATGGCCTGCGTGGCGACCTGGTAGCGCAGCTGCGTGTCGACGTTCAGCAGCGTCTCCGCGTCGAGGTTCACGTTGTTGCCGTCGGTGCGGGTGGGCTCGAGCGAGCGAGCCACGGACGGTGTCACGGCGCCGGAGCCGCTGGACACCGCGGCAGCGAGGGAGTCCTCGAAGGCGACTCGACCGGCGAGGAAGCCGGGAGTCTGGATGTTGGCGACGTTGTCGGCGATGACGCGCTGGCGCAGCGCGAGGCCGTCCAGCGCGCTGCTGAGCGCGACGAAGGACACGGAAGAGAGCACGTGGAGGCCACCTCGGGGAGACGGTGAAGACGGCCGGTCCGTGGCCTGCGAGTCGAGCGATCCATGCTCACGCTGCTCATCGGTGCGATGCGGGTCGGTGTGAGGTGTTTGTGCCACCCGACCTGCGGCGCCCTCCCCTGCCGAGTGCGACCTTTTCCACCCGTCACGGCCCGCGAAGGGTGGGGAACGTCGCACTCGTGCCCAGTCGGAGCGTCGTCTTCGCCGAGTGCGACCCTTTTCCACCCGTCGCGGCTTGCGACGGGTGAAGAACGTCGCACTCGCGGCGGCAGGGTGCGGGTGTGGGCGTCCTCGGGCGTGCGCGGGGCACCGTCGTCCACCGGGACGCGTCGACTCGGGCCGACCGGCCCGGGCGTCGGCCCACCGTGTCGGGATGCCACGGCCACTCACCCCGATCCCCTCACAGCTCACGTCGACGCCGTTCTCGCGGCGCGACGCCCTCGCCGTCAGCGTCACCGACCGGACGTTGGAAGGCCCCTCGTACCGACCGATGCTGCAGGGCGCGCACGCCTGCGCCACCCTCCAGGTCACCCACGCCGCGCGGATCCGGGCGGCGCGGACGGTCCTGCCCGACGACGCCGTCCTGGGCGGACGGTCCGCGCTCTGGGCCTGGGGCGTCGAGGTCGCCTCCGAGGACACACCCGTCGAGGTGATCCTTCCTCCGGACCGGCGGGTCCGGAACCGCGCGCAGGTGAGGGTTCGTGGCGACGTGCTCTTGCCGGGCGAGTGGGTCGCCTCCGCGTGGGGTCCGACCACGACGCCGGCGCGCACCGCGTTCGACGTGGGTCGACGTGGTGTCCTGCGTGAGTCGGTGCCCCTGCTCGACGCCCTCGCCCGCGCGACCGGTGTCACCGCCGACGACGTCGCCCGCCTCGCCCGCGTGCACCGCGGCGCTCGGCACCTGACCCGGCTCACTCCGGCGCTGGCCGAGATGGACGGACGGTCCGAGTCGATGCGGGAGTCGCTGCTGCGCCTCCTCGTGGCCGAGGCCGGTTTCGACCGGCCGGTGCTCCAGCACACCGTCCGGGACGCCGACGGGCGATTCGTGGCGAGGGTCGATCTCGCGTGGCCCGAGCTGCGACTCGCGCTGGAGTACGACGGCAGCCACCATGACGACCCAGCGCAGATCATGCACGACCGCCGACGCCTGAACGCGCTGCACGCCTGCGGCTGGCGAGTGCTGGTGATCGACCGCCACCAGATGCGCGACGAGGCGCGGGTGGTCGGCATGATCCGGGATCTACGCCGCACGGCCGCGACGTCACGGCGAGTTGACCCCGAGTGCGACGAAACCCACCCATGACGCGCCACCAAACGTGGAGAAGGTCGCACTCGGCAGGAGTCGAGGTCACCGCCCTACGCGAGTGCGACGAAATCCACCTGTGCGGTGACGCGACAGGTGGAGAAGGTCGCACTCGGCGGTGGTCAGCCGGCGGTGTCGAGGTAGACGGGGGTGGACTCGGCGTCGGCGCGCATGCCTTCGACGGCGCGCAGCTGGCGGCGGCTGTGCGACGCCGCGTCGGCGAGCTGCTGGGCGACGCGGAGCTGACGCGCCAGCAGGGCGCGCGCCCGATCGAGGAGTGGGGCGGGCAGCATCCCGAGGCCGGACGGTGGCGTCCAGGCGGCCAACCGCATCGCGTCGCGGCGCGCTGCTGCGTGGCCCGTGACGAGCAGCGCCTCGGCCTCGTCGACGCTGAGCTCGAGCTCGGCGAGCGCGTCCGACCACGCCGCGTCCCACGCGGGCGCGACGTCGGCGCCCGCGAGCACCGCGGTCATCCGATGCCGAGCTCACCGCCCACCGCGGGCTCGCCGAAGGCGGGCGCGGTGCGCTGGGTCGGGATGACGGGGGTGGCCGACGCCGCCAGGGTCGCGGCGGCCTCGTGCCACGCGTCCCGCAGCGGGATGACGAGGTCGCGGGCCTTCGCGGTGCGGTCGGCGTCACCGGAGATCGAGCAGCCCATGAGCTCGCGCAGCAGGAACATGTAGATCTCCATGAGCGGCTTCCCGCCGTCCCAGGCGTCGACCTGGAGCGTCGAGGCGAGCGACGAGACGATCTCCTGCGCATGGTCGAGCTGGTCGGCCGCGGCGGAGCGGTCACCCGCGCGCTGCGACGCCTCGGCACGGGACAGGTCCAGCACGAGGCGGTCGTACAGCATCGTGAGGATCTGCTGGGGGCCGGCGGTGGCGACGGCGTTGTCGAGGAACCGGTTGCGGGTCAGGGCGTAGTTCATGGGGTGCTCCGGGGTCTGTCGGTCGTCAGCGGTTGTTCGCCATGAGGGCGCTGATCTGGCCGGAGAGCCAGCTGCCCTGCGCCTGGAGGCCGCTGAGGCCGACCTCCATAGCGGTGTAGGTGGCCTGCAGCCCGGCGCGTCGCACCTCGAGACGGCGGTCCCAGTCGCTGACCTGCTGGGAGAGGTTCTTGCTGAACGTCTCCTGCGACTTGACCTTGAGCGAGAGGGAGCCGTCGATGGGGTCGGCGATCTCCTTGGCGGCGTCGGCCACGCGCGCGGCGACGCCCATGACGACCGCCTGCACCCTGTTCGGGTCGGCGGCCATCGCGGCGGTGAATTTCGCGTCGTCGAACGTGATGGTGCCGTCACGGCCGAGCACCATGCCGACCTCCGACGGCGAGATGCCGTCGACCGGCTGCGACGCGGCGGCGAGCACCTTCTGGTTCACACCACGGGTCGCGCTGTCCCCGGAGAGGACACCACCGCTGATGACGGTGCGGCCGTCGGCCGACGTGGTGGTGCTGGCGGCGGTGCGCGACTTCACCTCCGAGAAGACGACGCCGAGGGCACCGACGAGATTGGACGCGAGCTTCTTGAGCGCCGCGTCGTCCCGGACGACCGTGACGGTGACCGGGTCCTTCTCCTGGGCGGTGACCGTCAGGTCCACACCGGTGAGGACGCCACTGAACGTGTTCGTCGCCGAGGTCACCTTCTCCTCGAAGCCGGTCTTGCCGGCCCAGAGGGTGATCTGCGCATCGGTCGGCTTCGTGAGGGCGTCCGCGCGGCTCATGACCGCTGTGGGCGACGTCGTCTCGGCGGTCACCGTGCCGCTGTACAGGTCGAAGGCCGCCGGGGTGCCGGTCGCCTTGGAGGTGATCTGCAGACGCGATTCGGTCGGCGACACGGTCACGACCGTCGCGGTGACACCGGCGTCGGACTTGTTCAGCGCCGCAGCGAAGCCGGCGAGGTCTTTCACGTCGGTCAACGACACGGTCGTGTACTTCTCCGCGCCGGCGGCACCGCTCTTGAGGGTGACGCTCGCTGGGACGGCGCCGTCGGGCTGCTCAGAGGTGGCGAAGAGCTTCGCCAGTGACGCGATCTTCGGGCTGAGGGACGTCTGACCGGTCGCGAGCTGGTCGACGGTGAAGCTGAGCGATGAGACGCCCGCACCGGCCTTGGCCGTCGCCGTGACGCTCTTCGCCGAGCTCGAGGCGGTGGCGGCTCCCCACGACTCGGCCTTGGCGGCGGCCTTGGCCGCATCGCCGAGCGACGCCACCTTGGTGTTCAGGCCCTGGAGCGCCGAGATGAAGCTCTGGGTCGTGCTGACCTTGGACTTGAGCAGGGTCTGCGGCATGGCCTCGACCTGCATGAGGCTGTTGATCAGTGCCGTGGTGTCGAGACCGCTGACGATCCCGTCGATGCCCATCGAAGCCATGCGTTTCGTCCCCCTGGTGGTCGTGCGACGTACGGCCGCCCGAGGGGCGGCGGAGGACGACCGGCGGTGGGCGACGATCAGGTCACCCACCGCCGGTCGGTACTGCGGTCGTTCAGGTCGTGCTGTGGTGCACCGGCTCACGCCGGCTCAGATCACCGCAGGAGGGACAGGACGCCCTGGGGGATCTGGTTGGCCTGCGAGAGCATGGCCGTACCCGCCTGCGAGAGGATCTGCGAACGGGTCATGTTCATCATCTCGGAGGCCATGTCGGTGTCGCGGATCCGGGACTCGGACGCGGAGAGGTTCTCCACGGCGACGTTGACGTTCTTGATGGTGTGCTCGAAGCGGTTCTGGAGAGCACCCAGGTTGGCACGAGCGGTCGAGACGTCCTTGATCTTCTCGTCCAGCAGGTTGATCGACTCCTGCGCAGCCGTCGCCGACGAGAAGTCGAGACCGACCTTGGTGGCCGCCACGGGGTTACCCCCGTCGACGCCTGCACCGGGGTCTGCTGCCCCCACCGTTCCGCCGTTGATCGCCTTGACCGTGATGCCGGTAGCGGCACCATCGACGTCCTTGATCACGTCGACCGTGAAGTTGGCGTTGAAGTTCTCGTCCGCCGACAGGGCGTCTGCCAGGCCCTGCACGCTGGCCGGCGCGGAAGCCAGGCTCACCACGACATCCGAAGTAACGCCGGAGCCGTTGTCCACCGCGAAGCTGTAGTCGCCGGCGGCCAGCGCCGTGCGGTCGACGTTGAACTCGGTGCCCTTCGTCGCCAAAGTGCCAGTCGAGAGCTCCTTCGCGATGGACGCGATGTTGGCCGAGGAAAGGTTGACCTCGATCTGGCTGTTCCCGTTGCCGTCGGCGCCGACCTGGAACTTCAGCTTGCCGCTGCCGCCGCCGGCGCTGCCGTCGAGGAGCTTGGTGCCGTTGAAGTTGGTCGACTGAGCGATGCGATCCAGCTCGGAGACGAGCTGCGTCGCCTCGGTGTCGATGTTCTTACGAGCCTCCGCGTTGTTGGAGTCGTTACCGGCCTGCACGCCAAGGTCACGCACGCGCTGCAGGATGGAGTGCACCTCGGTCAGGGCGCCCTCAGCGGTCTGCACGACCGAGATGCCGTCCTGGGCGTTGCGGGCCGCGACCTTCAGACCGCCGACCTGCGAGCGCAGGCCCTCGGAGATGGCCAGACCAGCAGCGTCGTCCGCCGCGCGGTTGATGCGGAACCCGCTCGAGAGCTTCTCGAGGGACTTCGCCTGGTCGTTCTGCGTGTTGGACAGGTTGCGGTACGAGTTCATCGCCGCGATGTTCTGGTTGATCGAGAGAGCCATGATGTTTTTCCTCCGTGTGTTGGCTCGGACTTGCTGTTCGCCCATCCATGGGCTGACACCTTGCTCATCGGTCTCCCCCCGGGGGCGATGAGGTTTTCGTCGGACGAGTTTTCACAGCTCCCGGAGCTCAGACCCGACACCGGGACCACCAACGACGAACGCCCACCATCCCGCGAGGGATGAGGGGCGTTGCGACGTTCCGTGAGTGGGCGGTCGAGGCACGTGATGCGTGCGCACACCGTGCGCCTCGATCGTCATCCCGGACGGGAGGACGGACCGTGGCGGTCCGGTGGTGCGTCAGCCGGCGTAGGCGACCTCCGACGCGTGCGCGGCGGCCGGCACGGCCGACGGACGCTGCTGCGGCAGCACGGCCGGGCCGGTCGACGCGATCGTCGACGCGCGGGCCAGGAACGACGCCTGCTGGGCGACGAGGTCGAAGTACGCCTTGCGGCGACGCTCGGCGACGCCGTCCGGACGCTCGGCGACCGGGACGAGGGTCGGCTCGAGGGACGCGTTCATGCCGTCCTTCATGAGCCCGAGCGCCTCGGTGCGCAGCTGGCTGATGCGGGACTGCGTCACGCCGAGCTCCTCGGCGAGCTCGACGACCGGACGGTCGTGGAAGAAGAGCTCCTCGACGACGTACCGCAGCCGCTCGGGCAGCGCCTTCACCGCGGCGTGCAGGTGCTGCATCTTCTCGTTGACGAGGACGTTCTCCTCCGGGCCGATGCTCGGCTCGGAGACGGTGTCCGCGATCGCGGAGTCGAACGCCTCGATGGAGAGGATGCGACGGTCGGCGTCGCTGCGGGCGGCGTCGACCTCGGCCACCCCGGTGCCCATCGCGGAGGCGATCTCCTCGCGGCTGGGGGTCCGGCCCAGCTTCGAGGTCAGCTCGTCCGACGTCGTGCTGACCCGGCGGGCACGCTGGCGGGCGCCACGCGAGACCCAGTCCATCGAGCGGAGCTCGTCGAGCAGCGCACCGCGGATGCGGAGGGCGGCGTAGCGGGCGAAGGGGACGCCGGTCTCGGCGTCGTAGGCCTGGGCGGCCTGGACCAGCGCGAGAGACCCGGCGGAGCTCAGGTCGTCGCGGGAGACGTAAGCCGGGACACGGCCGAGGAGCTCGGAGACGTGGTAGCCGACGAGGGGCAGGTTGGCCGTGACGAGGTCGTTGACGGCTTCGGGTGAGTTGCGCACACCACCCCTTCGGCCCACAGCGGAACCGGCTTGAGCCCGAGTGCGAAGATACTTCTCAGAGATTTCTCAGGTCGGCCGAGCCGGCCTCCTCGACAACGCTCCGACCTGGACATTTGACGCGTCCATGACATAGCGGTATGGCCCAGGTCACACCAAAAGCGTTGTCGAAGTCCTCACGTCCGAGGCCGTCTCGGCCATCCGGGCGGCTCACCGCAGCCGCTCGGCGCGCCTGCGCGCCCGCCCCTGGTCACCGTGCCTCCGCACCCATCGCACAGACCTTCGCTCCTGCCCCTCCCGGGTGCCTCGCCGATGCCCGCGCCCGCGCCCGACGACGACGCCTCGTTGGCTCTTACGCGCGCGCCCGCGAGGCGTCGTCCTGCCGGGATGTCCGGGTTGCGCACCGATGGCCGATCCGACCGCCGCCGATCCGTCACATCCCGCCGGGCACCGCCGATGACACAGGGGACGCCCCCACCGGGGCACGACCGCGCAAGGGAGATCTCGTATGGGTGTGGCGGAGCTGTCGGCCGTGCTGTGGCGGGAGCGTCAGCTGCTCGAGCTGCTGCTCTTCAAGCTCGAGGAGGAGCAGCTCGTCCTCTCGAGCGGTCGGAGCCGCTGGCTGGGTCACGCGACCCGCGAGGTCGAGCAGGTGCTCGACCAGATCCGCACCGCGGAGCTCGGGCGGGCCATGGAGGCCGACGCCGCCGCCGCCGAGCTGGGCCTCGAGCCGGGCGCCGGACTGCTGGCGATGGCGAAGGCCGCGCCCGAGCCGTGGAACGACCTGCTCGCCAGCCACCGCGAGGCCTTCGCCGCGCTCACCACCCAGATCCAGGGCGTGGCTCACGGCAACCGTGACCTGCTGGCCACGTCGCACCGTGCCGCGCAGGAGACCCTGCTCAGCCTCCAGGAGACCGTGCAGACCTACGACCCCCGCGGCACCGCGTCCGCCGGATCCGCCACCGCCCAGCTCATCGACGAATCCTTCTAGGGGGCACCCACCACATGAGCACCTTCTCCGGCCTGTCCACGGCCCTCAGCTCGCTGCACGCCCAGCGCCAGGCCCTCGAGGTCGCCGGCCAGAACGTCGCCAACGCCAACACCGTCGGCTACACCCGTCAGCGCGCCGACCTGACCGGCGTCGAGCCGGTCTCCGTGCCGTCGCTGCACTCCGGCGGCGCCTCGGTCGGCAACGGCACCCGGGTCACCGGCATCGCCCGGCTCGGTGACGTCTTCGCCGACGCCCGGCTGCGCGCCGAGACCGGCGCCGCCTCCTTCACCGCCACGCGCGCCGAGGTGTACGGCCGTCTGGAGTCGACGATCGCCGAGCCCGGCGACAAGGGCGTGTCCCACGCGCTGAACCAGTTCTGGTCCAGCTGGGGGAGCTCGGCAACACGCCCGACTCCGACGCCGCCCGCGCCGTCGTCCTCGAGGACGCGAACGCGCTCGCCGCCCGCATCACCGCCGGCCACGCCGCGGTGACCACGCAGTGGGGTCAGGCCCGCACCGAGCTCGAGGCCACCGTGGTCGACGTCAACTCGACCGCCGCTGCGGTCGCCGACCTGAACGGTCGCATCCGCGCCCTCACGTCGTCCGGGACCCCGGCCAACGAGCTCGTCGACCAGCGCAGCCGCCTGGTGACCCAGCTCGCCGGCCAGGTCGGGGCGAGCGGAGTCGAGCGCGAGGACGGCACGCTCGACGTCATGGTCGCCGGCAACGCTCTCGTGCGCGGCGACCGCGCCCACGCCCTCGAGACCACGCAGGACACCTTCACCATGGGCTCCGCCGTCACGGTGCGATGGGCCGGCACCGGCACCGACCTGCACAGCGATGGTGGCCGGGTCGCCGCGCTCGTCACCGCGCTGGCTCCGGCGGACAAGGGGGCATCCTCACCCAAGCCGCCGCCTCCTACGACGAGGTGGCGAAGTCGCTCGTCACCGCCGTCAACGCGATCCACGGCGGTGCGGTCACCCCCGGCGGCGCGCCGGGTGGCGACTTCTTCGTCCCCGTCCCGACGGACGGTACGTCGTGGAGCGCGGCGTCACTCGCGGTGGCGGTCAGGGACACGTCCGCGATCGCCGTCGCCGACCCGGCCCGGGGTCCGCGCGACGGCTCGGTCGCCGACGCGCTCGCCCAGCTCGGCACAGCCGCCAAGAGCCCCAACGCCGAGTGGTCGTCGTTCGTCGTCGACCTCGGGGTCGACTCCCGGTCCGCCACCCAGCGCGCGACCGTCGCCGAGGCCACCCGGAGCACCGCCGAGCGCATCCAGCTGGCCGGCGCGAGCGTCGACATCGACGAGGAGTCGGTCAACATGCTCGCCTACCAGCGGGCCTACGAGGGCGCGGCCCGCGTGCTCACCGCGATCGACGAGATGCTCGACACCCTGATCAACCGCACCGGCGTCGTAGGGAGATGACCATGATCGGCCGCGTCACACAGCAGACGGTGCAGCGATCCACGCTCACCAACATGCAGCACAACCTCTCGGCGATGTCGGACCTGCAGAGCAAGCTCTCGGGCCTGAAGAACATCACCAAGCCGTCCGACGACCCGTCGGGTACCGCTGCCGCGATGTCGCTGCGGAGCGCGCTGCGCGCCAACGAGCAGCACGCCCGCAACGTCTCCGACGGTGGCGGCTGGCTCACCACCGCGGACTCGGCACTGCAGAGCTCGCTCGGGGCCCTCGGCCAGGTCCGGGACCTCACCGTCCAGGGCGCGAGCACGGGCGTGCTCAACAAGGAGTCCCGCGAGGCGCTGGCCGTCGAGATCGAGGGCCTGCGCGACGTCCTGCTCGCCCAGGCGAACACCACCTATCTGGGTCGATCCGTGTTCGCCGGGACCGCGGCCGGTGCTGCCGTCACCGGTCCGGCGCCGAAGCCGACGGGCACGACGCCCCCGGCCGCCGGGCCCGCGGCGCCCGCCGTCCCCGGTGCGCCCATCCCCGCGCCGTACACGTTCGACACCTTCTCCGGGGCTGCGGTCGAGCGCCGCGTCGACGCGAGCACCACCGTGCGCGTCGACGTCGACGGCGCGAAGGCCTTCGGGTCCGGCGAGACGTCGGTGTTCGCGACGCTCGACGACATCGCCGCGAAGCTCCGGGCTGGACAGGAGGTGGGCCCGTCGCTCACCGCCCTCGATGCGCACCGGGACGACATGCTCGAGCAGCTCACGGCACTCGGCGCCCGCCAGTCGCAGCTCGAGGCCGCCGGCGCGCGGACCATGGAGACCAAGATCTCGCTCACCAGCCAGCTCGCCGACATCGAGGACGTCGACCTGCCCGGCACGATCATCGAGGTCCAGATGCAGGAGGTCGCCTACCAGGCCGCCCTCGGCGCGGCCTCTCGCGTGCTGCAGCCCACTCTGATGGACTTCCTGCGATGAGCACCGCACCGACCGCGATCCACCCGGTCTCCCCGCTGCCCGGCCTGCCGGGCCACCTCGAGTACTCCCTCGACGGCCTGGACGACGGCGGCATGCTCTACGCCCTGCGCAGCCTCGCCGACCCGGCGGTCCGCCTGTTCGTCGTGCGTCCCGAGGCGTTCTTCGAGGGCTACGCCCCGGACGTCGACACCGACACCCGGACCGCCCTCGGCCTGGACGACGACGCCGCCCCGCTCCTCCTGGTCGTCGTGCACCCCGGGGCCGAGGGCACGCCGACGACGGCCAACCTGCTCGCCCCGGTCATGGTCAACCCGGCCACCGGTGCGGCGGCCCAGGTGGTCCTCGACGGCTGGCCGCTCAAGGCGCCGCTCGGCTGAGCCGAGCCGAGCCGCTGCGCAGCCGCACGCGCAGGCACACGCGCCGTCGCACAGCGACAGGGCCGGGTGGGGGACGCCCCTCACCCGGCCCTGTCGCGTGTGGCCGTAGCCTGAGCGCCGTGCGCCGCCTGCCCCCCGTCCTCGAGGTGATCCTCCGACCCGACCGACGACGCCCCGACCCGCCCGCGGTCGAGGTGGACATGCGCCGCGTGTTCGCCGCCGGCGCCGCGATCTGGGCGATCGCCCTCGTGGTCTGCGCGGTGCTGTGGCGCACCGGCACGATCGACGCCGTGCCGGTCTGGAGCTGCGCCGCGGGCCTCGCGCTAAGCTTCGTCGGCCTGGTCTGGGACCGCCGGCACCGCCACCGCCCGTAGCCGGACGCGGGACGTCGGCACGCCGGCCGGCACAGGCCCCCGGTCAGACCGGGTCGGCCAATGCCTCCGTGACGAGCTCCGGCGCCCGGCCGGGATCGGTCAGCACGACCTCCACCGCGTGCCGCGCACCCCACGCCCCGGCCGCCTGGGCGAGCCCGCGCGCGAGCGCCGCGAGGTGGCTCGCGTGCACGACGGCGTCCGCCCCGTCCCCCTCGACCCACCAGTCCACCGGCACGCCGTCGACGTGCAGGTCCTCGTGCTCGCGCCACGTCGTCGGCGCCCCGGGCAGCAGCGCGAGCGCGGCCCCCGGCGTCGGCGCGATCCCGGCGTCGCCGTCGTCGTCCCCCTCGGTGACCTGACCGGACGCGAGGTCGGCGCACCGCGGCAGGTCCAGCAGCGTCGCGAGCGCGGCGGCGTCACCGGCGGGAACGGGCACGAGCGCCCCGAGGTCGGTGCGCTGGAGCCACATCGGCCCGTCCGGCACGACGGCGTCGTCGGCGTGCACCAGCCGCACCTCCCCGGTCGGACGAGCGCCGGGAGCCGCTCGGGGAGCGCCTCGAGCACGACGCCGTCCGCGGCGGCCCGGGCGAGCGCGCGCCACAGGGCCGCGGCGACCGCCGGGTCGACGCGGGTGCCGACGGGCCCGACGGCGTCGAGCACGTCGGTCCAGCCCGACGCATCCAGGTCACCGAGCACCCGCACCCCGCCGACGGCGCGCAGCACGGCGTCGTCGACGGCGCCGCCGTCCGGCGTGCGGGCCTCGCGCAGCCAGGCCGGCGCGGGTCGCAGCAGCGCCGCGACACCCGCCTGGGCGCCGGGCAGCGCGAACGGCTCCCCGAGGCCGAGCTCCTCCGGTGCCCGCTCGCGCAGCCACCACGCCGTGTACGACGGCGCCCCGCCCGCGCCGCGCGAGCCGGCCGCGCCCTCGGCACGCACCGGGTCGAGCAGCGCCCGCCGCAGCTCCGGGTCCCCCGCGAGGTGCCCGACGACGCGCGGCCACGCGTCGTCGCGCACCGCGTCGAGGTCCGCGACCGCGACGACGTCCCCCACGAACGCCCCGGTCCCGAGGCGGTGCGCGAGCTCGTCGAGGTACTCGTCCCACCCGTCGAGGGACCGCGCGGCGATCGCCCCGGGGTCGGTGTCGTCGCCGAGGAGGCCGGCGCCGGTCTCGAGCAGCACGTCCGGCACGGTCGTCACGGCGAGGTGGTCGCGCACCCCGACCGCCGCGAGCACGTGCGCGCCCCACCGCTCCACGAGGGCGCCGTCGACCGGTGCGAGCACACGGTCGTCGAGCAGGTCGGCGGCGATCGAACCGGGCAGGACGAGCCCGTCGGCGGGGGTCGGCTCGCCGTCGGCGGCCCGCAGGATCGTCTGACCGAGCCACGCGCGATGACCGGGCGGCACGGCACCGCTCGACGGCACGGCACCGTCGGACGCGAGGTCGCCGTCGCCGTCCGCGGCGGTGACCAGGGTGAGGACCGCCGCGGCGACGTCGTCGGCGAGGGCGTCGTCGTCGTCCTCGCCGACGTCCAGGACGGCCTCGCGGACAGCCGGCAGGGCGAGCAGCCCGCCGCCGTCGGGCGCGACCGCGCCGAGCCGCTCCAGCAGCGCGTGCGCCGCGGCCGGGTGCACGAGCCGCACGCCCCAGCGTGCGAGCACCGCGAGCGCCTTCCCCGCGGCGTCGCCGAGCCGCTCCGCGCCGAGCACGAGCCCGCGCGCACCGCGGACCGTGCGCCCGTCGGCGAGCGGGACCGGCACCGCGGCCAGCGCCTCGCGGACGACGGCGTCCTGGGCGTGCGGCGCGAGCGCCTCGTACAGGGCGCGCCACCGTGACGGGTCGCCCGACGGCGCCATCTCCTCGACGAGATCGGACAGCTCGCGCACCTCGACGCCGAGCGCGCGGGCGGGCGTCGTGTGCCCGGGGCCGAGCGTGACGAGGTTCGCCGCCCACCCCGACAGCGCGGCGACCGCCCCCGGGTCATGACCGACCGCTCCGTCGACGGCGACCGCGCGGCGGGGCTCGACGAGCGTGGCTGGGTCGTCGGCGCCGGCGGTCACGAGCAGCGGCGTGCGGGACAGCGCCTCGAGCACCCGCTCGCGCAGGTCGGCGTCGAACCTCCCCGACGGCAGCCCGACCGGGACCAGCGTCAACGGGTCACCCCCGTCGGCCGCGACGCGCGCGGCGAGGTCGCCGTACGCGTCGGCCGCGGCGTCGAGCAGGACGTCGGTGAGCGGCCCGCGGCGGACGCGGCGCCGGGACGGGTCCAGCGGCAGGGTCGCGATGAGGAGCGCGGGCAGGCCGGTCGTCTCGTCGGTGGGGGTCGGTGCGTGCACGACGCCGGTCGGCGCCGATGTGGTCCCCGGCGTCCCCGGCCCGAGCGACGCCGTTCCCGGCACGGCCCCGGTCCGTGGCAGCGCCCAGGTGATCCGCCAGTCACGGGCGGCACGCTCCTCGACCGGACGGTCCGCCACGAGGGCCAGGTCGAGGTGACCGCTGCGGCGCACGACGACCCAGCGGCGGTCGACGTCGGCGAGCCGCCGGTCACCCCCACCCCAGGTGTCGTCCACCTCGACGACCACCTCGGTCAGGGCCGGCAGCGCGAGCAGCAGCGGGTCGCCGACCGCGGCGAGCTGGCCGGCGACGTCGGCGGCGGACACGTCGTCGCGCAGGGTCGCGACCACCGCGGTGTCGTATCCCGCGGGCGGGCGGGCGTCGTCGGGCAGCGGGAGGCGCAGCGCGGGCAGCGACCCGTCGCGCCGGCGGAGCTCCTCGGCCAGCGCGGGGTGGTCGGCGGCGAGGTCGGCAAGGGTCTCGGCCGTGTGTGCGAGGGAGAACCGGACGCCCCCCGACGTCGAGGCGACCGTGACCTCGTCGGCGACCGAGCGCACGGCCGCGAACCCGACCCCGAACCGGCCGACGACGCCGCCCTCGCCGCCCCGCTTGGCGGAGGCGCGCAGCGAGGCGAGCGACGCGACGCCCGGGGCGTCGAGCGGGGCACCGGTGTTCGCGGCGACGAGCTGGGCGCCACCGTCCTGGCGGGTCAGCCGAAGCAGCAGACGGCCGGGGACTCCGGCCCGCGCGGCCGCGTCGGCGGCGTTCTGAGCGAGCTCGACGACGACGCGGTCGCGGTACCAGCCGCGGGCGTAGTCCTCCTCGGCGTTGGCGTCCTCCCGCAGCCGGGCGGGCGACGCCGCCCACGCCCCCAGCACGGCAGCGCGCAGCGCCGCCGTGCCGAAGGCGTCGGGCGTCACTGCTCCGGCTGGGTGTCGGCCTCGGGCCGGTCGGTCGGCTCGGCGTCGGTCGGCGGCGCGGTGACCGGGTCGGCGGCGGCGTCCGGGTCCGACTCCGCGTCGACCGCGAGCTCGCCGTCGGTCGCGACGGCATCGGACGCGTCGGCAGGACCGGCGTCGTCACCCGACCCGGCCGCGGCGGCGTCGTCGGGCACAGCCCGCGCGACGACCTCGACGTCCAGCTCGTCGATCGACGGCGCCGGGGCGGGCCACTCGCTCGGCTGCGGCTCGACGTCCGTCTCGGAGTGCGCGCCGCAGCCGTGGTCGACGCTGACGACCTTGCCGTCGTCGGGCGACCACTCGTTCGCGCACACGCCGAAGACCGTGCCGAGCGACCCGCTCAGCCGGACGAGGAACCCGCAGCTGCCGCACGGCGCGGCGGCCGCGAGCGCGGCGGGCGCCGTCGGGCCGTGCGTGCTCGCGTACCAGCGGTCCGCCGCGCGGTCGCGCCCCTCCGGGGACAGCACCCGGACGCGGGCGAGCGCGAGCTCCTCGATCGCGACGCGGTCCTCCTCCTCGTCGCCGGTCGGCACGTAGCCGGGCACGAGGCGGGGGTCGTCCGGCGAGAACGGCAGGACGTCGCCGGGGCCGATGTCGCCGGGGCGCAGCCGCTCGGCCCACGGCACCCACGCCTGGGGCAGGACGGCGTCGTCGCCCGGCAGCAGCACGGCCTCGCACACCGACGCCGACCGGCCCCGCGGGACCCGGGCGAGCGTGACGGTCCAGTGCCACCCGCGGTACCCCGGGGCGGTGCAGGCGAACCGGTGGGAGACCAGCCGGTCGCTCTCGGTCACGGCGCCGAGGTGCTCACCGACGTGATCGGGGTTCTCCGCGACCTCGACGGCCGCCTCACGGGCGAGCTCGACGGCCGAGCCGAGGACGGCGTCCTTCGTCGCGGTGGGCATGCCTCATGCCTCGAGGTTGTCGGCGACGGCGCGCAGCAGCGAGGCGTACTTCTCGCCGGTGCCCTTCTCGGGGTACCGGCCGCGGCGCAGGTCGTTGCCGACGCGGTCGAGCACCTTGATGAGGTCCTCGACGATCACGGCCATGTCCTCCGCGGGCTTGCGCGCGGCCTTGGCGACCGACGGGACCGGGTCGAGGACCTTGACGGACAGCGCCTGCGGGCCGCGGCGGCCGTCGGCGACACCGAAGTCGACCTTCGTCCCGGGCTTGGGCGCGGCGATGCCTGCGGGCAGCGCCGAGGCGTGAAGGAAGACCTCATCACCCTCGTCGCTGGCGATGAAGCCGAAGCCACGCTCGGTGTCGAACCACTTGACCTTGCCGGTGGGCACTGGAACCTCGAAGACTCGTCGGACAACGCTGACGTCGCCAAGTTTACCGGCGCCGGGCAGCGCCCGCCGACGCCCGCGTACCGTGGGCCGGTGATGGCCACCTTCAGCGAGCACCTGCGTGCCCGCAGCGACCCCGAGCTCGTCGACCTCCTCGCTCGACGCCCGGACCTGGCCGACCCCTCGCCGTCCACCATCGCCTCCCTCGCGGCGCGGGCCACGAGCCGCGTCAGCCTCGAGCGCGCCCTCGCCGGCGTGGACGCCTCGGTGCTGCAGGTGCTCGAGTCGGTGGTCGCCCTGCTCGGGTCCGACGACGCCGCCCGATCCGGCGGGGCGGTCCCCGCGGCCGACGTCGCCCGCGCCGTGGGCGCGACCGCGCAGGGCACCGCCCGCACCGGGGTGGACGACGCCGTCGCGGAGGCCGTCGCGCTCGGCCTGCTCTGGGGGGACGACGCCGCCCTGCGCCCCTCCCCGGTCTGGCCGAGGTGCTGGGCCCGTACCCCGCCGGGCTCGGCGCCGCGGTCGACGGCGTCCCGGCCGACATCGCGGCCGTCCTCGCCGACGCCCCACCGGGAGCCCGCGGCGTGCTGGACGCGCTCACCTGGGGACCACCGGTCGGACGCCGCCCCGCGGGGGTGCGGGTGACACGCGCACCGCGGTCGACTGGCTGCTGCGCCACGGACTGCTCGCGCGGGCCGACGCCGCGCACGTCGTGCTGCCGCGCGCCGTCGGTCTCGCGCTGCGCAACGGTCGCACGCACGCCGAGCCCGCGACCCACTGCCCGCACCCGCCCGGGACCGTGCACCCCGAGACCACGGTCGAGGCCGAGTCGGCGAGCGCCGCGCAGGAGGTCGTCCGGCTCGTCACCGCGCTGGTCCACCTGTGGGAGCGCACCCCGCCGAACGTCCTGCGCTCGGGCGGGCTCGGCGTCCGGGAGCTGCGCCGGGCCGCGGCGACCCTCGAGGTCGACGAGGGTGTCGCCGCGTTCGTCATCGAGCTCGCCGGTGCCGCGGGATTCGTGGTCGACGACGGCGAGGACTCCCCGCCTTCGTGCCCACCGTCGACGTCGACGCCTGGTGGGACACCGACCTCGCCGAGCGCTGGGCCGTCCTCGCCCGCGCCTGGCTCACCACGCACCGCACCCCCTGGGTGGTCGGTGGCCGCGACGAGCGCGGCGAGCTGCGGGCCGCCCTCGACCCCGAGCTCGCCCGCCCGTGGGCGCCGCGCCTGCGCCGCGCCGTCCTCGAGGTCGTCGCGGCCCGCGAGCCCGGCACCGCGCTGTCCGCCGACGACGTCCTGGCGGTCCTGCGCTGGCGCTCGCCGCGGTCCGTCCCGCCGCCCGCCGCCGTCGAGGCGATGCTGCGCGAGGCCGGTCACCTCGGCGTGCTCGGCGCCGGCGCGCTGTCCCGGGCGGGCCGCGCGCTGCTCGCCCCCGAGGCGGGCGACGTCGCCGGCGCGCTCGCCGCGGCGCTGCCCGCGCCGGTCGACGATGTCCTGCTGCAGGGTGACCTGACCGGCATCGTCCCCGGACGACCGACCCCGGCGCTCGCCGCGCTGCTCGACCGCGCGACCCGGGTCGAGTCGCGTGGCGCGGCGCTGACCGTCCGGTTCACCGCCGAGTCGGTCGAGGAGGCGCTCGACTCCGGGCAGACCGCCGACGAGCTGCTCGCCGAGCTCGGGTCGCACGCCCGCGGCCGGGTGCCGCAGCCGCTGGAGTACCTCGTGCGGGACACCGCGCGACGCCACGGCCGCCTGCGGGTCGGCAGCGCGGGCGGGTACGTGCGCTCGGAGGACCCCACGCTGCTCGCCGGGCTCGCGGACGACCCGTCGCTCGCCGAGCTCGGGCTCGTCCAGCTCGCGCCCACCGTGCTCGCCGCGCAGGTCGGGCCCGCCGCACTGCTCGCCGCGCTGCGCGCCCGCGGGCTCGCACCCGCCGCGGAGCGCCCCGACGGGCAGGTCGTGCTCGCCCGCCCGCTCGTGCGCCGGGTGGTCGGCCGAGCCCGACGCCGGCGCGGCGCGGGCGGCGTCGTCGGGCCCGCCGCGCCGGTCGTCACGTCCACCGCCTCGACCCAGCGGCTGCGCTCCCTGGTGCCGGCGCTGCGGCGGGCGGAGGCCGTCCAGCGGTCCGGGGACGGTTCGGGGACCGCGGCGGGCGGCACGGGAACAGGGGACCCCGTCGCGGCGTTGGCCACCCTGCGGGAGGCGGTCGCGGACGGACGTGAGGTCTGGCTCGAGGTGGTCGGCCCGCAGGGCACGCCGCAGCGGCGCCGGGTCCGCCCGGTGCGGGTGGACGGCGGCCGGGTGCGTGCCGTCGACAGCGCACGCGACGCCGAGCTGACCGTGGCCGTGCACCGCATCGTCTCCGTGACCCCGATCGACCCCGAGGACTCCTCTTCATGACCGACGGACCCCTGATCGTCCAGAGCGACAAGACGCTGCTGCTGGAGGTCGACCACGACCAGGCGGAGGCCTGCCGCCGGGCGATCGCGCCGTTCGCCGAGCTGGAGCGCGCACCCGAGCACGTGCACACCTACCGACTGACGCCGCTGGGCCTGTGGAACGCGCGGGCGGCGGGGCACGACGCCGAGCAGGTCGTCTCCGCGCTGCTGGAGTACTCGCGCTACCCGGTGCCGCACGCCCTGCTGGTCGACGTCGCCGAGACGATGTCCCGCTTCGGGCGCCTGCAGCTCGTCAACGACCCGGCGCACGGCCTCGTGCTGCACGCCGTGGACCGCGCGGTGCTCGAGGAGGTCCTCAAGTCCCGCCGGACCGCCGGCCTGGTCGGCGAGCGCCTGGGCGACCTCGACGTCGTCGTGCACGCCTCCGAGCGCGGCCACCTCAAGCAGGTGCTGCTCAAGCTCGGCTGGCCGGCGGAGGACCTCGCCGGGTACGTCGACGGCGAGGCGCACCCCATCGACCTCGACACCTCCGGCTGGTCGCTGCGGCCCTACCAGCAGCAGGCGATCGACGGCTTCTGGCACGGTGGCTCGGGCGTCGTCGTCCTGCCCTGCGGCGCGGGCAAGACGCTCGTCGGCGCGGGCGCCATGGCGCGCTCGGGCACGACGACGCTCATCCTCGTCACCAACACCGTCTCGGCCCGCCAGTGGCGCGACGAGCTGGTCAAGCGGACGTCGCTCACCGAGGACGAGATCGGCGAGTACTCCGGCGCCCGCAAGGAGATCCGCCCGGTCACCATCGCGACCTACCAGGTGCTCACGACCAAGCGGAAGGGCGTGTACACGCACCTCGAGCTGCTCGACGCCCGCGACTGGGGCCTCGTGGTCTACGACGAGGTCCACCTGCTGCCGGCGCCCATCTTCCGCATGACGGCCGACCTGCAGGCCCGACGCCGCCTCGGCCTGACCGCGACGCTCGTGCGCGAGGACGGCCGCGAGGACGAGGTGTTCTCGCTCATCGGACCCAAGCGGTTCGACGCGCCCTGGAAGGACATCGAGGCGCAGGGCTACATCGCGCCCGCCGACTGCGTCGAGGTGCGCCTGACCCTCCCGGACCGTGAGCGCATGCTCTACGCGACCGCCGAGCCGGAGGAGAAGTACCGGCTCGCCGCGACGGCGTCGGGCAAGAACCGCGTCGTCGAGCAGCTCGTCGCCAAGCACGAGGGCGACCCGACGCTCATCATCGGCCAGTACCTCGACCAGCTCGAGGAGCTCGGTGAGCACCTCGACGCGCCGGTCCTGACGGGCGCGACGACGGTCACCGAGCGGCAGCGGCTGTACGACGCGTTCCGCGCCGGCGAGATCACCAAGCTGGTGGTCAGCAAGGTCGCCAACTTCTCGATCGACCTGCCCGAGGCGTCCGTCGCGATCCAGGTGTCCGGGTCGTTCGGGTCTCGGCAGGAGGAGGCCCAGCGCCTGGGCCGGCTGCTGCGACCGAAGGGCGACGGCCGGACGGCGCACTTCTACACCGTGGTCGCGCGGGACACCGTCGACCAGGAGTTCGCCGCCCACCGGCAGCGGTTCCTCGCCGAGCAGGGGTACGCCTACACGATCGTCGACGCCGAGGACCTCGGCCTCACCACCGAGCCCGAGCCGACCGCCTGACCCCCTGCTCCGGCTGACCGCTGCCACCGGCTGACCGGGCCCGCCCCGCGGTCCGCCGCCCCCGACCCCAGGAGACCGCGTGCCCGACCTCGGCCATCCCCTCGAGCTCGGCTCGTTCCTCACGCCCACCGCAGCCGACCCCCAGCGCGTCGCCGAGCTCGCGATGCTGTCCGAGGCGGTCGGGCTCGACCTCGTGACGATGCAGGACCACCCGTACCAGCCGGGGTTCCTCGACACCTGGACCCTGCTGAGCGTCGTGGCCGCGCGGACGACGTCGGTGCGGCTCGCCCCCAACGTCGCGAGCCTGCCGCTGCGGCCGCCCGCCGTGCTCGCCCGCAGCGTCGCCAGCCTGGATCTGCTCAGCGGCGGCCGGGTCGAGCTGGGGCTGGGTGCCGGGGCGTTCTGGGACGCGATCGAGGCGATGGGCGCTCCGCGCCTGAGCCCCGGGCAGGCGGTGGACGCGCTCGCCGAGGCCGTCGAGGTGATCCGCGCGCTGTGGGACACGTCGGCGCGGGGCGGCGTACGGGTCGACGGGGAGCACCACCACGTCCGGGGCGCCAAGCGCGGCCCGGCGCCGGCGCACCCGGTGGAGATCTGGCTCGGGGCGTACAAGCCGCGGATGCTCGCCCTCACCGGCCGGGTCGCGGACGGCTGGCTGCCCTCGCTCGGGTACCTGCAGCCCGGCGACCTCGCCCGTGGCAACGCGATCGTCGACGACGCCGCGCTCGAGGCCGGGCGCACCCCCGCCGACGTCCGCCGGCTGCTCAACATCAGCGGTCGCTTCGGGCCGTCCGGGCGTGAGCCGCTGCACGGCCCGCCGCAGCAGTGGGCCGAGGAGCTCGCCGCGTTCGCGCTCGACGACGGCGTAAGCGTCTTCATCCTCGGCAGCGACGACCCCGACGACCTGCGACGGTTCGCCGCGGAGGTCGCGCCCGCGGTCCGTGAGCTCGTGGCGGCGGAGCGGGCGGAGGCGGAGGCCGGTCGGGCCGAGGCTGGGGTGGAGGCTGATCGGGCTGAGCCTGGTCGGGCCGACGGTGGTCGGGCCGACGGTGGTCGCACGGCGCCGGAGCGCGTCGAGGCGGCGTCGGCGGCCGGGCGCGACGGGGCGGCGTCGGGGGCATCGGGGAGCGGCGCCGCGCGAAGCACGGCGGGAACCGCGCCTCGCGGGCCGGGCGGCGCCGTGCGCGGCGGCTCACCCTTCGCCGTGGCGCCCACGCCCGACGACGGGGTCCGCCTCGTCGCCGAGCAGCCGTGGGACGAGGCCTCGCGGCCGCAGGGCCCGGCGCCCGACGCCGACCGCACGTACACCGCGGAGGAGCTCGCGACGGGGCAGCACCTCGTCGACGTCCACGATCACCTGCGCGCCGAGCTGGCGCGCGTCCGGGACCTCGTGGACCAGGTCGAGGCCGGGTCGATGGATGTCGGCGTCGCCCGCTCGCACATCAACACGATGACCATGCGGCAGAACAGCTGGGTGCTCGGCACCTACTGCGAGAGCTACTGCCGGGTCGTCACGACGCACCACACGCTCGAGGACCGCAGCATGTTCCCGCACCTGCGCCGCTCGGACGAGCGTCTGGCGCCGGTCATCGACCGGCTCGAGCAGGAGCACCACGTGATCCACGACGTCCTCGAGGGCGTCGACCGGGCGCTCGTCCGGCTCGTGTCCGGTCCGGACGGCATGCCGGGGCTGCGCGCGGCGGTCGACCTGCTGACCGACACGCTGCTGTCCCACCTCGCCTACGAGGAGCGCGAGCTCGTCGAGCCGCTGGCGCGCCTCGGGATGCACTGACCGGGACGACGTACCGCCCGCGGTGGACGGCGTCGTCACGGGCGGCCGACGTCAGCGGGCGCGGCCCTGTGACGCCGCGCGGCGCTCGACCAGCGCCGTGAACGCCCGGGCCACCACCCGGCCGGCAACGGCGGCCTCGTCCGCGTGCCGGTCGTACTCCGCGACGGCGGCGTCGACGTCGACGTCGACGTCCCGCTCCGCCTCGGCCCAGCGCCGGAACGTCGGTGCGGACGTCTCGGGGTGGAACTGCACCCCCACGCGCCGCCGACCCGGAACGCCTGGTGCGGGTAGAGCGACGACGACCCGAGCGGCACCGCGCCGTCCGGCAGCCGCGTCACCGCGTCGGAGTGCATCGTCGGGAACCGCGTGGTGCCCCGCGGGTGCCGGGCGAGGGCACCGACGAGCGGGTCCCCGCCCGCCGCGTCGCCCCAGCTGACCTCGACGGCACCGACCTCGCGGCCGGGGGCTGCGCCGACGTCCACGTGCCCGCCGCAGGCGACCGCGAGGAGCTGCGCGCCGAGGCAGATCCCGAGCGCCGGTACGTCGTCGGCGGCGGCGACCGCGGCCAGCAGCGCGCGGGTGGCCGGGAGCCACGGCGCGACGTCGTCCGCGTAGGCGTCCATGGTGCCGCCGAGGACGATGAGCCCGTCGCCGACGTCCGCCGGGCCGGTGGGGATCGGGTCGCCGCGGTGGGCACGGAGGACGCGGATCTCGAGCGGGGCCAACCACTGCTCGAAGAGGTCGAGGGGGACGCCGTCCTCGTGCTGGACGACGGTCACGACGCGCGGGCCGGCGGCCTGGTCGGGGCGGCGGGGATCGGTCACCGGGTGACCGTAGCCGGGGGCGGGGCCTTCCGGCGGCCGGCTGTACGGCGGGCGGTGGTGCGGCGGGCGGTGGTGCGGCGGGCGGTGGTGCGGCGGGCACGGCAGGGACGACGGCAGGGATGTACGGCAGTCGCACTGTTTGGCAGTCAGCTGGATGGCAGTCGGGCTGTTCAGGAGTCCGCTGCGCGTCGGTCAGCTATGCCCGGTCGACTGTGCGCCGGTCACCTGTACCCCGGCCGACTGTGCGCTGGTCGACTGTGCAGCACTCGATGGCCGAAAGCCGTGCGCCACCCGGCGGCCCCGTGCCGCTTTCCAGATCGCCATCCACAGTGTCTGCCTCCCTCCACTGCGTGTCAGACCCCAGCGGTAGACTTCGAACAGGCGTTCGAAGCGAGGAGGTGGCGGCGATGACGGCAGACACCACACCTGCGCGTCGCCTGCCCCAGGCAGCCACTCCGACCGTCGTCACGATCCATAGCCCCATGGCCATGGGTGATGCCGCACCGTTGACCGACGCCGGTGTCTCTCCCGGTGCCGATGCCTCCTCCGGTACCGAGCCGTCGGTGGACGCCGCTGTCTCGACCGATGCCGTCTCGCTCGCGGGCGCCGGTGTTGCAACAGATGCCGTCTCGCTCGCGGGCGCCGGTGTTGCAACAGATGCCGTCTCGCTCGCGGGCGCCGGTGTTGCAACCGACGCTGCCCTGCCTACGGGCGCCACTGCATTCCCCGGTGCTGCCGCGCCTGGCACAGCCGACCCCCGGCCTCGGCCGGTGCGCCGGCCCGGTCCGTGGCGGCGCTCGCCTCGGGGCGGACCCTGGTGTCGGTGATGACGGCGTTGACCGGGCAGGTCGCCGGCGCGGCGGGGTGGACGGGCGAGGACCGGTCGGTGTTGTTGGCGGATCTGGACCGGGTGATCGACGGTCTGAGCGTCGTGCGGGCCGGGGTGCTGGTGGCCGACCGGGATGCCGGGGCGTGGCGGGGTGCGGGTGACCGGTCGTACGAGGCGGCGCGGGGGCGGGTCTCGGGGACGGGTGTGCGGGCGGCGGGTGGGCAGGTGCGGCAGGCCGAGCAGCTGGACGCCGCCCCGGCGGCCGCGGCGGCGGTGACCGCGGGGCTGATCACGATCGGGCACGCCGCGGTGCTGGGGAAGGTCGCCGCGACCGGCACCCCGGTGCAGCGCCAGGCACTGGCCGCCCCGGCGGTGCAGGAGGCGCTGGTCGAGGTGGCGCAGCGGCAGGACGCCGCGACGTTCCAGATCACCGTGGACCGGTGGGCCGCGACCGTCGACCCCGACGGGTTGGAACGCGACCACCAGGCGCGGCGGGCTGAGCGGTACCTGCACCTGACCCACGCCACGACCGGCACGTACCTCAAAGGGCGCCTGGACACGATCGCCGGGCACCGGCTCGCGCTGGCGTTGGAGGCGCTGACCCCACGCCCAGCAGAGGACGACGACCGCGACCCGGGCGAGCGCCGCGCCGACGCCCTGACCGAGATGGTCACCCGGGTGCTCGCGTCGGTGGACACCAAGCCTGGTGGGCACGTCCCGGCGCAGATCACGATGATCATGACCCCCGAGACATGGGCGGCAGCACGCCGTGAGCGCGACCGGCGACGGCGCGCGAAGGACACCGGCGGGGACACCGGCAGCGGGGACACCGGCGGCGAGGCCACGGGCACGCGCACGACTACGCCCAAGCCCACGGGCACGGGCACGGCCACAGGCACGGCCACGGGCACCGCTACGGGCGACGGAACGAGAGCGGGCACGGTGGATCCCGGCGGCCCCACTCCGGGCGCGGCAGGCTCCGGCAGCGACTCGCGTGCGGCTTCGGCGACAACCGTGCCTGTGAGCTACCCACCGGCGACGTTGGAGGACGGCACCCCTGTTCCGATCACCGAGCTGGCTGCGGCGATGTGCGACTGCGACATCACCCGGGTCGTCATCGACGCCCACGGCGAGCTGCTCGACCTGGGACGCACCCAACGGTTGTTCACCGGGGCGCTGCGCAAGGCGATCATCGCCCGCGACAGGCAGTGCGGGTGGCCCTCGTGCCACGCACCCGCACGGTGGTGCGAGATCCACCACATCGCCTGGTGGGACCGCGACGACGGACCGACCTCCGCCGACAACGGCGTTCCCCTGTGCTCGTTCCACCACCACGAGACCCACCGACGCGACCTCACCATCACCCGCGTACCCGCGGTGACGACCAGCACCGCAGAGCCGCTTGGTCATCGGAGCCGCGCCGGTGTCGGACCACCGCGACCACTCGCACGGGTCGCCTACAGGTTCCGCGACCGCAGCGGACGACTGATCGGCGCAGACGTCGCGGCGCCACCTCCTCCACCGACCATGCCCGTCGTCGAGGGCGCGCGGCACAACCAACCGGCCCCCTGCCCAAGGGATCGCCGCCCGATGCCCCGTGCTCGTCGACCGCGGATCCGCCATTCGCCGGGGCTGGCACCGGGGCCGAGCAAGCTGAGCGCAGCGCCGTGGTGCCCAGCGCGCGCGCTGAGCTGGGCCGCGAGGCGACCGATGACCTCGGGCTGTCGTGGGCGACCGACCCGGTGACAGGGATGCGGGCACCGGCGTCGTTCCTGGCGGCTTGGGAACGGTGACGAGCCATGCATGAGAACGGTGATGAGCCGTGAGAGAGGAGGGCCGGCATGACCTGCGGACCATGCTCACCGCGCCGCCGCCCGTCCGGCGGCCGCTGGTCCTCGCCCCGGTGCCAGCCCTACGACCGCCGCAGGTCGTCGCGGCGACGCCAGGCGTACGAATGGGCGACGCCAGGCGTACGAATGAATGCCGCAGGTCGTCGTGGCGCCGTCGACCGTGCGAGCGGTGCCGGGACGGCGGTTCGCGCGTGACCCGCCGCGGGGAGTCGACGTTGCGCCCCACCGGCGGGCGGGCAAGGATCGAGCCCGTGACCTCACCAGCCCCCGCGCACCGCACCCGACGCACCGCCGGTGGGTTCGGCCCTCGGGAAGGTCGCCGTCCCGCTCACCGCCGCCTCATCCCCGCCGTGCTCGCCGCCGCGCTGACTGCCGTGGTGGTCGCGCCGCCTGCGGGTGCCGTGCCGCCCCTCGACGTGGACAGCCAGCTCGTCGACGAGGTGGGCGTGCTCGACGAGGCCGTCGTCACCGCCGCGCAGGAGGAGCTCGAGCAGGCCGCCGGGGTACAGCTGTACGTCGTCTACGTCGACGACTTCAGCGGCGCCGAGGGAGACGAATGGAGCATCGCGAGCGCCGAGCGGTCCGGGATCGGGTCGGACGACGTGCTGCTCGCCGTCGCGGTCGAGGACCGCAAGTACGGACTCGCGGTGCCCAACGCTCTCGGGCTGAGCGCGACGGCGCAGAGCCAGATCCGCCGCACCGCGCTCGAGCCCGAGCTGTCCGCCGACGACTGGTCCGGTGCCGTCGTCGCGACCGCCGACGCGCTGGGCGCCGCGCTCACCGGCGCAGCACCGGCCCCCGGTCCGGCTCCCGGCACGGACGGCACCGGCACGACGACGCCGGCGGCGACCTCGTCCGGCGGCGGCGGCCTGACGTGGTTGCTGCTCGGCGCGGTCGCGGTGGGTGCCTTCCTCCTGTTCCGATCGTTCCGGTCCCGGTCCCGCACGTCCGACCAGAGGCCCACCGGCCCCGGCGCACCGCCGCCGCCGGTCGACCTGGACACGCTGAACACCCGTGCGTCGCACGCGCTCGTCCGGCTCGACGACACTCTGCGCGGGTCCGAGCAGGAGCTCGGCTTCGCCCAGGCGCAGTTCGGTGTCGAGGCGACCCGCCGGTTCACCGAGGTGCTTGCGGCCGCGAAGAAGGACGCCCTGGCCGCCTTCACGCTGCGGCAGCGCCTGGACGACCACATCCCCGAGACCGACGACGAGCGCCGGACGATGCTCACGCAGATCCTGCAGCTGTGCGAGCGTGCGGGCACCGCGATCGAGGAGCAGACCGAGGCGTTCGACGAGCTGCGGGACGTCCAGGCTCGCGCCCCCGAGGTGCTCGACGAGACCGAGCAGCGCGCTCGGGAGGTGGCCGCCCGCATCCCGGCGGCGGCCCAGGCGCTCGAGGCGCTGCGTCGGACCTACCCGGCCTCGGCGCTGGCGTCGGTGGCCGGCAACCCCGAGCAGGCCGAGCAGCTGCTCGACGCCGCCCGCGAGTCGGTCGAGCAGGGCCGCCAGTCCGTGACCGACGGCGACCGTGCGGCCGCCGTCGTCGCCGCGCGCACCGCGGAGAACGCCGTCGAGCAGGCCGTGCACCTGCTCGAGGCCGTGGATCGCGCGGGGACCGAGCTCGCCGGCGCGTCCGCCGCGATCGCGTCCGGGATCGCCTCGCTCGGCTCCGACCTCGACGACGCCGCGCGTCTCGCCCCGCGCGACCCGGCGGTCCAGGCGGCGGCGACCCACGCGCGGGGGTGCGTGACGCCGCGCGTTCCGCGGGATCCGGGAGCGACCCGCTCGCCGTCCTGCACGACCTGCGCGAGGCGGAGGCCGAGCTCGACCGAGCGCTGGAGCCCGCTCGCGGTCAGGCGGAGCAGGCCGAGCGCGCCCGCACCCAGCTGCGCGACGCCCTGGGACCGGTGAGCTCACGGGTGCGTGCGGTGTCCGACTACATCGACACCCGACGCGGCGCCGTCGGGCCCGAGGCTCGGACCCGCATCACCGAGGCGCAGCGCCTGCTGCGCGAGGCCGAGCAGGCCCAGCGCACCGACCCGGTCCGCGGGCTCGACCACGTCCGCCGCGCCGACTCGCTCGCCGGCACGGCGCAGGCCATCGCGCAGCAGGACGTCGAGGAGTTCGAGCAGGACCGCTACGGGGGCCCGGGTGGCTTCGGCGGCCGTGGTGGCCGCGGCGGCGGGTTCGGCGGGGGGAACGCCGGCAGCCTGATCCTGGGCGGCATCCTCCTCGACAGCGTGCTGCGAGGTGGCGGCGGGGGCTTCGGCGGCGGTGGCGGTTTCGGCGGCGGAGGAGGCGGAGGCTTCGGGGGCGGCTGGGGCGGCGGCGGTGGCAGCTTCGGCGGCGGTGGCGGAGGCTTCGGAGGCGGTGGTGGCGACTTCTGACGTACCCGGTCCTCGGCGCCCACCACCGCGCACCCGCCGCAGGGACCACCACGACGTAGGACAGCGGTGCCGCCCGGCGCCGCGACCGGCTCGACGGACGAGAGGCAACGCCCATGACCGAGAAGCAGACCATCCTCGGACGCATCACCCAGCTCACCCGCGCGAACATCAACGCACTGGTGGACAAGGCCGAGGACCCGCAGAAGATGCTGGACCAGCTCATCCGCGACTACACGAACTCCATCGCGGAGGCCGAGAGCGCGATCGCGCAGACGATCGGCAACCTGCGCCTCGCCGAGCAGGACCACAAGGCGGACATCGCCGCCGCACAGGAGTGGGGCGGCAAGGCCGCAGCCGCGTCCTCGCGCGCGGACACCCTGCGCAGCCAGGGGAACACCACGGACGCGGACAAGTTCGACAACCTCGCCAAGATCGCGCTCTCCAAGCAGATCTCGTTCGAGCAGGAGGCGAAGGACGCCGAGCCGATGATCGCCTCGCAGACCGAGGTGGTCGAGAAGCTCAAGTCCGGCCTGGCCGGCATGAAGGACAAGCTCAGCGACCTGCGCCGCCGCCGCGACACCCTGGTCGCGCGCGCCAAGAGCGCCGAGGCGCAGGCCAAGGTGCAGGGCGCGGTGGCGTCGATCAACGTGCTCGACCCCACCAGCGAGGTCTCGCGGTTCGAGGACAAGGTCCGCCGTGAGGAGGCGCGCGTCGCGGGCCAGGCCGAGCTGCAGGCGTCGTCCCTCGACGCCCAGTTCGAGGAGCTCGAGGACCACTCGGTCGACGCGGAGGTCGCTGCGCGCCTCGCCGCACTCAAGGGCGGCGGCTCCGCGGGCGTCTGACGCCCGGCTGCGACACACCCGACGCACCGGACGCCCCCGGGTCACGGCTCATGCCGTCGACCGGGGGCGTCCGGCGCACTCAGCGCACTCAGCGAACTCCCAGACTGCGCGGCCACACTGGACCCATGCCCGCGTCGACCACCACTCCCGAGGCGCGGCTCGTCGTCGTCGACGACGAGCCCCACATCCGCGACCTGCTCGCGACGTCGCTGCGGTTCGCCGGCTTCGAGGTGCACGCCGCAGGCGACGGCAACGCCGCCATGCGCCTGGCCCGCGACGTCCACCCGGACCTGCTCGTGCTCGACGTGATGCTCCCCGACATGGACGGCTTCACCGTCACTCGACGGCTGCGGGACGCCGGGGTGCACGTGCCCGTCCTGTTCCTCACCGCACGGGACGAGACGGCCGACAAGGTCGCCGGCCTCACCGTGGGCGGTGACGACTACGTGACCAAGCCGTTCAGCCTCGAGGAGGTCGTCGCGCGGATCCGTGCGGTGCTGCGGCGGACGCAGGCGCGGCAGGAGGAGTCTGACACCGCGGTCCTGCGGTACGCGGACCTCGAGCTCGACGAGGACAGCCACGACGTACGGCGCGCCGGCCGCGGCATCGACCTGTCCCCCACCGAGTTCAAGCTGCTGCGCTACCTCATGGTCAACGCCGGCCGGGTGCTGTCCAAGGCGCAGATCCTCGACCACGTGTGGGACTACGACTGGGGCGGCGACGCCAACATCGTCGAGTCCTACATCTCCTACCTGCGGCGCAAGATCGACGCCCCCGCCGGGCCCGGCGACGACGCCCCCACACCGCTTCTGCACACGAAGCGCGGCGTCGGCTACGTGCTGCGGCTGCCACCCGGCGCCGCGTGACCCCCACGTCGGCCGCAGCGAGCGCGCGGGAGCGGGTCGCCGACCGGTTGCGCGCGGTGCCGCTCGGCGCGCGCATGGTCGCCATCCTGTGCACCGTCCTGCTGCTCGGCCTCACCGCGACCGGGGTCACCGCCATGACGCTGCTGGGGCGCAACCTCCTGGCCCAGGTCGACGCCCAGCTCGAGACGTACGCCCAGCCCCTGCTCGACGTCGCGAGCCGCCCCGGCGGGCAGGACATGTGGGGGCAGCGCCGGGACGCCACGACGCTGCCGAGCGACTACTACATCGAGGTGCTCGCCGCCGACGGCACGAGCCTCGGGGTGCTCGCCACCGCCGACACCACCGGCGCCGGGACCCCGGACCTGCAGCCCCGCACGGCCGCGCAGGTCGCCGCCGGCGCGCAGGTGCCGTTCACCGTCCCCTCGGCGCAGGGCCGCACGGGGTGGCGCGCGGTGCTCCTGCCCGCGGTCGCGCAGGGCGAGTACGTGACGGTCGCCGTCGCGCTCCCGCTCACCGGCGTCGAGCGGACTCTGGACCAGATGCGCACCGTGCTCCTCGTCACCGGTCTCGCGGTCATCGTCCTCGGGTCGTTCGCGGGCTGGGTCGCGATGCGCCGCTCGCTGCGCCCGCTGGCGCAGATGGAGGCGACCGCCGCCGCGATCGCCGCGGGCGACCTGAGCCGGCGCGTGGCCAGTGAGCCACCGTCCACCGAGGTCGGCCGGCTGGGTGACGCGCTCAACACGATGCTGGGGCACATCGAGCGGGCGTTCGCCGAGCGTGCTGAGTCCGAGGAGCGCATGCGCCGGTTCGTGTCGGACGCGTCCCACGAGCTGCGCACGCCGCTCGCGACCATCCGCGGCTACAGCGAGCTGTACCGGATGGGCGCCATCACCTCGACGGACCAGATGGACGACACCGTGCGGCGCATCGAGGACTCCGCGACCCGGATGGGTGGGCTCGTCGAGGACCTCCTGCACCTGGCCCGGCTCGACGAGGGCCGGCCCCTGCGGGCCGACCCGGTCGACCTCACCGTCCTCGCCGCCGACGCGGTGAGCGACCTGCACGCGCTCGACCCCGGGCGTCCGGTCCGGCTGGTCCCGCTGCCCGGCGCCGCCGACCAGGGGCTCGCCCCGTGCGTCGTCGTCGGCGACGAGGACCGCCTGCGTCAGGTGCTCGCCAACCTCACAGGGAACGTCGTCCGGCACACCGCGCCCGGGACGCCGGTCGAGGTGCGCGTCGGCCGGGTCGGCGACGGCGCCGCCGTGCTCGAGGTGAGCGACCAGGGCCCGGGGATCCCCCCGAGCAGGCCGCCCGCGTGTTCGAGCGGTTCTACCGCGTCGACACCTCCCGTACCCGGGAGTCCGGCGGCGGTGCCGGGCTGGGGATGGCGATCGTCGCCGCGATCGTGGGCGCCCACCACGGCACGGTGCGGATCGACCCCACCCCCGGCGGCGGGACCACGGTCCACGTCGAGCTCCCCGTGACCCGTCCGGGCGACGCGGCGACCGGCACCGGCGGGGCTACGATGGCGCGTCCGTAACCCTGGTCCGTGAGGTTCCGATGGGCGTCTACGACGCGCCGCAGTGGTTGTTGTCCGCCTGGTCCCGCAGCTGTGAGGAGGCCGGTGCGACGGCCTCCGCGGAGGAGATCCGCACCGTGGGAGGCCGGCTCCTCGACCGGTGGTCCGAGCCCGGCCGGCACTTCCACAACCTCAAGCACCTCGTGCACGTGCTGTCCCGGGTCGACGAGCTCGCCGAGGAGACGCACGAGCCGGACCTCGTCCGGCTCGCGGCCTGGTACCACGGCGCGATCTTCGACGCCGCCGAGAAGGCCGCGTACGCGAACCGCGGTGGTGAGGACGAGGTCGCGAGCGCGGACCTCGCCCGGGCGGAGCTCACCCAGCTCGGGGTCCCGGAGCGGAACGCCGGGCGTGTCGCCCAGCTCGTCACCGCGCTCGCGCGGCACCTGGCCGTCCCGGGGGACTTCGACTGCGCGGTGCTGTGCGACGCCGACCTCGCAGTGCTCGCCGCGGAGCCGCAGCGCTACAAGGCCTACCTCAAGGAGGTGCGGGCCGAGTACGCGCACGTGCCGGTGGAGGACTACCTGCGTGCGCGCAGCGCGATCCTGACCAAGCTGCAGCAGCGGCCGGCGCTGTTCACCAGCCCGCTCGGCACGGCCTGGGAGGGCTCCGCCCGGCAGAACGTCGCTGCCGAGCTGCACCGCATCCACAAGGAGCTCGCCGCGATCGACGCCGCGACGCCACCGGAGCCGGCGCCGGAGCCGGAGCCGGGATCGACGCCGGGATCGACGCCGACCGACGAGGCCACCGCCACCGGGCAGGCGTCCGCGTCCGACGACGCCGCCGCCGGTGCGGGTGCGGGCGTCCCGGGTCCGACGGCGGCCGAGCCCCGGGCGACCCCCGGCGCGTCGGCGGGTGGCGACGCGACCCCCACGGCCGACGACCGACGGCCCCGGCGCGGACTGCCGACCTTCGGGCGTCGCTGACCGCTGCCCGTCCCCCGTCCGCGGGTGGCGCGGCGCCCGGCGCCGTCGGGGATACCTAGCGTCCGACGTCCGGACCGAGGGAGGACGCGATGAGCAGGTACGAGGTCGACAGCGCGCAGGTGGCGGCGGCGAGCGCAGCGGTGCGCGCGTCCACCGGGGCGATCCGCACGGAGGTCGGCGCGATGATGCGCCACCTCGCGGACCTGCAGACGGTGTGGCGGGGTGGTGCCGCGACCGCCTTCGGCGCCGTCATGGCGGACTGGGCGGTGACGCAGGCGCGGGTCGAGGAGTCCCTCGACGCGATCACGGTGGCGCTCGGCACAGCGGCGACGTCCTACGCGGACGCCGAGCAGCAGGTGTCCCGATTGTTCGGTCGGTAATCTGCCCGGCATGGCTGTGCTCGTCGACCCCCCGTTGTGGCCACGGCACGGACGGCTGTGGTCGCACCTGGTGAGCGACACGTCGTTGGACGAGCTGCACGCCTTCGCGGCCGCTGCGGGCATCCCGCGCCGCGGGTTCGACCGTGACCACTACGACGTGCCGGACGAGCAGCACACCCGCCTGGTGGAGCTCGGCGCGGAGCCGGTGGGCACCCGTGAGCTCGTCCGACGCCTGCGGGCGTCGGGTCTGCGGGTGCGCGCCCGGGACCGCTGACTGGCGCCTCGAACGGACGACGGCGGGCCGGCCACCCCAGGGTGACCGGCCCGCCGTCGTTCGTCAGCAGAGCTGAGCGTGGATCAGAAGTCCATGCCGCCCATGCCGCCGTCGCCGCCGCCGCCCATGGGCGCCGGGTTCTTCTCCGGCTTGTCGGCCACGACGGCCTCGGTGGTGAGGAACAGCGCCGCGATGGACGCCGCGTTCTGCAGCGCCGAGCGGGTGACCTTGACCGGGTCGTTGATGCCGGCGGCGAGCAGGTCCTCGTACTCGCCGGTCGCGGCGTTCAGGCCGTGCCCGACGGGGAGGTTGCGGACGCGCTCGGCGACGACGCCGCCCTCGAGACCGGCGTTGATCGCGATCTGCTTGAGCGGGGCGTCGATGGCGAGCTGCACGATGCGTGCACCGGTCGACTCGTCGCCCTCGAGGACGAGGCCCTCGAACGCGAGCTTGCCGGCCTGGATGAGCGCGACGCCACCACCGGCGACGATGCCCTCCTCGACGGCCGCCTTCGCGTTGCGGACGGCGTCCTCGATGCGGTGCTTGCGCTCCTTGAGCTCGACCTCGGTCGCCGCGCCGGCCTTGATGACGGCGACGCCGCCGGCCAGCTTGGCGAGGCGCTCCTGGAGCTTCTCGCGGTCGTAGTCCGAGTCGGAGTTCTCGATCTCGGCGCGGATCTGCGTGACGCGACCGGCGATCTGGTCGGCGTCGCCGCCACCCTCGACCAGCGTGGTCTCGTCCTTGGTCACGACGACCTTGCGCGCCGTGCCGAGGACCTCGAGGCCGACCGTGTCGAGCTTGAGGCCGACGGTCTCGGAGACGACCTGGCCACCGGTGAGGATGGCCATGTCCTGCAGCATCGCCTTGCGGCGGTCACCGAAGCCGGGCGCCTTGACGGCGACCGAGCGGAAGGTGCCACGGATCTTGTTGACGACGAGCGTGGCCAGGGCCTCGCCCTCGACGTCCTCCGCGATGATGAGCAGCGGCTTGCCGGCCTGGATGACCTTCTCCAGCAGCGGCAGCAGGTCCTTGACCGTGGAGATCTTGGACTCGACGAGCAGCACGTAGGCGTCCTCGAGGACGGCCTCCTGGCGCTCGGGGTCGGTGACGAAGTAGCCGGCGAGGTAGCCCTTGTCGAAGCGCATGCCCTCGGTCAGCTCGAGCTCCAGGCCGAGAGCGTTGCTCTCCTCGACCGTGATGACGCCTTCCTTGCCGACCTTGTCCATCGCCTCGGCGATGAGGTTCCCGATCGCCGGGTCGCCGGCCGAGATCCCCGCGGTCGCGGCGATCTCCTCCTTGGTCTCGATGTCCTTGGAGGCCTTGAGCAGCTGCTCGGTGACGGCCTCGACGGCCTTCTCGATGCCGCGCTTGAGCGCGATCGGGTTCGCGCCGGCGGCCACGTTGCGCAGGCCCTCACGGACGAGCGCCTGGGCGAGCACGGTGGCGGTGGTGGTGCCGTCACCCGCGACGTCGTCGGTCTTCTTGGCGACCTCCTTGACGAGCTCGGCGCCGATCTTCTCGAGCGGCTCCTCGAGCTCGATCTCCTTGGCGATGCTCACACCATCGTTCGTGATGGTGGGCGCGCCCCACTTCTTCTCGAGCACGACATTGCGGCCCTTCGGGCCGAGCGTGACCTTGACGGCGTCGGCCAGGGCGTTCATGCCCCGCTCCATGCCGCGACGGGCGTCCTCGTCGAACGCGATGATCTTGGCCATCGGTGTGTGTCCTCAATCTGTGCTGCGGATGGGCCGGGCCGGCGCCCGCGACGGACGGTCCAGGCGTCACCGGTCATGTCCCGGCTCTGCCCGACCTCACCGGTCGGCCCTGCGGTTCTGTCACTCTCGTACCGAGAGTGCTAACCCCATTGTTGGCACTCTCACCCGGAGAGTGCAAGGCCGAGCATCCCGCGCCGGCGACGCGACCGCCGTCCTGGACGAGCGCGTTCGCGCGCGGCGTACCCGTCGGCCACCTCACCCGGGCGGCAGCATCCGCCCCTGCCGCGCGTCGGCGGTCGGTACCCTCGACGACTGTGACGGCACCCACCGGCGAGCGCACCCGCGGCGAGTCCCCCGCCGTCGCGTCCGGGGTCGCCCCGACGTCCGGGGTCGCCCCGGCGTCTGCCGACGCCGCGCCGTCCGCCGCAGCCGCATCGCCCGCACCTCACGCACCGGCGGCCGCCGCACCTCTCGCACCGCCCGCCACCGCACCTGACGCACCGGCGGCCACCGCACCTCTCGCGTCGGCCATCGCCGCACCGGGCCGTTCGCGGCGGTGGGCCCGCCGCTGCGGCACCGCCGCGGTCACGCTCGTCATGGCGGCCTCGCCGTTCCTGCTCACCGACCCGCGCTCGCCCTGGGCGAACGCCGACGACCCCGCGTTCATCCGCCTCTACTCGGACGGGCTCGCGGCTGCCGCACCGTCGACGCCGCCCACCCTCCTGCGCGCCGGTGAGCCCGCCGTGTACCTGGCCGGCTCCCGCGTGGTCGACCCCGGGCCGGACGCGTCCCGCGCCGAGACCACACGCGCCGACGCGCTCGCCGACGAGGCCCGGGCGTGGCTCGCCGCCGGCACCGTCCCCGGGGCGGGCGGGCCCTACGAGGACCTGGCGCAGGACGCCCTGCTCGACGTGCGCGCCCTCCTGCTCGACGACGGCGCCGCCGTCGCCGGCTGGTCACCGCGCTGGCGGTACGTGTGGCCGCGCGACTCCTCCTTCATCGCGCTCGCCCTCGCCCGGACCGGCCACGTGACCGAGGCGGTCGAGATCCTCGAGTTCCTCGATCGCGTGCAGCACCGCGACGGGTCCTTCGAGGCGCGCTACCTGCCGGACGGCTCCGGCCCGCCGGACGACCGCGGCCTCCAGACCGACGGGACCGGCTGGGCGCTGTGGGCGACCGCCGGCGTGCTCGCCGAGATCCCGGACGACGCCGAGCGGCGTGCCACCGCCCGCGCGCTGCGCCCGCTCGTCGACCGCTCGACGGACCACGCGCTCGACCTCACCGACCGACGCGGGGTCCTGCCGCCGCCGTCGAGCGACTACTGGGAGGTCGGGGAGTCGCGACTCACGCTCGGCACCGTCGCACCGCTGCTCGCGGGCCTGCACGGCGCGGCTGCCGTGTACACCACGCTCGGCGACGTCGCCGCGGCCGCGATCGCGACGGAGCGCGCCGCGGCGCTCACCGACGCCGTCGTGCGCGAGTTCGGCCCGAACTTCGCCCGGTACTCCGACGGGCGAGAGGCGGACGCCGCGAGCGCGTTCCTCCTGCCGCCGTTCCAGCCCGTGGCGCTCCCCGGTGCGGAGGCAGCGTGGCGGGCGTCCGCCGTCGCGATGGCCCGCCCGGCGGGCGGGCTGGCGCCGGGGGCCGGGTGGAAGGACGACGGCATCTCCTGGACCCCGCAGACGACGCTCTACGGGTGGGTGGCCGCCGTCGCCGGCGACGCGGCCCAGGCCGACCGGTGGCTGAGCTGGGTGGATGACCACCGGACAGCGTCGGGGGCGATCCCGGAGAAGGTGCTCGCGGACGGCTCCCCCGCCGCGGTGGCCCCGCTCGCGTGGAGCGCCGCGTGCGTGCTGCTGGCCCTCGACACGCTGGACGACGCCGCCCGGTGACCCGGCCGACCGGCAGGACGCGTCGTCCGACCCGTCCGTGGGACGTCAGCCGGTGACGTCCTGCTCGAGCACGACGACGACGCCGTCGGCCGCGCCACCCCGGGCGAGCACGGTGGTCTCGATCCCGAGGACGTCCGCGACCGCGCGTGCGGACACCTCGAGGTCCGGCGCGGCGTAGGTCACCCGGGACGACGGCACGGGGGTGCCCGCGTAGTTGTCCGTCGACACCTGGGTCCACCCCGCGTCCTCGAGCTGCTCGGCCGCCCTCGCGGCCAGTCCGACCACCGAGGTGGCGTTGAGGACCTGGACCGGCACCTCGAGGTCCGGCTCCGGCGAGGGCACCGGGGCGGCGGTCGGCTCCGGCTCCGCCACGGGCGGGCTGCTCGGGTCGTCCGCGCCGGTGTCGTCGGCGGGCGCCTCGTCAGCACCGACGACGACGCCCGTCCCCTGCGCGGACGGCGTGGGGGTGCGCTCGCCCCAGACGAGGTTCACGACGACGAGGGCGAGGGCGGCGGCCACGGCCAGCGCGGCGAGGAACGGCCAGACCGCGGCCCAGCGCGACCGCGGCCTGCGATGTACCCCTGGGGCCCGGCCGACGGGTCGACGGCGTCGAACTCGTCGGGAGGGTACGGGTACTCGCCCTTGGTCACGGCCGACAGGGTAGCCGCTCGTCCGTCAGCCCTCGGCGTCGCCCCCGAGCCGCCGGGCGCTGCGTGCGCGCTGGCGGGAGGCGCGCATCCGGCGCAGCCGCTTGACGAGCATGGGGTCGTGCGCGAGGGCCGCCGGGGAGTCGATGAGGGCGTTGAGCACCTGGTAGTACCGGGTCGCGGACATGTCGAACAGCTCGCGGACGGCCTGCTCCTTGGCGCCGGCGTACTTCCACCACTGCCGCTCGAAGGCGAGCACCTGCTGGTCCCGCTCGGACAGCTCGTCGCCCCCCGGCGCGTCCTGCGTGCGGGGCGCCGCTGCGGTCGCTTCCATGGGTCCTCCCGGTGCTGCTGACGGTCCGTCGCCAGGGTACGGGGCGAATGACAGGGGTGTCATTCGCCCCGGCGTGGCGCCGCCGTGGCGGATAGCCTCGGCGCCGTGACACCGACCCCCTGCGCGACCTCGTGGCCCCGGACTGGGCCGATGCGCTCGCCCCCGTCGAGCCGCAGATCCACGCCATGGGCGACTTCCTGCGCGCCGAGGTCGCCGCCGGCCGCGGGTACCTGCCGGCCGGTCCGGCCGTGCTGCGCGCGTTCACGCGTCCGATGGCGCAGGTCCGCGTGCTCGTCGTCGGGCAGGACCCCTACCCCACTCCGGGGCATGCGATGGGGCTGTCCTTCTCCGTCCAGCCAGACGTGCGCCCGGTGCCGCGGTCGCTCGCCAACATCTTCACCGAGCTCACCGACGACGTCGGCTGCCCGCGCCCCAGCACGGGTGACCTCTCCCCGTGGGCGGACCGCGGGGTCATGCTGCTCAACCGGGTGCTCACCGTGCGACCCGGCGCCGCGGCGTCGCACCGCGGCAAGGGGTGGGAGGCGGTGACTGACCGCGCGATCGCGGCACTCGTGGAGCGCGGCGGTCCGCTGGTCGCGGTGCTGTGGGGCCGGGACGCGCAGTCCCTCGCGCCGGCCCTGGGCTCGGTCCCCACCGTGACGAGCGCCCACCCGAGCCCGCTCTCGGCGCGCAACGGCTTCTTCGGGTCGCGCCCCTTCTCGCGCGTCGACGAGCTGCTCGTCGCGCAGGGCGCCGACCCGGTGGACTGGGCGCTGCCCTGATCCGGCTCGCCGCGCGCGACGGCGGGGCGATGATGGACGCGTGAGCGATCTCGACACCCTCCACGCGCCCCCACCGACGACGCCGCCCGCCGCCCGGTGGTCCCGCTACGTGGCCCTCGGCGACTCCTTCACCGAGGGGCTGTGGGACCCCGACCCGTCCGACCCGTCGACGCAGCGGGGGTGGGCCGACATGCTCGCCGCCCACCTGTCCGAGCGCCGGGTCGCCGACGGCGCCGCGCCGCTGGAGTACGCGAACCTCGCGATCCGTGGTCGGCTGCTGCGGCCGATCCTCACCGAGCAGGTGCCGGTCGCCCTCGAGCTCGGCGCGGACCTCGTCTCCCTCATCGGCGGCGGCAACGACATGCTGCGGCCGGCGGCCGACCCCGACCGGATGGCCGACGCGCTCGAGGACGCCGTCGCGCGGCTGCGTGCCACCGGTGCCGACGTGCTGCTCGGCACCGGGGTGGATGCCAAGGACAGCCCGATCGTGCGGCGGACGCGCGGCCGCGTCGCCGTGTACAACAGCCACATCTGGTCGATCGCCCGGCGCCACGACGCCTTCGTGCTCGATCTGTGGGGCATGCGGTCGGTGCGGGACTGGCGGATGTGGGCCGAGGACCGGATCCACCTGACGACCGACGGGCACGCCCGGGTCGCCCAGGCAGCGCTCGTCGCGCTGGGACAGCCGGCCAGCGACGCGTCGTGGGACGACCCGCTCGCCCCGCGGCCGCGGGTGCCGCGGCTGGACCAGGCCCGGGCCGACGCCGCCTGGCTGCGCACCCACGCCTACCCGTGGGCGACCCGCCGGCTGCGCGGCCGGTCCTCCGGCGACCAGCGGGTGCCCAAGCGCCCCGAGCCGCGACCGGTCCGCTGAGCCGGACGGTCCACGCCGCCCGGGCGACGACGGAGGTCAGCGCACCGACCCCGCACACGCCTGGACAGGCGGGCCGTCGAGGTCGCGCGGGTAGCGGGCCAGGAAGATGCCACGCCGTGCCGCATCGGCGCAGTCCAGGCTGCCCCGGTACTCCACGACCCACAGGGCCTTCCCGTTGCGCGGGAACACCATGTACGGGTCGACCTCGCTGAACTCGTACGCCTGCTCGGCGATGGCCGCGTCGAAGTACGGCTCGAGCTGCCCCGCGAGCTCGGGGAGGTTCTTGTACACGGCTGCCATGCCACGGGCGTGGGTGATGTCCGCCAGCATCCGGACGTAGGCCACCTGGTGCGCCGCGGTGATCTGCCCCTCGTACCCCGAGTCCTCCTGCAGGTAGACGTCGATGTTGTCCCACTCGATCGCCTGCGCACCCTTGGCCTTCGCGAGGTCCGCGCGTGCCTCCATGATCGGCCGGAGGACCGACACCTGCCGGACGTCGAGCCACGTCTCGCCCTCCCAGCCGGCCAACCCCCGGAGTGCACGGTGGACGGGAACGCGCCCGCGTCGGGTCGCCAGTCCTCGAAGGACCCCGCGGAGAAGTACGCCACGGTGTACTTGCCGGCAGCCTTCAGCCTCGCGAACGCCGCGGCCGAGGTGTCGAACCCGTCGACGTCGTGGACCGCCTCGGGCCGGTCCGTCGGGACGGCGCCCTGGAGCTGCCAGTAGAACGTCGAGCGAGCCGGCGGGGCGGAGTACGAGGGCTGCGTCACAGGTGCACGGTACGGACCGGTGTTCCAGACCGGAACACCCGCGGCGGTGTAGACAACGAGGTTGCCGTCGTCCTGCATGACCAGCCGGTCCCCACCGCGCCCGTGGGTACCGGCGTGCCACAACGCACGTCCGGCCGGCGAGTACACGACGGCGTTGCCGTCGGCCTGGAACACGAGGCGGGCACCGGGGTTCCCCTGCGTCCGCGCCGCCCACTGCACGCGTCCGGTGGACGCGTACGCCACGAGGTTCCCGTCGCCCTGCATCACCAGGCGGTACGCACCGCCGAGGGACGACACCTGCTGGCCGGCCTGCAGCACCTGGCCGACCCGGACCTGCCCACCGGACGGCGCGCTCGGCGCGGGGGCGGGGGCGGGAGCCGGCGCGGGAGCGGGCGCAGGAGCGGGGGCGGGGGCGGGGGCGGAGGCGGGAACGGTGCGCTGCGTCCACCAGAGCGCCCGGCCCGTGCGGTCGTACTGGACGAGATTCCCGTCGTGCTGCATGACGAGCGTCGTCCGGTCGCCGCGCTGGTCGTTGAACCACAGGGGTCGGCCCGCGGACGAGTACACGACGAGGTTCCCGTCGTCCTGCAGGACCAGGAAGGCACCCGGGTTGCCGTGGGTGCCGGACCACCACAGCGCCCTGTCGCTCGCGTCGTAGACGACGGCATTGCCGTCACCCTGCATCACGAACCGGTGGCTGCCCGTGCCGGAGACGATCCGCTGCCCGCCGACGAGCGTGGTGACGGCCGTGATCTTGTCGGTCGCAGTCGCGGTCCTGCGGGCCTCCGTGCCGGCCGGACCGGCGAGGACGCCCTGCAGGCTGGCCGCCGTCCCGGTCGAACCAGTCGCGCTGGTCGCGGCCCCGATCGGCGCCGTGGAGATCACCACCACGGCCGCGGCTGTCGCGAGCGCGCGGGTGAGGGGCCGCGGGTCGGTTCGGGGCCGGGTTCGGGGTCGGGGCACGGTGTCCGCCTTCGCTGGGTCGTCGGGTGACCGGCCGGACGTCCGGCCGGTGACGGGCGAGCCTCGGACGGGTTCCGCGTCATCGCGTCATCGCGTCGTGCACGACCGCCCCGAGGATCCCGCGGCGGCGTGCCGGCCGCCAGTGCTGAGCCCCCTGTCGGATTCGAACCGACGACCCCCTGTTTACAAGACAGGTGCTCTGGCCGACTGAGCTAAGGAGGCGGGTCGTCGCCCGTCCGTGGACGGGCGACCCGCGCGCCAGCCTACCGAAGCGGTCGGGCCGTCACCGCAGGTCGGGCGGTCCGGGCAGCGGACCCCACGTCGTCGGCTGACCCGTGAGGAGCAGCACGACGAGCACACCGGCCACCGCGAGCGCCGCGGCCACCAGGACCGTCGCCCCCGACCACCCCGGCGCGACGGCCGTGAGGGCTCGCCGGGCCCCTGCCCGGGTCAAGCGGCCCAGCGGCCCGAACCACACGAGGAGCACGGCGAGCAGCGTGGCCAGGCCCAGCACCGCGGCGTAGGCCCGCGGGCCGTTGCCCTCGGAGCCGCCGAGCGACACCACGAGCCGGTCGGTCTGGAGCGCCCACCACAGGACGCCACCGACCACGACGACCGCGCTGGCGGCCACCACGACCGACGGGAGCAGGCCCACCGCGGCGCGCAGCCCGTGCCACGGCGTCGCCCCGACCACGCGGGCGACGTCGCCGCGAGCGGGCCCTCCGCGGCGCTCGCGCCGGCGGTCGAGCGCCTCACCGGCGACCCCGACGGTGCGCAGGACGAGGAGCGTGACGACGAGCACGACGAGCGTGACCCCGGGGTAGAGGGTCCCGGCCGCCACCGTGGCGATCCCCAGCGCGAGCACCGACCCGGTCCGGCGCCGCGGCGGCGACGCCACCCACGGCTCGGGCTCGGCGTCCAGGGCCGCACCCGTCGGCGGGCCCCACGCGTGGGCCCCGGACGAACCGGGCGCGACGTCGTCCCCGACGTACGCCCCCGCGGATCGGCCCCACGGCGCACCCTCACCGCCCCGCCCGCCGCGCTCCGCGTCGCGGTGGTGGGCGCGGTGCTCGTCGGCATGGTGCTCGTCGGCGTGGCGCTCGTCGGCATGGCGCTCGTCGGCATGGTGCTCGTGGGCGTCACCAGCCCAGGCGCTCGCGGGCACGACGCTCGGCGGCCGTCCACCGCGCGGCACCACCTGCGTGGGACCGCCCTCGACGACCGGCATCGCCGCCGTGCTCGCGGCACCGGCCGCCGGCATCGCCGCCGTGCTCGCGGCACCGGCCGCGGGCATCGCCGCCGTGCTGGCAGCGCCGGCCGCGGGCATCGTCGTCGTGCGGGCGTCGTCCGGCCCCGGCGCGACCCGTGTCGATCCGTCCCGGGGCAGGGCCCGGGTGGACCCCGGCGCGCCCTCGTCCCGGTCCTGCCCCCGCTGTGCCCGGCCGGCAGCGCCTGGGTCGGCAGCCCCGGGGTCGGCAGCCCCGAAGTCGGCGGCGCCGGGGTCGGCGTCGGAGCGCCGATGACCTGGGTCGGCGGCGCGGCGGGCACCGCCACCGCTGCCGCCTCGAGGCCGGCCGTGACGTCGTCGGGCGCCCACCGTCGCCCCGGCTCCGGCGCGAGGGCGGCGCGCAGCGGCTCGGCGACGCCGTCCGCGAGGCCGGCGAGGTCGACGTCGCCGGCCCTCGTGCGCGCGATCACCGCGTCCCAGGGGCGGGTGCCGAACGGCGCGCGCCCGGTCGCGGCGAACGCGAGCACGGCGGCCCACCCCCACCAGTCCGTCGCCGGGGACGGGTTCTCGTCGGCGAGGAGCTCGGGGGCGAGGTAGCCCGGCGTGCCCACCACGAAGCCGGCCGAGGTGACGCGGGTGTCCTCCGCGGACTGCGCGATGCCGAAGTCGATGAGCACCGGGCCGTCGCGGGTGAGCATCACGTTGGACGGCTTGAGGTCGCGGTGCACGACGCCGGCCTGGTGCACGGCCTCGAGCGCGTCCTGCAGGCCGGCCGCGAGCTCGGCGACCTCCACCGGGGCCAGCGGCCCGCCCCGGTGGACGTGCTGCTCGAGCGTGAGCCCGTCCACCAATTCGGTCACCACGAAGGCCTCGGTCGAGTCGGCCTCGGCGTCCAGCACGGCGGCGACGCCGGGGTGCCGCAACCGCTGCAGGGCGGCCACCTCGCGGCGCAGCCGGTCCCGGGCGGCCGGGTCGGCACCGACGTGCGGGTGCAGCACCTTGAGCGCGACGGGGTGCCCACCGCCGTCGACCGCCCGGTAGACCGTTCCCATTCCGCCGGAGCCGAGCGGCGCGACGATCCGGTACCCGCCGACCTCCGAGCCCGGTGCGGGGCCGCCGTGATCCATGGCTGCACGGTAGCCGGGGCGCGGCCGGTGACGTCCGCTTCGCCGCGCAGAGCCGTCGCCCGGCCCGATAGCCTCGAACCCATGTCGAAGGTGAACCGGTGAGCGCAGGCGAGTACGACCTGGTGGCGGTGGCCAACAGGCTGCCCGTGGACTTCACGGTGGACAAGTCCGGCGAGCTGAGCTGGACGCGGTCCCCCGGTGGGCTGGTGACGGCGCTGGAGCCGATGATGCAGGCCGCCGACGGCGCCTGGGTCGGCTGGTCGGGCGCGCCGGACCTGGCGCACGACCCGTTCGACGCCGACGGCATGCGCCTGGTCCCGGTGACGCTGTCCGCCGAGGAGATCACGCTCTACTACGAGGGCTTCGCCAACGACACGCTCTGGCCGCTCTACCACGACGTCATCACCGCGCCGGCCTACCACCGGCAGTGGTGGGACGCGTACCGCCGGGTCAACCGCCGCTTCGCCGAGGCCGCGGCCGCACAGGTCGCGCCCGGCGGGACCGTGTGGGTGCACGACTACCAGCTGCAGCTCGTCCCGGCCATGCTGCGCGAGCTGCGCCCGGACATCCGGATCGGCTTCTTCAACCACATCCCCTTCCCCGGCCTGGAGATCTTCGCCCAGCTGCCGTGGCGCCGGCAGATCGTCGAGGGACTGCTCGGCGCCGACGTCATCGGCTTCCAGCGCACGTCCGACGCCGCCAACTTCGTGCGGGCGGTGCGGCGCCTCACGGACCTCACCACGCGCGGCCAGGTCATCACGGTCACCGGAGCCGACGGGCGGGTCGAGCGGCACGTGCGCGCCGCGGCGTTCCCGATCTCCATCGACTCCCACCACTTCGACCAGCTCGCGCGCAGCCCCGAGGTGCAGCAGCGTGCCCGGGAGATCCGCGAGGAGCTCGGCAACCCGGGGATCCTGCTGCTGGGCGTCGACCGCCTCGACTACACCAAGGGCATCCGCCACCGCGTCAAGGCGTTCGGCGAGCTCGTCGAGGACGGCCGTCTCACCGTCCCGGAGGCGACGCTGGTCCAGGTGGCGAGCCCCAGCCGGGAGAACGTCGGCGCCTACCAGCAGCTGCGCGAGGACGTCGAGCTGCTCGTCGGGCGGATCAACGGCGACTTCGGGCACCTCGGTCACCCCGCCGTGCACTACCTGCACCACTCCTACCCGCCCGAGGAGATGGCGGCGCTCTACCTCGCGGCCGACGTCATGCTCGTGACGGCGCTCCGCGACGGCATGAACCTCGTCGCGAAGGAGTACGTCGCCGCCCGGTCCGACGACCGCGGCGTGCTCGTGCTGTCCGAGTTCACCGGTGCCGCGGACGAGCTCACCGGTGCGGTCATGGTCAACCCGCACGACATCGACGGCATGAAGGACAAGATCGTCCAGGCGGTCGAGATGGACCCCCGGGAGCAGCGCAAGCGGATGCGGCGCCTGCGCCGGCGCGTGCTCGAGGACGACGTCGCCAAGTGGTCGCGGTCGTTCCTGTCGGTGCTCGGGGCGGTCCCGCTGGCCGATGCCGCCGGCGACCCCGGCTCCGACGCCGACCCGCGCGGCGGCGAGGCCCGGCACGAGGAGTTCGCGGACGACGTCGCACCGGGTGAGCTGGCACGGTGAGGTGGCGCGGGTCACGCCGAGCCGCCGGTGTGGCAGGATGTCCCCGGGCCGCAGGTACCGGCAATGGAAGCCGGCACCTGTGTTCGCCTGTGTCAGCGAAGACACTCTGACACTCTCACGACGGATCGTCCGGCACGTACCTGCCGGTGAGGGGAAGTATCGACATGGCTACGGTCACGTACGACAACGCGAGCCGGGTCTACCCGGGCACCGAGCGTCCCGCGGTGGACGCGCTCAACCTGCACGTGGAGGACGGCGAGTTCCTCGTCCTCGTCGGCCCGTCCGGCTGCGGGAAGTCCACGTCCCTGCGCATGCTCGCCGGGCTCGAGGACGTCAACGCGGGTCGCATCCTCATCGGGGACCGCGACGTCACGGACGTCCAGCCCAAGGACCGGGACATCGCGATGGTGTTCCAGAACTACGCGCTGTACCCGCACATGACGGTCGCCGACAACATGGGCTTCGCGCTCAAGATCGCCGGCACCCCGAAGGCGGAGATCCGCAGCCGCGTCGAGGAGGCCGCCAAGATCCTCGACCTCTCCGAGTACCTGGACCGCAAGCCGAAGGCCCTCTCGGGTGGTCAGCGTCAGCGTGTCGCCATGGGTCGCGCCATCGTGCGTCAGCCCCAGGTGTTCCTCATGGACGAGCCGCTGTCGAACCTCGACGCCAAGCTCCGTGTCCAGACCCGTACGCAGATCGCGTCGCTGCAGCGTCGCCTCGGCGTCACGACGGTCTACGTCACGCACGACCAGACCGAGGCGCTCACCATGGGTGACCGCATCGCGGTCCTCAAGGACGGCCTCCTGCAGCAGGTCGGCACGCCGCGCGAGATGTACGACACCCCGGCGAACGTGTTCGTGGCCGGCTTCATCGGCTCCCCCGCGATGAACATCGGCACGTTCCAGCTCGCGAACGGCTACGCGACCCTCGGTGCGGCGAAGATCGCCGTCCCGCGTGCCGCGATCGACTCGCTCGCCGCCGGCGACCAGGGGCACATCACGATCGGCTTCCGTCCCGAGGCACTCGACCCGGTCCCGGCCGGCACGCCGAACGCCATCCCGGTCGTCGTCAACCTGGTCGAGGAGCTCGGCTCCGACGCCTACGTGTACGGTGCGCTCAGCAACGACATGGGCCAGCCGGTCGAGGCGATCCACTCCGGCGCCGGCGACGGTCAGGTCATCGTGCGCATCGACCCCCGGTCGGTCCCCCGCAAGGGTGAGACGATCTGGGTGCAGATCCGTGCGGACGAGGAGCACCTGTTCCACTCCGGCTCGGGCGAGCGCATCACCGCCTGACCACAGCACGACCCGCGAGGGGCGGTCCGGCTCGCTGCCGGCCCGCCCCTCGCCGTTTCCCGCCACGCACGCCCCCGGAGGCCCCCGTGCCACAGAACCTGCAGATCACCGCGGCCGCGCCCGACCCCGCGCTGCTCGACCTGCCCTGGCACGTCCCGCTCGAGCAGTGGCCCGAGAGCACCCTTGCCGCCCTGCCCCGCGGCATCTCGCGGCACATCGTGCGGTTCGTGCGGATGTCCGGCGGGGTCATCGCGGTGAAGGAGATCGGCGAGTCCGTCGCGTACCGCGAGTACGACCTGCTGCGCCAGCTCAGCCGCATCGACGTCCCGAGCGTCGAGCCGGTCGGCGTCATCACCGGGCGCCGCGCCCCCGACGGCGAGCCGCTCGAGGCCGTGCTCATCACGCACCACCTGCAGTTCTCCCTGCCGTACCGGGCGCTGTTCAGCCAGACGCTGCAGCCGGACACCGCCACCCGCCTCATCGACGCCCTCGCGGTGCTCCTGGTGCGCCTGCACCTGGCCGGCTTCTACTGGGGGGACGTGTCGCTGTCGAACACCCTCTTCCGCCGTGACGCCGAGGCGTTCGCCGCCTACCTGGTCGACGCCGAGACCGGCGACCTGCACGACAAGCTCAGCGACGGCCAGCGGGCCTACGACCTCGAGGTGGCCCGGGTCAACATCATCGGCGAGCTCATGGACCTGCAGGCCGGGGAGCTGCTCGAGGAGGACGTCGACGTCGTGGCGATCGGCGCGATGCTCGTGGAGCGGTACGAGGGCCTGTGGACGGCGCTGACCGACATCGAGTCGTTCACGGCCGGTGACCGGTGGCGGGTCGCGGCCCGGATCGACCGGCTCAACGAGCTCGGCTTCGACGTCGGCGAGCTCGACATCACGACCGACATCGACGGCACGACCCTGCACATCCAGCCCAAGGTGGTCGACGCCGGCCACCACTCCCGCCGTCTCATGCGGCTCACCGGCCTGGACGTCCAGGAGAACCAGGCCCGTCGCCTGCTCAACGACCTGGACGCCTACGCGGCCGCCATCGACCGGCAGAACGACGAGGAGTCGTTCGTCGCGCACGACTGGCTGACCCACGTGTTCGAGCCCGCGGTGCGGTCGGTGCCGCGCGAGCTGCGGGGCAAGCTCGAGCCGGCGCAGGTGTTCCACGAGCTGCTGGACCACCGGTGGTTCATCTCCCGCGAGCAGGGACGCGACGTCCCGCTCGAAGAGGCGGTGGACAGCTACGTGCAGGACGTCCTGCGCCACCGCCCCGACGAGCTCGCGATCCTCGGGGCGAGCGGCCTGGCGGACCCCGACGAGGACGCCTAGCGGCGGTCAGGCCTCGACGCCGCGCTGCTTGGACACCTCGTAGAGCGCGATCCCGGCGGCGACCCCGGCGTTGAGCGACTCGACCGCCGAGGCGATCGGGATGGAGACGATCGCGTCGCACGTGTCGCGCACGAGCCGCGAGATGCCCTTGCCCTCCGAGCCGACGACGAGCACGAGCCCGTCGGTCGCGAACGGCAGCGCGCTGACGTCGGTGTCCCCGCCGCCGTCGAGCCCCACGACGAAGCAGCCCGCGGCGCGGTACGCCTGCAGCGCGCGCACGAGGTTCGTCGCCCGGGCCACCGGCACCCGAGCCGCCGCGCCCGCGGACACCTTCCACGCGGATGCCGTCACGCCGGCCGACCGCCGCTCGGGCACCAGGACGCCGTGGGCGGCGAACGCCCCGGCGGACCGGAGCACCGCCCCGAGGTTGCGCGGGTCGGTGACGCCGTCGAGCGCGACGATGAGCGGCGCGGTCCCCGCGCGTGCCGCGGCGTCGAGGAGGTCGTCCGGCTCCGCGTAGGCGTACGGCGGGACCTGGATCGCGACGCCCTGGTGCACCGAGCCGTCGGTGAGACGGTCGAGCTCGGGCTTGGAGACCTCGAGCAGCGGCAGGCCGCGGCCGGTGACCGTGGCGAGGATCTCGCGGGTGCGGTCGTCGACCTCGATCCGGGTCGCGTAGTAGACGGTGCTCACCGGGATCCCGGCGCGCAGCGCCTCGACCACCGAGTTCCGGCCGGCGACGATCTCGTGGGTCGCCGAGACACCCTTGGTCCCGCGCGAGCCGCCCGCCGACCGCGACGTCCGGCCGGGAGCCGCTCCCCGGTGCGCCGGTCACCGGCCACGGGTGGGCGACGCTCGGCGGCCGCGGCGCGCTTCGCCGCCGGGTGGTAGGGCCGCTCGGTGGCCTTGGGTGTGGGCCCGCGGCCCTCGAGGGCCTGGCGCCCCTGCCCGCCGGAGCCGGCGCGGGCGCCCTTCTTGGAGCCGGGCTTGCGGGTCGCGCCGCGGCGCGAGGAGTTGCCTGCCATCAGTCCTGTTCCTCCCGGGTGGTGGCCAGCGACCATCGCGCCCCGGCCGGTGAGTCCTCGACGACGACACCGGCCGCCAGCAGGCGGTCGCGGATCGCGTCGGCGGTGGTGAAGTCCCGTGCGGCACGTGCCTCGGCGCGCGCCGCGAGCTGTGCGCGGACGACGGCGTCGAGCGCGTCGGCGTACCGGGCGTCGCCGCCCCCGGACGCCCACTGCGGGGCACCGGGGTCGAGCCCGAGCACGTCGAGCATCGCGCGCAGCGCCACCAGCGCCGTGCGGGCGCCGGTGAGGTCGCCGGCGGCGAGGGCCGTGTTCCCGGCGCGCAGCCGCTCGTGCACGACGGCGAGCGCCGCAGGGACGTTGAGGTCGTCGTCCATCGCGGCGGTGAAGTCCCCCGGCAGCGTGGTCTCGCGCACCTCGGCGTCGTCCACCGGGCCGACCCGCTCGACCGCGCGCTCGACGAAGCCGGCCAGCCGGTCCCAGGCCGCCTCGGCCTCGGCGAGCGTGTCGTCCGTCCACTCGAGCATCGACCGGTACTGCACCGCGGTCATCGCGTACCGCAGGGCGGCCGGCCGGGTGCGCGCCAGCACCTCGGTGACCAGCAGCCCGTTCCCGAGCGACTTGCTCATCTTCGCGCCGGACTGCGTGACCCAGCCGTTGTGCAGCCAGAACCGGGCGAACCCCAGCCCGGCGGCGCGGGACTGCGCCTGCTCGTTCTCGTGGTGCGGGAAGCGCAGGTCGAGCCCGCCGCCGTGGATGTCGAAGGCGTCGCCGAGGTAGCGCTGAGCCATCGCCGAGCACTCCAGGTGCCAGCCGGGGCGGCCCCGGCCGAACGGGGTGGGCCACGCCGCGGTGGCCGGCTCCCCGGCTTCGGGGCCTTCCACAGCGCGAAGTCGCGCGGGTCGCGCTTGCGCGCGTCCCCGCCGCCGTCGGCCCCGTCGGGTGCGGGCACCATGTCCTCGAGCCGCTGGTTCGTCAGCGAGCCGTAGTCCGGGTGCGAGCGCACGTCGAAGTAGACGTCACCGTCGCCCGCGACGTAGGCGTGCCCGGTGCGCACGAGGTGCTCCATGAGCTCGACCATCTGCGGCACGTGCCCGGTCGCGCGCGGCTCGTAGGTCGGTGGCAGCACCCCGACCGCGTCGTACGCGGCGGTGAAGGCGCGCTCGTTCGTCATCGCCCAGGCCCACCACGGCTCACCGGCGTCGGCGGCACGGGCGAGGATCTTGTCGTCGATGTCGGTGACGTTGCGCACGAGCGTGACCCGCAGCCCCGAGCGGGTGAGCCAGCGGGCCAGGACGTCGAAGGCCACGGCCGAGCGCAGGTGACCGATGTGCGGCGGCGCCTGCACCGTGGCACCGCACAGGTAGATGCCGACCTCGCCCGGGACCAGGGACTCGAAGGCACGCACCCGGTGGGTGGCGGTGTCGTACAGGCGCAGGCTCACCGGTCCAGGCTACCGGCGCGGGCACGTCGACCCCGACGGTCAGCACCAGGGTCAGCGCGGGGGGCAGCGCGGCGGTCAGCCCAGCGGCACGACCAGGGCGGTCGCGATCGCCGCGATGCCCTCGCCGCGTCCGGTGAGACCGAGGCCGTCGGTCGTCGTCGCCGAGACGGAGACCGGGGCACCGCACGCGCCGGACAGCGCGGCCTGCGCCTCGTCCCGCCGCGGCCCGAGCCGGGGGCGGTTGCCGATGACCTGCACCGCGACGTTGCCGATCTCGAACCCGGCGGCACGGACCCGCCGGGCCGCCTCGGCGAGCAGGGCGGTGCCGGACGCGCCGGCCCACTGCGGCTCCGCGGTCCCGAAGTGGGACCCGAGGTCACCGATGCCGGCGGCGGAGAACAGGGCGTCCGCGGCGGCGTGCGCGGCGACGTCCGCGTCCGAGTGCCCGGCCAGCCCCGGCTCGCCCGGCCAGTGCAGGCCGCCGAGGTGGAGGGGACGCCCCTGCGCCGGGTCGGCGAACGCGTGCACGTCGGTGCCGACCCCGACCCGCGGCAGGCGCACGGTCACCGGGCGGCCTCGACCCGGGCTGCCTCAACCCGGGTTGCCTCGACCCGGGCGGCGAGCAGCAGGCCGGCGACCACGAGGTCGCGCTCCGTGGTGATCTTCATCGCGGCGTCGTCCCCGGCCACCGCGACGACCGGCTCGCCGAGCAGCGCGACGAGCGAGGAGTCGTCGGTCGCCGCCGTGCGCTCGTCACCGGCGCGGTCGACCGCCCCGGCGTGCGCGCGGTCGAGCAGCGCACGGTCGAAGCCCTGGGGGGTCTGCACGGCACGCAGCGTCGCACGGTCCGGGGTGGCGAGCACCGGGACGGCGTCGGGCACGTCGCCGTCGGGCACGGGGGACCGACGCGGACGACGGTGTCCGTCACCGGCAGTGCGGGCACGACGGCGCCGTGCCCGCCGCGGACCGCCTCGACCACGCGGCGCACGAGGGTCGCGGGGGCGAGGGCGCGGGCGGCGTCGTGCACGAGGACGACGTCGACGTCCGGCGGCAGGAGCGCGAGAGCGGCGGCGACGGAGGCCTGGCGGCTCACGCCACCGTCGGTCAGCCGGAGCGGGAGGTCCCCGGGAGGGCGGACGCGAGGGCCCGCCGGACGTCGTCGTGGTGCCCCGGGGGGACCGTGACGACGACGAGGTCGACCGCACCGGACTCGACGATCCGGGTAGCGGCGTGGGCGACGAGGGGGATCCCGTCGAGCGGGACGAGCGCCTTGGGCAGGCGGTGGCCGAGGCGCGTGCCGCTGCCGGCGGCCGTGAGGATCGCTGCGGTGCGCACGGCGCGGGGCGCGGTCCGGACCGTGCCGGCCCCCCACGCGGGGGCCGGTCACCGGTCAGGACGCGAGGACCTCGTCGAGGATGGCCTCGGCGTTGGCCTCCTCGGTGTGCTCGGCGAGGGCGAGCTCCGAGACGAGGATCTGGCGGGCCTTGGCGAGCATGCGCTTCTCGCCCGCGGACAGCCCGCGGTCGGCGTCGCGGCGGGAGAGGTCGCGGACGACCTCGGCCACCTTGATGACGTCGCCCGAGGCGAGCTTCTCGAGGTTGGCCTTGTAGCGGCGCGACCAGTTGGTGGGCTCCTCGGTGTACGGCGCGCGGAGCACGTCGAACACCTTCTCGAGACCTTCCTGGCCGACGACGTCGCGGACGCCGACGAGGTCGACGTTCTCCGCCGGGACCTCGATGGTCAGGTCACCCTGGGCGACCTTGAGCTTGAGGTAGATCTTGTCCTCGCCGCGGATCGTGCGGGTCTTGACCTCGGTGATGAGCGCTGCGCCGTGGTGGGGGTAGACAACCGTCTCCCCGACAGTGAAAGTCATGTTGGGATGTCCCCTTTCAAGGGAGACGATCTTACCACGGCACCGGTGTGACATCGGGCGCCTGCCGGAGCATCGCCGCAGGTCAGGCCCCTCCGCCTTCGCGCAGCGGTCGCGACCACTACGCTGACCTGCGGGAGCACGCGCCCCGCCGGGACCACGGTCCCGGGCGGTCGCGCCGCCCCGGACCGCCCAGAGAGACCTGCCTGAGGAGTCACCGTGGCCAGCGCCCGCCCGTCCCGCCGTACCCGGTCGTGGACCACCACCACCGTCGCCGTCGCGGCCCTGGCGCTCGCCGGCTGCTCCGCCACGAACCCGATCACCACGGCCGAGGCCTACAACGTGGTCGACGGTGTGCAGGTCGAGGTCGGCTCCTCGATCGCCGCCCGCAGCCTGCTGGTCTTCACGAGCGGCGAGGGCGAGATCGGCACGCTGGCCGGCGCCCTGACGAACGGGGGCCGTGAGGACGTCGAGGTCACCGTCGAGCCCGACGGCGCGGACGCGGTCACCATCGACGTCCCCGCCCGCGGCACGGTCCTGCTGGGCGGCGACGGTGGCAACGTGATCGACATCGACCGGGTCGCGGCCCCCCGGGGCCCTGCTCACCGTCACCGTGTCCACGCCGGAGGGCGGTGCCACCGCCGTGCAGGTCCCGGTGTTCGACGACACGCTGCCGGAGTACAGCGACGCGGTGCCCGAGGGCGACTGACCCAGCCGGCGACAGCCGGCACCGCGCAGGCGGCCGGCACCCCGCAAGCAGCAAGCACCGCGGACCCGCGCTCGTCGTCCGAGCGCGGGTGGTGGCGGTCGATCAGCCGAAGCGGCCGGAGATGTAGTCCTCGGTCGCGCGCTCGGATGGCGCGGAGAACATCGTCCCGGTCGGGCCGATCTCCACGAGCCGACCGGGCTTGCCCGTGCCCTCGATGTTGAAGAAGGCGGTCCGGTCGCTCACGCGGGCCGCCTGCTGCATGTTGTGGGTCACGATGACGATCGTGTACGAGTTCTTCAGCTCGGCGATGAGGTCCTCGATCGCGAGCGTCGAGATGGGGTCGAGCGCCGAGCACGGCTCGTCCATGAGGAGCACCTGCGGCTTGACCGCGATGGCGCGGGCGATGCAGAGCCGCTGCTGCTGACCGCCGGACAGCGACGAGCCCGGGCGGTCGAGACGGTCCTTGACCTCGTTCCAGAGGTTCGCGCCCTTGAGCGAGGACTCGACCAGGTCGTTCGCGTCGCCCTTGCTGATCCGGCGGTTGTTGAGCCGGACGCCGGCGAGGACGTTCTCCGCGATCGACATGGTGGGGAACGGGTTGGGTCGCTGGAACACCATGCCGACGTTCCGCCGGACGGCCACCGGGTCGACGCCGTCCCCGTACAGGTCGACGCCGTCCATCGCGACGGTCCCCTCGACGCGGGCGCCGGGGATGACCTCGTGCATGCGGTTGAGCGTGCGCAGGAAGGTGGACTTGCCGCAGCCGGAGGGCCCGATGAAGGCCGTCACCGACCGCGGCTCGACGGACATGGCGACGTCGGCCACGGCCATGAAGGAGCCGTAGAAGATGTTGAGGTCCTTGACGTCGATGCGCTTGGCCACGGGGAGGGTGTCCTTCTCGGTGTGTCTGAGGGAGCCGGCGACGAGCCGGTCAGCGGAGCGTCGGGGGTGCGAAGAAGCGGGAGATCAAGCGGCCGAGGAGGTTCAGCAGCATGACGATGAGGATCAGCGTGAGCGCCGCGGCCCAGGCGCGGTCGTAGTTGATCGTGGTGATGCAGTCTGCCGCGTCCGCGGCGCAGGGCGCCAGGCCCTGCGAGTACTGCCGGTACACGTAGACCGGCAGGCTCATCATGCGGCCCTCGAACACGTTGAAGTTGATCGAGTCGATCACACCGACCGTGATGAGCAGCGGTGCGGTCTCGCCGATGACGCGCGCGACGGCGAGCATGATCCCGGTGCCGATCCCGGCGACCGCGGTGCGCAGCACGACCTTGATGATCACCAGCCACTTCGGCACCCCGAGCGCGTAGGCCGCCTCGCGGAGCTCGTTGGGGACAAGCCGGAGCATCTCCTCGCACGAGCGGACCACGACCGGGATCATGAGGACGGACAGGGCCACGGACCCCACCACGCCGAACCTCACGCCCGGCCCGAAGAACACCGCGAACAGCGCGTACGCGAACAAGCCCGCGACGATCGAGGGGATGCCCGTCATGACGTCGACGAAGAACGTGACCCAGCGGGCCAGGGCACCGCGGCCGTACTCCACGAGGTAGATCGCGGTGAGCAGCCCGACGGGCACCGAGATGAGCGCGGCGACCGCGGTGATCAGCAGGGTCCCGACGATCGCGTGGTAGATCCCGCCGGCGTCCATCCCGCCGAACACCCCGCGCATGGAGACCGACAGGAAGTACGGCGAGAACCGCTCGATCCCGTTGGACACCACGGTCCAGGAGACCGAGATCAGCGGGACGAGCGCGACGAGGAACGCGGCGACGACCAGGCTCGTCATGATCCGGTCGGTGACGCGGCGGTGACGGTCGGTGCCGGCCAGCATCGTCCGGGTGTCGGACGACGGGTCGGGCGCGCCGGTGGTCGGGTCGGTCAGCACAGCGGCCATGTCAGTTCGCCCCCGAGAAGTCCTTGCGGCGCGCGACGATCGCGCGGGCGGCCATGTTCACCGCGAGGGTGATGACGAAGAGCGCGAGGCCGGTCGCGATCAGGGTGCTGACCCCGAGCGGGTTGGCCTCGGGGAACTGCAGCGCGATGTTGGCCGCGATGGTCTGGTGCTGACCGGCCTGGAGCAGGTTGAACGAGTACAGCGCACCGGGGCTGAGGATCATCAGGACGGCCATCGTCTCGCCCAGCGCCCGGCCGAGGCCGAGCATCGCGGCGGAGACGATCCCGGACCGCCCGAACGGCAGGACCGCCATCCGGATCATCTCCCACCGCGTCGCACCGAGGGCCAGGGCGGCCTCCTCGTGCAGCCGGGGCGCCTGGAGGAAGACCTCCCGGCACACCGCGGTGATGATGGGCAGGATCATCGCGCCCAGCACGACCGCGACGGTGAGGATCACGCGGGGCGGGTCGGACGCGGGCCCGGCGAACAGCGGGATGAACCCCAGCGTGTCCGACAGCCACTGCCAGACCGGCGCCAGCCGGGGTGCGAGCCAGATGGCGCCCCAGAGCCCGTAGATGACGCTGGGGATCGCCGCCAGGAGGTCCACCAGGTACCCGAGCCCGTTGGCGAGCCGCCGGGGTGCGTAGTGCGAGATGAACAGCGCGATGCCGATGGAGATCGGGGTGGCGATCACGAGGGCGAGCAGGGCGGCGAGGAGCGTGCCGAAGACGAGCGGGCCGATGAAGCCGAGCAGGCTCGAGTCCTGCGGGAACCAGCTGATGCTCTCGCCGAGCACCTCGCCGCGCGCCGTGATGGCCGGCCACGCCCGCACGACCAGGAACAGCGCGACCGCGGCGAGCACCAGGAGGATGAGCGCGCCGGCGCCGGTGGAGAGCCAGCGGAACCCGCGGCTCGCGCGGCCCTCGGGCCAGCGGCGTCGCCGGGGGCGCGGCTCACCGGGAGGTGAGGCGACCGGTTCGGTCCGGCTCGTCGTGGTGGTCACAGGCTCTCCGAGTGCTGCATGGGGACGGGGGATGCTCCCAGGATGCCCTGTCAGGGACCCTGGACGGACCGAGGTGGCCGGCCCCGTTCACCAGGAACGGGGCCGGCCACCGGCCGGGTGTGCGTCGGTCAGGCGCCCGCGGTGATCGCCTCGATCGCCGCCTCGGCGTCCGCGCGCAGGTCGGCGGAGATGGGGGCGGAGCCCGCGGCGCCCGCGGCGGCCTCCTGGCCCTCCTCGCTCGCCACGTAGCTCAGGAAGGCCTGGACGAGCTCGCCCTCCGCGGCGTCCTCGTAGCCGGCGCACGCGAGCGTGTACGACACCAGGACGAGCGGGTAGGCGCCGTCGGCCGTCGTCGTGCGGTCCAGCTCCACGACGATGTCGTGCTCGCTGCGGCCCTCGGCGCGCGGGGACGCGTCGACGACCGAGGCGGCCGCCTCCGGGGAGTACGGCACCCACTGCTCGCCGACCTGGATGCTCGCGGTGCCGAGCGTGCCGGCCTGCGAGGCGTCGGCGTAGCCGATCGTCCCCTCGCCGCCGTTCACGGTCTGCACGACGCCGGACGTGCCCTGCGCGGACTGCCCACCCGAGACGGGCCAGTCACCGCTCGCCTCGTACGGCCACGCCTCCCCCGCCGTGGCGGCGAGGTACTCGGTGAAGTTCTCCGTCGTGCCGGACTCGTCGGACCGGTTGACCGGCGTGATCGGCAGGTCGGGGAGCGTCACGTCGGGGTTGTCCGCGGCGATCTCCGGGGCGCTCCAGGTGGTGATCTGGCGGTCGAAGATGCCCGCGATGACCTCGGGCGACAGGTTGAGGCTGTCGACGCCCGGGACGTTGAAGATGATGGCGATGGGGCTGATGTACAGCGGGATCTCGATGACCTCGCCGCTCGTGCAGCGCTCCGCGGCCTGCGCGAGCTGCTCCTCGTCCAGGGCCGCGTCGCTCCCGGCGAACGCGACACCACCCTCGAGGAACTGGGTGCGGCCGCCACCCGAGCCGACCGGGTCGTAGGCGACGTTGACGTCGGGGTTCGCGGTCTGGAACCCGGCGCGCCAGGCGCCCATCGCCGCCTCCTGCGAGGAGGCGCCGGCACCCTCGAGGTTCCCGCTGAGCCCGGAGCCGGTGTCCGTCGTCGCGTCGTCGCCGGGCGTCGCCTGGATCGGGTTGTCCGACCCGCACGCGGTGAGCGAGAGCGAGGGCGCCGGTCAGCGCGAAGGCCCCGACACGGCGGTGGAGAGAGGTTCACTGTGCTCCTGCCTGAATTCCGTCTGTCGCCGCGCGCAGTGGTGCGCTGCGGCCTCCCCAGACGGTAGGGAGCGCAGGTGACCAGTCGGCCCGCCGAAGGTGAACCCCGGGTGAACGGTGGTCGACGGCTCGACGCCGGGTCACCCGCTCAGGCGACGTCGTCGAGCTTGTAGCCGAGCCCGCGCACGGTGAGCAGGAGGCGGGGGTTCGCCGGGTCGGGCTCGATCTTGGCGCGCACACGCTTGACGTGCACGTCGAGGGTCTTGGTGTCCCCCACGTAGTCCGACCCCCAGATGCGGTCGATGAGCTGGGCACGCGTGAGCACGCGGCCGGCGTTGCGCAGCAGCATCTCCAACAGCTCGAACTCCTTGAGCGGGAACGGCACGGTCACGCCGTCCACCTCGACGGTGTGCCGCTCGACGTCCATCCGGACCGGCCCGACGGCGAGTGCGCCCTCCTCGGCCTCGGGCTCGGGCGAGTCGGTGCGGCGGCGCAGGACCGCGCGCACCCGCGCGAGCAGCTCGCGGTAGGAGTACGGCTTGGTCACGTAGTCGTCGGCGCCCAGCTCGAGCCCGACGACCTTGTCGATCTCGGTGTCCTTGGCGGTCAGCATGATGACCGGCACGGTCCCGCGCACCCGCAGCTCCCGGCAGACCTCCGTGCCGGACAGCCCGGGCAGCATGAGGTCGAGCAGCACGAGGTCCGCACCGCCCCGGTCGTACGCCTCGAGCGCCTGGGGGCCGGTGGCCGCGGTGACGACGTCGTAGCCGTCCTTGCTGAGCTGGTAGGACAACGGGTCGCGGTAGGACTCCTCGTCCTCCACGAGCAGGATGCGCGTCACGCACCCACCTCCTCGGGTCGGGATGGCTGGGTACCCGGTGCGACGTGCGCCGCCGGGATCCGCAGGGTGAACGTGGAGCCCTTGCCGGGGCGGGACCACACGGCGACCTCGCCGCCGTGGTCGGCCGCGACGTGCTTGACGATGCTCAGACCCAGGCCCGTGCCGCCGGTGTCGCGCGAGCGCGCCGGGTCCACGCGGTAGAACCGCTCGAAGACGCGGTCCTGGTCCTCCGGCGCGATGCCGATGCCCTGGTCGACGACGGCGATCTCCACCATCTCGCCGACCCGGCGCACCCCGGCGCCGACCTGCGTGCCGACCGGTGAGTACGCCACGGCGTTGTCGAGCAGGTTGCGCACCGCGGTGACCAGCAGGGAGTGGTCGCCGTACACCGTCAGGCCGGCCTCGCCCCCGGGGTGGAGGCTGATGGACTTGCCGGTGGCCTTGGTGCGGGCACGGTCGACCGCCTCCGCCAGGACGGCGTCGACCTCGACGAGCGCGGGCTGGTTGAGCGCGCCGGCGACCTGGAGCCGGGACAGCTCGATGATCTCGTGCACCAGCGCGGACAGCCGCGCGGACTCCTGCTGCATGCGGGCCGAGAACCGGCGGACCGCCTCGGGGTCGTCCGCGGCCGCCTGCACGGTCTCGGCGAGCAGGGACAGCGCCCCCACGGGCGTCTTGAGCTCGTGGGACACGTTGACGACGAAGTCGCGGCGGATCGCCTCGAGCCGACGTGCCTCGGTGCGGTCCTCGGCGAGCACGAGCACGTGCTGCGGCCCCACGTGGGCGACGCGGACCTGCAGCATGACGCGCGCCGGCCCGACGGGGCCGCGGGGCAGCTCGAGCTCCTCGTCGCGGATCACGCCGTCGCGCCGCACGTCGCGCACCATGTCGCGGATCGCGGCGTGCGGGATGCTCCCCTCCCGGACGACGCCCAGCGCGTAGGCGGGTGGGCTCGCCCGCACCACCGCGTCCTCGTCGTCGAGCACGACGGCGGCCGACCGGAGCGCCGCGAGGGTCCGCACCAGGCCGTCGTCGAGCGCGGGCTCGGGCGTCGGTGGCATCGCGCGCTGGACCCGCTCGCTGTACCGGAAGCCCACGCCGGCGGCGAGGCCGACGAGGACGCCGAGCAGACCGGCGACCACGAGCTGGTATTCCTCCACGCGGGTCAATGTACGCATGGCAGCGTGGCGCCCTCGTCAGGGCTGCCTGCGGGTCCGACACTGTTCACCTGGGGGCAGGTCCGTGTTCACCTGGCGGTGTCACGCTGGCCTGCGAACACGGAAGAGGGAGCACATGCGGGAGATCTTCGAGGCCGAGCTCAAGCAGCTGGGTGCCGACCTGGTGACGATGAGCGAGCAGGTCGAGACCGCCATCCGCAACGCCGGCACGGCGCTGCTGACCGGTGACGTCCCGCTGGCGGAGTCGGTGATCGTCGCCGACGCGGCCATCGACGCCATCGAGCGTGACCTGGACGAGCGCTGCGTGCTCATGATCGCCCAGCAGGCACCGGTCGCGACCGACCTGCGGGTGGTCGTGTCCGCGCTGCGGATGAGCGCCACGCTCGAGCGGATGGGCGACCTCGCGCGGCACGTCGCGGAGGTCGCGCGCGGGCGGTACCCGCGGTCGGCCGTACCGCAGGCGCTGTCCGGGACGTTCTCCGAGATGCACGAGTCGGCGACGCGCGTGGCGGGCCGCACCACCGAGCTGCTGGCCACGCACAGCCTCGACATGGCGCAGAGCATCGAGCGCGACGACGACCAGCTCGACCGGCTGCACGAGGACACCTTCACCGCGCTCCTCGGCGGCAACTGGAACGGCACCCCGCAGGAGACGGTCGACGTCACTCTCCTCGGCCGGTACTACGAGCGCTTCGGGGACCACGCGGTCTCCATCGCCCGGCGCGTGACGTTCCTGGTCACCGGGGACTTCAAGGACGAGGTGATCCGGGTCCGCTGACCCGCCGCGCACACGCAGACGCCGACGGCGCCGGGGTCCTCCCCGGCGCCGTCGGCGTCTGCGCCCTGCGTGCGGTCCGAGGGCGTCAGCGACCCTGGTTGGCGACCGCGGCGATGGCCGCCGCGGCGGCGTCGGGGTCGAGGTACGTGCCACCGGGGGTCACCGGCTGCAGGTCGTCGTCGAGCTCGTAGTGCAGCGGGATGCCGGTGGGGACGTTGAGGCCGGCGATCGCCTCGTCGCTCACCCCGTCGAGGTGCTTGATGATGGCGCGCAGCGAGTTGCCGTGCGCGGCCACGAGGACGGTCTTGCCCTCCCGCAGGTCGGGGACGACGGCGTCCTCCCAGTAGGGCAGGGCGCGCGCGAGCACGTCCTTGAGGCACTCGGTGGCGGGGGTCGGCTCGCCCGCGTAGCGCGGGTCGGCGTCCTGGGAGTACTCGGAGCCGGGCTGGATCTCGGGCGGCGGGACGTCGTAGGAGCGGCGCCAGAGCATGAACTGCTCCTCGCCGAACTCCGCGAGCGTCTGCTTCTTGTCCTTGCCCTGCAGCGCGCCGTAGTGGCGCTCGTTGAGGCGCCAGGACCGCTTGACCGGGATCCAGTGCCGGTCGGCGGCGTCGAGCGCGAGGTTCGCGGTCGTGATCGCGCGGCGCAGGAGCGAGGTGTGCACGACGTCGGGCAGGACGCCGGCGTCGGTCAGCAGGGTGCCGCCGCGCTTCGCCTCCTCGACGCCCTTCTCGCTGAGCGCGACGTCGACCCAGCCGGTGAACAGGTTCTTGGCGTTCCACTCGCTCTCGCCGTGGCGGAGCAGCACGAGGGTGTAGGTCATGCCCCCATCCTGCCGCACGCGGTCCGGCCGCACGCGGTCCTGCCGCACGGGTCAGGTGGTGGCGGGCTCGTTCGCACCCCACGCGGCGGGGTCGTCGACGAGGTCGCGCAGGACCGCGAGCGCACCACCCGTCATCGCCGGGTACTGCCCGGCCCGCGCGACGCTCAGCCCGACGTCCTTCCACGGCGCGGACAGCACCCGGCGGCGCAGCTCGCGCCGGACCGGCTCGTCGAGGTGCGCGGCCAGCACGGCGTAGGCGCCCCCGAGCACCACGTCGCCCACGTCCATGATGTTGACGACGTTGGCCAGCGCGGTGCCCAGCGCGGCGCCGCCCTCGCGCAGCGCGTGCACGGCGGCCGGGTCGCCCGCGTCCGCCGCCCGGGCGAGCGCCGAGGTCGGCTGGGAGCGGTCGAGCCCCGCGGCCGCCATGAGCGCGTCCTGCCCGGCGCGGGCCTCGAGGGTGCCACCGGTTCCCGCGTCGTCGCTGACGTCGATGACGGTGTGCCCGATCTCGCCGCTCCACCCGTGCTGGCCGGCGAAGATCTCGCCGTCGAGCACGAGCGCCCCGCCGATGCCGACCTCCCCGGAGACGTACACGAAGCTCGAGGGGCGGTCGTGCCGTCGCGCGTACGCCTCGGCGCGCGCGGCGAGGTTGGCCTCGTTGGCGATGAGGGAGGGATCCCGGCGAGCACCGGGTGCGAGGTGAGCAGACCGACGACGTCGACGTCGCGCCAGCCGAGGTTGGGCGCGAGCCGCAGCGGCCCGGTGACGCTGTCCACCAGGCCGGGCACGGCGATCGCGGTGCCGGCGAGCACGACGCCGTCCGCGCTCAGCCCGGCGACCACGGACCCGGCGAGCCCCGCCAGCCGCTCGAGCACGACCACCGGGTCGCTGCCGCGAAAGTCGCCGGTCTCGACCCGCTCGGTGACCATCCCGCCCGCGAGGTCGACCGCGCGCACGCCGAGGTAGTCGACGTTCACCTCCATGCCGACCGCCGCGATCGTGCCGCGCGCCGGGACGAGCGGCACCGCTGGCCGCCCCGCGCGCGGGGCGGCCACGGGCTCGAGCTCGGTGACCATGCCGGCCGCGACGAGGCGGTCGACCAGCGCCGACACCGTCGCCCGGGTCAGTCCTGTGGCGGTCGCGATGGCCGCGCGTGACACTGGTTCCGGCGCGTCGATCACGTGCCGCAGGGCGAGGCTCAGGTTGTGCTCACGCAGGGTGCGCTGGCGCGCCGCCACACCGGCCCGGCCGGTCGTGCGCAGTCCGGGGCGCGGCGGGCGCGGGCGCACGTGGTCCCGTGACGCCTCGCGCACGGGAGCGTCCGCGACGTCTCCGGAGCCCTCGGCGTCGCGCGTCATGGCTTGACCCTAGCGCGCGTCGGCGGTTATGTTCATCCACACAACTAATAGTGTTCCACCCCGTGATCTCGCAGAGGAGACCTCTTCATGACGCGCAAGCCCACCCCTGAGGACAAGTTCGCCTTCGGTCTCTGGACCGTCGGCTGGGAGGCTCGGGACCAGTTCGGCTCCGCCTCCCGCCCCGCGCTCGACGTCGTCGAGTCCGTGAACCGGCTGGCCGAGCTCGGCGCCTCGTTCGTGACCTTCCACGACAACGACGTCGTGCCGTTCGGCGCCGACGCCGCGACGCGCGACGAGATCCTCGCCCGCTTCCGCAAGGCCCTGGACGAGACCGGCGTCAAGGTCTCGATGGTCACCACCGACACCTTCGCGCACCCGATCTTCAAGGACGGCGCGTTCACCTCCAACGACCGCCAGGTCCGTCGCTACGGCCTGCGCAAGGTCCTGCAGAACGTCGACCTCGCCGCCGAGATGGGCGCGCAGACGTTCGTCATGTGGGGTGGTCGCGAGGGCGCCGAGTACGACGCCTCGAAGGACCTCTACGCCGCGCACGCGCGCTACGCCGAGGGCATCGACACGGTCGCCGGCTACATCAAGTCCAAGGGCTACGACCTGCGCATCGCACTGGAGCCCAAGCCGAACGAGCCCCGCGGCGACATCCTCCTGCCCACGGTCGGGCACGCGCTGGCGTTCATCGAGAAGCTCGAGAACGGCGACATCGTCGGCGTGAACCCCGAGACCGGCCACGAGCAGATGGCCGGGCTGAACTACACCGTCGGCCTCGCGCAGGCGCTGTGGGCCGAGAAGCTCTTCCACATCGACCTCAACGGTCAGCGCTCCATCAAGTACGACCAGGACCTCGTGTTCGGCCACGGTGACCTGCTGTCGGCGTTCTTCACGGTCGACCTGGTCGAGAACGGCTTCCCCAGCGGCGGCCCGAAGTACGACGGCCCGGTCCACTTCGACTACAAGCCGTCGCGCACCGAGGACATCGAGGGTGTGTGGGCGTCCGCCGCGGCGAACATGTCCACCTACATCCTGCTCAAGGAGCGCGCGCAGGCGTTCCGTGCCGACCCCGAGGTCCAGGCCGCCATGGAGGCGAGCAAGGTCTTCGAGCTCGCGCAGCCCACGATCGGTGAGGGCGAGACCCTCGAGGACCTGCTGGCCGACCGCTCGGCCTACGAGGACCTGGACGTGAACGAGGTCGCCGCCCGCGGCTTCCACTTCGTGCACCTCAACCAGCTCGCCGTCGAGCACGCCCTCGGCGCCCGCTGACCCGCACCACCGCACCACACCGGGCCGCCGGGAGCCACGCGCTCCCGGCGGCCCGCCGCGCGTGACCCCCGCCACGCGTCCCCTCGAACCCGAAGGAGCTCAGCGATGCCGCTGGTCGCCGGGGTGGACTCCTCCACCCAGTCCTGCAAGGTCGTCATCCGCGACGCCGAGACCGGGGCGCTCGTGCGCTCGGGACGCGCGTCGCACCCGGACGGCACCTCCATCGAGCCCGCCCACTGGTGGGACGCCCTGCAGACCGCGATCGCGGAGGCCGGCGGTCTCGCCGACGTCGCCGCGGTCGCCGTCGGCGGGCAGCAGCACGGCATGGTCGCGCTCGACGCGGACGGCGCGGTCATCCGCGACGCCCTGCTGTGGAACGACACCCGCTCGGCCGGTGCCGCGGTGGACCTCATCCGCGAGCTCGGTGACGGGTCCCTCGAGGCCGGCGCCGCGGCCTGGGCGCAGGCCACCGGGTCCGTCCCGGTCGCGTCCCTGACCGTGACCAAGCTGCGCTGGCTGCGCGACGCGGAGCCGGAGAACGCCGCCCGGGTCGCCGCCGTCGCCCTCCCCCACGACTGGCTCACCTGGAAGCTGTCGGGCTCGACCGACCTGGCCGACCTGACCACGGACCGGTCGGACGCGTCCGGCACGGGCTACTGGTCGCCCGTCACCGACGACTACCGACGCGACCTGCTCGCCCTTGCGCTCGGCCGCGACGCCGACGACGTCGTGCTGCCGCGCGTCGTGGCCGCCGGTGCGCGCGCCGGGACGACCGCCGACGGCGTCGTGCTCGGTGCCGGTGCCGGGGACAACGCCGGTGCGGCGCTCGGCCTGGGCATGGTCGAGGGGGACGTCGCGGTCTCCATCGGGACCTCGGGCGTCGTCTCCGCCATCTCGGCGAAGCCGACCACCGACGCGTCGGGCATGGTCTCGGGCTTCGCCGACGCGACCGGCGCCTTCCTGCCGCTGGCCTGCACGCTCAACGCCTCGCGCGTGCTCGACGCCGCCGCGCGCATGCTCGGGGTCGACCACGCCGGGCTCAGCGCCCTCGCCCTGCAGGCCCCGGCGGGGTCGGACGGGCTCGTGCTGGTGCCCTACCTCGAGGGCGAGCGCACCCCGAACAAGCCGGACGCGACCGGTGCGCTGCACGGCATGCGGCTGGGCAACACCACGCCGGCGCACCTGGCGCGGGCCGCGGTCGAGGGCATGCTGTGCGCCCTCGCCGACGGGATGGACGCGCTGCGCGAGCAGCGCGTGCCCGTCCGCACCGTCTCGCTCATCGGGGGCGGAGCGCAGTCCGAGGCCGTGCGCCGCATCGCGCCGTCGGTCTTCGGCCTGGACGTGGCCGTCCCGCCGCCGGGCGAGTACGTGGCCGACGGCGCCGCGCGCCAGGCCGCCTGGGCGCTGACCGGGGGCGCCACCGCCCCGCGGTGGACGGCGGCCGGCGACGCCGAGGTCTTCTCGGCCCCCGCGGAGCCGGCGGTCCGGGAGCAGTACGCCGCGGTGCGCGACCTCACCGCGACCCGCAGCGCCTGACCCGCTCGGGTCACCACGCAGGACGACAGACGGCCGCCCAGGGCTGAGGCCCCGGGCGGCCGTCCGTGCGTCAGGCGGTCGCCTGCGTCAGTGCGCGGCCTCGTAGGCGGCGCGGACGTCGGCCGAGATGCGGCCACGCTCGGACACCTCGTGGCCGTTCTCCCGGGCCCACTCGCGGATCGCGGTGGCGTCGCTGGACGAGCCGCTCGACCGGCGGCCGGATCCGCCGCCGCGGTTCTGGCGCGCGGAGCCGCGCGAGCCGGAGCCGACCTTGCGGGCGTGCCCGACCCAGCGGGAGAAGGACTCGCGCAGCTCGGCTGCGTGGTCCGCGGTGAGGTCGATCTCGTACGAGACGCCGTCCAGGGAGAACGTCACCGTCTCCTCGGCGGTACCGCCGTCGATGTCGTCGACCAGCAGAACCTGGACCTTCTGCGCCATGTGCAATCTCCTCGCGTTTGCGCGGGCGATGTTTTCGCCCGGTTCACCGTGAGCATGGCACTGCCCGCAAAGGCGCGTCAAAGATCTCCACAATGGGCGGGTCGAATGGCGTACGACCGCCGGGCAAATCAGCCGCGGATATGTGCCCCGGTCAACGTGTGCGTGCGCGGTGTCACAGCGGTCATCAATTCAGTCGACCGTGCGCTGCGATCCGCTGCCGGCGGCGGCCTGGGCACGAGCCGCTTCCTCGGCCTCGAGCCGCGCCATGGCGGCGCGCTCGGTCCGGTCGGCATTCATCAGCGCCCGGATCGCGATCGTGAACAGGATCCCGACGCCGATCGGCGGGGTGAGTGCGGCAGCAGCGGCCCAGAAGGTGTCCACCCGACGAGTCTACGCCGCGGCACCGCACGGGTCGGTCAGCCGAGCGGCTTCACCAACGGGAAGAGGATGGTCTCCCGGATACCCAGACCGGTGAGCGCCATGAGCAGTCGGTCGATGCCCATCCCCATCCCGCCCGACGGCGGCATGGCGTACTCCATGGCGGTCAGGAAGTCCTCGTCGACGGCCATCGCCTCGTCGTCACCCGCGGCGGCGAGAAGCGCCTGCGCCTCGAAGCGCTCGCGCTGCACGACCGGGTCGACGAGCTCGGAGTAGGCCGTGCCCAGCTCCATCCCGCGGACGTACAGGTCCCACTTCTCGACCCGGCCGGGCAGCGACCGGTGCGCTCGCGTGAGCGGGGACGTCTCCACCGGGAAGTCCCGCACGAACGTCGGGGCGTGCAGGTGGTCGCCGACGAGGTGCTCCCAGACCTCCTCGACGAGCTTGCCGTGGCTCGCTCGCGCGGGGTCGACCGAGATGTCGAGGCGGTCGGCGTGGCGCTGGAGCCACGCGACGGGGGTCTCGGGCGTGACCTCCTCCCCCAGCGCGTCGGACAGCGAGCTGTACAGGCTCAGCACCTCCCACCGACCGCCGACGTCGTACGGGGTGCCGTCGGCCAGCGTGACCGTCGTCGTGCCGAAGACGTCGAGCGCGGCCTGCTGCACGAGGTCCTGCGTCAGCTCCGCCATCGTGTCGTAGTCGCCGTAGGCCTCGTACGCCTCGAGGGTCGCGAACTCCGGGGAGTGCGTGGAGTCGGCGCCCTCGTTGCGGAAGTTCCGGTTGATCTCGAAGACCCGCTCGACGCCACCGACCACCGCGCGCTTGAGGAACAGCTCGGGCGCGATGCGCAGGAACAGGTCGAGGTCGAAGGCGTTCATGTGGGTCGTGAAGGGCCGCGCGGTCGCGCCGCCGTGCACGGTCTGGAGCATCGGGGTCTCGACCTCGAGGTACCCGCGGCGGTGGAAGTTCTCCCGCAGCGACCGCACGACGCCCGCGCGCAGGCGCACGGTGTCCCGGGCGGCCGGACGCGCGATGAGGTCGACGTAGCGCTGGCGGACCCGCGCCTCCTCGGACAGGTCCTTGTGCAGCACCGGCAGCGGGCGCAGCGCCTTGGCCGCGATCTGCCAGTCGTCGGCGAAGACGGAGAGCTCACCGCGCCGCGAGCTGATGACCCGGCCGTGGGCGAACAGGTGGTCACCGAGGTCGACGTCCGCCTTGAACGCGGTCAGCGACTCCTCGCCGACGACCGCCTGGCTGAGCATGACCTGGAGCCGGTTGCCCTCGCCGTCCTGCAGGGTGACGAAGCACAGCTTGCCGGTGTTGCGCAGGAAGACCACGCGCCCGGCGACACCGACGACGTCGTCGGTCTCCTCGCCGGCCGGGAGGTCGGGGTGCGCGGCCCGGACGGCGGCGACGGTGTGGGTGCGCGGCACGGAGACCGGGTAGGCCTCACGCCCGCTGGCCAGGAGGCGTTCGCGCTTCTCCCGCCGGACCCTCATCTGCTCCGGCAGCTCGTCGGCCCCCTCGGCGGGGACGTCGGCGGGGTCGGGCACGGCGGGGAGCTGGCTCACCCACCGATCCTACCGACCGGCACGGCTTGGTCCGGGCGGGCCCCGAGGGGGTCAGGCGGGTCAGCCGCGGACGGCGGCGAAGGCCAGACCGCTGGGCTGCAGGCCGCCGTGCAGGTCGCGGCCCTCCTCGGGGACCTGCCCCGGGTCCCCGGAGCGGTCGAGGATGCGGTTCGCCTCGTCGACGAACACCACGTGCGGGGAGTAGGTCCGCGCCTCGGCGTCGTCGAGCATGCCGTACGCGATGAGGATGACGACGTCGCCCGGCGCCACGAGGTGGGCGGCGGCGCCGTTGATGCAGATCTGGCCCGACCCGCGCTCGCCGGGGATCGTGTAGGTGGTGAGCCGTGCGCCGTTGGTGACGTCGACGATGTCGACCTGCTGCCCGGGCAGGAGGTCCGCGGCGTCGAGCAGGTCGGCGTCGACGGTGACCGAGCCCACGTAGTGCAGGTCGGCCTGGGTGACGGTGGCCCGGTGGATCTTGCCGATCATCATCGGGCGCTGCAGGGACGTCATGCGTGCTCCAGGGAGTGCCGGCCCAGCCGCAGCGGGGCGTTGTCGATCAGGCGTGTGCTGCCGACCCGGGCTGCCAGGACGAGCACCGTCGCGCCGGTGTGGTCCTCGCGGACCCTCTGTGCGGTCAACGGGTCGACCAGGACGGCGTATTCCACCACGAGGTCGGCGGCGTCCAGGACCGTGTGCACCGCGGCCCGCACGGCCTCGGCCGTCCCCCGGCCGCGGCGACGTCCTCGGCGGCCCGGACGGCCGCCGACAGCGCGAGCGCCCGGGTGCGCTCGTCGGCGGACAGGTAGGCGTTGCGGGACGACAGCGCGAGGCCGTCGTCGTCGCGCACCGTCGGCACGCCCACCACCTCGACGTCGACGTCGAGGTCGCGCACCATGCGGCGCACGGCCATGAGCTGCTGGGCGTCCTTCTGGCCGAACAGCGCGACCTGCGGGCGCACGAGGTGCAGCAGCTTGAGCACGACGGTCAGCACGCCGTCGAGGTGCCCCGGCCGGGACGCACCCTCGAGCACGTCGCCGATCGCGCCGGCGCTCACCCGCACGACCGGATCGCCGTCGGGGTAGACGACGTCGGGCGTGGGGGCGAAGACGACGTCGGCCCCGGCGCCGGCGAGCAGGCCGAGGTCGCCCTCGAGGTCGCGCGGGTAGCGCTCGAGGTCCTCCCCGGGGCCGAACTGCAGCGGGTTGACGAAGATGGTCACGACGACGTGGTCGGCGGCGGCGCGGGCGGAGCGCACGAGGGCGAGGTGCCCCTCGTGGAGGGCGCCCATCGTCATGACCACGGCGCGGCGCCCCGACGTGCTGCCGAGGACGGCGTCGAGCTCGTCGCGGGTGCGCACCAGCCGGGGCGCCGCACCGCCGCGGGTCGCGCGGTCGTCGTCGGTCATGCGGGGTCCTCCGGGTGGTCGGACGGGCGGGGCGCGGGATCGCTCGGGCGGGGGCGGGACCGGACGGCGGGTCGGCGGGGCCCGCCGGGTCGCCGGGGTCGATCGGGCCCACGGGGTCGCCGGGACCCGCCGCGCCGCCGGGGCCCGACGAGCCGCCGGGGTCGGCCAGGGCGTCGAGCAGCGCCTGGGCCGGGTCCTCGCGGAGCCGCCCGGCCGCGAGCGAGCGCTGCGTGGCCGCGCGCGCGAGCGTGCGGTAGCCGTCCGGGATGTCGAGCGCGGCGTCGCGTGCGGCGAGCGCGGTGAGCTCGGCGAGGTGGTCGGTCACGGTGCCGACATCCCCGCGGGCGACCGGGCCGGTCATCGTCGCGATGGCCCCGGGCCCGTCGGCGACCGACGCGGCGCGCAGGGCGCCGTCGAGCGCGGCGCCGAGCAGGGGCGCCAGGACGTGACCGGGGTCGTCGACCCCCGCGGCGCGCAGCGCCTGCGCGGCCTGCGCCACCAGGACGACGAGGTGGTTCGCCCCGTGCGCGAGTGCCGCGTGGTACAGCGGCCGAGCGGCCTCGTCGACCACGACGGGCTCGCCGCCGATCTCGACGACGAGCGCCTGCGCGATCGGCAGGACGGGCCCCGGTGCGGTCACCGCGAAGCAGCACCCGACCAGCCGGGACAGGTCCAGGGACGTCCCGGTGAAGGTCATCGCCGGATGCACGGCGAGCGGGATCGCCCCGGCCGCGCGGGCCGGGGCGAGCACCCCGGTGCCGAACCGGCCGGACGTGTGCAGCACGAGCTGCCCGGGCTGCCACGCGCCGACCTCGGCGAGCCCGGCGACGAGCGGGGCCAGGGCGTCGTCGGGCACGGTGAGCAGGACGAGCTCGGCGCGCTCGACGACGTCGGGCACCTCGAGCACGGGAACGCCCGGCAGCAGCGCGTCGATGCGGTCGCGCGAGCCGGTCGAGATGCCGCTCGCGGCGACCACGGGGTGGCCGACCGACCGCAGCGCGCTGCCGAGCACGGCGCCCACCCGGCCGGCCCCGACGACGCCGACGCCCAGCCGCCCGGGTCGCGACGCGGCGGCCCCGGGGACCGTCACGACGCCGGGTCCGACTGGGTCACGGCACGCGGCTCGGCGGCGGCGCGCATCCACTGCTCCGGGCCGGCGCTCGCGCGCGCGGTGCGGGCCCGCGCGGTCTGCTCGTCGAGCAGCCGGGCGGCGACGTCCAGCGCGAGGTGCGGGACGCGCGGGCTGACCGGTCCGGGCGTGGAGTGCACCGCGAGCGACGCGACACCGAGGCGCCGCTGGAGCGGTCCCTGCTCGACGCCGAGGGACTGGGTGCGCTCGTGCGGGACGACGACGAGGCGGCGCACGAGGCGTCCGCTGCGGATGAGCAGCGCACGGTCGGTCACGCGGTAGCCGGTGCGGCGCCAGGCCCACGGGTCGAGCCACCGCGCGCGGCGCGGGATCGTGACGAACCCGCCGTCGTCGCAGGTGCCCTCGAGCGCCGCGGTGAGCACGGCGCGCGGGTCCTCGGCGCCGAGGTCGGGCAGCACCAGCCAGACGGCCGTGAGGGCCTCGTCGCGGTCACCCACGGGCAGCAGCACGTTCTCCGCGCCGGCGTCGCCCTCGCCGCCGTACCCGGCGACGTTGACCTCGACCCGCCACCAGCCGCTGCGGCGCCACAGCAGCCCCTGCTTGATCCCGATCGCCTGCACCCGGCCGGGCGGGAGTGTCTGCGAGCGCGACTCGAGCAGGCCGTGGCGCAGCCGGATGCCGTCCGGGGAGATCGCGGCGTGGAAGTTGAAGTCGCGGGAGAACTGCGACCAGTACACCCCGGCGACCCCGAGGAAGCCTGGGAGCAGCGCGAGGGCCGCCCCGGGCTCGCCGGTGACCGCGATGATCACCACGACGGCGATGACGCCGCCGACCAGCGTCACGGTCGCACCGGAGCGGATCATCGCACCGATCACCCGCGACGCCGGGACCTCGAGCACGGGGCGCTCGGGGGCGGACTCGGCCGGCTCGCCCTCGGCGCGGCGCAGCCCGGCCGCGCGCGCGAGCAGCTCGGCGCGCAGCGCGTCGGCCTGGTCCTCCTTGAGGAACGCGAGCGACACCGCGGACCCGGGGCCGCCGGCGACCTCGAGCTTGAGCTCGGCGAGACCCATGAGCCGGGCGAGGATCGGCTGGACGACGTCGACCGCCTGCAGCCGGTCCAGGCGCGCCTTGCGCTGCTGACGGAACAGGACCCCGCTGTGCAGGTACACGGCGTCGTCGTCGAGCGCGTAGCGCGTCATGCGCCAGGCGAGCGCGGCGTACCCGAAGGCGATCAGCGCCACGCCGACCAGCACGCCGAGGGCGATGAGCCAGCCGCGGCCGGCGAGCAGGTCGCGGGCGTCGGCGAGGTCGTCGCTGAGCTGCTGGGCGGCGATGAAGACCAGGACGACGACGACCTTCCAGCCCTTCACGGCCGGGGTCACCGGGTGCATGCGGTTCCACACGAGGTCGGCCGGCGCCGCGGCGGCCTCCCCGGTCACGATGGCGTCCGGCCGGTCGGCACCGGGTGCGCCGTCGGCACCGGCGCGACCGGGGGCGGCGACGGCGCCCGTGGGCTCGTCCGGCGGGGTCGTCACAGGCCCGCCAGCCGGGCCTCGCCGCGGGACGCGAGCCCGTCACGCAGCCGCGAGGCCTCCTCGGGCGGCAGCCCGTCGATCGCGGCGTCGGTGCCCGGCGACGCGGTGTGCAGCTGCACCTGGGCGATCCCGAACGCGCGGGCCAGCGGACCGGCCTGCACGTCGACGTACTGCATGCGCCCGTAGGGCACGACGACCATCGACCGGAACACGATGCCCTTGCGGATCAGCAGGTCGTCGGCGCGCTCGGCGTAGCCGATCGCGCGGACCTGGCGCGGCACGAGGACGGCGGTCCACACCCCGATCAGCGCGAGGGCGGCCGGGAACGCCCACACCCACGTGGCCCCGGTGAGGACGGCGGTGACCGCCGTGCCGAGCAAGGGCACCCCCAGGACGATGGCCGCGGTCGCGAGGCGCGCGGTCGCCAGGCGGGGCGAGACGGGGTGCCAGACGACGCCGTCGGGCTCGAACGGTCCGGCGTCGCTGTGCAGGTCGGTCATGTGCCCATCCTTCCACTGGCGAGGGCCCGGACCACCACGCCCGTGGCCGGTGCCGGGTCAGACGGCGGCGGGGTCGGTGCCGTTCGGCTCGCCGTCCGACGCGACGTCGTCCGAGGGCGGCGGGACCCGGCACAGGTGCTCCACGACGAGCCCGACGACGGCGAGCACCACGGCCCCGAGGGACGCGGCCGCGGCGGCGACCGCGCGGTCCCGCTGCGACTCGATGCCCAGGTCGCCGATCACCAGCAGCACCTGGGCGAGGTACCACCCGAGCAGCGTGGCCCCGGTGTAGCAGGACGCCTTGGCGAGCACCGCCGTCCGGGCCGCCCGCAGCGGGTCGAGGTCGGGCCGCCGGCCCTGCAGGAACTGCCGGACCGCCCAGCCCATGCGCAGCACGACGCCGGCGATCACGAGCATGACGAGCACGACGAGCCACGCGACCGGCGGCAGGACCACGCCCTGCCCGCGCAGGAGCCCCAGGACCGCCCACGCCAGGACGGTCACCACCACGGCGACCGCGACCAGCGACTGCCAGCGCGTGCGCGCCATCAGCGCTCCCTGTCGCCCGCGGGGGCGGCGGCGCGGTCCGGGGACGGCACGGAATCCGGTGCGGGGTCCGGTGCGGGCTCGACGTCCGTCTCGTGCCGGACCGGCGCGTTCATCCAGTCCAGGGCGAGCCACCGGATGCCGCCGCGGTCGGGCGCCGTCGCGGCGAGCGCGGCGACCGGGCCGCCGCCCAGCCCGGGCAGCACGGCGTCGGGCGCGATCTGCGCCCACGGCTGCAGCACGAAGGCGCGCTGGTGGGCGCGGGGGTGCGGGAGCTCGAGGTCGTCGGTCACGGCGAGCGTCGTGTCGTAGGTGATGAGGTCGATGTCGAGGGTGCGCGGGCCCCAGTGCTCACGGCGCTCGCGTCCGTGCCGCGCCTCGACGCCCTGCACCGCCCGGAGCAGCGCGCGGGCCGCGAGGCTCGTGCGCACGAGCAGGACGGCGTTGAGGAAGTCCGGCTGCTCGGGTCCACCGACCGGCGCGGTGCGTGCCAGGGGCGACACCGCGAGGACCTCGACCCCGTCGATCGCCCCGAGGTCGTCGACCGCGGTCCGCAGCGTGCTCTGCGGCGCCCCGATGTTCGACCCGAGCGCGAGCACCGCCTCGACGGGCACCGGCGGGGCCTCGTCGAGCCGGTCGGGCTCGGGGGCGGCGGAGCCGTCGGCGACGCGCTGGGGCCCGGACGACCCCTGCCCCGCGCCGGGGCCCGTGGTCGCGGCGGGCGGCGCCTCCCACGGCGCTGCGGCGGGCAGCTTCTGCCGGTCCCGGCGCACCCGCACGACGACGTCCTCGAACGGCACCGTCACCGGCGCACCGGGCTTGTGCACGGCGACGTCGACGGCGACGACGACCTGATCGGCGAGCGCGGTCGCCGCGATGCGCTCGGCGACCGTCTCGATGAGGTCGGCCGGGTCGCCCGCGAGCACCGCGGCGACCTTCTCCGCGAGCACGCCGTAGTCGACCGTGCGGCCCAGGTCGTCCCCGGCGGCGGCCCGACGGGTGTCGAGGTGGACCACGACGTCGGCGCTGAAGACCTGCCCCTCGCGACGCTCGTGCTCGAAGACCCCGTGGTACCCGGTGGCGCTGATCCCGGCCAGGACGATCTGGTCCAGGGGGTGCCCCGCGTCGTCCAGGGCCGGCCCCATCGGGTGGGTGCTCACGTCGTCACGTCCTCGTCGGTCGGTCGGTCGGGTGGTCGGTCGGTCGGGTGGTCGGTCGGTGGGTGAGTGGTCGGCGGGTGGGTCGGGGCGCCGGCCGGGGTCCCGGCGGCGGTCCACGCGGCGGCGACCCGGACGGCGTCCGCCGAGCCTGCCACCTCGTGCACCCGCACGCACCAAGCCCCCGCGAGCGCCGCGAGCGCGCTCACGGCGGCCGTCGCGGCGTCGCGGCCGGCCGGGGGCACCGGGGCGCCGTCGGCCCCGGCGAGCAGGTGACCCAGGAACCGCTTGCGCGACGCGCCGACCAGCACGGGCCGGCCGAGCGACCCGAGCCGGTCGAGGTGCGCCAGCAGCGGCCAGTTGTCGGCGCCGCGCTTGGCGAAGCCGAGGCCGGGGTCGAGCACCACGCGCGCCGGGTCGACGCCGGCCGAGGCCAGCTCGTCGAGGCGCTGCGCGAGCTCGCGGCGCACGTCCTCGACGACGTCGTCGTAGTCGACGCGGGTGTCCATGACGTCGGCGTGCCCGCGCCAGTGCATCGCGACGTAGGCGACCCCCAGCCGCGCCACGGTCCGGTGCATGGCCGGGTCCGCCAAACCCCCGGAGACGTCGTTGACGAGCACCGCCCCCGCGTCCACGGCCCGCTCGGCCACCTCGGCCCGCGTCGTGTCGACGCTCACGGCGGCGCCGCCCGCGGTGAGCGCCCGGACGACCGGCAGCACGCGCGCGAGCTCGTCCTCGACCGTGACCCGCGCCGAGCCGGGCCGCGTCGACTCCCCGCCGACGTCGAGCAGGTCGGCCCCGGCGGCGAGCAGCGACCGCCCGTGCGCGACGGCGGCGTCCGGCTCGAACCAGCGTCCCCCGTCGGAGAAGGAGTCGGGGGTCACGTTGACCACGCCCATGACCAGCGTCCGCTGCAGGGCGGTGATCCCCGGCGGCAGCGGCTCGGGGTGGCGCGGCGGGCGGGCGGCGGGGACGGGCACGGCGTTCACCCTAGGGCGACCGGAGGTGTGGGTCAGCGCGCGGTCGGCGATGCGTCAGCGACCGAGGATGAGGCTCATGGCCTCGGCGCGGGTGGCGCCGTCGCGCATCTGCCCGCGGACCGCGGACGTCACGGTGCGCGCACCCGGCTTGCGCACCCCCGCATCGACATGCACAGGTGCTCGCACTCGATCACGACGATGGCGCCGCGCGGCCGCAGGTGGGCCATGAGGGCGTCGGCCACCTGGGTCGTGAGCCGCTCCTGCACCTGCGGGCGGCGGGCGTACAGGTCGACCACCCGGGCGAGCTTGCTCAGCCCGGTGATCCGGCCGTCCTCGTTCGGGATGTACCCGACGTGCGCGACGCCGTGGAACGGCACGAGGTGGTGCTCGCAGGTCGAGTACACCTCGATGTCCTTGACCAGCACCATCTCCTCGTGACCGAGGTCGAACGTGGTGGTGAGCACCTCGGCCGGGTCTCGGTGCAGCCCCGCGAACGTCTCGGCGAGGGCGCGCGCGACGCGCGCCGGGGTGTCCTGCAGGCCCTCGCGGTCGGGGTCCTCCCCCACCGCGTGCAGCAGCTCGCGGACGGCGGCCTCGACCCTCGGCGCGTCGTAGGGACGCGCCGAGGGCAGGCCGGCGGCGATCGGGTCGGTCACGTCGGTCAGCTCCGCGGCCCGAGGTCGGGGGTGCCGCTCGGCGGCAGCGGGACGGGACCGGAGACCGGATGCTCGCCAGCGGCGGCGGCCTCGTCCTGCGGGATGACCGGGTGGCCGTTCTGCTCCGCCCTCTCCGCCGGGGTCATGACCGGGGGCCGGGTCGCGACCGGGCGCTCGTCGGACGACAGCCACACGTCGCGCGCGGAGCGCTTGACGATCGGGGCGAAGACCTCGGCGAGCTCGGCCTGGTTGAGGGTCTCGCGCTCGAGCAGCTCGAGCACGAGGTGGTCGAGGACGTCGCGGTACTGGACCAGGACCTCCCACGCCTCGTCGTGCGCGGCCTCGATGAGTCGCCGCACCTCGACGTCGACGAGCGCGGCGACGGACTCGGAGTACTCCCGGCCGTGGCCCATGTCGCGGCCCATGAACACCTCGCCGGAGTCCTGGCCCAGCTTGATGGCGCCGACCTTCTCGCTCATCCCGTACTGCGTGACCATCTTGCGGGCGATCGCGGTCGCCTTCTCGATGTCGTTGGACGCCCCGGTCGTCGGGTCGTGGAACACGAGCTCCTCGGCGACCCGGCCGCCCATCGCGTACGCGAGCTGGTCGAGGAGCTCGTTGCGGGTCGTGGAGTACTTGTCCTCGGCCGGCATGACCATCGTGTACCCGAGCGCACGCCCGCGCGGCAGGATCGTCACCTTGGTGACGGGGTCGGTGTAGCGCAGCGCCGCCGCCACGATCGCGTGACCACCCTCGTGGTACGCGGTGATCTTCTGCTCCTTGACCTTCATGATCCGGGTGCGCTTCTGCGGCCCGGCCACGACGCGGTCGATCGCCTCGTCGAGCTCGTGGTCGCCGATCGTCTGGCCGCCGGTGCGCGCGGTGAGCAGCGCAGCCTCGTTGAGCACGTTGGCGAGGTCGGCACCGGTGAAGCCCGGGGTGCGCCGCGCGACGGCCTCGAGGTCGATGTCGGGCGCCATCGGCTTGCCCTGCGCGTGCACCGACAGGATCTGCGCGCGGCCCTTGAGGTCGGGCGGGTCGACCGAGATTTGGCGGTCGAAGCGGCCCGGACGCAGCAGCGCGGGGTCGAGGATGTCGGGCCGGTTCGTCGCCGCGATGAGGATGACGTTCGCGTTGACGTCGAACCCGTCCATCTCGACCAGCATCTGGTTGAGCGTCTGCTCGCGCTCGTCGTGCCCGCCACCCATCCCGGCACCGCGGTGACGGCCGACGGCGTCGATCTCGTCGATGAAGATGATGGCCGGCGCGTTCTCCTTGGCCTGCGTGAACAGGTCGCGCACGCGCGACGCACCGACGCCGACGAACATCTCGACGAAGTCCGACCCGGAGATGGAGTAGAAGGGGACGCCCGCCTCACCCGCGACGGCGCGGGCGAGCAGCGTCTTGCCGGTCCCGGGCTGGCCGTACAGCAGGACGCCCTTGGGGATCTTCGCGCCCACGGCCTGGAACCGGGCCGGGTCGGACAGGAACTCCTTGATCTCGTGGAGCTCCTCGACCGCCTCGTCCACGCCCGCGACGTCGCTGAACCGGACCTGGGGCGCCTCCTTGCTCACGAGCTTGGCCTTGGACTTGCCGAAGCCCATGACCCGCGAGTTGCCCCCTGCATCCGGGACATGAGGAACCAGAAGATTGCCAGGATGATGATGAAGGGCAGCAGCAGGCCCAGCAGGCTCGCCAGCCACGACTGCACCGGCACCTCGGAGTTGAAGCCGCCCTCGGGGTCGGCCTCGGCGATCGCCTGCACGACCGTCTCGCCCTGCGGCTCCACGTAGAAGAACTCGACCGTCCGGCCGAGGTCCTCGCCGTCGACCGTGAGGTCCTCCGCCAGGGACAGGGTGACGCGCTGCTCGCCGTCGACGATCTCGGCCTGCTCGACCTCACCGCGCTCGAGCAGCTCCAGGCCGGTCGAGGTGTCGATGCGGCTGACCTGCGGCGAGAAGAGGGTCGAGGCGCCGATCCAGAGGATCGCCACGGCCAGGACGATCCACAGCACGGGGCCGCGAGTGAGGCGCTTGAAGTTCATGGGTGAGGGGCGTGCCCCTGTTCCCTCCAGATCGGTGTGCGGGTTGCCCTGGCAAGTTACACGTCCGACCTGACGATCCGGTCCCCTGTTCGCCCAGGGCCGCACGACGGCGCCGCCCCTGCGCCGGCGCCCGCCGGACCCGGCGCGGCGTTCCGTCAACTCCGCCGCGCCGGTGCCGATGGGCGCGTGGGGGCGCCACCCGCGTGCCCGACCCTCCGGTCAGAAGGAACACCATGCCCGTGCTGCGCCGCCCCCGTCCCGACGCCCGCACCACGCCGCCCCCGCAGGACGTCGAGGCGCTCGAGCACGTCCTGCGGGCGCTCGACGGAGGGGTCAAGAACGCGGACGACGCGGTCGTGACGATCACCGACGCGCTCGCCGCGCGGCTGCGGCTGGCGTACGGCGCGGCCTGGGTGCGTGACCCGCACGGGCAGTTCGCGCTCGTCCACGAGACCGGCGACCTCCTGTCGGCGATGCGGGGCGCCATGGGCGGCGCCCGGTCGCTGCCGGCGGACGCCGGCCTGCTCGGCGGCGCCGTCGCCACCCGTCGCCCGGTGCTCGTGCGTGAGCTCGGCGACGGTCCGCGCTGCCTGCGCTGGGAGGCGGCGCTCCGTGCCGGCGCGAGCGAGGGCGCCGTCGTCCCGCTGCTGGACGCGAGCGGACGCGTCACCGCGGTGCTGGAGGCCTACGGCCGCACGCCGCTGCCCCAGCTCGACGGCGACAAGTGGGCCGCCATCGCGCGGATCGCCTCCCTCGCCCGGGTGCAGGCCGTGGTGACGTCGGAGCTGCGGGAGACCCTGGACGACCGCCTCGCGGTGACCACGGTCGTGGCGAAGGTGGGCGAGGCGGGCGACGCCCGCGCGGCGCTGCGCGTCGCCCTGGACACGGTGCGCACGGCGTTCGGCTGGGCGTACGGCTCGTACTGGCAGATGGACGACGCCGCGGGCGTCCTGCGGTTCGACGTGGAGTCGGGGTCGGCCGGCGAGGAGTTCCGCCAGGTGACCCTGGCCGCGTCGTTCGCCGAGGGCGTGGGGCTCTCCGGGCGGGCGTGGAAGGCCCGTGACCTCGTGTTCGTCGAGGACCTCGCGCAGCTCACGGACTGCGTGCGCGCGCCGGCCGCGCAGCGGGCCGGCGTCCGGTCGGGCGTCTGCTTCCCCGTGCTCGACGGCGACGTGGTGCTGGGCACGATGGACTTCTTCACGACCGAGACGATCGAGCTGTCGCCGTCGCGCGCCGAGGCGCTGCGCAACGTCCAGCACCTCGTGTCCCAGCGGCTGTCGATGCTGCGCCGGCGCGAGGAGGACGCCCGCAGCGCCCGGCTCCTGCTGGACACCGTGTCACGCCTGCGGGCGGCGTCGGCGGACGCCGGGGCGGTCGCCGATCGCGCCGTGTCGAGCTCGGCCACCATGAGCGCCGAGGTCGCCGCGCTGTCCGAGGCGTCCACCTCGATCGCCGACGTCATCAAGATCATCTCGACCATCGCCGAGCAGACCAACCTGCTCGCGCTGAACGCGACCATCGAGGCGGCGCGGGCCGGGGAGGTGGGGCGCGGGTTCGCTGTGGTCGCCGGCGAGGTCAAGGAGCTCGCCCGCGAGACGGCGCAGGCGACCCAGCGGGTCGCCGACCAGGTCGCCGGCATCCAGAGCACCAGCCGGACCGTCACCGAGGGAATCCGGTCGACGTCCGGGATCATCGGCGAGCTGGACGCCGTCCAGGCGCGGATGGCCGACGTGCTCGAGGAGCAGGCCGGCATGGCGGCCGCGTTCGGCGGCTGACGCCGCCGCTGCGGCGGCCCGGACGGGGTGCCCCGGCCGGGCGACGCGTCAGTGGCGGGAGCGGCGCGTCAGTGGCTGTAGACGTGCGGCGCGAGCGTGCCGACGAACGGCAGGTTGCGGTAGCGCTCGGCGTAGTCGAGGCCGTACCCGACGACGAACTCGTTGGCGATCTCGAAGCCGACGTACCGGACGTCGACCTCGACCTTGGCGGCCTCGGGCTTGCGGAGCATCGTCGCGATCTCCACGCTGGCCGGCCCCCGGCTGCGCAGGTTGGCGAGGAGCCAGGACAGCGTCAGCCCGGAGTCGATGATGTCCTCGACGATGAGCACGTGCCGGTCGGTGAGGTCGGCGTCCAGGTCCTTGAGGATGCGCACCACGCCGGACGACTTCGTCCCCGAGCCGTACGACGACACCGCCATCCAGTCCATCTGCACCGACCCGTGCAGGCGTCGGGCGAGGTCGGCCATGACCATGACGGCCCCCTTGAGCACACCCACCAGCAGCACGTCCTTGCCGGCGTAGTCGGCGTCGATCTGCGCGGCCAGCTCGTCCAGCCGGGAGCCCAGCTGCTCCTCGGTCAGCAGGACCCGCTCGAGGTCGTCGCCCATGTCCGCAGCGTCCACCGCTGGTGCTCCTCAGGTGTGGGGGTGTGAAGCCTCAGCCTCCCACAGACCCGGCTGCCGAGGAGGCCCCCGGGCAGGTGCAGCGGGCCCTGCCCGTGCCAGTCCACGAGCAGCGAGTCGAGCCCGAGCACGTGCTCGCGACGCAGCGCTCCGGCCGGTGACCCGGCCGCGACCGCGGCCGCCCGCAGCGCCCGCCGCCGGACCGCGGCCGCCGCCCCGCCGAGGACGACGACGTCGAGGTGCCCCTCGGGCGTCCGGGCGCGGGCGAGCAGGTCCGCCGCGAGCGCGTCGAGCGCGTCGGCGTCCTCGCGCAGACCGTCCGCGGTGCGCGCGAGCGCCTCGGCGACTCCCGGGCCGAGCACCTCCTCGAGCACGGGGAGCACCCGGTGGCGGACCCGGCTGCGCAGCGGCGCGGTGCCGTCCGTCGGGTCGTCGGTCGGGGTGGGGGTCGGGGTGTTGGTCGGGTCGTCCCACGGTCGCACCCCCGCGGCCGCGCACACCGCGACGGTGTCGGCCCGCCGCAGGCCGAGCAGCGGACGCCGCAGGGCTCCACGCCGGGCGGGCATCCCGGCGAGCGAGCGGGCGCCGGACCCGCGCGCGAGGCCCAGCAGGACGGTCTCGGCCTGGTCGTCGAGCGTGTGGCCGAGCAGCACCGCAGCGGCACCGTGGCGCCTCGACGCCGCGTCGAGCGCGGCGTACCGGGCGTCCCGCGCGGCCGCCTCGGGGCCGCCGGCCGCGCCGACCGTCACCCGGACGACCTCGACCGGGGTGAGACCGAGGGCACGGCAGGCCGCCGCGGCGTCGTCGGCGACGTGGGCGCTGCCGGCCTGCAGCCCGTGGTCGACGACGACGGCGCCCGCGCGGAGCCCGGCGCGCGGGGCGACGAACGCGGTCGCCACGGCGAGCGCGAGCGAGTCCGGGCCGCCCGAGCACGCGACGAGCACGAGGTCGCCGGCGTCGAGGTCGGTGAGCGCGTCGCGCACCGCGCGGCGGGCCGCCGCGACGGCGGGTGCCGGACCGCTCATGCCTGCCGGACCCGGTCAGCCGTGCACGCGGCGCACCCAGGTGCGCGGCTGGGCGATCTCGGCCGCGCTGGGCAGGTGGTCCGGTGCGGCCCACACCGCGTTGAGGCCGTCAGGGCCGACGGCGCGCCGGACGCGGCGGACGAACGCCGCCCCGTCCCGGTACTGGGCGAGCTTGACGTCCAGCCCGAGCAACCGGCGCAGCACGACGGTGCCGAGGCGGCGCGACCCCGCACGGCGGCGATCGAAGCGCGCCCGGATCTGCCGCACCGACGGGACGACGGAGCGGCCGACCGCGTCCATGGCGACGTCGGCGTGCCCTTCGAGCAGCGCCATGACCGCACCCACCTCGTCGAGCGCGCGGCGGGTGTCCGGCGGCAGCAGGGCCGGCAGGCCCCCGTCGTCACCGTCCCCGCCGCGGAGCGCCGAGCGCGCGGCGCCGAGGGACAGCGGGCCGTCGTCGTCCGCGAGGCCGGCGAGCAGCGCCGCCATCCGTCCGCGCAGGTGGTCGGCGAGCCAGGGGGCGGTGGCGAACTGCAGCGCATGGGTCTGCTCGTGCAGGGCGACCCACAGGCGGAAGTCGGCGGGGTCGACGCGCAGGGCGCGCTCGACCGTGAGCACGTTCGGCGCGACCAGGAGGAGCCGGCCACGCGACGGGCCGCCGCCGGAGCCGTCGACGGGGCCGTCGACGGGGGCCGGGCTGAACGGGTCGAACTGACCCAGCACCGTCCCGGAGAGCGCCGCGAGGACCGCACCGACCTGCACCGCACCGGTGAGGCGTCCGGCGGCGGACGGCGGCCGCTCCCCGCCGGGAGCGGGACGGCCGCGGTAAGCGCGTCGAGCATCCCGGTGTTGGCCCGGGCCCACGTCCGCCGGTCCACGACGTGCACGCGGGACAGCCGTGGGTCGCCGTCCGCAGGTCGCATCCCGGTGGCCTCGGTGACGTGCTCGGCCGCGACCCCGGCGACCCGGTGCAGCTCGGCGACGAGGTCCGCCGCCTCCGTGCGCGCGACCGCAGGACCGGGACGGGCCAGCCGGCCGGCGACCCGCGCCGCGACGCCCCAGTCGACGGGGGCCCCGGCGGGCGGGGCAGCGACGGTGACCATCAGGCCACGGTAGCCGCCGGCCCCGCCGGGTCCGCCGGGTCCGCCGGGTCAGGCCGGGTCACCGGCAGCCGCAGGCCGCGAGCCGGGTGACGAAGGCGTCGATCGCGGCGCGCGGTCCCGGCTGCCCGCCGGGTGGGGTCGCGTCCGCCAGGACGGCGAACAGCAGCACGCGCCTGTCGGCGTCGGACACCGTGCCCGCGAGCGACGTGACGCCGGAGAGGCTGCCGGTCTTCGCCCGGACCAGCCCCGCCGCCGGGGACCGGGTGTAGCGGTCGGCGAGCGTCCCGCTGTACCCGGCGAGCGGCATCCCGGTGGCGACGCCGCGCAGCTCGGGGTGCGCGGGGTCGGTCACGATGCGCAGGAGGTCCAGGACCGTGGTGGCCGGGAGCGCCGACCCGTCGCCGAGCCCGCTGCAGTCGGACAACCGGGCACCGGTGGTGTCGACGCCGAGCGCGCGGGCCTGCGCGAGCACGGCCTGGGTGGCGCCGTCGAAGCTCGCGGGCAGCCCGGCGTCGAGCGCGACGAGCCGGCCGACGAGCTCGGTGATCGCGTTGTCCGAGGAGTGCAGGAAGTAGTCGACGACCTCCACGAGCGGCGCCGAGTGGACCCCCGCGAGCTCGACCGCGTCGGCCGGCTCGGCGACCCGCGCCGGGGCGCCGTCGACCGTGATGCCGTGCTGGCCGAGGGCGTCGGCGAACGCGCGGGCGGCGACCAGGACGGGGTCGGCCTGGCGCGGGGAGTACTCGACGTCGGACCGGACCTTGGCGATGTCGATCGCGAGCGGGACCACCGGCGCGGTGAAGCCGTTGACGAGGTGGCTGGGGTCCCAGGTCGGGCTGAGCGCCGGTCCGGTGAACAGGGTGTCGTCGACGCCGAGGCGCACCGTGGTCGTCCCGGCGAGCGTGAGCTCGCGCGCGGTCGCCTCCGCGAGGTCGCCCAGGCCCGCCCGCCCGTTGACGGCCGTGGGGTCCCCGGGCCGGCGGCCAGCATCATGTCGCCCCCGCCGACGAGGACGACCTCGCCGTCACCGCCGCGCACGACGCGCGTCCGCACCGTCGCGTCCGGCCCGATGGCGCTGAGCGCCGCGACCGCGGTCGCGAGCTTGGTGACCGACGCCGGGATGCGCGGCACCGCCGCCTCGTGCTCGGCGAGCACCTCGCCGGTGAGCAGGTCCGCGACGACGACGCCGACCGACGGCCCGACCCGCGGGTCCGCGACGAGCTCACCGACGCTCGCGGCCAGGGCGTCCGGCGCGGGCAGCGGGGCGGCGTCGTCGAGCCCGGGGAGCACGACGGGGAGATCGGGGGCCACGACCGCCGCGGGCGCCGTCGGGAACGGCGCCGGGGGTGGGGGCACCGGATCGAGGGTGAGCACCCCGGGGACGACGTCGTACGCGTCGGCCGTCGCGTAGCCGCCGGCGGCGAGCGCCAGCACGAGAGCACCGACGCCTGTCGCGCGTGCCGCCCGGCCCATGCCCGTCCCCCTGCGTCCCCCGGCCGGCCGCACCCTGCGGCGCCGGTACTGTCACACTAGTTTCCCAGGTACGTGCGACAGGCCGTCCGTCGGCCCGCCGCGACCTACTTACCCATCGCCCCGCCACGGCGGTCACGCCGGACCGGTGGCGCTGCTGCCATGCGGAGGAATGCTGTGGAGTTCGACGTCACGATCGAGATCCCCAAGGGTCAGCGCAACAAGTACGAGCTCGACCACGCGACCGGGCGGATCCGCCTGGACCGCATGCTGTTCACGTCGACGCGCTACCCGGACGACTACGGGTTCATCGAGGGGACACTCGGCGAGGACGGCGACCCGCTGGACGCGCTCGTGCTGCTCGAGGAGCCGACGTTCCCCGGCTGCCTCATCCGCTGCCGCGCCCTGGGGATGTTCCGCATGCGCGACGAGGCCGGCGGCGACGACAAGGTGCTGTGCGTCCCGGCCGGTGACCAGCGCGCGTCGTGGCGCCAGGACATCGACGACGTCTCGGACTTCCACCGGCTGGAGATCCAGCACTTCTTCGAGGTCTACAAGGACCTCGAGCCCGGCAAGTCGGTCGAGGGTGCGCACTGGACGGACAAGGCCGAGGCCGAGGCCGAGATCGAGCGGTCCCGCCAGCGCGCGATCGACACCGGGTACTACACCAAGGGCCACTGAGCCCGGCGGGGTGCACCGGCGCACCTCGACGCCCACCCACGAGGGGCCGACCCGAGCGCCGGGTCGGCCCCTCGAGCGTGCCCGGGGCGCGACGGAGGCTCGCGGCGTGCGGTGAGGTCAGGGACGCCCGGCGAACGGCATGGTGTTGGCCCACCGACCGGTCATCGACGACACCCGGCTGGGGACGCCGGGGCGGGCGGCCTCGACGATCTGGCCGTTCCCGGCCCACATCGCGACGTGGTAGACGCTCCCGGGGTCCTGCGGGTCCCGCCCCCAGAAGATGAGGTCGCCCGGCCGCAGGCCGTCGTAGCCGACCTTGAGGGTCTGGGTGTACTGCCCGCGGGAGGTGCGGGGCAGGGTGAGCCCGGCGCTGCGCCAGGCCGTCCCGGTGAAGCTCGAGCAGTCGTACTCCGCCGGCCCGTTGGCGCCCAGCCGGTACGGGTGGCCGAGGTTCCCCATGGCCCACGTGACGGCCGCCGCGCCCTGACCGGCCGAACCGCGCGACGTCCCGCTGCCGGGCGCTGGGCCGGTGACAGGCTTCGGGGCGGGAGCCGGGGCCGGCGCTGCGACCGGGGGCGGGGCAGGCGCGGGGGCAGGAGCGCGAACCGGGGCGGAAGCGGGGACCGGGGCGGGCGCAGGGGCCGGGGCAGGCGCGGGCGCTGGCGCTTGCGCCGGGACGGGCGCAGGCGCCGGGACGGGCGCAGGTGCCGGTGCGGGAGCAGTGGTCGGAGCCGGTGCCGGAGCAGCTGCCGTGGCGGCCGGCGCCGCGGGGGCCGCCCGGGCGCCCGCCCGCGTCGCCCGGGCGGCGGCGTCGGCGCGGGCCGCACGCTCGGCGTCCACGGCGTCCTGCCGCGCGCGCTCGACGTCGGCGCTCGTGCTGCGTGCCGCGGCGAGCTGGACGACGAGCTGCTCGCGTTCCACCTCGGCGGCGGCGACGGCGGCGCCGGCCGCGGCCTCGGACTCCTCCGCCGCGGCGAGCGCGGCCCGGGCGTCGTCGGTGGCGGCGCCGAGGTCCGCGACGGCGTCGTCGGCCCGCGCCCGGAGCGTCTCCGCGACGACCCGGCGCGCGCGGAACTGCTGGACGGCAGCGTCCGCCTTCGCACCCATCCGGCTCAGCGCGGCGCTCCGCTCGACCATGTCGTCGAAGTCGTCGGCGGACAGGAACGCCTGCACGCCCTCGACCGAGGCGCTGGCGGTGCCCGAGCGGGCGGCCGCCAGCGCGATCCCGACGAGCGTGCGGCGGGCCTCCTCCATCGAGGCGGCTGCGGCGTCGAGCCGCTCGCTCGCGCGCGCCGCGGACGCGGCCGCCTCGCCACGCGCGGCGTCTGCCTGCAGGTACGCCTCCGCGGCGGTGCGGGCGGCGACGTCGGCCGCGTCGCGCTCGGCGGACATCCGTGCGAGCCGGACCTCGATGCGCGCCACCGCGTCCTGGCCGCGGGCGACGGCGCGGCGCGCGTCGCGCACGTCGTCGTCGGTGGGGGCGGCGACGGACGGCGCGCCGAGCGTGGCGAGCACCCCCGCGCACAGGACGACGACGGGGACTCGCAGGCGCGCTCGGGCGGACATGACGGGTTCTCCCGGGGTGCTCGGGGGTGGTGCGGGCGGTGCCACTGGCATGGCCGCCCGAGGCACCGTATCCACTCGCGCCCCACAAGAGAACACCGGTCACTGCATTCCCACGAGTCACACCGGTGTCATTCAAAACGGACCCGACCGCGTTTGGTCTCGCCCCGCCGTCGCCGGGGGCGAGACGTCACGTATCAGATGCCGAGACGCGCGTATCACCGCAGCGCGGTCGCTGCGTACTGTCGCCGACATGACCTGCCGAATGTGTCGCTGACCGCGCGCACTCGGCTGTGCCCCATGCGGTCGTCCGGTCCGTCCGCGGACCCGGAGACGACGGCTGCTCGGTGGGCCACCGGCGCGCACCCCGCCATCCACCCCACGCGGGGGGACGGGTCAGCGCGCTGACCTCCCTCCGCGGCCCCGCCCCGAGGAGCCCCGCATGAGCACCACCCCGAGCTGGTCGTTCGAGACCCGCCAGATCCACGCCGGCCAGACCCCCGACGCCGCCACCGGCGCGCGCGCCCTGCCGATCTACCAGACGACGTCGTTCGTGTTCCCGGACGCCGGCGTCGCCGCCGACCGGTTCGCGCTCAAGGACCTCGGCCCGATCTACACCCGCATCGGCAACCCCACGACCGAGGCCGTGGAGAACCGCCTGGCCTCCCTCGAGGGCGGCGTCGGCGCGCTGCTGCTCGCGTCCGGGCAGGCCGCGACGACGTTCGCGATCCTCAACGTCGCGGAGGCCGGCGACCACGTCGTCGCGAGCCCGAGCCTGTACGGGGGCACCTACAACCTCCTGCACCACACGCTGCCCAGGATGGGCATCACCACGACGTTCGTCAGCGACCCGCACGACCCGCAGGCGTGGCTCGACGCGGTGCAGCCCAACACGAAGCTGTTCTTCGCCGAGACGATCCCCAACCCGCAGGCCGACGTGCTGGACATCGCGGCCGTCGCGGACGCCGCGCACTCCTCGGGTGTACCGCTGGTCGTGGACAACACGGTCGCGACGCCGTACCTGATCCGCCCCATCGAGTGGGGCGCCGACGTCGTCGTGCACTCGGCCACGAAGTACCTCGGCGGGCACGGCTCCGCGATCGGCGGCGTGATCGTCGACGCCGGCACGTTCGACTACGCCCAGCACCCCGACCGCTTTACCTCCTTCAACACCCCCGACGCGAGCTACCACGGCCTGGTCTACGCGCGGGACCTCGGGGTCGGGAGCGCGTTCGGGGCGAACCTGTCCTACATCCTCAAGGCCCGCGTGCAGCTGCTGCGCGACCTCGGGTCCTCGATCTCCCCTTCAACGCGTTCCTCATCGCCCAGGGCATCGAGACGCTGTCGCTGCGGATGGAGCGCCACGTCGCGAACGCCCAGGCGGTCGCCGAGTGGCTCGACGCGCGGGACGACGTCCTGGGCGTGCGCTACTCCGGCCTGGCGTCGAGCCCGTGGTTCGAGCGGGCGCAGAAGTACGCCCCGCGCGGCGCCGGCGCGGTGCTCGCGTTCGAGATCGAGGGGCCGCGAGGCCGGGCAGGCGTTCGTGTCGGCCCTCGAGCTGCACTCCAACGTCGCGAACATCGGCGACGTCCGGTCGCTGGTCATCCACCCGGCGTCCACGACGCACAGCCAGCTCACGGCGGAGGAGCAGGCGCTGTCCGGCGTGACCCCCGGGCTCGTGCGCCTCGCGGTCGGCATCGAGCACATCGACGACATCCTGGCCGACCTCGAGGCCGGCTTCCGCGCCGCCAAGGGAGCCTGAGCACCGGTGCCCGCGCGTCCCGTCGTCCGCCCGTCCGGTCCACCAGCACCCGCCGTCCCACCGGCGGGTGCGGGTGGGACGGGCGCCGCGCCGCGCACCGACGGGCGCCGCGACCTAGATTGGCGTGCTGTGCCCCCTGAGCGTCAGACGCCCGTCGGCCCCGCCGCCGCCACGGGCCCCGGGGCGACGTCGGCGACCGCCCGGACCGCCGCACCCGCCCGCCGCCGCGAGGTCACGCCGGTCCCGGCCAGCGCCGCGTGGCGCGAGGGCGACGACCCCGGACGCCGGCGCTTCGCCGGGCTCGGCCCGCTCGACCTCGAGGCCGGCGGCCGCCTCCCGGACGTCACGCTCGCCTACGAGACCTGGGGCACGCTCGCGCCCGACGGCAGCAACGCCGTGCTCGTCGAGCACGCCCTGACCGGTGACTCGCACGTCACCGGCCCGGCCGGCCCCGGTCACCGGACCGCCGGCTGGTGGCAGGACCTCGTCGGCCCCGGCCGGCCGATCGACACCGACCGCTGGTTCGTCGTCGCGCCGAACGTGCTCGGGGGCTGCCAGGGCTCGACCGGCCCGGCGTCGACCGCCCCGGACGGACGCCCGTGGGGCGGCCGGTTCCCGTACGTCACCGTGCGGGACCAGGTCGCGGCGGAGGTCCGGCTCGCCGACCGCCTCGGCATCCGGTCGTGGGCGCTCGTGATCGGCGCGTCGATGGGCGGCATGCGCGTGCTCGAGTGGGGCGCGATGGCGCCCGACCGCGTGCGGGGGCTCGCCGCGATCGCGACGACCGCGCAGACGTCCGGCGAGCAGATCGCGTGGGCGCACACGCAGATCGCCACCATCCGCGCCGACGCCCGGTTCGCCGGCGGCGACTACTACGACGCCGCGGACGGCGAGGGGCCGCACGTGGGGCTCGGGATCGCCCGGCAGATCGCGCACACCACGTACCGGAGCACGCGCGAGCTCGACGAGCGGTTCGGACGCATCCCGCAGCACGGCGAGCAGACGCTCGGCGGCGGCCGGTTCGCGGTGCAGTCCTACCTCGACCACCACGGGGACAAGCTCGCGCGGCGCTTCGACGCGAACTCCTACGTCGCGCTCACCGAGTCGATCCTGTCGCACGACCTCGGCCGCGACCGGGGCGGCGTCGAGGCCGCGCTCGCCGAGATCACCGCGCGGTCCCTCGTGGTCGCCGTCGACTCCGACCGCCTCTACCTGCCCTCGCAGTCCGAGCGCATGGCGGCCGGGATCCCCGGGGCGGTCGGGCGCACGATCCACTCCGACTTCGGGCACGACGGCTTCCTCATCGAGGCCGACCAGCTCGGCCCGATCGTCGCGGAGTTCCTGGCCGGCGCCTGACCCGCTCCGGCACGATGTCGGTCATGCCGGCCGACCCCGCAGGGCTGCTGCGAGCCACCACCGCGCTGCACGACCAGTGGGCGGCGCTGCGCCCGTGGGTGCGTGACCTGCTCGACGACGTCCCGGACACCGCCGCGCGGCCGAGCGTCCTGGCCGGGTGGTCGGTCGCCGACCTCGTCGCCCACCTGGGTCGCGCCATGGACGCCCTCACCGCGGTCACCCCCGCCCCGCCGACGACGACGCCGTTGCCCCTGCGCGCCTACCTCGCCGGGTACGCCGCGGGCGCCGCGACGATCGCGGAGGTGACCCGGTCCCTCGCCGCCGACATCGCGGACGACCCGCTCACGCACGTGGACCGGATGGTCGAGGCCGCCCTGGAGCACCTCGCGGCCCTCGGCCCGCACGACCGCGTCGTGGTCGCGCGGCGCGGGCCGATCACGCTGACCGACATGGTCGTGTCCCGCGTGCTCGAACTCGTCGTGCACGCCGACGACCTCGCGCGGTCCCTGCCGGAGCGCGGGCCGGCGGCGCTCGACCCCGGCGCGGTCCACGTCGCCGCCCGGTCGCTCGTCGAGGTGCTGCAGCGGGCCGGCGGGCCGCCCGTCCGGCGCCTCCACGACCCGATGGGGTGGGTCCGCCTCGCGGCCGGCCGTGGGCCGCTCGCGGGCGAGGGGCTCGACGACGCCGTCGCCGCGGCGGTCGAGACGTCGTCGGGCACGGCGGCCGACGTCGCCCGGCACCTGCCGCTGCTGTGACGCCGCGCCCTTGGCCGCCCTCTGCCGCTCGCGGCTGGCCTCTGCCGCTCGCGGCCCGCCTCTGCCGCTCGCGGCCGGCGCCGGGGGCCGGGCCGGGCCGGGCCGGGGCCGTGGTGCGCCGCGGCGTAGGTTGGCGCCATGCTCGCCGCCTACGCCGCCCGTCTCGACCCGGACCACCCGCTCGACGGCCTGAGGGTCGGTGACCGACCCGAGCCCGAGGCGCGGGAGCACTGGACGACGGTCGACGTGCGGGCCGCCTCGCTCAACCACCACGACCTGTGGTCGCTGCGGGGCGTGGGCCTGCGGGCCGACCAGCTGCCGATGACGCTCGGGACCGACGCGGCCGGGGTCACGCCGGACGGTCGTGAGGTGGTCGTCCACGGGGTGATCGGCGCGACCGGGCACGGCGTCGGTCCGGACGAGTCGCGGACCCTGCTGTCCGAGCGCCACCCCGGCACCTTCGCCGAGCGCGTCGCGGTGCCGACCTGGAACCTGCTGCCCAAGCCGTCGAGCCTGTCGTTCGTCGAGGCCGCGTGCCTGCCGACCGCATGGCTGACGGCGTACCGGATGCTCTTCACCAGCGCCGGGGCGCAACCGGGCGACCGGGTCCTGGTGCAGGGCGCGGGCGGGGGCGTGTCCACCGCGGCGGTGCTGCTCGGCGCGGCCGCGGGGCTCGAGGTGCACGTCACGAGCCGGGACGCCGGCAAGCGCGCGCGGGCGCTCGAGCTGGGTGCGGCCGGTGCGGTGGAGCCCGGCGGGCGGATGCCGGCGAAGGTCGACGTCGTCCTTGAGACCGTGGGCGCCGCGACGTGGGGCCACTCGATGCGGTCGGTCCGCCCCGGCGGGACGATCGTGGTGGCCGGGGCGACGTCGGGCGACGCCGCCCCGGCCGAGCTGCGGCGCCTGTTCTTCCTGGAGATCCGGGTGCTCGGCGTGACCATGGGGTCGCGCGACGACCTGGCCGCGCTGCTGCGGCTGCTCGACCGGACCGGGGTGCGCCCGCCGGTCGACCTCGAGGTGCCGCTCCCCGCGCCCGGGTGGCGTTCGAGCGGCTGGATGCCGGGACGCAGTTCGGGAAGGTCGTGCTCACGGTCGGCTGACCGGCCGCACCCGGCCGGTCGGACCGGACCGGGCGCCGGGGCGGGGTGATCAGTCCTCGGCGAGCCGGGCCTCGACCCGGTCGACCTTGCCGGTCAGCTCACCGGTGTGCCCGGGGCGGATGTCCGCCTTGAGGACGAGCGAGACCCGGGTGCCGTGCCGCCCCACCGCCTCGGTCGCCCGCCGGACGACGTCCATGCACTCGTCCCACTCCCCTCGAGGGTCGTGAACATGGCGTCGGTACGGTTCGGCAGCCCGGACTCGCGCACGACGCGGACGGCGTCGGCCACGGCCTCGGTCACCGAGTCACCCGAGCCGAGGGGCGCGACGGAGAAGGCGATGAGCATGGTCACCACTCTGGCACCGTGCGGTGACCGGTACGACCCCGGCACGCCCCGAGGGACGCCGCGGACACGCGGCGAGGGCCGCGCCGCCCGCGTGAGCGGGACGGCACGGCCCTCGTGGCGATCTCGACCGTGGCCGGTCAGCCCTTCACGCGCACCTTGATCGCCTTGCAGTCGGTGGTGCCGTGCTGGTTGGTGAGCGCGCAACCGAGCTCGTGCCAGCCCGGCGCCAGCCCGGTCACGTCGATGCTCGCGACCTGCTCGGCCGGGGTGCGGTCCACGAGCTCCGCGGAGCCGATCACCTCACCGTCGACCGTCCAGGCCACGCTCTGCGCGTTCTGCCCGCTCGGGATGCGCACCGTGAGGGTGAACGTCCCGTCCGAGTTCCCTCGCGGGTCGTCGATCGACAGGTTGCCCGCACGCGGGGACGCCGTCGCCGGACCGTCCACGCGCTCCCCGGCCCGGTGGCCTCGCCGGTGTACGCGATACTCGGCGCCGGCGGCGGCGTCATCCCGTGCCCGAGGAAGTACGAGGTGTGGGGCGGCTGGTTGTACGACGTGTTCTGCCACGCGACCCCGAGCCGGTAGACCGGGTCGGACGTGAGCGTGCGCAGGCGGTGCTCGGTCACGTCGACCGTCGTCGAGATCCGCAGCGCGGAGGAGTCGTCGAGCCGGGTGACGATCTCCTCGCGCCAGTCCCCGAGCAGGTCGGCCTGGAGCGCCGGCGTGCCCTTGGTGTCGTTGTTGGTCGAGGTGCCGGTCGCCCGGTACACCTCGACCTCCTCGGCCGCCTCCCAGTCCCACTTCGACACGATCGGCACACCCGTGCGCGTCGCCTCGTCCCAGTCGTGGTCGGTGACCTCCCGCAGCAGGTCGCCGTCCCACCAGGTGAGGAAGTTCGCCGCCGGGATCTGCTCGGCGATCAACTCCCCGGTCACCGACCGCAGCTGGCCCACCGGCGAGTTCCACGCCGCGTCGCCGCCGACGGCCCAGCCCTCGGCACCGGCGTACCGCGGGTCGACGTCGCCCATCGCGGCCCGGCCGGTGTCCCGCTCGGCGGGGATGGACCACAGGACCTCGCCCGTCGCCGCGTCGCGGAAGGTGGCGCCCAGGTTGCCGGACGCGCCCATGTCCTCGTGGGCGGCGAACACCTCGAGCCCGTCGCGCGACGGGTCGAAGTCGGACACGTGCAGCGCGTCGCCGTGGCCGAGGCCGGTGTTGTGCAGCGGGGACCCGTCGTCGTCGACCGTCAGCGAGCCGAAGACGATCTCGTCCTTCTGGTCCCCGTCGACGTCGGCCACCGAGAACTGGTGGTTGCCCTGACCGGCGTAGGCGCTGCCCAGGTCGTCCGAGTCGAACGTCCACCGCAGCGACAGGTCGGTGCCGTCGAAGTCGTACGCCGCCACGACCGAGCGCGTGTAGTAGCCGCGGCTGAAGACGACGCTGGGGTGCTCGCCGTCGAGGTACGCGACACCCGCAAGGAAGCGGTCCACGCGGTTGCCGTAGCCGTCGCCCCAGTCACCGACGATCCCGCGCTCGGGCGTGTAGTCGACGGTGTCGAGCGCGGCACCGGTGCGGCCGTCGAACACGGTGAGGAACTCCGGCCCGGTGAGCACGTAGCCGCCCGAGTTACGGTGGTCGGCCCGGGCGTCACCGATGACGACACCCGCACCGTCGACCGTGCCGTCGGCGGTCTTCAGGGTGACCTCGGCGCGACCGTCGCCGTCGAGGTCGAAGACCTGGAACTGGGTGTAGTGCGCGCCGGCTCGGATGTTGCGGCCCAGGTCCAGGCGCCACAGGCGGGTGCCGTCGAGCTCGTACGCGTCGACGTAGACGGTCCCGGTGTACCCGGCCTGCGAGTTGTCCTTCGCGTTGGACGGGTCCCACTTGACGACGACCTCGTACTGCCCGTCACCGTCGAGGTCCCCGATGGAGGCGTCGCCGGCCGCGTAGGAGTACGGCTGGCCGTCCTTCGTGACGCCGTCGGCCGGCTTGTCCAGCGGGACGTCGAGCGTCTGGGAGTCCCAGACGGCGAAGCTCTCGGTCGCCCAGCGCTCGATGTCGTCGACCACGGTCGAGACCCGGTAGGTGGAGCCGGCGTCGCCGTCCGCGTCGAGCAGGTTGGTGCTCCCGGTCAGCGGCTCCGCCGTGATCCGCTCGCCGTCGCGGTGGACGTGGAACGCGATCGTGTCGGGGTCCAGGCCGAGCACGCGCCAGCCGAGGTAGACGCCGCCGTCGGTGGCGACGGCGACGGGGGCGCGGTCGAGCCGCTCCGCCTGCCGCACCAGCGTCGTGACCGCCGGCGAGGTGACCTCCGCGGACCGCTCGGACACGCCACCGGCGTTGACCGAGGCGACCGCGTAGACGTACTCCACCGTGGTGAGCACGTCGGTGTCGGTGTAGGTCGGGCCGTCGGCACGGCCGACCAGCTGCAGCGGGCTGTTCGAGCCGTCCGCCCGCGGGTCGGCACGGAAGACCTGGTAGAACAGCGCGCCGTCGACGGCGTCCCAGGTGAGGGTGACGGCGTCCTTGTTCACCGCACCGAGCTCGAGCCCGGTCGGCACCGGCGCCTTCTCGACGTCGGGGTCGACGGTCGTCAGGCTCACCGCGTTCGACGGGACCGACGCCGTGCCGGCCGGGTCGAGCGCGACGACGGTGTAGGTGTACTCGAGGCCGACGTCCGCGGTGGTGTCCACGAACGAGGTGTCCTGGACGTCCCCGAGGGGCTCGGGCTGCGTCGCCGTCGCGGACTGGCGCAGCACCCGGTACCCGGCGGAGTCGTCCGTACCGGTCCAGGTGAGCGACACCTCGACGGCGGTGCCGTCGATCGTGATGTCGTCCGCGACGAGCGCGGTCGGCGCGTACTGCAGCGGCGTGATCTCCATCGCGTTGATCCAGCCGGCCAGCGTCGCGTTGATCTGCCCGTCGGTGACCAGCACCGGTTGGAGGATCCGCTCGGCGATGGTGCCGCGGCCCGCGTTCGCGTTGCCGTAGTCCTTGCCCTCGAGGGCGACGGCCAGCCGGCCGGAGCCCAGGGGGTCGCCGTAGTACACCTTCACGGCGTACGAGCCGTTCGGGACGTCAACGAGCAGCTCGTGCTGGGCTGCGGGGAGCAGGAAGTCCCGCTGCAGGTCGGTCGGCACCGGGTCGAACCCGGTGCCCCGGTCACGACCGCCGAGGCCCTCGACGGTCCGGAAGCCGTAGCCGGTCTCCGGGCTGTAGACGGACGTCTGGTCGAGGGCGGTGTAGCCCGCCTGCACCGGGTTGCCCGCGAGCTGGAGGTCGAACGCGTGCAGCGGCGCCTTCGTGGTGATGCGCACCGTCGCGGACGGGGCGGAGTCGCCGCGGCCGTTGACGGCGACGACCCGCAGGTCGTAGCTCGTGCCCTGCGTGAGGCCGACGACGGCGGCCTGCGGCAGCGTCGACGTCGTCACCAGGGCCCAGGCGTCGTCGCCCGCATCGGCGGCCTTGCCGAACACCTGGTAGATGTCCGCGCCGTCGACCGCGCTCCAGGTGAGCTGGGCGCCCGCGTTGGAGACGCTGCCCGCGACGACGTCGGCGGGCTGGTCCGGCACCTGCGCCGGGGGCTCGACCTCGACGACCTCGTCGGCGAGCGGGAGGTCCAGCTCGGCGACGTCGGCCGCGACGAGGCGGGCCATCTGGATGGCCCCGTACTCCTGGAAGTGGGTGTCGTCCGTCGTGCCGTTCGGCCGGCCCGGGTACACCCCGGCGGGCACGTGCAGGAAGACGGACCTCGCGGCCTCGGGGCCGATCGCGGTGAGGTACGCGCGGCTCGAGGCCGACAGGTCCACCAGGGCCGTGCCGGTCTCGGCGGCGATCGCCGTCGCGGCCTCGACGTAGCCGGGGAAGGAGACGTTCGCCTGCCCCGTCGCGGGGTCGTACGAGCGGCGGGAGACCGGGGTGACGACCACGGGGTCGCCCCGCGCTGGACGGCACCGTCGATGAAGGTCCGCAGGTACTCGGCGTAGTCACCGGGTGCGGCGTACCGGTCGTCGACGCCGTAGCTGTTGTCGTTGTGGCCGAACTGGACGAGCAGGTAGTCCCCGGGACGGATGCTCAGGAGCACCTCGTCGAGCCGTCCCTGGCTGATGAAGTTCTTCGAGCTCCGCCCGCCGATGGCCTTGTTCTCGACCGTGACGTCGTCGGAGAGGAAGCGGCCGATCATCTGGCCCCAGCCCGCCTGCGGGGCGTAGCCGTCGGTGTAGCTCTGCACGGTGGAGTCACCCGTGACCCAGACCGTGGGCTCCGCCCCCGCCTCGCGGGGGCTCCGCTGGCTGATCACGAGCGAGGCGAGGTTGGGCGCGGTCCCGGCGAGCTCGAGGTTGAGCTGCCCGTCGACGACGGCGATGTCGAAGGACATCTCGAGGAACTCGCCGGCCGCCTTCGCGGTGGGCTGGACCTTGGTCATCTCCTCGGCGACCAGCGCGATGTCCGTCGGGCCCTCGGGGTCACCGGCGATGAGGCTGACGGCGTAGTCGCCGTTCGGCAGGTCGACGACGAGCTCGGTGTCCCCGACGGTCACGAAGTCCGAGCGGGTGGCGTCGGCGGTGCCGCGGTCGGTCGCGGTGACCGCGCGCACGTCGACGAAGCCGGCGCGGGTCTGCGGCGTCCACGCGGTCGTGGCGTCGAGGCGGGTCGCACCGGGTGCGAGTGCGCCGCTGCCGAGGTCGAAGGTGAGCACGCCGTCGACCGGCAGGGTGGGGGCGGTGCCGGTGAGGCTGGAGACGGCGGCGGCCGACGGCGCGGACAGGCCCGGCGTGTGACGTGCCTGGACGCGGTAGTAGTGCGCGGTCGAGGTGTCGACGGCGTCGGTCGTGAAGACGACCCGCGCCGGCGTCTCGGCCACGACCGTGTACGGGCCGCCGACGGCGTCGGCGCGCGAGACGACGTAGCCGGTCGCGTCCGCGACCTCGTCCCAGCGCAGGGTGACGGCGTCCGGCGTGACATGGGCCATCCGGACGGACTCGGGGGCCGGCAGGGTGGGGACCGGCTCCTCGGGGTCGGGGCCGGGGTCCGGCTCGTCGGTCACCGGGGTGACGGTGATCGCGTTGACGTAGCCACCGGCTCCCGCACCCGCGACGCCGATCGTCAGCTGACCGTCGGCGACGGTCGCGCGGTAGGTGGCCTCGGACACCGACTGGCGGGCCTGCACGGTCCCGGCGACGGCGCCCTCCAGCGTGATCTCGGTCTTGGTGGTGCTGGTGCCGGCGAGCTGGTCGCCGGAGAGCACCTGCACCTCGTACGCACCGTCCGGGACGTCGACGACGAACTGCCACGCCGTCCCGAGCACGAAGTCGCCGGCGACGGGGTCCGCGGCGGTCGCCCGGTCGCGCGAGATCGGGACGGCGTCGCCCACGGTCACGATGCCGAACCCGGCGTCGGCGGAGTACCGGCTGGCGTCGGGGACGCCGGTCCAGCCGTCGCCGACGGGGCTGGTGGCCGTCCCGAAGTCGAACCGGCGGACGACGGGCTCGTCGTCGGCGGCTGCGGGCAGGCCGGCCGTCACGAGGGCGGTCGCGGTCAGTGTGGTGAGGAGGACAGCACGTCTCCGGGGCACGGCAGGGGGCATGGGTGACACCTTCATCTCGACTCTGAGAACGACGGTCCGATCGGGTCACACGGCGCAATGAATCGTTTCACAGCGACGATGACAGGGTCGTGTCTACCGGCTCCTCGCGATCGGGGCAAGGGCTTTCCCAATCTTGGGAAAACGTTTCCCGATGAACAAATAGGAGCCGCGGCACGTCGCTTCGCGTGACCGACATACGCCCACACGTGCGCCGACGCCCGAGCGCCCGAGCGCCCGGTCGGTCCGCCGGTCGTCAGCGTCCGGCGACCGCGCCCGCGTCAGCGGTGGCCGGCAACCGGTCGGCCAGGAGCTCGGCCAGCGCCTTGCCCTGCACCCCCGCGAGCCCCTCGGCCTGCGTCCGGCAGGAGAAGCCGTCGGCGAGGAACACGTCGCCGTCGCCGGCTGCGCGCAGCGCCGGCAGGAGCGCGTTCTCGGCGACCGCGACCGACACGTCGTAGTGGCCCGTCTCCATCCCGAAGTTCCCGGCCAGCCCGCAGCACCCGGCGAGCGTCGTGATCTGCGCACCGGCACGCTCGAGCAGCCCGCGGTCGGCGTCGAAGCCCATCACGGAGTACTGGTGGCAGTGCGGCTGCACGACGGCCGTGACGTCGGACAGGTCCGGCACCGTCCACCCGGACGCCGGGTCCGGACCGATCGGCGCCGGGCTGGTGAGCAGCTCCGCGAGCGTCCGGGTCTCGCGGGCGACCGCGGCCGCCCGGGGGTCGTCCGGCAGCAGGTCCAGCAGGTCCGAGCGCAGGACCGCGGTGCAGCTCGGCTCGAGCCCGACGATCGGCACGCCGTTGACCGCGTACGGCCCGAGCACGCCGAGCAGGTCGGTCAGGCGCCGGCGGGCGCCGTCGAGCTGCCCGGTGCTGATCCAGGTCAGCCCGCAGCACGCGCCCTGGTCCGGGACGATGACCTCGTACCCGGCGGCGCGCAGCACGCGGGCGGCCGCCGCGGGGACGCCGGGCGAGAGCGTGTCGCTGAAGGAGTCGACCCACAGCACGACCGGTCGACGTCCGGCGCCACCGCCGTCCGAGGCGCCGTCCGGCCCCCGGCCGTGGCGGACGACGTCGCCGCCGTCGTCGTCCCGCCCGCGCTGCGCCGCCACCCCGCCCGGAACGACCGGCCGAACCGCGGGATCGTCCGCCGCGTGTCCATCCCGCCGGCGGCGAGGACGAGCTTCGCGACCGGACGGATCCCGAGCAGCCCGTTGACCACGCCGGGGGCCAGGGCGGCCAGCCGCGCCCAGCGCGGCAGCCACCCCAGGGCGTAGTGGTTCATCGGCCGCAGCCGGCGCCGGTAGGTGCGGTGCAGCACCTCGGCCTTGTACTGCGCCATGTCGACGCCCGCGGGGCAGTCGCTCGAGCACGCCTTGCAGCTCAGGCACAGGTCCAGCACCTCGTGGACCTCGGTCGACCGGAACCCGCGCGAGACCAGGGTGCCGTTGGCCATCTCCTGCAGCACGCGCGCCCGGCCGCGGGTGGAGTCCTTCTCGTCGCGCGTGGCCAGGTACGAGGGGCACATGAAGCCGCCGGTGGCGGTGCTGTCCGCGCGGCACTTGCCCACCCCGGTGCACCGGTGCACGGCGGTGGTGAAGTCGCCGCCGTCGTGCCGGTACGCGAAGCCGCCGTCGGCCGCGATCGGCAGCGCCGCGGGACGGCGCAGGTCGGCGTCGAGCGGCCGCGGGCGCACGACGACGCCGGGGTTGAGCACGTCGGCCGGGTCGAGCAGGTGCTTGAACCCCTCGAACATCCGAAGAGCGTCGGGTGAGTACATGAGCGGCAGCAGCTCGCCGCGGGCGCGGCCGTCCCCGTGCTCCCCGGACATGGACCCGCCGTGCGCGGCGACGAGGCGGCCGGCGTCCATCATGAACGCGCGCAGCGGGTCACCGGACCGCTCCATCGGGATGTCCAGGCGCAGGTGCACGCAGCCGTCGCCGAAGTGCCCGTAGGCCAGGCCGTCGACGCCGTGGGACGCCATGAGCGCCTCGAAGCTCACGCAGGTACGCGCCGAGCCGCTCGGGCGGGACCGCGGAGTCCTCGAACCCGGGCCACGCCTGCTCGCCCGACGGCGTCCGGCCGCCGAGGCCGGCGCCGTCCTCGCGGATGCGCCACATGGCGCGTGCCTCGGGGCCGGGCGGGAACACCCCGACGGCGCGGGTGCCGGCGTCGGCCGCGAGCGCGCGGGCGCGGGTCATCGCCTCGTCGAGGTCCGCACCGCCGACCTCGACCATGAGCCAGCCCGCGCCCTCCGGCAGCGTGGGGACGGCAGCGGCCCCGCGCAGCCGGCGCACGACGTCGACCAGGCGCGCGTCCATCCCCTCGATCGCGAGCGGGTCGTGCGCGAGGAGCGCGGGGACGGCGTCGGCGGCGGTGGGCATGTCGGGGTAGCCGAGCACGACCAGCACCGGCGCGGACGGCACCGGGACGAGGCGGACCGTCGCGCCGAGGACGGTCACGACGGTCCCCTCGGTCCCGACCAGCGCCTTCGCCAGGTCCGTGCCGTTCTCCGGCAGCAGGTGCTCCAGGGAGTAGCCGGACACCTGCCGGCCGAACCGGCCGAGCTCCGTACGGATCGTCGCGAGGTTCGCGCGCACGAGCCCGTCCAGCCCGGGGACGACGTCCAGGCCCTTGCCGGCGGTGAAGCGTCGCCCCGTGCCGTCGACGACGTCGAGCTCGAGCACGTTGTCCGCGGTGCGCCCGTAGGCCACGGCCCGCGGTCCGCACGCGTTGTTGCCGATCATCCCGCCGAGCGTGGCTCGTGCCTGCGTCGACGGGTCCGGCCCGAACCGCAGCCCGTGCGGCGCGGCAGCCCGCTGCAGGCTCGACATGACCACGCCCGGCTCGATGCGGGCGGTGCCCGCCTCGGGGTCGAGGTCGAGGATGCGGTGGACGTTGCGGGACAGGTCGAGCACGAGACCGGGGCCGACGGCGTTGCCGGCCACCGAGGTGCCGCCGCCGCGGGTCGTGATCGGCACCCCGGCGTCACGCGCGACGGCGAGCGCCGCCAGGACGTCGTCCGGGTCCTGCGGGAAGGCGACCACCTGCGGCACGACGCGGTAGTTGGAGGCGTCGGTGGAGTACTCCGCGCGGCGCCGGGACGAGTCGTCGACGGCACCCCGCATCGCACCGCGCAGGGCGGCGACGAGGTCACGACGGTCGGCGGGGGTGTGGTCCGCCGGGGGACGCAGAGGGCTCACGAGCGACACCGCGCCAGTCTCCCACCGCGGCGGCGCCCGCTGCGCCGAACCGTCCGTGTCCGGGACGCGCCGCGCCCGTCGAGTGCGACGTTCTCCACCGTTGCGGGCTCGCGATTGGTGGAGAACGTCGCACTCGGCCGGGGTGGGGCCCCGCGGCGGCCGCCGGCGGCGTGCTGCGCCGTCAGTCGAGGGCGGCGTCGAGGGTGATCGTCGTGCCGGCGAGGGCCTTGCTGACCGGGCAGGTGTCCTTGGCCGTCTGGGCCGCCTGGGCGAAGCCGTCGGCGTCGAGGCCCTCGACCTCGCCACGCACGACGACCTTGACCTCCGTGATGCGGAAGCCGCCGGCCGGGTCGGGGGCGAGCGTGACCTCGTCGGTCACCTGCAGCGCCACGGGGGTGCCGCCGGCCTCCGCGATCACGGCGGACAGCTGCATCGCGAAGCACGAGGTGTGCGCGGCCGCGATGAGCTCCTCGGGGCTCGTGGTGCCACCGGCCTCGTCGGCGGTGCGCTGGGGGAACGACACGTCGAACGTGCCGGCCCCCGAGCTGCTCAGCTCGACCTGGCCGCTGCCCTCGTTCAGCGTGCCGTTCCAGGCGGTGCGTGCGGTACGGGTGGGCATGGGTGCTCCCTCGGGTCGTGGGACGGGCGCCGGTCCGGCACCCGTCCCCAACCTAGGACCGCTCCGTCCCGCTCGCAGGGGCGACCCGTCAGCCCACGTACTCCCAGTGCCAGGCCTCGGGCTTGGAGCCGCTCGCCTGGGCCCAGTCGGGCAGCTCCCAGCCGTACTGGCCCGCGTTCGCGGCCATCCAGCGGTGCTGGGCCGTGCCGAAGGTCTGGACTCCCCCGGCGAGGTCGACGGCGACGCCGCGGCCGTGGTTGGAGGTGCCGGGCGTCGCGCACAGGTAGCCCTTGACCCGCCGGCAGGCGACCTGCGCCGCATAGGAGCGGTAGGAGTCGCTGATCGACAGCGACGTGCCGAACTCGGCCTGGTAGGCGACGTCGAGGGCGATGAGCGCCTCGGCGGCGTCGCACCGCAGCTGGTGACCGGTCCCGCCGGGCAGGTCGCACAGCGCCTCGGCCGGGACCTTGCCGTTGGCGTAGGCGTCCAGCGACGCGCGCTGCGCCGCCTTCTCGGCGGCCTCGGCCGCGGCCTGCGCGGCGGCCTGCGCCGCCGCCTCGGCGGCAGCGGCCTCGGCGGCCGCCTGGGCTGCGAGGTTCGCGTCCGCGGTCGCCTGGACCTGTGCGGCCACCTCGGTCACGCGCGCCACGGCGGCGAGGATGTCGGCGGACAGCTCGTCGTCCGGCTGGGCGTCGTCGGCCGGCACGGGGGCGGCGGTGGCGTCGCTGATCCCGCCGTCCGCGGCCTCGTCGGCCGTCTCGCTCGCGGGGGCGTCGACGCCGTCCTCGACCTGCTCGGCGGCCTCGGGGTCGGCGGCAGCCTCCTCGGCGGGGGCGACCGGAGCGTCGAGCGCCTTGCGGGCCCCGGAGGTGCGCGAGGCACGCGCCCGGCGGTCGGCGAGGGGCTCGCTCGCACCGTCGGCCGCATCGGGGATGTCGGTCGGCGCGGCACCCGTGGCGCCGTCGGTGTCACCGGCGTCGGAGTCGGAGTCGGTGTCGGTGTCGGAGTCGGAGTCGGTGGCACCCGGGGCGCCGGGCTCCTCGCCCGGCACGACCGGCAGCGGGGCCTCGGGGACGGCCACGAGCAGCTCGTTGAGCTCGTCGACGGCCGCCACGAGCGGCGCCATCTCGGTCTCGGCGACCGCCGGGGCGGCCACGGTCTGGACGGCGGTCGCGTCCGCGAGGGCGTCCTGCGCGGTCGCGACGGCCCGCTCGCGCTCGGCCTCGACGGCGGCGCGGAGCGCGCGGGCCTCGGCACGGGCCTGGGCGCGGGCCTCGGCACGCTCCTGGGCCTCGACGGCGGCGACCGCCGCCTGCTGGGCCGCGGACTCGGCGACGGTGTACCCGCCGAGGCTGACGGCCAGCGTCAGCACGAGACCACCCTTGACGGCCAGACCCGGGATCGCGGAGGGGCGACGACGTGCCGGCGTGGCTGCGGCGCGGTGCCGACCTCCGGACGTTCGCCGTGAAGTCGGCATCCTGTCACTCACCCGCAACACGTTACGGGAGGCCGTTACGCTTCCGTAACACTCCGACCCTGTGCCCTGCATCACGGCGCGCGCCCGTGTCACGCAAGCGTGACACTGGCCTACGCTCGCGGCGTGGACCTCGACCCTGCGCCGACGGTGCTGCCCGCGGTGCCGCAGCCGACGCGCGGCCTGGACGACCTGTACGACATCGGCCGCCTCGCCGACCGCCTCGGGGTGGAGCACGCGACCATCCGCGTCTGGCTGTCCCGCAAGGTGCCGTGGCTGCCGCCCCCGGACGGCCGGCTGAACGGTGGGGCGGTGTGGCGGGCGACGACGCTCGAGGGCATCGAGCAGCGCCGCACGCCGGGACGACCGGGCCCGAAGCGGCACATCACCGAGCCGACGGCCTGATCGACCGCGCGACCGACGCCCTCGGGCCTGACCGCCACCGCCACCCGGATCTACCCTGGTGGAGGGCGCACGGCACAGGTCGACGGCCGGAGGTGCGATGAACGCGACGCGACACGACGACGACGTCGTCGCGGGGGCGATGGCCGCGCTGGACCGGCGCACGTTCCTGCCCCCGACCAGCACCCGCACGCCGACGAGGACCGCCCGCTGCCGATCGGGCTCGGGCAGACGTGCTCGCAGCCGTCGACCGTGGCCGCCATGCTGCGCCTGCTCGACGTCCCACCCGGCGCCCGGGTCCTCGACGTCGGCGCGGGCTCCGGGTGGACGACGGCGATCCTCGGCAGGCTGGTCGGGCCGGAGGGCCGTGTGGTGGGTGTGGAGCTGGAGCCCGAGCTCGCCGCTCGCGCCGCCTATTACGTCGCTGCCTGCGGGGTGCCGTGGGCCGAGGTCCTCGCCGCCCGGCCCGGCGTCTTGGGGTGGCCAAACCCGCTCGGCTACGACCGCATCCTGTGCTCGGCGTCGCCCGCGCACCTGCCGGACGAGCTCGTGGGTCAGCTCGCCGACGGCGGCCGGCTCGTGATGCCCGTCGGTGAGCAGATGTGGCTCGTCGAGCGCCACGGAGACACGGTGCACCGGTCCACGCACGGTCTGTACCGGTTCGTCCCCCTTCGCGACCGCCCGGTCGGCGGGGGCTGACGCCCGGCCGTTCCTTTCACCCTGACGCGCCGCGGGACGGTGTCCGTGCGGCGACTACGGTGCAGGCAGAGGCCGCCGCCGCTCTCCCCGACCGCCCGGCGTCGCCACAGCACCCACCCGGCACGAGATGAGGCAGACACCATGCGCCGACCGCTGCTCGCCGCCCTGACCGGCCTGGCCGTCGCGGCCACGACCGCGCTCGGGCCGGCGGCGGCGTCGACCTCCACGACGGTGCCGGCCGCCGACGTCGACCCGGTCCGGAGCGGGCTGACCCTGGCGGCCATGCCGGGGTCCTCCTCGTCGACGCCGGACAAGGTCGCCCCCGGGCTCGACGGCGTGCAGGGGATCGTGACGGCGTTCGTCGAGCTGTCCGCGCCGTCGGCGCTGGACGTCGCGGAGGAGGGCGGCAGCACGGCCGCCCTCGAGGCCGCGACCGAGCACATCGAGTCGCTCGCCGAGGACGTCGTCCCCGATGCGCCGACCGCCGGGCTGACCGCCACCGCCCCGCAGCGGCTCTCGGTGACGACCAACCTCGTCGCCGGCACCGTGGTGCGCGGGGACGCCGAGGAGGTGCGCGCGCTCGCCGACCGGCCCGAGGTGGTCGCGGTGCACCGGGTGACCGCCAAGAGCGTCAACGACGCCCCGACCAACGCCCTCACGCGCGTCCGGCAGGCGTGGAGGTCCACCGGGCTGACCGGCGCGGGCATGCGGGTCGGCGTCATCGACACCGGCATCGACTACACGCACGCGACGTTCGGCGGTCCCGGCACGCCGGAGGCCTATGCCGCCGCCTTCGGCGCGGACGGCACCGGCCCGGTCCCGGACGATGTCCTCGACCGCACGGTCGTCGTCGGCGGGTACGACTTCGCCGGTCCGCGGTACGACGCGAGCGGCACGGTCCCCGGCTCGAGCCCGGTGCCGGTCCCGGACGACAACCCGATCGACGCCCCGGCCACAGCGGCCGGCGGGCACGGCACGCACATCGCGGCCACCGCCTTCGGGCTCGGCGTGACGCCCGAGGGCACGTTCCGCGGCGACCACGCCGACGCACCGGACGACGCCCCCTGGCAGGTCGCGCCGGGCTCCGCTCCGGGCGCCGAGATCTACGCGCTCAAGGTGTACGGCGACGGCGGCGGCACGACCCACCTGACCATCGACGCCCTGGAGTGGGCGGCCGACCCCGACGGCGACCACGTCCTGGACGACCACCTCGACGTCGTCCTCGTCGCGTCCGGGACGGACGCCGCGCCGGCGGACGACCCCGAGAACCTGTTCGTGGACCGGCTCGCCGACCTGGGCGTCCTCTCGGTGTTCTCCGGCGGCAACGCCGGGGACGTCACCGACGCCGGCGGCGTCCCCGGCAGCGCGCGCAGCGGCCTGACCGTGGCCTGGTCGGTCGGCGACAGCGAGACGGTCGACGCGGTCGAGGTCGTCACCGCACCCGTCGACGACGTCGTCGGCACCCACGCCGCGCAGAGCGCGGTCGCGTACACCGGCGCCGACGTGACCGCGCCGGTCACCGTCCTCGGCGACGACGTCACGGGCTGCTCGCCGTTGACGGACGCGGCCGACCGTGTCGCCGGCACGATCGTCTACCTGTCGTGGGACGACGACCCGACGGCGCGCGAGTGCGGCAGCGTTCCGCGGTGGCGCAACGCGCAGGCCGCGGGCGCCGTCGGCGTCCTGCTCGGCACCGGGCTGCCCCACTTCCCGGAGGGCATCGCAGGCACCGACGCGATCCCGGGCGCTCAGCTCACCGCCGCTGCGACCGACGCGCTGCTGCCCCACCTGCGTGACGGCGGCGTCGTGCTGCGGATGGGCCCGTCATTCGCGGGGTCCACGACGCGGACCAACTCGTCCATCGCCGACACCCTCAGCGCGGGGTCGTCCCGCGGCGTGCACGGCTCGCTCGGCATCGTCAAGCCCGACGTCGCCGCGCCGGGCGACGCGGTGTGGTCGGCCGCGTCCGGCAGCGGGGCCGGCGCCGGCCTGCGGTCCGGCACGTCGATGGCCGCGGCGCACGTCGCCGGCATCGCCACGCTCGTGCGGGCCGCCCACCCGGACCGGACGCCCGCCCAGGTCAAGGCGGCCGTGATGAACACCGCGACCCACGACGTCCACCTCGGCACCGACCGCACCGGTCCGGTGTACGGCCCGGCGCGGGTCGGGTCGGGCCGGGTCGACGCGCTCGACGCCGTCCGCGGCACGACGCTCGCGTACGCCACCGAGGACCCCGACCTCGTGTCGGTGGCCTTCGGCGTCGTCGACGTCGGCGAGGCCACCGTGGTCGAGCGCCGGGTCGTCACCGTGGAGAACCGCGGGACCACGACGACGCGCTACCGGACGTCGTTCGCCGCGGCCACGACGACCGGCGGGGCGACCATCACGGCGTCCCCGTCGACCGTCACGGTCCCCCGGGTGGGCGCGGACTGGTCACCCTGACCCTGACCGCCGCCCCGGCGACGCTCGAGCGTGAGCTCGACCCCACGTCGGAGCCCGCCTACGACCTGGGCGGGCGCGTCCCGCGCGAGCACGTCGCGGCGCTCAGCGGGCGGCTCGTGCTCACCACGGACGACACCGAGCTGCGCGTCCCCGTGCACGCGGCGCCCCGCCTGGTCAGCGCGCTCACCGCGCAGCCGGTGACCTTCCCGTCGCCGGGCGCGACCCAGGCCCCGCTGACGCTCACCGGCCGCGGCGTCGACGACGGCGGCTGGCGCTCCCTGGTCGCCCCGATGCAGCTCGTCGCCACCAGCCCCCGCCTCGAGGAGCCCAGGGTCGCGACGTCGTCGTCGGCGGTCGACGCGGGCGACCTGCGCTCGGTGGGCTTCGCCTCGACCGCACCGCAGGTCGCGGCGGACGGGCGCGACCCCACGGACCCCGGCAGCGGGGCCGCCGTCGGCGTCGGGGTGGTCACGCAGGGCGAGTGGGCGACGCTGGGTCGGTCCGTGCTCCTCGTGGTCGACGCCGACGTCGACGGGGACCGCGCGCCGGACGCCCGGACGGTCGTCCAGAAGACGTCCCCCGACCTGGACGTCACCACCGCCCAGACCTTCGACATGGCCGGTGCCCTGCGCGGGGAGATCCCGGTCAACGGGGCGTTCGGCGACGTCGACACCACCGTGTTCGACAACAACGTCGTGGTCGTCCCGATCGCCCTGGCCGCGCTCGGTGCGGTCCCGGGGCAGCCGGTGACGTTCTCGGTGTGGACCTACTCCCCGACTACGCCGCCGACCCCAGCGGTGTGCTCGACCGGGCCGAGCCGTTCACGGTCGACCCGTACGCCCCGGAGTACTGGTTCGACGGCGGCACGCCGGGGTCGGTCCTGTACGCCGCCGACGCCGGCTCCCCGGTGACCGTGCACCGCACCGCGGACGCCGGCACGCCCGCTTCGCCCCTGCTCGTCCTGCACACCCACAACGCGACCCCGGCGACGCGCGCCCAGGTCGTCGACGTCGTCGCGCCGGTGTCCACCCCGACGAGCACGGTCCTGCAGGTGACCGGGGACCGGGTCGCCGGTGTCGAGGTGTCCCTGCTCGCGACGGTGGAGCCGGCCGGTGCGGCCGGGTCGGTGACGTTCACCGACGGCACCCGCGAGCTCGGCGCGGTCGACGTGGTCGACGGGACCGCCCGCCTGGCGACCCCGCTCGGCGCCGGCGCCCGCGCCCTGACCGCCTCGTTCACGCCCGCCTCGCCGCAGTGGGAGGCGTCGACGTCCGGGACCGTCCCGGTCGACGTCGAGCAGGCGACCTCCACGGTCGGGTTGACGCTGACCGACCGGGCCATCGACTTCGGCGACGTCACGACGGCGGTCGTCACGGTCGACGCGCCGCTGCCCGCGTCCGGCGTGGTGGAGATCCGCTCCGGGGACCGCGTCGTCGCGTCGGGTGAGCTCGGCACCGGCGGCGTGGCGGGGACCGCGCGGATCGCGCTCCCGCGCGACACGGGCGTCGGTGCGCACCGGCTCGTCGCGGTCTACCGCGGTGACGCGGACGTCGCCGGCTCGTCCAGCGAGACGGTCCGGCTGCGCGTCACCGCGGCGCAGCCGGTCGTCACGCTGGGGGCGGACTCCTGGACGGCCGAGCGCGGGGACCGGCCCACCGTCACCGTGACCGTCGCCGGGGCCGACGGCGGCCCCGTCCCCACCGGCACGGTCAGCGTCCTGGTCAACCTGCGCCGGGTGGCCACCGCGGACCTCGGCCCCGACGGGACCGTCGAGGTCCAGCTGCCGCGCACGACCCGCACCGGGCTGGTCACCGCCGTCTACGGCGGCAACGCGGGGTACCGGCCGGTCGTGGAGCTGCGGACCCTGCGGGTGCGCTGAGCCCGCGGGACCCGCTGAGCTTGCTGAGCCCGCTGGGCCCGCGGCCCCCGGTGCTCACGACGGCCCCGCCGCCGGGGCCGGCCGGGTCCGCTCAGAACAGGACGTCGTCGGTCCCGGGCACCGGGACACGGGTGCGTCGCGTGGTCGCCCGGGCGCCGGCCGTGCGGGACTCCCCGGTCGCGCGAGGTGCGCCGGTCGCGCCAGGCGCGCCGGTCGCGCGAGGCGCCCCGGTCGCGCGAGGGCCCCCGTCGCACCCCGCGCCGGCGACGTCGGCGGCCCCATCGGCTCGGCGACCACGCGCTCGACGCTCGCCGTCGGCCGGCCGGCCTGCGCCTCGCGGGCGGCCGCACCCGCGAGCACGTCGGCCTGCTCGTTGAAGTGGTTGCCCACGTGGCCACGGACCCAGCCGAACGTCACGGGTCCATCGCGGTCGGCGATCGCCCGGTCGATGGCCTGGACCAGCGCCAGGTTCTGCACCGGGCCCCGCTCGCGGTCCGCCACCCCTTGCGGCGCCACCCGGCGACCCACACCGACGCGCACTTGATCGCGTACTGCGAGTCGGACTCGATGTGCAGCGGCTCGCCGCCGGGGTGCGCCTCGATCGCCTCGAGCAGCGCCATGAGCTCGGCGATCTGGTTCGTGCCGGAGGTCAGACCGCCGGACGCCGACCCGCCCGCGTGGTCGACCCACGCCCAGCCGATCGCCCCACCCGGGTTGCGCAGGCAGGACCCGTCCGTGCTGACCGTGATCACGCCGTGCCCTCCACCGGTGACCGCGTCGCCGGCCGGCGGCGCGTCGGCCGACTGCGGGCCGGGGCACGATTGTGCCGGTCGGTGACCGGTGGGACGGACGTGCGCGCCGGACCGGCGCTGTGTTGACTGGGGCACATGCCTCTGACCGGTGAGTACGAGCCCAGCACGAACCAGCAGACCCGCGAGCAGGTCGAGCTCTACGAGAGCTCCGGCGGCACCGAGGGCCTGACCCTGCGCGGGGTGCCCTGCGTCATCCTCACGAGCGTCGGCGCGAGGTCCGGCAAGCTGCGCAAGGTCGCGCTGATGCGCGTCGAGCACGACGGCGCGTACGCCGTCGTCGCGTCGCTGGGCGGGGCGCCGCAGCACCCCGTCTGGTACCACAACGTCGTCGCGAACCCGCAGGTCGAGCTGCAGGACGGCCCGCAGAGGTGGGACATGGTCGCGCGCGAGGTGACCGGCGAGGAGAAGGCGCTGTGGTGGGAGCGCGCGGTCGCGGTGTGGCCGGACTACGCCGACTACCAGCAGCGCACCGACCGCGAGATCCCCGTCTTCGTCCTCGAGCGCGCCGCTGGGTGACGTGCGGCCACGCCGGCTGACGGGGGATCACCCCGCGCCCCGTCGGCCGGCGACGTCAGCCGCTCATCGCGCGGACGACCCGGGCCACGCTCGACCCCAGCCCCCACCGCTCGGCGAGGGCGACGAGCCGGTCCGGGTCGGCCGGGGTGACCGGGATGCGGTCGTCGATTTCGGCGACCGGGGCGTCCGGCGCGACCCGCACCACGGTCGGCGCGACCTCGAGGTAGGCGGCGGCGTCGGTCAGCCGGGTGCGCTGGGCGAGGGTCAGCCCGGGGTCCTTCGTGTCGCGTGCGGCCAGCACGCCGGCGAGGTCGCCGTAGCGGTTCAGCAGCGTGACGGCGGTCTTCTCGCCGATGCCCTTGACCCCGGGCAGGCCGTCGCTCGGGTCCCCGCGCAGGACCGCCATGTCGGCGTAGGCCTGCCCGGACGTCACGCCGTACCGCTCGCGCAGGCGGGCCTGGTCGATGAGCTCGAGGTCCTTGATGCCGCGCATCGTGTACAGGACGCTCACCCGGGCGGCGTCGTCGACGAGCTGGAACAGGTCGCGGTCCCCGGTGACCACCTCGACCGCGCCGGCCGCGCCGGGGACCCGGTCGGTGCGGGCGACCTCACGGGCCACGAGGGTGCCGATGACGTCGTCGGCCTCGAAGCCCGCCGCGCCGAGCCGGGCGAGACCGAGCGCCTCGAGCACCTCCGCGATCACCGGGATCTGCGGGCCGAGCCCGGACGGGACCTCCTCGGCGTCCGTGCCGGGCACGAGCCGGTGCTCCTTGTAGGACGGGATGGCGTCGACCCGGAACGCGGGCCGCCAGTCGTCGTCCCAGCACGCGACGAGCCGCGCCGGCCGCCGGTCGGTGACGATGCGGGTCACCATGTCGAGCAGCCCGCGGATCGCGTTGACCGGCGTGCCGTCCGGCGCCTTGACCGTCTCCGGGACGCCGTAGAACGCGCGGAAGTACAGCGAGGCGGTGTCCAGCAGGACGAGGTGGCCGGTCGAGGTCGTCACGGTGCGAGTCTGGCCGCCCGCGGCCGCCGCGTCACCCCGGTCAACGCCGCGTCACCCCGGTCACCCCGGTCACGCCCCGAGCTCGGCGAGCACCACCGGGAGCTCGTCGAGCAGCTCGCGGGCGAGGAAGCCGGTCGGCCCGATGCGGGCCGCGAGCCGGTCGCCGGCCGCGGCGTGCAGGTGGGTCCCCCAGCAGGCGGCCTGCTGCCGGTCCGCCCCGCGGGCGAGCAGACCGCACAGGGCGCCGGCCATGACGTCGCCGCTGCCGGACGTCGCGAGGCCGCCGAACCCGGTCGACATCTGCCAGCGCCGCCCGGACGGGTCGGCGACCGTGCCGTAGCAGCTCACCACCGCGTCGTAGCGGCGGGCGATGCGCGCGACGGCGTCGGGCAGGTCGTCGTCGTCGATGTCCTCGCCGAGCAGCCGCTCGGCCTCGCCGCTGTTCGGGGTCAGCACGAGGCGTCCGGCGAGCGCCGTGACGACGTCGTCCAGGCCGGGGAGCACCCCGAGCGCGTACGCGTCGAGCACGACCCAGGTGTCCGTGCCGACGTGCGGGGCGAGGCCCCGGAGCAGCGCGGCGGTCTCGTCGGCGTCATCGAAGCCCGGCCCGATGAGCACCGCGTCGCTCGACGCGACGGTCCCGGCGAGCCGGTCGGCGGCGTCGCCGCGCACCGAGCCACCGGCAGTCTCGGGCAGCCCGACGACCCCGGACTCCGGGACGGCGACGGCGAGCGCGACAGCGACGGAGTCGGCGACCGCGAGGGTGAGCCGGCCCGCGCCGGCGCGCAGCGAGGCGACCGCGGCGAGCATCGCCGCACCCGGGGTGCCGCGGGACCCGCCGACCACGAGCACCTGACCGCGGCCGTACTTCGACGACGCGGTCGCGGGCAGCGGCCAGTCGCGCAGCAGGGCGGGGGTGACGATCTCCGGCCGCGTGCCCTCAGTCGCCGACATCGGTCCTCCCCGGCTGCGCGGTGGGGGTGGCGCCGCGTGCCTCGAGGTGCCCGACGGCGTTGACCACGTCCGCCGTCCACAGCCGCTCGCCGGGCGCCCGGACGAGCCGGGTGACCGACGCGTTCGCGACCGGCGCCGCGCGCGAGGCGGCCATGACCTGCTCCTCGGTCAGTCCCTCGCACACGTAGCGGATGACCATGATGACCGCGTCGTGGCAGACCAGGAGCACCCGGCGCCCGTCCTCGTACCGGTCCAGGTCGGCGAGGAGCGACCGGATCCGCAGGGCGAGGTCGGCCCACGACTCGCCACCCGGCGGCCGGTAGTAGAACTTGCCGACCCAGCGCCGCCGCTCGGCCTCGTCGGGCTGCTGCGCGTCGACGCCGGCCGCGGTCAGCCGGTCCAGCACGCCGAGCTCGCGGTCCCGCAGCCGCTCGTCCAGGACGACCGCCGTCGGCAGCCCGCCGACCTCGAGCGCGAGGCGCGCGGTCTCGGCGGCGCGGACGTACGGGGACGCCCACACGCTCTCAGGCCGGTCCCCGGGCGGGAGGTCGCCGAGCCACCCGCCCAGCGCGCGGGCCTGCTCCTCGCCCGTCGGCGACAGGACGACGTCCGGGTCGCGGGCCGGGACGTCGATGACCTCCTCGCCGGCCGCCTGCGCCGCACGCGCCGCCGTGTTGCCGACGCTCTCCCCGTGCCGGACCAGCAGCAGCTCGCTCACACCCGTCGCACCCATGGTCGCTGACCGTAACCGAGGACGCCGACAGCTGCCGGGCGGGCTACCTCCCGAGCGGAGACAGGTCGAGCGCCGACTCGGCGACGGCGACCACGGACCACGCCGAGCCGTCGTCCGCGGTGAGCTCGTAGGCCGGGAGGAGCGCCGTGGCGCCGTCGGGCTGGACGTGCTGGGTCAGTCCGAGGCGCGCCCCGGTCAGGGTCACCGTGGTGACCGGCCAGGCGAACGGCGACCCCGGCTGCACGGCGGCGGGTGGCGAGCCGGCCGGTGCGGCGGGACCCTCGGCGAGCGCCGCGGCGTCGTCCGCGACCGGCTCGTCCGGTTCCACGGCCGGCCCGGTCGCGGTCCTGGCCTCGGCCGCCATGACCGGTCCGCCGACGCCGCCGCCGAACCGGGGGTCGGTGAGGCGCGCGACGGCCGCGGACGGGCTGACGACGTCGTAGGAGCCCAGCGGCACCAGGGGCGCCAGCGCTCCGTACAGCGACTGCACGGCGTCCCCCACCAGCGTCATGCTCCACACGTTGCCGGTGCGCTGCCCGCCGATGATCCCGTACGCGGTCACGTAGGCCGCCGACGGGACGCCGGCGTCCGCCACCTCGTACTCGAACGCGGCGGGGTTCGCTCCGGTCGCGGCGACCACCTCCCGCGCCCGCGCCACCGCGGCATCCCCCTGCAGGGCCGCGGTGGCGGCGGGCGGGCAACCGGGCCCCGCGGGCGCCGAGCCCGACGACCCCGCGCCGTCGCCCGCGTCGGGCGTGGCACCACCCTCCGGCGCGACGTCGGGCGCCGGCTCGGGCACCGGCTCCATGCAGCGGAACGGGTCCGTCGCCGGGTCGTAGAACATCACGCTCGCGACGCCGTCGGGCTGCAGCTGCAGGCTCGCCGCGCTGCCGTCGAGCGGTCCGACGGTCCAGGTCACGCCCTCCAGCCGCGGCTCCTCCTCGAGCCCGAGGGACGACGCCACGACCGACGCCGTCTCGGCCCCGAACACCTGCGCCGGGTCGTACGCCCACGCCTCCGCGACCCCCGCCTCGTCGGACAGCCCCGCGCCGCGGAACACGATCCGGCCGCCCGACCAGGGCAGCGAGGTCGCCGAGGCCGACCCCTCGGGGCCGGCGATGCGGGTGTCCGCGGCGACGGGTGGGCCGCCCTGCCCGGTCGTGCCCTCGCCGGTCGCACCGGCCGGTCCGGGCAGCATCACGGTCGCCGTCGGCACCGAGCCGCCGTCACCCGCGCGCTCGCCGAGCGCGAACCCGGCCGAACCCACCACGAGCGTCCCGGCGGCGACCGCGGCGACGGCCGCCCACCGGCTCGGCCGCCGGGCCGCGCGGGCCGCTGCGAGCTGGTCCCGGCCGCCGGACACGACGAGCGGCCCGTCGGCACCCAGCCGCGCGCGCACCGCGGCGTCGAGCACGTCCGTGTCCGGGGTGAGCCGGGCGGCGGGGTCGGCCGCCAGCAGCCGGTCGAAGGCAGAGTCCGGCGCCGACTCGGGTGTCGGGTCGGGGCGGTGCTCGGACACGGTGCTCTCCTCCATCGGCCGTCGGTGCGGCTCTCCGCCCCGTCTGTGTCACCGGTCCCTGGCATCTTGCACGACGCCGTCACCGGTCCCGCTGCGGCGTCAGCGGGCGAGCCGCTGCGCCCAGACGTCCCGCAACCGCGCGCGTGCGCGGGACAGCGCGGCGTCCGCGCCCCGCGCGAGATACCCAGGACGTCGGCCAGGGCCTCTCCCGTCAGCCCCTCCCACGCGTTGAGCAGCAGGATCCGTCGGTCGCGCGCGGTCAGCGCGGTCAGCACCTCGCGCACGTCCTCGTCCACGAGCGCCAGGGACGCCGGGTCGGCGTCGTCGGCCTCCTCCGGCACGTCCCCGACCGGCACCGGTCGGCCCTTGCGGCGGTGGTTGGCGAGCACGTATCCCGCGGTGCGGTACAGCCAGGGCAGGACGGCGTCGTCCGGCACGTCGTCGCGGCGGCGCCACGCGATCGCGAAGACCTCGGCGGTGAGGTCGTCGACGTCGTCGTGCGGGGCGCGGCGGGCGAAGTAGCGGTAGAGCGCGGTCGAGTGCGTGCGGAACACCGACTCGAACCAGTCGTCGTCACGCAAGGCCACGCCGCACTCCTGAGCTCGGGGCGGATCACCGACGTGCACCGCCCGGATCCCTCACCGCACTGTCTCCTACCCGCGCTGCCCGTGCACGCACCACGGCCGCCGGGGCGCGTGCGTGTCGCCCGGACGGACCACCGACGTCCGGCGAGCGACGGGGCAGGCCGGCCGCGTCGTCCCTCATGCGGCACCGGGAGCAGCCGATGAGAGCGGCATGACGATGGTGGACGACGCGGCCGCCCGGCCGGTGCAGGCAGAGGTGCTGCGGCTGCTCGCGTCCGACTGCGCGCCACCGCTGTGGGGCATCCCGTGCGCGGCGCGTCCGGCCGCCGGGCTCGTGCACCTCGACGGTCCGTGCGGGTGCTTCCGCGGCGGTCCGCCCCCGTCTTCGCGTCCGTGCCGCCCTCGCACTGAGCCCGGTCGCCGCGATGCGCGGCAGGATGACGGGATGACGACCTACCTCGCGACCGTGACCGTGACCGTCGTCGGCGACCTGTCCGCCGAGGAGGCCGCCGGCATGAGCGACGCGCTCGGCGCGTCCGACCACTCGGTCATGCCCGGGCGGGTCGTGCTGCACGTCCCGGGCGAGGCGCCGGACCTCCTCACGGCGACGGCCGCCGCGCACCGTCATGCCGCGGAGGTGCTCGACGAGTACCCGTTCGAGATCGACGTCGAGGAGCACCCCGCCTTCTGACCGCCCTCTGACCGCCGGACGTCAGTGGGCCGGCGGCCGACCAGCGGTTGGCCGCCGGACCGACCCGGACGCACGAGTGCCCCGGCCGATCCCGGCCGGGGCACTCGTTCACGCTGCGTTCAGGGGCAGGAGCCTCAGAGCGGGCTGATGTTCTCCGCCTGCGGGCCCTTCGGGCCCTGCGTGACGTCGAACTGAACCTTCTGGTTCTCCTCGAGCGTCCGGTAGCCGCTCGTCGTGATCGCGGAGTAGTGCGCGAACACGTCGGCGCCGCCGTCGTCGGGTGCGATGAAGCCGAAGCCCTTTTCGGCGTTGAACCACTTCACGGTGCCAGTAGCCATAGCTGTTCTCCTTCGGAGCGTTGGGCGATCCCGACTCTCGGGACCGCTCGTCGCAGTGTTCGTCGTCCGCTCCGGTAAGAGACAGCGCACGCGGCCCGGAGGCCGCACGCATCAAGACGTGCAAGCACAGCAACTTCGAGTTGAGCGTAACCCATGACCGCCCGATGCGGGAGGCCGACTGCGCCACAGGTTTCGCGCGGCCGTCCCGGCGCCCTCGGCGGGCCGCCCGCCCCCTCACGCGGCGGCGGCGTCGCCCTCAGGCGGCGTCGTCCCTCAGGCGGCGTCGCCCCTCAGGCGGCGTCGCCCCTCAGGCCGCGGCGGCGTCCCCGGCGACCCCGAGCTCGTCCAGGAGGTACAGCAACGCCCGGGCGTAGGGGTTGGGCTGGATCTCGGCGCGCAGCCGCGGCCAGTCGATCTGCTCACGCAGGGCCCGCGCGACCGGCAGCAGCCGGCCCAGGTCGCAGTAGTGCTCACCGAGGACCCGCATCTTTGCCGAGAGCACGTCGGTGGCCGCGAGCACGGGCATGCGGACCGCGAGCACCTCGAGCTCGTCGCTGCGTGCCAGCAGCGCGTCGTCGACCGTCTCCCCGCACATCCGGAACAGGACGTCGACCAGCGCACCCTCGTGGTACGCCTTGAACAGCCAGTCCTCGACGGGCACGACGACCTCGAGCCCGGCGTCCGCGAGCGCGGCCTTGGCGCGCTCGACGTCGCCCTCGCGGATGACGAAGTCGGCGTCATGGCTGGGTTCGGGCGCACCGCGCGCCCATGCGGCGTAGCCACCGCACAGGGCGTACGGGACGTCGGCCCGGTCGAGGGCCACGGCGGTCATCCGCAGCCCGTCGTGGAGGGCTGCGCGCTCGTCGTCGGGCATGCACGGAGGTCTACACGACCGGATGCGGGAGCGCAGGTCGGCAGGCACGATCGGGCGATGCGGCTGGCGACGTTCAACATCCTCCACGGACGCTCACCGGTGGACGACCGGGTCGACCTGGACCGGTTCGCGTCCGGCGTCGCCGCGCTCGACGCCGACGTCCTCGGCCTCCAGGAGGTGGACCGTGACCAGCCCCGGTCGCACGGCGCCGACCTCACGGCGGTCGCCGCCGAGGCGATGGGGGCGCCGCACCACCGGTTCGCGGCGACCCTCGCGGGCACCCCCGACCTGTGGTCCGCGGCGACCGGGGACATGCAGCCCCGGACCGCCCTCTACGGGATCGCGCTGCTCAGCCGGCTGCCCGTCCTGAGCTGGCACGCGCTCGCCCTGCCCGCGCTGCGCGGGGCCGTCCCCGTGGTGTTCCCCGGTCGGCGCCGTCCGACGCTCGTCCGCGACGAGCCGCGCGCGGCGGTGGCGGCGGTCATCGACGCACCCCCGGGGCCGGTCACCGTGGTCGCGACGCACCTGACGTTCATCCCCGGGTGGAACGCGGTGCAGCTGCGCCGCCTCGTGCGCCTCGTGCGGGACCTGCCGCGGCCGGTCGTCCTCATGGGCGACCTCAACCTCGTCGGCGCGTCACCGGCCCGGATCAGCGGGATGCGACCGCTGGCCACCGCACCCACGTTCCCGGTGGCGAAGCCGGTCCGGCAGCTCGACCACATCCTGGGTGACGGTCCGCTGACGCCCGTGCGCGGCGACGCCGTCGACGTCGGGCTCTCCGACCACCGCGCGCTCGTCGCCGAGGTGCGGGTCGGCCCGGCGGACGCGGACGGTCAGGACGTCACAGGTCGTCCTCGAGCTCGAGGCTGAACCACACCGTCTTCCCGTTCGGGCCGGCCTCGACGCCCCAGTCGCTCGCGAGGGCCTGCACGAGCGCCACCCCGCGTCCGTTGAGGTCGGACGGCTCGGGGTGCCGGACGACCGGGGTGGTGACGCTGTCGTCGCGGACGCTGACGTAGACGTGGGTCGCGTCCGACCACGCCCGGACCCGGATCGTGCCGTCGGCGGGACCGTGGACGGCGGCGTTGGCGACGACCTCCGCGGTGAGGAGCTCGACGATCTGGTTCTGCGCGCCGGTCACGCCTGCTGCGGCCGTGACGTGGATGACCCAGTGCCGCGCGAGCCGCGCCGACGAGCGCTGGGCCGGGAGCTGCAGCTCCTCGCTCGCGTCGGACGCCGGAACGGGGTTGCGCGGCGCGTCCTCGGGGAGCCCGCCGACGATGAGCCGGAACGGTCGCGTGCGACGCTCACCGTCCTCCGAGCGGCGCGTCATGACGGCGCCACCGCCGCGCGCAGGGCCGGACGTCCGGGGCGCCCTGTCGGGTGGACGGCGCAGCGGCGCAGAGGAGGGCGAGACATGGCTCCACTGTGCCCGACGGGACGGCAGCCGTCGCCCTGAACGACCCGGGTCGGTCTGCCCACGGTCAGCGCAGGGTCATCGGGAGGTCAGCGGGTGCCGCTCGGACGGCATGAGAGCCCACAGCACCGGGTACACGATGATCTGGCTGCCGGGCAGGACCATGAGCGCGAGCACGAACAGCAACCGCGCGGGCCACGGGTCGAGCCCGAACCGGCGACCGAGCCCCGAGCAGACCCCGCCGATCACACGGTCGCCGAGGGGGCGGGACAGGCCTTGACGGGCGAAGGACTCGTGGACGTTCACGGGGGACTCTCCGGGGTGGGTCGGTGCGTGCGCTCGGACGTCCCGAGTCTGCCCGGACACCGGTCGCCCCCACATCCGGGAGCACCCCGGTCCGGACCCTGACCCACCCCGGGATGTCACCCGAACGGCTCATCGTCACCCCCGGCAGCCGCCGCTACTCTGGCGCTCCCAACCCGGTCGGCAGCCCTGCGCCGACGTCGCGCGGTGGCACCACCTGTCACTTCTCGACCGGGAGACCCGATGTCCCTGACCCTCCGTGCGCCTGCCGTCGCGGTGCCGCCGCCCGCACCCGCGCCCACCGGTGCGACGGTCGCCCTCACCGCGCCGGCCGCCCCCCGGACCGGCACCGCGGACGCGCACGACCCCCTCCCTGCCGCGGACGCCCTGGGGCGCCCGGGAGGCGTTGGACGCACTCGCGGAGGCACGCCTCGCGCTCCCGCTCGTGCTCGACCACCCGCGGGTGGTGAGCGCCCTCACCACGGTGGTGCTGCGGGCCGGCCACCACGCGGTGAAGGTGTACCCGCCCGGCACCGATCCGGCGCACCTCGCCCGCACCGCAGCCGCCTTGACCGGCACGAGCACCGCCCTGCTGCCCCTCGCGGACCCGGTCGTGACGTCGTCCGGCGTGGTCAGCGTGTCCCCGTGGCTGACGGACGCGCGACCGGTGGGGTGGGCGCGGACCGGCGCCCTGCTGCGCGCCTTCCACACCGCGCACGCGGCGGCGGACGTACCCGACTGGCTCCCCCTGCGCCGCCTCGTCGCCCTCGCCCCCGACCTGCCCGACGACGCCGCGGCCGTGCTGCTGGGCGCGCGGGACGCGCTGCTCGACGCCCTGGCCCGCCTGCACTCGCCGCTGGGCGTGGGCGTCGTCCACGGTGACGTGTCGCCGGCCAACGTCATGCGCGGGCCGGGCGGCCCGGTGCTCATCGACCTCGACTTCGTGGCGCGGGCACCGCGCGAGTACGACCTCACCAGTGCGGCGCGGCGGTTCACCGCGGGCGAGATCGACGCCGCCACGTACCGGGGCTTCTGCGACGCGTACGGCACCGACGTGCTGGGCTGGGACGGTCGCGTGGTGCTCGACCGCATCGCGCTGCTCGGCGGCGTGGCCTTCCGCCTGTGGGACGACCGGCGCCACGGCGTGGGCCACGGGTGGCTGGACGACGCCGTCCGGGAGTGGCGGACCCCGCTGTAGGCGCGACCTCCTCGGGGGCGGGGTGGTGCCTCCCGCACCCGGGTGCGGTGCGGGGTCTGCGGGCTCAGCGCGGGGCGGGCAGTGTCCGCAGCCAGGCCGCGAAGGACGCGTTGTTGACCGTGCGGTCCCGCCGCTCCTGCACGTACCGCAGGGCGTCCTCACCGCTGAGCCCGAGGACCTCGCGCACGATCAGCGACGCCATGAGGCCGGACCGGTTGCGGCCGAAGGTGCAGTGCACGAGCACCCGGTACCCGTCGTCGACGAGCCCGGCGACGAGCGTGGCCAGCCGCAGGGTCACGGCCTGGTCCGGGACGTCCTCGCCGTCGACGAGCGGGGCCTTGAGGTAGACGAGGCCCTCCGTCGCGCCGGCCGGCGGGTGCGCGTCGGGGTCGGCGAAGTCGATCACCGCGGTGATGCCGGCCCGCCGCACCCAGTCGAAGTCCACCGGGCAGCCGCCCTGCCACAGCGACCCGGGGACGAGCTCGGTGGGCGGGTCCGCCGGCGGGACGCCCGGCAGGTCGACCGGGTCGGTGGTCAGGGTCAGCTGTTCGGTCACGCCCCGGAGGCTAACCGCGCCCCGGGTCCCCGGCGCGGCGAGGCGGGTGACGCCGATGTGGGTGGCGGCACCTACCCTCGGGCCGTGAGCAAAGTCGACGCCCAGCGCGCCATGAAGGTCGCCCGCAATGCCCGGAGCGCCGCGGAGGGGACGGCCGCGCCCCGTCCCGCGGCCGCAGCCGCGACGCGCGCGCCGGCGGCAGCGTCGCCGGCACCGACGTCATCGGCACCGACGCCGGACGGCGCAGCCCTCCCACCCCGGCCACCGGGCCGGGGCTGTGCGGCCACCGCAACATGGCCGGCAAGGAGTGCCGCCGACCGGCCGGCCACGCGGAGAAGAGCCACCGCTACAGCTGACGCGGCTCCGCGAGCCGGACGCGCACGCCGTCGGGCACCGGGTGGAAGGTGACGGCGGACAGGTCGGGGACGACGACGTCGCCGTCGATCTCGTCGGCCCGCATGGTCGTCGTCAGCGCGATCGTGGTCGCCCCCGCGGCGCGCGCCGACGCGATCCCCGCCGCGGCGTCCTCGGCGACCACGCAGTCGGTCACCTCGACACCCAGGCGCGCCGCGCCGGTGCGGAACGGCTCCGGGTCCGGCTTGCCGCGGGCGACGTCCTCCGCCGCGACCAGGACGTCCGGCGCGCGCAGACCGGCGGCGCGCAGCCGCGCGAGGGCGAGGTCGCGCGTGCAGGACGTGACGATGGCGCAGCGCCCCGTCGTCACCAGTACGTCCAGCGCCTGCGCCGCGCCCGGGAGGACCTGGATGTCGTCGGTGTCCTCGAGCTCGATCTCGATGACCCGCCGCAGCGCACGGTCGCGGTCCTCCCGGGGGCGGTCGCCGAGGAGGGAGTCCACGAGGTCGCGCGCCGGGATGCCGTGCAGGTGGTCGAAGTCGACGGCGGGGATGCCGTACTCCTGACCGACGCGCGTCCACGCCCGCACCACCGACGCCACCGAGGAGATCAGCGTGCCGTCCATGTCGAACAGGACGGCGGCGAACGTGCGGTCGAGGGGGTCGTCATGCCGCCAGCGTGCCACGCGACCGCCGGGACGGGCCGGGCGCGCGGAACCGTGTGAGCACACCCACGTCCGTCTCGCCTTGCCGGTCCACCGAGGTGAGTGTGTACTCACTCAGTGCCCTCCCCCGTGTCCCACCTCCCCGCCTCGCCGCCGACCGCGCCGCCGAGCGCGCCGCTGACCGCGCCCGACCAGGCCCGGTCCACCGCCGACGCCCGGCGCGCGACCGTCGTCGCGTGCGCGGTCCGCGTCTTCGCCCGTCGCGGCTTCCACAGCACGCCGGTCACCGCGGTGGCGGAGGCCGCCGGGATCTCCCAGGCGTACGTCTTCCGGCTGTTCCCGAGCAAGGTCGAGCTCTTCGTCGCCGCGCTCGAGCACTGCTACGCGCTGGTCCGTGCCGAGCTCACCGCCGGCGCCTCGCGCGTGCCGGACGGCTCTCCCAGGAGGTCCTGCGCGCGATGACCGAGGCGTACGCCGGCCTGGTGACCGAGCGGGACCTGCTCATGCTGCAGGTGCACGCCCAGAGCGCGGGGGACGTCCCGGAGATCCGGGCGGCGATCCGCCGGGGCTACGGCTCGGTCGTCGAGCACGCCCGCGCGCTGTCCGCCGGGGACGACGCCGGCGTGCAGCGGTTCCTCGCCCTGGGGCAGCTGTGCCACGTCGTCGTCGCCGCCGGGCTCGAGGACGTCGACGCGGAGTGGGCGCGCCTGGTCACGGGCGACGTGCCCGACGTCGCCGCCGCGCGCCTCGACGGGAGCCCGTCATGAGCCCCGCCACCGCGGTCGCCGGTGCGGCCGGTCCCGCCCGCCCCGCCGGTCCTGCCCGCCCCGCCGGCACCGCCGGCCCCGCGGCCGACCACACCGACGCTGCCGGCCCCGCGGCCGACCACACCGGCGCACGCGATCGCGCGCCCATCGTCTTCGTGCACGGCGTCCGCACGTCGTCCGCGATCTGGGCGCACCAGATGGCCGCGATGGCGCGCTCGGGCCACCGGTCCGTCGCCGTCGACCTGCCCGGGCACGGCACCCGGGCGCACGAGCGCTTCACCCTGGCGGGTGCGCTGGAGGCGATCGGCCAGGCGGTCGACGCGTTCGACGTCCCGCCGCTCGTCGTCGGGCTCTCCCTCGGCGGCTACTCGACGCTCGCCTACGCCGCCCGGCACCAGGACCGGATCGCCGGAGTGGTCGTGGCCGGCTGCTCGACCGAGATCCGCGGCAAGCCCGTCCGCGCCTACCGCAGCGTCGCCCACCACGTGGCGCGCACGCTGCGCCCCAGCGGCGGCACCTGGCACATCGTCTCGGACATGCTCGAGGCGATGGGCGGGCACTCCTCGCTGGCGGACCTGCGACGCCTCCTGGTGCCGGTGTGGATCGTCAACGGCCGCCGCGACGTGCTGCGCCTCGAGGAGCGGCGCTACCTCGCCGCCCGCCCCGGCACCCGGCTCACGGTGGTCCCGCGGGCCGGGCACGACGTCAACAGCCACGCGCCGATCGTCTTCAACCGCATCCTGCTCGACGTGCTCGCCGAGCTGCGCACCGCCGCGGCGGCCATCGCCCGCGCGGTGCCCGTCGCGCCGGGACCCACGCAGGGCGCCGCCTCGCTAGCGTGAGTCCATGGCCAGCCCGAAGACCCCAGCGGTCGAGCTCGACGTGCGCGGACGGACGGTCCGGATCACGAGCCCGGACCGGGTGGTCTTCCCCGGACCGGGACTGACCAAGCTCGACGTCGCGGAGTACTTCGTGGCCGTCGGCGACGGCATCCTCGGGGCCCTGGAGGACCGCCCGACGACGCTCGAGCGCTGGCCCAAGGGCGTGTTCGAGGGGCGCGCATGTCGACCCGCTCGGACTCGACGGGCGACGCGTTCTACCAGAAGCGCGTCCCGCAGGGTGCGCCGGACTACGTCGAGACCGCGCGGATCGCGTTCCCCAGCGGGCGCACCGCCGACGAGATCGCCCCCACCGAGCTCGCGGTGGTCCTGTGGGCGGTCAACCTCGGCACCCTCACGTTCCACCCATGGCCGGTGCGCCGCGCCGACGTGGAGTCCCCCGACCAGCTGCGCATCGACCTCGACCCCCAGCCGGGCACCGACTTCGCCGACGCCGCCCGCGTCGCGCCGCACGTGCGCGAGCTGCTGACCGAGCTCGGCCTGGAGGGCACACCCAAGACGTCCGGTGGCCGCGGCATCCACGTCTTCGTCCCGATCGAGCCGCGGTGGACCTTCACCCAGGCCAGGCGGGCCACCATCGCGCTCGGCCGCGAGCTCGAGCGGCGGCTGCCGGACCAGGTCACCGTGAAGTGGTGGAAGGAGGAGCGCGGCCAGAAGATCTTCATCGACTACAACCAGATGGCGCGCGACCGCACCATCGCCTCCGCCTACTCCATCCGCGCCAACCCACGCGCGACCGTCTCTGCGCCGCTGCGGTGGGACGAGGTCGGTGAGGTGCACCCGGACGACTTCACCGTCCGGACGATGCCGGCGCGGTTCGCCGAGGTCGGTGACCTCTACACCGCGCTGACTCCCGGGGCCACGACGGCGTACTCGATCCAGCCGCTGCTCGACCTCGCGGACAAGGACGAGCGCGACCACGGCCACCAGGACCTGCCGTACCCGCCCGAGTACCCCAAGATGCCGGGCGAGCCCAAGCGCGTGCAGCCGAGCAAGGACCGCGACCGGCCCCGCGACGCCTGACGCCCGCCCACCGGGCCACTGAGCCGCGCGTGCCACGCGTGCTGCGGGGCTCCGCGCACCGATGTGGCCAAGACGGCGCCGCGCCGCGGTACCGATCCGCGCCCGGGAGGCGCACACTGGTGGGTGATGTCCTCACAGCCCACCGGTCGACGCCGGCACCTGCCCAACAGCCCCTTCAACGCGGGGCGTGAGGCCGCTGCGCGACCGCCCGAGCTCATCCCCGTCGGCACGCGCGTCGCCCACGAGCGGTACGGACTGGGTCGCGTCGTGGCGGCCGAGGACGACCGCACGGTCATCATCGACTTCGGTGGTGGCGAGGTGCGCCGAGTGAACCTCGACAGCTCCAAGCTCGAGACCCTCTGACCCCGGCGGCCTCACCCCTCGGTGCCGTACTCCCAGTGCCAGGGCTCCTGAGGCCCTGAGCCGCCCGGCTCCATCGCCTGCAGATGGTGCCAGCCGAACCGTGCCGCGTTCTCCTGCATCCACAGGTACGCGGGCGCGGTGAAGTCCCCGACCCCACCGAATCCGCCGAGGTCGACGGCGAGCCCGCGGCCGTGGTTGGAGCGTCCGGGCGTCGCCGCGAGCGCCCCGCGGGAGGCCTTGACCGACACCTGCGCGGCGAACGACCGGTAGGTGCTCACCACCCGCAGGTCGTGCCCGACGTCGGCGCGGTACGCCGCCGCGAGCGCGTCGAACGCCGCTGCGGCGTCACAGCGCAGGAGGGCCTCGGGGGCGGTCTCGACCCCGCAGAGCACCTCGACCGGGATCTCGCCGTTGGGCGCCTCGGCGGCGACCGCGACGCGGCGGGCGGTCTCCGCGGCCTGCGCCTGCGCGGCCTCCTCCGCCAGGCGGGCCTCCTCGGCGGCCACGCGCGCGGCCTCGGCCGCGGCGACGGCGGCGTCCGCGGCGGCCCGGACCTCGACGGCCAGGTCGGTCACGTGCTGAGCCGCGGCGAGCACCTCCGCGGTCACCGCGAGGTCGAGCACCGGCGGCGGCGCGTCGGACGTCGCCCGGGGCGCGGTGCCCGACGACGGCGCGGTGCCTGACGACGGCGTGGTGCCCGACGACGGCGCGGTGCCCGACGACGGCGCGGTGCCCGACGACGGCTCGGTGGTCGCGTCCACGCGCGGGGCGACGTCGGCGCGGGCGTTCCCGTGCGACTCGGAGATGACGGGGGCTGCGGGTACTGCGGGACCCGGTGCTGCCGGTACTGCCGCCACGGTGGGGGCGGGCGCGGCTGTGGGACCAGAGACGTCCGGAGCGGTGGGCCCCGGGGCGGCGGGTCCTGTGGTGGCGGGACCTGTGGCGGCGGGGCCGGCCTCGACCGGGACGTCGTCGGGCACGGGGACCGCGGCGGCGACGGGCGCGGGGACCGCGGTAGCGACGGGCGCGTCGGGCGACGCGCCCACCGCGGCGTCGACCTGCTCGGCGTCGAGCGGGCGCGCGTCCACGGGGCTCAGCGGCACGGGTGAGGCGTCGATGAGGGCCACGAGCGCTGCGGTCGCGGCGTCGAGCGGCTCCAGGGTGTCGGCGGGGACGTCGGCGGCGGCGCTCACCGCGACGGCATCCGCGGCCTCGACCGCCGCCCGGGCCGCCTGGAGCGCCTCGGTGCGGCGCGCGGCGGTGTAGCGCGCGAACCCGACCCTGAGCCGGTCGACCTCCGCCCGTGCGGACCGGTCGCGACGCGCCTCCTCGGCGCGGACGGCGTCGTCGGCGGCGACCGCCGCGGCCTGCGCGCGGGCGAGTGTGCCCGCGTCGTACGCCTGTGCCGCGCACCCGCCGAGCAGGAGGCCTGCCAGCACCGCGGTGGCGGCCCGCATGCGGGTCGGGCGTGGGACGCGTGCGCCGGGCCGGTACGGCCGGGCCACCGTGGCGGTGTGCGGGGTGACCGAGGGGTGAGCGTGCTCCATGGTGCGCGTGTGCCCTGGGGGTCCGGCGCCGTCCGCACCCGGGGGCGCGGCGGGGCTGGTGGCGCTCGGCAGGGGCCCCGCCCCTGTCCAGTCGGCGGGCGGGGGCGGGGCGTGAGCACTCGGTCGGACGACCCGGTCACACCCCGCGGCGTCCTGCTCGTCACCACAGGCCCGCCACGCCGCCCTGCGTGGCCTCCAGCGGCGCTCCGGGTGATGGACATAGCCTGCGCGGGAGATTGCCATGGAGGCATCGGGCGACGAGGCCCGGCAGTGCAGGCGTGAAGAGGCGTCGGCGGTGTCAGCGGTCCCGCCGCCACCCTGCGTATCCGCTCAGGAGGCACGTCATGTCCAGGCCCGCGCACCGCACCGGACTCCCCCACCGACGACTCGTCACGGCCGTCGGCGTGCTCGCCGCCGGCTCCCTCGTCCTGACCGCCTGCGGTCAGGGAGGACCCCGGGTCCGAGGCGCCCGCGGACGACGCCGCCGCGTCCGGCGACGACGTGACCCTCCGGTTCACCTGGTGGGGCGCCGACGCGCGCGCACAGATCACCGAGGAGGTCGTCGACCTCTTCGAGGCGGAGAACCCCGGCATCACGGTCGAGACCGAGTGGAGCGTCTGGGACGGCTACTGGGACAAGCTCGCGACCGGTGCGGCCGCGTCCGACATGCCGGACGTCTTCCAGATGGACGAGCAGCAGATCGCCTCCTACGGCCAGCGCGGGTCGCTGCTCGACCTCGAGTCGCAGCCGGACGCCCTCGACGTCAGCACGATCGCGCCGCAGGTGCTGCTCACCGGTGACGTGGACGGCACGATCGTCGGAGCACCGGTCGGCGTGGGGATCTACTCGGTGGTGGCGAACCCCGACCTGCTCGAGCGCGCGGGGGTCGCGATGCCGGACGACACCACGTGGACGTGGGACGACCTCATGGAGGCGGCGCGCACCGTCACCGAGGAGCTCGGTGACGAGGGCGTCACCGGGCTCGACTACTTCGGGATGCGGTCGGCCGAGGTGGCCGCGTACGCCCGGCAGCACGGGGAGGCCGTGTTCCCGCGCGAGGACGACGAGCCGGTCTCGGCCGAGACCCTCGAGAGCTTCTTCCAGATGGTCCTGGAGATGACCGAGACGGGAGTGACACCGCAGCCGTCCGTGCAGACCGAGACGATGACCGCCTCGATCGAGCAGTCACCGTTCGGCACCAACGCCGCGGCGTTCCACCTGCTGTTCCACACCCAGGTCCAGGCCTTCGTCGACGCCAGCGGCACCGAGATGCAGCTGCTCCGCATCCCCGCGTTGGAGCCCGGTGACCCGCAGATGGTGAACAAGGCGTCGATGTACTGGTCGATCGCCGCGGAGACGGATCACCCGAAGGAGGCCGCCATGCTGGTCGACTTCCTCATCAACGACCACGAGGCCGCGCGCGTGCTCGGGGTCGAGCGCGGGGTCCCCGCCAACCCGGAGATCCAGGAGGTGATCCGACCGGACCTCAGCCCGACCGGGGTCATGGCCTTGGAGTTTGCGGCCGACCTCCAGGCCGAGGTCGCCGACCCGCCGCAGAACACACCGGGCACCGCGTCCGACTTCGACCTGCAGATCGGGCGCATCGGCAGCGAGGTGCTGTTCGGATCCATGACCCCCGAGCAGGCCGCGCAGGCGGTGCTGGACGCGCTCGAGTCCTACGACCTGTAGGCACGACCGGGGGCGTGGCCGACGTCGTGGTGACCACCATCCCGTGCGTCGGCCACGTCTCCCCCGCGCAGGCGCCGCTCACGCCCCCGGACAGCACTCGAGCCCCGCACCGACGCTTGCGCTGGTGCGGGGCTCGTGCTGGCTGGAGCCGCCTAACAGAATCGAACTGTTGACCTTCTCATTACGAGTGAGACGCTCTACCGACTGAGCTAAGGCGGCGTGCCCATCAGCACCGGAGTGCGTGAGCGGGACACACTCTAACCGCCGCTGGGCGTGACTCCAAAGTGAGGCTCACCACGCTGGTGGTCCGGACGTAGACGTCGCTTGCACCGCTCACGGGCGCGAGCCAGGCTGGGCGCCACCTCGACCGGCGAGCGACCTGGCGGACGGAGCCACCATGACCACCCACCCGGAGCCGTGGCCTCCCGGCACGCCCGCCTGGCCGGACCTCATGGTGACCGACCTCGCGGCGGCCCAGCAGTTCTACGCCGCGCTGTTCGGCTGGGAGTTCGAGGCTGCGCCCGCCCCGGACGGCACCACCTACCTGCTCGCCTCGGTCGACGGGCGCAACGCCGCCGGCCTGGGCGACGTCGTCCCCGGCCCGGACGACCCCTCGCCGGAGTGGACGCTGTACCTGGCCACCGACGACCTCGACGTCACCGTCGACACCGCGGTGCACGCGGGCGCGACCGTGCTGGTGCCGCCGATCGACGCCGGGGACGCCGGCGCCCTGGCGGTGCTCGTCGACCCGGCCGGGGCGGTGTTCGGGCTGTGGCTGTCCGCCGCGCTGACCGGCGTCGACGTGGTCGACGAGCCGGGCGCCATGACGTGGGCCGAGACCATGAGCGAGGACGACGACGTCGCCCGCGACTTCTACGCCACGACGTTCGGCTACACCTACACCGACCTCAGCGGCCCGGACTTCTCCTACCGCACCTTCGCGGTGGGCGGCCGCACCGCGGGCGGCATCGGCCGGCTCCCGGACGAGGTCGGCGACGACGTCGACCCGCACTGGCTCATCTACTTCGCGGTGACCGACGTCGACGACGCGGTGGACGTTGCGCGCCGGCACGGCGGCGGGGTCCTGCGCGAGCCGTGGGACAGCGCGTTCGGCCGGATCGCGGTGCTCACCGGACCGGCCGGGGAGACGTTCGCGGTGCACACGTCCCTCGCGGCCGACGCGGCTGGCGGTCAGGCGCCGGCAGCCGGCGCCTGACCCGGGGCCGACCCACCGGGCCGGTCGACGCCGGTCAGCACCGGGTGCCCTCCGCGGGCACCGTGCCCTGCAGGAGGTACGCGTCGACGGCGGCGGCGACGCACTCGTTGGAGCGGCCGTACGCGGTGTGCCCCTCCCCTGGTAGGTCAGCAGCACCCCCGACGACAGCTGCTCGGCGAGGCCCTGCGACCACACGTACGGCGTCGCGGGGTCGTTGGTCGTGCCGATCACCAGGATGGGCGGCGCCCCCTCGGCGGTGATCGGCCCGGCCTCCCCGTCGGCGGGTGCGGCCACTCCGCGCAGGCCAGCCCCCGTAGGCGAACCAGGCGCCGACCGTCGGGGCGGCCTCGACGAGCTCGGCGGCCTCGGCGCGCATGACCTCGGGGTCGGGGGACGACGCGCCGTCGAGGCAGTTGATCGCGGTGAAGGCCTCGGTCGAGTTCGACGCGAAGGTGCCGTCCTCGTTGCGGTCGTTGTAGAGGTCGGCGAGCGCCAGCAGGATGCTGCCGTCGTCCGCGCGCAGGGCGGCGGTCAGCGCCTGGGTGAGGACCGGCCAGCTCGCCTCGTCGTAGAGCGTCAACGCGATCCCGTAGAACGCCAGGCTGCCGGTCAGCACACGGTCGGAGTCCGTCGCGAGCGGCGCCCGCCTGGCGCGCTCGAGCAGGTCGCGCACCTGCACGAGCCCCTCGTCGACCGTGCCCGTCAGCGGGCAGTCGGTGCCACCCTGGCAGTCCTCGACGTACGCGCGCAGCGCGTTCTCGAAGCCGACGGCCTGCCCGAGCCCCACCTCGGCGGCCGGCAGGCTGGGGTCCAGGGCGCCGTCCAGCACGAGCCGGCCGACGCGCTCGGGGAACAGGCCGGCATAGGTCGCGCCGAGCGCCGTGCCGTACGAGTACCCCAGGTAGGTGAGGCGCTCGTCGCCCAGGACGGCGCGCAGCACGTCCATGTCCCGTGCGGCGCTCTCGGTGTCGACGTGACCGAGCAGCGGCCCGGTGTTCGCTGCGCACGCCTCCCCCAGCGCCCGGTACGCCTCCCGGGCTTCCTGCAGCCCGGCGTCGGTCGTGCTGTCGACGTCGCGCGACAGCAGCGCGTCCTTGGCTGCGGGGTCCAGGCACGTGACGGGGGCGGACAGCCCCACCCCGCGGGGGTCGAACCCCACGACGTCGTACTCCTCGAGCACCGGCGCGGAGATCCGCTGGACTGCACCCTCGACGAAGTCGACCCCCGACGCCCCCGGACCGCCCGGATTGATCAGCAGCGACCCCGCCGCCTCGCCGTCGGTCGCCGGTGCCCGCCGGAGGGCGAGCTCGATCGTGCCGGCCGCGGGGTCCGCGTAGTCGATCGGGACGGTCGCGGTGCCGCACTGGAAGTCGCCGCACACCGTCCACTCGACGGCCTGCCCGTAGAACGTCTCGAGTCCCGGGGCCGCCCCCTGCGGCACGGCGGGGGTCGACGCCGCCGGTACGGGCTGCTGGTTCTTGGCCGGCGTCGTGGAGCAGCCGGTGACGACCAGGGCGAGCGCCGCTGCCCCCGCCGCGACCCGCCCGAGCGTGGTGCGGCCGGACCGGGACGCGCGGAGGGGACGGGACGGGGAGGGCGGACGCAGCACCCGACCACGGTAACCGGCAGTCACGGGTGGGACGGTCCGCAGTCACGCGCCGGACGCACCGCGCAGCGCGCGGGCACCCGGACCAGTGACGCGTCCCTCAGCCCTGCGGTCGCAGCGCGATCGTCATCGCCTCGACCGCGAGCAGTGGGGCGACGTTCCCGGACAGGCGTGTGCGGGCCTCGCCGATCGCGTCCATCCGCCGCAGGGTCTGCTCGGGGGTGCTCGCCGCGGCGAGCGCCTCGACGTCGTCGGCATGCCCGGTGTTGATGAGCTCCACCCCGGCCCCGAGCTGGACGACGAGCACGTCGCGGTACAGCGACAGCAGGTCGACCATCGTGCGGTCCAGGACGTCGCGCTGCGCGCGGGTGGCCCGGCCCTTCTGGTCCTTCTCGAGCTGGGTCACCTGTGCGCGCAGGCTGGGCGGCAGGGTCGCGGCCCCCTCGGCGCCCATCGCGTGCAGTAGCGCCGCCTTCTCCTGCGCGTCCCGGTGCTCGGTCGCGGCGCGCGCCTCGTCCTGCGCGACCTCGACGAGGTCGCCCGCGGCCAGGACGGCGTCGCCCACCCCGCGGATGGCGCGCGGCAGGGCGAGCACCCGGGCGCGCCGGGCGCGCGCCTCGGGGTCGCGGGCGAGCCGGCGCGCGATGCCGATGTGGCTCTGCGACGCACGTGCGACGACGGCGGCGAGCTCCGGTGCGACGCCGTCGCGGGCCACCAGCAGCTCGGCGACCGCCTCGACCGGTGGCACCCGCAGCGCGACCACGCGCGAGCGCGACCGCAGCGTCAGCACGACGTCCTGCGGGCTGGGCGCGCACAGCACCCACACGGTGCGCGGGGGCGGCTCTTCGATCGCCTTAAGCAGGACGTTCGACGTGCGGTCGGCCATCCGGTCGGCGTCCTCGACGATGATGACGCGCCACCGGCCCTCGGACGGGCTGCGCTGGGCGAGCGACACCAGCGAGCGGGTCTCGTCGATCTTGATCCCGACGAGCTCGGTCGCGACCACGGTGACGTCGGCGTGGGTCCCCGCGAGCGACGTCGTGCACGCCTGGCAGACGCCGCAGCCGCCACGCTCGCACTGCAGTGCGGCCGCGAACGCCCGCGCGGCGTTCGACCGGCCCGACCCGGGCGGCCCGGTGAGCAGCCACGCGTGGGTCATCGCGGACGGGTCGGTGGCCGCCTCGCGCAGCACCGCCGTCGCGGCCTCCTGCCCGACGACGTCGTCCCACACGCTCACGCCGGGCTCACCGCCCCCAGGGCCGCGGCGACGCGCGTGCGGACGTCCGCCTGGACGACGTCGACCGGGCGGGCGGCGTCGAGCACGAGCCAGCGTCCGGTGGTGTCCGCCGCGGCACGGCGCAGGAACGCCTCGCGGGTGCGCCGGTGGAAGGCGTCGCCGGCGCGCTCGAGGCGGTCGGGGGCGCCGTCGAGCCGTGCGAGGCCGGCCGCCGGGTCCAGGTCGAGGAGCACCGTGACGTGCGGCAGCAGCCCGTCGGTCGCCCACAGGGACAGCCGCTCGACCTCGTCGGCCCCGAGGGCGCGCCCGTCACCCTGGTAGGCGACGGACGAGTCGAGGTAGCGGTCCGTCAGCACGACCGCACCCCGCGCGAGCGCCGGCCGGACGACGGTGTGGACGTGGTGCGCACGATCGGTGGCGTACAGCAGCGCCTCGGTGCGGGGGTCGACGTCCTCCCCGTGCAGGACGGCGGCGCGCAGCGTGCGGCCCAGCTCGGTGCCGCCCGGCTCCCGGGTGAGCACGACCTCGCGCCCCATCGCGTCGTGCAGCCAGCCGCCGAGCAGCCGCAGCTGGGTGGACTTGCCGGCGCCGTCGCCGCCCTCGAACGAGACGAAGAGGCCGGTCGGCGCGGGCGTGGTCACGTGCGCCAGGGTAACCGGGGCCGCCCACGCGGCCGCCGCGTCACTCCCCGGGGTAGACCAGGCCGACCTGGCGGCGGACCTCGTCCATCGTCCGCAGGACGTCCAGGGTGCCGTCCCAGGTCATGCGCTCGCTCTCGGTCCGTCCCGCGGCCACGCACCGGGCGAGCTCGGCGGCCTCGTACTGCAGGCCGCGCGCGACGGGCTGCTCGAACGTCCAGCGCCCCCCGTCGTTGCGGGTCACGGTGAACGACGACGGGGCGTAGAACGGGCCGTCGACCTGGATCGACCCCTCGGTGCCGGAGATGTGCGCGCGGGTCGGCGTGCGCGCCCACAGCGTCGTCGACAGCGTGGCCTGCGCGCGCTCGCCGTAGCTGAGCACGACGCTCACCTGACCGTCGACGCCGGTGGTCGTCAGCTGCCCGACGGCGTGCACGGCGTCCGGCACGCCGAGCAGGTCGTGCGCGAAGGAGATCGGGTAGACCCCGAGGTCGAGCAGCGCCCCGCCGGCCAGCGCTGGGTCCCACAGGCGGCCGGTCGGGTCGAAGCCGAAGCTGTGGCCGTTGTCGGCCGAGACGTTGACGATCTCGCCGATCTCGCCGCCGGCGATGACACGGCGCAGGGCGGCGACGTGCGGCAGGAACCGCGTCCACATGGCCTCCATGACGAAGACCCCGGCGGCGCGCGCGGCGGCGAAGATCTCCTCGGCCTCCGCGGTGTTGCGGGTGAACGCCTTCTCGACGAGCACGTGCTTGCCCGCGCCGATCGCGAGCAGGGCCTGCTCGCGGTGCTCGGAGTGCGGGGTCGCGACGTACACGGCGTCGACCTGCGGGTCCTCGACGAGGTCGCGGTAGCCGACGTGGGTCGTCGGGATGCCGTGCGCGGTGGCGAAGCGCTCGGCGCGGTCCCGGTTGCGCGACCCGACGGCGACGAGCTGGGCGCGGGTGAACCCGTTCACCGCCGCGGCGAACGAGCCGGCGATGCTGCCGGCGCCGAGGATCCCCCAGCGGATCGGCGGGGCGCTGCGGGGTCCTCGACGTGGCTCATGCGACCAACCTAGTGGCCGCCGCGGGCGTGGCTCCCGCGTCTACTTCTTGGCGGTCGCCTTCTTCGCCGTGCTCTTCGCCGGCGCGCGCTTGGCCGGGGCCTTCTTGGCGGCGGTCTTGCGGCCCTTGGCCGGACCGCGCGCCCGCTTCTCCTCGAGCAGCTCCGCCGCGCGCTCGAGGGTCACCGACTCGACGGCGTCCTCCTTGCGCAGGGTCGCGTTCGTCTCGCCGTCGGTCACGTACGGGCCGAAGCGGCCCTCCTTGACCACGACCGGCTTCTTCGACACGGGGTCCTCGCCGAGCTCGCGCAGCGGTGCGGCCGCGGTCGCACCCCGGCCGCGCTTGGGCTGGGCGTAGATCGCGAGCGCCTCCTCGAGGGTGATGTCGAACATCGCCTCCTCGGTGGGCAGCGTCCGGGAGTCCGTGCCGCGCTTGAGGTAGGGCCCGTAGCGCCCGTTCTGCGCGGTGATCTCGTCGCCGGACTCGGGGTCGACGCCGACCACGCGGGGCAGCGACAGCAGCCGCAGGGCGTCGTCGAGGGTGATCGTGGCGAGCTGCATCGTCTTGAGCAGCGACGCCGTGCGCGGCTTGGGCGCGGCCGCGAGCGCCTTCTTCTTCGCGGCCGCGGACAGCCCCGGGTCGAGCTCGGGCTCGGGCAGCAGCTCGGTGACGTAGGGCCCGTACCGGCCGCTGCGCGCGACGATCGTGGTGCCGGTGGACGGGTCCTCGCCGAGCACGACGTCGCCGTCGGCCTGCGTCTCCATGAGCTCGCGGGCCTTCTCGACGGTGAGCTCGTCCGGGGCGAGGTCGTCCGGGACCGACGCGCGCTTGGGGTCCCCGTCCGCGTCCAGCGTCGAGACGTCCTCGATGTACGGCCCGTAGCGGCCGACGCGCAGCGTGAGCCCGTCCCCGATCGGGATGGAGTTGACCTCGCGGGCGTCGATCTCGCCGAGGCCCTCGACGAGCTGGCGCAGACCACCGGTGAGCTCGGAGTCCCCCGTGTGCTCCGCGCCGAAGTAGAACCGGCCGAGCCACTCGCGGCGGTCCTCCTCGCCCGCGGCGATCCGGTCGAGGTCCGCCTCCATGGCGGCGGTGAAGTCGTAGTCGACGAGCCGCTCGAAGTTCTCCTCCAGCAGGCGGGTGACGGCGAACGCGAGCCAGCTCGGCACGAGCGCCTGCCCGCGGGAGATGACGTACCCGCGGTCCTGGATGACCGAGATGGTCGCCGCGTACGTCGAGGGGCGGCCGATGCCGCGCTCCTCGAGCGCCTTGATGAGGGAGGCCTCGGTGTAGCGCGGCGGCGGCGACGTGCGGTGGCCGTCGGCCTCGAGGTCGCTCGCCGTCAGCGCGTCCCCCTCGGCCATCTGCGGCAGCCGGGTCTCGGCGGGCGCGCCCTTCTTCGACCCGGAGCCCTCGCCGGACGCCGCACCGGCCCCTCGGCCGCCGGGGCGGCGTCGTCGGCGTAGCGGTCGGTGTCCCGGCCCTCCTCGTACGCGGCCATGAAGCCGCGGAACGTGATGACCGTGCCGGACGCCGCGAAGACGGCGTCGCGCCCGTCGGCGGCGCGGGCACCGAGCCGCACCGAGGCGGTGGAGCCGCGGGCGTCGGCCATCTGCGAGGCGACGGTGCGCTTCCAGATGAGCTCGTACAGCCGGAACTGGTCGCCGGAGAGCTCGCGGGCGACCTGGGCGGGCGTGCGGAACGAGTCGCCGGCGGGGCGGATCGCCTCGTGCGCCTCCTGCGCGCCCTTGTTCTTCGACGCGTAGACGCGCGGCGACCCGGGCACGTACTCGGCGCCGTACAGCTCGGCGGCCTGGCGGCGCGCGGCGTCGACGGCCTGCGTGCTCAGCGTGGGCGAGTCGGTCCGCATGTAGGTGATGTAGCCGTTCTCGTACAGCCCCTGCGCGGTGCGCATGGTCTGGCGCGAGCCCATCCGCAGCTTGCGCGATGCCTCCTGCTGGAGGGTCGAGGTGGTGAAGGGCGCGGCCGGCTTGCGCGAGTACGGCTTGGTCTCGAGGCTGCGGACGGCGAACTGCGCGTCGGCGAGCCCGTCGACCAGGCCGCGGGCGCCCGCCTCGTCGAGGTGGACGGCGTCGCGGGTCTTGAGCGCCCCGCGGTCGTCGAAGTCACGGCCGGTGGCGACGCGGGCGCCGTCGACGGTGGCGAGGCGTGCGGAGAAGGGCGCGGCGTCGGCTGCGTCCTGCGACTGGGGGTCGGTGACCGCGAAGTCGCCGCGCACGTCCCAGTAGTCCGCGGCGCGGAACGCCATCCGCTCGCGCTCGCGCTCGACGACGAGGCGGGTGGCGACGGACTGGACCCGGCCGGCCGACAAGCCCTGGCGGACCTTGCGCCACAGCACCGGGGAGACCTCGTAGCCGTAGAGCCGGTCGAGGATGCGCCGGGTCTCCTGGGCGTCGACGAGCGCCCCGTCGAGCTCGCGGGTGTTCTCCAGCGCGCGGGCGATCGCCTCGCGGGTGATCTCGTGGAAGACCATCCGCTTGACCGGGACCTTGGGCTTGAGCTCCTGCAGCAGGTGCCAGGCGATGGCCTCGCCCTCGCGGTCCTCATCGGTGGCGAGGTAGAGCTCGTCGGAGTCCTTGAGCAGGCGCTTGAGCTCGGCGACCTTCTTCTTCTTGTCCGCGTCGACGACGTAGTACGGCTCGAAGCCGTTGTCGACGTCGACGGCGAACCGGCCGAAGGGTCCCTTCTTCATCTCGGCGGGCAGCTCGGAGGGCTGCGGCAGGTCGCGGATGTGGCCGACGCTGGCCTCCACCTCGTACCCGTCGCCGAGGTATCCGGCGATCGTGCGCGCCTTGGCCGGCGACTCCACGATGACGAGCTTGCGGGGGGCGGACATACGGACCTCTCTTCAGCAGACCAGCGGGACGGCTCGGGGAGCGCGTCGCCGGGCACTCTACGTCCCCGGGTCAAACACCTCGGCCCGCGGTCGGACCGGCGGCCCGTCCGGCGAGCTCGCGGACGGCCAGGAGGATCGCGAACGCCAGGCAGGACGCGGCGACCACGCCGAGCGCCCCGCCGATGTACCCGGTGAGCAGCTCGGTGCCCGTCGCGGGCGCGTCCGGCGCGAACCACACCTGGCGCAGGGCGATGGCGGCCGGGACCGCCGTCCCGACGGCCGCCAGCACCAGCATCCCCCCGATGACGCGGGCGGTGTTGCGCGCCGGTGCGCCGCGCAGCGCGATCGCCGCGGTCGCCGACATGTCCGGGTCGGCGCCAGTGGGGTCGCCGTCGCCGGGTGGCGTCCGGGACGGGCCGAGGATCCCGCGGGACACCGTGGTCAGGGCGCACGCCAGCCCGCTCCACGCGAGCACCACGAGGATCGCGGCGACCACGTCGCTGGGCCGGTGCCAGCGACCGACCAGCGTGGAGACGCCCGTCGCGGACGTGTACCCGGCACCCAGCACCGCCGCCCACGGACGCAGACGGGGCGGCACCACGAACACCAGCGCCGCCGACACCGAGGCGGCCGCGGTGGTGTGGCCGCTCGGCAGCGCGTTGGCCGAGCCCGGCGAGATGCCCAGCTCCGGGCGGTCGAACACCCAGTACTTGAGCACCTGGGTGGTGAGGTTGGCGCCACCCATGAGGACGGCGACCTGCACCGCGAGCTCCCACCGTCGCCGCAGGGTCGCGATGAGCACCGCCGCCAGCAGCACGAGGGCGATGTAGGGCACCGACACGACGTCGAGCACCGGCTCCGCGATCCGCCACAGCCGTCCGCGCCCGTAGGACGAGCCCTCGAACACCACCTGGTCGACGCGCTGGCCGGTGTAGGTGGTGACGAACACGCGCCACACGAACCAGACGCCGACCGCGGAGGCGGCCGCGACGAGCAGTCCGACCACCACCGAGCCCACGCGCGTCCGCGTGCGGACCGGTCGTGGGGCGGACCGGGGTGCGGGGAGGGGCGCGGCGGAGGACACCCCACCACGGTAGGCGAGGGCACCCACGTCGGGCGCCGGTGCGTCGTCGTCGTCCGGGCCGGTCGGCGCTCAGGTCACCGGCACGAGCATCCCGTCGCCCACGAGCCCACGCACCGACGGCAGGACGTCCGCGGCGACGTCCGCGGCCGGGACCTCGAACAGCGCCGCGATGCCGCCGACGAGCTGGCCGACGGTCAGCTCGCCGTCGCACGCGCCGACCAGACCGGCCAGTGCGGTCCCGGCCCGCACGGCCCGGCCGAAGCCACCGCCCTGGCGCAGCAGGACGACGTCGGGGTCGGCGTTGCCCGGGGTGAGGTAGCGCTCCTCGGTGACGTCCGGGGCGACCGTGAGCCGCGACCCGGCGAGCGCCGCGTCGTCGGTGCGGGACAACCAGTCGTGCGCGGCGAGCGCCGCGGCGAGGTGGGCGCCGAGCGGCTGCCGGACGGCGCCGGTGTGCTCCTCGAGCCGGCGCAGCGTCGGCGCCCCGGCGACGGGACGCCGCAGCGTCACGATGCCGAACCCGATCGCCGTCACGTCCCGGGCGGCGAAGTCGTCCAGCCAGGCGTCGTACTGCGCGCGCCAGGCCGCGCGGTCGCGGTCCGGGGTCGCGCCGCCGTCGCGGATCCAGGTCTCGGCGTACTCCGCGGGATCCTGGAGCTCGCGCTGGACGACCCACCCGTCCAGCCCGGAGGCGTCCAGCCACTGCCCGACGCGCTCGTCCCAGTCCGCACCGCCGCGCACCTCCCAGTTGCCGAGCAGCTGGGCGACGCCGCCCGGCTCCAGGACGTCGCCGACCCCCGTGATCAGGTCCCGGACGACGTCGTCGCCGGAGCGGCCGCCGTCGCGGTACTCGTACGCCGGCACCCCCGCGGCGCGCGGGGTGATGACGAACGGCGGGTTGGACACGACCAGGTCGAACCGCTCGCCGGCGACCGGCTCGAGCATCGAGCCCGCGCGCAGCCCGAGGCGGTCCGGCCCCAGGCCCGCGAGCGCGGCGTTGAACTGCGCGAAGGCGAGCGCGCGGGTGGAGATGTCCGTGCCGACGACGGCGCCGGAGTGCCGGGAGGCGTGCAGCGCCTGGATCCCGCACCCGGTCCCCAGGTCGAGCACCCGCCCGACCGGCTCGCGGATCGTGACCTGCGCGAGCGTCGTCGACGCACCACCGACGCCGAGCACGTGGTCGGTCCGCAGCGTCCGCCCGGTTGCGAGCTCGCCGAGGTCGGACGCGAGCCACCAGTCCACGGACCCGGCGGCGTCGTCGACGCGCAGGGGGCGCAGGTCGACGAGCGCCCGGACCGGGTCGTCCGCGCCGTGGCCCGCGGCCCGGACCAGCCCGAGGTGGCGGGCGCCGTCCACGCCCAGCGTCGCGAGGGCGCGGTCCGCCTCGTCGCGCGCGACGTCGGCGCCCAGGACGAACAGCCGGACGAGGGTGGCGCGCTCCGGCGCCGTCGACCCGGGGCCGGTCACCCGCAGGGCGGGCACCGGCTCCTCGCGGTGCAGCGCGGCGGAGGCCAGCGGCCCGAGGAGGTCGTCGACGCCGTCGACGGTGAACAGCGCGGCCGCGAGGTCGGCGCGCAGCCGGTCCAGGCCGCGGGGGTCGGTGCGCGGCAGGTCGTGGGGCGTCATGTCGTCGGAGGGCACGTCGTCGAGGGGCACCGCGCCATCATCGCGCCCGACGCGGTCCTCACCCCGCCACGTCGACGTCGATGTCGACGTCAAGGTCCACGACGATGGGCAGGTGGTCGCTCGCCCGGCGGGTGACGTCGTCGCGGCGGATGGACGAGCCGGTCACCCGCAGCTCGGGGCTGACCATGACGGCGTCGATCCGGCGTCGCGGTCGCCGGGCGGTGAAGGTCGGGGCGGGCGACGCGACGGCGTCGACCAGGCCCGCGGCCAGCCGCGCCCACACCGGACCACCCGGCTCCTCGTTGAGGTCGCCGAGCACGACGTACGGGCCCGGCCCCGCCAGGACGTCGTGCAGCACCCGGTCGAGGTGGGCGAGCCGCTCCCGGGACCCGAGCGGCAGGTGCAGGTCGACCACCGTGACCCCACCGACGCGGACCACGGCGTACCCGCGCGGCACCTGCCCGATCCGCCACGGCAGCGCCTGCCCGCGAGCCTCGTCGACCGGGACGCCGACGCCCACGAGCACCGTGGTCGTGCGGGACGGCCCCGGACCGACGACGACGCGCATCCCGGTGCGCCGGGCGAGGTCGTCCAGGCGCCGGCGTCCCTGCCGTCCACGCGGCGGCTCCTGCAGGGCCAGCACGTCGGGTGCGGCGTCACCGATGACCTCGACCAGTGCGTCGACGCCGATGTCCAGGCCCTTGACGTTGTAGGTCATCACTCGCATGGGCCCATCCCACCCCAGCCGCGCGGACGCGGCGATTCGGGGCCGGGCGGGCCGGGCGGGGTACGCCGTCAGTCGCGGACGAGCTGCGCCTCGTGCTCCAGGCGCCCCTCGGCGTCGACCCGGGCGGCCCGCAGGCGGGAGGCGATGACCGCACCGAACGCGATCGCCGTCGCGGCCAGGGCGATCCCGAGCCGGGCGACGTGGTTGGCGTCGTCGCCCACGCTGATGGCGACGACCGCCGGCGCGATGAGGAGCGCGACGAGGTTCATCACCTTGATGAGCGGGTTGATGGCGGGCCCGGCGGTGTCCTTGAACGGGTCGCCGACGGTGTCGCCGATGACGACGGCGGCGTGCGCGTCGGAGTTCTTCCCGCCGTAGTGGCCGTCCTCGACGATCTTCTTGGCGTTGTCCCACGCACCGCCCGCGTTGGCGAGGAACACCGCCATGAGGACGCCGGTCGCGATCGCCCCGGCGAGGAACCCGGCGAGCGGGCCGACCCCGAGACCGAAGCCGACGGCGATGGGGGCGAACGCGGCGAGCAGACCGGGGTCGCGAGCTCACGCAGCGAGTCGCGGGTGCAGATGTCGACGACCTTGCCGTACTCGGGCCGCACCTCGCCGGTCATGATCCCGGGGTTGTCCCGGAACTGGCGGCGCACCTCGAACACGATCGCGCCGGCGGCGCGGGTGACCGCGTCGATCGCGAGGCCCGAGAAGAGGAACACTGTCGCGCCGCCGAGGATGACCCCGACGAGCGTGATCGGGCTGATGATCTCGTAGGTCATCATCGCGCCGGTCAGGCCCGTGCCCGCGCTGGCGACCGACTCACCGAGCTCCGCGAGCGCGTCCGCCACCGACGCCGCGTAGGAGCCGAACAGCGCGGTCGCGGCGAGCACGGCGGTCGCGATCGCGATGCCCTTGGTGATGGCCTTCGTGGTGTTCCCGACGGCGTCCAGGTCGGTCAGCGTCTGCGCGCCCTCCGCGGAGACGTCCCCGGACATCTCCGCGATGCCCTGCGCGTTGTCGCTGACCGGGCCGAAGGTGTCCATCGCGACGATGACGCCGACCGTCGTCAGCAGCCCGCAGCCGGCGAGCGCGATGAGGAACAGGGCGAGGACGACCGAGCCGCCGGAGAGCAGGAACGCCGCGCAGATGGCGGCGGCGATGATGCCGGCGGTGTAGACGGCGGACTCGAAGCCGACCCCGATCCCGGAGAGCACCACGGTGGCGGCGCCGGTCTGGGAGGTGCGCGCGACGTGGATCGTGGGCTTGGAGGTCGTGCCGGTGAAGTATCCGGTGAGCCACAGGATGACCCCGGCCAGCACGATGCCGATGAGGACGGCGCCGGTCGCGACGAGCCGCGGGTCGCCGGTGTTCCCGACGAGCGTCTCCCCGCGCCGGTCAGCCCGGCGAACGTGGACGGAAGGTAGACGTACGCGGCCGCCCCGGAGAGCACCGCGGCGACCGCGGCGGAGGTGTAGAACCCGCGGTTGATCGCCGTCAGCCCGCTCTCGGCGCCGCGGACCCGGGTGATCATGACGCCGAGGATCGCGGTGAGCGCCCCGATCGCCGGCACGATGAGCGGGAAGACCAGGCCCTCCTCGCCGAACGCCGCCTTGCCGAGGATCAGCGCGGCGACGAGCGTGACGGCGTAGGACTCGAACAGGTCGGCGGCCATGCCGGCGCAGTCGCCGACGTTGTCGCCGACGTTGTCCGCGATCGTGGCGGCGTTGCGGGGGTCGTCCTCCGGGATGCCCTGCTCGACCTTGCCGACCAGGTCGGCACCGACGTCGGCCGCCTTGGTGAAGATGCCGCCACCCACGCGCATGAACATGGCCAGGAGCGCGGCGCCGAAGCCGAAGCCCTCGAGGACCGCGGGCGCGTCGCCGCGCCAGATGAGGACGACGACGGCGGCGCCGGCCAGGCCGAGCCCGACGACGCACATGCCCACGACCCCGCCGGTGCGGAAGGCGATCCGGGCGCCCTCGGCGCGCCCGCCGGGCAGCGAGGCCGCGGCGGCGACGCGCAGGTTCGCGCGGGTCGCGAGCCACATGCCCAGGTAGCCGATCGCCGCCGAGCAGCCCGCGCCGAGCAGGAAGAACACGGACCGGCCGACCTTGATGCCGGTGTCCCCCGGCAGCAGGAACAGCAGCGCGCACACGACGACCGCGAACAGCGCGAGGGTGCGGAACTGCCGGTTGAGGTAGGCGGAGGCGCCCTCCTGGATCGCTTGCGCGATGTCCTGCATGCCGCGCGTGCCCTCGCCCGCGGCGAGCACCTGTCGTCGCAGCACGACCGCGTAGAACAGGCAGACGACGGCGATCGCGGCGACCACACCGACGATGGTGAGGCTCGTGGTTCCGAGCGTGAGCATGCGTCCTCCTCGACACCGCGCAGGCCCGAGAGCCTCGCCCCCTGTGCCCGGCGGCCCCGTTGCCGGCCGGACTGCGCGCAGTCTAGCCAGACGCACCCGCCATCTCGCGCGGGCCGACGGCACACCCGTCGGCTCTCACCGCGTCACCCGTCCGGGCGACGCGGCCCGCCACCTCAGCTCGCGAGCGCGGCGTCCAGGGTCTCGTGGATCGTGAAGACCTGGGTGAGCGCGGTGATGCGGAAGACCTTGATGACCTTCTCCTGGTCGATGACCAGCTGGAGCCGACCGCCGTAGCCGCGGACCTTCTTCAGCGCACCGACGAGGACGCCCAGACCGGTCGAGTCCATGAAGGTGACCCCGGTGAGATCGACGATCACGTCCGTGTGGTCGGCGTCGATGAGCTCGGCCAGCTTCTCGCGCAGTGACGCCGCGGTGTAGACGTCGATCTCACCGGCGACCTGAACGACGACCTGGTCGCCGTGCACCTCTGTGTGGACGGAGACGTCCATGACTCACCTCCTCGGGGACAACCACCGTATCTAACCAAACGGCCCCCGCCGGACCGACGGCCGTCCGTCGTCCGGGCGACCGGGCCGTCGGGTGATCGGGTGATCGGGTGATCGGGCGGAGCACAGGCCGGGCGACCGGGCGGAGCGGCGGCCGGCGCGGCGGGTGTCACCGTCGGGTGGGAGACTCGGCCCGTGGTCGACGGCGGGCAGGGCGGACGGTGAGCGAGGCGTCCCACCGCTCCGCGGAGCTGCTCGACGTGCTCGTCGCGCACGGCCGGCGCACCGACCGGCTGACCCACGTGCACCACCTCCCCGAACGCACCGGCGTGCAGGCCGACTGGCCCGGGTGGGCCGACCCCGACCTCGTGGCCGGCTACCGGGCCCTGGGGGTCCGGCGGCCGTGGGAGCACCAGGTGGAGGCCGCCGAGGCCGCGTGGTCCGGGCGTCACACGGTCGTGGCGACGTCGACCGGCTCGGGCAAGTCGCTGGCGTTCTGGCTCCCGTCGCTCACGTCGGTGCGGGCCGACGTCGCCGCGACGACGCTCGAGCCCGGGCGCATCGAGTCGGCGCGCCGGCGCGGGTCGGTGCTGTACCTGTCGCCCACCAAGGCGCTGGCGGCGGACCAGCTCGCCGGGCTCGAGCGGCTGCTCGCGGCCGGCCGGGCCCGTGACGTGCGGGTCGCCACCTGCGACGGCGACACCCCGGTCGAGGAGCGTCGCTGGGTGCAGGACCACGCCGACGTCGTCCTGACGAACCCCGACTTCCTGCACTTCGCCCTCCTGCCGCACCACCGGCGGTGGGTGCGGCTGCTCACGTCGCTGCGCTACGTGGTCGTCGACGAGTGCCACGCGTTCCGTGGCGTCTTCGGTGCCCACGTGGCGGCCGTGCTCCGCCGCCTGCGGCGGCTCGCGGCCCACCTCGGGGACCCGGCGGGGCCGACGTTCCTCATGGCGTCGGCCACGACGGCCGACCCCGCCCTGAGCGCGGCGCGGCTGCTGGGGGTCGACGCCGACGACGTGGTGGCGGTGACCCGCGACTCCTCGCCGGCCGGACGCAAGACCTTCGCGCTGTGGCAGCCGCCCGAGGTGCCCGGCCACGCCGTCGTGGAGGCCAAGGGCACGTCCGTCCGCGCGTCCGCGGCGCCCGTGGAGGACCCGTGGGCCACGGCCGTCCCCACCGGGGCACCGGCGTCCGCGGCTCCCACCGCCACGGTGGCCCCGGCCCTCGAGGCAGCTCCGGCCGTCGACGTCGCGGCGCCGGGGGCGGGGACCGTGGCGTCAGCGGCCGACGATACGGACGATCGTGCGGTCCCGCGGGACGCCCGGGGGTCCGGGCTCGACGACGGCCGGCTGGAGGGCAGCGGCTCCGGGGTGGTCGAGGACGACCCCGCGCGGCCCCGCCGGTCGGCGACCGCCGAGATCGCCGACCTCCTCGCCGACCTCACGGTGGCCGGGGCGCGCACGCTCGCGTTCACCCGCTCGCGCCGTGCCGCGGAGTCCGTCGCCGCGGTGACCCAGCAGCACCTGCTCGCCGTCGACCCGGCGCTGGTCACCCAGGTCGCCGCCTACCGCGGGGGGTACCTGCCGGAGGAGCGCCGCGCGCTGGAGTCCTCGATCCGCGACGGCCGCCTGCGCGCGCTCGCCACCACGAACGCCCTCGAGCTCGGGGTGGACATCTCCGGCCTCGACGTCGTGCTCATCGCGGGCTGGCCGGGCACCCGCGTGTCCCTGTGGCAGCAGGCCGGCCGCGCGGGGCGCGCCGGGAGCGAGGGGCTGGTCGCCCTGGTCGCCCGTGAGGACCCGCTCGACACGTACCTGGTGCACCATCCCGAGGCCATCTTCGAGGCCGGGGTCGAGGCCACCGTCTTCGACCCGACCAACCCGTACGTCCTGGCGCCCCACCTGTGCGCGGCGGCGGCCGAGCTGCCGCTGCGCAGCGAGGACTGCGACCTGTTCGGGCCCGGCACGCGCGAGCTCCTCGACGTCCTCGTCGAGCGCGGGGCGCTGCGCCGGCGTGCGTCCGGCTGGTACTGGACGCACGCCGACAGCGCCGCGCGCCTCACCGACCTGCGCGGTACCGGGGGCGACCCCGTCCGCGTCGTCGAGGAGTCGACGGGACGGATGCTCGGCACGGTCGACGCGTCGTCCGCCGATGCGACGCTCCACCCCGGCGCGGTGTACGTGCACCAGGGCGCGACCTTCGTCGTGTCGGAGCTGCACCTGGCGGACGGCGTCGCGCTCGTCGGCCGGCGCTCGGTGGACTTCGGCACGTGGGCGCGGTGGCAGACCTCCATCGACATCCGCGCGGTCCGGGAGCACCGGCAGTGGGGCCCGGTGACGTGGGGCTTCGGCCCGGTCGACGTCACCACGCAGGTCGTCAGCTTCCAGCGCAAGCGCATCCCGGACATGCAGGTCCTCGGCTCCGAGCCGCTCGACCTGCCGGCGCAGACGCTGTCGACCACGGGCGTGTGGTGGACGGCGCCCGCGTCGGTCCTCGAGGGGCGGGGCTCGATGCCGACCTCGCGCCCGGGGCGCTGCACGCCGCCGAGCACGCCTCCATCGGCCTGCTGCCTCTGCTCGCGACGTGCGACCGCTGGGACCTCGGTGGAGTGTCGACCGCGATGCACGTCGACACCGAGCAGGCGACCGTGTTCGTGTACGACGCCTACCCGGGCGGCGCAGGCTTCGCCGAGCGCGGCTTCCACCTGGGGTCCCAGTGGCTGCGCGCGACGCGGGAGGCGATCGCGACCTGCCGCTGCTCGGACGGGTGCCCGGCGTGCGTCCAGTCCCCCAAGTGCGGGAACGGCAACAACCCGCTGGAGAAGCACGGCGCGCTCCGTCTGCTCGACGCGGTGCTCGCGCACGCGCCGGCCTGACAGCCCGGGGAGGCACGGTCACCCTCCGACCGGTCACCCTCCGGCGGACACCGGTGGAGGGCGCGCGTCCGCCGGTCCGGCCCGGGCGCTCGCGGACGCCGTCCCCACCACCCCGGCGCTCCGGGTGGTCGTCACGTCCACCACGCCGTCGGGCCGCGTCCGGCAGCCGGTGAGGCGGACCCCGTTCCGGGTCGCGACCTCACGCGCCACCGCGCAGGCGCTGCCCGCCCCGCCGCCCGGGTGGGCGAGACGTGCCGCGGCGGCCAGCGCAGCCAGGTCCGCCGCGGACTGCGCGGTCGCGCGCCCACGCTCGGCTCCCACGAGCAGCGCGACGCCGCTCAGCAGGACGAGCGCGACCGCGACCACCGCGACGACCAGGACCGTGCCGGCGCCGCGGTCGCGGGCACTCATGGCGCACCCGGGCCCGCCACCCGTCCTCACGGCTCGACCCGGGCGGTGGCACTGGCCTGCGCGGTGAGGTCGCCCACCCCGAGCGGTCCGCTCGCGAGCGATCGCCGGACGGTCACCGTGACCCAGACCCCGTCGTGGTCCACCCGCACGCTCGCCCCCGGCCCGGCGAGCCGGTCGGCGATCGCGGTGACGACGCCGGTGGGCTCCCCCAGGGCGGCCGCACGGGCACCGGCACGTGCCGCGTCGGCGCAGCGCAGCTGGGACGTCGCGGCCGTCGCGAGCAGGAGGACGACCACGAGCACCCCGACCACGGCGGGCAGCGCGAGCGCGAGCTCCGCCGTCACCGTGCCCCGGTCGGAGCGGTCGGTGCGGCCGGTGCGGCTGGTGCGGCTGGTGCGGTCGACCCCGTCGGCACGGTCGACACCTGCGCGGGCCGGGGCACCGATGCCCGGGCCCCGGGTGGGCCCCGGGCTCGGAGCGGCCCTCGGGCTCGGAGCGAGTCCCGGGCTCGGGCTCGCCGTGGGCCCCGACCTCGGGCTCCGTGTGGGCCCCTGGCTCGGGATGACCGCCGCTCCGCCGCCGGTCATACCGCGAGCGCCGAGCGGATGATGCCCAGCAGCAGCTCACGGACCTCGCCGCTGCGCAGGATGACGATGAGCAGCCCCGCGAAGCCGGCGGCGGCGACCGTCGCGATCGCGTACTCCGCGGTCGCCATCCCCGCCTCCGGGTCGAGTGCCGTGGGCTCGGGTCCGGCCGCGCCGGAGGGGCGCTCCACCGCCGCACCGTCGGCCATCGGCGGCTGCGCGACGCCGTCGGCGTCCCGGTGCCGCACCGCGTCGCCGTCGATCACCGGGGTGCACGTCCCCGTCGGCGGGCTGCGCGGGCGTGGCGAGGGCCGCGACGGCGGGGAGACCGGCCGGCGACGCCGCGCCGCCGGCGATGACCGACCAGCGGAGTACGACGCCGGCCGGCGAGGCCGGACGGGCGGTCGTCCGTGCGGTGAGCGCCCGGCGGGTCAGGGTGAGGGACATGTCGTGCTCCTTGTCGTGAAGGGATCGGAGCACCCACGCTGCCGACCACCGCGAGCCCCCGACGCCTCGCGTCCCGGCGCCGGTGGACGACGCTGCGCACGCTCCGGCCTGAGGACGGGTCACCGCGCGAGCTGCGCCCCGACCGACACCATGACCGGCACCAGACCGAGGAGGACGAACGCCGGCAGGAAGCACAGCCCCAGCGGCAGGACGAGCCGGACGCCGAGGCGCCCGGCCGCCTCGCGGACCTGCGCACGGCGCTCACGCACGAGCTGCTCGGCGCCCGCCCGCAGGGCCGGCCCGGGGGCCGCCCCCGTCGCCCAGGTCGAGGCGAGGGCCTGGGCGACAGGGGCCAGCCGCGCCGGCGCGCCGGCCCACGCGGCCGGCCATCCCGACCCCATGACGAGCGCGGCGGACGCCCGGACGAGCGCTGCACCGTCGGGCCCACCCATCGCTCGGCCGACGGCCGCCAGGGCCCGGGGCAGACCGGCGCCCGAGGCGATCGCCGCGTCCAGCAGACCCAGGACGACGACGACGTCGACCGGGCCGACGTCGTCCGCCGCGCGTCCCGCTCCCACGACCGGCTCGCGGGACACCGCAGGCAGCCGCCGGGCAGGCCGGGTGCACCACCACGGCGCCCCGGCCCCGACGGCGAGCACCGACGCCAGCACCAGCAGGACGCTCACGAGGCGCGGCCCGCGGACGCGGCACTGCGGGCGAGGCGAGCCGTCCACACCCGGCCCGCGAGCAGCAGTCCCCCGCCGCACGCCAGCGCCACGGACCCCAGCGCGCCGTCGAGCAGCACCGCGAGCGGGTCGGCACCGATCGCCGTGCCGAGCAGGACCCCGAGGACGGGCAGCCCGGTCAGCACGCGCGCGGTGGCCTGCGGACCGGCGAGCGCCGCACGCCGGTCCCCGTCGGCCTCCGCCTGCGCCGCGAGCGTGGCCGCGACGCCGTCGAGCAGGGGCGCGAGGGGCGCGCCGAGCTCGGCGGCGAGGCGGCCGGCGACGACCACGACGGCCGCCCCGTCGCGCTCGCCGGGCAGCCGCGCGAGGTCGGTGACCGTGGGCCCACCGGGCGGGACCGGGCGGCCCAGGGCCTGCTCCCACGCCGTGAGCGGGTCGGCCCCCGACCGCAGCCGCGCGGCGACGTCCGTGACGAGCAGGGCGAGGTCGGGGCCCGTCAGCGAGCCCTGCGCCGCGAGATGCCTGCGGCGGAGCACCCGGAGCAGCGGACCCCACGGACCGGCCGGCACCCCGCGGGGCACCGAGCCGGTGCCTGCGCCGGCGTCCGCGTCGGGGCCCGGCCGGACGGCGATCCGCGCCGGTGACCGACCGCCCGGACCGCGTGCCGTGAGCACCGCTGCCGCGACGAGCACACCGACCAGCCAGCTCATCCCCCGCCACCCCCGCCCGTGAGGCGGCGCTCCAGGGCCGGCCACCCAGGCCCGGGCACCACGCCCTCGGCACCCCCGCCCTCGGCATCCTCACCCTCGGCATCCCTGTCGCCGTCGCCCGGTGACCGGCGCAACGCGGTGACGACCTCCACCTGCCCGCTCGGGGCGCGCTGCACGACCCCGATCTCGGCGAGGACGCGCCGGGTGTCGGACCGACGCAGGTGGACGACCGCGTCGACCGCGCTCGTGGCCTGCGCCGCGACCGCGTCGCGGTCCATGCCGGCCAGCGCCGCCAGCGCCTCCAACCGGGCCGGGACGTCTGCCGCGGTGTTGGCGTGCAGCGTGGCCCAGCCCCTTCGTGGCCCGTGTTCAGGGCCGTGAGGACCTCGCGGACCTCTGCGCCACGGCACTCACCGAGCACGATCCGGTCCGGGCGCATGCGCAGCGCCTGCCGGACGAGGTCGGCGAGCCCGACCGCGCCGGACCCCTCGACGTTGGGCCGCCGGGTGAGCAGCCGCACGACGTGCGGGTGGTCGGGGACGAGCTCGCCGGCCTCCTCGATGCACACGATGCGCTCATCCCGCGGCACCAGGGAGAGCAGCGCGGACAGCAGCGTCGTCTTCCCCGTGCCCGTGGCCCCGGAGACCAGCACGTTCGCGCGCGCCGCGACGAGCCCCCGCAGCACCGGCGCGAACCCGGGCGCGATGCCGCCGGTGGTGACCAGCTCGTCGACCGTGAACGCACGCGGGCGCAGCACCCGCAGCGACAGCAGCGTGCACGCCCCGCCGACCGGGGGCAGGACCGCGTGCAGGCGGGTCCCGTCCGGCAACCGGGCGTCCACGAGCGGTGAGGCGTCGTCGAGCCGCTGCCCTCCGGACGCCGCCAGCCGGACGGCGAGCGCCCGCACCGCCTCCGGCGACCCGAGGTCGACGGGGGCCCGCTCGAGGCGACCGGCCCGCTCCACCCACACCTCGTCCGGGGCGTTGACCAGCACGTCGGTCACCGCGGGCGCGTCCAGCAGCGCCTGCAGCGGGCCGGCACCGAGCATCTCGGCCCGCACCGCGACCACCAGCGTCGCCAGCGCCCGGCTGCCGAGCACCGCACCGCACTCGCGCACCACGGCGCGCACGTGGTCGGCGGAGGGCACTGCGCCGTCGCGCACGAGCCGGGCCCGGACCTCGTGCAGCAGGTCCGGACTCACCGGCGGGTCCGCCCCGGGACCGGGGGCCACCCGGGGCGTTCGGGCTCGACCGCATCCGGGACGGGCAGCCCGGGCGCGACCCGTGCGCCGGTCACGACAGGCCCTCCGCGAGCCCCGCGACCGCGCGCGCGAACCGGCCCCGCCGGGGCGTCGGGCCCAGCCCGCGCTCGACGAGCGCTGCGAGGTGCCGGTCGTCCCCGACGGTGGCCGCCACCGGGACGTCGACGACGTGCGCCATCTCGAGCGCGGTCAGGCCGCCCGGTCCCGGTCCGCGCACCACGAGGCGGACGTCGGGGACGGTCGGGAGCAGGGCCTGCCGCAGCGCGACCACCCCGGCGACCGACCGGACGTCCCGCGGCGCCACGACGAGCACCACGGTGCAGCCCGCGACGGCCGGCCCCCGGTCGAGCACCTCCCGGCGGCCGAGGTCGATCACGACCGTGCGGTGGCACGACACCAGGGCGGCCAGCACGTCGGCGACCACCTCCGGCGGCGCCGGCCCCGGCCGCCACCGGTCCCCGCTGAGCACCGGAACGCCGCCCCACACCGGCAGCAGGGCGGCGAGCTCCTCCCCGGGGACGTCACCGCGCGCGTCGGACAGGTCGGCCCACCGGACGCCGTCGACCGCCTCGATGCCCAGGTGGACGTCCAGCCCGGCACCCGACGCGTCCAGGTCGACCAGCACGACCGGCGCGCGCTCGTCGTCCGGGGTGGCGACCGGCCGGCGTCGGCCACCACCCCCGCGCCCGGCACGCCGCCCGCGCTCGCGGGGGTCGGCCGCGGTGCGCCACGCCTGCGCAAGCCCCGCGGCGAGGGTCGTCGCCCCGGCCCCGCCGCGCGCTCCCACCACACCGACGACGGTCCCCGCCTGCTCCACGTCCGCGCCCCCTCGTCGTCGTCGCCCGGTGGTCGGCCGCTCACCCACGGAGCGGTGGCCCGACCCGACGGTGCCCGCCCGGATTCCGGACCGGGCGCCGCGTCGGCGCGCACGGTGCACGACGACGCGTCCCCAGCGGCCGGGGTCGGGGCGCGCGGCTCGCCTCCGGCCGCCACCGGGCCCCGAGGGGCAAGATGGCCCCATGGGTTCAGCGCCGAGCGTGTCGTCCTCGATCACCGTGCGCCTCGAGGTCGAGGCCCGCCCGACCGCCGTCAGCGAGCTGACCACGGCGATCGAGAGGAGGGCGGCATCGTGACCGCCCTGGACGTCACCGCGTCCGGGCACGAGCGCATCACCGTGGACGTGACCTGCGCGACCACCGGCGACACGCACGCCAGCGCCATCGTCGAGCGGCTGCGCGCGCTGCCCGGGGTGCAGGTGGAGCGGGTCAGCGACCGCACCTTCCTGCTGCACCTGGGCGGCAAGCTGTCGATCGAGTCCAAGGTCCCGCTGCGCAACCGGGACGACCTGTCGATGGTCTACACGCCCGGGGTCGCCCGGGTCTGCCAGGCGATCGCGGCGCGCCCGGCCGACGCACGCAACCTCACCATCAAGCGCAACACCGTCGCGGTGGTCACCGACGGCACCGCGGTGCTCGGCCTGGGGGACCTCGGACCGCTCGCCGCGCTCCCGGTCATGGAGGGCAAGGCGGCGCTGTTCAAGCGCTTCGCCGGCATCGACGCGTTCCCGATCGCGCTCGACACGACCGACGTCGACCGGATCGTCGACACGGTCTGCGCGATCGCCCCGGTGTTCGCCGGCATCAATCTCGAGGACATCTCGGCCCCGCGCTGCTTCGAGATCGAGCGGCGACTGCGCGAGCGCCTGGACATCCCGGTGTTCCACGACGACCAGCACGGCACCGCGATCGTGACCCTGGCCGCGCTGACCAACGCGCTACGCGTGGTCGGCAAGGAGCTGCCCGACGTCCGCGTCGTGCTCTCCGGCGCCGGCGCGGCCGGGACGGCCGTGCTCAAGCTCCTCCTCGCGGCCGGGGCGGTCGACGTCGTCGTCGCCGACATCGACGGCGTCCTGCACCCCGACCGCCCAGGGCTGTCCCCCGAGCTCGCGTGGACGGCGCAGCACACCAACCCCCGGCGGGTGAGCGGCACGATCGCCGAGGCGCTCGTCGGCGCGGACGTCTTCATCGGCGTCTCCGCACCCGACGTCATCACCGCCGACGACGTCGCCCGCATGGCCGATCGCTCCATCGTGTTCGCCCTGGCGAACCCCCGCCCCGAGGTCGACCCGGTCGAGGCGGCGCAGCACGCCGCCGTCGTCGGCACCGGCCGCTCCGACTTCGCCAACCAGATCAACAACGTCCTCGCGTTCCCCGGCGTGTTCCGCGGGCTGCTGGACGCGCAGTCGCACCACATCGACGACGCGATGCTGCTGGCCGCGGCGACCGCGCTCGCCTCGGTGGTGGCGCCGGAGGAGCTCAACCCGACCTACATCGTCCCCAGCGTCTTCAACCCGGAGGTCACCACGGTCGTCGCGGCCGCGGTCGAGAAGGCCGCCCGGGCCGGCGGCTGAGCGCGGACGCGGACGCCGACGCCCGCCGGTCCGGGACCCGCCGGGCGGCGCACCCCCGTCGCCCTAGCGTGGGCGGAGTACCGGGCCGGCCCCTGCCGCCGGCCACCGCCGGCCGCACAGGAGCACCGATGAGCAGCACCGATCCCCGCCGTCCGGACGGCACGACCCCCGGTGTCCCGCCGGGCGCGTCCGGCGGCACGTCCCGTCCCGCCGGCAGCACGTCCGCCGGCACGTCCCGTCCCGCCGGCAGCACGTCCGCCGGACCCGCCGGGACCGGGCCGGCGGACACCCCGCGGGCCACGACCCCCGCCGCCCCCGAGCCGGCGGGGCCACGCACCACCGGGCCCGGCGGCCACGTCGTCGGCGTGCTCATCGGCATCGTGCTGACCGCGGTCGCCCTGGTGCTGCTCGCGCTGGGGATGTCGCGCATCCTCTCGGCCGGGGCGGGCGAGGACGCCGTGAGCCCCGACGCCCTCGGCATGGTGCTCGTGACCCTCGGCGCGCTGGTCGCCGGCGGCGTCGCGCTGCTCGCCGTGCGCACGAGCACGATCCCGTTCGCCGGCGGGCTGCTGGCGCTCGTCGTCGGCGCCGCCTACCTGTTCGCCCCGGTGGACACCCACCGCGAGACGGTGCGGCTGCTCGCGACGCAGCAGAACCGCGAGGGCGTCCTCACCATCATCACGATCGCCACCACCGGCATGATCTTCACCCTCGGCGTGGTGCTGCTGGCCGCGGGGTTCGCGGCGTCGCTGGTCCGGCGGCGGGGCATCGCGGTGGGGGCGTTCCGCGAGCGCACCCGGACCTCCACCGGGCGCCGATGACCGCACCGTCCCCGGCTCCGCCAGGGCTGACTCACGGCACCGGCACGGCACCGGCACGGCACCGGCAGGGCACCGCCACGGCACCGACCGGAGCACCGGCGCGCGGGGCGCGACAACGCGCCACCGCCCGTCGGCGTCGGACTAGAGTGCGGCGGCAGCAGGACCGACAGAGCAGTCACCCATGCGCGCAGCCGAGCTGCGGACCGGAGGAGTTGTGACCCAGGAGTCCCCCACGTCGCCCGGCCTGGAGAACCTGTCGAGCGAGGACCGACGCTTCCCGCCGGACGCGCGGTTCGCCGAGCAGGCCAACGCGCACCCCGAGCTGTACGCCTGGGCCGCCGCGGACCGCACGGGGTTCTGGGCCGACCAGGCCCGCGAGCTGATCGCGTGGCAGCAGCCGTTCACCGAGGTGCTCGACTGGTCCGGCGCCCCCGTCGCGCGATGGTTCGCGGACGGCACGCTCAACGCCTGCTACAACGCCGTCGACCGGCACGTCGAGGCGGGTCACGGCGACCGGGTCGCGATCCACTTCGAGGGCGAGCCCGGCGACACGCGCACGATCACCTACGCGGACCTGCAGCGTGAGGTCTCCCGGGCAGCGAACGTGCTGGCCGACCTCGGGGTCGTCACCGGCGACCGGGTCGCGATCTACCTGCCGATGATCCCCGAGGCCGTCGTCGCGATGCTCGCGTGCGCGCGCATCGGCGCCGCGCACTCCGTCGTCTTCGGCGGCTTCTCCGCGGAGGCGCTCCGCTCCCGCATCGAGGACGCCGAGGCCAAGGTCGTCATCACCGCCGACGGCGGCTACCGGCGCGGCTCTGCGAGCGCGCTCAAGCCCGCCGTCGACGAGGCGCTCGCGGGGGCGGACCGGTCGAGAAGGTGCTCGTCGTGCGTCGCACCGGCCAGGAGGTCGCCTGGACCGACGGACGCGACGTCTGGTGGCACGAGGCGGTCGAGGCCGCGGAGCCGACCCACACGCCGGTGTGGGTCGAGGCCGAGCAGCCGCTGTTCATCCTCTACACGTCCGGCACGACGGGGAAGCCCAAGGGCATCTTCCACACCACGGGCGGGTACCTCACGCAGGCGGCGTTCACGCACCGCAACGTCTTCGACCTCAAGCCGGAGACGGACGTCTACTGGTGCACCGCCGACGTCGGCTGGGTCACCGGCCACACGTACGTCGTCTACGGCCCGCTGGTCAACGGTGCGACGCAGGTGATCTACGAGGGGACGCCGGACACCCCCGACCGCGGTCGCTGGTGGGAGATCGTCGCGAAGTACCGCGTCTCGATCCTGTACACGGCGCCGACCGCGATCCGGACCTGCATGAAGTGGGGCGAGGAGATCCCGGGCGAGCACGACCTGTCCTCGCTGCGCGTGCTCGGCAGCGTCGGGGAGTCCATCAACCCCGAGGCGTGGATGTGGTACCGCCGGGTCATCGGCGGCAACCGCACCCCGATCGTCGACACGTGGTGGCAGACCGAGACCGGGGCGATCATGATCTCCCCGCTGCCCGGCGCCACGACCCTCAAGCCCGGCTCCGCCCAGGTCCCGCTGCCCGGGATCAGCGCCGACGTGGTCGACGACGAGGCGCACCCGGTGGCCGACGGGGCCGGCGGCTACCTCGTGCTCACCGAGCCCTGGCCCGCGATGCTGCGCGGCATCTGGGGTGACCCGCAGCGCTTCGCCGACACCTACTGGTCGCGCTTCCCGGGCCTGTACTTCGCCGGGGACGGCGCCAAGAAGGACGACGACGGCGACATCTGGCTCCTCGGCCGGGTCGACGACGTCATGAACGTCTCCGGCCACCGGCTGTCGACCACCGAGATCGAGTCGGCGCTCGTGTCGCACCCGTCCGTGGCCGAGGCGGCCGTCGTCGGCGCGACCGACGACACGACCGGTCAGGCCGTCGTCGCGTTCGTCATCCTGCGCGGCGGCAACGTCGAGACCGCCGGCACGGTCGAGGAGCTGCGGGCGCACGTCGCCCGCCAGATCGGCCCGATCGCGAAGCCGCGCAGCATCCTCGTGGTCGCCGAGCTGCCCAAGACGCGGTCCGGCAAGATCATGCGCCGCCTGCTGCGCGACGTCGCCGAGCACCGCGCGGTCGGTGACGCGACGACGCTCGCCGACGCCTCGGTCATGGACCTCATCAGCCGCGGGATGGACAAGCAGTCCACCGCGTCCGCGGAGGACTGACCGCACCGCTCCACCCGCCGGCGGCTGCCCGGGCCGACGTCACGGCCCGAGCAGCCGCCGCAGGTCGGCCACCCGCACGTGCCGGCGGCGTCCTCGGTGGTCGCCGCCCGGCCCGCGGGACCCGCCCGTGATCGCGCACCCGCGCGACGTGGTGGGATGTCTCCCATGCCCGCACGTCTTCCCGCCGTCCACCGCGGCCCGCTCGACGCGCACACCGCCGCGGAGGTCCGCGAGCTCGCCGAGCAGGCGGCGGCCGTCGACGGCATCGCCCCGCTCTCCGAACAGCCGCTGCTCGCCCTGACGACCGGGGCGCACACGGTCCACCTGCTCGCCCGCGACCCGGACGGTCTGCTCGCCGGGTACGCCCAGCTCGACCTCGGCGCCCCGGACGTCGGCAGCGCCGAGCTCGTCGTCGCCCCCGCGGCGCGACGGGCCGGGATGGGCCGACGGCTGCTCGAGGCCCTGCGCCAGGTGGTCGCGGCACCCGCCGCCGGGGAGCCGGACCGGTCGCTCGTCGTCTGGGCGCACGGCGACCTCCCAGCCGCACGGGCCCTCGCGGGGGCGGCCGGCCTGGACGTCGTGCGCGAGCTGTGGCAGATGACCGTCGACCTCGAGCAGCACCCGGCCGACGAGGCCCCGGCGCTGCCGAACGGGGTCACCGTCCGGGCCTTCCGACGTGGGCAGGACGAGGAGCGGTGGCGCTGGGTCAACGCGCGCGCCTTCGCCCACCACCCCGAGCAGGGGCGCCTGACGCGGGAGGACCTCGAGGCGCGGTTCGCCGAACCATGGTTCGACCCGGAGGGTTCCTCCTCGCCGAGCGGGACGGCGTCCTGCTCGGCTCGGTGTGGACCAAGGTGCACCCGGCGGACGGGGTCGCCGAGCCGGTCGGGGAGATCTACGTCGTCGGCGTCGACCCCGGCGCGCAGGGCCTCGGGCTGGGCGGCGCGCTGACCCGGATCGGCCTGGCGCACCTGGCCGGACGCGGGCTGCGGCGCGTCATGCTCTACACCGACGCGGACAACACGGTCGCCGTCCGCACATACACGGGCGCCGGCTTCGTCCGGACCGGCGTCGACGTCCAGTTCGGCTGACCGCCGCACCCCACACCGCCCGGTGACCGGTGGCACGATGGCCCGATGACGGACCAGCCCCTGCCCCGCAGCGTGCGACGGCCCTCCCGGCCGCCGCACATCGCCGCCGTCCCCGGACCGGTCCCCGGGTCACCCGCCGAGGCGGGCGACGACGCCCCCGACACCCCGGACCTCGAGCACGTCACGCTCGACGACGCACCCGAGGACCGCTTCGCCGACCGCGAGCTCAGCTGGCTGGCCTTCAACGAGCGCGTCCTCGAGCTCGCCGAGGACCCGAGCCAGCCCCTGCTCGAGCGGGTGCGGTACCTGGCGATCTTCGCCTCCAACCTCGACGAGTTCTTCATGGTCCGCGTCGCCGGCCTCAAGCGGCGCATCGCGACCGGGCTCGCGGTGACCGCGGCGTCCGGGATGAGCCCGCGGCAGGTGCTGGAGAGCATCGCCGAGCGGGCGCACGAGCTCTCCGCACGCCACGCGCGCGTGTTCACCGAGCAGGTGCAGCCGGCGCTCGCCAAGGAGGGCATCACGCTCGTCCCGCTCGACGAGCTCGGCACCGACGAGCAGGAGCGGCTGCACAAGTTCTTCCGCAAGCAGATCTTCCCGGTCCTCACCCCGCTCGCGGTCGACCCGGCGCACCCGTTCCCGTACATCTCCGGCCTGTCGCTCAACCTGGGCGTCGTCGTGGTCAACCCGTCGACCGGCAAGGAGCACTTCGCCCGGGTGAAGGTGCCCGCGCTGCTGCCGCGCTTCATCGCCGTCGACGCCCGTGGCCGGCCGAGCGCGCCGAGCGCGCAGGCCGCCGCACCCGAGCGGGGGCCGATCTCGTTCGTCCCCTCGAGGACCTGATCGGCCATCACCTCGACCAGCTGTTCCCCGGCATGGAGGTGACCGCGCATCACACCTTCCGCGTCACCCGCAACGAGGACGTGGAGGTCGAGGAGGACGACGCCGAGAACCTGCTGCAGGCGATGGAGAAGGAGCTCCTGCGCCGCCGCTTCGGCCCGCCGGTGCGGCTCGAGCTCGCGGAGGGCATCCACCCGCGCATCCGCGAGCTCATGATCCGCGAGCTCGGGGTCTCCGAGCAGGAGGTCTACGAGCTGCCGGCACCGCTTGACCACACCGGCCTCAACCTCATCGCCGACCTGGACCGCAGCGACCTGCACTACCCGCGCTTCGTCCCGACCACGCACCGGCACCTCGCCGAGGTGGAGAGCGCGAAGGCGAGCGACGTGTTCGCGGCCATCCGCGAGCGCGACGTCCTGCTGCACCACCCGTACGACTCGTTCTCCACGTCGGTCCAGACCTTCCTGCAGCAGGCCGCCGCCGACCCGAACGTGCTGGCCATCAAGCAGACCCTGTACCGCACCTCGGGCGACTCCCCCATCGTCGACGCCCTCATCGACGCCGCCGAGGCCGGCAAGCAGGTGCTGGCCCTGGTGGAGATCAAGGCCCGGTTCGACGAGCAGGCCAACATCTCCTGGGCGCGCAAGCTCGAGCAGGCCGGTGTCCACGTCGTGTACGGCATCGTGGGCCTGAAGACGCACTGCAAGCTGAGCCTCGTGGTGCGCCAGGAGCCGGACGGGCTGCGCCGCTACTGCCACGTCGGCACGGGCAACTACAACCCGAAGACCGCGCGTCAGTACACCGACCTCGGTGTCCTGACGTGCGACCCGGAGGTCGGCCAGGACCTCACCCGGCTGTTCAACCAGCTCAGCGGCTACGCGCCCAAGTCCCGGTTCCACCGGCTCCTGGTGGCCCCGCGCTCCGTCCGGGCCGGGCTGGTCGAGCGGATCGACCGCGAGGCGGCCAACCACCTCGCCGGTCACCCCGCGTGGGTCAAGATCAAGGTGAACTCGGTCGTCGACGAGGCGACCATCGACGCGCTGTACCGCGCGTCACGGGTCGGGGTGCCGATCGACCTCGTGGTCCGCGGCATCTGCGCCGTCCGCCCCGGGGTGCCCGGCCTGAGCGAGACGATCCGGGTCCGGTCCATCCTCGGCCGGTTCCTCGAGCACTCGCGCGTGTTCGCCTTCGCCGACGCCACCGGCGCCGGCCCCGAGGTCTTCATCGGCTCCGCGGACCTCATGCACCGCAACCTCGACCGCCGGGTCGAGACCCTGGTGCGGATCGTCGACCCCGGGCACGTCGCCGACCTGGTCGAGATGATCGACGCCTCCATGGACGACGGCACCGCGTCGTGGCACCTGGGGCCGGACGACACCTGGGTCCGCCACCACCTCGACGCCGACGGCGCCCCGCTGCTGGACCTGCAGGAGCGGTACATCGCCGGTCGTCGCCGGTCCTCGCGGGGACGGTGACGCCCGCAGCGGGCACATCCGGGGACATCCGGGCACGACTGGGCATGTCCCAGCGCGGCTGACCGCACGCCGACCGGCACCCCGGCCGGCGCCGCGGGTTTGCGAGCGGTCCGGGTGATGGTCATCATCGAGCCGTGACCGGACCCAGCCCCCGTCAGCGTCCGGTCGAGGCGGCCGGTGCGCTCGTGTGGCGCGAGCGCCGCGGGGGCTCGAGGTCGTCCTCGTGCACCGACCCCGGTACGACGACTGGGCGTGGCCCAAGGGGAAGGTCGACCCCGGTGAGGCGGTCGCCGCGGCGGCCGTGCGCGAGGTCGAGGAGGAGACCGGCCACGCCGTCGTCCTCGGCGCGCCCCTGCCGACCCTGAGGTACCGGACGAGCGACGGACTGCCCAAGCGCGTGCACTACTGGGCCGCCCGCGTCGCCCGCCGCGGGGACGGCCCCGCGCTGGCGGCTCGCGCGGCGGTGACGCCGGCGACGCGCGACGAGATCGACCGCGTGCGCTGGGTGGGCGTGGACGACGCACGGACGCTGCTGACCCGCCGCACCGACCGGGCACCGCTCGACGCGCTCCTCGCGCTGCACGCCAAGGGCCGGCTCACCACCGACGTCCTCGTCGTCGCCCGCCACGGTCGTGCCCGCCGCCGGTCGGCCTGGGCGGGCGACGAGACCGACCGTCCGCTGACGAGCACCGGACGCGCGCAGGCGGTCGCGCTCGTCCCGGTGCTCGCCGCGTTCGGGGTCCTCGACGTCGTGACCAGCCGGTGGGAGCGGTGCGCCGCCACCATCCAGCCGTACGCGGACGCCGCGGGCCTGGTGCCCGGGAGCGCCTACCTGACCGAGGCCGAGCACGAGCGCTCCCCCAGCCGCGTGGCCGGGGGCGTGCACCGGCTCCTCGAGCGGCGGCGTGACGTCGTGGTGTGCACCCACCGACCGGTCCTGCCCACGGTGCTCGACGTCCTGGGCCAGCACTCGCCCCGCCCGGTCGCCGATGCCCTGCCCGCGAAGGACCCGTACCTGCGGACCGGGGAGGTGCTGGTGGCGCACGTCGCGCAGACGGCCAAGGGACCCCGGGTGGTCGCCGTCGAGCAGCACCGTCCGCCCGTGGCGTGACCCACAGGAGCCGGCTGCAGGCTGCCGCGACGCGCGTCGACGCGTACAGTGGGCGGCACGACGTCGGGCCGCGTTAGCCCCGGGCTCCACACAAAGCCGCCTCGAGCGGCCTTCGCGCCGACAGGCGCTTCTGCGGTCCGGCGTCGCCCCACCGTTCACCGGGCGTTCACCCTCGGATGGTGTGACGGTCACCTCAGCACGCTCGGCGTGGTTGCGTGTTCACTCCGCGGCTGCCCTAGCCTGTGTGCCGACACGCCCCCTCTCCTCGGAGCCCTCCTGTGCGCCTGCGCCTGACACCGCGCGACACGTCCTTCTTCGACCTGTTCGCCGCTTCCGCACAGCACCTCGTCACCGGAGCCACGCTCCTGGGTGAGCTGCTGGGCGCCGACCGGGCGGGCCGCAAGGTCATCGCCAAGCAGATCAGCGACGCCGAGCACCTCGCCGACGAGGCCACGCACTCGATCATGCGGCGGCTCAACCAGACGTTCGTCACGCCGTTCGACCGCGACGACATCTACGCGCTGGCGTCGAACCTCGACGACTGCATGGACCACATGGAGGAGGCCGCCGACCTCATCGTGCTGTACCGGCTCGACGAGCTGCCGGCCAGGGTCGCCGACCAGGTGCACGTCCTGCAGCGCGCCGCCGAGCTGACCGCGGACGCGATGCCGCGGCTGCGCTCGATGTCCGACCTGAGCGACTACTGGGTCGAGGTCAACCGGCTCGAGAACCAGGCGGACAAGGCGCACCGCAAGCTGCTCGCGCAGATGTTCGACGAGATCACCGACCCGATCCACCTCATGAAGCTCAAGGAGGTCGTGGAGAAGCTCGAGGACGCGGCGGACGCCTTCGAGAAGGTGGCGAACACGGTCGAGACCATCGCGCTCAAGGAGTCCTGAGCCGGTGGAGCTCGCCCTCGTCGTCGTCGTCGTCGCGTTCGCCCTCGGGTTCGACTACACCAACGGCTTCCACGACGCCGCCAACGCGATCGCGACCTCGGTCTCCACACGAGCGCTGACCCCCGGGTCGCGCTGCTCATGGCCGCGGTGTTCAACCTCATCGGGGCGCTGCTCGGGACCGGGGTCGCCCAGACCATCGGCTCGGGGATCATCGAGATCGCGCCGGACGCCGGCACGCACGGGCTGGCGATCGTGCTCTCCGGCCTCATCGGCGCCATCACGTGGAACCTCATCACGTGGTGGTTCGGCCTGCCGTCGTCGTCGACGCACGCGCTCATCGGCGGCCTCACCGGGGCCGGTCTCGCCTCGGCGACCACGGTGCACTGGGACGTCATCCTCGACAAGGTCGTCCTGCCGATGATCCTGTCCCCGCTCATCGGGTTCGGGCTGGCCTACCTGCTCATGGTGGCAGTGCTGTGGGTCTTCAAGAACGCCGCCCCCGCGAAGGCCCAGCGCCGGTTCCGGATCGCGCAGACCGCGTCGGCCGCCGCGATGTCGCTCGGCCACGGTCTGCAGGACGCGCAGAAGACGATGGGCGTCATCGTGCTCGCGCTCATCGCCGGCGGTCTCCAGACGACCAGCGAGATCCCGCTGTGGGTCAAGCTCTCCGCGGCCGGCGCGATCTCGCTGGGCACCTACGCGGGCGGCTGGCGGATCATGCGCACGCTGGGGCGCAAGATCATCGAGCTCGACCCCGCACGTGGCTTCGTCGCCGAGACGGTCGCGGCGTCGGTGCTCTACACGACCGCCTTCGCCTTCCAGGCGCCGGTGTCCACCACCCACACCATCACGTCCGCGATCATGGGCGTCGGCGCGACGAAGCGGTTGTCCGCGGTGCGCTGGGGCGTGGCGAAGAACATCGGCCTCGCCTGGGTGCTCACCATCCCGATGGCTGCCGGCGTCGCCGCCCTCATGTACCTGGTGCTCGGCCCGCTGCTCGGCTGAGCACCTACTCCAGCCGGTCGGCCCGCCAGAGCGTGGCGGCCTGCTCGAGCTCCTCCGCCGTCCGGACGAGCGAGCCGGCCCCCTTGGTCAGGCGCAGCGCCGCCTCGGCGTCGCGGTCCTCCACGTAGTCGGCGTCGAACGCGGCCCCGGTCGCGAGCACGCGGCAGAACGCGGCGCCGCGCTCGAGCGCGACGGCGAGGTCGCCGGCGTAGACGCCGGACAGGACGGCGTCGACCACGCGGCGCAGCTCGTCCGGCCCGAGCGAGTCGGCGACCCCGGCGACCGCGACGTGCACGGGTGCCGCGGCGACACCCATGCGGTAGCGCTCCGCGAGGGTCTGCGGGTCGCGACGCACCCACTCCCGGATCACGTACAGGCGCCACAGCGCACCGGGCAGGGTGTCCGGCGGGCTGTCGGACCACATGGCGGCGACGACGTCGAGGCCCTCCGCCTCCACGAGGCGGACGAGGCGCTCGACCACCTCGGGGTCGTCGGTGGCCCGCGCCTGGTGGACGAGGGCGCCCGCGGTGGTGTGCGCGAGCTCGGAGCGGACGGCCGGGTCGATGTCGCCCTGGAGCTCGTCGGCCGCGCGCGGGTCCAGCATCGCGGGGCGGCGCGGTCGTCTCGGTGCGCTCTCGTCATGACTCACCCCCAGTGTGGCCGGTGCGCGCCAGGGCCGCTGAGCGCTTCGGCAGCGATGTCGCGGACGCGGGGACGACGGGGCGACGGCGACGGCGACCGCGCTCGCGGTGACCGCGTTCACAGGCCTGACCGTTGCCCGATGCAACGACCCGACGTACCGTTGCTCCAAGCAACTATTGGGAGGTGTCGTGACCACGTCGGACCACCTGTCCCTGATCCGCGCGATCGAGGACATGGCGCGCGCCCAGCGCGACACCGGCGCGTGGCTCTCCCGTGAGCTCGGGTGCGGCCGTGGCGGGATCACCGTCGTGCGCCTGCTCGGGTCCGGGCCCCGTCAGGTCGGCGAGCTCGCGCACCTGCTGCGGGTCGACGTGTCGGTCGCGAGCCGCCAGGTCGCCGCGCTGGTCGACGCGGGACTGGTCGAGCGGGACGTCCCCGCGGACGACCGCCGGCTGCGGACCGTCGCGCTCACCGACGCCGGACGACGGTTCGCCGCGCGCGCGACCGAGGCGACCCTCGGGCTGGCCGCGGCCGTGTTCGCCGACTGGTCCCCCGCGGAGCTCGACGAAGCCACCGGGCAGATCCGCAAAGTCGCGAGCGCGATCGCCGACCACCACGGCGCCACGGCCGGCACTGCCGGCACGACAGCCGACGCTGCGTCCCGCCCCGGCCCCTCACCGGCCCGCCCGTCGCCCACGCGCACCGCACCCACCCACCCGCACCGCACCGCCACGTCCCCGGAACGAGAGATCGCATGACCACCGCTGCTCCGCCCACCCCCACCGCCATGACGCACCGGCAGGTCCTCGAGTCGCTCTCCGGGATCCTGCTCGGGATGTTCGTGTCCATCCTGGCCACGAGCGTGGTCTCGTCCTCGCTGCCGCGGATCATCGCCGACCTCGACGGCACGCAGTCCGCGTTCACCTGGGTCGTCACCGCGACGCTGCTGACCACCACGATCTCCACCCCGGTCTGGGGCAAGCTCGCCGACCTCGTCGACCGCAAGCTGCTCATCCAGCTCGCGCTGGTGATCTCGGTGGTGTCCTCCGCGGTCGCCGGCTTCTCGGAGTCCACCGGGATGCTCATCACCATGCGGGCCTTCCAGGGCCTCGGGGCCGGTGGGCTCACGGCCCTGGGCACGGTCCTGATCGCGGACATCATCTCCCCGCGAGAGCGCGGCCGGTACATGGGCCTCATGGGTGCCGTCATGGGCATCGGCATGGTCGGCGGCCCGCTGCTGGGCGGCGTCATCACCGACGGCCCGGGCTGGCGGTGGAACTTCTTCGTCGGCCTGCCGTTCGCGGTCGCCGCGATCATCGTGCTGCAGCGCACCCTGCGGCTCCCGCCGCTGACGCCGCGCCGGGTGCGGATCGACTACGCGGGTGCGCTGCTGATCTCGGCCGGGATCTCCACGCTGCTGCTGTGGGTCACCTTCGCCGGCGGCAGCTTCCCCTGGGTCTCGGGGCGGTCCGCCGCGATGGTCGCCGGGTCCGTGGTGCTGCTCGCCCTGGCCGTCTGGGTCGAGTCCCGCGCCGCCGAGCCGATCCTGCCGCTGCACCTGTTCCGCAACCGCACGCTCGTGCTCGCCGTGGTCGCCAGCGTCGCCGTCGGCGTCGCGCTGTTCGGCACCTCGGTGTTCCTCAGCCAGTACATGCAGGTCGCCCGCGGCAAGACGCCCACCGAGTCCGGGCTGCTCACCATCCCGATGATCGCCGGGCTGCTCGTCTCCTCCACCCTCAGCGGCCGGGTCATCTCCCGCACCGGGCACTACAAGCGGTACATGATCGCCGGCGCGAGCCTGCTGACGGTCGGCCTGGGCCTCATGGGCACCATCCGGTACGACACCGGCTTAGTGCTCGTCAGCCTGTACATGCTGGTGCTCGGCGGGGGTGTGGGGATGCTCATGCAGAACCTCGTCCTGGCCACCCAGAACTCCCTCGACGTGCGCGAGATGGGCAGCGGCACCGCGACGGTCGCGTTCTTCCGCACCCTCGGTGGCGCGGTCGGCGTCTCCGCGCTGGGCGCCGTCCTCGGCTCCCGCATCACCACGCTGCTCACCCGCGGGCTGACCGACGCCGGCATCGACCCCAGCGCGCTCGGCGGCGACACGACGGCCGTCCCGGACGTCTCGACCCTGCCGCCCGCCGTCGCCACGGTGGTCGAGCGGGCCTTCGGCGAGGGCATCGCCGACCTGTTCCTCATCGCGGTACCGCTCGGCGTGGTGGCGCTGGTGGCCGTGCTGTTCCTCCACGAGGTCCCGCTGGGCACGCGCTCCGGCCTGGAGCAGCGGATGGCGAACGACGCCCTGGCCCGCGAGGGAAGCACCGCGGAGGCGACGCTGGACACCATGCCGCGCGCCTGAGGGCACGAGCAGGGCACGAGCGGGGCGCGACGACGCCGACGGTGCACCCACCCGGGTCTGCCGTCGGCGTCGTCGTCGCTGACAGGATGGCCACCGTGACGGACACCAACGCCCGTGTCGAGCGCGAGCTCGGACTCCTCCTGCGCCGCGCGCACTCGTCCGCGACCGCGGTCGCCGCCCGCGTGCACCCGGACCTCGACGCCGCCGCCTACCCGCTGCTCGTGCGGATCGCCCGGACCCCGGTGTGCGGTCCAGCGAGCTCGCCGACCACGTCGGCGTCGGCCGCGCGACCATCTCCCGGCAGGTCAAACGGCTCGAGGGCTACGGGCTGCTGTCCCGGCGCCCGGACCCGCAGGACTCGCGCGGTCAGCTGCTCGAGCTCACCGCCGAGGGGATGCGCCGGCTCACCGAGGCCCAGGACGCCCGGCGCGCGTGGCTGCGCGCGGCGCTGTCGTCCTGGTCGGACGACGAGGTCGACGACCTCGCGACGTCGCTGGAGCGGCTCAACGCGACGCTGGACCAGGTGACGCGCCGGACCTGACCGGGGCCGGGGTGTCGAGCGGCAGCGTGGCGGTGAACGTCGTCCCCTCCCCCACCGTGCTGCGGACGGTGAGGGTCCCGCCGTGCGCCGTCACGATCGCCTGGGTGATCGTCAGTCCCAGCCCGACGCCGGGGACGGCGTTGCGGGTCGCGGTCGACGCGCGGAAGAAGCGGCCGAACAGGTGCTCGAGCTCGGGGGCCGGTATCCCGATGCCGGTGTCGCTCACGGCGACCGTCGCGGTCGCTGCGGTGCCGTCGCCCGGGTGCCGCACCTCGACGTCGACGACGACGCGCCCGCCGCTCGGCGTGAACTTCACGGCGTTGGAGACGAGGTTGTCCAGCGCCTGACCGAGCCGGACGGCGTCCCCGTGCAGGACGACCGGTGCCTCCGTCCCGGTCGTGCCGAGTACCACCCCGGCCGTCTCGGCCGCGGGGCGCGCGGTGTCGACCGCCGCGCGCACGAGCGCGGACAGGTCGACCCGCTGGCGCACGAGGGTGAACCGCCCCGCCTCGACCTGCGCCGTGAACAGCAGGTCGCCGACGAGGCGCAGCAGGCGGGTGGCGTTGCGCTCGATCACGGCGAGGTGCTGGCGCTGCTCCGCGGTGAGGTCGCCGTCGTCGACGACGAGCTCGAGGTAGCCCAGGATCGAGCTCAGCGGTGTGCGCAGCTCGTGGCTGATCAGGCTGACGAACTCGTCCTTGAGCCGGGCGGCCTCGCGCTCGGCGCTCATGTCGGTCGCGACGAACATGTAGCCGCTCGTGGCACCACCCGGGTCGACCCGCCGGGTCACCGCGACCCGGACGATCACCAGGCTGCCGTCGTCGTGCACGTAGGTCCAGTCGCGCACGTCCGAGCCGCCCGTGAAGGCGGCCCCCACGAGGGCGCCGAACACGCCGACGTCGGCGCCGTCCGGCCCGGCCGCCACCAGCTCGCGGCGACGCGCCGCGAGCTCCTCGGGCAGGTGCAGGTCCGTGATCCGCCGCCGCCCGACGACGTCGTCGCGCGACCACCCCACGAGCCGTTCCGCACCGGGGTTGAACACGTCGATCACGCCGTGGGTGTCGGTGCCGATGATCGCCTGCTCGGTCGCGGCGTCGATGACGCTCGCGAACAGGTCCCGCGCCCGCTGCACCTCCTCGGTCCGGACGGCGAGGTCGCGCGCGGTGCGCTCGCTGCGCGCGAGCAGCTGCGCCTCGGTCCGGCTCAGCTCCTCGAGCGCGACGGTGCGGGCGCGGCGCCGCTCGCTGATCGTGTTGACGGTGACGCCGACGACCAGCACGACGAGCGTGGCGTACAGACCGCGCAGCAGCTCGACGCGCGCGCCGGGGCCGGTCACGGTGAGGGCGGGCCCGAGGACCACCGCGGCGGAGGCGACCACCGACAGCGCGACGCCGCGACGCCCGCGCTCGGACGCCGCGAGCACGACGGGCAGGAAGAGCAGTCCGGTGAACGGCGACGCGGGCCCACCGGTGCCCGCCCGGAGCAGCCCCACGGCCAGCAGCTGGAGGGCGGGCAGGACGAGCCGGGCGTCCGTGGGCAACCGTCCCCACGGCACCGCCAGGGCGAGCACGGCCACGACCATGACGACGCCCGCGGCCACCGGCACGAGGTCGGTGAACGTCGGCGGGATGTGCAGGACGAGCAGCCCCAGCAGCGACGCGAGGAACAGGGCGATGAACGGCACCTGCCGCGCCAGGACCGATCCGTCGTCCTCCCACATGCGGGTGAGCCGGTCCAGCCAGTCACCACGGGCCGGCTCGCCGGCCACCGTCAGGCCGACGGCTCGAACGTCAGCGAGAGCGAGTTCATGCAGAACCGGTCACCGGTCGGGGTCTGCGGGGCGTCGTCGAACACGTGGCCCAGGTGCGAGCCGCACCGGCGGCAGCGCACCTCCGTGCGGACCATGCCCATGCTCCGGTCCTCGAGCAGCTCGACGGCGTCGCCGGCGAGCGGGGAGAAGAAGCTCGGCCAGCCGCAGTGCGAGTCGAACTTCGTGTCCGAGCGGAACAGCTCGTTGCTGCACGCGCGGCAGCGGTAGACGCCCTCGCGGTCCTCACCGAGCAGCTCGCCGGTGTACGGCCGCTCCGTCCCGGCGCGGCGCAGCACCGCGAACTCCTGCGGGTCCAGGGTGAGCTGCCACTCCTCGTCGGTCTTGGTCACCTCGTACGGCATGGGTCCCTCTCCTGTGGCGATCACACCCGTCCGGGTGACGGGTGGGCACGACGACGCCGCCCCGGCGGGGACGGCAGAGGCCGGCGTCGGAGCAAACGCTCCGCCACCGGCCCCTGTTCCGCACGGGCTGGACCCGTCACGGGTGTCAGCGCGAGCGACGACGCCCCGACGCGGCACCGCGCGACATCTCGACGGCGCCACTGCGGCCACCGGTCGAGGAGGAGTACACGGCGGTCGAGCCGCCCTGCGGCGCCCGGGCGGGACGACCGGATGATGCACCGCCACCGCCACCGCCGGAGCGGGCAGCGCCGGAGCGCGCGCCCCCACCCGAGGCGGGGGCACCGGCGGCACCGGCGCCGGAGTGGCGACGTCGGCCGCCACCGCGCGGGCCGCGTCCCCCGCCACCGGCGGAACCGGCGGGACGCTGCTGCGGCACCGACACGGGCTCCGGCGCCGGCATGACGACGGGGGCGACCTCGCCGACGAGCGCGGCGATCACCGGGGAGCCGGGGCCCACGCGCTGCGGGGTGACGGTGATCTTCGCCAGGCGGGTGAGCGTCCGGACGTCACCGGCCTGCTCGGGCAGCATCACCGTGACGACGTCCCCGGCGGAGCCGGCGCGGGCGGTGCGGCCGGAGCGGTGCAGGTACGCCTTGTGCTCGGCCGGCGGGTCGACGTGGACGACGAGCTCGATGTCGTCGACGTGGATGCCGCGCGCGGCGATGTCGGTCGCGCAGAGCACGCGCACGTCACCGGACGAGAACGCGGCGAGGTTCCGCTCGCGGGCCGGCTGGCTCAGGTTGCCGTGCAGGTCCACCGCCGGGATGCCGGCCGCGGTCAGCTGCTTCGCGAGCTTCTTGGCCTGGTGCTTGGTGCGCGTGAAGAGCACGCGGCGCCCGGTGCCCGAGGCGAGCTGGTTGACGACGAGCTGCTTGGAGGCGGCGTCGTGCACGGCGAGCACGTGGTGGGTCATCTTCGCGACGGGCGACTCCGCGGAGTCCACCGAGTGCGTGAGCGGGTTGCTGAGGTACCGCTTGACCAGCAGGTCCACGCCGTTGTCCAGGGTCGCGGAGAAGAGCATCCGCTGGCCCCGCTTCGGCGTCTTGTCCATGATCCGCTTCACGCCGGGCAGGAAGCCGAGGTCGGCCATGTGGTCGGCCTCGTCCAGGACGGTGATCTCGACGCCGTCGAGCGTCAGCAGGCGCTGGTTGAGCAGGTCCTCGAGGCGCCCGGGGCACGCGACGAGGATGTCGACGCCGCCGTTGAGCGCGGAGACCTGCTTGCCCTGCGACACGCCACCGAAGATCGTCGTGATGCTCAGGCGCTCGGCCCGGGCCAGCGGCTCGAGGGTCGCGGTGATCTGGGTCGCGAGCTCACGGGTCGGCGCGAGCACGAGGCCACGCGGCCGGGCCGCCTTGCGCGGTGCCTGAGAGGCGGCGAGACGCGCGACCATCGGCAGGGAGAACGCGAGGGTCTTGCCGGAGCCGGTGCGGCCGCGGCCGAGCACGTCGCGGCCCTGCAGGGTGTCCGGCAGGGTCGCGGTCTGGATGGGGAACGGCTCGAGGATGCCGCCCGTCGCGAGCGAGCGGACGAGGGTCTCGGGCACGCCGAGGTCAGAGAAAGAAGGCATGGAGGGGTTCGCCTTTCCGGCGGTGGAGGGGTCGGGGCTCGCCGCGTGAACTCGCAGGTGCTCCACGACGCTGGGAGGGCGCAAACGGGCACCGCTCCGTCGTCGAGTATGCACCATGGGGTCCCCGACCCGGGTGTGAGTCGGGTCTCCCCCGCGCCGTACCGTGTCCGGCGTGCCCGTGGACCTGCTCGTCGACATCTGGGGCCGGGCGACCTCGACCCACCCCGCGCCGTCGTCCGCGACCGTGTGGGCGACCGCGGCCGTCGCGGCCGTCGCGGTCGGGTGGCGGCCGGTGTGGCGGGTCGTCCGGCACGCCGTGACGCTCGTGCACGAGGCCGGGCACGCGGGCGTCGCGGTGCTCACGGGTCGCCGCCTGGCCGGCATCCGCCTGCACTCGGACACCTCGGGGCTGACGACGTCGGTCGGGCGGCCCCGCGGTCCCGGGATGGTGGCGACCGCGGCGGCCGGCTACCTCGCGCCCGCGGGGCTCGGCCTCCTCGCGGCGTGGGCGACGGCGCACGGCCGCGGGGTCGGGCTGCTGTGGGGGCTGCTCGGCGTCGTCGTCGTGCTGGCGGTCGGCGTCCGGAACCTGTTCGGGCTGTGGTCGGTGCTGGTGACCGCGGCTGCGCTCGTCGTCGTGACGTGGTGGGTCCCGCCGGTGGGGCAGACCGCCGTCGCGTGCGCGGTGAGCTGGCTGCTCCTGCTCGGCGCGCCGCGCACCGTGGTCGAGCTCGCGCGCACCCGGCGACGCGGCGCCCGGACGTCGGACGCCGACGCCCTCGCGCGCCTCACCCACGTGCCCGCCGCGCTGTGGGTCGCCGCCTTCGGGATCGTCACGGTGGGCGCCGCGGCGCTCGGCGGCTCCGTGCTGGCGCCGGGCCTGCTGGGCGGGGTGGTCGGCTAGCCCCCGGAGCGCCGGTTCCGGTGCCGGTGCACAACGAGCCGGCCGGCGAGCCCCACGGCCAGGACCGCGGCCGCGGTGAGCGCCCCGGTGGGCGGCAGGGTCACCGCGAGGACCGCGCACCCCACGAGCCCGACGACGTGCAGCCCCGGGGCCAGCGCCGCTCGGGGCCGCGCTGGGTCAGCGCGGCCGCGTTGGCGACGCCGTAGTACAGCAGGACGCCGAACGACGAGAACCCGATCAGCGTGCGCAGGTCGGCGACCAGCACGAGCACGACGACGGCCGCGCCGACGGCACGCTCGGCCGCGTACGGCACCCGGGAGCGTGCGTGCACGGCGGCCAGCCGCCGGGGCAGGTCGCCCTCGCGCGCCATCGCGAACGTCGTCCGGCCGACACCGGCGACCAGGCCGAGCAGCGCCCCGAGGCACGCGGCCGCCGCGCCGACCCGGACGACCCACGCCCACTCCGGGCGACCGGACGCCGCGACGACGTCGACCAGCGGGGCGGTCGAGCCCGCGAGCGCGCCCGGACCGACGACGGCGAGCGCGACCGCCGCGACCGCGAGGTACACCGCGAGGACGGCCGCGAGCGCGATCCCGATCGCCCGCGGGATGGTGCGGCGCGGGTCACGCACCTCCTCGCCGAGCGTCGCGATCCGGGCGTAGCCGGCCATCGCGAAGAACAGCAGCCCCGCGGACTGCAAGACGCCCAGCACGGTGACGGGCCCGGTCGTGAGCACGGGCGCGGGCAGGGATCCCGGACCGCCCGCCGCGGCCAGCCCGACCACCACGACGAGGGTGAGCACCACGGTGGTCACCGCCACGAGCACGCGGGTCAGCCCGGCGGTGCGCGTGATCCCGCGCTCGTTGACCGCGACGAGCGCGACCACCGCGGCGACCGCGACCGGCCGCTGCCACGCGGGCGCCACGTACGCGGCGAACGTCATCGCCATCGCGGCGCACGACGCCGTCTTGCCCAACACGAAGCACCACCCGGCGGCGTACCCCCACCACGGCCCGAGGCGCTCGCGTCCGTACCGGTACGCCCCGCCGGACGTCGGCATCGCGGCGGCGAGCTGCGCGGTGGACATCGCGTTGGCGTAGGCGACGACGGCGGCCAGCCCGAGCCCCAGCAGCAGCGCCGGACCCGCGGCGGCCGCGGCCGGCGCGAGCACCGCGAACACCCCGGCGCCGAGCATCGAGCCGATGCCGAGCACGACGGCGTCGGCCAGGCCGAGACGGCGGTCGAGCTCGGGAACGGCGGGACCACCGGGCCGGGACACGGCGCGAGCCTAGGAGGCCGCGGGGGCCTAGCGTGCGGGGATGCCCTCCCCGCAGCCCCGGTCCGGTGCGCAGCCGCACGTCGCCGCGCCCCCGACCGGTTCCTCGCCCGCCGCTGCGCTCGGTCTCGCCGCGCTGCTGACCGCCGCCGGAGTCACGCACCTGACCCACCCGCGCCTGTACGACCGGCTCGTCCCGCGGTGGCTCGGTCGGCCGCGGGCATGGGTGCTGGGCAGCGGTGTCGTCGAGCTCGCGTGCGCGGCGGCCGTCGCGGTCCCGCGGACGCGCCACGCCGGCGCGCTCGCGACCGCCGGGCTGTTCGTCGCGGTCTTCCCCGGGAACGTGCAGATGGCGCTGGACTCCCGTCCGGGCGCACGGTCGTGGGCGCGACGTCCGGTGGTCGCGTGGGGTCGGCTGCCGCTGCAGGTGCCGCTCGTGCTGTGGGCGTGGCGGGTGGCCCGCACTAGCCTGCGCCCGTGACCCCCGACACCCTGCCGCCGGCTGCGGCCCCGCCCCCGCGCCGCCCCGCAGGCAGGTCGCCGCCTGGGCGCTGTGGGACTGGGGCTCGGCAGCGTTCAACGCGGTCATCACCACGTTCGTGTTCACCCGGTGGCTGACCAGCGACGCGTTCGTCGACCCCGCGACCGTCGCCGACGCCGCGGCGGAGGGCCTGGACGGCGGCCCCGCCACGACCGTGCTCGACGCGGTCCTCGCGCAGCACTCGGCGTGGCTGGGGTGGGGCCTGACGGCCGCGGGGCTCGTGGTCGCGCTGCTCGCACCGGTCATCGGGGCCCGCTCGGACGACGCCGGACGGCGGCGTCGGTGGCTCGCCGTGCACACCGCGGTCACCGTGGCCGTGTGCGCCGCGATGTTCTTCGTCCGGCCGGACCCCGGGTCGCTCACCGCAAACCTGCTGCTCGGGATCGCGCTCCTGGCGACCGCCGACGTCTTCTTCGAGCTGGCGAGCGTCAACTACAACGCGATGCTGGCGCAGGTCTCGACGCCCGCGACGCGTGGCCGGGTGAGCGGGATCGGCTGGGGCGCGGGGTACCTGGGCGGCATCGTGCTGCTGCTCGTGCTGTTCGTGGGGTTCATCGACCCCGAGGTCGGCTGGTTCGGCGTGACCGGTGCCGACGGGCTCGACATCCGCCTGTCCGTGCTGCTCGCCGCGGTGTGGTTCGGGCTCTTCGCGGTGCCCGTCCTGCTCGCGGTGCCCGAGGCCCCGCCGAACGAGCGGCGGCCGCGGACCGGTGTCGTCGCCTCCTACCGCCGGCTCCTCGCCGACGTCGCCGCGCTGTGGCACCACCAGCGGCCCACCCTGCGGTTCCTCGTCGCGAGCGCGGTGTACCGCGACGGGCTGGCCGGGGTGTTCACGTTCGGCGCGGTGATCGCCTCGGGGACGTTCGGGTTCAGCGCGAGCGAGGTCGTGCTGTTCGCCATCGCCGCGAACGTCGTCGCCGGGGTGTCCACGGTCGTCGCCGGCTTCCTCGACGACCGCGTGGGCCCCAAGGCGATCATCGTCACCGCGCTGGCCGGGCTGCTCGTCGCCGCCGCCGCCGTGTTCGTCCTGCACGACGCCGGGCAGACGGCCTTCTGGGTCTTCGGCCTCGCGCTCTGCCTGTTCGTGGGGCCGGCGCAGTCCTGCAGCCGGTCGCTGCTGTCCCGGGTCATCCCGCCGGGGCGCGAGGCCGAGGTGTTCGGCCTGTACGCGACGACCGGCCGGGCCGCGAGCTTCCTCGCGCCGCTCGCGTTCTCCACGGCCGTCGTCGTCTCCGGCTCCCAGCACTGGGGCATCGTCGGGCTCATGGTCGTCGTGGGGCTGGGTCTGGCGCTGCTGCTGCCGCTGCCCGTCGGTGGGCGCCGGCCCCGGTCGCCGCAGCCGGTACCGCGATGACCGACGGCGGTTGGACCGACGTCGAGAGGCCCGACGTCGACCGCACCCCGTGGGTCGCGGACCCGCTGGGTCCGGGCTGGGAGCAGACCACGTTCGACCTGGGCGCCGACGACGAGGGGCCCGTGGTCGCGACGCTCGTCCGGCGCGTCCTGGCCGGCGCCGACCCGGCCGCCCCGGACGGCGGCGACCCCGCCGAGCCGGACGCGCCCGGCCGGGGCCGACCCGCGGTGCTGTACCTGCACGGCTTCAACGACTACTTCTTCCAGACGCACCTCGCCGACCGCTGCGAGGAGCACGGGTACACGCTGTACGCGCTCGACCTGCGCAAGTGCGGGCGCTCGCTGCGGCCGTGGCAGACGCCGCACTACTGCGCCGACCTGCGCGAGTACGTCCCCGAGCTCGACGCCGCGGCGCGGACGATCCGCACCGAGCTCGGGCACGCCCGCCTCGTGGTCATGGGGCACTCGACAGGTGGGCTGCTCGCGAGCCTGTGGGCGCACCGCGTCCGGCGTGCGGGGCTGGTGGACGCGCTCGTGCTCAACAGCCCCTGGTTCGACCTCAACGCGCCGTGGTTCCGGCGCGTGGTGCAGACCCGGGTCGTCGACGCGCTCGGGCCGCTCGACCCGCTGCGCGTGGTGTCCCGGGGCGGGTCGCCGTACTCGCGACGCCTGCACGTGAGCAACGGCGGACGCTGGGAGTACGACCTCGAGCTCAAGGCCGCCGCCGGCATCCCGGCGCGCGCCGGGTGGCTGCGGGCGATCCGCCGCGGTCACGCCCGCCTCGCCCGCGGGCTCGACGTGACCGTCCCGGTGCTCGTGTGCACGGCGGCGGCCAGCGGGCCGAACGACGAGGGCAAGCCCGACCTGGCGCGGCAGGACACCGTGCTCGACGTCGACCACATCGCGGCCCGCGCCCCGCTCCTCGGCCCCGAGGTGACCTTGGTGCGGATCGACGACGGGATCCACGACCTGAGCCTGTCGGACGAGCCGGCGCAGTCGGCCTTCTTCGCGACGGTGTTCGGCTGGCTCGCCGACCACCTCCCCGCCGGAGCAGGTCCGGGCCGGTCACCGTCCCGGGGCGCGCCCAGGATCGGGGAGGATGGCACCCGACCCGCGGCCGACGGCGCGGGCTGACGGAGGAGTTCGCGTGCACGGAGACCCGGTGTCCAGGGCGGTGTCCGACGACGCGAGCCACGTGCTCGGCGAGCTCGCCATCGCCGCCGCCGGGATCGGCACGTTCGACTGGGACCTCGACGCCGGGGTCCTGACCTGGGACGACCAGCTCATCACGATGTTCGGCTTCGACCGCGACACGTTCGACCGCACCATCGACGGCTTCAACGCCGCGGTCCACCCCCACGACCTGCCACGCGTGACCCACGCGCTGCGGACGTCGATCGCGACCTGCGGCGACTACGAGGCCGAGTACCGCATCGTCCTGCCGAACGGCGCGACCCGCTGGATCGCTGCCCGCGGGCGGGCCCTGCCCGGTGACGACGGACGCGCCCACCGTGTGCTCGGTGCCGCGTACGACACGACCGCCGGCCGGGAGAGCGGGACCCGGGTCGGCCGGGTTCTGGAGGCGATGCCCACCGCCTTCTACTCCACGGACCGGGAGTGGCGCTTCACGTACGTCAACGCGGAGGCCGAGCGACTGCTCGGTCGCACGCGCGACGAGCTGCTCGGCCGCATCCAGTGGGAGCTGTTCCCGGCCGCCGTCGACTCGGACTTCGAGACGCACTACCGGGCCGCGATGGCCACCGGGCGTCCGGTGACCTTCGAGGCCTACTACCCCGAGCCGCTCGACCAGTGGTACGAGCTGCGCGCCTGGCCGGGTCCTGACGGCCTGTCGGTGTACTTCGTGGAGATCACCGAGCGCCGCCGGGCGCAGGAGGACGCCGAACGCAGCGCGGAACGCGCCGCGCTCATGGCACGGGTGACGACCGAGCTCACCGAGACCCTGCAGGGCGGCGAGGCCGTCACCCGCCTCGCCCAGCTGCTCGTACCCACGCTCGCCGACTGGTGCATCGTCACGCTCGTCGACGACGACGAGCAGGCCGGCACGCGGCGTGGACTGCGGGACGTCGCCTGGTGGCACGCCGACCCGGCGCGGCGCGACCTGCTCGAGCGGTACGCGACCCACCGGCTGGAGTCGCTGCACGAGCGCTCGCTGCTCTCGCGCGCCCTCGAGACCGGTCAGACCGTGGCCGCGGAGTCCGACGCGACGCCCCAGGCCGCGGCCATGCTCGACCCGGGCCCCGCGCGGGACGCGCTGCTCGAGCTCGCACCGGAGACGCTGCACGTGCTCCGCTGCGCGGCCGTGGTGGTCCGGTCGGCGTGGTCACCCTGGGCCGGGACGCCGGGCGCGGGCACCTGGAGGGCGAGGACCTCAGCACCGCCCAGGAGGTCGCCGGACGAGCAGGCCTCGCGCTGGACAACTCACGCCTCTACCGCCAGCAGCGGCGGCTGGCCGAGGGCCTCCAACGGTCCATGCTCACCGCCCCGCCCGAGCCGGACCACGTGCAGATCACGGTGCGCTACGAGCCGGCCGCGCAGGCGGCCCAGGTGGGCGGGGACTGGTACGACGCGTTCCTGCAGCGGGACGGCGCGACGGTGCTGGTGATCGGCGACGTCGTCGGGCACGACATCGCGGCCGCGGCCGCCATGGGCCAGGTGCGCTCGCTGCTGCGCGGGATCGCGGTCGCGACCGGGCTGGGCCCTGCCGGGCTACTGAGCGAGGTCGACCAGGCGCTGCGGACCCTGCAGACCGACACGATAGCGACCGCCGTGGTGGCGCGGGTGGAGCAGAGCGAGGACGAGCGCGAGCGCGGGGTGACGCACATCCGCTGGGCCAACGCGGGGCACCCGCCGCCCATGGTGCTGAACCCCGACGGCACCGTCGCGGTGCTCTCCGGGATCCGGCCGGACCCGCTGCTGGGCGTCCTGCCGGACGTCCGGCGGGTGGAGTCCGAGGTGTCCCTGGACCGCGGCGCGACCGTGCTCCTGTACACCGACGGCCTCATCGAGCGCCGCGACCGCTCGCTCGTGGAGGGCATGGAGGCGCTGCGGGACGCGCTGGTGGAGCTGGGCGCCCTCGAGCTGGACGAGCTGTGCGACGCGATCCTCGCGCGCATGCTCCCGGACCACCCCGAGGACGACGTCGCCCTCGTGGCGGTCCGGCTGCACCGGCAGGACCGCCCGCGGCCCGCGGAGGCCGGGCCGAACGACGTCCCGCCGGACGTGCCGGCGGCACCGGGGATCGTGGGCCAGCCGGGCTGACGTGGTGCTGCCGGCCCTCGGGCCCACCGTTGGCGGTGGCCGCGGGCGGCCCGGCGCACGTCGGCGCCGGGCCGCCGTGCCTCAGCCGCGCAGCGCGTCGGTGAGCTTCATCCGCCCACCGGTGTGCAGCACGCCGCGCTGGTAGACGCGCGCGGCCAGCCAGATCAGCACCGGGATGGTGACCGCGCTGATCGCGATGGCGAGCGGCATCTCCCAGCCGGCGAGCGCCCCGAACGCGTCGCGCACCGGCATCATGAACGGCGCGAAGAACGGCACCTGGGACAGCACCCGGACCAGCGTGCTGTCCGGGTCGTTGGGGACGAGGAACATCGTCACGTAGAACGGCACGAACAGCAGGAACATCAGCGGGGTGGTGACCGAGCCGATGTCCTCCTGGCGCGAGACCAGTGCGGCGAACCCGCCGAACAGCAGCGCGTAGAGCAGGAACCCGAGCAGGAACCACACGACGAGCCAGATCATCGCCGCGCCGACGTCGACGCTCAGGCCCTCGACGCCGAGGATGCGGGTCGCCACGACGAGCGCCCCGCCCAGCACGACCACCTGGAACAACCCGTAGATGCCGATCCCGAGGATCTTGCCCGCGAGCAGCTGGGTCGGCTTGATGGTGGACAGCAGGATCTCCACCACGCGCGACGTCTTCTCCTCGACGACCCCCATCGCGATCATCGAGCCGGACCCGATGAGCGCGAACAGCAGCAGCGAGATCATCACGGTCGCGATCCCGAAGGCCGCGCCGTCGAACCCGGCCTCGTCGTCCGGCGGGTCGAGCGCCTCGACCTGCGGCACCGCCGCGGCCATCGCCTGCTCGAACTCGGTCGGGTCGCCGCCGAGCTCACCGATCCGGTCCGACACGACGTAGGCGCGGACCGCCGCGGTGACCATGTCCATGACGGCGGGGTCGGCCTCCTGGTGGACCACCACACGCGGTGACGCGGGGTCACCGGTGACGAAGGCGTCCAGCGGCGCGTCCGCCTCGTCGTCCCCGATCGCGGCGCGCGCCTCCTCCGCCGTCATCGTCGTGATCTCGACGTCCGTGCCGGTCGCCTGCGCGGCCGCACTGATCTGCGGCTCCAGCGCGGCGGTGCTCTGCTCGACGGCGACCCGGGTCGCCTCCGGCGTGCTCTCGCGCTCCAGGAAGTACCGACCGACGCCCGCGCCGACGAGGATCACCACGAGCATGACGACCATCGAGATGATGTTCGCCTTGGTCAGCATGCGGGTGACGATCTCCCGGCGCGCGACCATCCAGACCACGTTGCCCCTCATGCCGCCACCTCTCGTCGGCCGCGGCGTCGTCGGCCCCCGTCGGGTGACTCCGCGGGCTCTGCGGGCTCGACCTCGGGGACGTCCGTCGCGGACACGACGCCGCGGAACAGGTCGGCCAGGGTCGGCCGGACGGGCGAGAACTCGTGCACCGTGCCCAGGCGCAGGGCGGACGTCAGCAGCGTCTGCGCGACCTCGGGCGAGGCGTCGTCGAGCTCGACGACGACGGCGCCCGGGCGCGGCGTGGCGGGCAGCACGGTGACGCCGGGGACCGCGGTGACCGTCGCGGCGACCGCGGCGTCCTCGGCGCGGACGTCGAGGAGGTAGCGCGGCCGGTCGGTGCGGCGCAGCTCGTCGATGGTGCCCAGGGCCTCCATCTGCCCGGAGCGGACGATGCCGACGCGGTCGCACAACCGCTCGACCAGGTCGAGCTGGTGGCTGGAGAAGATGACCGGCACGCCGGCGTCGGCGCGCTCGCGCAGCACGGTGCTCATGACGTCGACGGCGACCGGGTCGAGCCCCGAGAAGGGCTCGTCCAGCACGAGGATGTCGGGGTCGTGGACGAGGGCCGCGGCGAGCTGGACGCGCTGCTGGTTGCCGAGCGAGAGCTTCTCGACGTTGTCCCCACGCCGGGCGCCGACGCCGAGACGGTCCGTCCAGCGGTCGACGGCGCTGCGGGCGTCGGCGGGGCTCATGCCGTGCAGCCCGGCGAGGAACATGAGCTGGTCGCCCACCTTCATCTTCGGGTAGAGCCCGCGCTCCTCGGGCATGTAGCCGACACGGCGACGCGCCTCGAGATCCAGGGCGGACCCGTTCCAGCGCACCTCGCCCGAGTCCGCGGCGAGGACGCCGAGCATGATGCGCATCGCCGTCGTCTTGCCGGCGCCGTTGGAGCCGACGAAGCCGAAGATCTCACCGGCTCGGACGTCGAAGGTCAGGTCCTGGAGGGCCCGCAGGCTCCCGTAGGACTTGTTCAGGTGGTCGATCTCGAGCACGCTCACGCGGCCGTTCCCTCCCGGGGGTGGTGGCCCGCTCCCGGCTCGGCACGACAGCCCCGGTCGGGGCACCGCACCGCGCCGCGATCGCGGGTTCGTGGTGGTCCGGCCAACGTAGCAAGTCGCGGGTCGGAGCGGTGCGTGGTAAAGCGCGTGGTGGTGCGGGCGCGGTCCGGGCGCGCCCGCCCGACGTGATGAGGGCGATCGCCTCGGCGAAGAATTGACGGAAAGCCCACGCGCACCGTCGGTGCTGATTCGCGGGCATCGGCGCCGACGCCACCCGTCGATATGAACAGGCAGCCCACACGTCACGCTCTCCACAGCACCGGGAATGGGCCGGGAGAATGTCTGTGGGTCGCCGGAGAATTGTGGGGCCGGCACGGGCCGGGCGCAGCGACCGGAGGGAGGCGGCATTCATGGACGAACCCGCTCTGCCGTCGCCGGAGAGCGAGGACGGCGACACCGCGTCGCTCGCCCCTCAGGTCGCTGCGGCCTTGGCGTCGATGGACGCCGCGGTGTCCGTGCTCGCAGACCTGGACCTGTCGGTGCTCGATGGCCGCCAGGCAGCCGTGGTCACCCGCCGACTCGCGGAGGTGACCAGCCGCGCGGCCGTGGCGAAGGTCCGGTTGCTGCCGGTGATCGACGACGACGGCGTCTGGACGCTCAGCGGTGCGCGGTCGTTCCCGGTGTGGCTGGCCCACGACCACCGGCTGTCGGTCGCGACTGCCCGGGCGCAGGTGCGGCTGGGGCGGACGCTGCGTGACCACCACCGGTCACTGCGGCTGCTGCCGTGGCGGGTGAGGTGACGGTGGAGCAGGCGCAGGTCATCGCGACCCTCGCTCCCACGAGCGAGCAGCGTCGCGAGCTGCTGGCGGACCCTGAGCACGAGTGCAACAAGACCCTCGTGGTGGAGCAGGCGCGGCAGCTGTCGGTCGACGAGACCCGGGTGCTCGTCCGCCACTGGGCCGCCTATGCCGACCCGGACGCCGACGACCGCGGGTACGTCGACTCGTGCGACCGCGAACGCCTGGACATCGCCCGCCTCGGGGACGGGTACCGGGTCGAGGGGCAGCTCACCGCGGAGCACGGGCAGGCGCTCAAGGCCGCCCTCGCCGCAGTGACGCCGGTGCCGGCGGCGGATGACGACCGCACCTCGTCCCAACGGCGCGCTCACGCCCTCGGCGACGTGGCCCAGGTCGTGCTCGACAACGGGCTCGCCGGCACCGGGCGCGCGGTACGCCCGGTGGTGACCGTGCTGGTCGACTACCCGACCCTGGCCGCCCTGGTCACCGCCGCAGACACCCGGCCCCGGCAGGGCAGCCTCCTCGACGACGCGGGCAGCGGGGACGGGGCGAGCGACGAGGGCCCGTCCCGCACCCCACCGGTGCTGACAAAGGCGATGCTGACCGGCCAGACCGTCGCCGGGGGCCCGTCGGCCGTACCGAACGAACGTTTACCCGAGCCAGGCGCGCAGCGATCATCGCCCGCGACAAACACTGCCGATATCCCACGTGCACCGCACCACCCATCATCTGCCAGGCGCACCATGTCGAACAATGGGCACGCGACGGCGGAAAGACGAGCGTGGACAACGGCATCCTGCTGTGCGCATTCCACCACCGGACGATCCACGACCGCGACATCGCCATTCGCCGTCACCACGGCCGATGGGAGTTCACCGACCGCCACGGGACGACGATCGATCCCGACCGGGACAGACCGCTCGCCGCGCGCTGGCGGAGATCCGGACCAGCGACGGGATGACGGGGCGGCTGCAGGGTCGGTGCATCCAGCAGCGATCCTCCGCCCGTAGTGGGAGCAGGACGTCACCCCGACGCCCCGCGCGCACCGCCGCGCGACCCTCACCCCGAGGAGCTGGTCCCCATGAGCCACCGCCGTCTCGTGACCTCCCTGGCCGCCGCGGCCGTCGCCGTCGGCACGGTCGCCGCACCTGCGGCCGCCGCACCGACAGCCGCATCCGCCGCCGCCGGACCGGGCACGACGAGCCTCGCCTCGGTCCTGCTGGCCGACGGCGACACCTTCGATCACCGCTGGTCCGACTACGACGTCGTCACCCAGGTCGTGCTGGCGGTCCTGGCTGCCAAGCCGGACAGCCCGGTGGGCCTGCTGACCGACGGCACGGTCCCGCTGACGGCTTTCCTGCCCGACGACCGCGCCTTCCGCATCCTCGCCCGTGACGTGACCGGCAGCTGGGAGCGCACCGAGTCCGCCGTCTTCGACGACGTCGCGTCGCTCGGCATCGACACCGTCGAGGCGGTCCTGCTCTACCACGTGGTCCCCGGCGCCACGATCGACTCCCGCACCGCGCTCGCCTCCGACGGCGCCGCGCTGACGACCGCGAGCGGCGGCACGGTCACCGTCGACGTCCTGAGCCGCCGTGGCGGCGTGGCCCGGCTCGTCGACGCCGACCGCAACGACTTCAACCCGTTCCTGGACCGCCGCGCGCTCGACGTCAACGCGGGCAACGCGCAGATCGCCCACGGCATCACCGCGGTGCTGCGGCCGGCCGACCTCTGACCCACGACAGGGGCGACGGGGTGGCCGGTCGATCCCGACCGACCACCCCGTCGCCACCGCACGGCCGACGTTCCGCCGTGCCTACCGTGAGCCCATGACGACTCCCCCGCCGCCGCCGCGCCGCCGACTCGTCCCGGTCGTCGTCGGGGTGGCCGTGGCCGCCGGCCTCGGGCTCGGCGCGGCGGCTCTCGTCGGCCGACCGGACAGCGCGCCGCAGTCGCGGGCGACCTCCGCCCCGAGCGCGGGGACCACAGCCGGCGCACCCGCCGCGCCGACCCCCACCGCGTCCTCCACGCCCGCCCCGGCGCCCGCCCCGGTCGACCCCACCGCCGCACCAGCACCCGACGTCGACCTCGACGCCCCGAGCCTGGCGTTCCTCGGCGACTCGCTCACGGTCGGGGTCGGCGCACCGCCCGAGCGCGGCTTCGCGTGGCAGACGGCGCGGACGCTCGGGTGGCCGATCGCCGTCGTCGACGGTGTCTCCGGCAGCGGGTTCGTCGCCCCGGGCCTCGGCCGACCGATGCCCGCCCGCGTGGCGGACGTCGTCGCGGCACGCCCGGACGTCGTCGTCGTCGCCGGCGGGTCGAACGACGTCTTCGGCGGGTACGACGCCGACGACGTCGGTGCCGCCGCCACCGCACTCCTCGGCGACCTGAGCGCCGGGCTGCCGGACGCGACCGTCGTCGTGATGGGGCCGTTCCCCACCTCGCTCGCCGGCGCCGGTGCCGCGAGCCCGGTCCGGGACGCCGTCCGCAGCGCGGCCGAGGCGGCCGGCGCGCACTGGGTGGACGCCGCGACGATCGTCACCGCGACGGTGTCCGCGGAGAGCGACTGGGAGCGGTACATCAGCGCGGACGGGCTCCACCCGAACGAGCTGGGGTACGCCCGGCTGGCGCAGGCGCTGGCCGCCGAGCTGGACGCCGTCGTCGGCTGAGCACCCGACGCGTGGTCGCGACGACCGCCCTACGGTGTGGCCCATGCCGTCCGACGTCGCCGCAGCCGTGCGCGGCCCCCTGCTGCCCGCCGCCCTCGTCTCGCTCGCCGGCTTCCTCGCCTTCGGCCTGGACCAGCGCGAGGCCGGGTACGGCGTCCTCGCGGTCGGGGTCGCGCTGGGCCTGGTGATGGACCGCGCGCTCGGCAAGGACCTCGCCCTCATCGCCTTCGGGCTCGTGGTCATGAGCGCGGTACCGATCACGACCGACATCAGCACGTCCCACATGATCACGATGGGGACGGCGATGACGCTCGCGGTCGCCGGGCCGTACCTCGTGTCGCGCTACGTGTACCGCGACCACGCGGTGCGGTTCCCGATCCGGACCGGCGAGCGGTGGACCCGGCTCGAGAAGATCTACCTCGCCGCCGTGCCCGTGCTGGGGTACCTCCTGCTGCCGGTGTACATGATCCCCACCGGGGTCTACGAGAACTGGCCGGCGGTGCGCGACGCGGAGGGCATCGGCCGGCTGTTCCTCGGGACCAACGTGCTCGGGATCTGGGACGAGCTGTTCTTCATCTGCACGGTGTTCACGCTGCTGCGCCGGCACCTGTCGTTCTGGCAGGCCAACCTGCTCCAGGCGGTGCTGTTCACGTCGTTCCTGTACGAGCTCGGGTTCCACGCGTGGGGCCCGGTGCTCATCTACGCCTTCGCCCTGATCCAGGGGTACATCTTCGGGCTGACCCGCTCGCTGACGTACGTGGTGTGCGTGCACCTGCTGTTCGACCTCGTCCTCTTCCTCGTCCTCGTGCACGCGCACAACCGCAGCTGGCTGGACGTCTTCCTGTACTGACCTCGCCGGACCGGTCGGGTGACGTCCCCGCGGATCGGGCCTCTGGGACCTTCGATCGGGTCGCGTCCCGTGCCAGGTCCCTTATCGTGGCTGCGATCCCACGCCCAGCGGCGCCGTCGAGCGGCGCACCGACACGACGAGGAGCCCCGTGACCGCCCTCGCGCCGCCGCGCTCCCACCCGGGACCGGGCCTCCGCCACGAGGCGGTGCTCGTCTCGGGTACCGACGACCTGCTCGCGCGTGCGGTGCCCTTCGTCCGGGACGGTCTGGCCGACGACGAGCCGGTGATGGTCGCACTCGTCGACGCGCAGTGGCAGCCCCTGCGCGCCGCCCTCGGCGACGCGGCCGACCTCGTCCACCACGTCGACATGGCCGAGCTGGGCCGCAACCCCGCCCGCCTCCTGCCCGCCTGGCACGACTTCATCGACCGGCACGGCGCCGGGACGCGCCCCCTGCGCGGTCTCGGCGCCCCCGTCTGGGCCGGCCGCACCGCCGCCGAGGTCGCCGAGTGCCACCTGCACGAGGCCCTGCTCAACGTCGCCCTGCGGCCGGGGACGCCGCTGTGGCTGCTGTGCCCGTACGACGTCGCCGCCCTCCCCGCACGTGGCGGACGAGGTGCGCCGCAGCCACCCGACCGTCACCGACGCCGCCGGAGCGCCCCTCGATGCCGCCTGCGACGTCGACCGTGCCCGCGCCCTGTGGCGCCGCGACCTCCCGCCGGCCGCGGGCCCCGTGGAGGCCGTGGCCTTCGGGCGCGGCGACCTCGGCGCGGTGCGCCGGCTCGTCCGGCAGCGGGCGACCCCGGCGCTTGGTCCCGCCCGCGCCGCGGACCTGACCCTCGCGGTGAACGAGCTGACCGCGAACAGCCTCGACCACGGCGGCGGGCGGGGCGTCCTGCGCACCTGGTCCGAGCCGGGTGCGCTCCTGTTCGAGGTCGCCGACTCCGGCCGCCTCGACGACGTCCTGGTCGGGCGCACCCCACCGGTGCCCGGGCAGCCCAGGGGCCGCGGGGTGTGGATGGTCAACCAGCTGTGCGACCTCGTCCAGATCCGGTCCACCGCGGCCGGGACGGTCGTGCGCGTCCACAGCTGGGTGTGACCCCCACCGGCCGGACAATGTCCGCGACGGGTGAGGACGACGGCGCGATGGAAGACGGCGCGATGGACGACAGCGCGATGGATGACGGCGCGGTGGATGACGGCGGCACCGGCAGCACCGCCGATGACCGGGACGCGTCCGACGTCGTGGCGATCGCCCACAGCCTGTACGCGCTGCCGCCCGCCGAGTTCGTCCCCGCGCGCAACGCCCGCGCCAAGGCGGTCCGCGCGTCGGGCGACCGTGACGGGGCCCGCGTCGTGGCGGCACTGCGTCGTCCGTCCGTGGGCGCGTGGGTCGTCGACGTCCTCGTCCGCGAGCGCCCCGACGACGTCGCCGACCTCCTCGCCACCGGGACGCAGCTGCTCGCCGCACAGGCGGCCGGTGACGGGGTGGCCCTGCGGGACCTGACCCGTCGTCGGCACGAGCAGACCGCGGCCCTGCGCCGAAGGGCCGCCGCTCTCGCCGACGCGGCAGGCCAGCGGCTGAGCGGCACCGTCGCCACCGCGGTCGAGGGCACCCTGCACGCGGCGATGGCCGACGCCGGTGCGGCGGCCGCGGTGCGCACCGGCCTCCTGGTGCGCGACCTCACGAGCACGGGCTTCGACCCGGTCGACCTGGTGGGCGCCGTCGCCGTCCCGGACGCGCCGCCCCTGCTCGCGCCGTCCGACGACGTCCGCGCGGCCGCACCCGGCGAGGCGGGCAGCCGCGCCGCCGGCGGGACCGAAGACGGCGACCGTGGCGACGGGGACGCGGGCGCGGGCGCGGGCGCGGACGAGCCGACGCGGATCCTGCCCGGTCGGCGCACGGCACCGCGGACGTCCGGGCGCGCGGTGGGCCGGCGTGGTGCCGCGCGGGAGCCCGGGGAGCGCGGGGACGCGGGCGCGCCCGCGGTCGACGAGCGGGCCACCGACGAACGCGCGGCCGAACACCGAGCGGTCGAGCAACGAGCGACCGAGCAGCTCGCGGCCGAACGACGAGCAGCCGAGCGACGAGCGGCCGAGCTCGCTGCGGCCCGGCGCGAGCTCGCGGAGGCGGAGCGACGGGCCACCGAGGCGCGGACCGCACGGCGGGCCGCCGACGCCGCCGTCGACCGGGCCGGGCGGCGACGGGCCGACGTGGCAGCGGAGGTCGACCGGTTGTCCGCCCGGTTGGCGGAGCTCCGCGGCGAGGCACGCACGGCCGACCGCGACCACCGCCGCGCGGTCGACGAGCGCGAGGCTGCCGACGCGGTGGAGGTGGAGGCTGCCGACGCGGTCCGTGCGGCACGCGACCGGCTCGACGGGCTGCGCTGACCTGCTCCGACGTCGGGAGGATCCCGACTGCCGTCGTGCCATCCCCAGCGGCGATGCTCCCGGCCGTGCCCGCCGCCCCGCTCCGTCGCGCAGCCGGGAACCGGTCGGCCCTATCGTGAGTTGTCATGAACATGACCGGCTCACCACCTGAGCCGCTCGGCGCTCCCCGTCCCCCGCCCCTGGCGGTGTCGGCGCGGTGACCACCGAGTGGCTGCTCCTCCTCCTCGTCGTCGTCCTCATCGGGTTCAACGCGCTGTTCGTCGCCGCAGAGTTCGCTCTGGTGACCGTCGACCGACCCACCGTCGCGCGGCTCGCCGAGTCCGGCGACAAGCGCGGCACCAGCATCCAGGCGGCCCTGCGCAGCCTGTCGACCCAGCTCTCCGGTGCTCAGCTCGGCATCACCGTGACAAGCCTGGTGGTCGGCTTCATCGCCGAGCCGTCGATCGCGTCCCTGCTGCGCGGCCCCCTCGAGGGCACCGGTCTCACCGAGCCCGTGAGCGCGGGCATCGCCCTGACCGCCGCGTTCCTCATCGCGACCGCGACGCAGATGGTGTTCGGCGAGCTCGTGCCCAAGAACTGGGCCATCTCCGAGCCGTTGCGGGTCGGGCGCGTCGTCGCCGGGCCGCAGCGCGCGTTCTCCTGGATCGCCGGGCCGCTCCTGCGGTTCCTCAACGGCTCCGCGAACCGGCTCGTGCGCGCGATGGGCATCGAGCCGCAGGAGGAGCTCGCGTCGGCCCGCTCCGCGCAGGAGCTTGGATCCCTCGTCGCCCGCTCCGCCGAGCGCGGCCTGCTCGACGCGGAGACGGCGCGCCGCGTCGAGCACTCCGTGGCGCTGGGTGAGCGCACCGCCGCCGATGCCATGACACCCCGGCCGCGGGTGCGCTTCCTCGAGGCCGCCGACCCCGTCCACGACGTCCTCGTCCTCGCCGCACGCACGGGCCACGCCCGGTTCCCCGTGCAGGGACGTGACGTCGACGACGTCGTCGGGGTCGTCCACTTCAAGCACGCCCTCGCCGTCCCTGCCGACGAGCGGCACCGACGCACCGTCGCGGAGATCATCCGACCCGTGCGCGCGGTGCCGTCGGCGATGCCGCTCGACGCCGTCCTGGCCGAGCTCCGCCACGGGCTGCAGATGGCCGTCGTCGTCGACGAGTACGACGGCACGGACGGGATCATCACCCTGGAGGACCTCGTCGAGGAGATCGTCGGGGAGATCGAGGACGAGCAGGACCGCCCCGCGGGACGCCACCGGCAGCTCCCCGACGGCTCCTGGACGCTGTCCGGCCTGCTGCGCCCGGACGAGGTCGACGACATCACCGGCATCGAGATCCCCGACGGCGAGGAGTCCGACACCCTGGGTGGCCTGGTGACCGAGCGCCTCGAGCGGTTCCCCGCGGTCGGCGACGAGGTGCGCCTGCCGGCCCGGGACACGACGCGCCCGGACGCCGACGGCCTCCCGACGCCGGTCGAGGCGCACCTGCGGGTCACGCGGCTCGACGGGCGACGCGTGGACCGGCTGCACCTCGCCGTCGTCGACGTCGGGACGGGCGACCCGTCACCGGACGACCGGTCCGACGACGGGTCGGCGCCCAGACCGCGCGACCGCCGTGACCGCCACGACCGGACGGAGGCCGACCATGGCTGACGCGACCGCCCTGCTGGTCGCCGTGCTGCTGCTCGCCGGCAACGCCTTCTTCGTCGGCGCCGAGTTCGCGCTCATCTCGGCCCGGCGCACCCAGATCGAGCCCCGCGCCGCCGAGGGCTCCGGCGCCGCACGCCTCACCCTGCGGGCCATGGAGCGGGTGTCGCTCATGATGGCCGGGGCGCAGCTCGGCATCACGATGTGCTCGCTCGGGCTGGGCGCCATCGCGGAGCCGGCCGTCGCCCACCTCCTCGAGATCCCGCTGGCGGCCATCGGCATCTCCGGCCCGCTGCTGCACACCGTCGCGTTCACGATCGCGCTGGCGATCGTCGTGTTCCTGCACATGGTCCTGGGCGAGATGGTGCCCAAGAACATCGCCATCGCCGGGCCGGAGCGCAGCGCGATCCTGCTCGGGCCGGTCCTCTACGGGATCGTGCTCGTCCTCAAGCCGCTGATCGTCGCGCTCAACTGGGTCGCCAACGTGGTGCTGCGGCTGCTGCGCGTCGACCCGAAGGACGAGGTCGCGTCGGCGTTCACGGCCGACGAGGTCGCCGCGTTCGTGGCGGAGTCCCGGCAGGAGGGGTTGCTCGACGACGACGCGCACACCCTGCTGACGAGTGCGCTGAGCATCAGCACGGAGCCGGTGAGCGCGGTCGTGGTGCCGCTCGCGGACCTCGTCGTGCTGCCGGCGGACGTCACCTCGGCGCAGGCCGAGGCCACGTGCATCCGCACGGGGTTCTCCCGGTTCCCGGTGACCGGCGCGGACGGCACCCTGCAGGGGTACCTGCACGTCAAGGACCTGCTGATGGCGCCCGCCGGGACGCAGGATCAGCCGGTCCCCCGCAGCACGTCCGGCCGCTCGCCCGGATCAGCGCGGACACGACGCTGGACGTCGCCCTCGCGCAGATGCAGGCACGCGGGGCGCACGTGGCCCTCGTGCACGACGAGGACACCGTCGTGGGCGCCGCCATGCTGGAGGACGTCGTCGAGCGGCTCGTCGGCGAGGTGGTCGACGCCGGTCAGCTCGCGGCACCCGGCACCGGCCCGGTCACCCGACGGTCACCGCGACCGCGCCCGTGACGCCCACGGCGCGTCGCGGGCGTCCGTCCGCGTACCGTGGTCCCCGGCGGACGCCGCGACCGGAGACCCGGTCGCGGCGTCCCCGGGCCTCTAGCTCAATCGGTAGAGCTGCGGACTTTTAATCCGTCGGTTGTGGGTTCGAGCCCCACGGGGCCCACCGACCGGCCAGGGCACCGCACTGCGCCGTCACGGTCCGTCGCCGTGACCAGCGCCGGGACCACCGCCGTCACCGGCTCCCTCACCACCCCCGTCGCCGTCCTCGCGGGGGACGCGCCGGTCCGGCAGCGGCAGCGCCTGGGTGCGCCCGACGTCGTCGCGCACGGGGTCCGGGGGCAGCGGCACCTCGCGCTCCCCGGTGCGGTCCCGGTCGGAGAAGACGTCGGCACCGGGACCGGAGAACGCCTGGGCGCGCTGGATGGCCCCCAGGCTCCCGGTGAACAGGCGCCCCTCGTCGCGCCGGCCGACGCGGGGGTGACCCGGTCGCCGTCGGTCCCCTCGGCACCGGCGACCCAGCGCGCCGAGCGGCGGACCGGGACCGTGGCACCGGCCCATGCGGGCACGTCGTCGTCGGCGGACGAGTCGTCGTCGGACGAGTCGTGGTCGGACGAGTCGTGGTCGGACGAGTCGTGGTCGGACGAGTCGTGGTCCGGTGGGTCGTCCTCGGCGGGGCGGGCGGCTTGCGGGTCGACCAGGACCGGGAGGTGCGCCGCGGTGTCGTCGAGGTCGTCCTCGGCGGGCCGCGCGGCCGACGGCGCGAGGACGACCGGGACGTGGGCGGCGTCGTCGGCGGCGTCGACCGCGGGTGGCCGGGCACCGGTGGCGTCGTCGAGCTGCCCCTCGGGGCGGGGCAGCGCCGGCTGATCCGCCCAGGACGTCGCCCGGACCGTGTGCGCGACGTCCTCGATGCGCGTCCGGGGCAGCGCCCCCGGCCGGCTGCGCTGCAGCCAGTCGACGAGCCCTTCGCGGACGTAGCACCGCAGGTCGAACAGCGTGGGGGCGTCCTTGGCGCTGGCCAGGGCACGGACCCGGACGTAGCCGCTGGTCGCCTCGGTGACCTGGAGGATGCCGACCCGGCCGTCCCACAGGTCCGTGTCGTCGAGGAGGTCGGTGAGCTCGCGCCGCATCGCGTCGACCGGCACCGACCAGTCGAGGTCGAGCTCGACGGTTCCCAGCAGGTCCGCGGACCGACGGGTCCAGTTCTGGAACGGCGTGGTCGTGAAGTAGGTCGACGGCAGGAGCAGGCGTCGGTCGTCCCACAGGTGCACGACGACGTAGGTGAGCGTGATCTCCTCGATCCGCCCCCACTCCCCCTCGACGACGACGACGTCGTCCACCCGGATGGCGTCGGTGAAGGCGAGCTGCAGGCCGGCGAAGACGTTCGCCAGCGTGCTCTGCGCCGCGAGCCCCGCGACGACCGACAGCAGACCGGCCGACGCGAAGATGCTCGCGCCGGCGGCCCGGGCGCCCGGGAACGTCATGAGGACGCCCGCGAGGGCGCACAGCGCGAGGACCGAGACGGTCACCCGCCGCAGGACGGTGATCTGGGTGCGCACCCGCCGGGCGTGCCGGTTGTCCGCGACGTCGACGCGGTACCGGGCCAGGGCGGCGTCCTCGGCCACGAAGGCGAGGGCGCCGGCCAGCCACGCGACCGCCACGATGAGGGCGATGAGCAGGACGTGCTCGGCGGTCACCCGCCAGTCGGCCTGGTCCGTGGTGACCCGCAGCGCGAGCCAGACCGCCACGATGACGAACGTCACCTGCATGGGCCGACGCGCCCGCTTGAGCACGTCCATCGCCAGCGACGACCGCTTGGCCACCGTGCGCACCACGGCCGAGACCACCGCCGCGACCACGAGGGCTGCGACCACGGCGACGGCCACCGCACCCACCGGCACCACGACGTCGACGGTCTCGGTCACGGCTTCCGATCGCATCGCTCCAGGCTACGGCCCGGCGTGTCTGCTCGGACACGCCGATGTGGTCCGGACCACCTCACGGCGCCGTCTCGACATGCGGCCCTTGTCGGGGGGTCTACGTTCCGTCACGAAGGTCAACCGGCCCGCAACTGCAACGAGAGGGAACCTCATGATCGGCAGCATCATCGGCGCCATCGTCATCGGTGCCATCATCGGCGCCCTGGGCCGTCTGTTCGCCCCCGGCCGCCAGAACATCTCGCTCGTCGTCACGATCATCGTCGGCATCATCGCTGCGTTCCTCGGGACGGCGCTGTGGGAAGGCGTGCTCGCTGGCGAGGGCAACCAGGACACCGGCGGCATCGACTGGATCGAGCACATCATCCAGGTCGTGCTCGCCGTCATCGGCGTGATCATCGCCGCGCGTCTGCTGGGCAACCGCAGCCGCACGCGCTGACGTCACCCGACGTCGAACGACCGGTGCCCGGCAGCCCTCGGCTGCCGGGCACCGGTGCGTCGGAGGTCGGTCCGGGCGCGTCCGGACGCGGGTGACCCGCACATCTCACCCGCCCGAGGGGCACGACACCCCCAGATTGGGGTGTCGTCGCCTCCGCGTCCGCCAGCACAGTGGCCCGATGAGCGTGCTGACTGCCCACGATGAAGGTGTCCAGGTGGAGGCAACTGCTGCCGGGCGCCCCGGCACGGTGACCGTGACGTTGCTCGGGTCGTTCGCCGTCCACGGTGCGGGCACGGTCATCGGCCCGCGCGGCCTGGGCGGCGGCAAGCCGCGGCAGATCTTCGAGATCCTCGCGCTGAACCCCGGCCGTGTCGTCCCCAAGAACCACCTCGTCGAGATGCTGTGGCCGGACCGACCCCCGGCGAACGCCCCGGCCGCCCTGGAAAGCTACGTCAGCGTGCTGCGTCAGCACCTGCTGGCGGTCTGCGACAGCAGGTCGGCCATCGTGCGCACGAGCGTGGGTGGGTACGTCATCCCCCGCGGTGTGCTCGACGTCGACGTCGAGCGCTTCGCGGACCTCGCCGCCCGGGCCCGCGAGCTGGGTCCACGCGACGCCTATCCCCTGCTGCAGAGGGCGCTCGACCTCGCGGACGCCCCGTTCCTCCCCGAGGAGGCCGCCGCACCGTGGGCCGACGACGCCCGTCGTGTCCACACCGAGCAGGTGACGGCGGTGCTGGTCGCCGCCGCGGACGCGGCGTCGTCGCTCGGTCACACCGACCCCGCGCTGCAGCTCGCGGGCCGCGCCCTCGCGGCCGACCCGCACGACGAGTCGGCGTGGGCGGCCCGCCTGACGACGCTCGAGCGCGCCGGCCGGCATGTCGACGCGCTGCGGGTCTACGGCGAGTGCCGGGCGGTCTTCGCCGCCGAGCTGGGCTGCGCGCCCGGGCCCGGGCTGCAGGCGGTGCTCCGACGGGTCCTCGGCGGGATGGCCGACTCGGACGAGGAGCTCGCCGACCTGCTGGTCGCGATCGTCCGCCTGCGCGACTACGCCGAGGGCGACCCGCCGGCGACCGTGGCCGCGCGGAATCCCGGACGCCGGGACGCCCGCATCTCGACACCCGTGCGGGAGGCCTACGGGCTGTTGGAGGACCTGCTCGAGCGCACCCGGCGGTTCCCGGTCACGGAGGTGCGCCTCGCCTCCAACGGGTGAAAGTGGCTGAGCCACCCCGAACGGTGGTGGACGCGCCGCCCCGGACCCTCCATGGTGTCGTCCACGACACCGACGCGAGGGAGGCGCATGGCCGCGCACACCGCCGCACCGACGCGTGTGCTCGTGGTGGACGACCACGTCACCTTCGCCGAGCTCCTCGCCGATGCGCTGGACCGGGAGCCCGACCTCGTCAGCGTCGGTCACGCCGTGTCCGTCGCGGAGTCCGTGGAGATGTCCCGGCGCCTCACCCCGGACCTCGTGGTGATGGACGTCCAGCTGCCCGACGGCGACGGCTTCGTCGCCACCCGGCGCATCACCGACCGGTCCCCAGCGACCCGTGTCGTCATGCTGACCGCGCAGGCCGACGTGTCCCACCTGACGCGGGCCCGGCTCGCGGGCGCCTGCGGGCTGCTGCTCAAAGACGGGTCGCTCGCCCACCTGCTGCTGACGCTGCGCACGGCCACGCACGAGGGGTTCCGGCACGACCCGTCGTGGGACTCCGTGGGTGCCACGACGCCGGGGCCGGACGGCGTCGGGCCGGGCCGACCCGCGTTGACGCGGCGCGAGCGGGAGGTCCTGACGCTGCTGGCCGAGGGCCGGGAGGTGCGGGACATCGCGGCCACCCTCGGCGTCACGCCGGCGACCTGCCGCGGCTACGTGAAGTCGCTGCTGGTCAAGCTCGACGCCCACTCCCAGCTGCAGGCCGTGGTCGCCGCCTGGCGCCTCGGGCTGCTGACGCCGCGGACCCATGACTGACCTGGCCGCGCCGAGCCTGTGGTCGAGCGACGACGCCGATCGCCGCCACGCGGACGAGGAGGAGCGCGAGTCGGAGCGCTCCGAGGTCCGGCGGGCGGTCGCGCGCTTCCTGCTCACCGGTCTGGCGACGCTCGCCGTCGTCGCCGCCCCGGCCACCCTGGCGCTGCAGCACCTCGTGCAGACCCACACCCTCGAGGGGCTCGAGGAGACGACGTCCCGCATGGCCGAGAACATGGTCGCCCCGCTGGTCGACGAGCGGCTGCTCGCCGGCGACCCGGACGCGGTCGCCCTGCTCGACCGCGTCCTGCACAGCCGCATCGCGGGCGGCTCGGTCATCCGGATCACGGTGTGGACCCGGTCGGGTCAGGTGCTGTTCTCCGACGCGAGCTGGCTGGTCGGTCAGCGCTTCCCGGACCACGAGTGGGTCGACATCCTGCCGCCCGACGGCGGCGCCGTCGCCCGCTTCGAAGACCCCGACTCGCCCGTCGACGAGCACAGCGAGGATCTCGGTCATGCCGTGGAGGTCGACGCACCGTTCGTCGCCGACTCCGGCGACCGGCTCGTCCTCGAGGCGCACTTCCCGGCCGCCGTCGTGCACGCGCAAGAGCGCGACCTCCTGCTGAGCCTCCTGCCGGTGGGCGTCGTGACGCTGGTGGCGCTCCAGCTCGCCCAGCTCCCCCGGCGATCCGTCTCGCCCGACGCATCCAGGGACTCCAGTCCACCCGACGTCGGCTGCTCCGCCAGGCCGCCGCGGCATCGGACCTGGAGCGCCGTCGGATCGTCCGCGACCTGCACGACGAGGTCATCCAGGACCTCGCCGGGGCGAGCTATGCCCTCGAGTCGCTCGAGGCACGGCTGGACCCCGCAGCCCGCCCCGAGATCTCCCGACTGCGAGCGATCGTCCGCGCGAGCGTCGGCACCCTGCGCAGCATGCTCACCGAGGTCTACCCGACCGAGCCGGACAGCCACGGCCTGCCGGCCGCCGTCGACCGCCTCGCCGACCGGCTCCGCACCCGCGGGGTCGACGTCCGCATCGCCGTCCCGGACGACCTCGACCTGTCCAGGACGACCTCGACCTTGCTCTACCGCGTCGCGCGCGAGGCCCTGAGCAACGCGACCGCCCACGCGCAGCCGTCGGTCGTCACGATCACCGCCCGCCGCACCGACGTCGGGTTCGTGCTCGAGGTGGCCGACGACGGCGTCGGCTTCGACCCCGCCGCCCCGCGGCGTGACGGGCACCTGGGCCTGCAGATCGTCCGGGACACGGTCCGGGAGGCAGGCGGCCAGGTCACGGTCCGGTCCGCGCCCGGTGCGGGCACCACCGTCGCCGCGTCCGTCCCGCTCACCTGACCCGACCGGTCGTCTCGGCCTGCGGGCAGCGGTGTGCCCGGTCGGGTGCGGGCAGTGGAGCGCCCGGCCACCCCCGCGTAGTGCGGGGGTGACCGGGCGCCGGGTGTCACCGCTCAGCCGAGACCGATGTCAGTCTGAGTGGCACCGTCGACGGCGATCACGGTGGCGGTGTCGAAGCCACTGCCCCCGAACCACCGGTTGGCGTGGCCGGGCTCGTTCGGCTGCACGTACAGCCGGTACGACCCGGCCGGCAGCCCGGTCAGGCTGTACGACCCGTTCGCACCGCTGACCACCGACTTCAGCCACGTCCGCGTGTCCGCCGTGTAGACGCTCACCGACGCGCCCTCCAGCGGCGACCCGCCGGCTGTCACCGTGCCCGACAGCGTGTGCGTGCCGGACAGGACGACGTCCATCGGGGTCGCCCCGTCGACCGTGACAACCGTCGCGGTCTCGAAGCTCGCCCCACCGAGCCACCGGTTCGGGTACCCCGGCTCGTTCGGCTGGACGTACAGGCGGTACGAGCCGGCCGGCAGCCCGGCCACGGAGTACGCACCGTCTGCCCCGCTCGTCCCGGACCGCACCCACGTCCGGGTGTCGGCCGTGTACACCTGCACGGCCGCGCCGCTCAGGGCCTGCCCACCGGCCGTGACCGCGCCGGACAGGCTGCCCGCAGTCGAGAGCACGACGTCCATCGGGGTCGCCCCGTCGACCGCCACCTCGGTCGCGGTCTCGAAGCTCACCCCACCGAACCACCGGTTCGGGTACCCCGGCTCGTTCGGCTGGACGTACAGGCGGTACGAGCCTGCCGTGAGCCCGGGCACGCTGTACGACCCGTCGGCCCCGCTCGTGCCGGACCGCACCCACGTCCGGGTGTCGGCCGTGTACACCTGCACCGCCGCGCCGCTCAGCGGCTGTCCGCCGGCCATGACCGAGCCGGACAGGCTGCCCGCTCCGGAGAGGACGACGTCCATCGCGGTGGCTCCGTCGACCGTGACGACCGTCGCGGTCTCGAAGCTCGCCCCACCGAACCACCGGTTCGGGAGCCCCGGCTCGTTCGGCTGGACGTACAGGCGGTACGAGCCGACCGGCAACCCGGCCACGGAGTAGGCACCGTCGGCGGCACTCGTCGCCGACCTCAGCCAGGTGCGCGTGCTGGCCGTGTAGACCTGCACGGTCGCGCCGGCCAGCACGCCCGTACCGGTACGGACCACCCCGGAGAGGGTGTGCGTGCCGACCAGGGCGATGTCCGCGGTCGTGGCCCCGCTGACGGTGATGGTCGCCGCCGACTCGAAGCTCGTCCCCGCGTGCCACTGGTTGGCGTAGCCCGGCTCGTTCGGCTGCACGTACAGCCGGTACGAACCCGCGGGCAGCCCGGTCAGGCTGTACGACCCGTCCGCGCCGGTGAGCACCGACTTCAGCCACGTCCGGGTGTCCGCCGTGTAGACGTTGACCGACGCACCACCCAGCGCCACCCCACCGGCAGTCACCGTGCCTGACAGGCCCGGCTCCGCCGGCTCCTCGGCGTCCTCGGACGGGAGGACCTCGGCGGACACCGCCGACCACGGTCCAGGACCGTCGTCGTTGAGCGCTCGCACGGTGAAGGTGTGCGGGACACCGTTGCTCAGCCCGGTGATCACGTGCGACGTCGCCGTCGCCGGGATCTCCCGGATCGTGAGGATCCCACCGGCGTTGATGACCTGGATCTCGTAGCCGGTGACCGCGGAACCGCCGGTCTCGGCCGGAGCGGCCCAGGTCACGGTGGCCGACGCGTCGCCCGCCACAGCGGAGCTGATCGTCGCGGCACCCGGCGTGAGGGAGACCGGCGTGACCGCGGCCGAGCTGGCCGAGAACGCACCGCCACCCACCAGGTTGGCCGCCTGCACCCGGAACCGGTAGGTGGTCCCGTTGGTCAGGCCCCTGACCTTGAGGCTGGTCGTGTCGGCCCCCACGTTGCGGAGCGGACCCACCGGGGTCGTCCCGTCCTCGGCGAGCACCTGGACGGCGTAGCCGAGGAGATCCACGCCACCCGTCTGCTCACCCGTCACGGCGGTCCAGGTGACCGTCGCGCTCTCGTGGCCGACGGTGACCGTCCCGAGGGCCGGAGCCGTGGGCACGGTCGCCACGGAGGACACCGGACCCGTGGTCAGGTCGACCACCTCGGGGGTGCCGAGGAAGTCGTTGAACCGCAGGATCATGCGCAGCCGGCGGTCCTTCTGGGCCTCGGTGGGCGTGAACGTGCTGCTCTTCGCGTTGGCGATGTTCCGCCAGCTCGTGCCGTTGCTCTCCTGCCACTGGTAGTTGAGCGTCACGATCAGGTCGCCGTCGTCGTTGTACAGGGTGTCGGCGTCGTTGAGCTGCGACTGGTCGAAGGTGACCGGCTCACCGATCACCGGCGACTGGGGAACCAGCTGCGGGTAGACCGGTGCGTCGTTGATGTTCTGCACCGGGGAGGTGAGACCCGACGCGACCGTCCGCAGGGTGCCCCCGGCGTCCGTGAACGTGGCGACCACGCGCAGGGCGTAGCCGGCCTCGGCGTCACCCGGGGTGAACGTCGACGTGAGCGCACCCTCGCTCTCCGACGGGGTGAACTCACCCTCGTCGTCGGCCCACTGCCAGACCCACTCGATGTCGTCCGCGGGCACCGGCTCCCCGGAGACCCCGTCGACGAGGGCCGACGTCGCCGTCAGCGGCTCGTGCTCGACCGGCGCCATGGTGCTGAACTCGATCGTCCCGGACGGGGAGCTCGGGTCGACTGCGCCGGTCAGCAGGTCCTGCGTCACGTCGGCGAACTGGACGAGCTCGATGTTGCGAAGGATGTCCACGCCCGAGGCCAGGCCACCGGCGTCCTCCTCGATGTGGGCGACCCGGTAGAGGCCGTCCTCGAGCTTGGTGATGGAGTACATCTCCCGGAGGTCCTCGAAGGCCGCCGTGTCCGGAGCAGCCTCACCCTGGTGCGGGATGATCGCCCGGACGATGTGGATGTCCGCCGGGCTGATGGTCCCGTTGAAGACCCGCGTCTGGAACGGCTGCATGGTCTCCTGACGCTCGACGGCACCGTTCGCCGGGTTCGTCCACTCGAGGTAGAAGTCCAGCGCCGCGTCACCGTCGATGTAGTCGTCGCCGGCACCGCTCTCGAGGATGTCGCTGCCGCCGCCGCCCAGCATGATGTTGTGCGGCTTCTCGGCGTTCTTGGTCATGAACTGCGCGCCGTACTTCGGCACGTCCCCGCCGCCGAGCAGCTCGCGCAGGCCGCTGATCCGGTCGATGCCGGCCTGGGTGAGCTCGTGGCCTCCGTCGTCGGCGAACGCCGGGTCTCCCGGTGCCCGCCCGCCGCGCAGGATGTCGTTCCTGCTCCACCCGGACACGCCCTCGACCTGGGCGAACCGCGAGCGGCTCAGGGTCACGTCGGGCGCCTGGAAGATGGTCAGGCCCAGGTCGGCGTTGGCCGCGCGCGGGTCGTGCTTGTGCGTGACCCAGTCGAAGCCGAGCATCCCGTGGTGCCGGTCGATCCCGTCGTTGTCCATGATGTCGTCGCCACCCTCGGCGTCATGGTCGTCGAGTCCACCCTGGCCCATGAGGACGTCGGCGCCTCCCTTGGGGTCGTTCTGGAAGGTCAGCGCGTTGTCGCCCTGCAGGAGGTCGAAGGCCCCGCCACCCTCCAGCCAGTCGTCGCCGGAGTTGCCCGTGACGACGTCCAGGCCGTTGCCGCCCCGGATGAAGTCGTCGTCGTCACCGGCGAAGGACTCCGTCGGGTCCTGACCGTGCAGGATGAAGTCCTTCCCGAACCCGCCGAACAGCAGGTCGAGGCCGGATCCCGCGTTGATGGCGTCGTCGCCGTCCCCACCGTGGATGACGTCGTCGCCGAACGAGTCGGTGAGGACGTCGTTGCCGCCGTGGCCGACGAGGATGTCGTTGCCCTGCCATCCCTCGAGCCGGTCGTTGCCGGAGTGACCCCAGATGGAGTCGTCACCGATGCCGCCGTGCAGCGAGTCGACCGCGTCGGTGCCGTGGATGACCACGTGCTCCTCGCCGTCGAACCGGTGCCAGCCGTTGATCACGGCGAGGTCCGGGGTGGTGGCGTCGCCGTCGCTCCAGGTGGCCTGGTCGGCCACCTCGAACGTGCGGGTCGGGTTGGCGAAGATGTTGTGGTGCAGGCCGGTCGCGTCCGTGGTGCGCATCGCGAGCTCGGAGAACGAGTTGGCCTCGAGCTTGTTGATGAGGTCCATGCCGGCGGTACGGAACAGGTAGTAGAACCGGTCCCCGTTCTGCAGGTCCTCCATGTGCTCCTCGAACACCTTGTTGAACGTGGAGCCGAGCATCCCGCCGAAGTCCATGTTCCGCTCCGCCAGGCCACCGACCCAGAGGTCGATGTCATTCAGGCCGGCGTTGCTCGACATGAAGGCCGGGTCGGCCATGAGCGCCTGCGCGGCGGTGCGCCGCGCGTCCACCGAGCCGCCCGCCGCCTTGATGCTCGGCGCGTAGGCCGCGATGAAGTTGACGATCGAGGCCCGGTTCTTCAGCGTGAGCTCGAACTCGGTCCAGTTCTCGTAGGGCTTGAGCGCCGAGTCGGCCGTCTCCTCGTAGAAGACGGTCCGCAGCTCGTTGAGGGTCGGCATGCCGGTGTCCCGGGCCCGGGCGATGTTGATCGCCGAGAGGTCGAGAGCCACACCGAGCAGCTGGTTGCGGAGCGTGCTGTCGACGAACTCGTCGATCCCGTTGCCGGTCTGCTTGGACATGCCCATGAGGAGCGACGCAGCACCCTGGTCAGGCGTCAGGCGGCCGTTGTCGGTGAACTCGGACGGGTTGAGGAACGCGTCGAAGAGCGACAGGCTCTCCGTCCCGAAGCCGGCCCGGTCGACGTCGCTGGTCAGCATCGAGTGGCCGAACCGGTACACCGCGTGGGCGAACTCAGCGGTGACGGACGGGTCGATGTTGCTGTCGTAGCGCGTCTCGTTCAGCGGTCCGGCGTCGATCGCGGGCTGGATGCTCCGCACGAACTCCTCGAACACCAGGTGCTGGTACTCCATCTCGGTGACGAAGCGTCCGGCCTGGAACACGCGCTCGCCGAGGTCCCAGATGCCGTCCTGCGACTGGTACGCCCGGAGCAGGGCTTCGTTCCCCGGCGCCTCCAGCACGTCCATGACCTGGTCGGCGACACGGTTGTGCTCGGCGTGGAAGATGTGGTGCACCGCGGTGAGGCCGATGTTCTCGTTCCCGCGGCCGTCACCGGTGATGTAGTGCGCGTCGAGCTTGGCCGAGTCGTAGAGGTCGAGCGCGGGCTCACCCAGGGTGTCGAGCTTCGGCTCCGCGCCGTTCGCGATGTCGTCGAGGAAGGACACGCCGGCGTCCATGGCCTGCGTGGCGTCCACGGGGGTGTCGATGCTGCCCTCGCGCACGTCCGTCTCGCTGACGACGATCTGCGGGAAGCCCGTGGGGCCGGCGACGAACCGCCCGTAGGGGTCGGTCACGAGCAGCGGCACCGTGAGCGCGTCCATGTCGTCGAGCTGGATGCCGAGGATCGTCTTCGCCTGGTACTTGACCTCCGCCCACGTGGGCGGGCCGCCCTTGGCACCGTCCAGCAGGTGCCCGGTCGGCACCGGACGGCCGTGCACGAGCTCGTACTCGCGCAGGAAGACCTGGTGCGACGGGTGGGAGGTGTAGGTCTGGTTCTGGTCGATGAACGGCGTCGTCCGGTTGGTGTGCTCCCGGGTGTCGTCCGACGTGCCCAGCTGCCCGTCGGGCCCCGGCGCCATCGTCACCGTCGCGCGGGTCAGCGGGATGAAGTTCGTCCGCGGGGAGGCGGGGTTGTACAGCTCGTCACCCGGCAGCACGGGGACGAAGACGGTGCCGTTGCCGCCCTTGGACACCAGGTCGAGGCCGTGGTCGAAGAACTGGCCAAACAGCGTGAACCAGCCGGTGAAGGGGGCCGAGAGGCCGACGTCGGGGGACACGTTCGGGATGAAGACGCGGTCCGGCGTGAAGGGCCGGTTGGTCACCGGGTTGATCGGCAGCGGGTCGGCCGGGTCGTACTCCGGCGAGGTGCGGTGCACCTCCCAGTTGAAGCCGTCACCGTCGTGGTCGAAGGCGTACGACCCCTCGACGACGCCCATCATCGCGACGGCCGCCGGGTTCATCACGGTCTGGTCGACGACGAGGTTGCTGATGATCCGCGGCTCTTCGTCGACGACGACGTTGTTCTCGCCGACCTGGTCGTAGGACGTCATCCCGCCGGCCTGTGCGGGGCCGTTCGGGCCGTCGGGGTCGAAGAACAGCCGGCCGGCGTCCCGGAAGTTGGCCGGCGCGATGCGCGGGAACGTGCGGCCCGCGGCGCCGTAGTCCTTCGTGTCGTCCTCTTCGAGGTTGTTGAACGACCCGTCGACCGTGCGGAGCCCGTAGGGCAGCATCGGGCTGGGCACGCAGGTCCAGCTCCGGTCGTTGGGGTCGTCGCACAGGAGGCTGTACTCGGTGTCGCCCGTGGTGATCGCCTCGGCGTGCGCCTCGCCGATGTTGATCTGCTTGAGGATGAACTCGAGGTCCGCCTTGGTGAGGCGGAAGTCGGGGTCGGTGTCGGTGGCGGCCATCGCCGTCGGGCCGGTGATGATCCCGGCGAACGCGACGCAGGCGCTCAGGCCGGCGCCGACGGCGGCACGCAACCGCGTGCCGGACCTGCGGCCGGTGCGGGGGCGGCCGGAGCCGCCGCCGTCCCGGCGTGGGACTGAGGGTGTGGACATCGTGCTGAACCTCCGGGGTGCGACCCGCAACGCACGGGCCGACCACGTCGTCGGCCCGCTGATCCCCCGGATCGTGTTCGTCGGACCCTTGGGAAACCCTTGGAAAACGGTCCAAAGCGGGCGAACCGGACAAACTTCACCCTCGAGGGGCGCCCCGGTTGCTCAGCTCAGCCGGGCGACCGCGAGGAGCAGCATGGTCACGAGAGCGCCCGTGACCAGGTTGAGCCACAGGAACACCCGCCAGCCCGCGTGGGCCCGCTCGCAGTCGGCGTCCCGGACCGACCAGAACCGGGCCGCGTTCACCGCGTACGGCAGGGGGAGCAGTGCCGCGAGCCACCCCGGCCACGGCACCGCGAGGAGGACGACGGCCGCCACGAGGTAGGCGACGGTCGACGCCACGACGGTGCGGTGCGCGCCGAGGACGGTCGCGACGGACGCGAGCCCGCCCTCCCGGTCGGCGCGGACGTCCTGCACCGCGCCGAACGCGTGGGAGCCCATCCCCCACGCGACGAACGCGACGAGAACCGGCCAGGCGGTGCGCGCGGTGAGGTCGGCGCCGGTGAGGACGAGGGCGTAGAGCAGCGGTCCGACGAAGTGCATCGCGGACGTCACCGAGTCCACGACGGGCCGCTCCTTGAACCGCAGGCCCGGGGCGGAGTACGCCACGACGCCGAGGACGACGAGCGCGAGCACGAGGTTCGACGCCACGTCGCCGAGCGCCAGCAGCCACGCCAGCGCGGGCACGTTGGTCAGCGCACAGGCCCACAGGATCCGCCGGTGCACCGTCCGGGCGGTCGCCGGGTCCGCGAGCGCTCCCTCGATCCCACCCTTGCGCGGGTTGCGCAGGTCCGACTCGTAGTCGAAGACGTCGTTGATCCCGTACATCAGCAGGTTGTACGGGCCGAGGAAGTACAGGGCGCCGACCACGAGCGCGACGTCGATGCGCCCACCCGTCGCCAGGAGGTACCCGGCCGCGAACGGGAAGGCGGTGTTGACCCAGGAGAACGGCCGGGACGCCGCGAGGACGTCCTTCACGCGTCCCCACCCGGGACGCCCGTTCCCGACGACGTGCCCGACGACGTGCCCGACGACGCCGCCCGCTCGCCCCGGCGGCCCAGCCACGTCCACAGCGCCGGCATGAGGAGCACCGCCGCGAGGGAGTACGCGAAGTCCTCGACCGGGGCACCCCAGACGTAGACACCGAGGATGCGGTCGGGGTCGAACACGTAGAGGTCGGCGGCGATCATCAGGGTGTCGAACACGACCGTCAGGGCGACCAGCGTCAACGCGGCCCACACCAGCGGCCCGGGCCGCAGCCGCCGCAGCACCGGCGCGACCACGAGCCCGAGCACGAGGAGCACGCCGACGTTCAGCACCGCGTTCGTCATCGCTGCCCCCGCCCGGTGACGCGCTGCCGGCCGCGGCCGACCGCGCGGCGCTGCGCGGCGAGATCGAGCGCGCGCCACGCCAGCAGCGCGTTGTAGGACAGCAGCGCGAGGAAGAACGCCTCCTCGAGCGGCAGGTCGGGCGCGAGCAGGACACCGGTCATGTGCGGGCTCTCGCCGCGGGCGAAGATCCCGAGGGCGAGCCCCGCGACGTCCCACGCGAGGAAGAACACCACACCGACGGCGACGCAGATCGCGGCGCGTCGCGCGTCGACCCAGAAGGCCAGCCGGTAGCGCCGGTCGAGCGCGGCCAGACCCGCCAGGGCGACCAGCAGGGCGCCGAGGTAGACGAACCCGGTCACGGTGCCGTCCACCGCCGGGGCGGCGGGCGGCGCCGAGGAACCCCGCCGCAGCGGGGCGGGCAGCCGCCCCGCGGACGTGTCACCGAGCAGCCGCTTCGCGACGAGCTCGGCGCTGATGAGGCACATCGGCAGCCCCACCCCCGGGATCGTGCTCCCGCCCACGTGCAGCAGGTTCGGCACCCGCGGGGACGCGTTGCCCGGACGGAACATCGCGCTCTGCGCGAGGGTGTGCTCCATCCCCAGCGCCGTGCCGCGCCACGCGGACAGGTCGCGGGCGAAGTCCGCCGGCCCGACGACGCGCCGGGTCACCACGCGCTCACGCAGGTCCGGGGTGCCCATCCACGCCCCGGCCTGGTCGAGGTAGCGGTCGGCGTGCGCGTCGAGGGTCGCGCGGTCGTCCGCACCGCCCAGCGCGGGGTCGGCCGGGAACGGCACGAGGACGAAGATGTTCTCGTGCCCGGGCGGCGCGGCGTCGGGGTCGGTCGCGGTCGTCCGGGAGACGTACATCGAGGCGACGTCCGGCACGCGCAGGCCGTCGACGCCGCTGGCGGTGTCGTCCCCGAGGATGTCGCGGAAGTTCCCCGGCCAGTCCCGGGTGAAGAACAGCGAGTGGTGGGCGAGCTCCGGCAGCTCACCGCGGACGCCGGCGAGCACGAGCAGCGCCGAGATGCCGGGGCCGCGCCGCTCCCAGTCCGCGGCGGTGCGGGTCGCGTGCTGCGGCTCGAGCAGCCGGGTCTCGGTGTGGTGCAGGTCGGCTGCGGACACCACGACGTCCGCGGGGACGACCTCGCCGTCGGCCAGGCGGACGCCGCGCGCCCGGCCGGTGCGGCGCGGGTGGCGCAGCGAGCGCCCCTCGGGCTCGACGTCGATCGCGGCCACCTCGGTGCCGGTGCGGATCTCGACGCCGTGCGCGCGGGCGAGGCCCTCGATCGCCTCGATGATCGTGTACATGCCGCCGCGCGGGAAGCGGACGCCGTCGACGAGGTCGAGGTGGCTCATGAGCGAGTACAGCGCGGGCACGCGGTACGGCGACGACCCGAGGAAGACCGCGTGGTACCCGAGCACCTGGCGCAGCCGCGGGTCGGTCACCGTGCGCGCGATGCGGTCCGCGAGCGTCGTGCCGAGCAGCCCGGCGAGCGTGCCGAGCCGGCGCAGCACCTCGCCCGACACCGCGCGGTCGGGCCTCGCGAACGTCGTGTAGAGGAAATGGTCGAGCGCCATCCGGTACGCGTCGCTGGACTGCGCGGCGTACCCGCGCATGCGCTCGCCGGCTCCCGGCTCGAGCGCGTCGAAGGCCGCCCAGTTCGCCTCCGGATCGGCCGTGACGTCCAGGACGTCCGGCTCCGCGCCGGCCGGCGGCTCGAAGAAGACGCGGTACGCCGGGTCGAGCCGTTCGAGGTCGAGATGGTCCTCGACGCGCTCACCCATGAGCTCGAAGAAGTGCGCGAACACCTCGGGCATGAAGTACCAGGACGGTCCGGTGTCGAAGCGGAAGCCGTCCACCTCGAGCATCCCGGCCCGCCCGCCGACGCGCTCGTGCCGTTCGAGCAGCGTCACCCGGGCACCCCCGCGGGCGAGGAGCGCCGCGGTCGCGAGCCCGGCGATGCCCCCGCCGACGACGACGACGCGTGCGCCGACCAGTCCGTCGCCGCTCACGCGCGCACCCCGGTCCCGGGCATCGTCCGGGGCAGCGCCTCGGCCAGCACCGACCGCGTGAGCACGGCGACCTTCCCCGGCGCGGAGACCCGGACCCGGCGCGCCAGCAGCTCCTGGGGCGGGGTCGCCGCGAGCTCGGCCGCGAGGCGGTCGTACAGGCCGAGGGTCGCCGCGACCGCGAGCCGCGCGCGGCGGGGCAGCGACGGCAGCGCGGCCCGCGCGGTGGCGGCGTCGCGCTCGATCTCCGCAAGCAGCGCCGCGAGCGTCGGGGCGTCCAGCGACCCCGGGGTCACCCCCGGGAAGTAGCTGCGGCCCAGACCCGCGCTGTCCTCGGCGAGGTCGCGCAGGAAGTTGACCTTCTGGAACGCGGCGCCGAGCGCACGCGCGCCGGCGGTGACGTCCGGCGCGGCCACCACCAGCGGGTCACCGGGGCGGCGACCCGAGTTGAGGAAGACCGCCAGGCACATGAGCCCGACCACCTCGGCGGACCCGTAGACGTACCGCTCGTAGGACTCCTGGTCGTGCACGCGCACCGTGAGGTCCATCCGCATGGACGCGAAGAACGGGTCGATGACGTCCGGACCGATGCCCACCCGCCGCGCGGTGCGCGCGAACGCGTGCACGACGAGGTTGGTGGACCAGCCGGAGGACAGCGCGCGCTCGACCTGCTGGTCGAGCTCGTCCAGCATCTGGCCCGCGTCGTCGCCGCCGCGGGTGTCCACGATCTCGTCGGCGATCCGCACGAGCGCGTACACCGCCTCGATGTCGGTGCGTGCCTGCGGTCCGAGCAGGCGGGTGCCGAGCCCGAACGACGTCGAGTAGCCCTGCAGGACCGCCCGGCTCGCCCGCGCCGCCGTCCGGTCGTACAGCCGGACCCCGGTCGTCGCTGCCATCAGTGCCCTCTCCCGGCCATCTCGTCCACCAACGCGCACAGGTAGTCCGCGAGCTCCGCGGGCAGGTGCCCCCGCGCGACGTCGTGCGCCGTGCCGGCGGCGCGGGCGGCCACCGCCCGCAGCTCGTCCCGGGCGCCGCACCCCGCCATGACCTCCCGGACGCGCGCGGCGGCGTCGTCGTCGAGGTCGGGGCGCCCGACGTGGGCGTCCAGCAGCGCGCGCCCGGCGTCGTCGGCCCGCAGGTAGGACAACCGCAGCAGCTCGGTGCGCTTGCCCGCCCGCAGGTCGGACAACACCGACTTGCCGGTACGGCCGGGGTCGCCGAAGACGCCGAGCTCGTCGTCCACGAGCTGGAAGGCGGTGCCCAGGGCGGTCCCGAACCGGGCGAGCGCGACCTGCGTGCGCTCGTCGGCGCGGGCCAGCACGGCGCCGGCGTTCAGCGGGACGGCGCACGTGTACGCCGCGGTCTTGAGCTCGGCGACCAGCAGCGTGTCGACGTGCGCGGGCGGCCGCAGCCCGGACGCCATGTCGAGCAGCTCACCGGCGACCGTGGTGCTGACCCCGTCCACCAGCAGGTCGATCACGGCGACCTTGAGGTCCGCGTCGACCGGTGCGCGGGTGACCATGCCGAACGCGGCGACCAGCGCGAGGTCGCCGCCCAGCAGCCCGGCGGCCAGCACGTGGTCCTCCGCGCCGGGCCCGACGACGCCGTCGGCGGCGAGGGACGCGCGGTAGGAGCCGGCGAGGTTGGGGCGGCCCCGGCGCACCTCGTCGTGGTCGAGGAGGTCGTCGTGGACGACCATCGCGGTGTGCAGGAGCTCCTGCGCGGCGGCGACGTGCGCGGCACCGACGACGTCGTCGCCGCCCAGCCCGAGGTAGGCGGCCAGCGTGAGCCGCGGTCGCAGCAGCTTGCCGCCGACCTGGTCGGCGAGGTGCGCCCAGAGCGTCCCGTAGCCGGGGTCCAGGCGGGCCCCGCCGGACTGCCGCTCGGCCAGGTACCCGTCGAGCACGTCGACGGTCGCGGCGAGCCCGTCCGTCACGGCGTCGCTCAGGGTCACGGCGTCGCGCGGGCCGGGCGCCCCCGGGCGTGCCAGGAGCGCGCCCGGCTCCGGGATGGACCGGGCGGTCGTGTCGGGGTCGGCGGCGGCGCGCGCGTGCACCTCGGGGCAACGTGCGTGTCCTCTCCTGGGTGAATGCTCAGCCTACTGAGTATCGGCGCGGGGCACCGCTGGAACGGTCTGCCGCGGGTCGTCCGCCGGTCGGCCGGTGGAGCAGCGTCTCGGTAGTGTCCCCACCATGACCTGGATGGTGACCGGCGGCGCGGGGTACATCGGCTCGCACGTGGTGAAGGCGTTCGGCGAGGTGGGCCTGCGCACCGTCGTGCTGGACGACCTGTCCAGCGGGCACGAGGCCTTCGTCCCGGCGGGCGTGCCGCTCGTGCGCGGCTCGATCCTCGACACGCCGCTGGTGCGCCAGGTGCTCACGGAGCACGCCGTGACCGGCGTCGTGCACCTCGCCGGCTTCAAGTACGCCGGGGTGAGCGTGCAGCGCCCGCTGCACACCTACGAGCAGAACGTCACCGGCACGGCGAGCCTGCTGACGGCGATGGCCGACACGGGGGTCGACGCCATGGTGTTCTCCTCCAGCGCCGCGACCTACGGCACCCCACGCACCGACCTCGTCACCGAGAGCACGCCGACCGCCCCGGAGTCGCCCTACGGGGAGAGCAAGCTCATCGGCGAATGGCTGCTGCGGGACCAGGGCGTCGCCACCGGGCTGCGCCACACGTCCCTGCGCTACTTCAACGTCGTCGGCTCCGGCTCCCCGGACCTGTACGACACCAGCCCGCACAACCTGTTCCCGCTCGTGCTCGAGGCGCTCGTCGAGGGCCGCACCCCCGCATCAACGGCGTCGACTACGACACGCCCGACGGCACCTGCGTCCGGGACTACGTGCACGTCGCCGACCTCGCGCACTCCCATGTCGCCGCGGCGCGCGCTTCGCCGACGGCCGCCCGCTCGAGCGGGTCTACAACCTCGGCAGCGGTCAGGGGGCGTCGGTCCGCCAGATCATGGAGACGATGGCCGAGGTCACCGGGGTCGGCTTCGACCCCGAGATCGGCCCGCGCCGGCCCGGTGACCCGGACCGGATCGTGGCGTCCGGCGAGCTGGCCGCGCGCGACCTGGAGTGGGTGATGCGGCACTCCCTGGCCGACATGGTCGCGACGGCGTGGAACGCCCGCCGGCGCGCTCAGCGCTCCGCCTGACCGGCCCGCTCCGTCTGACCGGCCCGCGTCAGCGGCCGACGGTGCGCAGTGCCGGCAGCTCCGCGGCGACCCGCTCGAGCAGCGCCTCGGAGCCCGCGTAGATCCCCTCCGCCCGGGGCCAGTGCACGACGACGTCGGTGAAGCCGAGCGCGACGGCCCGCTCGACCCCCTCCTGGAGCACGTCCCACGACGAGAGCGAGAACACCGGCGCCCCGTCGAGGCTCAGGTGCCGCTCGATCGCGTCGGGGTCGCGGCCGGCTGCGGCGGCCTCCACCCGGAACCGCTCGACCATCACCGCGAGCCCGTCCCACCACCGGTCCTGGGCGACCGCCGGCGCGACGCCGTCGACGGCGTCGTCGGGCAGGCTCGGGCCGAAGGTGACCCACGCCTGCCCGTGGCGGGCGGCGAGCCGCATGGCGCGTGGACCGTTGGCGGCCATGACGAACGGCACCCGGGGTCGCTGCACGCAGCCGGGGATCATCCGGGCGCCGTGCGCGGCGTAGAACTCCCCGGTGTGCTCGGTGACCGGCTGGGTGAGCAGCGCGTCCAGCAGCTCGGTGAACTCGGCGAACCGGCGCGTGCGCTCGGCGAGGCTCGGCGGCGGGCCGAGGACGCTCGCGTCCCAGCCGGTCCCCCGGCACCCAGGCCGAGCAGCAGCCGGCCGCCGGAGATGTCGTCCAGGCCCATGACGTCCTTCGCGAACGGCACGGGGTGGCGGTAGTTGGGGCTGGCGACCCAGGTGCCGAGGCGGATCCGCTGGGTCGCGGTGGCCGCTGCGGCCAGCAGCGGGACGGTCGCGAACCACGGCTCGTCGACGAGGGTCCGCCAGGCCAGGTGGTCGTACGTCCAGGCGTGGTCGAAGCCCATCGCCTCGGCGCGCTGCCAGCGCTCGCGCGCGTGGACCCAGCGGTCCTGCGGCAGCAGCACGATCCCGAAGCGGAGCCCGTCGGTCGTCATGGGTGCACCGTAGGCGTCATGGGCCGCCGCGCGGAGCCGGCCCGAGCCGGCACAGGCCGCCACGGACCGGACGGGACCGTCACCGGGGACCCGAGCTCGTCACGCCCACCCGAGCTCGTGCAGACGGTCGTCGTCGATGCCGAAGTGGTGGGCGATCTCGTGCACGACGGTCACCGCGACCTCCTCGACCACCTCGTCGCGCGACTCGCACAGCGCGAGGGTCGGCAGCCGGAAGATGGTGATCCGGTCCGGCAGCGCACCGGTCGCCCAGAAGTCGCCCCGCTCGGTCAGCGGCACCCCCTCGTAAAGCCCCAGCAGCTCGGGGTCGTCCGGGGGCGGGTCGTCCTCGACCAGCACGACGACGTTGTCCATCTGCTGCGCGAGCTCCTCCGGGATCTCGTCGAGGGCGTCGCGGACGGCGTCCTCGAACTCCTCGCGCGACATGTCGACCACGCGCCCATCCTCCCCGCGCGGCGCGGTGGGCCGTCCACCGAGCCCTGGTCCGCCGAGCGTGCGGCGACGGCGTCACCCGGGCGGCTGCAAGCGCCCGGAGCCCCGACTTTGGCGATCCGGCACCTGTGCCATATGCTTCTGGAGGTCTTGCGGCGCCTGTGGACGGCAAGGGCGTCATGCCCCCATCGTCTAGCGGCCTAGGACCCCGCCCTTTCACGGCGGTAGCACGGGTTCGAATCCCGTTGGGGGTACGGTCGTGTGTGATCGCAGTATCGGTCTTGTCTCACCACAAGGCCCCGTAGCGCAGTTGGTTAGCGCGCCGCCCTGTCACGGCGGAGGTCGCGGGTTCGAGTCCCGTCGGGGTCGCTGACATCCGCCCGGCCCAACGGCCGGGCGTTGTCGGTTCGGCCATGTAGCTCAGTTGGTAGAGCGTCCGACTGAAAATCGGAAGGTCAGCGGTTCGACCCCGCTCGTGGCCACAGTCTCAGCCCCGTCCGTGCCCCGGGCGGGGCTGTTGTCGTCCCGGACCCGTCCGGAGGTACGGCCGCCTCGCGCGCCGCACGCGTTCCCGACACACTGGGGCCGGTTCCCGACAGACTGGGGGCCTCCGACAGGCAACGTGAGGAAGTGATGGGCATGGCGCACGCATCCGAGTGGACGACTCCCGGGTCGGGCGGACGTCCGTCGATGGGCGAGCTGTTCAGCCGCCTGTCCGAGCAGTCGTCACGCCTCGTCCGGTCCGAGATCGAGCTGGCGAAGGCCGAGCTCTCCCGCAAGGCCAAGGCTGGCGCGATCGGGGCCGGCCTCCTCGCCGGCGCTGCGCTGTTCGGGTTCTTCGGGTTCGCGGTGGTCCTCACCACCATCATCCTGGCGCTGTCGCTCGTCCTCGAGCCGTGGCTCGCCGCCCTCATCGTCGCCGTCGTGCTGCTCGCCATCGCGGCCGTGCTGGCGCTGCTGGGCAAGAAGTCGCTCGACAAGGGTGTCCCGCCCAAGCCCGAGCGCACCGCCGAGAACGTCAAGCAGGACGTCCAGGCCGTCAAGGAAGGACTGCGTTCATGACCGCCGAGCCGCACGACATCGAGGCCCAGATCGCCCGCAACCGGGCGGAGCTGGCCGCGACGATCGACGAGCTGACCGACCGTCTCGACCCCAAGGCGAAGGCGGACGAGCTCGTCGAGCGCGCCAAGCAGATCGTGCACGACGCGGGCAACGACCCGGACACGCGCCCCGAGGACCGCAACCGTGCGCGCATCGTCGTCGGGGTGGGCGCCGCCGCGGCCGCCGGCCTGCTGACCGCCCTGCTCCGCAAGATCTTCTGACCCGGACCGGAACCAGCACCGGCACCGCCACCGCCACCGGCACTCGACCGGCCTGAGCCGACGCGACCCAGCCCGACGCCCTGCTCCCGGGGCGTCGGGCCGGCGCGCGTCCGTCAGGGGCGTCCTGCCCCACCGGGGCGACATCCACCGCCGCGCCGTCCCCCGCGGCCGGTGCCAGGCTCCCGGCCGCTTCCGCGCCCTCGTGGGTCAGCAGCGCGCGCTTGGCGTCGAGCCCGAAGTAGTACCCGCCGAGCTGGCGACCACCGCTGCGCAGCACCCGGTGGCACGGCACGAACGGGGCCAGCAGGTTGCGGGCGCACGCGGTGCCGGCGGCGCGGACCGCCATCGGGCTCCCCGCCGTGGCCGCGATCTCGGTGTAGGTCGCGGTCGACCCGGCGGGGATCGCGCGCATCGCGGCCCACGCACGCTGGAAGAACGGGCCACCGGGCTGGGCGACCGGCACCTCGTCGAGGGCGGCGAGGTCACCCGCGGCGTAGCGCTCGACCGCGCGGGCCACCGCCGCGAGGCGGGGGTGCGCCGCCACCTCGTCGGCCGGGACGGTCCGCACGCCGCGGCCGGCGAGAGCGTCGTCGAGCCGGGACGCGACGTCGTCGACGGGGCCGAAGCCCGCGACCCGGACGACGCCGTCCTCGGGCGTCAGGACGAAGGAGAGGTCACCGGCGGGGGCCGGGACGGTCGTGGCGAGCAGCGGGTCGACGCTCATGTGGTCCTCCTGAGGTCACGTGGGTCACGTGGGGTCACGTGGGGTCATGGTCGGCACCGACGCGGACCGGCGGTCACGACGCGGGAACGATCGTCTCGTGCGCACCGGGGCGCCGCGGCGCGGCGTCCCAGGCCGGCCGTGGACCGAGCGCCGCCTGAGCCGCCCGGGGTCGGGCACGGTCGGCCCACGCGGTCCAGAGGTGCTGCGCGGCGTAGCCCCGCCAGGGGCGCCACTGCTGCGCGTGCGCCGCGGCGGCCGCGACGTCCACGGGCCCCCCGACGCCGCCCGGCAGCTCGGCCAGGGCGCGCCGCAGGACGAGGTCGCCGGCCGGGAAGACGTCTGGGTCACCGAGGGCCCGCAGCGCGACGTAGTCGGCCGTCCACGGGCCGATCCCCGGCACGGCGAGCAGGGCCGCCCGCGCGCCCGCACGGTCCGCTCCAGGGCCGAGGGCCAGCCCACCGACGACGGCGCCCGCGAGCCCCACGAGGGTCCTCGCCCTGGCCCCGGTCAGCCCGAGCGCACGGAGGCGGCCCTCTCCCGCGTCGACGATCGCCTCCGGGGTGGGGAACAGCGACAGCCCGTCAGGCCCGGGGGCGCCGAGCTCCGCCACCAGCCGACCGGTCAGCGTGCGCGCGCCGGCGGTCGACACCTGCTGGCCGAGGACGGCCCGCACGGCGAGCTCGACGGGATCCACGGTGCCCGGGATGCGCAGACCCGGCCGCGCCGCGACCAGCGGCCCGAGCACCGGGTCGGCGCCCAGGGCCGCGTCGACCGCGGCGGGGTCGGCGTCCAGGTCCAGCCAGCGGCGCAGCCTGGCCACCACGCCGCCGAGGTCGGCGAGCCGTGGGAGCTGCAGCCGCGCGAGCACGGCGTCCCCGGACGCGCCGGGGACCACGGTGACGACCGCGGGGCCGGCCGGTGTCGTCAGCAGGCGGGTGATCGAGGCGGCGTCGGCGCGTTCGAGCCCGGCGACGGCACGGTGGGTGACGTGCGCGAGCCACGCGCCCGGATCGAACGGTCCGGCGTACCGCAGCCGCAGGGTGAGCGCGGCGGCGTCGACCGGCGCCCGCTCCTCCCCAGGGTCCGCCTCGTCCCGACGCGGCGTTGCTCCCGCCGGACGCGGTGGGGCACCCGCCGGACGGCGCAGGGCCGACGGCGGCGCACCGAACTCGGCGCGCATGACGTCGTTGAACTGCCGCACGCTCGCGAACCCGGCGGCGAAGGCGACGTCGGTCATCCGCAGGGGCGTCTCGTCGATCAGGAGCCGTGCGAGCTGCGCGCGGCGGGTCCGGGCGAGCTGGAGCGGTGAAGCGCCGATCTCGGTCACCAGCACGCGGTGCAGGTGCCGCTCGCTGACGTGCAGGCGGGCGGCGAGCCCGGCCACGCCGCCGTCGTCGACGGCGCCGTCGGCGATCGCCCGCAGGGCGCGGGCGGCGAGGTCACCGCGCACGTCCCAGTGGCGCGACCCCGGCAGGGCGTCCGGCCGGCACCGGCGGCAGGCCCGGAAGCCCGCCGCGACCGCGGCCGCCGCGGCGGCGTAGAAGCGGCAGCTGTCCGGACGGGGGTGCGGGCCGGGCAGGACGGTCGGCAGTAGATGCCCGTGGTGAGCACGCCGACGTACAGGCGGCCGTCGAAGCGACGGTCACGCCCGCTGATGGCGCGGAGGGCCGCGGCGTCGTCGCCCCACGGTGGCGCGGGGTGGGCCACGGTCGGAGAGGGGCTCACGCGCCCATCCTGCGCGGCCCACGGACGCTGCGGCTAGCGGGTTCCGGACACGGCAGCACCGAGCCGCTGACGACGACGTCGGCGGTCCGCCGCGGGGGCGGAAGGGGTCAGTCGGTGGGGCGCTGCTTCGGGACGCCCTCGAGCAGGCTCCGCACCTCGGCCTCGTGGTAGCGCCGGTGGCCACCCAGCGTCCGCACCGCGGAGAGCTTGCCGGCCTTCGCCCAGCGCGTCACCGTCTTCGGGTCGACGCGGAACATGCTCGCCACCTCGGACGGGGTGAGCAGGATGTCGGAATCGGCTCGCTGAGCGGACATGGTGCGCCTCCTTCACGGCCCCCGGCCAGTCACCCGGCTGCCCGGGCGGCCCCCGACCGGAGGGTGTGCTCTGTTTACCGCACGTACCTGTGATCGACATGTCCGTGATCACCGATCTCACTCGGAAGAGGACCGGTGGATAACCCCATGGACCGGTCGAAACCGGTCGCTACCGGGCACAACGTGCCCAAGCGTGGCGTTTCGGACGGTTCCGGACCCGGTTTGCGTTCGCTCACAGCGTAATGTCGCTCCGGGCAAGCATACCGCCGGCATGCGCATCCGTCGGTCCGCGGGACCGTCCGGGCGACCGTCGCCAGGGGCTGCGCGGAGCCGCCGCTGCGACCTCGGTCACGACGCCGGCGGCAAGTGGTCGGAATGCCGGAACACCATGTAGCGTTGGCGCACGAACAGACGATTTTTCGCGCACCGGGGCCGCACGTGTCAGCACGTTGCCGCCCCGGAACCACGTAAGAGGGGGTCGATGCCATGGGGCGCGGCCGTCAGAAGGCTAAGCAGACGAAGGTCGCCCGGGAGCTGAAGTACTTCAGCCCCGAGACGAACTACCGGGCTCTCGAGCAGGAGCTCACGTCGCACGGCCACCGAGACGTCGTGACCGAGAGTCGTCGGTCCGCCGTCGACTCCACCGACGACGCAGACGGGGACGACTTCCCCGCTGGGTCGAGGAGCGCTGACCCCCGGCACCGGCTCGCTCTCGCGGTCCGGTGCCGCTGGTCCCGTCATCCTCCCCGAGGCCTCGCCTCACCGGACGACCTCCGGCGACCGACGGACTACGCCGTCCGGTACGTCCCCGTCATCCGGACCGCTCCCCCGTGCACGCCCTTCGACCCACGGACGACCCCCGGGCCGGACGTGCCGTCGTCGGGCGTGACCGTGCCGAGCGGCCAGGCCGCGAGGCCGCGCCGGGCGAGGTGCGCGACGGCGTCGTCGGCGGAGCCCGGTGCGGTCACCGCGACCATGCCGACGCCGAGGTTCAGCGTGTTCTCCAGGTCGTCCCACGGCACCTGACCGAGGCGACGCACGAGGTCGAACACCGGCGGGACGGTCCAGCTGCCGCGGTCCACGGTCGCCGCGAGCCCCGCGGGCAGCACGCGCGCGACGTTCGCGGCGAGCCCTCCCCGGTGATGTGACTGAGGGCGTGAAGGCCGGTGGCGCGCTCGCGCGCGAGCGCGAGCAGGTCCGCGGCGTACACGCGGGTCGGCTCCAGGAGCTCCTCGCCCAGCGTCCGGCCGAGCTCGTCGACGTGCCGCTCGAGCCCCCACCCGGCGACCTCGAGCACGCGGCGCACGAGCGAGTAGCCGTTGGAGTGCAGGCCGGACGACGCGATGGCCAGGACGACGTCGCCCTCGCGCACCCGGTCCGGGCCGAGCAGGTCCGCTGCCTCGACGACGCCGACGGCGGCGCCGGCGACGTCGTACTCGTCCGGGCCCAGCAGACCGGGGTGCTCGGCGGTCTCCCCGCCGACCAGCGCGACCCCGGCGACCTCGCACGCCGCGGCGATGCCCCGGACGATGCCGGCGATGCGCTCGGGGACGACGCGGCCGCACGCGATGTAGTCGGTCATGACCAGCGGCGCGGCGCCGCACACGACGATGTCGTCGACGACCATGCCGACCAGGTCGAAGCCGATGGTGTCGTGGATGTCCAGGGCCTGGGCGATCGCGACCTTGGTGCCCACACCGTCGGTGGACGACGCGAGCAGCGGCCGGTCGTACGCCTTGAGCGCGCTCGCGTCGAACATCCCGGCGAAGCCGCCGACGCCGCCGAGCACCTCGGGTCCGTGCGTGCGCGCGACCGCTTCCTTCATGAGCTCGACGGCGCGGTCACCTGCCGCGGTGTCGACGCCGGCCGAGGCGTAGGTCACCGCGCCGGACGGCGCGGACGGCGCCGTCTCCACGGAGCCGCCGGGCGGGCCCCCTGCGCCGGGGCGCTCACGGCTGCTCGAGCGCGGTCGCGCCACCGGTGGTGCCCACGAGCGTGCGCAGGCCGTCCTCGGGCGCACCGAGCGGCAGCTCGTTCTGCTCCAGGAGGTTCTTGCCGAGCCGGTCGGCGGACGGCAGCTCGATCGGGTACTTGCCGGTGAAGCAGGCGGCGCACAGCTGTGACGCGGGCTGCTCGGTCGCGGCGATCATGCCCTCGAGCGAGATGTAGCCGAGCGAGTCTGCGCCCAGCGAGGCACCGATCTCGTGCGGGTTCAAACCGTTGGCGATCAGTTCGGCGCGCGAGGCGAAGTCGATCCCGTAGAAGCACGGCCACCTCACCGGGGGCGAGGAGATCCGCACGTGCACCTCGGCGGCGCCGGCCTCGCGCAGCATCCGGACCAGCGCGCGCTGGGTGTTGCCCCGCACGATCGAGTCGTCGACGACGACGAGCCGCTGGCCCCGGATGACCTCCTTGAGGGGGTTGAGCTTGAGCCGGATGCCGAGCTGGCGGAGCGTCTGCGACGGCTGGATGAAGGTGCGCCCGACGTAGGCGTTCTTCGTCAGGCCCTGCGAGAAGCGGATGCCGGACTCGGCGGCGTAGCCGACCGCGGCGGGCGTGCCGGACTCGGGGACGGGGATGACGAGGTCGGCGTCGACCGGGAACTCCCGGGCGAGCTGGCGCCCCATCTCGACCCGGGCGGAGTGCACGGAGCGTCCGGCGATCGAGGTGTCCGGGCGGGCGAGGTAGACGTACTCGAACACGCAGCCCGCGCGGTCGGGCTTGGCGAACCGCTGGGTGCGCAGGCCGTCACGGTCGATCGCGATCAGCTCACCCGGCTCGACCTCGCGGACGTAGGACGCCCCGACGATGTCCAGCGCGGCGGACTCGCTCGCCACGACCCACCCACGCTCGAGCCGTCCGAGCACGAGCGGCCGGACGCCCTGCGGGTCGCGTGCGGCGTAGAGGGTGTTCTCGTCCATGAACACCAGGCAGAACGCCCCGCGCAGCCGCGGCAGCACCTCCAGGGCGGTGGCCTCGAGCGTGTGGTCCGGGTCGCCGGTGAGCAGCGCGGTGACCAGCGCGGTGTCGGTCGTGTTGCCGCGGGCCAGCTCGCCGCGACGCTGCGCGCCGTACCGCTCCGCGACGAGCTCGATGAGCTCGGCGGTGTTGGTGAGGTTGCCGTTGTGGGCCAGCGCGATGGTCCCGCCGGCCGTCGCCCCGAGGGTCGGCTGGGCGTTCTCCCACGTGCTGCCACCGGTCGTGGAGTACCGGGTGTGGCCGATGGCCAGGTGCCCGGTCAGCGCGTTGAGCGCCGTCTCGTCGAAGACCTGCGAGACGAGCCCCATGTCCTTGTAGACGAGGAGCTGCTCACCATTGGAGGTCGCGATGCCCGCGGCCTCCTGGCCGCGGTGCTGCAGCGCGTACAGACCGAAGTACGCGAGCTTCGAGACCTCTTCACCGGGCGCCCAGACGCCGAAGACGCCGCAGGCGTCCTGCGGGCCTTTCTCGCCGGGTAGGAGGTCGTGGGTCAGTCGTCCGTCTCCGCGAAGGGCCACGTCTCCATGGTGGCACACCCCGGGCGTCGCGCCCGTGGGGCGTCCAGCGCGAGCGGCGCGCACCCGGTCGGCGCGGCAGACTGCGGGCCATGGTCCTCCCCGGCACGCTCCTGAGGCGGGTCCACGCGTCGCCGGACGACCCCGGCCTGGGGCTGGACGCCGCGGACCTCAACCTGCCGCCCGTCGAGCCGCGCCAGCTCGCGCTCGGGGCGGCGGTCATCGTCGTCGGGGTGCTGCTCGCCCGGGCGCTGCGCGCGCTCACCCGGTGGTGGTGGGCCCGGCGGCGGACGCCGTCCTACGCCCGGGTGTTCTCCACGCTCGTGGCGTGGGGCGTCGGCGTGCTCACGGCGGGCGTCGGGCTGACCATCGCCTTCCCCAGCGTGCGGCCGGTGGACGTGCTCGGCGGCCTCGGGATCGCCTCGGTGGCCATCGGCATCGCCTTCCAGAACGTGCTGTCGAACCTGTTCGCCGGCGTGCTGATCCTGCTGCGCGAGCCGTTCCGGGCCGGTGACCAGATCGCCGTCGCGGACGTCAGCGGGACCGTGGAGGAGGTCAACCTGCGCGAGACGGTCGTGCGCACCTTCGACGGCCGACGTGTGCTGGTTCCGAACAGCACCGTGCACGGTGAGGTGCTGACGGTGCAGACCGGCTACACGCACATCCGCACGACCATCGTCGTCGGCGTCGACTACGCGACCGACCTCGCCCGCGCGCGGATGCTCATCCTGGACGCCGTGCGCACCGTGCCGGGTGTGGTGGCCGAGCCGGCTCCGCAGTGCCTGCTCACCGAGCTCGCGCCGTCCACCGTGAACTTCGACGTCCGGTTCTGGTCGGGTGCACGTCAGCTGGAGGCGCTGGAGACCCGGGACCGCGTCATCGAGGCCGTCGTGACGGTGCTGACCGAGGCGGGCGTGGCCATGCCGCCGGACATCCGGCTCGTGCAGCCGTCGGCCGAGCTGACGGACCTGCTGGGCGACGTCGCGCAGCACCCGTCGGCCTCGCGGTCGGACGCCGACGCCGATCGCGGCTGAGCACTCCTACCGCCGACGTCGCCCGCGGTCGAGCCGGGCGGCGACCGCGGCGCCGAGCAGCGCGCCGAAGCCCGCGACGCCCACGGTGCTCAGCAGGATGACCGCGGTGCGGCCCTCCCCGTCGGTGCCGGTCCCGAGGAGCGCGGCCACGAGCCCGATGACGGCGCCCAGCAGGACTCCGGCCCGGATAAACGCGCCGATGCGGGGGCCCGGCGCACGGTGGCGGGGGTGGCGATCGAGGCCAGCGTGTCCGCGTCCGGGGTCTCGGTCGCGGACCTGTCGGGCACGGGGCGAGCCCGGTCGGGCGCCGAGCGGGCCGGGTCGGAGGCCGAGCGAGCCGGGCCGGACGCGGGGCGTGCCGGGTCGGGCGTGGGCGGGACCGGCTGGGCCGGCTCGGCGGGGCGCTGGTCGTCGCTCGTCACGGTGACCGACCCTACGCGCCGACGAGGCCGCAACCCCCGCGTGGTGCGGAGGTTGCGGCCTCGGGTGGTCTCACCGGGCGTCGTGGGAGACCGTACGGTCACCGCCTGCCGGTGACGGGGGTCGGCGTGCTCAGCCCTCCGTCCGACGGCGCGACGTCAGCCACAGCGCACCGCCGCCGGCGAGGAGCAGCGCCGCGAGCCCGCCCAGGCCGAGCGCCTCGGCGCCGGTCGTGGCGAGGTTGCCGCGCGGCCGCGGGCTCGGGCGCCAGCCGCCGCCGTTGCCGCCGCCGGCACCCGCCCCGGGGGCCGGGGTGGTCGGCGTCGGGGTCGGCGTCGGGGTCGGGCCGCTCGGTGCGTCGACCGGCACAGCGAGCGCCACGACGGTGCCCGTGCCCTCGACCTCGGCCAGCACGGCCAGGACGCCGTCGACGGCGGTGGACGGGACGGTGACCGTGATGGTCGCGCGGCCGACGTCGTCGGCCGTGTCGACCGGTGTCGCGTCGATCGGCACCGTCTGCTCGGTGCCGCCGGCCACCGCGTAGGTGAGCGTCGAGCCCTGCTGCTCGCCGCCGCTGAACAGCAGCGACGACAGCTCGATCGTCACCTCGTCACCCGGGGCCCAGGTGCCGTCGGCGGGCTCGTCGACCACGTGGACGCCGACCGCACGCTGGGCGAGGTCCGGCGAGACGGGCGAGAACTCCCTCATGTAGTCCACGAACGCCTGGAGGTCGACCTGACCGGAGTCCTGCACGTTCGCGCCCTCGGCCAGGGTGGCGAAGTTGTCGCCCCCGGAGGCGAGGAACGAGTTCGCCACCACGCGGTAGGTCGCGTCGAGGTCGAGCGGCTCCTCGTCGAGGAAGACCGCGCTGATGTGCTGACCGGCCGGTGCCGTCGGGTCGTAGGTGTACGTCAGACCCTCGGAGACACCGAGCTTGAGGAACGGACGCGACGCCCCCGCGGGCTGCCACTGCTCCTCGAGGACCTGCACCACCTGGGCACCGGTGAGGTCGAGCGTCACCAGCGTGTTGGCGAACGGCTGGACGTTGGCGGCCTCGCGGTAGGTCACGTTGCCGTCCGGGTCACCCTCGCCGGAGGTCTCATCGGTGAGGTTCGACCGCAGGCCGCCCGGGTTCATGAAGGCGATCTGCGCACCGAGGCGTTCCGTCGCCCACAGCTGGACGTCGGCGACGAGGTTGCCGAGCGTGGATTCGCCACCACGGTTCTCGCTGCCGTCGCTCTGACGGGCACGGTTGAAGTCGGCGGTGATCTCGCCGAGAGACCGGGCACCGAGCTCCTCGGCGGCGTCGGCCGCCGCGACGACCAAGGCCTCGACCTCGGACTCACCCGGGTCCGAGTCCGGGAACGCCTCGGGGGTCAGGTCCACAATCGCGGACTCGATCGCGACGACCTCACCCGTGTCCGGGTCGACCTCGAAGGTGAGGTGGTCCATCGCCTCGCCGTACTGACCGGCCTGCACGACCGGACGGGTCAGGCCCGCGGGCCAGCCCTCGACCGGGAGCCGGTGGTTGTAGGTCTGGTGCGTGTGCGCCGAGACGATGGCGTCGACCTCGGGGCTCGTGCCGGTGGCGATGTCACCGAACGCGGACCCGGGCGACAATGCGGCGATGTCGTCGGACTCGGCCCCCTCGTGGACGAGCAGGACGAGCACGTCGGCCTCGTCGTTCGCCGCGTCTCCGTCGCTCAGGGCGGCGGCGACCCGGTTGACCTCGGTGACGACGTCCCGGACCTCGATGCCGGCGATGCCGGCCGGGGTGACCAGCGAGGGCAGGTCCTCGGTGACCGCACCGATGAACCCGACGGTCACGCCACCGGTCGCGACGAGCTCGTACCCTGGCAGGGCCGGCTGCCCGCTCGCGCGGTCGTACACGTTGGCGCCCAGGTACGGGAAGTCCGCACGGTCGGTGACCCGACCGGTCAGGTCCGCGAAGCCCCGGTCGAACTCGTGGTTGCCGACCGACGACGCGTCGAGCCCGATGGCGTCGAGGATGTCGAGGGTCGGGTTGTCGTCCTGCACGAACGACGTGAACGTCGAGGCACCGATGTTGTCGCCGGCCGAGACGAACACCGTGTTCGGGTTGTCGGCGCGGAACGACTGCACGGCCTCGTCGAGCACCTCGGCGGGCGAGGGCACGACCGGCTCGCCCTCGTCGACACCGGGCCGCTCGATCCGTCCGTGGAAGTCGTTGATCGCCAGGACGTCGATCTCGACCGTCGCGGCGGCCGCAGCGGCCGCGAACCCGAACACGACCGGGTCGTGGTCGCTGGACCGGAAGACGCTCGTCGCGTCCGTGAACGGCCCGTAGTACTCGAGCGCGTTCCACTCCGGGGAGTTGATGTTCCACACGTCCGCGCCGGTGACGCGGTCGGCGAAGGAGGGAGTGAGCAGCGCGTGGTCGAGCGAGCCGAGCTCGCCGTCGAACGTGTACGTGTACTCCCCCGGGGCCTCGACGGCGATCACGTCGACGTACCCGGCGTCGGTGAACACCTCGACCGGGTCCTCCTGGCTGTAGGCGTTGAGGTCGCCGAGGACGGCGACGTCGTCGGACCCGGAGGCGGTCTGCAGCTCGGTGGCGAACTCCACGACCGCCTCGGCCTGCGCGACGCGGTCGGCGTTGAACAGGCCCTGGCCGTCGGCCGGCTCCTCGCCGTCGCCGCCCTTGGACTTGAAGTGGTTGGCGACGACCGTGAACGGCTCACCGCCACCGGCCGGCGCGAACGTCTGCGCGATCGGCTCCCGCGCGTTGTCCCAGACCTCCTCGTCGACGTCGGTCGTGCTCGCGCCGACGGTCTCGACCGCGGCGGTGCGGTAGATGATCGCGTTCATGATGACGTCGGTCGTCTCGGTGGCGCCCTCGCCGGTGAGCACGGCGGGCGTGGGCACGTAGGCCCACGTGCCGTCGCCGGCGGCGTCGTTGAGGCCGGCGACGAGGTCCGCGAGCGCGACGTCGGGCGTGCCGTCGCCGAAGTGGATCGAGTTCTCGATCTCCATGAGGGCGACGACATCCGCGTCGAGGCCGTTGATCGCCGCGACGATCTTCGACCGCTGGACGGCGAGCTGCTCGGGGCTGCGCGCGCCGCGGGCGTCGGGGTTCTCGGTGGTCAGCGTCGTGAAGTAGTTGAGGACGTTGAAGGCGCCGACCGAGAGGTCACCGCCGACGGCGTCGGGCGCGGCCGGACGCGGGTTGAGCGGCTCGAACACGGGCACCTCGGCCGCGGCGGCGGTCTCGTCGAGCGGCTCGACGGGCTGCAGACGCCACTCGTCGAAGCCGTAGCCGAGCACGTGCCCGAGGTCGCCGAACTCCACGCCGTCACCGGTGCGGACGAGCCCCTGGTACGGCTGCTCGGTCGCGCTGCCCCGGACGTCGCGGCCGTCGTCGAGCAGGATGCGGTGCTCGGCGTTCGACGCGGCGATGGCGTCGGCCTCGGCGCTGCCGGGCTCGGCGATCTCGGTGTTCTTCACGAGCGGCTCGTCGCCGGCGGACAGCCAGACCGTGCCGAACGACGAGAGCTCGTGCAGCGACGCGACCCGGTACTCCCCGGTCGGGGCGACGAGCATGCCCTCGAGCACCTCGCGCTCGTCCCCGACCACGTCGTCGGGCAGGTCGGTGGGGATGGGCAGCGGGAGCGGGCCGGCCAGCGGGGCGACGGAGGCGCCGTCGCCGGACGCGTCGACCTGCGTGAGGCCGAAGTACTCGCCCACCACGCCCGTCACCGAGACGGCGTCGTCGATCGCGACCTCGACGTCGGAGTCACCGCCGACGAACACGAAGATGCCGTCGGAGGCGTCCGGGGTGGCGTCGGCCGGGCCACCGGACCCGGCAGCCTGCAGGTAGAAGCCGTCGTACCCGTCCGGACCGGTGTGGTCGGCGGTGACCACACCCTCGACGGTCACGGTGTCACCGACGAGGGCGACGCGTCGCCGGTCCCCTGGACGTCGGCGATGGCCACGGTCTCGTCGACCACCACTGCGAACGCCGTGCCGGGGACGAGGGTCACGGTCAGCGCGAGTGCACTGGTCACCGCGACCGGGGTGAGCGGACGCCGGCTGCGGCGTCGGGGGGTTTGCATCGGAAAGGGTCCTCTTTCGCACGACACGCACGACGCCACAGCGCCTGGACCCTGCGCACGGTAACGGTGACCTCCGACACAGACCAGGGTTCGCGCTCTTCTCCTCCCCCTCGCCATGGGGACGCCATCTCGGCGACACCGAGGCGACACCCCGGCGCCGGGTGGATGAACGCCGTCAGCCGCGGTCGCGCGCGGCCTGGAGCGGCAGGTACGCGGCGAGGTCCGCGCGGTCGCCGGAGGCCGCCACCCGGCCGGCGCCCCGTGCGTCGTCCCACGTGAGGCGGCCGGTCGCGAGCGCGAGCCAGGTCGCAGGGTCGGTCTCGACGACGTTCGGCGGCGTGCCGCGCGTGTGCCGCGGGCCCGGCACGGCCTGGACGGCGCCGTCCGGGGGCACACGCACCTCGACCGCGCGGCCGGGGGCGACGTCGGCGAGCTCCTCGAGCGTGAACCGGACCGCGGTGCGCACGACGCCGCGGGGGGCGGCGTCGGGGTCGGCCCGCCACGCCGCGAGCGCGGCACGGCCTTCGGCGGGGTCGGTACGACGGCGCGGCGGCATGGCCAGCAGGGTAGGCGTCGGCCGGCTCAGCAGCCGCACGATGTAGCCCCGGCTCAGCAGCCGCCCGGCGCCAGGACGAACGGGCTGTCCGCCGTCGGGCGCCCGTAGAGGTAGCCCTGCGCGAGGTCGCAGCCGAGGCCGACGAGGTAGTCGTGCTGCTCCGGTCGCTCGACGCCCTCGGCGACGACCTGCTTGCCCAGGGCGTGGGCGAGCGCGGTGACGCTGCCGAGAATGTCCGGCGCGTACCCCTCGGGTGACAGCAGGTCGGCGATGAAGCTGCGGTCGAGCTTGACGGTGTCGACCGGCAGACGCTGCAGCCAGGTCAGCGACGAGTAGCCGGTGCCGAAGTCGTCCAGCGCGACGCCGAACCCCCGGTCCCGGACCGCCCGCAGGATGCGCGCGGCGGCGTCGAGGTCCGTGACGAGCACCGTCTCGGTGATCTCGAGCTCCACACGGGACGGGTCGAGACCGCTGGCCTCGAGGGCCTCGTCCAGGTGGTCGAGCAGCGCGGGGTGCGTGAGGTGCCGCCCCGAGAGGTTGATGTTCACCAGGGGCAGCGGCCGGTCCAGCGGTCCGCCCTGCGCGGGCGGCGGGACCGGCACCCAGCGGGCGGCGTGGCACATGGCGGTGCGCAGCACCCACCGCTCGACGTCGACGATCAGCGCGCTCTCCTCCGCGAGCGGCAGGAAGTCGCTGGGCAGCAGCAGCCCGTCGGTCGGGTGCTGCCACCGCACGAGCGCCTCCGCGGCGACCGCCATGCCGGTGCGCAGGTCGATCTTGGGCTGGTAGTGCAGCACGAGCTCACCGGCCCCGACCCCGCGGCGCAGGGCCTGCTGCCGGATCGCGCGGTCCCGGCCGCGCCGGTGGACGCGCTCGTCGAACACCTGCGCGCCGTCCCGCCCGGCCCGCTTCGCCTCGTACAGCGCGGAGTCGGCCTCGCTGAGCAGCTCGGTGGCCGTGGTGGACGACGACGCCGCGCTCGCCCCGACCGTCACCGTGACCGGCAGGTCGTGGCCGTCGAGGCAGTACACGCTCCGCAGGCCGTCGTGCAGCCGCGCCGTCAGGGCGGTGAGCTCGCCCGCGTCGTGCAGGTCCTCGCAGACGACGATGAACTCGTCGCCGCCGAGGCGGCCCACCGTGTCGGACGGCCGCACGAGCCGGCGCAGCCGCTGCGCGACCTGCACGAGCAGCTCGTCACCGGCGGGGTGGCCGAGCGCGTCGTTGACGCTCTTGAAGTAGTCGACGTCGCACAGGATGAGGCCGACCTCACCGGGCGTCCGGGCCGTCCGGGCGAGGGCTCGCGCGAGCTCGGCGTCCACGTAACGGCGGTTGGGCAGGCCGGTGAGCGGGTCGTGCAGGGCCTGCTCCCGCAGCTGCTCGGCGAGCTCGCGCCGTTCGGTGATGTCCCAGAAGTTGATGACCACCCCGCCGACGTCCGGGTCGTCGGCGAAGTTGCTCCCACGGGCGTGCACCCACAGCCAGCGCCCGTCGGCGTGCCGCAGCCGGAGCTCCAGCTCGCCGACCGCACCCGCTCCGTCGGCGACCACGCGGCCCAGCGTCTTCTCGGCCGTCGCGCGGTCGTCGGGGTGGACGTTGTCGAGTGCGGCCTCGGCACCGTCCCGCCCGAGCACGCGCCAGGCGGACGGGCTCTGGTACAGCAGCGTCCGGCCGTCGGGCGTGTAGACGGAGATGACCTCGCCCGCGTTGACGAGCAGGGCCCGCAGCCGGGCCTCGCTGCGCTCCGCAGCGAGCGCGTTGGTCTGCTCGTCGGTCGCGTCGCGCGAGTGGGACAGCACCAGGTCCCCGGCGGCGCGCACGTCGATCCGCGTCCAGCCCGCCTCCCACGGCCCGCCCACGTCGCGGATGACGTTGGGCACGACGAGCACCTCGCGCACGCCGGTCTCGTGCACCCGGCGGTACAGCGGGACGACCGAATCGTGGATCTCGGGGACGAGGTCGAGCAGTCGGCGGCCGACGACGTCACCCAGGCCGATCATGTCCCGCGCCGCCGCGTTGACGTAGACGTACTCGAAGTCGACGACGTCCCCGCTGCCGTCGCGCACCGGGCGGAACACGGCCCACGCGTCGTCGTCCGCGAGCATGGCCGCGCCGATCGCGAGGCTGACGTCCAGGTCGACGTCGTCGCCGTGGGGCACGCGCGCCTCCGCCAGCTCGTCGAGTTCCGGGTGGTGGTCGCCGCAGGGGGCGTCGACCTGGCGGAACAGTAGCGCGGGCCGACTCGGTGAATCGGGCGAAAACGGGCGGTCGGCGGCCACTCGCGTGACGCCCGCCGGGTGTCAGGCCGCGGCGACCCGGGCGCGGAGGAGGTCGACGACGTCGGCGAGGCCGACCTCGACCCGGCTGTAGACCTCCGGGTCCAGCACGAGCGCGCCGTCGAAGGACCCGGCGGCGGCGTAGAAGCCCACCGGCACGGTGAGCGCCTGGAAGAAGCCGAACAGCGGCCGCAGCTGGTGCTCGAGCACCAGCGCGTGCCGCTCGGTGCCGCCGGTGGCGACCAGCAGCACGGGCTTGTTGGCCAGCGCGTACTGGTCGACGAGGTCGAAGAGGTGCTTGAACATCCCCGGGTAGGACCCCCGGTACACCGGGACGGCGGGGATGAGCAGGTCGGCCGTCTCCACCGCGCGGATCTGCTCCTCGACCACGGCGTCGACGTCCTCGCGCCCGACCGCGCCGGTGAACGACGGCCCGAGACCGTAGACGTCGACCCGCCGGACCTCGATGGGCAGCAGGTCGGCCAGCGTGTCGGTGACCAGGCCGGCCAGGCCCATCGTCTTGGAGCCCTCGGTGCGCGGGCTGCCGTTGACGACGACGACCTGCAGCGGGCGGCTCACCGCGCACCTGCGGCGGCGGGCAGCGCCGTGGCGCCCTCCGGTGCGGGGGTCGACGACGGCGCGGCGGACGACGGCGCGGGGGCCGACGACGCCGGGGCCACCTCCGGCACCGCGAGCTCGCGGCGCAGCACGGGGGCGACCTCGGTGCCGAACAGCTCGATCGCGGCGAGGTGCTCACGCTGCGGCACCCCGCCGAACCCGAGCTGCACGGTGAACCGGCGGACGCCGTACAACTCGTGGAAGGTCGAGATCTTGTCGATGACCTCCTGCGGGCTGCCCACCACGAGGCCACCGCCGGGGGTCGCCTGGGCGTCGAACGCGCGCCGCGGCAGCGCGAAGCCGACGCCTCGCTGGTGGTTGTTCTCGCGCAGCCCCACCGCGAAGTGCGGGTACATGAGGTCCCGCGCGCCCTGGCTGGTGCGGCCGACGAAGCCGTGGGTGCTGATGCTGATCGGCATCGACGCGGGGTCGTGCCCGGCGTCCTGCGCGGCCTGGCGGTACAGGTCGACGGTCCGCGCGTGCGAGGTCACCGGGCCCAGCAGGAGGGCGAGCGCCATGGGCAGGCCGAGGCGACCGGCCCGGACGGCCGAGGCCGGGGTGCCGCCCACGCCCACCCAGACCGGCAGGCGCTCCTGCAGCGGGCGCGGGGCGACGTCGGCGGCCACCAGCGGGGCGCGGTACCGCCCGCTCCAGGTGATCGGGTTCCGCTCGCGCAGCGCGACCAGCAGCTCCAGCTTCTCGGCGTAGAGCTCGTTGTACTCCTCAAGGGAGTGGCCGAACAGCGGGAACGACTCGGTGTACGAGCCGCGGCCGGCGATGACCTCGGCGCGACCGCCGGAGATCAGGTCGAGGGTCGCGAAGTCCTGGAAGACCCGGACCGGGTCGGCCGTGCTGAGCACCGTGACCGCGCTGGTCAGCCGGATGGTGCGGGTGCGGGCCGCGGCGGCCGCGAGGATCGGCGCGGGCGCGGAGGCGATGAAGTCGGACCGGTGGTGCTCCCCGACACCGAAGACGTCGAGCCCCACCGCCTCGGCCAGCTCGGCCTGCTCGATCGTCTCGCGCATGCGCTCGGCGGGCGACGGGCCGCCGTCGGCGTCCGGGGTGACCTCGCCGAACGTGATGATGCCTGCTTCGAAAGCCATGCCGACCACGGTACGCCGGATTGCTGACACGTCAACAAATACGCCGGTAGGGTGACGGCATGACCGAGACCCGCTGGCTGGACCCGCGCGAAGAGCGCCTGTGGCGCGCCTTCCTGGGCGCCGGGCGCGCGGTCGACGCCGCGGTGGAGCGGCAGCTCGCGGGCGCCGGGCTCTCCGGCCCGGACTACGCCGTGCTCGCCTCGCTCACCGAGGCACCCGACGGCACGCTGCGCGTGCGGGACCTGTGCCGCGAGGTGAGCTGGGACCGCAGCCGGATGTCGCACCACCTGCGGCGGATGGAGAAGCGCGGCCTGGTGACGCGCGCGGACTGCCCCGGCGACGCCCGCGGGACGCTGGTCAGCGTGACGGACGCGGGGCGCACGGCCCTGACCGACGCCGCCCCGGGCCACGTCGCGTGCGTGCGCGCCGCGTTCCTGGACCGGGTCCCCGCCGACGACGTCGAGCGCCTCGCCGCCGCGCTGGAGCGCGTGCGCGACGGGGTGGCGCCGGGCTGACGGCAGCCCGACGCCCTCGAAGACCTCAGCCGAAGTGCCGGGGCAAGGTCCCGGAGTGCGCGGCGCGCGCCTCGTCCAGCGGGAGCGTGAACAGCCCGTCGACCGTGACCGCGGCCGGCTCGCCGGGGCCCGCGGCGTCGGTCGTCGTGCCGATCCGCAGCACCGGCACACCGCGAGCGCCGCAGGCGTCGGTGAACCGGGTCTCCTCCGAGCGGGGCACCGCCACGATCGCGCGGGCGGTCGACTCGGAGAACAGCGCCTCGAACGGCGTCAGGCCGTCCCGCTCGCACAGCGCGTCGAGGGACACCTGCACCCCGACGCCGTACCGCAGCGAGGACTCCACCAGCGCCTGCGCGAGGCCGCCCTCGGAGAGGTCGTGGGCGGCGTCGACCAGGCTGTCGCGGCCCGCGATGGCGAGGACCTCGGCGAGCGTGCGCTCGGCCTCGAGGTCGACGGCGGGCGGCAGCCCGCCCAGGTGCCCGTGCTCGACGTCGGCCCACGCGGAGCCGTCGAGCTCGGCGCGCGTGGTGCCGAGCAGGTAGACGGACTGCCCCGGTGCGGTCCAGCCGGTGCCGACGGCACGCGAGACGTCGTCGAGCACGCCGAGGACGCCCACCACGGGGGTGGGGTGGATGGAGGAGTCGATCTGGCCGGGCTCGCCGGTGCCGTTGTAGAGCGACACGTTGCCGCCGGTGACGGGCACGCCGAGGGTCCGGCAGGCGTCGGCCAGGCCGCGGATGGCCTCGACGAGCTGCCACATCGAGTCCGGGTCCTCCGGCGAGCCGAAGTTCAGGCAGTCGGTGACGGCGAGCGGCTTCGCGCCGGTGACGGCGACGTTGCGGTACGCCTCGGCGAGCGCGAGCTGCGCACCGGTGTAGGGGTCGAGCTTGGTGTACCGGCCGTTGGCGTCGGTGGCGAGCACGACGCCCAGCCCGGTGGTCTCGTCGACGCGGATGACGCCGCCGTCGTCGGGCATGGCCATCTTGGTGTTGCCCTGCACGAAGCGGTCGTACTGGTCGGTGACCCACGCCTTGGAGGCGAGGTTCGGTGACGCGAGCAGGCGCAGCAGGGTGGCACGGAGGGCGTCCGGGGTGCCGGGGCGCGGGTAGGCACGTGCTCCCTGTTCCGTGCTGACCGAGTCGGCCTGCAGGCCGTCCTGCCAGGCCGGGCGGGCGTAGGGGCGGTCGTAGACGGGGCCCTCGTGCGCGACGGTGCGCGGGTCGACGTCGACGATGCGCTGGCCGTGGTGGTCGATGACGAGGCGGCCGGTGCCGGTGACCTCGCCGATGACGGCGGTCTCGACGTCCCACCGGCCGGTGATCGCGAGGAACTCCTCGAGCTTGTCGGGCCGGACGACGGCCATCATCCGCTCCTGCGACTCCGACATGAGGATCTCGCCGGGCGTCAGGGACGGGTCGCGCAGCAGGACCTTCTCGAGCTCGACGTACATGCCGCCGTCGCCGTTGGAGGCGAGCTCGGACGTCGCGCAGGAGATGCCGGCGGCGCCCAGGTCCTGGATGCCCTCGACCACGCGCGCGGCGTAGAGCTCGAGGCAGCACTCGATGAGCACCTTCTCCATGAACGGGTCGCCGACCTGGACCGACGGGCGCTTGCTCGGCTTGGTCTCGTCGAAGGTCTCCGAGGCGAGGATCGAGGCGCCGCCGATGCCGTCGCCGCCGGTGCGCGCGCCGAACAGCACGACCTTGTTGCCGACGCCGGACGCGTTGGCCAGGTGGATGTCCTCGTGCCGGAGCACGCCCAGGCACAGCGCGTTGACCAGCGGGTTGCCCTGGTAGGAGGGGTCGAACACGACCTCGCCGCCGATGTTCGGCAGGCCGAGGGAGTTGCCGTAGCCGCCGACGCCGGCGACGACGCCGTGCACCACGCGGGCGGTGTCAGGATGGTCGATCGCGCCGAACCGGAGCTGGTCCATGACGGCCACGGGCCGCGCGCCCATCGAGATGATGTCGCGGACGATGCCGCCGACGCCGGTCGCGGCGCCCTGGTACGGCTCGACGAAGCTCGGGTGGTTGTGCGACTCGACCTTGAAGGTGACCGCCCAGCCGTCGCCGATGTCGACGACGCCGGCGTTCTCGCCGATGCCGACGAGCAGGTGCTCCTTCATGGCGTCGGTCGTCTTGTCGCCGAACTGGCGCAGGTGGTTCTTCGACGACTTGTACGAGCAGTGCTCGGACCACATGACGGAGTACATCGCGAGCTCGCTCGCGGTCGGGCGGCGCCCGAGGATGTCGACGATCCGCCCGTACTCGTCGGGCTTGAGGCCGAGCTCGGCGTAGGGCAGCGCGACGTCGGGCGTGGCCGCCGCCTTGTCCACGGTGTCCACGGTGTCGAGGGGGCGAGGTCAGGCGCGGAGGTCACAGCGGTTCCCAACTCGAGGTCCACGGGGCGTGCCCGAGGTTACCCGGGGGCGGTGACAGCCCGTGCGGGCGTCCATGCCGACCGGTCGGTCAGGCGCCGGTCCGGTACCCGACGACGTCCAGCTGCACGTGGACGCTGCTGTCCGCCACCGCCTCCGCGAGGTAGCTCAGGCGACCGTCCGCGGAGAGCGGCACGACCACGGTCGTCCCGACCTCGGCGTACGGGTCCGTGCCGATCGGGATCCGGATGTCGGCCGCGTTCGAGCCGTCGGGCCGGGGGTACAGGTTGAGAGCCCCTCCGGCATGGACCCGGTGGCACGCACGTGGAGCAGCACCGCGGTGGCATCGGTGGGGACACCGGCGACCCCCGCGACCTGGAGCGTCACCGCGACGCCGGGTATGACGTCGGCGCGGTCCTCGACACGGTTCGCAGCCGGGGCGGCGGGTGCGGCCACCACCGACGACGTGCCCCCGAGCCCGAAGTCCTCCACCCGCACCGCGGCGTTCGCGCCGTCGAACAGGTAGCAGATCGCCAGCGGCAGCCCGTCGTCGTCCTGGGCTGGTGGCTCCGCGATCGGCGGGTCGGGCACCGGGTCGGGAGTGGGCGTGGGGTCGGGAATGGGAGCCGGAGGAGCCGGGTCGGGCTCCAGCTCGGGCACCGGGGTGGGTGCCGGCGTCGGGGTCGGCGTCGGCGTCGGCGTCGGGATCGGCGTCGGCGTCGGCGTCGGCGTCGGCGTGGGCGTCGGCGTCGGTGTGGGCGTCGGCGGGGTCGGGGTCGGAGCGGGACCGGTGCTGGGCGGTTCCGGGGAGGGCACAACCGGCGTCGGCACCGGCTCGACGTGGGGCGGCGGAGCGTCGGCCACGTAGCCGGGCGAGACGTAGGACGGGCCGGCCGTGCCGACCGGCACGTACTCGCCGCCGGCGGGCGTGCCCACCTGGACGTCCGGCCATACCGACGGCCCGTCCTTCGCCTTGGGCCATAAGAAGCCGTCGCGCCAGTTCGGGTCGCGCGGGGCGACCCACACGTCGTCGGTGGTCACCGGCCATGACCTGCCGTCTCTCCACAGCATGTAACCGCTGGTGGAGGTTCCGTATAGATCGACTCGCCGCAGGTCGAACAGCTCGGGGTCGTCGCCGCCGGTCCATTGCTGAGTTGGGAGCAGGAACATTCCTTGGTACTGAGTGTGTCCCGTCAACCCGTCGATGAGCAATTGTCGAGGGCCAGCCCATGTCTGGAGCACGTCGGCGTGGTGGGTGGCCTGCGATCCCTGCACCGTGTCGACCCGGACGTTCTGCAACTGCACGACGGCGCCGTTCCGCTGGTCGAGGTTGATGCCCTCCTGGAGGCCCTCGCCCGAGATGCGCAATCCTTCGACGTGGGTCGTGCCGTGCTGGCCCTTGAGGAACAGGCCCCGGGCTGAGTGGCTCCCCATCCCAACAGCGCTGGACGGGATATCGATCTGACCACCGATAAGGACGACGTTGCGGCCACCGGAGATGGCCAGGCCGTAGGGGACCGTCAACGGCGTGTCGGGCATCTTGACGATGTAGTCCCTTTTACGTCGAGCTTCAAGTTTCGGTTGGACGCCGAGACCTTGACGATCGTCGGGTTCGTCAGCTCCGGCGGGGAGAAGCTGAGCGGCGTCGCTGCGGCGCCGGCCGCGGTGACGGCAGTGGTGATGGCGGCGGTGCCGGCGGTGGCCGCGGTCGCCGTGACGACCTCCCCGGACGCGGCGGGATGCCCGACCGCCGCGACGCCGCTGGTGGCGACGGTCGCCGGCACCGGGACGAGCGCGAGAGCGACGGCGGCGCAGGCCGTGACGACCATCCTGCTCCTGGTGCGGAGCGCGGAGGGACCGACGTCGGCATGTCGCCCAGCGCGTCGAGCACGAGTGAACGGCCGGACCGTCATGGCGTCTCTCCTCGTCTCGATGCGCACCAGGAGTGACCTGGGCTCACCGAACGGATCGACGTGGCGCCTGGGTGATGTAGCGCAGTCCGGGGATCGGCAGGCCCGGTCCCCTGGATGGCGCAGCGGCACCGTCCGCAATGCCCCGCGGCGTCCTGCGGGGTCCGGTTGTGCCCGGGCAGCCGCGCCGGGCCCTTGCCGTTGCGCGTCGTCGCGTGGACCACGCCGGACCCGCCGGACGCTCACCGGCGCAGCGGCCCCACGCCGGGAACGGTGGTCCGCGTGCCCGCGGATCACTCCCCGCCGGACGCCGGCTGGGTCAGCGCGAGGACGACCAGCACGGCGGAGTAGCCGGTGAGCCCGCCCATGAACGGCCACACCCGCGACCGTCCGGCACGCGGCAGCTCCTCCTGGAAGACGGTCAGCAGCACCGAGCCGGCGACGAGCGCGGTGGTGACGTGGACGACGACGGCGTCGACCGGTGCGGCCACGGCCCCGACGGCCCAGCCGGCCAGCAGCGCACCGGCGAGCAGGTAGCGGCCCCGGTGCCGGTACCGACGCGGGTAGTGCTCGGCCAGCCCGCGGTCGACGACGAGGACGTGCACCGCGATGGCGACGGTGAACACCGCGGCGCCGAGCCGGTCCGCCGCGACGCGCTCGGGGAGCGTGAGCGCGATGGCGGCGTTGTAGACCATGAACGCGATGACGTGGACGGCGTAGGCGCTGACCGCGCCCTCGCTCGGTGCCCCCGTGCCGTCCGGGTCGCGGACCTCGGCGCCGCCCCAGGCGTCCCGGGTGCGCCGCGGTGGCGGCTGAAGCGCTCGGCGAGGTAGAAGACCGTGAACCCCAGCAGGGCGACGACGAACGCGGCGATCTCGCGCAGCGGCACGTGCGGGACGACGCCGCCCAGCGACTCCCCCACCACCCCGGCACCCGCCGCGACCTCGGGCAGCAGGTGGAGGAAGACGTAGGCGACGGAGATCCCGCCGGCCGCCGAGACCACCGCCTCCTCGTGCCGGCCGACGACGGCGCGCACCCGCATCGCGAGCAGGTGCACCGCGGACAGGACGAGGACGGGTAGCAGCGCCCCGAGAGGGCTCGCCTCAGCGGACACGTTCGGGGTTCGCGAAGGCCTCGGTCGTCATGGTGAAGCCCCAGCACTGCCGGGCGTTGAATACGACGGCGTCCTTGCAGTAGGAGGGGCTGGAGGTGGCGGTCGCATCGGTCAGGAGCACCGGGTTGTAGTCCCGGAAGTACGCGTCCTCCATGGTGGTGGTGACGCACTGGTCCACGTTGACCCCGGTGAAGTACAGGGTCTGGATGCCCTGCGTGCGCATGACCTGGTCCAGGTGGGTGCCGTAGAACCCGCTCATCCGCACCTTCTCGATGTGGATGTCGTCCTCCTCCATCAGGGGCTTGAGCTCGTCGACCATCTCCGCGCCCCACTCGCCGCGGGTGAGCACCTTGCCGTGGTCGAGGTCCTGGCCGATGCCCTGCTGGCCCGGGTCCTTCTTGAAGGAGTACAGCGTCGGCGCCCCGAGGTTCCGCAGGTCGGGGCGGTTGTGCCAGTAGACCCAGATGACGTACATGTCGTGCCGGCGCGCGGCCTCGATGGCTCGCTGGACGCCGGGGATCGCCTCCCGGCAGGCCTCGTGGTCCAGCCCGGACCGCTCGGTCCAGCCGCCCGGCGCGCAGAAGTCGTTCTGCATGTCGATGACGACGAGCGCCCCCCGGTCCGGGGAGTCGACGATCGGCTTGAGCTGGGCGTCCCACCGCAGCAGGGTCCCCTCGGCGTGGTGCGGTGCGAGGTGGACGTGGTCCTCGGCGAGGTGCCAGCGGTCCGCGCTCGAGGCGAGCGTCACCGCGCCGTCGGCGGTGGTGTCGTAGATCGTGCGGAACTTCTTCGCCATGGTCGTGCCCTTCGTCAGTACCCGAGGGCGAGGCCGTCACCACGCGGGTCGGCGCCACCCTCGAGGTAGCCGCTGGTGCGGTCGATGCGGATCGCCTGGGCGTGGCCCATGTTGTCGTCCCAGTCCGCGAGGACCTTGACCGGCTGCCCGCGCCGCTCGAGCTCGCGGATGACGCCGTCGGGGACGCGGCCCTCGAGGGAGAGGTCCAGCGACTTGGTGCCCCACGTGCGGCCCATCAGCCAGCGCGGCGCCTCGATGGCCTGCTGCACGTCGTAGCCGAAGTCGACCAGGCGGGTGACCAGGGCCGCATGGGTCTGCGGCTGGCCCTCGCCGCCCATGGTCCCGTAGACGAGGTCCGGCTCCCCGTCCTCGAGCAGCATCCCCGGGATGAGGGTGTGGAAGCTGCGCTTGCCGGGCTCGAGGCGGTTGGGGTGGGCGTCGTCGAGGGAGAAGAACGAGCCGCGGTTCTGCAGCAGGATGCCGGTGTCGCCGGCCACGAAGGCGCTGCCGAAGTCGTGGTAGACGGACTGGATGAGCGAGACGGCCAGCCCGTCGGAGTCCACCGCGCACAGGTAGCAGGTGTCCCCGCCGACGTCGCCGCCGGAGGAGCCCGGTGCGGCGATCCCCGGGGGACCTCCCCCATCGTCAGGGACGTCTCGGGCGCGATGAGCCCGCGGCGCTCGGCGAGGTAGGCCGGGTCGAGGAGCCGGTCCAGCGGGATGTCGAGGCTGCCGGGGTCGGTCAGCCACGCGTCGCGATCGGCGAACGCGATCTTCACCGCCTCCGCGGCGTGGTGGAGGTAGTCCGCGGTGCCGTCGCCGAAGCCGGCGACGTCGAGGCCGTCGAGGATCCCGAGCACCTGCAGGGCGGCGAAGCCCTGGGTGTTGGGCGGCATCTCGTAGGCGTCGTAGCCGCGGTAGCGGGTGGTGATCGGGTCCACCCACTCGGCCCGGAAGGCGGCGAGGTCGTCCGCGCGCAACGGGGAGCCGGCGTCGGCCAGGGGGCGCACAGGCGCTCGGCGAGGTCGCCCTCGTAGAAGCCGGCGCGCGCACCGTGGCGCGCGATGGACTCGAAGCTCGTCGCCAGGGCCTCGTTGCGCAGCCGCTCCCCTCGCGCGGGGCGCGGCCACCGGGCAGGAAGGTGCGGGCGGCGAGGTCCTGCTGGCGCAGGTCCGGCACGTCGTCGGCGGACCACTCCGCGAGCGACCGCGAGACGGGCACCCCGGACCGCGCGAGGTGCACGGCGTCGTCGAACAGGCTCGACCACTCCAGCCGGCCGTGGCGCTCGTGCAGCTCGCGCCAGCCGTCGACGGCGCCGGGGACGGTCAGCGCGGAGCGCGCGCCCCTGCTGGGGATCGCCTCGGTGTGACCCCACTCCCGGTAGCGGTCGCGCGTGGCGAGGGCGGCCGCCGGCCCGGATGCGTTCAGCCCCTGCACGGGGCCGCCGGGGCGGTGCACGAGCGCGAAGGCGTCGCCGCCGAGCCCGGCCATGTGCGGGTAGGCGACGCACAGCACCGCGTTGGCGGCGATGAGGGCGTCGGCCGCGCTCCCGCCGCGGCGCAGCGTGTGCAGGCCGGTCGCGGAGGCCAGGTAGTGCGAGGTGGCGACCATGCCGCGCTCGGCGCGGACGGGCGGACGCCCGGTCACGGGTCCGTTCGGGTTCCTCATGAGTCCTCCTCGTCGTCGTCGCTGCCGCCCGCGAACCGCCGGACGGGCGGGACGAGGGCGGCGACCCCGAACACCACGAGCGCGGCCACGGCGAGCCACCGGGTGTCGGTGGAGGTCCCGATGCTGGCCAGCGGCAGGGCCACGAGCATGAGCACCAGGACGATGCCCTGGATGGTGAGCTGTTTCATGTCGTCTCCTTCGGGGGCTGGTGGCGGGCGAGCCGGGACCTGCGTCAGGCGAGCAGGATCGTCACGGCCCCGACGGCCACCGAGACGGCGGCGGCCCACGGCAGGGTCTTGCGCAGGACGGCGCCCTCCTGGCCGACGATCCCGGCCGTGGTCGTGCCGAGGACGACGTTCGCCGGGGCGATGGAGTTACCCACCGCACCACCGGTGCTCTGGGCGGCGATGATCGCCGACTCGGACAGTCCCTCGGTCTCCGCGACCGTCTCCTGGAGCTGGGAGAACAGCACGTTCGACGCGGTGTTGCTCGAGGTCATGAACGCGCCGATGACGCCGACGAAGTTGGCGAGGAACGCGTACACCACCGCGGGGGCGACCGCGGCGATCCCGAGCGCGAGCACCTCCACCTGGCCGGAGTAGTCGAGGATCTTCGCCAGCACGAGGAAGGACACGATCGCGATCGAGGACGGGATCGCGTCGGACGCGGTGCTGGCCAGGATCTTCTGCTCACCCGAGCGCTCGGCCCAGGTGCGGTAGAAGCCCTTGGCCCGGTACGCGATCCAGGCGACCAGCGTGGCGAACAGCAGGAAGACCCCCGGGTGGGTCAGCGGGGTGAACGGGGAGTACGGGTCACCGGGCTCGTTCTCGACGCCGTACCCGGTGGACGTGTCACCGAACGGCAGGCCCACCTCGACGGTCTCCAGCGCGGCGCTCACCGGCGGGATCGCCAGCACGGCCACGGCGGAGATGGTCAGCGCGATGTAGGGCACGAGGGACCAGGCGAAGGACATCGCGGGCTCCGGCTCGTCGTCCTCGTCCCGGTCGGAACGGTCCGCCATGGCGGGACGGTCCTCGATCTGCTCGGCGCGCTCGGAGTACCGGGACCACCGGGACAGCGGGTAGAGCGCGACGAGGGCCAGGGTCGCGGGGATGAACGTGGACAGGATCGGGGAGAAGAACATGACCCCCACCTGCCCACCACCCTGGATGAGGCTGATGATCAGGACGAACGGGATCGAGTGCTTCACCGCGGACCACCGGCCGAACAGCCACGCGATCGTGAACCCGGCGGCGATGTTCGGGATCCACAGCAGGATCGCGGCCTGGACCGCGGTGGCCTGCTCGTTCTCCAGGTCGACGACCTGCAGCGTGGCCAGCCAGCCGACGGCGAGCGTGCCGAACATGTTCGCCCACGCGTGCCCGATCAGCGGGATCACGACGGCGAGCACCGGCTTGACGCCGAGGGCGAGCAGCAGCGGGGCGACGACCGCGATCGGCGTCCCGAAGCCGGCGATCCCCTGCAGGAACGACGCGAACACCCAGCCGAACCCCAGGACGAGGAACAGCTCGTTGCGGCTGAACCGCTGGATGCCGCGCCGCAGCGCCGCGAACGCGCCGGCGGAGTCGCTCGCCCGGTACAGCAGCAGCGCGGGCCACACGACGAAGAGGATGAAGACGGCGTCCCAGACGCCGGCGCCGACAGCGGCGGCGAGCGCGTCGATCGGCGTGCGGAAGAAGATCACCGCCGTCAGCGCCCCGAGGAACACCCCGACCGGGCCTGCTTGCGGCGCCTTCCACTTGAGGACGGTGAGCAGGACCAGCAGCAGCACGATCGGGGAGAGCGCGACGAGCCAGTGCAGCACGTCTACCGGCAGATCGTTCACAGGCACTCCAAGGGTCGGTCGAGACTTGGTCATGCGCCGCTGACTAACGTAACGAGAGGTTTTGCGGTGCGCATCCGGGCCGCGGATGGTCCATCTGGGCGGGCCGCGGGCCGCCTCACCGCGGCGAGCTGGCGATGGGCGGCCGATGGGTGATGCCGCCACGGTTCGGCGAGGAGAGGATGGGACGACGGCGCCGGCGTTGCCGGTGCTGCTCCGATCCCCGACTCCCATCCCGACCGGAGGCACAGTGCGGCGCGACCCCCGCGACGGCGTCGGCCGCCGTCGTCCCCGCGGGCGCGCTGTGGGGCTGGTGCTGGCCGCCGTGCTGTGCGGCGGGTGCGGCCCCGCCGACGACGACGGCCCGGACGGCGCCTCGGCCGCGGTGCCGGACGCTGCGCCGTCCCCCGACGTGGAGCCGACGCCCGCGCCCGCCGTCGCGGACGCAGCAGCCGTCCGGACGACGGGCGTGCCCGTCGTCGCGGGTGGCACCACCGTGCTGCACGTGCTCGGGAGCGACCCCGCAACCGCCATCACCGCGGAGCCCGACGGGGACGTCACCACGCTGACGATCGACCCCGGCGCCGTCAGCGCACCGGTCGACGTCCTCCTGGCCGCGCCGGAGGGGGCGACCATCGACCCGCAGGACGACCGCTCACTCGTCGTGCGCGGGGTCGACGGCACCTTCGTGGGCGGCGCGGGACGGCCCGCGGTCGGCGCGGACGCCGCGTCGCCGCGGGTCGCGGCGGACGGCGATGATCTGTTGCGCCTTCAGGTGACGGGCCCGCTGACGTTCCGCATCGGGGCCGTGGCGGTGGTCAGCACCGACTGGGGCGAGCGCGAGGGCGGCCGTTCCATCGCGGTCGAGCCGTCCGAGTGGGCCCGCGACGCCGGCCAAGCGGGCGAGGTCGCGGTGTGGGCCGAGCTCGTGGAGCTCGATCCCGAGGTCGACACCCCGGTGATGCACGACCAGCTCGTCTGCCACGCGGTCGGTGCACCAGACAAGGCGACGTGGAACCTCGAGCCGTGGCGCCCGGACGTCGGCCTGCTGCGGATCATGCTGGCGGGGTGCAACCCGACCTGAGGCGGGGTGGCGGCGGCCGGGGCGTGCGCCGTCAGTGGAGCTGAGCCGGCCGAGGCGCGCACTCCTGGCGCAGCGCCATGGCGCGGGTCGATGGGTCGAGGTCGACCAGACGGAGCAGGACGCACACCGCGATTACGCACCCCGACATCTCAAGGAGTTCCTCGACGGCGGTCGACAGCGCGTACAGCGAGTCGTGGCCGGCGGTGAGCAGGGCACCGTTGAGCGTCTCGATCACGAGCGCACCGAGCAGGTACGCGCCCCCGGCGACCACCAGACCGAGGCGGACGTCGCGGGGCACTGCGCGGAACCACCGGACGGCCAGCAGCACGCCGACCGCGGCCAGCACCAGGCCAGGCAGGACCCACGTGTAGATCGGCAGGTCCAGGCCGACGCTCTCCACGGCCGCACTGGCAGGGCCGCCGAGCAACTCGTGGATCGAGAGAGCCTCGTCCATCGCGAGGTACGCCGTCGCGACCGCCGCCAGCCGCCATACGCCGCGGGACGGGGTCCGTCCGGCCGGCGTCAGCTCCCCGATGAGCAGCGCGACAGCACCGATGGAAAGCAGCAGCACCGTGTTCCAGAACGCCGGCACGTTCTGCTCGCCGTCCAGACCGAAGGTCTCCACGAGCCCGGCGTCCGGGCCTGTCACCCGCATGTACAACTGTGCCGCGGCGAAGGCGCCGAATACGAGCAGGGTCGGGGCACCGAGCGCGATGGCACCGTGCCGTTCGAGGGGAACCCGGTCCTGCATGCCGCCACCTTCCGTCGTGGCGTCACAATCGAGCGCCTCTCGTCGCGCAACGCTAAGGCCCGGATCGAGACGTTTTGTCCCTCACGTGTGCATTTCACCCGCCCGTCACCCGATGGGGCGTTTCACCACGGAGCCATGTCGTCAGTGATCACCCTCGGCAACCCCTGAACCGGCGCACGAGAGTGGCGGACGCCACATATCTGCTCCACGTCGCCGCGGCGCCCGCAGGGCGTCCGCCGCGTGTGGCGAAGGGCTCGCTACGCTAGGTTCTGCAGTCAACGGCGCACCTCCGGCAAGGCAGACGGTCCCGGCCCTGAGTCCCCGTACGTTTCTGAGCCAGGTTGTGACTAGCGGGTGCCCGACCGCACCGGCTCCCGAGCCCAGCCACGCGCCCACTCGTAGGTCGATCAGCATCTTCTAGGTCGATCAGCATCTTCGGAAGGACCATGCCGATGCCGTCCCCTCTACTGCGTCGACTCCTCGACCGGATCGGCTTCTGGCGCTTTCGGGAACGGGCGCTCGCGACCGTGACGTGGATCGCTATGCGGGCTCATCACGATCCAGGGTGTAGTCGGGACCTGAAGCCGCCGGTCTCGAGCAGGCTCCTGGCGATGTAGTTGGTGAGGTTGCGGAAGCCGAGGGCGGAGCCGCGGTGTTCGAGCCGGCCGTTGATCGCCTCCGTCGGTCCGTTGCTGGTACCGGGCCGGTCGAAGTACGCCAGGACGTCGCCGGCCCGCTTGGTCAGGGTCCTGCCGAGGGTGACGAGCTCGGTCAGAGCGGCCGGGACGCCGCGGCTGAGGGACGCGATCAGCGCTGTCATGAGCTGGCGTCCACGAGCCCGGTCCGGATCGCGGTAGGCGGCGATCATCCGCTGGTAGACGCTCCAGGTCACCTCAACCTGCACGTGCTCGTCGACGCCGAACAGCGCGGTCAACCGCTGCCGCTGCCGGTCGGTGAGCAGGTCAGCGCCGGTGTGCAGGGTCCGCCGCGCGCGGTAGAGCGGGTCGGTCTTGCGGCCGCGGTGGCCGTGCAGATCCTGCTGGACGCGTCGACGGCAGCGGTCGAGCGCGTCGCCCGCAAGGCGTACGACGTGGAAGGGGTCCATGACCGCCACGGCGTCGGGCAGCTCCTCGGTGGCGGCGGTCTTGAAGCCGGTGAAGCCGTCCATCGCGACGACCTCGATCCCGTCCCGCCAGCCCGTGGGGCGAGCGGTCAGCCACTGCTTGAACGCCTGCTTGGATCGGCCTTCGACCATGTCGAGCAGCCGGGCCGGGCCGGTACCGGCGCGGATCGCGGTCAGGTCGATGATGACGGTCACGCACTTGTCGCCGCGGCGGGTATGTCGCCACACGTGCTCATCGACGCCAACGACCTGCACCCCGTCGAAGCGGCGGGGATCGTCGATCAAGACCCGCTGTCCCTCGGCGAGGACCGCGTCGTTGGCGGTGTTCCACGACACCGCCAGAGCCTCGGCGATCCGTGCGACGGTCAGGTGTCCGACCACCAGTCCTTCCAGGGCCCAGCGCAGCGCCCGCCGGGACAGCTTCGCCCGAGCCGCGGCCGCGCGGCTGGTGTCCTGCCGCCACACGTGCCCGCACCCGGTACACCGGTACCGGCGCACCGTGACCAGCAGCATCGTGGGTCGCCAACCCAGCGGCTCGTGCGCCAACCGCCGGACCACCGTGTCCCGGGCGGTGCCCTCGCAGCCGCAGCGCCGACACCACTGGTCCGGGTCGACGACCCGGCACGACAGCACCGCACGATCCGGTTCGAGGCGTTGCCCGGTGACTTCCAGGCCAAGCTCGTCCAGCCGGCAGAACGTGGTCAGGTCCGGGGCAGCGAAGGTAGCGTCGGGCACGTCGAGGTCTTCCGGATGAGCGGCGTAGGAACCTTCATCCTCGGGAGACCTCGACCCCTACCCGGACACCGACGCGCTGGCCCCGCTACACCGTCATCTGCGAAGAGCCGCTATGCGAACTCTCCCGGCACGGAAGATCGCACTGGTGCACGGATTTTCGGATTCCGAGGGAAACGCTATCGAGGTCGTTCACGGGTTGCTCCGTCACTACCCCGGGACCATCGTCTGGCTGCACAACGGCCACGAACCGACGTCCTGGTTGGCGCCGCCACCGGGTGTCCCGGCCGGAAAGGTGACGTACGCCCGCGCGAAGACCCTGGCCGCCTTCCGTGCCGCCTGGCGCGCCGAGGTCACCTTCTTTACGCACGGGATGATGACCGCCGTCACTCCGCCCCGGTCGCGGCTCGTAGTGAACCTGTGGCACGGCGAGGGCCCTAAGCCCTCGCCCGTCCTCCCGCAGTCGAAGGCGACGGTCGTGGTCGCCGCCACCGACCTGTGGGGGCGGGAGAAGGCACGCATGTTCGGGCTCCGGATGCGTGACGTCGCGGTGGTCGGCAACCCTCGGTTGGACTCCGCTGGGCGCCGACACCCGGACGAGACGCGCCGCCTGTTGGGCGTCGCCGCCGACGCGCGCGTGGTCCTGTGGCTGCCGACGTACCGCAGCGGCTCGGACGGCATGCACGCGACGTGGGCCGACGGCGCCCCCTCAGCACGGCTCTCGCTGATCGCATCAACGTACCGGACGGCGTGACGCTGCTGGTCAAGCCCCATCCCATGGACGACGACGACTACTCGGGCCTCGGCGCGACCGTCGTGCGGAATCAGGACCTGGCAGCGGCACGCGTGAGCCTCGAGCAGCTCCTGGCGGCGTCCGACGTGATGATGAGCGACGCATCGAGCGCATGGGTCGACTACCTGACGTTCGACCGCCCGGTCGGCTTTTTCCTCCCGGACCTGGAGGTCTACGGCGAGCGCCGCGGCTTCAACGTCCCCAACCTGTTCGCGGTGCTCCCGGGCCCGGTGCTGCGTGACGTGTCGGCCGTGAACGACTTCCTCGTCGACGCCCGCGACGGCGTCCTGCGGTCGCCGAGCACGTACCCGGACGTGCTGGCCGGCATCGGCTACGCTGCTCGGCTCCCCGTGACCGATCACTTGTTCGAGTGGCTCAACGACTACCAGGTCGAGCGGAGCAGGCCTCCGCTCTTCACCGCTGGAGGCGTCACCCGGTCCCCACGCTGACGCGCGTCGCTGGTCGACGGAGCCGGACGAGCCGTCGGCCGGCGGTGCGGCTCACCGCTGCTAGGCCAAGTTCTCTGCGATTTGACGGGCGACGAACAGGCCCATCGGGGTCGTGATCTTGATGTTGTTCTCGTGTCCCCGGACGATCTTGACCGCGTGCCTCGGGTACTACGCGACCAGGTCGGCGTCGTCGCTCACCCGGGCGTAATTATCGGCGAGAGCCCCTTCATACGCCTTCTCGAGGAGCTTACGATGGAAGACCTGCGGCGTCTGGCCGAGCCAGGTCCGCGCACGGTCGAGAGAGCCTTCGATATACTCGTCGTCCGTCACCAGCTTGACCTGCACGACGCTCGGGAGGCCGAGCATCGCGGCCTTGAACTGCATGCTAGCCAGCAGGGCGTCGTCAATCATGTTCGGCGTGACGAACGGACGCACGCCGTCGTGCACGAGGATCAGATCCCCCGTCGTGGCCTCGAGCCCCCGCTGCGCAGAGAGGAATCGCTCCTCGGCGCCCAGCACGAGAGTAACCGGGAGGCGCGCGTCGTCGATGAGGATGCGCCGGTAGGCCTCCTCGTTCTCCGCGCTCACCGTCACGATCACCTCGTCGATGGGGCGCACCAGGAAGCAGCGGACCGTCCGCTCCAGGACGGTCGTGTCGCCGATGGTGGCGAGCAGCTTGTTGCTTCCGAAACGCACCCCGCGCCCCGCGCAGGTGATGATGGCCGACACCCGGGTGTTCTGCAGCATATTCTCGTCCGTCCGCCTCGTCTCTAGGCCGATCGCGTGACGGAGTCGACGAATCGCCGCACCGCCGCGAGCTCTTGTTCCTCGGTGAGGAGGTACGGGCCGTCCGCCCCGAAGAGGGCGGCGTGGGTGGTCCGCATGTCCCGGCTGTACATGCGGACGAACGGCGACTCCGGCTCTGGGGGACCTGTCCCCGGATGTCGATCCCGAACACCTCCCGGGCGAGACGCTCGTGCGTGATCGGGGGATTGCCATGTTGAGGGACGCGATGCCCGCGTCGAGAGCCACGGTGATGTCCGCCCACAGCCGCGAGAGGTCGTAATACTGGAAGACGCCGTCCGGCCGGATGTGCTCGACGCGATGGCGGTTCGCCAGGTCGAACACGAGCCCCTTCTTCATGCCTGCCCCGTACAGCTGAGGCAGCCGCACGATAAGCGTGTCGAAGCGCTCACTCACGAGCTGCTCGAGCCGGAGGCGGTTGCGGCCGTACGGCGTCAGCTCGTCGGGAGGAAGCTCTGCGTCCTCGTCTGGGGACGTCCCGCCCGCGTAAACGCACACGGTGGAGATCAGGACCACCCTGCGGGCACGCACGGTCCCCAGCGTCCGGGCGATGTGCTCCAGCTCCGCCATGTCGGCGTCCGGTTGCTTATTGATCCGGTATGAGTCGGCGCGGCCGGCCGCGCTCACGACGACGTCGTACTCCCGGCCGGTGATGTCACCAAGGTTGGTCGAGTTGTACAGACCGTCGAACTCGTGACGCAGCCGGAGGTTCGTCCCGACGAAGCCGGTGTGACCGATCAGCGCGCTCGTCATGCCGCTCACCTCCCCTTTCGTCGGAGGTCCGAGGGTAGCGTCACCCGTCGGACGTCCCGTCCCGTGCTCGCTGACAACCGGATGTCGGCTGCGCTCGCGCAGCGGACGATCGCCGTCCGGCGGCCCTGTTTCTCCACCGCGGTGCGGGCAACTACCCTCGATGGGCGCGCCCGGCGTGCGCACCCCGGTGTCGCCGCAGGTCGCAGCCGCCGGAGCCTGACCAAGGTGAGGAGACCCGGTGACGCCCGAGGCGGACGACGACAGCCCGGCACAGCCAAGTTCACTCCGGCAGCAGGCGGTAAGCGGCGTCGTCTGGACCACGCTCGAGAAGTGGTCGGTGCGCCTGAGCACGCTCGTGGGCTTCATCATCCTCGGCAACCTGCTCACGCCACTGCAGTTCGGCGTCGTGGCGCTCGCTACGACTTTCATCAGCTTCCTCACCACGGTCGCAGACGGCGGCTTTGCGTCGTACCTGCTGCAGAAGCAGCGGCTGACCCCCGCGGTCACGAACACGGCGTTCTACCTGACGTCGGCGCTCGCGCTCATGCTCGCGCTCGTCGTCGCGGCCCTCGCCGGCCCCGCCAGCGGCTGGCTCGATACTCCTCAGCTCCGCGAGGTGCTGCCAGCGCTCGCCGTGGCCCTTTTGATCGCTGGCGTCTCCACCGTGCCTGCAGTCCTTCTAGCTCGCGATCTACGATTCAAAGAGTTGGCTCTGCGGCAGATCCTCGCAGCCCTCCTGTCCGTTGCCGCCGCCATCGGGCTGGCGCTGGCAGGTGCGGGGGTGTGGGCGCTGGTCGGCCAGACACTCGTCCGTGGGGTGGTGTCGTTCGCGGCTCTGTGGTGGGCCAGCGACTTCAGGCCACGTTTGACGTTCGACCGGAGTGAGATCCGTCCGATGGTCGCGTACGGCAGCAAGTCGCTGCTCGTGCTGCTTGCGCCCCAAGCTCGCACGCAGGGCGAGGTGTTCATCATCGGAGCGCTCGTCAACGCGGTCGCCGTCGGCTACTGGACGGTCGCCGGCCGGCTGGTGAACGTCGTCGTCGATGTGATCTCGTCCGTCGTTGGCTCCGTGGCGCACCCAGTGTTTGCGCGGCTGCAGGAGGCGCCCGAGCGGCTCGGCCGAGCACTCGCGACCGCGCGCGCCCTCAGCGCGCTCGTGCTCGTGCCGTCGCTCGTGGCACTCGCCCTGGTGAGCGAGGACGTGGTGCCGGCGGTGTTCGGTGACCAGTGGGCGCCGACCACGACCGTCGCCTCCGTGCTCGCCCTGTCTGCTCTCCTGCAGGCGGTCACGGACTTCGACCGGTCCGTCCTCCTCGCGACCGGGCACCCGGGTGCCGAGCTGAAGGTCGTCCTCATCTTCGTCGTGGTACACCTCGGTGTCGTGTTCGTCTTCCATAGTGACCTGGAGGTCCTGGCCGCAGCCATCGGCGCCACTGTGGCGCTGAGCGTCCCGGTGCGCATGCTCGTCGTGCGTCACCTACTGGGCGTCCCCTCCGCGCAGCCACTGGGACGGCCTGCGTGTTCCTCGCCGGCGGTGTGGCCGCCGGAGCCGTCGTCGGCGCCCAGGCGCTGCTCGAGCTCGACGGCGTGGCGTACGTCGCACTCGCGCTCGGGCTCGGTGGTGTCGTCTACACGCTCACGGCCCTGGTCGTGGCACGCTCCGTAGTGCTCGAGGCCGTCCGCATGGGGCGCGACATCCTGGCGCGGCGTACCCGCGTGGTCGCCTCGTGAGCACTGCAGACGGCGTGCGCCCCGTACGAGCCGAGGACGCGACGCAGAGCGTCAGGGTCCTGGCCGTCGACCGCCGCCTCTACGAGGACGGGGCGACCCGGGTCTTTGTCCGGCTGGTCGCCCGGTGGCAGCAGACGTCGGCACGCGTGGTGCTTTACCTCCTCCAGCGGCCGGCCGGTGCAGGTGTGACCCCGCCCGTCGGCGTGCGGCCGGTCTACCCGACGGCGACGCGTGAGCTGCGCCTGCGGTGGGCGCTGGTCTTGGGCTTCGTCCGCATGCTGGGGCACGCGCGACGGGCCGACGTGGTCATCGCGGGACGGGAAATCGGCTTCGGCCTGCTGCTCGCGCGGATCGCCACCCGGATAGTGCGGCGACCGTTCGTCGTGCTCGTCCAGTCCGACCCCGGTGCCGCCATGGAGCAGTACGAGAGCCGACGGCTGCACGGGTTGCTGCGGTGGTCAATTACGTCCGCCGACCAGGTCGTCTGCGTCTCGCCGGGCCTTGTCCCGTCGGTCGAGTACCTCGGGGTCCGCGCGGACCGGGTCTCGGTGGCGCTGAACGGGATCGACGTTGACGCCGTGACCACGGCCGCCCGCGCCGGCGTCCCGGCACTCGCTGCGGGCGAGGGTCCCCTGGTCGTCGCCGTGGGTCGCCTCACGCAGCAGAAGGGCTTCGACGTCCTCGTCGAGGCCCATGCCCGGGTGCTCGCCGCCGGCCTTCCGCACCGCCTCGTTATCCTGGGTGAAGGAGAGGAGCGTGCTGCACTAGAAGCCCTCGCGGCCGACCTCGGCGTGGCCGGCAGCGTGCACCTGCCCGGGTTCGTCGACAACCCGGTCGCCGTGATGGCGGCAGCCGACCTGTATTGCCTCCCGAGCCGGTGGGAGGGGTCACCCTCACGCTGGCCGAGGCCATGGTGGTCGGGGCGCCCACCATCGCGGCCGACTGCGTGTCCGGTCCGCGGCACCTTCTGGACGGGGGCGGTACGGGGACCTCGTGCCGGTGGACGACGTTGACGCGCTGGCGGACGCTGTCGCGGCGCACCTGCGGGCCCCAGGACGGCTGCGGGCCGCGATGCTCGAGGGTCAGGTGTGGGCTCGCGCCCATCTCGACGACAGCCGCACCGCGCAGGAGACGATGGGCGTCCTGACACAGGTGGCGCACGACCGTGGAGGGCGCGCGGCGCGGCTACGGTCCGGTCGACGCGGCTGAGCCGCCGCCCTATCCCCACCCGGGACAGGGTGGCTGCTGCACGCCCTGACGATCACACTGGGCGCCATGGACCTGCCAGTGATGCCCCCCGTCGCGCCGATGCTCGCCAAGTCGGTCGGGGCCATCCCGCCCGGCCAGGTCTACGAGCCCAAGTGGGACGGGTTCCGCGCCATCGTCTTCCGGGACGGCGACGAGGTGGAGATCGGCAGCCGCAACACCAAGCCGATCACGCGCTACTTCCCCGAGGTCGTCGACGCCGCGCTGGCGCAGCTGCCGGAGCGGTGCGTCGTCGACGGCGAGGTGGTCGTGGCCAACACCGCGGCGACCGGCCTGGACTTCGAGGCGCTGCTGCAGCGGATACACCCGGCGAAGTCCCGGGTGCAGCTCCTCGCCCTGGAGACGCCGGCCGTCCTCGTCGTGTTCGACCTGCTCGCGCTGGGCGACGAGGACCTCACGGCCCGCCCGTACACCGAGCGGCGCGCGCTCCTCGAGCAGCACGTCCCCGGCGGGGGACCCGGTGTCTACCTCACGCCCGCCACCGACGACCTCGAGGTCGCCCAGCGGTGGTTCGAGGTGTTCGAGGGTGCGGGCCTGGACGGCGTGGTCGCCAAGCGGGGGGACCTCACCTACCAGCCCGACAAGCGCGTGATGACGAAGATCAAGCACGAGCGCACGGTGGACTGCGTGGTCGCCGGCTACCGGACCCACAAGTCCGCCGACGACGCCGTCGGCTCGCTGCTCCTCGGCCTGTACGACGACGACGGCACGCTCGCCTCGGTCGGCGTCACCAGCGCCTTCACCATGGCTCGCCGCGCCGAGCTGTTCGCCGAGCTGCAGCCCTGGGTGACCGACGCGGCCGACCACCCGTGGACCGCGGCCGCGCAGGCGAGCGGCACCCGCACCCCGCGCGAGGCCGAGACCAGCCGGTGGAACAGCGGCAAGGACCTGAGCTTCACGCCGCTGCGTCCCGAACGCGTGGTCGAGGTCAAGTACGACCACATGGAGGGCGCTCGCTTCCGCCACACCGCCCAGTTCGTGCGGTGGCGCCCGGACCGCGACCCGGAGAGCTGCACCTACGCCCAGCTCGACGTGCCGGTGCGGTTCGACCTCGCGGACGTGCTCTCCGGCGGCTGACGGCCCACGATGGCGTCGTGGACACCTTCCGCCGCTCCGGTCTGACCTTCGACGTCCGCGACTCGGGCCCCGCCGACGGGCCCGTCGTCGTCTGCCTGCACGGCTTCCCCCAGGACGCCGGCGCCTACGACGCGCTGACGCCCCTGCTCACCGCCGAGGGCCTGCGGGTGCTCGCCCCGGACCAGCGGGGCTACTCTCCCGGCGCCCGGCCCGCGGGGCGCTCGCCGTACACGCTGCGCGAGACGGTCGACGACGTCGTCGCGCTGCTGGACGCCGCCGGGGTCGAGCGGGCGCACGTCGTCGGGCACGACTGGGGAGGCGCGGTCGCGTGGGCCTTCGCCGGCCGCCGCGCGGACCGGACGGCGTCGCTCACGGCGCTGTCGACCCCGCACCCGGCCGCCGCGGTCCACAGCCTGACGCGCAGCACCCAGGCGCTCCGCTCCTGGTACATGGCCGGCTTCCAGCTCCCGCGGCTGCCGGAGCGCCTCCTGCTCGCCGACGACGGTGCCCGGCTACGGCGTGCGCTCGTGACGTCCGGGCTCGAGGAGTCGCGAGCCGACCACTACACGCGTCGCATGCTCGAGCCGGGCGCCCTCACCGCCGCCCTGGCCTGGTACCGGGCCATCCCGCTGGGCCGCGGGTTCTCCGCGGGCGTCATCCGGGTCCCCACGACGCTCGTGCACGGACGGCGGGACCCGTTCTTCTCCCCCACCGCCGTCCGGGCGACCGGTCGCTACGTGCGGGGCCCGTTCCGCTCCGTCGGCGTCGACATCGGCCACTGGGTGCCCGAGCAGGTGCCCGAGCGGGTGGCCGAGGTGGTGCTGAGCGCCGTCCGGCGCGGGTAGCGGCCGGCCGACGAATAGGGCAGTCCGGTCGTCCGCGCAAGCAGCCCGGCCGACGGATCACCCGTTCGCCACTCAAGTTCACCCGATGCAGGCCGATGGGCTCTGTGTCCACGAAGGGGCAGACCCGTCGCGAGGCGGGGACGCAAAGCCATGGGACCCGCGGGGTCAGCCGGGCCACCGAACGACACTGGAGAACACTGTGCACCGAACTCACCATGCCCCCAGGGCGTCGAACCTCCGCACGCCGCTCGCGCGTCGCGTTGCTGCTGCCGTCGCCACGCTCGCCGTCACCGGCTCATTCATTGGAGGAGCAACGGCCGCGCAGGCCGCGCCGGCGGGGTCGCCGGTCGGCAATCTCGACCGGGTCACTCCGGTCACCGGTGGGCTCGAGGTCTTCGGCTGGGCCGCTGACCGCAACACGACCAAGCCGGTGACCGTCAAGGTCGCCGTCGCCGGCAGCACCCGCACCCTGACCACCGACGTCGCCCGCGCGGATGTCCCCCGCGCCTACCCCGATCTCGGCCCGCGCACCGGCTACAAGACGGTGGTGCCGCTACCCAAGGGCAGCCACGAGGTTTGCGTCACCGTGGTCAACGTCGGCCCTGGGGCGGACCGCACCTTCGCCTGCCGCACCGCCACCGTCACGTCCGGCACCGCGACCCCGGCACCCAAGCCGGCCCCGGCCCCCACCCCCACACCGGCCGTGTCGAGCTCGTCACGCACGCTGACGTGGGCCCCGCCGAAGCTCACCAACCCGACAACGATCACCGTCTCGAACACCAACCGCGACCTGATCCTCAAGGCCGGCCAGGACTACATCGTCAAGATGCCCAGCACCCCGCTCGAAGCCAAGGGCGGTCTGATCATCGGCGGCGGCCGCAACGTCGTCCTGATCGGCGGCGAGATCAAGATCAGCAAGAACAGCACCCACGGCAACGACGTCCGCGGCCTGTACCTCAAGGGGCAGTCCGGCACGATCCACGTCGAAGGCCTCAAGATCACCGGTGCCGCGCTGGCCGAAGGCATCAACCTCGACCAGCGCAACGGCGCCACCGTCCAGCTCCAGAACATCCGCGTCGACACCGTCCACGGCTCCGGCAGCGGCTTCCACGCCGACGTACTCCAGACCTGGGCCGGCCCCAAGGTCCTGCGCGTCGACGGCCTGACCGGCTACACCACATACCAGGGCTTCTTCCTCACCCCCCAGCAGTACGGGCCGCTGCCCGACCTGATGGACTTGCGGAACGTCAACCTTGTCGGCCAGGCCGGAAGCAAGTACCTCGCCTGGCGTGACGGCGGTGCCTGGCCGTTGAAGCTGCAGAACGTCTGGGCATCGACTTCCCAGATCAGCGTTCCGCGTACGCAATTCCTGCGCGGCGATTGGGCCAACGCTCAGTCGGGAGTGCCGACGAGTGGCGACATCGTGCCGTCCAGCATGGCTGGCACGCGCTACGCATCGCCGGGGTACACCGGCTGATCTTCGGCCAGGTGTCGCATAGGGCCCGCCGGCTGGGTGCGGTCACGAGGGAGGAGGCGGCGGTGCACTACTGCCCCTTCTCCCTCCGGCTCATCGTTCTCCCGTACCGTCGACCTCGAGCACAAATCACCCGCGGCTTACCCATTCAGCCCTTGCGCGAGTTCACTAGGTGAGGTATGTCACTTCGCTTGCTGGGCCGCAGGCTGTGCCCCTACGGTGTCACGAGTCCACAGGACACGCGGACCTGCACGACAGGGACGTGACGCCACGGGCCGTGCGTTCGCAGCAGGCCACCGAACGACACGGAGAACCACGTGCACCCCAGACGCTCGAGTCATGCCCGTAGCGGCCGACCGACTGCGCTGCCCGGGCTAGCCCGCCGCCTAGCCGTCGCCGCTGTGGCCGGTGCACTTCTCGTTACCGCGACTGCACCCGCGCAGGCCGCGCCGGCGGGGTCGCCGGTCGGCAATCTCGACCGGGTCACTCCGGTCACCGGTGGGCTCGAGGTCTTCGGCTGGGCCGCTGACCGCAACACGACCAAGCCGGTGACCGTCAAGGTCGCCGTCGCCGGCAGCACCCGCACCCTGACCACCGACGTCGCCCGCGCGGATGTCCCCCGCGCCTACCCCGATCTCGGCCCGCGCACCGGCTACAAGACGGTGGTGCCGCTACCCAAGGGCAGCCACGAGGTTTGCGTCACCGTGGTCAACGTCGGCCCTGGGGCGGACCGCACCTTCGCCTGCCGCACCGCCACCGTCACGTCCGGCACCGCGACCCCGGCACCCAAGCCGGCCCCGGCCCCCACCCCCACACCGGCCGTGTCGAGCTCGTCACGCACGCTGACGTGGGCCCCGCCGAAGCTCACCAACCCGACAACGATCACCGTCTCGAACACCAACCGCGACCTGATCCTCAAGGCCGGCCAGGACTACATCGTCAAGATGCCCAGCACCCCGCTCGAAGCCAAGGGCGGTCTGATCATCGGCGGCGGCCGCAACGTCGTCCTGATCGGCGGCGAGATCAAGATCAGCAAGAACAGCACCCACGGCAACGACGTCCGCGGCCTGTACCTCAAGGGGCAGTCCGGCACGATCCACGTCGAAGGCCTCAAGATCACCGGTGCCGCGCTGGCCGAAGGCATCAACCTCGACCAGCGCAACGGCGCCACCGTCCAGCTCCAGAACATCCGCGTCGACACCGTCCACGGCTCCGGCAGCGGCTTCCACGCCGACGTACTCCAGACCTGGGCCGGCCCCAAGGTCCTGCGCGTCGACGGCCTGACCGGCTACACCACATACCAGGGCTTCTTCCTCACCCCCCAGCAGTACGGGCCGCTGCCCGACCTGATGGACTTGCGGAACGTCAACCTTGTCGGCCAGGCCGGAAGCAAGTACCTCGCCTGGCGGAGCGGTACGTGGCCACTGACGACACAGAACGTCTGGGCATCGACGTCCCAGGGCAACGTCGCGCGCAGCCAGTTCTTGCGCGGCACATGGGACGGTGTCCAGTCCGGCAAGCCCGCTTCTGGAGACGTTGTGCCGTCTGACGTGGCGGGAACGAAGTACACGTCTCCGGGCTACAAGTGAGCGGCCCTCTGATCTCGGTCGTCATCCCCTCGTACCGTCGGCACGAGCGCCTGCCATCGCTCATCGAGGCCTACGTGGCGCAGTCCGCCGACCAGGTCGTCGTCGTGCTGGACGGCCCCCACCCCGGCGCCCGCGCCCAGCTGGAGGCGTTGGGTGTCTCAGAGCTGACGGTGCTCGAGCTCGCGACGAACTCGGGACTCGCGCTAGCCCGGATCGAAGGCCTCAAGGCCGTGACCGGCGACGTCGTCCTCATGGCCGACGACGATGTCATGCCAGGACCGGGCGTCGTCGACGCTCACCGGCGCTTTCACGCCGGGACACAGCGGGGGTGCTGCTTGGGTATATGCCCGTCGCGCAGCCTCCCGCGTGGGGCCGGGACGACGCACCCAGCCGCTTGTACGCCCGGGAGTACGACGGGGCGACCCGCCGATGGGAATCTGATCCGAGCACACTGCCTGCGGGCTTGTGGGGCGGGGCGGCGAGCATCAACGCCGCCCTGTACCGGGAAGCTGAGACGCTACGTCCCTCGATCCGCCTCGACTACAGCGAAGACCTCGACCTCGGCCTCCGGCTCGCCCAGCTGGGTGCAACTGCTCGCTTCGATCGCACAGTGGTGAGCAGCCATCTTCACCGCCGGGGATGGCACGCATTCGTCCGTGAGTCGCTCGCACGTGGGCGGTCGACGGCAGCTCTGGAACATCGCTGGTCCGACCAACCCGAGCTGATCCCGCGCCACGTACTCGCCTTGGTCGCCGGTCCCGCGCCGCTCGTTCGGCTGGCAGCTGTGGCCGCCCGCTTCCCGCAAGCTCTCACCACGGCGCCTCTCGGGGTCGCGTATCGCGCCGCGGGACTGCTCAATGCGAACCGCGTCCAGGAAATCGCCTGCCGACTCGTGCGACAGATGCTCGCTGTGCGCGCCTACCGCACCGCCCGCTGAGGCTTACGACCGCCGAGGCGGTCTAACCGTGACACGCCCTGGCACAGCGCCGGCTTCGCCCGCCGCTCACGCGTCACGGCCCCGCCGGGCGACTCGACGTCGGCCCATGGCGAACATCTGCACCCGTGCCGCCTTGCCCGCCAGCTCGCCGATCGACTTCGCCCCACGATCCATGGCTCGGACGGGTCGTGAGGCGCGTGCACGGACGCCAGCGGGCCATGTACCGCGCCGTCGCAGCCGTGGACTCCGGGCTCGCAAGCTCGCCAACACTTCCCGACCAGAGAGGCCCTCTGCGATCGCGTAGTGCAGCTCGTCGTCCTCCTCGAAGGGGAAGTCGCCCCATGCCCGCACCTCGGCGGCCGTTGGAAGAAGCCAGAACGTCCGAAGCGCAGACCAGGTCGCCGCTCGCACATCCACGTACGGGTCGAGCAGCCCCAAAGTGGGCGCAAGCTCGTCGCAGAACACGTCGATACCGTGCCGCACAGCCTCCAGCCCCCATTCGAGAGCATGAGCCGGTCCGGCGTCGCCGCGGATCGGCCGAACGACGTTGCCATCACGCTCGTAGCCGCCCACACGGCCGTGCGTAGGTGCCGCAAACATCTCCAACGCCACCCAGTCGTCAACGAACCGCGTGCCGGCGCCGGTGCCACGCCACTCGTCGTACATGTAGCCACGCGGGTCACGCCCCTCGGCATCGTGCTGGGGCTTCGTCAGACCGAAGTAGCACTCGACCGCTGGAGGCTGACCACCGCATCGCTCGAGCACGGCAGTGAGTAGACGGCCCACCGTGCCCTGCCACCCGATGTCGACGACGGCGAATGGCGTCTCTTCGAGCAAACCCTCCTGACGGAGGTAGTCCTGCGTTGCCGCCGTCCGAGCGCGGGAACGCTCCGCAACTCGCTCGCTCAATGCGCCGGTCATCAGATCGACCATGCGCGAGACGCCGGGAGGGTCCAGCCGCGCGTCCCACACCGACGCAGGTAAACCCGCTTCGGAGAGCACCTGCCCGACGTCCTCGGGAAGCAGATCGACCCACTCGAGGCACTTGCGGACTGTGACCTTCTCCTCGCGCCCGAGGACGGCCGCAAGACGCCCGGCATCGACGTCACCCATCGATGGCAACAGCCAGGCCCGTCGCGATCCCTCGAGGTACCGCAGGTCCATCTCAAGGCCCAGGCCCCGGATCAACCGCCGCGCAATCTGCAGCATGACCTCGCCGTCGCGGGCTACGAAGTAGACCCGGGAGCAACCGGCACGCTGCGCTCGACGCAGGCACCACAGGACGTAGCCGACGAGGGTAGGAGCCGCGACCCCAGCGATCACGGTCGCCCGGTCGCCGTCGATGTCCGGACGCTCGACCTCTAGAACCAGGCGGGTTCGACGCGACGCACCTGCGAGGAGTGATGAGAATCCTCCTGTGGACTGCGCGGCACCCTCCAGCAGCTTCTCGTACCGGTTCAGCCGACCCCGGCTCACCCATTGCCCCGCGACGCCCGAAAGACGAGCCATCCGTACGTCACCCCGCGGGTTGTCCCCGTAGTGCTCCCACTTCCGCGGCCTTTCGGGCAGCGACTTTGCGACCTCGAAGAACGCGGTACCGCGATCCTTGCCCGCGCCGAGCTCGTTGGAGACCCACAGCAGATCGCCATCGCGCATAGCGCCGCTCGTCGTGAGCAGTTCTCCGACGAAAGCTCGGGGCAACGGCGTGTCCGAAAGAAAGCCGATCTGCGCACCCGTCGCCCTGGCCGCTTCGACCTGCGCCACGCCGGCAGGAACCGCGCGAGTGATCGACCGCTCCACGTCGAGCTCGGCGCGCTCCAGGTCAGGTGCCACCTCGGCGTCCAGCCCCAGCAGGTCAACGAGCTGACGCATGACATCCGACAACGTGTATCGGTCGCCAAGTCGCCGGTAGGTCAGGTCCTCCGCGGCGACGCGCGCCGACGCGAATACCTCGGCCCCGCCGAACTCATGGCCAAGCTCGGCCAACCGCCTAGCGACGAGGTAGCTCACCGACCGGGGCTCACCGACTGCCCGGGTCACGACCGTGTCGAAGCAGTCGAAAGTCACCAACTTGTCCACTTGAATCCTCATCATCCGCGTTGCCGCCTGCGTCCTCGCCCGCCCCAAGGAGGGGCCCGACGCATCTGTCCGACTAATCGTCGGCACCGTCACCGGCGTAGCCGGGCGATGCGTAATCCACACCAACTACCTCAGCAGGCACGAAGTCTCCGCGTGGCGGTGTGCCGACCTTGACGTCGTCCCAGGTGTCGTCGCTGTTGTCACCACGGGCCCAGAGGAACTGGTCGCGGTCGTCGGGATCCTTGTCGGTCTCGACCCACACGTTCTGCACCTCGATCGGCCAGGCATCCGAATCCCGCCACAACAGGTAGCCAGCGTCTTCGCCGATCAGGTTGACGTTGCGCAGGTCGAAGCCCTCGGGGTCGTCGTCGATGAACTGCTTCGCGAGCAGGAAGAACCCTTGATAGGTCGTGTAACCGGTGAGCCGGTCCACCCGCAGCACCGACGGCCCCGCCCAGGTCTGGATCACGTCGGCATGGTGGCCGTCGCGCTCACCGACGACCTGTTCCACCCGGATGTTCTGCAGCTGGATCGTCGCTCCCTTGCGTTGATCGAGGTTGACGCCTTCGGCGAGCGCGGCGCCTGTGATGTGCAAACCTTCGATGTGGACGGTCCCGGTCTGGTCCTTCAGGAATAGCGCCCGCTGCGCGTGGCTGCCTTCACCCTCCTCAGATATTCGGATCTCGCCACCAATCAGAACGACATTCCGCCCGCCATGGATCGTCAAGCCACCCACGACGTCCAAAGGCTCATCCGGCATCTCAATGACGTAGTCCGAGTCGTCCTCTAGCTTCAGGCCATGCTCGTCCTCGGTCACCTCGATGGTCTCCGGGTCATCAAGTTCGGGCGGTGCCCAGGTGAGCTCGGCGGGGACCTCGAGCCTGGTCCCGCCGGACTCACGGCTCTCTGCCGAGTCCGGGTCTGTACCGCTCGCGCCGGGCTCCATGTCCACTGTCGACCGCCCGATCTGAACGCCGATCAGGAGCGCAAGCACTAGCGCGAGAGCAGCTGCAACGGTGGCGAGCAGACGCCGCCGAGCCGTGGAGCCCCGGCTCGGTGGCGCTTCGTCGGCACGGGAAGTAGTCATCCTTCCATCCTGTGGCATGGCTGTGACGTAGAGACCCTCGCTCCCGGGTGACATCGCGCCACGCCCATGCGAGATGCGTCACATTGGGCTTGCAGCCTGCACTCTCTCTGGTCGCCGATCGTCAACGCCGCACCGTCGCGACGCCCGGCGCCCAGTGCCCGCCCGGTGGCGTGCCCGCCATCGCCAGCACAGCGCCTGCCACCCCGAACAACGATTGCGGGAGGCCAGCATTCGTGACGTACGGCCACGCGATACAGGCCACGGGCAGGAACACCAAGATCCCGAAGATCGCCGCGGCGGGCAGGCTGGTGTGCTCTGGCTCTACGCGTGCGGCATGAGCGGCGCGGCGGGCCAGCACGACCAGCGAGGCCGCGGTGGCCAGTAGCAAGACGACTCCACCACGCAAGATGAGGCTGATGTACTGGTTCTCTGTCGAGGTGAACACCACATCGCCCGGGCCGATGTTCAGCCCCGCGGGGGCTGCCTCGGCGAGCAGCGGAAGGTAGTCGCGCTGCCAGACGAGGATACGGAACTGGAAGGTCTGAGGCACCGCGCCTTCCGCTGTACCGGAGGCGGGCGTCGTCTGCGCCTGCCAGCGATCGGCCAGAGCTGGCCAGAACACCAGGCCGGCCAGCAATGCGACGCTGACGAGTGCGGCCAGCGCCCGGCGAAGATACTGAACCATGGTCGCCGCAATCAGGAAGGCCGCGACTGCCCATAGAAGCGTAGTAATCGTGACGGAGAGCACGAGTGCAGCGGCGTCGACTGCGACCACAGTCGCCAGGGCGCGTCGCCCGAGGACCGATGAGCGGCTGCCAAGGAGCAGCACCGCACCGATGATCAACGGCACGAGAAGATAGCCGCCGAACGAGTGCGCAATCGTGAATGGCCCAGTGACACGGCTGAAAGTGCCGCCCGGCTCCGGAAGAAGGCCACTGTCGACCACCGAGGAAAGCGCCGCTCGGACGCCGAGCACGTCGAGGTATTGCAGGATGCCCAAGGTCGCGGGCACTACGCTCACCAGCAGCACCCACCGCAGCACAGTGTCCACGTCGCGCCGATCGGACACCCCGCGAGACGCGACCCACCAAGTGGCGAAAGTGAAGGCAGGGAAGAGCCCGCTCCGCAACAACATGTCGAGGGCCAGGTTGTCGGCGTTGAGCCCGTTGGCCACCTCGAGCGCGAGCCCCGTGACCGCCACGGTCAACAGCGCTATGTCGATGCTGTTGATGCGGCGCCAGCGCGCGGTACGCCGAAAGACCAGGGGCGCCAGGCACAGCACCAACAGGATCTCGGAGATCTTGAGTTCTGGGACCACCAGCCCGCGGTCCAGTCCCGCAGTCGCTGGCACAACGGATGCGACGAGTACCGCAGCGACAAGCGGGCGCCGCCAGATCGCCACGAGGACGATCACCACGGCTGCTAGAGCGACTGGTGCGGCGGGATGCACGAGAGCCGACGCACCGATCAGTGTCGCGACTAGAGCCATGACCACACCGAGGCGTGCGAACCGCCACCGGGTCGCCCGCTCCTCTGTTGTTGGCGCCCAGCTCGCTACGTCATCCGGCACGGCGGTGCGTGCGCCGTGCGAGACGTTCACGGCTTAGCAGGGAGGTCTCGAGAGGCGGTGGATCCGTCAGCGGTCGACGGCGCGTCTCCTTCAGCGGACCGATTCGCTCGCGTCTCGACCGACGCCGGCCGGTACCGACTCCGCGGCACGACGGTGAGCACGGCGGATGTCACGCCAAGCAGGTCGAGCTGGACAAGTGCGTCTTCGACGGCTCTCATGCGGGCCCCAACAGCCACGACGAGCACGGTCGCGTCGGCGCGCTGCACCGTGAGCTCCGCGGGGCTTCCGCCAGCGAGTACGCCGGACGGCTGCCACCGGGCGCTGGGCGGCGCGTCCGCGGCATGTCCAGCAATCTGCTGCCCAGCGCGCGCGAGTCGATCCGCGAGAGGCGTCGTCATACCTGCGGACGGCGCGTCGACCCCAACGACGGCGACCTCGGCCACGTCGTCGGCGAGCCTCAGCGCGCGCAGTGCGACGACGCCATCGACAGCCTCACCATGATGACCCGTGAGGTCGAGCACCGGGTGCGTCGTCAAACGCCGCAGCTCTGCGGCGCCCCGAACGCGCGAGTCGAGGCGCTCCAGCAGCAGTGCGGCGCCGATTCCGAGCAGGAGCCCGGCAAGGACACCCAGCACGGGATACGGCGCCAAGGACCCAGCACTGTCGGTGGTCTGCGGGCTTCGCAGCAGAACGAGGTTTCCGGGTGGGATGTTGGGCGTAGTTCCCTGCGACAGCACGTTCGTCAGCGTGGGGAAGAACCCGAGCGTCCGCGCCTCGTCTGTCGAGGTGAAAGTAACGGTGACCACGGGCGTCGAATTGACGACCGATGCGGTCATGCCTTCCTCGAGTTCCTCGAGTGTGACGCCGGACTGCGTAGACAGCGCAGAGATGAGCGCCATGTCGGTCTCGAGGACAGTTGCGTATGTCCGCGCGAGGCCCCCAGCGTCGAACGCGTTACCGGGCAGCGTCGACGGGACTACCTCCAGACCCGTCTGCACAGGCACGATGTACTGCGCTTCAGCTGTGTACTCGACATCAGGGGCGAACTGACTTGCCCACACGGCCACCGCCGTAGTGATGCCCGTGAGCAGCAGCACCACCCACCAGAACCGTCGCATCGCGTTACGCACGTTGGAGACGGGGGCGAAGAGGCGGTCACACGATCTCCTGGTGAGCTCGACGTCATAGTTGGGAGCGGGCACCCGGTCCGCGTGTACCGGTCCTGCTGACTAGCGGGCGGCCGTAGGCCGCCGGGGTTGCGGCCGTACTGCCGCCGCGCGCCAGGGCACTCAGGCTACGACACGGAGAACAGCACGCCGGCAGCCCGTCCGCGCTGCCACGCAATATCACCCTGTCTGTTGGAACCTGTGACTGCTGGCCGGTGTCAGCCTGCGCGCTCGACGTCCGCGAGGACCGCGCGCATCGCCCGGACGAACTCGTCGCGGCCGAAGTGCGAGCGCGCGTACTCCTGGATCTCGTCGTGGTCCCAGGTCGACGCCTCGAACCGGTCCAGCGCGGCGCCGATCTCCCGCGGGGTGGACTCGGGGAACAGCACGCCGGTGCGCCCCTCGACGACCGTCTCGAGCGCCCCACCTCGGCCGAGGGCGAGCACGGGCGTGCCGCAGGCCATCGCCTCGACCGGGACGAGCCCGAAGTCGTCTTCGCTGGGGAAGATCACCGCGCGCGCCGCCTGGTACCCGGCGGCCAGCGCGTCGGTGTCCGCGGCCCCGACGAAGGACACGTTGGGCGGCGCGGAGGCCCGCAGCCGGGGTCCGTCGCGGCCGTCCCCGGCCACCACGAGGCGCCGGTGCGGCGAGGCGCGGAACGCCTCGAGCAGCGGCTCCAGGCGCTTGTACGGCTCCACGATCCGCCCCACCCAGAGGTAGTGATCGCCCCGCGGGATGGGTGCGGGCCGGAACTTGTCGTCGAAGGGCGGGTACACGACCGCGGCCGGCTCGATGCCGTAGAACCGGCGGATCCGCTGGGCAACCGCCTTGCTGTTGGCGACATAGGTGTCGGCCCGGTTGGCCGCGGCGTGGTCGGAGCGGCGCAGCGGGCTCGTCGCCGCGCGCAGCGCGAGGCGCGCGGGAGCGGGCATGGTGCCGCTGTACATCGACGAGCCGCTCCACACCTGGCGCAGCGGGCTGTGGCAGTACACCACCGTCTGCCCGGTGCCCCGCAGGTGGTGGGAGAACGCGTACGACGACGCGACGACGTTGCCGGGGACCGGCCGGGCCATCGACGCGAGCAGGGGGAACAGCAGGCTGGCCTGCCGGTAGTACCGCTCGGCGAACAGGCGCGGGTGGCGCACCTCGACCTCGTCGACACCGAGCTCGGCGAAGATCTCCGGCCGCCCGCCCAGGGTCACCAGAGGCCGCTCGGTCGCGACCTCGAGGGCCAGCAGCGCGGAGACGCGTTCCGCCCCGCCGATGGTGAAGGCGAAGTCGTGCGCCACGCGCCAGCCGTTGGGGCCGGGTAGGGGCGAGGCCGGGGCGGCGCCCGGGGCTGCGCGGTCACGCGTCACCACCCGGTGCCGGGCGGGTGGCGTCGTCGCCGCCGACGGTGCGGGTCACGCGCAGGCCGGTCGCGCGCAGCAGGTCCTCGGCGGTCAGCTCACCGACCTCACGCATGAGCGCGAGCCCGCGGCGGCTGCCGACCGCGGCGATCTGCTCCTGGTGGTCGTCGACGTGCTCACCACGGGCGGCGCGGCGCGGCACGAGGATCGCGACCTTGCCAGCGTCGAGGCACCGCATGAACGTCCCGACACCCGCGTGCGAGACGACGACGTCGGCCGCCTCGATCTCGGCGCGGAACTCCTCGTCCGGCATCATCTCGCGGGCGTCGACGGGCAGGCCGGAGGTGTCGGTCACGCCGGTCTGCCACACGATGTGCGCACCGGGGGCGCGATCTCAAGCACCCGCTCGACGAGGCTGCGGAAGTGCCACGGCCGGGTCGTGCCGAGCGTGACGAAGATGCGCTGCGGCGTCCGGGGCTCACCGGCCGGGCTCACGGCGAAGGAGTCGAGCAGGCTGTGCTCGTACTTCCAGCGCCACGACCGGTTCTGCGGGTACTGGGTGTAGACGGGCACCCACGGCACCGCCTGCAGCACCCGCCCGGCCAGCGACGGACCGGTCGAGCGCGCGAGCGACTCGACGTACCGGGGCCTGGCCCCGACGAGCCGGGCGCCGGGCAGGGCCACGAGCGCCATCGCGGCACCGGTGCTGTAGACGGCGTCGACGTCGTTGCCCTTGAGGATGCGCAGCACCTCGGGCGTGCGGCGCAGCACCGTGCGCCAGTCGCGGGCGTGCACCTCGTCCACGAAGAACGCGCGCTGACCGGCGAGCATGCTCTCGCTCTGCGGCGTCCGGTGCGTGATCCAGATCGCGTCGCGGTACCGCTCGGGCTCGAGGACGGGCGCCATGAGGTTCATCTGGACGAGATGACCGCCGGTCGTCGCGACGAACGCGGGGACGGAGGAGGAACGGTTCGGTCGAGGCACGGTCACAGGGTGGCACACGCTGACGCGCTGACCTGTGCGTCGCACGCGGCCGGGGAGACCGAGATCACCTCCCGGAGAGATACCCGAAAGCCTCGACCATGACGTGTGGGCGGCGCCCGAGCTTGCCTTGTCGCTGTGGATGCTCACGGACCCGTCGTCATTAAGTCCGGCGACAACCATGTTGGCGACGTCGTTGCCGTTGCCGACGAGGTAGTTGACGTCGACGTGGTCGGGCGCCGGGTGCCCTTCCGCCGGTGCGAGTAGACCTGCAGATTCTCGCCCCTCGCGGATTCCCGCGAGCACGTTGAGCGCCGACCGCTGTCGCGCCGGACGGACCCACGGGACACGTAGGCCTGCGCCCCCAGGTACCGCGCCGATCGACCGGGTGCCAGCCACCCCTACCGGCGCCGCCGGCTCGTAGGCCGCGCCGCGCACGTGGAGCCCACGACGCCCGGCACGTCGGGAGAGGTTGGTCGCGGCCGTGTCGGTGACGTAGGTCAGCCGTCCGGTCGCCGAGGTGCGCCGAACCTTGAGCGCTTCGACCTCCGCCGCGTTGACCTACATGGCATCCCGACCATTGGCTACATGCTGTGGCTGGACGGCCGGAACTGGCCGGTGGCCACGTGGGGCGCCTGGGTCGCCCCCGAGGGTCTGCCTGGCGAGACGGATTCCTGTCACCGAAGGTGATTCGCCCCGGGTTCGGTGGAGGCTCTCAACCCAGGAAGGATGAGAGTCATGCCGGCACCGAAGAAGTACAGCGAGGAGCTGCGTGAGCGGGCCACGAGGATGGCGTTGGACGCGATCGCGGCGGGTGAGCAGCGGATGGTCGTGGTCCGTCGGGTCGCGGGCCATCTGGACGTGCACCCGGAGGCGTTGCGCACGTGGGTCAAGCGTGCGGAGATCGACGGCGGGCAGCGGGCCGGGACGACGAGCCAGGACGCGGCACGGATCACCGAGCTAGAGCGTGAGGTCAAGGAGTTGCGGCGGGCGAACCACATCTTGAAGACGGCTTCGGCTTTCTTCGCGGCGGAGCTCGACCGCCCGTCCGTCAGGTAGTCGACTACATCGACGCTCACCGCCACGAGGTGGTGGAGGGGCGCGAGCTCGGGGTCGAGCCGATCTGCGCGGTGCTCAAGGGCACTGCGGCACAGATCGCTCCGAGCACGTACTACGCGACCAGCACGCGGGCCCCGTCGGCGCGTGCGGTTCGCGATGCGCAGTTGGTGCCGTTGATCCGCAAGACCTTCCAGGAGAACTTGTGCGTCTACGGGGCCAAGAAGGTCTGGGCCGAGCTGAACCGGACCGGCACCGCGGTGGCGAGGTGCACGGTGGAACGGCTCATGCGGGCCGAGGGGCTGCGCGGGATCAGCCGGGAGAAGACCCGCCGCACGACCACCAGCGACGGTGCGCAGACCGAGCGGCCGGCGGATCTGGTGGACCGCGCGTTCGTCGCGGACGCACCGAACCAGCTGTGGGTCGCGGACCTGACCTACGTGCGCACCCACGCCGGGTGGACCTACGCGGCGTTCGTCATCGACGTGTTCTCCCGGCTGGTCGTGGGGTGGCAGGTCTCGACCTCGCTACGCACCGATCTGGCCCTGGACGCACTCGACATGGGCCTGTGGGCACGGCTTCGCGCCGGGCAGGACGTGACCGGCCTGACCCATCACAGCGACCGCGGAGTGCAGTACCGAGCGATTCGCTACACCGAGCGGCTCGCCGAGGCCAAGGCCGTCGCTTCGGTCGGCTCCAAGGGCGACTCCTACGACAACGCCCTGGCCGAGGCGTTCAACGCGCTGTTCAAGACCGAGTGCATCCGCAACCCCGCGATGCGCCCACCAGGGGGCTGGAAGTCCGTCGCCGACGTCGAGATCGCCGTCGCCGAGTACGTCGACTGGTTCAACCACCGGCGCCTGCACGGCGAGATCGGACTGGTCCCACCAGCAGAGCTCGAGCAGCACTACTGGGCGCACTACCCTGCAACCGCACCGGCCGAACTCACTGCCGGAGCCAGATAACCGGGCCTCCACCGAACCCGGGGCGAATCGAGGTCAAAGCCAACGAGAGAGTGTCAACCTGGCCGGACGTTCGCGGGAAATCCGCCTAGGACCGGCGAATGTGCGCCAGCCGGAACGCGGCGACCCCGGTACAGGCGACGGCGAGGGCACCGCAACAAGGGTAGGCAATGGCGGGGCAGGGGCGAACTCAGGGATGAGCTCTGCGGCCGCCGGCGGAGTCGACCGCTGTATCCCGGAGAGACGAACCCGTCGTCCGCGGTGCACGGTTCGGCCTGATCGTCGGCGTCGCCGCCGACACCGCGCGTCGTCGGGCATCGAGTTGCGGACTCGACCCGAATCGAGGACCCAGCAGCATCGTCCGGTGCGTCACGAATCGCGTGCCGCCCGGAGCCGCGGGGACACAGCGGCCCCCGCGGCCCGACGCTCAGTCGACGGTGATGAAGCCGTCGCTAGTCACCGTCGGACGCCCGCTGGTGCCCTCGACGACGACGGTGATCGTGTGGACACCCGGCTCTTCCCAGGCGTGGGTGAAGACAATCTCTCGATGGCGTTTCGTGCTCGACTGCAGGTCGATGGTCGCCTGGCGTACCCCGTCTACGTAGACGTGGGCCCGACCGTGGTTCGCCTCTTTGGACGCGACCCATGCAACACTACGTCCCGCGAACGTGTAGGCCATCGAGGCGCCAGCACGATTCGTCCTCCGCGCGGTGCCGTCGGTGTGGACTGGGCTGTGGGTTCCCCACCAGTAGTTGACGCGTGTTGCCTGCGAATCCGGGACCAGCGTGACGGTCCGAGCACTCGACGCTGCCCCGGTGTTGCCCGAGTGGTCGTCAGCTGCAGCCGACCAGGTCGACGTTCCTACGGGCACCTCGATGTTCACCGCCAGCGTGGCAGATGAGTACGCGGCCTGTATCGGTGAGGTAAGCCGCACCTCTCGCACTGCGACGTCGTCGGCGACGGACCAGCGAGCGGTCACCGGAACGAGGCCCGTCGAAGAAATGACGCCCTCACGCAACTCGAGCGCCGGGTCGCCCGCGAAGGTCGGTGCCGTGACGTCGTCGACGGTGACGGTGCGGCAGTCGAACGACCGGTCCGCACCGGAACCCACGTTGACGAAGGTGACGCAGACCGTGCGCCTGCCGGGGGCGACCGGGATCACGGTGTCGAAGCCGGTCTGGGCGCCCAGGTCGGGAAACACCCGCGGGACGTCGGCTCGAGGAACGCCGGTGGTCACCCGGCGGGTCGCGCCGTCGATGGTGATGTCAACGGACAGCGGCGCGGTGGTGTCCCGGTCCGCCGCCCAACCCCGGACGCGCACACCCCCGGCGACCGGCACCACGCCGTCGACATTGCCCACCGGAGAAATCGGCGCCGGAACGGGCGCGGGGGTCGGGACGGGCATCGGCTCGAGCCCCACCGGTCGCCCGCCGTCACCGGTGTCGTCGTCGGGCACGGCGGGCAGCACCGGCAGGACGATGTCGTCCGCGTAGCCGGGCGACGTGTAGCCCACACCGGCCGTCCCCGCCGGGACGAAGTCCCCGGTCGGCGGGGTCCCGACCTGCACCGACGGCCACGCCGCGGTGCCGGCGCCGTCACCCTTGGGCCACAAGAAGCCGTCACGCCAGGAGGGGTCCGCGGCGAGACCCACACGTTGCTCACATCAAGGGGCCACGCGCGGCTGTCGCGCCACATGAGGTAGCCGCTTGTAGCCGTGCCGGAAAGGTCCACCCGACGCAGGTCGAAGCGCTCCGGCTCAGTGTCGTAGTGCTGAGTAGGAAGTAGGAACATGCCTTGGTACTCCGTATCGCCGGTTAGCCCGTCGATGAGCAACTGGCGCGGACCGGCCCATGTCTGGAGGACGTCGGCGTGGTGGCCTGCCGCCGACCCGCGGGTCGTCTCGACCCGGACGTTCTGCAGCTGCACGACGGCACCCTCGCGCTGGTCGAGGTTGATGCCCTCACCCAGGCCGTCGCCGGAGATGAGCAGGCCCTCGACGTGCACGGTGCCCGTCTGGCCCTTGAGGTACAGCCCGCGCACGGCGTTGCCACCCGCCGCCGACGCGCTCGCCGGGACGTCGACGTGCCCGCCGATGAGGACGACGTTGCGGCCACCGCTGATCTGGAGCCCGCCGTGCACGAACAGCGGCTCGTCCGGCATCTCGATGACGTAGTCGCGCGTGGGGTCCAGCCGCACGTCGCGGCGGGTCGCGGACACCGCGATCGTCGTCGGGTCGGTCAGCTCGGGCGGCGACCAGGTCAGGCGGGGGCGGGTGTCCGGGTGCACCACGGACGCGGAAACTCCGATCACAGCCGAGCCGGTGGGCGTGGCGCCCGCGGACGGCGCTGTGAGCACGGCCGCGGATAGCGCGATCGCCGTCACGACGCGCGAGCGGGCGGTCAAGCGGCTGCGGGCTACGCCATGGGATCGGCGGATCAAGGGCGCGGGAAGAGTCTCGTTTCGCATGTCGTCTCAGGTCTCGTCGAAGTCGGAGACCGGCGGAACTGTGTGCCGGTCCCCGACCCGTTCGACGCCTGCCCGGGGGCGACAAGTGGCAATGGGTAGCGCGGCGCCCAGATTCGCCCGATGGGCGCAACTCGGGTGTGAGGGTCCTCCTGCCGTGCCCGGCGGCGTCCTGAACCGCCCGCGCGCGAGGGTCGTCCCGGGATGGGGAGCACAGTCCTAAGCGTCCCGTTCGGCCGCGGACGAGCCGATTCGGCCGGTTTGCCGAGCGACCGCGCGGGCGGCGCACGAGGCGGCGCGCCGAGGCGCGCCCCGAACTACCGGCCGGGCTGAACCGCGGCCTCGCGCAGCCGGCCAGGACCACTCACCTCGAGCACGCGGTCAGCGAGCGCCGCCATCGGCGCGTCGAGGACGAGGTCGTCCGTGACGAAGCAGGCGACGCGGTCCAGCCCGGCGGCGCGCAGCCGCACGACCTTCTCCCGCGACTCGTTGTTGACGAGAGTGCGCCCCCGCACGGTGCTGCCGTGGACCTCGTCGACCCCGAGCAGCCGCCCCAGGTGCGCGGCGTACACCTCGGGTGCCGCCGTGGTGAGCACGGTCGGGCCGGCCCAGTCCCGCACGAGCGCGACGACGTCGGGCTGCCCGTGCTCGGCCAGCACCCCCGCGCCCAGGTGGCCACCCGGGCCGCCGGCAGGGTCGCGCCCAGCACGCACACGCGACGCTTGAGGTCCTCGTGCCGGGCGAGGTGGGCGCGGCGCAGGACCCCGGTGGCGACGAGCGACGCGAGGGCGACGGCCCGCCGCTCCCGCGCGAGCTCGCGCGTGAGAAAGCGGACGAACGAGGGGAAGGTGTTGATGCCGACGACCGTCCCGTCGAGGTCGGCCGCGAGGACCGCCCCGGGCGCGCGGTCAGGCATCGAAGCTCGAGGGCAGGCGGAGCAGCAGGCGCGGCTGGAGCACGTAGTCGGGGTCATCGGCGGTCGCCGCCAGGTGGTCGCGATCACGGCGGTGCGGACCTCGGCCGTGGGGTTGGCCGCCCGGACGGCCTCCACGACACCACGGATGGTCTGGCCGGAGTCGAGCGTGTCGTCGACCACGAGCACGCGGCTCGCCAGGAGGACCGCGTCGGCGAGCGCCTCGGGCTCGCGGATGCGGCCGGTCGGCACCGGCTCGGGCCCCCGTGCGCGCTCGTCGAGGTAGTAGCGGGCCTCGCGGTACTCGACCTCGACCCACCGTGCGAGGTTGGCCAGCCGCTCGGGGAGCCACGACAGGACACGGGAGGCGTGGCGGCCCTGCTTGAGCAGGGTCCCGGGGCGCTGGCTGCGGACCACGACGAGCCGGCAGCCGCCCAGCTCGTCGGCGATCTCCTCGGCGATCTCCGACCCACCGGTCGCGATGCCGACCACAACATCAGGGGCGAACGCTCGTACCTGGTGGGTCAACTCGGCGCACATCGCGCTGAGGTCACTGCGTCCGACACGCCTCACAATGGGCTTGAGCAACACCACAACTTCCTCCTGATCCGCAGGGCGGGTTGCCCGACTGCTCCCGGCAGCGCGGACCGCCAGGGAGACGCCCGCTGAATCGCAGGTGATCACGCACGGGCAGTTGCGGCGCCAGCCAAGCCTAACCACGGACGGAGCAATGGCCCGTCCCCAAATGGGGTGAACCCGCGCAATCTTCCCCACAGCGTGCCTGCTGCTAGCGTCCGACGCCGTCGCTCGCAGTCGAGCGCTCTCCATCCGAGAGAAGGACCCCTGCGCATGACACGCCTCCACCTTGTCGCGTCCCTCGGGGGGCACCTCGAGCTTCTCCAGGTCGTGGCCCCCGCGCTCGACGGCGTGCAGCGCATCTGGCTGACCAGCGAAGGCGTCGCGGCGACCCGATTGCGGGACCGCGGCGAGCGGGTCGTGACCCTGCCGCGCCTGGACCGCGGCAGCGCCGGGCTGCGGTCTGTCCTCGCCGGTGTGCTGCTCGCGCTGCGCGAGCGCCCCCGGGTGATCGTCACGAGCGGCGCTGGCCTCGCGGTGCCGTTCTGCCTGACCGCCCGGGTGCTGGGCGCACGCATCGTGCACGTCGAGACCATGGCCCGGGTCATGACCGGGAGCAGCACCGGCCGGCTGCTCGCGAAAGTCGCCGACGCGGTCCTGGTCCAATGGGACGAGCTGCGTGCGGTCTACCCGCACGCCGAGGTGTGTCGACCGGCCCTGCTGGAGGGCGCCGGGGCCGTACGCGCGGGCGGCACCGGGACTTTCGTGACCGTCGGGTCGCATGACCAGCCGTTCGACCGGCTGCTCGCCGCGGTCCGTACCGCCGCCGACCACGGCGTCCTGCCGCAGCCGGTCCTGATCCAGCGCGGTGTCGCGCCGGCACCCGGCGGCGCGGTGAAAAGCGTCGACTTCATGCCGCGCGAACAGTTCGAGTCGGCGATGGCGTCCGCGCAAGTGGTCGTCGCGCACGTCGGGGCGGGTGCCGTCGCGTCGTCGATCCGGTCCGGCAAGCGCCCCATCGTCCTCGCCCGGCGCGAGGCGCGGGGCGAGCACGTCGACGACCACCAGGTGCAACTCGCTCGCAAGCTCGACGAGCTGGGCCTCGCGGTGCTCGTGGAGGACCGCATCACCGCCGCCGACGTCGAGGCGGCACGGCAGTTAGGTGCGGCGCCGTCGTGGGATGCACTCCCCGCGTCGCCGACCGGCTGCGCGAGATCGTCGTCGATCTGGTCTCGCAATCGCGATCCTTCCGGATCAGGCGACCGATACGCCACTGACTCGGGCTCGACACATCCAAGCGGGGCGCGCCGAGTCAGTGCTGCAGGACACCTTGCACCACTGACCTGACCCTCGTAGCGAACGCCTCAGCGCTGAACCGGGCAGCATTGGTGACCACAGCCTGTGCGTCGAAAACCGGGAAATCCCGCAGGGCAGCCTCTACCGCGTCCGACGTCGCTTCGTCGATGAATACGCCCGAACGCCCTTCGTCCGTGCTATCCAGGAAGCCCCCGCCCCTCAGAACCGCTACCGGCGTTCCAAATGCGTTGGCTTCGATCGGTGTTAGCCCAAAGTCCTCACGCGCGACACTGACGAGAGCACGAGCATTGGCATACAACCATCGGAGTCGCGCCTCACTGACGATACCCAGCCACCGCACGTTGGGAATGCTCGCGGCGCCAGGAGGGGCAGAACCTACGACAACGAGTTCCTCGCCCGGAATTCGAGCGACGGCGTCGATGACTTGTTGAACGTTCTTGTAGCCGCGGCCTCGAGCGATGCTCAGCCAGAATCCTGGCGCCAGTCCCGGCACAGGCTGTTGTGGCCCACGGGTGTCGACCGAGACGGGCGGATGCACGACCGTGGCCTCGAGCCCGTAGGCGTCTCGGATTCGCTTGGCGACCACAGTGGAGTTGGCCAGGTACGTGTGAGCCCGTTGAGCAGCGGCCTGGTCCCATTGAAGGAGTCGGGAGCGGAGCGGGGCGGTGACCGCTCGTCGCACCGCAGAAGCGTCGTACTCTGCCGACTGGTATAGCCAGCGGGCAGGATTGTGACAGTAAACGACAACCGGCACACCCGGGGTTGCGCGCAGGCCATGGGCCCACCCCGTGCTGCTGGCCAGCACGACGTCGGCATCGTCGACCACGGTACGCTCCCACGCCTTGGCGAGAAACGGCAAGGCAAGGCGGGCGTCGCGGCGGAACGGGGCGACCCGCTGCAAAGGAGAAGTGCGAATCGTGACGCCGCGAAACCCAGTGAAGGTACGTGACGGCTCAAACAGGCTTGTGTGGAGCGGGGAGCCCGGGAACGCCTCGGTGAGGGTAAGGGCAACACGTTCCGCCCCACCACGCTGAGTCAGGTAGTCATGAGCAAGGGCTACTTGCGCCACGCGATCACCCCACCTTGCGCGCCACGAGCGCCCTCGCGCACTACGGCGCCATCTCGGGCCAGCTGACTCATCCCAAACATGAGACGGTCGCACACGGCATCTCGAACGATTGAGGACGGCGTCCTAAGTTTCTCGCGCTTCACCACGGAGTGATGGTAGTACCCAGGCTCGCTGGCACGAGGCTGACACCCGACCGGCCCAACTGTCGAGCCCGGCGATCGTCCAAGCCGCGAGTCATCGATTGCTGTGCACCGCCACGTCAGGGTCACGGTCGTGCCCCACCGCTCGACTGCGCGTCCACACGGACGTGCCCCGCCCCCTCGACGACAGCATCGCAAGGTCGGCGCTGTTCGCCACCACGTTGGCGAGCGGGCAAGATGACGCCTGGGTTGGACCGACCGCGTCGACCCGAGAGTCGAGGAGCTGAGGCGTGAACATCGCAGGTGACGTGGTACCGACCGGCCGGATCGCCCTGCTGGTGGTCAACTACCGCACGCACGACGACGTCTCGGGTCTACTCGCCTCGGTCGAAGTTGTACTCGGCGACGCCGCGGTGCAGGTCGTAATCGTGGACAACAGCGAGGACGACGCGGAGTGGCAAGCCGTGTCGGGGCTTGCCACGTCCACCCAAGGTTCGCAGCTCGAGGTCCGTGTGATCCGTGCAGACGTCAATCGAGGCTACGCAGGGGAAACAATCTTGCGTTCAGCCACATCGATCCGGACGTCGACGTCGTGGCCGTCGTGAATCCCGACTGTCGCTTCGAGCGAGGAAGCCTCGCGGAATTGCGAACCGAAGTGCTGCGACACGGCAGCGCAATCCACGGTGCCCGATTCACATCGATCGATAATCCCGAATCAGGCGTTGTTGCAGTTGACAAGATGACAGGAAAGATCGTATGGGCCGATCGGCATGTGGATCTCGTTGAGACCTGGCGCAAGATCCCATACGTCGCAGGTCATTTCTTCGCAACCACTCGCGCGACGTGGGAGGACATCGGCGGACTGTCCGAGGATTTCTTCCTATTTGCGGAGGAAGCTGATCTAGCAATCCGTAACGGCGTGACGAACTCTAGAGTGGCGGACGCGGTCGAAGTTTCACACTCCCGTGGAGCATCGATGTCAAAGGAGTCGGGTGCGCTCAGGTCCGATGCCGCCCTGTTTCACTCCGCCCGGAGTTCGATGATCCTTTTCCGCAAGCACAAGACACTGCGCCGCCGTCTTCCGATCGTCGCCGTGGCTCGCGTAGCGTGGGCCGGTGCTGTTGCAGCCAAGAGCAGGCCACGGGACGGCCTCACCGTGTTGGCGGGGCAACTGGCTGGGTTGCGCCACCGGGTGGGCACATCCGCGTACGAGCAGTACCGCGGCGACGCGCAAAACGCCCTCGGGCGCGATGCAACCACACGGAAACGTACGTCGGTGCGCCCGCCCGTGGTCCATGTGACGTGGCAACGCCACGCAGGACGAGCGGTGGAGATCGCGCATGCTTTGGGAGGCGAGGCGCTGCACGTGCACCCTTCGGGGTTGTCGCGACGCCCGCTGGTACCCATTCGCTACGCGCTCAGCCTTGCCGCTACCGTCGGGGGTCTTCTCCGACTGCGGCCGCTATCGGTGATAGTCACAAATCCGCCGGTTTTCCCCGGGCTTGCAGTCGCTGCGTACTCCACCCTGGCACGCGCGCCGTTCGTACTCGACAGCCACCCAGGGTCCTTCGGAGTGAAGGGCAACGTCGTCGGTCGCCGGCTGCTCGGCGTGACACGATGGTTGGCGCGTCGCGCGGCGGCTGTGATGGTCACTGTCGATGCGTACGTAGAACTGGTCGAATCCTGGGGGGCACGGGGCCTTGTTGTGCACGAAGCCCCTCCCTGTGGCAGGTCGTCCCGTCGACCGTGACGGCTCCGCGGCGACGCGTGCTGTACGTCGGCGTGTTCGCTGACGATGAGCCCGTTGACGAGGTCGTCGATGCCGCCGCACTACTCCCAGAGGTTGACTTTGCGATTACGGGCGACCTCGCTCGCTGCCCCGCCGCCCTCAGGAACCGCGCACCGGCGAACGTGGAGTTCGTGGGCTTCCTCGGCCCCGACGCGTACGCCGCTGAGTTCGGCCGCGCACACGCGATCATGAGCTTGACCACCGAGCCGACGTCGATCATGCGCTCCGCGTACGAAGCCGTGTATGCCCGCCGTCCGTTGGTGACTTCGGAGTGGCCCTCGCTGCAGCAGGTTTTCCCCTTAGCCCACCACGCGGCGAACGTTGCTCCAGCGCTCGCTGACGCTGTGCGGACGGCCCTACAGGATGACGCCGCTCGACTCGACAAAGCGCTCGCCCTGCAATCCGCGCGGTGGTTCGACCAGCTCACCCGTCTTCAGGCCGCTTTGTCGCGCTGATCAGCCAACGACGGTTGGCTCGAACGGGCCCATTCTCGGCTGCGCAGCAGCGTACGGACTACAGGGCTCGCCCGAGCCCGTGTAGCGGCTGGTCGGGTCGGCGCGACAGGTCCGACGACGCCGGCAGCCCCGTCCCCACGAGGGGACAGGGCTGCTGCTTCGATCTTGCGTGACCGGCGCCTGCAACCGCCTCAGCCGGCCGCCGGCCGGACCGCCTTCTCCGGGACGGCCTCGTTGCCGGACGCCCGCAACCGGCGCCCGTACTCACGCGCCTCGGCCTGACGCTCGCCCTCCACGCCCGACGCGATCGCCGCGCGCACGTGCCCGGGCGCGTACCCGAACGCGTCGACGAGGTCCTGGGCGTGCGGGCGCAGCCGGGTGAGCAGTCGGTCGATGTACGACGTCACCGTGCGCGCCCGGCCCGCGGACAGCCGGCCGTTGATGAGGTACCACGCGAGGTTGCGCTCCACGACGACGAGGCCGAACAGGTCCCGCAGCCACGTCATGACTTGCTTGGTGCCCGGGTCCTCGACCTTCTCCAGGCCCGCGGTGAACGCCTCCCACTGGAGCAGGTCGGCGTGCGCGCGGGCGCACTCGAGCAGCGCGTGCTGGTGGGTGTTGAACAGGCGGGTCGCCTCGGCGCGGGACGCCTTGGCCGCCGGCCGCAGCGCGGTCGCGACCTCGGCGACCATCGTCTCCATCCGGTCGGTGAGCAGCTCGCGCTGGGTCTCGGTGTCCTGCAGCTTGCCCGCCGAGCGGCGCCGGTCGCCGCCGTCGGCCAAGGTCTGGATCACCCGCACGAGCGGGGTCCGGTAGAGGGCGGCGTCGGCGGCGCGCTCGGCGACCATGCGCGCGACCCCGCCGGCGTCGATGTCCTTGAACCCTCGCGAGAAGTCGCCGAGCAGGCGCTTGGCGACGAGCTGGAGCAGCACGGTGTTGTCGCCCTCGAACGTCGCGTAGACGTCGAGGTCGGCGCGCAGGCCGACGAGCCGGTTCTCGGCGAGGAAGCCGGCGCCGCCGCATGCCTCGCGCGCGGTCTGCAGCGTGGTCAGCGCGTGCCACGTGGACGTCGGCTTGAGCGCGGCGGCGATCGTCTCGAGGTCCTGACGGTCCTCGTCGGTGTCCGACTCGCCGGAGAAGACGGCGTCGAACTTCTCCAGCAGCCGCTCGTGCGCGAACGCCTGCGCGTAGGTCTGCGCCAGCAGCGGCAGCAGGCGGCGCTGGTGCTCGGCGTAGTCGAGGAGCACGACCTCCTCGGTCGCGTGCTCGCCGGCGAACTGGCGGCGCTGGTTGCCATAGGTGATCGCGATGATGAGCGCGAGCTTGCTCGTGTTGACCGCGGCGCCGTCGAGCGAGACGCGCCCCTGCACGAGGGTGCCGAGCATCGTGAAGAAGCGGCGCCCGGGGCTGGCGATCGGCGAGGTGTAGGTGCCGTCCGGGGCGACCGCGCCGTACCGGTTGAGCAGGTCGGTGCGCGGCACCCGGACGTGCGTGAAGTGCAGGCGCCCGTTGTCGATGCCGTTGAGCCCGCCCTTGAGGCCGTCGTCCTCGCCGCCGATGCCGGGCAGGAACTCCCCGTCGCCGGGTCGCGCAGCGGCACGTAGAAGGCGTGCACCCCGTGGTTCACGCCGCGGGTGACGAGCTGGGCGAACACGACGGCGGCGGTCCCGTGCACCGCCGCGTTGCCGAGGTAGTCCTTCCAGGCGCCGCGGAACGGCGTGTGCAGGTCGAAGGTCTCGGTCGCGGGGTCGTAGGTCGCGGTGGTGCCGATGCTCGCGACGTCCGAGCCGTGGCCGGTCTCGGTCATCGCGAACGCACCGGGGACGTCGACGGACATCGCCCCGGGCAGGAACCGCTCGTGGTGGTCGGCGGTGCCCAGGTGCAGGATCGCCGAGGCGAACAGCCCCCACTGCACGCCCGCCTTGATCTGCAGCGACGGGTCGGCGACGACGGTCTCCTCGAACCGGGCGAGGCTGCCGCCGTGGTCGTCGGCGCCGCCGAGCGCCGTCGGGAATGCGCGCAGCACGTCTCCCTCGCGGCCCAGGATGCGCAGCTGCTCGAGCACGGTCTCGCGGTGCTCGGCCATGGTCTGGCCCTCGACGCGGTGCAGCCGCGGGTCGAGCAGGAAGCCGCGGGCGTGGCGGCGGATGTCGGCCCACCGGCCGAGCAGGACGTCCTCGAGCGCGGCGACGTCGACCGCCGGCTCGACGGTGGTGGGCTTGCGGTCGGTCGTCGTGCTCATCGTGACTCCTGTGTCGGCGAACAGCGGTACGGGGACAGGGGGACGTGGTCCGGGCTACGTGCCGCGGCCGCGGGCGAGGACGCCGACCGGGCCGGCCCACAACCAGGCGGCGACCTGGGCGGTGAGGACCTCGCGGGGCACGGCGGCCGGCGTGCCCTGGCTGCGCAGCCAGCGCTCCCCCGCACCGCGCACGAACCCGACGGCGCCCGCGGCCCACGTCTCGGCGAGCTCGCGGTCCTCCGGGGTCGGCTCGGACCCGGCGTCGGTCAGGGCGCGGGCGAACGGGGCGGCGACCAGCTCGGTGACGGCGTCGAGGAAGTGGCCGAGCGGTGACGACGGCTCGAGGGACCCTTCGCGGGTGACGAAGAAGTACACCCGGGGCGAGGACTCGATCATCTCCAGGTACACCCCGACCATGGCGCGCAGACCGTCCCGCGGGGTCGCGGCGGCGGCCAGCGCCTCCGCGAGCGCGTCCCGGATCTGGGTGACGACGGCCTCGGCGACCGCACGCTGCAGCCCGGTCTTGTCGGTGAAGTACCGGTAGACGATCGACTTCGAGGTGCCGGCCGCGGCGGCGATCTCCTCCATGGACACGTCCGCCCCGCGCTGGTGCACGCACTTGCGCGCGACCCGGACGAGCTCGGCCCGCCGCGCCTCGCGGTGGTCGGCCCAGCGCGCCGACCGGCCGTCGGTGACGTCGCCGGGCAACGGGATCGGCGGGGCCGTCGTCGACGACCCCGGGGTGACATGGCTCACGAGACCGACGGTATCAGGTACTGTCAGTCGCGGACACCGGCTCCGCCGTGCCCGTACGCCCGCACGAGCCACACACCTGCCACACCCGCCCGCAGCCGACGACGCCCCCAGGGCACCGGTCCGCGTGCGCCGGCGATCGACGACCTGACCCACCTGCGAGAGGACCTGCCATGACGGCGACCCCCACCCCGCACGACCCGACCGCCGCCGGGCCCGGCGCACCGCGCCGCGCCGTCGTCGTGGGCGGGAACCGGATCCCATTCGCCCGTTCGGGTGGCCCGTACGTCCGCTCGTCGAACGCGGACATGCTCACCGCCGCGCTCGACGGGCTGGTCGCGCGGTTCGCGCTGGCCGGCGAGCAGGTCGGCGAGGTCGCCGCCGGCGCCGTCCTCAAGCACTCGCGGGACTTCAACCTCACCCGCGAGGCGGTGCTGGGGTCGGCGCTCGCCCCGACCACACCCGCGTACGACGTGCAGATGGCGTGCGCGACCGGGATGGAGACCGTCGTCGGGCTCGCGAACAAGATCCGCCTCGGGCAGATCGAGTCCGGCATCGCCGGAGGCGTCGACTCGACGTCGGACGCGCCGATCGCCGTGAGCGACCCGCTGCGCCGCGCGCTGCTCGACCTGTCCCGCGCGCGGACGACGCCCCAGAAGCTCGCGGCACTGGCGACGATCCGCCCCGCGCACCTGGCGCCGTCGGCCCCGACGACCGGCGAGCCGCGCACGGGCCTGTCCATGGGCGAGCACCAGGCGCTGACCACCGCCGCGTGGCGGATCACCCGCGAGGCGCAGGACGAGCTGGCCGCCGCGAGCCACCACCACCTCGCCGCCGCCTACGAGCGCGGGTTCTTCGACGACCTCATGACGCCGTACCGCGGCCTCACCCGGGACGCGAACCTGCGCCCGGACACGTCGGTCGAGAAGCTGGCCAAGCTCAAGCCGGTGTTCGGGAAGTCGCTGGACACCCCGGCCACGATGACCGCGGGCAACTCCACGCCGCTGTCCGACGGCGCCTCGACCGTCCTGCTCGCGAGCGACGCGTGGGCCGCGGAGCGCGGGCTGCCGGTGCTCGCGAGCGTCGTCGACGCCGAGGCGGCCGCCGTGGACTTCGTGCACGGGCAGGAGGGCCTGCTCATGGCCGGCGCCTACGCCGTGCCGCGCCTGCTCGCCCGCAACGGGCTGACCCTGCAGGACTTCGACCTCGTCGAGATCCACGAGGCGTTCGCCGCGACCGTGCTGTCCAACCTCGCGGCCTGGGAGGACGAGCGGTTCTGCGCTGACCGGCTCGGGCTGGACGCGCCGCTCGGGTCGATCGACCGGGCCCGGCTCAACGTCGTCGGATCGTCCGTCGCCGCCGGGCACCCGTTCGCCGCGACCGGCGGCCGCATCGTCGCGACCCTTGCGAAGCTGCTCGCCGAGAAGGGCCCTGGCAGCCGCGGTCTCATCTCCGTCTGCGCTGCCGGTGGGCAGGGCGTCGCCATGATCCTGGAGGCAGCGTGACCGACACGTACCTGACCCTCGTCAACACCGGGGTCACGAAGGCGCTCGCCAAGAAGCTCGGCCTGCCGCGGCCCGCGCCGCTGCGCCGGTACCGCGCCGGGGACCCGGTCGCGCCCGGGCCGGTGCTCGTCCTGCACGACGCCGCCTCGACCGCCGACGCCGACGTCGTCGCCGAGACCCTCGTCGGGTGGGACCTGGACGTGCGCCGGCACGCCGCGTCGGCCGACCGGTACGGCGCCGTCGTGCTCGTGCTCACCGGCGCGACGCACCCCGACGACCTCTCCGCGCCGGTGCTCGAGGCGGCCGGGACGCTGCGCGGGCTCGCGCCCGCGGGGCGGGTCGTGACGCTGTCGCGTCCGGCGTCGGACGGGGATGCTCCCGCGGTCGCCGCCGCCCGGCAGGGGGTCGACGGGCTGCTGCGCTCGCTCGCCAAGGAGCTGCGCGGCGGTGCGACCGGCAACGGGATCGTCGTCGCCGACGGCGTGGGCGTGGACGCGCCCTCGGCGATCGGGGCGCTGCGGTTCTTCCTGTCCAGCCGGTCCGCGTTCGTCGACGGGCAGCTGCTCGGGGTCGACTCGGCCGCCGGGGCGCTGCCGGGTGACTGGGACGCGCCGCTGGCCGGCCGGGTCGCCGTCGTGACCGGGGCGGCGCGCGGGATCGGCGCGTCGATCGTGGCGACTCTCGCCCGCGACGGCGCGACCGTGGTCGCCGTCGACGTCCCGGCCGCGGGCGAGGGGCTCGCGCGGGTCGCGAACTCCGTGCGCGGGTCGGCGCTCCAGCTCGACATCACCGCGCCGGACGCCGCGGAGCGCATCCTCGAGCACACGCTCGCGCGGCACGGGCGGCTGGACGTCGTCGTGCACAACGCGGGCATCACGCGCGACAAGCTGCTCGCCAACATGAAGCCGGACCGCTGGGACTCCGTGCTCGCGGTCAACATCGCGGCGCAGCTGCGGATGAACGAGGCCCTGCTCGCCGCCCGGGAGGTCCGGCCGGGCGTACTCGACGACGCCCCGCGCATCGTCTCGCTCGCCTCGACCAGCGGCATCGCCGGCAACCGCGGCCAGACGAACTACGCGGCGTCCAAGGGCGGCGTCATCGGCATGGTGCGCGCGACCGCTCCCCTGCTGGCCGACGGCGGCGGCACGGCCAACGCCGTCGCCCCCGGCTTCATCGAGACCGAGATGACCGCCCGGATCCCCGCCGTGACGCGCCAGGTGGCCCGGCGGCTCAACTCGCTGCAGCAGGGTGGCCTGCCGGTGGACGTCGCTGAGGCCGTCGCGTTCCTCGCGGCCCCGCAGGCGGGCGGCGTCGTCGGGCGCACGCTGCGGGTGTGCGGGCAGAACATGGTCGGCGCGTGACCACGCCCGCGTCGCGTGAGCGCGTCGAGCTGCCGGCGACGCCGGGGCTTGGCGGCCTGTACGTGCGCGGGGTCGGCGCGTCGGTGCGGCTCGCGGCGCGGTCCCGGCTCGGCCGGCCGGGGCGGCCCGCCCTGCCGGACGTCGAGTACGCCGTCCGGGACGTCGTCGCGGACGCCGAGCACCTCAGCGCGTACCAGCACGGGCTCGGCGAGACGGCGTCGGACGCGCTGCCCGCGGGGTTCGTGCACGTGCTGGCGTTCCCGGTCGCGACCGCGCTGATGGTCCGGCCGGACTTCCCGCTGCCGCTGGCCGGGATGGTGCACCTGGCCAACCGGGTCACCCAGGAGCGTGCGCTGCGCCTCGGGGAGCGGCTGGACGTCCGGGCGCACGCCCGCGACCTGCGGGCGCACCGGTCCGGGACGCAGGTGGACCTGGTCACCGAGGTGACCGCAGCCGGGTCCGACGACGTCGTGTGGCGCGGGGTGTCGACGTACCTCGCCAAGGGCGTCCGGCTGCCGGCCGACGACGGCGGCTCCTCCCCCGCCGCTGCCTCCACTTCTGCCGGCGCCTCGGCCGCGGACGGCGCCTCCGCCGCGGACGTCGCCGGTGGGCGGCGTCCCGCCGGGGCGGACTTCGTCCCGCCGACGCCGACCGGCCGGTGGGTGCTGCCGGCCGACACCGGGCGCCGCTACGCCGCCGTCTCGGGCGACCGCAACCCGATCCACCTCTCGGCGCTGACCGCGCGCCCCTCGGGTTCCCGCGGGCGATCGCGCACGGGATGTACACCGCGTCCCGGGCGCTCGCGGCGGTCGGTCCGGCGCGCGGCGGGGCGTTCACCTGGACCGTCGAGTTCGCCAAGCCGGTGCTGCTGCCCGGCACGGTGACGGTCCGGGTGGCGCCCCGCGACGACGGACCCGGCTTCGCGTACACGGGCTGGGACGCGCGGTCGTCCACCCTCCACCTGACGGGGGCGGTCGTCCCCCGCTGACCCTGGACTGCGCGGAGCGGCACAGCGGGGCGTGGCAGGATGCCCGCCCGATGGCGGCCCGCGGCGGCGGCGATCCGTGTCGGTGTGCACCCCTGGCACGCCGGCACGGTTCACCGTCTCCGCGGGCGTCGTCGTGGGTGGGGGCTGGCAGGCTGGTCGCATGAAGCGACCGATCGGGGACGTCCGGCTGCCCGAGCTCGAGCCGTGGTCCGGTGAGCTGGCCGACGACGTCGTCCTGGACGGCGTCGAGCTGCGCGGCCTGGACCTGTCCGGGCAGGGCGCGACCGACGTCCGGCTGCTGGAGTCGGCCCTCACCGACTGCGTGCTCGACGACGTCACGCTCGACCACGCGCGGGTCGGCGACTGCGTGCTCACCGACGTCCGGTCGCACACCCTCACCGCGCGCGACTCGGTGTGGCGGGACGTCGCGCTCACCGGGTGCCGCCTCGGCGCCGTCGCGCTGTCCGGCGCAGAGCTCCAGCGGGTGCGGGTGACCGGCGGCAAGATCGACTACCTCAACCTGCGCGAGGCGCGTCTGACCGACGTCGTGCTCGAGGGGTGCGTGGTCGGCGAGCTCGACCTCATCGCCGCGACCGCGACGCGGGTGACGCTCACCGACTGCCGCGTCGAGCGGCTCGACGTCACCCGGGCGACCCTCACGGGGGTGGACCTGCGCGGGGCCGACCTGTCCGCGCTCGACGGGCTCGCGCACCTGCGCGGCGCGGTCATCAGCGGGGAGCAGCTGCTCAGGCTGGGGCCCGCGCTCGCGGCGCACCTGGGGATCGACGTCGTCGGGTGAGGTCGTCGGGCAAGGCCGGCGTGGTGGCCGGGCAGATCGCCCGGACCGGTCAGGAGCGGGCGGCGAGGTCCTTGGCGTAGCAGCGGGAGAGCTCGACGTCGGCGTAGCCGCCGTAGCGGGCGATCGGCACGTACCCGGAGCGCTCGTACAGCGCGATCGCCGCGGTCTGCAGGGCGCCCGTCTCGAGCACCACCCGGTGCAGGCCGAGGTCACGCGCGTGCCGCTCCACCTCGGCGAGGACGAGCCGGGACAGCCCGCGGCCGCGGAACCGGGGGTCGACGTACATGCGCTTGACCTCGCCGACACGCGCGCCGGGGGCGCCGTCGCCCCACGATCCCGGCACGAGGCGACGCAGCGCGGCGCATGCGGCCGGCTCGCCGTCGACCCGCAGCAGGACCATCGCGGCGATCGTCGAGACGTCCCGCAGCGGGACGGGCTCGTCGTCGTCCTCGTACAGGGCGCGCATCTCGGCCTGCATCGCGTCACGCAGGCGGGCGGCGTCGGGATCGTCCCAGGCGACCGAGGCGACCGAGATCGTGCTGGTCGTGCTGGCGTCCACCCCGGGGTCAGCCGACGAGGGTCTGCAGCACGGAGGTGAACAGACCGAGGCCGTCGGTGCCGCGGCGCGGGCCGTCGGCGCTGTCCGGGCCGTAGCCGGCCTCGACCGCGTGCTCGGGGTGCGGCATGAGCCCGACGACGTTGCCCGCCTCGTTGGCGATGCCGGCGATGCCGCGGCGCGAGCCGTTCGGATCGTGGCCCTCGTAGCGGAAGACCACGCGACCCTCCCCTCGAGCTCGTCGAGGGTGCGCTCGTCGGCGACGAACTGGCCGTCCTGGTTCTTCAGCGGGACGGTGATGCGCTGCCCGGCGCGGAACGCCCGGGTCCACGCGGTGTCGGCGTTCTCGACCGTGAGCTCCTGCTCGCGGCAGACGAACGTCAGCGCCTCGTTCTTGACCATCGACCCGGGCAGCAGGTGCGCCTCGGTGAGGATCTGGAAGCCGTTGCAGATGCCGAGCACCGGCAGTCCGCCCTTCGCGGCGTCCACGATCGGCTCCATGACGGGCGCGAACCGCGCGATCGCGCCGGCGCGCAGGTAGTCGCCGTAGGAGAACCCACCCGGCAGGACGACGGCGTCGACGTCGTGCAGGTCCGCGTCGGCGTGCCACAGCGCGACCGGCTCGCCGCCCGCGAGGCGCACCGCGCGGGCGGCGTCGCGGTCGTCGAGCGTGCCGGGGAAGGTGACGACCCCGACGCGCATCAGGCGGTGGTCCCGGTCGAGGCGACCGTCGCGGCGGCGTCGGCCTCGATGTCGGCGACCCGGACGACGTCCTCGATGACCGGGTTCGACAGCACGGTCGCGGCGGCCTGCGCGGCTGCCTCGAGGACGTCGGGCGTCACCTCGCCGTCGACCTCGAGCTCGAACCGCTTGCCCTGCCGGACGCTGGTGAACTGGCCGAACCCGAGCCGCGGGAGCGCACCGGCGACGGCCTTGCCCTGCGGGTCGAGGATCTCGGGCTTCGGCATGACTTCGACGACGACACGTCCCATGGGGAGTCACTCCTGGTGCTGAGGGAGGACTCCGAGGATACCGGCGGGCCGACGGCGGTCGGTGCGGGCGTCCGGGGGCGGGCAGGCGCCCCCGGCGTCAGCCCGGCGGTGGTGGTGGCGGGAGGGGCAGGTCCAGGCGGGCCGGGTACGGGACGACGACGCCGGGTGGGACGGGGCCGTGGACCGGTCGGGGCGCGAGGACGGGCGCGTCCACGGCCGGCGGTCGCCCGTGGGAGGCCATCCGCCAGAGGTCGACCGCGGCGGGCTCCGGGTCACCTGGCGGGACGCGGGCGCGTCGGGCATGGGCGAGCAGCGCGGTCGTGAGGGGCAGGAGGAGGACGGACGGCGGTCCGAGGACCGCGCTGAGCCACAGCTTCGTCGCACCGGTGATCTCGTGGCCCGCGACGACCCCGGCCACGCCCACCCCGCAAGTGAGCGCGGTGCGGGCGCCCACCGAGAGCGGCATCGTCGTCCGGTGCGGTTGTGCCTGGGCGTGGGGCGCGGTGCGGCGGACACGCCGGGTGCCGATCGCGGCGAGCAGCAGACCGACGGCCGCCGACAGCGCGAGCGCGCCCAGGACCGCCGTCCGGCCCGACGCGAGCGGGACGCCGATCGGGTCCACGTTCAGCCCGCCCTCGATCGGCTCGACGCGGACGCTCCACCCGCGCGGGGCGAGCAGGATCGACGTCGTCGTCGTCACCGCGAGCACGGCGAGGGCGGCGGTCGTCCAGGCGAGTGCGGACCGCGCAGCCAGTCGGCGTCGGGGGCCGAGCGAGCTGACCACCGCGCCGGGGACGACCAGCTCGCCGGAGTCGAGGGCGAGGTGGCGCTCGACGGCGCGGGCACGCTCAGGCCCGGCCGACACGACGGTTCCCACCACCGCGATCGCGACGATCAGCCACCACCACCCGGGGCCCCAGATGCCGGGCCCCGGCGACAGGAGGTCGACACCAGCCATGACGAGGACGAACGCGTAGCTCACCAGGGCACGGCGTGCCGGGAACAGGCGTCCCTCGATGTCGTCCCGGGCCCACGCGCGGTACGCGGGCCGGATGCGCGCGCCGACGAACCGGTACGCGAGCCAGTGCCCGAGCGGCGGACGCATCCGCAGGCGTGTGGCCCAGCCGGAGCGGACGAGGTCGGCCGCGGTCCGGGCGTCCAGGCTGCGGGCGTCGAGACCGGCGAGGTCGGTGAGCAGGGCGACGAGCTCGTCACCGCGCTCCGCCCGCCAGCGACGGGGGTAGGCGCGCAGCCAGAACCGGGCGGAGCGGGCGAGGTCGTCGTCGCGGGTGGTCGGTCCGTGCCCGGTCGCGGTCGGGGTCGACGTCGGGGTGGACTCCGGAATCGGGCTCGGGCTCGGGCTCGGGCTCGGGCGACGGCTCGGGCTCGGGCTCGGGCTCGAGCTCGGGCTCGGGCTCGGGCGACCCGAACCCCGCGGGACCCCGGTCACGACGCACCACCCAGCGCGGGCCGCGGCGCGACCGGGGGCCGCTGGGTCGAGGACGCGGCGAACCGGTCAGCAGCCGCTGCGCGTTCGCCGCCATCGCCTCGAGCCGCGCCGCCTCGGTCGCGACGGCGTCCCGTCCCTCGGGGGTGAGGCGGTAGTAGCGACGCAGGCGTCCGTCGACCACCACCTCGCCGGACGCCTCGGCCAAGCCGGCGGCGACGGCGCGGTCGAGCACGCCGTAGAGCGTCCCGGCGCCCAGCCGCACGGCGCCGTCGGACAGCTCCTCGACCGCGCGGACGACGCCGTACCCGTGCCGGGGCTCGTCGGCGAGCGCGAGGAGCACGAGGAACGCCTGCTCGGTCATCCGGAAGGCCATGGACGATATATATCGTGCGGCGAGGCATGCGCGGAAGGGGTCGCTCCCCGCTGCCGCGTCCCGCGGGGCTCCGGGGGCGACGTCGTCGGGCACGGCGCCTACGGTGCGGGCATGACCACGGTGCTGGTGACGGGGATGTCCGGCGTCGGGAAGTCCACGGTGCTGGCCGAGCTCGCGCGGCGGGGGCATCGCGTCGTCGACACGGACGACGGCGACTGGATCCACCTCGTCGCCCGTGGCGACGGGACCCCGCCGGAGCCCCTGTGGCGCGAGGACCGCATCGCGGCGCTCCTGGACGGCCACACCGACGGCGCGCTGTTCGTCGCCGGGACGGTGATGAACCAGGGACGCTTCCGGTCGCGGTTCGACGCTGTCGTCCTGCTGAGCGCGCCGCTCGAGGTGATGCTCCGGCGGATCGCCGACCGGGACGGGAACGACTTCGGCAAGACGGCGGTGGAGCGGGAGCGGATCGTCGCGGACACCGCCGAGGTGGAGCCACTGCTGCGCGCGGGTGCGACCGTCGAGATCGACACCCGCGCACCGCTGGGCGAGGTCGCCGACCGCCTGGAGACCGTCGCCCGGGGGCGATGATCGACGCGGGCGGCCGGCGACGACGTCAGGGGCGTCCGCCGCGCTGGTCGAGGCCGAAGAAGTCGACCGCGAGCTGCTCGAGCCAGGGCTCGGAGAGCGCGACGGCGTGCGGGGCGTCGCGCAGCGTGTACGCGTCGACCAGGGTGCGGCCGCTGCGGCTCGTGTAAGCCTCGTGGGTCCACCCGGCGCGCGGGTGGTCGACGAGGGACGGCTCCGGCCGGGTCCCGAGGACCTCGGTCCACTGCTCGACGCCTTCGCCGAGGTTGGCGACGTCGAGCGTGTCGTCCGCGGTGCCGTGCCACAGCTGCACCCGGGGGCGCTGGCCGCGGTAGCCCGGGTAGGCGTCGTCGACCAGGGCGGCCCACTCCTGCGGGGTGAGGTCGACGAGGCCGTCGGCGCAGGCGTTGTTCCACTCCGAGCCGTCGCTCGTCGCGAAGCACCCGTGCGGAACGCCGGACATGACGGACCCGGCAGCGAACACGTCGGGGTAGGTCGCGAGCATGACGCTCGTCATCATCGCGCCGGACGAGATGCCGGTGACGTACACGCGCGTGCGGTCGCCGCGCAGCTCACGCTGCACGTACTCGACCATGGAGACGATCCCTTGGGGGTCGCTACCGCCGCCACGCGTGAGGGTGGACGGCGACGAGACGTCGAAGCACTGCCCGGCGCGGGTCGCCGACGGGTAGATGACGACGAACCCGTAGACGTCGGCGAGCGAGGCGTAGTCGGTGCCGCCGAACATCGCGGGGCCCGACCCCGTGCAGTAGTGCAGCGCGACGAGGACCTCGGGTCGGCGCTGGACGTCATGCGGCACGTAGAGGTGCATGTCGAGGTCGGTCGGGTTGGGGCCGAAGTCGGTGATCTCGATGAGCTCCCCGGTCGGCGCGGGCAGCGGCTCGACCAGGGGCGGGACCGGCGTCGGGTCGACCCGGGGGTCGACGCGCGAGGCGGCTGCGGCTGCGGGCACCGCGAGGCTCAGGCACGCGGCGAGCGCGGTGGCGGCGAAGAGCAAGCGCCGGGTGGGGCGGTGGGTGGGGCGGTGGGTGGGGCGTGTGGCGCTGCTGGTCGTGGGGCGGGCGTTAGTGGCGGGGGTGGCCGGGCGGGTGGGGGGCACGTCGTCGTGCATGCGGCACCTCTCGGGCCCGCGTCGCTGCGGACCGGGTCGAGCCCGTCGCGGGACGCGGCGGACGGTCGGGCGGAACGTACGAGAGGGCGGGGGTGCGGGCAACCGGGGGTGGTGGGCGTGGCCTTGCGGGCGTGCGCGCACTGGCTGTCGACGGTGCGCCCGATCGCGGCAGGGTCGACCGCCGAGGAGTGGTGAACGGAAGCGCGGCTGAGTCGGCCGGTGGCGGACGTGTGCGCGAGGGCGGCTGGGCCGGACGGCGGCGATGTGCGCCCGAGCACGGCTGGGCCGGCCGCTGGCGGTTGTGCGCCCGAGCACGGCTGGCCGGCCGTCATCGGATGTCGCGTGCTGTCCACAGATCTTGTGCGAATCCGCTGCGTGTGGGTGTGCCGCACTAAACTTCGAACAAGCGTTCGAAGCGAGGAGGTGGCGACGATGACGGAGTCGGTTTTCCGCACGCGACCGTCCGCCGCCGGATCGGACGCCGGTCCGCGACCCGTGACGGCCGCCGCCGCGGCGCCCACCGCATGCGCCGCAGCCACGCCCGCGACCGACGCCGCCACCCCGGCCGCACACTCGGATGGCGCGACGGCCGCCGCCGAATCCGGACGCATCCTGCGGTCCACGTTGACGTCCCTGACCGGCCAGGTCATGGGTGCGGCGGGATGGTCGCCCGCGGACCGGTCGGCGCTGCTGGCCGACCTGGACCGGGTGATCGACGGCCTGAGCGTCGTGCGCGCGTCCGTGCTGGTCGCTGACCGGGAGGCGGGGGCGTGGCGGGGTGCCGGTGACCGGTCCTACGAGGCGACCCGGGGGCGCGCCTCGGGTGCGGGTGCGCGGGCTGCCGGGGCGCAGGTGCGGCAAGCCGACCAATTCGACGCCGCCCCGCTCGCCGCCGCAGCGGTGATCGACGGTCGCATCACGGCTGGTCACGCCGCGGTGCTCGGGAAGGTCGCGGCGAGCGGCACCCCGACCCAGCGGGCGGTGCTGGCGGATCCGGCCGTGCAGGAGGCGTTGGTCGAGGTCGCCCAACGTGAGGACGCCGGCGCCTTCCAGATCACCGTGGATCGGTGGGCGGCGGAGGTGGACCCGGGCGGGTTCGACCGCGCCCACGAGGCGGGGCGGTGCGAGCGGTACCTGCACCTGTCCCAGTCCTCGACCGGGACGTTCCTCAAGGGGCGCCTGGACCCGATCGCCGGGCACAAGGTGGCCCTGGCACTGGAGGCGCTGTCGCCGCGGCCGGCGGAGGACGACGACCGTGACCCCGGACAACGCCGCGCGGACGCGCTGACAGACATGGCCGAGCACGTGCTGGCCGACCCGGGGACCAAGCCGGGTGGGCACGTGCCGCCGCAGATCACGATGATCCTCACCCCCGAGACCTGGGCCGCCGCGCGCGCCGAACGCGACCGGCAACGCCGCGGCGCAGTCGCAGGCAACGGCGCGCCGGACGAGACGGCTGCTGTGGTGAGTTACCCGCCAGCGACGTTGGAGGACGGCACCCCGCTCCCGGTCAGCGATCTCGCGGCGGCGATGTGCGACTGCGAACTCACCCGTGCCGTCATCGACGCCGACGGCACGCCCCTGGACCTGGGCCGGTCGCAGCGGCTGTTCACCGGGCAGCTCCGCAAGGTGATCATCGCCCGCGACCGCGAGTGCGGATGGCCGTCGTGCCACGCACCGGCACGGTGGTGCCAGATCCACCACATCGACTGGTGGGACCGCGACAACGGGCCCACCTCCGCCGACAGCGGCGTGCTCCTGTGCGGGTTCCACCACCACGAGACCCACCGACGCGACCTCGCCATCACCAGGATCCCTGGCACGGTGACGGTGAAGTCACCGCCGGGTCGACCACCCGGCACCGCACCACCCGGACCACTCCCCCGAGTCACCTACCGGTTCCGCGACCGCAGCGGACGGGACGTCGGCGCGCACCCCGTCGCCGCCCCGTCGCGAGAGCAACCCACACCCGATGCCCCATGCCCGCACCTGCCGGGTCAGCCCCCTGGCGGTGACCCGCTACCCGGCCCAGGCGCGCGACCCAGCGCAGGTCAGCCGCTCAGCGCGACCGGCCGACGTAGCGGCACTGCGCCCACAGGGGACGACCAGGCGACCGACGAACTCGACCTCACGTGGACGAACGACCCGCTCACCGGAGCGCGGGTGCCGGCGTTCTTCCTGGCGGCATGGGACGGCGGTGATCCGACGTGAGAGACGTGCTGAGCGCGGGACCGTCCGTGAGCGGTGACCCCTACGGGACCACGACCGTCATGCCTGCTGCTCCGGCGGCGCGGCTCATCGCCGCGAGCGCGTCGGGGGCGTCGGGCAGGGCGATGGTGAGGCCGACGAGCCGCTCGGGGCGCAGCTCCCCGGAGGCGATCCGCGCGAGCATCGCGGGGTACTCGTGAGCGGCCATGCCGTGGCTACCGATGACCTCGAGCTCCCATGCGACCACGCGGGCCATGGGCAGTGGCGGGCGCGCCGCGTCGGCGAGCAGGAGGCCGACCTGGACGTGGCGACCCCGGCGGCGCAGACCGAGGATCGACGCGATGGCGGTCGCCGGGCTGCCGAGGGCGTCGAGCGAGACCCGGGCACCGCCGCCGGTCGCCGCGACGACGCGGGCGGCGACCTCCGCCGGATCGATCGACGCACCGGCACCTCGCCCGTCGGACGGGTCGAGGACGAGCTCCGCCCCGGCTTCCCGGGCGGCGTCGCGCGCACCCGGCGACGTGTCGAGGGCCACGACGCGGGCCCCCTCGGCGACGGCGACCATGACGGCGGACAGCCCGACGCCGCCGCAGCCGTGCACCGCGACCCAGTCGCCGGCTCGGGGTCGGCCGTGCACGGTCACCGCGCGGTAGGCCGTCGCGAACCGGCAGCCGAGTGCCGCCGCGGTGACCGGGGACATGTCGTCGGGGAGCCGCACGAGGTTGACGTCGGCGTGGTCGAGCGCGACGTAGTCGGCGAAGGAGCCGTCGTGGGTGAAACCCGGCTGGGTCTGGCGCTCGCACACCTGGTGCTCCCCGCGAGGCACGCGCTGCAGGTCCCGCACGCGCACACGAACGGGACGGTCACGCGGTCCCCGACGGTCCAGCCACCGACGGCCGAGCCGACCGCGGCGACCGTGCCGGCGAGCTCGTGCCCCGGGACGTGCGGGAGCGTGATGCCGTCGTCATGGCCCTGCCACCCGTGCCAGTCGCTCCGGCAGACACCGGTGGCCTCCACGCGCACGACGACGCCGTCGGTCGGGCACCCGGGGACCGGCACCTCGCGCAGCGTCGGCGGCTCGCCGAAGGCATCGACGACGACGGCGCGCATGGTCGACGGGAGGGCGGTCGTCGATGGATTGGGATCGCTCGAGGGCCCGGAGGTGGTCATCGGTCCAGCGTGCACCACGTCCACCGCCCGTCGAGAAGAGTGCCGCTGACCGGCATCGCGCGCAGCGTCGCGGCGTCGGCGGCAGTCGGGTCGACGTCGACCACGACGAGGTCGGCGCGGTCACCCGCAGCCGGCGACGCACGGCCACCGGTCGAGGCGTCGAGGGCGGCCCGCACGTCGATCCGTTGCTCGGGGTGCCATGGCTCGCGTCCGTCGCGTGCCCGGTGCACCGCGGCGGCGACGGTGGCCCACGGGTCGAGCGGCGCGACCGGGGCGTCGGAGCCGAGCGTGAGCGTGGCACCGGCCCGCAGCAGGGTCCCGAACGCGAAGGCGCGATCGGTGCGCCCGGGCCAGTACCGCTCGGCGACGTCGCGGTCGTCCATGGCGTGCTCGGGCTGCACGCTCGCGACGACACCGAGCGCGGCGAACCGCTCCGCGTCGCCGTCCCGCAGGAGCTGCGCGTGCTCGACCGATCCGCGGGCGCCGGTCGCGACGAAGGCGTCGAGCACGAGCCCGGCGGCCTGGTCGCCGATCGCGTGGATCGCCGAGGCGATCCCGTGGCGGTGGGCCCTGGCCATGAGCCGGACGAGGTCCGTGCCGCTGACCACGAGCCGGCCGAAGGCGTCGGCCTCGCCCTCCCGCCCGGGGTACGGGTCGTGGCAGAAGGCGGTACGGGTGTTCAAGGAGCCGTCGACGATGACCTTGAGCGGTCCGAGGGTGAGCAGACCCCCGGTTCCGGGCACGACGTCGCCGGTCGCGAGACCAGCCGCGATCGCACCGTCGAGGTGGTCGGCCCAGACACCCGCCGCCACCCTGAGCACGTCGGTCCCGCCGGCGACGCGGCGGCGCCACGCGCCCAGGTTGTCGTCGATCTCGAGGTCCACGACCGCGGTGACGCCGCGCGAGGCGGCGGCACGGGCGGCGTCGTCGACGAAGGCGTCCAGCCGCTCGGGCGGGACGCGCTGGAGGTCGTTCATGAGCGGCATCCACTCGTCCTCGCGCAGCAACCCGGTCGGGTGGCCGGCGCGGCCGAGCCGCTGGAGGGCCGGGGTGCTGAGCCAGGCGCTGTGCAGGTCACCGGAGAGGAGGAAGACGGGCGCGTCGGTGTGCCCGGCGGTGCGCAGGCCGGCGTCGAGGAGGGCGGCGGTGGGCGGCACGGGCCACAAGCCGTCCCGGAACCCCATGCCGACCAGGACGGGGCTACGGCCCGGGCCGTCGCCGAGCGGCTCGGCGGCGAGGCGCTGCACCACGAGGGCGACCGCGTCCTCGACCGAGCGGGTCGCCGACAGGTCAAGCCGTCGCCGGGTCAGCGCCCACTGCGCCATGTGGACGTGCGCGTCGTGCAGACCGCGCAGGACGGTCCGCCCGTCGAGCGCGACCCGCTCGGCTCGAGCGGCGGCGTGGTCGTGCGACGCGAGGTCCGGGCCGATCGCCGCGATCCGGCCGCCACGGAGCAGGATGTCGACCGCTCCGGCACGGGCACCACCGAGCGGACGGTCGTCGGTGAGCGGACGGTCGTCGGTGAGGGGACGGTCGTCGGGGAGCAACCGGGCGTCGGTGAGCAAGAGGTCGCGCGCGACGAACCGGTCGCGGTCGGCTGGTGGGAGCGAGCGAGGGGACGGGGCCGGACCGCCGGACGGGGTCATGCTCACGGGCGGTCGCGCTCGTGGGCGGCGCTCACAGCGTCGTCCGCCTCACGACCGTGCGCGACGCTCACCACCTCGTCCGACTCACAACCGTGCGCGACGCGCATCCGGGCGGCGAGCGCGGGGTTGGCGTAGGTGGGATCGGTCTCGAGCGCCGCCACCACGCGGGCGACGACCTCGGGCGGCTTGTCCTGGCTGAGCTTGGCCTTGGCCTGGACGCGGGTGACCCGCAGCCGGAAGCCCACGGCGCCGCGGGCGACGCGGCGGGCGTGGTCGGCGATCGGCGGGAGGCGGACCGGCTCGGGCATGACGCGCTCGTACCGGTCGACGGTGTCGGACAGCACGCGGAGGGTCTCGTCGGCATCGAGGACCTCGGGGACTCCGTAGAGGTGCGCGACCACGTAGTTCCAGGTCGGGAGCGCGGGGGTGTACCCGTACCAGCCCGGTGAGACGTACCCGTGCTCACCGGCGACGACGACCAGCACCTCGCCCGAGCCGAGCGCGTGCAGGACGTCATCCGGACGCCCGAGGTGACCGACGACGGTCAGCTCCGTCGCGTCCTCGAGCAGGACCGGGACATGCGAGGCGACCAGGCCGGACGGCGGGTGGCTGACGAGCGTGGCCCAGCCGTGGGCGCGGATGAGGTCACGCAGGGTGGCGTCGTCGTCGAGGCGGTACGCAGGGGTGTCGATCACGGTGAGATGGTGCGACCGGTCAGCCGTTCGTACGCCTCGGCGTAGCGGGCGCCGGTGCGGGCGACGACGTCGTCGGGCAGCGGGGCGGTGGTGAGGTGCGGTCCCAGCCGGCCGCCGGCGAAGTGAGCCAGTCCCGGACGTACTGCTTGTCGAAGCTCGGCTGCGCCCGACCGGGCTGCCAGGTGTCGGCGGCCCAGAAGCGGGACGAGTCCGGGGTGAGCACCTCGTCGCCCAGCACGACGGTGTCGCCCAGCAGGCCGAACTCGAGCTTCGTGTCGGCGAGGATGACGCCGCGGTCCCGCGCGATCGCCTCGGCGCGCGCGTAGATCGCAAGGGTGAGGTCACGCAGCCGGGTCGCGGACGCCGTCCCGATGCGGTCGGCGACGACGTCGAACGACACGTTCTCGTCGTGCTCACCGACGGCGGCCTTGGTCGCGGGCGTGAAGATCGGCTCGGGCAGTCGTGAGCCGTCGACGAGCCCGGACGGGAGCGGCACCCCGCAGACCTGACCGGACGTGCGGTACTCGGCCAGCCCGGAGCCGGTCAGGTAGCCGCGGGCGACGCACTCGACCGGGAACATCTCGAGCCGTCGGCACACCATCGCGCGCCCGAGGACGGACTCCGGGACGCCGTGCGGACCGGCCGCGGCGGTCACCACGTGGTGCGGGACGAGGTCGGCGAGCTGCTCGAACCACCACAGGCTGAGCTGCGTGAGCACGACGCCCTTGCCGGGGACCGGCGTGGGCAGCACGTGGTCGTAGGCGCTGATCCGGTCACTCGCGACCACCAGGACGACGTCGCCGTCCGGATGCTCTCCGACCGGCAGGTACAGGTCGCGGACCTTGCCCGCGTACACGTGGCGCCAGCCGGGCAGCTCACCGGTCACGGTGCGACCTCCCCGGCGGCGGGCCAGGACGACGCGGTGACGTCACCGCGGGACGCCGCGAGCGCGATGTCGCCCCGGTGGTGCGAGCCCGGCAGCGCGATCCGCTCGACCCCGGCATACGCCGAGGCACGGGCGGCGGCGAGGTCCGCACCGGTTCCGACCACGGACAGCACGCGCCCGCCCGCGGCCACCAGCGCGCCGTCGTCGGTCACGCGCGTGCCGGCGTGCAGCACGTGGACGCCGGTGGCCTCCGCCTCCGCGATCCCGGTGATCGGGTCCCCCGACCGGACGTCGCCGGGGTAGCCGTGCGCCGCCACGACGACCGTCACCGCCGCCTCGTCGCGCCAGCGCAGCGGCGGCACGTCGGCCAGCCGCATGGTCGCGGCCGCGTGCAGGACCGTGGCGAGCGGCGTCGCGAGCCGGGCCAGCACGACCTGGGTCTCGGGGTCACCGAACCGGGCGTTGAACTCGACGACGCGGGTGCCGCGGGAGGTGAGGGCGAGGCCGACGTACAGGACGCCGGCGAACGGGGTGCCGCGCCGGGCCATCTCGTCGACGGTCGGCTGCGCGATCCGGGTGACGACCTCGTCGACGAGGCCGGGCGGTGCCCACGGCAGGGGCGAGTAGGCGCCCATCCCACCGGTGTTGGGGCCTTCGTCGCCGTCGTAGGCCCGCTTCGAGTCCTGCGCCGGGACGAGCGGCACGACGGTCGCGCCGTCGGTAACGCAGAACAGCGACACCTCCGGCCCGTCGAGGTACTCCTCGATGACGACCGTGTTGGTCAGGCAGGCGCGGGCGTGGGCGAGCGCCTCCGCGCGGTCGGACGTGACGACGACGCCCTTGCCGGCGGCCAGCCCGTCGTCCTTCACGACGTACGGGGCACCGAACGCGTCGAGCGCGGACTCGACCTCGTCGACCGTGGTGCACACGTGCGCCATCGCGGTGGGGACCGCGGCGGCGGCCATCACGTCCTTGGCGAAGGCCTTCGAGCCCTCGAGCGCAGCGGCCTCGCGACCGGGGCCGAACGCCGCGATGCCGGCCTCGCGGACAGCGTCCGCCACCCCGGCCACCAGCGGCGCCTCCGGCCCGACGACGACGAGGTCGGCGGCGAGGTCGCGGGCGAGCGCGGCGACGGCGGCGCCGTCGGTCGCCTCGACGGGGTGCAGCATCGCGAGGGCGGCGATGCCCGGGTTCCCCGGTGCGGCGTGCAGCTCGTGCGGGCCGTCCGATCCGGTGGCCAGCGCGCGGACGAGGGCGTGCTCACGGGCACCGGTTCCGATGACGAGGATCCTCACGGGTCGTGAGCGTAGTGCGCGCCGTCCGGGGCGCGGGATCGGCGCGGCGATCGGCCCGGCGATCGGTCGTCGCACGGCGGGTCCGAGCACCGGGCTCGGCGCGAGGGCCACCACGGGCAGAGCGACGGCCATCGTCGATCGTGGCCGTCCGGCGGTCACCGCCGATACTGGGCGCGTGGAGCTCCCCGTCGCCTGGTCCGTCGTCCTCGTCCTCACCGCCCTGTGGAACCTGCTCATCTGGCCCCGGTTCTGGCAGCGCATCGCGCGGGACCCGCGCTCTCGCGACGCGTCCGGGCGGCCGACCCGCTTCCGCACCGTCCACGCGGTGCTCATCGCGGTGTCCCTCGCGCTCGCCGTCGCGGTCGGCGTGCTCGGGGTGCTCACCCTCGTCTGAGCCGCTCCTCGAGGCCGGCGCGGACGCCCGGCCACTCGTCGGCGAGGATCGCGAACACGACGGTGTCCCGCCAGGTGCCGTCGGCGCGCGGCTGGTGCCCGCGGAGCACGCCCTCACGGGTCGCCCCGAGCCGGGCGATCGCCGCCTGCGACCGCTCGTTGCGGACGTCGGTCTGGATCTTGACCCGGTGGTAGCCGCAGTCGTCGAACGCGTGCGTGAGCAGCGCGAGCTTGACGGCCGGGTTGACCCCGGTGCCCCACACGGCGGGCGCGTAGGCGGTCCAGCCCAGGTGCACCCGCCCCTGGGCCGGGCGTGCGTCGCCCAGGCTGCTCGTGCCGACGACCTCGCCGTCGAGCTCCACCGCGAACGCCGCGTGGTCGCGGTGGCCGAGCAGCCGGTCGACGAACGCCGCCATGTCCGCCGGGGTGAGCGGCCGTCCGCCCGGGCCGCCGCCGTACCCGCCGGCCCACACCCGGGGGTCGTCGAGCGCCGCGAACAGCGCCGCGGCGTCGTCGGGCACGAGGGGGCGCAGGCGGACGTCGCCCGCGGTGAGCACCCGGCCGCCGGGGAGCCGTGCGGGCACTAGGCCAGCAGGTCGTGCCGGACGATCGTGGCCTCGCGGTCCGGGCCGACGCCGACCGCGGAGATCCGGGTGCCGGACATCTCCTCGAGCGCGAGCACGTAGCGCTGCGCGTTCTTGGGCAGGTCGTCGAACGAGCGGCAGGCCGAGATGTCCTCCGACCACCCGTCGAGCTCCTCGAGCACCGGGGTCGCGTGGTGGAAGTCGCTCTGGTCCTGCGGCATCTCGTCGTGCCGGACGCCGCCCACGTCATAGGCGACGCACACCGGGACCTTCTCCAGGCCGGTGAGCACGTCGAGCTTGGTGAGCACGAGGTCGGTGAGGCCGTTGATGCGACCGGAGTACCGCGCGATGACCGCGTCGTACCACCCGCAGCGCCGGGGGCGCCCGGTCGTGACGCCGTACTCGCCGCCGGTCGCGCGCAGGTGCTCGCCCATGTCGTCGAGCAGCTCGGTCGGGAACGGGCCCTCGCCGACGCGCGTGGTGTACGCCTTGATGACGCCGACCACGCGGTCGATCCGGGTCGGCCCGATGCCCGAGCCCGTGCACACGCCGCCCGCGGTCGCGTTCGACGACGTCACGAAGGGGTAGGTGCCGTGGTCGACGTCGAGCATCGTGGCCTGGCCGCCCTCGAACAGGACCGTCCTGCCGGCGTCGAGCGCGTCGTTGAGCACGAGGGAGGTGTCCGCGACCATCGGCCGGACCCGCTCGGCGAACTCCAGCAGCTCGTCGACCGTCTCGTCGACGGTGATGGCACGCCGGTTGTAGACCTTCACCAGCAGGTGGTTCTTCTGGTCGAGGGCGCCCTCGATCTTCTGGCGCAGGATGTGCTCGTCGAAGAGGTCCTGCACGCGCACGCCGACGCGGTTGATCTTGTCCGCGTACGTCGGGCCGATGCCACGCCCCGTCGTGCCGATCTTGCGCTTGCCCAGGAATCGCTCGGAGACCTTGTCCAGCGTCCGGTTGTACGGCGCGATGACGTGGGCGTTGCCCGAGACCAGGAGCCGGCTGACGTCCACGCCGCGCGCGATCAGCGCGTCGAGCTCGGTGAACAGCACCGCGAGGTCGACGACGACGCCGTTGCCGATCACCGGGACGACGCCGGGCGAGAGGATCCCCGACGGCAGCAGGTGCAGGGCGTACTTCTCGCCGCCGACGACGACGGTGTGCCCGGCGTTGTTGCCGCCGTTGTACTTCACGACGTAGTCGACCCGCGACCCGAGCTGGTCGGTCGCCTTGCCCTTGCCCTCGTCGCCCCACTGGGCGCCGACCACCACGACGGCTGGCATGTCATCACTCCTCGAGCTGCCTGGACGGCGGGCGGCCTAGGCCGACGGCGCCCCCGCGGCCCCGGGCGGCAGCTGCCCGGTACCGCCGAAAGGCTACCTGAGGTGCGCCGCTGGGGCGGCGATGGGCTGCGCTTGACCTAACGCAGCGCGCGCACCGCGTCGGCGCTCGCGCCGGAGTCCGCGAGGAAGGTCCGGCAGCGCTCGGCCTCGTCGGTCTCCCCGATGGCCTCGGCGGCGTCCGCGAGCGCGAGGAGAGCGCGCAGGAAGCCCTGGTTCGGCTCGTGCGTGACCGGGATGGGGCCCTGCCCCCGCCAGCCCGCGCGGCGCAGGGCGTCCAGGCCCCGGTGGTAGCCGGTCCGGGCGAACGCGTACGCCGCGACCGGGTCGGCCGGGTGCTTGCCGTGACCGGTGAGCGCGCGCTCGGCGAGCAGCGCCCACACGTACGACGACGCCGGGGCGAGCCGGGCGGCGTCGCGCAGGTCGCCGTCGTCGGACAGCGCGGTGCGTGCGCGCGCGTCGGCGCCGTCGGCGGGCAGGAGGGTCGGGGGACGCCCAGCAGGTTCGGGTGGTCGTGGCTCATGCCGCCATTGTGACTCGCCGGGCGGCCCCGCCGGGCCGTGGCTACAGTCGGGGCCGCTCCCGGCCGCCGCCCCCGCGGTGACGGAGCGCGTCCGGTGCGCACCAGCACCGGTGACCCGGATGCTCGGAGCCACGCCGTGATCGAGATCGCCACGTCCCCGTCGACGACGACCCTCGTCATCGCCGGTGACCTCGACCTCGTGGAGCGGGACCAGTTCCCGGAGGTGACCGCCCGCGTGACCGGCCTGCGCCGTCAACTGCTCGTCATCGACATGTGCCGGGTGACGTTCATGGACTCCACCGGTGCGGCGTTCCTCATCTCGCTCGCCGACTCCCTGCGCCGCCGCGGCGGCGCGACGGTCCTGCGCAACCCGGACGCGCGGGACCTGTTCGTGCTCGAGGTGTGCGGCGCGCTGGACCTGTTCCGGATCGACGACACGCACCGGTGCCAGGCGAGCTGAGCGCACGGTCGAGGAGGTCCGCGCGCGACGCCGGCGGCAGGTCGCGGGTCGCAGAATTGACCACGATCGCCTCGGATCGTCTAGCGTTCCAGGACGAGCCTCCAGCGCGAGCTGCCGAGGGACACGTGGTCGGCCCCCAGAGGAGCATTGTGCGAGACGGTAACAGCCCGACGGACGACGGTCCCGCGGGCACGGAGACGGCGGCCTCCCTCGGTGGAGTGCACGCCGCGGCAGCTGCGGAGCCCGGCTCCGTCCACGTCATCGTGGGCGCTGAGCGGACGCGGATCGTGCTGTCCGGAGAGGTCGACGCCGACCTCGGATCGGACCTGCAGGAGGCCACGACCGAGGCCGAGGAGGCGGGTCTGCCGATCGAGGTCGACGCGCACCACGTGACCTTCATGGACTCCTCGGGCGTCGCGTTCCTCGCGCGCCTGTCGACCCGCAGCCCGCACCGCGTGCGGCTGATCCGGGTCCCCCGACGGTGCGGTTCCTGCTCGAGGTCACGCGCATCGGCGAGCTGCTCGACGTCGTCGACGAGGACCCGGGCTTCGACACGGCGCCGGACGGCGCACAGACCACCTGAGCCGACGCGACCGGCACCCGACGCGACCGGCACGAGCACGACGAAGGCCCCGCAGCACGCGCTGCGGGGCCTTCGTGGTGGATCAGCCCATCCGGTTGCCGGCGGACCGCAGCTGGCGGCACGCCTCGGCGATGCGCTGGGCCATGCCGGCCTCGGCGAGCTTGCCCCAGGCGCGGGGGTCGTAGGCCTTCTTGTTGCCGACCTCGCCGTCGATCTTGAGGACGCCGTCGTAGTTGGTGAACATGTGGCCCACGACCGGGCGCGTGAACGCGTACTGGGTGTCCGTGTCGATGTTCATCTTGATGACGCCGTTGTCGACCGCCTCGGAGATCTCGGCCTCGGTCGAGCCGGAGCCGCCGTGGAACACGAGGTCGAACGGGTTCTCCTTGCCGATCGAGTCACCGACCGCCTTCTGGATCTCGGCGAGGATCGCGGGGCGCAGCTTCACGGCCCCCGGCTTGTAGACGCCGTGCACGTTGCCGAACGTCAGGGCCGTGAGGTAGCGCCCCTTCTCGCCGGAACCGAGCGCACGGACCGTCGCCAGGCCGTCCTCGGCCGTCGTGTACAGCTTGTCGTTGATCGCGGCCTCGTGGCCGTCCTCCTCGCCGCCGACGACGCCCACCTCGATCTCGAGGATGGTCCGCGCCGCCTGCGAGAGCTCGAGGAGCTCCTCGGCGATGACGAGGTTCTCGTCCAGCGGGATGTCCGAGCCGTCGAACATGTGCGACTGGAACAGCGGGTTCTGACCGTTCTTGACCTGGTCGGCCTCGTGCGCCAGCAGCGGGCGGACCCAGCTGTCGAGGTTCTTCTTGGTGCAGTGGTCGGTGTGCAGGGCGACGGTGATGCCGTAGCCCTTGGCGACCTCGGTGGCGTAGGCGGCGAGCGCGAGCGAGCCGGAGACGCGGTCCTTGACCGTCGAGCCGGACGCGTACTCGGCGCCGCCGACGGACACCTGGAGGATGCCGTCGGACTCGGCCTCGGCGAAGCCCTGCAGCGCGGCGGTGATGGTCTGGGACGACGTGATGTTGACGGCGGGGTAGGCGAACTTGCCGGCCCTGGCCCGGTCGATCATCTCGTTGTAGACCTCGGGTGTGGCGATGGCCATCGACTGATCTCCTGCACGTGAGTGGGTTAGGTCTTCGTCGGAAGTCTGGCACGGATGCCCCCGGTCACGTCCGGGACGTCCGTCCCGGACGTGACCGGACCGGGCGGGTCAGCCCGTGCCGGGGTCGACGGCGTGCCGGACGACCCACGCGTGCATCGCGATCGCGGCCGCCGCCCCCGCGTTGATCGACCGGGTCGACCCGAACTGCGCGATGTGCAGGACGTCGCTCACCGCGTCCCGGGCGGCGTCGGACAGCCCGACGCTCTCCTGACCGAACAGCAGCACGCAGGCCCGCGGCAGCGGGTAACCCTCGAGCGGCACGGAGCCGGGCAGGTTGTCGACGCCGAGCACCGGCAGCCCCTCGCCCCTGGCCCAGGCGAGCAACGCCGAGACGTCCCCGTGGTGGCGCAGGTGCTGGTAGCGGTCGGTGACCATCGCCCCGCGCCGGTTCCACCGCCGCCGGCCCACGATGTGCACCTCGGCCGCGGCGAACGCGTTGGCGGTCCGGACCACGGACCCGATGTTGAGGTCGTGCGACCAGTTCTCCACCGCCACGTGGAACGGGTGCCGCCTCGTGTCGAGGTCGGCGACGACCGCCTCGACCGTCCAGTACCGGTAGCGGTCGACGACGTTGCGCCGGTCCCCCGCGGCGAGCAGCTCGGGGTCCAGCCGCGGGTCGTCCGGCCACGCCGCCGGCCCACCGGGCCAGGGGCCGACGCCGACCTCGACCTCGACCTCGGCCTCGGCCTCGACCGGCGGCTCACCGGCGTCGGGCGACGGTCGTTCGTGGTGCACCGTTCGTCCTCCTGGAGCCGTCGGGTCCCGCGACCCTAGACCCGCGACAGGCCCGCGACAGACCCGGGAAGCCACCGCCCGCGGCCGGGATGCGAGGATGGTCGCGTGGACACCGGAGAGGAACTGACAGGCGTCGCCGGCTGGGCCGTCGACCTCATGGAGACCCTCGGTGGCCCCGGAGCCGGTCTCGCGATCGCACTGGAGAACCTCTTCCCCCGTTGCCCAGCGAGGTGATCCTGCCGTTGGCCGGCTTCACCGCCAGCCAAGGTGGGTTCACGCTCGCCGGTGCGCTGTTCTGGACGACGCTCGGCTCGGTGGTCGGGGCGCTCGCGCTCTACGGCCTCGGCCACGCGCTCGGGCGTGACCGCCTGCGCACCGTGTGGGGCGCCTGCCGCTCACCAATCTCGACGACCTGGACCGCACCGAGGCCTGGTTCGACCGGCACGGGCGCAAGGCCGTCTTCTTCGGCCGGATGATCCCGATCTTCCGCAGCCTGATCTCGATCCCCGCGGGGTCGAGCGCATGCCGCCGGTCACGTTCACCGCCCTCACCCTGGCGGGGAGCCTCATCTGGAACACGATCTTCGTGCTGGCGGGCTACTACCTCGGCGAGCAGTGGCACCGGGTCGAGGACTACGCCGGGGTCTTCCAGCTCGTGGTGATCGGTGTGGTCGGCGTCGCGGCCGCGTGGTGGGTCATCACCCGCCTGCGCCGGTACTTCCGCACCCGGAACGCCGCCCCGGCTTCCGGGGCGCGTCCTCGCACCGACACCGAGCAGGAGGACACGCTGTGATCGACGGCCCGGGCACCCAGCGACCGATCCAGTGCTGGCTGTCCGACATGGACGGCGTCCTGGTCCACGAGGGGTCGGCGATCCCGGGGGCCGCGGACTTCATCACCGCGCTGCGCGACCACGCGCGGCCGTTCCTCATCCTCACCAACAACTCGATCTTCACCCCGCGCGACCTGCGGGCGCGCCTGGCGGCGAGCGGTCTGGAGGTGCCTGAGGAGGCCATCTGGACCTCCGCCCTGGCCACCGCGCAGTTCCTCTCCGACCAGGTGCCGGGCGGCAGCGCGTACGTCATCGGCGAGGCCGGCCTGACGACGGCGCTGTACGAGACCGGCTACACCCTGACCGACTCCGACCCCGACTACGTCGTGCTGGGCGAGACCCGCACGTACTCGTTCGAGGCGATCACCAAGGCGATCCGGCTCATCCAGGGCGGCGCGCGGTTCATCGCGACCAACCCGGACGCGACCGGCCCCAGCAAGGAGGGCGACCTCCCCGCGACCGGCGCGGTCGCCGCGCTCATCACCCGGGCGACGGGGCGCGAGCCGTACTTCGTCGGCAAGCCGAACCCGATGATGTTCCGGTCCGCGCTCAACCGGATCGACGCGCACTCCGAGCACACCGCGATGGTCGGCGACCGGATGGACACCGACATCGTCGCGGGCATCGAGGCCGGCCTGGAGACCTACCTCGTGCTCACCGGGTCCACCCGGGCGTCACAGGTCGAGCACTTCCCGTTCCGTCCGGCCCACGTCGTCGACTCGATCGCCGACCTCGTCGACCGCGTGCGCGACGGCGGCTAGCTGAGCTCCTCGGCGTGGGCCTCGACCCAGGCGGCGTCGCGCCGGTAGAGGGCGGCGTGCGCCCGCAGGTGCTCGTGCCCGGGCAGGTCGGCCCGCTGCGCGGTGAGGTCCGCAAGCTCGGTGAGCCGCTCCACCACCGTGCGGACGACCGCCGCGGGGACCAGCGGGTGCCCGTACGCGTCGAGCAGCAGCACGAGGCGGCGCCGTCGCTCGGCGGGGCTGCCCGGCAGCGCGTCGTCGTGGGCGGGGTCGGCGAGGGCACCCACCGGTAGGCGAGGTACGCGACGTCCCACACACGCGGACCCGGTGAGGCGGTGTCCCAGTCCAGGACGCCGACCACCGCACCGGCGCGGAAGACCACGTTGTACGGCGCGAGGTCGTTGTGGCAGATCACCTCGACGGGCTCGTGCGTCGGCAGCCGCCAGCGGGCGTCGCCCGGCGTGAGCGCGAACGACGCGGTCGACGCGTGCAGCCGGGCCAGGCACCGCGCGACGTCGACCAGGACGGCGTCGTCCCACACCCACGGCGGCATCGGGTACTGCGGGACGTCACCCGGCAGGTAGGTCAGCACCTCGCGACCGTCCTCGTCGAGGCCGAGCGGCCGCGGGACGACGTCGACCCCGTCGGCGAGCAGGTGCTCCAGGAGCCGGTGCACCGTGGGGTCCACGGCCCGGCCGTGCGCCGGACGGTGTCCCCGCGCCGGACGGGGTCGCTCATGCTGCCGCCGGCGAGCACCTCGGTTAGAGACCCAGGTCCGCCAGGCCGAAGAGCGCGTGGTACGGCACACCGAGTGCCTCGATGCGCTCCTGGGCGCCGGTCGCCCGGTCGACGATCACCGCGACGGCCACCACCTCGGCGCCGGCCTCCCGAGCGGCCTCGACCGCGGCGATCGGCGAGGAGCCGGTGGTGCTGGTGTCCTCGAGGACGACGACGCGGCGTCCGGCGATGTCCGGGCCCTCGACCCGGCGCTGCATGCCGTGCGCCTTGGCCTCCTTGCGGACGACGAACGCGTCCAGGTCCTGCCCGCGGGACGCCGCCGCGTGCAGCAGCGCGGTCGCGACCGGGTCGGCGCCGAGCGTCAGCCCACCGACGGCGTCGACGTCGGCGGTCCCGAAGCCGAGCTCCTCGAGCCGGTCCAGCAGGACGTGGCCGACCAGCGGCGCGGCCCGGTGGTGCAGGGTCACGCGGCGCAGGTCGACGTAGTAGTCGGCCTCGGCGCCGGAGGACAGCGTCACGCGACCGCGCACGACGGCGAGCTCGGTGATGAGGTCGCGCAGCTGCTCGCGGGGCGTCGGGGACATGACGGGGGTGTCGGCGGGAGTCACCGGGCGAGGCTAGCGGGCACGAGCCGCCGCACGGTGCGAGCCGAGCGCGCGCACGACCGAGCGCGGCAGCGTACGGAGGACGCCGGACGCGACGCGGTAGCGCACGCTCGGGGTGGAGATGACGGCGCCGCGGCGCACGTCGGCCAGGGCGGCCGCGACGACGTCGTCGGCGTGCAGCCAGGCGATCTCGGGCAGCGCGGTCATGTCCAGCGCGGCGCGCTCGTGGAACTCGGTGTGCACGAAGCCGGGGCACAGCACGGTCGCGGTGACCCCGGTGCCGTCCAGCTCGACCGCGAGGCCCTCGGTGAAGGACCGCACCCACGCCTTGTGGGCGGAGTACGTGCCGGACGCCATGAGCGCGGCCACCGACGCGACGTTGAGGATCGCGCCACGCCCGCGCGTGGTCATCTGCGCGGCGGCGGCGTGGGACAGCACCATCACGGCGCGCACCATGACGTCGAACGCGGCCTCCTCGCGCGCGAGGTCGCCCCCGACGAACCGCTGCCGGACGGCGAACCCGGCGTTGTTCACCAGCAGACCGACCGGGCGCTCGGTCGCCGCCAACCGCGCGGCGACGCGCTTGACGTCGTCGCGGTCGGACAGGTCGGCGCCGAGGACCTCGACCTGCACCCCGGCGGCGGCGTGCAGCTGGCCGGCCAGCCGCTCCAGGCGCTCGGTGTCCCGGGCGACCAGCACGAGGTCGTGACGCGCGGTGGCGAGCTGCCAGGCGAACTCGAGCCCGAGGCCCGCGGTCGCCCCGGTGATCAGTGCGGTACCCATGCGGCTCACCCTACGGGCGGCGGCTAACCTGGCGCCCGTGCGCCTGGCCACCTGGAACATCAACTCCGTCCGGTCCCGGGTGGACCGTGCCGTCGCCTTCCTCGAGCGGACGGGGACGGACGTGCTCGCGCTGCAGGAGACCAAGTGCAAGGACGAGCAGTTCCCGCGCGAGCCGTTCGAGGCCGCGGGCTACGAGGTGGCGACCTGGGGGTGAACCAGTGGAACGGCGTCGCGATCGTGTCGCGGGTCGGGCTGGACGACGTCGAGCGCGGCTTCCCCGGTCAGCCCCGGTGGGGTGAGGAGCCCGCACTCGAGGCGCGTGCGATGGGCGCGACGTGCGGCGGGGTGCGGGTGTGGAGCCTGTACGTGCCGCACGGGCGCACCGTCGGGAACCCGCACTACGAGTACAAGCTCGCGTGGCTCGACGGGTTGCGTGAGCAGGCCCGGGGCTGGCTCGACCCGGTCACCGGCGACCCGGCCGCTCCGGTCGCCCTGGTCGGGGACTGGAACGTCGCGCCGCGGGACACCGACGTGTGGGACCTCGCGGTGTTCGCCGACCAGACCCACATCACCCCGCCGGAGCGGGCGGCGTTCGCGGCGTTCGAGGGGGCCGGGTACACCGAGATCACCCGCGTGCACGTGCCCGAGGACCGCCTCTACACCTACTGGGACTACCAGCGGCTGCGGTTCCCGCGGAACGAGGGCATGCGCATCGACTTCGCCTACGTCTCCCCCGCCGTCGCCGCGCGCACCACGGCGGTGACGATCGAGCGCGACGAGCGCAAGGGCAAGGCGCCGTCCGACCACGTGCCGGTCGTGCTGGACCTCGCATGAGCTGGGCACCGCCGGAACCCTTCTACGCACCCGGCTGGGACGAGCCGCGTCGACGGTTGGACGGATTCGCCGTCGCCGCGTTCGTGACCGCGGTGGTCGGGCTCGGCGTGGTCGGGATCGGGCTCGGGATCGCGGCGATCGTCCGGGCCCGCCGCGGCCGCACGACCGGGCGCGGGCTGGCCGTCGCCGGGGTGGTGATCGGCGCGGTGTGGACCGTCGCGCAGGTCGTCGTGGTGACCTCCCTCGTGGTGAGTCACCTCGCGACCCGCCCGCTCCCGGAGGTCGACGGGCCGCAGTCCGCCCACGTCGCCCAGGTCGCGACCGGGCACTGCCTGAGCGAGCTGCCCGCCGACGGCGACGTCGGGCCCGTCGAGGTCGTGCCGTGCGACCAGCCGCACGCCGCGCAGGTCATCTCCGAGTACCGCTTCGCCGACGACGCCGTCTGGCCCGGGCAGGACGGCGCGCACCGGCTGGTCGCCGGTGGGTGCCGACTCAGCCGCCCCGAGGTCGACGCCGGGGCCGAGGTGTCCACCTGGGCGCCGACGCAGTCGTCCTGGGAGGACGGCGACCGCACCGGCCTGTGCCTCGCGCACGTCCCGGGCGGCTTCACCGGCTCGATGCTCGACGGCTCGGCCGACCTCGGCTGAGCCGTCCGAGCTCACGTCACCGAGCGGCGGGCACCGGCGCCTCCCGGGCGGTGAGGACCAGGCCGCGGGAGTCGTCGTCGGGCCGGTCGACGACGACGGTCTGGCCGTCGTGCACCTCACCGGCGAGCAGCATCCGCGCGAGCCCGTCGCCGATCTCGCGCTGCACCACCCGACGCAGCGGTCGCGCGCCGTACGCCGGGTCGTAGCCCTCGAGCGCGAGCCAGTCGGCCGCGGCGGGCGTGACCTCGACCCGCAGGCGACGGTCCGCGAGCCGGTCGTTCAGGCGGCCGACCTGCAGCTCGACGATCTGCCCGATCTCCGCGAGGGACAGCGCGTCGAAGAGCACGACGTCGTCGAGCCGGTTGAGGAACTCCGGCTTGAACGCACCGCGGACGGCGCTCATGACCGCCTCGCGCTTGGCCTCGGCGTCGAGCAGGGGGTCGACGAGGAACTGCGACCCGAGGTTCGACGTCAGCACGAGGATGACGTTGCGGAAGTCGACCGTCCGGCCCTGGCCGTCGGTGAGGCGGCCGTCGTCGAGCACCTGGAGCAGGATGTCGAAGACCTCCGGGTGCGCCTTCTCCACCTCGTCGAGCAGGACCACCGAGTACGGCCGGCGCCGGACGGCCTCGGTGAGCTGGCCACCCTCCTCGTACCCCACGTACCCCGGGGGCGCCCCGACGAGCCGAGCGACCGCGTGCTTCTCGGAGTACTCCGACATGTCGATGCGGACCATGGCGCGCTCGTCGTCGAACAGGAAGTCCGCGAGCGCCTTGGCGAGCTCGGTCTTGCCGACGCCCGTGGGCCCGAGGAACAGGAACGACCCGGTCGGCCGGTCGGGGTCGGACACGCCCGCGCGGGACCGCCGGACCGCGTCGGAGACCGCGCGCACCGCCGGGGTCTGGCCGATGAGGCGGGACCCGAGCACGTCCTCCATGCGCAGCAGCTTCGCGCTCTCCCCTCGAGCAGGCGTCCGGCGGGGATGCCGGTCCAGGAGGAGACGACCTCGGCGATCTCGTCCGGGCCGACCTTCTCGGCGATCATCGGCTCGGGCGTGGGCCCGACGGCGTCCGCCATGGACCCGCGCTGCTCCTCCGCCTCGGCGGCGTCGAGCTCGCGCTGGACCTCGGGGATCTCGCCGTACTGCAGTCGGCCGGCGTCGTCGTAGCGGCCGTCGCGGATCGCCCGCTCCGCCGCCATCTGCAGCTCCTCGAGCCGCGCCCGCAGGTCGCCGACACGGTTGTGCCCGGCCTTCTCGGCCTCCCAGCGGGCGGTGAGCGCCCCGAGCTCCTCCCGGCGGTCGGCCAGGTCGGCGCGGAGCCGCTCGAGCCGCTCACGGGAGGCCTCGTCGTCGGCCTCGGCGAGGTAGGCCTCCTCCATCTGCAGCCGGGTGACCGCGCGCTGCAGCTCGTCGATCTCGACCGGGGAGGAGTCGAGCTCCATCCGCAGCCGCGACGCGGCCTCGTCGACGAGGTCGATCGCCTTGTCGGGGAGCTGACGACCCGGGATGAACCGGTCGGACAGGCTCGCTGCCGCGACCAGCGCGGCGTCGGAGATGGTGACCTTGTGGTGCGCCTCGTAGCGCGGGGCGATGCCGCGCAGGATCGCCACGGTGTCCTCGACGCTCGGCTCGCCGACGTAGACCTGCTGGAAGCGACGCTCGAGCGCGGCGTCCTTCTCGATGCGCTCGCGGTACTCGTCGAGCGTCGTGGCGCCGACGAGGCGCAGCTCGCCGCGGGCGAGCATGGGCTTGAGCATGTTGCCGGCGTCCATCGATCCTTCGGACGCGCCCGCCCCCACGACGGTGTGCAGCTCGTCGATGAAGGTGACGACCTCGCCGTCGGAGGACTTGATCTCCTCCAGCACGGCCTTGAGCCGCTCCTCGAACTCACCGCGGTACTTCGCTCCGGCGACCATCGCGCTCAGGTCGAGGGAGATGAGCCGCTTGTCTCGCAGGGACTCCGGCACGTCCCCGGCGACCATCCGCTGGGCGAGGCCCTCGACGACGGCGGTCTTGCCGACGCCCGGCTCACCGATGAGCACCGGGTTGTTCTTCGTGCGACGGGAGAGCACCTGCACCACGCGGCGGATCTCCGAGTCGCGACCGATCACCGGGTCGAGCCGGCCGTCCCGGGCCGCCTGGGTGAGGTCGACGCCGTACTGCTCCAGAGCCTTGTAGGTGCCCTCCGGGTTGGGGCTCGTGACCCGGGCGCTGCCGCGGACCGACGGCAGGGCGGCGTGCAGCGCGTCGCGGGTCGCGCCCGCGGTGCGCAGCGCGTCGGCGGCGGGGCCGGTGCCGGCGGCGAGGCCGAGCAGCAGGTGCTCGGTCGAGACGTACTCGTCACCGAGCGCCTGGGCCTCGGTGCGGGCGGCGTCGAGCGCGGCCGACGTCGCCCGGGACGGCACGGGCTGCGCGACGGCGGAGCCGCTCGCCGAGGGCAGCGCGACGAGCGCGGTGCGCACGGCACGGCCGATCGCGGTCCGGTCGGCCCCGACGGCGTCGAGCAGCGACGTCGCCACCCCCTCGGCCCCGAGCAGCGCGTTCAGCAGGTGCACCGGCTCCAGCTGCGGGTTGCCCGCAGCGGTCGCGCTCTGGATGGCGTCGCCCAGGGCCTCCTGGGTCTTGGTGGTGAGCTTGGTGTCCATGGGTCCTCCTGATCCTGCACGTGAGCCGCTGTCCGCGGCGTCCTGACGAGCACAACCACCGCAGACTTGAGTCTGTTCCACTCAATGTTATCGCCACCGTGGTCGGTCCGTCCCGGCGCCGGCGGTGAGCCGATGGGGGAGCACGGAGCGGATCCACCCTCCCGCCGGCCGCCACGCGGTACGTTTCCGGCCGCCGGTCCGACCAGCCCGTCGATCGGCGCGCGCCGATGTGCACTGCTGCACCGGTGGCGCACGCCGACGAGCGGCCGGGCGAAGAGCGAGGACGCCGTGAACGAGGTCGAAGCCGCCGACGTGGAGGTGCTGCGGCGCGCATGGGCCGCCGGGGCGGACACGCAGGACGAGCTGGCGGCGGTCGGGGCGCTGCTGCAGTCCCTCGCCGACGACGACCTGGACGTCCACCGAGCACGGAACCTCCTCCTGCGCGGCCGACCCGCCGACGCACTCGCGGTCCTGCCGCAGGTCTCGCGGGACGACGTCCTCGCGGGCCGGGTCCGCGACTGGACCGACCTCGTCGCCGCGGCGTGCTGGGCGGCGCAGGGCGACGAGCGCGCGCTGGGCATCCTCCTGCGGCACGGCGCGCAGATGAACGGGAGCGCCGCTCAGCGGCACGCCTACCTCGTGGGGGCGGCCGCCGAGCAGGCGGGACGCACGGAGGTCGCCGACCAGGCATGGCGCCTGCTGTTCGACACCGCGCCCGTGACCGACCACGTCTTCGTCCGGGCACTCACGGCTCAGATCGCCCGGCGCGACGCGCAGGACGCCTCGCGCGCAGCAGAGGCCGTCGTCGGCGCAGCGCAAGCCCTTCTCGAGTGGCACGGCGCGGACCCGGACGGGATCGCGCTGGTCCGTGACGTGGTCGACCAGCTCGTGGCGCGCGGTGATCGCGCCGGCGCGGCTCTGCTGACCCGCGCGCTCGTCCGGATGCGTCCGGGCAACGAGCGCCTGGCTGCGGCCCATCGCGACCATCCCGTGCGCAGGTCACCGCTGCTCGAGCACGGTGCTCAGGTGGCGGGTGTGCTGGCCGGTGGCGGCCTCGTCGCGATCGCGGTCGCCACCGACGTTCCCGCGATCGTGGGACTCACCGGCGTGCTGGTCACGATGGCGGCACCGGTACACCGCCTGCGGACCGCCCGGAGCATGAGCCCGGCCGACGACAGGGTGCTGCGCGAGATCGACGGCGTCCCCATCGACGCACCCGCCAGCCTTCCCGCTCTCGCCCGCGCACCGTGGTGGCTCGTGCTCGCCATGATGCTTCCCCTCTCCGCCCTCGTCGGGTTCCTCGTCGCGTTCGTCGTCGCGATCCCCTTCGTGCCCGCCGAGGTCGAGCTCGGTGACGACCCGGTCGTCGACGGCGCCGTCTGGGGAGGGACCGTGGTCCTGACGATCGCCGTGCTCGCCCTCCTGCTGCGCCTGCGTCGCCGCAACGGGGTGCGTCTGGCGGAGCGCCGACGTCAGGAGGAGCACCGGACGTGGACCGCCTCGGTGGGTGAGTGCCTGTGCTGGACGCACGAGGCGTTCCGGGCGCCGTTGGCCGGGGAGTACCTCACGAAGCACCTGCGCCCGGTGTCGGAGGGCTCCGGTGCTGCCGTCGCGCGTTCGGTGGAGGGCGGGACCGCGGCGGAGTGCCCCGTGACCGGCGCCCGATGGCTGGTCCTCGGCGGGACCGACGGTGCGGTCCGGTACCTGCTGCGCGCTCCGGCCGTCATGGCGCCGGAGCCTGCCGCGGCGCGCGAGGTCGGCGGGTACCTGTAGTCCGGCGCCCTGCCGGACCGTGTGGACACCTGCACCTGGCACGATCGAGCCATGACGGCAGTCGACGAGGCCAGCGCGCCCGACGTGCTGGGACCAGGGTGGACGGCCCGGACCCTGACGCTCACCCCGGACCGCGAGGGCGACGTCGTCGCCACGCTCGTCCACCGGGAGGCGGACGAGCCGACCGGCACACCCCGGCGGGGCGCCGTCCTGTACGTGCACGGGTACGTCGACTACTTCTTCCAGCGGCACCTCGGCGACGTGTGGGCCGCGCACGGGTACGCGTTCTACGCCCTGGACCTGCGCAAGTACGGCCGGTCGCTGCGCCCGTGGCAGACGCCCAACGACGTCACCGACCTGCGCGACTACGTCGAGGACCTCGACGCCGCGGCCCGGGTGATCCGCGAGCGCGACGGTCACGACACGCTCGTCGTCCTCGGCCACTCCACCGGGGGCTGCTCGCGTCGCTGTGGGCCCACGCGCGGCGCGGCCGCGGGGTCGTCGACGCCGTCGTGCTCAACAGCCCGTGGTTCGACCTGAACCGCGACTGGTGGCAGCGCGTCGTGCTGACCCGCGTGCTCGACGTCGTCGGCGGCGTCGCCCCGCACCTCGTGGTGGGACGCATCGGGGTGCACTACGGGCAGAGCCTGCACGTGGACTCCGGTGGTCCGTGGGACTACGACCTGACGTGGAAGCCGCACGAGGGCTTCGGCGTCCGCGCCGGCTGGATCCGGACGATCCGCCGCGGGCACGCCCGCGTCGCGCGCGGGCTCGACATCGACTGCCCGGTGCTCCTGTGCTGCTCGACGCGCAGCGGGCCGCACGACCGCTGGCACCCCGACCTGGCGACGACGGACTCGGTGCTCGACGTCCGGCACATGGTCGCCCGCGCGACCGGCCTCGGCGACGACGTCACCGTGGTGCCGATCCCGGACGGCGTGCACGACCTCGCGCTCTCCGGGCCGGTGGCCCGGCAGCGCTTCTTCGACGAGATGCTGGCGTGGACGGACGAGCACCTGCCTCGACCGTGAGGGGGTCAGCCGAGGGGCGGGCGGGGTGCGGGAGCCTGCCAGTTGCGCCACAGCGCGAGCAGACGCAGGGTCACGACGAGCGCCACGCTCCCCCACGTGATCGCGGGGTGGGCGACGCCCGCCCACCACGCCACCGCCACGACGCTGGCGCCGAGGACGGCCGGGATCGCGTAGAGCTCCCGGTGCGCGAGCACCCGCGGCGGCTCCCCGGCGAGCAGGTCGCGGATGGCCCCACCACCCACCCCGGTGAGCACGCCGACGACCACCGCGGTGTGCGGGGTGGTGCCCAGCTCGAGCGCCTTGAGGGTGCCGGCGACCGCGAAGAGCCCGAGCCCGACGGCGTCGAGCACGAGGACGAGCTGCTGGATCCGTGACACCCGCGGGTGGAAGAAGAACGTCAAGAGGCCGGCGGCGGTCGCGGCGGCCAGCAGCCGCCAGTCGGAGATGTTCACCGGGGGGACCGCGCCGATGAGGACGTCCCGCAGGATCCCGCCGCCCAGGCCCGCTGCGGCCGCCAGGACCAGCACCCCGACGACGTCGAACCGCTTGCGCACCGCGGCCAGCCCGCCGGAGAGCGCGAAGGCGAAGACGCCGACGAGGTCGAGCGCCAGCAGGGCCAGGACCCGGTGTCCAGCGCGGTGGTGGCGTCGAGGGGCGGCACGGGTGAAGGCTAGGCCGCCGCCCCGGGTGCTCGCGCTCCTCGACCGGCGGGTGGTCGGGTCAGGGGACCGGCGCGGCGTGGTCGAGCTGCGAGGCCGGCATGGGCCGCGCGTAGAGGTAGCCCTGCGCCTGGGTGCACCGCAGGTCGCGCAGGATCGCCGCCTGCTGCTCGGTCTCCACGCCCTCGGCGACGACGTCCAGGTGCAGGCTGCGGGCGAGCTCGATGATCGAGGAGACCAGGGTCGTCGCGGCCCCGCCCGAGCCGAGGTCGCTGACGAAGGACCGGTCGATCTTCACGCTGTCCACCGGCAGGCGCCGCAGGTAGGACAGGCTCGAGTAGCCGGTGCCGAAGTCGTCGATGGCGATGCGCACGCCGAGCGCGCGGAGCCGGGTCAGGCGGGCGGTGACGGCCTCGACGTCCCGCACCAGGACGCCCTCGGTGATCTCCAGGGTCAGCCGGCGCGCCGGGAGCCCGCTGACGGCGAGCGCGTCCGCGACCAGCCCGAGCACGGCGTCGTCGGCGAGCTGGCGGGGGGACAGGTTGACCGCGACGTCGACGGGGGCACCACCGGTACGCGCCCACGCGGCCGCCTGCGCCGTCGCGGTCCGCAGCACCCACGCGCCGATCGCCAGGATGTGCCCGGAGTCCTCCGCAAGCGGGATGAAGACGTCCGGCGGCACGGCGCCCCGCTGCGGGTGGTGCCAGCGCAGCAGCGCCTCGTACCCGAACGACCGGCCGTCGTGGAGCATGACGGTCGGCTGGTAGTAGACCTCGAGCTGGTCGCCGTCCAGCGCACGGGCGAGGTCACCGGTCAGCTCGGCCTTGTCCCGCGCGGCCCGGTCCATGCCGTCGGCGTAGGCGACCACCTGGTTCTTGCCGGTGGCCTTGGCGAGGTACATCGCGAGGTCCGCGTTGCGCAGCAGCGACTCGACCGATCCCTCGGGGTCGGTGGACGGGTCCGCGATCCCGACGCTCGCGGTGACCGCCACGGTGCGCCCGTCGACGTGCACGGGGTCGGCCAGCGCCCGCACGACGCGACCGGCGACCTCTCGCGCCGCCGCCGGCTGTCCCAGCACGAGCAGCGCGAACTCGTCCCCGCCCAGCCGGGCCACGAGGTCCCCGCCGCGCACGCAGCCACGCAGGCGCCCGGCGACGCTCTCGAGCAGGTGGTCGCCCGTGCTGTGGCCCATGGAGTCGTTGACGTCCTTGAAGTCGTCGAGGTCGATGAACAGGACGCTGACCGCGGCGCCGCGGCGCAGGACGCCGGCGAGGGTCTCGCGCAGCAGCGTGCGGTTGGCGAGGCCGGTCAGCGCGTCCCGCAGCCCCTGCTGCTCGTTGAGCCGCCACGCGGCCAGGTGCGCGAGGCTCGCGGCGAGGATGAAGCACCCGTGGATGAGCGCCCACGTCAGGGGGTGGTGGAGGGCCGCGCCGTGGCCGTAGACGGCGTGCGGGTGCATCGACCCCACGATCCCGTGGTGCAGCAGGACGATCGCGAGGCCGACACCGAACGGCACCCAGTCCTGGTAGAGGGCGACGACGCCGACCATGACGAAGAAGTGGAAGTGCATCTCGGTCAGCCCACCGGTCAGGTGGACGGCCGCGACCGAGGCGGCGAACAGGCTGACGCTCGAGGCGAACGAGCGCGCCGCACGGGGCAGCCGCTGCGGCACGGCGACGACGAGGGGACCGGCGATGGCTCCGAGCCAGGCCAGCACGACCGCCGGCCCGTGCCCGCTCACGGCGGCGAAGATCGCGATGCCGATCGCCTGCGCCGCGGCGATCCGGATGATGGCGTGGTGCCGGCGACCCCACACGTCGTCGGCCAGCATCCGGCCGGTGGGCAGCGCCTGCCCCACGCGCTGCACCCGCGCGGCGATCGTCGACGTGTCGAGGCCCATGCCCGGCCCATCGGCAGACGGTGGGCAGAACTGACCGCTCGCCCGTGCCGGCGGGAAGACCGGTCGAGGGGACCGTCAGCCGTCGGCGGTCACCGCGGCCCGCACCACGCCGGCGTCCCCGTCGACGTGGACCACCTGCCCCGGCTGCAGCACGGCGGTGGCGGTCGCGGTTCCCATCACCGCCGGGATGCCGTACTCGCGCGCCACGATCGCCGCGTGCGAGGCGAGCCCACCGTGGTCGACGACGACGGCCGCCACCCGCTGGAACAGCGGCGTCCAGGACGGGTTGGTCGCGGCGCACACGAGCACGTCACCGGATCGCACGGTGGCGAACTCGTCCGGCCCGCGCACCAGGCGCACCGGCCCCGTGGCGCTCCCGCCACCGCCGCCGACGCCGCTGACGAGCGCGTCCGCGTCCCGGCGGCCGCGGCGGCGGCGGCCGTAGAGCGTGGTCGTGCCGATCAAGGGGCTCGCGGCGAGCTCCGCGTACGCCGACCGCCGCCGTCGGACGGCGCCGCGCAGGTCGACCGCGGCGTCGCCCGTCGCGGTGCGGTGGTCCACCGTCGCGGTGCGGTCGTCGACCGTCGCGAGCTCGTCCAGGGTCAGCATCCACACGTCCTCCGCGTCGTCCAGCAGCCCGCGGCGCTGCAGCCGGCGCCCCGCCTCCTCGACCGCGCGCCGGACCGGTGGCATGGTCCGGGTGAGCTCGAAGTGGGTGTCCTCGCGGAAGGCCACCCCGGCCGCGGCCCGGTGGACCAGTCCCTCGAGGCGCGCGCGGGAGCGGGTCAGCCGCACCACCGGGTGCCGGAGCAGCACCTCACGGGCCGCCGCGCTCCGGGTGCGGGCGTCGCCGCCGCCGCGCTCGTCCAGCAGCACCCGCACCAGCCTCAGCACCGTGCCGGGCGCCTCGCCCCAGCCCGGGTCGCGCACCAGCAGGATGCTCGTGGTCTCGCGGTGGCCGAAGGTCGCGGCGAAGTCGTGCAGCCGCGCCCGCAGCCCGGCCGCCGCGTCGTCGTCGGCGACGAGCGCGGCCGCCCCCGTCGGGTCCGCAGCGGTGAACGCCGCGACCAGCCGCGGGTCCTGCCGCACGAGGTCCGCGAGCGCGCCCAGGGCCGCGTTGGCCGCCTTGGTCGCGGTCGGCGCGTCGAGGACCAGGTCCCCGAACAGCCGGCCGCGGTGCAGCACGGCGAGCAGCACCCGCAGGCGGCCCAGCGCCAGGCCGGCCGCCGGCAGGTGGTCGACGCGCAGACCGGTCACCAGGTCCACCAGCTCCGCCGCGCGCGCCGGGACCGCGATCAGGTCGGCCCACGCCGACCCGGCGGGGTCGGTCGCGCCGAGTGCGTCGACGCCGTCGCGGTAGCGGCCGTACCGGGGGTCGGACCGCCAGTCGTCGAGCCGCACGTGCCGCGCCCGCCGGAGCGACCGCCACAGCCGGACCGGGGTCCGCCGGGTGGGCCGGGGGCTCGGCGGCACGAACGCCTGGACGTCGTCGTCGTCGGCCGGCAGCAGCGCGTCGAAGCGGAGCGCGACACCCGCCGCGCCCGCGAACATGCGCTCGAGGTGCGTCGCGACCGTCGGCCGGATCCACGCCGTGAGCTCCATCGGCAGGGGCCGCCGCGGCAGCAGCTCGAGCAGGACGGGTCCGACGCGGCGCTGGACCGGACCGAGCCGGACCGGTGGGGGCGGCAGCGCGGTCATCGGCCGGGCCTGCAGGACCCACAGTCGCGTGCCCTGGATCGCCCACTCGACGTCCTGCGGACGCCCGAAGTGCGCGGCGACCCGGCGTCCGACGTCGGCCAGGCGCACCAGGTCGACGTCCGGCACTGCGGGGAGCTCGCCGCCGGGGACCCGGTGCATCCCCGTCCCGTCGCCGTGGGCGGTGAGGACGACCTCGCGCCGGCCCGCGCGGCGCTCGACGACCCGGCCCCGGGCGTCCAGCACGGCGTGGTCCGGCGTGACCAGCCCGGAGACGACCGCCTCGCCGAGCCCGGGGCTGGAGTCGACGACGACGCGCGACCGGTCACCGGTCACCGGATCCGCCGTGAGCAGCACCCCCGCGTGGTCCGCGACCACGAGCCGCTGGACGACGACCGCCATCGCCACCTCGGTCGCGTCGATCCCCAGGCGCTGCCGGTAGGCCACGGCGCGCTCGGTCCACAGCGACGCCCAGCACCGGCGGACCGCGGCGACCACGTCGTCGGCCCCGAGCACGTCGAGAAGGGTGTCCTGCTGGCCGGCGAAGGTCGCGCCGGGCAGGTCCTCCGCGGTGGCGCTCGACCGCACCGCGACCGGACCGGCGCCGAGCTGCGCGTAGGCCGCCCGGATCGCGGCCGCCACGTCACGCGGTACCGGTGGCGCCGCGACGTCGTGCGTCGGTGGCGGCTCGGTGCGGCCGTGGGCGAGCCGGTAGGCCGCGGTGGTCACCACGAAGCCGTCCGGGACGTCGAAGCCGGCGCGGACCAGCTCGCCCAGGTTCGCGCCCTTCCCACCGGCCAGCGGCACGTCACCGCTGCCCAGGTCCGACAACGCGCGGCAAAGGGCGCCCGCCATGACCCCACCGTAGCGAGCCGTGGACTCCTGGTGGGGAGGGGCGATCTCCTACCGTCGTGGCATGCCCCGGACGCGCCACCCGCGAGATCGCGAACCCCGCCCAGGTCCGCATGTTCGACGACGTCGAGGTCGGGCGGCGCGTCGCCCCGCACCTGCGGGTCGCGTTCGAGGTGGACGACGCCGCGTCGACCAGGAGCTCGACGCCCCCGAGCAGCGGGCTGCGGAGCCCGGCGCCGGGACCGAGGCCACGCGCGGCTAGGTGCACCGGTGGCGGCCGGCCGGCCGGCTGAGCGCGCCGGTCGCAGCGGAGCCGCCCGGCCGAGGGAACGGCTCACCCGGGCCCGGTCCGCCGGCCGGCGCGCCCCGCGGTCAGCGGCGCAGGACGCGCCGCGCCAGACCGTTGCCCACCATCTGCGCCCCCTGGACGACGATGATGATGACGCCCACGGTGACCCACGTGACGGCCGGGTTGAACCGCTGGTAGCCGTACACCAGCGCGAAGTCCCCGAGGCCGCCCCCGCGACCGCTCCCGCCATGGCCGACATGTCCACGATCGCCACGAACAGGAACGTGTAGCCGAGGATCAGCGGCCCCAGCGCCTCCGGGATGATGATCGTGCCGATGATCCGCAGGCGGCTCGCGCCCACCGCCCGGGCGGCCTCCACCACGCCGGGGTCGAGCGCGACGAGGTTCTGCTCGACGATCCGTGAGGTCCCGAAGATCGTGATGATCGCCATCGGGAAGATCACCGCACGGGTCCCGAAGCTGGCGCCGGTGACGCTGTGGGTCAGCGGCAGGATGGCGGTGATGAAGATGATGAACGGGATCGGCCGGAAGATGTTCACGAGGACGTTGAGGACCGAGAACACCCCGCGGTTCGCGAGCACGTTGCCGGGCCGGGTGACGTAGAGCAGCGTCCCGAGGGCCAGACCGCCGAGCCCGCCCGCCGCCAGGGTCGCCGTGACCATCCACAGCGTCTCGCCCAGCGCGGTCAGCAGCAGCGGCCAGAGGTTGGTGCCCCCGTCGGTCATCGGACCTCCTCCGAGGACGCGCCGCCGACGGCGGCTGTGGTGGCGGTGGTTCGGGACGGCAGCGGCCGGCCCGCGTCGTCGTACTCCACGACGTCGGACCGCACCCGCAGGTCGTCCAGGACGGCGTCGACGCGGTCCGGGGCGCCCACGAGCTCGAAGGTGAGGGAGCCGAGCGGTCGGGCCCCGACCTCGGTGATGCCGCCGAACACGACGGAGGCGTCGACGTCGTGGGCGCGGAAGGTCTCCGTCAGCGGGGTGCGGTCCTCACCGGTGACCTCGCGCACGGTCACCGTGACGATGCGGCCGGGATGGCGCTCCCGCAGGCGCGCGACGACGTCGGGTCCGGGCCGGTCGTGCAGCGCGGTCCCGATGAACCTCCGCGTCACGTCCCGCTGCGGCGCGGAGAAGACGTCGTACACGTCACCGAGCTCGACGACCTTCCCCGCCTCGAGGACCGCGACCCGGTGGCACAGGTAGGAGACGACCGCCATCTCGTGGGTGATGACGACGATCGTCACGCCGAGCTCGGTGTTGATCCGCCGCAGCAGGTCCAGGACGTCCCGCGTGGTCTCCGGGTCCAGGGCGCTCGTCGACTCGTCGGCGAGCAGGAGCGCCGGCGACGTCGCGAGCGCCCGGGCGATGCCCACACGCTGCTTCTGCCCGCCGGAGAGCTGGTCCGGGTACTGGCGCGCCTTGTCGCCCAGCCCGACGAAGTCCAGCAGCTCGGCGACGCGCTCCTCGCGCCGCTTGCGCGACCAGCCGGCGACGCGCAGCGGGTAGCCGACGTTGCCGGCGACGGACCGCGAGGACCAGAGGTTGAACTGCTGGAAGATGAACCCGATCCCGGTGCGTGCGCGGCGCAGCTCGCGCTCCGACGCCCGGGTGAGCGACTGCCCGTCGACGACCACGTCGCCGCTGTCGGGGAGCTCGAGCGCGTTCATCAGCCGGACGAGCGTGCTCTTCCCGGCGCCGGAGTAGCCGATCACGCCGAAGATCTCGCCCTTGGCGATGTCCAGGCTCAGGCCGTCGACCGCTCGGACGGGTCCCTCCTTGCCGGGGAACACCTTCGTCACGTCGCGCAGCGACACCATCGTGGTCATCAACAAGCCGTCCTCGTCGGGCGCCCGGTGGCGCGGTCCTCGGCGTGCGGTGGTGTTCGCCGGAGCGGCGGCGGTGCGGGTGGTCCCCGCACCGCCGCCGCCGGCGGTCATGGTCAGCCGGCGTCGCTGGTCCGGACGAGCTCCTCGAGCTCGGCCAGCTCCGCCTGGAGCTCCTCCGGCGGGACGACCTCGGTGATCGCGGTGCCGCCGTTCTGCTCCTCGAGCGCCTCCAGCACCTCCGGCGACTGGTAGATCTCCACGAGCTCGAGGTACGTCGGGTCGTCGGCGTCCTCGGCCCGCGCGACCCAGACGTTCAGGTACGGGCGCGCGGCCTCGGTGTCCTGCAGGTCGGAGTAGATCGCCGTCGTCGGGTCGATGCCCGCGTCCGTCGCGAAGTTGTTGTTGATGACGGCGGCGTCCAGGGTGTTGACCTGCACCGCGGTCTGGTTGGCGTCGACCGGGACCACGGTCACGCGCGACGCCTCCTCGTCGATCTGGGCCGGCGTCGAGAACGCGTTGCCGCCGCCCTCGAGCTCGATCAGCCCGGCCGACTGCAGCACGAGCAGCGCGCGCGCCTGGTTGACGACGTCGTTCGGGATGGCGATCTCGGCGCCGTCGGGGATGTCGTCCGGGGACTCGTAGCCCTCCGTCGTGTAGAGCCCGAGCTGGTAGAGCGCCGTGGACCCGACCGGCACGAGGTCGTCGTCCGCGGCGACGTTGTAGTTCGCCAGGTACAGCAGGTGCTGGAACTGGTTGAGGTCGAGGTCGCCCTGGCTGAGGATCGGGTTCGGCTGGGTGTAGTCGGTGAAGTTGACGAGCTCGACCTCGATCCCGGCCTCCGCCGCGAGCTCCTCGAAGGTGCGCCAGTAGTCCTGGGCCTGGTCGGCGACGCCGATCTGGATGGGGCCCTCGGGCTCGGCCCCGCCGGCGGCCGCGCCGTCCGCACCGTCGGCACCGCCGCACGCCGCGAGGCTCGCGGCGACGGTGGCGGTGGTGAGGAGTCCTGCGATGGTGCGCTTCATGGGGGTGGTGCCTCTCTGGGGTACGGGTGCTCGGGGATGCCCGGCGGCGTGCGCCGGTCGCGGGACTGGCCCGGACGTGGTGGTGCGAAGGGTGGCAGCGCAGCGCTGCGTGGGACGGCGTCCGTCGGGCCCGGGGCGGGGGTGCGGTCGGACGGTCGGTCCCCGCCGTCCCCGACGTCTCGTCGTGGGTCGCCTGCGTGCTCGGTCGCCAATGCCTCCATCGGTCCTGGCGGTAGCACCCATGTCGGGACACGGTGGTCCCCGGGTTGCTGCGGCGTCGTCGAGCCAGATCTCTCGGCCGCTCTGGATGGTCGAGGTGATGGTAGGAACGCCGACCGCGGCACGTCCAGCCACAACCCTCGGTCGCCCAAATAGCGAGATGTTTCTCTCGTCATTCGACACGCGCTCGGGGTGGGCGGTCACAGTGGGGCACGGGGTGCGCCCGGCACCGGGTGGGAGGAGCGACCATGACGGACAGGGTCGACGTCGACGTCGCCGTCGTCGGGGGCGGCGCGATGGGTTCCGCCGCGGCGTGGCAGCTCGCCGGCCGCGGGCTCGACGTGGTGCTGCTCGAGCGGTTCGCGCCCGGGCACGTGCACGGTGCGTCCCACGGGGCCTCCCGGCTGTTCCGCCACAGCTACCCGGAGCCGGACTACCTCGACCTGGCCGAGGAGGCCCGTCGGCTCTGGCGCGAGCTCGAGGACGTCGCCCGGACGGAGCTGCTGACGATCACCGGGGGCGTGACCCACGGCCCCCGCATCGACCCCCACCTCGCCGACGCGCTCTCCGCCCGCGGGGTGCCGTTCGCCTGGCTCGCGCCGGACGAGGCAGCCGAGCGGTGGCCCGGGCTGCGGTTCGACGGACCGGTGCTCCACGAGCCGCACTCCACCGGGCGGCTGCACGCCGACCGGGCCGTCGCCGCCCTCCAGCGCGCCGCCGGCCGGTCCGGCGCCACGGTGCGGCACGAGGCCCCCGTCCGCCGGCTCGAGATCGCGCTCAGCGGGGACGCGGTCCGGGTGGTCACCGACGGGGGCTCCGTGGTCGCCCGACGCGTGGTGGTGACCGTGGGCGCGTGGTCGGCCGCTCTCCTCCAGGGCGTCGCCGGCTTCCCGGCGGACGCCGGAGCGTGGCCGCTCGTCGTCACCCAGGAACAGCCCGCGCACTTCGCGCTGCGGGACGGCGCGCCGGCTCTCGCCGACTGGCCGGGCTTCGTGCACGCCGTCGCCCCCGGGACCTGGCCCAGCGTGACCTACGGCCTGGCCACCCCCGGTGAGGGGATCAAGGTCGGCTTCCACGGGACCGGGCCGGTCACCGACCCCGACCGGCGCACCTTCGCCCCGGAGCCGGCGCAGCTCGAGCAGCTGCGGTCCTACGTCGCCCGGTGGGTCCCGGGCGCCGACCCGGACGTGCTCGACCCGATCTCGTGCACCTACACGACCACGCCGGACAGCGACTTCGTGCTCGACCGACGGGGTCCGGTCGTGGTGGGCGCGGGCTTCTCCGGGCACGGGTTCAAGTTCGCCACCGCGATCGGCCGCGTCCTCGCGGACCTCGCCGACCCGCGGACGCCGTCGTCCGGCACCGCGCGCGGCGCCGGCGAGCGGTTCGCGCTCGCCCGTCTGGTCACCGGTGCCTCGTCGCGCGCCACCGCGCCGTCCCGGGCGCGCTGACCCGCCGGGCGCAGCTGACGACGACCTGACGTGATCGCCGGCGGTCGAGCCGCGGCCCGTCGTCCCGCCGTCAGTCCGAGCCGGCCCGGATCACGGAGCGCAGCGAGCGCAGGGCGACCGACAGGGGGCGAGCTCCACCCGATCGAGGCCCTTCATCTCCTCGATGGTCCGGCGCGTGCGGGCGAGCTGGCCGGCGTTCTCCTGCTCCCAGGCGGCGGTCCGCTCCTCGACCGAGCCGTCACCGTCCAGGGTGAGGACCGAGCGCGTGAGCGCCTCCAGCGCTGCGTAGAGGTCGTCGCGCATCGCCCCCCGGGCGAGGGCCTGCCAGCGGTCGCCGCGCTCCAGCTGCGCGATGCGGTCCAGCAACGCGCTCGCGCCGTAGCGCTCGGACAGGTGGAAGTACAGCCTCGCCACCTCGTCGGCGTCCTCGGTGGCATGGGTAGCCGTCTCGGCGACGTCGAGGAGCGCGAACTCGTCGAGCAGCCCGGCGTACCGGGTGGCGAGCTCCTCGGGGACGCCGAGGGCCAGCATCTCCTCGGCACCCCGGCTGATCCGCTCGTGGTCGGACCCGACGAGGAGTTCACCCATGCGGCCGCGCCAGCGCCGGACGACCGGGGCGAAGCGCCCGATCTCCGCGGCGACGTCGAAGTCGTCCCGGACGTTGCGCAGGAACCACCGGACCGACCGGTCCAGCAGGCGCCGGAACTCCAGGTACATGGTGGTCTGCACGCCCACGTCCACGACGTTGTCCAGCGCCTCGACGGCGTCGACGTACTCGCGCAGCCCGAACAGCTCGCGGCAGACCGCGAAGGCACGGGCCACGTGCTCCACGCTCGCCCCCGTCTCCTCCACCGCGCGGGTGACGAAGGTGATGCCGCCGCGGTTCACCATGTCGTTGACGAGGCACGTGGTGACGATCTCCCGGCACAGCGGGTGGCTCTCGAGCCGGTCGCCGTACCGCTCCACCAGCGGCTGCGGGAAGTAGTCCCGCAGCAGCCGGCGGCTCCACGGCTCGTCCGGCAGCGCTGTGGCGAGCAGTCGGGCGGCCAGGGTCATCTTCGAGTACGCGGCGAGGACGGCGAGCTCCGGGCTCGTGAGCCCCAGGTGGGCGTCCTTGAGCGCGTCGAACTCGGCGTCCGTGGGCAGGAGCTCCAGGGCACGGTCCAGCAGCCCGTCCGCCTCGAGCGCGCGGACGAACTGGTGGTGCACGTGGAGCATCGACGGGGCCAGCCGGCGGGCGTTGCCGAGCAGCACGTTCTGCTCGTAGTTGTTGCGCAGCACCAGCCGACCGACCTCGTCGGTCATGGCCTCCAGCAGCTGGTCGCGCCCCTCGCCGGTGAGGTCGCCGTCCTCGACCACCGCGTTGAGCAGGATCTTGATGTTGACCTCGTGGTCGGAGCAGTCGACGCCGGCCGAGTTGTCGATCGCGTCGGTGTTGATGTGGACGCCGGACCGCGCCGCCTCGACCCGCCCGCGCTGGGTGAACCCGAGGTTGCCGCCCTCCCCGACGACCCGGACCCGCAGGTCGGCGCCGTCGACCCGGATGGCGTCGTTGGCCTTGTCACCCACCTCGGCGTGCGACTCGGTCGAGGCCTTGACGTAGGTGCCGATGCCGCCGTTCCAGAGCAGGTCGACCGGCGCGGTCAGGATCGCCGACAGCAGCTCGGCCGGGGTCAGGTGGGCGGGCCGGCCCTCCAGGCCGAGCACCCTGGCCACCTCGGGGGTGATCGGGACCGACTTCGCGGACCGGGGTGCACGCCTCCGCCCGGGCTGATCAGCGCGGGGTCGTAGTCGGCCCAGGACGAGCGCGGCAGCCCGAACAGCCGGCGCCGCTCGGCGAAGGACGCCGCCGCGTCGGGGTCGGGGTCGAGGAAGATGTGCCGGTGGTCGAACGCGGCCACGAGGCGGATGTGCTCGCTGAGCAGCATCCCGTTGCCGAACACGTCACCGCTCATGTCCCCGACCCCGACGACGGTGACCTCCTGCGACTGGGTGTCGACGCCCAGCTCCCGGAAGTGCCGCTTGACGGACTCCCACGCTCCCCGGGCGGTGATCCCCATCGCCTTGTGGTCGTAGCCCGCCGACCCGCCCGACGCGAAGGCGTCGCCGAGCCAGTGCCCGTACTCCGCCGAGACCGCGTTGGCGATGTCCGAGAAGGACGCCGTCCCCTTGTCCGCCGCCACGACGAGGTAGGCGTCGTCGCCGTCGTGCCGCACGACCCGGGGCGGTGGCTGCACGCGGCGACCGCCGGGGGCGGAGTCGTCCGCCACGATGTTGTCGGTGACGTCGAGCAGCCCGCGGATGAACGTCCGGTAGCAGCGCACCCCCTCGGCGAGCCAGGCGTCGCGGTCGACGGCCGGGTCGGGCAGCGCCTTGCCGACGAACCCTCCCTTCGCGCCGGTCGGCACGATCACCGCGTTCTTGACCATCTGCGCCTTGACGAGCCCGAGCACCTCGGTGCGGAAGTCCTCCCGGCGGTCGCTCCAGCGCAGACCTCCGCGAGCCACGGCCCCGAACCGCAGGTGCACGCCCTCCACGGTGGGCGCGTAGACCCAGATCTCGAACGCCGGCCGCGGCTCCGGCAGGTCGGGGAGCCGGGTGGGGTCGATCTTGAACGAGGTGTAGTCCTTGGGCCGGCCGGTCGCGTCGCGCTGGTAGAAGTTCGTCCGCAGCGTCGCGGTGATGACGCGCAGGAGCGACCGCAGGATGCGGTCGTGGTCGAGGCTGGCGACGTCGTCCAGGGCGGCCTCGATCCTCTCGGTGAGCGCGGCCGCCGCCTCGGCGCGGCCGGCGACGTCCGCGTCCGGGGCGCCGTCCGGGGTGCCGTCCGCACCGTCCGGGGCGCCGTCCGCGGGGCCCGCGGCGTCCGTGGGGAGGAACCGGGCCTCGAACAGCTGCACCAGCAGCCCCGTGATGCCCACGTTGGCGGCGAGGCAGCCCTCGACGTAGTCCTGGCTGAAGGTCGACCCGGCCTGGTGCAGGTACTTCGTGTACGCACGCAGGATCACGACCTGGCGCCAGGTGAGGCCGGCCCGCAGCACGAGGTGGTCGAGCCCGTCCGACTCGGTGCTGCCCTGCCAGGCGGCCAGGAAGGCCTCGGTGAAGGTGGTGTGGGCGTCGTCGGACGCGGCCTGCACCGGGAACCGGAGCCCGAAGTCGTAGATCCAGGCGGTCGTGCTGTCCGGACGGCGCAGGTGGTAGGGACGCTCGTCGATCACCTCCACGCCGAGGTTGCGGAAGTACGGCAGGACGGCCGTCAGGGACAACGGTGCGTACCGGAACAGCTTGAACCGCCGCTCCTGCGGGTCGGCGCCGGGTGGTCGGTACAGGTCCGTCGCGAACGCCCGCTCCACGGCGCCGGCGTCCCCGGCCGCCGCGCGGTCCCGGGTGTCGGCGGCCAGCCGGTCGAGCCGGCGCAGGTCCCCCACCGCGACGCTCGCCGGGAAGTCCTCCTTGTACGCCTCGGGGAAGGACCCGCCCCACACCCGCTGCATCCGGGCCGCGACCTCGTCACCCAGGTCGTCGCGCAGCGACTCGGCCAGGTCCTCCTCCCAGCTGCGGCAGGCGTCGACGAGCCGGGCCTCCAGCGCGCGCTCGTCGACGTCCGGGACCTCGTCACCGGGCGCGACGCGCAGCACGAAGTGCAGACGCGCGAGGACGGACTCGCTGACCCGGGTGGTGAAGTCGACCGACTCGGCATGCAGAGCGTCCTTGAGGATGCCCTCGATCCGCAGCCGGATCGCCGTGGTGTACCGGTCGCGCGGCAGGAAGACGAGGGCGGACATGTAGCGGCCGTACACCTCGCGGCGCAGGAACAGCCGCGTCCGCCGACGCTCCTGGAGCCGCAGGACCGCCAGCGCGGTGGTGTAGAGCTCCTCGACGTCCACCTGGAAGAGCTCGTCGCGCGGGTACGTCTCCAGGATGGCCTGCAGGTCCTTGCCCGAGTGCGAGTCCGGCGCGAAGCCCGACCGGGCCAGGACCGCGTCGACCTTGGCGTCCACGAGCGGCACGCGCCGGACGCTCTCGGTGTAGGCCGCCACGGAGAAGAGCCCGAGGAAGCGGCGCTCGCCGACGACGCGGCCGGTGCTGTCGAACGACTTCACGCCGACGTAGTCGAGGTAGGCGGGCCGGTGGACCGTGGCGCGGGAGTTGGCCTTCGTCAGCACGAGCACCCGGCGCTCGCGCGCCTTGGCACGTGCTCGCGCCGGGAGCCTGCTGAAGCCGCCGCTGTTCTGCCCCGCCGCGGACCGCAGGATGCCCAGACCGCTGCCGGGGGCGGCGCTCAGCGCCTCCTCGCCGCCGGCGTCCGCGAGCGCGTACTCGCGGTACCCGAGAAAGGTGAAGTTGTCGTCCGCGAGCCAGTCGAGGAACCGTGCCGCCTCGGCGGCCTCGCCCTCCAGGTCGGACGGCGGCTGCTCGCGGAGCTCGCGGGCGAGCGTCAGCGCCGCCGTGCGCATCGCGGGCCAGTCCTCCACGGCGGCGCGGACGTCGTCGAGCACGCCGTGCAGGGACGACGTGAGCGCCGCGAGCGCGGCCTCGTCCGGCTCCCGGTCGATCTCGACGCGGATCCATGACTCCACGCGGGCGTCGGCGGCCAGGGCGCGTCCGTCGTCCTCGCCGGCCGCGGACGGCGACACGTCGAGCACCTCCACGAGGTCGCCCCCTCGTCCCTGCGGACGAGCAGGGTCGGGTGGATCACGAGGTGGATCCCGCGGTGCTGGCGGGAGAGTTCGGCGGTCACGGAGTCGACGAGGAACGGCATGTCGTCGTTGACGATCTCGACGACCGTGTGGCCGCCGCCCCGGCCGTGCTCCTCCACGGGCGGCGTGTGCAGGCGGACGTTGGCTGTCCCGTCCGGCCGCCGGGAGGCGAGCTCGCGGTGGCGCAGCACGCACGCAGCGAGGCCGTCGGGGCTCCACGCCGCGAGGTCCTCGTCGGCGACGTCCCGGACGTACCGGGTGAGGAGCACGCGGAGCTCGTCCGCCGGCAGGTCGCCGCGGTCCCCGGCCCCGACAGCCGCGTCGATGGCCTGCGCTCGTGAGTCGTCGACAGAGGGCATCGTGGCGGACCACCTCAGTGTGAGCACCGGTGAGCGCACGCTTCGCGCATGCGGGCGCATCTGACCTCACGACCCTAGACCGATGGGGTGCGCAGCGTCCGTCGGGCCGTCCACCCCGAGGAGCCGGCCTGCCGGGATGCCTCTTTACATCGTTGTAGACCGTGGTCATACTCCTGCGTGACTGCTGGCACGCACCATGCAGCGACGCATGCCCGAACGACGGCAGCGTCCGCGACGAGGCGGGCGCCCTCCGAGAAGAGGTCTCTCCATGACCCGTTCCTTCCTCCGCCGCGCGTGGGCAGCCGCGCTCACGGCAGCCGTGCTGGTGGCGCCGGCGGCGATCGCGGCGCCCACCGTCGCGGCACCCACGCCCGACCCGCTCCCGCTCGTCGCCCCGCCCGACCGCCCCGAGGACCCTGTCTCCCACGACCCGACGCTGGCCAAGGAGGGCGACTGGTTCTACCTCGCCAGCACGGGTGACGCGGCCACCGGCACCGACTACATCCCGATGCGGCGCTCGAAGGATCTGCGCACCTGGGAGGACCTCCCGCCGGTCTTCACCGAGCTCCCCGCCGGCGTCCTCGCGGCCATCGGCGCCACCGCAGCCGACGCCCCGGCGGACGCCTGGGCGCCGGACCTCAGCTGGACCGGCACCGAGTGGCGGCTCTACTACTCTGTCTCGCGCTTCGGCACCACCAACTCCGTGACGGCACTGGCGACCACGACGTCGCTGGACCCGGCCGACCCCGACTACGGCTGGGTGGACCGCGGCGCGGTGCTCGAGAGCGAGCCCAACAGCGACGCCTTCAACGCGATCGACGCCAACGTCGTCGAGGACGCCGAGGGCGGCACGTGGCTGACCTTCGGCTCCTTCTTCGGCGGGCTGAAGATCGTCGCGCTCGACGCCGCGACCGGCATGCTCGCTCCGGGCGCCGAGATCTTCCCGCTCGTGGACCGGCAGATCCAGTTCAACCCGGTCGAGGGACCCTCGATCATCCGCAACGGCGGCTTCTACTACCTCTTCGCGGCGTTCGACTACTGCTGCCGCGGCGTGGACAGCGACTACCGGGTGGTGGTCGGCCGGTCGGAGACCGTCACCGGCCCCTACCTGGACAAGGACGGCGTCTCCCTGCTCGCGGGCGGCGGCAGCGAGGTGCTGCGCGGCTACAACGAGTTCCAGGGCACCGGTCACCCGGACGTCCTCTCCTCGGGCGGCGTCGACTACTTCGTCAACCACTACTACGACGCGCTCTCCGACGGGTTGCCGCGCCTGAACGTGCGCACCCTGTCGTGGTCCGACGGCTGGCCGACGGTCAGCGACCCGGTCAACCCCAGCCGCTCGGCCGGGCACGGCTCGGCCTACGTCCGGCCGATCCCGCGGGACAGCGACACCGTCGTGTCCAACGCGACCTGCGGCTACGCCGGGGCCGACGTGACGCTCGCCGCGCCCTCCCCGACCGACCTCTGCCAGCAGTGGCAGATCGACGCCCGCGACGCCGTCCAGGTCACCGACGGCAGCGAGACGGGATCCCGCTTCCAGAACCGCCGCAGCAACATGGCCGCCGACTTCCCTGGCTGCGCGGAGGCGCAGACGACCGGTGACGTCGGCCAGTTCGACTGGCTGGGCAGCTTCTTCTACAACGTCTGCCAGCGGTGGCTGTTCGCGCCGGCGGCCGACGGCTACACGACGATCAGCTCCATCGCGGGGCGCAACCTGGTCTGGACCGCCGAGGGCACGAACCCCGGCGCCGACCTCGGCGTCGCGACACCGACCGGTGCGGCCAACCAGCAGTTCCGGTTCCAGCCGGTCGGTGAGGTCCTGCTGGGCAGCGCGACCGACCCGACCCGGACCCTCGGGGTGGCCGGCTGCAAGCCGGCCCGGGGCAACGGCAACCAGGTGCGGATGGAGACCCGCGTCGCCGACTCCTGCCAGACCTGGACGATGACCTCCACCGGCGGCGCCGGCTACACGGTGACCAACGCGGCGACCGGGTCGGTCCTCACGGCGACGTCGTGCGACCGCGGCAGGGCCCCGGCCCGACTCCGCCTGCTCCCGGCCGGCCGGGCGGACGCGACCTGCAGCGCCTGGACGCTCGTGCCGGGCAACGACGGCACGTGGACGCTGGCCACCACCGGCAGCGCGCAGACGGTCCGGCTGCTCCTCCCTGACGGCATCGTCGCTGCCGACGGGGCGACGGCCGGCGTCCTGCACGAGGACGCCGGCCGTCGCGCGTGGCGAGCGAAGGCGGCGGCCACCGTGCCCGGACGGCAGAAGGCCCCGACCGCATCCATGCCGGTCAGGGCCTTCTCACTGCTGTCTGTCACCTGTGACTTGTACTTGTGCGCCCGAAGGGATTCGAACCCCCAACCTTCTGATCCGTAGGCGCCCGGCCCGTCCACCCTCCGAGGCATCAGCGCTGCTCGGGCGCAGGCGTCGCAACGTGGTGGCCGTCGACTTGCCGCCGCACATGGACCGCGTTGCTGTCAGGATTGCTGTCGGAGCCGACAGGCTGAGCCACCGACCCGTAGCGGAGCACAAGAGCGCGACGGAGGGCCGGGGCAAGGGTGGCCGAAGGCCATCGCGGAGCGACGCGAAGCGCCCTTGCGGCGGACCGGAGTCAGTGCGGATGCTCGGCGCAGGGTCGGCGGCGGTTGTGTGCTCACCGGGATCTGTGAGCCGTGCCCGATGTCCTTGGCAGCGTGTCACAGAGGCGCGGCACGAGATGATCGAAGGCCATCGCCCGGCTAGGCGAGGCGCCAGGCGATGTGACTCGCAGTCCCGCGGCTGATCGGATTAAAGGCCGGCGGAGGATCGTCGACATCAGGGCCGTAACAGGCGCGCCCGCCACTCCACGTCCGGTCCCACGTGTGACCGGCGTCGCGGGGGCCAAGCCAGAATGGTGCGGTTCTGCGCCGGGCCATAGGCTGCCCGGATGGAGCACAACGGTCACATTCGTAGCGAGCTCACGCGACGGATCTACCGGGCCATGCGTGATGGCGACGGCCAACCGGACCGTGGAACGAGTTCTAGCGCCCTGGGTGTGCGCGTGCCCATGGACCTTCCCGTGAACGACGACGGAACGGTGGTTCCCGGCACGGGTGGTATGTCGGTCGCGCCGGACGATCCCCGATATCTCCAACAATCCAGGCGGCCTCGCAGCCTCGGAGGCACGGGGCGGCACCCTGTGTGGTGGATAGAAGTGAAGGCGCAGGAGGCGCCGGTGAGTTTCCTCCACGACAGACCGCCGGGCCATGGAGTGGTCGAGCCCGCCTACCAAATGCCATTCGAGGACTACGTGGAAGGCCTGTACGCAACGGCTCCCCACTGGGTGCGGTTCACCTCGGAGTCATCGCTCCCGCTCCCGCCAGAGGGAGCGTCGATCGGACGGGAGGGGGCGGAGCATTGAGCGACTCAAACTCTTTGCAAGGTGATCACGGCGTGTTCTCGCCCGTGCGTAGTGATGGCAGCAGTCCTGACTCGCTCGAAACACTCCTCCGTAATGACGGGACTCCAGAGCAGCTGTTTGTTGTGCTTCGGCTCCTCCAAAACGAGGGCCTTGACGCGGCTGACCTCCGTGTGCATATCGAACGAGTTCGCGCGGTGAATGAGTCGCGGGAAGCACCCGATGAAGACCTCGAAGATCGGTGTCTGTGGGCCCTTGACATGGTCGAGGGAGTCGCCCCCGGGAGGTCGCTTAGGTGGGATCCGGCTAGTACGGCAAAGGTCTATATCGGACGAGTGCTTTCGCCTGCTGCGATACGGGATTCTCTGGCATTCGCACTCACTCCGAGCGACCTGCTGCCACCGCGGCCGACGCAAGATTTGAGCGCCCAAGACACCGCCAGCGTGGTCGCACAGGTCACATTACGGTTTTGGGAACGCGAGTACCGTCCCGCGCTCGCGGATACTTTCAGGGTACCTAAGGGGCCTATGACAAGTCGGCCCGCTTCTTTGCTTGCGCCGATCGATCGAGTCGTGTATGAAGCGCTAGCTGGGACGGTTCTAGCAAGCGTTCGCGACCGCATGGCTCCGACAGTTTTCTGGCCACGAGACAGAGCCTCCGACCCCGCCGCCGCAGCCCTCGCGCACGGCGTCTATGCATCGCAGCCTTTGCTGTGGCAGCACGACTACGTAGTGGTCGCGGACATCGAAAGCTTCTACGAGAGCATTTCCCACAAGCGGCTTGCTACCATGATGCAACGAGACTACGCGCCTACCGACCCCTCATTTGGCGCCGCACTCGAACTTTTTCTGGATGCCGTCATGGGCTCCGAGTACGGGTTGCCTCAGGGTCCGCTCGCCAGTGATGTGTTCGCAACAGCGTTCCTAGCACGCATCGACCAGTCATCCGCGACGTCAGGTTTCCCCTACGCTCGTTACGTCGACGATATGCTTATTGGTTGCGACTCAGTGCAGCACGCCCGTCGCAGGATCGATTTGCTTGAGGGCCAACTTGCAGACCTCGGTCTACGGCTAAGCGGATCGAAGACTCGAGTGATGAAGACGGCTACTTACGTAGCCAACCTCGACCGGCCTGGCAACTCAGAGGGCCACCAACTAGGCGAACGCCACCGTCACGTTTCGGAAAGCTCCGGCTTGGGGGAGAGAAGCGCAGAGGACGACATCCCGGGCCTCGAGGACGTCGACTGGGACGAAGATGAGGTCTCCGATTCGATCTACCGTTGGACGGCGAACGTTGACGATGTCGTAGCAAGTTATAGGGTAGATCTTGATCCCCGCCTGGTCGAGGCGTTCGCGCAACGCTTCGCCGAAGCGACGTCGGCCCTCGACCAGCACGAGGCTGGGTCAAAATACTGGGCTATCGAACGCGACTTCCGGGACAGCATTCCGTACCTCGCTGCCGGGGATTATTTGGTCGAACTAGGAGCGCTGTCCCGAGCGGTTCGATGGTTTCCCGCGCTAGCGCCATTGGCGGGCGCGTACATGGCGGCTATCTCGCATCGATACCCCGCGCCGGTGGCGGAGGAAATTGAGGTGTGGCTTTCGTCTTCGGACGAGAGCGATTGGGTAGTCGCCTGGATTGCGCACGCTGCCCGTAGGTCGTCGCTGCCGACTCGCCAGCGCCTACTGGCGCCGCTCATGGCGGCCGCTCTTGCGGGCCAGCCTTTGACCCGAGCGAGCGCTACCTGGACGTTGTATCAAGAGGAAGCGGTGGACGACTACCTGCTCGCGTCGCTAGCCGCGTCACTTAGCAGTGCGCTCTGGGCAGAGATGCGGTTCGGCGGTTTGGGCGCCGGGCGATACCCACGCCTTCTGGAATGAGGTGCGACTGTCGATCCACACTCCTTCGATAGCGTCATGGTGGCCGAGGACGGCGCGCCAGCGCCGCCTGCAGGCCGTGCGCCGGCGGAGCCGGCGCCTTGATCTCATAGAGGTCAATTCGGCAGTGCGACCCTCAGACCCTCAGACCCTCAGCGAAGACCCTTGGCGGCCCTCCGCGACTCTCCTGCCGCTGCAAGCCCTGGGACCCGCGGGCTGCTAAGCGCTCTTGCCGTAGGTTTGGCGGAACACCGCGTCTGCGAGCCAGGCCCGGAAGCTGTCGTTATCGCTGAACTGCTTGAACAACTGCGTCTCGTCTCGCATCATCGAGAGCACGACGCGTCCGAGGGCCTTGTCGAGCTCGATGCGGGCGTTGACGGGATCGTTGTTGAGCTGGGCATTCTGGTAGGCGACGTCCTCGGCGACCCTGGCGGGGATCTCTTCGGTGATGCGCTTGCGGACGCGGTCGGCGTCGTCCCACTCAATGTTGCCGAATTGGTCATTGAACGAAGCCAGGATATGTGAGAGTCGCTCGAGGTCGGGATCGGGCTTGGTGCCTCCGCCGGCGGTGGGGACGGGACCAAGTTCGCCGTCCTCGTCGGCTAGGGCAATGGCCATAGCGGTGCGCTTCTCCACCCGGTAGGAGTCCATGTCGACGGTCTCAAGGATCCCGGCGGACAGGTCGTCTTCCTTAGGGGCGGGCAACTTCGGCAGGAGGAAGTCGAGGAAAATCGACAGCTTTTCCCATTCGACATTGGAGTAGGGCAGGATCGCCGAGAGGAAGCCGTAGGTCCTCACAAACGCTTTCGCCGAGCCCTTGAACGCGACCTGGTCGTCCTCGTCAAGGTGCTCGATGTACTCGGCGGCGCACGCGTCGAGCAGCGGGTCGAGCTGGTCGCGAGGGACCTCAGTCAAGTACCTCTCCACGAACGTGTCGACGTGCTCGGAGGTGAATACGCCAGACGCACGCAGGTCGCCGGCGAGGTCGTGGAGTTTGTTGGGGTCAGTCTCCTCGGCCAGCACGGTGGTGCGGTAGTAGTCGGCAAACGACCTCTCGATCGCGTCAACGTCGTTGGCGAAGTCCAGGATCGCCACGTCGCGCTTGTCGGGATGGGCGCGGTTGAGCCGGGACAGGGTCTGCACGGCCTTGACCCCAGAGAGGGTCTTGTCGACATACATGGTGTGCATCAGGGGCTCGTCGTAGCCGGTCTGGAACTTGTCTGCGCATACGAGAATCCGGTAAGGGTCCTCGCGGATGCGGTCGGCGATGTCCTTACTGGGGAAGCCGTTGTAGTCGGATTCGGTGACCTTGACCCCGTCGCGATCGGTGTCGGAGAACGCCACGATCGCCCGGTAGGGGCTCTTGCGCTCGGTTAGGTAGGCGCTGATCGCCTCGTAGTAGTCGATCGCCCGGTCGATGCTGGAGGTGACGACCATGGCGCGGGCCTGGCCCTTGATCTTCTGCTTGGCAAGTACCTGGGTGTGGAAGTGGTCGACCATGATCTCGGCCTTGAGCCGGATTGCGTGTCGGTTCGACTCGACGTAGGTACGGAGCTTCTTCGAGGCGCGGCTCGCGTCGAACTCCGGGTCGTCCTCGACGGTCTTGACGAGCTTGTAGTAGCTGTCGACCGGGACGTACGAGGCCAAGACGTCCAGGATGAAGCCTTCTCCGATGGCCTGCTTCATCGTGTACGCGTGGAACGGACGGTGCCCCGTCTTCCCGTCCGGCTTGGGGAACGGCACCCCGAAGGTCTCCAGTGTCTTGTTCTTCGGAGTGGCGGTAAACGCGAAGTAGGAGGCGTTCGTGGGCATCTTCTTAGCTTCCATAAGCCGGTTGAGCTGGTCCTCGACCTCGTCACCTTCCACCACCGGCAGCCCCGCGGCGGACAACGAGGTCGCCAGCGCTGCGGTGGCCTTGCCGCCCTGGCTGGAATGCGCCTCATCAATGATGATCGCAAAGCGGCGGTCCCGGTGACCGGTGCCAAGGTTGGCGACGATGTAGGGAAACTTCTGCACCGTGGTGACGATCACCTTCTTGCCCGCCTCGATCGCCGTGCGCAGGTCGGCGGACCGGTCGGCGTGCACGACCGTCGAGCCGACCTGAGAAAAGCCCTTAATGGTCGCCTCGATCTGACGGTCGAGAATCTTGCGGTCGGTCACGACGATGACCGAGTCGAACGCCGCCTCACCGTCGTGGCGAGCGGTGGTGAGTTGGTGGGCCAGCCACGCGATCGAGTTCGACTTGCCGCTGCCGGCCGAGTGTTCGATCAGGTACCGCTGGCCCGCCCCGTTGGCCTCCACGTCGGCAAGCAGGCGCCGCACTACGTCAAGCTGGTGGTAGCGCGGAAAGACCTGCGCGCTGGTCTTCTTGCCGGTCCGCGGATTCTTGACCGTGACGATCTGGGCGTAGTTCTCGATGATGGTCGCGAGTGACGCTGGCTTAAGGATGCGCCGCCACAGGTAGTCGGTAGCTAGGCCGTCAGGATTCGGCGGGTTGCCGGCGCCGTCGTTGAAGCCCTGGTCGAAGGGCAGGAACCACGAAGCCTTTCCCGCAAGTTCCGTGCAGAATCGGACCCGGTGGTCGTCGACCGCGAAGTGCGCCATGCAGCGGCCGAACGCGAACAGCAACTCGCGCGGATCCCGGTCGCGCTTGTACTGCTCGACGGCGTCCTCGACGGTTTGCTTGGTGATGGAGTTCTTCAACTCGAACGTCATCAGGGGCAGGCCGTTGACGAAGAGCGCCAAGTCCAGGGCCCGGCCGGTGTCGGTGGGGCTGTAGCGCAGCTGGCGGATGATGGTGAACCGGTTGAGGGCGAACCGGTCTGCCGCGCGGGCGTTCCCCGGCGTGGGCGTCGGGTAGTACAAGTCGATCGTGTGCGCACCGTGCTGCACACCGTTGCGCAGCGCGGCTACCCCTCCGTGCTTGGTCACCTCGCCCTGGAGCCGAGCCAGGAACGCACGCCTCGTGGTCGAGTCGTGCTCCAGGTCGAGCGCCTCGGCGGTGGCGGGCTGAGTGGCCTTAAGGAATGCCGTCAGGTGGGTGAGGTCGACGGCGTGCGCGCGGTCGTAGTCGCCTGCGGAGCCCTCGATCCACCGCACCGCGTCGCTCGCTGAGTCGCCGGTCATCTGGGCGACAATCAGCGTTTCGAGGCTCTCCTCATTGAGGCTGGCGACCATCGGTTCGTTCCCCCTGTGTCCGGTGTCGCTCGCAGCTGAGCAAAGCACCTTGATCACTGATCGAATCGGCTGCCGCACCACTGAACTCCAGTCCGCGACGACGTGTCCGAGCCGGCGCGCCTTTCGGTGCATAGGGTGGTCAACCTGGCTATGCGCCACCGACTCTGGCTGGCTCACGCGTCGACCTCCTCAAGAACCTCTGCAGAGTCGTCGAGAAGGTCATCGTCGCTGCCATCGGAGACCTTCTCCGAATCTAGGGCGGGGAGCGTTGCCGCGATGTGCCGGACGTCGAACCGCCCAGTCACCACATCCGACGTTAGACGAGTGCGGTATTCGCGGAGCAGAACGATTTCCGTCTCGATAACCCGACGGCGTTGCCGGCTTGCGCTTTCCTCTCTCGCGAGAACCTCGACGATCTCACGTTGTTCTGTGATCGGAGGAACCGGCAAACGCAAGCGAGCGATCATCTGGGCATTCAGGTTTGGCATGGTTGCGCCGGTGGACTGCGCCGCCAACTCGGCACGGGTCGCGGCCGAAGACACGCGCACCTGAAGGTATCGCGAATCGATACCGTGATCGGGCCTCACGATCAGGCTTCCTGTGCCGCATAGCCACCCCGCTTCCTCGACACCCACCACGGCGCATCGACCCAGTTCGCCGCGCCGAGCGATAACCACGTCGCCGACCTGGAAGCGATGCCTCGACAAGCGCACGGCCGTACGTTCAGAAACTGAGACGCGAAGGTCCGCGTCGATGCCTGAAGTGGAAATATGCGACGGGTTGATCACCGGAACCCCACCGCTGACGTACTCGTCGGCGTGGAGCTGGCTGCCGAACGGGCCCGTCTGCACGAGTGTCGACACCGCGCCGATGGGTTTGACGTCCCAGTGAGCTGGTACCTGTCCCAGCCAGAGGATGCCTGTGTCTTTGAGGGGGCCGTGGAGTCGAGGCCGCGGCTGACGGCTTTATTGATGATCGCCTGCTTCTGCTCTTCGAGCAGGGTGATGAGTTTGCGCTTGGCGGCGATGGTCTGGGCGATGCGGTGGTGAGCGTGGCTGAGGTACTTCACGATCGCCGCCTGCTCGTGGGCGCTCGGGATCAGGACGGGTAGACCCCGGAATCGGTTAATCGCGAGGTCCCACTGCCCGATCCGAACACCGTCAGAGGCCGCAGCAAACAGATCCACGTAGCGGCGACTGCGGAGCAGCGCTTGCAGGTAGTAGCGATCATCAAAGTCGACTCCGTACACGTAGTAGGCCGGGCTCACCAGCCCATCGCACGGGGCAAGACCGAGCGAACCCTGCCATGCCTTCATCTTGTTGATGACCAAGTCGCCAGAAAGCGCGACCTTGTAATTAGTGAGGTCCTCGGGAATCGCGTTATGGTTCTCGTCATCAGCCGTGCGGACGAACACGCCCCGCTCACGGGCTACGGATAGGAGCGGAAGGTCTGACCTGTTGCGCTGAGAGCGTGACCGCAGGAGGGCTCGCATGGGCTTAACTTCCCAGTGCCGCGGAGCCTCGACCAGTCCAGCGTCGCAGAGAGGCCTGTATGAGTCATACGGCTTGAGGTCGCTAAACATCAGCCGACGATCTCACTGAGCAGGTCCTCGGTCTCTGCTTCGACCGCGCGGATGTCGGCTCTGATCTCATCGAGGGTGCGTAGTGGCCTGGGCTTATAGAAGTGCTCCGTAAAGCTGATCTCGTATCCAACCTTCGTCTTGGTCTCGTCGACCCAGGCGTCGGGGGCGTAAGGCAGCACGTCACGTCGGATGTAGGCCTCGATACCGTCGCGCCATTCACCTGCGGGTTCGGTGAGGGGAATCTGCTCGAATCCCCGCAGGTCGCTGTCGGGCTCGTACTCGACCACCCGGGTGTGCCCGTCTACCACCGCCTCGAATCGGCCGAGCAGCGGGTCCGCACGGGTCCCCACACGGTGGAGCTTCTTAATGACCGGTGCGGCGGACTCGTCCCGCTCCGCAGATTCCTTAAGCTTGCGGATCTCGGCAGCTGTGTAGACCCGCCCGGCGTCGGCACCGGCGAGCCGCAGTGGCCTCTCGACGACGACCTTGAAGTAGCCAAAATCAGCGTTGTCGAAGACCTTGGAGTAGTCGGCGCCGTCGGCGTCTTCGAAGGCGAGGAACGTCGCGAGTACGCGGTCGATGTCCGCCGTGGACAGCTCGCAATTCTTCTTGCCGAGGTTCTTGCGCAGGGGGTGGACCAGCCGCTCGCGTCAATGAGTTGCACCTTGCCCTTGCGGTGGACGGGCTTGCGGTTGGTCAGCACCCACACGTAGGTGGCGATGCCAGTGTTGTAGAACATATTCAGCGGCAAGGCGACGATCGCCTCGAGCCAGTCGTTCTCGATAATCCAGCGGCGGATGTTGGACTCGCCCTGGCCCGCATCACCGGTGAACAGCGACGAGCCGTTGTGGACCTCGGCGATGCGGCTTCCAAGCGGGGTCTTGTGCTTCATCTTCGAGACCAGGTTGGCCAGGAAGAGCAGCTGGCCGTCGCTGGAGCGAGTGAGCAGGGAGTACTCGGGGTCATCATCATGGGTGACGATGAAGCGGGGGTCGCGAATGCCGGTCTTGCCGCCCATGCGGTCCAGGTCGGTCTTCCAGGACTTGCCGTACGGAGGGTTGGAGAGCATGAAGTCGAACTCCATGCTGGGGTAGGCGTCGTTGGAGAGGGTCGACCACTCAGGCCCGCCGACGACATCGTCGGCGGCCTTGCCCTTGCCCTTGAGGATGAGGTCGGCCTTGGCGATGGCGTAGGTCTCGGCGTTGATCTCCTGGCCGTACAGGTGGGTGGAGACTTGAATGCCGCGAGCCGCGGTGAGGCCTTCGAGGGTCTCCTCGGCGACGGTCAGCATGCCGCCGGTGCCCATTGCGCCGTCGTAGAGCAGGTAAGTGCCTGAGGGGATCTGGTCGGCGATCGGCTCGAACATCAGCCGGGTCATCAGCCGCACTGCGTCGCGCGGGGTCCAGTGCTCGCCGGCCTCCTCGTTGTTCTCCTCGTTAAACCGGCGCACAAGCTCCTCGAACACAGAGCCCATGCCGTGGTTGTCCAGGCCGCCGGGGTTGGCTGCGGTGCGCGGGGAGAGGTCCAGGGTGGGATCGAGGAACTTTTCGATGAGCGCGCCCAGTGCGTCGGCCTTCGTCAGACGCGAGATCTGGTTACGGAACTCGAAGTTGTCCAGGATCTCCTGCACGTTCGGGGAGAAGCCGTCCAGGTACGCCTCGAAGTCAGCCCGCAACTGAGCTTGCGATCGGGCTGCCCGCAGATCGCGCAAGGTGAACGGCGAGGTGTTGTAGAAGTCTTGCTCGGCTGCCTGGCGCAGCGCGGCGTCCTGGTTGTCGATGCCGCTGTTGTCCAGCGCGGACTTCATCGTCAGGACGGACTTCTTCGTCGGCTCCAGGACGCTGTCCAGGCGTCGCAGCACCGTGAAGGGCAGGATGACGTCGCGGTACTTGCCGCGAACGTACAGGTCCCGCAGCACGTCGTCGGCAATGCCCCATATGAACGAGACGATCCTGGAATGGGTGCTGCTGTTCAACTGGTGATGCTCCTTGCTGAGGCAAGCCTGCCGTCCGGACGTCGTCTGGGAGCAGAGTAGTGATCTCGTCGGTCAGGTAGAGGACGACCGGGGCTGCCTTCACTCTAGCGAGGGTGCCGGGCCTCTTAGGTCACGCGCCGGTGGGGGTCTCGGGGGATTGACTAGTCTGCAGCCATGGGGCCTCGAACTCTCGGGCACGCAGTGGAGCTCGCACGGGAGCACCTCGCTCGACTGGAGCCACGGTGGACCCACGTGCGAGCGGTTGGTGAGCGCGCCGAAGTCCTGTGTCGGGAGCACCGGCTGACCGACGACCTTGCAGCGGCGGCCTGGCTGCACGACGTCGGCTACGGCGAGCAACTCATGGCGACTGGCTTCCATCCGCTGGACGGCGCACGGTTCCTTAGGCGCATCGGCGTCCGAGATCTGGTCACGTCACTCGTGGCGCACCACTCCGGAGCGACGTTCGAGGCAGAGGAGCGAGGGCTCGTGGTGGAGCTCCGCGAGTTCGCGCTGCCGCCTCAGGACCTCCTCGACGTCCTCAACCTCGTCGACATGACCACGAGCCCGACCGGGGAGCGAGTGTCTGTGGACGATCGACTCTCCGAAATCCTGAGCCGCTATGAGGCCTCGGACCCGGTATCTCGTGCCGTCAGCCGCTCGGGTCCTGTGCTGCGTGTGTCCGCTGCAAGAGCTGCTGCGCGACTCGGCTCAGCCGATGTAGGGAGTCTGCCGGTCCTCTAGCGCGTGCTGGATGCGGAGGCGCATGGAGGGTGCAGCTCCAGACTTGGAAGTCGCGCTGGCTCCATCCACTCCACGGCCTTGCTTTCACTGCTCGTGCGAGGCGTGCCCCCGAGCAGCCGCGCACGAAAGGCGATCGAGAACTGCTGCCGCACTTCCCCATCGTCGTACGCCATGACGTGTGCCGGGTTGGTGTAGAGGCCGGTGACTCGCTCGACCGCGACGTCGTAGCCGGTCTCTTCCTTCACCTCTCGAACGACGGTGTCGGCGATCGACTCACCGATCTCGTGGCCTCCACCCGGTAGCGCCCAAAGGTTGTTGTCCGTCTTGTGGATGAGCAGGACGCGGCCAAGGTCGTCGGCGACGATCGCAACGACCGAGGGCACCACGCTGTTGGCCTTCGGGGCGTTCGGGTCGTCGATGTAGTCGATGCGAGCCACCTTGCGAGCCTAGGACGTCGTCGTGGGCTCCACGGGGCGCGCCGTCTCCCACACCCGCTCGAAGGCCGCCATGAAGTGCGGGAAGAGCCGGCCGCCGGCTACGCGATGGAGATGCAGGACCGGCGAGTGGTTGGCCGGCGCACCGTAGGCGTGGGTGTTGGCGAGCAAGTCTTCATCGCAGCGGAAGACCAGACCGTGGAGTAGAGGGTCGTGTCGTGGGCTCGCGCTTCGATGCCCGGCACGCCGAGGCATGGCCGAAGGTACTTCCAGGTCAGGGAGCATCGCGCGGCCAGCGACTCACCGATGCCCTCCTCGTCTCCTCGGATCCGTACGGCCTGACCACCCGGGTCGCCGAAGAGCAGGCGGACGCGTACGCCGTCCCGCGCCTTCCGCAGGAGCAGCTCGTCGAAGTCGGCGATGGTGTCGTGCAGGAAGCTCGCGGCGAACGCCAGCAGGTCGATGGACTCGTCCGCTGCTTCCAGGAGCGACTGCCAGGTGCCAGCAGGGACGGAGCCGCGGTTCGGGTGGATCGCAACGAACTCGGCCTGACTGGCAGACTGCGCCCGCGCCTCGGACACCGCGGCAGGCCAGAGGAAGTCCTCGTCGCGGCCGAGGGCGGCGCTGAGGGCCTGACGGTTCTTTCGGTGCGGGACGCGCTCCGTGGCAACCCACCGCTCGATGGTCTTGGTGTCGACGCCGATCCGCTCACCAAGCGCGGGCGCCGTCATGCCAGATCTAGCGATAGCCGAGCGGAGCCTCTCGTTGGCCATGCCAACCACTGTGCCGTATTGGGACGTCCTGTCAACAACAAGACGTCCTCAAACGTCCTGCGGCGTGGTGATGCCGTCCGCGACCGCAGCGGTCCCCTTGGCGAGGAGCCACTCCGGCTCATCACCAGGGAGGAAAGCAGATGGCGATCGCGCGGCGGTTCAAGATCACGCACGACGAGGTGTTCCCGTTCGGGGCGTACCTGATCAGTGAGGTCGGGCCGGTGTTCGACTTTGAGAAGTCGACCAAGGACACCAAGGTGCAGCAGGTCGATAAGGACACCGGCCTGCTGCTGTGGTCCGTCGACGTCCTGGACGCGGACCCGGACGCGGGCCGCAAGTCGCGGACCGTGTCGGTGAAGATCGCGGCTAAGCACCAGCCGGTCCCGCCGCCGGCACAGGAGGGGTCGCCGTTCCGGCTGGTGGTGTTCGAGGGGCTGTCGGCGCTGCCGTACATCGAGGAGTCGGGGAACTTCTCCCGGATCGCGTGGTCGTTCAAGGCCGACGGCCTGACCGCGCCGACCCGCGCCCCGCGCGCTGTGCCAGGGCAGGCGTCGGCTGACGGGAAGGCGGCGTAGCGATGAGCGTCGTGGCGGTCGCCGTGGTCATCGCGGCGGTGGTGGTCCTGCTGCTGCGCACCAACCAGCTGAAGGTCGGCTCGGCGGTGGTGTGCATTCTTCTTGGCCTGGTGCTCGGGGCGACCCCGGCGGGTCCGGCGATCAACGACGCGGTCAACGGCGCCGGGGCGTGGCTGTGGGCTCAGGTGACGGAGCTGTGAACCGCCTCGGCGGCGACCGTCGCGACACCGGCCCGCTCCGGCTGAACGTCGCCAAGGTGCATGTCCCGCTCACCGCTGTCGTGTTCGCGTGGGCCGGGCGACGCGCAGCAGCCGCGGCGTGGTGGCTAGCTCGTCGCCCGGTGGCCGTCGCGCTGCTCTTGGTCGTCCTGCTGGCGACCTGGTTCACGTCGGCGCACGGCCCCCTGCCGCTGCTCGCCGTCGCGGCCGTGGTGGGTGCGACGTTGCTGATCTGGCGGCATGTCAGCCCCGGGACCTACACGCCGCTGGTGGTGTGGCGGGTGCGCGGGTTGTGGCGGTCGGCATCGGTGTACCGGTGGGCGTGGCAGCCCGCCATGGTGGCCACCGGGCTGGCGATGCGAGTGGACAGCACCGAGTACCTGCCCCGCATCGCATCGCTCACCTCGACCGGGTCGGTCGACCGGGTGAGAGTGCGGATGCTCCCCGGCCAGACGCAACCCGACTGGGCCACGAACGGCCAACGCCTGGCGCAGACCTTCGGGGCGGTGGACTGCAGTATCCGCTCCGTGCCCGGGCGCGTGCACGAGCTGGTGCTGTCGTTCCTCACCGAGGACCCACTGACTGAGCCAGTGCCGCCGTTCGAGCCGGCCGACCCACCCGCGCTCACCGCCCTGCCGGTCGCGAAGGGTGAGGACGGGCAGATCCACCGAGTGCGACTGCTTGGTGCGCACCTCCTCGTCGTCGGAGCCACCGGAGCCGGGAAGGGTTCGGTGCTCTGGTCCCTGATCACGGCTCTGGCCGCCGGCATTCGCAACGGGCTGGTTCAGGTGTGGGCGATCGACCCCAAGGGCGGCATGGAGCTGGCGCCCGGAAGCCCGTTCTTCAGTCGGTTCGTCTACGGCGACACACCCAATGGCGGTGATGGTGGGGCGGCCTACGAGCTGGAGTTCGCCCAGGTGCTCGAGGACGCCGTCAGCGTCATGCGCCGTCGGCAAGCGACGCTTCGTGGCAACGCTCGGCTGCACACCCCCACCACGGCGGAGCCGCTCATCGTGGTGATTGTCGACGAGCTCGCCTCGCTCACTGCGTACGTGGTCGACCGGGACGCGAAGCGACGCATCACCGCCGCCCTGTCCCTTCTGCTGTCCCAGGGCCGCGCCGTCGGTGTCTCCGTGGTGGGGGCGGTGCAGGACCCCCGCAAGGACATCGTCTCCATGCGGGACCTGTTCCCTACTCGCATCCTGCTGCGGGTCACCGAACCCGAGCACGTGGCCCTCACCCTCGGGCAGGGGGCACGCGACCGCGGCGCCACCGCCGACCTGATCGACGACGCCACTCCGGGCGTCGCCTACGTCGGGCAGGACGGCGCACCGGAGGCCGCGCGGGTCCGCTTCACGCACGTCACCGACGACGACATCACGGCCCTCGTCCAGCAGTACACGCCTAGGGCGGTGCCGATGCTGCCGGGCGGACTCACGGTGGTGGCCTGATGCCCGCCCACGGGCTGCCGGCTCGCTGGAGCGACGCCGATCACGGCACAGATTGGATGCGTCACGGAGCCTGCCTCCCAAGGACCGACCTGCCGTGGACAGCCGACGGTCACCGCACCACGTCGATCGAACGACTGGAGATGGCCGCGGTGTGCGCCGGTTGCCCGGTGCTGGCGCGATGCTCGGACTTCGCCGCCCTCGCCCGCATGACCGGAGGGTTCTGGGCCGGAGCAGCGCGCGATGAGGCCTCGACCACGACACTGACGGCGCGCCTGCAGTTGCCGGGAAGTACGGGCGACGTAGGCGGTGCCGCATGAGCCGATCGCCGCTCGGGATCACGGACGACGTCGTGCGCACGCTGGCCGTCGCGGAGGCGGTCTGCGTCCGGCCCCTCATGCGCCGGGTGACGGACCGCGCCACCGGAGCCGTCACCACGGTCGCCATCGCGTGCGGCTCCACCCGGGATGCCAAGTGCCCCAGCTGCGCCGTGAAGGCTCGAAGGCTGCGCATGACCCAGTGCGCCGAGGGCTGGCACGCCGACGTCGAGCCTGTGCCGATGGACGGCCGACGGCCGACGGACGCGCCTGCCGAACAAGACGAGGAGCTGGGCGACTGTGAAGGTGCTGGACGCCAGACCCGGTCGACGCGGCGTCGCTCCGACGTCCCAGACCTGCCGACCCGCCCGGTCGAGAACCGCACCGTCGGGCAGGTGTTCGCCGCCCCGGACGGCAAGACCTACCGGCCGTCCATGTTCGTGACGGTGACGCTGCCGTCGTACGGCAAGGTCAAGCCCTTCACCGGCGTCCCCGTGAACCGAGCCGCGTACGACTACGACCGGGCTGCGCTGGACGCCCTGCACTTCTCCAAGCTCGTCGACCGGTGGGTGCAGAACCTCCGCCGGTGCGCCGGCTACAAGGTGCAGTACTTCGGTGCCGTCGAGGCGCAGCGCCGGCTCGCCCCGCACTTCCACGTGGCGATCCGCGGCGCGATCCCCCGCGCCACCGTCAGAGCGGTGACGAGGGCCACCTACTTCCAGCTGTGGTGGCCGCCCATGGACCGTCCCGTGTACGTCCACCGGATCCCGATCTGGGACGGCGAGCGGTACCGCGACCCCGACACCGGGTTGGCGCTGCCCACCTGGAAGCAGGCCATCGCAGCCCTCGACGACGATCCGGACGCCAGGCCGGCGCACGTCATGCGCTTGGGGCAGCAGGTGGACATCAAGGGCCTGATCGCCGGCACGCCGGACTCCGACCGCGCGGTGCGCTACCTGACCAAGTACCTCACCAAGGCCGTCGCCGAGACCTACGCCGACGAGGACGGCACCGATCCGGCGTACGAGTCCCACATCGACCGGCTGCACGAGCAGGTGCGCTGGCTGCCGTGCTCGGAGGAGTGCGCGAACTGGCTGCGATTCGGGGTCGAGCCGAGGAACGCCGGCCCTGGGCTGATGCCCGGGTGGTGCCCGTCCAAGGCGCACGACCGTGAGCACCTCGGGGTCGGCGGCCGCCGGGTGCTGGTCTCTCGCAGCTGGTCCGGCAAGACGCTCACGGAGCACAAGGCCGACCGGGCCGCCGTGGTGCGAGCTGCCCTGGAGGCCGCCGGCATCGCTCCCCTGCTGCGGACCGGATGGCGGCGGAGACGCTCGACGAGGACGGGCGACCTCGCTTCATCTGGGCTGACGTGCCGGTCGGCTCCCTCGACTACGCGCGGGTCGTCATGGCCACCGTGATCGAGGCACGGCGTTGGCGCGCTCAGTACGACCGCGCGAAGGCGCTCGCAGGTGGTGCTGACCCTCCTGTGGACAACGGTTCGGCAACCGGCCGGCCGATGTCATCACTGGCTGCTGTCTGACGAGGGAAGGAACACCATGGAGAAGCTCCTGCTGACCGTCGGTGAAGCGGCGGTCGTCCTGGGCGTCGGCAAATCGCGCGTGTACGACCTGATGCGGCTCCGCCAGCTGCGCAGCGTGAAGATCGGACGCTCTCGACGCGTGCCGGTGGACTGCTTGCGCGAGTACGTGGAGCGCATCGCTGCCGAGGATCACGAGGTGGTCCCGTGACGCGGCGTCGGAACGGTGAGGGGTCGATCTACAAGCGGTCCGACGGCCGCTGGACCGGTGCGACCTACGTGCTCAACGCCGACGGGGGACGTCAGCGGCGTCAGGTCTACGGCGCCACGCCCGCCGACGTCGCGGAAAAAATTGCCGAGCTCCGGGTCCGGACGGCCCACGGTCTCCCCTCGGCCGCCAACCGGTCGACGGTGAGGACGTTCGGCGATCTGTGGCTGGCGCAGCTCCCGCAGTCGGGACTGAAGCCGGCGACGGTGAGCAACTACCGGTGGACGCTCGAGCGGTACGTGTACCCGGAGGTCGGCTCGGTCCGCCTGACGGCGTTGACGCCTCAGCACGTGCGCCAGGTGATGACCGCGGTGACGCGTCGTGGCGCCTCGGCGAGGACCGCGCAGCTCACCCGCGCCGTGCTCCGGTCGATGCTGGCTGACGCCGAGCGGGAGCAGGTCGTGCACCGCAACGTGGCCACCCTGGTGCGCGGTCCACGGGTCGAGCGGGTGGAGGTGGTCCCGTGGTCTGCGCAGGAGGCAGCGAAGTTCCTCGCCTCGATGCGTGAGCACCGGCTCTACGCCTTGGTCGCGGTCGGTATCGCTCTCGGGCTACGCAAGGGGAGCTGCTTGCGCTGCGTTGGGACAACGTTGACCTCGAGGGCGGAACGCTGCGAGTGGTGGAGACGGTGCAGCGTCTGGGCAAGGGGGTCGGCCTGGTCACGGGCACCCCCAAGACGGCGCGGTCACGCCGGACCGTCCCGCTGCCGGAGGTCTGCCGGCACGCACTCCTCGACCACCGGGAACTCCAGGACAAAGAGCGGGAGGCCGCTGGCGCCGGCTGGACCGAGCACGGCCTGGTCTTCACCACCCGCACCGGGACCGTGCTCGAGCCTCGCAACGTCAATCGGCTCCTCGACGAGCGCATCGCGGCAGCCGGCCTCCGGCGGATCCGCTTCCACGACATGCGGCACACGTGCGCATCGCTGTTGCTCTCGCAGGGGGTCCCGGTGCGTGTCGTGATGGAGGTCCTCGGCCACTCGCAGATGGCCATCACGACCGACCTCTACGGGCACGTGATGCCGCTCGCGACCCGCGCCGCGGCGGCCGCCATGGACGACGTCCTCGGTGGATAAATGCGCAGGTCAGACGGCTACCCGGGTGTTGGGCTGCTGTCAGGGCTGCTGTCAGTGTCGTCGCAGCCGCCCACGGGATGCCTGCCCGGGCCGGAACCAGAACGGCCCCGGATCCGCGTTTCCGCAGGTCCGGGGCCAGTCGTAGTCGCTGTCTCAACGAGTGCGCCCGAAGGGATTCGAACCCCCAACCTTCTGATCCGTAGTCAGATGCTCTATCCGTTGAGCTACGGGCGCGTGGCCTTGCGGCCGGGTACGAGAGTAGCGTCCCGGCGCCGTGCACCCAAACCGGGGCGGCGCGGCGGACGCGTGTGCTCGGTCACGCGCGCCCGGACCCGTGGCCTCGCCGCCACACCGACCGCCACGCACGGGGCTGAACGCGATCGGCCCCGGTCCACGAGGAACCGGGGCCGATCGATGCGGAGACGGTGGGATTTGAACCCACGGAAGGGTTGCCCCTTCACGACCTTAGCAGGGTCGCGCACTAGACCTGGCTATGCGACGTCTCCAGGCTCGCACAGGCTACCTGCCCGGCCGACCGCCTCGCAAAGCGCATGCGCCGCCGCCCGACCGCCCACCCGGACGGCCGGCCACAGGCCCCGATCGGCCCCCTCACGTTCCCACCGACGACGGTGACGGGTATGTTCGAGCGGCCTGCGAGGAGGACACCGTGCCCTACACCGTCATCACCATTCGCCCGGAGCAGTGGGTCGAGTTCCGCGACATCCGTCTGCGGATGCTGGAGGACGCCCCGATCGCCTTCGGCGAGACGCTCGAGCACGCGCAGGCCACCCCGGAGGCCGGCTGGCTCGCGCGGGTCACCCGCGCGACCCAGCCCGACCGCACCGCGGTCGCCGCGGTCGACGACGACGGCACGTGGGTCGGCACGATGAGCGCCTACCTCTCCGAGTCGGGGGCCGCCACGGTCGCGGCCGTCTGGGTCGACCCCGAGCACCGTGGCGCCGACGCGGGCGTCACCGACCGCCTCATGGAGGCGATCGTCGAGTGGGCCCGCACCACCGCGCGTGCCAGCCGCCTGCGCCTGTCCGTGCACGAGAAGAACGAGCGCGCCGCCGCCTACTTCGCGCGCGCCGGGTTCGCCCCGACGGGCGAGACCCAGCCGTACGAGCTCGAGCCCGGCGGCTCCCTGCGGATCATGCAGCGCGACCTCTGACCCGTCGCTCGTCGAGTCACCCGCACTACCCCACCGGGCGCCCCGCGCGCCGGGCGAGTCGGCCCGCTGACGTCCATCTGCACACGTCGTGCGCAGGTCGTCACAGCCGGCACGTCCCGCGCACAGCATCCGCACCGGATGTCCCGACGTCGTCCCGTCGGCCGCGCACGCAGGCTCCTAGCGTGACCGGCATGACCGACCGCCCCCTCCCCGTCGACACCGTCCCCGACGACGCCCTCTCCGCCGACACCGTCCCCGCCGACGCCCTCCCCGGGAGGGCAGCACCCACCGCGGCGCGCGCGGTGGCCCCGCGTCCGCCCGGGCCGCTGACCGGCGTCCTGACGCGGTTCTGGGCGGGCGCCCGAGCGCCGATGCCGACCACCGCGCTGGTGGGCAGCGCCGTGGCCGGGGTCGCGGGCGGCGTCGTGCTGGTCGGGCACCGGCCGGGGCTGGGAGCGGCCGTCGTCGGGCTGGTCGTGTGGCTCCCCGCCCTGCACGTGCTGGCACGCCGGCGGTCCGCCGGGGACGCGGTCACCGCCGCACTGTCCCTCGCCTTCCTGGTGGTCGTGGCCGTGCGCGACGCCGGCTGGGTCGTCGCCCTGTGCACGGTCGTGGCGGTGTGGGCCGGCGCGGTCGCGGTGACCGGCGCCCGGTCCGCACCGGCCGTCGTCCTCAGTGCGCCGGCGTGGGCGGCCGGTCTGCTGCGCGCGGTCCCGTGGGTCAAGCACGCCGCCGGCGGCCTCGCCGGCTCCCGTCGTGACCACCTGCGCGCCGCCGCCCGCACCGGTGCGGTGACGCTCGGCCTCCTCGTCGTCTTCGGGCTGCTGTTCGCGAGAGCGGACCGGGTCTTCGCGAGCTACCTGCCGAGCCTGACGGCGGACAGGCTGCCGGGTCAGGTCGTCGTCGGTGCCCTGGTCGCCGTCGTCACCGCCGGTCTCGCGCACCTCGCCCTGGCGCCGCCGGCGCTGTCCGACGTCGCCGTGCGCCCCGGACGGCCGGTCCGTCGCGTCGAGTGGCTGGTGCCCGTGCTCGCCCTCGACGCGCTCGTGCTGGCGTTCGTGCTCGTGCAGGTGGGTGCGCTGCTCGGTGGTCACCGGCACGTGCTCGCCACCGCCGGCCTGTCCTACGCCGAGTACGCCCGGGAGGGCTTCGCCCAGCTCGTCGTGGTGACGGCGCTGACCCTCGTCGTCGTGGCCGTGGCCGCCCGCCGTGCCCCGCGCGGGTCGACCCGTGACGCGCTGCTGACGCGGCTCGCTCTCGGCCTGCTGTGCGGGGCGACGCTCGGGGTGGTGGCCTCGGCGCTGCGCCGGATGGACCTCTACGTCGACGCGTTCGGGCTGACCCGTCTGCGCGTGCTCGCCGTGACGCTCGAGCTCCTGCTGGCCGTGGTGCTGGTGCTCGTCCTCGTGGCGGGCGCACGGTGGCCCAGCACCCCCGCGCGATGGCTGCCCCGCGCCGTGGTGCACGCGACGGCGACCGCCGCGCTCGCGCTCGCCGTGGCGAACCCGGACGCGCTGATCGTCCGGCACAACGCCGCGGCGGACCTCGACGGCGGGCTCGACGTCGGCTACCTGCAGGGGCTGTCCGCCGACGGCGTCGCCGCCATGGCCGCCCTCGACGAGCCGCTGCGTTCGTGCCTGCTGCGCGGTGTCGGCGTCGACGCGCCGGCCGGACCGGTCGACTGGAACCTCGGCCGCGCCCGGGCGGCGGACGCGCTCGCCGGTGCCGACCCGACAGGCTGGTCGCCGTGCCGCCCCCGGGCGATCCGACGGGCCGGTAGTCCGTCGGAGCTTCGGTTGGGACCACGTCGGGACCACGTGGGCGGAGGGCGTGGGATTCGAACCCACGAGAACGGGGGTGTCCCGCTCCAACGGTTTTCAAGACCGTCTCTTTCGGCCGCTCAGACAGCCCTCCCGTGCGGGGGACATCATGCCAGCCCCGTGCGGCGCGTCCCACGGGCGCGGGGCGTGGGAGCGGCCGGGAGGATCACCGTCCCGCTTCGCCGGACGCCGCCGGGGGCGTCGGCCAGGATGTGGGCACCGACCCGCGGCCCGGCCGCACCAGCGAAGGACGCGCAGTGACCCTCATGACCGAGCGGGCCCACCGCCGGACCGCGGACCGGCCGTCGGGCCCCGCCCGCCCCGGCGCGGACGCTGCCGGGCCTGGCGCGGTCGGCCCCCGATGATCTCGGCGGTGGCTCTGAGTGCGTCGCTCGACATCACGTACGTGGTCGCCGAGCTGCGGGGGATCCAACGTCCGACCGACGTCCGGCACGTGGGTGGCGGCAAGGCGCTCAACGCGGTCCGCGCGGCCTCCCGCCTCGGCGCTCCCACCCGGGCCGTCGCCGTCCTGGGTGGGGGGACGGGTGAGGCGGTCCGGGCATCCGCCGTGTCCGACGGCGTGGAGGTGGAGATGGTCGACGGCGGCGAGCCCACCCGGGTCTGCGTGTCCGTCCTGTCCCGGGACACCGGTGAACTGACCGAGATCTACGAGCACGCGACGCCGGTCGGCCCGGACGTCCTCGACCGCGTGCTCGACCGTGCGGAGGGCGCCGCGCGAGCCCGTCCGGGCTGGTGGCTCGTCTCCGGCGGGATGCCGGCGTCCCTCGGCGACGACGTGCTGCTCCGGGTCGTCGCCGTGCTCCAGGGCGCCGGCTGCCGCGTCGCCGTGGACAGCCACGGGCCGGCCCTGCGCGCGGCGCTCGCCGGGTCCAGCCCCGACCTCGTCAAGGTCAATCGCGCCGAGGCGGCCGAGCTCGTCGACCACCCGGTCGACACGCCCCTGCCGGACCTGCTGCGCCTGGTGGCGACGCGCACGCGCGGCCTGGTCGTCGTGACCGACGGCGCCGCCGGGGCCATCGCGGCCGGCCCCACCGATGGGACCGAGCACGGACCCGGCGTGCGCGCATGGTTCGACGGACCGGCCGGCCGGTTCCCCGTCGGCAGCGGTGACGCCTTCCTCGGCGGGATGCTCGTCGCGCTCGACGGCGGCGCCGACCTCGCCGGGGCGATGCGGACCGCGACCGCCGTAGCCGTGGCCAACGCGCAGGTCGCGGGGGCCGCGGTGTTCGACCCGACTGCCGTCGGGCCCATGACCGACCTCGTCCGGGTGACCTCGCTGCCCGAGGCGGTGGGGCGGTGACGCGCGGGCGCTTGCCCCCGGCGCCCGTGGCCACCCAGGATCCGGGCATGGTCGCGCCCGTCCCCACCCTCGATCCACCGCCACAGCCGCAGCCGCAGCCGCAGCACGCACCGCTGCGGACCCTCCTCCCGGTGGACCGGACGTGACGCTCGCGGCGACCGGCGGGCTCGTCGAGCGAGCGGTGTCCGCCCGCTCCGGCCTGCTGGCGTTCAACGTCATCACGCTGGAGCACGCGGAGGGCATCGTGTCGGGCCTCGAGGCGGCCGGGGTGGCCGGCACGCTCGGGATCAGCGAGAACGCCCTGCTCTTCCACGGCGGGCGCCTGGCTCCGCTCCTCTCGGCGTGCCGGGAGCTCGCGGACGCCGCGCGGGTGCCGGTCTCGATCCACCTGGACCACGTCCAGGACCCCGCCCTGTGCCGGGACGCCATCGCCTCCGCCGAGCGGCTGGGCGTCACGTCCGTCATGGTCGACGCCGCCCACCTCGACGACGACGCCAACGTCGCGCGCACGCGAGAGCTCACCACGCTGGCGCAGGCCGCCGGGCTGTGGGTGGAGGCGGAGCTGGGCGAGGTCGGCGGGAAGGGCGGCGCGCACGCGCCCGGGGTCCGGACCGACCCCGACGAGGCCGCCGACTTCGTCGCCCGCACCGGCGTCGACGCGCTGGCCGTCGCCGTCGGCAGCACCCACGCGATGACGACCACCACCGCGGAGCTCGACCTCGAGCTGGTGGCGCGGCTCGCGGCCGCGGTGCCCGTCCCGCTGGTCCTGCACGGGTCCTCCGGGGTGCCGCCGCAGACGGTCCGCGCAGCGGTCGCCGCCGGCATGCGCAAGGTCAACGTGGGCACCGCGCTCAACGTCGCCTACACGGCCGCCGTGCGCGAGCGCCTCACGGCCGACCCCCGGCTCACCGACCCACGCCGCTACCTGCGCCCCGCGCGGGACGGCGTCGCCGACGCCGTCGCCCGCCTGTGCGCGGAGGTCCTCGCGACCTAGGGTCGTCGGATGCATGCCGTGACCGTCCCGCAGCCCGGCGGGCCCGACGCCCTCGTCGCCACGACCGTCCCCGACCCGGTCCCCGGGCCCGGCCAGGTCCTCCTCGACGTCGCCGCCGCCGGCGTCAACCGCGCCGACCTGCTGCAGCGCACCGGTCACTACCCGTCCCCGCCGGGCGCACCGGAGTGGCCCGGGCTCGAGGTCTCCGGGACGGTCGCCGCGCTGGGCGACGGCGTGGACACCTGGACGGTGGGCGAGCCGGTGTGCGCGCTGCTCGCCGGCGGCGGGTACGCCGAGCGCGTCGTCGTCGACGCCGGCCACGTGCTGCCGGTCCCGGACGGCGTGGACCTCGTCGACGCCGCCGGCCTGCCCGAGGCGGTGTGCACCGCGTGGTCCAACCTGGTCGACGTCGGCCGGCTGCGGGCCGGGGAGCACGTGCTGGTCCACGGCGGCTCGGGCGGCGTCGGCTCGATCGCGATCCAGCTCGCCGCGGCGCTGGGGGCGCGCGTCCTGACCACCGCCGGCGGCCCGGACCGCGCCGCGCGGTGCCGCAGCCTGGGCGCCGCCGTCGCGATCGACCACCGGTCCGACGACGTCGTCGCTGCGGTCCGCGACGCGACCGGCGGGCGGGGGGTCGACGTCGTCCTGGACGTCCTCGGCGCCGGCGCGCTCGCCGCCAACCTCGACTGCCTCGCGACCGGGGGCCGGCTCGTCGTGATCGGGATGCAGCGTGGACGGCGCGCCGAGCTGGACCTCGGGCTGCTCCTGACCAAGCGGGCCACCGTCGTGGGGACCACGCTGCGCTCGCGGCCCGCGGCCGAGAAGACGGCGCTCGTCGCCGCGGTGCGCGAGCACGTCTGGCCGATGCTCGCCCGCGGCGCCGTCCGGCCGGTCGTGCACGCCCGCGTCCCGCTCGCCGAGGCGGGCCGGGCGCACGCGATGCTCGACAGCGGTGACGTGTTCGGCAAGCTCCTGCTGGTCCCGTGACACCGCCGGCGCGCAGGTGCGACACCACGCGCGCCGTGGTGATGATGGACGCATGACCACGCCACCGCCCCCGGCTCCGGCTCCGGCCCCGGGCGCCCCACCGACGACGACGGCGCCCCCGCGCCCCGGATCGTCGTCGTCGGCGCGGACGGGCACCCGGTCGAGCGCCGGCCGACCGACCCTCAGCCGGCGCAGGCGGCGCAGCCCGCCGATCGCGACGACGACGCGGAGACGTCCTCGTCGGTGGACCAGCCGACGAAGGTCATGCGGATCGGCACGATGGTCAAGCAGCTGCTCGACGAGGTCCGCAGCGCCCCGCTGGACGAGGCCGCCCGCGCCCGGCTCGCCGAGATCCACGCCCGCTCGGTGCGCGAGCTCGAGGACGGCCTCTCCCCGACCTCGTCGACGAGCTCCGTCGGATCACGCTGCCGCTCGAGGTCGACGGCCCGCCGTCGGACGCCGAGCTCCGGATCGCGCACGCGCAGCTGGTGGGCTGGCTCGAAGGCCTGTTCCACGGGATCCAGGCCGCGCTCGCCGCGCAGCGGATGGCGTCCCAGGCCCAGATCGCCCAGGCGCGGCACGCCCTGCCGCCCGGCGCCGTCGTCGGGCAGCCCCCGGCGCGGCCGGGCGCTGCCGGTGAGGGGCCCGACGTCCGGCCGACCCCGGGTCAGTACCTGTGACCTAACCCGGGGTCACCGGCTCCGGGGCCCGGGACGCCGGTGCGGACCGGCCCGAGGTCAGCACGATCGCGCCGGAGACCGCCAGCAGCCCGACGACCTCGAGACCGTGCGGCCACTGCCGCAGCCCCACGGCGCCGACGACCGCCGCCGTCGCCGGCAGCAGCGCGAGGAGCACCGCGAACGCGGCCGACCCGATCCGCCGCAGCACGACCTGGTCGATCGCGTACGGCACCGCGGAGGACAGCACGCCGACCCCGACCACCGCGAGCGCGAGCCGCCAGTCGACGAGGACCGGGGCGGCGTCGCGCGCGAGGAACGGCGCGAACACGACCGCCCCGGCGAGCATCGCCAGCGACAGCGAGCTCACCCCGGAGCCGCGGACCGCGATCCGCCGGCCGAGCAGGATGTACCCGGCCCAGCACAGCGCCGACACGCCGATCGCGACCAGCCCGACGACGACGTCGGGCCCCCGCCCGCGTGCACCGTCACGCCGGCGAGCAGGACGACGCCCGCGGCGGCGAGCGCGATGCCGACGCGCTCGCGCCAGCCGCGCCCGGTGACCGCGGCCACCGCGACCGGGCCGATGAACTCGATCGCCACCGCGGTGCCGAGCGGCAGGTGGTCGATCGCGACGTAGAAGGCGACGTTCATCGCCGCCAGGACGGTCCCGAACAGTGCGGCCGCGGCCAGGTCGCGGCGCTCCCAGCGCACCCGCCAGGGCCGGCGCCACGCGAGCAGGACGACCGCGGCGACGACGATCCGCAGCCACGCGACCGTGGGCGCCGCGAGGGTGGCGAACAGCCCGACGGCGATCGCCGCACCGACGTACTGGGTGAGGCCGGACGCGACGAACAGCGCGGGCGCGGGGACGCGGTCGAGGGCACCGGATCGCACGCCGACCCCTCCCGCCATGCGCCCGCGAGCGCCGTCCGGACCCCGGCGCAGACGCGTCCGGGCGCCGAGGTCAGCAGACCTCGACGCCCGGACGGTAGCCCACCCGCGGCGGTCAGCCCTTGACGGAGCCCGCCAGCAGACCGCGGACGAAGTACCGCTGCAGCGCCAGGAACACCACGACCGGGACGACCATCGCGACGAACGCCCCGGACGACAGCAGGTGCCACGTCTCCCCGCGGTCACCGGCCAGCGTCGCGAGCCGCACGGTCAGGGGCGACACCTGCTGCCCCGGCCCGAAGACGAGGGACACGAGCAGGTCGTTCCACACCCACAGGAACTGGAAGATCCCGAAGGCCGCGACGGCCGGGACCAGCAGCGGCATGAGCACGCGGAAGAAGATCTGCACGTGCCCCGCCCCGTCGACCCGGGCCGCCTCGACGAGCGAGGGCGGGATGTCCTTCATGAAGTTGTGCAGCAGGAAGATCGCCAGCGGCAGCGCGAAGATCGAGTGCGAGAGCCACACCGCCCAGAACGTCCCCGCCACCTCCCACCGGTTGTACTGGGTGAGGAGCGGGATCATCGTGATCTGGATCGGGATGATCTGGAGCGCGAACACCGCGACGAACAGGATGTTGCGGCCCTTGAAGTCGATCCACGCGAACGCATAGGCGGCGAGCAGCGCGATGCTGATCGGGATGATCACCGCGGGGATCGTCACGACGACCGAGTTGAGGACGTACTGGGCCAGCGGCTGGTCGCCCTCGAACAGCACCTCGCGGTAGTTGTCCATCGTCACGCTCGGGCTGGTGAAGAAGTTCCACCAGCCGTTCGCCCGGATGTCCTGGACGGGCCGGAACGAGGTGACGAGCAGCCCGAACGTCGGCACCGTCCACAGGATCGCGATGACGATCGCGATCCCGGACGCCCACGGCGAGGACAGGCGCTTGCGCGCCACCTCGGCGCGCTCGCCGACGCCCTTCTTGCGGCGTCCGGGCGGGGACCCGCCGTCGACCTCACCGGGGCCCTTGGTAGTCGCGAACGCCTGCGGCGGTGCCGGGTTCGTGGTCATCGGATCTCCTCGGACAGACGCAGCTGGCGGACGTTGTAGATGACGACCGGGATGACGATGATGAACAGGATCACGGCGAGCGCGGCACCCATCCCGGCGTCCCCCTGGACGAACGACTGGGAGTAGAACTCGTTCGCCACGACCGACGTCCCGAAGTTGCCGCCGGTCATCGTGCGCACGATGTCGAAGACCTTGAGCGTCGTCATCGCGATGGTCGTGATGACGACCACGAGCGCCGGCCGGATGCTCGGGACGGTGATGTACCGGAACATCTGCAGGCCCTTGAGCCCGTCGAGCGTTGCGGCCTCCACGATGTCGTCCGGGATGGCCTTGATCGCCGCGGAGAGGATCGTCATCGCGAACCCGGCCTGGATCCAGATGAGGACGGCGATGAGGAAGACGTTGTTCCACGGCTGGTCGATGAGGAACTGGTACGGCTCCAGGCCCAGCCACACGAGCAGCTGGTTGGCCAGGCCGGTCTGCGCGCGGGACCCGTCACGGAACTCGTACACGAACCGCCAGATGATCGACGCGCCCACCAGGGAGATCGCCATCGGCAGGAAGATGAGCGCCTTCGCCACCTTCTCGAAGCGGGTGCGGTCCACGAGCACCGCGTAGACGAGCCCGAAGAACGTCGCCAGGGTCGGCACGAGGAGCACCCACAGCGCGGTGTTGCGCAGGACGACCTGGAACGACTCCTGCGTGAAGGCCGTGACGTAGTTGTCCAGGCCGACGTACTCGGAGCCGTTGCGGTTGAGGAAGGACTGGTAGGCCGTGCGCAGGGCCGGGTACACGAGCCCGAAGCCGAGGGCGACGACCGCGGGCCCGGCGAACCCGAGCGTCACCACCCAGTTCGGGATGTGCTTGGGCCGGTCGACCGCGAGCAGGATCGCTCCCATGACGACGACGAACAGCAGCACCGCCACGAGCATGAGGGCGAGCTTGTGCCCCGGCGTCTCGGCGTTGAGCAGGAAGTCCTTGACCGGCTCCCAGAAGTAGTTGATCCACAGTCCGATGTTCTCGAGCATCCATGCCTCCGCAGCTGTTGGTCCCACCGCACCGCTGCGGTGGACCCGCCGATCAGGACGGTGTGCCGCGCCCCACGGTGCACCGGCGACGTCCGCGGTGACGAGGTGGGGACGGGCCGACGGCAGGGGCCCGGCGTGGCCGGGCCCCTGCCGTCGTCACTGCGTCAGCTCGACGGCCAGGAGCCCTCGATGAAGGTCAGCACCGAGTCCTCCGTGGTGGACGGGTCGCTGAGGTAGTTCGTCATGCCCGTCCAGAACGACCCGGCACCCACCGGGCCCGGCATGAGGTCGGACGCGTCGAACCGGAAGGTGTACTCGTCGCTCGCGAGGATCTCGCTGGCGAGGCGGTCGATCGGCGACTGCAGGAGCTCGACGTCCAGGCCGCTGTTCGCGGAGACCCAGCCGGCGTTGGACACCTCGGCCTTGTCGTTGGCCCACACGTCGCTCGCGGTGAACGCGTGGAAGGCGTGCACCTCGGGGCGGTCCTCGAAGGACACCACGAACTCGCCACCACCGAGCATCGGCCGCTCGTCCGCGCTCGCGGCGGGCAGGTAGAACGCGAAGACGTCGCCGTCCTCGGCGATCTCGACGTCGGCCTGGGCCTGCTGCCAGTTCACGCCGTAGAAGTTCGCCGCCCGGTGCATCCAGCACTGGCCGTCGAGGATCGGGAAGCCGGCGGCGTCCCACTCGGTGGTGGCGATGCTGGAGACGTCACCGAGCCCGCCGTTGACGTAGTCCGAGTTCCGGATGATCTCGCCGGTGGCCTCGAGCGCCGAGACGATCTGCGGGTCGTTGAACGGGATCTCGTGCGTGTACCACTGGTCGTAGACGTCCGGACCGGCGGTGCGCAGGACGACGTCCTCGAGCCAGTCGGTGGCCGGCCAGCCGGTCGCGTTGCCCGAGGCGATGCCGACGCACCACGGCTTGGTGTCCGGGTGCTCGGCGACGATCTGGTCGGAGAGCGCGATCATCTCGTCCCACGTGGTGGGGATCTCGTAGCCGGCCTCCTCGAACATGCTCGGGGAGTACCAGACGAACGACTTGGCGTTGGCGCCGAGCGGCGAGCCGTACAGCGTGCCGTCGACGGTGCCGTAGTCGCGCCACTCCTCGGTGAAGAACTCGTCGACGTTGGCGGCGACCTCGTCCGAGGCGGGCAGGATCGCGTCCGGGAAGTCGTTGACCAGCCGCTGGAGCAGACCAGGCTGCGGGATGTAGGCGACGTCGGGCGCGCTGCCGGACTGGATGCGCACGGCGATCTGCGCCTCGAACTCGTCGTTGGCCTCGTAGACGATGTCCGAGCCGGTGCAGCGCTCGTACTCCTCGTACGACGCCTCCTGCGCCTCGGCCTCGTCACCGGTGATGGTCGTGTAGACGGTCACCTCGGTGCCGTCCAGGTCGCCCATCTCGATGAACTGCTCGTAGTCCTCGCAGCCCTCGGCGACCTCACCGCCACCGCCTCCACCGCCCGTGCCGCCGCCCTCGTCCTCCGGCGGCGGGGTGCAGGCGGCCAGGACGAACGCCAGGGACATCGTCCCGGCGAGCGCCGTCGCGAGTCCGCGACCTCTCGTGATGCTGCTCATGCGGCTTCCTCCACGTCGACGAGGGCGTCGTTCACCCCGGACCAGCCCGACGACATACACGGAATCGCGCACCGCGCCGGGCACCGATGCCATGCAAGCGTTCCCACACCGACCGAAGCAACCCATATCGGCCACATTGCGATACGTGTCCGGTAACGATGTGGTCACGCTCCCGCACGACCGGCGTGCCGGCCCCGAGCGCCGTCCGGAACCCGGGTCAGGGGACGAGGCGGCGCAGGACGTCCAGCAGACCGTCGTCGTCGATGGTGCCGGTGACCTCGTCCGCGACCGCCCGGACGGGTTCGGGCGCGTGCCCCATGGCGACCCCGAGCGCCGCCCACTCGAGCATCGCGAGGTCGTTGTTGCCGTCCCCGACGGCGACCGTCCGCGACGGCTGGACGTCGAGGTCGCGCCGCACGTGCTCGAGAGCGCTGGCCTTGGTGACGCCGTGCGGCGCGACGTCCATCCACGCGGTCCAGCCGATGGCGTAGGTGACGTCCTCGAGGCCCATGCGGTGCACGAGCCGGTGGAACTCCTCGGTCGTGTGCCCGGGGCTGCGGACGACGAGCCTCGTCACGTGGTGCTCGGAGAGCTCGTCGATGCTCACCACCGCGTGCACCCCGGTGAGCTCCCCGGGCGGGAACGGCGCGCTCATCCGGAAGCCGACGCCGACCTCCTCCACGGCGAACAGGGCATCGGGCATGGCGGCGTGCATGAGCCGCAGGGCCGGGCCGGGGTCGAAGGTGATGAGGTCGGTCACGCGGTAGCCGCCGGCCTCCGCGGGGTCCAGCCGCGCGGTCACCGACCCGTTCGACGCCACCGCCCAGCCCTCGGTGATGCCGAGCTCGTGCGCGACCGGGACGGTGGCGTGCAGCGACCGGCCGGTGGCCAGCACGACGTGCGCCCCGGTGGCGCGCACCGCGGCGACGGCCTCGCGGACGTCGTCGCTGATCCGCTCGTCGTAGGTCATGACGGTGCCGTCGATGTCGAGCGCGACGAGCAGCGGCCCGTGACCGACCAGGCCGGCCCGGTCGAGGCGGTCGTCGGCGGGCCCGGCGCCGGACGCGGTCATCGGGTCACCGGCTCGAGGACCTCGAGGCCGCCGAGGTAGCCGCGCAACCCCTCCGGCACGCGCACCGAGCCGTCGGCCTGCTGGTGGTTCTCGAGGATCGCGACGATCCACCGCGTCGTGCCCAACGTGCCGTTGAGCGTGGCGACCGGCCGGGTCTCGCCGGACGCCGTCCGCTCCCGGGTCCCCAGGCGCCGCGCCTGGAACGTCGTGCAGTTCGACGTCGACGTCAGCTCGAGGTACCGCTCCTGGGACGGGAGCCAGGCCTCGCAGTCGAACTTGCGGGCGGCGCTCGAGCCGAGGTCACCGGCTGCGGTGTCGATGACCCGGTACGGCAGCTCGGCGCGGGTGAGCATCTCCTCCTCCCAGGCGAGCAGGCGCCGGTGCTCGGTCTCCGCGTCCTCTTCCCGGCAGTAGGAGAACATCTCGACCTTGTGGAACTGGTGCACCCGGATGATGCCGCGGGTGTCCTTGCCGTAGGACCCCGCCTCGCGGCGGTAGCACGCCGACCAGCCCGCGTACCGGCGGGGACCGGCCGCGAGGTCGAGGATCTCGCCCGCGTGGTAGCCCGCGAGCGCGACCTCGCTCGTGCCGGTGAGGTACAGGTCGTCCGCCTCCAGGCGGTACACCTCGTCCGCGTGCGCGCCGAGGAACCCGGTGCCCGCCATGACCTCGGGCTTGACCAGCGTCGGGGTGATCATCGGCGTGAAGCCGGCCGCGACGGCCTGGTCGACGGCCGCGTTGAGGATCGCGAGCTCCAGCCGCGCGCCGATGCCGGTGAGGAAGTAGAAGCGCGAGCCGGAGACCTTGGCGCCCCGCTCGGTGTCGATCGCGCCGAGCGCCTCGCCAATCTCGAGGTGGTCGCGGACCGTGACGCCCTCCGCCGCGAAGTCGCGGCGCCGGCCCTCCTCGCGGAGCACGACGAAGTCGTCCTCCCCGCCCACCGGGACGCCGTCGCCGACGACGTTCGGGATGCGCCACAGCGTCTCGTCCAGGGCGGCCGCGGCGGCGTCCGCCTCCGCCCCCCGCGCCTTGACGTCCTGCGCGAGCTGCTTGGTGCGGACCAGCAGCGCGGCCTTCTCCTCGCCCTGCGCGCCGGCCACCTGCTTGCCGAGCGCCTTCTGCTCGGCGCGCAGGCCTTCGAAGTCGGTGAGCGCCGCCCGACGGCGGGAGTCGGCCTCCAGCGCGGCGTCGACGAGGGCGGGGTCGTCACCGCGGGCACGCTGGCTCGCTCGGACGACGTCGGGCTGGTCTCGGAGCTGGCGCAGGTCGATCACCCTGCGAGGGTATCGACCCGGCCCGTCCGGTGATCCACCGTACGGTTGCGCCATGGTGTGGTCGGAGTGGCTCAGCGTCCTCGCCCTGCTCGTGGCGATCGGCGCGCTGCTCGTGTCGACCGTCGCGCTGCGGGTCGCGCAGCGCACCCGTCGCACCCGGCTGCGTCCGCGTCCGGTCCGTGGGGCACGCGCTGCCGTGGCGGTCACCGCGGCCACGGGGGTGGGCGCGTTCGCCCAGCCGATGTCCCCGACGAGCGGCGCGCAGGTCGCCTTCGTGTGCAACCCCACCAAGCCGGGTGCGGTCGAGCTGCGCGACGCGGCGATCCGCGCGTGCGCGTCGCGCTACATGCCCGAGCCGATGTGGTTCGAGACCACCGCCGCGGACCCGGGCGTGGGTCAGGCGCGCGCCGCCGTCGAGCGGGGGGCGATGACCGTCGTCGCCGTCGGCGGGGACGGCACCGTCCGTGCGGTCGCCGAGGCCCTCGCGGGCACGGACGTCGCGATGGGCCTCATCCCGCTGGGCACCGGCAACCTGCTCGCCCGCAACCTCGACCTGCCGTTGACCGACACCGACGAGCTGCTGCGGCTCGCCCTCACCGGACCGCCGCGCGCGATCGACGTCGGCTGGCTGCGGGTCGAGCGGTACGAGGACTCCGTCGCGGACGACATCGCCGAGGCTGCCGACGACGTCCCGGACGCGTCCGGCGGGCGCGTCGGCGCGTCGGCGCCGGACGGGGTGGGCGAGCCGCCGCGCGACCACATCTTCCTCGTGATCGCGGGCCTGGGCTTCGACGCCGCCGTGATGGGTGCCGCCGACGAGGACCTGAAGAAGCGCGTCGGCTGGTTCGCCTACGCCCTGGCCGGCATCCGCCATCTCAACTCGAGCCGGATGCGGCTGACGATCGCCGTCGACGGCGGGGAGCCGACCCCGGTGCGCGTCCGGAGCCTCCTCGTCGGCAACTGCGGGCGCCTGCCCGGCGGGATCACGCTGCTCCCGGACGCCCGCATCGACGACGGCGTGCTCGACCTCGGCGCGATCGACACCCGCGGCGGCATCGCCGGGTGGACCCAGCTCGTCGGGGAGGTCGCCCTGCAGGGCATCGGCGTGCGCACCGAGCTGCCGGGGAAGATGGGCAAGATCGAGCACTCCCGCGCGCGGACCCTGCACGTCGTCGCGGACCACCCCGAGCAGATCCAGGTCGACGGCGACAACATCGGCGAGGCGTTCGAGCTCACCGTGCGGGTGGACCCGCGCGCGCTGCGCGTGCGGACCGCGACGCCGGCCTGACCTGGCTCGCCGCCGGCAGCACCACCCAGCACCCCGGTCACTGCACGTTCGTGCACGCTCCTTGTGCGCCCACCCGACCGCGAGAAGCATGACCGCGGGGGCACGGGCGGCGACGGAGCCGCTCCGACGACCCCGCGTTCCGGATCGCTGACGGGGTCGATCGAGGAGGAGACCGTGAAGAGAGCCGCACGCTCGCTGGGCGCGTTGATGGCATGGACGTTCGCCGTGGCCGGGACCGTGGGGGCCGCGGCACCCGCCGCATCGGCCGCCCCCGGGTCCCACCCGGCGACGGCGGCGGTGGAGGACGCGCGCGTGACGCCGGTGCCGGACGTGTCCGGACCGCTGCCGGCGACCGACGACTCGTACCCGTTCGGCGCCGCCGACCGGCAGCTGGTCCCCCAGGACCTGTCCCGCGAGCACTACGTCGAGGAGGAGTTCGTCGTCAGCGGCACGGCGAACGTCTACACCTGGCCCGAGACCGGGCCCGCCGTCGTGCGCACGCCGGACGCGCCGTACACCACGCGGGTGCTCGTGCGCCGGCCCGCGAACGGCGCCCGGTTCAGCGGGAACGTCGTCGTCGAGATGCTCAACCCGTCGAACCTGTTCGACCTCAACATCGGGTGGGCGGTCGCGCACCGGCAGATGATCGCCAACGGCGACGCGTGGGTCGGGATCACCGCCAAGCCGATCGCCGTCGACGCCCTGCAGACCTTCGACCCCGGGCGCTACGGCGCCCTCTCCTTCGCGAACCCGCTGCCGCTGGACGACCCGCTCAACTGCGCGACGGTCGCGGCCGACAGCTCGCGCCTCACCGAGAACGGCCTGGTGTGGGACATCTACAGCCAGGTCGGCACGTGGCTGCGCAGCGACGACGCGAGCAACCCGCTGCGGTACCGGTCCACCGAGAGCCAGGTCGAGCGGGCGTACGGGTTCGGCTACTCCCAGACCGGCGGGTACCTCGTCAACTACATCAACGCGGTGCACCCGCTCGTCGTCGAGTCCGACGGCGCCCCGGTCTACGACGCGTACCTCGTGGCGGTCGCGGGCGGCGGGTTCGCCGGTGCCTACCCGATGAACCAGTGCGAGCCCGCCCCGCCCGCGGGCGACCCGCGACGGCAGATCCACGACGCCGGCGTCCCCGTCATGCGGATCATGTCCCAGTCGGACTACCTGCCCGGCATCGGGTCACGCCGTCCGGACAGCGACGTGCCCGGCGACCGGTATCGCCACTACGAGATGGCCGGTGCCGGCCACGCCACCCCGGACGAGCTGTACTACTCCGCGCAGCCGGCGGACATCCTCCGGGCGGACCGCAGCGTCCCGCCGATGTCGTGCGACGAGGGGCCGCGCAGCCGGTTCCCGAGCGCGATCTTCTTCGACGCCGCCCTACGCAACCTCGACCTGTGGGTCCGTGAGGGCGTCGCCCCGCCGCGCTCGGAACCGATCGAGGTGGTCGACGGCGCCCCGGTGCTCGACCGGTTCGGCAACGTCCGGGGCGGGCTGCGCTCGCCGTACCTCGACGTGCCCACCAGCACCTGGTACGGCACCGCGACCGGTGCGTCCTTCTGCTTCATCGCCGGGTACGAGCGGCCGTTCGACACCGCGACGCTCACCGAGCTCTACGGCAACGAGGGCGTCTACATCCGCGCGGTGCGGGCGAGCATCAATGAGCTTGTCGACGAGCGGTGGCTCACGAAGGACGACGCGCGGTGGCTGTTCCGCGAGGCGACGCGGGTCGACATCCGCTGATGCGACCGCGCTGTGATCAGACCTGGACGCGTCAGCTCGCGCGTCCCCCGCGCAGGTCCTCGACCCACTGCCGGGCGCCGGCGAAGGCGTCGTCGGTCATGCCGGGCTCGATGCGCGGGGCGACGCCGTCGGCCCGCGGGTAGGAGCCCAGGAAGCGCACGTGCGGGCACACCCGGTGCAGCCCCATGAGGGCCTCCGCGACGCGCTCCTCGGCGACGTGCCCCTCGGCGTCGATCGAGAACGAGTAGCGGCCCATGAGGTCGCCGATGGGCCGCGACTCGATCCGGGACAGGTTCACCCCGCGCGCCGCGAACTGCTCGAGCATCTCCAGCAGCGCACCGGCGTCGTTGCTCGGCAGGTGAACGACGAGCGACGTCTTGTCCGAGCCGGTCGGCGCCGGCACCGGGCCGGGCCGGCCCACGACGACGAACCGGGTCACCGCGCGCTCGTTGTCCGCGACCTGGGTCGCGAGCACCTCGAGCCCGTACAGCTCGGCGGTCAGCGGCGCGACCAGCGCCGCCTCGAAGCCGGGGTCGGCCGCGGCGCCGGACCCGGCCGCCGGGTCGGCGAGCAGCGCACCGGCGGCCGCGGTCGACGTCGCCGGGACGTGCACCACCCCGGGCAGGTGGGTGTTGACCCAGCGCCGGCACTGCGCCCACGCGTGCGGGTGGGTCGACACCCGCCGGACGTCGGCGAGCCGGGTGCCGGGTCGCCCGGCGAGCACGAACGTGATCGGCACGAGGACCTCGCGCAGCAGGACGAGCGCCAGGCCGGTCGCCAGGGTGTCCAGGGTCGCGGTGACGCCGCCCTCGACGGAGTTCTCGATCGGCACGACGGCGTAGTCGGCCCGCACCGCCCGCACTGACTCCAGCGCGGAGACGACGTCGACCTGCGGCAGGTACTGCGCCTCGTCGGGGGACGCGACCTGCCGCAGCGCGGCCTCGGTGAACGTGCCGGCCGGTCCCAGGTAGGCGTAGCGCGGGGGCGGTGCGGTGGCTGGCACGGTGGCGCTCCTGAACGGGTCGCGGGACGCGGGCGCGGCCGGTCGGCCGCAGCGCGGCGCCCTGCCAGGACGATGGGCAGCAGGGCGCTGCGAGCCTAGTGGCCGGTCCGTCGCGGCACCGGGGGCGCCCGTAGGCTGGAGCGGTGCCCCTGCGTCCGAGGTCCGTCCGTGCGCTGTGCGCCGCCGTGATGGCCGCCGCAGCCGTGCTGCTGACCGGTCTGGCGGGTGTGCTCACCGCGCCCGCCGCCGTCGCCGCCCCCGAGCCGGACGAGCGCCGCGTCGTCGTCGTCGGTGCCGCGGGGCTGCGCTGGGACGACGTCGGGGCGCTGACCACCCCGGCGCTGTGGGCGCTGTCGCGCGAGGGCGCGGTCGGCACGGTGTCCGCGCGCAGCGTGCGGTCGTCGGCGTGCCCCGTGGACGGGTGGCTCGCCCTGTCCGCCGGCGCCCGCGCCGCGGACCTGCCCGGCGAGACCTCGAACGAGTGCCGCCGCATGCGGCTGCCGGCCACGGGCGAGCCCGTCCCGGGCTGGGCCGACTACCTGCAGTCCGCCGACGAGGAGGCGTTCAGCGCCCGGCCCGGGATCCTCGGCGACGCCGTCCGGGACGGCGGCGTGACCGCGACCGGGTTCGGCGGGGGCGCCGCGATCGCGCTGGCCGGGCCGGACGGTCTCCCGGTCGGCGAGGTGCGCCCCGTGCCGGTCGACGCCGACGCACTGGCCGACCGCATCGGGGACGCCCTGGCGGCCTCGGAGCTGGTCGTGCTCGACGCCGGCTCGGTGCGCGACCCGGGCCAGGGCCTCGTCGACCGCCCGTCGTCCGGCCTGGACGCCGACGGCGACGGCCTCCCGGACCCGGACGCCGAGCCGGTCCCCGAGCCCGAGCCCGTGGACGACGACAGCCTGACCGCCCCGGACGCCGTCACCGAGCCGACCCGCTCCGAGCAGGTGCGCGTGCTCGACGAGCGCGTCGGCGCGGTGCTCCGCGCGGTCACCCGCGCCGACCACGCCACCACCGTCCTGGTCGCGTCGCTCGCCGACTCCGGGCGGTCCCCGCACCTGCAGCTCGCCGCGGCGCTCGGACCGCCCGCGGTCGCCGGCACCGGTGCGTTCGACGGCGACCTGCTGTCCTCGCGCTCGACCCGCCAGCCGGGGTACGTCATGACGACGGACCTCACCCCGACGGTGCTGACCGCGCTCGGCGTGCGCGACGCCGCCCCGAGCGGCGCGCTCGTCGGATCGCCGGTCACGACCGTCGACGGCCCGCCGCTGGCGAGCCAGCGGGTCGCGGCGATGATCGACGAGGACCGCCACGCGTGGGCGGTCCGGCCCCTGGTCGGGCCGTTCTTCACGCTGCTCATCGTGGTCAACCTCGTGCTCTACGCCCTCGTCACGCTCGGGCTCAACGGCGCCGTGCTGGAGAGCCTGGGCAGCGGGCTCAACCGGGTGCTGCCCGGTCGGTGGGGTCGTGCGGTCGCGTCGGCGCTGCACGGGCGACCCGTCCCCGTGCTCGCCGGGCTGCGGGTCGCCGGGGTCGCGGTGGCGTCGGTCCCGGTCGCGACGTTCCTGGCCAACCTCCTGCCGTGGTGGCGCGCGACCCCGCCGTCGTACGCGCTCGCCGGGCTCGTCGTCGCGTGGGTCGCGGTCGTGACGGCGCTGGCCCTGCTGCCCCGGTGGAAGACGTGGCCGCTCGGACCGCTCGGCGTGGTCGCCGCGGTGACCGCGGTCGTCGTCACCGCCGACGTCGTCACCGGCGGCCGCCTGCAGATCTCCTCGCTCATGGGGGTCCAGCCGCTCGTCGGGGCGCGGTTCTACGGGTTCAACAACCAGGCGTTCGCGCTGTTCGCGGCGAGCAGCGTCCTGCTCGCCGTCGCGCTCGCCAACCCCCTCGTGCAGCGCGGCCGACGCCGCCTCGCGGCCGCCCTGGTCGCCGTCCTCGGCGTGGTCGCCACGGTGCTCGACGGCATGCCCGGCCTCGGCAGCGACTTCGGCGGGCCGCCGGCGCTCGTGCCGGGCTTCGCCGCCCTCGCCCTGCTCGCGGCGGGCGTCCGGATCAGCTGGCTCAAGGCGGTGGGCGTGCTCGCCGGAGCCGCGGTCGTGGTGATCGGCTTCGCGGTGATCGACTGGACGCGTCCGCCCGACGCCCGCACGCACCTGGGCCGCTTCGTCGAGACCGTGCTGGACGGCGGGCTGTGGCCGGTCATCGTGCGCAAGGCCGGGCAGAACCTGGAGATCCTGTTCGGCAACTGGCTGACCCTGCTCGCGATCGGCGGGATCGCGCTCGTCGTCCTCGTCCTGGGCCGCCCGCTGCGGACGGCGGCGTCCGCGCCCGACGGCGGCCCGTTCGGCTGGCTCTCGGCCGGTGCGCCGCTCACCCGGCTCGAGTCCGACGCGCCGATGCTGCGCCCGGGGCTGATCGCGCTCGCCGTGACCCTCGGGATCGGGTTCGCGATCAACGACTCCGGCGTCGTCATCCCGGCAGTCGGCGTCGCGGTCGCCGTCCCCCTGCTGGTCGCGGCGTGCGCGGGCTGGATGCTGTCGGTGCGCCCGGAGCCGGGCACACCGGCGCCGGCCATGCCGCGGGCGCCGTCGGGCACGCCGGCGGGGGCGACGCGCGCGACGACGCCGCGCTGACCGGCTGACCGGCCGGCCGGCGAGGTCGCGCGGCGCTGCGCCGACGCTCGGTCGGCCGGTGCGCCGGGTCAGCGGTGCGTGCGCGGCCCGGGCGGCGGCAGGACCGTCTGGCGGGCGCCGCCGACCGCGGAGCGCAGCCGGCGGTTGCTCACGGCGAGCATGACGTCGCGGTACTGCGCGGCCCGGTGCAGTTGACCCTTGAGGTCCTTGCCGGACGGCCGGTGCCGCAGCTCGCACGGGACCTCGACCGCGATGAACCCCTGGCGCAGCAGGTCGATCGTCATGCCCGTCTCGACACCCCAGCCGCGCGCGAGCGGCGTCGCGGCCTCGAACGCCCGCCGGGTCAGGCAGCGCATGCCGGACAACGGCTGGGTCGGCGTCCACCCGGTGGCGCGCTGGATCGCCCGTCGCGCGGCGCCGACGACGATGCCGTGGCCGCCGGCCCCCGGCTGCCGGGGCAGCAGCGCGATGGAGACGTCCGCCTGCCCCTCGAGGACCGGTGGGACGAGCGGCGCGGTGTTGACCGCGGTGTCCCCGAGGTCGCCGTCGATGAACAGCAGCAGCCGGGGCGGCCGGTCGGCGACGTCGCGCATCGCGACGACCGCGGCACCGGTCTCCATCGCGGCGGCCTTGCCGCGGTTGTGCGAGTGCCGCACGACCACGGCGCCGGCCTCGCGGGCGACGTGCTGGGTGTCGTCGACGCTGCCGTCGTCGACCACGAGGACGAGGTCGACGTGCGGGATCGCCCGCGCGGACCGGACCGTCGCCGCGATCCGGCGCGACTCGTCCTTCGCCGGGATGATGACGGCGACGCGCTGCCGGGCACGCGCGGCACCGCGGGGGCTGCCGGCTGCGTCGTCACGCGTTCCACCCTAACGAGATGTCCGGACGGGGCCAGGCGACCACGTCAGCGCAGGGTGACCTGGCGCGAGACCAGGCCGGCACGGGCCCGGCGGGCCGCGGGGTCGAGCGGCGACGTGTCCGCGAGCGCCTCGGCGAACCGCTCGCCCCACTCGACCGCGGGGGCCTCGACCTCGCCGGCCTCGGTCCCCGGCGGCAGCTCCCACACGGGAACGACGACGCCGCTGGAGCGGAAGTAGCCGACGAACCGTGCGTCCCCGATCGCCGAGCGGCGGGCGCCGTGCAGGCGCGCGAGCGCGTCGACCATGACCTGCTCGTCGTGCGGCATGGCCCAGCGCAGGAACTCCTTGTCACCCATCCGGCACCAGTAGGCCGACTCGACCGACGTGAGCTTGACCGTCGGGATGACCGTGGAGTTGGCCTCCTCGAGGGACGCGGTCACGTCCGGGGTCACCTCGGTGTCCGGGGCGAGCCAGTAGTCGAAGCCGTCGTGCACGGTGACGTCGAACGGGACGGTGGGGTCGAGGATGTCCTGCAGGCGCGGGCCGGGCTCGGGCAGCGCGGTCGTGGTGACCGGCATGCCCGGCTCGAGCTCGAGCGCCTCGAGGAGCGCCGCGGCGACGTCCCGGCTCGCGTCGCCCGAGCCGGCGCGGGTCTGCAGGGCGAGCAGGACGACGCCGTCGGCGCGGTGCAGCGCGGGCCAGCCCATGGGCAGCAGCGTCGTCACGACGACGTCCCGGGCGCCGTGCTCGGCGGTGGTGCGGGCGGTCGCTGTCGCGGCCGGGACGATCTCGCGCATCGCGACCCAGTCGGGCTCGCCCGGCAGCCCCTCGAAGGGGCGCAGCACGAACGGGACGGGAGCTTTCTTTGCCATGCCGTGAGACTACCGGGCTGTGCCGGTGAGCTGCCGGTGGACTGCCGGTGGGGCCGGGCTGACCGACCGGTCAGACGACGGGCAGCCCGGCGCGCGCCCAGTCGACCATGCCGCCCTCGACGTTGACCGCGTCGCGGCCGCCCTGCACGAGCCAGGCCGTGGCCTGGGCGGAGCGCCCGCCGGCGTGGCACACCACGAGCAGCCGCTGGTCCTCGGGGAGCTCGTCGACGCGGTCGGGCAGGTCGCCGAGCGGGATGTGGACGGCGTCGGGCGCGTGGCCGGCGTCCCACTCGTCCTGCTCGCGGACGTCGAGCAGGACCGTGCCCGACGGCACGGGCTGGGCGGGGTCGAGATCGGTTACGGCCACGGAGGGCACCTGAGGCGGGAACATCGCCTCAGGCTAGTGCGGGCGAACCCGTGCCGCAGGGGCCGCCCGGTGCAAGGATCGGCGCCATGCACCCGCGCGCCGGAACCACCGCCCTGCCCGAGGACCTCATCGACACCGATGCCGTCGTGAGCGCCTACTACGACCGCGTGCCCGACCTCGACGACGTCGCCCAGCAGGTCGTGTTCGGCACGTCCGGGCACCGCGGGTCCAGCCTCGACGGCGCCTTCAACGAGCCGCACATCATCGCGACCACCGCCGCGATCGTGGAGTACCGACGCGCGCAGGGCACCGACGGGCCGCTGTTCATCGGGCGCGACACCCACGCGCTGTCCGAGCCGGCCTGGCGCACCGCCCTGGAGGTGCTGGCCGCGGCGGGTGTCGAGGTGCACGTCGACGCGCGGGACAGCTTCACCCCGACCCCTGCGGTGTCGCACGCGATCCTGCTGCACAACGGCGCCGCGACGTCGCAGGGCGTGCGCACGAACGGCCCCGGTCTCGCCGACGGCATCGTCGTGACGCCGTCGCACAACCCGCCGCGCGACGGCGGCTTCAAGTACAACCCGCCGCACGGCGGCCCCGCCGGGTCGGACGCCACCGGCTGGATCGCGAACCGGGCGAACGAGCTGCTGCGGTCGGGCGTGGGTCAGGTGCCGCGGGTCAGCGTGGAGAAGGCGCTGGCCGCGGACACCACGCGCCGGCACGACTTCCTGTCGGCGTACGTCGACGACCTGCCCAACGTGCTGGACCTCGCCGCGATCCGCGACGCCGGCGTGCGCATCGGCGCCGACCCGCTGGGCGGCGCCGCGGTCGAGTACTGGGGCGCGATCGCCGAGCGGCACGGGCTCGACCTCACCGTGGTGAACCCCGCGGTCGACCCGCGGTGGTCGTTCATGACGCTGGACTGGGACGGCAAGATCCGGATGGACTGCTCGTCGCCGTCGGCCATGGCGTCCCTGGTCGCCACCATGGCCGGTTCGGGCGGGTCAGCCCCTACGACATCGCGACCGGCAACGACGCCGACGCCGACCGGCACGGCATCGTCACCCCGGACGCCGGGCTGATGAACCCGAACCACTACCTCGCCGTCGCCATCCGGTACCTGTACTCCGGTGCGCGCCCGCAGTGGCCCGCCGGGGCGGCGATCGGCAAGACGCTGGTGTCCTCCGCGCTGATCGACCGGGTCGCCGCGGCGACCGGCCGGACCCTGCTGGAGGTCCCGGTCGGCTTCAAGTGGTTCGTGCCGGGGCTGCTCGACGGCTCGGTCGGCTTCGGTGGGGAGGAGTCCGCCGGCGCGTCGTTCCTGCGCCACGACGGCAGCGTGTGGACGACCGACAAGGACGGCATCCTGCTCGCCCTGCTCGCCTCGGAGATCACCGCCACGACGGGCAGGACGCCGTCGCAGCACCACGCCGAGCTCGTCGGGCAGTTCGGGGAGTCCTGGTACGCCCGGGTTGACGCCGCCGCGACGCTCGAGGAGAAGGCGACCCTCGGCAAGCTCGCCCCCGAGCAGGTCACCGCGACCGAGCTCGCCGGCGAGCCGATCACCGCGAAGCTCACCGCGGCACCGGGCAACGGCGCGGCGATCGGCGGGCTCAAGGTGACCACGGAGAACGCGTGGTTCGCGGCGCGGCCGTCCGGCACGGAGAACGTCTACAAGATCTACGCCGAGTCCTTCGTCTCCGCCGAGCATCTCGAGCGGGTGCAGAGCGAGGCCAAGGACGTCGTCGCGGGCGCCCTGGGCTGAGCGGCCGGTCGGCCGGGTCCGCCCGGCCGGCGGGGTCCGCCCGGCCGGCCGGGGCGGTCAGCCGCCCTGGCCCCGCCCCGCCTCGGTCCGCACCAGGTCCTGGTAGTCGGGGTGCTCGCGGATGAACGCCGAGACGAACGCGCACAGGGGCATGACGCCGCGCCCGGACGCCCGGACCTGGTCCAGCGCCTCGCGCACGAGCTGCGTCCCGATGCCGTGGCCCTCCTCGCCGGGGTCGACCTCGGTGTGCACCATCTCCAGGTCGGCGGCCGAGGAGTCCTCCCCGTGAACTGCGCGGGCCGGTAGTCGATGAACCCGACCACCTGCCCGTCCGGCGTGCGGGCCTCGAAGCGGGAGCGCTCGGGGTGGTCCTCGACGGTGATGGTGTCCATGACCCGATCCTGCACCGGTGCGCCGGGGTGCGCAGCGTCACCGGTTCCCAGGCCTGCGCCGGCGGCGCCGGCGTGCGCGCCGGGTGGGACACTGCTGCGGTGCTGCGCCCCTACCGTGACGTCCTGAGCCGACCGGGGGCGCTGGCCTTCTCGATGACGGGCCTCCTCGCCCGTCTGCCGATCGCGATGGTCGGCATCGGCATCGTCCTGATGATCTCCACGCTGTCCGGCTCGTACGGTCTCGCCGGGCGTGTCTCCGCCGTGTACGTCATCGCCAACGCGGTCTGCGGGCCGCGGATCGCGCGGCTCGTCGACCGGCACGGCCAGGCGCGCGTCATGCGGCCGGCGATCGCGATCGCGACGCTCGGCCTCGGTGCCCTCGTCGTCGCGGCGCTCGTCGAGGCGCACCCGGTGTGGCTGTACGCGACCGCGGTGCTCGCCGGCGCCCCGGCCGGGTCGTTCGGCGCGCTCGTGCGCGCCCGCTGGTCGCACGTGCTCACCGACCCCCGCCAGGTGCACACCGCCTACTCCCTGGAGTCGGCGTTCGACGAGGTCGTCTTCGTCATCGGCCCGGTGCTCGCGACCGTGCTCGCGACGTCGGTCGCGCCGGCGGCGGGGCTGGTCGTGCCGATGGTGGCCGCCGTCGTCGGCGGGTACGCGTTCCTGTCGCTGCGCGGCACCGAGCCGCCGCCCCGCCCGCTGTCCGCCCGAGAGGTCGGCGCACCGCCGAGCCGCGCCGTCATGCGGTCCCGCGGCATGGTGGTCATCGCGCTCGTCTTCGTCGCCGTCGGGGCGATGTTCGGCGCGACCGACGTCTCCACCGTCGCCTTCGCCGAGGAGCAGGGGTCGAAGGGCTCGGCCGGCTTCGTCCTCGCCGCCTTCGCGATGGGCTCGCTCATCGCGGGACTGGGCTACGGCGCCCGCCACTGGCTGAGCCCGCTGTGGCAGCGCTTCGTCCTCGGCGTCGTCGCGCTCGCGGTCGGGGTGTCGTTCTTCCTGGTGGTCACGAGCATCCCGGCGCTGGCCGTGGTCATGTTCGTCACCGGGTTCGCGATCGCCCCGACGCTCATCAACGGCAACGGCCTCGTCCAGCAGCTCGTCGCGCCATCACAGCTCACCGAGGGGCTCACCTGGGTGGCGACGTCGCTCGGCGTCGGGGTGTCGCTCGGCTCGTCCGTCGCGGGTGTCCTCATCGACCGGCAGGGCGCGCACGGGGGCTTCACGGTCGTCGTCGTCGCGGCCACCGCGGCCGTGGTCGTGACCCTGCTCTCCGCCGGCGTGCTGCGCGCGGACAGCTCGGACGGCGAGGCGCAGCCGGTCACGGAGCCGACCGTCGTCGAGGCCGCTGCCGCACCGGGGCACCCGCCCGTGCCGCCGCCCGGCAGCCCGACCGCGGGGGCCGCGGTGGCGAGCGCCCCGCTGCCGGACGCCGCCGCCGACCGCCGCGCGGAGGACGGCGACGACGCCCGCGAGGGGTAGGTCAGACCGTGCTCGACGGCGTCCCGTTGCCCGCGGCGGTGCCGGGCACCACGGGGGCACCGGGCGACACCGGGACGGTCCCGACCGGCTCCGCGGGCGCGAGCCCGCGCGCGGACCCCAGCGACGTGCGCACGCTCTCGGTCACCCGACCCTTGATCGCCTGCGCCTCGGAGCGCGCGAGGTCGGCCGCCCTGCCCTTGAGCTCGGTGACGCCGGCCTGCACGCGCGGGTTGCTCCACGCGGTCGCCGTCCAGCCCTTGATCGTGTCGAACCGCTGCCGGCCCGCGCGGGTCCCGAGCACGTAGCCCAGCCCCGTGCCTGCGATGAATGCCGCCTTGGACCCCATGTGCTGCCTCCTGTGGAACCGGGTGGTCGCGGACCCCTGGCCCGCGGACGCCGACGCTACCCGGCCGACGCCTGCGCCCGCGCCTGGACCGACCCGCTGGACCCGGCGGTCCACATGGCGGCGAGCGGGGAGTCGTCGATCTCCCGCAGGAGGTGGGCGGCGTCGTCGTAGACCGCGACGGCGCCCGCCTCGGTCAGCTCGGCCGCGCTCGTGCCGCCCGCGAGCAGGCCGACGCACGGCACCCCGGCGCGGGCGGCGGCCTGCACGTCCCACACGGCGTCGCCGACGAACACCGCCCGGTCCGGCGGGACACCGGCCTTCCGCAGCGCGGTCTCCACCAGCTCGGGGTCGGGCTTGGCCGCGTCGACGTCCTGGGCGGAGGTGATCGCGTCGAGGACGTCGTCGAGGTCGAGCAGGGACTGCAGCCGCTCGAGCTCCTCGGGGGCCGCGGACGTCGCGAGCACCGTCACCGCGCCGCGGTCCGCGACCGCCCGCACGAGCTCCCGGGCGCCGTCGAACGCGCGCAGCCGGTCGCCCAGCTCCGCGTACCGCTCGGCGTGCCCGTCCTTCACCGCGTCGCCGAGGCGGTCGACGTCGTCACCGAGGAGGTCGGCGAGCAGGAGCGGCGACCCCATCCCGATCGACCGGTGGATGCGCCATGCGTCGACCGGGTGGCCAGCGTCCGCGAACGCGAGGGCCCAGGCGTGCACGTGGAGGAAGTTGGAGTCGACGAGCGAGCCGTCGATGTCGAACAGCACCGCGCCGGGACCGGCCCAGGTGTCGGCCCCGGGCTCGGGCCGGTCCGGCTCGGGGGCGGCCGCGTGGTCGGCGTCAGGGGTGGGAACCATGCCGTCAGGTCTACCGTGCACCGGTCCACCGTGCGCGGTGGCCGGTCGCCGCCCGCGAGCGCGGTCAGGCGATCGTCGTGCCGAACGCCAGCCCGAGGACGTAGGTGATCCCGGCGGCGCCGAAGCCGATCGCGAGCTGCCGCAGCGCACGGCGCAGCGGTGACGCTCCGGACAGCACGCCGACGGTCGCGCCGGTCGCGAGCAGCGCCACGCCGACCAGGGCGCACGCCACGAGCACCGCGGTCAGACCCTCGAGGCCGAACAGGTAGGGCAGCACCGGGATCAGCGCGCCGGACGCGAAGAAGCAGAAGCTCGACGCGGCGGCGCCCACGGCCGAGCCGACCGCCTCGTGCTCGTCGACGTCGTCCGGCGGGACCGGGGGCGGGGCGTCCGCACCCGGGCCGCGCGACGCCGCGCCACCGGCGTCCAGGCCCTCGAGCACCTCCCGCGCGTGCTCCGCCGCCTCGTCGGCGTCCATCCCGCGGGCCCGGTACACGAGCGCGAGCTCGTTGGCGTCGACGTCCAGGTGCGGGAGGACCTCGCGGGCCCGCGGGTCGGGGGTCGACGCGGCGAGCAGCTCGCGCTGCGAGCGCACGGAGACGAACTCCCCCGCCGCCATCGACAGCGCCCCGGCGAGCAGACCGGCGATCCCGGTGAGCAGCACGGTCGCGTGCGCGACTCCGCTCGCACCGACGCCGAGCACGAGCGCGAGGTTGCTCACCAGCCCGTCGTTCGCCCCGAAGACGGCGGCCCGGAAGCTGCCGGAGATGCGGTTGCGGCCCCGGGTCGCGAGCCCGCGGACCACCTCCTCGTGGATGCGCTCGTCCGCCGCCATCGTCGCCGTCGCGTCCGCCTCGGTCGCGTAGTCCGACCGCGCCTCGGCCCGCTGGGCCAGCGCGAGCACGAACACCGAGCCGAACCGGCGAGCGAGCAGCGCGAGGATCCGGGTGCGGACATCACCGCGCCGGGGCCGGCCGACGTCGGGGCCGAGCAGCGCCAGCCAGTGGTCGGCGTGGCGTCCCTCGGCCTCCGCGAGCGCGAGCAGGATCGCTCGCTCCTCACCGGTGCGGCGTCCGGCGAGGTCGCGGTACACCGCGGCCTCGGCGCGCTCGTCGGCGAGGTACTGGCGCCAGCGGCGCAGGTCCCGGGGTGTGCGGGTGGTCCCCGGGGCCTGCTGAGACGGGTGGCGCGACGGGTCCTGGGTCGACGCGGGCATGGGGAGGATCATCCCAGACCGTCCGAGTTGCCGACCCCCTGCTCATGCCCGACCGTGGACGGGCCCGTCCAGACGCCGCGGGAAGGGGGCGGGACGCATGCACGACGCACGACCCATCGAGGCGGAGCTGTCCTCGATCACGCCAGCACGCCGGTGGGCGCGCGAGCGCTTCGACGAGGCCGGACTGCGGCCCGAGGTCCGCGACCTGCTCGTCCTGCTCGTGAGCGAGGTGGTCACGAACGCCGTCGAGCACGCCGCCCCACCGCTGCTCCTGCGCATCGACGTGACCGACGAGGCGACGCGGGTCGAGGTCCAGGACCGGGCGCGCGACCTGCCCATCCTCAAGGACCCCGACCCGACCGAGCTCGGTGGGCGCGGCGTGAAGTTCGTCGACGACCTGGCGACCCGGTGGGGCACCGAGCCACCCGCGGAGCCGGACGGGCTCAAGACGGTGTGGTTCGAGGTCGCGCACCCCGTCGACGACGGCGCCCAGCCCCCGGGGCCTGAGTCAGCCCGCGGACGGCGCCGCGGCGCGCAGCTTCTCCAGCAGCGGACCGGCCGCGGTGTCGAGGAACCGCTGCTGCGCCTCGTCGCCCACCTGGACGAGCGCGATGTCGGTGAACCCGGCCTCCCAGTACGGCCGGACGGACTCCACGATGGCGTCCAGGTCGGGGCCGCACGCGATCTGCTGCGCGACGTCCTCGGGCCGGACGAACTGGCTCGCGGCGTTGAACGCCTCGGTGGTCGGCAGGTCGGCGTTGACCTTCCAGCCACCCGCGAACCAGCGGAACTGCTCGTGCGCGCGGGCGACGGCGGCGTCGGCGTCCGTGTCCCAGCTGATCGGGATCTGCCCGACCTTGCGGCCGGGGGCAGGTCCACCTTCGCCCGCTCGGCGTCCCAGTGCGCGAGTGCGTCGCCGTCGGGCTCGGTCGTGATGAGATGGTCGGCCCAGGGCGAGAAGCGGGAGATGGACTGCGGCCCGGAGACGGCGATCCCGATCTCCACCTTCTCGGCGGGCAGGTCCCAGATCTTCGCGGAGTCGACCCGGAAGTGGTTGCCGTCGTACGTGAGCCGCTCGCCCGCGAGCAGCTCACGGATGATCTCGACCGCCTCCTCGAGCATGTCGTGGCGCTCGCCGACCGCCGGCCACCGCTCCCCGACGACGTGCTCGTTGAGGTTCTCCCCCGCGCCGAGCCCGAGGACGAACCGGTCGCCGGACAGCACGCCGAGCGTCGCGGCCGCCTGCGCGATGACCGCGGGGTGGTACCGGACGGTCGGGCACGTCACGTAGGTCATCAGCTCGACCCGCTCCGTGACGTGCGCGACCGCGCCGAGCATCGACCAGGCGAACCCGGCGTGCCCCTGCGCGTCGAGCCACGGGAAGTAGTGGTCGCTGGAGACCTCGAAGTCGAAGCCCCGGCGCTCGGCGTCGACCGCGTACCCCACGAGGTCCTTGGGGCTGCTCTGCTCGGTCATCAGGGTGTAACCGAATCGCGTCATGCCGTCAGGTTGGCACCGGCCCGCCGACCCGGCATCCCGGGACGGGCACCGGGACGCGGGTCGGGACGGGACCCCGGCACGGCCGCCGCCCCGAGCGCCCGCTCGATCAGCCCGCCCAGGGCTCGACCGCCGTCCGCACGGGCGTCCCGGTGCGCGCCGACTCCACGATCGCCCGCCCGACGAGGTGGTCCTGGCAGCCCTCGGCCAGCGGGTACGGCGGCGGCCCCTCGCCGGCAACCCACGCCGCCGTGCCGGCGAGCAGGGCAGCGCCCGCGATGTCGTCGTCACCGAGCCGCGCGCCCTCGAACGGGTTCCGCCAGAGCACCTCGCCGTCGAGGCTCAGGTGCTCGAGGTCGAAGCCGGGCAGGTCCTGCTCGACGCCGGTCTGCCGCCGGACGAGGTGCGACTCGACGATCGTGCGCGGACCGGTCATCCGCATGAGGCGGTCGTCGATCATCTCGCCGTGGCTGCCGCGGACGACGATCCGGTTGCCCCGGAGCCGGTTGCGGGACTGCGCGTCGGTGAAGTCGTACAGGGCGCTGCGTCCACCACCGAAGTCCAGGGTGGCGAGGGTCGTCGTGGCGTCGCGCGGCTCGTCGTCGTCGGTCCACCCGCCGCGGTCGAGCGGGCTGACCAGGGGCGCGGTGAAGGTGCGCGCGTGGACCTCGACGGGGTCGAAGCCCGTGCCGAGCAGCGCACGCACCAGGGAGACCGCGTGGTACTCGTGCGTCGAGGAGACCTGCACGGACGTCGGCGTGCCGATCACCCCCGGCGCGCGAGCGTGATCCGCGCCGCGTGGGCCGGCATCGACGGGCTGTGCTCGGCGACCTGGACGAGGCCGGACGCGCCGACGTCCGCCCACAGCGCGCGCAGGCCGGCGACGTCCGACGCGGGCGGGGTCTCCGCGAAGACCGGGACCTCCGCGGCGACGAGCTCCCGGATCACGCCGGGCGCGACGTCCCACGGCACCGAGACGAGCACGAAGTCCGGCCGGTCGGCGGCGAGCGCCTCGGCCACGGTCCGGTACGCCGGGACGTCCCAGGCGCGTTCCACCTCACCGCCCGGCTCGGCGCGACGGCTCACCACACCGGTGACCGTGAACCGGTCCGGCATCACGCGGGCGAGGCGGTTGAAGAACTGGGCACGGTAGCCGCTGCCGACGACGGCGAAGCGCGCCCGCCGGGTCGTGCTCGAGGCACCACCCGGCGGGGCGATCTGGGGGTGGGGTCACGTCAGGACAGCAGCTCTCCACCGGTGGCACCGAGGACGTCCCCGGTGACGTAGCTCGACTCCTGGGAGGCGAAGAAGACGTACAGCGGCGCGAGCTCGGCCGGCTGCCCGGCGCGACCCATCGGGGTGTCGGTGCCGAACGACTCGACCTTGCCCTCCGGCATGGTCGCCGGGATCAGCGGCGTCCAGATGGGCCCCGGGGCGACCGCGTTCACGCGGATGCCCTGCTCGGCGAGCTGCTGGGACAGCCCGCGCGTGAAGTTGAGGATGCCCGCCTTCGTCGTCGCGTAGTCGAGGAGGGCCGGGCTCGGGTCGTACGCCTGGATCGACGTGGTGTTGATGATCGTCGAGCCGGCCCCCAGGTGCGGCAGCGCGGCCTTCGTGATCCAGAACATCGCGTACAGGTTCGTCTTGAACACGCGGTCGAGCTGCTCGGTCGAGATGTCCGCCAGCCCGTTCGGCTGCGCCATCTGGTACGCCGCGTTGTTGATGAGGACGTCCAGGCCGCCCAGCTCGCGGACGGCCGTCTCGACCAGCTCGGAGCAGAACGCCTCGTCGCGGATGTCGCCCGGGATCGTCACGGCCTTGCGGCCGGCGTCCCGCACGTGGCCCGCGGTGACCTGGGCGTCCTCCTCCTCGTCGGGGAGGTAGGACAGCGCGACGTCGGCGCCCTCGCGGGCGAAGGCGATCGCCACCGCCCGGCCGATCCCGGAGTCACCGCCGGTGATGAGGGCCCGCTTGCCCTCCAGCCGCCCGGAGCCCTGGTACGTGTCCTCGCCGTGGTCGGGCTCGTCCGGCATGTCGCCGGTGAGACCCGGGTGGTCGATCTTGTCCGAGACGTTCTCGCCGTCGTCGAACTGCGTGGTCGGGTCCTGGGGGGTGGTCTGATCGCTCATGCTCCAGTGGTACCCCGGGGTGACGTGGCTCACCACCGGAGGCGGCCGGCCGTCCGCATGGTGACGGCCGGCACCGCTGTCACAGCGGACGTCCAGGTTCGGGGCGTACCGTGATGACCCACAGCCCCGCCCGCAGGCGCCCTCGTGCGCCACCTCTTCCGGGGCCGGCCTCCCAGAACCGAAGGACTCCATCTTGCGCCGACTCGCTACCGCCACGGTGTCCGCCGCCGTGGCGTCCCTGCTGCTCCTCACCGGCTGCGCCGGCTCGGACGCGGGCGACACCTCGACGCCCTCGCCCAGCGCGAGCGAGGCCACCGAGGCCGCACCGGCCGGCCCCACCGCCGAGGACGTCGCCGCGCTCGACGCCGTGACCGTCGAGGGCGAGGCCGGCGCGGAGCCGACGCTCGCCTTCGAGCAGCCGTTCGAGGTCTCCGCCGCGGTCGCCCGCGTCGTCTCCGAGGGCACGGGTGCGGCGCTCGAGGACGGCCAGATGCTCTCCATGAGCGTCGTCGAGGTCAGCGGCGAGGACGGCAGCCCGCTCAACAGCACCTACGGGGGCGCGCCCTTCGAGCTCCAGCTCGGTGGTACGCGGATGCCGCCGATCATCGGCGACATCCTCGCCGGGCAGGCCGTGGGTGTCCGCGTGCTCCTCGCCTCGCCATCTCCCGAGGCCACGATCCTCACCGCTCTCGAGGTGACGGACGCCCGAACGGTCCCGACCCGCGCCGAGGGCACGCCGGTCGAGCCGGCCGCCGGCCTCCCGACCATCACCCTGGCGGAGAACGGGGCGCCCAGCATCGAGCCGGTCACGGGTGAGCCGCCGACGGAGCTCGTCGTCCAGCCGCTCATCACCGGCGCCGGTCCCGCCGTGGAGTCCGGGCAGAGCGTGACGGCGCACTACACCGGTTGGCTCTGGGACGGGACGCAGTTCGACTCGTCGTGGGACCGCGGCGAGGCGTCGACGTTCAGCCTCGAGCAGGTCATCGCCGGCTGGGGTCAGGGACTCGTGGGCCAGACGGTCGGCAGCCAGGTGCTGCTGGTCATCCCGCCGGAGCTCGGGTACGGCGACGCGGAGCAGAACGCGATCCCGGCGAACTCGACCCTCGTCTTCGTCGTGGACATCCTCGCGGCGTCCTGACGCACCACCGCATGACGACGCCCCTCGGCCCTCCGGGCCGGTGGGCGTCGTCGTCGGTGGGCGTCGTCGTCGGTGGGCGTCGTCGTCGGTGGTCCGAGCGCGGCGTCGTCGTGCCCGCAGCGGGAGCGGGCGACGTCGTCGGGGCCCGCAGCGGGCGACGGCGTCGGTGGACCGGACCGACGGCGTCGAGGGACCGCGCCGGCCCAGCTCGGGTCAGGACCGGGTGGGCCCCGTCGTGGTCCCGCCGGTGCTCGCTCCCCGGACGGGCCCCCGGCGGCGTCGTCGTCGTCGGCGCCGTCATCGAGGTCGTCGGTGGGGTGGGCGCGCAGGTGCAGGATGCTCGCCGTCAGGCCGCCCCACACCACGGTGATCGAGATGACCAGGAACAGCACCGCGATGGGGGTCATCGCCGGGCCTCCGTCCTTGGGCCGCGGGCGACGACGCCCGGCAGCGGCTGGGGGTGAAGCGGTCGACGTCGCGGCGCCACCGGATCGCGGTGAGCACAGCGGCGGACACGGGCAGGAGCGCGACGACGCCCCAGCCCAGCACGTTGGTGAACCAGGACGGGTACCCGGCGTAGCCCTCGGTGACGAGCGCGATCACGCCGGTCACGAGGATGTAGCCGAGCACGACCGGCACGACCACCCCGACGAGGACCCGCCACCATGCGCCCAGGCGCAGCGACGACACCGCGTTGAGGTGGGCCTGCAGCTCGGGCAGCCGCCGGACGCCCCACGTCACCAGGACGGTGGTGAGGACGGCCGAACCGACCACGCCGATCTCGTTGACGTACTTGTCGACCGTGTCCAGCACCGGCAGCGCCGTCGTCGTGGAGAACAGCGCGAGCGAGATGACCGCCGCGACGCCACCGATCCGCAGGGCCCCCTGGCGCACCGTGAGGCCGAACTTCTCCTGGAACGCCGCCGAGACGACCTGCAGGATCGACAGCAGCGACGTCAGCCCGGCGAGCGTCAGCGAACCGAAGAACAGCACGCCGAAGATGGGGCCGCCGGGCATCATCGAGACGATCTGCGGGAAGGCGATGAACGCCAGCGACACCCCGGTGATGCCCTCGAGCTCGGCGACCGACGTCCCACTCTGCAGCGCCATGAACCCCAGGGCCGCGAACACCCCGATGCCGGCGAGGATCTCGAACGACGAGTTCGCGAACCCGACGACGAGGCCCGTGGACGTGAGGTTGGAACGACGCCGCAGGTAGGAGGCGTACGTGATCATGATCCCGAACGCGATGGACAGCGAGAAGAAGATCTGGCCGTAGGCCGCGATCCAGACACCGGGATCAGCGAGCGCGGACCAGTCCGGGGTGAAGAAGGCGTTGAGGCCGTCCATCGCGCCGTCGAGGAACAGCGCCCGGACGACCAGGGCGAGGAACAGCACCACGAGCACCGGCAGGAACACGAGGTTCGCCCGCTCGAGCCCCTTCTGGACGCCGAGGGCGAGGATGGCGAGCACGACCACCCACACGAGGAGCAGCGGGACGAGCACCGACGGGACGACGTCGAGGCTCACCCCGGGTCCGCGGCCTGCAGGTACTCACCGACGAAGAACCCCGCGGTGTCGTCCCCCCAGGCCTCGGTCACCGAGAACACGAGGTAGCTCGCGGACCACGCGATGATCACCGTGTAGTACAGGATGATCGCGAAGCTGATGGCGACCTGGAACCACCCGAGCGCCTCCCCGCCGCGGCCCGCCAGCCGCCGCAGCGCGGCGGGTGCCGACCCGCGGAAGCGGTGGCCGATCGAGTAGTCGAGCAGCAGCACCGGGATGCCGGCGGTCAGCAGCGCGACCAGGTACGGGACCAGGAACGCGCCCCCACCGTTGTCGTACGCGACCCCGGGGAAGCGCCAGATGTTGCCCAGACCGACCGCGGAGCCGATGGCCGCGAGGATGAACCCTCGCTGGCCGGACCACTGCTCGCGGGGGCGGGACGACTGCTTCGGCGCGGCTGGCGACATCGTGTCCTCGTTCCGGCGGTGGACGTTCGGGGCCCGGCCGGGCGCGCCGGGTGCACGTCGGCGTGGCGGCCCGGGGCCGACCCTAGTGGCGGGTGCCCCGGCGTGTCGCGACGACATCCGCGCGTGGGCGCCGACCGGTGCGCGGCCGGTGCCCCCGGTTGTAGGACCCGGTGCGGCGGGTCACCGTGATCCTCGTGACCACTGCCGACGTGCTCGTCATCGGGGCCGGCCCCGCCGGGCTCAGCGCCGCCCTCGTGCTGGGCCGCGCGCGGCGTCGCGTCGTCGTCGTCGACTCCGGCCGCCCTCGCAACGCGGCGGCGGGGAGCATGCAGGGCTTCCTGTCCCGGGACGGGACCCCGCCCGGTGAGCTGCTGGAGGTCGGCCGGGAGGAGGTCGCCCGGTACGGCGTCGAGGTCCGCCACGGTGAGGTGGTCCGGCTCGAGCGCGACGGTGACGTCCTCGTCGCGACGGTCGCCGACGGCGAGCGGCTCACCGCGCGCCGGGTGCTGGTCGCGACGGGTCTGCGGGACGCCCTTCCGGCCGTCGACGGCGTCGCCGAGCGGTGGGGCCGCGACGTCCTGCACTGCCCGTACTGCCACGGGTTCGAGGTGCGCGACCGGCCCGTGTCGGTGCTGGGACGCGGGGACGTGTCGGTGTCCGCCCACTACGCCCAGGTGATCCGGCAGTGGTCGCCGGACGTGGTGCTCCTGCGCCACACGCTCGGCCCGTGGGACGCGCGGCAGGCGGAGGAGCTCGCGGCACGCGGGATCCGGGTGGTCGACGGCGAGGTGCGACGCCTGCGCGTCGACGACGACCGGCTCACCGGGGTCGAGCTGGACGACGGCTCGGTGGTGCAGTGCGACGTCCTGTTCGTCGGCGCCGCGACGGGCACCGACCTGCACGACTCGCTGCTGCGGGACGTCGGTGCGTCGTTCGAGCAGGGGGCGGTCGCAGACCTGCCGGACGTGGATCCCACCGGTCGCACCTCGGTCCCGGGCGTGTGGGTCGCCGGGAACGTCGCGGACCCCACCGCGCAGGTGATCGTGGCCGCGGGCCAGGGCTACGCGGCGGGGGTCGCGATCAACGCCGACCTCGTCGACGAGGACGTCGCCGCAGCGGTCGCGGAGCACCGCCGCACGGTCGAGCGGGCGGACGGGCAGGGCGCCCGGCGTGATGCCGGGCGCCCCTGTCGTCGGTGGTGTCACGCCGCGTCGGCGGCGGCCTTCAGCTCGTCGACGAAGTCGGGGTTGTCCGCGAGCCACTGCTCGGCCGACTCCTCGTTCCGCTCGCCCTCGTTCTCGTTGAACATGAGGTTCTCGAGCGCGAACAGCTGGTCGCCGGTCAGCGTGAAGACGCCGAACCACCGGGCGAGCTCGGGGAAGTCGTCGGAGAAGCCGGTCCGGGCGACCGTCTCGATGTTCTCCGCCTCACCCAGCGTGCCCTCGGGGTCCTCGAGGTCCCGCAGCGGGAAGGCGTCGTACGCCCAGTGCGGGCGCCACAGCGTGACCGCGATGTCGCGGTCGGAGTCGATCGCGCCGCTGAGCTCGGCGAGCATCGCCGGGGTGGACGACTCGACGAAGTCCATGTCCTCGAGGCCGTAGGTCGGGATGACCGACTCCTTGGTGATCCGGGTCAGGCCCGCGCCGGGCTCGATGCCCACGAGGCGGTTGCCCACCGTGTCGGCCTGCTCGGCGAGCTCGGCGAGCGACGTGATGGGGGAGTCCTCGTTGACGGCGATCGTGAGGCGGGCGTCGTCGTACCAGGTGCCCACCCGCTCGAGGTCGTCGCCGAACTCCTCGAGGTAGTCGGCGTGCGTCACGGGGAGCCACATGTCGAAGTTGACGTCGAGGTCACCGCCGGCGAGGCCGGTGTAGACGAAGCCGGGGTCGGCCATCTCGAGCTCGACGTCGTAGCCCTCGTCCTCGAGGATCGCCTCCCACAGGTGGGACACGGCGATGCCCTCGTCCCAGCCGTTGTGGACGGCGATGGTCAGCTCGGACTGCGCGTCGTCGGAGGTGGCGGCGGAACCGGCGTCGGTGGACTCGTCGGTGTCCGACGCGCACGCGGTCAGCGTGAGGGTCAGGGCGGCCGCGACTGCGGCGAGGCGTGCGACGGGGCGGCGGGTGTGCGTGGTCATCGTGTCCTTCCTGGGGTCGGCGGCACGGTGCGCACCGACGTGGACCGGCGACCCGTCCGGGTCGCGGTCCGGTGGCCGGCCCGCGTGGTGCTGCGGTCCGGCGGCCCGCCACATGAGCGGCGAGGTGGTGGTGGGACCGGGCGCACCGGGGCGCCCGGGGTCGCACGGCGCGGCGCGCCGGCGTCGGGGTGGAGGGGTGGTGCGCGTCAGGCGCTCGTCGTGCGCAGCGCGCGGGAGACCGGGGCCTTGTCGGCGAGCGCGGAGGTCATCCGGTCGAGGTAGATCGCGAGGATCACCACGGCGAGACCGGCCTCGAACCCGAGGGCGACGTTGACGCGCGACAGCGCCGAGACGACGTCCCGACCGAGCCCCTCGGCGCCGACCAGGCCGGAGATCACGACCATCGACAGCGCGAGCATGATCACCTGGTTGATGCCGGCCATGATGGTCGGCAGCGCGAGCGGGAGCTGCACCTGCCGCAGGATCCGTCCCGGTGTGGCCCCGAACGCCTGACCGGCCTCGACCACCTCGTGGTCGACCTGCCGGATGCCGAGCTCGGTGAACCGGACGCCGGGGGCGAGCGCGAACAGGATCGTCGCGACGATCCCGGGGACCGCCCCGGTGAAGAAGATCACCACGGTCGGGATGAGGTACACGAACGCCGGCATGGTCTGCATGAAGTCCAGCACCGGCCGCACGGCTCGTGACACGGCGTCGTTGCGGGCGGTGAGGACCCCGAGCGGGATGGCGATCGCCAGGGCGATGACGCTCGCGACCAGCACGAGCGCGAGGGTGGCCATCGCGTTGTCCCACTGCTCGACGCCGACGATCACGACGAAGCCGACGAGCGCTCCGACACCCAGGCGCCAGCCCTTGGCGATCACGGCCAGCGCGACGAGCACGGACGCGACGACCCACGACGGCGGCCCGGTCATCACACCCTCGAGTCCCTCGTAGGCGCCGAGCAGGACCGCCTTGATCGCGTCGAACAGGACGCTGAACGTGTCGGTGATCGTGTCGACCGCGGTGTCCACCCAGCTGCCCAGCGGGAGCCGGAAGGTGGGGTCGGCTGCTGCCGCCTGGGTGCTCACAGCGCACCTCCGGTGGTCGCGACGGCGGGGGCGGTGGATGCGGCGCCGGTGGAGGCCGGACGCCGGCCGGGGTCGTGCTCCGCCGGGGGTGCGGCCATGGCCTCGAGCAGCGTCACCCGCGGGATGACGCCGGCGAGCCGCCCGTCGAGCGTGACGACCGGGAGCGGCAGCGGGGACTCCGCCGACGGGGCGAAGAGGTCGGCGAGGAGGGCGTCCTCCGGGACGGCGATGACCTCGCGGCGGGTCATCTCGCTCAGCGAGCCACCCCCGCCGCGCACCGCCGCGGCGACGTCCTCGTCCCGGACGACGCCGTGCAGCCGGCGGTCGTCACCGACCACGTAGGCGGCGGTCGTCTGCGCCTCGCGCATCTCCCGCAGGGCGACGTGCGGACCGGCGGACGACCGGACGACCGCGGCGGGTCGCACCATGACCGACGACGCGGTGAGGACCCGCGTGCGGTCGACGGCGGACACGAACTGCGCGACGAAATCGTCGGCGGGAGCGGAGAGGATCTGCTCGGCCGTGCCGACCTGGACGATCCGGCCGTCGCGCATCATCGCGATGCGGTCGCCGAGGTGCATGGCCTCGTTCAGGTCGTGCGTGATGAAGACGATGGTCTTGCCGAGCGTCTGCTGGAGCTCGAGCAGCTGGTCCTGCATCTCCCGGCGGATGAGCGGGTCGAGCGCGGAGAACGCCTCGTCCATCAGCAGCACGTCCGTGTCGGCCGCGAGCGCCCGGGCGAGGCCGACGCGCTGGCGCATCCCGCCCGAGAGCTGCGAGGGCAGCGAGTCCTGCCAGCCGTCGAGCCCGGCGAGTGCGACCGCCTCGCCCGCACGTCGGCGGCGCTCGGCGCGACCGACGCCCTGGATCTCGAGCGGGAACGCGGCGTTGTCGACCACCGAGCGGTGCGGCAGCAGGGCGAAGTGCTGGAACACCATGCTCACCCGGCGGCGACGGAGCTCGCGCAGCTCCTTCGTGCTGACGGCCGACAGGTCGTCGTCGCCGAGCAAGATCCGGCCGGCCGTCGGCCGCCACAGACCGTTGAGCATGCGGATGAGCGTCGACTTCCCCGAGCCCGACAGGCCCATGACGACGAACGTCTCACCGCTCGCGACCTCGAAGCTCGCGTCCACCACCGCTGCCGTCCCGAGCGGCCGTACCTCCTCGCGGGTCGCACCCTCCTGGAGCCGGCGCACCGCCTCCTGGGGTCGCCGGCCGAACACCTTGAACACGCCGTCGGCGCGCACTGCAGTCACATCCACCTCGTCCGTCGATCAGTGCCCGAGCCACGCCGGCGCCGGGCGCCAGGACGCGCGGCACATGGCCGCACCGTCCGGTGGGGGCTGGGACGAGAGGTCCGTCGGCGGGCGTCGCGCGCCATGGGTGGCGCTGCTGGAGCACGTCCGTGTCGACCTCTCGGCGATCAGGTCGGGACCCACCCTGCCCCCCGGCGACCGGACGATGCGAACCACAGGTCACCCCAACGGGGGTGGTCGGCGGGGCGATCGGCGTCCCGGCGATGCCATGACCTGCACTTTTGCCGATCTTGAATAGTTACCGAGTCGTAACATCCCGGCCCGGGCTTCGTGGGTCCGGCCCGCCGCACTGTGACGCACGCGGGAGGCGCGCGTCACAGCCACCGAGCGCGGTCCGACGCGGCGTGCGCCCAGGGCGCACGGCTCCCGGGGTCAGTCCAGGACGACCGACGGGTGCCCGTCCTGCCACTCCAGCGGCAGGACGTTCATGCCGCGGTAGTGGTGTCTACTCCGCCCCACCTACACGCGCGAGCGGTCGGGAGCGGCGTCGCGCCGTGGCACGCTGGACGCCCCTCCGGGAGCAGCCGCGGGGCACGAACCGCGGGCAGCGGCCGGAGCAGCAGTCGAGGAGCAGGAGCACCGTGAACCCAGCCAGCACGCCCGCGCCGGACGAGCCGACCACGCACCGTCGGCCCACCCGGTGGGAGGCCCAGGTCGAGGCCAACCCGGACCACTCGCACTGGTACGTCGAGCGGTTCAGGCAGATGGCGGCGCGCGGCGCCGATCTCGCCGGCGAGGCGCGGATGGTGGACGCGATGGTGCCGCGCGGGTCCCGCGTGCTGGACGCGGGCTGCGGTCCCGGCCGCGTGGGTGCGGAGCTCGCCGCCCGCGGTCACACGGTCGTGGGCGTGGACGTCGACCCGGTGCTCGTCGCGGCGGCCGAGGAGGACCACCCCGGGCCGACGTGGCTGGTCGGTGACCTCGCGGAGCTCGACCTGCCGGCCCGCGGCGTGGGTGAGGCGTTCGACGTCATCGTCTGCGCGGGGAACGTGCTGACCTTCGTCGCGCCGGGCACGGAGGTCGAGGTGCTGCGCCGGATGGGTGCGCACCTGCGGGACGGTGGGCGAGCGGTGATCGGCTTCGGCGCAGGCAGGGGCTACGCGTTCGACGCGTTCTTCGCCGACGTCGCCACGGCCGGCCTGCGGCTGGACGTGGCGCTGTCGACCTGGGACCTGCGCCCGTGGTCCGACGGGTCGGACTTCCTGGTGGCGGTGCTGTCGCGCCCCTGACGTCGCGCCACAGCGCACGGCATGGCCGGCGAGCCGCGCCGCTGGCGGCGGTGCCCGCGGGTCAGGGGCGCGCCGTCAGCGCTGCGAGGAAGGACGGCGCCGGTGGTGGACCCGGCGGCGCGCTCCGTCACCGGCCGGCGGGACGGGTCGGTGTGCGGGTGCTCGTGCTTGCCGAGGAGCCCGCGCGTGCCGTCGTTCAGCGGTCGCTCGGCCGGCCTCCGGGGGCTCGGCACCTGACCGGTGCGCCCCGTGCGGGTCTGAGCTGTCATGCGGTTCGTGGTCATCTCTGCGCCCTTCGTCGGGTCTCGGATCCGTGCCACCTGGTCGAGCACGAGCTGCCCAGCGTGTCGTGGCCCTCACCCCAGGCTCCCACCACTGCCGGCGAGCGGCATGTCCACGGGTCCAGGTGCTGATCGCCACATCGTCCGGTCACATCGTCCGGTCGATGCCCGGACTGAGGAGACTCACCCGGGAGATCCAGTCTGCCGGATCAGGCCAGTGTCCCGGTACTGAGCGACGACGGCGGCCACCACGTCGTCCCACGGCGTCGGGGCCAGGGCGAACGTGGTCTCGGCGGCCGTCGAGTCGAGGACGAACGGGCGCTCGAACTGGTGCAGCACCTCCGGGAGCTCGCGGACCAGCGGGCTCACCAGCCCTGCGACCCGCAGCATCGGGCGCCCGACCACGCCGACCGGCACCGGCGGGACGCCGGCCACCCGGCACAGGTCGGTCACCACCTCGCGCTGGGTGCGGGGCGGTCCGCTCGGCACGTGCCACGCGCGTCCCCACGCGCGCTCGTCGGCGGCCACGACGACGAGCAGTCGGGCGACGTCGTCCACCCAGGTCCAGGTGTGCGGCATGTCCGCGCTGCCGAGCACCCGGACGCGGCGGCGCCGCAGGAGCCGCGGCACCACGCGGTCACCGAGCTGGCTCTGGGCGCCCGCGCCGAGGTAGTCCGAGCCGCGGACCTCGGTCGCGCGGACGCGGCCGGCGCGGTGGGCGGCGAGCGCATCCGTCCACATCCGCGCGCGGACCTGCCCCTTGGCGCCGGTGGCTACGAGCGGGTGGTCCTCGGTCATCGGGCCGTCCACGTGTCCGTACCCGTACAGGTTGCTCACAGTCGCCAGGACGGCACCGGTGCGCTCGGCGGCGGTGAGCAGCGACGCCGCGAGGGCGGCCAGTCCGTGGCCCAGCGGTGGTACGCCGGGTTGGCGCAGTCGTAGAGGGCGACCGCACCGGTCGCGAGGGTGGTGAACGCGTCGACGTCGGCGGCGTCGGCGGCGACCCGGGTCAGGCCCGGGCCGGTCGGCCCACCGCCGGAGCGGCTGACGACCGTGACGGCCTCACCCCGACCGGCGAGGAGGCGAGCGGTGGCGGTCCCGACGGACCCCGCTCCGACGACGACGTGGTGGGACATGGCGGCCTCCCGGGCTCGGTCGACCCGGGCTCGCGGCCGGATCGTCGATCTCTGTCGAGAGCGGTGCTCTCTGTCTCTCAGCATCCTCGCTGCCGTTCGTCGCGTCGTCAAGAGCACTGCTCTCGTCGGTTGCCGATGATCGCGTCGAGGACGCAGGATGATCCGGTGCCTGTGCCCCTCGACGACGACACCCGAACGCCTGCTTCCCGCACGGCGCGCGAGCGGGTGCGGCGCGAGCTGACCCGCGAGATCACCGACGTCGCCCGTCGCCACCTGGCCGAGGCGGGGGCGGCGTCGTTGTCCGTCCGCGCGATCGCCCGTGAGCTCGGCATGGCGTCGTCGGCGCTGTTCCGCTACTTCCCGAACCGGGACGCCCTGCTGACCGCGCTCATCGTCGACAGCTACGGGTCCCTCGGCGACCACGTCGAGGCCGCGGAGCGCGCGGTGCACGACGCCGACGTCGCCACCCGGTGGTCGGCGGTCTGCCACGGCGTGCGCGACTGGGCACGCACGCACCCCCACGAGTACGCCCTCATCTACGGGTCGCCGGTGCCCGGGTACGCCGCCCCGCAGGACACGGTGGGCCCGGCATCCCGCGTCCCGCTGCTGCTCGGCTCGTTGCTGGCCGACATGGCAGCACGGGCCGACGACCGTCGGCCCGACGACGCGGGACCCGGCGCCCCGCCGGCCGCCCCGGCACCGGAGGACGACGCGCTGGCCGGCGCACTCGCGCCGGTGCGCGCGACGATGCCGGACGAGGTCCCGGTCGACCTGCTGGCGCGCGGCCTCATGGCGTGGACGTTCCTGTTCGGCGCCGTGTCGTTCGAGACCTTCGGGCACCTGCACGGCGTGGTCGACGACCTCGACGCGTGGTTCGACCATGAGGTCCACCGCGTCGCGGACGCCCTGGGGCTGCGATGAGCGACCCGACGACCGCCCCGGCGGACCATCCGCCGCCCGACCCGACGAGCGAGGAGCCCGCGTACCCCCTCCGCGGGCGCTCCGCCCGGACGATCGCCGAGCTCGACGCGCTCGTCGTCGGGTGCCGCGCCTGCCCGCGCCTGGTCGCATGGCGCGAGGAGGTCGCCGCCACCAAGCGCGCCGCGTTCCGCGAGGAGACCTACTGGGCCCGCCCCGCACCCGGCTTCGGCGACCCCGACGCGCGCATCCTCGTGGTCGGGCTGGCGCCCGCCGCGCACGGCGCCAACCGCACGGGGCGGATGTTCACCGGCGACCGCAGCGGGGACTTCCTGTTCGCCTCGCTGCACCGCACGGGCTTCGCGTCGCAGCCGACGTCGACCCACCTCGGCGACGGGCTGACGCTCACCGGCCTGCGCCTGACGGCCCCGGTCCGGTGCGCGCCGCCCGCGAACCTGCCGACCCCGGACGAGCGCCGCACCTGCGGGCCGTGGCTCGGCCGGGAGCTCGAGCTCGTGGCGCCCGACGTCGCCGTCGTGCTCGGTGGGTTCGGCTGGACCGCGCTGCTGACGACCCTCGCCGAGCAGGGGTGGGCGGTCCCCGCCCCCGGCCGCGGTTCGCGCACGGGGCCGAGGTGGTCCTCGGTGGTCCCGGCGGTCGCACGCTGACCCTGCTCGGGTGCTTCCACGTCAGCCAGCAGAACACCTTCACCGGTCGCCTCACGCCCGCGATGCTCGACGCCGTCCTCGTGCGGGCCCGGGAGCTCACCGCGGCGTGAGCGCCGGGCGCCGGGACCGCCGTCGGGCGGGGCACGTCGCCCGGGGCGACAATCGAGCACCCAGTCCCCCAACGGAAGGCCACCTCGTGACCACGCTCTACACCGCCATCGCCTCCTCGACCGGCAACGGCCGCAACGGTCACGTCCGCAGCTCGGACGGCCTGCTCGAGATGGACCTCGCGACCCCGAAGGAGATGGGCGGGTCCGGTGACGCCTCCAACCCCGAGCAGCTCTTCGCCGCCGGGTACGCCGCGTGCTTCCACTCCGCGCTCAAGGGCGTCGCGAAGAAGCAGGGCGTCACGCCCACGGACTCCGCCGTGACCGCCGAGGTCGGCATCGGCCCGAACGACGCCGGAGGCTTCGGACTGTCGGTCGCCCTCACCGTGGAGCTCAGCGGGGTCGACCAGGCGACGGCGGACTCCCTCGTCGAGGCCGCGCACGTGGTCTGCCCCTACTCGAACGCCACGCGGGGCAACATCGAGGTGACGCTCGAGGCGAGCGTCGTCTGAGACGGTCGGACACGTCCACCCGCCCGACCCGACCGGGAGCACCCATGAGCCACTCCGACCCGTCGTCCTCGTCGTCCGGCGAGCCCACCGGCTCCACGCCGTATCCCGGTGCCGGCCACACGTCGCCGTCGGGCTGGCCCGAGGCGTCCCCGCCGCCCCGACCCAGCGGCCTGGCGATCGCGTCGGTCGTCGTCGGCGGCGTGTCGCTGCTGCTCTGCCTCGTCCCGGTGGTCAACGCCGTGTCGATCGTGGGCGGCATCGCGGCAGTCGTGCTCGGGCTCGTCGCGCTGCGCCGGCTGTCCCCGCAGGTGTCGGGCAAGGGGCTCGCCCTCGGCGGGATCGCGCTGGGGGTCGTCTCGGCGATCATCTCGGTGGCGATCTGGGTGCTCATCGGGGCCGCCGTGGGCGGGCTCGTCGACGACGGCGGGATCAGCTCCGTCGTCGAGGAGCTCGAGTCGTCCACCGACTGACCGGATCCACCGACGGACCGGCGAGGCGTCAGGCCTCACCCGTGCCTAGCTGACGCCGCTGCCTCTCCAACCGCTGCGTCTCCAGCCGGTGCTCCTCGCGCTCGGCCCACCCGGCCGGGATCCACGCGCCGGAGCCCAGCTGGGGGTGCCCGGGGTGGCGCGCGAGGCACCACAGCACGAAGACCAGCTCGGCCCAGTCCGTCCGGAGCGTCCAGCTGACCGGCCCCTGCGCGGTACGGCCCCGCACGTGCACGGCACCGGGGCCCGCGAGCTCCATGCTGTCGACGTGCGGCCATGCCCACGGCTGCAGGGTGTGGCCGGTGTCGAGGTAGAACCCGTGCGTGGAGACGAAGACGACGCCGCCGGCGTCGACCACCCAGCGCGGCACGGCGGCCTCGGCCGCTGCCCGACGACGGCTGCGGTCGTTCAGGGCCCGGACGCCGGCGACGGCTGCCGTGGCGGCGAGCCCACCGCGTCCGGTGGCGAAGAAGAAGCCCCCGCTGCCCGGCTGGAGCGCGCCATCGCCCAGCGGGCGGAACGTCAGCAGCTCGAACCCGCCACGCGCGACGACGCGCTCGTCGGGGCCGAGCTGCGGCAGGAACGTCGTCGGGACGTGCGGGAGCCGGTCGACGCGTCCCTCCCACAGCGCGTGCAGCATCGACCGCGTGTGCCAGACGGCGGCGTCGTGCTCGCTGTACGCGGGCTCGGTGCCCATGGACGCTCCCTCCGGCGGTCGCTGCCGCCCGGTGCCTGCAGGCGGGTGAACGCAGGAGTCAAGCCCGCGTCCGGGCACGCGTCCAGCCGAGGCGCCCGTCGGCCGTGGGCGGGTCACCCGTGTGCGCGGATCACCGCGAGGGCGGACCCCTGGAAGCCCCGGTGCCGACGTCGCCGATCAGCGCAAGGGGTACCAGCGGTTGCCGAACCGGCGGGTGACCCGGCTGGTCTCCACGACGACCAGCTCCGCCACCCGCGCCACGACGGCCTGCCCGACGTGCGCGGCGGTGAGGTCGTCGGGCGACTCGTACCGGACGGTGACGCGAGGCTGCCCGCGGACCACCTCGACGGTGCCGGCCTCGACGGTGGTGTGCTCCCCGGCGGCGTCGATCGCGGCGGGCAGGACGTCCGCGGGGTCGGTCCCCCGGTGCAGCACGCCGGGGACGAGTCGGACGCGGTAGGACGGCACCGGTCGAGCGTACGGGCGCCCCGAGTGCTCGGTCGCCCGTCGTGGATGTCCTCCGCTACGCCATGGGTGTTGTGCCACTTGCAGTAATACTGCTACGAATAGTCACATGGGCCGACAACCTCGCACCGACACCGACCGTGTCCATGACCGCATCGCGATGCTCCGCGCGGAGCGCAAGGTGAGTCGCAAGGACCTCGCCGAGGCCGTCGGCGTGCACCCCCAGACCATCGGCTACCTCGAGCGGGGCGAGTACAGCCCGTCCCTCGCTCTCGCGTTGCGCATCGCTCGCTACTTCGACCTCCCCGTGGAGGCCGTCTTCTCCCTCGACCCGCTCCCCGCGCTCAGCCACGAGCTCTACCGGAGGACACGATGACCAGTCAGCCTGCGCAGACCTTCCTGTCCCGAGCCGTCGAGGACGGCCGCTACGACTGGACCCGCTCCGTGCGCGTCCGGCGCCGGCTCGTCCTCGCCGAGGTCGGGCTCCTGACCGCTCTGCTCATCGGGGCGGTCGTGGCCTCCACCACCGACGACGGCTGGACGGCGCCGTACCTCGTCGCCTGGGTGGTCGGCATGTTCGGCTTCATCCCTCTGCACTCGCTGCTCAACACCGGCATCCGGTGCGTGTTCGACCGCAGCCCCCGCTCCCTCGACGAGCACCAGCGCCGGCTGCGCGAGCAGTCGACCGCCGCGATCCAGTGGCCCGGCGCGGTGCTGACCGCGCTCGCCCTCGTCGGCGCCGTCGGGCTCGCGGAGCTCACCGGTCACACGACGCTGGGCCTCGGGGTCGGGTTCCTGCTCTGGTTCGCCGCCACCCTGCTGGCGTACTGGCACCTCGCGTGGACGCTGCCCGACGAGGACGACGGCTTCGACCTCGACGCCTGAACCTGCGCGCCCGGTCGGCCGGACCCCCGGCTCGACGCGAGAGGTCGGCTCAACCGCTCACGGTCGGGCCGGCCTCCTCGGGCGTCAGCACGAGGACGCACCGCTGCTCGCGCTGCATCGCCGCGCGGTAGCCGTCCCAGTCGTCGTGCTCGCCCGCGGCGAGGCGGTAGTACTCGACGAGCAGGTCCATGGCGTCCGGCAGGGACACCACCTCGACCGTCCCGGTGACCTGCACCCACTCACCGAAGAACCGGTCGGTGAAGACGCACACCGACGCGCGCGGGTGCCGGCGGACGTTGCGCGTCTTGACCGCCGCCTCCCGGGTGCTGATGAGGAGTCGCCCGGCGTCGTCGGCGACGACGAGCACCGGCGACTGCTGGGCGTCACCGGTGCGTCGGCGCGTGGCGAGGACGGCGCGGCCGTGGCTGCGGATGAAGTCGAGAGCGTCGTCGATCGTCATCGGTCAGGGGTACCACGGAGGTCGAGGTGACGTCCCGCACCCCGGCAGCCGGAAGAGGACCGCCGGGTCGACGGTTGCCCACCCACATGAGAGCCATCGCCTACTCCCGCTACGGCGGCCCCGACGTCCTCGAGCTGACCGACCTGCCCGACCCGAAGGTCGGCCCCGACTCTGTCCTCGTGCGCGTCCGCGCGACGTCCGTCAACCCGGTCGACTGGAAGGTCCGCGAGGGCTACCTCGACGGCATCATGGACACGGTCTTCCCCGCCGTCCCCGGCTGGGACGTCGCCGGCGTCGTCGAGCAGATCGGCCTGGACACCCCCGAGCTCAGCGTCGGGGATGAGGTCTACGGCTACGTCCGCAAGGACGTCGTCAGCGGCGGGACGACGGCCGAGCTGGTCGCCGCACCCGTGCGCACGCTGGCCCGCAAGCCGGCGTCGCTGTCCTTCGAGGAGGCGGCGGCCGCGCCGCTCGCCGGGCTGACCGCGTACCAGGCGCTGCGCCGCCTCGGAGTCGGCGAGGGCGACACGGTCCTGGTCCACAACGCCGCGGGCGGCGTCGGCACCTTCGCGGTGCAGATCGCCAGGGCGTGGGGCGCGCGCGTCATCGGGACGGCGTCACCCGCGCGGCACGACTTCGTCCGCAGCCTCGGCGCGGAGCCGGTCCCGTACGGCGACGGCATGGTCGAGGCCGTCCGCGCGCTCGTGCCCGACGGCGTCGACGTCGTCGCGGACTTCGTGGGCGGCGGCACCGCGAGGACGACGCCCCAGGTCGGCGCCGCCGACGTGCGGCTCGGCTCCATCGCCGACGCCGACGTCGCCGAGCTCGGCGGGACGAACTTCTGGGTGCGCCCGGACTCGGCGGACCTCGCGGCGCTGGGCGAGCTGATCGACTCCGGCGCCGTCACGGTGCACGTCGCGGAGGTGTTCCCGCTGGAGGAGACCGCCGCGGCGCACCGACTCAGCGCGACCGGGCACGTGCAGGGCAAGGTCGTCATCCGGGTCGCGTGACCCGGCCGAAGAATGCCCCAGTGGCCCGCGGGAGCTTCTCACCACGGGCCACCGGCGTCTGTGGGGCCGTCCGGCCGCGGGTCTCAGCGGCCGGTGATCTGGGCCGCGGTCGCTCCGGTGAGGCGCGAGACGACGGCGACGGCGTCGTCCCAGTACCTCGCGTAGTGGTTGGGGTCGGCGTTGCGCTGGACGGTGTGCGCGACCCGGGTCGGCGGCATCGCGTCGCGACCGCCGACCCGCTCCAGCGCGCTGAAGAAGCCGGTCGCGCTCGCCGCGGGGTCCATCCGCTGCGCGAGCGTCCCCAGGCGCCGTTGTCGCGCTGCTGGAACAGGCCGCGGCTGTCCGGGCCGGCGGTGTCGCCGTGGCCCAGCACCCTGAGCGACGACTCCCCCATCGCGGTCATGACACCGATCGTCTGGTCCCGCAGGGACAGACCCATCCGCCTGCCTGCGGTGAGGATCGCGCCCGCGTTGTCGAGCTGGACGCCGCTGTAGCCGGCGACGGACCCGGTCGAGGTCGTGTGGGTGACCTCCGTCGCGAGCGCTGCGGCGAACCGGGACGCGGACGACGACGCCGGGGCGGCGCCGCTCCGACCGGCCACAGACGGCGCGGCGGAGGCCGTGGTCACCGACGTGTCCGACGCCGTGACCGGCTGCGGACGCAGCGACGCCAGGGTGCCCTGGATCGTCGCGATACGGCTGCCGATCGCTGCGATGCCGTCCACGTGCGCTCCCCGTCCCGTCGCCGTCCGCGTCCTCATCGGCCGCCCGGAACGGGTCTTGAGGGCCTGCCGGGCGACGACGGGCCGCCCGAGGTCACACGTCCGCGCATCCCTCCTCGTGCGGGAGGAGGGTCGGAACCACACGTCGTACCGCACGCCGTCCTGGTCGAACTGGGTCGTGAAGCCGGCGCCGACGAGAGCGTCGTGCAGCGTCGCGGCCTGCTCCCCGTCCACGAGCACGCAGTCGTGCGCGTCCGCGAGCGGCACGTCGATGGGCCACGGCAGCACCTGACGTGCCAGGCCGTCGTCCGGCGCGGGCATCGTGCCTGCCGGGTCGGTGGCCTCGCTCGGCGCGGGGGCGCCGGTCGTCTCACCCGTGACGTCATCCGGCGCCGGTCGCGCCATCACGGCGAACGCGGGGATGTCGTACGACGAGCCCTCGCCCGTCGTCCCGACCAGCTCGTGCGCACGGGACACGAACGCCGCCAGCTGGGCGCGTGCGGCTCGCTCGGCCTCGGTGAGGCCGGGCAGCGGCTCGGCACCGGGCAGGTCCGGGGTGGGCGCCGGCTCGGCGTCGTCCACCATCCCGTCGTCCACCGCCCCGCTGTCGTCGACCGCGCCGTCGTCGACCGTCCCGTCCTCCGCGGACCCCGTCCCCACGTCGCCGTCGGCCATGCCGAGGGCCTCGGCGGCGTGCGCGTACGTGCGGCCGTCGACGTGCAGGGTGACGAACGTCGTGGGCGCGTCGGCGACCGGCGGGTGCCCGTACTCCGGCGCGTCGTCGTCGAGCAGGCCGGCGTCGCGCGCCGCCGTGACGAGTGCCTCGACCGTGGCGTCGTCGAGGTCCTGGCGCAGCAGGTTCGGCAGCGTCGGAGGCGGGTAGATGGCGATCTGCGGGCCGTGGGTGATCGCAGCCCCGTCGGGGTAGACGGTGAGCTCCGGGACGCTCGCGAAGTCCCACCCCATGAGCACGAACCCGCCGCTGCGCTCGATCTGCAGCAGCGGCCGGTCGGCGTCGGCGACGACGTCGCCGGACGTGCCGGGTGTCGGGGTGCCGGCGGAGCCGGGGACGGCCGCGCTCGCGCAGCCGGCCATCGTCATGACCGCGGCGAGCGCCGTCGCGACCGGGAGCTGTCGGGGGCGGCGTCGGCGGCGGGCACGGGGTGCCCCGCCGGATTCCTCGGGCCGGCTCGCGTCGGGCCGGATCGATGCCGTGCTCATCACGTCCTCCTCATGTCCGTGCCGGACGTCGTCGGGCCGGACGTCGTCCCGGGCCGGGGCGCCGGGACCGCGGGTCCGCAGGGGACGCCCACCCCGTACGTGTGCGCGGCGCGCAGGTTCTTGCACGGCCGGCCCCTGCTACCGAGTGCCGACGGGTGGGCCTCCGGGGGTGGAGCGGTGCGGGGGGTCGTACGGTGGTGTGCGCCGTCGGCGCCGCGCCGACGCCCCCGGCCGCCGCATCGCCGCCGCCGGAGGAGAACCGAAAGAGGCCCCCGCTGAGCACCGCCGACACGACCACGACCTCCGACGGCGTCGGCTTCCGCTCCACCCGCGGCCCGATCCTCATCGCGATCATGATGACGACGAGCCTGGTCGCCATCGACTCCACGATCCTGGCGACCGCCGTCCCGACGATCGTCGCGGACCTCGGCGGGTTCACGAGCTTCCCGTGGCTGTTCTCGATCTACCTGCTGACGCAGGCCGTCTCCGTGCCGATCTACTCCAAGCTCGCCGACACCGTCGGTCGCAAGCCGGTCATCCTGTTCGGCGTCGGGCTGTTCCTGCTCGGGTCGATCCTGTGCGGGTTCGCCTGGTCGATGCCCGCGCTCATCGCGTTCCGCGCGGTCCAGGGGCTGGGCGCCGGGGCCGTGCAACCCATGGCGATCACGATCGCCGGGGACATCTACACGGTCGCCGAGCGCGCGAAGGCGCAGGGCTACCTGGCGAGCGTGTGGGCCATCTCGGCCGTGGTCGGCCCGACGCTCGGCGGGGTCTTCTCGGAGTTCGCGACCTGGAACTGGATCTTCTTCGTCAACATCCCGCTGTGCGGGCTCGCCGGGTGGCTGCTGGTCCGCCACCTGCACGAGACCGTCGAGCGCGAGAAGCGCCGCATCGACTGGCTCGGCGGAACCCTGCTGACCGTCGGGGTCAGCCTGCTCATCCTGGCGCTCCTCGAGGGCGGGAACGCGTGGGCGTGGGACTCCCCGATCAGCGTCGGGGCGCTGACGACCGCCGTCGTGCTGCTCACCGTGTTCGTGCTCGTCGAGCGCCGCGCCGTCGAGCCCGTGCTGCCGCTGTGGGTGCTGCACCGCCGGCTGCTGGTCGCCACTGCCCTGATCAGCATCGGCGTGGGTGTCATCCTCATCGGCCTGACGTCGTACGTCCCGACCTTCCTCGAGGCGCTCCTCGGCGTCTCACCGCTGGCGTCCGGCCTGACCCTCGCGATGCTGACGATCGGCTGGCCGATCGCCGCCACGCTGTCCGGCCGCATCTACCTGCGGATCGGCTTCCGCTCGACCGTCCTCATCGGGGCGGGGATCGTCGTCGCCGCCACCAGTGCGCTGGCGGTGCTGTCGCAGACGCCGTCGATCCTGTCCGTGGGCCTGTGCTGCTTCGCGGTCGGGCTCGGCATGGGGCTGGTCGCGTCCCCGAGCCTCATCGCGGCGCAGTCGAGCGTCGGCTGGAGCGAGCGCGGCGTCGTGACGGGCGCCAACATGTTCGCCCGGTCCGTGGGCAGCGCCGTCGGCGTCGCCATCCTCGGGGCGATCGTCAACGCCCGGCTGGGCGGCGCGGAGGCGCTGGAGGAGCCCGAGCTGTTCGGCGACGCCGTCAACGGGGTGTTCGTGTCGGTGATCGGTGTCGCGATCGCGGTCGTGCTCGCCGGGCTGCTCATGCCGCGGGGGCAGCGGGCCGACGGCGCGGTGCCCCCGGCGTGAGCCCGCGGCCGCACGTCCGGCGGTCCTGCACCTAGCCCGCACCCGGGACGGCCGAGATCGCGAGTATCCGGGACAGCGTGAAGGACCGTTGGTCCTCGCGCAGGTGGCACCACGCGAACAGGCTCCCGCCGAGGAGCTGGAGGTCGGACAGGAGCCGGACCGTCACGCCCCCGGACGACGATCGGTACCGGACGGACACCGGCAGCCCGTGCACGAGCGCGTGCGCGAGCTGCCGCACCTCCGCTGCTCCGAGCCGCAGGCCGTTGTCCCGCAGTCGGTCCTCCACCGCCGCCAGGTCGTTCCGGTGCGACCCTTCCTCACCCCGCACCAGCCGCTGCGCCGCACCGTCAGGAGTGTCCTCCCGCGGTGGCAACGGCGGGCTGCCGAGGAGAGCCGCTGTCTGCTCCCGGGCCCACCGACGGAGCACCTCGTCGGCGTCCTCCGATCCCACCTCCGGCGAGCGGGACGGATCAGGTCCGTCCGGGACGGCCAGGGCTGCGGTGCCGTCGGCGCCCGTCCGTGGGTGCAGTGCGCGCAGGCCCACCACCGGGCTCCCGTCGTCGGACACCTCGACCGGCAGGAACCCGGCCGAGCGCAGTGCCGTGAGCACATGCGGTACGGGCAGAGTGGCGACGAGCACGGTCGGCGCCACCTGCCTCAGGCCGAGGTGCCGCAGGCCCCGGTGCGTCAGCACCTCGGCCAGCAGCGCCGCGTCCTCGCCGGTCAGCACCGTCGCCGCGGAGCTCACGCGCAGATGGCCGTGCCGACGCTCCACGTCGCGGACGAGGTAGTCGACGGGTTGCGGCACGGTCCCGCCGATCGTCTCGAGCGCGGACAGGACGGCGTCAGCCGTCAGACCGCTGTCCAACGCCTCTCGCACGCTCGCGGCGGTCAGGCGCCACGTGCTCGCCGCACCTCCTGCCTCACGCACCGCGACGGCGTCCAGGACGTCCACGACCGTGGGGTCCGGGCTTCCCGGGACCACGACGGTCAGGTCGGAGCCGATCAACGCGCGCCGCTGCACCGCCGGCAGCACCGATGTCAGCACGGCCTCGAGGTCCTGGGGGCCGCCGCGGAGGACCGCCCGACCGATGTCGGTGCACGCGCCGTCGACCACGACGCCGAGACGTTCGGCCTCCGCCCACGTCCGCGCAACCCACTCGGGTGACCACGGGTCTGCGGCCAGGGGAAGACGCCAGCGAACCGCCTCGACCAGAGCGTCGGTCGAGGCGATGCCGACACCGTCGTCGAGGTCGGCAGCCGCGGAGACCAGCACCGCCCTGATCCCCGTGGGATCGCGTACCTCGGCGAGGGAGGTCAGGGCAGGCCGGGTGCGCCCGTCGGCGTGGCGGTCCACCGTCGCGATCGTCGGCAACCCGAACCACGCCCGCAGGAGGGCTCTCGCCCGCTGCGGTGGGGTCTCGCCGCGCCAGGCGGCGAGCTCCGTCGCCGCCACGAGGCTGCGCCCGCTCGCCGTCACCAGACCCACGGCGGTCGCGATCTCGAGGACCAGGCGCACGTCGTCGGTGGTCGCGCCGACGGACCTCGCCACCCGCTGCACCTCACGCGCCCCCACCCCGCCCGACTGCAGCAGCGTGAGCGGTTCGCGGGCCACGAGCTCGAGCACCGCCATCGCCGCACCCAGCCACTCGGTCACGGCACCGCCGGCTGCCGAGGCGAGCGACCGTGGGGGCACGGGTGCCGTGGGCACCGCGGGCGGCTGTGCGCGGAACGGCACGCAGAAGCGCGGTGGTGCGAGCGCGACGAAGACCTCGGCCGGGAAGGTCACCGATGTCGAGTACGGCTCCGTCGGGTAGGCCAGACCGTGTTCGACCGCCCAGGCCCACGCCGCACGCTCGCGACGGAATGCCACCGGGTCGAAGGGTGTCGGCGCGTCGTCGGCCTCGGGCTCGGCCTCGGTGCCGTCCGCGGTCCAGACCGCGGTCCGGGCGCGGTCCAGCGCCCGCCGCACCGACTCGAGCAGCACGTCGGCGACCTCGGGCTCGGCCTCGCTGACAACACGTCGGACATGGACCGGGTCGGCAAGACGCCCCGCGACGGCGTCGACCAGGTCGGCCTTGCGCTTGGCCACGTCCATCCCCCACGCCCGTGTCACCTTCATCAGCTCGGTCGCCGGGATGCCGACGAGAAGCGCCCGCGCCGGAGGGGCGAAGGCGAGCGGCGCCGTGAACACCGCACGGGCACCGGGGTTCACGGCGAGCACACCGCCCTGCCCCGGGACCACCAGGGCCGCCGAGATCATCCCGTCGATGACGGCGCGGACGTCGGCGTCGTGCGAGTCGGGAGCCGTCGAGCCGTCGAGGAGCCGCGCGACCGCCTCGACGGAGGCGCCGTCGCCCAACGCCGTCACCACCTCGAGCACGGCGAGCCACGGCGCGGCGAGTCCCGTGATCGCGTGCGTGACCGAGGCGGGGTGCTCGAGCCGCTCGGCGAGGTCCTCGAGGTCGGCGACCGGCACGCCCCACAGGACGTCGGGCCGCAGGCGCAGGCACGTGGAGAGCTCGTCGGCGTCGAGCGTGGTCAACCAGCTGAGCAGAGTCGGGGGCACCCCCTCATCGTGTCCCGGAGCCGGAACCGGCGTCATCCCGGTCCGGCAGGCCGGTGGATGGTCCACGGCGCCGGTCGCCGGAGATCACGGGGGACCTGAGCGGCGCCGAGGGCGACGTGGACCTGCGGTCCAGGATGTCGGAGGCCGCAGGTAGCGTGCCCGCGACGGGCACCGACGCCCGGCACCGAGATCTCGGCCGGAGAGCGACCGACCACTCGCGTCGAGGGAGGAGGGCACCGTGCTGCGACTGCACCGGTCCGAGCGCGCGGACGCGCTGGTGGCACCGCTCGCCGACGTGCTCGCGGTGGCTCCGGACGACCCGTTCGCCCTCGACGTCGTCGCCGTGCCGACCCGCGGCGTCGAGCGGTGGCTCGCCCAGCGGCTGTCGCACCGCCTCGGCGCCGGGCCCGCACCTGAGCCCGGGTCGGAGTCCGGGTCCGGACCCGAGGGCGGCATCGCCGCCGCCATCCGCTTCGACTCCCCCGGCCGCCTGCTCGACGACGTCGCCCACACCGTGCTCGGGACCGGCCACACCGCCGACGACGACCCGTGGTCACGGGACCGCCTGGCCTGGCACCTGCTCGACGTGATCGACGCGTGCGCGGGCGAGCCGTGGTGCAGCCCGCTCGGTCGTCACCTGGGCACCGACCGCGACCCGGACGACGTCCGGCGCGGCCGCCGCATGCAGGTCGCCGCGCACCTGGCGGGGCTGTTCACCTCCTACGTGACCCAGCGGCCCTCGATGCTCACCGCCTGGGCCCGGGGCGACGCGGAGGACGGCGCGGGAGCGCCGGTCCCGGCCGACCTCACGTGGCAGGTCCGGCTCTGGCAGCAGCTGCGCGAGCGGCTGGGCACCGCAAGCCCGGCGGAGCGGCTCGGTGACGTGGTGACGCGCCTGCGGGACGACCCCGACGCGGTGGGCCTGCCCCCGCGGCTGTCCGTCTTCGGCGCGACCCGGCTGGCCGCCGGCCCCGTGCGCGTGCTCTCCGCACTGGCCGCGCACCGGGACGTGCACCTGTGGCTGCCGCACCCCTCGCCCGTGCTGTGGGACGCCGTCCGGCGGGCGGCCGGGTCTGCGTCCGGAGCGGCGCCGACCGGGGCAGCGCCCACCGAGGCAGCGCCGACCGGGGCGGCGCCGGTCGCCACGCCGCGCCGCACCGAGGTCGCGGTCGCCGCGGAGCACCCGCTGCTCGCGTCGATGGCCCGCGACGCCACCGAGCTCGGTCTGCGGCTGACCGCGACGGGCGACGTCGTCGACACCCACCACCCCGCACCCGAGCCGCCCCCACGCTCCTCGGCGCCCTGCAGCGCCGGCTGCGCGACGACGCCCCGGACGCGCCCCCGCAGGTCCCCGCGCACGTCCTGGCGCCGGGTGACCGGAGCGTGCAGGTGCACGCCTGCCACGGGCGGTCCCGGCAGGTCGAGGTGCTGCGCGAGGTGCTCATCGGCCTGTTCGACGCCGAGCCCACGCTCGAGCCCCGCGACGTCATCGTGCTGTGCCCGGACATCGAGGCGGTCGCACCGCTCGTCGCCGCGACGTTCGGCCTCGCACCCGACGACGCCGGTCCGCACGAGGTCCACCCGGGCCACTCCCTGCGCGTCCGGCTCGCCGACCGCTCCCTGCGCCAGACCAACCCGCTGCTGTCGCTGGTCAGCCGACTGCTGGAGATCGCCGACGGCCGCGTCACCGCGTCCGACGTCGTCGACCTCGTCGGCAGCGAGCCGGTGCGTCGTCGGTTCCGCCTCGGGGACGAGGACGTCGACCGGATCCGCGAGTGGGCGGTCGAGTCCGGCGCCCGGTGGGGCGAGGACCGCGCGCGGCGGGAGCGGTTCGGCGTCGGGCACGTCGCGCAGGGCACCTGGGAGACGTCGCTCGACCGCATCCTGCTCGGCGCCGCGATGGCGGAGGAGGACCAGCGCTACGTCGGGTCCGCACTGCCGCTCGACGACGTCGACAGCACGGACATCGCGCTCGCCGGGCGCCTCGCCGAGGTGGTGGACCGGCTCACGGTCGTCCTGGGGTCCCTCGACGGCACCGGACCCGCCGCGCGCTGGTTCGACGCCCTGGACCGGGCGCTCGACCTGCTCGGCGGCACGGCACCGGCAGACCTGTGGCAGGAGGTCGAGGCCCGCGCCGTGCTCGACGAGGCGCGCCGCGGGGCCGCCGCGGCCGGCGGTGACCCCGACCTGCGGCTGCCGGACGTCCGCGCGCTGCTGTCCCGTCGGCTGCGCGGCCGCCCGACCCGCGCGGGCTTCCGCACCGGCGCCCTGACGATGTGCTCGCTCGAGCCGATGCGCGCGGTCCCGCACCGGGTCGTCGTGCTGCTCGGCATGGACGACGGCGCCTTCCCGCGCGGCTCCCGGGCGGACGGCGACGACATCCTGCTGCGGGACCCGCTGGTCGGCGAGCGGGACCGCCGCACCGAGGACCGGCAGCTGTTCCTCGACGCGGTGACCGCGGCGACCGGGCACCTCGTGGTCCTGTACTCCGGCGCCGACGAGCGCACCGGCGCGTCCCGGCCGCCGGCCGTCCCGGTCGGTGAGCTGCTCGACGCCCTCGACGGGGCCGCGACCACAGCCGATGGCGACCCGGCCCGGCACCGGGTGCTCGTCCGGCACCCGCTGCAGACCGTCGACGAGCGCAACTTCACCGCCGGTGCCCTCGGGGCGCCGGGACCGTTCAGCTACGACGCCGTCGCGCACCGCGCCGCCCTCGCGGGCCGGGGCGACCGCACCGCTCCGGGTGCGTTCCTGGCTGCGCCGCTCGGACCGCCGGACCCGGCCATGCTCGCCGACCTGGACCTCGACGAGCTGGTCCGCGACCTCGAGCACCCCGTCCGGGCGTTCCTGCGCCGTCGGCTCGGTCTGTCCCTGCCCGCCGAGGCGCAGGACGTCGACGACCACCTGCCGCTCACCGTGGACGGGCTCGGACAGTGGGTCGTCGGTGACCGGCTGCTCGCGGCGGCGCTCGCCGGCGTCGACCTGGACCGCGCCCGTGGCGCGGAGCTGCGACGAGGCGCGCTGCCGCCGCTGCGGCTCGGCGGGGCGCTGCTGGACGACCTGCGCGGGCGGGTCGAGCCCATCGCCGAGACGGCACGACGGCACACGTCCGCACCGGCCCGCACGCTGGACGTCACCGTGCCGCTGCCGGACGGGCGCGAGGTGACCGGAACGGTCGCGGGCGTGCACGGCGACGTCCTGGTCCGCGCCGTGTACTCCAAGCTCGCCGCGAAGCACCGGCTGCGCGCGTGGGTCCAGCTCCTCGCGGTCACCGCGGCGAGCGGCACCCGCGCCCACTCCGCCGTGACGGTGGGGCGGTCGCCGAGCACCCGGGCGCTGGCCGCGATCGCCACGATGACGGCCCCGGCACCCGATGAGGCGCTCGAGCACCTCGCCGAGCTCGTGGCGCTGCGCGACGCCGCCCTGAGCGAGCCCCTGCCGCTGCCGTCCGCCGCGGGCTGCGCGTACGCCCGCGCCCGGGACGCGGGTGACCTGCCCGAGCAGGCCCTGCTCACGGCGGACCGTGAGTTCCGCGGCTCGTACGAGAACCTCGACGACCATCACCGGTACGTCTGGGGTGACGACGTGTCCCTGGGCCTGCTGCTCGCGGCCGACCCGGTGGGGCGCGAGGGCGGGTGGTGGCCTGACGAGGGCACCCGGTTCGGCGTCCTCGCCCGGCGGGTGTGGCAGCCGCTGATCGCCCACGAGCGGACGGAGACGGTATGAGCGCGGCGTTCGACACAGGCGCGGTGCTCGGCACAGGCGCGGTGTCCGACACGAGCGCGGTGCTCGACGCGAGCGCGGTGTTCGACGTCTGCGGCCCGCTGCCCACCGGGACGACCGTGCTCGAGGCGAGCGCCGGGACCGGCAAGACCTTCACGATCGCGGCGCTCGCCACCCGGTACGTCGCCGAAGGTGTCGCCGAGCTGTCCGAGCTGCTGCTCGTGACCTTCGGGCGCGCGGCGACGTCCGAGCTCCGCGACCGGGTCCGGGAGCGGCTCGTGGCCACCGAACGCGCGCTGCACGACCCGGCCGCGGCGTCGTCGGGCGACGCGCTCGTCCGGCACCTCGCGACCGGTGACGACGCCGTCCGCCAAGAGCGTCGGCGTCGCCTCACCCGCGCCCTCGCCCAGTTCGACGCCGCCACCATCACGACGACGCACGGGTTCTGCCAGGGGATGCTCGGCGCGCTGGGCACGGCCGGCGACGTCGACCCGGACGCGGACCTCGTCCCGGACATCGCCGACCTCGTCGACGAGGTCATCGACGACCTGTACCTGCGCGGGTACGCCGCGCACGCCCAGCCCGTCCTGGGCATCGGGGACGCCCGACGGACCGCGCGGGCGGCGGTGTCCGACCACGACGCGGGCCTGCGCCCCGACGACGCCGACCCGGCCACCCCCGCGTCGCACCACCAGCGGTTCGCCGCCGCGGTCCGCGCCGAGCTCGTGCGCCGCAAGCGCGCCCGCCGCGTCCTGGACTACGACGACCTGCTCGTCCTGCTGCGCGACGCGCTCGTGCACCCGGTGACCGGCCCCGCCGCGGTCGACCGGGTCCGGTCCCGCTACCGGGTCGTCATGGTCGACGAGTTCCAGGACACCGATCCCGTGCAGTGGGAGATCCTGCGCACCGCCTTCCACGGCCACCGCACGCTCGTGCTCATCGGCGACCCCAAGCAGGCGATCTACGCGTTCCGCGGCGCCGACGTCGTCACCTACCTGCGCGCACGGGACGAGGCCGGCACGGTGCGGACGCTCGGCCGCAACTGGCGCAGCGACGAGCCGGTCCTCACCGGGCTCTCCGCCGTCCTGGGCGGTGCGGCGCTCGGCGACCCGCGGATCGTCGTCCGCCCGGTCGACGCCGAGCACACCGGGCGCCGGCTCGACGGCGCGCCGCCGGTCCGGCTGCGGCAGGTCACCCGGGCATCGTTCGGGCTCAAGGGGGTCAAGAACCCGAAGGTCGGCGAGGTGCGGGCGCTCGTGTACGCCGACGTCGCGGCCGAGATCGTGGCGTCGCTCGCGACCACGCGGCTGCGGGACACCGCCGACGGCGGGGACGGGTGGCGCCCGCTGCGCCCCGGTGACATCGCGGTGCTGACGCGCCGCAACGCCGACGCCTCCGCCATCCGCGCGGCGCTCGCCGCGGCGGGCGTCCCCGCCGTCGAGTCGGGCGTCTCGAGCGTCTTCACGACCCCCGCGGCGCGGCACTGGCTCGCGCTGCTCACCGCGCTGGCGCAGCCCGGGCACGCCGGGCGGGCTGCCGCGGCTGCCCTGACCGCCTTCGTCGGGTGGGACGCCCGGGGGCTCGCCGAGGCGTCCGGTCCCCGGCGCGACGAGCTCGCGGACCGGCTGCGGACCTGGGCGCACGTGCTCGACGACCGCGGTGTCGCCGCGCTGCTGGAGATGGCGAGCGCCGAGGGCCTGACGGAGCGGCTCCTGCGGAAGAGCACCGGGGAGCGCACGCTCACCGACCTGCGGCACATCGGCCAGGCGCTGCACGGGGCGGCCGTCGCGGAGCGGCTCGGGACGGTCGCGCTCACCGAGTGGCTGCGCACCCGGATCACCGAGGCCGAGCAGGACTACGCCGAGGAGCGCAGCCGCCGGTTGGAGACCGACGCCGCCGCGGTCCAGGTGGTGACGGTGCACGCCAGCAAGGGCCTGGAGTTCCCGGTGGTCCACGTCCCGTTCGCGTGGGACCGCTACGTCGAGAAGACCCCGCCCCTGCTGCGCTACCACGACGACGAGGGCGCCCGGCTGCTGCACGTCGGAGGCCCCGGGTCGCCGGGGTACGACGACGCCCGCGCGCGGCACGCCGCCGAGGAGCTCGGCGAGGACCTGCGCCTGGCCTACGTCGCCCTGACCCGCGCGAGCTCGCAGGTCGTCGCCTGGTGGGCGCCCTCGACCAACAGCGCGGCGGGCCCGTTGACCCGCTTGCTGCTCGGCGGGCACGGGCCCGGCGGGGAGCCGCCGGCGACGGTCCGGCTGCCCGACGACGACGCGGTGGCTGCGGCGCTCGGCGCGCTCGAGGCGAGGTCCGCGGGGGCGGTCGTGCACGAGGTCGTCGCGAGCCCGGTCGTGCCGGCGCGGTGGACGCCACCCGCCACCGACCGTGCCGAGCTCGTCGTGGGCCGGCTCGGTCGGCGTCCGGACCCGGTCTGGCGGCGGACGTCGTACTCGGGTCTCACGGCCGCCGCGCACGAGGCGGCCATGGCGTCGGTCGCCAGCGAGCCGGAGCTCACCGGCATCCAGGACGAGCCCGGCCCGGTCGCCGGGTCTGCCACGGTCGCGGGGCCGACCCCGGGGTCTGGTTCGGGAGGGCGGTCCGAGTCGGCGCCGGGGTCTGAGTCGGGGCTGGGCGCGAGGGCCGGGTCAGCGGCGGCAGCAGGCCCGAGCCGCGCGGCAGCGGTCCCGGGCGCCGCGGCGGAGGCGGCATCCGCCGACGACGCGCTGCGGGCGATCCCGTCACCGATGAGCGGACTCCCCGGGGGCACGGCGTTCGGCACGCTGGTCCACGAGGTGCTCGAGCACGTCGACACCGCCACCGGCGACCTGCCGGCGGAGCTGCGGCGGCACTGCCGTGACGCGGCGCTGACCCGCGGGCTCGGCGTCGACCCCGATGCCCTCGCCGCCGCGCTGGCGCCCGTCATGGCCACCCCCTCGGCAGGCTCGCCGGTGACCGGACGCTCGGTGACGTCGCTCCGGCGGACCGGCTGGCGGAGCTCGAGTTCGAGCTGCCGCTCGCCGGTGGGGACGAACCGCGACGGGGCGCCGCGACGCTGCGCGCCATGGCCGACCTCCTGCGCCGCCACCTGGCCGCCGACGACCCGTTCGCCCCGTACGCCGACCGGCTCGCCGGTCGCGGCATGCCGACCGAGCCGCTGCGCGGCTACCTCACCGGGTCGATCGACGCCGTCCTGCGTCTGACCGTCGACGGCGACGTGCGGTACGTCGTCGTCGACTACAAGACCAACCGCCTCGCACCGCCGAGCGAGCCGGTGACGGCCTGGCACTACCGTCCCGCGGCGATGACCGCGGCGATGATCGACGCCCACTACCCCCTGCAGCTGCTGCTGTACTCCGTCGCGCTGCACCGCTTCCTGCGCTGGCGCCTGCCCGGGTACGACCCCGACCGACACCTGGGCGGCGGCCTGTACCTGTTCGTGCGCGGGATGGTCGGGCCCGCCACACCGGTCGCCGACGGCATGCCGTGCGGCGTGATGACGTGGCGCCCGCCGACGGCGCTCGTGGTCGAGCTGTCGGCGCTGATCGATGCCGGAGGACCCCGATGACCGCACCGATCCCTCCGGCCGGCACCGCGATCGCCCCGAGCACCGGGGGCACCGGCGGCCCAGGGAGCGCCGGGAGCACCGCAGGTGCGGGCCCCCTCGACGCCCGGCTGGCCGTCCGCGCGCGCGGACTGCTCGCCACCGCCAACGCAGCCGGTGTGCTCGATGCGGCCGACGTGCACGTCGCCCAGCGGCTCGGGCGGCTGACCGGTGAGGCGGACGAGCGGGTCCTGCTCGCGGTGGCCCTGGCGGTCCGCGGCGTCCGCGCCGGCTCGGTGTGCGTGGACCTGGCCGACGCGCAGCGGCTCGCAGTCGCGGACGCCGCCGACGACGACGGCGGCACGGACGACGAGTCACCCGCGACCCAGGCGACACAGGTCTCGGTCGAGACGGTCCCCTGGCCGCCGCTCGACGCGTGGACCGCCGCGATCGAGGCGAGCCCGCTGGTCGCGGTCGGGGTCGACGGACCGGCCGACCGCCCGGTGCGGTGGGTCGGCGGCCGGCTGTACCTCGACCGCTACTGGCGTGACGAGCAGCTCGTGCGCCGCGAGGTCGACGCACGCCTGACCGCCGACCCGTTCGCGGTGGACCCCGGCACGCTCGCCGCCGTGGTGCGGCGGCACCTGCCGGATGCCCCGCGACCGGAGGTCTCTACGGATGCCGGCACCCCGGTCGACCACAGCCGGCAGCGCGTCGCCGCAGCGGCGGCCGTGCTGGGCCGACTCACCGTCCTGACCGGTGGCCCGGGCACCGGCAAGACGACGACGATCGCCCGGCTCCTCGCCGTCCTGCAGGAGGTGTCCGGGCCGGGGCTGCGGATCGCGCTCGCCGCGCCGACCGGGAAGGCCGCCGCCCGGCTGCAGGAGGCGGTGCGCGACGTGGTGCGCGGCATGGACGCCGCTGACCGCGAGCGCGTCGGCGAGCCGACCGCGACGACGATCCACCGGCTCCTCGGCTGGCGTCCGGGGTCCGCGACCCGGTTCCGGCACGACGCCGGTCACCGCCTCCCGCACGACGTCGTCGTCGTCGACGAGACGTCGATGGTGTCCCTGCCGCTCATGGCCCGGCTCCTCGAGGCGTTGCGGCCGGGCGCGCGGCTGGTCCTCGTCGGCGACCCCGACCAGCTCGCGTCGGTCGAGGCCGGCGCCGTCCTGGGTGACCTCGTGCGACGGCCGCCCGTCGCCGACGGGCTCCCGCAGCGCGTGCGGGCCGTCCTCGGGGACGACGTGCCGACCGGGCCCGACGACGTCGCCGCGCTGCGCAACGGCGTCGTCCGCCTGACCGAGACCTTCCGCTACGGCGTGGAGCTGGGCCGGCTGGCCGAGGCGATGCGCCGCGGTGACGTGGACGGGACCCTGGCCGAGCTCCGCGCCGGGTCGGGCTCGGTCGTCTGGGTCGAGACCGGTGACCACCTCACGGATGCGGACGTGGCAGCCGTCCGCGCCGACGTCGTCAGGACCGGGGCTGCCCTCACGGCCGCGGCCACGGCCGGGGACGCGACCGCCGCGCTCCACGCCCTCGAGGACCACCGGCTCCTGCTCGCGCACCGTCGGGGGCCGGCCGGCGTCGCAAAGTGGGCGGGTGTCTCGGGGGCGTGGGCGGCCGAGGGCGGATCCCATCCGGCGGCCGGGTCCGCCGCCGGGTCTGCCGCCGGGTCCGGCGCCGGGTCGCACGGCGATGAGGCGCACGGGCCGTGGGCGCTGGGCGTGCCGCTGCTGGTGACCACGAACGACCGGGACACCGGTCTGTACAACGGGGACACCGGCGTCGTGATCGCGGACGGCGCCGGCGGCACGGTCGTGGCGTTCGGCGACCCCCGCGACCCGCAGCTCGTGCGTCCGCACCGGCTGCCCACGGTGCAGCCGGTGCACGCGATGACGATCCACCGTGGGCAGGGCAGTCAGTTCCGCCGGGTGTCGGTCGTCCTGCCGCCGGAGACGTCGCCGCTGCTCACCCGCGAGCTGCTCTACACGGCGGTGACCCGTGCCCGTGAGCTCGTGCGGGTGGTCGGCAGCGAGGCCGCCGTCCGCGCCGCCGTCGGGCGTCCGATCCGGCGAGCGAGCGGGCTGCAGGAACCCGTCCCCACCGGTCCCGACGCGGGGCGCGGGCCGGTGGCTCCGCCGACGACCGGCTGACCAGCGGGCCGGCTGACCGGCTGACCGGCTGACCGGCTGACCGGCTGACCGAGGGCGGTACCTGTCCACCTGGGCACGTGTCTACCCTCGGGAGGATGCCGGACGAGAAGCCGCCGCAACGGTGGGACCTGTCGGTCCACGGTCGGCGGCACCGCGTCGAGGTCGTCAGCGGATCCGTCTCCCGGACGATCACCTGGCACGTCGACGGCCGGCTGGTCGCCACCCGGCGGTCCGCCGACGAGCACGTCCGCCTCAAGCCGGGTGACGGGCTCGACGACGAGTCGGGCGCCGACGACGAGCCCGCGGCCGACCCCGAGGCCGAGCCCGCGACGGACACCGGCACCGACACCGGAACCGACGTCGACGACCAGGCCCGGGCCGACGACCAGGCCGGCGCCACCGACCTCGGCGCCGTCGGGGTGCGGTTCACGACGTTCGGCCGGCCGCGGCGAGCCACCTGGTACGAGGCGGACGGCCGGATGAGCGCATCCGCGCGGGCGGCGATCGGCACCGGTGGGATCGACCTCGACCCCGAACCGGGCTCCCCGCGGCGCTCTGGGAGGAGCGGATCCGCCGGAACCCCCGACGTCACGCGGCCATCGCCGCGATCGGGGGCGTCGCCAAGGTCGTCCTCCCGCTGCTGCTGGGCCTGCTCGCGTTCCGGCTCGTCGTCGCCATCCCGTGGCCGGACTGGGAGCTGCCGTCGATCCCCTGGCCGCACGTCGACCTGCCGTCGATCCCGTGGCCCGACTGGGACCTCCCGTCCATCCCGTGGCCGGACATCGACCTGCCGGACGTCACCCTCCCGGCGTGGCTGCAGTGGGTGCTCGAGCACGCGCAGTACGTCGTCCCCGTCGTCGTCGCCCTGGTCCTCGCCCTGACGGAGATCCGACGCCGACGCCGTCAGGACGCCCTCCGGGCCCAGCTGGCGGCCGAGGCGCGGGCCCACGCCCAGCCAGGCGCCGCGACCGGCGGGGCGACACCGCCCGACACCGACGACCCAGGCCACGACGACCGCGCCGACACCACCCCCGATGAAGGCGGCCCGACCCCGCACCCCACGGGACCCCATCCGGACCCGAGGCCCGGCGGGGCGGGTTGACGGGGCCGCACGCCACCTCAGCGGTCGTCGGGCGACCGGCCCCGGTCCGATCGGCTCCCACCCGTTCGACGCTCGCCCGGTCCCCCCGGTCCTCCTGGTCCCCCCGATTCCCCCGGTCCCCCTGGTCCACCAGAACGGCTCGAACGTCCCGGACCGCCCGGACCGCGCTCCGCCGGCGGTGGGCCCGCGAGCAGCCCGAGGTCGAGCGCACGGAGCACCGCGCGGGTGCGGTCCCGCACGCCGAGCTTGAGGAGGACCGCGGTGACGTGGTTCTTCACCGTGCCCGGGGCCAGGTGCAGCGCCGACGCGATCTCGTTGTTGGAGTACCCGGCGGCGACCAGCCGGAGGATGTCGAGCTCGCGAGCCGTCAGGGGCTCCGCGCGGCCCAGCGCTCCGTCGGGGGCCGAGCGGCCCGCCGCCACCGCACGCAGCAGCCGGTCGGTCAGCGTGGGCTGGAGCATGGTGCCGCCCGCGGCGAGCGTGCTCACCGCCCCGAGCAGCTGGTCGAGGGTCACGTCCTTGAGCAGGTAGCCCCGGGCGCCGGCCCGCACCGCGCGCAGGACGAGCTCGTCGTCGTCGAAGGTCGTGAGGACCAGCACCGGCACGGCGTCGCCGCGCTCGCGCATCGCCTCGAGGGCCGCGATGCCGTCGCGGCGCGGCATGCGCAGGTCGAGCAGCAGGACGTCGACGTCGCCTCGGGCCACGATCGCGAGCGCGTCGTCACCGTCCTCACCCTCGGCCACCACCTCGATGTCGGCGCTGAGCGCCAGCAGGCTGCGGATGCCGTGCCGCACGAGCGTCTGGTCGTCGACGATCGCCACCCGGGTCATGGCGCCGGGATCCTCGCCGTGACCCCGAACCCGCGGCCCGCACCCGGGTCGAACGTGATGACACCACCGCGGTCCTCGACGCGCTCGACCATCCCGGTCAGCCCGTTGCCGAGCTCGAGCCGGTGCACGCCCTGCCCGTCGTCCCGCGCCTGGAGCGTGACGCCGTCGGCGTCGGCGACCACGCGGACGTCGAGCACCCGGGCACCGGCGTGCCGCAGCGCATTGGTGACGAGCTCCTGGACGCACCGCACGACGACGACGGCGTCCGCCCCGTCGACCGGGACGCGCTCGTCCACCTGCACCGACACGTCGAGGCCGGGTGCGGTACGGGCGACGTCGCGCAGCGCGGCCTCGAGCCCGTGCACCGCGGTGCGCAGGTCCCCGACGGTGGACCGGACGTCCCGCAGCAGGTCCTTGGCGATGCCACGGGCGCGGACCACGTGCTCGGCGCCGTCACCCGTCACCTGGTGCGAGGCCACCTCGAGCTCCAGGGCGAGCGCCGTGAGCCCGTGCCCGACGACGTCGTGCAGGTCGCGGGAGATGCGCAGCCGCTCGGTGTCGCGGCTCGAGGCGGCCAGGAGCGTCAGGGTGGCCCGCAGCTCGGCGTGCGCGGCCGCGAGCGCCGCGCGGCTCTCCGCCTCCCGCCGCGCCGTGAGCACGAGGAGCCCGGCGAACGCCTGGAACGACGCGTAGACGAGGGCCAGGAGGACGACGTCGGTCGTGGAGCGGCCGAGCATCGCGGTACCGATCGCGACCACGAGGGTCTGCACCGCGACGACCACGAGGAAGACGATGCGGTGGTGGACGAAGGCCACGGAGACGGCGCTGACCACGAACAGGACCGACGTCCAGCCGGCGTGGGGAGCCGCGAACCACACCGCGATCGCCGCGGCCACCTCGACCAGGGACAGCACCTCCGACCGCAACGCGGGGTGCCGGTGCGGAGCCGGAGGCAGCCCGAGCGGCACGAGGTCGGAGTCGAGGACGAAGACCGCGACGAACACCGCGTAGCCCACCCACCACGCAGCCGGCAGCGCCACCCCGGATCCGTCCGTCCACACCCCGACCAGCCCGGCGATCCCCACCACCAGGGTGGCGGCGAGCCCGGTGCCCGCGGCGAGCCGCTCGTCCGTGCGTGTGGGCATGCGCGCCACCCTACGAGCGGTCCCGCCCCGCACGACCGTGCCAGAGGTCATGACCACGATCGATGACCTCCGGCACCTGTCCCCCGACGTGGTCTCCCTAGCGTCGGAGGGGCACCGAAGGAGGCCACCGATGACCGTCATCGAGATGTCCGCAGTCACCAAGGAGTACGGCCAGGTCCGCGCCCTGGACGGGCTGGACCTGACCGTCCGGCGCGGCGAGATCGTCGCCCTGCTCGGCCCGAACGGCGCCGGGAAGACCACGACGTTCGAGCTCCTGCTCGACCTCGCCCGCCCGAGCGACGGTCGGGTCGAGGTGCTCGGCGGTCCGCCGTCGGCTGCCCGTGGCCGGGTCGGGGCGATGCTGCAGGGCGCCGGCCTGCCCGAGCAGGTCACCGTCCGCGAGCTCGTCCGGCTCGTCGGCCGGTCCTATCCGCGGGCGGTTCCCGTGGACGACGTCCTGGAGCGTGTGCGGCTCACGAGCCGGGCGACCCGGGCCGTCACCACGCTGTCCGGCGGCGAGCGTCAGCGCCTGCTGCTGGCGCTCGCTCTCGTCGGCGAGCCGGAGCTGCTGCTCCTCGACGAGCCGACCGCCGCCATGGACGTCGTGTCCCGTCGGTCCTTCTGGGCGCAGGCCCGCACCGCCGTCCGGCACGGGGCGACGATCCTGTTCGCGACGCACGACATGGCCGAGGCGGAGGCTGTCGCCGACCGCATCGTCGTCATCGCCGGCGGCCGCCTCATCGCCGACGGCGCACCCTCGGAGCTCGTCGGCGACGACGACCTCGAGGACGTCTTCCTCGCCCTGACGGAGGAGCTCTCCGCCGCGCACCCCGAAGGAGCGGTCCGATGACCACGCGCACGCCCCCGACCCACCTCGCGGCGCACCGAGGCGGTGCCGACGCCACGCGCGGGACGGCTGCCCGGACCGCCCCCGAGGACACCGGGGAGCGAGCGCGCCCCACCGGCGGCCGAGGCGGCCTGCTCGCCCTGCAGGTCGCCACGGAGGTGCGGGCCAACCTGCGCAGCCCCGAGTTCGCCGTCGGCGCCGTGGTGATCCCCGTGATCCTCTACGCGATGTTCGGCCTGACGAACGCCGCGAGCCTCCTGCCGGACGGCACCCGGATCGGGCTCGCCATGCTGGTGTCCCTGTCCTGCTACGGCGTCGTCACGCTCGCGATCGTGGTGTTCGGAGAGGACGTCGCCAAGGACCGCGGCCGGGGATGGCTGCGCACGCTCGCCGCGACACCGTTCCCGACGAGCATCTACCTCGCCGGAAAGGTCGGTGCGGCCCTCGTCCACGGGCTGCTGATCGTCGTCACCATGGCGGCGCTCGCCGCGACCGCGGGCGGTGTCCGGCTGGAGCTGAAGGAGTGGGCGCTCTTCGGCGGGACCATGCTCGCCGGTGTCGTGCTGTTCAGCCCGCTCGGCTTCGCGATCGCGTACCTGGTCCGGCCCAAGGTGGCGGTCGTCATCGCGAACGTGGTGTTCCTGCCGCTCGCGTTCGCGTCGGGGTTCTTCGTCCCGCTGTCCGAGCTCCCCGACCCGATCGGTGACATCGCCCCCGTCCTGCCGACCTACCACTTCGGCCAGCTCGCCTACCGGGCGCTCCTGCCCGCCGGCGACGTCGAGGCGTTCACCGGGGCTCCGCTGCAACCGGTGGCACTGCACGTGGCGTGGGTGCTCGGATCCGCGGTGCTCCTGGGCGCGGCAGCGCTCCTCGCTGCTCGCCGCGAGGCGGTGACCCGTCGTGGGTGACGCCGAGGAGCAGGGCGCGGTGCGGTCGGCGACGCACGGCCGACGCCCGCCGGCGACGGACGCGGGGACCTTCGGGGGTCGCCGCGTCCGTCGAGCTGTGCCGTCGGGCTGTGCCGTCGAGCTGTGCCGTCGGAACGTGCCGCGTCAGACGGTCCGGCGGGCGGCGAGCAGGTCGCGGATCTCCTGCAGCAGGAGGATGTCCTCGGCGGGCGCCTGGGGCTCCGGCTCGACGCCGGCCTTGCGGCGCTCCGCGAGCCGATTCATCGGCAGCACGATCGCGAAGTACACGGCCGCGGCGACGAGGAGGAAGTTGATGACCGCCCCGATGACCATCCCGATCGAGAACACGGCGTCGTTGACCTCGAACACGAGCGCCGAGTCCAGGTCGACGGTCCCGAAGACGGCCGCGACGAGCGGGTTGATGAATCCGTCGACCAGTGCGGAGATCACCGTGGCGAACGCGGCGCCGATGACGACGGCGACCGCGAGGTCGATCACGTTGCCGCGCATGATGAAGCTCTTGAAGCCGGCCAGCATCGCAGTGCCTTTCGCTGTGGGTGCGCGCCCGGGATCGGGCGCGCCACGAGCATGACAGCGCAGACCGGCTGCCCGGAACCACCGAGCGCCCCGCCGGGTCAGCCCGGCGTCTGCTGGTGGGACACCAGGCGCCACGTGCCGTGCTGTCGGACGTACAGGCTCGCGCACAGCGCCGCGTACTCCACGTCACCGCGGGTCGCCCGGGCCGCGTAGTGCACGAGGGCTGTGCCCGGTGCCGGCTCGAGGACGGTCACGTCCGACAGGCGGTGCGACGACCACGGCGGACCGCTCATCGACGCGATGACCTGCGCCCGGTCGGTGAGCACCAGGCCACCAGGCAGCAGCATGACGGCCGTCGCGGCGAGGACGGCGTCGTAGAAGGCCGTCGCCTCGGCGGGTCCGGTGGACAACGCCTCCCAGCCCGCTCGCTCCAGCGTGACGACGTCGACGTCGACGCTCGGGCCGGCGGCCGGTGTCACGTCACCGTGGGGTGCCGCCCGGTGGCCCCGAGGCGGCTCGACGAGGCCGAACGGTGATCCCTGGTCGTCCCGGCACATCGCGAACCGTCCGTGCGCGATGTCGGTCTCCCGCCCGTCCTCCGGCGATGGCTCCACACCCAGGTCCAGGTCCGGATCCGGGTCCGGGTCCGACGAGCCCTCCACCGTCCCACCGAGCCTCCGCACGGTCGCCGTCGCCGCGTCGAGGTCGTCGACCCTGAAGAACAGGGCCGGGGACGCGGCCGGGTCACCGGCGTGCAAGCCACCCGGGACGGTGGGCGTCCGGATCACCGCCCCGTCACCACCGGACGGACCAGGGCCGAAGGACCATCCGAAGAGCGCCCCGTAGAACGTCCGTGCCCGCCCGGCGTCCTCGACGCCGAGCTCGAAGAAGGCTGGCTCACCGGACACGTCGTCCCCTCCGCTCCACGCCACCGTGCTGCGGCGCCCACTGCGATGGTGGCCCCGAGGACGGTCCCGGGTCGAGGGCGGATCCGGGTCGAGGGCGGATCCGGGTCGAGGGCGGATCCGGGTCGAGGGCGGGTCAGGCGGGCTCGACCCACAGGTAGACGTCGAGGCCCTCGCGCGACGCACTGGTCACGAGCTCGACGAGGTCCGCGACGATCGGCTGGGCGACGCTTGCGTCGATCCCCATCTCCTCCGACGCCGCCCAGGCCGCTGCGACCTCGGCCAGCGCGTCGGGGTCCTCGGCCTTGCCCAGCTCGGCGAGGACCTCGCAGAGGAACGGCGGGAGCTCGAACAGCGACTCGTGGTCGAGGTCCACCTCCTCGAGCTCGAGGTCACCGGTCCCGAACCGGAGCGTGCTGGCGGCGATCTCCCCGAGCACCTCGAGCTCGAGCGTCGTGACGTCGCTCAGCTCCAGGTGCGGGACGTCCTCGGGTGCGTCACCACCGGCGTCGAGCGCCTCGGCCCGCGCCAGGGCGCCCTTGTGCTTGGTCGCGAAGATCTCGGACAGGACAGCCATGTCTGCTCCCGGCGGTCGGATCGCGCAGAGCCGGTCGGCCTCGCGGGCGGCAGCCTAGACCCGTCCGCGCCGCGGTCGCCGGTCGGGCGCTGCCCGGTTCCCGGGTCGCGCCGGCCGCCGGGGTCGACGGGCAGCGGGGGACGGCGACGCGCCCCCGGCCCGCCTCCGGGTGCGCACCGGGGAGGCGCGCCCGACGATGTCGGCATGACGCAGCCCGACCCCACCGAGGTCCTCGCCGGCGCACCGGCCCTGCCGTCCGACCCCGATCGGCCCGACCCCGCGCACGAGCCGCCGCCCGAGGTCGACGAGGCGACCGTCGTCGCGGTCGGCAAGGTCACCGCCGCTCTCGAGGTCGCCGACCACGCACGCGGCATGCTCTACGCGTTCCACCGCCTCATCGGCCGGGCGGACAACGAGCTGCAGGACGCCCTCGACCAGCTCGAGGACGCCGGCCACGGCGAGCTGGCCGACGCGGTGCGGGGTGAGCTCGTGGGGCGCAACGTCCTCGAGGGCCGCTGGTCGTTCCAGGTCGTGGAGGACTTCGACGACGGCTACTGGACCACCTTCCGGGAGTCCGAGCGCGTGGTCCGCGAGCGCCTGGTCGGTGGGCGACGCCACGTGTACGAGTCGACGATGAAGGAGCGCAACCGCACGCACGGGCGGCGCGGCCACGAGGCCACGCCGGGCGAGGCGACGTCGGGCAAATGAGGTCGGGCGAGTGAGGCCGGACGGCGCGACGTCGTCGGGCGCAGGCGTCAGGCGGCCGCGAGCAGGTCCACGCCCCACATCGCCAGCAGCCCGAAGGCGGCCCCCCACAGGATGATCGAGACCGTCTGCCACCCGATGACGAGCTTCTTCGGGGCGCCGAAGGACACCAGCGCCATCGAGGTGATCTGGCTGGGCAGCAGGGTCTGGCCCAGCAGGCTCACGCCGGCCACCCCGTACCGGTCGAACGCGCGCCGCACCTTCTGCTGCCGCGGCGTGGGCTCCGGGCGCGGCCGCCCCACCCGGCTGCGGACCCCGTCGGCGGCGAGCACCAGCACGAGCATCGAGACGACGTTGCCCACGACCGCGGCCAGGACGGCGACCGCCACCGGGAGACCGGCCAGCACGCCGATGACGGCACCGAGGTAGGACTCCACGAACGGGATCGCCCCGGCGAGCACCACTCCCAGCCACTGCAGCAGCGGCGGCAGCGAGGCGGTGACGTCCTGCAGGGTCTCGATCATGGCGGGCTGGTCCTCTCGGTCGTGGAGCGGCTCCGGCGTCGGTCCGCACGTCGATCCTCACCGCGGGCGGAGCCGGTCGGTAGGCCGGCGCGTCATCCACGGGTCAGGAGTTCGGCACGCCCCGGACGTGACATCTGTCATCCGCGGATCGCCGGGAGGGCCGACCCCCGACTGCCGGCGTGGCCGGGGCGCCCACCGGTCCGACCGACCGGGTCGGGCCGCGGGTGCGCGCGGTGGCACGCTCGTCCTCGTGCCGCCCGCCCCTCCTCGTCGTGCCCGACGCCGCGCCGTGTCGGTGGTCGTCTACCTGCTCTCCACCGCAGCGGTCGTGGTCGGAGTGCTGCTCGCATGGCCCGGTCTCACGTCCGGGGACTCCGGTCCCCGCTACCCCGTGACCGCGGCCGAGATCACCTCGGCCCGTGCAGCCCTCGACGCGCTCGAGGTCAAGGGCCGCGCGCCCCGCACCGGGTACGAGCGCGAGCTGTTCGGGCCGGCGTGGGCCGACGTCGACCGGAACGGGTGCGACACCCGCAACGACGTCCTGGCGCGCGACCTCGTCGTCCTCGAGGTGAGACCTGGAACCGGTGGCTGCGTCGTGCAGGCCGGGACGCTCCAGGACCCGTACAGCGGGCGGCCCGTCGACTTCGTCCGCGGCGCCGACACGAGCGCCGAGGTCCAGATCGACCACGTCGTCGCGCTGTCCGACGCGTGGCAGAAGGGAGCGCAGGCCTGGGATCCGGCGACCCGGGCGGCGTTCGCGAACGACCTCCGCAACCTGCTCGCCGTCGACGGCGACCTCAACCAGGCCAAGGGGGCCGGTGACGCGGCCACGTGGCTTCCACCGCACCGCCCGTTCCGGTGCCGGTACGTCATGCGGCAGGCGGAGGTGAAGGCCGCGTACGGGCTGTGGGTGACGGCGGCCGAGCGGGATGCGGTCGAGCGCGAGCTCGACCGGTGCGAGGTCGTCGAGCCACCGACGTCGGGGGTGGACGCTGAGACCCGACGCCGAGGCAAGACGCCGAGCGGACGCGGGCTGGACCGTGTGGCGGCGATCCGGTCGGCATGTTCCCCTCCCGCCCGTGGCGTCCGCGTGGTGCCCGGCCTAGCCTGAGGTCTCACGCCGACGAGGTGACCCGCGATGAGGTGGCTCCTTCTCCGGCTGCGGCGTCCCGCGCCGCCCCCGGACCCCTTCGAGGTCCTGCGGGTCCAGATGCGACTCGCGGTCCTCGCCGACGAGGTGCGCGCGCTCGAGCGCAGCGCCGACGTCTACGCGCGGGTGCACCACCTGCGCGCCACCGAGGCCGCCTACGACGCGATGCTCGTGGAAGCCTGCCGGCTCGCCGGCGTCCCCACCCAGGGTCCGCCGGGGCGGGTCTCGACCGTGGCGCAGGACCGGCACGAGCGGTTCCGCGAGGAGGTCGAGCTGGCCGCGCGCGGCTGGTCGTGGTGACCAACCGCCGGGACCACGCGTCCACGATCCGGACGATCCACGTCGTCGGGAAGAACTGAGCCCCCTGGCGCCGTTCCGCCCGGCATGCCCGCTCTCTCCGCGCCCACGCGGACCCGTCCTGACGCCCCCGCCCGCACGCGGATCGGCGCGGGCTTCATCCTGCTGCTCTCGGCCCTCACCGCCGTCGGACCGCTGACGTTCGACACCTACCTCGCGGCGTTCCCGGAGATCGCCGCGGACCTCGGTGCCGCACCGGCCACGGTGCAGCTCACGCTCACCGCCTCGCTCGCGGGACTGGCGCTGGGCCAGGTGCTCCTCGGGTCGCTGTCCGACACGTTCGGACGTCGGCGGCCCCTGCTCGGGGGCTGGCGGTCTACATCCTGGCGTCCGCGGGACTCGTCCTGGCGGACTCGATCGCCCTGTTCACCGTGCTGCGCTTCGTCCAGGGGTTCAGCGCGGCCGCCGGCATGGTGCTGTCGATGGCGATCCTGCGGGACAGCTTCGAGGGGATCGCCGTCTCCAAGGCGATGGCACGCCTCATGCTCGTCGTCGGGGTCGCTCCGGTCCTCGCGCCGACCCTCGGCGCCCAGCTCCTGCGATTCGGGTCGTGGCGGCTGATCTTCGGCTTCCTGACCGTCGTCGGTGTGCTGCTCATCGTGCTGGCCGCCGTCCGGCTGCGCGAGACGCTCCCCGTGGAGAAGCGCCGCACCGGCGGCACGTCCGCGGCGCTGCGGACCTACCGCGAGCTGCTGCTCGACCGCGGATTCCTCGGTCTGGCCCTGCTCTCGGCCGCGTACCTCGCGGCGCTGTTCACCTACGTCGCCGGCTCGACGTTCGTCTTCCAGGACCAGTTCGGGCTCGATGCCCAGCAGTTCGGGTACGTCTTCGCGGCTGGGGCGGTCGCCATCACGATCGCGAGCCAGGTGTACGGCGCGCTGGTCGGCCGGTTCCGGCCCGAGCAGATCCTCGTCGTCGCGGTCGCGGTGGGCGTCGTGCTCTCCGCAGCCCTGCTGGTCGTCGCGCAGGCGGGCGGCGGCCTCGTCCCGGTCACCGTCCTGCTCGTGCTGACCCTCGCCACCGTGGGCCTCGTCATGCCGTCCGCCCCGGCGATCGCGCTCAACGCGAACCCGCACCGCGCGGGCAGCGCCGCCGCGCTCCTCGGTGCGCTGCAGTTCGGGACCGGCGCCGTCGTCGCCCCGCTCACCGGTGTCATCGGCGGGTCCCCGGCCACCGCGATGGCCGCGGTGATGGCGGGGTCCATCCTCGTCAGCGCCGCGCTGCTCCTCGGCGTCTCCCGCGGCTGGCGTCGCACCGCGCGGGCCGAGGTGGTCGCGGCCTCCGCGCCGGCGACGTCGGCGTCGGCGTCGGCACCTGCGGCGTCCGCACCGGCGTCGACGTCGGCACCGGCGGCACCGGCGCCTGCGACGTCCGCACCGGCGTCCGCTGCCGAGGTGCCGGTGGCCTGACCCGGCCCCCGGACCCTCGCGGGTGGGTGGGCACCCGGACGCTGCTCACGGTAGACACGTCGGATGACGACGATCGGGATCCACGCCTCCCACGAGCAGATCCACCCCGCCGAGCTGCTGCGTGTGGTGCGCCGCGCGCAGGACGCCGGCTTCGACGCCGGCATGTGCTCGGACCACATCGCGCCGTGGAGCGAGCGGCAGGGCCACTCCGGGTTCGCCTGGTCCTGGCTCGGGTCGGCGCTCGCCACGACGGACCTGAGCTTCGGGACCGTGAGCGCTCCGGGCCAGCGGTACCACCCGGCGGTGCTGGCCCAGGCGAGCGCGACGTTGGCGGCCATGTACCCGGGCCGGCTGTGGGTCGCGCTGGGCTCCGGGGAGGACCTGAACGAGCACATCACCGGTGACCGCTGGCCGTCCAAGGCCGAGCGCGACGAGCGGTTGCGTGAGTGCGTGGACATCATCCGCGCGCTGCACGCCGGGGAGGAGGTCAGCCACCGCGGGCACGTGGTGGTCGACCGGGCCCGGCTGTGGTCGCTCCCCGAGGAGCCGCCCATGCTCATCGGCCCGGCCGTGACGGTCGCCACCGCGCGCGCCCATGCCGACTGGGCCGACGGCCTCGTCACCACCAACCAGTCGATCGACAAGCTCCGCGAGGTCGTCGGGGCCTACCGGGACGCGGGCGGCCGCGGCGAGGTCTCGGTGCAGGTGCACCTGTCCTGGGCACCGACCGAGGGCGAGGCGTACGCACTCGCGCACGACCAGTGGCGCACCAACGTGTACCCGCCGCCGGTGTGCTGGGACCTCGAGACACCTGCGCACTTCGACGTCGTCGGCGAGGGGGCGGGCGAGGACCTGGTCCGCGACGTCGTCATGGTCTCCGCCGACCTCGCGCGGCACACCCAGTACCTGGCCGACCTGATCGACGTCGGCTTCGACCGGGTGTACCTGCACCACGTCGGCCAGCAGCAGGACGCCTTCGTCGACGCGTTCGGCGAGCACGTCCTGCCGCAGCTGCGGACGGCGACCCGCCGGTCGACCGGCCCCGCGGCGGGGGTCGCGTCGTGAAGATCACCGACACCGGCGACCTGTGGTGGAAGAACGCCGTCGTGTACTGCCTGGACGCCGAGACGTTCATGGACTGGAACGACGACGGCGTCGGCGACTTCCCCGGGCTCGCGCAGCGCCTCGACCACCTCGCCGAGCTCGGGGTGACGTGCCTGTGGCTCATGCCGTTCTACACGTCGGCCGAGCGTGACGACGGCTACGACATCATCGACTTCTACGGCGTCGACTCCCGGCTCGGGACGCACGGCGACCTGGTCGAGCTCATCCGCACCGCACGGGACCGCGGCATCCGGGTCATCGCCGACCTCGTCGTCAACCACACCTCCGACCAGCACCCGTGGTTCGTGCAGTCGCGGTCGTCGAAGGACAACCCCTTCCGCGACTTCTACGTGTGGCGCGCCGACGAGCCGCCGGACACGAGCGACCAGGTGGTCTTCCCCGACCAGGAGGACAGCATCTGGGAGCTCGACGAGACGACCGGCGAGTACTACCTGCACCGCTTCTACAAGCATCAGCCGGACCTCAACGTCGCGAACCCGCACGTGCGCGACGAGATCGCCAAGGTCATGGGGTTCTGGCTCGAGCTCGGCCTGTCGGGCTTCCGGGTCGACGCCGTCCCGTACCTCCTGGAGGGGGCCGGTGGGCGGGACGGCAACCCGGACGGCGACCCGCACGACTACCTGCGGTCGCTCCGGTCGTTCCTCGGCCGACGCTCGGGCGACGCCATCCTGCTCGGGGAGGTCAACCTGCCCTACCCCGAGCAGATCCGGTTCTTCGGGGACGGCGCCGGTGACGAGCTCTCGATGATGTTCGACTTCGTCGGGATGCAGCAGTTCTACCTGGCGCTCGCCCGGCAGGACGCCCGCCCCGCGGCGCAGGCGCTGCGCGACCGGCCCGAGATCCCGGTCGACGCCCAGTGGGCGACGTTCGTGCGCAACCACGACGAGCTCACGCTGGACAAGCTCACCGACGACGAGCGGCAGGAGGTGTTCGACGCCTTCGGGCCCGAGGAGTCCATGCAGCTGTTCGGCCGCGGGCTGCGGCGCCGGCTGCCGCCGATGCTGGACGGCGACCCGCGCCGCATCCGGATGGTCTACTCGCTGCTCTTCTCCGTGCCGGGCACGCCGGTGCTGTTCTACGGCGAGGAGATCGGGATGGGCGAGAACCTCGACGTCCCGGGCCGGCTGGCCGTGCGCACCCCCATGCAGTGGACCGCGCAGCGCAACGGCGGGTTCTCGCACGCCGAACCGGACGACCTGGTCGCGCCCGTCGTGACCGGCGGCTTCGGTCCGGAGCACATCAACGTCGCCGCGCAGCGCAACGACCCCGACTCGTTGCTCAACTTCATCGGTCACCTGGCCCGGCGCTACCGGGAGTGCCCCGAGCTGGGGTGGGCTCGCGGGGAGGTGCTCGACCAGCCGCACCACGCGGTCCTCGCGCACCGCTGCACGTGGGACGACAGCTCGCTCGTCGCGGTGCACAACCTGTCCGCGGAGCCCTGCGTCGTCCCGCTCGTGCTGGACGACGTCGGCCCGGACACCGAGCTGGTGGACCTGCTGCAGGAGGGGCGGGTCACGTGCTCCGAGGACGGCACGGTGCAGGTACCGATCGGCGGGTACGGCTACCGGTGGCTGCGCGTGGTGCAGCCCGGGAGCCGCCGGCTGGTGTGAGGGACGCTGACCGTCCACGCGAGGTCCGGCTACCCCGCGCGGACGGTCAGCGTGCTCGACCCGTCGGGCAGCCGCCGCACCTCGATGCGCTCGGCGATGGACTGCTTGAGCGCCTCGACGTGCGAGACCACGCCGACCACCCGGCCACCGGCGCGCAGGCGGCCGAGCTCGGCGAGGACGGCGTCGAGGGTCTCGGGGTCCAGCGTGCCGAAGCCCTCGTCGACGAACAGCGTCCCGAGATCGATGCCCCCGGCTTCGGCGGTGACGACGTCGGCCATGCCGAGGGCCAGGCACAGCGAGACGTAGAAGGTCTCGCCGCCGGACAGCGTGCGCGGGTCGCGCTCGGCCTCGATGCGGTGGTCGATCACCTTCATCGCCAGCCCGCGCTTGCGGGAGCCGACGTCCTCGCGCTCCTCACTGCGCACGAGCTCGAAGCGACCGTCCGACATCCCGGCGAGCCGGTCGTTCGCGGCCGCGACGACGTCCTCGAACCGTCGCGCCAGGACGTACGTGGCGAGCGTGAGGCGCTTGGCGTTGTCGCCGCCGGACGCCGAGGCGAGGTCGGCCATCCGGACCACCGGCTCCGCCGCGCGACGCGACGCCGCGTGCGCCGTCAGGGCCCGCTCGACCTCGCGCACCCCGGCCGCCGCCGCGTCGGCGCACCGCGCCGAGAGCGTCGCCTGCCGGGCGGACTCGGCCGCGGCAGCCTCGGCGTCGGCGCACGCCTGCCGTGCGGCCGCCACGTCGACGACGACGTCGTCGCCGAGCCCGGCGAGGGCCGGCTCGGCGAGCGCCGCTTCGACCCGGGCGAGCTCGGCCGTGTAGCGGGACACGATGTCCTCGAGCTGCCGCAGGTCCGCTGCGGGCAGGATCGCGGCCCGCGCCTGGGCCGCATCGGCGAAGCGCTGCTCGGCGAGGCCGTGCTCGAGCTCGGCGGTCCGGCGGAGCAGGTCCCGCTGTGCGCCGTCGAGGGCGGTGAGCGCCCTGGCGAGCGCGGTGATCGTGCGCACGTCGGCGGTGATCTGCTCGACCCGGGCCGCGACGGACACGGCACCCACCCGCGCGGCGTCCACCTCCTTGGCATCGGCCTCCAGCGCCGTGACCAGCCCGTCCAGCGTCGCCCGGCGGTGCGCGACCGCGACGTCGAGGCCGCGGGCACGGTCGAGCAGCACGTCCGTCTCCGCATCGTGCGCCTGCAGGCGGCGGCGTGCCGCGGCGAGCGCACGCTGCGCGTCCTCGCTCTCCTGCACGCGTGCCGCGAGCCCGGTGAGCAGCACGTCGAGCTCGTCGGGCCCGGCGCCTCCGGCGCGGACCCGCTGGGCCGCTGCTCGCTCGGTCAGTCGCGCCATCTCGGCGAGCGCGTCGGACGCGACCGACTCGGCGCGGGCACGGACCGCCTCGGCGGCGCTGACGGCCTCGGCATCGGGGTGCTGCAGGTCGAGCTCGGCCGGCGCCGGGTGGTCGGCGCCACCGCACACAGGGCACGGCTGCCCCGGGCGGAGGGACACGGCCAGCTCGCCGGCCATCCCGGCGAGCCGCCGGGCCCGCAGCTCCGCCTCCGCGTCGATCGCGTCCTGCGCGGCCACCACCGCCTCCGCGGCGCGCACCTGGGCCGATGCGGCCTCGTGGTCGAGCGTGACGGCGAGCCCAGCCGCCTCGCGACGCTCACGGGCGGCCGCGAGCTCCCCGCGCCGGGTCGCGAGCTCGGCCCCCGGGTCCCCGAGGTCCTCGACGGCGTCGACGAGCAGGGCCCGCAGCGCGGGGCGACCGGCGAGCTCGCTGGTGAGCGCTGCCCGTTCGGCCCCGTCGGCGGCGAGCGCACCCTCCTGCGTGGCGAGCGCACGTCGCCGCGCCGGCAGCTCGCGTTCGATCGCCTCGAGCCGTCCCAACCGCGCGACCTCCGCCGCCAGCGCCTCCCGCGCCCCGGCGAGCTCGTCGCTCCCGGCGTCCGTCAGGCCCGGGTGCTCGCCGCGCAGCCGGTCGACCTCGTCCTGCAGGGACGCCACCTCGAGCCCGGCGGCCTCGGCTCCCGCGAGCAGCGACGCGACGACCGCGCCGCGTCGCGCGAGGTCGCACCGGGCGACCGCCTCGGCGTGCTGGTCCGCTGCTGCGAGCAGCTGCCCGTGCTCGCGCCGCAGGGCGTCCCGGCGAGCCACCGCGTCCGCGAGCACGCGCACGGTGTCGAGGTGCTCCCGCGCGGTGGCGAGCGCCTGCCGGGCAGCGGCGTCGGCCTGCGCGTCCGCCTCCGCCTCGTGCGCCAGGGCCACGACATGGGCGTGCGCCGCGGGAAGCAGGTCCGGGTCGGCGGCGTCGCCGAGGGCGCGCAGCTCCGATGCCGTCGCGAGGGGGACGTCCGGGTCGATCGGAGCGTCCGGGCCGATCGGGGCGTCCGGGCCGATCGGAGCGTCCGGGCCGATCGGAGCGTCCGGGCCGATCGGGGCGTCCCCGTCCGCCGCCGCGTGCGCGCGGCCCCACGCGAACGCCGGGTCGTCCGTGACCGACGCCGCACCGACGAAGTGTGCGGCGGCGATCGCCACGGCCGAGCGGGCAGCATCGACCGACGCCTGCACCTCGCGCCGCATGGCCACGAGCCGGTCCTGGACGCGCTCGTAGACCTCAGTGCCGAACACCTTCTGCAGCAGCCCACGGCGCTGCTCGGGGTCGGCGCGCAGGAAGCTCGCGAACTCGCCCTGCGGGAGCACGATGGTCTGGACGAACTGGGCACGGTCGAGCCCGATCACACGCTGGATCTCCGCGCCGGCCTCGTCGAGGCGGGTCGACAGGAGCTCGCCGCCGTCCGCGTCATCGGCGCTCGCCAGCCGCCACAGCTTGATGGTCGCCTGCTGCTTCGTCGTCCCGGTCCCGCGCTTCTTGGCCCGCTGCCGCTCCGGCGTCCGGCGCACCCGGAAGACGCCGGCGCCGGTCTCGAACACGAGGTCCACCACGGTGTCGACGTCGTCGGACGCGTACCCCGAGCGCAGGCGGTCGTCGCTGGTCGCGGTGGAGGCGACCTTGCCGTAGAGCGCGAACACGACGGCGTCGATGAGCGTGGACTTGCCGGCGCCGGTGGGGCCCTCGAGCAGGTAGATGCCGGACGCACCCAGCTCGGCGAAGTCGATCGTGTGGGTGCCCGCGAACGGCCCGAGGGCCTGCAGGGTCATCGTGCGCAGGTACATCAGGCGCTCCGTTCCGCGGCGACGACGTGCTCGAGAGCCGCGCGGAGCACAGCGACCTCGTCGGCCGACGGCGGGGCGCCGGTCACGTGCTCGACGAAGTCACCCGCGACGTGGAGCGGGTCGTGCGCGGCGGTCACGGCGACCGCCGCACGCTCACCGACGACCGGGGGGCGGTGCTGGACGACCAGGGCGTGCGGGAACCGGCGTCGCACCCGGGCGAACAGCTCCGGCGGACGGGCGGCGTCGGTGACGACCACGCGGACCCAGTCGTCGACGTACGGCTCCCCCGCCGGGCCGAGGAGGTCGTCGAGCGCGCCCGTGACGTCCGACAGCCGCCGCGGCACCGGTGCCGGCACGAGGCGCACGTCGCCGAGGACGCCGTCGGGCCCGATCTCGACGAGCGCGCTCGACTTGGTGTGGTGGCGCTCGGAGAACGAGTAGGCGAGCGGCGAGCCGGAGTAGCGCAGGACGACGCCCGGGGGCCGGCGACGCGCTGTGGTCCGTGCAGGTGGCCCAGCGCGACGTAGTCCACACCCGCGAAGGCGTCGGCCGGGACGTGGTCGATCCCGCCGACCCGGATGTCGCGCTCCGACTCGGAGGCCGCACCACCGAGGACGAAGGCGTGCGCGAGCACGACGGTCCGCGGCGGTGGCGCCGCCGGATCGGCAGCAGGCGCGGCAGCGGTTCGGGCGGCGACGTCGGCCCGGACGCGGTCCATCGCGGCGCGGACGACCGCCTCGTGGGAGCGGGCGAGCGGCTGCTCCGGGTCGGTCGACAGCGCCCGGCGCGACGCGTCCGGGTCCAGGTAGGGCAGTCCGTAGACCAGGACGGACGTGGGGTCCCCCGCCGCGCGTGCCCGCAGGAGGACCGGGGAGCCGACGTCGGCCACGCGGGTGCGCAGGTGGACGCCGTCGCGCATGAGGGCGGCACCGAAGCCGAGCCGGGCGGCGGAGTCGTGGTTGCCCGGGGTCAGGACGACCGGGCACAGCTCCGTGAGCCGCGCGAGCGTCTCGGACAGCAGGGTGACGGCCTCGACGGGCGGGATCGCACGGTCGTACACGTCCCCGGCGACGAGGACCGCGTCGACCCCCTCGTCACGCACCACGTCGACCAGGTGGTCGAGGTAGGCGGACTGGTGCTCGAGCAGGTCGACACCGTGCAGGGTGCGACCCAGATGCCAGTCGGAGGTGTGCAGCAGCCGCATGACGCGACGGTAACCCGGGCCACCCACACGCCCGTCAGGGCGTGCCCCGACACACGGCATCGGACCCGACGGTCAGGCGTCCTGCTGCGGCGCCGAGCTGCGTCGGGTGACGAGGTACAGGACGACTCCCACCGCGAGCAGCGCGCCGGCCAGGAGCCAGTGGGACGCCTCCTGCTGGGTGAAGAGCACGAGGCACGAGACGACCGCGAGCACAGGGATCGGCGTCCACGCGCGGAAGTGGCTGTGCGCCACGCGGTCCTTGCGCAGCACCAGGACCGCGATGTTGGTGCTGAGGAACACGAACAGCAGGAGGAGGACGACGGTCGAGGCCAGGTCCTCGAGCGTGCCGGTGACGGTGAGGAGCATCGCGACGGCGGTGGTGACGACGATGGCGACCCACGGCGTCCGCCGCTGCGGCAGCACGCGTCCCAGGGCGGACGGCAGCAGCCCCCGGTCGGCCATGCCGTAGGCGAGGCGGCTCGCCATGATCATCGTCAGCAGCGCACCGTTCGCCACCGCGATGAGGGCGACGACCGCGAACAGGTCGAGGGGGACGCCGCCGGCGACGCGGACCACCTCCAGCAGCGGCCCGGTCGACCCGGACAGCTGGTCGAGCGGCACGACGATCGGCGCCACCAGGCCGATGAGGAGGTACACGGCACCGGCGGCGATGAGCGACCCGAACAGCGCGCGCGGGTAGACGCGGCGCACGTCCCGGACCTCCTCGGCGATGTTGGCCGACGTCTCGAAGCCGACGAACGAGTAGAACGCGATGAGGGACCCGGCGAGGACGGCGCCACCCACCCCGACGCCGTCGGGCAGCTCGCTGAGGCGGCCGACGTCGCCGTCGCCGCGGCCGAGCACCATCGCGCCCAGGACGACGACGAGGAGCAGACCGGACACCTCGATGACCGTCATGACGATGTTGGCGCTCAAGGACTCCTTGATGCCGCGAGCGTTGAGCAGTGCGACGAGGGTGAGGAACACAAGCGCGGCCGGGACCGGGGGCACGTCGAGGAACTGTCCGAGGTAGTCCCCGGCGAACGCGAGCGAGAGGCCCGCAGCGCTGGTCACCCCGGCGGCGAGCATCGAGAAGCCCACGAGGAACGACACGAGGGGCTTGCCGTACGCGCGCTCGGCGAAGACCGCCGAGCCGCCGGCCCGCGGGTACTTGGTGACGAGCTCCGCGTAGGACGCCGCGGTGAGCAGGGCCATCCCGAGCGCCACGAGGAGAGGGAGCCAGAACATGCCGCCGGCGGCGTCGGCCATGACACCGACGAGCGCGTACACGCCGGCGCCGAGCACGTCGCCGAGGATGAACAGGAACAGGAGGGGACCGGTCACGCTGCGGCGCAGCCGGGTGGGCTCGTCCGTCACGTCTGCGGCAGGGGGCGTCGTCACGCGCCGATCGTCGCGCGACGGGAGCGCTTCCGCACCTGGGGGCGAGCGCTGCTCACGCATGCGGAGGGGACCCGTGGGTCACCTCCGCGGGGCAGACCTCCTGCGGCTTCGCGTGGAACAGCGTGTCGAGCCCGACCAGGGCGAGGAGCTCCACGACGGCGCCGGACGGGTCGCGCAGGACGACGGGCCGGCCGGCGTCCGTGGCGACACCGTGCACCTGCAGCAGGAAGGCCAGACCCGACGAGTCGATGAAGGTGACACCCGACGTGTCGAGCACGACGGGACCGTCTCCCGCCAGCACCGCGACCATGGAGCGGCTCGCCGACTCGCGCCGGCTGGCGTCGATCTCACCCCGGAGGACGACCGTCGTGGTCCCGTCGTGCTGCTCGACGGTGATGCCGGCGGGCGTCGTCGCCCCGTCGCTGTCGTCCATCGCTCCTCTGTTCTGCTCTGCCGTGCTGCCCGCTGTGCTCCGCATGCCTGCGAGCGGGTTCGTCGTCCGGTCCACGGGCGCGACGACGTTACCCGCGAGTAGCCAGGGCGACACCTCGAGACGTGCGAGCCCCGGGACGACGCCGATGCCGGCGGGGTCCCGGGTGGACGTGCCGTGTGGGGGGCCATCCGTACGCTGACGCCATGACGGACGATCCGACGACCGGTTCCCCGGGTGAGCGACGCGCCGTCGCGGCCCTCGACGCCGCCGGGATCCGGTACGGCCTCACGCGCCATGGCCGGGTGCGGTCGCTGGCCGAGGCGGCCGAGGTCCGGGGCATCGACCCGTCCGGCATCGTCAAGACGTTGGTGGTGCGGCGCGGTGAGGACGACTACCTCTTCGTGCTCGTCCCGGGCGACCGGACCATCTCGTGGCCCAAGCTGCGCGCCCTCCTCGGCGTCAGTCGCCTCTCCATGCCCGACGCCGCCACGGCGCAGGCGGTCACGGGGTACGAGCGGGGCACGATCACCCCGTTCGGGTCGACGCGCGCCTGGCCGGTCGTCGCCGACCTGCGCGTCCCGGGGCGTCCGGCGTCGATCGGCGCCGGGGCCCACGGCACGGCGGCGACCGTCGACGGGGACGAGCTGGTCCGCGTGCTGGACGCACAGGTCGCGGACGTGACGGACGCCGAGGACCCGTGATGGCCGACGCCCGCCTCGCCGTCGACGCGTGGGAGTCGCTGCTGCGCGCCCAGGTCAGCCTCATGAAGGAGTTCGCGGAGGACTTCCGTGGCGCGCCCGTGTCCATGCAGGAGTACGACGTCCTCTACACGCTCACGGGATGCCCGGGCGGCCGCAGCCGCCTGCGCGACCTCGCGGACAACACCCGGCTGAGCCAGCCCGGCCTGAGCCGGCTCGTCGAACGGATGGCGACAGACGGGCTCGTCGAGCGCGAGCGCGACCCGCACGACGGACGCGGCACGGTCGTGTCGCTCACCGAGCGCGGGCGTGGGGTGCAGCGCTCGGTGGGCCGGGTGCACGCCCGGTCGATCGTCGCGCGGATGACGGGCGCCCTCACCGACGGCGAGCAGGCGGAGCTCGCGCGGCTGTGCACCAAGCTCCGGGTCGGAGACAACGCGGCGCGCTGATCGGCGGGCGGCGCTGGCCGCGCCGGCAGTTCTGGCACGTCGGGCACTTCGGACACTTCGGGCACTTCGGGCTCTTCAGGAAGAGCGCGCCTGGTCCGCCCCACCCTCGGAAGGCTGCGTTGCCGCCGCTTGATTCATGACGCCATGGCCCCACCCGCTGTTCTGCGCATTACTGGAGTCATTTCAGCGTGCCACCACGCCGACCCCAGGCGCATTGTGAGTGACGCCGTCCACAGAACTCGAGTGCGTTGTCAGCCTTGTCAGTGGCTCGTTCTAGCATGGAGGTCAAGGAAACAAGGATTAGTGGCGAGGGCGCCGCGACCGTCTGGCGGGGAGGTGGGTGCGGTGGATTCCGACGACGTCACGCCGGCCACCTCCCGAGACGTGCGCGGGTCCTTGCCTGATCTTTCCGTGTTGCCGCCCGACGTCGCCGCGGCGGTGGGTGCGTTGCTGTCCGCGACCGACGCGGTGGCCGGGGTGGACACCACCGGCCTGGACGGGGCTCAGGCCGCGGTGATCGCTGCTGCGGCGGCGTCGGTGGTCAGCCGCCTGGGGGTCGTCGGTGCGCGGATGCTGCCGGTGGTCGAGGCCGACGGGCTGTGGGCGTTGGGTGGGGCACGGTCGTTCCCCCGCTGGGTCGCCGCCCGGCACCGCGTCAGCGTGCGGACCGCGCACGCCCAGGTGCGCCTGGGCCGGGCGCTGCGGGATCACTTGCCGGCGACTGCGGCGGCTGGCGTGGCCGGGTCGATCACCCACGAGCAGGTCCAGGTGATCGGCACGATCGCGCCCACCACCCAGCTGCGGTGCGAGGTGCTCGCCGACCCGGGCAACGACTGCAACGAGGAGTTCCTGGTCGGGCAGGCGAAGGTGTGGCCGGTCGACTCGTTGCGGATCCTCACCCGCCGGTGGGCCGCCGCCGCCGACCCCGACGCCGACGACCGCGGCTACCGGGACGCGGCGGACCGGGAGCACTTCACGATGTCGCGGACGTCGGACGGGTACCACCTGGCCGGGCAGCTCACCATCGACAACGGCCAGTACCTCAAGGCCGCCCTCGAGGCGATCACCCCCGTACCCGCGGTCGGTGACGACCGGACCCCCGCCAAGCGGCGCGCCCAAGCCCTCGGCGACCTCGCCCGCGTCGTCCTCGACCGCGGCCTGACCGGCACCCGCGGCGGAGTCCGCCCCCACGTCAGCGTCCTGGTCCCCTACAGCGTCATCACCGACGCCGAAACAGCCGCACGAGCCGGGACCGACGGGCAACACGAACCCGAGGCGGCCCGGGCCCCGTTGGACGAAGCCAGCGCCGGCGCAGCCAGCAGCGAAGCGAAGGACGATGCAGACACGGGCACGGGCACGGGTGAGGTCGACACAGGCGCCGTGGCCGGCTTCGTGCCGGCGGTCGGTGGCCCCGCAAGCGCCGCGCGAAGCGATCGGGGCAGCCAGACCGGGCAGGCACCTCTCGCCGAGGGAGCCGCGCAGCCCGTGCACGAGCCCGGCTCCGACGACCTGCTCACCGCAGCCGCGGTCAGCGGCGCCTCACCGATCGGCATCCCGCAGTACCACGACGGCACCCCCGTCCCGCGAGCGGCGTTGAACCGGTTGATGTGCGACGGCGGGTTTACCCGGTTCCTTTTCTCGGCCGACTCCCAGATATTGGACGTCGGCCGCGAGAAACGACTCTTCACCCCGCACATGCGCGCCGCCATCATCGCCCGCGACAAACACTGCGTTTACCCCGGCTGCACCGCACCACCCGTGCTCTGCGAAACCCATCATGTCGATCAATGGGCCCGCGACCACGGCACCACCAGCGTCACCAACGGGATACTCCTGTGCTGGTACCACCACGACCTCATCCACCGCATGAACATCACCATCACCTGCGACACCAACACCACCTGGGCGTTCACCGACCGATTCGGCAACCCGATCCGCAGCACGATGGAAGGCCGCCTCGGCGGCACGGACCCTCCGGGCGCCGGATGACGCCGACCACTCGCGCGACGACGGGCAACGGCGAGTACCGGGCGACGGGCAACGGGCGGCGCGCAACGAACGACGGACCGCATCCTCAGCAGCCGGCGCTCTCGTACCCGCACAGGCGCTCCCAGAGCTGTCGAGCACGTTGCGTCACCGGTTCGCGGGACGATTCCGTGGAGCCGTCACCGCCGTCCACGGTGGCCAGCGCGAGCGCCGACCCGCGCCGGGTGAGGACGGCGTAGGTGCCGAACGGCGTCGGCGCACCCTCGCCGTCGCCGTACACGCGCGCCACCCCGGTCCCCTGCGCACCCACCTCCACCGTCTCGGTGGAGATCAGCTCACTGCTCGCGTCACAGGCGGCCAGCGCAGCCCGCACCCGGTCAGCCTCGGCCACCGCGGTGGCGGCGTCGGCGAACAGCGCGACCTGCTGCACGTCGATCCGCGCTTCGAACTCACCGGTGCCGTCCCGTGCCGTGAGCATGGCCGTCGCGGTCGACGGCGATCCCGCCGCGCACTCCTCGGGCAGCGCCCACGCAACGGTGCCGTCGGTGGTCGTCCGAGGTTCGAGCAGGGCCGGCGCGAGGACCTCGGTGGGCACCGGGATAGTCACCGCGGAGGACGGGGTCTTGGTGGGGTCCGGCGTCGTCGAGGGTTCCGGGGTGGGCGTCGTCGGCGCGGGCGCGGGGGGCGCCGTCGCGACCGGAGCCGGCCACGTCGGGAGGTCGACGCGGTCCAGAGCGGGGACCCCCACGGCGATCGCCGCGACGGCTGCCGCCGTCCCGATCACCGCTGCGGTGCGCCGCCGCCGTCGCCGCCGGTGGATGCCGGTGGCCACCTGCGCCCAGATCGCGTCGTGGTCGAGGGCACCGGCCGCGTCCGCCTCCGAGCGCAGCACCCTGCGCAGGTCGTCCGGCGTGGTCATCGGTCCTCCTCGGAGAGGGCTGTGGAACGCAGGGTGGCGAGGGCCCGGGTGGCGGTCGAGCGCACCGTGCTCGGGGCCACGTCGAGGATCTGGCTGATCTCGTGGTCGTCCATGCCCTCGAGGTAGCGAAGGACGAGCACGGCACGCTGGCGCGGCGCGAGCCCGGCCAGTCGCCGCTGCACGTCCTGCCGGTCGACCACGGCGTCGGCCGGGTCACGACCGACCCGGGCGCGCGCTTGCAGCATCCCGTCGCCGGTGGCCGTCACGGTCCGCGTGTACCAACGGCGCCGCCAGGACAGGTGCTCGTTGGTGACCATCCGCTTGACGTACAGGTCGGGCCGGTCGCTCGCCCGGATGCGCCGCCACCGCGACGACGCCCGCACCAGGACCTCCTGGACGATGTCGGCGCCCTGGTGCGAATCGCCGGCGAGGGCGGTGGCGTAGCGGAGGAGGTCCCCCATCCGGGCCCGTGCGAAGGTCTCGAAGTCCTCCTCGTCGCCACGGACGGCCTCACCACGGATCACGACGTCCCACGCGGGGTCGCCGACGTCGGACCCGACGGGATCCGCCGACTCCGCCTGCTCGGCCTGCTCGCCCTGCTCGCCCTGCTCGGGCTGGTTGGCCTGGTTGGCGTGCGCAACCCGCTCAACCCGCTCGACCCGCTCGGCCCGCTCGGCCTCCTCGGCCACGGACGCGATCCCGACGTCGCGCGTGCCGGGGCGGGCGTCGCCGGCTCGGCGACGCCCACCGCCTGCCCCACCGAGCGCGCTCATGCTCAGTCCGGGATTCCCTCGAGCAGCCAGCCGACGGCCAGCCGGGTCCGCGGCCCGACGACGCCGTCCTCGGCGACGCGCGCGACGCGCTGCAGGGCGACCGTCGCCCGGTGGGTCTGCGGTCCGAACACCCCGTCCTCGGCGATGCGCGGATGGTCGAGCTGCCCGAGCCGGAGCGCGACGTTCACGATGCCCTGCCAGTCCCGCACGCCGTCACCGCGCGCACCGCGCGCGAGCGCACGCTCCCCGCCTCCACCGGACCGCTGCCGGCACCGGGTCCGATGCCCGCCTGCGCCTCGGCCTGGGCGACCGCGGCGCGGGTGCGAGGCCCGACGACGCCGTCCTGCGCCACGCTCAGGCGCGCCTGGACGGTACGGGTCGCAGCCCGGGTCCGGGGCCGAAGAAGCCGTCCTCGACCAGGGCGGGGCCGGCCACGACCCCGACCGCGACGAGGCCATTGACCCGCGCCTGCCACGTCGCGACCTGCGTCCCTCGGTCACCGAGGCGGAGCGTCGCGGCCGAGGCCGCGGACCGGGCCACGCGTGCAACCACAGAGCGAGCAGCGAGCACGGCCCGGACGTCCGATGCGGTCGCGGACGACGACGCGGCGGCGGACGCAGATGCGGTCGGACCAGCAGATGCGGGCGGAACAGCGGTCGCGGCGGTCGCGGGGAGCACCAGCCCACAGCTCACGGCCAGCAGGACGGTCGCCTTCCCCGCAGTGGACCTCCGGACAGTGGCCCTCCCCGCAGTGGACCTCCGGACAGTGGCCCTCCCCGCAGTGGACCTCCGGACGGCGGCCCTCCCCACAGTGGCCTTCCGGACGGTGGCCTCCCGGACCGTCGTCTTCGGGACAGTGGTCTTCCGGACGGTGGTGCGCATGGCGGACCCCTCTCGGTGATCGGTCGAGTCTGACCACCTCCAGACGTCTGCGGGGCCCGATCTGCTGCGTCGGACGAGTCAAGTCTGTGTCCCCGACCGCCCCCGACGTGATCGCCTGGTGACGCACGCCCCACCGGCCCGCGCGCCCACCCGCCGGTGGTCGGGGAGAATGGTCCGTCGTGAGCGACGTCGAGGGCACCACCGGCCGGGACCCCCGACCCGCCGCGCCCGGTGAGGCGGCACCCCGGGTGGGGCCCCCGTCGGCGGCAGCACGCGGCCCCGCCGTCGTCGCGCCGGCCGCCCGCGTCCCGACGACGACCGCGCCCGGCGCGCCCCCGCCGCGTCACGGACCCCACGCACGTCCCGCACCGACGACCCGGCCCAGGCCGACGCGCGCCAGGTCGCCCGCGTCGCGCGCAAGGCCGGGGTCCGCCGCGGCGTCGTCGTCCCGCCGATCACCTACCCGCCCGAGCTGCCCGTCTCCGCACGCCGGGACGACATCGCCGCGGCGATCCGTGACCACCAGGTCGTCATCGTGTCCGGAGCGACGGGGTCCGGGAAGACGACGCAGCTGCCCAAGATCCTGCTCGACCTGGGCCGCGGTCGGGACGGCCAGATCGGGCACACGCAGCCGCGACGCATCGCCGCGCGCACGGTCGCCGAGCGCATCGCCGAGGAGGTCGGCACCGAGCTCGGGCAGATCGTCGGCTACCAGGTGCGGTTCACCGACCAGTCGTCCGACGAGACGCTCGTGCGCGTCATGACCGACGGCATCCTGCTCGCCCAGATCCAGCGCGACCCGATGCTGCGGGGCTACGACACGCTGATCATCGACGAGGCGCACGAGCGTTCGCTCAACATCGACTTCATCCTCGGCTACCTCACGCGCCTGCTGCCCCGGCGTCCGGACCTCAAGGTCGTCATCACGTCCGCGACCATCGACTCCGAGCGCTTCGCCCGGCACTTCGCCGGCCCGGCCGCGGCCGACCACCCCGACGGCGTGCCGGCGCCGGTCGTCGAGGTCAGCGGACGCACCTACCCCGTCGAGATCCGCTACCGCCCGCTGTCCCCGGACGACGTCGGCCGGGCCGACGAGCCGGACGCCGACGACGACGCCCTCGCGTCGGGCACCCCGCTGCGGAAGGCACCCTCCGGCGCGCCGTCGGCCAGGACGTCCGGCACGTCGTCGAGCGCGGGCACAGGCGCGGGCGCGGGAACGGGCAGGCCCTCGGGGAGGCAGAGCGAGGACCGTGACCTCATGACCGCGATCACCGACGCGGTCGACGAGCTGTGCGCCGAGGGACCGGGCGACATCCTCGTGTTCCTGTCCGGCGAGCGGGAGATCCGTGACGCCGAGGACGCCCTCACCGGCGCCCTCGGCCCGCGCGTCACCGACCCGCGCCACCCCGACGCGGTCGAGATCGTGCCGCTGTACGCGCGGCTGTCGTCCGCCGAGCAGCACCGCGTGTTCGAGCGGCACACCACGCGCCGCGTCGTGCTGGCGACCAACGTCGCCGAGACGTCCCTGACGGTTCCCGGCATCCGGTACGTCATCGACCCCGGCACCGCCCGCATCTCGCGGTTCTCCAAGGCGACCAAGGTGCAGCGACTGCCGATCGAGCCGATCTCGCAGGCCAGCGCGAACCAGCGCTCGGGCCGCTGCGGGCGCGTCGCGGAGGGCATCGCGATCCGCCTCTACTCGGAGGAGGACTTCGCGTCCCGCCCCGAGTTCACCGAGCCGGAGATCCTGCGCACGTCGCTCGCCTCGGTGATCCTGCAGATGGTCGCGGTCGGCGTCGCCGCCACGCCCGACGACGTCGCCCGCTTCCCCTTCGTCGAACCGCCCGACGTCCGGTCCATCCGCGACGGCGTCCAGCTCCTCACCGAGCTCGGTGCCCTCGAGGCGCGCGGCACGACGGCCGACGGGACGACCCCGCGCAGCGCCTCACCGACGTCGGACGCGCGCTCGCCGAGCTGCCGATGGACCCGCGCCTGGCCCGGATGATCGTCGAGGGCGGACGCCGCGGCGTCGCCCGCGAGGTCATGGTGATCGCCGCCGCGCTGTCCATCCAGGACCCCCGCGAGCGGCCGGCCGAGCAGCGCCCCCAGGCAGATCAGCTGCACGCGCGGTTCGCCGACCCGACGTCGGACTTCCTCAGCTACCTCAACCTGTGGCAGTACGTGAAGGACTCCCAGCGCGAGCTCTCCGGGTCGGCGTTCCGCCGTCTGTGCCGCGCCGAGCACCTCAACTACCTGCGCCTGCGTGAGTGGCAGGACGTCGTCACCCAGCTGCGCGAGATGGCCAAGCCGCTCGGCATCCGGGTCGAGCCGCCGCGGCACGCGCCAGACGGGTCGAGCCTGACGACGACGCCCGGCACCTCGTCCGCGACGTCGTCCGGCACGACGTCCGGCACCGCACCCACTCCCCCACGCCGACGCACCGCGCCCGGCGCGGCCCAGGAGAGCCTCTCCTCCGACACCGCCGACACCACGTCCCTGCGCCTGGACTGGGACGCCGACCGCATCCACGTCTCGGTGCTGTCCGGCCTGCTGAGCCAGATCGGCATGCAGGAGGTCACCGAGGTCCGGGCGGGGGCGCCGAAGGGCACGAAGAACGCCCCGCCGCCCCGGGGGCGCAAGGGCGGCCGCAACGAGTACATCGGAGCCCGTGGGGCGCGGTTCGCGATCTTCCCCGGCTCGCCGCTGTCCCGGAAGCCCCCGGCCTGGATCATGGCCGGCGAGCTCGTCGAGACCTCACGCCTGTGGGCCCGCGACGCCGCCCGCATCCAGCCCGAGTGGGCCGAGGAGCTCGCGGCGCACCTGGTCAAGCGCACCTACTCCGAGCCGACCTGGTCCACGAAGCAGGGTGCGGCGATGGCGTTCGAGCGGGTGCTGCTCTACGGCGTCCCCATCGTCGCCCAGCGCCGCGTCCTGTACGCGAAGGTCGACCCCGAGCACGCCCGCGAGCTGTTCATCCGCCACGCCCTCGTCGAGGGCGAGTGGACGACCCACCACGCGTTCTTCCACGACAACCGCGCCCTCCTCGCCCAGGCCGAGAGCCTCGAGCACCGCGCCCGCCGCCGCGACCTCGTCGTCGACGACGACGCGCTGTACGCCTTCTACGACGAGCGCATCCCGGCCGACGTCGTCTCCTCGCGTCACTTCGACACCTGGTGGAAGACCGCACGGCGCCGGGACCCGGACCTCCTCACCTTCACGCTCGGCATGCTCGTCGCCGACGACGCGGACGTCAGCGAGACCGACTTCCCGTCCGTCTGGCCGCAGGGTGACCTCGAGCTCCCGCTCACGTACCAGTTCCAACCCGGCACCGACGCCGACGGCGTCACCGTCCACATCCCGCTGGTCGTCCTGGACCGGGTGCGCCCCGAGGGCTTCGACTGGATGGTGCCGGGGCTGCGCGAAGAGCTCGTCGTCGCCCTCGTCCGGTCCCTCCCCAAGCCGGTGCGCGTCCAGCTCGTCCCCGCGCCCGACGTCGCCCGCGAGGTCGTCGCGTGGATCGACGCGAACCTGCCCGGCTGGGCGGACACGGTGCGCGCCGGAGACATGGCGGGCTCCTTCCACGCCGCCGTCGCCGCGGCCGTCCAGGCCCTGCGCGACGTCGTCGTGCCCGACGACGCCTGGGACGACGACCGCCTGCCGCCGCACCTGCGCATGACGTTCCGCGTCGAGGAGGAGCGCGGCGGTGGCGCCGTGGTGCTCGACGAGGGCAAGGACCTCGTCGTCCTGCAGCGCCGGCTCGCGGCCCGCTCCCAGGACGCCGTCCGGGTCGCCGTGCGGTCGGCGGTCCGGGACGCGATGCGTGACGCCTCCCGGGCGGCGGGCGCCGGGGCAGGCGGCGCGGCGGATGCTGCGGCCGGTGCGGCCGGTGCGGCCGGTGCGGCACCGCTCGCGGGCTCGGCGGGTCACGCGGGCTCGGCAGGTCCCTCGGGCGCCGCTGGTGCGGGAGGCCCCGCGGGCTCGGGCGGCGCCGCGCCGGCCCACGCGGGCCACCGGTCCGACTCCGGTGCCGCGGCCGGCGCGCCACCGCTGCCGCCCCCGTCGCCGAGCGCACGGGGCTGGCCACCTGGCCGGACGGGCTGCCGGACGGTCGCCTGCCGGACGTCGTCGAGACGCCGGGCCCAGGCGGCGTCGTCATCCGCGGCTACCCCGCGCTGGTCGAGGAGCCCGGCGCCCGGCACGAGCCGACCGTCGCGCTGCGCGTTCTCGCCGACGCCCGGCGCCAGGCGGCCGAGCACCGGCGCGGCGTCCGCCGTCTGCTGACGGTCGAGGTCTCCCTCGCGACGTCCCGCGTGACGACGCGGTGGAGCGGCACCCAGGCGCTCACGCTGGCCGCCAGCCCGTACCGGACCACCGAGACGCTCGTCGCGGACGTGCAGCTCGCCGCGGTCGACGCGCTCGTCGCCGCGCTCGTGTCGGACGCCGCCACGGTGCGCGACGAGGCCGCCTACCGTGCGCTGCGGGACCGGGTGCGCCCCCGTCTCGAGGACACGGTGCACCGCGTCATCACCGACCTCGTCGCCGTCCTCGGTGCAGCGCGGGAGCTCGACGCCGCGGTGCGCGCCGGCACGAGCCTCGCGCTGCTCAACACGCTGCAGGACGTCCGCGAGCAGATGGCCGCGCTCGTGCACGACGGGTTCGTCAGCGAGGCCGGTGCCGCCCGGCTGCCGCACCTCGTGCGCTACCTGCGCGCCGCTCGGCACCGTCTGGCCAAGGCCGCCGACAACCCGAACCGGGACGCCGAGCTCGCCTGGCGAGTCCACGACCTCGAGGCGCTGCTCGACGCCGCCCGCGAGCGGGTCGCGTCCGGACCACCCGACCCGGCCCGGACGGCCGCGCTCGACGACGTCCGGTGGATGCTCGAGGAGCTGCGCGTGAGCCTGTTCGCGCAGACCCTGGGCACGCCGGCGCCGGTGTCGGAGAAGCGCGTGCGCGCGGCCCTCGCCGCGATCTGACGCTCGCCGCGATCTGACGCCTGCCGCAACCTGACGCCCTTGGTGCGCCCGGCTCCGTGACCCGTGACGCTCACCCCGGCCCGCCTCCCGGGTGCCCGTGATGCCGGCCGTCCTTCGACTCCACCACCTCGATCCCCCGGTCCTCCCCTGGGCCGTCCCCGAACCGGTCGTCCTCGAACCGGTCGACGCCCACGTCGCCGACATCGCCCGCGTCACCCGAGTCGCCCACGTCGCCCACGTCGCCCACGAACGGTCCCGCGGCGAGCACCTCACCGTCCGCCCGACCGCCGAGCAGCACGCGGGTCATCGCGTTCCGGGTGTCGAGCAGCTCGGCGAGAGCGGTCTCGAGGTCGGCCGCGCTCACCACCGGCAGCGCGTCACCGGCGACGAGCGCGGCTCGACGCAGCAACTCCTTGAGGAACGACGCCGTGACGCCGCCCGTCCGGTCGACGGCCGCACCCAGCGCGTCGTCGTCCACCTCGAGGCCACCTCGGTAGAGGTCGAGCAGCGCGCGACGTCCGTCCGCGTCCGGGAGCTCGAGCGCGATCGCCTGGTCGACCCGCCCCGGCCGGGCGGCGAGCGCCGGCTCGAGCAGGTCGGCGCGGTTGGTGGTGAGGACGAACACCACGTCGGCGTCCTCGGCCAGCCCGTCCATCTCGTTGAGCAGCTGGAACAGCAGCGGGTGCTGGCCGGGGTGCATGCCGCGGTCCTCCGCGATGAGGTCGACGTCCTCGACCACGAGCATCGACGGTTGCAGCGACCGGGCTATCGCGCACGCGTCCCCGATGAGGTGCAGGGCGTCGCCGGTGAGCTGGAGCACCGTCGTCCCGGTGAGCGTCGCGGTCAGGTAGCGCACCGTGTGCGTCTTGCCGACACCCGGCGGCCCGTACAGCAGCAGCCCGCGCTTGAGGTGCTGCCCGGCGGCCAGCAGCCGCTCCTTGTGCGCGGCGACCCCGGCGACCTGACGTTCGACGGCCGCCACCGTGGCCGCCGGCAGCACGAGCCGGGAGGCGTCCATCGTCGGGCGCGGATGGAACGTGAGGAGCGTCTGCCCGGGGTCGAACATGTCGCCACCACCGAACGACAGCACCTGCCCGCGGAACACGTTGCGCTCGGTCGTCGCCGCCCGCACCGCGGCCGCGACGTCCCGGGCATGACCGGGGTCCGTGCTGACCACCTGCAGCGTCACGTTCGCGAGGCCGCTCTCCGGCTCGGGGCCGCGGACGAGCAGGGCGGACCGCCGGACGCCGTCGTCGACGAGGTACAGCCCGCACCGGACGCAGGCGGTCGTCCGTCCGTCGGGGCCGCTCGGCAGGTTGACCCGCGCCACGCTCCCCGGTCGCAGGCCCGCCGTCTGCCCGTGCGGACCGCTCTCGGCCAGCAGCTCGCCGAGACCGAACGGCCGATGCTGGAAGCCGACGACGCCCACGAGGCGGACCTCGGCACCCGACCCGGCGACCCAGGCGTCGATCCCGGCCTGCACGTTGACGTGTTGGTACCCGCGCCACGACTCCTCGACCACGTCGAGCTCGGCCCCGACCACCCCGAGGTGCGCACGCAGCACCGACCCGAGGGTCACCGGCTCGCCGGCCCGTGCCACCCCGACCACGCCGCGCACCGCGCGCCGCACCAGGCGCGCGACGTCGGCGAGCTCGGGCCGTGACCCTCGGCGCCGCCGGGGTGGCTCCATGACGACGGTCAGGTGGCTGGCGAACGCCTCCTGCTCGCCGGCGCGTACGCGAACCATCCCCGACCTGACATGCGTCCTCCGAGCGCCCGGTGCCGGCAGCCACGTCGCGGCCGGCCTGCGGTGACCGTAGCGGCCCCCACCGACATCGCTCACCGGCAGCACGGCGGCACCCGACGGGCGCCGCACCCACGGCGGGGCACCGGTGCTCGCCGGGCGCGTCCCGCCTCACCGGTCGCCTTCAGTCCCGTCAGTCGCCGTCGGTCCCGTCAGTCGCCGTCCTCCACCGGGAGGCGACCGCCGGGCGGGACGACGACGCCGTCGTCCACCACGGTCCCCAGCGCGACCAGCGCCACCCCGTCGTCACCGTCGTCACCGTCGTCACCGTCGGCACCGTCGGCACCGTCGGCACCGTCGGCACCGTCGGCACCGTCGGCACCGTCGGCACCGTCGGCACCGGCGTCGTCCGTGTCCTCGGCCGGCCCACCCACGCGTGCACCACCGCGCACCTCGACCCGCTCGTCGAGCACCGCCCGCTCGACGACGGCACCCGACCGGACGACGACGCCGCGCAGCAGGACCGAGTCCCGCACCACCGCACCGGCCTCGACCCGTGCACCGGGTCCGACGACGCTGCGGTGCACCTCGCCCGCGACGCGAGCGCCGGGTGCGACGAGGCTCGCCGTCACCCGGGCGTCGTCGGCCACCCAGGCGGGGGCCGCCTGCTGCGGACGGGTCCGGATGCGCCACGCCGGGTCGTCGAGGTCGAACGGCGGCTGCGGACCGACGAAGTCCATGTGGGCGGCCCAGTAGGCCGGGACGGTGCCGACGTCACGCCAGTAGCCGTCGAACCGGTACTCGTGCGCACGGCCGCGGGCGACGAGGGCGGGGAGCAGGTGGTGGCCGAGGTCCTGCTCGTCGTCGGGGGCGTCGGCAGCCTCCTCGACCAGCTCGAGCAGCACGTCGGTGTCGAAGACGAAGACCTCGGTCGTGATGAGGTCCGACGCCGGCCGGTCCGGCTTGAGCGCGTACCCGGTGACCCGCCCGTCGGCGACCTCGACCACGCCGAACCGGGACGGGTCCTGGTGCGCGCGGGTCGTCACCACCGTGACCTCCGCGCCCTGCTCGCGGTGCGTGCGCACGACGTCGGCGTAGTCGAGCCGGTAGACGGCGTCCGCGCTGAGCACCACGACCTCGGGCGGGCCGAACTCGCGGATGAGCGCCGCCTGCCGCCACAGCGCGTCGGTGGTGCCCTCGTGCCACCCGGCCCGGTCCGTCCCGCGATGCGGCTGCAGGACGAGCAGCCCGCCCTCGGTGCGGTCCAGGTCCCACGGCCGGCCGTTCGCGAGGTGGTCGTTGAGGGACGTCGGGTGGAACTGCTCGATCACCCACACGTCCGGCAGCCCCGCGTTCGCGCAGCTGCTGAGCGGGAAGTCGACGAGGCGGTGGGTCCCGGCGAACGGCGTGGCGGGCTTGGCCCGGTCGTCCGTCAGCTGCTCGAGCCGCCCACCCGCACCACCGGCCAGCACGATCACCAGCGTCCTGCCCCGCACGTCCACCGCTGCCTCCCCGCGAACGCGACGGGCCGCGCCGTCGTCCGAGGTCGATCGTGCGCCGACGCGGGGCCGGCCGCACGTCGGCCGCACGTCGGCCGCACGTCGGCCGCACGACCGACACCGGCGCACGGCGGGGCACGTCAGTGGGCGCCCGGTCCGTTGCCCCCGCGGACGCGGCGCACCTATGCTGCCGCCACCATCCGGAGCGGCCGAGAGACCCGGCTCGACGACGCCGCAGCAACCCCCTCGCACCTGAGGGTGCGGGTGCTTCCGCCGGGACCGATGGAGAGCCGATGACAGATCCTGCGACCGCCGGCCGTCCCGGGCTGACGCACGGCCCCGCGGCGATCGACCGCCCGACCGTGTCGTTCGAGCTGTTCCCGCCCCGCACCCCCGAGGCGACGCAGACGTTGTGGACGACCGTGCAGCACCTCGCGGCGGTGCGGCCCGACTTCATCTCGGTCACCTACGGCGCGTCCGGCTCCACGCGGGCCACGACCCGCGACCTCGTGCGTCGCCTGCTCGCCGAGACGTCGGTGCTCCCCATCGCCCACCTGACGTGCGTCGGGTCGACCCGCAGCGAGCTCGTGACGGTCATCGAGGAGTTCCTCGACGAGGGCGTCCGGACGTTCCTCGCGCTGCGCGGCGACCCACCCGTCGGTGCCACGGACTGGCGGCCCCACCCGGGCGGGCTGAGCCGGGCGAGCGAGCTCGTCGAGCTGCTCCGCGAGGTCGAGGCGGCCCGCTGCGGGTCCTCCCCGAGCCAGGCGCTGCGGGGCGCGGCGCACAAGATGAGCGTGGCCGTCGCCGCCTTCCCGACCGGCCACCCCGGGCCGGGCAGCCCCGCCGAGCGCCGCCGACGGGACCTGGACGCGCTGCTCGCCAAGCAGGAGGCCGGCGCCGACTTCGCGATCACCCAGGTGTTCTTCGACCCCGGCACCTACCTCGACCTGCTCGACGACGCCCGCGCCCTGGGCGTCACCATCCCGATCCTCGCCGGCGTCGTCCCCACGACGGACCCGGCACGGCTGCTGCGCGTCGAGGAGCTCACCGGCGTCCCCGTCCCGGCCGACCTCCTGGCGCGGCTCCTCGCCGCCGACGACGACGAGCGCGTCCGGGTCGGCACCCGCGCGGGCGTCGACCTCGCGAACGCGGTGCTCGATGCCGGGGCCCCGGGCCTGCACGTCTACACCTTCAACCGGCACCGGGACGCGCTCGCCCTGATCAAGGGGGCGGGTCTGTCCGACGCATCCCCGGAGGCGTCACCCATCGGAGCCGCACCGATCGACGACCGCCACCGGCCGCACGACCTCGAGCCCCAGGGGCATCATGACCAGCACACCCGACCGGCCCACCGACGTCAGGCCCCGCCCCACCGACGTCGAGCCCCGCCCCACCGCGCCACCCGCGTCCCCTCCGTTCCCCCCGGCGAGCGTGCTCGGGTACCCGCGGATCGGGCCGCGTCGCGAGCTCAAGCGCGCCCTCGAGGCCCTGTGGGCCGGCACCGCGACGGTCGACGACGTGGAGCAGGAGGGGCCGCGCTGCGCGCCCGGACCCGGCGCCGCCTGGCCGACCTCGGACTGCCCACCGACGCCCCCGCCATCCCGTCAGCGTTCTCGTACTACGACCACGTGCTCGACGTCGTCCTCATGCTCGGCGCGATCCCGGACCGCTTCGCCGCCGTCGCGCCCGCGCCCGGGGAGCCGGTCGGACTGGACACGCTGTCCGCGCTGGCCCGCGGTCTACCGGACGCGCCGCCGCTCGAGATGACCAAGTGGTTCGACACGAACTACCACTACCTCGTCCCCGAGATCGGGCCCGGCACCCCGCTCCGCCTGGCCGACGACCGTGCGGTGCGCGAGCTCACCGAGGCGCTGGTCGACGGCGTGCTGACCCGGCCGGTGCTCGTGGGCCCGGTGACCTTCCTCCTGCTCGCCAAGGCGACCGACGACGCCCCGGACGGCTTCACGCCGCTCGACCGGCTGGACGACGTCGTCGCGGTGTACGCCGACGCCCTGCGCGCCCTGGCCGCCGCGGGCGCCACCTGGGTGCAGCTCGACGAGCCCGCCCTCGTCGCCGACCTCACGGGCGTCGACCGTGCCCGCGTCCACGACGCGGTCCGGCGCGCCTACGGCACGCTCGCCGGCCCGACGCGCCCTGGCGCGACGAACACCGACGCGACGAACACCGGACGCCCCGCGATCCTCGTCGCCGCGCCCCTCGGCGACCTCGGCGACACGCTCCCGGTCCTGGCCGGCACCGGGGTCGACGGCATCGCCCTCGACCTCGTGCGGGGCTCCGTGCCGCCCGGCCCGGTCCCGGGCCTGGCCGGGCGGACCGTCGTCGGCGGGGTCGTCGACGGGCGCAACGTGTGGCGCGCCGACCTCGGCGCCGCTCTGGGCCGCCTGGACGCGCTGCGGACCGCGCTCGGTCCGGACGTCACGGTGACCGCCGGCACCTCCACCTCGCTGCTGCACGTGCCGCACGACGTCGACGACGAGCCGCACCTCGACCCGACGCTGCGGTCCTGGCTCGCTTTCGCCGACCAGAAGGTCCGTGAGGTCGTCACCCTCGCGACCGGCCTCACCGACGGCGCCGCCGCGGTGGACGACGCCGTCCGCGCGGCCGCGATGGCGCGGGGCACGAGGGCGACGGCCGACGGCGTCGTCCGCCCCGAGCTGCGGGACCGCCTCGCCGCGCTGGACGACTCCGCCCTGCAGCGCGCGGACGCGGGCGTCCGGCGTGCGGCCCAGCAGCAGCGGCTCGACTTCCCGCCGCTGCCCACGACGACGATCGGCTCGTTCCCGCAGACCGCGGAGATCCGGTCCGCGCGCGCCGCGCACGCGCGCGGTGCCCTCGCCGACACCGCGTACGACGACGCCATGCGTGCCGAGATCCGCCGCGTCGTGGCGCTGCAGGAGGACATCGGGCTGGACGTGCTCGTGCACGGCGAGCCCGAGCGCAACGACATGGTCCAGTACTTCGCCGAGCACCTCACCGGGTTCGCGTCGACCGCGAACGCGTGGGTGCAGTCCTACGGCTCGCGGTGCGTGCGCCCGCCGATCCTGTGGGGCGACGTCACCCGTCCGGAGCCGATCACGGTCGGGTGGTCCACGTACACCGCGTCGCTCACCGACCGGCCGGTGAAGGGCATGCTGACCGGACCGGTGACGATCCTCGCGTGGTCGTTCGTGCGCGACGACCAGCCGCTCGCGGACACGGCGCGGCAGGTCGCGCTGTCGCTGCGCGAGGAGATCACCGACCTCGAGGCGGCCGGGATCGCCGTCGTGCAGGTGGACGAGCCGGCGCTGCGCGAGCTGCTGCCGCTGCGGGCCGTCGACCGCCCGGCGTACCTCGACTGGGCCGTCGCGGCGTTCCGGCTGGCGACATCGGGGGCCCGTGACGCGACCCAGGTGCACACGCACCTGTGCTACTCGGAGTTCGGTGAGGTGATCGGCGCGATCGACGCCCTGGACGCGGACGTCACGAGCATCGAGGCGGCGCGGTCGCGCATGGAGGTCCTCGGGGACCTCGCGGCGGCGGGCTACGCCCGTGGCGTGGGCCCGGGCGTGTACGACATCCACTCCCCGCGCGTGCCGGACGAGGCCGAGATCGCCGCGCTCCTGCGCGCGGCGGTGCGGTCGGTCGACCCCGCGCTGCTGTGGGTCAACCCGGACTGCGGTCTCAAGACGCGCCGGTACCCCGAGGTGGAGCCGGCGCTGCGGCACATGGTGGCCGCCGCCCGTACGGTGCGGGCCGCGCTCGCCGCACAGGTCTGACCTGTCGACATCGCGGCCTGCCCGGGTGGGCCCGGGTCACGTCCGCCTCCAGCCGGCGAGCGTGGCCCGCACCGTACAGGCCGGGGGACGGCCGCGGGTGGCCCCGCGGCCGTCACCGGGTCGGCGTCAGCTGCTCTGCTCGGCCGGCGCGGGCGCGTCGATCTGCTGCTGCGCCTCGCCACCACCGATCGAGGACTGCTCCGCGCCGCCCAGGTGCTGCACCTGGACCCGGCGCGGCTTGGACTCCTCGGCCACCGGGATCGTCAGCGTCAGCACGCCGTCGGCGTAGGTCGCGCCCATCCTGTCGAGCGCGAGGCCACGGCCCACCGTCAGCTGACGGGCGTAGGTGCCGCTCGGCCGCTCGTTCACGAGCCACTGCGCGTCCGCATCGGTCCGGGCGGTGCGCTCGGCGCGGATCGTCAGCGTGCGGTCCTCGATGTTCACGTCGATGGTGCCCGGGTCGGCGCCCGGCAGGTCCACGTTGAGGACGTAGTGGTCCCCGGAGCGGAACAGGTCCAGCGGCATGGTGCCGGCTGCGCGGGCGGACCCGAAGACCTGGCCCATCAGGCGGTCCATCTCCTGGAACGGGTCGAATCGAGTAGCCACACCCCTCACCTCCTCGTCACAAGAGGCCCCGGCCTCCGGGGCCCGGTGCTCCCGGTCCGGCGCCTCGCCGTCCCGGGTGGCTACGAGATTTTTAGCACTCGGCACCCGAGAGTGCCAACCGTGACGACGTTCGCCGTGAGCGATCAGCGGCGAGGATGGGTGGCGGGGATGGGTGGCGGGGATGGGCGGCGGAGATCAGCGGGGGATCAGTACGGAGCGTCGGTCCGGGCGTCGGTCCTGGGGTCGGCCCTCGCGTCGGTCCTCGGGTCGACGACCCGGTCACGGAGCTGCTGGTCCAGGGCACGCACGATCGGCACGTCGGCGTCCAGCCACGGCACCGACAGCCAGGCACCGATGTCCAGCCAGCGCAGCTCGTCGTGCTCGACGAGGGGCTGGGGGTCGCCCGCGGCTACCTGAGCCGTCCACAGCCGCATGACGTACTTCTCCGACAGGCGCCACCCCCGGGTGACGGTGCGACGACCTCGGCCCCGAGCCGGACCACGACGCCGAGCTCCTCGTGCAGCTCCCGGTGCAGCGCCACCACCGGGTCCTCGCCCGGCTCCACCTTCCCGCCGGGGAACTCCCATCGGCCGGCCAGGCTGACCGGCTGGGCGCGGCGCGCGCTGAGCAGCCGTCGGGGGGACGCGAGGTCGTCGAGGATCGCGCCGGCCACGACCAGGACGGGCGGCGCGCCGGTGGGGTGGGTCATGTCGCGCAGTCTTCCTCACCGGACGACCTGGTGACGTGACGCCCGGATGACGGCCGCGTGACGCGCGACGACGCCGTGACCGCTAGGTGACGAGGACGAGTCCGCCGAGGCTCACGCCGAGTGCGGTGACGGTCGACACGGCCCCGAGCCCCAGGGCGCGACCCCGGTCCGCAGCAGGCGTCGCAGGTGCACCTGCGCGCCGAGCCCGACCATGGCCGCGGCGAGCAGCACGGTCGTGAGCACCGAGGTGTGCGTGAGGAGCCGTTCGGGGAGCAGGCCCGTGCTGCGCAGCGCGACGGCGACGAGGAACCCCACGACGAAGAGCGGGAGCAGCGGAGGCCGTCGGCGGCCGGGCACCGGCGCGGACGACCGCCGCACCGCCACGCTGACCCCCGCCACGAGGGGCGCGAGCAGGACCACCCGCGCGAGCTTGGCGACGACGGCGGCCGCGAGCGCGACCCCGGAGACCGCACCGGCCGCGGCGACGACCTGCGCGACCTCGTGCACCGCGAGGCCGGCCCACAGCCCGGCCGTGCGGTCGGCCAGTCCGAGCACGCCGGCGAGCAGCGGGACCAGGAGGATCGTGCCGCTGCCGTAGAGCGTGACGAGGGCGACGGCGGTCGCGACGTCGTCGTCGTCGGCCTCGGCGACCGGTGCCATGGCGGCGACCGCAGCGGCCCCGCAGATCGAGAAGCCCGTCGCCACGAGCAGGCGCAGCGGGCGACCGACCCCCATCCTCCGGCCGACGAGCACGGTGACGGCGAACGTCGCGGCCACGGTGACGACCAGCACGGCGAGCTCGCCGAGCCCGAGCTCGAGCACGTCGCCCACCGCGAGCTGCAGGCCGAGCAGCACGACACCGGTGCGCAGCAGGGGCGCGAGGACCAGGCGAGCCCGGGTTCGATCCGGGCCGGGACGAGGTGCAGGTTGCGGGCGACCAGCCCGACGGCGATGGCGAGCAGCAGGGCGGACACGGCCGGGACCCGGGACGCGGCGAGGAGACAGCCGACCGCGACGACGAGGACGGCGATCACGCCCGGGGCGCGTCGGGCGACAGGGGCGAGGCGGGGGTCCGTGCGGGCGACCGCCCGGAACCGGGCGCCGCGTCGGCGGAGGCGGTGGGCACACCGCCAGCCTGCCGCATGGGCCGCTCCCGTCCCGCATCGACGGGCGCAGGGCGCCACCTGGCCGAGGTCGGCCCGGGCCCTGGTCGATGACCAGCACCGCTGGCCGGCACCGCTGACCAGCACCGATGGCCGGCACCGCGCCCGCGCCGGTCAGGACCGGGTCAGCACCCCGCAGGGCGCCGGGTCGGCGCGAGGCGCACCGCCCGGTGTGGAGCAGGGCTCAGCGAAGCCCGGCGGCGTAGGCCCAGGCGACGGCGTCGGCCCGGGTGGAGACGCCGATCTTCCGGTAGAGGCTGCGCACCTGGGACTTCACGGTGTTGCGGGTGACGAAGAGGGTCGTGGCGATCTCCTCGAGCGTCACGTCCTCGGACAGGTGCTCGAGGACGACGAGCTCGCGCCGCGTCAGAGGCTCGGACACGGGCGCGGTGTACGCGCCAGGCCTGACCAGCTCGAGAGTGCTCACGATGACCTCCGGTGTTCCTGCGGCGTGCGTCCCGGGTCGGGTGCGGCGCCTGTGCTGTCTGACACATGGAGAGACGCCCCAGGCCCGCAGCTATGACGCGGGTTTTCACCCGAAAGTTCGCAGCGCCGCACTGGCGTGCGTGGCGCGCGCCTGATACCGCGCAAAGCCGCAGGTCAGGACGTTGCGCGGTCCCGTGCGTCCGGTGCAGATCGCTCACCCGTCCGGCCCATCGCAGATCCACCGCGGCCGCTCGCGGTCCCCCGCGGACCTCCGGGTCCCCGCCCCACGGCGACCGGTCCCCCGGCCGTCGCGCGGGCGCGGTGCCCTCACGCGCGGGCGCGGTGCCTCACCCCTCGACGTGCGCCCGGTACTCGTCCGCGGTGAGCAGCGGGCCGGTGCCCGTCACGTCGACGCGCAGCAACCAGCCGGCGCCGTAGGGGTCGGAGCCGACCAGGGCGGGGTCGTCGACCGCCGCGGTGTTGACCTCGACCACGGTGCCCGTGACGGGGGAGAACAGCTCCGAGACGGACTTGGTCGACTCGACCTCGCCGCAGACCGTGCCGGCGGTGACCTCGTCCCCGACGGCCGGGAGCTCGACGTACACGAGCTCGCCGAGTGCCTCGGCCGCGGTCTCGGTGATGCCGACCGTCGCGGGGTCGCCCTCGGCGACCCACTCGTGCTCGACGGTGTACTGCAGGTTCTCGGGGAAGCTGGTCACGGCGTCTCCTCGGGCGGGGCGGGTGTCGGGGCAGGTGTCAGGTGGGGCGGCGTGTCGGGCGGGGCGGGGCGGGGCGGGGCGGAGCGGGGCGACAGCGTCACGGCAGGCGGCTCACGACGAGCGGCGGTAGAAGGGCAGGGCCACCACCCGCACCGGTTCCGTGCGCCCGCGGACGTCGACGCCGAGATCGGTCCCCGGTTCGCCCTCCTCGGGCGTCACGAAGGCCATCGCGACCGGGTGCCCCAGCGTGGGCGACGGCGCACCCGACGTCACCCGCCCGACGACGTCGCCCGGCTCGTCCCCGCCCCCGTCCGCGCCCTCGTCCCCGCGCCGGACCACCGGGTACCCCGCGCGCGCCGCGCGCCGACCCAGGCCCTGCAGGCCGACGAGCACGCGGTCCGGCACCGCGTCGGCGCGCGCCGCGAGCGCGTCCCGGCCGACGAAGTCGAGCGGGGCACCGTCGGGCTCGGACTTGTCGAGCCGCACCACGCGCCCCAGGCCGGCGTCGTACGGGGTCGTCGTACGGTCGAGCTCGTGGCCGTACAGCGGCATGCCGGCCTCGAGCCGCAGGGTGTCCCGTGCGGCCAGCCCGGCCGGGACCAGGCCGTGCGGCGACCCGGCGTCGAGCAGCGCCCGCCACAGGCCCGACGCGGCGTCGGCGGGGACGAACAGCTCGAACCCGTCCTCACCGGTGTAGCCGGTCCGGGCCACGAGCGCCGGCACGCCGGCCACGGTCGCCGGCAACCCGGCGTAGTACCGCAGGTCCGTGACGGCCGCGACGTCGTCGGGCGCGGCGAGCGAGGTGACGACCGCGGCGGCGCGGGGCCCCTGCACGGCGACCAGCGCGGTCGCGGCGGACTCGTCGGCGACCCGGACGTCGGGCCGGCCGGCCGCGAGGGTGTCCAGGGCAGCGAGCACGGCGTGCGAGTTGGCGGCGTTCGCCACCACGAGAAAGTCGTCGTCGCCGGTGCGGTAGACGACGAGGTCGTCGACGATGCCGCCGTCGGGCGCGCACAGCATCGTGTACCGCGCCCGGCCGACGGCGACCGCGGAGAGGTGCCCGACGAGCGCCTGGTCGAGCAGCGCCGGCGCGCCGGCCCCGGTCACCCGGAGCTCGCCCATGTGCGACAGGTCGAACAGCCCGGCGGCGCTGCGCACCGCGAGGTGCTCGGTCCGGTCGCCGGCGTACCGCAGCGGCATCGTCCAGCCCGCGAAGGGGGTCAGTGCCGCACCGAGCGCGACGTGCTCGTCGTGCAGCGGGCTGCGCCGCTCGGCGCCCGGGGCGGCGCTCACTGCTCGTACGCCTCGACCGGCGGGCACGAGCACACGAGGTTCCGGTCGCCGAAGGCACCCTCGACGCGCCGGACCGGCGGCCAGTACTTGTGGGTGCGCAGCGACGCGAGCGGGTAGGCGGCGAGCTCGCGCGGGTAGGGGCGGTCCCAGGTGTCGGAGATGACCGACGCCGCGGTGTGCGGCGCCCCGCGCAGCGGTGAGTCGGCCACCGCCCAGCGCCCCGCCGCGACCGCGTCGATCTCGCCCCGGATCGCCACCATCGCGTCGACGAACCGGTCGAGCTCGGCGAGGTCCTCGCTCTCGGTCGGCTCGACCATCAACGTGCCCGGCACCGGGAAGGACAGCGTCGGGGCGTGGAAGCCGTAGTCCATGAGGCGCTTGGCGACGTCCTCGGCGGTCACGCCGGTCGCCTTCGTGATCGCCCGCAGGTCGAGGATGCACTCGTGCGCGACGAGGCCGTTCGGCCCGGTGTACAGCACGGGGTAGTGGTCGGCGAGGCGCGCGGCGAGGTAGTTCGCTGCGAGCACCGCGGTCTCCGTGGCGCGCCGCAGCCCCTCCCCGCCCATGAGCGCCACGTACGCCCACGAGATCGGCAGGATCCCCGCCGACCCGGACGGCGCCGCCGAGACCGGCGGCGTCGCGCCCCGCCCGGGCAGGTACGGCGCGAGGTGCGCCGCGACCGCGACCGGCCCGACCCCGGGGCCGCCACCGCCGTGCGGGATGCAGAAGGTCTTGTGCAGGTTGAGGTGCGAGACGTCGCCGCCGAGCTCGGCCGGCCGCGCGAGACCGACCAGCGCGTTGAGGTTCGCACCGTCGATGTAGACCTGACCGCCCGCCGCGTGCACGAGGTCGCACACCGTGCGCACGTCCTCCTCGTAGACGCCGTGCGTCGAGGGGTAGGTGATCATGATCGCCGCCACCCGCCGGCCGTGCTCCGCGAGCTTCGCGCGCAGGTCGTCGAGCTCGACGGAGCCGTCCTGCGCGGTGGCGACGACGACGACCCGCATCCCGGCCAGCACCGCCGACGCCGCATTGGTGCCGTGCGCCGACGCCGGGATGAGGCAGACGTCGCGCGGAGCGGCACCCGACCCGTGTCCCGGTGCGCCGTCCTCGGCCGCCGTGTGAGCCTGGGCTCGGGCCTGGGCCTCGGCCTCGGCCTGGGCCGCCTGGGCCTGGTGGTACGCACGGATCGCGAGCAGGCCGGCGAGCTCGCCCTGGGACCCCGCGTTCGGCTGCACCGACACCGCCGCGTACCCGGTGATCTCGGCGAGCCAGCCCTCCAGGCCCGCGATGAGCTCGGTGTATCCGGCGGGGCGAACGGGTGCAGGTCGGCGAACCCGGGCCACGACATCGGCTCCATCTCGACCGTGGCGTTGAGCTTCATCGTGCAGGACCCCAGCGGGATCATCGTCCGGTCCAGCGCGAGGTCCAGATCCGAGAGCCGGCGCAGGTAGCGCAGCATCGCGGTCTCGGAGCGGTGGGCGTGGAAGACCGGGTGGGTCAGGTAGTCGCTCGTGCGCCGCACCTCGTCCGGCAGCGCCGTCCCCGACGACGACGACGCTGGGCCCGCCGACGACACCGTGCCCGACGACGCCGTGCCCGACGACGCCGCCCGGGCGCGCGTCGCCCCGTCGTCGGCGGCGCCCGCGTCGACGAACGCCGCCAGCACCGCACCGACGTGGTCGGCCGTCGTCGTCTCGTCGCACGCGACCTGGACGTGGTCGGCGTCGGCGAGCCAGAGGTTGATCCCGCGCCCGGCGGCCGCGGTGACCACGGCCTGCGCCGCGCCCGGGACGAGGGCGCGGACGGTGTCGAAGAAGGCGTCGTGCTCGACGGTGACGCCGCCGGCGCGTAGCCCGTCCGCGAGCGCGACGGCCCACCCGTGGGTGCGCTCGGCGATCGCGCGCAGCCCGTCGGGGCCGTGGTGGACGGCGTACATCGACGCGACGACGGCCAGCAGCGCCTGCGCGGTGCAGATGTTGCTCGTCGCCTTCTCCCGGCGGATGTGCTGCTCACGGGTCTGCAGCGCGAGCCGGTACGCGCGGTCGCCGTCGGCGTCGATCGACACCCCCACGAGCCGCCCGGGCAGGGTGCGCTCGAGGCCGGTGCGCACCGCCATGAACGCGGCGTGCGGCCCGCCGTGGAACATCGGGACGCCGAAGCGCTGCGCGCTGCCGACGGCGACGTCGGCGCCGAGCTCGCCGGGCGGCGTGAGCAGCGTGAGCGAGAGCAGGTCGGCGGCGACGGTCACCAGCGCGCCGGCCTCCCTGGCCCGCTCGACGACCGGCCGCAGATCCCGCACGACCCCGGATGCTCCCGGCTGCTGCAGGACGACCCCGATGACGCCGTCCTCACCGCCGAGGCCGGCCGGGATCCCGTCGGCGAGGTCGGCGACGACCAGCGGCAGACCCATCGCCTCGGCGCGGCCGCGGGCGACGGCGATGGTCTGGGGCAGGCAGTCGGCGTCGAGCACGACGACGCCGCCCGGCCGTCCCTTGGTCGCCCGGCGCATGAGCAGGACCGCCTCGGTCACCGCGGTCGCCTCGTCGAGCAGCGACGCGTTCGCGACCGGCAGCCCGGTGAGGTCGGCGACGACGGTCTGGAAGTTCAGCAGCGCCTCGAGCCGTCCCTGGGAGATCTCCGGCTGGTACGGCGTGTAGGCGGTGTACCAGGCCGGGGACTCGAGGACGTTGCGGCGGATGACGCCGGGCGTCCGGGTGCCGGAGTACCCCTGGCCGATCATCGACGTGAGCACGGTGTTCCTCGAGGCGAGGTCGCGCAGCGCCGAGAGCACCTCCTCCTCGCCCCGCGCGGCGGGGAGGTCGAGCGGCCGGTCGGTGCGGATCGCGGCGGGGACGGCGGCGTCGACGAGCGCGTCGAGGGAGTCGTGGCCGAGCGCGTGGAGCATCACCGACAGGTCCCGGCTGCGCGGCCCGATGTGCCGGTCGGCGAAGTCCACGGCTGCGTCGGTCCGGTGGGCGAGGGCGTCACGGCTCAGGTGGGTGCGCTGCGCCTGGTCGGGCCGCACCGGGTGGGACGAGGTCTCGTCGAGCTGGGTCACGAGGCGGCTCCGGTGTGCGCCCGGCTGTGCGCCGGGGACGGGTGGGTGGCCCTCCCGCCCTGTCGTCCGGCCCCGGGATCGCGCCCCGAGGTCCCGACCGGGCAGTCGGCGGTCAGCGTACGCCGACCGGTCCGGGACGAGGCGCGGGTCAGAGCGTCCGCTGCCAGGCGATGATGCGGTTGACGGCCTCGCCGACCACCTCGAGCGACGACGCGAACGACAGCCGGACGTAGGCGTCGCCGTCGACCCCGTCGAAGTCCGTGCCCGGGGTGAGCGCGACCCCGGCCTCCGCGAGCAGCCGTGCGCACCAGGTCCGTGAGTCCAGCCCGGACGCGGAGACGTCGGCGTAGAGGTAGAACGCACCGTCCGCCGGGGCGACCCGCGTCCAGCCGAGCTCGGGCAGGCGGGCCAGCAGCAGGTCGCGGCACGCGGTGTACCGCTCGACGTTGGCCTGCGCCGCCGCGTACCCCTCGGCGCTCAGCGCGGCGACGCCGGCGTGCTGCGCGAGCGCCGGCGGGCACAGCGCGACGTTCCCGGCGAGGGCGTCCACGGCCTGCACGAGGTCGTCCGGCAGGAGCATCCACCCCAGCCGCCAACCGGTCATCGCCCAGTACTTCGAGAACGAGTTGACGACGACGGCGCCCCGGTCGAGGTACTGCGCCGCCGTCGCCGGCGCCGGGCCGCCGTAGGTGATGCCGTGGTAGATCTCGTCGCTCACCAGCCGCACGCCGTGGTCGGCGCACCAGCCGGCGAGCGCGGCCAGGTCGCCCGGCGCGATCATCGTCCCGGTCGGGTTGGCGGGGCTGGCCACCACGAGACCGTCGAGCGGGCCCTCGAGCTGCTCGAGCTGCTCGAGCTGGGCGACCGTCGGCTGGTACCGGGTCTGGGGCCCGCACGCGAGCTCGACGACCTCGCACCCGAGCGCCGCGAGGATGTTCTTGTACGCCGGGTACCCCGGGCGGGCCAGGGCCACCCGCGCACCGACGTCGAACGCGGCGAGGAACGCGAGCATGAACCCGCCGGACGAGCCGGTCGTGACCGCGACCCGCGCCGGGTCGACGTCGACGCCGTACCAGCGCCCGTAGTGCTCGGCGATCGCCCGGCGCAGCGGCGGCGCACCCATCGCCTCGGTGTACCCGAGGTCACCGGACTGCAGCAGCTCGATCGCCCGGTGCCGGACGACGTCGGACGCACCGGTCGCCGGCTCGCCCGCGCACAGGTTGAGCACCGACTCCCCGCGGCGCGGCGCGCGTTGGCCGCCGCCAGGATCTCCATCACGGCGAACGGGGGACGGCGGACCGCCGCGACGGCTTCATCCCGCCATCCTGTCCCGACCGCCGCCGTCGCGCACGGGCGTCGTGCCGCAGCCGCGCCGGTAGCCTCGCCGGGTGATCGTGGACTGCGGCGTGTACTCCGGGGCCGACGACGCCCCGAGGACGAGACCGACGTCGCCCGGGCCGTCGAGGCGGCCGCCGCGCAGGACGGGTTCGTGTGGATCGGGCTGTCGCAGCCGACAGCCGCCGAGTTCGCGACGCTGCAGCGCGAGCTGGACCTGCCGCAGCTCGCCGTCGAGGACGCCGTCAAGGCCCACCAGCGACCCAAGCTCGAGCGCTACGACGACCTCACGTTCGCCGTCGTCAAGCCCGCGCGGTACGTCGACCACGACGAGGTCGTCCGGATGAGCGAGCTGGCGATCTTCCTCGGGCCGCACGTCATCCTCACCGTCCGGCACGGCGAGACCGACGTGCCCGCCCAGGTGCGCCGCGACCTCGAGGCCGACCCGGAGCTGCTCGCGCACGGGCCCGCGGCGGTCCTGTACCGGTGCCTGGACCTCGTCGTGGACGAGTACCTGTCGATCGTGGGGTCCATCGGGGTGGACGTCGACGAGATCGAGGACCAGGTGTTCGGCGGCGTCCCCGGGGAGCACGCCGAGCGGATCTACAAGCTCAAGCGCGAGGTGCTCGAGTTCCGGCGTGCCGTCGTGCCGCTCGTGGCGCCGGTGCAGCAGCTCGTGGACGGCACGGTGCCCGGTGTCGGGCCCGACGCGCGGCGGAACTTCCGCGACGTCCACGACCACCTGCTGCGCGCCGCGGACGCGATCGAGGGCTACGACGCCCTGCTGACCAACGTGCTGCAGGCCGAGCTCGCCCAGGTGACGGTCGAGCAGAACCGCGTCTCGGTCCGGCAGAACGAGGACATGCGCAAGATCTCGGCGTGGGCCGCGATCGCGCTGGTGCCGACGGCGATCGCCGGCATCTACGGCATGAACTTCGACCACATGCCCGAGCTCGAGACGCGGTACGGCTACTTCGTCGTGCTGGGCGTGATCGTCGCGGCGTGCGTCGGGCTCCACGCGCTGTTCCGGCGCAACCACTGGCTGTAGACGCCCCACCATCCCGAGGTTGACATGACCCGTGAAGCGAGCGAGCCGAGAAGCCGACGATGGAGCCTCACGTCGCTGCTCACCCTCTGCGGTCTCCTCGCGACCAACATCGTGGCCCTCTACGGCGCGTTCTACCTCGTGGTCCCCAGGCTCGAACCGCGTGAGCGCCTGGGCGCGTCCATCACCTCGATCGTCGTCGAGCAGGACGTGCCCTTCGTCGACTACGCCGCACTCCTCCACGCCGGCGACCTGGAGGGGTGGAGACCTATGACACCTCCGGCAGCATGATCTTCGTGAGCGCCTCGATCGCCGGGTTCACCGATCGGTCCTACGCCATCGCCATCGACGTCCTCGAGGGCGGCACCAACTCGAAGATCACGGGCAGCAGGCTGCGCGAGCTGCACCGTGGGGTCGACGGACCGTTCAACACCTGCGAGACCCGGACCATCGCGGCCGAGGAGGACAACGTGGCATGGCGTTGCTGGGTCGTCGACGACGTCCTGCCGCAGCAGTACTCGATCGTCGCCAAGCTGTACGACGCCGGCGTGCGGCAGCAGCAGCCGGACGAATTCACACTGGACACGACGAGCCTGATGCACTTCATGCAGAGCACCACCCTGACGCGGACCGACACGGCAGGCTGAGTCCGGCGCGTCGGTGGCGCGTCAGCCGGTGGTGACCCCGCGCGCCGCGAGGTCGGCGCGCACCCGGTCCACGACGGCGTCCGCAGCCGCCTCCACCTGGTCCAGGCACTCGACGAAGTCGGCATCCCCGCCGTACCAGGGGTCGGCGATGTCGAGCAGGTGCTCGGCGTCGGCGGCCTCGTCGAGCGGCGCCGCCGGGTCGAAGGACCGGTACATGACGACCCGGCCGGCGAGCTCAGGCGTCCGGGCCAGCCGGCGCAGGGCCCGGGCGTGCGTCGACGTCATCGCGAGCACGAGGTCGTTGCCGGTCAGGTCCGTGGCGCGCACCTGACGCGCCGCACGCCGCGGCACCTCGTACCCCCGGGCGCGCAGGACCGACTGGGCCCGGGTGTCGACGGGGTTGCCGTCCTCCTCGTCGCTGATGCCGGTCGACGTTACCTCCACGAGGTGCCCGAGGCCGGCGTCGTCCAGCCGCCGGCGCAGGACGACCTCGGCCATGGGCGACCGGCAGATGTTGCCGGTGCACACGGTCATCACCCGGTACCGGGCCGCGCTCTCGCCGCTGCCGGTGCGGGCGCGGTCCCGCGCGCTCACGCCGGGCCTCCGTCGGACGGCTCGGTGCCGGGCCCGGGCGCCGGGGCCGACGACGGCGCGCGGGGCGTCGTCGGCGCCGTCGTGGCGCCCTGGGCCGGCGCCGTGAGCACGACCGGCCCGCGGGCCGTGATCGCCACCGTGTGCTCGGCGTGCGCGGCACGTGAGCCGTCGGCGGATCGGATGGTCCAGCCGTCGTCGTCGATGAGGTAGCCGTCCCCGCCGGCCATGAACCACGGCTCGATGGCGATCACCAGGCCGGTGCGCAGCTTCATGCCCCGCCCCGCGGTGCCGAGGTTGGGCACGTGCGGCTCCTCGTGCATGGTGCGGCCGACGCCGTGGCCGCCGAAGTCCGCGTTGATGCCCAGGCCCGCGCGGCGGCCGACCTCGCCGATCGCGGCGGAGATGTCGCCCATGCGCGCACCCGGTCGGGCGGCGGCGATGCCGGCGCGCAGGGCGCTCTCGGTGACCTCGATGAGGCGCAGCGACTCGGGATCCGGTGTGCCGACCACGAAGGACACCGCCGAGTCGGCCACCCAGCCGCCCACCTCAGCGGCGAAGTCGATGCTCAGCAGGTCACCGTCCGCGAGCACGTCGTCCGACGGGAGGCCGTGCAGGGCCGCGTCGTTGACGGACGTGCAGAGCACGCCGGGGTAGGGCATCGCCCCGAACGACGGGTGATAGCCGAGGTAGACGGAACGCGCTCCGGCGTCGCGGATCATGCCGTGGGCGTGGGCGTCCAGCTCGCGCAGCGTCGTGCCGACCGTGGCCCGTTCGCGGACCGCGGCGAGGACGCCGGCGACGAACCGTCCCGCGACGGCGATGCCCTCGATCTCGGCTGTGCTCTTGAGGTCGACCATGAGCGACACCTTCTCACCCCGGGGCGGCGCCGGACGACGGGGGCCGCACCGCGACGCGCGACCGCGTCCGGGCAGGGAACAGCCCGTGGGCCGGACCTTGCGGTCCTGCCACGCCGGACGATTGCGTGGCACCCACGGGCTGCGGTGACTGCCTGGGACTCACCAGCCGCACATGGCCGTCGAGCCCGGACAGTGCCGTCCGATGGAACGGGCGACTAGTGGACAGTCACCTCTCGCGTCCGAAGAGAATTCACTTCTGGACCACCTCCTTCCTCGATGCCCCGACCGTACGTCCGTCCTTCGCAGCGCGCCAGCGATTTACGCCGGCGGCGCACGGGGACGGTGTGCGATGCCGGACGCGACGTCACCCGTCCTCGTCCGCGGACGAGCCGCGCGCCATGGCGCCGTGATCGGCGACCGCGAGTCCGAAAGATCCCTCTTGCCCCGGTATGGGCGCGTGCGCTGTGCTTCTCCCTGTGCGCTCCGGTGCACACGGCCGGCACGGCGCCGGCGGACGTCGAGGTCCGCACCCTCGCCCGACGGGGCGCGGGGCGGGCCGGTCGGGACGCGTTGGACGCCCCACGTCTGGTCCCCTCTCTCCTCCCGGGAGCACCCATGCCTGTCTCCACCCTGCCGCGAACCCTGCGCGCAGCCCTCACCTCGACCGTGCTGTGCGGAGCCCTGGTGGCCACCGGCGGTGCGGCGCAGGCACACGACCGCGACCGCGGTCACTGGCCACCACCGACTCCGGGCACCCCCGAGGTGCTCGTCGACGGTCTGGTCGGCCCCCTGAGCCTCAGCGTCGGCAAGCACCGCACCGTCTACGTCAGCCAGGACTTCGCGTTCGAGGTCGGGGCCGTTCGCGACGGGTCGTACACGACCCTCGTGGGCGACGCCGAGGGCGGGGTCGAGCACGCCGGCGTGTCGTCGGACGGCCGGACCGTGTACTTCGCCACGACCGAGTACGACCCCGTGACCAGCGCGCCGGTCGCCGGCCACGTCTGGGAGAGGGACCGGCGCGGGCGGGTCACCGAGCTGGCAGACCTGACGGAGTACGAGGCCACCCACAACCCCGACGGTGGCGTGAGCTACGGATTCACGGACCTGCCGGACGGGTGCGAGGTCCCGGACGGCTACCCCTTCCGGTACACGGGTGTCGTCGAGGCCCACCCGTACGCGACCACGCCGTGGCGGGGCTCGCTCCTGGTCGCCGATGCGGCGGGCAACGACATCCTCTCCATCGACCGTCGCGGCAAGGTGGAGACGGTCGCCGTCCTCCCCGGTCCCGGTGACGGTGAGCGCGGAGATGGTCGCCGGGATGGGGCTCCCGGGCTGCACCGAGGGGGCCACCTACCTGCTCGAGCCGGTCCCCACCGACGTCGAGGTCGGCAGGGACGGCTGGCTGTACGTCAGCGCGCTGCCCGGCGGTCCCGAGGCGCCCGGCATGCCGCCGGCCGGGTCGGTGTTCAAGGTCCACCCCCGCAAGGGCACGACGCACCTCGTGGCCACCGGTCTGGTCAGTGCGGTCGACCTCGCCGTGGGCGCCAAGGGCGAGATCTACGTCGCGGAGCTGTTCGCCGGGCGGGTCTCGGTGATCCCCCGCGGCTCGTCGACGCCGCAGCCGTTCCTCGAGGGTGTCGCCCAGCCGGGTGCCGTCGAGGTGGAGGGACGCACCCTCTACCTCACCACCGAGGTCTTCCCCGGTGAGGGTGCGCCGCCCAGCGGGAAGGTGCTGAAGATCCCGCTCCGGCACGGTCGCTGACAAGAACGGTCGCTGACCGGCACGGTCGCCTGCACGACGACGGCGGCGGGTCCCGTGGGGACCCGCCGCCGTCCTGGTGCGCGGGCGACCTCAGCCCTGCAGCCGCCGCGCGATCGCGATCGTCCGCTGGGCGAGGTGGTCCAGCGCGTCCAGCTGGGGCTGCCCCAGGGGGATGTCGTTGTCCCCGCCGGTCGCGTGCGACACGCCGTACGGGTTGCCGTCGACGAACTTCAGCGGGTCGGTGTAGCCGGGCGTGACGAGGATCCCGCCCCAGTGCGCCACCTGGTGGTACAGCGACAGCAGCGTCGACTCCTGACCGCCGTGCGCCGTCTGGGACGCGGTGAACCCCGCGTAGACCTTGTCGGCGAGCTGACCCTGGGCCCAGGCCGGCCCGGTCGTGTCGAGCAGCTGCTGGAACTGGCTCGTCACGTTGCCGTAGCGGGTCGGCGACCCGAGGAGCACGACGTCCGCCCACACCATGTCGTCCGCGGACGCGGTCGGCTCGTCCTTCATCGCCTCCACGTGAGCGGCCCACGCCGGGTTGGACGCGATCGCGGCCTCGGGAGCGATCTCCTTCGCGTGCCGACGGCGCACCTCGGCGCCGGCCGCTGTGGCCGCCTGCTCGAGCCGCTCCGCCATGCCCTGCAGGGTGCCGGTGGCCGAGTAGTACAGGATCGCGACCTTGACGCTCATGGTGCTCCTTCGTTCGGATGACGGGTGTCCGTCCGATCGTCCGGTGCGGGTGCCCGGTCGGCATCTCGACGCCCGCGCACCAGCGGGGAACACGGCGGCCCGGCGCGGGGTTGCGGCGGTCATGACAACGATCGGGCTCATCGGAGCAGGACACATCGGCGGAACCCTGGCGCGCATCGCCGTCGCGGCGGGCCTCGAGGTCGTCGTGAGCAACTCGCGCGGACCTCAGACGCTGGTCGACCTCGTCACCGAGCTGGGCGACGCGGCCCGGGCCGGGACGACGCAGGAGGCGGCCGCCGAGGGCGACGTCGTCGTGGTGAGCATCCCGCTGCACGCCTACCAGGAGGTCCCCGTCGAGCCGCTGGCCGGCAAGGTCGTCATCGACACCAACAACTACTACCCGCAGCGCGACGGTCAGATCGACGAGCTCGACGCGGGCACGACGACGTCGTCCGAGCTGCTCCAGGCGCACCTGCCCACCTCGCGCGTCGTGAAGGCCTTCAACCACATCCGGTCCGACGACCTGGGCAGCCAGGGTGCGCCCGCCGGCACCGAGGGGCGGCGTGCGTTGGCGATCGCCGGGGACGACGCGGAGGCGAAGGCCGTGGTCGCCACGCTGGTCGACCGCCTCGGCTTCGACGTGGTCGACGCCGGCTCCCTCGCCGACGGTCGCCGCTACGCGGTCGGCACCCCCGCCTACGGCCCGCGGATGGACCGCCCGGAGCTCGAGACCGCGCTCGCCGGCGCCTGACCCGACCGGGCCGATCCCGGCCAGACATGACGAGGGCCCCGATCCGCTGTCACCAGCGGGCCGGGGCCCTCGCTCTCACTGTGTGCGCGAGGGGGACTTGAACCCCCACGCCCTTTCGGACACTGGCACCTGAAGCCAGCGCGTCTGCCATTCCGCCACTCGCGCGCGCCGGAGCACATTAGCACGGTGCCGGGGGCGGTCCCGCATCGCGTCCGCGGCCGGGTCCCGGTGCCCCCGGGCCGAGGCGCGGGGCCCCGCTCAGGACCCGCTCGTGGGCGACTCGCGGGGCCTCTCACCCGCCGACACGGGGGCTGGGGGGACGCCTGATCGTTACCATCGCACGTGGACGACGGCCCGCCGTCCGGTGCCCGGCTGCCCAGGTCACGCACCGGTGCGGGCCTGCGTGGACAACGGGACGACGGTGCAGGGAGGTGGGCATGGGCATCCTCGACAGGTTCGAGCAGGGCGTCGAGCGCGTGGTCAACACGGCGTTCGCCAAGGCGTTCCGCAGCGAGGTGAAGCCGGTGGAGCTCGCCAGCGCGCTGCGCCGGGAGGTCGACGACCGCGCCGCCGTCGTCGACCGCGACCGCACGGTGGTGCCCAACGACTTCACGATCGAGCTCTCCCCGACCGACTACCAGCAGGTGGTCGACTGGGGCGAGGAGACGCTCGCGGACGAGCTCGCGGCGAACGTCACGGACCATGCGTCCGGTCAGCGGTACGCCTTCGTGGGGCCCGTCACGGTGACCTTCGACGAGCACGACGACCTGGAGACCGGACGCTTCCGCGTCCGCAGCGCGACCGCGCGCGGTGCCGTGGCTCCCGCGACGACGTCGGCGCCGAGCGCGCGGCACCCGCTGGTCGACATCGACGGGCAGCGCTACCTGCTCACCGGGCCGATCACGGTCATCGGACGCGGCTCCGAGGCGGACATCATCGTCGACGACCCCGGCGTCTCGCGCCGGCACCTCGAGATCCGGGTGACCCCGGACGGCGTGATCGCGAGCGACCTCGGCTCGACCAACGGCCTCTTCGTCGAGGGGCACGCCGTGCCGGCCGCGACGCTGCTGGACGGCAACACGATGACGATCGGCCGCACGCGGATCATGTTCTGGACCGGCGAAGCGGACGCCGCTCACGATGACTGAGCACCCGTCATGAGCGAGCTCGCGGTCACCCTGCTGCGCCTGGGCTACCTCGTCCTGCTCTGGGTGTTCGTGCTCTCCGTCATCGGGGTGCTGCGCCGGGACCTGTACGGCACCCGCATCGTGCCGCGCCGCCGGACCCGTGCGGCCGCTGGTGGGGACGCAGCCGAGGCGCCGTCGGGCGCGGCCCCGGTCCGGGAGCCGCGCCGCGACGGCGGTCCGACGCGGCTGGTCGTCACGGAGGGCCCGCTCACCGGGACGACGCTGCCGCTGACGTCGTCGGCGATCCTCGTCGGCCGCGCGCCGTCGTGCACGCTCGTGCTGGACGACGACTACTCGTCCTCGCGCCACGCCCGCCTGTACCCGCAGGACGGTCGATGGTTCGTCGAGGACCTCGGCTCCACGAACGGCACCTTCCTCGGCCAGACCCGGGTCGACCGGCCGATGCCGGTCACGCCCGGCGCGCAGGTCCGGGTCGGCAAGAGCGTCCTCGAGCTGCAGAGATGAGGACGGCCCCGTGACGATCGCCCTGAGGTACGCCGCCCGCTCGGACGTGGGCCTCGTGCGCGCCAACAACCAGGACTCCGCGTACGCCGGGCCGCACCTCCTCGTCGTCGCGGACGGCATGGGCGGGCACGCCGGGGGCGACGTCGCGTCCTCGGTCGCGGTCGCGACGCTGGCCCCGCTCGACGACGAGGCGCACGGGCCCGACGACGCCCTCGCCGAGCTCGACCGCGCGCTGCACTCCGCGCAGGACGAGCTGCTCGCCCTCGCCGACGCCGACCCCGAGCTCGCGGGCCTCGGCACCACCGTCACGGCGCTGCTGCGTGCCGGCTCCAAGCTCGCCATGGCGCACATCGGCGACTCGCGCGCCTACCTCCTGCGCGACGGCGACCTCACCCAGGTCACGACGGACCACACGTTCGTCCAGCACCTGGTCAACACCGGCAAGATCACCGCCGAGGAGGCGGAGACCCACCCCAGCGGTCGGTCGTCATGCGGGTGCTCGGCGACTTCGACATGGAGATCGTCCCGGACCTGTCCGTGCGCGAGGCGCGCGCCGGCGACCGCTGGCTGCTGTGCTCCGACGGCCTGTCCGGCGTGGTCAGCGCGGAGACGCTGGCCGAGACGCTGCGCGGCGTGCCGGACGTCGGCGCGTGCGCGGACCGTCTCGTGCAGCTCGCGCTGCGCGGCGGCGGCCCGGACAACGTGACGGTCGTCGTCGCCGACGTCGTCGACCTCGACGCCCTGCCCGACGGCGCCGCACCGCCCACCGCGGCCGACGTCGTCGGCTCCGCGGCGACCTCGCGCCATCGGCCGACGTCCGCAGTGGACGGACCGGCGGCCCGCGCGGCGGGGCTGGGCGGCGCCGCCGGGGGCACGTCCGGGCGCACCGGCGGCGGAGCGGGCTCGCCGGCCCAGGGTGCCGGCGCCGGGGCAGCCGGCGCGCGCAGCGGCGGGACAGCCACGACGGCCGGACCGGGTGACCCCGACGGCGAGGACGCCGAGGACCGACCACGCTCCGGCCGGCGGGTGGTCGCCGCCCTCGTGGTCGTCGTCGTCCTCGCGGCGGTCGGCGCGGCCGGCGTCCTGGGGTACCGCTGGACGCAGGAGCAGTACTACGTCGGCCTCGCCCAGGACGACGTCGTCATCTACCGCGGCATCCCGCAGACGCTCGGACCGGTCGTGCTGTCCGCGGTGGTCGAGCGCACCGACCTCACCGTCGACGACGTCCCCGGCTACGTCCGCGAGCGCCTCGAGCAGAGCATCTTCGCCGACTCCCTCGCCGACGCCCGCGACCGCGTGTCCGGCCTCGACACGGTCGACGACACGCAGCCGGACGCGCAGCCCGGCACGCAGCCCGGCACGCAGCCCGACACGCAGCCCGACTCCGACGGGGCGCCGGACGCCCCGACCGCAGTGCCCACCGCAGTGCCCACCGCAGTGCCCACCTCGCCGGCCGGTCCCTGATGGTCACGGTCGCCCCCCACCACGTCCGCTCCGGCCGCGGCGTCGAGCTGGGGCTGCTCCTCCTCGCGCTCGCGCTCGGGGTGGGCGCGTACGCGCTCGTCGGCCTCAACGTCACCGGCGAGCTGCCCGGCAACATCGCCGGCTACGGAGCCGGCATGGCCGCGCTCGCGCTCGTCCTGCACCTCGTGCTCCGCTGGCGCGCGCCCTACGCCGACCCGGTGATCCTGCCCGCGACGATCGCCCTGAACGGCATCGGGCTGGCGATGATCTACCGGATCGACCTCGCGTACGCCGCTCGGGACAACGCGACCGCGTTCGCGACCCGGCAGCTCGCGTGGACAGCCCTCGGGGTGCTGCTGGCGGCCGTCGTGCTCGTCCTGCTGCGTGACCACCGGACGCTGCGCCGGTACACGTACACCGCGATGGTCGCCGGTCTCGTCCTCATCGTCCTGCCGCTCGCCCCGGTGCTCGGGACGGAGATCAACGGCGCGCGGATCTGGGTCCGGCTCGGGGGATGTCGCTCCAGCCGGCCGAGTTCGCCAAGATCGCCCTCGCCGTCTTCTTCGCCGGCTACCTCGTGACCCACCGGGACACGCTCGCCCTGGCCGGCCCGCGGATCGGCGGGCTGCACCTGCCGCGCCTGCGGGACCTCGGGCCGATCCTCGTGGTGTGGGCCTGCTCGCTCGCGGTCCTGGTGTTCGAGCGAGACCTCGGGACGTCGCTGCTGTTCTTCGGGCTGTTCGTCGCGATGCTGTACCTCGCGACCGAGCGCACGAGCTGGATCGCGCTGGGCATGCTGCTCTTCGGGGGCGGGGCGATGCTGGCCGCCCAGACGTTCCCGCACGTGGGCGCCCGCTTCGACGCGTGGCTGAACGCCTTCGACGACGACGTGTTCAACCAGTCGCCGGGCGGGTCGGGACAGCTCGTGCGCGGGCTGTACGGGATGGCGAACGGCGGGCTCTTCGGGACCGGGTGGGGGCAGGGGCGGCCCGACCTCGTGCCGTTCGCGGAGTCGGACTTCATCGTCGCCTCGCTCGGCGAGGAGCTCGGGCTGACCGGCCTGCTCGCGCTGCTGGTCATCTACCTCGTGCTCGCCGAGCGCGGCATGCGCACCGCGATCGGCGTCCGCGACGGGTTCGGCAAGCTGCTCGCCGGTGGTGTCGCGTTCGTGGTCGCGTTCCAGTGCTTCGTCGTCGTCGGCGGGGTCACCCGGGTCATCCCGCTGACCGGGCTCACCATGCCGTTCCTGGCGTACGGCGGGTCGTCGCTGCTCGCCAACTGGGTCATCGTCGCCCTCATCCTGCGGATCTCGGACAGCGCACGGCGTCCCGCCCCCGCGGTCCGCGGCTACGCGGACCCGGGCCCGGCGGGCGACGACGACACCCACCGCCGCGACACCGACCCTGCCGACGGCCACCGCGCCGACACCGACCACCCTGACGCCGACCACCCCGGCACCGACCACCAGGACACCGAGATCCTGCGCGGCCTGCGGGAGGGGCGCGGATGAACACCCCGCTGCGCCGCATCGCCGTCGTCGTCATCGTCATGTTCCTCACGCTCATGGGCGCCGCGACCTGGGTCCAGTACGTCCAGGCGGCCCAGCTCAACGCCGACCCCCGCAACGTCCGCACGCTGTACCGCGAGTACGACAACTTCCGCGGGCCGATCGTCGTCGGCGGTGAGCCGATCGCGTCGTCGACTCCCGTGGACGACCCGTTCGGGTTCCAGCGCAGCTACGCCCAGGGGCCGCTGTACGCGCACGCCACGGGCTTCTACTCGGTGATCTTCGGCCGCACGGGCATCGAGCGGGCCGCGAACGAGGTGCTGACCGGCACCGCCGACTCGCTGTTCTGGTCCCGCATCGAGGACCTCGTCACCGGGCGTCAGCCGCAGGGCTCGTCCGTGGAGCTCACGATCCACCCCGCGGCGCAGGCCGCGGCGACCGCGGCCCTCGGGTCGCAGCGCGGCGCGGTCGTCGCGCTGGACCCGACCACGGGCGCGATCCTCGCCCTGGTGTCCTCGCCGAGCTTCGACCCCAACGTCCTCGCCGGGCACGACACCAACGCGGTGAGCCTCGCGTACCGCGCCCTCGCCGACGACCCGGCCGACCCGCTCGTCAACCGCGCGATCGCCGGGGACACCTACCCCCGGGGTCGACGTTCAAGCTCGTCGACGCCGCCGCGGCGCTCGAGGCCGGCCTCACCGAGGACAGCCAGCTCGCGGCACCCGACGTGCTCCCGCTGCCGAACTCGAGCTCGACGATCGGCAACTTCGGCGGTGCGTCGTGCGGCGCCGGCGGCACCGTGACGCTGCGCGAGGCGTTGCGGATCTCGTGCAACACCGCCTTCGCCCAGCTGGGCCTCGACCTCGGCGACGACGCCCTCCGCGAGCAGGCCGAGCGGTTCGGCTTCGGGTCCGCACTGAGCATCCCGCTGCGGGTCGAGCCGAGCCGGTTCCCCGAGGACCCGGACGCGCCGCAGACCGCGCTCGCCGCCATCGGCCAGCACGACGTCCGTGCCACCCCCATGGGGATGGCCATGGTGTCGGCCGCCATCGCCAACGGCGGGGAGCAGCGGCAGCCGTTCCTCGTCCGCACGGTCCGGGACCCGGATCTCGAGGTCGTCGACGAGACGTCACCGCAGACGCTGCGCACCTCGGTCTCCCCGAGCACCGCCGACGCGCTGACGGACATGATGGTGGGCGTCGTCGAGAGCGGCACCGGGACCGCAGCGCAGATCCCCGGCGTCCTCGTGGCCGGCAAGACCGGCACCGCCCAGACCACCGCCGACGCCGCCCCGCACGCGTGGTTCACCGGCTTCGCACCGGCCGACGCCCCCCAGGTCGCGGTCGCCGTCGTCGTCGAGAACGGCGGCAGCGCCGGCAACGAGGCCACCGGTGGCCGCATCGCCGCGCCCATCGCCCGCGCGGTGATCGAGGCGGTGCTCGCGTCATGAGGCCGACGACCGGGACCGCGCTCGGCGGCCGCTACCGCCTCGACCGGCTCATCGCGGTCGGCGGCATGGGCGAGGTGTGGGTCGGGCACGACCTCTCCCTGCGCCGGTCGGTCGCGGTGAAGGTGCTGCGGACCGAGTTCGCCGGCGACCCGGGGTTCCTCGAGCGCTTCCGGACCGAGGCGCGCAACGCGGCGTCGCTGACGCACCCGAACATCGCGGCGACGTACGACTACGGCGAGCAGTCCGGATCGAGCTACCTGGTCATGGAGCTCGTCGACGGCGAGCCGCTCAGCGACCTGCTCGAGCGTGAGCCCGTGCTGCCCGAGGCGCGCCTGCTGCCCGTGCTCGCGCAGACCGCCCGCGCGCTGGACGCCGCGCACGCCGTCGGTGTCGTCCACCGCGACGTCAAGCCGGGGAACATCCTGCTCGGACCCGGCGGACGGGTGAAGATCACCGACTTCGGCGTCTCCACCGCCCCGGACCAGGCGCCGATGACGGCGACGGGCATGGTCATGGGCACCGCGCAGTACCTCTCCCCGGAGCAGGCGGTCGGCCGCCCCGCGACCGCGCTCTCGGACCTGTACTCGCTCGGCGTCGTGGCCTACGAGGCCCTCGCCGGGAAGCGCCCCTTCACCGGCCCGACCGCGGTCGACATCGCCGTCGCCCACGTCAACGACCCCGTGCCGCCGCTCCCGCCGCACGTGAGCCGCCCGGTCGCCGACGTCGTCCGGCGGCTTCTGGCGAAGGACCCGGCCGATCGTCCGGCGTCGGCCGGTGCGCTCGCCCGCACCCTGGACGCGCTCGCCGGGCACACCCCGCCCGACGGCGTCCCCGACGTCGCCCCGGCGACGGCCGCGCCGTCGGCACCCCCGGCAGCACCATCGGCAGCCCACCCGGCCCAGGCGGCGGCACGGGGCGCGGCGTCGGGCGCCCCGCGACCGACGCTCCCGCCGGCGCACGCCCCCGCGTCCCGCCCGCCGTCGCCCGCGCCGCGCGCACCGTCCCCCGCTCCTCGCCCACCGTCCCCCGCTCCTCGCCCGCCGTCGCCCGCGTCGTCCGCGCCGTCCGCTGCCTCGGTGGACGCGCGACGGGTCCCCGGCACGTCCGTGCCCGCGGCGGCCGCGCCGCTCACCGGCGGTCCGCCCCCTCGTACCCCCCGCGCCGCGAGGTCCGTGACCCCCGGACGGCGCCGTCCCGGCCCCCACCGCCCCGGCGGCGGCAGGCACCCGGGGTGCTCGTGCCTCGGCACCTGCCCCGACCCGAGGCACGGGCGCCACGGCGGCGCGCGCGTCGTCGTCAGCGGGTGGCCCGCCCGGGCGCGGGCCCACGTCCGGCGCGACGCCGGTGCGCACGTCGACCACCACGGGTCAGCGGTTCGGCCGGCTGGGCCGCTGGAGCTGGCCGCTCGTCGGCCTCGTCGTGCTCCTCGTCGCCCTCCTGGTCGCGTCGCTCACGGGCGACGCCGGCGCCACCGGCGCGGCCGCCGCCGGCACGGTGGACGTGCTGCAGGGGACTCCCGGGCCCGGTGCCCGCGGCGACGATGGGATGATCGAGCCAGGTGCGCCGCCGAGAAGTCCGGTGGCGCCGACACCCTCAACCCCTAAGGACGCGTAGTGGTCGACGACGCACCCCGGATCCTCGCCAACCGGTACGAGGTCGGTGAGCTCATCGGCCGTGGTGGCATGGCCGAGGTGCACATCGGCCACGACACCCGGCTCGGGCGGACCGTGGCGATCAAGATCCTGCGGTCCGACCTCGCGCGGGACCCGTCGTTCCAGGCGCGCTTCCGCCGAGAGGCACAGGCCGCGGCCTCGCTCAACCACCCCTCCGTCGTCGCCGTGTACGACACCGGCGAGGACGTCATCACGGCGCCGACGGGCGCCGTCGCGCACGTGCCGTTCATCGTCATGGAGTACGTCGAGGGGCACACGGTCCGCCACATCCTGGGCGACGGTCAGGCCGTCCCCATCGAGGAGGCGGTCGAGATCACGGCGGGCGTGCTGTCCGCGCTCGAGTACTCCCACCACGCCGGGATCGTCCACCGTGACATCAAGCCGGCGAACGTCATGCTCACGCCGACCGGCGCCGTCAAGGTCATGGACTTCGGCATCGCGCGGGCCCTGGCGGACTCCGCCGCGACCATGACGCAAACCCAGGCCGTCCTCGGCACCGCGCAGTACCTGTCCCCCGAGCAGGCGCGGGGCGAGCAGGTCGACGCCCGCAGCGACCTCTACTCCACGGGGTGCCTGCTGTTCGAGCTGCTCACCGGCCGCCCGCCCTTCACGGGCGACTCCCAGGTCGCGGTGGCCTACCAGCACGTCCGGGAGCCGGCTCCCGCGCCGAGCACGTACGCCTCCGACGTCCCCGAGGTGCTCGACCGGATCACGCTCAAGGCGCTCGCCAAGGAGCGCGACTCGCGGTACAGCTCCGCGGCCGAGTTCCGCTCCGACCTCGAGTCGGCAGCCCGCGGCGGCCGGGTCGCCGCGCCGGCACTCGGCGTGCTCGCCGCGACCGCGGCCGCCGAGGCCGCCGCCGCACCGGCGACCGAGCTGCTGACCCCGCTGGCCGGTCCGTCGACGCAGGTCATGCCCGCGAGCGGCGGCGCCTGGCCGCACACCGCGGCGAGCCCCGCCACGGCCGCAGCCGGTGCACCCGTCGCCACCCGTCCCGACCCGCCCAAGCGCCGACGTGGGCTGGTGTGGGCGCTCGTCCTCATCGGCCTCGCCGCGATCGCCACGATCGCCACCCTGGCCGTCCTCGACCGGCGCGACACGGCGGCCGAGACGGTCGCGGTCCCGAACCTCGTCGACATGACGCGGGAGGCGGCGCAGGCCGAGCTGGAGATCCGTGAGCTCACGATGGAGCCGATCGAGGAACCCGACGACGACGTCGAGGCCGGGCGCGTCATCCGCACCGATCCCGGTGCCGGCGAGGCCGCCGCGGTCGGGTCGGCCGTGACCGTCTGGATCTCCGCCGGCCCCGGGACCGCCGAGGTCCCCGAGGTCGCCGGCATGACCCAGGAGCAGGCGTCGCGTGAGCTGCGCGACGCCGGGTTCGAGGTCGGCAGCGTCGAGTTCGAGAACGCCCCACGGGTGGACCGCAACGAGGTGACCAAGACCGTCCCGGCCGCCGGCGAGCAGCACCCGAGGAACACCCCGGTCGTGCTGTACGTGGCGTCCGGGCAGGTCGACCTGCCCGACCTCGTGGGGAGGACCCGCGCCGACGCCCTCGCGGCGCTCGAGGAGCTCGGGCTGAGCTCGACCATCACCGAGGAGGAGAGCGACGCCGAGCCGGACACCGTCATCGCCCAGGGCCGCAGTGCGGGTCAGGTGCCGCAGACGACGAGCGTCGCGCTGACGATCGCCGTCGCGCCCACCACCGCGACCGTCCCGTCCGACCTCGTCGGTGCGACCTACGACGACGCCGCGGCGCAGCTCACCGCCCTCGGTCTCACCCCGGTGCGGGTCGACGTGGAGAGCGACCAGCCCGTGGGGCAGGTCATCTCGAGCGACCCGAACCGCGGCACGACCGTCCAGCTGGGGTCGGAGGTGACGCTCAACGTCTCGGCGGGTGCCGAGGACGAGGAGGGCGACACGAACGCGGGGTCGGCAGACGGCGTCGCGCCGGCCGGGACCGGCGCGGGGGCGGCGGCCCCGGTGCGAACGGCAACGGGAACGGCAACGGCAACGCGGGCGGGAACGGCAACGGCAACGCCGGCGGGAACAGCAACGGGAACGGCAACGCGGGCGGGAACGGGAACGGGAACGGCCGCAACGGCTGACGCCGCACGCCCCGGTGCGACTACGTGCGCACGAGCGGGTGCAGCCCCTCCGAGCGCGCGACGGCACCGGCGTCCCCGCAGATCTCCAGCCAGTTCGCCAGCAGCCGGTGCCCGCCCTCGGTGAGCACGGACTCCGGGTGGAACTGCACGCCGTGCAGCGGCAGCGTCCGGTGCTGCAGTCCCATGATGATGCCGTTGGCCGTGCTCGCGGTGACCTCGAGCTCGTCGGCGACCGTGCCGTCGACCACGGCGAGGGAGTGGTAGCGGGTCGCGGTGAAGGGTGTGGGCAGCCCCGCGAGCACACCGTCGCCGTGGTGCTCCACCAGGCTCGTCCGGCCGTGCATGAGCTCGCTCGCGTGCGTCACCGTGCCGCCGAACACCTCGCCGAGCGCCTGGTGGCCCAGGCAGACGCCCAGCATCGGGGTCTCGCTCTGCGCGCAGTCGCGGATGACGTCCATGCTCGCGCCCGCGTCAGCGGGGTCCGGGACCAGGCGACACCAGGACGCCGTCGTACCGGGCCCGCTCGATCGCGGACGGGACGGCGTCGTTGCGGACGACGACGGTCTCGGCCCCGAGCTGGTCGAGGTACCCGACGATCGTGTAGACGAACGAGTCGTAGTTGTCGATGACCAGGATGCGGGTCACTGCTCCACCTCCACGGTGGTCTCGTTGAACGGCATGAGCGGCGCGATCGCCGGGTACACCGTGGTGAAGCACAGCACCGCCACGCCGACCAGCGCCGCGAGCGCGATGAGCGCACGCACCCACGTCGGGCCCGGCAGGTGCCGCCAGATCCACCCGTACATCATGCGCCTCCGTCGTCGGGCAGGTCGGCAGCCGGGTCGGCGGCCACGTCGGCCGAGGCTGCCCCGATGACCTCCGCCGGCGGGGTCCCGACGTCGGCGCCCAGTAGTCGAGCTCACCGTGCACGATGAAGCGCTCGCGCGCGGAGAACATCGGGTGGCAGGTGGTGAGCGTGATGAGCCGCTGCGTCGCCTCCGCGCCGGGGTCGGCCGGGTTCGGTGCGATGACGTCGACGTCGGAGGGCGTGACGATCTCGCTCGCGACGACCCGGTAGACGTACCAGGTGTCGGGTGTGCGCACGACCACGGGGTCGCCGACGACGAGCTCCGCGATGCGGTTGAACGGCTTGCCGTAGGTGGTCCGGTGGGCGGCGACGGCGAAGTTGCCCACGGCGCCCGGCATGGCCGTCCCGGGGTAGTGCCCGATGCCGAGCGGGTCCAGCACGGTCGCGCGGTCGACACCCTGGGTGACCGGCCGCTCCGGCTCGCCGTCCCAGCGCGGCACGATCATGGTGGCGAAGGTCGTGCGGTGCTCCGGCTCCGCCGCGACCGGTGGCTCGCCCTCGCCCGGCACGGCGACGGCGGGGGCCGCCTCGCCCGGCTCGGGCGCCGCGGCGGGCACGACCGGCTGCGCCCAGTCGAGCTCCTCGATCACCTCGGCCTGCGCGCGGTCGCCCTCGACGTCCGTCCACCACAGCTGCCACACGATGAACCCACCGAGCAGCACGCCGGCGGTGATCATGAGCTCCCCGAGCACGCCGACCGCTCCCAGCACCACCCGGCGGCCCCGACCGGGTCGGGCCGCCCCGCGACCGGTCGGTGTCTGCCGGGCGTCCTGCGCGACGGCGGTCACCGACCCGCCCCGGCGTCGCCGGCACCGGCGGCCGCGAGGTCACCACGGCCTCGCGCACCCGTGGGGAAGACGTCGACGCCGTCGGGCACCCGGGCGTGCGTGAGCCCGCCACCGAGCTCGGCAGCCGGCAGCGCGAGCGACTCCTCCTCCGTCACCGACCACCCCAGCCCGTCCCGGGCCACGTACCCCAGGTAGGTCTGCACCGACTCAGCGGCCATCAGCGCCTCCCGCAGCGCGCGCGGGTCGCCCACGGCGTGCACCTCGTAGGGCGGGGAGTACACGCGGCCACCGAGCGACAGGACGTTCCCGACGCAACGGAACGCGGTCAGCGCGGTGACGCGCTGGTCCTCGAGCGCCATCGCCTCCGCGCCACCGGCCCACAGGGCGTTGATGACCCCCTGCAGGTCCTGCTGGTGCACCACGAGGTCGTCGGGCGTGGCGTCCGGGTGCCGGACGCGCCCTGCCGGGGCGTCCGTCAGCTGCACCGTGAGCCCGGGGCCGGTCACCGCGGCACGGCCTGCGGCGATCGCCACGAGCTCGGCCGCATCGGCGTCGCCGGTCTCGATGGTCTCGATCTGCTCGTCGGTCAGGCTCTCCACCTCGGCGCGCAGGCCGTCCACCCGGGCGGCCAGCATCTCGACGCGCGACGACTCGCGATCGGCGAGCTCGCCGAGGTCCTGCGGGTGCCGTGCCTCCTGGGAGCTCGCGAGCCGGGCGTTGGCCGTGAACATGAGCCCGGCCAGGGCCAGCACGAGGCCGACCGAGGCGGTGCCCCGGACGGCGCTCCGCCCGGCACCCCGCCCGGCACGGTGCGGTCGCTCGGTCACGTTCTCCCCCTGGATGTCGTCGGCACTACGCTAGTTGACGAGGCGCGCCTCGATGACGCCGCCCGACCCCGCTGGACAAGGAGCAAGCCGACGTGCCTGAGTCGAGGTCGCGGAAGAAGCCCGCGTACGTCCCCCGCCCGCGAAGGCCGACGGCCCGAAGGTCAACCCGCGGTGGCTCGTCCCCGTGATGCTGGGCCTGATGATCCTGGGACTGCTGTGGATCGTCGCGACGTACCTGCTGAGCGCGCAGTACCCGATCCCCGGCATCGGCCAGTGGAACCTCGCCATCGGTTTCGTCCTCATCATCGCCGGATTCGCCCTCACCACCCGCTGGCACTGACGCCGGCGTCGCCGGGCACCAGCGGTGCCCGGCCCTCTCATCGGCAGGGATCAGGACGGATCGAGCCGCTGGGAGAGCCCGACCGGCGCGGTCGCCGTCGTGCACAGCGGTGGACAGTCCTGTGGATAACTACACGGGTGTAATTCCACACCTGTGAGGAAGCCTGGGGACAACCTCCCGACCGGGCCGATGTCGGTCCACCGGCCGACCTGACTCAGACGGTCGCGTACTTCACCAGGGTCAGCAGCAGCAGCGCGAGGGCCGTGCCGGCGACCGCGACGACTCCCCACACGGGCCGGCGGTCCCGGGGGCGTAGGCGAACGCCGCCCCCAGCACCAGCCCGGTGACGAGCCCGCCGAGGTGCGCCTGCCATGCGATGTTGGGCAGCACGAACCCCAGCGCCGCGTTGATGGCGAGGAACACGAGGATCTGACGGGCGTCCCCTCCGAGCCGGCGCAGGACCACGAGCACGGCCCCGAAGAGCCCGAACACCGCGCCGGACGCACCCACCACCGCCGTCAGCCACCCACCGCCCGGGACGGGCGCGGCCAGCAGCGTCACCCCGACCTGACCGCCGACGGCGGCGAGCACGTAGAGCGCGACGAACCGCAGTCGGCCGAGCGCCTGCTCGAGGTACGGCCCCACCAGCCACAGCGCGTACATGTTGAAGGCGATGTGCAGCAGGCTCGTCGGTGAGTGGAGGAACGCGGCGGTCACGAACCGCCACGGCTCCACCTCACCGGCGAACGGCGCGAACGCCCACTGGTTGGTCCAGCCCGGGACGGCACGCTGCAGCACGTAGCTGACCACGCACAGCACGACGATCGTCAGGGTGACGACCGGTCGCCCGTCGCGCACCCGCCCCCGAGCGACGTCCGCACGACCGGGGCGGACCGCGCGGCCTCCCGCACGCAGTCGACGCAGTGGACCCCCACCGCGGCGGGGCGCTGGCACTCCGGGCACGCCGGCCGCCCGCACCGCTGGCACCGGACGTACGACACCCGGTCCGGGTGCCGCGGGCACACCGGCGGGCCGTCGGCGGGCAAGGCACCGCCGGCAGGCATGGCGCCGTCGGGCGGCGGGGCGGTCACGGGCGGCCGGTCGGGGGGACGGGCGTCGTGGTCGGCGTCGTCAGTCCTCGACCGTCACCGACGTGATCGTGATGTCGTCGACCGGGCGGTCACCGGGGCGGGTCGGTGCGGCGGCGATCTGGTCGACGACGGCGCGGCTCGCCTCGTCGGCCACCTTGCCGAAGATCGTGTGCTTGCCGTTGAGCCACGTGGTCGCTGCGACCGAGATGAAGAACTGCGACCCGTTGGTGCCACCGAGCTTGCCCGTGATCGGGTCACGCCGCTGACCGGCGTTCGCCATGGCGAGCAGGTAGGGCTCGTTGAAGGTGAGCTCGGGGTGGATCTCGTCATCGAACGAGTAGCCCGGGCCGCCGGTACCGGTGCCCAGCGGGTCCCCGGTCTGGATCATGAAGCCCTCGATGACGCGGTGGAACAGCACGCCGTCGTAGAGGGGCTCGTTGCGCTCCGCGCCCGTGCGCGGATCCGTCCAGGTCTTGCTGCCCGACGCGAGGCCGGTGAAGTTGGCCACGGTCTTCGGGGCGTGGTTCGGGAAGAGCTCGACACGGATGTCGCCGGCAGAGGTGTGCAGAGTCGCGATCATGCGGGACAGTCTTCCACGGAGCGGTCACCCGCTCTCCTCCGCCGTGACGGCCCCCGCCGTGGCCGGTGCCGCGGGACCTCGGGCGCCGCGACACAGCGGCAGGGGCCCGCGCCGGATGGCAGAGTGGGTATCCACGACTGCACTGCCGTCGAACCAGGGAGTGGACATGCCTCGCATCATCCGTCGTTCTGCCAATGCCTCCGCAGTGAAGAAGGCTGCCGAGGCCACCGCCGCTGCGGCCGCCGCCGAGGAGGCCTCAGCCGCCGCGCTCGAGGCCGCTGCTGCGTCCGGGACCGCCGGCCTGAAGTCGCACGCCGTCAAGGCGGGCGCTGCGCTCGCGGGCGCCACCGGCCTCGCCGGGCTCTCCGCCGCCCAGCTGACCGAGCAGGCCCGGTCGGCCGCCGACGCCGCCCGTGCCGCCGCCAACGAAGCAGCGGCCCACGCCCGGACCGCTGCCGATCAGGCCCGCTCGTGGGGGACCCCCGCGTGGAGTCGGCCGTCGCGTGGGCCACCCCGCGCCTGGAGACCGCGTGGCGCGAGAGCGTCCGCGCGGCCGCGCCGCAGGTGGAGAAGGCCGCCGGCAAGGCGACCCCCGCCATCGACACCGCGCACGACAAGATCGTCGACGAGTTCCTGCCGCGCGTCGTCGCGCTCGTCAACGAGGCCGCCGACCGCGCGACCGGCGCCACCAAGGCGAGCGAGGCAGCCGCAGCCGCGGCTGCCAAGGCCGCCGGGGGCAAGAAGCACCGGGGCGCCAAGGTCTTCTGGCTGCTGACGCTGCTGGCCGGCGCGGGTGCGGGCCTCGCCGCATGGCAGCGCAACCGGAACGCGACCGACCCGTGGGCCGACCCGTGGGAGCCGGCGAGCGCGACCCCCGGCTCGAGCACGGACCAGCGCGCCGACCGCACCGGTGGGGCGGCAGAGGCCGTCGGTGAGGCGGCCGGTGCCGGCCTGGCCCGGACGCGCGAGGCGACCAAGAAGGCGGCCGAGCGCGTCGCCGACGTCCGCGGTGACCTCACCGAGAAGGTCGGCGAGGCGCGGGAGGCCGCGACCAAGCTGGCGTCACGCCGGCGCGCGTCCGGCGAGTCCGACGAGGGCTCCGGCGTCGACGAGGCGAGCACCCCGGTGACGGCCTCCCCGGAGTTCGGCGCCGACACCGGTGACACGCTCAGCAGCACCACGGAGACCGTCGCCACCGACGTGCCGAGCGGCACCCCGGACGACGACGCCCCGAGCGACGGCGCGAAGAACTCGGCCGGCCAGTGGGGTTCGGGACAGTCGTCGACCAGCTGACGCCGGTCCCCCGCCGCCGGGTGACCGGCGGCGGGGATGACGCGAGGGCCCGGCACCGCTTCGGCGGTGTCGGGCCCTGTGCGTCGTACCGGTGGAGCTGCGTCGTACCGGTGGAGATCGGTCGTACCGGTGGAGCCAAGGGGACTCGAACCCCTAACCCCCTGCTTGCAAAGCAGGTGCGCTACCAATTGCGCCATGGCCCCTGGGTCGCACCGCTCGGCGCGTGGGTCGTGCTCGGGCGTCAGTCGACCGTGTCGGTGATCTCGGCCCACAGGTCGCGGTCCTGGCGGTCCTCCTCGACCCGGCGCCACACGGCGAAGCCGGCCGCCGCGACGAGCAGGAGGACCAGCAGCTTCTTCATGGTTCCCCTTGACTCGTCCGCACTCGAGTGGGCCTAACAGGACTTGAACCTGTGACCTCTTCCTTATCAGGGAAGCGCTCTAACCGCCTGAGCTATAGGCCCGCACCCGCGCCCCGGTCACCCCGGGCGCCGGATGAGACTACCCCAGCGCGGCCGTGGGACCCAATTCGCCCCCGGCCCGCGCCCGTCCGCTCACTCGTCGGTGAGGGTGACGTTCACCCCACCCACCAGGGCGGCGGTGATGTTGTAGAGGAACGCGCCGATCGTCGACAGCGCCGTGAGCAGGACGACGTCGACGATCGCGACGACCGCAGCACCGGAGACCACGCGTGGGAACTCCACGATGGCCAGCAGGTCGACCGGCGACTCCTCCCCGACGATCTCGGTGATCATGTCGTTGATCGTGGTGAACACGGCGAGGCCGTCGAGCACGAGCCAGATGACCGCGGCCGCGACCACGATCATGATGCCGATCGCGAACGACAGCAGGAACGACAGCTTCATGACCGACCAGGGGTCGATGCGGGAGAGCGACAACCGCACGCGACGCGGTCCCGCGTCCGGTGCAGCGACCGGCGCACCGGCGGGACGGGCGCTCGGGCGCGCCGTCCTCGCACCGGTCGGCGCCGCCCCCGCGTCAGCACCGGCACCGGCACCGCGGTCGGGTCCGGGTGCTGTGCCGCCCCGAGGGCGTCGGTGCCCTCGGAGGTGTCCGTGCCACCGGAGCCGGGGGCGACCCCGGTGACCGCCGTGGTCGCGCTGCGCACTGCCCGGCGCACGGCTCCGGCTGCGGCTCCACCCGCCGCCGTCGCCCGGGCGCGGGCGGCCGACGGCGCCTTCGCCGCGTGGTCGTCCCCCGGATCGACCGTCCGGGTGCTCGTGGTCGCCGCGCCACCCGCGGCCGACGCGCGCGCGTCGGTGCCGCGCGAATCGGCTCCACGCGGGTCCGTGCCCCGCGAATCCGTACCGCGCGGGTCCGTGCCACGCGGATCCGTGCCGCGCGCGTCGGTGCCGCGCGGGTCCGACGCCGGTGCGGCAGCCGGCGCGGCCGGACGCTTGCCCGCCGGCCTCCCGCCGCCCCCGTCGGGGACGAGGACCCGGTGGTCCCGCCCGACGCGCCCGCCGGACCAGCAGCCGGACGCTTCCCTGCCGCCGGGACGCTCGCTGTCGCGGGGATGCCGCTCTGCGGCGTCGGGCGGCGGGGTGGGATCGACGGCGGGGTCGGCTGGTCGGTGCTCATGCGTCGTCGTCCTCGCTCACCACGATGGTCTCGTCGGTCCCGACCTGCGGGACATCGTCACCCAGCGTCTCGCCGGCCGGCTCGGCGTGGAGTTCGCCGTCCACGGTAGCGCTCTCCTCCACGGCCCGTTCGATGTTGCGGGCCACCGCGATGATGCGGTCACCCTTGTCGGGCTTGGCGAAGGTCACGCCCTGCGTGTTGCGGCCGGTCGTGGTGACCTCGGCGACCGCGGAGCGCACGATCTTGCCGCGCTCCATGATCACGAGGACCTCGTCGGCCTCGTCGGTGATGAGGGCACCGACGAGGTCGCCACGGGCCTCGACGAGGTTGGCGACCTTGATGCCCAGCCCGCCGCGGCCCTGGACGCGGTACTCGTCGACGTCGGTCCGCTTCGCGAACCCGCCCTCCGTGACCACGAACAGCTGCGCCCCCGGACGCACCACGTCCATGGCGAGCAGCTCGTCGTCGGGCCGGAACTTCATGCCGGTGACGCCGGACGTCGCCCGGCCGAGCGGGCGCATCGCCTCGTCGCTCGCGGTGAAGCGGATCGACTGGCCCTTGCGCGACACGAGGATGAGGTCGTCCGTGGAGTCGACCAGCCGGGCCGAGACGAGCTCGTCGGTCGCACCCTCGTCGTCCTCACGCAGGTTGATCGCGATGACCCCGCCGGACCGGTTGGAGTCGTACTCCGTGAGCCGGGTCTTCTTGACCAGCCCGCGGCGCGTCGCGAGCACGAGGTACTCGGCCTGCTCGTAGTCGCGCAGGTCCAGGACCTGCGCGATCTTCTCGCCGGGCTGGAACGCCATGAGGTTGGCGACGTGCTGCCCCTTGGCGTCACGGCCGCCCTCCGGCAGCTCGTACGCCTTGGCGCGGTAGACCCGCCCGAGGTTGGTGAAGAACAGCAGCCAGTGGTGCGTCGTCGTGACGAAGAAGTGGTCGACGATGTCGTCCTCGCGCAGCTGCGCCCCGCGCACACCCTTGCCGCCGCGGCGCTGGGCCCGGTAGCTGTCCGTGCGGGTCCGCTTCGCGTAGCCGCCACGTGTGATGGTGACGACCACCTCCTCCTCGGCGATGAGGTCCTCCATGGAGACCTCGCCGTCGAACGGCAGGATCGTGGTGCGGCGCTCGTCGCCGTACCTGGCGACCATCTCGCCCAGCTCGTCGCCGACGATGCGACGCTGGCGGCTCTCGTCGCTGAGGATGTCCCGCAGGTCGGTGATCTGGCGCTCGAGCTCCTCGAAGCGCTCGAGGATCTTCTGCCGCTCCAGAGCGGCGAGACGCCTGAGCTGCAGGTTGAGGATCGCGGTGGCCTGCACCTCGTCGACGTCGAGCAGCTCCATGAGGCCGTCGCGGGCCTCCTCGACCGTCGGGGTGCGCCGGATGAGGGCGATGACCGCGTCGAGCGCGTCGAGCGCCTTGAGGTACCCGCGCTGGATGTGGGCGCTCTCCTCCGCCTCCCGCAGGCGGTACCGCGAGCGGCGGACGATGACGTCGAGCTGGTGGGTGACCCAGTGCCGGACGAAGGCGTCGATGCTCAGGGTGCGCGGGACGTCGTCGACCAGCGCGAGCATGTTGGCGGAGAAGTTCTCCTGCAGCTGGGTGTGCTTGTACAGGTTGTTGAGCACGACCTTCGCGACGGCGTCGCGCTTGAGGACGACGACCAGGCGCTGGCCGGTGCGGCCCGAGGTCTCGTCGCGGATGTCCGCGATGCCCTGCATGCGGCCCTCCTTGACGAGGTCCGCGATCTTCGTCGCGAGGTTGTCCGGATTCACCTGGAACGGCAGCTCGGTGATCACGAGGCAGATCCGGCCCTGGATCTCCTCGACGTTGACCACCGCGCGCATGGTGATCGAGCCGCGACCGGTCCGGTACGCCTCCTCGATGCCACGGTGCCCGAGGATCTGGGCACCGGTGGGGAAGTCCGGGCCCTTGATCCGCTCGAGCAGCGCCTCGAGGAGCTCCTCCTGGGTCGCCTCGGGGTGCTCGAGGTGCCAGCGCACGCCCTCGGCGACCTCGCGCAGGTTGTGCGGCGGGATGTTGGTCGCCATGCCGACCGCGATCCCCGCACTGCCGTTGACCAGCAGGTTCGGGAAGCGCGAGGGCAGGACGGCGGGCTCCTGCGTGCGGCCGTCGTAGTTGTCCCGGAAGTCGACCGTCTCCTGGTCGATGTCCCGCACCATCTCCATGGCGATGGGAGCCATCCGGCACTCGGTGTACCGCGGCGCGGCGGCCGGATCGTTCCCGGGCGAGCCGAAGTTGCCCTGCCCGGCGACCAGCGGGTAGCGCAGCGACCAGTCCTGGACGAGACGCACCAGCGCGTCGTAGATCGACGTGTCGCCGTGCGGGTGGAACTTCCCCATCACGTCGCCGACGACGCGCGAGCACTTGGAGAACGCGCGGTCAGGGCGGTAGCCGCCGTCGAACATCGCGTAGATGACGCGCCGGTGCACCGGCTTGAGCCCGTCACGCACGTCGGGCAGCGCGCGCCCGACGATGACGCTCATCGCGTAGTCGAGGTACGACCGCTGCATCTCCAGCTGGAGGTCCACCTGGTCGATCCGCCCGTGGGCCAGGACGTCGTGGAACGCCCCGTCCGACTGGCCCTCGCCGCCCTGCGCGCCGACCGGCCCGTCGACCTGCCCGTCGCCCCCGTCCGGGGAGTCTGATCCGTCACCGTCTACCTCGTCTCTGCGTGCGGCATCGCCGCTCGGGTCCCTGCTCTGCGTCGTCGGGCGGCCGCGTCGGCCGCGCCGGGTCAGATGTCGAGGAACCTCACGTCCTTGGCGTTGCGCTGGATGAACGACCGGCGGGACTCGACGTCCTCGCCCATGAGCACCGCGAAGATCTCATCCGCGGCGGCGGCCTCGTCCAGGTTGACCTGGAGGAGGGTGCGCTGCTCGGGGTCCATCGTGGTGTCCCACAGCTCGGAGTAGTCCATCTCCCCGAGGCCCTTGTACCGCTGCACCGAGTTGTCCTTGGGGATCCGCTTTCCCGCGGCCTGGCCGGCGGCGAGGACGGCGTCGCGCTCCCGGTCGGAGTACACGTAGTCGTGCTCCGCGTTCGACCACTTGATCCGGTACAGCGGGGGCTGGGCGAGGAACACGTTGCCGTTCTCGATGAGCGGGCGCATGTACCGGAAGAGCAGCGTGAGCAGCAGCGTGCAGATGTGCTGGCCGTCGACGTCGGCATCGGCCATGAGCACGATCTTGTGGTACCGGAGCTTCGAGATGTCGAAGTCCTCGCCGATGCCGGTGCCGAACGCCGTGATGAGGGCCTGGACCTCGAGGTTGCTCAGCGCCTTGTCCAGCCGGGCCCGCTCGACGTTGAGGATCTTCCCGCGGATCGGCAGGATCGCCTGGGTGCGCGGGTTGCGGCCGCGCACCGCCGAGCCGCCCGCCGAGTCCCCCTCGACGATGAAGACCTCGCACTCCTCGGGCTTGTTCGACTGGCAGTCGCGCAGCTTGCCGGGCATGCCGCCGGACTCCAGCAGCCCCTTGCGCCGGGTCGCCTCGCGCGCCTTGCGGGCCGCCATCCGCGCCGCCGCCGCCTGGATCGACTTGCGGATGACGTCGCGCGCCTCGGTCGGGTGCGACTCGAGCCAGTCGCCGAGCTGGTCGTTGACCACGCGCTGCACGAAGGTCTTGGCCTCGGTGTTGCCGAGCTTCGTCTTCGTCTGGCCCTCGAACTGCGGCTCGCCGAGCTTGATGGAGATGACGGCCGTCAGGCCCTCACGGATGTCGTCCCCCGTGAGGTTCTCGTCCTTCTCCTTGATGATGTTCTTCTCGCGCGCGTAGCGGTTGATGAGCGACGTCATCGCGGCACGGAATCCCTCCTCGTGGGTCCCGCCCTCGGTCGTGCTGATCGTGTTCGCGTAGGTGTGGACCGACTCCGAGTAGGCGTTGGTCCACTGCAGCGCGATCTCGAGGGAGAGCTTGCGCTCGGTGTCCTCGGACTCGAAGTCGATGATGTTCGGGTGCACCACCTCGACCTTCTTGGCCGAGTTCAGGTGCTTGACGTAGTCGACGAGCCCGCCGTCGTACTTGTAGGTCACGCGCCGGCGGTGCGGTGCCGGGTCGTCGGTCTCGGCGGGGGTCGCCTCCGTGTCGCCGCCCGCGACCTCGTCCTCGGTCCCGGTGTGCTCGGGACGCTCGTCCGTGAGCGAGATCCGCAGGCCCTTGTTGAGGAACGCCATCTGCTGGAAGCGCGACCGCAGGGTCTCGAAGTCGAAGACGGTGGTCTCGAACGTCTCGGCACTCGCCCAGAACGTGACCGTCGTACCGGTCGTGTCCGCGGGCCCGACCTCCTCGAGCGGCGCCTGCGGGACGCCGTTGCGGTAGCTCTGGCGGTACAGGCGACCACCGCGGCGGACCTCCACCGCGAGCCGCTCGGAGAGCGCGTTGACCACCGAGACGCCGACGCCGTGCAGGCCGCCGGAGACGGAGTAGCCGCCGCCGCCGAACTTGCCGCCCGCGTGCAGCACCGTCAGGACGACCTCGACCGCGGGCCTGCCCTCGCTCTCCACGATGTCGACCGGGATCCCGCGCCCGTTGTCGACGACGCGCACGCCGCCGTCGGCGAGGAGCGTCACCTCGATCGTGTCGCAGTGGCCGGCGAGGGCCTCGTCGACCGAGTTGTCGACGACCTCGTAGACGAGGTGGTGCAGCCCCCGCTCGCCGGTGGATCCGATGTACATCCCGGGGCGCTTGCGGACCGCTTCAAGGCCCTCGAGGACGGTGATGTTGCTGGCGTTGTAGCCGCCGTCCGGCGTCCTGACGGGGGCCCCGGTGGGCAGGGTTTGCTCGGCCACGTCGAGTGGTGCTCCTTCAGGCGTCGTGCACGCGCGCGGACCATGCTCGGAGGCCGATCAGTCCGGGGCGCTGGAGTTCCGGGCGCAGACGCGCCAGGAATGACCTCTACAGTCTACCTGGCGAGACGGGTCGGCCCCCCGTTCTGGACGCCCTATCCCCAGGTGTCGCGCGGACCGCGTCCGGGCACCGACCGCGGGCCCCGCTTGAAGCCCGGTCCGGCGGGCCCCAGCACGCGCACCTCTCGCACGACGTCCTCGCCGACGTCGTCCGCGAGCCGGCGCAGCAGCTGCGGCACGAGCAGCCGCAGGTTCGACGCCCAGCTCGTCGAGTCGGTGCGCACCGTCAGGACGCCGTCCTCGAACGTCTCGGGCTCGCAGTGGTCGGCCACCTGGTCGCCGACGACGTCGCGCCACCGCCCGACGACGCCGCCCACCGACACGTCCGCCGTCCACCCCGGTCACGCACCAACGCCGCGAGCGTGTCCGACACCAGCCGCGGATCACGCCCGTCCTTGCCCGGCGACCCGCGCGGCGGGTCCAGCGGGGTCCGACGCCGGGCCTCCTGACCTGGGCGGACACCCCGCGCAGCGGCCGCGGCCTTGGCCCGGTTGAGGGCCGCTCGGGCGACCTCGGCCGGCGGCGTGAGCTCGACCCGCTCGCCGACCGGGCGGACGTCCTCCTCCACCGGTCGCCGGGGTGCGTCGTCCGGCACCGCGGCCGGCGATCCCTCCGGCCGTCCGTCCGGCGGGCCGGTACGGGAACGGTCAGACGACACGGGTGACCTGGCCGGCCATGACGTCGACCCGCGCCCCTGCGAGCTGCTCGGGGACGTCCCCGGCGACGGCGGCCGTGACGAGCACCTGCCGGGCGTCGGCGACGAGCGAGGCGAGACGGTCGCGGCGCCGCACGTCGAGCTCGGCGAACACGTCGTCGAGGATGAGCACGGGCTCGCCGTCCTCACCCCAGTCCGAGACCCAGTCGGGTCCGTCCGGCTCGGTGAGCAGCCGGTAGGACGCGAGCCGCAGGGCGAGGGCGATCGACCACGACTCGCCGTGGCTCGCGTACCCCTTGGCGGGGAGACCGCCCAGCGACAGCACGAGGTCGTCCCGGTGTGGCCCGACCAGGCACACACCCCGCTCGATCTCCTTGGGTCGCAGGCGTCCCATGGCCTCCATGAGCCGAGCCTCCAGGCCCTCCACGCTGGGACGGTCCGCCGACGGGGCAGTCCCGGGCACGGTCGTCCCGGGCACGGGACCGGTGCCGCCGCCGTCCCGGGCCTGCGCATCGTCGCCCAGGGCGGCGTCGAGCGACGAGCGGTACGCGATCACCGCCTCGCCCTGCCCCGAGCTGACCTGCTCGTACGCGGCGGCGACCCGGGGGTGGAGCGCGTCGACGAGAGCGAGGCGTGCGGCGATGATCTGCGCCCCGGTCTGCGCCAGCTTGGCGTCCCACACGTCGAGGGTCCGCAGGTCGGCCGAGCCCCGCGACCCGCGCACCGCGGCGCCGGCGGACTTCAGCAGCGCGCTGCGCTGACGCAGCACGCGCTCGTAGTCGGACAGGACCGACGCCATGCGCGGCGTGACCAGCAGGGACAGCTCGTCGAGGAACCGTCGGCGGCCGTCCGGGTCACCCTTGACGAGCGCGAGGTCCTCGGGGGCGAACAGCACGGTGCGCAGGACGCCGAGCACGTCGCGCGCCCGGGGGACCGGGGAGCGGTTGATGCGCGCCCGGTTCGCCTTCCCCGCGGTCACCTCGATCTCGACCAGGGTCGGGCGGTCGGCGCGGACCACCTTGGCCCGGACGACGGCGCGCGGCGCGCCCGCGCGGATGAGCGCGGCGTCGCTCGGCACCCGGTGGCTGCCGAGCGTCGCGACGTAGCCGACCGCCTCGACCAGGTTCGTCTTGCCCTGACCGTTCGGCCCGACGAGCGCGGTGATCCCCGGCTCGAGCTCGAGCTCCACCGCGTGGTACGACCGGAAGTCGGTCAGCGACAGGTGCGAGACGTACACGGAGCTCCGGGTGCGGGGAACAGCGGGTCGGCGGGGCCGCCGGTCACCCGGCGACGCGCGGCTGCTCGTCGCCGGCGCCGGCGGGCGGCGCCTGCACGCCGGAGGCCCGGACCGCGTGGCCACCGAACTGCTGACGCAGCGCGGCCACGGCCTGCATCGCGGGGGACGGCTCCTGGCGTGAGGAGAACCGGGCGAACAGGGCCGCGGAGATCACCGGCAGCGGGACGGCGGCGTCGATGGCCTCGTCCACGGTCCACCGGCCCTCGCCGGAGTCCTCGACCCAGTCGTCGATCGACCCGAGCGCAGGGTCCGCCTCGAGCGCCTTGACCAGCAGCTCCAGCAGCCACGACCGGACGACCGTGCCGCGCTGCCACGCCTTGAGCGTGCCGGGCACGTCCTGGACGATGTCCTTCGTCTGCAGCAGCTCGTAGCCCTCGGCGTACGCCTGCATGAGGCCGTACTCGATCCCGTTGTGGACCATCTTCGCGTAGTGCCCCGCGCCGACGCTCCCGGCGTGGACGAAGCCCTCCTCGCGCGGACCCTCGGGGCGCAGGACGTCGAACACCGGGAGCAGTGCCTCGATGTCCTCCGGGGCGCCGCCTGCCATCAGCCCGTAGCCGTTGAGGAGCCCCCACACGCCGCCGGACACACCGACGTCGACGTAGTGGATGCCGCGGGCGCCGAGCACCTCGGCGTGCACGAGGTCGTCCTTGTAGTACGAGTTGCCGCCCTCGATGAGGATGTCGCCCTCGCCCAGCAGGTCGGCGAGGTCGTCGACGACGCCGCGGGTGATCGGTCCGCTCGGGACCATGACCCACACCACGCGCTGGCCCGCGGGCAGGGCAGCCACCATGGCCTCGAGGGAGTCGACGTCGGTGACGTCGGGGTTCCGGTCGAACCCCGTCACCTCGACCCCACCCTTGCGCAGGCGGTCGCGCATGTTCGCGCCCATCTTGCCGAGACCCACCAGGCCGATGTGCATGGGGATAACCCTCCGTCAGCTCGCGAACCGGATCGGCACCAAGAGGTACCGGTACTCCTGAATGTCATCACCGTCGAGCGAGGTCTGCCCGGTGAACTCCACCGGCTTGTTGGGGTGCGTGAAGGACAGGCGCACGAAGTCCGTGGTCAGCGCGCCGAGACCGTCCAGCAGGAACTGCGGGTTGAACGCGACCGAGATGTCCTCACCGACGAGCAGGGACTCGAGCGCCTCGGAGGCCTGGGCGTCGTCGCCCTGCCCCGCGTCGAGCACGACCTGTCCCTCGGAGAACGACAGCCGGATGGGGGTGTTGCGCTCGGCCACCAGCGCGACGCGCTTCGCGGCGTCCATGAGCAGCGGCCGCGAGACGACGGCGTGGATGGGTGTCTCGTCCGGGAACAGGCGCCGCACCGCGGGGTAGTCGCCCTCGACCAGCAGGGACGTGGTGTGCCGGCCGCCGGCCTCGAAGCCGATGAGGTCCACACCGGCACCCGTGGCCAGGGCGAGGTTGACCTGGCCGGACCCGCCGAGGGACTTGGCGGCGTCGGACAGCGTGCGTGCGCGGACCAGGGCGACCGCGGACATGTCGGGCGAGGCCGGTGTCCAGGTGAGCTCACGCAGCGCGAGGCGGTAGCGGTCGGTCGCGAGCATCGTGATGCGCTCGCCCTCGATCTCCACCCGGACCCCGGTCAGCAGGGGCAACGTGTCGTCACGGCTGGCCGCCACGGTCACCTGCGCGACCGCCTGGGTCAGCGCGTCACCGTCGATGGTCCCGGAGACGGGCGGCATCACCGGCAGAGCCGGGTAGTCCTCGACCGGCATCGTCAGCAGGGTGAACCGGCTCGCGCCGCAGGTGACGGTGACCTTCGTGCCGTCGAGGACGACGTCGACCGGCTTGCCGGGCAGGGCGCGGGAGATCTCGGCGAGCAACCGCCCCGAGACGAGGACCGTCCCGGGCTCGCTCACCTCGGCGGCGACCTCGGAGCGCGCCGACACCTCGTAGTCGAAGCTCGACAGGTGCAGCATCCCCGCCGCGTCGGCCTCGATGCGCACCCCGGCCAGGACGGGTACGGGCGGACGGGTCGGCAACGAGCGTGCGGTCCAGGTGACGGCCTCGGCCAGGACGTCGCGCTCCACCCGGAACTTCATGCCACTCCCCATCCCGTCGTCACGCACGACGACGTCGTGGCGCTTGTGATTCGGCCCGAACACTACGCGAGTGGATCAGGGGTGGGTACCGGGTCGTGGCGTCGCGACGCGGCATGCGCCGGCACGTCGCTCCATCCCCATGAAGGCGTTGTGGATCTTGATGAAGATGACAAGTCCATCGTTGTCATCGCCTCTGTGCAGTGTGTGGACGACAAGTCTTCACGCAGGTCAGAGCGGGGCCCGCCGTGTGGACGCCGACGGGGACGGCGCCGGGGACGAGCGGTCGGCGCCGTGGACGGACGTCCGGACGACACCCGGCGTCCACGGATGTGTCATTCCGCGTCCACATGCGTCGTGGGGGCTGTCCACCGTCGTCCACAGAGATGTGCACAGGTGTGAACAAGCCTGATGAGCGGTGTGCCCGGGCCTGGGTGTGAGCCAGTCGTCAGATCCCGTCCCGCCCTGCGCTCCGTCCGGGCAGCGGTGCAGGCGTGCGCAGCGTGGCCGGGGGCGTCGCCCGGAACCGGTGCGCGTCGTCGCGCACCGGTGGGACGTGGGGATGAGTCCAGCGGGTGGGACGCGGCTCAGCCGCGGCGCTGCTGTTTGATGCGGCTCGTGAGCTCGGTGACCTGGTTGTAGGTGGACCGGCGCTCGGCCATCTGCTCGCGGATCTTGCGGTTCGCGTGCATCACGGTGGTGTGGTCGCGGCCGCCGAAGGCCTGACCGATCTTCGGCAGCGACATGTCGGTCAGCTCGCGGCACAGGTACATCGCGATCTGGCGGGCCGTGACCAGGACGCGGGAACGCGACGACCCGCACAGGTCGTCGATCGTGAGCCCGAAGTAGGCAGCGGTCTGGCCGATCACGGCCGAGGCGGTGATCTCCTCGGCGTTCTCGTCGGTGATGAGGTCCTTGAGGACGATCTCGGCGAGGGCCTTGTCGACCTGCTGACGGTTGAGGTTCGCGAACGCCGTCACCCGGATCAGCGCGCCCTCGAGCTCGCGGATGTTCGTGGAGATCTTGGACGCGATGTACTCGAGGACGTCGTCCGGCGCCTGGAGCCGCTCGCTGCCGGCCTTCTTGCGCAGGATCGCGATGCGAGTCTCGAGGTCCGGCGGCTGCACGTCGGTGATGAGGCCCCACTCGAACCGCGACCGCATGCGGTCCTCGAAGCCGTTGAGCTGCTTGGGCGGCAGGTCGGAGGTGATCACGACCTGCTTGTTCGCGTTGTGCAGGGTGTTGAAGGTGTGGAAGAACTCCTCCATCGTCTGCTCTTTGCCCTGCAGGAACTGGATGTCGTCGACGAGGAGGACGTCCACCTCGCGGTAGCGGCGCTGGAAGGCGCCGGCCTTGTCGTCGCGGATCGAGTTGATGAAGTCGTTCGTGAACTCCTCGGAGTTCACGTACCGGACCCGGACACCGGGGTACAGGTTGTGTGCGTAGTGGCCGATGGCGTGCAGCAGGTGCGTCTTGCCCAGGCCCGAGTCCCCGTAGATGAACAGCGGGTTGTAGGCCTTGGCCGGTGCCTCGGCGACCGCTACCGCCGCGGCGTGCGCGAAGCGGTTGGACGACCCGATGACGAACGTCTCGAACAGGTACTTGGGGTTCAGCCGGGCCGGTTCGACCGCGATCGGCTTGCCGGCCTGGGTGCGCTGGCCGAGGTACGCGGGCTGGAGCGGCTCGTCGCCGAAGTCGTCGTCGTCCAGCACGCGGGACGTCTCCGAGGTGCCGTTGGTGGCGACCGGTGGACGCAGCGGTACGGGATCCGGACCACCGGTCTCGAGGTCCGGGTCCACCGTGATCGCGAACCGCGCCTCGCGGCCGAGAGCGTGGCTGAGAGCGGCGTTGACCTCCGAGCGCACGCGCGACTCGAGGTAGTCCTTCGTCAGGTCGTTGCGGACCGCCAGGAGCACGGTCCCGTCGAGGAGACCTAGCGGCTTGGCGAGCTTGACGAACGCCAGCTGGCGCGGGGTGATGTCGGGGCTGTCCTCGATCTGTGCCAGCGCGCGGTCCCAGACATGGGCGATGCTCTCGTCCTGTCCTGACACGGTCATCCTCGCTGCAGCTGGTCGCAATTCCGGCGGCGAGTCTCGCACGCGCCTCCGTGATCCACACACTTGTCCACAGCCTGTGTGATCTTCGCGACCTGGCCGTGACCTGTGTGGCACCATGGCCACCACGCCGAGCGGTGAGCCGCTGGAGGATCCTCCCCGGCGTGGCCTCCCGGCGCCAGACCCGCATCGGTGATATCGCACTCGTCGCATGCCATTTGACCGCTCGCGGGGCCGAGCGTAACGTTGGCAAGCCGCTCCGACGGCTCCCGCTGTCGTGCCCGCACGATGGCGCGGTACGGCTCGCGCCGTGCCCGTCGAGGTGGCAGCAGACCTGGTACCGCTCGCGCCGAGCGGTGCGATTCCCCGAAGTAGTTGGAGAACCTCGTGAGCAAGCGGACCTTTCAGCCGAACACTCGGCGTCGCGCGAAGACCCACGGCTTCCGCCTGCGCATGCGCACGCGTGCCGGTCGCGCCATCCTCGCCGCTCGTCGGCGCAAGGGCCGCACCGAGCTCTCGGCCTGACGCCTCTCCGTGCTCCCCGCGGCGTCGCGCATGCGCCGCTCTGCTGAGTTCGAGCAGGCGGTGCGGCGGGGCGTGCGCAGCGGCACGTCCTCACTCGTCGTCCACCTCGGCAGCGACCCTGCCGACCCGGGCCCGGCGCATGTGGGCTTCGTCGTTGCGAAGAGCGTCGGGAACGCGGTCGTCCGCAACCGGGTCAAGCGCCGGCTGCGGGCTGTGGTGAGCCACCGGATCGACCAGCTGCCCGACGGTGGGCGGCTGGTCGTTCGTGCGTTGCCGGGCGCGGCGGACCTGGGGTCCGACGTCCTCGCGCGCGACTTCGACCGAGCGGTCGCGGGTGCGTCGCGGCGGCTGCGCACCCGGTCCGCCGTGCGGTCGTGACCGCGGCGGACCGTGTCCCCCGGGCCACGTGACGACGAGGTGGGCGGGGCTCCGCGACCTCCCACGGCGCGCCGTCGTCGCCGTCCTTCGCGCCTACCAGCAGGTCGTGTCGCCGCTGTACGGCCCGACGTGCCGCTTCTACCCGAGCTGCTCGCAGTACGCGGTCATCGCGATCGGGCGGCACGGCATCGTGCGCGGTGGCGGCCTGGCGGCGTGGCGGCTCCTGCGTTGCAACCCGTGGAACGCCGGCGGGGTGGACGACGTGCCCGCGGCCAGGGGCAGGATGAGGTCCGGACCCCGCACGACCACCATCACTGAACCGTCGCCCCCCGCGGGCACCTGAGCTCTGACCGACGTAGGGATCGCACCGATGGACTTCTTCGCCTTCCTGGCACCGATCGAATGGGCTGTCGCCTGGATCATGTACCTGGCGCACTCCGGTCTCACGGCGCTGGGGATGGCGCCGGAGTCCGGCATCGCGTGGGGACTGTCGATCGTCGTCCTCGTCATCGTGATGCGCATCCTGCTGATCCCGCTGTTCTTCAAGCAGATCAAGGCGTCGCGCGGCATGCAGATGATCGCGCCGGAGATGCAGGCGATCCAGAAGAAGTACAAGGGGAAGACCGACCCTGCGTCCCGCGAGGCGATGAGCCGCGAGACCATGGCGCTGTACAAGAAGCACGGCACGAACCCCTTCGCGTCCTGCTTGCCGATCCTCGCCCAGTCGCCGATCTTCTTCGCCCTGTTCCGCGTCCTGAACTCGCTCGACGAGATCGGCGCCGGCACCGCGGACCCGATCGGTCCCATGGGCCAGGCCGTGGCCCAGCAGGCGGAGAGCTCGACGATCCTGGGTGCGCCGCTGTCGTCGACGTTCATGCAGGCCGCCGCGGAAGGCGCGGCCGCCGGGAACACGCGGATCGTCACGGTCCTGCTCATCGTCGCGATGTCGGCGACCACGTTCCTCACCCAGCGTCAGCTGACGATGAAGAACATGCCGCCGTCGGCCCTCAAGGGCCCGATGGCGCAGCAGCAGAAGGTACTTCTGTACGTCCTGCCGCTCATCTTCGCGTTCTCGGGCGTCAACTTCCCGATCGGCGTGCTCCTGTACTGGACCACGACGAACCTGTGGTCGATGGGCCAGCAGTTCTACACGATCCGCCGGATGCCGACACCGGGGTCCGAGGCGGAGCGCCGCCTCAAGGAGCGTCGCGCACGCAAGGGCAAGGACGTGCCCGACGACGCCGGCGCGGGCGCCGGGACGACCGTCATCGAGACTCCGGCTCCGAAGGGGCAGCGTCAGCAGCCCGTGGGCAAGGCGCGGGCCAAGGCGAAGCCGCCGGCCGCGACGCGGCCCCCGGGGAGCGGAAAGGCCTCGACGGGCACGGCGCCCGCGGCGAAGCCGGGCGGTGCCGGGGCAACCGGTGGGCCGAAGAAGGCGGGGCCTGCGAAGCCCGAGGCGGCGCGCTCGGGTGCCGGCACGACCGCTGCGAAGTCGGGCCAGGGGAAGTCCGGGGCCCCTCGGCCCCCGGCGGGAAGGCCGGCGCGCGGAAGCCCGGAGGCTCCGGGACCCCGTCATCGGGCAAGCCGCGGGCCGGCGGGGCGACGGCTGTGCAGCCCGGTGCCCGCGGCAGCGCTCGGTCCGGTGACCGCACCGTCGACGACGCCGCGTCGGGCGACCGCTCGCGCGGGCCATCGACCGGTGACGGGACGAACGCGCCGGGCACCGACCCCACCCACTGAATCGTGCCCTCCCGGCACGACCTTGATGAGGAGCAGCCATGACGACGTCCGCGGACGAGGAGCAGGTCCCCACCACCGGGTTGAAGCGTCTCGAGGAGGAGGGCGAGATCGCGGCCGACTACCTCGAGGAGCTGCTGGACATCGCCGACCTCGACGGTGACATCGACATCGACATCGACCACGGACGAGCCGCCGTGGAGATCGTCGCCGAGGCTGGGTCCGAGCGCGGGTTGGCGCGTCTCGTCGGCGACGACGGTGAGGTGCTCGACGCGCTCCAGGAGCTCACCCGGCTCGCGGTGCAGGCGAAGACCGGCGACCGCAGCCGGTTGATGCTGGACGTGGCTGGATACCGAGCGGGTCGGCGGGCGGAGCTGCTCGCGGTCGCCAAGGAGGCGATCGAGACGGTCCGTACGTCCGGCCAGGAGCTCGCTCTGGGCGCGATGAACCCGTTCGAGCGCAAGGTCGTGCACGACGCGGTGGCCGAGGCGGGTTTGACGAGTGACTCCGCCGGTGTGGAGCCGCAGCGGCACGTGGTGATCCGGCCGGCCTGACCGGGACGGTGAGGCCCTGTGGTCAGCGGACGCCGCTCACCGGACGCTCGCGCCACGGAGCACGGCAGCACGGTTGGCGGCGCCTCGTCCGTGGACGAGGGATTCCGGCGTCACCGTCGGCTGCGGTAGATGAACGTTCAATGACCAGCACGGTAGACGGGTGTCGGATGTGAGCGGGACCGAGCGGAGCGGGTCGGGCGAGGACGGGCGCCGCACCATGGACGTCGACGACGGCGTCGAGCGTGGGGAGCCGGCCCTCGACGCCGACGCCGGAGACGACGGAGCACGAGATCCGGAGGTCGATCCGCTGTCGGAGGATCCTCGAGTGCAGGCGCGGCTCGGCGAGGCGTACCCGACGCTCGAGAGGTTCCACGCCCTCCTCCGCGAGCAGGGTGTGCTGCGCGGGCTCATCGGTCCCCGCGAGGTCGGACGACTGTGGGAGCGTCACCTCCTCAACAGCGCCAGCCTGGCTCCGTACCTCCCCACTACTGGCACCGTGGTGGACGTCGGGTCAGGAGCGGGCCTGCCCGGTGTCGTCCTGGCCGCGCTCCTCCCGGGTACCGAGCTGGTGCTCCTGGAGCCGATGGAGCGACGCGTGACCTGGTTGACCGAGGTCACTCAGCAGCTCGGCCTGGACAACGTCACGGTGCGGCGAGGTCGCGCGGAGGAGCTCCACGGGGCGATCGCGGCCGACGCCGTGACTGCGCGAGCTGTCGCACCGATGGATCGCCTCGCGCGCTGGACCCTCCCCTGCTCCGGCCCGGCGGCTCGCTGGTGGTGCTCAAAGGACGACAGGCGGGCGCCGAGCTCGACGCGGCACGACACGTGCTACGCAAGCTGCGCGCCTCGTCGAGCGAGATCCTCACCGCTCCGACGCTGCCGGGCCTGGAGCCGACCACGGTCGTCCGGGTGACCAAGAGCGGCTGACCACAGCACACGCGCTGCTGCCGGATTCGCTCCGGTGGGTGCGGTCGACGGCCTGGCAGCCCGGTGTGGAGGGCTCGGCTTCAGCGCGATGCTTGCCTTAGGCAACGATTCTGACGATCTCCAGAAGAGATAGCGCGTCGGGTGTCGAGGTGGGCGCCGGCCGCCACCGTCTGCGCGGACGGTGCGGAGTCCGGCTCTGCAGACTGCCTGCGTCGGGAGTTGAAGCGTCCGGGGCGCTGACCGAGCCTCGATTCGGTGGGCGGCCGCCAACGCGCGCGCCACCCCTGCGCTGTGATCTGCGCACTGGCTGGCCTTGTGCCTTGTGCCTCCTTGCCCGACTGGCGCCCTGTGCGCTGCGACGGGGCCCCACGCCCAATGTCCCACGGACCCGAGACCTCGACGGCGACGCTCACGCTGAATCGGTGGGCGTGCGCCGTGCGACGAGCAGACAGTGAGGCGTGGTCCTCACGGAACAGATGAGGGGGAACTGGAGCTTCGAGAAGGCCCAGACGACACAGGCTGCGCAGGTTGCGTCGTCCGTTCCCCACGATCCGCCCTCTCGGGCAACGCGCGATGGACGGACGGTGTGTGGTGCCTGTCCGCCGCGGATGGCGGCGGCGCTTCGGGCCGCTGTGGTTCCACGTGGAACGAGATCACAGCCTCCACCGCGGCCGTGGCGGTGTTCCTGGCGTCCCGAGCAGGCACGTGCATTGCTGCAAGGTCGTTGCTACAGCGGCTGGCGACCGGTGAGGGCGCGTGTCGGCGATCCATATGTGTGCTGTCCGACGGAACGCACGCCAGCGCGAGAGGCCTGCGGACACCGAACGCCTGATGCGTCACCCGGAGGGCGAGAAGCAGGCCAGATGGGAACGTTCCACCAGTCGTCGAGGTGGTGCGCATCGGGAAGGCGCCGTTCCACGTGGAACCACTCGTGGGGGCACTGCGCAACGAGCCCGAAGGAAGACGCAGTCCGGCCGTCGAGCCGTGCGAACCAACTTGAGCCACCCACTCCCCACGGATAGACCGTGCTTCCCGGTGCCTCGCTCGGGGCCGGGCGGGCGGATGACAGGCGTGGCGTGGCTAGCCGGCGTCCGTATCGGCGCTACCAGCCTGTCATATGGCCTGGCGAAACTGGCCCCGCCGCCTGTGCGCTTCGGAAGCAGCTCTGAACAAAAGGCCGTCCCGTGCTGACCAGTGGCCGACGCTCGTGACTACGTGACATGACAGAGACCTCTGAGACGTCCCTCTGCCGCTCCCGGGGACATGGCGCGGCGACGATGGTGGTCGCATAGCCCCTCGCCAGATCTGCTGCGATGTATCGCACCTGGAGCGCGACGTCGCCGGGCTGCATGGTGACTCGGTCCTAGTCAGGCGGTCGCCCCCTCGGGCTAGTCACAGCAGATGTCTGAGCCCGGCCCGGCGGCACGTGGTGCTCCTTCGTAGGCGTGAATACCGAGCTCTGCGTCGTCGCCTCTGGACGCCACCGTGTCGGGCGTGGCAGCGCTGCACCACCGCTCCACTTCGCGACAACCCCGTCGCAGAGAAGGCGGCACGCTGCCTCTGAGCCGCCTCCATGACCCTCGCGGGTCCAGTCTTCACGGAGGCGTGCGCGTGACGACGGCGTGTGCTCTGGTGGCGGTCACACTCTGCGGAGCGCGGACGCGCTGGACGGCACGAAGCCTGTGCAGCAGCGTGGCGCATTGCCGCACGTGGCCTTCGACTGAGCACGACCTGTGTCGCCGCGCTGTTGTGCGTGGCGATGAGATCGACCAAGGCCGGCAGTGTGAAGGCGCTGTGCGCGCTGATGGATGACCCGTGTTCCACGTGAAACGCCACCGGCGGTGAAGTGCGCCGGCAACGATTTGCGCACGCGTGTCGTGGAACTTCAGTCAGATCGACCTCCAACAGAACCGCCCTTGCGGGGCCTCGGACACGTCCTCGTCCCGGAAGAGGACTGGTCGACCTAGCCACCTCATCGGAGGCACTTGTCCATCAGCATGGTGCCCGGTGGGCGCGACGGCGGACGCTCGACGTATGCATCGTCGGTTCTACGGGGACGACCCACGGCTCACCGTGTTGTTCGGGCTACTTGTCGATTCGCGGGGCTGTACGCATGGCCGGCTCCAGGTCAAGCAAGTGTCGCCGCACGCCATACAGATGACACGCGAAGTCCGAAGTGGCCACGAGTGCGCAATTGGTTCCACGTGGAACGAGCGCCTCCTGTGCCCTCTCGATCCTGTTCCACGTGAAACCGGCCAGGCCCACCGCGGCGTGGAGCGGGTGCTCAGGATGTATAGGTAGCGCGTGCTGCTCATCTCGATCGGTGAGGCACAGCGGCGTGGGCATCGCCGGCATGGTGGCCGAAACAGTGAGTGGCGCGGATCGCGCCACGTGCCCCTGGTGGTGGAGTGCGCCGGGGCGAGCGACGCGAGCGACGACCGAGCACCGCGTGGGTGCGTGCGGCGTGGTGAGCTGCGGCGGTCCTCGTGCGCAGGCGCGACGAGCTGGGTCGTGGCCATGCATCGTGCATCAGCACAGGCGCAACCGTGGCCTCACGGCACGACGTCGTACGGGGGTCTGCGTCGGCGGAGTGGCGCGGCTGCGTCCGTCGGGACGCGGGATAGAGTCTCGCGGTGGTCGCGAACGAGCGAGGCGGGATGAAGGATCTTGATGGCGTGGAAGACGTGAGAGGCCAGAGCGCTGGGACGCACGGCATCGGCGACGGGACCGGGCGTTCCGGACCCCGGGCCCGTGACAGCGTTCCACGTGAAACCGGTGGACCGGACGACCTGCGACGTGCCGCACTGGTCGACAGCCTGCCGGACGGCGATGAGACGACTCCCTTGATGGCCGAGCTCGCTCGGGACGCTCGTCGGCGCATCGAGTTGCGTGGTCGTCGGTTCCCCCGACCGCCGGCGACTCGCGTGCTCACGGTCGCAAATCAGAAGGGTGGGGTCGGGAAGACCACGACGAGCGTGAACCTGGCGGCCGCGCTCGCCAAGGGCGGGCTCAACGTCCTCGTGATCGACAACGACCCGCAAGGAAATGCGTCCACTGCCCTGGGCATCGAGCACCGCAGCGGTACGCCGTCCGTGTACGAGGTACTGGTGGACGACGCGCCTCTCGCCTCGGCTGTCCGGACGTGCCCGGACTTCGCCAATTTGTGGTGCGTACCGGCCACGATCGACCTGTCAGGTGCGGAGATCGAGCTCGTCTCGATGGATTCACGTGAAACACGACTACGAACCGCGCTGGACACCTACCTGTCCGAACGTGACGCCAGCGGCCAGGACCCCATCGACTACGTCTTCATCGACTGCCCACCCTCCCTGGGTCTTCTCACGGTGAATGCCTTCGTGACGGCGCGGGAGGTGCTCATCCCGATCCAGTGCGAGTACTACGCGTTGGAGGGCCTGAGCCAGCTGCTGAACACCGTGGAGCTGATGCGCGCGCACCTGAACGCCGAACTTCGGGTCAGCACGATCCTGCTGACCATGTACGACGCCCGGACCAACTTGGCTCAGCAGGTGGCTGCGGAGGTGCGTGAGCACTTCCCCGACATCACGCTCCGGACCACGGTCCCGCGGTCGGTACGCATCTCGGAGGCCCCGGGGTACGGCCAGACGGTGATCAGCTACGACGCCGGCTCCAGCGGAGCCCTCGCGTACCTCGAAGCGGCTCGCGAGCTGGCAGTCCGCGGTGTCGAACCGGATCAGGCACCCACCTCGACGACGACGACGAAGGACGATGGACATGAGTGAGAAGCGACGCGGCCTCGGACGGGGCCTGGGTGCCCTGATCCCGACAGCGAGTGATGCACAGCGGCCGGTCGACGTGTTCTTCCCGGACGTGACTGGCGCTGCTGCCGCGGCGGCCGCGGCGAAGGCAGCAGCGGCAGGTGCTGTGGACACGGCTGCGTCGGACAACCCGGCGGTGCGCGCGGATGAGGGTGGGGTGAGGGGTGCCAACACCGCCACGATTCTGGTCCAGGAGGCCGGTGACGAAGTACCGGACGACGAGCCGATCAGCAGCCCGCAGGGGGACGACGTTCCACGTGGAACGGGAGACCTCGTGCCCGTGCCGGGTGCGCGGTTCGCCGAGCTGCCCGTGGACTCCATCCGGCCGAACTCCCGCCAGCCTCGGACGGTGTTCGACGAGGATGCACTCGAGGAGCTCACCGTCTCGATCCGCGAGATCGGGGTGCTGCAGCCGATCGTGGTGCGGCCCGCGCGGGATGACGAGTCCGGCTACGAGCTGATCATGGGCGAGCGCCGTTGGCGCGCGACTCAGCGCGCTGGATTGCCGACCGTGCCCGCAATCGTGCGTGACACGGACGATGCCGACCTGCTTCGTGACGCGCTCCTGGAGAACCTCCACCGCAGCGAGCTCAACCCCTTGGAGGAGGCGGCGGCGTACCAGCAGCTCCTCGACGACTTCGGGTGCACGCACGACGAGCTCGCGACCCGGATCTCCCGGTCGAGGCCGCAGATCTCCAACACCTTGCGCCTGCTGCGTCTGCCACCGCTCGTGCAGCGCCGGGTCGCCGCGGGAGTGCTCTCTGCCGGCCATGCGCGCGCACTGCTCGGACTGACGGACGGAGCAGCCATCGAACGACTCGCGCAGCGGATCGTCGCCGAGGGTCTGTCGGTGCGCGCGACGGAGGAGATCGTGTCGCTCGGCGGCGACCCGGAGCGTCCGGTCAGCGCGAGCAGACGCTCACGCGGTGGCCACCGGGCGGACGCCGTCGACGAGCTTGCCGCTCGTCTCTCGGACCGGTTCGAGACGCGGGTCAAGATCGCGCTTGGGAAAAGTAAAGGGCGCATCACAGTGGAGTTCGCATCGGTGCAGGATCTCAACCGGATCCTGTCGACCCTGTCACCTGCGGACGCGGGTGTGCTGGCCGCCCCTGAGGACTGACGCCGTGAGCGACTGGCAGCGCCCCGTGGGACGCCACGCCGGCGTCCCACGGGCGGTGCCCGGCGTGTCCGGGGGCGACCCGGCGGTGGACCGCGCCACGCGACGTGACGTGGGCAGCGCGTGTCGGCGCACGGTACGACGCAGGCACGGCGGTAGTGCTGAACCAGGTCAGCGCGGTGCGACGGCCTCAGCGGCGAGCGCGAGCTCGACGAGGTCGCGGTACATCGACCCCAGGTCGTGGCCCCCGGCGGCTGCTGCCTGGGGGAAGAGCGACGTCTCGGTCATGCCCGGGGCGACGTTCACCTCGAGGAAGTGCGGGATGCCGTCGTCGTCGACGATGAGGTCCGTCCGCGACAGGTGACGCAGGCCGAGGGCGCGGTGCGCGGTGACGGCCATCGCGGCGACCGCCGCCTCCTCGCCCGGGTCGAGCCGGGCAGGGACGAAGTACTCGGTGCGGCCCGGGTTGTACCGCGCGTCGTAGTCGTACGGGCCGTCGGTGACGATCTCCACCCCCGGCAGCGCATGGACGCCGTCGGGGCCCTCGACGACGCTCACGGCCACCTCGCGGCCCTCGACGGCACGCTCGACCAGCGCGGTGTCGCCGTAGGAGAACGCGTCGACCATGGCGCGTGCGAGCTCGGGGGCGCTGGTGACGAGGGTGACGCCGAGGGCGGACCCCGCGTGACGGCTTCACGACGAGCGGGAGCCCGAGACGGTCGACGATCGCGTCGAGGACCCGCCCTGCGCCGAGCTCGCGGAACAGGCTCTGCGGGAGCGTGACGAACGCCGGCGTGGACAGCCCGGCGCGCGAGACGACCGTCTTCGCCACCGGCTTGCTCCACGCCAGTCGGCTGGCCCGTGGGTCCGTGCCGAGGTACGGGATGCGCAGCAGCTCCAGCACGTCCCGCACCGATCCGTCCTCCCCGGTGGCACCGTGCAGGAGCGGCCACACGAGGTCGGGGCGCGTCTGCGTGAGCGCGGGGATGAGGTCGGCGTCGACGTCGTGCACCGTGACCTCGATGCCTGCACCGCGCAGGGCCTCGGCGACGCGGCGCCCTGAGCGCAGCGAGACGTCCCGTTCGTGGGACAGGCCACCGGCCAGCACCACGACGCGCGGGCCGGGCGCGGCGGCAGGATCCGGGCCGGCCGGGGCTCGCGTGCTGGAGGCACCGGTGGACGACGCCGCGGTGGGCTCGGCCGTCGACGGCTCGGCGGGGATGGGGGCAGGGGTCACGTCGGGATCCTCTCGTCGGTTGGGCCGGCCGGGCGAGGCGTCACGCCAGGTCGGGACCGGGGGCCTGCACGTCGCGCGCGGGCCGCGTCCCGGACGTCCCGAACAGCGACACGAGCTCGCTCTCACCGGCGACGACGCCCGCGAGCCGGCGCACGCCTTCGCGGATCCGGTCCGGGGTGGGGAAGCAGAACGACAGCCGCATGTGGTCGGTGCCGCGGTCGTCGAAGTAGAAGGCCGTCCCCGGGACGTAGGCCACGCGCGCGGTGACGGCACGGGGCAGCATGGCGCGGGCGTCGAGACCGTCCGGCAGGCGCACCCAGGTGTAGAAGCCGCCGTCGGGCACGGTCCACGACGCGTCCGGGAGGTGCTCGGCGAGGGCGCCGACCATCGCGTCACGCCGCTCGCGGTACAGCTCCCGGAACGACTTGATCTGGCCCTTCCAGTCGCAGGTGGCGAGGTAGGTCGAGATCGCCAGCTGGGACGCGTTGGAGGGGCTGAGGATGGCGGACTCGCTGGCCAGCACGAGCTTCTCGCGCACGGCGTGGGGCGCGACCGCCCACCCGACGCGGTAGCCGGGCGCGAACGTCTTCGAGAACGAGCCGAGGTAGATGACGCCGTCGGCCTCGAGGGAGCGCAGCGCGGGCAGCGGGTCGTGGGAGAAGCCCAGCAGCCCGTAGGGGTTGTCCTCGAGGACCAGCACGCCGTGGCGGCGCGCGATCTCGAGAACCTGCGGCCGGCGCTCGGCGGACATCGTGACGCCGGCCGGGTTGTGGAAGTTGGGGACGGTGTAGAGCAGCTTGACCCGGCGCCCCTCGCGCTCGAGCGCGGTGAGCGTCTCCTCGAGCGCAGCCGGGACGAGGCCGTGCTCGTCGAGCGGGACGTGGACGACGTCGGCCTCGTAGGCGCGGAACACGCCCAGCGCCCCGACGTAGGACGGCGCCTCCGCGACGACGACGTCGCCCGGGTCGACGAAGATCCGGGTCACCAGGTCGAGCGCCTGCTGGCTGCCGGTCGTGACGACGACGTCGTCGGGGTGGGCCTCGATGCCCTCGAGGCGCATCACCTCGAGGATCTGCTCGCGGAGGGTCTCGTCACCCTGCCCCGACCCGTACTGCAGGGCGGTCGTCCCCCGCGTCGCGACGACGTGCCGGCTCATGTCGGCCAGGACGTCGAGCGGGAGCCCCTCGAGGTACGGCATGCCGCCCGCGAGCGAGACGACCTCGGGGCGGTTGGCGACGGCGAACAGCGCCCGGATCTCCGAGGCACGCATCGCGTGGGCGCGGTCGGCGTACGCGTGCAGCCACGGGTCCAGGCGGGTGCCGTGCGCACCGGAGCCGTCGCCGGTCGAGGGGTGGAGGGGCGACACGCGCTGGGTGGCGGCGGCCCCGGTGGGGGCAGCGCACCTGCCCCGTGCGTCTCGGAGGTCATCCCCGAGTGTCGCACGCCGGGAACGTCGTCCCGGCGTGCGACCACGCGACACGTCTCAGGGTGTGAGCAGCGTCGTCTCGATCTGCTGGACCAGGAACGGCTTGGGCCGCGCGCCGACGACCGTGTCGACGAGCTCGCCGTCCCGGACGAAGTGCATCGTCGGGATGGAGACGATGCCGTAGTCGGCGGCGACGCGCGTGTTCTCGTCGGTGTTGACCTTGACGATCTTCACGCGGCCCGCGTAGGTCTGCGCGAGCTCGTCGAGGACGGGCGCGACCATGCGGCACGGCCCGCACCACGGGGCCCAGAAGTCGACCACGACGGGGACGTCGGACTCGAGCACCTCGGCGCGGTAGGTGTCGTCGGTCGCGTGCACCGGCGCCGCGGGCGTGGCGGACGACCCGGAGGTGGGGGTGGCGGTCATCGGATCTCCTGGAGTGCGTCCGCGGCCTCGGGCAGGACGGGGCCCTCGGTGCCCACGTCGCCGAGCCCGGTCAGGTAGTGCTGGGCGTCGAGGGCGGCCGCGCAGCCCGAGCCGGCGGCGGTGATCGCCTGGCGGTAGGTGTGGTCGACGGCGTCACCGCACGCGAAGACGCCGTCGAGGTTGGTGAGCGTGCTGCGACCGACCACCTCGATGTAGCCGTTCTCGTCCAGGTCGACCTGGCCGACGAGCAGCTCGGTGCGCGGGATGTGACCGATGGCCACGAACAGCCCGCCGGCGTCGACGTCACGCTCCGCGCCGGTCACGGTGTCGCGCAGCGTGACCCCGGTGACCTTGTTCTCGCCGTGGATCGCGACGACCTCGCTGTTCCAGGCGAACTCGATCTTGGGGTCGTTCTTCGCGCGGTCGGCCATGATCTTCGAGGCTCGCAGCTCGTCGCGACGGTGCACCATCGTCACCTTGCGGCCGAAGCGGGTCAGGAAGGTGGCCTCCTCCACGGCGGAGTCCCCACCGCCGACGACCAGGATGTCCTGGTCGCGGAAGAAGAAGCCGTCGCACGTCGCGCACCACGACACCCCGCGGCCGGACAGCCGCTTCTCGTCCGGCAGGCCCAGCTCGCGGTAGGCGGAACCCGTCGCGAGGATGACCGCGTGGGCGGACACGGTCTCGCCGCCACCGGTCCGCAGGGTCTTCACCTCACCCGCGAGCTGCATCTCGACGACGTCGTCCCACAGCACCTCGGCGCCGAACTTCTCGGCCTGCTTCTGCATGGCCTCCATGAGCTCGGGGCCCTGGATGCCGTCGGGGAAGCCGGGAAAGTTCTCGACCTCGGTGGTGTTCATCAGCGCGCCACCGGCGGTGACGGAGCCCGCGATGACCAGGGGCCGCAGCCCCGCTCGGGCGGCGTACACCGCCGCGGTGTACCCGGCAGGGCCCGATCCCACGATGACGACGTCGCGGGGGCCGGGCGTCTCGGTGGGAATCTGCTCGCTCAACGCGCTACCTCGTCCTGGTCGTGTCCGGCTGGTGACGGGCAGGTGTGCGCCGTCGATGTCCGGAACCGATCCTAGGGCGGAAGTGTTCCCCGACCGTGGCGCGCCGAGACGTCGGTCGCCAACCGGTCAGTCGCCAACGGGTCAGCGGGCCCGTGGACCGGTCAGGAGACGGTGACCTCGGCGAGCTCGACGCGGTTGGAGCCGTCGTCGGTCTGCGGCAGCTCGGTGAACCACAGGACGACGTGCTGGGTCTCGGTCGGCTCGGGGAACGTCAGCACGGTCTCGGGTGAGAGGGCCGCCTCGGCGAGGACGGCGCCCTCGGTGGGCGTCGACGGGTCGGTCGCACGGACCTCGACGCGCCCCCGGAGCCTCGGACCTGCAGGGTGACGGTGGAGACGGGGGCCGGCTCGGCGAGCGTCACGGCGTAACCGAGACCGTCCTTGAGGCCCCCGAACTGCGGCGTGCCGTAGGTGCGGGTGTACCAGACCGTCGACGGGTCGCCGTCGATGGCGAGGTCGACCGCCTCGGGGTGCTCGTTCTCGTCGCCGGCCGGGGGCGGGTCCAGCTGCGCACCCGACGCGATCACCGGCGGGCCGGCGGGTGCGGGGGCTCCTCCGGTGCCGGCTCCTCGGGCTCCGGCTCGGGCTCCGGGTCGGGCTCCACCGGGGTCACCGGCTCGGTCGCGACCGGCTCGCGGTCCGCCGACGGCGGTCCGACCGGACTGGTCAGCGCGTTGGTGGCGACGAACAGCCCGACCACGATCGCCAGCCCGACCAGCAGCAGGACGAGCCGGGTGGGGTCGAAACGGTGCGCCGCGATGGACTCGCGCGCCGCGGCGACGTCGAGCCCGCCGGGACGTCCACCACCGGGCGGGCGCGGCGAGGGGCCGCCCGCAGCGGTGGACGCCGCAGCGGTGGACGCTGCGGGTGCCGACCGGGCCGGCGTGGGCTTCGCCGAGGTGGACCGGGCCGGCGTGGGCTTCGCCGGTGCGGGGCGGTCCGCCGTGGGCTTCGCCGACGTGGACCGGGCAGAGGTGGGCAGAGCAGCGGTAGCCGCAGCCGCACCCGCGGCGCCCGGAGCGGACTGCTGGGCAGGCGCCGGCGCCGCGGTCGCCTCCGTTGTTCGCGGGGGCTTGCCCTTCCCCTTCGCCGCGCGAGGTGCCGCGGACGCCTCGGCACCGGTCGCCTCGGCACCGGAAGCCTTGCCACCGGTCGCCTCGGCACCGGAGGCCCCGCCACCGGGCGCCGCGACCCCTGCGCGTCCCGTACCCCGTGCGCGGTCCACGCCCTCCGCGACCTCTGCGCGCTCCGTCGAGCGAGCCGACGGGACGGCGGGACTCCGGGTCGTGGCGACGTCGTCGGCCGTCGCGGTGCTGGCCGGCGCCGCAGAACCTGCCGCCGTGGCACCGGCGGCACCGGCGGCACCGGCTGCCCCGGCCGCACCGGCAGCGCCCGCAGCCGCACCGGCAGCCACCCCGCCGGACCCGCTCAGGGCGGAGGACCGCGTCGGCACGGCGGGCGGCGGCGTCCCGGGGCGCGACGGGGCGCTCGAGCCCTGCCCCGTGAAGGCGGACCGCACCGACGTGCGCTGCACGCGACCGGGCGTGGTCGGGGTGCCGCGCGGCGGGGACACCGGGCGCCGGACCGGTGGCGACGCGACCGAGAGCGGCTGGGTGACCGCGAAGAGGTCGGTCGCCCGGATGTCACCCCACGGCTCGAGCTCCTGGACGAGCTGGGCGGGCGTCTGCGGGCCGTCGTCGTGCACACCGAGCGTCACGGCGCACAGGGTGTCGAGGTCGTTCGGGACGCCCGAGGCGACCTCCGCCGGCGGGACGGGCGCGCCCTCCATGACGGGCGCCGGGTCCAGGCCGGACCCGTGCCGGTCGACGGCCGCCGACGGCACGGCCCCGGGGACCGTCGCCGGCCAGCGCCCGGTGAGCGCGGCGTAGAGCAGGGCGACGAGCCCGAGGGTGTCGGTCCGGGACGCCGCGGCGGCGTCGTGGGACTCGTGGCCGACGAGCGCGGCGTCGACCGCGATGCCGGTCACGAGGATCCGGTCGTCCGGTGTCAGGTGCAGGACGGACGGGCGCAGCGCGCCGTGGTGGACGCCGCGGCGTCGGGCGGCCTCGAGGGCAGACGCCGCCTCTCCCACGATGGCGCGGGCCTGGTCGGCCGGGAGCGGCCCGCGGGCGACGAGCTCGGCGAGCGACGGACCCGTGACCTGCTCGGTGACGGTGTACGCGACACCCTCGTGCTCGCCGACGTCCAGCACCCGGACCAGCCGGGGGTCCGTCACGAGGGCGGCGCGGCGTGCGGCGTCGAGCGCCTGCGGGACCTGCCCTGCGTGCAGCACGGTGACCCGGACCGGGCGGTCGAGGATCTGGTCGGTGGCGTCCCAGGCGGACGCGCCGGGGAGGTCGAGGGCCAGCGGTTCGAGGGTCCGGTACCGGCCGGCCAGCAGGGTGCCTCGTCCGACGACGCCGTCCACCGTGCCCCCCGTCCCTCTTCTCGCGTGCTGCACGCACGTCCGTGCCGACGGCCACCGTCGGTGGCGCCATGCTACGCGGACGCGTCGGGCCGGACCCGGCCGACGTGGCCGCGCGGGGCCGACGGACCTACGCCCGGCGGCGGGTCAGCCGCCGCGCCAACGGGGCAGCGAGCTCGTCGAGCTCACGCACCCGCATGAGGCGCAGCAGCGCGACGTAGACCGCGAGCATCACGAGCCCCACCCCGGCGCACACGAGCGCGGCGCGCAGCATCCCGGCGCCCACCGCGACGTCCGCGGCGTCGTCGGGCAGGGCACCGACGGCCCGGACGATCGCCCAGCCGACGCCCGCGGAGACCGCGGCCGCGATCCCGGCGCGCACGTACAGGCGCAGGACGCGTGCCGTCCCCAGGTGCTCGAGGCGGCGTCGCAGGCCCGCGATCGCGAGCACCGTCCCCACCACGTGGGACAGCGACATCGCCGCGGCGATCCCGGTCACCCACCACCACGGGTCGAGGACCGCACGCGAGGCCAGCGCCCCGCCGGCCACGACGGCCGCCATGACGACCTGGACCCAGAACAGCGAGCGCGCGTCCTCGTAGGCGTAGAACACGCGCTGGCACAGCGACCAGGTGCCCAGCGCGGCGACGCCGGCGGTGAGGGCGACGACCACGGGGGTGGTCGCGGCGGCCTCCGCGGGCGACTGGGACGGGAGCACGAGCCGCAGCACCGGCAGCGCCAGCACGGCGAGGGCCGAGGTCGCGAAGAGCGTGAACACGCCGATGGTCCGGGCGCCGCGGGAGAAGTCGGCGCGCACACCGGCGGTGTCCTCGTGCGCCGCGTGCGTCGAGAGCCGGGTGAACAGCGCCGTCAGCAGGGACACCGTGACCAGGGAGTGCGGGAGCATGTAGAGGGTGAAGGCGGCCGTGTAGACGGCGTTGCCGGCGACGACGACGCCGCCGTCGGCGAGGGTCTGCGCCGTCCGGTCGGCCGCGGTCATGACCTGGGTCGCGACGAGGAAGCCGACCTGCCCGACGGCGAGTGCGGCGAAGGTCCACCCGGCGACGCGGCCCGCGCCGCCCAGCCCCGAGCCGCGCAGCCCCCAGCGCGGGCGGTACCGGAAGCCGATCCGGCGCAGCGGCCACACCAGGACCGCGGCCTGGCAGACGACGCCCAGGGTCGCCGTGCCACCGAGGAGCGCGATCCGACCGGGCGTCCACCACTGGGGGTCGGCGGGCGCGAGATCGGCGTGGAACGGGCCGAACAGACCGAGGAAGACCCCGAGGCCGGCGATCGCGACGACGTTGTTGACGACCGGTGCCCACATGAACGGACCGAAGCTGCCGCGTGCGTTGAGCACCTGACCGAGCAGCGTGTACATGCCGTAGAAGAACACCTGCGGCAGGCACCACAGCGCGAACGCGGTCGCGAGCGCGCGCAGCTGCGGGCCGCTGGCGGTGTCGCTGTACAGCCGCACGAGCACGCCGCCGCCGAGCGTGAGCAGCACGGTGACCCCGAGGAGCAGCGCGGCGCCGAGCGTGATGACCCGGTTGACGTAGTCCTCGCCGGCGGAGGTTCGGTAGGCCCGCACCACCTGCGGGACGAGGACGGCGTTGAGCACGCCGGTGGCGAGCAGCATGACGGCGATGTTCGGCAGCTTGTTGGCGAGGTCGAAGGAGTTGGCCGCCAGACCGGTGCTGCCGATGGCGGCGACGAGCATCGCGCCCCGCACGATCCCGAGCACGCGCGAGACGGCGGTGCCGGCGGCCATCACGGCGGCGCTGCGGCCCAGGCCGGGGCCGGAGCCGGCGGGCGTGGGGACGTCGCCGGAGGTGCCACCGCGAGTGGTGCCCTCCCTGGGGGCGGCGGGTCGGGCCGGTGGCCGCGACCCCGACGCGCCGACGGCGTCCGGTGCGGGTCGGGCCGGGGCGCTCTCGGGGACCGGGCCCTCGCTGGGCGGGACGGTCGTCATGCGGACTCCTCCGGCAACCGGGCGATCTCGGACACCGGCGTGCTGCCGGCGCCGCGTTGGGCCGTCTGGCCGCGGCGGATGGTGCGGACGATGCCCACCACGAGCGCGAGGGCGAGCAGGCCGGCGACGACGCCGGTGCCGACGTTCTCCCAGTCCGCGCGCACGCGCACCGTGAACAGCTCGGGTGCGGCGATCGGCGCCCCGTCGGGGCCCAGGAGCGCGACCGCCACCCGGACGTCACCGCTGCCGACGGCGTGGAACGGCACCCGCACCTGGGTCTCGGACCCGGCCGGGATGGTGACCGTCTGGGCCTCGTCGATGACCAGGACCGGGCTGCGGGGCGTGAGGGCGACCCGCACCGTGACGTCCTGCGGCAGGTCGTTGCGCAGCCCCAGCGGGAAGCGTCCCGACTCCGAGCCGAGGTACAGGTCGCTCCCGGGGACCACCGACACCCCGGACCTCCGAGCGGCGAGATCGGTCACGATCCCGTCGACGACGGCGGTGCGCTGCACCGGCTCGGCGCGCCAGGCCACGGACAGCGGGATGTGGACCGCGTCGTCGACACCGTCGAGCAGGGCAGCGGGGTCCGGCACGATGCCGGCGAAATCCTTGAGCTCGTCGCGCGCACGCAGCAGGGCGGCCACCTGACCCGGCGGGATCTCGGCGTCCGCGACGGCCTGCGTCGGCAGGGCCGGCCGCTCGACGCCGGGGTCCGGGGCGGCGGCGAGCGTGGAGACCGGCGCGAGCTCGACCCATGGCGCGGTGGCCAGGGCGGCGAGCTGCGCGGAGGCGACCGCGGGGTCGGGGTCCCACCCGCGGTCGACGGCGACCAGGAGGTGGCGCTGCTCGCTGGGCCGCTCACGGGTGATCACGGCGGTCTCGGCGAGCACGCGCTGCACGGCGGCCGCGGTGGTGGTGTCGGTGGGGGCGTCGAGGTGCGCGGTGAGCACGGGGTCGGTCACGAGCGCCGCGATGCCGGCGGTCGCGGCCTGGGTGCCGGCGCTCGTGTCGGCCGTCGGGCGCACCCCGCCGGCGGGCACCGTGGCGCGGCCGGTCGGGGTGTAGGTGAGCCCGGCGGGGGCGAGGAGGTCGCCGTCGACGACCAGCGAGGTCGCCCCGGCACCGGCGGCGAGACGAGCGGTCGCCGCGTCGGGACCCGCGCCGGGCGGCCAGGCGACGTCGGTGCGGACGCTCGCGCCGAGGACGGGGTCGGTCTGCGCCTGCGCGGCCGCGACGGCCTCGGCGAGCAGCGCATCGGCCGACGCGTGGGCGAGCGCAGCGAGGTCCGGGTCGTGGGCGGGCAGGGTGAGGACCTCACGGGAGCCGGTGGCTGCGGTGAGCCGCTCGACCCACCGGTGCGCGGTGCTCCCGGGCTCGGTCGCCCGTGCCGCGGCGACCAGCGCCGGGTCGACGGCCCAGGTGATGCGCGGCCGGTCGGCCGTCGCGGACAGCACCGCGTCCAGCCGGTCGAGGACGTCGTCGCTCGGCGCGGCCACGGTCGCGGTGGCGGAGGGGTCGGAGCGGACCGGGCGTCGTCTGACGGGGTGGGGGTGGCCGGGTCCGTGCCCGGGTCCTCGGCGGCGTCGCCCTGCGCAGCGCCCCCTCCTCGGTGCCCTCCGTCGCGCCTGCGTCGTCGGAACCGTCGTCGGTGCCTTCGTCCGTGCCGTCGTCGTCGGCGCCCGCGTCGCTGCCGGATCCCTCGGCGGCGCGTGGCGTCGGTCCGGGCGTGGTCGGGTCGACCGGACCACCGGTCAGCGGGACCACGACGCTGAGGCGGGTGGGGGTGACGACCTGGTCGGTGGGCTGCCACACGAGGAACGTCCGGTGGACGGCCTCCCGGCGCCCCCGTCCGTGACCTCGACCGACAGGCCGCGCGGCCCCCAGGCGCTGTCCGCGGTGGACAGGCGCAGCTCACCGGCCGGCACGCGCAGCTCGACGTCCGCGGTCTGCCCGGGGGCGAGGGGACCCGTCAAGGGCGCCGAGACGAGGCGGTCACCCACCGTGCCGCTCAGCGGCTGGTCCGCCCAGCGGTCGAGCGATCCGCGGGTCGACTGCAGGAACCGGTTGACCCGCAGCGACGCCTGCGGCGCGGCGAGCTCGTCGTCCGTCCCGTTGCGCACCGTGGCCCGGACGACGAGCTCGTCCGCCGGACCCACGACGCGGGGGACACCTGCGTGACCTGGACCTCGACGACGTCGTCGTCCACGCCCTGGGTCGGGCCCGCCTCGGCGGAGGCGCCGCGGCCGTCGGTCGCGCGCGGCGAGGGGGACGGGACGTCAGTCGCGGCAGCGCCGGCGACCACGTCAGCCCCGGCGACCACGTCAGCCGCGGTGGTCCCGGACGACGCCCGGACGGGGAAGGACGCGGCCGCCGGCGCACCGAGCAGCGTCGCCAGGACGGTCAGCACGAGGAGCAGCGGCGCAGCGCGCCCGGGACGGCGGCTGGGGTGGCGGGGTGCGGTCATGCCCCGCTGAGCAGGACGAGGCGCGCCGCCTCCGCGAGGCGCCGCTCGTTCGGGTACGCCAGGCGGTGGGCGAGGTCCCGGAGGGCGACCCACTCGGCGTCCTCGGCCTCGCCGTCGGGGTCTCCCTCGACGGTGAGGTGGCCGCCGACGGCACCCAGCAGGAAGTGGTGGACCACCTTGTGCACCCGCCGGTCGTCGCCGGTGAACCAGTAGTCGATCACGCCGAGCCGGCGCAGGATCTGCCCCTCGATGCCGGTCTCCTCGGCGATCTCGCGGACGGCTGCCTGCTCCGGGGTCTCGGTCCCCTCGAGGTGCCCCTTCGGCAGGCACCACTCGAGCCGTCCCGCGCGGTTGCGACGCGCGATCACCGCCGCGTGGTGGATGCCCTCACGCAGGCTGACCACGAGGCCCCCGCCGACGTCTCGTCGACCACGGGTAGCGGGAGCGCCGCCGGGCGCAGCGCAGCGGGGTCGATGCGCAGGGCATGTCCACCCGGGGGCGCGGGCACGCCCGGCGGGCGTGGCTTCGGCGCGGGGCTGGACATGCGGCCACTGTAACGACAGGGGACGTGGCACTCCCCGCGACACCGCCGGGCCCCGCCTCCGCACCGCGGGGCCCGGCGAACGGCCCGCGGTGACCTCTGGCAGGCTTGGACGTCGTGTCCCCGACCGAGCTCCCCGACGACGCCCCGACCTCCGCGCATCCGGGTGGCGACCCCGCAGCGCTCGCGGCCCTGCAGCGACGCGCCCTCGGCGTGCTGGGTCAGCTCGCGCCGTCGGCCCTGCAGCTGGGCGAGGTGTTCCGCGCGGCGGGTCACGAGCTCGCCCTGGTTGGTGGGCCGGTGCGCGACGCCTTCCTCGGCCGGGTCAGCGCCGACCTCGACTTCGCGACGTCGGCGACCCCGGACCAGACCGAGGCGCTCCTGACCGCGTGGGGTGACGCGCACTGGGACATCGGCAAGGCGTTCGGCACCATCGGGGCGATGCGCCGGGTCGAGGGCCGCGAGGTCGTCGTCGAGGTCACCACCTACCGGACCGACGCCTACGACCCGACCTCGCGCAAGCCCGAGGTCGTCTTCGGCGACTCCCTCGAGGGTGACCTGTCACGCCGCGACTTCACCGTCAACGCGATGGCCGTGCGGCTGCCGGACCTGACCTTCGTCGACCCGTTCGACGGGCTGGCCGACCTCGCCGCGCAGGTCCTGCGCACGCCGGTCACCGCCCGGCAGTCCTTCGACGACGACCCGCTGCGCATGATGCGGGCCGCGCGCTTCGCCGCCCAGCTCGGCTTCCGGATCGACCCGGACGCCGCCGACGCGATCCGCGACATGGCGGAGCGCATCACGATCGTCTCCGCCGAGCGGGTGCGGGACGAGCTCGTCAAGCTCCTGCTGGCGCCCGCCCCCCAGCCGGGCATCCGCGCGCTCGTCGAGCTGGGGCTCGCGGACCACGTGCTGCCCGAGCTGCCCGCGCTGCGGCTCGAGATCGACGAGCACCATCGGCACAAGGACGTCTACGAGCACTCGCTGACCGTCCTGGACCAGGCCATCGCCCTGGAGACCGGACCCGACGGACCGGTTCCCGGGCCCGACCTCGTGCTGCGGATCGCGGCGCTGCTGCACGACATCGGCAAGCCGGCGACGCGCCGGTTCGAGTCCGCCGGAGGCGTGAGCTTCCACCACCACGAGGTGGTCGGCGCGAAGCTCGCCGCGCGCCGGCTCAAGGCGCTGCGGTTCGACAAGGACACGGTGCAGGCGGTCGCGCGGCTGACCGAGCTGCACCTGCGCTTCCACGGCTATGGCGACGGCGCCTGGACGGACTCCGCGGTGCGCCGCTACGTCACCGACGCCGGCCCACTGCTCGAGCGGCTGCACCGGCTCACCCGGTCGGACTGCACGACGCGCAACCGGCGCAAGGCGCAGCGGCTGTCGGGGGCGTACGACGACCTGGAGGCGCGCATCGCGGCGCTGCGCGAGCAGGAGGAGCTCGCCTCGATCCGCCCCGACCTGGACGGGCAGCAGATCATGGCGATCCTGGGGATCGCGCCCGGGCCGGTGGTCGGCCGCGCCTACAAGCACCTGCTCGAGGTCCGGATGGATCAGGGCCCGCTGGACGAGGGGCGGCGCGCGCGGCGCTCCTGGACTGGTGGGCGACGCAGCCGGAGGCGGCGCAGTCGGAGGCGGCGCAGTCGGAGGCGGCGCAGTCGGAGGCGGCGCAGTCGGAGGCGGCGCAGTCGGAGGCCGACGGGGCGCCATGAGGATCTGGTCCGTCCACCCGCGCTACCTCGACCGGCAGGGCCTGACCGCCGGCTGGCGCGAGGGCCTGCTCGCGCAGAAGGTCCTCACCGGCACCACCAAGGGTTACCGCAACCACCCGCAGCTGCGGCGGTTCCGCGCCGCCGGAGACGGGGCGCGGATGGACGAGGCGGTCGCGTCCGGCGGTGGCGGGTCGGGAGCGCACGTCGCCCCCGCCCCGGGCCTGACCCCGGGCGGTCACGTCCCCGGCACACCGCTCGACGTCGTGCCCGACGACGGCGCCGGGCCCGCCATCTCGACCTACCTCCACGGCATCGTCGACGAGGCGTCGCGGCGCGGGTACACCTTCGACCGCTCCCTCGTGCTCGGCCCGGCCGTCACCGAGCTGCGGCTCGAGGTCACCGACGGCCAGCTCGCCTACGAGTGGGAGCACCTGCGGGCGAAGCTCGCGGTTCGCAGCCCCGACGTCGCGAAGCTGTGGGTCGACGTCGTCGTGCCGGACCCGCACCCGTTGTTCCACGTGGTGCCCGGCCCGGTGGCGGAGTGGGAGATCGTGACGGTCAGCGAGGAGCCGGGTCCGGCGTCGTCGTCACCACCGGCGTGACCCGCGCGTCGCGTCGCGCACCGGCGCGGTAGACCACCGCGGCGAGGACGTAGGCGACCGCGAGGGCGGCGAACACGGGGCGCGAGTAGCCCGTGTCCGGCAGCGCGAGGGCCGCGAGCGCCGCGGCACCCACGAAGGCCGCGTTGTACAGGACGTCGTAGAGCGCGAACGCCCGGCCGCGGTAGGCGTCGGCGGTGTCGCGCTGCACGATGGTGTCCACCGCGATCTTCGCGCCCTGCGCCGCGAGGCCGAGCAGCCCGGCCCCGACGAGGACGGCCGGCAGGGCCACGGTCACGGTGAGCAGCACCTGGCTGAGCGCCGCCAGGAGCAGGCACGCGGCGATCCAGGTGTGCGGACCGGTGCGCGGGCTCAGCACGGGCGTCAGCACGACGGCGAGCGCGAACCCGACCCCGGACGCCCCGAGCACCGTGCCGAACACCGCCAGGCCGTCCTGCCCCGGGCCCGCGAGCAGGTTGCGGGAGATGAGGATGCTGGCGATGAAGGTCACGCCGTACAGGAAGCGGTGCGTCGCCATCACACCCAGGGCGCGGGCGGGCGTCCGGCGGGCGACCAGGTGACGGGCACCCGCGACGAGGCCGTGCGCGAGGTTGCGCATCTCGCGGCGCATCGCCTCGGCGTCGGCGGGCTGGTCCGGGCCGAGCTGACGTCTGCCCAGGCGGGTCGCGAGCGCGGCGGCGGAGCCGAACAGCAGGGCCGCGCACAGCAGGACGGTCGCGTCCTTGCCGCGCCCCGGCTCGAGCACGAGCCCGAGCACGAGGCCGATCCCGCCGCCGACGCCGGCCGCGCCCGCACCGAGCGTCGGCGTCAGGGAGTTCGCGGTGAGCAGCAGCGGGCCGTCGACCACGCGCGGCAGACCCGCGGACAGCGCCGAGAGCAGGAACCGGTTGATCGACAGGTTGAGCAGCGCGAGCACGTACACCGCCGGGCCGACGCCCTGGGTGAGCAGCAGGAGCGACAGCACGAGCGCGATCGCCACCCGGACCAGGTTCCCGAACAGCAGCACCTGCCGCCGCCGCCACCGGTCGAGCAGCACACCCGCCCAAGGCCCGACCACGGTGAACGGCAGCAGCAGCACCGCGAACGCGGCGGCCACGCCGGTCGCCGTGCCGGCGCTCTCCGGGGAGAAGAAGAACAAGGTGGCGAGGCCGACCTGGAACATGCCGTCGCCGGCCTGGCTCACCAGCCGGACGGCGAACAGCCGGCGGAAGCCGTGGAGCCGCAGGAGCCGTCGCAGCTCGAGGAGGACATGCACGCCGGTCAGGCTATCGGGCGCCGGTGGTCGGGTCGGACGCCGGCGAGGCCGGACCCCGGGGGTCCGGCCTCGCTCGCCGCACTGTGTTGGCGCACTGGTCAGCCGCAATGATCGGCCGCACCGATCAGCCGCACTGATCAGCGGGGGCGTCCCCCGCGATGAAGGCCTCGAGCTGCGCGCGGCCCGCGGTGTCCTCCATCTGCACGGGCGGCGACTTCATGAAGTACGTCGACGCCGACAGGATGGGGCCGCCGACCCCACGATCGAGGGCGATCTTCGCGGCCCGGACCGCGTCGATGATGATGCCGGCCGAGTTGGGCGAGTCCCAGACCTCGAGCTTGTACTCCAGGTTCAGGGGCACCTCGCCGAACGCGCGGCCCTCGAGCCGCACGTACGCCCACTTGCGGTCGTCGAGCCACGCGACGTAGTCCGACGGCCCGATGTGGACGTTGCGGTCGTCCTTCTTGCCGGCGAGCGAGCCGGTGAGGTTCGAGGTGACGGCCTGCGTCTTGGAGACCTTCTTGGACTCCAGGCGATCCCGCTCGAGCATGTTCTTGAAGTCCATGTTGCCGCCGACGTTGAGCTGGTAGGTGCGGTCCAGCACCACGCCGCGGTCCTCGAACAGCTTCGCCAGCACGCGGTGCGTGATGGTCGCCCCGACCTGTGACTTGATGTCGTCGCCGACGATCGGCACCCCGGCCGCCTCGAACTTCGCGGCCCACTCCGGGTCGGACGCGATGAACACCGGCAGCGCGTTGACGAACGCCACCCCGGCGTCGATCGCGCACTGGGCGTAGAACTTCGCGGCCTCCTCGGAGCCCACCGGCAGGTAGCAGACCAGGACGTCGACCTTCGCCTCGCGCAGCACGCGCACGACGTCGACCGGCTCGGCCTCGGACTGCTCGATGGTCTCGGCGTAGTACTTGCCGATGCCGTCGAGCGTCGGGCCGCGCTGGACGGTGATGCCCAGCGGCGGGACGTCGGCGATCTTGATCGTGTTGTTCTCGCTGGCGTTGATCGCCTCGGAGAGGTCGAAGCCGACCTTCTTGGCGTCGACGTCGAACGCCGCGACGAACTCGAGGTCACGGACGTGGTAGTCGCCGAACTGCACGTGCATCAGTCCGGGGACGGTGGCCGACGGGTCGGCGTCCGCGTAGAAGTGCACGCCCTGGACCAGCGACGAGGCGCAGTTGCCGACGCCGACGATGGCGACGCGGATGGAGGTCATCCTCGCTCCTTGAGTTCCGAGCCGGGACGGCGGGCGCCCTCGGCGGTGTCGACATCGACCGGTCGGTCGGTGCCGGTGGGGCGAGCGGGACGGACGCCCCGCTCGTTGTCGATGAGGCCGTCGAGCCAGCGCACCTCGCGCTCGACCTGCTCCAGCCCGTGGCGCTGCAGCTCGAGCGTGTACTCGTCCATGCGCTCGCGGGTCCGGTGGTAGGACTGGCGGATCGTCTCCAGGCGCTCGGTGAGGCGGGAGCGCCGACCCTCGAGGATCCGCAGCCGGGTCTCGACGTCGGTCTGCCCGAAGAAGGCGAACCGCACGTCGAAGTTCTCGTCCTCCCACGCCGCCGGGCCGGACGACGCCAGGATCTGCCGGAAGTGCTCCGTACCGGCCGCCGTCAGCGTGTACACGATGCGCGCCCGGCGCCCGGTCAGCGCGTGCGGAGGCACGGTGGGGGACTCGTCGCCGGTGATCCAGCCCCGCACGACCAGCGACTTCAGGCAGGGGTAGAGCGAGCCGTAGGACAGCGCGCGGAAGGAGCCCAGGAGGAGGTTGAGCCGCTTGCGCAGCTCGTAGCCGTGCATGGGGGACTCGTGCAGCAGTCCGAGGATCGCCGGCTCGAGCACGTCGGAGCGTCCGCGCACCTCGTCCCCCTCCGTGATCCCGGGTCCGCCGTCTCCGCCCGGCGATGCGATGTATCGAGTCGATACATCGCCGACATTAGGGGCGCTGGTCGGTGACTCGCAACACGCCGCGCCGCCAGAGGGCGAGGCCGGAGGGTGGCGATCGTGTGAAGGCCCGCCCCGATGGCCCCGCGGGCCCCGGTGGGCCGGAGCCGGTCGCGCATACTGGGGCCGCGGGTCCGTGCGGGCGCACGTCCCGCGGATCAGCGTGACATCAGCGTCGTCGGCGAAGGGCAGCACGTGGCACGCGGGAACACCCCGAGCAGGACACCGGTCGCTCGACGGGTGGGCAACCCCCCGACGTCGGGCCGGGGCGGTTCCGGCGGCACCGGCCGACGCCAGGTGCTCGGCTACCCCGGTGGGACCGGCGCGGTCCGCGGCGCTGGCTCCCTCGTGGCGGGTCGTGCTCGGCACGATACTCACGCTCGGCTTCCTCGGCATCGGGCTGCTCGTGGCGGCCTACGCCCTGACGAGCATCCCCGAGCCGGACGAGTTCGCCCAGGCCCAGACGACCCGCGTGTTCTACGCGGACACCACCACCGAGATGGGCACGTTCGCGAGCCAGGAGCGCGAGATCGTCGACATCGCGACGCTCCCGGAGTACGTCGGCCACGCCGTCGTCGCCTCCGAGGACCGGTCGTTCTACGAGAACGCCGGGATCTCGCCCACCGGCATGGCGCGCGCGCTGATCAACAACCTGCGCGGTGGCCCGACCCAGGGTGGGTCCACGATCACGCAGCAGTACGCCGAGCGGTACTACGCCGGCCAGACGACGACCGACTACGTCGGCAAGGCCCGCGAGGCGCTGCTCGCGGTGAAGATCGGCCAGAGCGAGGACAAGCAGCAGGTCCTCGGCAACTACCTCAACACGATCTACCTCGGCCGCGGCACCTACGGCATCCAGGCCGCGTCGCAGGCCTACTTCGGCGTCGACGCCGCCGACCTCACGATCGCGCAGGCCGCGCTCATCGCGGGCATCATCCCGTCGCCGTCGAACTGGGACCCGGTCGTGGACCCCGAGCGTGCCGAGCAGCGGTGGAACCGTGTGCTCGACCTCATGGTCGAGGACGGCTGGATCACCGCCGACGAGCGGTCCGCGCAGGTCTTCCCGGAGACGATCCCGCTCGAGACCGGCAACACCTACGGCGGCACCCAGGGCTACCTGCTCGACATGGTGCGCCGCGAGCTGCGTGACCGTGCCGGGTTCACCGACGAGCAGATCGACACCGCCGGCCTGCGGGTCGTCACCACGATCGAGAAGCCCGTGCAGGACGCCGCTGTCGCCTCGGCGACGTCGCTCATGGACGGCACGCTCGCCGGCGAGGCCCCGGCGGCGAACCTGCGCGCCGGCATCGTCTCGATCGACCCGGACGACGGCGCGATCGTCGCGCTGTACGGCGGGCCGGACTTCCTCGAGCAGCCGTTCAACAACGCGACGCAGGGCGCCGCGCAGGCCGGCTCGACGTTCAAGCCCTTCACGCTGGTCGCCGCGCTGGAGAACGGCATCCCGCTGTCCGAGCGCTACCGCGGTGACAGCCCCATGTCGCCGGACGGCTGGGGCGGCGAGGTGCGCAACTTCGGCGGCCGGGACTTCGGCACCATCGACCTCGTGCGCGCCACGGAGGAGTCGGTGAACACCGTGTACGCCCAGCTCAACCTCGACGTCGGCCCGGAGAGGACCGCCCAGGTCGCCCAGCGCGCCGGCATCACGACCGAGGTCGGGACCAACCCGGGGAACGTGCTCGGCACCGACACCGTGCACCCGCTCGACATGGCCAACGCCTACGCGACCTTCGCCGCGCAGGGCTTCCGGTCCACCCCGTTCATCGTGCGCGAGGCCACGTACCTGACCGACGGGAGCGTCGCCTACCAGGGTGCCGGAACCCGGGAGCAGGTCTTCTCGCCGGAGGTCGTCGCGGACGCCACGTACGCGATGACCCGGGTCGTCACGAGCGGCTCGGCGGAGCGCTGGGTCAGTCCGCTCGGCCGGCCGATCGCCGGCAAGACCGGGACCTCCAACGAGAACCGGTCGGCGTGGTTCGTCGGATACACCCCGGGGATCGCGACGGCCGTCGGGCTGTACCAACCCGCGACGGTCGACGCGGCAGCGGCGGACGCGGTCGCCGGTCAGGAGACGATCACCCCGTTCGGCCGTGGCGTGCGCGAGGTCACCGGTGGCACGTGGCCGGCCGCGCTGTGGGCGGACTACATGGATCAGGTATTCGACGTCGAGAAGTACGCGCCGGTGGAGGACTTCCCCGAGCGGTCGAACGTCAACCGGCCGACCCGCACCTCCACCCCGACCCCGACACCGACGTCGACACCCACGCAGGAGCCCACCCCCACGGAGCCGGCCGAGGTGACCGTCCCCGCGGGGCTGGCCGGCCGGACGCAGGCGGACGCGGAGGCGGCCCTCGTCAACGCGGGCCTCACGGCGAGCGTGACCCAGCAGCCGTCGCCGTCGGTCCCCGCGGGCCGGGTCATCAGCGCCAGCCCTGCCGGCGGCGCCGTCCCCGCCGGGTCGACCGTGACGCTCGTGGTGTCCACCGGTCCGGCGACGCCGGCACCGCGGCCGACGCCCGCCCCGACCCCGACGGTGCCTGCGCCCGCCCCGGGAACGGACCCGGACGACGGCGAGGACGACGACACGGAGGATGCCGCCACGCAGGGTGCCGCCACCCAGGGGGCCGCGACGCAGGGTGTGGCGACGCAGGGCGCGGCGACCGAGGGTGTGGCGACGCAGGGTGGGGCGACGGGGTAGGAGCGCGCGCGTCGTACGGGTCCTGCGGCCGGCAGCGGCACGACCCAGGGCTGCCCGTCCCGGCACGTGATCCACAGCGCACGCCGCGTGGACCTGCGCCGGGCCGTCAGCCGGTATCGTGGGCGGCTGCTGTGCCCGCACCGGCCACGTCGCCATCGACGTCGGCCGCGGTCATTGCGACGCAAACAGCCCTCCTGCCACGGAGAGACCGTGGCCGCACTAGTCCACAGGAGGTGGGTCACCGCATGCGTCAGTACGAGATCATGATCATCCTCGACCCCGAGATCGAGGAGCGCACCGTCGCTCCCTCGCTCGACAAGTACCTGTCCGTCATCAAGAACGACGGCGGCTCGGTCGACAAGGTCGACATCTGGGGACGTCGCCGTCTGGCGTACGACATCCAGAAGAAGTCCGAAGGCATCTACGCGGTCGTGGACTTCCACGCGACCCCGGCCACGGCCAAGGAGCTCGACCGTCAGCTCGGCCTGAACGAGGCCGTGCTGCGCACCAAGGTCCTGCGCACCGACGTCTGAGGCGTCGCGTCCGGCGTCGCCCGCACCCCGCTCGTCCACACACCCTCTGAGGAGTCCGCATGGCTGGTGAGACCGTCATCACGGTGATCGGGAACCTGACCGGTGACCCGGAGCTGCGCTTCACCCCGTCGGGTGCGGCCGTGGCGAACTTCACCGTGGCCTCCACGCCGCGGACCTTCGACCGTCAGGCGAACGAGTTCAAGGACGGCGACACGCTGTTCATGCGCTGCTCGATCTGGCGCGAGGCGGCCGAGAACGTGGCCGAGTCCCTCACCAAGGGCATGCGCGTCATCGTCACCGGCCGGCTGGTCCAGCGGTCCTACGAGACGCGCGAGGGCGAGAAGCGCACCGTCGTCGAGCTCCAGGTCGACGAGGTCGGTCCGTCCCTGCGGTACGCCAGCGCCAAGGTCACGCGCACGCAGCGCAGTGGCGGCGGCGGAGGCGGGGGCGGCTACAGCGGGGGTGGCGGCGGCGGCTTCGGCGGCGGCTCGTCCTCCGGCGGTGGCGGCGCCCAGGCCGACGACCCGTGGGCCACGCCGGCCCAGGGCGGCTCGTCGGGCGGCTACTCGGACGAGCCCCTTCTGATCCGGTCGTAGCAGCCGGATCGCTCATCACCCATCCCGGGGCATGGCAACGCCCCGGGCTCCAGAGACTTCACACCAAGGAGCACCGCGATGGCCAAGGCCGTTGTACGCAAGCCCAAGAAGAAGCAGAACCCGCTGAAGGCGGCGAAGATCGACGTCGTCGACTACAAGGACACCGCGCTCCTGCGCAAGTTCGTGTCCGACCGCGGCAAGATCCGTGCCCGTCGGGTGACCGGCGTGTCCGTGCAGGAGCAGCGCGCGATCGCGCGCGCCGTCAAGAACGCGCGCGAGGTGGCCCTGCTGCCGTACTCGTCGTCGGCTCGCTGAGAAGGAGGAGGACCATGGCAAAGCTCATCCTGACCCATGAGGTCACCGGTCTCGGTGCGCCCGGTGACGTCGTCGAGGTGAAGGACGGGTACGCCCGTAACTTCCTCGTCCCCCGTGGCCTGGCGACCACGTGGTCCAAGGGCGCCGAGAAGCAGGTGACCTCGATCCGCAAGGCCCGCAAGGCGCGCGAGATCGAGACCCTCGACGAGGCGAAGGCGATCCGCGACGCGCTGCAGTCCAAGCCCGTCGTCGTGCGCGCCAAGTCCGGCGAGGCCGGTCGCCTGTTCGGCGCGGTCACCACGACCGAGATCGCCGACGCGGTCAAGGCCGCCGGTGCGCCCGCGGTCGACAAGCGCAAGGTCGAGGTCGGTCAGCCGATCAAGGCCCTGGGCGACTACACGGTGCAGGTCCGCCTGCACCCCGAGGTCACCGCGAAGATCGACGTCACGGTCGTCTCGCTCTGACCCGAGGAGGCTGACGACGAGCCCGCAGGTCTCGTCGGAGCACCACACGAAGGACCCGGTCCCCTGTGGGCCGGGTCCTTCGTCGTCCCGGTCGGCGCCGGTCGGTGTCGGTCAGGCGCCGACGACCATCCATCCCTCCCCGCGGGCGCGCAGCCCGGTGGCGACGGCGCGGGCGCCCATGAACACGCCGGCGAACGCCGCCCACAGCCACGCCAGGCCCACCGCGCCGTCCGGGGCCCAGGCCGCGACCGCCCAGGCGGCCGGCACGTAGGCGCCGAGGGTGAGCATCCCGGCGGCCGCGAGGTAGCGGCCGTCGCCGGCGCCGATGAGGACGCCGTCGAGCACGAAGACCCAACCCGCGACCGGCAGGAAGACCGCCGCGACGAGCAGGCCCCCGGTGACGGCGGACCGGACGTCCGGCTCGGGGCTGAATGCGCCCGGCAGCACGCCCGCGACGACGGCCACGACCACCCCGAGGACGACGCCGGCGCCCGTCCCCCACTGCAGCGTGCGGCGCAGCACGGCGCGCGTGCGCTCCAGGTCACCGGCACCCAGGGCGTGCCCGACGAGCGCCTGGGCGGCGATCGCGAGCGCGTCCAGCGCGAACGCGGTGAGCGCCCAGACCGCGTTGACGACCTGGTGCCCGGCGAGCGCGGTGGCGCCCAGGCCGGTCGCCACGACGACCGTGAGGAGGATCGCGAGCCGCAGCGACAGCGTCCGTACGAGCAGCGGCGCGCCGGCCCGCACGTTGGCCCGGATGCCCGCGATCGCCGGCCGCAGCGGGGCACCGGCGCGCCGGGCACCGCGGACGACGACGACCACCAGGACCGCACCCATCGCGAGCTGGGCGAGCGTCGTCCCCAGGCCGGACCCGGCGATACTCAGGCCCGCACCGTGGACGAGCGCGACGCTCAGGACGGCGTTGAGCACGGCGCCGCCGGCCGCCACCCACAGGGGCGTCCGGGTGTCCTGCAGACCGCGCAGCGCCCCCGTGGACGCCAGGACGAGCAGCATGCCCGGCAGGCCGGGCGCGGACCACCGCAGGTAGGTGACGGCCTGGCGGGCGACCTCGCCGTCGGCGCCGAGCGCGGCGGTGAGCCAGGGCGCCGTCGTCCCCACGGCGGCGGCGAGCACGACCCCCAGGCCCGCGGCGAGCCAGAGCCCGTCCACACCGAGGGTCAGGGCGCCGCGGACGTCGCCGGCTCCGAGGCGCCGGGCGACGGCGGCCGTGGTCGCGTAGGCGAGGAACACGCAGAGCCCGACGACCGTGAGCAGGACCGTCGACGCGAGCGCGAGACCGGCCAGCGGCGCGGTGCCGAGACGGCCGACGACGGCCGAGTCGACGAGCACGAACAGGGGCTCTGCCACGAGCGCACCGAGGGCCGGGACGGCCAGGGCGAGGATGCGCCGGTCCAGGGACGGGTCCGCCCGCGCGGTCGATCGTCCACGCCTTGGATCATCCACCGAAGATTTCTCCCGTCCACAGCGTGTGCGCGGTGTCCACGCCGCTCACACGCACGCCGTCGACACCGCCGTCCACCTTATCCACAGGACTGTCCACCGCCTGTGCACAAGCGCTGGGCGGGGCGTCCACAAGGCGTCCCCAGGTCGGTCAACAAGGGCGTTTGGACGCGTCCCGGCGACCCCATAACCTCGCCCAGGCGCGGGGGCTGGACGTTCGTCGCGGCGGGTCCGCCCCGGTGTGGGTGCCCACCGGTAGAACACGGGTACGGCCCGACGCGAGGTTTGGAGTGGCATGTCGATCGACGAGCTCGAGCAGGGTCTGCGGGCCGGCGGCGGAGGCGGCTTCGACCGCACCCCGCCGCAGGACGTCGCCGCGGAGCAGAGCGTCCTCGGCGGGATGATGATCTCGAAGGACGCGATCGCCGACGTCGTCGAGCAGCTGCGCGGCACGGACTTCTACCGTCCGGCGCACGAGGTCATCTACGACGCGATCCTCGACCTGTACGGCCGCGGCGAGCCCGCGGACGCCGTCACCGTCTCGGCCGAGCTGGTCAAGCGCGGCGAGATGGGCCGGGTCGGTGGCGCGCCGTACCTGCACACGCTCATCTCGATGGTGCCGACCGCGGCCAACGCGGGGTACTACGCGCGCATCGTCCGGGAGCGTGCGGTCCTGCGCCGCCTCGTCGAGGCCGGCACCCGCATCGTCCAGCTCGGGTACGCGACCGACGGCGGCGACGTCGACGACATCGTCAACAACGCCCAGGCCGAGGTGTACGCGGTCACCGAGCGGCGCACCGCGGAGGACTACCTGCGCCTGGGCGAGGTGATCGGCGCGACGGTCGACGAGATTGAGGCGGCCGGCAACCGCGGGGAGGGGATGATCGGCGTCCCGACCGGCTTCGCCGACCTCGACCGGCTGACCAACGGCCTCCACCCGGGGCAGATGATCGTGCTGGCGGCCCGTCCGGCCATCGGGAAGGCGCTCGCGCTCGACACGCCGCTCCCCACCCCGTCCGGGTGGACCACCATGGGCGACGTGCAGGCCGGCGACCTCCTCCTCGCCGCCGACGGCACCCCGACGCGCGTCGTGCGGGCGACCGACGTGCTGGTGGACCGTGAGTGCTACCGGGTGACCTTCGATGACGGAACGACGATCGTCGCGGATGCCCAGCACGAGTGGGCCACCACCACACGCGCCGAGCGACGGAAGCCGGGAGCCCGCGCCGCCGTGCGGACGACAGCACAGATCGCCGCCACGGTGCGGTGCCCCACGGCGGAAGCGCGGACCAACCACGCGGTCGCCACGACGCTGCCGCTCGCGCTTTCCGAGGCCAACCTCCCGCTCCACCCGTACGCGCTCGGTGTCTGGCTCGGGGACGGGCATGCCGCCTCGGCGCGGTTCACCTCGGCCGACCCCGCGATCGCGATGCGCCTGGAAGGGCTCGGGCTGGTCGCCCGTGAGTCCGGCCGATTCGCCGGGTCGGCTCGTCTCTACTCGCTCCAGCTCCCGGCGCCGGCGCCGGCGGAGGCCCGCCGCTGCGTGGTTTGCGACGCCGCCTTCGTGCCGCAGACCACGCAGGTCCGCACGTGCGGCCGCTCGTGCGGCGGCAAGGCGAAGGCGGTCTCGGCCCGCGTGCCCGCACCGACGTGCCCGGACTGTGGCGCGCCGAGCTCGGGCATGCGGCGCTGCCAGGCGTGCCACCGCCATCACGGCACGGTGGGGGGTATCTTGCGGTCGCTCGGCGTGCTCCACGACAAGCACGTCCCCGCGACCTACCTGCGCGCGAGCGAGATGCAGCGACGCGAACTCCTCGCGGGGCTGCTCGACACCGCCGGGACCGTGAACCCGACCGGCAGCCCCCAGCTCACCGTCACGAACCGGCGCCTCGCCGAGGACTACCGCGAGCTCGTGCACTCCCTCGGATACCGATCGGGCTGGTCCGAGCGGCAGGTCCGCGGTCGGAGCGGCGCCTCGTCGACCGCGTTCACCATCACGTTCACCACCGACGACGACGTCTTCGCGCTGGAGCGAAAGGCCCTGCTGCACAAGGAGCGCCGTCGGCGGAGCACGCCACGGCTGCGTCAGCGTTCCATCGTGGCGGTCACGCCCGTGGAGTCGGTCCCGGTGCGATGCGTCGAGATCGAGCACCCCGACCACCTCTACCTCGCCGGGCGCTCCATGGTGCCGACGCACAACTCGACGCTGGGCCTGGACATCGCACGGTCAGCGTCCATCAAGAACGGCCAGACCAGCGTCGTGTTCTCGCTCGAGATGAGCCGCAACGAGATCACGATGCGCCTGCTGTCCGCCGAGGCCCGCATCCACCTGCAGAAGATGCGCAACGGCACCATGGGTGAGGACGACTGGCAGAAGCTCGCCGGGACGATGGGCAAGATCTCCGAGGCGCCGCTGTTCATCGACGACTCGCCGAACATGTCGCTCATGGAGATCCGCGCCAAGTGCCGGCGGCTGAAGCAGAAGCACGACCTCAAGCTCGTGGTCATCGACTACCTGCAGCTCATGAGCTCCGGCAAGCGCGTCGAGTCCCGCCAGCAGGAGGTCTCGGAGTTCTCCCGTGCCCTCAAGCTGCTCGCCAAGGAGCTCGAGGTCCCGGTGATCGCGATCAGCCAGCTGAACCGTGGTCCCGAGCAGCGCACCGACAAGCGGCCGGCGATGAGCGACCTGCGTGAGTCCGGGTCGATCGAGCAGGACGCCGACATGGTGATCCTGCTGCACCGCGAGGACGCCTACGAGCGCGAGTCGCCGCGCGCCGGCGAGGCCGACCTCATCGTCGCCAAGCACCGCAACGGCCCCACCGACGTCATCACCGTGGCGTTCCAGGGGCACTACTCACGCTTCGTCGACATGGCGGGCTGACCGGGTACGCCGGGGTGGGCTGCCACCGCAACGGTGGTGCCGTGCGGTGCGACCCTTCGCTGCAGCTCGGAGGTGAATCTCTGGTTGGCGAGCTTGGCCTGGTCGTAGGCGGCGACGCGGCTGTACGACCGCTCTCACTGCAGGGGTCATCGAAGTGGAGCCGCGCGGAGGCGGTGGCCGGTGCTGCTGACGGTCACGACGCGTGACCCGCCTGCCGTGCGCACCCCCGGACGCGGTCGCGGTGCACGGGACGAGACGCGACATACCGTGCATCGCGCGCGGCAGGGCGGCGCGGGTCTATGGTCCTGAGCATCGCGGGTCAGCGTTGTCCCGCGCGACGGGACGAGGAGGTCCTGATGAGCGGATCGAGACGACGGGCAGTCGCCCTGGTGGGCGCCGCAGCAGTCAGCGGGGCGCTGCTGGCCGGGTGCCTGCAGAACCCCAGCCAGGGCGGGGCGGCGGGTGCGGGGCTCGCGGGCTTCGTGGACAACGCCGAGGCCGACGGCGACGGGGTCGTCACGATCCTCGGCGCGTTCGGCGGTCAGGAGGCCGAGGCCTTCGAGGCGTCGTTGACCGAGTTCGCCGAGTCGTCCGGGATCGACGTGCAGTACACCTCGGACCAGGACTTCACCAACACGATCCGCCAGCGCACCGGGGCTGGGCAGGCGCCGGACATCGCGATCTTCCCGCAGCCGGGCGGACTGCTCGAGCAGGCCGAGGACGGCTACGTCCAGCCGATCGACACCTACCTCGACTTCGACGCGCTGGAGGACACCCTCGTCCCCGGGTTCCTCGAGGCGGGGCGGCTCAACGGGCGCGTGTACGGCGCACCGATGCGCATGGCCGTGAAATCCCTCGTCTGGTACAACCAGGCCACCTACGCGGCCCAGGGGTACGACACGGAGCCCGGTGACCTCGGGGAGCTGGCGGCCATCACCGACCAGATCCGTCAGTCGGGGACCGCTCCGTGGTGTATGGGGTGGAACTCCGACCAGGCGACCGGATGGGTCGGCACCGACTGGATCGAGGAGTACATGCTCCGGCTGTGGGGCCCGGACGTCTACGACGACTGGACCTCGCACGAGATCCCGTTCGACGACGAGCGGGTGATCGCCGCCTTCGACGCCTTCGGCGAGCTGGTCCTCGCCGAGGGAGCGGTCGCCGGCGGCACCCAGGCCGTCATCGCCACCCCGTTCTCCGAGTCCATCCTCCCCGCCTTCGAGGACCCGCCCGAGTGCTACCTCGAGCGCCAGGGGAACTTCATCACCGGGTTCATGCCCGAGGAGGTCCAGGCGAACCTCGACAGCACCGTCGGGCTCTTCGCGTTCCCGCCCGCCGTCGACGGGTACGAGGGTCAGCCGATCCTCGGTGGCGGTGACCTCGCGGCCCTGATGAACGGCGACGACGAGGACTCCATCGCTGTCATGGAGTTCCTCACCTCCCCGGACTTCGGTGGTCCGTGGGCCGAGGCAGGCGGCTGGCTCTCGCCGCACACCACCTTCGACACCGCCCTCTACCCCGACGAGATCACGCGCCGGACGGCCGAGATCGTCGCCGAGGCGGACGTGTTCCGGTACGACGGCTCCGACCTCATGCCCAACGCGGTCGGTGGCGGCAGCTTCTGGACCGGGATGGTCGAGTGGCTCACCGGCGCCAAGACCGCCGAGCAGGTCACGGCCGAGATCGAGGCGAGCTGGCCGACGTCCGAGGAGGACTCGTGAGCACCGCGGTCGCGGTCCCGGCCGGCCAGGCACCGGCGACCCGTCGCGGTGGGTCCCCCGCCCGCCCGATGCGCATGGTGCTCGGCATCGTCGGGGTGGCGGTCGTCGCCTGGCTGATCATCAACGTGTTCCTGTCCATCGCCTGGTTCCCCGGCTGGTACTTCAACAACCGGCCGCTGATGGCCGTCGTCGGCATCGTCGCCGGGCTCGGCGGTGCGGCGCTGCTGTTCTACTTCGCGAACGTGTTCGCCGAGTCCCTGCCCCAACGGCTGGCGCAGGGGGTGGCCCCCTACGTCTTCCTGCTCCCGGCGTTCGGGATGATCTCCCTCATGCTGCTGTACCCCACGGTGCAGACGGTCAACTACAGCTTCGCGAACGACGACAGCACCCGGTACACCGGCCTCGACAACTACCGGGCGATCTTCACCGACAACGAGTTCTGGCTGTCCATCACGAACAACCTGCTGTGGCTGCTGATCGTGCCGGCGGTGACGGTGGCCTTCGGGGTGGTGATCGCGCTCTTCGCCGACCGGCTCTCCGCGACCGGGGAGAAGATCGCGAAGAGCCTGATCTTCCTGCCGATGGCCATCTCCTTCGTGGGCGCGGCGACGATCTGGCGGCTGGTCTACAACCTCGACGCGGACACCGGGTTGCTCAACGCGATCGTCACCGGGCTCGGGGGGACGGCGCAGGACTGGTTGCGCTTCGACACGGCTCGGCTCAACTCGCTGCTCATGATGGTCATCCTGGTCTGGTTGCAGGTCGGGTTCTCGATGATCCTGCTGTCCGGTGCGATCAAGGCGGTGCCGGAGGAGACCCTGGAGGCCGCACGTCTGGACGGCGCGAACGAGCGTCAGCTGTTCTTCCGGGTGATCATCCCGCAGATCCGCGGCACGATCCTCACCGTCTTCATCACGGTGGTCATCCTGGTGCTCAAGGTCTTCGACATCATCTACGTGCTGACCAACGGCCAGGCGCGGACCAACGTCATCGCGGTCCTGTTCTTCCAGGAGCTTTTCACCGCCCAACGAGCCGGGCAGGCGTCCGCCATCGTCGTCGTGCTCCTCATCCTGGTCCTGCCCATCCTGCTCTACCAGGTCCGCAGCTTCCGCGAGGAGAACCGATGACCGTCGCCACCGCCCCGCGTGCAGCGCTCGGTACCCGGCGCTCCGTCACGAAGGAGGGCACACGCCGCAGCTGGGCCGCACCCGTCGTCATGATCGTCCTGTGCCTGCTGTGGACCGTCCCGACGCTCGGGCTGCTCGTCACGAGCCTGCGCCGCCGGGAGGACGCGGCCACGACCGGCTGGTGGACGGCCGTCCTCAACCCGTTCGGCCAGGGCTGGACCACGGAGAACTACGCCGGTGCCCTGCGGGGCCAGGACATGGCGCAGGGCTTCCTCAACAGCGTCGTCGTCGCGGTACCCGCGACCATCCTGCCGATCATGCTCGCGGCGTTCGCCGCCTACGCCTTCACCTTCATGGAGTTCCGTGGGCGGGACGTGCTGTTCATCGTCATCGTCGCCGTCATGGTCGTGCCGATCCAGGTGGCGTTCCAGCCGATGCTGGACCTGCTCGGCCCCAACGGCATCGGCATCTCCGGCCAGTTCGTCGCCGTGTGGTTGCTGCACACCGGCTTCGGCATGCCCCTGTGCCTGTACATCCTGCGCAGCTACATGGCGACGCTCCCGCACTCGGTCGTGGAGTCGGCGAAGATCGACGGTGCCAGCCACTACCAGACGTTCTGGCGACTAGTGGTCCCCATGTCGATGCCCGCGATCGCCGCGTTCGCCACCCTGCAGTTCCTCTGGGTCTGGAACGACCTGCTCATCGCCAAGCTGTTCCTCAGCCCGGGCAACGCCACGATCATCGTCCAGCTCCAGCAGCTGCTCGGCACCCAGGGTCAGGGCGAGGAGCTGCTGCAGGCCGGAGCCTTCATCTCGATCCTCCTGCCCATGGCGGTCTTCTTCGCGCTCCAGCGCTTCTTCGTCCGCGGCCTCACGGCCGGGTCGGTCAAGGGGTGATCGACCCGGTGGTCGCCGCTCCGCAGCACTGATCCGGCGGTGAGCCGCCGGACGGTCCGCCTCATACCGGTGCCGCCCGACGCGCCCACCGGACCGGCCCCGGGCACTGGGCCGATCTGGGGAACCACTCGCGGCGTGCCCGCGGAACCCGTTCATCCCCGCCTCCGCAGCCGATGAGAGGAGGTCGGCAGCCGCCGGCGACAGGACCGGACTGGCTTCACCCGCACCGCCCGTGGGACCGCCCCAGCCCGAACAGGGGACGACCCCGAGCCGCGGAACGCGGATCGCCCGGCCGGAGGGACGCGACCCGGCCGCTGGTGGGAGGAGCACAGATGACCAGCACCCGGCCCGGCACAGACCTGGCCGTCATCGGCGACTTCGGGCCGTACGACGCCCTCGCCGACGTGGTGCACGGCCTGTACCTCGACGGGGTCTCGACGCGCGCGGTCGACGTGGCCCGGACCTGGCTCGCGCTCACCGAGGCTGCGGGTGACGTCCTGACCTCGCGCTACCTGCGCTACATCGCGGCGATCGCGCTGCAGGACTACGGGCGGCACGGCGAGGCGGTGGCCGAGGCCACCGCGCTGGCCGAGAGCCTCGGGAACGACTCCGAGCCGGTGTGGCGCGCCAAGGCGCTGGCCGTCCTGGCCGAGTCCGCGGTGCGCATCGGCGAGCACGGCCGCGCGATCGCCGCGCTCGCCGAGGCCGACTGGCACCTCCGGTCGATCAGGGTCGGCACCTACGGGCACCTCTCGGCGAGCATGGCCGTCGCGCTGTCGATGCGGTCGCTCAACCTTCTCGAGGACGCCGAGACGCTCCTCGTCGCGATCCAGGACGACGGCTCGACGCAGGCCGACCTGTTGATCGCGCTCGAGTCCGCGGGCCTCAGTGCGTACTGGGGCACGGCACTGGTCACCATCGGCCGGCAGGACGACGCCGGCGTCCACTTCGTGGTGTGCGCCCAGCGTGCCGTGCGGGCCCGGCGCATCGCCGAGCGGCTGGGCGACGTGCAGATGACCTCGCGCGCCGAGGTGGTGGAGGCCTTCGCCCTCATGCACCTGGGTCTGCTCGACCTCGCCGCGGCCCGGGCGCGAGCCGCCGCCGAGCGCGCCACCTTCCGCATCGAGCTCGTCGACACCTACCTGCTGCACCTGGTGCTGGGCCGGGCGGCCGTCGAGGAGGGCCGGCTGGACGAGGCGCGCGAGCGGCTGACGCTCGTCCAACGCAGCGCCGCGTCGGCCGGGCGGGAGGTGTGGTCGGTCGCCGCGACCGGCGCGCTGGCCGACCTGCACACCGTGGAGTTCGGCCCGCACGAGGGCATGGACCTGTGGCGGTCCGTCGCGCAGGAGGCGCTGCAGCGCAGCTGGTCCGAGCGTGAGGGCCGGTTCGCTGCCCTGCAGGACCGCAGCCGGCTGCGCGAGCTCACCGCCCACAGCGCGCGCATGGGCCGCGCGGCGGTGCAGGACCCGCTGACCGGCCTCGGCAACCGACGGATGCTCCAGGAGGCGTCCGAGACGAACGGGGGCGCCGCGCGCCCGACCTCGGTCATCTTCATCGACGTCGACCAGTTCAAGGACGTCAACGACACCCACACGCACGCCGTCGGCGACGCCGTCCTGCGGGAGGTGGCGACCATCCTGCGCGTGGTGTCCCGCGAGGAGGACATGCTCATCCGCTTCGGTGGTGACGAGTTCCTCATCCTGTCCACCGGGCCGCTGGAGGGCGCGGTCGCGCTCGCGCACCGGGTGCACGGCGCGGTCCGCGCGCACTCCTGGGACCACGTCGCCCCGGGCCTGGAGGTCACCGTGTCGATCGGGGTGGGCCGCGTCGCGGAGACCGGGCACGCGTCGATGCTCGCCGCCGACGGCGCCCTCATGTCCGCCAAGCGGTCCGGCCGCGACCGCGTCGTCGTCGACGAGCACTGAGGACGCACCCGCCGAGCGGGCCCCCGCGGCCCGGTGGCACGGGGGTCGCCGCCCGCCGGCGACCTACGCTGGCGGCATGGACTGTGACGTGGTGGTGGTCGGCGCGGGCCTGGCCGGTCTGGAGTGCGCGCGGTCGCTGCACGAGCACGGCGTCGCCGTCCGCGTGATCGAGGCCGCCGACGCCGTCGGGGGCGGGTCCGCACCGACCACGTCGACGGCTTCACCCTCGACCACGGGTTCCAGGTGCTCAACCCCGCCTACCCCGCCGTCCGGGAGCGCGTCGACGTCGTCGCGCTCCGCATGCAGCCGTTCCTGCCGGGCGTCGGCGTCCGGCAGGACGGCGGTCTCGCCGTCGTGGCCGACCCACGGCGCGCGCCGACCACGCTGCCCCGCACGCTGCGCAGCGGGTACGTCCGTCCGCGCGAGCTCGCCGCCCTGGTGCGGTGGGCCGCACCGTCCGTCGGGCCGGTGCGGCGCGTGCTCGAGGGATCGGACACGACCCTGGCGGGTTCCCTCGACGCCTCCGGCGTACGCGGCCGGATCCGCCGGGAGGTGCTCGAGCCGTTCCTCGCCGGGGTCCTCGCCGAGGACGACGGCGGCACCTCCGCCGCGTACGTCCGGCTGCTCGTGCGCACGTTCCTGCTCGGCACGCCCGGGGTGCCGGCGGAGGGCAGCGCCGCGCTGCCCGAGCAGCTCGCGCGGCACGTCCCCGACATCGCGCTCAGGGAACGGGCTGAGCGGATCACACCCGTGGCCGGCGGATACCGGGTGACCACGGCCGGCGGCGCGGTGAGCGCCCGCGCCGTCGTCGTCGCCACCGACGCCGTGACCGCCGAGGTCCTGACCGGGGTGGTCGCACCGACGATGAACGGCCTGGTGACGTCGTGGTACGCGACCGACGAGGCGCCCACCGACCTGCCGGCCATCGTCGTGGACGGCCGCCGCCGCGGGCCGGTGGTCAACGCCGCGGTGATGAGCGCCGCCGCGCCGTCGTGGGCGCCGCCCGGGTCCCACCTCGTGCAGGTGACGTGCCTGCTGAAGGGTCAGGCACCGCCGGAAGCCGAGGCGCGCCGGCAGGCGGGGCAGATGTTCGGGGTGTCCCCCGCCCGGTGGCGGGAGATCGCCCGGCACGCGATCCCGGGCGCGCTCCCGGCCCAGCCGCCGCCCTTGCGGACCCGGCGCGACGTCGACCTGGGGGACGGCCGGTTCGTGTGCGGCGACCACCGCGACACCGCGTCGCAGCAGGGGGCGATGGTGTCCGGCCGGCGGACCGCCACCGCCGTCCGGCGGCGACTGGCCGGAGCAGGGCCCACCGGGCGCTGACCGGGCTCGGCGGGGAGCAGGGCGAGCGCTGCATGAGCGACCGCCGTGCGAGGCGACCGTTGCGCGAGGCGACCGTTGCGCGAGACGACCGTTGCGCGAGACGACCGCTGCGCGAGACGACCGCTGCGCGAGGCGCTGGCGAGCGCGTGAGGTCACTCCGCGTTGCGCAGCAGGAACTCCGTCTCGGTGTCGCGACCCATGGTCGGGTCGGGTGCATCCCGGGTCTCGTGGGTCTCGATCATGTCCTCGACGGCGATGCGCCGGGGCAGCTCGCGGTACTCGGCCGCGTCGCGGCTCGCCGGTGCCGGCGCCGGTGCCGGTGACCTGGTGACGTCCATGGCGACTCCTCGCGCGTGCTGCGGTGGATCCGTGGTCCGACGGTACTGCTCGCTCGCCCGTCCGGCGCGTAGCCTGCCGAGGGTGGTCGGAGTGCGGGATGGCCTGCTGACGTCGTGGGGACGCATCGCCGGTCCGGGCGCGGGGGTGGTCGAGAACGTCGGCACCCTGGGGCTCGGTGTGTGCGGGGCCGTCCTTCGACCGCGGCTCGTGCGTCCGCGGGACCGGCACGGTCCCGTCGGCGCCGCTGTCGTGCGGGTCCTGGCGTCGGACCTGTGGGGCGGGGCGTGGTGCAACAACACGCCGGCCGCGGCGCGCTGGTACCACCGTGAGGGCCACGGACCCCGCCGGCGTCTGCTGTTCTGCGCGGCGCATCTGCACCCGTTCGTCCTGGCCTGGCTCGACCGGGAGCCCGGACGACGCCCGCGGTGGGGCCGTGCCGGCGTGCAGTACGTCTACGGGCTGGGGGCAGCCGCCGTCGTCGAGCACGCCGCGCCCCGGTCACGACGCGCGATCGGCCTGCTGGCCACGGGGGGCGGCGTCGTGCTGGACCGGGCGCTGGGCGTCTCGGCCACGGCGCCGTGGTTCGCACCGGTCCTCTTCACCAAGCTGCTGGCCGGCCATGCCGCCGGCGCCGCGCTGCTGCCGCGGGTCCGGTCGCGCTGAGCCGCGTGCACCGTCGCGGTCGACGACGTGCACGGTGGGCATCGGTCATGCAGGCGCAGGCGCAGGCGCAGGCGCAGCGCGGGTGCAGGTGGGCGCAGGCCCGGTGCAGGCGCATACTGGGTGCAGGCGCCTGCCCGGTGCAGGCGTCCGGCGGCACGTGACAGGATCTCCGGCGGGTCACGCGAGGGCACGACGCGCTGGCCGGTCCACCGATGCCCCGGCGTGGCGCGTCACCATCGGCGTGAGCACGCACCAGCGAGCGGCGCAAGCAGCCCTGCGCGGTGGCCCGGCACCGGATGCGGTGCCCGGCCCGGGTACCGGCGACACGGCGCGGGGGACCGACGCCCGACTGCGGCACAGGCCGCTGTGCCGGGTCCGTCCTGGACCGGTCGGCGGTACGGACGTGCGAGAAGGAGGAGATGTGGCACGACAAGGCCGCGGCCGGACCGACGGCGCGCGCGCGGGCTCCGGCGCTCAGCGCCGCCGCGCCACGCGCCCGACCGAGCCCGGGATCATCCCGGTGCTCGCCGAGGTCGCGCGCGAGGTCGACGGCGCAGTGCGGCGACCGCCGACGCGCCCGGCCGTGCGCACCAAGTTCCAGGTGGTGGCCCTGCTCGTGCGCGAGGAGCGGGCCCGCGTGATGGCCGAGGGCGGGCCAGGCGAGTCTCGGCGCGCCACACAGCTCAAGCGGCTCGACGGGGTGGCGACACAGCTGGCGAAGACCGCTGCGCGGGACACCTCCCTGCTCGCGCTGCTCGCCGAGGACGCCCGGGTCTCCGATGCGGCCCGCGCCCTCAAGGCGACCCTGATGCGCGCCGGGGGCCTGGAGCCGGTCGAGGAGCCCGCGCCGCCCGCCCCGGTCGCACCGGTGGCCGCCACCGAGACCCAGGTGGTGCCACGATCGGTGATCGCGCGCCAGCTCGCCAACCCCTTCCTGGCCCCGGACTTCGAGGCCGCGGCCGAGCGGACGGCGTCGCGGGCCCGCCGACTGGCCGGCTGGGAGCTGCTCGAACCGCTGTTCCGGTCCTTCGAGCAGGCCGCCACCGGCGTCCCCGCCTGCATGCCGTTGCCCGAGCCGCGCTCGGTGACCGCTCCCCACGGCCGGGAGCTGATGCCGCACCAGGCCCGGGTCGTCGCAGCGACGGCCAACGGCCATCGCACCTTCCTGCTCGCCGACGAGCCCGGGCTCGGCAAGACCGCGCAGGCCCTGCTCGCCGCCCAGGCGGCCGACGCCTACCCGCTGCTGGTCGTGGTGCCCAACGTGGTGAAGACGAACTGGGCCCACGAGGTCGGGATGTGGACCCCGCAGCGTCGCGCCACGGTGGTGCACGGCGACGGCGAACGGGTCGACGGGTTCGCCGACGTCGTCGTGGTGAACTACGAGCTCCTGGACCGGCACGTCGGCTGGCTCGGTGACCTGGGGTTCCGCGGCATGGTCGTCGACGAGGCGCACTTCATCAAGAACAAGAAGTCCCAGCGCTCCCAGCACGTCCTCGCGCTCTCCGAGCGCATCCGCGCCCGCACCGCCCGACCGCTGCTGATGGCGCTCACCGGCACCCCGCTGATCAACGACATCGAGGACTTCCGGGCGATCTGGCAGTTCCTCGGCTGGATCGACGACGAGAAGCCGCTCGGCCGGCTGCAGACCGCCCTCGAGGAGACGGGTCTGACCCCGGCGGACCCGGGGTTCTCGGCCGCCGCGCGGGCCAGCGTGATCGACCTGGGCATCGTTCGACGCCGCAAGGTCGACGTCGTCGCCGACATCCCCGCCCGCCGGGTGGCGGACCTGCCGGTGGAGCTCGACGGTGCGGTGGGCCGCTCGATCCGCGCCGCCGAGGCGGCGCTCGCCCGCCGGCTGGTGCGGCGCTACCGGTCCGCGATGGAGGTGCGCACCGGCGGGGTCGTCCCGGACGCGATCGACCTCGAGCTCGCGCGTCGGGTCGCGGCGGCGGAGCTCAAGGAGTCGAGCTCGCAGACCGACGGCGAGAACGTGTTCACCATGGTCCGCCGCATCGGCCAGGCGAAGGCCGGGCTGGCCGCCGACTACGCCGCACAGCTCGCCCGCAACGTCGGCAAGGTGGTGTTCTTCGCCAAGCACGTCGACGTGATGGACCAGGCCGAGGAGACCTTCGCCCAGCGCGGCATCCGCTACGCCTCCATCCGTGGCGACCAGACGCCCCGGGTGCGTGAGCAGAACATCACCGCGTTCACCGAGGACCCCGAGGTGTCGATCGTCGTGTGCTCGCTGACGGCGGCGGGGGTGGGGCTGAACCTCCAGGTCGCCTCCAACCTCGTGCTGGCCGAGCTGTCCTGGACGTACGCCGAGCAGACCCAGGCCATCGACCGCATCCACCGGATCGGCCAGTCCGAGCCCGTCACCGCGTGGCGGATCATCGCCGCGCAGACCATCGACTCGCAGATCGCCGAGCTGATCGACAGCAAGTCCGGGCTGGCTGCGCGGGCGTTGGACGGAGCGCCGGACGACGACGTCTCGCCGTCCACCACCGTCCAGCTCGAGGCCCTCGTCGGGATGCTCACGGACGCGTTGGCCGCCGAGGGGTGAGCTGACCGTGGCGGCGTCGGGCACCGGGAGTGCACCCGGCACGGAGCCGGCCGCGAGGCCGGACCCCGCCCGGTGGCGTCGCGTCGCCGACGCCACGGGTCTGCTGAAGGCCGACGGCAGCGTGTCCGCGACCGTCTTCGCCGAGATGTCCGCGCTCGCCGCCCGCACCGGCGCGCTCAACCTCGGGCAGGGCTTCCCCGACGAGGACGGCCCGGAGTACCTGCGCCGGCTCGCCGCGGACGCCGTCGTCGGCGCCGACGGCGCTCCGGCCGGTCTCAACCAGTACCCACCCGGATCCGGACTGCCGTCCCTGCGCCGCGCGGTCGCCCACCACCAGCACCGGCACTACGCGCTCGACGTGGACCCCGAGACCGAGGTGCTCGTCACCGCCGGAGCCACCGAGGCGCTGGCCGCGAGCGTGCTGGCGCTGGTGGAGCCGGGCGACGAGGTGGTGACGCTCGAGCCGTACTACGACGCGTACGCGGCGGTGATCGCGCTGGCCGGCGGGGTGCACCGGACCATCTCGCTGCACCCGGGACCGGACGGCTTCCGGATCGCGGAGGCCGACGTCCGGGCCGCGTTCTCCTCCCGCACGCGGTTGGTCATCGTCAACACGCCGCACAACCCGACCGGCACGGTGCTGACCCGGGACGAGCTGGGGTGGATCGCCGCGGCCGCCACCGCCCACGACGCCGTCGTCGTCACCGACGAGGTCTACGAGCACCTGACCTTCGACGGTGCGACGCACGTCCCGCTCGCCACGCTCCCCGGCATGGCTTCGCGGACGCTGACCGTGTCCTCCGCCGGCAAGAGCCTGTCGATGACCGGCTGGAAGGTCGGCTGGGTGCACGGCCCGGCCCCGCTCGTGACGGCCGTCCGGACGGTCAAGCAGTTCCTGACCTACGTCGCCAGCGGGCCGTTCCAGCACGCCGTGGCGGTCGCGCTCGCCGACGACGACGGGCGCACGGCCGACTACCTGGCCGGGCTGCGTGGGTCGCTGGCCACCCGACGGGACCTGCTCGTGGCGGGGCTCACGGCCGCCGGCCTGCGCCCCGTCCCATCGCGGGGCACCTACTTCGTGGTGGCCGACGCCGCGCCCGCGGGCCACGAGGACGCGGCCGAGCTGTGCCGGCGGCTGCCGGACGTCGCCGGGGTCGTCGCCATCCCGGTCACCGCGTTCTGCGTGGCCGGCAGCCCGACCGCGGACGCGCTGCGCTCGTACGTCCGCTTCACGTTCGTCAAGAGCGAGCCGACCGTCACCGAGGCGGTCCGGCGGCTGGCGGCGTCGCGCGGCTGACACGCGTCACGTCGCGACCGACGTAGACCACGGTCGTGGGGTCGGGGACCCAGGTCGTACAGCGGTTCCGGACTTCCGCGTGGGCCCGGGTGGACCCGGACACCTCAGGCGCCGGGCTCGCGGAAGTCGGGGGCGAGGTCGCCGGCACCCGGGTCGTCGCCTGTCGCGGCCAGCGGGGCGCCGTCCTCGACCGCGAGCTCGTAGGCGGTTGTCCCCTCGAGCGGGGAGTCGGCGCCCGCGTCCGGGTCGGTGGTGTGCTGCGGCACCTCGGGTTCGGCGACGCTGCCCTGCGGCGCGCGCTCGGCGGGTGACTCGGTCATGGGGCCCTCTCCGGTGTCGGGGGTTCCATGCTCGCCGCCGCCGGACCGACCCGCATGGCGAACGGTCCGTCCGAACGGTCCGTCCGAGCCACCCGTGCGCGCGCCGCGGCCGGGGGATGCCGCCGGACAGGGCAGGCTTGCCCCGCACGTGCCCGCAGGGCGGGCTTGACGAGGGGGCACACCAGCATGACGTCGTCGCGACGCGAGGCCGCGCACACCCAGCGATCCACGACTGGTCGACCGGTCGCGGCCCTGCTGCTGACCGCGCTGGCGGCCGGTGCGCTCGTCGGCTGCACCCCGACCGACCCGCGCCGGACGCGACCGTCGAGGCGCTCGCGACCGGGCTGGAGCGGCTCGACCTCGCCGGCGTGCCGCTCGAGGGCGCGACCCCGGTGGAGGCGACCGAGCAGCTGACCACCGCGGTCGCCGGTCTGGACCCGTGGCGCCCGCAGGTCGACGTCGCCGCGGTGCAGGTCGACGAGGAGGACGACACCGTCGCGACCGCGCGGCTCGACGTCGTCTGGGACGTGGACGCGAGCGAGGACGACTGGACGTACCAGGTGGACGCGCCGTTGGAGTACGTCGAGCCGGACGACGGCGACGGGCAGTGGCGCGTCCGTTGGTCACCCGACCTGGTGGCACCCGGGCTCGTCGACGGCGAGCAGCTCGCGGTGGAGCGGGTCCCGGCGCCGCGGGGCGACGTGCTCGGTGCAGGCGAGACCGTGCTCGTGGTCGACCGACCGGTGCTGCGCCTCGGGGTCGACAAGACCCGCGTCGACGCCGCCGGGCAGGACGCCGCTGCCCGCGCCCTCGCCGCGGTGGCCGGCCTGGACGCGGAGGCGTACGCGGGCCGTGTGGCCGCTGCGGGCGAGAAGGCGTTCGTCGAGGCGATCGTCGTGCGGGAGACCGAGCCGGGGGACGTCGACGTCGACGCGGCGCGCGCGATCCCGGGTGTCGTCGTGCTCCCCGACACCCTCCCGCTCGCGCCGACCCGGCGCTTCGCGCGACCGCTGCTGGGCACGGTGGGTAAGGCGACCGCCGAGATCGTCGAGGCCTCCGAGGGCGCCGTCGTCGCCGGCGACGTGGCCGGGCTGTCCGGTCTCCAGCAGCAGTACGACGCCCAGCTGCGCGGGCTCCCCGGGCTGACGGTCACCTCGACGATCCCGTCGACCGGCGCGACCCGCGACCTCTTCCGGTCCCAGCCCGTCCCGGGCGAGCCGTTGCGGACCACGCTCGACGCCCCGCTGCAGGACCTCGCGGAGTCGACCCTCGCCGACGTCGGGCCGCCGAGCGCGATCGTCGCGGTCAGGCCGTCGACCGGCGAGGTGCTGGCGGCGGCGAGCGGGCCGGGCAGCGGGGGTACTCGACCGCGACCCTCGGGCAGTACGCCCCCGGGTCGACGTTCAAGATGGCCACCGCCCTCGGGCTCGTCCGCGCCGGCCTCACCCCGGACAGCACGGTCGCCTGCCCCGACACGATCAGCGCGGACGGCCGCCCCTTCCAGAACTATCCCGGGTACCCGGCCGACGCCCTGGGCGACGTCACCCTGCGGACCGCGATCGCGCAGTCCTGCAACACCGCGATGATCGGCGCGCGGGACACCGTCCCGCAGGCGGCGCTCGCGGACGCGGCGGCCTCGCTGGGCCTGGGCCAGCCCGCCGACGTCGGCTTCCCCGCCTTCCTCGGCGCTGTGCCGGCCGACGCCACCGGGACCGAGCACGCGGCGTCGATGATCGGGCAGGGCCGGGTGCAGGCCTCACCGCTCGCGATGGCCGTGGTCGCGGCGTCGATCGCGAGCGGCCGCACCGTGCAGCCGGTGCTCGTCGTGACGGACGAGCACGCGCCCGGAGCCGACGCCGTGGCCGCCACGCCGCTCGCCCCGGCCGAGGCGGACGCGCTGCGCACGCTCATGCGCGCCGTCGTCACCGAGGGCTCCGGCGACTTACTCGCCGCCCTGCCCGGCGAGCCGGTCGGCGCCAAGAGCGGCACCGCCCAGTTCGGCACCGACGACCCGCCGCGCAACCACGCCTGGATGATCGCCACCCAGGGCGACCTCGCCGTCGCGGTCTTCGTCGAGGAGGGCGACTTCGGGACGACGACGGCGGGGCCGCTGCTGGAGGCCTTCCTGCGGGGTGCCGCGACACCCTGAGGGCGACCGCTGAACGCCGAGGGCCGTCGGTCAGGCGCCGGACGCCGTCGTCGTGCCCAGCTGGGTGGCGCCGGTGAGGTCGCCGCCCGTGCCGTAGCCACCGACCGTCTCGGTCACGGTGCCGCCCTCGTACACGGTGTACGCGTCGCCGGCGAGGAGGTCGGGGGTCGAGACGACCAGTGTGGAGGCATCCTTGGCGAGCTCCACGGACGCGACCACGGTCCCGTCGGAGGCCACCACGTGCACGACACTCCCGGCGGGGAGCGTGCCGCCGAGGCTGAAGCCGACGGATGCCTGGGTCGACGCGGTGCCCGGTGCCTGAGCCATGCCACCGTCGTCCGCGGCGACGAGCACACCGCCGGAGATCTCCAGTGCGGCGTCGGAGTCCAGCGCCCCGTTCCCCGGTGCCGTCGGGCCGTGGACGACGACGACGCCGCCGGTGACGGCCAGCGTGCCGTTGGAGTCCAGCCCGTCTCCCTCGGCGTCGACCACGAGTGTCCCGCCGGAGATGGTGACCGACGGCGTGGCCGTGCTGGTGGCGGTGTCCGTGGCCGTGTCCGTGGCCTCGGGCGTGACGGTCTGCACGACGACGGCGTCGTCCGCCGACACCGTGCCACCCGTCACCGCGGTGTCGGACGCGGTCCCGGCGGAGGCGTCCGCGCCCGGGCGACCGCGACCGCCCATCCCGCCGCCCATCCCACCGTCCATGGTGCCGCCGGGACCTGCGGCTCCGGAGCCGTCGACGCCACCGCCGGCGTTCACGCCGTCGTCGCTCGTGGTCAGCGACGTGTCGCCGCCGCTGACCACGATGGTGGTCGCCTCGAGCCCCTCGTAGGCACCGGTGACGGCGAGCGTCCCGCCGGACACCGTGAGCGTGTCGTCCGCGTGGACGCCGTCGTCGGACGTCGCCAGGGTCACCGCGCCGTCCGAGACGGTGACGCTGCCGTCGGAGTGCAGGGCGTCGTCGGCGGAGTCGACGTCGACCGTGCCGCCGCCGACGACGACGCTCACCGCGCCCTTCACACCCTTCGTCGAGGCATCCTCGGAGACCGTCCCCCGCTCCCGCCGCCGGCGACGACCGTCAGCTCGCCGCCCGTGACGATCACGTCGGTCGCGGCGTCCACGCCGTCACCCTCCGCGGTGACCGTGACGCTGCCCGCGGAGAGCTGGACGTACCCGGCGCCGGGGTCCGACTCGTCGTCGGACTTCAGGCCGTCGCCGCCCGCGGTCACCGCGAGCGTGCCACCCTCGACCACGAGGTAGTCCTTGCCGCGGATGCCGTCGTCGACGGCCTCGACCGTGACGTCACCGGACGTGATGACCAGGCCGTCCTTCGACGCGATGCCGTCATTGCTGCTCCCGGTGACGGACAGCGAACCCTCACCGGTGAGCGTGAGGTCCGCGGTGGAGAAAAGGGTGGCGTTCGGCTCGTCGGTGCTCGCGTCGGGATGGACATAGGTGGCCGCGTCGGCGAGCACGTTGGTGGTGCCGTCGGCGAGGACGACCATCGCCTCCTCGGCGTCCATGACGGCGATCGCGCTCGTGGTCGAGCTCGTGATCTCGGCGTCGTCGAGGATGATCCGCACGATGCCGGTGTCGGCGGTGTCCACGACGACCTGCCCGGCGAGCGTGCCGGTGAGCCGGTAGGTGCCGGCCGCCGTGAGCGTCACGGTGCCCGCGTCGACGGTCACGCCGTCGCCGTCGCTCGTGGCGGTGTCGCCCTCGAGCAGGACGGCGACCTCGGCGGCGACGTCCCATTCGTGGTCCGCGGGGTCGTCGTGGTCGGAGACGTTCTCCGTGGTGGCGACCGTGGTCGTCGTGCCCGACCCGTCGGTGGTCACGGTGGTGCTCGTCGAGGCGGCGGTCTCGGTGGGGGTCGTCGAGCACCCAGCCAGGATGGCGAGGGTGAGGGCGAGCGGGACGGCGACGAGGCGGTTCGGGCGCTTCATGAGGTGCTCCAGAGGTGGTGGTGGCTGTGCCCGGTGTCGGGCTGGACGGGGAAGTGGCGCCGCAGCACGGGACGCCACCGCGTGGCGGGCAGGTCCGGGTGCAGGGCGGCGAGGCCGGTCGCGAACTTGGACACCGCGACGGGCCGGTGACCGAGCGACCACAGCGCGCGGTCCGCCACCGAGGGGCGGCCGAGGGTCTTGGTCTCGACGACGGCGCGGCCCGCGAGTCGCAGACTGCGCGATTCGGGCCTGCGCTCGGTGGTCCCGCCCTGCGCCGCACCGGACGGGCCGGCGCCGTCGGCGCCGGCGCTGTCGGTGCAGACGAGGTCGGTGTCGAGGGTGACGCGGGTGTCGTCGTCCAGCAGCAGGAGGGTGCTGCGGTTGTAGTGCGTCACGAGCGTCGGCGCGAGGCGCGATGTCAGCTGTTGCGCATCCTGCATCCCGAGCTCGCCCAGGACGGCGTCGGCGAAGAGGGCGCCGTCCTCGGTGAGGCGGGTGCTCGCGGCCGGGTCGTGCGCCCGCCTGTGCTTGACGGTGCGGCCGCGCCGGTCGCGCGTCTTCACCTCGAGCCAGCACTGCTGGGAGTCGACGTACGTGCGGGTGCGGATCTTCCACCGGACCGGCCGGCGGTGCGCCGCGAGCCGGTAGGACAGCAGGTCGGGCGTGTCGAAGTACACCGAGGCGTAGCCGAACGCACGGGCGCCGTCGATCTCGAGGACGCGGGCGGCGCGGTGGGACCTGCGGTCCCCGAGCTCGGCGAGGAGCCGGTGCACGTCCGCGAGCGGCAGCACGTACTTGCGGTCGACGCGGGTGAGCAGCGCGGCACGGTCGGTCAGCTCGTCGAGGCCGGCGGGGGAGAGGGCGCGGAGCGCGGGGGCGAGGCCGGTGACGGTCATCGCAGCGCTCCCGTGGTGGTGCCCACGGTGGCGTCGTGGGTCGTCCCGGGCGTCGCGGAGCGGGCTGCGTCGGCAGGCGTCCCGGGCCGACCGGTCAGGGCCGGGGCCGGGGCCGGTGCGGCGCCTCCGCGAGGCACCTCGTAGCGCACCTCGACGAGCGTGGTCTCCAGGACGAGGTCGACCTTGACGACGTGCGCGGCGTGCACGCGCGCCCCCAGTCGGCGCTCGAGCTCAGCGACGAGCGCGGTGTCGTCGGTGATCGCGACGTCGAGGTTCACGAGCCGGCTGCGGTGCCGCGTCAGGAGCCGCGGGTGGTCACCGACCCACAGGGCGACGAGCACCAGAGCCATGAGGCTCGCGGTGAGCCAGAGCGGCGTGGCCGCGAGGCCACCCACGAGGCCCAGTGCGAGGGCCGAGAAGTAGTACGCGACCTCGTGCTGACCGAGCTCGGTGGAGCGCAGCCGGATGATCGACAGCACCCCGAACAGCCCGAGGCCGAGACCGGCACCGATCGTGCCGGAGCTCAGCGCGACGGACACGGCGAGGACGCCGACGTTCACGCCCAGCAGGGCGACGACGAGGTCGCGGCGGCGGTGGCGGGGGAAGTACAGCGCGAAGGTGAGGAGCGTGATCGCCACGATGTCGAGGGCGAGCGGTGCTGCGGTGGTCATCGGTTCTCCAGGTCGGTCTCGGTGAGGAGACGACCTTCGGCCCCGAAGGTGTGGCGATCGCGGGTGCCGCCTGTGCGCGGTCTGTGAGACCCGCGCGGGGACGCCCGGAGGCGCGCGACGTCAGGGAACGACGGCGGGCAGGACCACGCGGAACGTCGTCCCAGCCGGTGAGCTGGACACCGCGATCTGCCCGCCGTGCGCGGTGACCACCGCGTCGACGATCGCCAGCCCGAGACCGGTCGACCCCGCGCCGGGGGACCGGGCGCTGTCGCCGCGGGTGAAGCGGTCGAACAGGTGCGGCTGGAGGTCCGGAGGGATGCCGGGACCGTCGTCGGTGACGCGCAGCTCGACGGTGCCGTCGGGGCATGCCTGCACGGAGGTCGTGACCGTCGTGCCGGGCGGGGTGTGCACGCGCGCGTTCGCGAGCAGGTTGGCGAGCACCTGGCGGAGCCGGTCCTCGTCCCCGCGTACCGCGGGGACGATCACGTCGAGGTCGCCGGCAGCGTCGTCGTCGGGCACGTCGTCGTCGGCGACGTCGGGCAGCTTCGAGCCGCCACACGTGGTCCGGTCCGGCCGCGTGCGCGTCGGAGACGGCGTCCACCACCAGGGCGGTGAGGTCGACCTCCTCGGCGGCCAGCGGGCGGCCGGCGTCGAGGCGGGCCAGCAGCAGCAGGTCCTCGACGAGCGCCGTCATGCGCCGGCTCTCGGACTCCACCCGCTGCAGGCTCCGGGCCGCGTCCGCGGGCAGCTCGTGCTCCCGGCGTCGTACGAGCTCGGTGTAGCCGCGGATCGACGCCAGCGGGGTGCGCAGCTCGTGGCTGGCGTCGGCGACGAACTGACGCACCCGGGTCTCGCTGTCCTGACGTGCGGCGAGCGCACCCTCGACGTGTCCGAGCAGCTGGTTGAGCGCCCGTCCCACCTGGCCCACCTCGGTCCCGGCGTCGGCGTCGGCCACCGGGACGCGCTCGCGGAGCGTCACCTCACCCTGGTGCAGGGGCAGCCCGACCACGCGGGTCGCAGTGGCCGCGACGCGCTCGAGCGGGCGCAGCTCGCGGCGCACGAGCAACCCGCCGGCGACGGCGGCGAGACCGAGGCCGGCGAGCAGCACGAGCACCTGCACGACGACGTACTGCTGGACCGTCGCGGCGGCCTCGGCGAGGGGCAGCGCGGTGACGACGAGGTCGTCGTCGGGCAGGGACGTGGCGACGACGCGCAGGTCGCCCAGCCCGTCGAGGGACACGGTGCGCGGGCCACCGTCGGCGGGGACCGCGGCGAGGGCCGTCTCCTGCTCCGCGGTCAGGTCGTCGATGTCCCCGCCGCGGGTGATCCGGCCCGACTGCACGACACCGTCGCGGACCGCGAGGGTCACGGTCCCGGCACCCTGCCCGAGCGCGTCGAGGCCGCGCGGCGGTCCGTCCCCGGGCCGCTGCGGCAGCGGCTCGAGGTCACCGTCCGGTGGGACGGGCGGGAATCTTCTCCGCGCCGACCGCCCGCTCGCTCGACGCCTCGAGCTGCTCGTCGAGCTGGGCGACGAGGGAGTCCTGCAGCGCGAGGGTCGACACCGTGGTGGTGCCGGCCGACACGACGGCGAGGAGCCCGAGGACCAGCACGACGAGGCGACGACGCAGCGTCCAGCGCAGGCCGGGGCGGGGTGCCGGACGTCGACGCGTCACGCCGTCACGCCGTCTCGCCGTCGGCTGGCTTGAGCACGTAGCCGACGCCGCGCAGCGTGTGGATCATCGGCGTCCGGCCCTTGTCGATCTTGCGGCGCAGGTAGGACACGTAGAGTTCGACGATGTTCGCCTGACCGCCGAAGTCGTACTGCCACACGCGATCCAAAATCTGCGCCTTGGACAGCACGCGGCGGGGGTTGCGCATGAAGAACCGCAGGAGCTCGAACTCCGTCGCGGTGAGGTGGATCTCGGCGCCGCCGCGGGTCACCTCGTGGCTGTCCTCGTCCATCCGCAGGTCACCGACGACGAGCACACTCTCCTCGGGCGCCGCGGTCGCGCCGCTGCGGCGCAGCAGCCCCCGCAGCCGGGCGACGACCTCTTCGAGGCTGAACGGCTTGGTCACGTAGTCGTCACCACCGGCGGTCAGGCCCGCGACGCGGTCCTCGACGGCGTCCTTGGCGGTGAGGAACAGGACCGGGACGTCAGGCAAGGTGGCGCGGATGCGGCGCAGGACCTCGAGCCCGGTGAGGTCGGGGAGCATGACGTCGAGGACGATGACGTCCGGCCGGCTCTCCTTGGCCGCCCGGACCGCGGCGTGCCCGGTGACGGCGGTCTGGACCACCCAGCCCTCGTAGCGCAGCACGGTGGACAGCAGGTCACCCAGCGACGGCTCGTCGTCGACCACGAGCGCACGGATGGGCGAGCCGTCATGGCGGGTCAGGGACTCGCGGGTGCGTGCCGCGGGCGAGGTGTCGGTGCTCATGCTGCACAGCATCGGTCACGTCTCTGCCGGTTGCCTGAGCTGTTCCTGTGGATCGGCTGTGCGACCCCGTTCCGCGGTGAGGAGCGGCGTGACGGGGCCGGGTCGCCGGCCGCCCGGTGCACAGGGGACGCACAGGGCCGGCTCAGTTGGGTCGTGGGATCCGCCGCGATGCTCGTCGCCGTACCGATCCACCAGTCGAGGAGACCAGTCATGACCACCACCGACGCACCCGTCCACGCAGACCCCCGCGCAGCCGGCGCGGCCGCCGCGCATCCGGACGGTGACGGACGGGCCACGACGCAGGGCGACGGACCGGACCGACCGGCCGGGTCGCCCACCCGCCCGGATTCTGGATGGGACCGCCTGCGGTCCTGGGTCGCCGCGCGCGGTGTGCTGGCTGCCGTCCTGGCGGTCCTGCTGACCGCGGCGCTTGCCGGGGGAACCGGGTATGCCGTCGGCTGGGCGGCCGGGACCGCGGACGCCGATGCGCAGGTGACGCAGTGGACCCCCGGTCAGGGCCCCGGGGGCGGCATGCCGCCCGAGGGCGCGCCGGGCGGCATGGGTGGGATGGGGGGCATGGGCGGCGGGCTGCCGGAGCTCGAGCCCGGCAGCGGCACGACCGACGGCGCGACCGACGGCGCGACGGATGGCGCGACCGACGGCACGGCCGGCGCGACCACCTGACGGCGCCCGGGCGGCGGGTGCCCGGCTAGGGTCACCGCGTGATGACGCGATGATCCGGCGCACCCTGGCCCGGGCCTACTGGGCCACTAGCCGTTGGACGCACCGGTCCGAGCCGCTGCCCCCGGGGAGGTCGGGCTGCTCATCGGGGCGCCGCACACGTCCAACTGGGACTTCGTCCTCATGCTCGCGATCACGTGGCGCCTGGGCATCGACTCCAAGTTCCTCGGCAAGGTGGCGCTGTTCCGCGGTCCGCTCGGGCCCGTCATGCGCGCCCTGGGCGGCATCCCGGTGGACCGCCGCAACCCGGCCGGCCTGGTCGACGACGTGGTCGCGCGCGTGCGCGCCGGAGAGCGCTTCTTCCTCGTGGTGACCCCGGAGGGGACGCGCAGCAGGGCGGAGCACTGGAAGTCCGGGTTCTACCGGATCGCCCTGGACACCGGTCTGCCGATCACCCTGGGCTACGTCGACCGGCGCACGATGACGACGGGCCTGGGGCCGACGATCCGCCTCACCGGTGACGTCCGGGCTGACATGGATCGCATCCGGGCGTTCTACGCCGACAAGAGCGGGATGCGGCCGGAGAACCGGACGGAGCCTCGGCTGCGGGACGAGCCGTCGTCGGCCGCGGGGATGCCCCGGTCTGACCGGCACACCGTGCGCCCGCCCGCGGTGCGCGGCATGCTGGGCAGCGGACGGACGGACGTGTGGACGGACGGGCGAGACAGACGGACGGACGACCCGCGACCGGCGCGTGGACGCGCTGATCAGGTGGGCGCGCTGCAGGACGGCGCGCTGGTCGGCCGGGTTGGGCGACGCGACGACAGGGTGGGCGACGTGGTCAAGCGGGTGGCACGAGCAGCGGTGGCCGCCTCGAGCCGGTGGACCGACCCGGATGGCGTGCGGATGCCGGCAGGCGAGGTCCACGCCTGGGAGCGCGGCACGAACGGGACGGTCTGCGGGCTCGCGCTGAGCCGCACCGAGCTGCAGCGCTTCCCGCACGTGGACTGGGCCGACGTCCAGCCCGCGACCGGCCGGCACGCCGACGAGGTGGGGCGGGTGTGCCCGCGGTGCGCGGCCGGCATGGGGGCGCGCCGGGACGAGCGGTCCTGGACGCGTCGCAACCCCCGGCCGTAGTCCCCGGACAGCCCCGGCCTCTCACGGACGGAGACCGCCCACGAGTCGCGACGGGCGGCCCCGGGCGGGGGGCCGATCAGTCTCCGATGCCCACCGCGTAGCCGACGAGCATGACGGCGACGAGCGCGACGACCACGAGGATCCCGACGTAGACGGCCTTGTTCGTCTTCTCCGAGGGCAGGTCGGGCTGGCGGTAGGCGTTGCCGGACGTGCTGGCCTCGATGGGCGGCGTGTCCCCCGGGTCCACGCTGTTGCCGTGCTGCATGCCCGGGGTGTTCTCCGGGTCCGGATCGGTCGGCTTGGCGGTCATGCGCCCACGCTAGGCCTGCGTCCGCGCACCCGCCACGCAGACGGGCCCGCGCGGCCGGGTACGGGACACCGTCTCGGGTCAGAGCGCCGGGAGGTACCGGTCGAGGAACTCGTTGCGGAACTTGCCGTCCGGGTCCATCGCGCCTGCCAGACGCCGGAAGTCGTCGGCGCGCGGGTACCGCGCACGGACCTCCTCCGGGTCGGTCCCGAAGACCTTGCCCCAGTGCGGCCGGGGGCGAACGGCGCGAGCACCCGTTCGACGTCGGGCAGCACGGCCGCGACCCCGGCCGGGTCCTTGTGGAACGTGAAGTGGATCGCGACCGCGTCCCGCCGGTAGCTCGGGCTCAACCAGAGCTCGTCCGCTGCGACCGTGCGGATCTCGGACACGTGCAGCACCGGCGCGATCCGGTCCCGGAGCGTCGCCACCGCCGCGAGCGACTCCTCGCCGTGCTCGGCGGGCACGAGGTACTCGGACTGGATCTCGTCGCCGCTGCTCGGGGTGAACTCCATCCGGAAGTGCGGCAGGCGCTCGTGGAACGGCCCCGGGACGCCGCCCTGCTGCGTGCAGTTCTCCGCGGGCATGCTCGGCAGCGGGTGCAACGGGCCGTCCGCCAGGTGCGCGTCGTGCCAGACGGGCGGGAAGGGGGACGCGGCGTCGTCGGGCAGCCCGCTCGACGCCGCGCGGTGCGCCTCGTCACCCGGCGTGCCGCCCACGCGCTGCTTGACCCACACCTGCTCGACGTCGGTCGAGTGCCAGCGCGTGAACAGGCTGAGGCTGTAGGCGCCGCGCAGCACCTCGGTCAGGTGCCCACCGGTCAACCGGGCCGCGGGCAGGTCGCGGTAGACCACCTGGCGGACGTCGAAGGTCGGCACGAGGTCGAGCGTGAGGGAGACGACCACGCCCAGGGCGCCGAGCGCGACGACGGCGCCGGGGAACCGGTCCGGGTCGGCGTCGCGGGAGAGCTCGACGAGCTCGCCGTCGGCCGTCACGAGGCGGATCGCGCGGACCGACGACGCCAGGTTGGCGTTGCGTACCCCGGACCCGTGGGTGCCGGTCGCGCTGGCCCCGCCCACGCTGATGTGCGGCAGGGACCCCATGTTCGCCAGCGCGAACCCGGCCTCGTGCACCGCGCGGGCGACCGCGCCGTACCGCACGCCCGCGGCGACGGTCACGCACGCGCCCGCCCGGTCGATCTCGATGACGGGGGGCAGCCCGGAGACCGACACGAGGTCGTGCGCGGTGTCCGCGACGTGGCTGAAGGAGTGCGCGGTCCCCAGGGCCCGGATGCGCGGGGTGGTCGCGACCAGCTCCTGGAGCTCGGCGACCGAGGTGGGGGTGTGGATCCGGCGGGCGCCGAACGTGACGGTGCCGGACCAGTTGGTGGCGTGGGTGGGCATGGGTCAGGTCTACCAGCCGTACCGACGTGGCCGACGTGGCCGCTCGCCCCACGGCGCGCGGCCGGCCGGGCCACCGACGCCGGGCCACGGACGCCGGGCCACCGACGCCGGGCCACCGACGCCGGGCCACGGATGTCGCGGGCGGGAACTCTTGACCGCCCCCGCGCGCTCATGGTCGTATCTAGGTACGACGTCGACTTAGGTATGGAGCAGATGACGGAGAGCACGACGTGGTCGGACGAGGACCGGGCGTGGCACGAGCGCTACCGGAGGTCGATCACCGGCAGGCACGTGCCGGCGGACGTGCTCGCAGGTCGGGAGGCCGAGCTGCTCGAGGCGGTGCAGCGAGCCGGCGTCCCCGCGGAGGAGCTGTTGGGTGACGCGGCCGTGCTCGCGGCGGAGGACGTCGCCGACCTGGCGACCGTGGAGGAGGAGGTCCGGACCTCCGCGGGTGGGGGACCGCGTCCGGCCGTCCGGGACGCCGGCGGCACGCTGGTGGCGATGGCCGCCGTCGCGGTCGTGCTCATGGTGATCCGGGGCGGGTGGGCCGTCGACCTCGACCTCGCGCGCCTGCTGGTCGCAGCCGCCGTGGCGCTGCTCTTCCTGGGCTGGGTCGTCGGCCGCGCGCTGCTCTCCGCCGGGCGACCGGTGTCGACGGCCGGCGTGCTCGTCGCCGTCGGTGCGTTCGCCCTGGGCTGCCTCGCCTCCGCGGCGAGCGTGGGCCCCGGGTACGTCCTGGCTCGCGGGGTGCCCGTGCCGCTCCTCGGCGTGGGGCTGCTGGCTCCCGGTGTGGTGGCTCTCGTCGCCGCCGGTCGCATCCCGTCGGGGACGCTCCGCGCCGGATGGGACGACGCCGCGTGGCTGCGCCGGTTCCGCGACGGGCTGCGCACCCGGCTGGTGCCGCGGGTGACCGTGCGCGGTCACGTCGCCGAGGTCGAGCAGGCCGTCCGGGCCGGCGGGACCTCCGCCGGGGACGAGTTCGGCCACCCGCTGGTCCTGGCCCGCCGGCTGGCGGACGCCGACCGCACCGCACGCGCACGGCACTGGTGGGTGTCCACGGTCACCGGCGTGGTCGCCCCGCTGATCACGGCAACCCTCGTGCTGGCGATGGACAGCTGGGGCGCGCTCACGGTGCCGGTGGTCGTCGTCCTCGTGCTCGGTGCCCTCGTCACCCCGGTCGTCGGGTGGGACGACCGGCCCTGGGCGCAGCGCCGATGAGCACCGCCGCGTGGCAGCGCGCGTCCCTGCCGATGCTGATCCTCGACGTTCTCGCGGTCGCGCCGCGGCACGGGTACGGCATCTCGCAGGCGCTGGTGTCGGCAGGCCTCCAGGCGATCAGGGGTGGGCAGCTCTACCCCGCGCTCGTGCGGCTGGAGGACGACGGGGCGATCGAGGCGCGGTGGGAGGAGAGCGAGTCGGGCCCGGCGCGCAAGAGCTACCGCCTGACGGCCGCCGGGCACGCGCAGCGGGACCGGCTGCACGCCGAGTGGGCTGGCTTCGTCGCCGCGGTGGAGAACGTCGGTCGCCCGGACGGGTGAGGGCTCATCCCTGCTCCTCCCGGGCTCGTCTCCTGCCTCATCCCTGCTCGTCCCCCGCTCATTCCCTGTTCATCGCCGGGTCGACCCGGGCGTCGGCATGTGCGCCCGCTCGCCGTCCTGGTCGAAGATCGTGAGGATCTCCGCCGGGCCGTCCACCGCCCCGAGCGAGTGCGGCACCATCGTGGAGAACTCCGCCGCGTCGCCGGCCTCGACGAGCATCACCCGGTCGCCCAGGTGCAGCCGGATGGTCCCGGACAGCACCGTGAACCACTCGCGCCCCGGGTGGACGCCCTGGTGGTCCGGGCCGGACGGGTGGTCGGGGAGAACCGCATCTTGGCCACGGTCACCCCCGCACCGTGCTCTCGCGCGACATGAGCCACGTCGTGACCCCCGCCGCCTGGTGCGGCTCGGGGCGGATGACGACGTCGTCGTCGGTGACGACCTCGACGAGGTGGTCGAGCGTGGTGTCCAGGGCGCGGGCGATCGGGACGAGCTGGTCGAGGGCGATGCGCCGGTGACCCGTCTCGATCCGGCTCAGGGTCGACGGGCTGAGGTAGCAGCGGGCCGCCAGGGCGTCGAGGGACCAGCCGCGCGCGACGCGCAGCCCGCGGATCCGTCGGCGGATGACGGCATCCAGGTCCAGTTCTTGCTTCATACGCAAGAGCCTATGTCTGATGAGCAATGTCTGCCTAGCCTGGAGCCATGACCGAAGCGCACACCCACCATCACGGCGGTGGCCGTGGACCCGACCACGGCCACGGCCACGGCCACTCGACGCACGCCGCGCACGCCGCGCACGCCGCGCACGCCGCGCACGCCGCGCACGCCGCGGACCTCCCGGGACTCCTCGACGGGGACGCCCAGGTCCTCGGCGCGTACCTGCCCGCGGTGACCGCCTGGACCGCCGAGCACGTGACCGACGTCCGGACGGTCCTCGACCTCGGCGCCGGGACCGGGGTCGGCGCGCTCGCCCTCGCCGACCGCTTCCCCGCGGCGCACGTCGTCGCGCTCGAGCGGTCCCCGGTGATGGTCGAGCGCCTCGCCGCCGCCGCACTCGCCCCGGCACTGGCGGGCCGCCTCCGGGTGGTCCCGGCGGACCTCGACGAGGACTGGCCCGACCTCGACCCGGCCGACCTGATCTGGGCGTCGAGCACGCTGCACGAGGTCGCCGACCCCGCCCGCGTCCTGCGCGCCGTCCGCGACGCCCTGCGTCCCGGAGGCGTCGCGGTGGTCGTCGAGATGGACGCCCTCCCGCGCCTGCTGCCCGACGACGTCGGCACGGGCCGCCCCGGTCTGGAGGCGCGCTGCCACGCCGCCCTCGCGGCGGCCGGCTGGAACGCCGTCCCCGACTGGGCGCCCGCGCTCGCGGTCGCCGGGCTGGACGTCATCGGGCAGCGGCGGTTCCCCGTCGAGGCCGGCCCCGGGACCGCCGGCGCCGAGGAGTACGCCCGCGCGACCCTGCGTCACCAGCGCCGTGCCCTGGGTGACGCGCTCGCGGCCGACGACCTCGCCACGCTGGATCACCTCCTCGCCGACCACGGCCCCCGTGCCGTGCTGTCCGGAGCCCGCCTGACCGTCCGTGGGAGCCGCACCGCGTGGCTCGCCCGGCGTCCCTGACCCGCCGTCGCCGACCTCGCCGTCGTCGACCTCGCCGTCCGCACCCGACCGCCCGTCCCCCGTTCGTCCCTGATCAGGAGCCCGCCATGAGCACCCCGACCGCCGCCCTCGACGCCGCCGCCTTCGACGCCGCCGCTCGCGACCTCGCCCACCCCGACCCCGCCCGTCCCGACGCGGCCCACCCCGACCTCGCGCACCCTGAACTCACCCACCCCGACCCCGCCCACCTCGAGCCGGACGACCGGCACGTGCACGACGTCGTCGTCGTCGGTGGGGGTGCGGCCGGCCTCAGCGCGGCCGTGACCCTCGCCCGCTCCCTGCGCGACGTCGTCGTGGTCGACGCGGGCGAGCCGCGCAACGCGCCCGCCGCGGGCGCTCACAACCTCCTGGGTCGCGAGGGCGTCCCGCCGGGGAGCTGCTCGAGGTGGGGCGCCGGGAGGCGCTCGCGTACGGCGCACACCTCCGCCGCGGGCGCGTCACCACGGCGCGCCGCTGCGCCGACGGCTTCACCCTCACGCTGGCCGACGGCGGCACCGTGACCGCACGGCGTCTGCTGCTCGCCACCGGCCTGGTCGACGAGCTCCCCGACGTCCCCGGCGTGCGCGAGCTGTGGGGCCGCGACGTGCTGCACTGCCCGTACTGCCACGGCTACGAGGTGCGTGGGCGCCGCATCGGGGTGCTCGGGACCAGCCCGAACGTGCTCCACCAGACGCTCCTGCTGCGCCAGCTCAGCGCCGACGTCACCCTGTTCCTGCACAGGTCGCCCGAGCTCGACGACGAGGGATGGGAGCAGCTCGCGGCTCTCGACGTCCCCGTGGTCGTCGGTCGGGTCCGGGAGCTGGCCCGCGACGGCGACCGCGTGCGCGCCGTCGTGCTGGACGACGGGCACACGTTCGACGTGGACGCCGTCGCCGTCCAGCCGCGGTTCGTCGCGCGGGCGGAGCTGTACGAGCAGCTGGGCGGCACGCTGACCGAGAACCCCATGGGCCGGCACATCACACGCGACCCCGCCGGGGCGACCGACCTGCCCGGGGTGTGGGCCGCGGGCAACGTGGGCGACCTGAGCGCCATGGTCGGTGCCTCGGCTGCACAGGGCGTCATGGCAGGTGCGGTGATCAACGCCGACCTGGTGATGACCGACGTCCGGGACGCGGTCCGGGCCCGCGCGGACCGGACGGCGGCCCGGTCTGCCGCTGGGTCCGCCGTCACAGGCCGGGGCGTCGTCGGCCGCTGACCGATCGGGCACCGCGCGCAGGGGCCATCACCGTCGTCCGCTCCGGAGCTCGCCCCCGACCGCCGCAGAGCTCGACACGACGGCGGAGGTGAGCGGGTCGACGTCGGCCTGAGGTGATTCGATGCGCGGCGATGTCCGCGCGACCGGCTCGGTCAGCGGGTCGGGTCGGTCGGGTCCCACCCGTCGTCGCCCGCGAGGTAGTCGGCGATCTCGTGGTCGCGGGCCTGCGCGTCGGTCAGCTGCGGCCGGTCGGCCGCCGCGCCCTTCGCCCCCGGGCCGACGTTGCGGTACTCCGCGGCGTTCGCCCCGGTCCAGTCCCGACCGGACATCTCGGTCCACGGGTCGGCCGCGATGTGCTTGGCCAGGTAGGAGTCGCGCACGACGACCCGCGGCTCTGCCGACGGGTTGCTGCTGGGCCGCCACGGCCGGCCCAGGGAGTAGGTGCCGCGCTTCGCGGTCGAGATGAACCGGCTGTCCGTGACCAGGAAGCCGCGCGAGAACTCCGCGGACGTGCTCGGGGCGAGGACGTATCCGTTCGGGGTGCTGTCCCGCTCCAGCGCCCGGATCGTGGCACCGTCGATGACGGCGGTCGCTCGGCCGAAGATGAAGTCGACATCGCCCTCGACGTAGGAGTCGCGGACGTAGACGCGGGCGGGCTCGGTGGCGTTCGGCGAGTCGAGGTAGAGCGTGTCCTGGTTGCCGAGGAAGCGGACGTCGTCGAACACGATGCGGTCCGCGGTCGTCTTCACGGCCACCGCCTGCCGGTTGGTGATGCCGGGGTGCGCCGCCTCGTCGAAGGAGTTCTCGAACGTGACGTCCCGGGCGGTGAAGTCCGCGCCGGCGAGGGTGACCGTGGCGCTGCCGGTGGTGCCGTACGTGCCGCCGCCGGGCTTCGGTGTCCCGCTGGCGTTGTCGTAGGTGAGGACGACGTCCTTCGCGTGCCCCGTCGCCCCGATGAAGGACAGGTGCGTCTTGTCCCGGTCGACCCGGACGACCTCCCGGTAGACGCCCCGCTCGATGACGATGTCGACGGGCTCGGAGGAGTGGGTCGGGGCGGCGTCGACCGCGGCCTGGACGGTGGTGTGGTCGCCGGTGCCGTCCTGCGCGACGGTGATCTGCAGGCGGTCGGCGTCGGCGGTGCCTGCCGGTGCGGCGGCCTGGGCGGCCTGGGCGGGAGCAGCGGTCACGGCCAGGGCCAGCAGGCAGGCGCTCGCCGCGGCGGTGCGGAGGAGGTGGGGGTGCGCATCGAGGTCCTCGTCGTCGTCGACAGGTCGTGGGTAGGGGTGGTCGGAAGGTCTCGGGGCCACGGCGTGCCCGGCCATGCGGTGAGTGCTGTGCGGGCTACCAGATCTCGGGCCCGGCGGGCCGCTCGGCCGGCCACTCGAGGTCGGAGTCGGCAACCTTCGCGCGCAGGCCACGGGCCTGCCACGGCCGCAGCACGCGCTGGTCCTTGAGGTCGCCGACGACGAGGCGGGCGAGCTCGATCGCGCCCCGCGCCCCGAAGTGGGTGTTGTCCGCGACCCCGTCGGGGTAGTTCGGGCGCTCTCCGGGTGCCAGGTGCAGGAACTCCCCGGTGGTCCCGTTCGGGCCGAGCTCGGCCCAGCGCTCCAGGCTCAGCGCGGTCAGGTCGACCAGCGGCACGTCCTCACGCTGCGCGAGCTGCCGCATCGCCTCGGGGTACTCCCCGTGCGACGTCCGGACCGCACCGGTGTCGGTGAACCGGCGCCGCTCCACCGGCGTGACGAGCACGGGCTGCGCGCCGCGCGCACGGGCGCCGTCCACGTAGCGCAGCAGCGTCGACTGGTAGGTGGTGTACGGGTCGGTGCCGCGGTCGTCGGTCTTGGAGTCGTTGTGACCGAACGAGATCAGCAGCACGTCCCCCGGCTGGATCCGGTCGAGGATCCGGTTCAGCAGACCGGCCTCGGCGAAGCTCCTGGAGCTGGCGCCCGACCAGGCGAGGTTCACCACGTCGACCTCGTCGCGGAGGAACTCCCCGAGGGCCTGACCCCAGCCGGCCCGTGGGGCCTCGTGCCACGCGTACGTCGCCGCGGTCGAGTCGCCGGCGACGTACACCGTGACGTCCCGATCGGCCGGCCCCGCCGTCGCGGCCCCGGCGGGGAGGGAGAGGGCGGCGGTCAGGGCCACCACGAGGAGCGGGCGCAGACGACGGCGCACGGACACGCGGACCTCCGTTGGTCGATGGGCGTGGGTCGGTCCGTGAAACCGCTTTCCGGTCCGACATCACGAGGGTGACTCAGGTCATAGCGCGGAGTCAAGGCCGTCTGCCCCGCCCCCGCCCCGCCCCCGCCCCGCCCCGGCCCCGTGCCGGCCCCGCCCCGCCCCGGCCCCGCCCCCGCCTACTGCGACCTTTCGCACCCATGCGGAGCCGTCATGGGTGGAGAACGTCGCACTCGGCGGGGGCCGCCGCTCGGGCCGCGCTCGGGCCACCCGGCCTCGGGCCCCGCCCGGACTCGGCGCAGACGCCGGTTTGCCCCGGGCGGGGCACGGTGCGAGCGTGGGGCCGACCCGTCGACGGAAGGACCCGCGTGAGCACTCGGACCGTGGACGCCGTGGTGATCGGAGCCGGACCCAACGGCCTCGTCGCCGCGAACGCGCTGGTGGACGCCGGGTGGGAGGTCCTCGTCCTGGAGGAGCAGGACCACGTCGGCGGGGCCGTGCGCACCGCCGAGGTCACCGCTCCCGGCTTCCACAACGACCTGTTCAGCGCCTTCTACCCGCTCGCCGCCGCCTCGCGCATCATCCAGGGGCTCGACCTGCAGGACCACGGCCTGACCTGGCTGCGCGCGCCGGATGTCCTGGCTCATGCGCTCGACGACGGCCGCGCCGCCGTCCTGCACCACGACCCGGCCGAGACCGCGGCGGGCCTCGAGCGGTTCGCCCCCGGCGACGGTGAGGCGTGGCTGCGGATGGTGCAGGCCTGGGACCGCATCCGAGACCCGCTGCTCGACGCGCTGTTCACCCCGTTCCCGCCGGCCGTCTCCGCGGTGAAGCTGCTGGCCCGGTCGGGCATGGCCGGGGCGCTCGACCTCGCGCGGCTGGCCGTCCTGCCGGTGCGGCGCCTGGGTGACGAGCACTTCCGCGGGGAGGGCGGGCCGCTGCTGCTCACCGGCAACGCCATGCACTCCGACGTCCCCCCGGACGCCGCCGGCAGCGGGATCTTCGGGTGGCTGCTCGCCATGCTCGGGCAGGACGTCGGGTTCCCCGTCCCGCAGGGCGGCGCCGGCCGGCTCGCCGGTGCGCTCGCGGCCCGGGTGGTCGCCGGGGGCGGCGACATCGAGACCGGCATGCGCGTCGACTCGGTGGTGGTCCGTGGTGGCCGCGCCGTCGGGGTGCGCACGCAGGACGGCACCGAGGTCCGCGCCCGGCACGCCGTCGTCGCCGACGTGACCGCCCCCGCGCTCTACCGCGACCTCGTCGGTCTGCAGCACGTGCCGGCCAAGGTGCGCCGCGACCTCGACCGCTTCCAGTGGGACCACCCGACGTTCAAGGTCAACTGGGCGCTCGACCGCCCCATCCCGTGGACCGCACCCGGTGCGCGCGGGGCCGGCACGGTGCACCTGGGCGTGGACGGCGACGGGTTCGTCGACATGGCCGCCGACCTCTCGGTCGGCCGGGTGCCCGAGCGCCCGTTCCTGCTGTTCGGCCAGATGACGACGTCCGACCCGTCCCGCTCGCCCGCGGGCACGGAGTCCGCGTGGGCCTACACGCACGTCCCGCACAGCTCGGCCTGGGACGACGACGCCGTCGCGGCGCACGCCGAGCGCGTGCAGGCGGCGGTCGAGCGGGTGGCGCCCGGTTTCGGCGACGCCGTCCTGGCGCGGCACGTGCAGAGCCCGCTGGACCTGCAGGCGGCCAACTCCAGCCTGCACGGCGGCGCGGTCAACGGCGGCACCTCCGCGATCCACCAGCAGCTGTTCTTCCGGCCCACGCCGGGGCTCGGCCGACCCGAGACACCCGTCGCGAACCTGTTCCTGGCCAGTGCGTCCGCCCACCCGGGCGGCGGTGTGCACGGCGCCTGCGGGTGGAACGCGGCCCGCGCCGCACTCGGGGCGTCCGGGCGCACCGGGGCGGTGCGCCGGCTGCTCACCCGGACGGTCTGGGAGCGGGCCCTGGGGGCGGGGTGACGGCACTCACGCCCCCCGGTGGCGACGTAGGCCCAAGGGCCTGCGGGACGGGCCGCGCCCGCCCGCACACTCGACGGCGGCAGACCGAGAGCAGGGGAGCAGGACGTGGTGACAGGGCAGGGACCGGGGCGTGTGGTCGTGGTCGGTGCGGGGATGGTCGCGCACCGGTTCGCGGAGGGGATGTGCCGGCGCTCGCAGGACACGACATGGTCGATGACCGTGATCGGGGACGAGCCGTACGAGCCGTACGACCGCGTCCACCTCTCGGAGTTCTTCACCGGCCGGCGCATCGACCAGCTCGCGCTGCAGGGCGGCCCGTGGAAGGACCCCCGGGTCCGGCTGATCACCGACGACGCCGCCGAGACGATCGACCGCGACGCCCGCACCGTCACGACCCGCTCCGGGCTCGTCGCGGAGTACGACACCCTCGTCCTGGCGACCGGCTCGTGGGCGTGGACGCCCCGGACCGAGGGCACCGACCTGCCGGGCGTGTTCTCCTACCGCACCGCCGCCGACGTCGTCGGGCTGCGGGACTGGGTCGCCGACCGCGCCGCGGCGCTCGGCCGCCCGCTGCGCGGCGCCGTCGTCGGCGGCGGGGTGCTCGGGCTCGAGGCCGCCGCCGCGCTGCAGACCCTCGGCGCGAGCGCCGCGGTCGTCGAGTTCGCGGACCGGCTGATGAGCGTCCAGCTCGACGACGGCGGCGGTGAGGCGCTGCGCGTGCTCATCACCGGCATGGGCATCGACGTGCACACCTCGACCGCCGCGACCCGCCTCGGCGCCGCCGCCGACGGCGCGGTGGGCACCCTCGAGCTGTCGGACGACTCGGTGCTGCCCGCGGACGTCGTCGTCTTCTCCACCGGAATCCGCCCGCGTGACCGGCTCGCGCGCGAGTCCGGGCTGGCGATCGGGGAGCGCGGCGGCGTCGTCGTCGGCCCCACCTGCCGGACGTCCGACCGCGCGGTCTGGGCGATCGGCGAGTGCGCGTCGGTCAACGGCGAGGTCTCCGGGCTCGTGGCGCCCGGCAACGCGATGGCGGACGTCGTCGTGGACCAGCTGCTCGGCGGGACCGAGACGTACACCGCGGCCCCCGAGGGCACGAAGCTCAAGGGCGTCGGGGTCGACGCCGCCAGCTTCGGCGACGTCTTCGGCCTCACACCCGGCGCGCTCGAGGTCACCTTCGCCGACCCCGTCGCCCGGACGTACAAGAAGCTCGTGGTCTCCGACGACGCGAGCACGCTCCTCGGTGGGGTGTTCGTCGGCGACATCGGCCTGTACTCCTCGCTGCGCCCGCTGCTCGGCCGTCCGCTGGGGGCCGACCCGTCCGCCTTCCTCGTCCCCGAGGGCGGGGGCGCCGCCCCCAGCACCGACCTGCCCGACGACGTCGTGGTGTGCTCGTGCGCGAACGTCTCGGCCGGCACCGTCCGGGCGGCGGTGACCGAGCACGGCTGCACGAGCGTCGGGGACGTCAAGGCCTGCACGAAGGCCGGCACGGTCTGCGGGTCCTGCGTGCCGCTGCTGACCAAGATCGTCAACACCACGCTCGAGGCCACCGGCGTCGCGGTCTCGACCGCGATGTGCGAGCACTTCGCGATGTCCCGCGCCGAGCTGTACGCGCTGGTCAAGGCGCAGGGGCTGCGCACCTTCACCGAGATCATCGCCGAGCACGGCCGCGGTCGCGGCTGCGCGATCTGCAAGCCCGTGGTCGCGGGCATCCTGGCCCAGCTCGGCGTGGGGCACGTGCTCGCCGGCGACCAGGCCCCCTGCAGGACACGAACGACCGCGCGCTGGCGAACCTGCAGAAGGACGGCACCTACTCCGTCATCCCGCGCATCCCCGGCGGGGAGATCACCCCGGAGAAGCTCGTCGTGCTCGGCGAGGTGGCGCGCGACTTCGGGCTCTACACCCGCATCACCGGCGCCCAGCGGATCGCGATGTTCGGCGCCCGGATCGACCAGCTCCCGCTGATCTGGCAGCGGCTGGTCGACGCCGGGTTCGAGTCCGGGCAGGCGTACGGCAAGTCCCTGCGCGCGGTGAAGTCCTGCGTGGGCCAGGCGTGGTGCCGGTTCGGCGTGCAGGACTCGGTCGGCATGGCCGTCCGCCTGGAGATGCGCTACCGGGGCTGCGCTCGCCGCACAAGTTCAAGGTCGGGGTCTCGGGCTGCGCCCGGAGTGCGCCGAGGCGCGCGGCAAGGACGTCGGCGTCATCGCGACCGAGCGCGGCTGGAACGTCTACGTGGGCGGCAACGGCGGCTTCACGCCGGTGCACGCCCAGCTGCTCGCCGAGGACCTCGACGACGACGCGCTCATCCGGGTCATCGACCGGTTCCTCGGGCTCTACATCCGCAGCGCCGACCGCCTGCAGCGCACCGCGCCCTGGGTCGCGGAGTACCCGGGCGGCATGGCGGAGCTGCGCCGCGTGCTCCTCGAGGACTCCCTCGGGATCGGCGCCGAGCTCGACGCCGAGATCGCGCGGCACGTGGACAGCTACGCCGACGAGTGGCGCACCACCCTGGAGGACCCGGAGAAGCTGCGCCGGTTCGTCTCGTTCGTCAACGCCCCGGGCGAGCACGACCCGGACCTCGCCTACACCGCCGAGCGCGGCCAGGTCCGCCCGGCCCGGCCCGGCGAGCCGAGCCACCCCAACCCCGTGTTCGCCCGCACCCTGGAGGTCCGCTCGTGAGCGCCCGCACCTACGTGTGCCGACTGGACGAGCTCGACCCCGAGCGCGGCGTCCCGGCGCTGGCCGGCGGGCAGCAGGTCGCCGTCTTCCGCCTCGCGGACGACCGCGTGCTCGCCGTCCAGCAGCGTGACCCGTACTCCGGCGCCAACGTGCTGTCCCGCGGGATCGTCGGGAGCGTCGGCGAGCGGCCGGCGATCGCGTCGCCCATGTACAAGCAGGTGTGGGACCTGGTCACCGGGGAGTGCCTGGACCCGGCCGGGAAGGAGCCGATCCCGTTGACCGCCTACCCGGTCGAGCGGATGGGCGACGAGGTCTGGGTGCTGACGCCGTGAGCGCGCAGCTGACCCTGCTCGGCGTCGACCTCACCGGTCGGCCGGTGCTCGTGGTCGGTGCCGGACCGGTCGCCGCCCGCCGCTGCCACGCGCTCGTCGACGCGGGTGCCGTGGTGACCGTGGTGGCGCCCGAGGCGTCCGCGGAGGTCGTCGCCCTGGCCGCGTCCGGGCGCGTCACCCACGTCCCGCGCGAGGTCGTGGCCGACGACGTCGACGGCGTCTGGCTCGTCCAGGCCTGCACGGGCGACCCCGCGGTCGACGCGCAGGTCGCCGGGTGGGCGCACGAGCGGCGGGTGTTCTGCGTCGTGGCGTCCGACGCCGCGGTGGGCTCGGCCCGGACGCCCGCGACCGCGCGGGTGGGCGACGTCGTCGTCGGCGTGGTGTCCGACGCGGGCCCCGACCCGCGCCGCACGACCGCGCTGCGGGACCGGATCGCGGCGGACCTGCGCGCCGGGCGTCACGACCTGGCCGCGCACCGGAGCGGTACCGCAGCGGGCTCGGGCTCGGGCTCGGGTGCGGGTGCGACCGACGGCACCCCGGCCGCCGGACCCTCCACGCTGCGGCCGGGCACCGTGGCGCTCGTCGGGGGCGGCACCGGGGACCCCGAGCTCATGACCGTGCGGGCGCGCGTGCTGCTCGCCCAGGCCGACGTCGTCGTGACCGACCGGCTCGGGCCCACCGCGGTGCTCGACGAGCTCGCCGACGGCGTCGAGATCGTCTACGTCGGCAAGAGCCCGGGCGTGCACCAGGTCTCGCAGGACGGCATCAATCACCTCCTCGTCACGCACGCCCGCGAGGGACGCCGCGTCGTGCGGCTCAAGGGCGGCGACCCGTTCCTGTTCGGCCGCGGCGGCGAGGAGGTCCTGGCGTGCCGCGCGGCCGGCGTCGAGGTGCAGGTCGTGCCGGGCATCACCTCGGCGGTCGCGGCGGCCGAGGCCGCCGGGATCCCGGTCACGCACCGCGGCACCAGCGCGCGGGTGCACGTCGTCAACGGCCACGGCCCGCTCAGCGCCCTGGACGTCGCGGCGATGGGTGAGCCGGACGTGACGGTCGTCGTCCTCATGGGGATGCAGGGACTGGCACGGCTGACCGCGCAGGCCGTCACGGACGGTGTGGACCCCGCGACTCCCGCCGCCGTCGTCGCGCAGGCCACGCTGCCCGGTCAGCGCGTCGTCCGGGCACCGCTGGGCGACCTCGCCGACCGGTGCGCGGCCGCGGGGTCGGGTCACCCGCGGTGGTGGTGGTCGGCGCCGTCGCGCGCGAGGGCTTCCTCGAGCCCGGGCACCCGGGCAGCGCCGTCCCCGTGCCGCCGCGCCGGTCGCGGCCCGACGCCGAGCGGATCACCGCGCCGGCAGGCCGCTAGCATCCGCGCGGGCGCCCAGGGACCTAGGTCCGGGGCCGGGGCGCCGTGCCGTTCGTAGCGTGGCCGGGTGACACGGCGCGGACTCCTCCTGGTCCCCGGGGGCTCGCGCTCCTCGCGGGGCTCGACGCCGCCCTGCTCCTGCTCGGGCTGCCGGCGCCGGTCACCACCGAGCGGTTGCCGCAGGTGCACGGGCCCATCCTCGTCCTCGGCTTCGTCGGGACGGTGATCGCCCTGGAGCGCGCCGTCGCGCTGCGCCGCCCGTGGGGGTACCTGGCCCCCGCGGCCCTCGGTGGGGGTGGTCTCGCGCTGCTCGTCCCGGCGGTGCCGCTCGCCGTCGGGCAGACGTCGCTCGTGGTCGGGACGGCGGTCCAGCTCGGGGTGTACGCCGCGGTGTGGCGGCGCGCGGGGTCGGTCGCGCTCGCGGCGCAGGCGCTCGGCGCGGTCGCCGCCGCCGGCGCGGCCGTGCTGTGGCTCGGCGGGGCGCCGGTCGCCGTGGTCCTGCCCTGGTTCACCGGCTTCCTCGTCCTGACCATCGTCGGCGAGCGCGTCGAGCTCGCCCGGGTCGCGCTGCCCGACGGCGCCGAAGGGCGCGCCCTCGCGCTGTGCGCGGCGGTGTTCGCGGCCGTCGTCGGCACGGCGCTGTGGCCGGGTGCCGCGGTGCCGCTCCTGGGCGCGGCACTGCTCGCCGTCGTCGGCTGGCTCGCGGTGCACGACGTCGCCCGGCGCACCGTCCGCAGCACCGGCCTCCCGCGGTACATGGCCTGGTGCCTGCTGGCCGGGTACGCCTGGCTCGCCGTCGCTGGAGCGATCTGGCTGCTGGCCGGTCCGGTCGGGACGGCCGCCGGGGCTCCGCCGGGGTCGTCACCGGGGTCGTCAGCGGGGGCGTCAGCGGGGGCACTGCGTACGACGCCGTCGTGCACGCCGTGTTCCTCGGCTTCACGCTGTCCATGATCATGGCGCACGCGCCGGTCATCCTGCCCGCGGTGCTCGGCCGACCGCTGCCCTACCGGCCGCACTTCCTCGTCGCGGTCGGGCTGCTGCACGCGTCCCTCGTGCTGCGGCTGCTGGTCGGTGACGCGTACGAACAGCCGTGGGCGCTGCAGGTCGGCGGGTCGCTGGACGTCGTCGCGCTGCTGACCTTCGTGGCCATGGTCGCCTGGTCGTCGGCCCGTGGTCGCCGACCGGTGGCGTCGGTCCGGCCGGTGGTCGCGTCGGCGGACACCCCGGGCGCTGCGTCCGGGCGGTCCGTGCCGCCCGGCCCACCTGTGCCATCCAGCACGGTCGTGGCGAGGGGGCACGCGTGAGGGCCCGCTGGCACGTGCGTGCCAACGCTCTCGTGGTCGGGTGGCTGGTGGTGGCGGCTGCCCTGGCGAGCGCGCACCGCGCCGTGCCGCAGGCCCCGTGGCTCATGGTCCACGCACTGCTGCTCGGCGCCGTCAGCACCGCGATCCTCGTCTGGAGCGCCCACTTCGCCGAGGCGCTGCGCCGCCGACCGCTGCCGGGCGGCCACCGCGGCCAGGTGCTGCGCCTCGCGGGGCACACGGTCGGTGCGGTCGGCGTGATCGTCGGGCTGCTCACCGGGATCTGGCCGGTCGTCGTCGTCGGCGCCACCACGGTGGGCGGCGTCGCGCTGTGGCACCTGGGCACCCTGCTCGCGCAGAGCCGCCAGCCCGTCGTCACCCGGCTCGGGTGGACCACCTGGTACTTCGTCGTCTCCGCCGCGGCGCTGCCGGTCGGCGCCGCCCTCGGCGCGGTGCTCGCCCGTCCGGACCTCGCCGGCGACGCCGCCGCCCGCGCCCACGTCGCCCACGTCGCGGTGATGCTGCTCGGCTGGGTCGGCCTGGCCGTCGTCGGGACGCTGGCCACGCTGTGGCCCACGATGCTGCGGGTCCAGGTCGACGACGCGGCGCAGCGCGCGGCCCGGCTCGCCCTCGGCCTCCTCGGGGCGGCGCTGGTCGTGGCCCTCGCCGGGACGGCGACGGGCGCCCGCCCGGTCACGGCGGCGGGCCTCGTCCTCTACGCCGCCGGCGTGGTGTGGGCGGTGCGCCCGCTCGTCGGCCAGGCCCGGCTCCGGCCGCCGACCGCCTTCGCCCCGTGGTCGGTCGCGTGCGCGGTGCTCTGGCTGCTCGGCGCCGTCCTCGCCTGGGCGTGGGGTGTCGGGTCGGCCGACGGCTGGCCGGCGGCGCAGACGGCCTTCGCTCCGGTGCTCGCACCGCTCGCTGTCGGGTTCGCCGCGCAGGTGCTGCTCGGGGCGCTGTCCCACCTCGGTCCGATGGTGCTGGGCGGTGGTCCCGCGGTGGTCCGGGCGGCGATCGCCCGGACCGAGCGCGGCGCCGGTGGGCGGCTCGTGCTGGTCAACGCCGGGCTGCTGCTGTTCGTCCTCCCTGCACCCAGCCTGGTGCGGGTCGGCGTCTCGGTGGTCGTCCTCGCCGCGCTCGCGGCGACCCCGGTGCTGCTCGTGCGGGCCGCCGTGGCGTCCCGGCGGGCGGTCCGACGCGCCGCCGTGCGCGACCGACGCGAGCACTCCGCCGGCGCGGGCGGCGGGACCGGCCCGGTCGCGGTCGCCGCTGCCGAGCTGCTCACGCCACCACGACGTCGGACGCTCGGCCCGGCGGTGGTGGGAGCAGCCACGCTCGCCCTCGTGGTCGCCGTCGGGGTCGCGGCCGACCCGGCCGCCGCCGGCTTCGGTCCTTCCGCCGCCGACGGCGTCCCGGCCACCGGCAGCGTCGTCGAGGTCGCCGTCGAGGCCGGCGACATGCGGTTCACCCCGGACACCGTGCACGTGCAGGCCGGGGATCGGCTCGTGCTGGTGGTCGCCAACGCCGACGACGTCGTGCACGACCTCGTGCTGGACTCCGGCGCGAGCAGCGGCCGCCTCGCCGCCGGCGCGACGACCCGTGTGGACGTCGGCACCGTCGGGCGGTCCCTGGCCGGCTGGTGCTCGGTGGCCGGGCACCGGGGGATGGGCATGACGCTGCAGGTCGTCGTCGACGGCGGCGCAGCCGACACGGCCGGCGGCGGCACGGTCGACGGCGCGGCGACGCACCTCGGCGCGGAGGCCGCCACCGGTGCGGGGGCGCCCGGGGCGGCGTCGTCGGACGAGCGGGACCCGTCCGCCCGGGAGGACCTCGACCTGCGGGGTGAGCCCGGGCCCGGGTTCACCCCGTACGACCCCGTGCTCGCACCCGCACCGCGGGGGACGACGCACCGGGTGACCCTCACGGTGCGGGAGGTCGAGCGCGAGGTCGCTCCCGGCGTACGGCAGACCTTGTGGACCTTCGGCGGGACCGCGCCGGGGCCGACCCTGCGCGGCGCCGTCGGCGACAGGTTCGAGGTGACGCTCGTCAACGACGGGTCGATCGGGCACTCCGTGGACTTCCACGCCGGTGCGCTCGCACCGGACGAGCCCATGCGCACCATCGAGCCGGGCAAGTCCCTGACCTACACCTTCACCGCCACCCGCTCGGGCATCTGGATGTACCACTGCTCCACCGCGCCGATGTCGCTGCACCTCGCGAACGGGATGGTCGGCGCGGTCGTCATCGACCCTCCCGACCTGCCCGCGGTCGACCGCGAGTACCTGCTGGTCCAGTCCGAGCTGTACCTGGGACCGCAGGCCGGGATCGCCGACGTCGACGCGATCACCGCCGAGCGCCCGGACGCCGTCGCCTTCAACGGCTACCCCGCCCAGTACGACCACGCGCCCCTGACCGCCCGGGTCGGGGAGCGGGTCCGGGTGTGGGTGCTCGATGCCGGACCCAACCGACCCAGCGCGTTCCACGTCGTCGGCAGCCAGTTCGACACGGTCTTCCTCGAGGGTGCGTACCGACTCGGTGGTCCGCCGGCTCCCGGGACCGACCGGACGCGTTCCGACGTCGGGACGGGGGGCGCGCAGGTGCTCGGGCTGCTGCCGGCCCAGGGGGGCTTCGTCGAGCTGACCTTCCCCGAAGCCGGCACGTACCCGTTCGTGTCCCACCTCATGGTCGACGCCGAACGCGGTGCCCACGGGCTGATCGAGGTCCGTGGGGCCGCACGGTGATGGCCCCGCTTCTCCACCACCGCACGGACGCACCTGCGTCACCGACGAGAGGAACCACCATGACCACCCCGCGCTCCACGCCCACGCCGTCCCTGTCCCCGCTCGGGTCCCCGACGTCACCGACGCCGCGCTCGGACGGGTCCGCCGGCGTGCCCGACCCCGGCTTCCTCACGGTGGGGGTCACCGCCGACGGCGGGTGCGGGTGTGCCGGGTGCGGGTGCGGCGGTGGCGGTGTCGCTGCGCCGGAGGCGGTGCAGCTCGCGGCCGGACCCCGCACGGCGTCGGGCGTCGCCGCGGACGACCTGGACCTGCGCCCGTTGACCCGCGAGCAGCGCCACGACACGGTGTTCGCCGCCGCGGCCGCGCTCGTCCCGGGAGAGGCCTTCGTGCTCGCCGTCGACCACGACCCGGTCCCGCTGCGCGAGCGCCTGCTCGCCCAGGAGGCCGGTGAGCTCGGGTGGACGTACCTGCAGTCCGGCCCGGACCTGTGGCGGGTGGAGGTCTCCCGCGTCACCTGCTGCTGAACCCGGACGCGCCGACGGCGGCGGGGTCGTCCCGCCGCCGTCGGCGTCGTGCGTGGTGCGGTGTGGTGCCGGTGATCAGCTCAGGAAGCCGGCACCCGCCTTGACGCGCACCGTCGCCCGCACCGCCTGGACCGGCTGGATCCGGTCGTGCCACTGCGGGGTCCAGCCGGCGTCGTCGAGCAGCGGCTGCTCGGGGTTGGCCGCGTTGTAGAGCGCGAGCAGGTCGACCGCGCGGCGGTCGACCCGGTTGCCCGTCTCCGTGATCGCCGTGCCGCCCCAGTACGCCACGACGTCGGCCGGGTCGGCCCCGTCGGCGAGGTAGAGGTCGTTGTTCTCGACGTACAGCGCCGACTCGCGACCGGCGCCCCAGTAGTAGCTGAAGCCCTCCGCCTGCGTCTGGGTGTACAGGTTGTTGTAGACGTGCACCTGGCCGTACCGGACGCGCGGGGCGCGCTGGCCGATGTCCTGGAACCAGTTGTGGTGGATGGACACCCGCAGCGTGCCGCGGTCGTCGGTGCGGGAGTCGGAGGACCCGATGAGCATGGTCTTGTCGTGCTCGCCGAGCACGTTGTACGAGACCGTCACGAGGTCCGAGCTGTGGGTGATGTCGAGCAGCCCGTCGTGCACCTCGTACGGGCGGCCGTAGACGGTGCGGAGCTCCGACGGCGGGAGGTCGCCGGAGTCGAGGGTGTTGTGGTCGATCCACACGTGCGTGGACGTCCAGATCGAGATGTTGTCGTACCGCGAGTTCCAGTTGCCCGCGCCGGTGTCGCTCGGGTCCCACTCCGGGAAGCAGTCCGTCGAGTCCGAGACGGTCAGGTTCCGGACGATGACGTCGTCCGCGTCCCGGATGCGCAGGTTCGCCCCGACGATTCGGGCGTCGTCGCCGACGCCGATCACCGTCGTGTTCGACCCGATGTGCTGCTGCGTCTGCATGGCCTGGACGTCCGCGGCGGCGTCCTGGAGATCCTGCAGGGCCGCCATCTCGTCCGGGGTGACGGTGTAGTCCCAGGTCACCGGGTCGAACGCGGCGATGTAGTCGGCCTGGCTGAAGCCGGCCTGCGCGGCGAAGTCGTCGCACGACGCCCGCGTGCCGTCGGCCCGCTCGAAGGCGTCGAGCTCGCCCTCGACGTACACGATGCGCGGGGTGGTGCTGCCGCGTGCGTCCGCCCCGCCGAGCGCGGCCTGGAACTCCGGCCACGAGTCGACGTGGTGCACCTCGGCGGCCGTGGCGGCCGAGCCGCCCGTCGTCCCGCCGTCCGCCGCGGCCCAGCCGTCGGTCGGGCCGAGCACCGCGCGCCCGAGGTCGCCGCCGCGAGGGCTCCCGGCCGATCGCGGGTCGGCTGACTGCGCCGGGCTGGCGGGTGCGGGGGCGGCGAGCCCGAGGACGAGCGCCGAGGTCAGTGCCGCCATCGGCAGCGTGGTTCGTGCGGTCGGTTGCCACTGCATGCGACAGACTCCCTTGTCCGTGCCGGCCCGTCGATCGGTCACCACCCTGCGCCACGGCGTCTCCCACAGCCCTGTGGTGATGACTCGCCCGGCCGCGCTGCGGCCGGCGCACCGGATCGGTGCAGCGCCCATGCCGGCGAAAGCGCTTACCGCGACTATCGCACGGCCCCTCGCGGCATACAACGACACCCCGGTCCCGCGGTCCCGCTCCGGGCCGGTGTGGGCCGCGGGAGCGATCGCGGTCAGCGGTGAGCGGGTCCATACCGCGAAACGCGGTCATCGGCACGCTGACTGCCGCTACGGTGTGCCCGTGACTGGACGACGGCGTCCGGCCCGGGGCCCGGACGGGACCGATCTCACCACGTGAAAGGCACGACCATGAGGCGACGCACGATGCGGGGGGCGGTCGCTCCGACGGTGGCTCTGCTGGCACTCACCCTCACCGGATGCGGGGCGGGGGACGGCGGTGCCGGCGCGGACGGCGCGGACGGCGGCGGCGCGGAGGTCGAGCTCGGCCCCCTCGAGGAGTACTACGAGAAGGCCTACGGCGAGTACGACGAGGACCAGGCGGCGCGGGAGATGCGCCGGGTCGAGGAGGTCGTCGCCGAGTGCATGGCCGAGCAGGGTTTCGACTACCTGCCCATGGACACCTCGTCGACGGGCATGTCCATGTCGTCCGAGGAGCTCGACGTCGAGTGGGGCACCGAGGAGTTCGCCGAGCAGTACGGCTACGGCATGACGACCAACCCCTACGGCGACCTCGAGCAGCCCATGCCGGAGGAGGCGTTCGTCGACCCGAACGCCGACTACGTCGCGGCGATGTCCGAGTCCGAGGCCGAGGCGTTCTACCTCGCCCTGCACGGTGACCAGATGGCGCAGATGGAGGCCATGGAGGCGGGCGAGGAGGAGTTCGTCTACGACTGGGAGCAGAACGGCTGCCAGGGCCGGGCGCAGCACGAGGTGTACGAGGGGGGCGGCGACGAGGTCGCGAGTCTCCAGGAGGAGATGGTCGCCGTCTGGGACCGGACCCTGGAGGACCCGCGGATGACGGAGGTCACCACCGCCTGGGTCAGCTGCATGGGCGACGCCGGGATCACGGGGCTGGCGACGGTCGACGACGCGATGATGCGCATCTCGGAGAAGGTCGACGTCGTCCACGAGGAGGCGTACGGGGACGGCAGCGACGTCACGGAGATGCCGTCGGAGGAGGACTTCGCCGCGATCGAGGCCCAGGTGCAGGAGCGCCTGGACGCGATCACGGAGGAGGAGATCACGACGGCGGTCGCCGACCACCGGTGCCGTGAGTCGAGCGGGTACGCCGACGTCCTCGAGACGGTCAGCACCGAGCTCCAGCAGGAGTTCGTCGACGCCCACCGCACCGAGCTCGAGGCCTGGGTCGAGGCCGTGGCGGCGGCACGGTCCTGAGCGGGGGACCGAACGGCTGACCGAGCGACCAGGGAGCAGGACGCACACCATGTCGAGGACGTCACGATCCACCCGGACCATCGCGGCCATGGCGGCGGTCGCCGTGGTGAGCCTGGGCGCGGGTCTGGGCCTGAGCCGGATGATCGTCTCGCCGGCCGAGGCGGCGGCCGCGGCGGCGCCGCCGGATGCCGGGCTCATCACGGTGCCGGTCGAGCAGCGGGTGCTCGCCAACGACGTCGTCCTGCGCGGCGACGTCGTCTACGAGGACCCGGTGGACGTCGTCCTGGAGACGGGCGACCTCGGCGGACCGGCCGTGGTGACCGGCGGCGTCCCGGACGTCGGCGGCACCATCGACACCGGCGCCGTCCTGCTCGAGGTCACCGGGCGCCCGGTGATCGCGCTGCCCGGGGCCCTGCCGGTGTACCGGACCCTGCGGGCGGGCGTGTCCGGGCCCGACGTCGTCCAGCTCAAGGAGGCGCTCGTCTCCCTCGGGATCGACCCGGGTGACCCGGCCGACCCCGAGTACGACGCCGCCACGTCGGCAGCCGTCGTGGACCTGTACGCCCGCGTCGGGTACCCCGCCCCGGCGCCCGACGACGAGGTGAAGGCGCAGGTCCAGGCCGCGGTCGACGCCGTCGACGCCGCCGACGACGGCGTGCGGCTCGCCCGGGCGGATCTGGCAACGGCGTCCCGCGGCGAGAACACGCACCCGCGCCGGGTCGCGCTCCAGGCGGCCGTGAACACCGCCGTGGCGGTCCTGGAGGAGACGCAGCGCGCGTGCGCGGCGGACCCCGCGACGTGCCGGGGATCGGACCTCACCGCCGCCGAGGGGGCGGTCGCCACCGCGGTGGCCGAGCGGGACGCGGCCACCGAGGCGCCGGACACCTCGATGCAGCGCGCGGCCGTCACCGCCGCCGAGAAGCTCCAGGAGCGGGCCCGCGCGGACCTCGCGACCGCACAGGCCGCTGCCGTGACGCACCTGCCGGCGAGCGAGGTCGTGTACCTGGCGTCCATGCCGCGCCGCGTCGACTCCGTCGCGGTCGAGCGCGGCGCGACCGTCGCCGGGACCCCGGTCATGAGCGTCTCCGGTGCGACGCTGCAGGTCAGCGGCGCGGTGGCCGACTCCGACGCGCGCCTGCTCGTGGTCGGCGCGCCGGCGAGCATCGCCCTGCCCGACGGCGGCGAGGTCACGGGAACGGTCACGGCGCTGGGCGGTGACGACCCGGCGGCGCAGGGCACCCCCGAGACGACCGCGGGCCGGACCCGGGTGGTCATCACGCCGGGTGAGCTGACCGACGAGCAGCGCACGGCGCTCCAGGGGTCCAACGTGCGGGTGACCATTCCGGTGAGCTCGACGGGTGGCGAGGTCCTCGCGGTCCCGCTGGCCGCACTGACCGCCGGACCCGGCGGGGAGGCCCGGGTCGAGCTGCTCGACGGCGACGTCTCGACCCTGGTCGAGGTCACGACCGGTCTGGCCGCGGACGGGTTCGTCGAGGTGGAGCCCGTCGACGGCGACCTGTCGACGCAGGACCGCGTCGTCGTCGGTCGTGCGGGGCAGGTCACGGGCGAGACCCCGGCCGACGGGGACGCACCGGACGACGCGGGGACGGACGCGTGAGATTGCTGCGGCGCGCTGCCGACCCGCCCGCTGCCGACCCGCCCTCTGCTGACGCGCGCCTTGGCGACGCGCCCGCTGCCGACCCGTTTCCCGACGCGCCCGCTGACGACGCGCCCCCTCCCGCGGGGCCCGGTGCGCCGCTCACCCCGGTCGCCCCGGTCGTCGAGCTGCGCGGGGTGACCCGGGCGTTCGCCGGTGACCCGCCGGTCGAGGCGCTGCGCCGGGCCGACCTCGTGGTGCACCCCGGGGAGTACGTCTCGATCGTGGGCCCGTCGGGGTCCGGCAAGTCGACCCTGCTGCACATCCTGGGGCTGCTGGACCGCCCGACCACGGGCGACTACCTCCTGGACGGGCTGGCCACCCGGGACCTCGCCGAGCAGGACCGCTCCGCGCTGCGCGGCGGACGGATCGGCTTCGTGTTCCAGTCCTTCCACCTCCTGCCCCACCGCAGCGTGCTCGACAACGTCCTGCTCGCGACGCTGTACAGCGGCGTGCCCCGTGCCGAGCGGCGGGAGCGGGCGCTCGCGGCCCTCGAGCGGGTCGGGATGAGCCACCGCCTCGACTTCCTGCCCCCGGTGCTGTCCGGCGGGGAGCGCCAGCGGGTCGCCGTGGCGCGCGCCGTGATCGCCTCCCCGCACGTGCTGCTCGCGGACGAGCCCACCGGCAACCTCGACTCCGTGACGTCCGGCGGGGTGCTCGACCTGTTCGACGAGCTGCACGCCGAGGGGCTGACGCTCGTGGTCATCACCCACGACCCGACCGTGTCGGCCCGCGCCCACCGGTGCGTGCGGATCACCGACGGCGTGCTGCACGAGGTGGCCTGACGTGCGGGTGCTCCGGGCGCCGCGGGTGCCGCGGGTGCCGCGGGTGCTGCGGGTGCCGGCGCTGCGACGGCGCCCCGGCCCGGGCGTCGTCGTCCCCCGCGGCGTGCCGCGCGACCGGTTCGGACTGCGCGACCTGCTCGCCGAGGCGGCGCACGGCATCGGGTCCCGGCCGGCGCGCCTGCTGCTCACCATCGTGGGGACCGTGCTGGGCATCGGGTCCCTCGTGGTGACGATCGGCCTCGCGCAGACCGCCGCGGGCCAGGTCGCGCGCCAGTTCGACGCCGTGGCCGCGACCCAGGTCGTCGTCGAGCCGGCCACGACCGGCGCCGGCTCGTCGCAGCGCGCGACCGGCCGGATCCCGTGGGACGTCGAGGACCGGCTCGGACGGCTGGCCGGGGTCGAGTCCGTCGGGGCGGTCAGCACGGTGGACATCGGGTCGGCCGCGGTGTCCGCGCTGCCGGTCAACGACCCGTCGGCCGCCGCGCTCACCCCGCCCCCGTGCTCGCGACCACGCCCGGCCTGCTCGACGCCGTCCGCGGCACCATCGCCACCGGCCGATACTTCGACGCGGGCCACGACGCCCGGGCCGACCGCGTGGTCGTCCTGGGCGCCCGGGCGGCGCAGCGGCTCGGCGTGTGGCGGGTGGACCGGCAGCCGTCGATCTTCATCGGGGAGCGGCCGTACACGGTGATCGGGATCGTCGACGCGGTGCAGCGCCGCTCCGACCTGCTCGACGCGGTCCTGCTCGCCGTGGGCACCGCGCGTGCCGACTTCGCGCTGCCGGGGCTCGAGCAGGCGCAGGTGACGATCGCCGTCGGCGCCGGTCCGGTGGTCGGCGAGCAGGCCCCGATCGCCCTCGACCCCACGACGCCGGAGGCGGTGGACGTCCAGGTGCCACCCCCGCCGTCCGCCGTCGGCGGGCAGGTGCAGGCGGACATCAACGCGATCTTCCTCGCGCTCGGCGGGGTGGCGCTGCTCGTCGGCGGCCTCGGCATCGCCAACGTGACCCTGCTGTCGGTGCGGGAGCGGATCGGGGAGATCGGGCTGCGCCGTGCGCTGGGTGCCACGACCCGCGACGTCGCGCAGCAGTTCCTCGTGGAGTCGGCCGTGATCGGGCTGCTCGGTGGGCTCGTCGGGGCGGCGCTCGGCGTGCTCGTCGTCGTGGTCGTCTCCGTCACGAAGGAGTGGACGCCCGTGCTCGACGACGTCGCGGTCGTCGCCTCGGCGCTGCTCGGCGGCGTCATCGGGCTCGCCGCGGGCACGTACCCGGCGGTCAAGGCCGCCCGGATCGAGCCCATCGCCGCGCTCCGCGGGGTCGCGCAGTAGTCGGTGGGTCGGACTGGGCCGGACCGCGTCGGGCCCGGCCGGACCGCGTCGGATCGAGCTGGGCCGGGTCGGATCGGGCTGGTCCGGGCGCCGGGCCGCAGCCGCGGGCCGTACCGTCGACGGCGTGCCGGACGCCCCGCTGATCCTCACGCTCGCCCTCGACGCCGCCGCGCAGGAGAGGCTCGACGCGCTTCGGCGTCAGCACTTCCCGCCGGAGCGCAACGTGCTCGCGGCGCACGTGACGGCGTTCCACGCGCTGCCGGCCGACCGCGCGGACCAGGTGCTCGCCGACCTCGTCTCGTCGGCACCGGGGCAACCCGTGCCGGTCGCGGTGGACGGTGTGCGGTTCCTCGGGCGTGGGGTCGCGATCGACGTGCGCGCCCCGGTGGCCGAGAGGGTGCGCGCCGACCTCGCCGGTCGGTGGCAGCCCTGGCTCACCGCCCAGGACTGCCAGCGCTGGCGCCCCCATGTCACGGTGCAGAACAAGGTGGACCCGGACGTCGCGCGGGTGCTGCACGCGCAGCTCACCGCCGGCTTCAGCCCGTGGGACACCGTGGCCGTCGGGTGGCGGCTGTACCGATACCTCGGTGGGCCGTGGGAGTACCTGCGGAGCGTCCCGTTCGAGCGGTGACGGGTTGCCCGTCCGACTCTCGACGGTCGGTGCCTTTCTATTGTTCCTCGATAGATCAGCGGGTAGCGTCGCGGGCATGACCCGCCACACCGCACCGCTCCGGTTCGCCCTGGTGCTCGTCGTGCTCGCGCTGCTCGGCGGGTGTGGCCTCCTGTACCTGGCGAGCCTGGAGTCCGTGCGGAGCTGGCCCGAGCTCGCCCACCTGCGGGCACCGACGCTCCTCGCCCTGGGAGTCGGCCTCGTGCCGGTCGTCGCCGCGATCGGGTCGGCGTTCGCCTTCCTCGGGCTCGTCGACCGCGGGGAGGAGCTGTCGCCGCGCGGTGGTGCGGTGCTGCGCCGGATCCGGATCCTCCTGGGGGTCGTCGGCGGCTACCTGACGCTGGGGCTGGTCGGGTTCGGGATCGTCTCCGGGCTCATGCACGTGAGCCTCGTCTTCGCCTGGTTCGTCCTCGAGGCAGCGACAGTCCTCGGGCTCGCCTCGGTGTGGTGGCTCGAGCGTCAGCTCACCGTCGTCACGACCGAGGTCGCCGGGACGCGTGGACGTCGTCGTCCGGACGCCAGCCGACGACGGACGTGAGCCCGCGCGACGCGACGGACGGCGGCAGCACCCCGGCCGCGCGGATCGCCAGGTCGCGCAGCCGGGTCGTGCGTGGACCGGCCGCCTGGCCGACGCGGGCGAGACCGCGCGACCGCGCCGCGATCCGCGTGACCCGGGGCAGCCGCACCGCGGTGTACCGCGCCAGTGCCGCGTCCACCGTGGCGTGCCGGTCCGTCAGGAGCGCCAGCGTGACGGCGTCCTCCAGCGCCAGGCAGCCTCCCTGGCCGAGGTCGGGGGTGAGGGCGTGACCGGCGTCCCCGACCAGCGCGACCCGTCCGGCGTGCAGCGCGGGCAGCGGCGCGGCGAGCTCGACGACGTCGTGCCGCAGGATCCGGTCGTCCGGTGTCGCGGCGATCAGCGCGGGGATGGGCTCGTGCCAGCCGCCGAAGCGGGACAGCAGCTCGGCGCGGTCGTCGTCGACGGCGCGACCCGGCGGGAGCGTCACCGTGGCCCAGCAGTAGACCTCGCCGCCGGCCATCGGCAGCGCGCTGAAGCGCCGACCGCGGCCCCAGGTCTCGAACTGGTCGACCGGCACGGCGGGTCCCGGCGCAGGCATCAGCCGCCAGGCCACGTACCCCGCGTACCGGACCCCGCGGTGGCCGGGGAACAGCTGCCCGCGCAGCGACGAGCGCGCGCCGTCGGCAGCCACCACGAGGTCGGCCTCGAGGGCGCCGTCGTCCACGGTCACCACCGCACGGCGACCTCGCTCGCCGGCCTGTACGGCGCGCACCGGGGTGCCGAGGCGCACGGTGCCGGGCGGGAGCGCGGCGACGAGGAGGTCGACGAGGACCGACCGCCGCAGCACGACAAACGACTCCCCGAGGGCCGCGACCATGGCGCCGAGGTCCTGCCGGAGCAGCCAGCGCCCCTCGGGTCGCGGAACCCGCCGGCACCCTGGGTCGCGGCCCGGGACCGGACGGCGTCCCCGAGGCCGAGCACGTCCAGGGCGCGCAGCCCGTTGGGAGCGATGGCGATGCCCGAGCCGACCGGGGTCAGGTCGGCCGCACGCTCGACGACCTCGACAACCCACCCGCGCCGCTGCAGCGCGAGCGCGCTCGCGAGCCCACCGATCCCCGCGCCGACGACGACGGCGCGGCGTCCCGTGGCCGGCATGGCGTCCATGCGCCGATCCTGGCAGACCTCACAGAGTCAACAGACCCGGCAGACCCGGCAGACCTGGCGGCGCGGGTCCGAGGCGGTCGATCAGGTTTGGGGGTGCGCTCCCCGTCAGCGGTGAGCGCACCCGCGGCGGCGATCGCGCCGACCGCGACTGCCCCGGCGCCGACCGCGACGACGCCGCGCATCCAGTGCCGGCCCCACTTGCCGTACGTGTCCTCACCGCGCGGCACCGGCGCGAACACGTTCCCGGTGTGGTCCTCCGGCGACCGCGTCATCGACATCCCGGCGCGGGACATCAACGGCGTGACCAGGACGTCGAACACCCCCGGCAGCAGGCGGAAGCCCGCGGTGTACAGCCCGTTGGCCAGGCCGACGGAGGTCTCGCGGCGCGGGCGGTCGAGCACCTTCGCGATCGCGCGGGCCATCGCCTCCGGCGGGTCCACCGGGATCGGCGGACGGCCCTCGCGCCGGGCGTAGCTCGCGGCCTGGGAGTAGATCGGCGTGTCGACGCCGCCCGGGAACACGAGGGACACGTCGACGCCCTTGACCCACCGGACCTCGGCCTGCAGCGTGCGGGCCAGCCCGTGCAGGCCCCACTTGCTGGTCACGTAGGAGCTCATGAACGGCGTCGCGATCTTGCCCAGGAGCGATCCGACGAGCACGAGGTGTCCGGCGCCGGAGGCCTTGAACAACGGGAGCGCCAGCCGCGCGACGTTGGCGGCGCCGAGCAGGTTCGTGGTGATCACCTGGTCGAAGACCTCGGCCGGGACGTCCTCGAAGTGCCCGTAGGCGACGACGGCCGGGGCGTGGACGATCGCGTCGATCCGCCCGTGCCGGGCGAGGGTGACGTCGAACAGCCGCTCGACCGAGGGGCGCAGGCTGACGTCCGTGGGGACGACCGAGACCGCCGGTGGGCCGCTGCGGTCCCGCCGCCGGGGGCGCGGCGCGGCGTCGCGGCACTCGCGCTCGACGTCGGCGAGGGCCTCGGCGGAGCGGGAGGCCAGCACGAGGGTGTCCCCCTGCGCCGCGAGGGCCACAGCCGTCGCCCGGCCGATACCGCTCGAGGCGCCGATGACGACCACGACCCTGCCGGTGCTGCGTCGGCTCATGCCGGTGTCCTCCAGAGGGATGGGGCGGATGCCGCCGGTCGTGACCGGGGCGTGACTGCGCCCGTCGATGCTCGCACCCGGGTGCCGGGGCCGCGACCGGGTCCCCGGCGAGGCGACCGGCGAGGCGACCGGCGAGGCGACCCGCGACGTGACCCGCGAGGCGACCGGCGAGGCCGCGGGCCGGGCCGACGTCGGCCACGTGCGCGAGCACTACGGTCGGAGGGTGCACGTGCGCGACGCCGTCCCCGCCGACGCCGACCTCCTCCTCGACCTGCTGCTCGAGGCCTACAACTGGACCGGCGAGATCCGGGTGACCCGCGAGGCGATGCTCGCCGACCCGCACGCACGCCGGTACCTCGACGGCTGGATGCGGCCCGGTGACCTCGGGGTGGTCGCCGTCGACGAGGCGGCGGGCGACCCGGCCGCCCCGCTCGGTGCCGTCTGGGCGCGGGCGCTCACCCGGGACGAGCCCGGCTACGGCTACGTGGCCGACGACGCCCCGGAGCTCGGCATGGCCGTCGTACCCGGCCGGCGCGGCACCGGCGTGGGCGCCGCGCTGCTCGCCGCCTTCCTCGACCGGGCGCGAGCGGCGGGCGTGCGAGCGGTGAGCCTCAGCGTGGAGGACGGCAACGTGCGGGCGCGCAGCCTGTACGAGCGGCACGGTTTCTCGGTGGTCGGGCGCACCGGTGGGTCGGACACGATGCTGCTCGTCCTCGGTGACGGGGCCGAGAACGCTGCCGAGGACGACATCGCCGAGGACGTCGCCGAGGACGCGGCCGGAACCGGCGCCCCGTCGGCCCGCTGACCCATCCGCCGCGGGGCAGGCTCCGAACCACCTTTGCCCAGCGACCGACGCCTCGCCGTCGCCGTCCCACTCCGACCCTCCGAGCCCCCATGACCCTGCTCGATCTCGCTCCGCGCCCCGCGAGCGCTCGCCCGGCGCGTGCCTGCGGCAGACTGTCGCCGGTGAGCACATCCCCGACGGCGCCGTCCGCGCACCCGCGGACGACGAGCGGCCGTCGACCGACGTGCTCCTCGTCCGGGTCGCCGACGGCGACCAGGCCGCCTTCGCGCAGGTCTACGACGCCCTGTCGTCCGGGGTCTTCGGCACCTGCCTCGCGGTGCTGCGGGACCGGGATCACGCCGCGGAGGTCAGCCAGGAGGTCATGGTCGAGATCTGGCGCACGGCGTCCCGTTTCGAGCCGGTGCGTGGGTCCGCCCGCACCTGGGCGCTCACGCTCGCGCACCGCCGGGCCGTCGACCGGGTGCGGTCGGTGCAGGCCCAGCGCACGCGCGACCAGCGCGCGCTCGACGAGGCGGTCGAGCGTCCGTTCGACGTCGTCGCGGAGGAGGTCGAGGACTCCCTCGACCGCGAGCGCGTCCGGCACTGCCTCGAGGGCCTGACGCCGACGCAGCACCGGGCGGTCGTCCTCGCCTACTACGGCGGACGCACCTACCGGGAGGTCGCCGAGGACCTCGCCGCCCCGCTCGCCACCGTGAAGTCCCGGATCCGGGACGGCCTGCTCCGACTGCGCGACTGCCTCGGGGTGGTGGCGGCATGAGCACGGACGACCCCCGCGGCACGGGCGCGGGCACGGGCGGAGGCGCCGACGCATCCGACGACGACGTCCGCGACCTGCTCGCCGCCTACGCGCTGGACGCGGTCGACGACATCGAGCGCCGGGCGGTCGAGCGATTGGTCGAGCGGGACGCGGACGCCGCACGCGAGCTCCACGAGCTGCGCGCGACCGCAGCGCTGCTCGGCTCGGCGTCCAGCGCGCCCGCGCCGGTCGCGCTGCGGGCCGACGTCATGGATCGGATCACGCGGACGCCGCAGGTCCCCGCGGCCGGACGCGCCGTGGGGCCCACACCCTCGGCCGACCGGGCTCGGGGCGGCCGGCCGCGCCGCGCGACGACATGGCTCGCGGTCGCCGCCACCGCGCTGGGCGCCGCTGCCATCCCCAGCGTGCTCGCGGTCCGGCAGGCGCAGGAGACCCAGCGGGTCGAGGCGCAGTCCCGGGCCGTGGTGGACCTCCTCGCCGATCCGGGCGCCGTCGTCGTCCGCGCCGAGGTGACCGGGGTGGGACCGCGGTCGGCGTGCTCGCCGAGGACCGCGCGCTGTTCACCGCCACCGGCCTCACCGAGCCCGGCACCGGGACGGAGTACCAGCTGTGGGTCCTGCGCGACGGGGTCGCGCTGTCCCAGGGCGTCATGCCCGACGACGCCGGCCGGGTGCGCGCGGTCGCCGACGACTACCGGACCGGTGACCTGCTCGCCGTGACGGTGGAGCCGGCCGAGGGTTCGCAGCAGCCGACCTCGGACCCGGTCGTCGTGCTCGAACCGACGCAGGCGTAGGTTCGGCGGGACACCGGTTCGACAGACCGAGAGACCGACCGGCCGGACGCCGGCCGGACACCGAGCAGAGGACCGCATGATCGAGATCCTGAGCCCGAGCGAGCTGCCGCGGGCCCGACGGACGGGAGCGCTCGTCGCGGGCATCCTGCAGAGCCTGCGGGACCGCGCGACGGTCGGCACGAACCTCCTCGAGATCGACCGGTGGGCCCGGGCCATGATCCTCGAGGCCGGCGCAGTGTCCTGCTACGTCGACTACGCGCCGTCCTTCGGACGCGGGCCGTTCGGGCACTACATCTGCACGTCGGTCAACGACGCCGTCCTGCACGGGCTGCCGCACGACCGGACGCTGGCCGACGGCGACCTGCTGACCCTCGACCTCGCCGTGTCGCTCGACGGGGTCGTCGCCGACTCCGCGATCAGCTTCGTCGTGGGCGGGTCGGCGCGGCCGGCCGACGCCGCGATGATCGCCGCGACCGAGCGCGCGCTGGCCGCGGGGATCGCCGCCGCCGGTCCGGGGGCGCGCGTCGGTGACCTCTCGCACGCCATCGGGACGGTCCTGTCCGCCGAGGGTTATCCGATCAACACCCAGTTCGGCGGCCACGGCGTCGGGTCGACGATGCACCAGGACCCGCACGTGGCGAACAGCGGGCGTCCGGGCCGCGGGTACCCGCTGCGGCCGGGGCTCCTGCTCGCGCTCGAGCCCTGGGTCATGGCCGACACCGCCGAGCTCGTCACCGACGCCGACGGGTGGACGCTGCGCAGCGCGACCGGCTGCCGGACCGCCCACAGCGAGCACACGATCGCCATCACCGAGGACGGCGCGGAGATCCTCACCCTGCCGGAGCCCGCAGCCCGGTGACATCTGGTCCCGGGAGGGACTGTCGGACCGAGGGTGTGCGGTGGGAGCATCGCGAGCACCGACCATGGTCCGGGCACAGGGGGACGCGATGAACGACATGCAGCCGTACGGGCCGGGGCCGGTCGGACCGCCGTCACGACCGACGCCGCCCGTTGCGCAGTGGCAGCGTCCCGGACCGCTGACGGATCAGCGGACGCCGTCCGGCGCCGTCGTGGTGATCGCCTGGCTGAGCGCCGTCCTCACGTTCGCGTACATGCTGCCGTGGGCGATCGCCGTCGCGCGCGGACGGTCGAACATGGCGGCGATCGGCGTGCTGAACCTGCTGCTCGGCTGGAGCCTGATCGGGTGGATCGCTGCGCTCGTCATGGCCTGCCAGTCCCATGCGCCGGTGTACGGCATGGCTCCGGTCAACGTGCTGGTGGCGCAGCAGTTCCCGCAGGGCCACCCCGGTGTGCCGGTCCAGTCCGCGGCGCTCCTGCCGCCCGCCGGCTGGTACCCGTCCCCGGACGGCCAGGGTGGCCGGTACTGGGACGGCCAGGCGTGGACGGAGCACCGCGCTCCCTGACACGTCCACTCGACGGCTCCACACGCACGAGGCCCGCGCTCCGGTGGAGGAGTGCGGGCCTCGTCGTCGTGCAGGGGCGTCGTGCGCGGGCTTCGTGCGCAGGGCGTCACATCGTCGGCATCAGCACCCCGTCGATGAGGTAGACCGTCGCGTTGGCGGTGTGCACGCCGCCGCAGACGACGTTGGCGCCGTTGACCATGAGCATGTCGCCCTCACCGGTGACCTCGACGGTCCCGCCCTGGACGGTGGTCTGCTCCCCGACGACCATCTCGGGCGAGAGCTGCCCGGGGACGACGTGGTACGTGAGGATGCTCGACAGCATGTCGGCATCGGTCTTGAGGGTCTCGAGCGTCGCGGCGTCGATCATCGCGAACGCGTCGTCGACCGGGGCGAACACGGTGAACTCGTCGCCGTTGAGGGTGTCGACCAGGTTCACGTCCGGGTTGAGCTGCCCGGACACCGCGGAGACCAGCGTGGTGAGCATCGGGTTGTTCGACGCCGCGACGGCGACCGGGTCCTGCGACATGCCGGTCACGGAGCCGGGGCCCTCGGGGACGGCCTCGGCGTAGGCGGCGCAGCCGGGGCCGACCAGGTCGGCGGCCGGGTCGGCAGCCATCATCTCGTCGTCGGTGCTCTCGGTGCTCTCCGTGCTCTCGGACTCCTCGGCCTCCGGGGTGGTCGCGGGGGCCTCGGCAGTCGTGTCACTGCCGGCGGTCATGTCCTCGGCGGTGTCGGAGCTGCAGGCCGACAGGCCGAGCGTGCTCACGGCGAGGAGACCGATGGTGGCCATCCGGATGCGGGTGGTGGAGCGGGTCATGGCAGTTCTCCCTCGTCAGGTCCGCCGCGGGTGGCCCGGGGCGGGTGGTCGTCCCGCCGGAGCGGGACCTTCGAGGGCTGGTTCGGAGCGGTGCGGGGGTGGATGGGTCGGATCGAGAATCCCTCGGCAGCGGCGCTCGCCGCCGTAGGTTGGCCGGATGACCGCGCCGACCGGACCTGCCGTCGCCGGGTCCGTCGTCACCGAGCCGGGGCCGGGTGAGTCGGGTGTGGGTGCGTCCGGCGCGGGGCCACGGGTACGGCTCGCGCTGCTGGGCGTCGTCCTGCTCGTGACCCTGCTGGCCGGTCCGCTCGGCGTGCACCCGTCCACCCCGGAGCAGCTGCGTGCCGACGTGTCGAGCGGGCGGGTTACGTCCGTCGAGGCTCTCGGGTACCGCGTGCCGGATGCCGCCGGCGGCGAGGGCTGGATGACCGAGGAGATCCGCTGGCGCACCGGCGTCCTCACCCGATCGGCCGCCGTGGCCGCCGGCGCCCTCGACGGCGCCGTAGCCGACGGCGCCGTAGCCGACAGCGCCGCAGCCGACGTCGTGCCGGTGCTGCGCGACCTGGCACCGGCCCTCCAGGTCGAGCGACGTGACGCACCGTCGCAGGCGTGGTCGCTCTACGGCGTCGTCGTGCCCGGGTGGCTGGCGCTCGCGGCGTGCCTGGGGTGGGTCGGCGCGTTCGTCGCGCTGGTCCAGGGCCCTGAGCCGTGGCGTCTGACGCGCTGGGGATGGGCCTGGTCCTTCATCCTCGTCCCACCCGTGGGCATCACCGCGTTCGCAGTGCTCGCCGGGCCGACGCGCGCCCTGCCGCGCCCGCGACGCACGCGTCGCGTCGGTGGCCTCGGCGGCCTCGGGCTCGCCCTGCTCCTCCTGGCCCTGCTGCCGGCGCGCTAGCGCACCGCAGACCGAGCGCGGTCGCGCTCCTACCCTGCCCGGGCACACGGGCGTGCGGACCGCCCCAGACCCATCCGCAGCCCGCCCCGCGCCGAACACCGGCCATGGACCTGCTCACGCTCGCGCTCATCGGCCTCGTCGGTGGCCTCATCACCGGCATCTCGCCGTGCATCCTCCCGGTGCTGCCGGTCATCTTCTTCTCGGGCGGGGTGCAGAGCGCCCGCGGGGGCTGGGCACGACGACGTCGGTCAACTCCCGCCGCGCGGTCGGTGCGTCCGGCGTCGGCCCGCTGGGGGTCGGTGCGATGCGGCAGCCCACCTTCGGTGCGTCGACCCGCGCCACAGCGGGTGTGACGACGACCGGCACGACTCCCGGCACGACGACCGCCGTGCTGGACGGGCCACCGGACGGCGACGCCGGGACGGCTGCACCGGCCCGGGGTGAGGCGTGGCGGCCCTACCTCGTCATCGCTGGGCTGGTCACGAGCTTCACGCTGTTCACCCTGCTCGGATCGCTCGTGCTCGCGCTGCTGAACCTGCCGCTGGACCTGCTGCGGTGGGCCGGCATCGTCGTGCTCGCGCTGCTGGGCATCGGGCTGCTCGTCCCGCGGTTCGAGGAGGTCCTCGAGCGGCCGTTCGCCCGCTTCGCGCCGAAGCGGGACCGCACCGCGAACCGCAGCGGGTTCCTGCTCGGTCTGGGGCTCGGCGCGGTGTACGTGCCGTGCGCCGGACCGGTGCTCGCGGCGATCACGGTCGCCGGGGCGACCGGGGACATCGGCGTCGGGACGGTCGTGCTGACGGTGTCGTTCGCGCTGGGTGCAGCGCTGCCGCTCCTGGTGTTCGCGCTCGCCGGGCGCCGGGTCGCCGAGCGGGTCAAGGCGTTCCGGGCGCACCAGCGCGGCATCCGCGCGACCGGCGGCGTGCTCATGCTCGCGCTGGCCCTCGCGCTGTCGTTCAACCTCACCGACGCGATCCAGCGCGCGCTGCCCGGGTACACCGAGACGCTGCAGGCCCGGATCGCGGAGAACGAGACCGTCCAGCAGCAGCTCGACCTCGGCGGCCTGGTCACGGAGGAGAACGCCGGCCTGGACCGCTGCACCAACAACGCCGCCGAGCTGCAGGAGTGCGGCCCCGCGCCGGAGATCCGCGGGATCGACACCTGGCTCAACACCGACGACGGCGCCGGGCTGACCCTCGCGGACCTGCGCGGCGACGTCGTCCTCGTCGACTTCTGGGCCTACTCCTGCATCAACTGCCAGCGGTCGGTCCCGCACGTCACCGCGTGGGACGACGCCTACCGCGACGCAGGGCTCACCGTCATCGGCGTCCACACGCCCGAGTACGCGTTCGAGCGGGAGACCCGCAACGTCGTCGCCGGCGGGGAGCGGCTCGGCATCGAGTACCCGGTCGCGCAGGACAACGCGTACTCCACCTGGACGGCGTACCGGAACCGGTACTGGCCCGCGCACTACCTGATCGACGCCACCGGCGTCGTCCGGCACGTGTCGCAGGGCGAGGGGGCTACGCGAACACCGAGGCGCTCATCCGCGAGCTGCTGACCGACGCCGACCCGAACGTCGAGCTGCCCGACCCGACGACCACCGTCGACGAGACGCCGCGCGGCGAGGGCACGACGCCCGAGACGTTCCTCAGCGTCGGCAAGCAGTTCAACGCCGCCGGGGAGTACAGCGAGGAGAGGCGACCTACACGTTCCCGGCCGACCAACCGGCCGACTCGTTCTCCTTCGACGGCACGTGGACCACCGACTACCAGGCCGCGACGGCCGGCCCGGACGCACGGGTCCGCCTGACCTTCACCGCGCAGGACGTGTTCATGGTCCTCGGCGGTGAGGGGACGGTGCACGCCGTGGTGCGGGACGACGCCGGTGACGTGGTGGCGGAGCGCGACGTCGAGGTGTCCGGTGCGCCCACCCTGTACGGGCTGCTCGAGGCGGACGCCCCGGTGACCGGGACCGTCGAGGTCGACGTGCCCGCCGGGATGGCGGCGTACTCCTTCACCTTCGGGTGACCGGGCGGGGGCGGGCCCGCCGCCGGTCCGTCGGCTCACGTCGCGCAGCGCGGCAGCCCCGGCTCCCTCGGTCACTCGTAGTGGAAGCGTGCCTGGAGGATCACCAGGTCGTCGCCGTCGACGAGGTAGACGAGGCGATGCTCTTCGGTGATCCGACGCGACCAGACGCCGGTGAGCATGTGGCGCAGCGGCTCCGGCTTGCCGATACCTGCGACGGGATCACGCAGGGCATCGTCGATGAGGCGGTTCACCCGTGCGAGGGTTCGGCGATCCGCCGCGAGCCAGGACGTGTAGTCGGCCCAGCCGTTCGGCGTGAAGACCAACCTCATCGGACGAGGTCGTGCTCGTCCCGCTGGCCGGCCCTGGCCTGCTGGAGGCTCTCGAGGAGGTGCCGCGCATTCGCGGGCACGCGCAGCAGGTGAGCCGTCTCCTCCAGGGCGTCGTAGTCAGCGCGGGACATCAGCACCGCATCGCCGCGCCGAGACGTGATCTCCACCGGGGTGCGGTCCGCGTTCACCTGCTCGATGAGCGGGAACAGGTTCTTGCGGGCCTCGCTCGCCGTGACAGCCATGACCGGGACCTCCACTGGTACGGGTTCTGGTACCAGAGTGCCATCCGCGCGGCCTGGCGTCCAAGGGACGACGGCTACCCCCGGGGCGACGGACACCCCGGGGCCGTCAGCCGTCAGCTCACGTCGCGCCGCGCGGTGCGCCACAGCCCGAGCACGAGCGGCAGGGCGACCCACACCGCGACCGAGACGGCGAGCCGCGCCCACGCGTCGCCGCTCATGTCGCCGGCCATGAGCGGCAGCGTCGTGAGGTTCATGTCGAGCCACTGCCCCGGCTCGCGAAGCGCGGGGACGAGCCCGGCGACGATGGTCCACACCGTCGGCACCGCGAGGTACGCGACGATCGCGAGCGGTGTGCTGAGCAGGAGCAGCCCGAACGCGACGCCCTGGGTGACGAAGATCAGCAGCGCGAGGGTGTTCCCCCCGAGCAGGCCCGCGTCCACCGCCCACGAGCCGTCACCGTCGCGCCACACCGCACCGACGACGTTCCCGACGGCGGCGGCGAGCAGGGTGAGCGCCATGACGACGAGGCCGAGGGCGTTCGCGGACGTCAGCTTCGCGAGGTTGACCCGCGTGCGGCGCGGCTCGAGGGCGAACGTGGTCAGCGCGGTCCGCTGCGACCACTCGCTGGTCGCCGCCATGACGCCGATCAGCGGCAGCACGAGCATCCCGATCAGCGACGTGACGTTGGTCAGCCCCATCCAGGTGAGGTCCTGCGACCCGCCGGTGAACAGCAGGATCGCGATGAGCCCCGCGTTGACCAGGACGACCGTCGTCAGCAGCCACACCCCGGCGCGGGTGTCGACCTGCTTGCGGAGCTCGACGGCGACGAGTCGGGGGAAGGGGATCCCGCCGGTCGTGCGGTGCGGGGCCGGGGTGGGGCGGGCGGTGGTGACCGGGTCGCTCCGGCGGTCGCTGCGCGTCGTGGTCGGCGACGGCGGCCGGGGCGCAGGCTGTGCGGGGGTGCGGTGTGGGTGCTCACGCGGCGATCTCCTCTCGCCCGTCACGGGCGGTGGTGTCGAAGAACAGCTCTTCCAGTCCGGTGCCGGCGGTGGGTCGCAGGTCGACGACGACGACGCCGGCATGGAGCGCCACCCGCCCGACCTCCTCGGGTGTGGCCGGGGTCGCGAGGGCGCCGTCGGCCGTGCGGGTGACGTCGTGGCCCGCCGCGGCGAGGGCGCGGGCGAGGGCGTCGTCGTCCAGGCTGCGGACCCGGGTGCCGGGCTGGGCGAGCAGGTCGGCCGCGGCGCCCTGGGCGAGCAGACGACCCCCGCCGATGATCAGCAGGTCGTCGGCGACGGCCTCCACCTCGAGGAGGAGGTGCGAGGACAGCAGGACGGTGCCGCCGTCGTCGGCGAAGGCGCGCAGCAGGTCGCGCATCCAGCGGATGCCGGTCGGGTCGAGGCCGTTGACCGGCTCGTCGAGGATCAGCACCTGTGGCTCCCCGAGCAGCGCGTGCGCGATGCCCAGTCGCTGCCGCATACCCAGGGAGTAGGTGCGGACGCGCGCGCCGGCCTCCCGCGGGGTGAGCCCGACGAGCCCGACGACGTCGTCGACCCGGGACTGGGGGAGGCCCATGAGCCGTGCCGACAGCGTGAGTGCCTCGACGCCGGTCCGGCCGGCGTGCTGCGCGGAGGCGTCGAGCAGGACGCCGACGTGCCGGCCGGGGTCGGCCAGCTCCCGGAAGGGGCGGCCCAGGACGGTCGCCGAGCCGCTCGTCGGGGTGGTGAGCGCGCACAGCATGCGCATCGTGGTGGACTTCCCGGCGCCGTTGGGGCCGAGGAAGCCGGTGACCCGTCCGGGGCGGACGGAGAAGGACACGTCGTCGACGACGGTCCGGGCGCCGTAGCGCTTGGTGAGGTGCTCTGCGGTGATCATGGGACCACCGTCGCGGCCGGCGGTGGGCCAGCGGATCGGCCGCGGGGGTCGAGCGGGTCCACCTTTGGTCGGCGGGTGCGGCGACCGGCGGTGGAGTCGCCGCGTACCGCGGCTGCCTAGGCTCGCCGTCATGTCCAGCGCCCTGTCGTCACCGTCGCCGCCACCACCGCTGCGTCCGTGGTCACGGATCTGGCGGTACGGCGTCGCCCTGCTGGTCGGGCTGATCGTGTGGCTCGGCGTGGCCGCCGAGGCGCTGCCGGTGGACCCCGACGCGGCCGTTCCGGACGCGGTCGGCGTCTTCCTCCTGCTGGACGTGCTGGCCGGTCTCGCAGCGGTCGCCCTGCTGCCGCTGCGCCGCCGGTGGCCGGTGGTCACCGTGACCCTGACGGGCCTGCTCACGTCGATCTCGGGTTTCGCGGTCGGCGCTGCGGCACTGGCCGCGGTGTCGATGAGCACCCGGCGGCGCTGGCGCGGCGTCGTCGTCGGCGCGCTGGTGTGGGCGCTCGCGGCGTGGGTGTACGAGGGGATGTACCGGCGGTCGATCCCGGGTGCGGACGACTCCATGGTGCTCGCCGTGGCGAGCGGCGCTCTCGCGGTCGTCGGGTACGCGATGTGCGTCGCGACCGGCTTCTACATCGGGGCCCGGCGCGACCTGCTCGTGCAGCTGCGCGAGCGCGCGGACACCGCCGAGCGCGAGCAGGCGCTCAAGGCCGACGCCGCCCGTGAGGCCGAGCGGACGCGGATCGCCCGCGAGATGCACGACGTGCTCGCGCACCGCATCTCGCTCGTCGCGATGCACGCCGGCGCCATGGCGTACCGGACCGACCTCACGCGCGAGCAGACCGCGGAGGCCGCCGGGATCATCCAGGCGAACGCGCACCTGGCCCTCACCGAGCTGCGCGGGGTGCTCGGCGTGCTGCGCAACGGGGCCGACGGGGGCGCCGAGCCGCCGCAGCCGACCCTCGCGGAGCTGCCCGCGCTCGTGGCGGACGTGCGCGAGGCGGGCACCGACGTGCACGTCGACCTCACGGGGTTGCCGGGCGGTGACGCGTCCACGCTGGACCGGCTCTCCGAGACGACGTCCCGCACGGCCTTCCGCATCCTGCAGGAGGCGCTGACCAACGCGTGCAAGCACGCCCCCGGTGAGTCCGTGGACCTGGCGCTCGCGGGTGCGCCCGGGGACCGGTTGACCTTCCGGGTGCGCAACCGGCTCCCGGTGGGGGCGCCGGCGGGTGCCTGGGCCGGCTCCGCTGCGCCGCTCCCTGCCTTCGGGTCGGCGCCGACGTCCGCCCTCGGACCCGGCTCCGGCCGGCCCTCCGGCGGGACCTCTGGCCAGGCCATCGACGGAGGCGCCGTCCGGACCGCTGCGCCCGGCGCTGCGCCAGGCGTTGCGCCGGGCGTTGCGTCCGGCGTTGCGCCCGGTGCCGTGCCCGGGGCGGGGATGGGACTGCTGGGCCTCGTCGAGCGGGCCGAGCTCGCGGGCGGATCGCTGCGCAGCGGTCCCGAGGACGGGGTGTTCGTCGTGGCAGGGTGGCTGCCGTGGAGCTGAGCACCGTGCGGGTCGTGGTGGTCGACGACGACCCGCTGGTCCGCGCCGGCCTGCGCATGATCCTCGGGGGCGACCCGGCGATCGAGATCGTCGCCGAGGCCGCCGACGGGCTCGACGGCATGGACGCGGTCGCCCGCACGACGCCGGACGTCGTGCTGCTCGACATCCGGATGCCGCGCCTGGACGGCCTCGCGACGACGCAGCGGCTGCAGTCCCGCGGCGACCGCGCCCGGGTCATCGTCCTCACCACGTTCGACAGCGACGAGATGGTGCTGACCGCGCTGCGCCACGGCGCGGCCGGGTTCCTGCTCAAGGACACCCCGCCGGCCGAGCTGGTCGCGGCGGTCCGCCGCGTCGCGGCCGGCGAGCCCATGCTGTCGCCCAGCGTGACCGCCCAGCTCATCGCGGCAGTCACCCGCCCGCAGGACGACACCCGACGGCTCGTCGCCGAGCAGCGGCTCGCACGGCTCACCGAGCGTGAGCGGCAGGTCGCGGTCGCCATCGGGCGCGGGCTGACCAACGCGGACATCGCGGGGGAGCTGTTCCTCGGGGTGGCGACGGTCAAGACGCACGTCGGGCAGCTGTTCGCCAAGCTCGAGGTGACCAACCGGGTCCAGATCGCCCGCTACGTGCACGACGCCGGGCTGGCATGAGCGGGCGATGAGCGTGCCGCGGGGTCGCACACCGGGCGGAGCAGCGGGCACGGCGCGGAGCACGGCCCCGAGCACGGCCCCGAGCACGACCCCGGCGGGTGGCGCGGCCCGGTGGCGGGCGTCGGCGTGGGACTACGTCGTCATCGTCGGGTGGCTCGCGGTGCTCACGGTCGTCGGCGTCGTGGTGCGGGCGCTGCTGCCCCTGCCGACGCGGACGCCGCCGCCGCGGTGTCGCCGCTCGTCGTCGACGTCGGCGCCTTCGCCGCGACCGTCCTGCCGGTGTGGGTCTACCTCACTGCGACGGAGGCCGGACGCCGGCACGCGACGTGGGGCAAGCGCCGTGCGGGCCTGCGGGTGGTCGCGGCTGGTGATGGCGGTCCCGGGGTCGCTCCCGAGGCCGCTCCCCTCGGTGTCGTCTGGGTCGCGGTGCGCAACGCGGTCAAGCTCCTGCCGTGGCAGCTCGCGCACATCGCCGTGGCGCGGATCCTCCTCGAGGCGGGCGGCTCCACCGACGCGGGGACGGACGGAGGGATGGACGCAGGCCTGGAGCCCGGCACCGCGGCGGTCGTCGGCGTCACCTACACGCTGTCCCTCGTCATCCCGCTGGTCAGCATCGTCATGGCGTGGCGGGATCCGCTGCGGCGCGCCCTGCACGACGGCGTGGCCGGAACACGCGTGGTGCGGCGCCCCTGACCCCGGTGCGCGCTGGGCGCGGTGCGCCGCCACGGTCGGCGCCGGACCGCCTACCGTGGGGCCATGGTGAGCCTGCGTGTCCCGACCGACTTCCCCATCGCCACGGTCGCCGGTGTCGACGTCGTCCTGGAGAGCGTCGACGTGCTGCCGGACGGCCTGGAGATCCGCTGGCACGGCGTGCCGGGGGACGCCACGGAGCGCATGGACCGGGACTGGGAGACCGCCATGGGCGCCTGGACCGAGCGTCGCGACGAACGCGGGCCCGACGGTGCCGGTGCGCCGCCGACGATGCCCGGCACCCTGCTGGCGCGGATCCAGGCGCACCTCACCGACGACGTCGGCACCGAGTACACCCCGCGCACCGGCCGGGCCGCGGGGAGCGACAGCGCATGGGAGTCGGCGTGGCGCTTCACCCCGGCGCCGCCCGCCGAGGCCCGTCACCTGCGGCTCGACCTCGCGGTGGACGGTGAGCGCGTCACGGGCTGCGACCTCCCCTGACGTAGCCGGGGACGACGGCGCCGTCCGCTCGCACCGCGCACCGCGGCACCGCGCAGCCCGCATCGCGCACCGCGGCACTGCGCACCGCGGCACTGCGCACCGCGGCACCGCGCGCTGCGCCACCGCGCGCCCGCACGTCCGCCGCTCATCGACCGGCGTGCGGCCCCTGCGCTCCGACGGCGTCCTGCGGCGGCCGGTACCGGCGCGTCGCCATCCACACGCACAGCGCCAGCACGTACGCGAGGTAGGCGCCGAGGAGGACCCCGGCGAGCGGGGACAGTCGTCCGTCACCTGCCAGGGCGGCCTGCGTGGTGAGGACGACGACTCCCGCGACGAGCAGCAGCGTGGCCGCACCCAGGTGGAGGAGGTCGACCGCCAGGCGCCGACGCAGCTCGGGCACGTGCGGCGCGGCCTTCCAGTGGTCGGCGTGCGGGACGTTCACCAGGTCGAGCGGGAGGTGGCGCACCGCGACGCTCAGGAGACCGAACAGCACGACCATCCCTGCGGCCACACCGGCCATGCCGAGCAGGAGCTCGTCGCGGGAGCCGAACCGGTCGGCGTCGAGCCCGGGGCCGAAGTGCAGGGGGACCTGGTCGGGCGCGACGGTCGCGGACCACGCGATGGCGACGGCCACCACGGCGGTGCTGGTCACGAAGGCGCCGCGTGCGGGGCCGGCGCCGCGCGCCGCACCATCGCCCCGCGCGGCACCATCGCCTCCCGGTGCGCCGTCGCCTCCCGGTGCGCCGTCGCCGCGCGTGACGCCGTCTGTCCCTGCCGCGTCGCTGGACCGCGCCACGGTCAGAGGTCTCCGGCCCGCTGCAGGACGCGCATCGCGACCCACCCGATCGGGATGCGCAGCCAGTAGGTGAGCACGCGGAACAGCAGGGCGACCGAGGCCGCGACACCGGGATTGAGCCCACCGGCGGTCAGGCCTGTGGTGAGGGCGATCTCGATCGTGCCGATGCCGCCCGGGGTCGGTACGGCCGCGCCGGCCGCGTTCCCGACCAGGTAGATGAGCGCCACCTGCACGAGCGTGAGGTCCTGCCCGAAGGCGGCCAGGCACGCGTCGAACGCGAGCACGTAGCCCATCGTCATGACGACGTTGCCACCGACGGCCAGGCCCATGCGCCACGGGTGCCCGACGACGGCGATGAGGCGCGGCCAGGTCTGCCGCACGGTGGGCAGCGTCTTGGCGGCCACCCACGTCCGCACCGCGGGCACGAGCAGGGACGAGGCGACGAGGGCGGCGACGATGCCGATGACGAGCAGCAGCGTCGGGCTCGGGGTGAACCGGGGGGCGTTGCTGGTCCCGGAGATGACCGAGAGCAGCAGCAACAGCAGGACCGTGACGACGAACTGGGAGACCTGCACGAGGGCGACCGTCGCGACCGACAGCGACGCGGTGACCCCGCGTCGGTTGAGCATGCGCAGGTTGAGCGCCGCGGGGCCGATGCCCGCCGGCGCGGCCAGGGCGACGAACGCGCCGGCCGCCTGCACGAGCGTGGCCCGCCAGACCGGGAGGCGGATCGGGGCGAACGCGACGAAGGCGAGTGCGGCGCCCGGGAAGGTCAGCAGGCCCAGCCCGAAGGCGACCACGCTCCAGCGCCAGTCGCTGCCGGCGATCGCCTCGGTGATCTCCTCGACGTTCACCGTCGTGAGGACGATGTAGACCGCGACGACGGTCAGCAGGATGGTGATGAGGGTGCGCGCACCGAAGCGCAGGAGCTGTTCGGGCTGGACGTCGGCGTCCGGCAGGAGCTCGACCAGGGCCGACCGCAGCTCGGTCAGCACCTTGGGGTGCGCGCGGACCTCCTCCCGCGTGCGCCGGGGCAGCGCGGGTGTCTGCAGCAGGGGGCCGATCGCGGCGACGTCGTCGGCGGGCAGGACGTCCACCGCCGACTGCAGCGCGCGGGCGGCACCGACCCGGACGGCGAGGAGCGCGAGCATCTGGGTGAGGTCCATGCGGCGTGACAGCTGGTTGGAGGCGACGTCGCCGTTCTCCCAGCGCGTGATCCACACGATCGGTCCCGCGCCGCGGTCCTCCACCAGGACGACGTCGGAGGTCAGGGCGCGGTGCGTGATGCCGGCGTCGTGCGCGAGCTGGAGCTGTTCCCAGATGGCGTGCAGGTGGGCGTCGGTGAGCCATGCCGGGTCCAGGTCGCGCAGCGGACCGCGCGGTCGATGCGCTCCTGGACGAGGAGCATGGAGTCGTCGGCCTCCGCGACGCTCAGCAGGGCGGGCGTCCGGACACCGGCGGCGTGGGCGGCGTAGGCGAGCAGGGCGGCGCGTTCGGCGGCCTGGCGCAGCGACACGAACGACCGGCCCTCGATACCGCGCAGGCGCAGGGAGCGCCAGAGGCGGGCGAGCGCGCCGATGACCTGGCGGTCGCCGTCGAGCACGACGACGGTGAGGCGCCCGTCGCCCGTGGTCGTCAGGTCGTAGACGCGGTCGTCGGAGTACCGGGTGATGGCCCGCGTCGCGGCGGGGCTGGCGTCGGGTGGGTCGCCGGTGAGGGTGCCCGGCGGCCCGACCGTGGTGGGCGGCTCCGCCGCGACCTCGGCCTCGCGGACGCGGTCGATCCGCACCGGGTCGAACCCGGCGCGACGCACGCCGTCGACGAGTGCCGGACCGTAGGCGCGCTCGGACTGGACACCGGACACGTAGCGCACGGCGGCGCCCGCCGCCCGTCCCAGCAGGAGGGCGACGCCGGTGCCGGGCAGCGAGGCGGCACCGGTGATGAGGGCGATCCCGACCGTCACCCAGACGAGGTTCCACGACCACGTGACGGTGCGGCGTCGCGCACGTGGTCCGGCGGCGGTGAGCAGGGCTGCCACCGTCACGAGGTAGGCGGGGATGGTCAGCGAGACCTGGCCCCGTACCCGTGCGGAGAGGGCCGCGACCAGTACGTCGCCACCGACGGCGGCGACCGTGGCGGCGACGACGGCGGCCAGCACGAGCCCGACGATCGCCGCGATCGTCGCGTCGAGCACCTGGCGACCGAGCCGTCGGATCGCGAGCTCGGTGAGCACCGCAGCGGGGGCGATGAAGGTGACCAGCACCTCGAGCAGCGCCACCGGGACGGTGAAGATCTGCCGGACGATGCCGCCGACGCCGCGCACGTCCTCCGCGACACCGGTCGTCGTCTCGTGCGCGTACACGGCGAGCAGCATGACGACGGCGACGCCGAGCGCGGAGAGCACCAGCATCAGGAGGTCGCTGGGGTGGTGGACGCGGACCGTGGGAGTGTCGATGATCTGCACCCCGTGCGCAGTCGCTGGGGTGGCCCTCGGCGACCGCTCCGGTCGCGGCTGCTCCGCGCCCGGGGGGCGGTGAGCTGATCCGGCATGGGCGCGAGTCTAGGTGCGGGGGTGGGTGATCCCGTGGCGATCACCGGGTGAGGCGGCGGGGCGTGGTGTCGGGCGCGTCACTCGGTCCGGCCGTGGTGGGAGCCTGGTCGCGGTGGGGGCTGGGGCCGCGTTCGGCGCCGGTCCGCCCGGCGAGCGGGCTCGGGCGATGTGTTGTCGATGCGGGCCCCCGGATGCAGGTCCCCTCGATGCTGGCTCGGGATGCCGCCCGCTCGATGCTGACCCCCACCGATGCTGCCCGGTCGATGCTCGTCCCTTCGCGACGCTGGCCCCCTCGATGCTGGAGCTCGCGATGCCGCCCCTCGCGACGCAGACGTATTGACTCAGTGGGTCGGTGGAGGCTGCACCGGTCGAAGTCGTTCGGTTGGCCGCCGATGCTGATTGCTCGAGGTCAGCGCGCACCGCACGTCCGTGCCGTCTCGTCCCCGAACAGGAATGGCTCGCGCTGCACCTCTGGTGTCACGTGATTCAGCGTCCACCGAGTGCGCCGCGAGAAGCCGTTTACCGACCCCAGTCGCTTTCATTGCGACGCCGTCCACAGAACTCGGGTGCCTTGTCGGCTTTGTCAGCGGCTCGTCCTAGCATGGTCGTAGAAAGACAAGGGATAGCGGCGAGGACGCCGCGACCATTCGGCGGGGAGGTGGGTGTGGTGGATTCCGACGACGTCACGCCCACCCTGCGGGAATTGCGCGCGGGTCTTCGCCTGACCTTTCCGTGTTGCCGCCCGACGTCGCCGCGGCGGTGGGTGCGTTGCTGTCCGCGACCGACGCGGTGGCCGGGGTGGACACCACCGGGCTGGACGGTGCCCAGGCGGCGGTGATCGCTGCTGCGGCTGCGTCGGTGGTCAGCCGCCTCGGGGTGGTCGGTGTGCGGATGCTGCCGGTGGTCGAGGCGGACGGGCTGTGGGCCCTGGGTGGGGCACGGTCGTTCCCCCGCTGGGTCGCCGCCCGCCACCGGGTCTCGGTGCGGACCGCGCACGCCCAGGTGCGCCTGGGCCGGGCACTGCGTGACCACCTGCCCGCGACCGCGGCTGCTGGCGTGGCTGGGGCGATCACCCATGAGCAGGTCCAGGTGATCGGCACGATCGCCCCCACCACCGACCTACGCCGCGAAGTCCTGGCTGACCCCGCGAACGAGTGCAACGAGGCGTTCCTCGTCGGGCAGGCGAAGGTGTGGCCGGTCGACTCCCTGCGGATCCTCACCCGCCGGTGGGCCGCCGCCGCCGACCCCGACGCCGACGACCGCGGCTACCGCGACGCCGCCGACCGCGAGCACTTCACCATGTCCCGCACGTCCGACGGGTACCACCTGGCCGGGCAGCTCACCATCGACAACGGCCAGTACCTCAAGGCCGCCCTCGAAGCGATCACCCCCGTACCCGCGGTCGGTGACGAACGGACCCCGCCCGGCGGCGCGCCCAAGCCCTCGGCGACCTCGCCCGCGTCGTCCTCGACCGCGGCCTGACCGGCATTCGCGGCGGGGTCCGCCCCCACGTCAGCGTCCTGGTGCCGTACAGCGTCATCACCGACGCCGAAACAGCCGCACGAGCCGGGACCGACGGGCAACACGAACCCGAGGCGGCCCGGGCCCCGTTGAGCGAAGCCAGCGCCGGCGCAGACAGCAGCGAAGCGAAGGACGATGCAGACACGGGCACGGGCACGGGTGGGGTCACGGGTGAGGTCGACACAGGCGCCGTGGTCGGCTTCGTGCCGGCGGTCGGTGGCCCCGCCAGCGCCGCGCGAAGCGATCGGGGCAGCCAGACCGGGCAGGCACCTCTCGCCGAGGGAGCCGCGCAGCCCGTGCACGAGCCCGGCTCCGACGACCTGCTCACCGCAGCCGCCATCAGCGGCGCCTCACCGATCAGCATCCCCCAGTACCACGACGGCACCCCCGTCCCCCGGGCCGCGTTGAATCGGTTGATGTGCGACGGAGTATTCACCCGGTTCCTGTTCTCCACCGACTCCCAGATATTGGACGTCGGCCGCGAGAAACGACTCTTCACCCCGCACATGCGCGCCGCGATCATCGCCCGCGACAAACACTGCGCGTATCCCGGCTGCACTGCACCGCCGGTTCTCTGCGAAACCCATCATGTCGATCAATGGGCCCGCGGTCACGGCACCACCAGCGTCACCAACGGGATACTCCTGTGCTGGTACCACCACGACCTCATCCACCGCATGAACATGACCATCACCCGCGACACCAACGCCTGGACCTTCACCGACCGGCATGGCAGCCCCATCCACGCCATGACGGAGATGTGGCGAGGCGACCTGCACGTGCCGGATCCCGATGGGTGACCAGCACCCGGCGGAGGCCGGTACGCGTGGTGGGCGACGCGGACTGAGGAGACGCCGGCTGCGGGGAACCGGCCTCGAGGCGCATCCCCGACCCCGGCTCACCACGCGACCGCACCGCGGAGACTCAGGTCGTCGTGACCGTGCTGAGCGTGAGCGGCGGTGTGCGACGTGGGAGGTCAGCTCAGGCCGAGCGCCGTCCGCCACTCCTCCGGGACGAGGGCGTAGCCGACGAAGGCGACGACGTCGAGCACGGTGTGGGCGACGACGAGGGGCATGACGCGCCGCCGTCGGCGGTAGTACTCCGCAAAGACCACGCCCATGACGACGTTGCCGACGAGCGGCCCGATGCCCTGGTACAGGTGGTACGACCCGCGCAGCAGGGCGCTCGCCACCACGATCGCGACCGGTGACCACCGCAGGGTCGCGAGCCGCTCCATGAGGTAGCCGACGGCGACGACCTCCTCCAGCAGCGAGTTCTGCAGTGCGGACAGGATGAGGACCGGAACGGCCCACCAGGTCGCGTTGAGGGCCGACGCCTGCACCTCCACCGTCACACCCAGCGCTCGCCCCACCGCGTACAGCGCGAGGCCGGGGATGCCGATGAGTCCCGCGAGCCCTACGCCGAGCGCGAGGTCGCGTCCGGGGTGCGCGCCGTCGAGGCCGATGCGCCGGACCGCGCTGCGACCACCCGCGGAGAGCAGGTACAGGGCGAGGAGCACGGGCACGAGTGCAAAGCCGATGCCGAGCAGCTGGTACGTCAGGTCCAGGTAGGGACGAGGGGACCGGCTGGGGTTGAGGGTCGCCGTCTGCTCGGCGAGCGGCGTGCCGGACGTCAGTCGTGCGGCGATGTTGACCAGCGCGTATACCCCGGACTGGCCGACCGACAGCCCCAGCACGATCCACACCTCGACTGTCAACCGTCGGCGTACCGCCGCAGGGCCGGGGGCGGTGACGTCAGCGCTCATCCCTGAAACCTAAGCGCCCGTCCTCTCCGCAGCCCGTGCTCGCCTGCCGCAGCGGGACCGTCGGGCACCGGGGTCTTGTGGACCGCGCGTCCGCGAAGTACTTTGTGCCACAAACCACTCTGTAGATGAGGACTGGAGCTCCCATGACGGACAGCCGTGAATCCCTGGTCGGTGAGGTCGCGTCCGGGGACGAGGTGCCGTTGGACCCCGCCACCAGCGCCGCGGTGATCGCCGCCCAGCGGGCCCGCGTCCTCGACGAGACCGACGTCGACGGACGGCTGCTCTTCGGGGTGTGGGGCGTCGCATGGCTGCTCGGCTACGGCGCGATGTACTTGGTCGCCGGTGACGCGCCGTTGCTCGACTGGTCCCCGGCGGCCGCGGGCGGCATCTTCGCAGGACTGCTCCTGTCCGCGGCTCTCGTGACGGCCGTGCACATCGCGCGACGGACGTCCGGCGTGCACGGGGAGTCCGCGGAGCGCGGAGCCATGTACGGCTGGGCCTGGTTCGGCGGGTTCGCCGGCGTCTTCGCCCTGGCCGTCGCCCTCAACCGCGCCGGCGCGGATCCCGTGGTCGTCGAGACGGCGATGTCCATCGTGTCGCCGCTCGTCGTCGGGGTGCTCTACGTGGCCGGTGCCGCCATCTGGCGTGACCGTGCGCAGTTCGCCCTCGGTGCCTGGATCCTCGTGGTGACGATCGCCGCGGCCCTCGTCGGGATGCCGCACCTGCTCGCGGTCATGGCGCTGGCGGGCGGCGGCGGGATGCTCGTCGGTGCAGCCGTCGAAGGCGTCCGCCGCCGTCGGCGCGCCCCCGACGACCTCGCTCTCGACATCGAGGTCCGGTGATGGCCGGCACCTCCGGCGAGCCGCTGGACCCCGTGATCCACACCCAGGCGCGGCTGCGCATCATGACCACGCTCGCCGCTCTCCCGCCCGACGACCGGATCACCTTCCCGCGTTTGCAGAAGCTGCTCGACGCGACCGCCGGCAACCTGTCGACGCACCTGCGCAAGCTCGAGGACGCCGGGTACGTCGTGGTGACCAAGGGTCACGTCGGGCGGGTGCCCGCCACGCACGTCGCCGCCACCAGGAGCGGGCGGCGTGCGTTCGACGACTACCTCGCTCAGCTCCGTGCTCTCCTCACGCCGCCGTCCGGCACCACGGCCGCCACCAGCACCACGGCCGCCACCAGCACCACCGACGGCGCCGACGCTGCGTCCGCCGCCACCACCGCGCAGACCGCCACCACCACGACCACCACCTCCGCCACCACCTCGACCACCACCGACGCTGTTCCCGAGGAGATCCGATGACGCCACCCACGACCGACGGCCCAGTGCTCGAGGCCCACCACGTCACCCGCACGTTCGGCGACACCGTGGCGCTGCGCGACGTCAGCCTCGCGGTCCACCCCGGCGAGCTCGTGGGGCTCCTCGGCCCGAACGGCGCCGGCAAGACCACCCTGCTCAGCCTCGTCACCGGCCTGCGCAAGCCGGACTCCGGCACCGTCCGGCTCTTCGGTGGGGACCCGCGCAACGCCGCGAGCCGAGTCCGCCTCGGGACGACACCGCAGGAGACCGGCCTCCCGCCCACGCTCACCGTGGGGGAGGTGGTCGACTTCATCGCCGGTCACTACCCGGACCCGATGCCGCGCGGCGAGCTGCTCGACCGGTTCCGGCTCGGCGACCTCGCGCGGCGCCAGACCGGCGCACTGTCGGGTGGCCAGAAGCGCCGCCTCGCCGTCGCGCTCGCCGTCGTCGGCCGCCCGCGCCTCGTCGTCCTCGACGAGCCGACCACCGGACTGGACGTCGAAGGCCGCCACACGCTGTGGCAAGCGCTCCGTGAGTACCACGCGAGCGGCGCGACGGTCGTCGTCACGAGCCACTACCTCGAGGAGATCGAGGCGCTCGCCCAGCGCGTCGTGGTCATCGGTGGCGGCACCGTCCTGGCCGACGACGCCCTCGCCGCCGTCCTCGCCCGCGTCCAGGTCCGGCGGGTCGCCTTCACGCTGGACGGGCCCGACGCCGCCGGCGCCGACGTCCTGGACCGGCTGCCCGGCGTGGTCGACGTCTCCCGGGACGGCGACCGCCTGCACGTCCTGGCCGCCGACGCCGACGCCCTCGTCCGTGCGCTGGTCGGGTCGGGCATCGGGTTCCGCGGCCTGGAGATCCGCGGAGCGTCTCTCGAGGAGGCGTTCCTGGCGCTCACCGCCGAGTCGTCCGGTGCGGGTCCGCGCGCCGCGACCCGTGGCACCTCCGGCAGCGGCACATCCAGCAGTAGCGCCGCCGACGGTCACGCACCCGGCAGCAGCACCGCCGGCAGCCACGCACCCGGCAGCAACACCTCCGGCAGCAGCCCAGCAAGCACCCCCGTCCCGTCCGAGGAGATGGCCCGATGACCACCGGCCCGACGAGCACCGGCCCCATGTCCACCAGCATCGCGACCACCGGCACCGCGACCACCGGCACCCCGACCACCGGCACTGCGACCCACCCCGGAGCCACCGCCGGCCGCGCCCCCGCCCCGACCCCGGCGACCCGCTCCTCGTTGCCGCCCGTCGGCACCCTCCGGCTGGCGATGCTGCACGCCCGCTACCAGTTCCTCGAGACGGTGCGCGTCCCGATCGCCGTCATCGGCAACATGCTGTTCCCGGCGCTGGCGATGTTCTTCTTCGTCGTCCCGCAGGAGTCGGTGGCGGGAAACCCGGTCGCGGCGACGGCCGCCGTCGGGCAGCTCGGGATGTTCGCCGTCATGTCGACGTGCCTGTTCACCTACGGCGCGGGGGTCTCCGAGGACCGTCAGCAGCCGTTCGACCCGTTCCTGCGCACCCTGCCGGCCGGAGCGGGTCCGCGGATGGCCGGACGGGTCGCGAACGGCGCCGCGTTCGCGCTCCTGGGACTGCTGCCGCTCGCGCTCATCGGGTGGCTCTTCACGGACGCCACCGTCACCGTCACCCAGTTCCTCACGAGCGTGCTGGTCATCGCGGCGGTCGCCCTGCCGTTCCTGCTGCTCGGCATGGCGATCGGGTACTCGCTGTCAGCCAAGGCGGCACTGCCCGTCGTGCAGGTCGTGCTGTTCCCGCTCGCGTTCGCCGGCGGGCTGTTCATGCCGCCGGAGGCGTTCCCCGGGTGGCTCGACACGCTGTCCAAGGCCCTGCCCAGCCGCGCGGGCCGCGACCTGCTGGTGCAGTCGCTCACCGGCAGCGAGGCGCCGCCGACGGCGCTCCCGGTCCTGGTCGCCTGGGGCGTCGCCTTCGCGGCACTGGCGGTGTGGGCGTACCGGCGCGACGAGGGCCGCCGCTTCCGCTGAAACCGTCGCGGCCCGTGGCCGCGCTCGCACGGCGACGTCCGCCCGGTCACCTCGGGGGTGGCCGGGCGGACGTGCGCGGACGCGACCCGCGGGGCGGGCCGTCCTCAGGCGAAGCGGCGCAGCCGCAGCGAGTTCGCGACGACGAGCACCGAGCTGAACGCCATCGCGGCGCCCGCGATCATCGGGTTCAGCAGCCCGAGCGCGGCGAGCGGGATCGCCGCGACGTTGTACGCGAACGCCCAGAACAGGTTCTGCTGGATGATCCGCAGCGTCGCGCGCGACAGCCGGATCGCCTGCCCCGCGGACCGCAGGTCACCGCGGACGAGCGTCAGGTCGGCGGCCTCGATCGCGACGTCCGTGCCGGTCCCCATGGCGAGGCCCAGGTCGGCCGCGGCCAGCGCGGCGGCGTCGTTCACGCCGTCGCCGACCATCGCGACCCGGGACCCCTGCGCCTGCAGCCGCCGGACGACGTCGACCTTGTCGGCCGGCATCACCTCGGCGACGACGTCGCCCTCGTCGATCCCGACCGCCCGCGCCGCCTCGTGCGCCGCACCGACGTTGTCCCCGGTCAGCAGCACGGGCCGCAGCCCGAGGGAGCGCAGCTCCCTGACCGCCTCGGCCGACGTCGCCTTGACCGGGTCACGCAGGACGACGACGCCCCGCGCGCTCCCGTTCCAGGCGACGACGACGGCGGTCCCTCCCGCGGCCTCGGCGCCGGCGAAGGCGGCGTCGAGCGTGGCGTCGGACGTCACGCCCTCGCGGGCGAGCCAGGACGGCCGCCCGACGAGCACGCGCGTGCCGAGCCCGAGCCCGGAGTGCGCGGTACGGATTACGCCGCTGACCCCGGACCCGGCGTCGGCGCGGAAGTCGAGCACCTGGTCCGACCCGATCTCGACGCCGTCGGCGCCGACCGCGACCGGCTTGCCGGCAGCCTGGTCGGTCGTTCCGTCGCCGGCTCCGTCGGCCGGGTCCGCACCCGCCGCGTCCGCACCTGCCGGGTCCGCACCTGCCGCGTCCGCACCGACCCCACGCACACCCGCCGCGGCGATGGCGCGCGCGATGGGGTGCTCGCTGAGGCGCTCGACGGCGGCCGCGCGCCGCAGGACGTCGTCGGGGGACGTCCCGTCGGCCGCGACGACGTCGACCACGCGCATGCGGCCCTCGGTCACGGTGCCGGTCTTGTCCAGCACGACGGTGTCGACCCGGCGTGTCTCCTCGAGGATCTCCGGACCCTTGATCAGCACGCCGAGCTGCGCGCCGCGGCCGGTCCCGACCAGCAGCGCCGTCGGCGTCGCGAGCCCGAGGGCGCACGGGCACGCGATGATCAGCACCGCGACGGCCGCGGTGAACGCCGCCTGCACGCCACCCCCGGTGAGCAGCCAGACAGCCAGCGTGCCGAGCGCCAGCACGAGCACGACGGGCACGAACACCGCCGAGATCCGGTCGGCGAGCCGCTGCACCCGTGCCTTGCCGGTCTGCGCGGCGGACACGAGACGCCCGATCTGCGCGAGCACGGTGTCCTCGCCGACGCGCGTCGCCCGCACCACGAGGTACCCGGACGTGTTGACGGTGGCGCCGGTCACCGGGGATCCGGCGGTGACGTCCACCGGCACCGGCTCGCCGGTCACGAGGGACGCGTCGACCGCGCTGGTGCCCTCGACGACGACGCCGTCGGTGGCGACCTTCTCCCCGGGCCGGACCGCGAACACGTCACCGACCGCGAGGTCTCCGGCGGGGACCTGCCGCTCGACGCGGCGACCCGCGTCGTCCGTGGTCAGCAGCGTCGCGTCCTTGGCGCCCAGGTCCAGCAGCGCCCGAAGCGCGTCCCCGGCCCGGCGCCGCGAGCGGTGCTCGGCGTATCGACCGGCCAGCAGGAACGTGGTCACGACGGCGGCGACCTCGAAGTACAGCTCCGGCATGCCGGCCGCCCCGTGGTCGGCGCGCGGCCACAGCGTCGGCTCCATCCGCATGCCGATCTCCCCGGCGCCGCCCAGCAGCAGCGCCCACACCGACCACGCGGTCGCCGCGACGATGCCGATCGACACCAGCGTGTCCATCGTCGACGCGCCGTGCCGCGCCGCCCGGGCCGCCGCGCGGTGGAACGGCCACGCCGCCCACGTCGCGACCGGCAGGGCGAGCGCGGTGACGACCCACTGCCACCCCGCGAACTGGAGGGCCGGGATCATGGAGAGCAGCACGACCGGCACCGTGAGCACCGCCGACACCCGCAGACGTCGGCGCAGGTCGGCGCCCCGGTCGGTGGTGGGGGCGGAGAGGTCGTCGTCGGCGGACATGTCGTGGCCGGGCGCCATGGAGTGGCCGGACAGCGCCATCTCGCGGTCGCTGTGCGGGTGCGACGCCCCGGCGTGGGACGCGGGCTCCGTCGCGTGACCGTCCATGCCCGACGCCGACGCCGACGTCGACGACACCGGTGCCGCCGAGGCCGAGGCCGACGTCGATGCCGCCGACGCCGCGTCGTCGGGCCGTGTCCCCGACCGGCCGGTCACCCGCGCGTCGTAGCCCGCCGTGCGGACGGCCGCGATGAGGTCGTCCTCGCCGGCGAGCCCGGAGGCGTCGTCGGGCACGGTGAGCTCGACGTGCGCGGACTCCAGGGCGAGGTTCACCGTCGCGCTCGCGCCGGGGACGCGGTTGAGCTTCTTCTCGACCCGAGCCACGCACGACGCGCAGGTCATCCCCTCGACCGCGAGGTCGAGGGTGACGACGGGCCGGGTGGGGATGACAGGGGGTGCTGCGTGTCGTGCGACATGGTCGGTCCTCGCTAGGAGAGCACTTGAGGAAGGGCGGTCGATGGGGTGCGGACCGCCCCGGTGGTCAGGGGACGACGGTGTAGCCGGCCTCGTCGACGGCCCCGCGGACGGCGGCGTCGTCCATCGGCTCGTCGGAGACGACGGTGACCTGCGACGTGCCGCCGGCGTCGAGCTCGACCGACACGGACTTCACGCCGGGCAGGGCGGAGACCTCGTCGGTCACGGACTGCACGCAGTGCCCGCAGGTCATGCCGGTGACGTCGTAGGTGGTGCTCAGGGGAGTGGTGCTCATGGTGTCGTCCTCTTCCGTGGGGGCCCGGCGCGGTGCCGGTCGTGTGGTGCGGGGGTGTGGGGGTGTGGGTGCGTGGTGCGGGCGTGTGGTGCGTCGGCTCAGCTGCGCACGAGGCGCGCGATCGCGTCGGCCGCCTCGCGCACCTTGGCCTGGCCGGCCTCGTCGGAGGCGCGCGCGGCGTCCACGACGCAGTGCGCCAGGTGGTCCTCGACGAGCCCGAGGCTGACGGCCTGGAGCGCCTTGGTCACGGCCGACACCTGGGTGAGGACGTCGATGCAGTAGGTGTCCTCGTCCACCATGCGCGCGATCCCGCGGACCTGTCCCTCGATGCGGCGCAGCCGCTTCAGGTAGTCGTCCTTGGTCCCGGTGTAGCCGGTCATGGGTGTCTCCGTCCGTCGCTGTGTCCGGTCCAACCATGTACCCCCTGGGGTATTCCGTCCAGCCGCGGAGGCGCCGGAGGCGACGAGGCAGGCCCCGGACAGCCCCTCGAAGCGAGGGCACCGCACACGACCCCGTGCCGAGTGCGACGTCTTCCACCTGTCCCGTCGACCGACAGGTGGAGAACGTCGCACTCGGCGGGCGTCAGACCGGGCGCGGCGTCACGCCGGGCGGGGCGTCAGGCCGGGCAGGGCGTCACGCCGGGCGGGGCGTCAGGCCGGGCAGGGCGTCACGCGGGCGGGGTGTCAGGCCGGGCGGGCCTCGGCTGCCGCCCGCGTCGCGGCAGGCAGCGCGGAGACGATGCGGTCCAGGGCGGCGTCGTCGTGCGCGGCCGAGACGAACCAGGCCTCGAACACCGACGGCGGGAGGCTGACGCCGGCGTCGAGCATCGTGTGGAAGAAGGGCGCGTACCGGAACGTCTCCTGGCCTTGCGCGCCGGCGTAGTCCTGCACGCCGCGCTCGGCGGCGTCCGGCCCGAACATGACGCTGAAGAGGTTCCCGGCGTGCTGGACGCGGTGCGCGACCCCGGCGGCGGTGAACGCCGCCGACACCTCGGCGGAGAGCGTCGCCGCGGTCCGGTCGAGCCGGGCGTAGACGTCGGCGTCCGCGGCGAGCAGCGTCGCGAGGCCCGCGGCCGTCGCGACCGGGTTCCCGGACAGCGTCCCTGCCTGGTAGACGGGGCCCTCGGGAGCGAGGTGGCCCATGATCTCCGCGCGACCGCCCAGCGCGGCGACCGGCAGGCCACCACCGACGACCTTGCCGAACGTCACCAGGTCGGGCGCCCAACCCTCGCTCGCACCCTCCAGCCCCCACCACCCGGCCGCGCTGACGCGGAACCCGGTGAGGACCTCGTCCTGGATCATCAGGGCGCCGTGCGCGCGGGCGATGCGGGCGAGCGCGGCGTTGAACCCGGGCAGCGGTGGGACGACGCCCATGTTCGCCGGCGCCGCCTCCGTCATCACCGCGGCGATGCGGTCGCCCCGCTCGGCGAACGCCTCCTCGACCGCGGCGAGGTCGTTGTACGGCAGGACGATCGTCTCGGCGGCGCTCGCGGCGGTGACCCCGGCGGACCCGGGCAGCGCGAGCGTGGCGACCCCCGACCCGGCCTGCGCGAGCAGCGAGTCGACGTGGCCGTGGTAGCAGCCGGCGAACTTCACGATGAGCTCGCGGCCGGTGAACCCGCGCGCCAGCCGGACGGCGGTCATGGTCGCCTCGGTCCCGGTCGACACGAGCCGCACCCGCTCCGCGGCGGGCACCCGGCGCCGGATCTCCTCGGCGAGCGCGGTCTCGCGCGGCGTCGGCGCCCCGAACGACAGGCCCTGCGCCGCGGCCTCCTGCACGGCCTGCACGACGGCGGGGTGCGCGTGCCCGAGGATCATCGGGCCCCACGACGAGACGAGGTCGACGTACTCGCGTCCGTCGGCGTCGGTGACGTACGGGCCACGCGCCGACACGAGGAACCGCGGCGTCCCGCCGACGGAGCCGTAGGCGCGCACGGGGAGTTCACACCACCCGGGAGGACGCCACGGGCGGCGTCGAACAGCCCGTCGTTGCCGGTGGCGGTGCCGGTGACGGGCGTACCGGTGGTGGCGGTGGCAGTCGCGGTGGCGGTGGCCTCGGCGGTACGGGCGGTGGCGCTCATGCGGTGCTCCCAGGGGTGACGGGACGGACGTCGGGCGTGGTGCCGGCGGGGAGGGTGGGCGTGTCCAGCGTGACGGTCCCCGGGCCGGCGGGCACCCCGGAACCCCGGAGCCAGCCGGCGATCTCGGTCGCCCAGTACGTGAGGACGAGGTCGGCGCCCGCGCGGCGGATCGCCAGCACCGACTCCTCGATCGCGCGGCGCCGGTCGATCCAGCCGTTCGCGGCGGCCGCCTCGACCATCGCGTACTCGCCGGACACCTGGTACGCCGCGACCGGGACCGGGCTCGACGCGGCGACGTCGGCCAGCACGTCGAGGTAGGGCAGCGCGGGCTTGACCATGACGACGTCGGCGCCCTGCTCGACGTCGATCGCGACCTCACGGGCCGCCTCGCGCCGGTTCGCCGGGTCCATCTGGTAGCTCTTGCGGTCGCCCTCGAGGGTCGACTCGACGGCGTCGCGGAACGGCCCGTAGAAGGCGCTCGCGTACTTGGCCGCGTACGCCAGGATCGTGACGTCACCGAACCCGGCGTCGTCGAGCGCGTCCCGCACGGCGGCGGTCTGGTTGTCCATCATCCCGCTCAGGCCCAGCAGGTCCGCGCCGGCGCGGGCCTGGGCGAGCGCCATGGCGGTGTACCGCTCGAGGGTCGCGTCGTTGTCGACGACCGTCTCGCCGTGGGGACCGGTGGTGAGCACGCCGCAGTGGCCGTGGTCGGTGAACTCGTCCAGGCACAGGTCGGCCATGACGACGAGGCGGCCGCCGGCGGCCTCGACCGCGTCGGTGATCGCGACGTTGAGGATCCCGTCCGGGTCGGTGGCGCCGGAGCCGACCGCGTCGCGCACGGCCGGGACGCCGAACAGCATGACCCCCGCGAGGCCGGCGTCGGCCGCCTCGCGCACGGCGTCGCGCAGGCTCTCGCGCGTGTGCTGCTGGACGCCGGGCATCGACGCGATCCCGACCGGTTCCGTCAGCCCCTCCTTGACGAACAGCGGCAGCACGAGGTCGCCCGGGTGCAGGCGGACCTCGGTGGCCATGCGTCGCAGCGCGGGCGTGGCGCGCAGGCGGCGAGGGCGGTGGCGCCGGTCGTGAGGAGCGGAGTCGTACGCCGGGGACGCGGGTGCGGAGGACATGCGGGTCACCTCAGGTGGTGGGACGGGACGTCGTGGGCGGGTGCGGGCTGGACGTCGTGGCGAGGCCCTCGCCCCCGAGCGGGCGGTCCCGCGCTCCGCGGACGAGCGCCTCGACGACGGCCCGCGGGTGCGGCTCCTGCGCGACCAGCCCGACGGGCAGCCCGAGCTCGGCGGCGACCTCCGCGGTGCGCGGGCCGATGCAGCACACGAGCGTCGACGGCGGCAGCGTCACCTGGTCCGCGAGCCGTCGGGCGGTGCTCCCGGACGTGAGGACGACGCCGCCGACGGCGCCCGAGGCGAGGTCGGCCACCAGCTCGGGCGTCAGCGGCGGCGCGGGGTTGTTGCGGTACGACGTCACGACCTCGGGCTCCATCCCCAGGCCGGTCAGGCCGTCGGTGAGCGTCGGCTCGGCGAGGTCGCCCTGCGGGACCAGCACGGTGCAGCGTCCGGCGGGCAGGGCACCGGGCGACGGCTCGGGCCACTCGGCGAGCATGCCGCGCGCGGACTGCTCGCCGGCCGGGACGAAGTCGACGTCGACGCCGGCGCGCCGCAGGGCCGCGGCGGTCGCGTCCCCGACCGCGGCGACGCGGGTGCTGCCGGGCCGCGCGGCGCGTCCGGCGCGCACGACGTCGCCCAGGGTGCGGCCGGCCCGGGCCGCGGAGGCGTCGAGCGCGTCGACCGTGAACCCGCTGGTGACGGACAGCCAGTCGTACCGGCCGGCCGCGAGGCGGGCCAGGGCGTCGTCGAGGGCGCCGAGGTCGTCGGGCGGACCGATGTGGACGAGCGGGGCGGCGACCGGCTCCGCGCCGGCGCGGCGCAGCGCACCGATCAGCGCGCCGGCGCGCTCGGGAGCGCGGGGGACCAGCACCCGCAGCCCGGCCAGCGGGCCGTCCGCGCGCGACGCCGAGCGGTCAGGACCGTCAGGCCCGTCAGGCCCGCTCGCTCCCGCCCGACCCGAGGCCGGCTGCCCCGGAACCTCCCGGCTCGACGGGGTCACTGCAGCGCGCCGAGCTCGGCGAGGTCACCGGCGCCGTCCGCGAGCAGGACCTCGGCGACCTCGGTCCCGAGCCCGACCGCCGCTGCGAGCTGTGCCCCGTCGACGACGGCGTGCCCGTCCCCCGAGGCCACGGCGAGCGCCCCCACCTCGACGATCTGGCTGCGGCGCAGCCGCTCCGACCCGTCCACGCGGCACACGACGGCGTCCAACGCGAGCGTCGTCCCGGTGAGCCGTGCGTGCGCACCGATCGGTGCCGCGCACCCGGCCTCGAGGCGGGCGAGCAGCGCGCGCTCGGCGGTCACGGCGAGCCGGCTCGGTGCGTGGTCGACGGCGGCCAGGGCCCTGGCGAGCGGGTGCCCCGGGTCGGTGGCGGCCTCGCTGCGTACCTCGACGGCGAGCGCACCCTGCCCGGGCGCGGGGGACATCGTCAGCACGTCGATGAGCTCCGTCACGGCGTCCAGCCGTCCGAGGCGGGCGAGGCCGGCCCGGGCGAGGACGACGGCGTCGAGGTCGCCCGGCGCGACCCGGCGCAGGCGGGTGTCGACGTTGCCGCGGATGTCGAGGATGACCAGATCCGGACGTGCGGCGCGCAGCTGGGCGGCACGCCGCGGTGACCCCGTCCCCACCCGGGCGCCCGCCGGCAGCGTCGCGAGCGTCAGCCCGTCGCGTGCGCACAGCGCGTCGCGCGGGTCCTCGCGCACGGGGACCGCGCCCAGCACGAGCCCGTCGGCGCCGGCGCTCGGCAAGTCCTTGAGGGAGTGGACCGCGACGTCGCAGCGTCCGTCGAGCAGCGCCTCGCGCAGCGCGGTGACGAACACCCCGGTGCCGCCCAGGGCGACCAGCGACCCGGTCAGCCGGTCGCCGTCGGTCGTGATGCGCACGAGCTCGGTGCGCAGCGGGCCGGCCGCCGCGAGGAGGTCCGCGACGGTGCCGGTCTGGGTCAGGGCGAGGGCGCTGGCACGGGTGCCCACACGCACCGTGGCGGCGGCGTCCTCGGTGCTCGGCGAAGGGGGCATGGGTCCATCTTGCGACGGTCGCGACGACGATGTCGAAAGGGGTGACGGAACGCACAGAAGTGATGTGACAATGCGTCAGGAAGCCCCGTCGCGGTGTCGCGCAGGTCACGGTCGGGGCGTGTCCGACCGATTTCCCGGCATTTTCCTGACGAATTGTCAGGAAAATGCGGAGCGGGGCTCTTCGGAGTTCAGGGGGCCGACGCGAGCCGCCGTCCGGCCGCCCGGGCGTGCGGGACGACGGCGGCCAGGCCGTTGCCCGCGACCCACGCACCGCAGACGGCGAGGCCGGGGGCGGCGTCGACGGCGGTGCGGACGGCGTCGACGGACGCGCGGTGCGCGGTGCTGGCCTGGGGCAGCGACTGCGACCAGCGCACCCGTGCCGAGCCGCGGACCGCTCCGGGGTCGAGCGGGGTACCGAGGAGGATCGCGGCGTCGCGGACCGCGAGGGCGGCGAGGGCGTCGCCGGGCAGCCCGACGACGTCCTCGAGGGAGCCGGCGCCGCCGGCCCGCCCGTAGGAGAGCCGGAGCACGTGCCGGCCGGGGCCCGCCTGCTCGGCCAGCCAGCGCCACTTGGCCGTCGCGTGCGTGAGCGCCTTGGCGCGCACGCCCCGGCTGCCACCGGCGCGCTGGGCGGCGGGGGAGACGAGCACGCCGGTGCCGCGTGGTGCGCGGTCGAGGGCCGGGGCGTCGACGACGAGCGTCGCCAGGACGACGTCCGCGCCGGGATCGGTGCGGACACCGGCGAGTCCGGGCAGCACCGGTGCGAGGAGGTCGAGGGTGGCGGCGGCGGGCGTGGCGAGCACGAGCCGCGGCGCCGTGAGGCGCGCCGGTCCGTCCGGGCCTTCGACGTGCACGGTCCAGCCGACGCGCGGCGCCTCGCGGACGTCCACGAACGGGCCGTCCGCCGGGGCGACGTCCCCGTCGGCGGCCCGGTCCGGCGACCGCTCGACGGATCGGACGGCCGTCCCCGGCCGCACCTCCGCGCCGCGGGCGGCCAGGTCGGCGACCAGCGCGTCGACCAGCGTGTGCATGCCTCCGACCAGCCCGTTCACGGCCGCACCGGCCGGCGCGAGGGCCCGCAGCGACGCGACTGCGGCCCCCAGCGACCCGTGCTCGGCGAGCGCGGGCAGCAGGCCCGGCGCGATGGTCCGGACGTCGAGCTCGGTGGGGTCGGCGGAGTGCACCCCGCCGACGACCGGACTGACCAGGCGCTCCAGGACGCGCCTGCCCATGCGCGTCCGGACGAGCCCGCCGAACGTGACAGCGCCCGGATCTTCACGCTGGTCTGCACCTGCACCTGCACCTGCACCTGCACCTGCGCCCGAACCCGCGCTGCCCGCCCCGACCCGCGCCGGCAGCAGCCGGTCGGCGCTCGCCCGCAGGGCGCCGACCAGGCCGATCGTGCGCCGGACGTCGGCGGCCCACGGGTTCGCCGGCACGCCGAGCAGCCCGGCCCGGGGAGCGTGCCGGGACCGGTCGGCCCCTGGACCCAGGCGCCGAGCGCGGCCGGTGCGGTGATTGCCGGGCCGAGACCGAGCTCGGTCGCGAGGGCGGCGACGGTCCCGCCGCGGGTCGCGAACGACTCGGCGCCCGCGTCGAGGGTCAGGCCCGCGACCGTGTGCCGACCGACCGCACCACCGACGGTCCGCGAGGCCTCCAGCACGACGACGCGGAGCCCGGCGACGGCGAGCTCCCGCGCGGCGACGAGGCCCGCGACACCGCCACCGACGACGACGGCGTCCCCGCCCGGCACGCCGGCATGCCCGTCCCCGCCGCCGGCCCCGGCGGCGCTCGTGCCCCGGCCCCCGTCCACGCCGGCTACGCGCCCAGCCCGTGCACCAGCTCGACGACCCGGGTCAGCACGTCCGGGTCGGTGGTCGGCGGCACGCCGTGCCCGAGGTTGACCACGTGCCCCGGGGCGCTGGCCCCGCGGCGCACGACGTCGCGCACGTGCGCCTCCAGCACGGGCCACGGCGCGCCCAGGAGGGCCGGGTCGATGTTGCCCTGGATCGGGGTGCGGCCGCCGAGCAGGCGGTTCGCCTCGTCGAGCGGGGTCCGGTAGTCGACGCCGACGACGTCCGCGCCGACGTCGCGCATCGCGGTCAGCAGGTGCTCGGTCCCGGTCCCGAAGTGCACGACCTTCACGCCGAGGTCCGCCACGTGCGACAGCGCGCGGGCGCTCGACGGCGCGCAGTGCGCCTCGTAGTCGGCGCGGGACAGCGACCCGGCCCACGAGTCGAACAGCTGGACCGCGCTCGCGCCGGCCAGCACCTGCGCGCGCAGGAAGGCGCCGGTCACGTCCGCGGCCCACTCGGTCAGCGCGCGCCAGGTGTCCGGGTCGGCGTGCATGAGGGTCCGGGCGGCGAGGTGGTCCCGCGACGGCCGACCCTCGACGAGGTACGCCGCGAGGGTGAACGGCGCCCCGGCGAACCCGAGCAGCGGCGTCCGGTCCAGCTCGGCGACGGTCAGCCGGACGCCCTCGCTCACCGGGGCGAGGGCCTCGGGGGTGAGGGGCCCCGCGTCGACCAGGCGGGCGACGTCGTCGGCGGTGCGAACCGCGGAGCCGAGCACGGGGCCCACGCCGGGGGCGATGTCGACGTCGACGCCCGCCAGGCGCAGCGGGACCACGATGTCGCTGAAGAAGATGGCCGCGTCGACGCCGTGGCGGCGGACCGGCTGGAGCGTGATCTCGCTCGCCAGGTCCGGCTGCAGGCACGACTCGAGCATGCCGACGCCCTCCCGGACGGCGCGGTACTCGGGCAGCGAGCGGCCCGCCTGTCGCATGAACCACACCGGCGGGTGATCCGGTCGGTCAGCGGAAAAGGCACGGACGACCGCAGAATGGGCGGTGCGTCCGTCGGTCAGGGGTGGTCCGGGGGCAGGGTCACGGCGCAATTGTGCCCATGTTCCGATCGCCTGGTTGAATCGAGGTGCTGTGGTGCTGATGTCATTGATCGCGAGCCACCGCGACCTCGACCTCGATGTGCTCGAACGGCTCAGCGCCGGGGCGCACTCGGTGGGCCGGACCGTCGCGGAGACGAGCGCTGCCCCGACGGGGGCCGTCGTCCTCGCGACCTGCAACCGCTTCGAGGTCTACCTCGAGGTCGACCGGGCCGAGGACGCCCCGGTGGCGGTCGACGCCACGACCGAGGTCATCGCCCAGGCGTCCGGCATCCCGGCGCCCGAGGTCAGCGCCACGCTCCAGGTGCTCGAGGGGCCCGACGTGCCCGTCCACCTGTTCGCGGTCGCGTCCGGGCTCGAGTCGATGGTGGTCGGGGAGCGGGAGATCACCGGCCAGGTCCGCCGGGCGCTCGCGACCGCCCGCAGCGAGGGCACGACGTCGTCCGGGCTCGAGCGGCTCTTCCAGACCGCCTCGCGCGCGTCGCGCGACGTCGGGACCCGCACCGGGCTGGGCGCCGCCGGCCGATCCGTCGTCGGGGTCGCGCTGGAGCTCGCCGAACCCGGCCTGCCGCCCTGGCCCGAGGTCCGTGCGCTGCTCGTCGGCACCGGCTCCTACGCGGGCGCGAGTCTCGCGGCGCTGCGGCGCCACGGCTGCCACGACGTCCGCGTGTTCTCCCCGTCCGGCCGCGCCGCGACGTTCGCCGCGGCGCGCGGCATCACCCCCGTGCACGACGGCGGCCTGGCGGACGCCATCGGGACGTCCGACCTCGTGGTCGCGTGCAGCGGCACCGTCGGGCGCGTGCTCGACGCCGAGCTCGTCGGCCGCACGTGGGCCGCGACCGGGCACCCGCAGGTCGTCGCGGACCTCGCACTGCGCAACGACGTCGACCCCGCCGTCGGCCGGCTGCCCGGCGTGCGGCTGATCAACCTCGACACCATCCGGCGGCACGCGCCCGAGGAGCAGGCCGCCCCCGTCGAGCTCGCGCACGAGCTCGTGGCGGCGGCCGCCGCCGACTTCGAGGCGGTCACCCGCGCCCGCGAGCTCGAGGCTGCCGTCGTCGCCGAGCGCCGGCGGGTGCTGGGCGAGCTGGAGGCGGAAGCGGGCCGGATCCGCGCCGCCGCCGCGGGGGCCGATGCGCCGGCCGGTGCCTCCGCTTCCGCCGGAGCGGCCGTTCGCTCCGCAGCCGACCCAGCCGTTGCGGATGCTGCTGGCGGAGACGCCCCCGTCGCCGACCGACCTGCTGCCGACGGACCCGTTGGTGGTGGAGCCGCTGCCGCCGGACCCGGTGCCCTCGGAGCCGGTGCCCACGGCGCCGGTGCCGACGGCACCTCGGTGGGCCAGGTCGCCGGCGGCACGACCTCCGCCCCGGCTGCTGCCCCGACGGTCGACGAGCACCACGCCCGGTTGGTCCGGTCGCTGCGGCGCCGGACCCGGGCCCTCCTGCACCCGCCGACCGTGCGCGCGCGGACCGCCGCGCGTGCCGGGGACGACCGTGCCTACCGTGCGGCGCTGGCCGAGCTCGCCGCGATCCCGGCCCCGCCCGTGCCGGTGCGACCCGGCGTGGTGACGGACGGTGACGGGACCGGGCACCGGAACGCGAACGGCGCGCGCAGCGCGAACGGCGCGAACGGCGCGAACGGTGCGAATGGCGTGGACGCGCCGGTCGAGCGCGGAGCCGACGACCTGGCCCGCTGAGGCGTTCGCCAGGCCGTCGTTCCCCCACCGTTCGCTGGGGCCGTTCGCTGAGCGTTCGCTCAGGCGCCCGCTGAGGCGTTCGCCGAGGCGCGCACGCCTCAGTCCCGCAGGTGGTCGACCAGCTCGGACGCGAGGCCGGTGTACGTCGCGGGGGTGAGCTCCACGAGCCGCGCCGCGACGTCGGCGGGCAGACCGAGGCCACCGATGAACTCGCGCATGTCGTCCGCGGTGAGGCGCTTGCCGCGGGTGAGCTCCTTGAGCCGCTCGTACGGGTTCTCCATGCCGGTCACGCCGGCGACCGACACCGCACGCATCGCGGACTGGACCGGCTCGCCGAGCACCTCCCAGTTGGCGTCGAGGTCCCGCTCGAGCAGGTCGCGGTCGACCGCGAGCGCGCGCAGGCCGCGGCGCACGTTGTCGATCGCGAGCAACCCGTGGCCGAACGCCGGGCCGATGTTGCGCTGGGTGGTCGAGTCCGTCAGGTCGCGCTGGAGGCGGCTGGTCACGAGCGTGGACGCGAGCGTGTCGAGCAGCGCGCTGGACAGCTCGAGGTTGGCCTCCGCGTTCTCGAACCGGATCGGGTTGACCTTGTGCGGCATCGTCGACGAGCCGGTCGCGCCGGCGACCGGGATCTGGATGAAGACCCCCATCGAGATGTACGTCCACACGTCGGTGGCCAGGTTGTGCAGGATCCGGTTGAACCGGGCGACGTCGCTGTAGAGCTCGGCCTGCCAGTCGTGGGACTCGATCTGCGTGGTCAGCGGGTTCCAGGTCAGGCCGAGGCCCTCGACGAACGTCCGGGAGACCTCGGGCCAGTCCGCGCCGGGGACGGCCGCGACGTGCGCGCCGTACGTGCCGGTCGCGCCGTTGAGCTTGCCGAGGTACTCGGCGCCCTCGACGCGGCGCAGCTGCCGGCCCAGGCGATGGGCGAGGACGGCGAGCTCCTTGCCGAGCGTCGTCGGGGTGGCCGGCTGGCCGTGGGTGCGCGCGAGCAGCGGGACGTCGCGGTGCTGACGGGCCATCGCGGCGACCTCGCCGACGAGCGCCCGGGCCGCGGGCAACCAGACCTCGGTCACCGCACCGCGCACCATGAGCGCGTAGGAGAGATTGTTGACGTCCTCGCTCGTGCAGCAGAAGTGGACGAGCTCGGAGACGGCGGGCAGCGCGGTGTCGGCACCGAGGACGTCGGGGGCGGCGGCCAGGTGCTCCTTGAGGAAGTACTCGATGGCCTTGACGTCGTGGACGGTGACCTTCTCGATCGCGCCGAGCCGGGCGATCTCGTCGGCGCCGAACGTGGTGACGACGCCCCGCAGGTAGTCCTCCTCGGCGGCCGACAGCCGCGGCGCACCGGGGACGACGCCGGTGCGGGTGAGATGGATGACCCACTCGACCTCGACGAGCAGCCGCTCGCGGTTGAGGGCCGGCTCGCTCAGGTGGTCGACGAGCGGCGCGACCGCAGCGCGGTAGCGGCCGTCGAGCGGGCCGAGCGCGATCGCGGGGGACACGTCGGCGAGGGGGACGCGGGCAGCGGGGGAGGTCGTGAGGTCGGTCACGGTGGCCATGGTCCCACGGCCGCGCCCGCGCCAACGGTCACGGTCACGGTCAGGGAGGCCGCTCAGCCCCTGGGCGGGGACGGCGCCGGGATCGTCGTCGCCGGCCAGTCCCGCGACGGCTCGCGCAGGTCGCCGCGCAGCAGCGTGCCCATCCACTCGTCGCGCCGCCGTCCGCGTTGGATCGCGCCCCCGCGGACCGTGCCCTCGAACGTGAAGCCCACGCGCCACGCCGCCCGCCACGACGCCCAGTTGCCCGCGACGCAGCGCCACTCGACCCGCTCGAGCCCCAGGCCCGCGGGGGCGAAGCCGTAGGTCAGGACGAGGTGCAGCGAACGGTGCAGCAGCCCCCGGCCGCGTGCCTGCGGACCGAGCCAGTAGCCGACCTCGGCGGACCGGACCGGGCCCGGCGTGAGGCCGACCATGCCGACCAGGTCGCCGTCGACCCGGACGCCCCAGGTGCACTGGGTCCCGGCGTCCCAGCCGTCGCCGACGAGCGTGGCGACGAACCACTCGGCGTCGGCCCGCGCGTAGGGGCTCGGGACCGTGGTCCACGCCTGGATGTCGGGGTCCTGGCACAGGGCGGTCACCGCGTCGACGTCCGCGGTGGTCGGTGCGGTGAGGTCGACGACGTCGTCGCGCAGGCGAACCGGTTCCATCCCGCCACCGTAGGGCGCGCCCGTGCCGGTCAGCACGACGGCCACGACCCCGGGGCGGGGTCGTGGCCGTCGTGGTGGGCGTGCGGGTCAGTACCGGAAGGTGCCCACCAGGGTCTTGAGGTCGGCCGACATGCGGGCGAGCTCCTCGACGGCCTGCTGGGACTCCGCGGCGCCCTGCGTGGTCATCGCGGCCGCGTCGGCGACCCCGGAGATGTTGACCGCGATCTCGCCGGAGCCGGCGGCGGCCTCGCTGACGTTGCGGGTCATCTCGTTCGTGGTCGCGGTCTGCTCCTCGACCGCCGCGGCGATGGTCGCCTGGAAGTCGTTGATCGACGCGACGATCTCGGAGATGTTGCCGATCGCGTCCACCGCGCCGGCGGTGTCGCCCTGGATCGCGAGTACCCGACGCGCGATGTCCTCGGTCGCGCGTGCGGTCTCCTGCGCGAGCTCCTTGACCTCACCGGCGACGACGGCGAAGCCCTTGCCCGCCTCCCCGGCGCGAGCTGCCTCGATGGTCGCGTTCAGGGCGAGGAGGTTGGTCTGCTCCGCGATCGAGGTGATCGCCTTGACGACGTCGCCGATCTCGCGGCTGGACTCGCCCAGCCGGGACACGGTCGCCGTGGTCTCCTGCGCGGCCGTCACGGCCTGGGCCGCGATGCGTGCCGCCTCGGAGGCGTTGTGGGCGATCTCGCGGATCGACGCACCCATCTCCTCGGTCCCGGCGGCGACGGTCTGCGTGTTGCGGGAGACCTGCTCGGCGGCGGCCGAGACGACGCCGGCCTGCGCCGCGGTCTCCTCCGCCCCGGACGCGATCTGCACGGCGGTGGCGGACATCTGCGTCGAGGCGCCGGCGAGAGACTCCGACGACGCGTCGATCGTGGACACCACTCCGCGCAGCGTCGTCAGCGCGTTGTCCAGCGCCTGGCCCATGGTGCCGACCTCGTCCCGGCTGGTCAGGCCGACCGGGACCGTCAGGTCGCCACCTTCGAGCGCCGTCACGGTGGCGCGGACCCGGTCCAGACCACGCACGATCGTGCGGGCGACGACCAGGCCGACCGCCAGCGCGAGGGACAGGCCCACGACCAGCATGACGATGGACATCGTGCGGGCGCCCTCGTACTCCGCCTGTGACGAGGCGATGAGCTCCTCGGCGGCCGTCTTCTCGCCCTGGACGAGTGCCGCAGTGGCGTCGGCCATGGTGGCGATCGCGTCGGCGGCGACGCCGTCACGGGCGGCCTCCCAGGCGGCGACGTCACCGGCGCGGCCGGCGGGCAGCAGCACGTCCTCGAGGGCCGTGCCGTACGCCGCCAGCCCCGCCTCGAAGGTGTCGAGCGCGGCGATGTTCTCCGGGCTGCTGAGGTACGGGCGGTAGTCCGCGACCTGCTCGGCGAGGAAGCTTGTAGCTCGCCGATCTGCTCCTCGGCCTGCGCCATCTGAGACGGGTTCGAGGAGATCACGTGGTTGGCGGCCGAGAGGCGCAGGGTCAGTGCGTCCCGGCGCAGGCCCGCGGACTTCTCCAGCCCGATCATCTTGTCCTCGTACATCAGCGTCGTGTTCGCGTTGAGGCTGCTCATCGAGGACAGCCCGACGAGGCCCACGACACCCGCGACGAGGGCGGCGATGAGGACGGCGACGAGGATCTTGGTCCGTACGCCCAGGTCGGCGAACCGCGAGGCGCGGCGGGTGGTGGTGGTGCTCATGGTCGGTGCTCCGGTCGAGGTGGGAGGGTTCTCCCCCGCCTCATCGGCAACCGGCGGTCGTGGTCAAGGAAGCGTCGGGGACGTGATGCGCTCCACGGGCTCGGTGACCACGGGCTCGGTCACCACGGGCTCGGTGACCACGGGCTCCGGCACGACGACGGCGGGGCGGACCCGCGCGGTCTCGGCCAGCGCGACACCGGCGACGACCACCACCCCGCCCGCGACCTGCAGCCCCGTCATGGACTCGCCCAGCACGAGCCAGGCGGCCCCGGCGGCGGCGACCGGCTCGATCATCCCGAGGAGGCCGGCACGGGCCGCGCCGATCACCTGCACCCCGACGAGCACGAGGGTGTAGGGCACCACGGTCCCGAGCACCACGACCCACGCGACGAGCGCCCAGGTGGGCGTGGTCGTGCCGGTGAGCGGCCCGGGCAGGTCGGTCGTCGTCGCGAGCACGGTGGCGTCGAAGGTCCACAGCGGCTGGAGCACGACCCAGAACAGCGCAGCGAACGCGAGCGACCACGCCTGCGTGGACAGCGGGTCGCGGGTGGCGACCAGCCGCTCACCGAGCAGGTAGTAGGTCGCGAGCGCGACCGCGGCCCCCGCGGCGGCGGCGAGGCCGACGGCGTCGAGCTCGACGCCGCGGCGCACCTGGGCGACCATCGTCAGCCCGACCAGCGACGCCGCCAGCCCCCACCACGCGCGTGGCCGCACCAGCTCGTGCAGCACGAACCGCGCCCACAGCGCGATGAGCAGGGGCGCGGTGTACTCGATGAGGAGCGCCAGCCCGACCGGCAGGCGGGAGATCGCCACGAGGTAGAACCACTGCACGGCCGCCATGCCGACGATCCCGAGCGCGGCCATGACGAGCACCTCACGCCGACGCAGGGCCATCCGCCGTCGGACGACGAGCACGGCGACCGGGACCAGCACGAGTGCCGAGCCGAGCGTGCGCAGCTCGACCAGGCGCGTGGGACCGAGGCCGCTGGTCATCGCCAGCTTGGCGACCGTCCCGTTGACGGCGAAGAGCACGGCGGCGACGACGACGGCGACCACGCCGAGAGTCGCGACCCTCGGGGAGGCCGGCCGGCGGCTGCGCGGCGCGACGGTCGTCCCGGGGGCAGGGTCGCGGGCGGGCGGGTGGGCACGCGCCGAGGCTACTGGCGCAGGACCTCCACCCCCAGACCGAGTCTCGGTACCGGCGTCCCCAAGCGTCCGGGCACGCCGGTACCGCACCGGTGCGGCCCGCCTAGCGTCCCGGCGCATGGGTGGTGAGCTGGTGCCGGGCGGATGCGGGGCCTGCCCGTGATCGGTGCCGACAGCGCGGCGTCGACCCGTGCCGCGGCCGCGGCACGCGCGCTCGAGCGGGCCGGGGACGCGACCGTCCGCGCGCTGCGGCACCTGCGGCGCGCGGCGGAGGTCGAGTGGTCGGGTCCGGGCGCCGCCGGGTACCGGGCGGCGCTCGACGACGTGATGCGGGACCTGCAGCGCACCCACCAGCAGATCGGCCGCGCGGCGGCGGCGATGGAGCAGCACGCCGCCGCCGCGGCGGCGCACCCGCTGGCGGACCTGACGCCGGACGCGCTCGCCGACGGTCGGCTCCTCGACCTCGCCGGCCTGGGTCCGCTCGCACGGCTCGCGGCGTCGGCCGGGCACGCGGGACGCGCGCGCCATGACGACTGACGGCGCAGCGGCCGGCGCCTGGACGGCCGACCCCACGACCACCGACCCCACGACCACCGACCCCACGACCACCGACCCCACGACCACCGACCCCACGACCACCGACCCCACGACGACCGGCATCGAGGTGCACGGCGGCGTCGGCGGCACCGTCGCCGTGCTCGAGCGCCTGACCGACGCGGTGCACGCCCTGCGCACCGCCGCCGAGCTGCTCGACGACGCCGCGGCGTCGGTGCGCTGGGCGGACGCGCAGGTCTGGGCGCCGACCACCGGGTCGCCGACGACCGCGGGGAGCGCGCAGGAAACCGTGACGCCGCTGGTCCGGGGCCCGACGTCGCTGGCCACCCACGAGGGGTCGGTGCGTGAGGTCGCCGGCCGCCTCCGCCGGGCGATCGGGGCGTACGAGGACGCGGAGGGGCGTGCGAGCGCCGTCGTCCGCAGCCTGGTCGCCGTGCTCGGGCACGCGGCCGGGAACAACCCCGTCGGTGCCGTGGTCGGCGCGGTCGTCGGTGGGCGACTGCTGCTCCACGGCGCACTGGTCACGTCCGCGGCGCTGCGGCTGTCGGGTCGGCGCGTGGATGCCCGGCGGCTCCTGCAGCGGGCGGACGCCGCCGAGATCGCGGTGCAGGGTCTCGCGGGATTCGGCCGCGGCCTGCCCCCGGCCCCGGGTGGCCGAGCGCCCAGCCCGTCGTCGGGACCGCCGGCCGGGTCGTGACGGGCACCGCGGTCGCGGGCGTGGCGGTGCCGGAGCTGCGCCGTCGTCCGCTCCGGGTCACCGCGCGCCTCGAGGCGACGGGGCCGACGACACCGCCCACCGACGCCGCCACCCTGCTCGAGCGAGTCGGCGCGCTCTACCCGCGCTCCGGCGGGACCGCGGGCACGGTGGGCGTCGACCGCCTGGACCACCCCGACGGCACCCGGTCCTGGGTCGTCGCGATCCCGGGCACGCAGGCGATGTCGCTCGGCACCGGCGCAAACCCGATGGACATGGCCACCAACCTGCGCCTCATGGCGACCGCGGCGGACGACACGGGGCTGCTGGTCACGCGCGCGCTGGAGCAGTCCGGAGCCCGACCGGACGAGCCCGTCCTGCTCGCCGGGCACAGCCAGGGCGGCATGGTCGCGATGGCGCTCGCGGGCAGTGCGGCGTTCACCGCACGCCACCGGGTCGGTGCGGTGCTCACCGCGGGGTCACCGGTCGCGACGATGGCGGCGCCGCGCACGGTGGCGACCCTGCACCTCGAGCACCGGCAGGACCTCGTCCCGGCGCTCGACGGCTGGCGCAACCCCGACGAGCCGCACCGGACGACGGCGGTCCGTGACCTCGAGGTGGCCGGCACGGTCGCCGACCGCCTCGCCGCCCGCTCGCCCGGGACCGCGCACGAGGTCGGGACCTACGTGCGCACGGCCGGGGTGGTCGCCGCCGTCGGCGGTGCGTCCGTCCGGGAGTGGGAGCGCGCGGCCGCGGGCGTGCTGGGTGGGCCGGGGACCACCGCGGTGCACCGGGAGTTCACCGGCGAACGGGCGGAGCCGGGCGAGCGCGCCCGCGCGGCCCGGCTCAGTCCCGCTTCCGGCGGTTCACCCCGGTGACCGCACCGAGCAGGAGGCTGACCAGGGAGATGACGAGCGCGCCGATCAGCGCGGTGCCGAAGCCGTCCACCCGCAGGCCGACCGTCGTCCACTCCGTGACCCAGGCGGTGAGCATGAGCATGAGCGCGTTGACCACGAGCGTGAACAGGCCGAGCGTGAGGACGTACAGCGGGAATGTGAGCAGCTTGACCACCGGTTTGATCACCGCGTTCACCAGGCTGAAGACGAGCGCGACCGCGGCCAGCACGCCGACCCGCTCGAGCGTCGTCGCCCCGCCGACGATCGCGAGACCGGAGAGCAGGGCGGTCGCCAGCCAGATCGCGACCCCGTTGATGATGACCCGCAGCACGAAGCTCATGCCCCGATCCTCTCGCACGTCCGGCGCCGCGTGCGGGACCGGCACGGCTCGCCCGCCCGGGGACCGAGCCGTCCGGCGCGTGGCACCGGGCGGAGGTCGGCACGCCGCCGGTGGCATGCTGGCGTCGTGACACCGCGCCCCGTCCCGCTCCGTCCGGCCGTCGCGGACCTCCCCGCCTACGTCCCCGGCGCCCGGGCACCCGTGGGCGCGGCGGCCTACAAGCTCTCGTCCAACGAGAACCCGTACCCGCCGCTGCCGGCCGTGGTCGCCGCGATCGCCGACGCCGCGGCCGACGCCAACCGGTACCCGGACATGTACGCCACCGAGCTGACCGCGGCGCTCGCGGCCACCCTCGGCGTCGCGCCCGAGTCCGTCGTCACCGGGTGCGGCTCGGTCGCGGTGCTGGGGCACGTGCTGGTCGCGGTCTGCGCCGCGGGGGACGAGGTCGTCATCCCGTGGCGCTCGTTCGAGGCGTACCCCATCGCCGTCGCGGTCGCGGGTGCGACCGCCGTCCCGGTGCCGGTGACCGACGACGGCCGGCTCGACCTGGTCGCGATGGCGGCCGCGGTGACCGAGCGCACCCGCGTCGTGGTGGTGTGCACGCCGAACAACCCCACCGGCCCCGCGGTGCGCGCCGACGAGCTCGAGACGCTCCTCGCCGCGGTGCCGTCCGACGTGCTGGTCGTCCTCGACGAGGCGTACGTCGAGTTCGTCCGCGACCCGCACGCGCCCGACGGCCTGGCCGTGCTCGCCGCGCACCGCAACGTCGTCCTGCTGCGCACGTTCTCCAAGGCCTACGGCCTCGCGGGACTGCGCGTCGGGTACGCCGTCGCCCGTCCGCGGCTCGCGGCCGGGATCCGCGCGACGTCGACCCCGTTCGGCGTCTCCCACGTGGCGCAGCGGGCGGCGGTCGTCTCGCTGGGCGCGACCGCGCAGCTGATGGACCGCGTGGAGTCCGTCGTCGCCGAGCGTGCGCGCCTGCTCGACGGCCTGCGCCGCCAGGGATGGACGGTCCCGGACAGCCAGGCGAACTTCGTCTGGTTGCCCCTCGGGGACCGTGCCGCGGCCTTCGCCGCCGACGCCGCGCGCGCGGGCGTCCTCGTGCGTCCCTTCGCCGGGGACGGCGTGCGGGTCAGCGTCGGCGAGCCCGAGGCGACCGACCTGCTGCTCGACGTCACCGCGGACTGGTCCGAGCGCCGCTCGGCCTGACGACGGGCACGCGCCCCGCCGACGTCAGGCGTCCGCAGCGGCCGGGCCCGACGGCGCCGGACCGTCGCGCCGGGACTTGTGCCGGTACATGGCGGTGTCGGAGTGCGCGATGAGCTCCCGGACGGTCGTCCCGTCCGCGGGGGCCAAGGCGACGCCGACGCTCACGGACACCCGGTGCTCGACGCCGTCCACCGTGAACGGCTCGGCCATCGAGCCGCGCAGGTCTGCGACGACGTGCTCCACTGCCGCGCCGCCGTCGTCGGGCAGGTCGGTGACCACGGCGACGAACTCGTCCCCACCCACCCGGGCCGCGAGGTCGTGAGCGCGCAGCCGCCGACGCAGGCAGGCTGCGACGTGGCGAAGGTAGGCGTCCCCGACCAGGTGCCCGTGGGTGTCGTTGACGTCCTTGAACGCGTCGAGGTCGAAGAAGAGCACGGCGACCGTGGTGCCCTGGCGCCCGGCGCGGGCGAGCTCACGCTCGAGCCCGGCCGCGAGCGCCGACCGGTTCAGGAGGCCGGTGAGGGAGTCCCGAGCCGCGGCGTCGACCGCGGCCTGCTGCGCGGCGACCTCCGCGGTGACGTCGTGCTGCACGGCGACGAAGTGCGTCACCGCACCGGCGTCGTCGCGGACGGGGAGAGGTGCAGGTCGACCCAGTACGCGGTCCCGTCGGCGCGGTGGTTGACCAGCCGCACACGCGTGAACCGACCCGCCTGCAGGCCTTCGCGGATGAGCCGGACGGACTCCGCGTCGGTCTCGGGCCCCTGCATGAACCGCGCGTTGCGGCCGATCACGGCGTCGGCGGCGTACCCGGTCATGCGCTCGAACGCCGGGTTGACGTAGATCAGCGGGGTGTCCGGCTGGGTCGCGTCGGCGATCGACAGCGCGGTGTCGCTCGCGGTGACGCTCGCGAGCAGCAGGTCCGCCAGCTCCCCGTGTCCGGCCACGGTCACCTCGTCTCAGAAGGCTCGGGCCCCCGGCGGTCGCACCGTACCCCGCGCTGCGCACCCGGGACGGACGACGGCGCCCCGCGTCACCGCATCGGGTGCCGACGACGGCGCCACGTCACCGGATCGGGGGTCCCGGCAGGGCGGGCGCGGCGGTGCGGCGTCGCACGGGGCACGGACCGCGGCCGCGCGGGAGGCGGGTGGCGCGGCGGCGGGAGGTGGGAGGCGCGGGATGCGCGGGAGGGGCGGGAGGCGCGGCTGAGGTTCCCCACAACGGTGGGCGGGGGTCTTCTGTGCCCCCGCGCAGACGAACCTACGGTTGCGTAGCCTACGCTGACGTAGGTTCCCGACCGTCCCGCTGCGCCGCCCCGCGCCGCCCTGTGAAAGAGCACCGCGTGAGCACCTCCGGTCCGACCACGGACGCCGACCTCGTCCAGCTGCTCACCCCCGCGGGGGAGCTGGTCGAGCACCCGGACTACACCCCGCGCATCGCCCACCTCGACGCGGCCGCCCTGCGGGGCATGTACCGCGACATGGTGCTGGTGCGCGCCTTCGACGACGAGGCGACGTCGCTGCAGCGCCAGGGCGAGCTCGGGCTGTGGGCGCAGAGCCTGGGCCAGGAGGCCGCGCAGGTCGGGTCCGGCCGCGCGCTCGCGACGCAGGACTACGTCTTCCCGTCCTACCGCGAGCACGGGGTCGCGCACACGCGCGGCGTCGACCTCGCCCAGATCCTCACCCTGTTCCGGGGCGTGGACCAGGGCGGCTGGGACTCCGAGGAGCATCGCTTCGCGCTGTACACGCTGGTCATCGGGTCCCACACACTGCACGCGACGGGGTACGCGATGGGGGTCCAGCGCGACGGGCTCGTGGGCACCGGCGACCCGGACCGGGACACCGCCGTCGTCACGTACTTCGGCGACGGCGCGACGTCGCAGGGCGACGTGAGCGAGGCGCTCGTGTTCGCGGCGGTCAACAACGCACCGCTCGTGCTGTTCTGCCAGAACAACCAGTGGGCGATCTCGGAGCCGACGACGCGCCAGACCCGCGTCCCGCTCGCGCGCCGCGGTGAGGGCTTCGGGGTCCCGGGCGTGCGCGTCGACGGCAACGACGTCCTGGCCAGCTACGCCGTCACCGCCGAGGCCCTGGAGCGGGCCCGCAGCGGTGGCGGCCCCACCCTGATCGAGGCCTTCACCTACCGGATGGGTGCGCACACGACGTCGGACGACCCCACCCGCTACCGCAGCGCGGAGGACGACGAGTACTGGCGGCGCCGCGACCCGATCGACCGGCTGCGCCGCTACCTCGAGTCCGCCGGCGAGCTCGACGACGAGTTCCGCGCGGAGCTCGACGCCGACGTCGCCGCCCTCGGGCAGCGGATCCGGACGACGGTCCGCGCCATGGAGCCGCCCGCACCGGCCAGCATGTTCGACCACGTCTACGGCTCGCCGCACGCGACCCTCGACGCGGAGCGGGCCTGGTTCGCCGACTACGAGGCGTCGTTCGTCGACGCGCCGCCGCAGGGGGCGGTCGCTCCGGCGCCGGCCGGCGCGGCGGCGGGGGAGGTGGCCCTGTGAGTGGCATCGAGGCGGACGGCCACCGCGGCACCCAGCGGCTGACGCTGTCCAAGGCGATCAACGCCGGGCTGCGGCGAGCGCTCGAGAGCGACCCCAAGGTCCTGCTCATGGGTGAGGACATCGGCCCGCTCGGCGGCGTGTTCCGCGTGACCGACGGCCTGCACAAGGACTTCGGCCCGGACCGCGTCGTGGACACCCCGCTCGCCGAGTCCGGGATCGTCGGCACGGCCATCGGGCTCGCGCTGCGCGGCTATCGGCCGGTGTGCGAGATCCAGTTCGACGGCTTCATCTTCCCGGCGTTCGACCAGATCACGACCCAGCTCGCCAAGATGCGCTACCGGTCCCGCGGCCGGCTGTCGCTGCCGGTCGTCATCCGCGTGCCCTACGGCGGCGGGATCGGCGCGATCGAGCACCACAGCGAGTCCCCGGAGGTGCTGTTCGCGCACACCGCCGGGCTGCGCGTGGTGACGCCCGCGACGCCGGCCGACGCGTTCGTCATGATCCAGCAGGCCATCGCCTCGCCCGACCCGGTGATGTTCTTCGAGCCCAAGGGGCGCTACTGGGACAAGGGCGACGTCGACCTGGACACCACGGTCACCGCGGCCGCCGGCACAGCGTCCGGCACGGCGTCCGGCACGGCGTCCGGCACGGCGTCCGGCACGGCGTCCGGCACAGCGGACGGCGCCGGTGCGCCCGAGGCAGCGCTCGCGGCGTCGCTCGCCACCATGGACCGCGCCCACGTGGCCCGCGAGGGGACGGACCTCACCGTCGCGGCGTACGGCGCCGGCGTGACCGTCGCGCTGCGTGCCGCCGAGGCCGCGGCGGCCGACGGGGTCAGCCTCGAGGTCGTGGACCTGCGCAGCATCTCGCCGCTGGACGCCGAGACCTTGGTCGCGTCGGTGCGGCGGACCGGACGGTGCGTCGTCGTGCACGAGGCCCCGGTGTTCTACGGCGCCGGCGGGGAGATCGCCGCCCGGGTGACCGAGGAGTGCTTCTACCACCTGCAGGCGCCGGTGCTGCGGGTGGGGGGCTTCCACACCCCGTACCCCGCGAGCAAGATCGAGCACGACTACCTGCCCGGCGTGGACCGCGTGCTCGACGCCGTCGACCGCGCCATGGCCTTCTGACCCGGGTCGGCGCCGTCCGTGCCGTCCGTGCCACGGACCCGCACCGACACCCCGCGCCGACCGACCCGCGCCGACCGATCCGCCGACCGACCCGCCGACGAGAACCGGCCCCGACCGCCCCTGATCGTCTCCCTGGAGGACCACCCGTGCCGACCTTCGAGCAGTTCCGCCTCCCCGACGCGGGCGAGGGCCTGACCGAGGCCGAGGTCGTCACCTGGCACGTCGCGGTCGGCGACCATGTCACGGTCAACCAGGCGATCGTCGAGATCGAGACCGCGAAGTCGCTCGTCGAGCTGCCCAGCCCGTTCACCGGCGTCGTCACCGAGATCCTCGTCGTCCCGGGCACGACCGTGGAGGTCGGGACGCCGATCATCGTCATCGACACCGACCCCTCCGGGCCGGCGCCGGACGTCCCCGCCTCCTCCTCGGGGACAGGGGCCGCGACCGCGTCCGCACCAGCCCCCGCCTCCGCCTCGACGCCTGACGCCGACCCGGCCGACGGCAGTGGCGGCGGAGCGGTGCTCGTCGGCTACGGGGTCGCGGGTCACGCACCGGTGCGTCGCACCCGGCGCACCGCCGGTGACCCGAGCCGCTCGGCGGCCGGGGCCGCAGCGGACACGCCGGCGGCGGTCCCCGCACCTGCCCCGGACGCCGCGCCCGCCCCGGTCCCTGCGCCTGCCCCGGTCGCCGCGCCTGCCCCGGTCCCCGCGCCTGCACCGGCCGCCGCCCCTGTCCCGGACCGCGCCCCGGACGCGGCCGCCGGCGACGCGGCGTCGTCGGGCACGACGGACGCCCCCGGGCCACCCGGCACGCCCTCGCCAAGCCGCCCGTCCGCAAGCTCGCGCGGGACCTCGGCGTGGACCTGGACAGCGTCGCGGGCACCGGGCCCGGCGGGATCGTCACGCGCGAGGACGTCCTCGCCCACGGCGCCGAGACCGAGCCGCGCACCCTCGCGACCTACCCGGGCGACGACTCGCCGTGGCTCGCGTCCGGCACGGTCTCCGACGACGGCCGTGAGACCCGGGTGCCCGTGCGGTCCGTCCGCAAGCGCACCGCCGAGGCCATGGTGACCAGCGCGTTCACCGCGCCGCACGTCACCGTCTTCCACACGGTCGACGTCACGAAGACGATGAACCTCGTCGCGCGACTGCGCGAGGACCGTGAGTTCACCGACGTCCGGGTCACGCCGCTGCTCATCACGGCCAAGGCGCTCATGCTCGCCGTGCGCCGGCACCCGGAGGTCAACGCGTCGTGGGACGACGCGACCCAGGAGATCGTCTACAAGCACTACGTGAACCTCGGCATCGCCGCGGCCACCCCGCGCGGGCTCGTGGTGCCGAACATCAAGGACGCGCACCGGCTCGGGCTGCACGACCTCGCCGAGGCGATCGCCGACCTCACGTCCACCGCGCGCGCGGGCCGCACCAGCCCGGTGGACATGTCCGGCGGCACGATCACCATCACCAACGTCGGCGTCTTCGGCATCGACACCGGCACCCCGATCCTCAACCCCGGTGAGGCCGCGATCCTCGCCTTCGGCGCCATCCGCGAGCAGCCCTGGGTCCACAAGGGCAAGATCAAGAAGCGCTGGGTCACCCAGCTCGCGCTGTCCTTCGACCACCGGCTGGTCGACGGCGGCCTCGGGTCGCGGGTCCTGGCCGACGTCGCCGCCGTGCTCGCCGACCCGGCGCAGGGGCTCGTCTGGGGCTGACCCGTCCGGGGCCGGCACTGTGACCCACGAGGCCACCCCGCGGGCGGTCATCGGTCCGGTGCCGACCTACCCTGGACCGTGTGGTGACCAGGTGGAACGTCGCGCGGCTCGTCGTGCTCGGCTCGGCCGGCGCGATCGCCGTCCTCGTCGGGCTCATCGCGTCCGGCGCCGCCGCGCCCGGTGTGCTGGGCGACCCGGGGGCCGTCGTGCGGTGGGGTCTGCCGGTCACCGAGACGATGGCGCAGCTCGCCGCCTCAGTCACCATCGGCGCGCTCGTCCTGGCGGTGTGCGTGCTGCCACGCTCGTCCGGCGGCACCGGCGGCACCGGCGGCACCGGCGGCACCGGCGGCGCCGGCGGCTCCGGCAGCACCGGCTCCTCCGGCAGCCCGGGCAGACCGGTCCGGCGCGGAGCGGCCATCGTCGACGGCCGCGCCTATCCCGCCGCGCTGACCCTCGCGGGGGCCGCCGCGTCGGTGTGGACCGCGCTGAGCGTCGTCGGGCTCGTGCTGACGTACGCGAGCGTCGCCGGCCGCCCGGTGGGCGGGCCGACCTTCGGGTCCGAGCTCGGGGTGTTCATCGGGCAGATCTCGCTCGGCCGGACCCTGATCGGCGTCGTCGTCGTCGCGGCCGTGACCAGCGCCGTCGCGTTGCTCGTGACGACGCCGACCGGCGCCGCGTGGGCCGCCGCCCTCGCCGTCGTCGCGCTCGTCCTGCAGTCGCAGACCGGTCACTCCGCGGGCGCGACCAACCACGAGCTCGCCATCACCTCGTTCTTCCTGCACCTGCTCGGCGCCGCCGTGTGGATCGGCGCGCTCGCCGCCCTCGCGGTGCTGGACCGCCGGCTCGGGGCCGACGTCGGCCCGGCCGTCGCCCGCTACTCGCCCGTCGCCGCGTGGTGCTTCGTCGCCGTCGCCGTGTCCGGCGCCGTGAACGGCGCGCTGCGCCTCGGCGGTGTCGACGGGCTGACGACCCCGTACGGGGCGCTGCTCCTGGCCAAGATCGGGCTCTTCCTCGTCATCGGTGCCGTCGGGTGGGGTCACCGGCGCGCCGTCATCCCGCGCCTGACCACGCCCGACGGCGACCGCGCCCCGCGGGCGACCATGCTGCTGTGGCGGCTCGTCACCGTCGAGCTGCTGCTCATGGGCGCCGTCTCGGGGGTCGCCGTCGCGCTGTCGGTCACCCCGCCGCCCGTGCCGGACGACCCGGTCACCGACCCCACGCCGGCCGAGATCGTCACCGGCCACCCGCTCCCGCCCGCACCGGTCGGCGACGCGTGGTTCACCCAGTGGCGGTGGGACCTGCTGCTCGCCGCGGCGTGCGCGGCCGGGCTGGTCGTCTACGGGCGCTGGGTGCTGCGGCTGCACCGCCGCGGCGACGCGTGGCCGGTCGGGCGGACCGTCGTGTGGGTGATCGGGATGCTGCTCCTCGCGTGGACCACGTCCGGGAGCCTCGCGACGTACGGCCACGTGCTGTTCAGCGTCCACATGGTCCAGCACATGATCCTGGCGATGGTCGTGCCGATCTTCCTCGTGCTCGCGGCCCCGGTGACCCTCGCGCTGCGGGCCCTGCCCGGCCGTCGGGACGCCTCCCGCGGACCGCGGGAGTGGCTGCTCACGCTGGTCAACAGCCGGGTTGCCCAGTTCTTCGGCCACCCGGTCGTCGCCGCGGCGAACTTCGCGCTGTCGATGATCGCGTTCTACTACACGGGCCTGTTCGAGCTCGCGCTGCGGACCACGCTCGGGCACCTGGCGATGATCGTGCACTTCTCGCTCGCGGGGTACCTGTTCGTCAACGCGCTCGTCGGGATCGATCCCTCGCCGCACCGTCCCGCCTACCCCCAGCGGCTCCTCCTGCTGCTCGGGACGATGGGGTTCCACGCCTTCTTCGGCGTCACGCTCATGGGCGGCGAGGTCCTGATCGCGCCCGACTGGTTCGGCAACCTCGGCCGTGAGTGGGGGCCGTCCGCCCTCGTCGACCAGCAGCAGGGCGGCGCGATCGCGTGGGGTATCGGCGAGGTGCCCACGATCGCGCTGGCGATCGTCGTCGCGTTCTCCTGGGCGCGGGACGACGAACGGGTCGCCCGCCGCCGCGACCGCAAGGTCGACCGCGACGGCGACGTCGAGATGGATGAGTACAACGCGATGCTGGCCCGCCTGGCCGGGCGCGACCCGCAGGCCGGTCCGGCGCGCGGCCCGCAGGACGATCCCGCGCACGGTCCGAAGGACGGTCCGGCGCAGGGTCCGCAGGATGGTTCGGCGCACGGTCCGCGGTCCGACACAGGCCGGGACGCGGCGCGCGCCCGGGACTGACACCCGACGTGTCGTCGTCGGACACCGGTGGTAGGACTGCGCAGGTGAGCTCCGACACCACCCCGCAGACCACCGACTCGCCCGACGCCGCCGCGACACCCGACGCCGCCGACCCCGGCACCCCGTTCCACGACCTGGAGCGCTACATCGCACTGCCCCGCACCGGCGGCCTGGCGCTCTCGCCCGACGGCACCCGCCTGGTCACCTCGGTGGCCACCCTCGACGACAAGCGCACGAAGTACGCCACGGCGCTGTGGGAGATCGACCCCGCCGGCGAGCGTCCGGCGCGGCGGCTCACCCGCTCGCGGCACGGTGAGTCCGGCGCCGCCTTCACCTCCGACGGCGACCTGCTGTTCACCTCGGCGCGGCCCGACCCGGACGGGACCGAGAGCGACGACGCGCCGTCGGCCCTGTGGCTGCTGCCCGCCGACGGCGCGGAGGCGCGCGTCGTGGCCGGTCGACCCGGCGGCGTGAGCGCCCCGGTGACCGCCCGCCGCGCACCGGTCGTCGTCGTGACGTCCGACGTGCTGCCCCGGGCCCGCGACGCGGCGCACGACGACGAGCTGCGCGCTGCACGCAAGGACAAGAAGGTCGCCGCGATCCTGCACAGCGGCTACCCGGTGCGGTACTGGGACCACGATCTCGGGCCGGCCGCGCCGCACCTGTTCACCGCACCGGTGACCGGGGACCTCGTGGCCCCGACCGCCGGCGAGCCCGAGCCGAGGCTCGACCTGCGTGACCTCACGCCCGACGCCGGTGCGGCCGCCCTGCGCCAGGGCTCGGCGTCGCTCAGCCCTGACGGCACCACGCTCGTCGCGGCCTGGTCCCGCACGGTCCGCACCGCGGTGCGCACCGCGATCGTCGCGATCGACGTCGCGACCGGGGAGCGCCGCGTCCTGGCCGACGACGTCGCCGCCGACCTGTCGTCCCCGGTCGTCTCGCCCGACGGTGCGTGGGTCGCGTTCGAGCGCGAGACGATCAGCACCCCGATCGAGCCCCCGCCGGACGCTCGCGCTGGTCCCGCTCGCCGGTGGCGACGTGCGGCCGCTCGCCGAGGGCTGGGACCGCTGGCCGCACGGCGCGCAGTGGGTCCCCGACTCGAACGCGCTCGTGGTCGTCGCCGACGACGACGGCCGCGCACCGGTGTTCCGCATCGACGTCGCGTCCGGTGCGGTCACCCGCGTCACCGCCGACGACGCCGCCTTCAGCGACCTGCAGGTCAGCCCGGACGGCACATCCGTGTACGCGCTGCGGTCCTCCTTCCTCGAGCCCGCGCACCCGGTCCGCATCGACCTCGCCGCGGCGGTCGACGCCCCGGTCGAGGCCGTCGCCCTCCCCGGTCCGGCCCCGCTGCCCGAGCTGCCCGGTCTGCTCACCGAGATCGAGACGACCACCGACGACGGCACGCGGGTGCGCGCCTGGCTCGCCGTGCCGGAGGGGTCCGACGACGACGCACCGGCACCGCTGCTGCTGTGGATCCACGGTGGCCCGCTCGGGTCGTGGAACGCGTGGTCGTGGCGGTGGAACCCGTGGCTGCTCGTCGCCGAGGGCTACGCCGTCCTGCTGCCCGACCCGGCGCTGTCCACCGGCTACGGGCAGGACTTCGTGCAGCGCGGGTGGGGCGCGTGGGGCGGCGCGCCGTACACGGACCTGCTCGCGATCACCGACGCCGCGTGCGCCCGCCCGGACGTCGACAGCACGCGCACCGCCGCGATGGGCGGCTCGTTCGGTGGCTACATGGCGAACTGGGTCGCCGGCCACACCGACCGGTTCCGGGCGATCGTCACGCACGCGAGCCTGTGGGCGCTGGACCAGTTCGGCCCGACGACCGACGCGGCGTACTTCTGGGCGCGCGAGATGACCGAGGCCATGGCGCTGGAGAACTCCCCGCACCGGTTCGTGGAGAGCATCCGGACACCGATGCTCGTGATCCACGGCGACAAGGACTACCGGGTGCCGATCGGGGAGGGGCTGCGGCTCTGGTACGAGCTGCTCGAGCGCTCCGGCCTGCCCGCCGACGAGGAGGGGCGCAGCCCGCACCGGTTCCTGTACTTCCCGGACGAGAACCACTGGGTGCTCACGCCGCAGCACGCGGTGGTCTGGTACGGCGTCGTCTCGGCGTACCTGGCCGAGCACGTGCTCGGCGAGCAGCGCGACCTGCCGGAGGTCCTGGGATGAGAGCCTCGGATGAGGGCCTCGGATGAGGGCCTGACCGGTCCCCGCTGACCGACCGGGCGGGCGCTCAGCCCTCGTGGGCGTCCGCCGGGTCGCCGTCGTGCGCGGGGTGGGCTGGCTCGTCACCGTCGTGAGGAGGAACACCGAGTCCTCGAGCGCGGTCACGGCGTGCCGCAGGTGCGTGAGCACCTGCAGCTCGCCGGCCGCGATCTCCGGTCCCTCGACGCCGGTCACCCGCACGCGCCCGCGCAGGACGTGCAGGCTCGCCGCCGGCGGGGAGTTGTGCTCGGCGAGCTCCGTGCCGGCGGTCAGCGCGATGACGGACTGGCGCAGCGGGCCGTCGTGCAGGACGAGCTCGGCGCTGCGGCCGTGCGCCGAGGCGCGCGCGGCCTGGAGGTGGTGCTCGGTCAGATCGGTCAGGTGGGGCACGGTGCTCCTCGGGTGGTCGGTGCGTCGGTGCGGTCCTGCGGTCCTGCGGTTCTGCGGTCGTGCGGTCGTCAGGGCGGCCTCGCCCAGCGCGCCGCGACCCTCAGCCGACCACGGGCGAGCACCGCCGTCCAGCGACGGCTGGAGTCGACGACGCCGTCCCGCCGCGGTGGCGCGGCCGACGCAGCGACCCGGTGACCCGGTGACCCGATGACCCGGTGAACTGGTGACCCGTGGTCACCCGATCGAGCCGTGCGCGCGTCACCCGACGCGCGCACGGCGGGTCGCGCCACCAGACTCGGGGAAGGCTCGGAGAACCCCGGCCACGACGAAGGGACCGGATCGATGGGAATCGGCGGAGGGATCTTCCTCATCGTGGTGGGCGCCATCCTGGCGTTCGCCGTCAGCGACAGCGTGGAGGGCGTCGACCTGGCGATGATCGGCTACATCTGCATGGGCGCGGGTGTGCTGGCTCTGATCATCGCGCTGGTCGTGAACGCCCAGCGCAGCAACACCTCGCACCGCGAGGTGGTCGAGCGGCACGACGACCGTCGCCCGCCGCCCGCGTACTGACGCCGCGCACCAGGGTCGGGCGTCCCACCGAGCCCGGCGTCCCACCCGGCCGGGTGACGGTCGAACCGCCGCGACCGGTCGCGCACCCGGGCGTGCCTCCGGTCGGCCCGGGACCGGGCGTGCGCCCCGCGGCCGGTGGCCGTGTGGGTGGGGTCCGGCACACTCGACCGCAGCGGACCGAGCGGTGGTCCGGCGTGGACGAGCAGGGGGACGCATGGACAGGGATGAGGCCCGCACGGTCAAGCGGCAGCTCGCGGGGTACGTCGGGGAGCTCCTCGCCGGCCGGGTGCGGGCCAGCGGCGCCGCGCCGGCGAGCGCAGGCATCGGGCTCGGCCTCGCGCCCCTGCCCGACGGCGGCTACGGCGTCGCCCTGCGGTACCGGCTCGGTGTGCCGACCGCCCGCATGGTCGCGCGCAAGGTCGCAGAGCAGGTCGGGCCGACGGTCGACGTGCGCCGCACCGGCCGGATCCGCGCGACACCGGGGCGCACCGCCCCCGCGCCCCGCCCGCCGGTCGTGACCGCGCTCGCCCTCGGTGAGACCGGACGGGCGCGACCGCTGCGTCCCGGGGTCTCCATCGCCCACGCGGACGTCAGCGCCGGCACCCTCGGCGCCTTCGTCGAGGTGGACGGGGCCCTGCATGCGCTGTCCAACTACCACGTGCTCGTCGGGGCGCCGTCGGCCCGGGTCGGCGACACCGTGCTGCAGCCCGGACCCGCCGACGGCGGCCGCGACCCCGACGACCGCGTCGGGGTCCTCGCGGCCTTCGACGCGCTCACCCGCGGCCGCACCGCGACGGTGGACGCCGCGGTCGCCCGTCTCGACGACCCCGAGGTCGACCTGCGCTACCCGGTCGGGCTCATCACGACGACCGCCGTGGCGGACGGCGGCGAGTCGGTCGCCAAGATCGGCCGGACCACGGGCCTCACCGAGGGCCGGGTGAGCGCGATCGAGCTCGACGACGTCGTCGTCGGGTACGGCGAGGAGCTCGGGGAGCTGCGCTTCGACGACCAGATCGAGGTCGAGAGCACCAGCGCGGCGCCGTTCTCGCGCGGCGGCGACAGCGGGTCCCTCGTGTACCGGGCGGACGGCGTCGCCCTGGGCCTCCTCTTTGCCGGGAGCGAGACAGGGGGCGACAATGGCAGCGGGCTGACCTACCTCAACCCGATCGGCGCGGCCCTCGACGCACTGGGGGCACGACTGGCCGGCTGAGCGCGGGTCACCGGCGCGACCCTCGCGCCGGACGACCCGGGCGAGGTGCGCGATGGCAGAGCTGGAGAAGGCGCGGGCCGCGAAGGCGCGGTTGCGCTCCGACCTGGCCGGACAGCCGGGTGTCTGCGGCGTCGGGATCACGCACGGCCGCGACGGCTACGGGGTCCGGGTCAACCTCCGCCGGGAGTCCGACCGCGACGGCGTCCCCGGCCAGGTGGACGGCGTCCCCGTCGACGTCCGCGTCAGCGGGAGCATCCGGGCCGGCGGCTGACACGCCCCCGTGCCCGACGCCGTCGTCCTCGCCTTCGTCTTGGCCGCCGCCGCGGCTGCTGCTCTCGTGGCGCGTCTGGCGTTCGTCATCGGGGGCCGAGGCGGTCTCTCCCTCCTCATTGGAGGGTTCTCGGTGCTCGCTGTCGCGAACCTCGTCATGATGCCCTTCACCGACCCGGCCCGGATCGCCTCCGGCGCGGCGCTGGGGTTCGTCATCGGCGCCGTCGTCGGGCTGGTCCGGTTCGGCGCGCCGTTCACCCGGCGCCCGGGCGACGGCCGCGGCTGACGGGACGCTGCGCGACCGCGGACCGGACGCGCGGGCATATCGACGCCCCTCATCCGGTTCACTACCGCTGTGACCACCACCGCCTCCTCCTCGCTGCCCCGGGTCCGCGCCTCCGAGCTGGTCGGACGCGGCTGGCTCAACACCGGAGGGCGCACCGTGACCCTCGCGGACCTGCGCGGGAAGGTCGTCGTCCTCGACTTCTGGACGTTCTGCTGCATCAACTGCCTGCACGTCCTGGACGAGCTGCGCGAGCTGGAGGAGCGTCACCGCGACGAGCTCGTCATCATCGGCGTGCACTCGCCGAAGTTCGTCCACGAGGCCGACCCCGTCGCGCTGGCCGCCGCCGTCGAGCGGTACGAGGTGCACCACCCGGTGCTGGACGACCCGGACCTGGTCACCTGGTCCGCCTACACCGCACGCGCGTGGCCGACGCTGGTCGTCGTCGACCCCGAGGGCTACATCGTCGCCCAGATGGCCGGCGAGGGGCACGCCCGCAACCTCGAGATCCTCGTCGAGCGGCTCGTCGCCGAGCACGACGCCAAGGGGACGCTGCACCGAGGCGACGGCCCGTACGTCGCACCCGAGCCGACGTCCGGCACCCTGCGCTTCCCCGCCAAGGCCCTGCCGCTGCCGGGCGGCACCTTCCTCGTCGCCGACGCCGGGCACCACTCCCTCGCCGAGGTCGCGGCCGACGGCGAGACGCTCGTGCGTCGCATCGGGTCCGGCGAGCGCGGACTGGTCGACGGCGGTCCCGACGACGCCCGCTTCAGCGAGCCCAACGGCCTCGCCCTCCTGCCCGACGACGTCGCCGCGGTGGTCGGGTACGACGTCGTCGTCGCGGACACCGTCAACCACGCGCTGCGCGGGGTCCGCCTCGCCGACGGCATGGTCACCACCGTCGCAGGGACCGGCGAGCAGTACATGGTCGGTGCCGCGGACAACGAGCCGGCCGACCGGCGAGGTCAGGGTGCGCTCGGCATCAAGCTGTCCTCGCCGTGGGACGTCGCCTGGTGGCCGGCCGCCGGCACCGTGGCGGTCGCGATGGCCGGCAACCACACGCTCTGGGCGTTCGACCCCCGTGCCGGTCGGACCGAGCTCGTCGCCGGGACGATGAACGAGGGCCTGCAGGACGGCCCGCTCGCCGACGCGTGGTTCGCGCAGACCTCCGGGCTCGCCGTCGGGCCCGACGGCGGACGGCTGTGGCTGGCCGACTCCGAGGTGTCCGCGCTGCGGCACGTCGACCTCACCCCGGCCGACGACGCCGTCGGCGACGACACCCTCGAGGTCGTCCGGTCGCGGGCCACCGACCCGCGCAGCGCCGTCGGCACCGCGGTCGGTGCGGGGCTGTTCGACTTCGGGCTGCGCGACGGCGCCGCCGACCAGGCCCTGCTCCAGCACCCGCTCGGCGTGGCCGTCCTGCCGGACGGCTCCATCGCGATCGCCGACACCTACAACGGTGCCGTGCGCCGGTACGCGCCCGACGCCGACGGCGGCCCGGGCACCGTGACGACCCTCGCCCGCGATCTCGCGGAGCCGAGCGGGCTCGTCGTCCTGCCGTCCCAGGACGGCATCGAGCTGCTCGTGGTCGAGTCGGCCGCGCACCGGCTGACCCGCCTGCGCCTGCCGCGCGACGTCGCGGGGAGATCCTCGACGCCGGTGCGCACCGCACCCAGCGGCCGGTGACCGACGTCGCCCCCGGGGCGTTCCACCTCGACGTCGTCTTCACGCCCGCGCAGGGTCAGAAGTACGACGACCGGTACGGCCCCTCGACGCGGCTGCAGGTGTCGTCGACCCCGCCCGAGCTGCTGCTCGACGGCGCGGGGGACGGCGTCGACCTCGTGCGTGAGCTCCGCATCAACCCCGAGGTCACCGAGGGCGTGCTCCACGTGACCGCCCACGCCGCGAGCTGCGACGCGGACCCGGCGATCGAGTACCCCGCCTGCCACCTCAACGCCCAGGACTGGGGCGTGCCGGTGCGGGTCGTGCCGGGCGCCGCGCCGACGCTCACGCTGCCGCTGCACGGCTGACGACCGTCGACTGACACGGCTGACTCGGTGCCCCCGCGCCGCATCAGCCGCCGCAGCAACCGCCCCGTCCGCCCAGTGCGACGTTCTGGACCCTTCGCGCGACGGGAAGGGTCCAGAACGTCACACTCGACGAAGTGGGACGCGGACGGACGCGGACGGGACGCCGGGCGGCGCGGGGCGGGATCCGGGCGGTGCGGGGCGGGAGCCGGTCACGCCAGAGCGGGCACCGGGGCGCCGACCGCGCGCAGCACGAAGGCCTCGGTGGCAGCCGCGGCCTGGTCGCGGGCGGGTCCGTCGTCCGGCACGCCGCGACCGGACAGGCACGCGTGCACGAGCGGGACGGTCGTGTCGATGTCCTGCGGGGGCAGGACGCCGGCGTCGATGCCGGCGACCAGGATGCGCCGCAGGACGCCCTCGACACCGACGACGTGCTCGCGCAGCCGGTGCTGCGTCCCGCGGGACAGCACGGTGCGCAGATCCGGCCCGGGGGCGAGGTGGAAGACGCGCGACAGCCGGGTCTGCTGGCGCACGTAGGTGCGCAGCTGCTCGACCGGGTCGTCGATCCCGGCCAGCGCCTCCTCGAGCGTCGCGACGTACTGCGCCGTCTCGTGCGCGATGAAGCCCAGGAGCAGCGACTCCTTGTCGGCGAAGTGGTTGTACACGGCCGTCCGACCGACGCCGGCCGCCGCCGCGATCTCGGCGAGCGTGATGGCGTCGAACCCGCGCTCCGCCATGAGCTCGGCGAGCGCGGCGAAGAGCTGCTGGCGGGTCCGCTCACGGTGCTCGTGCAGCGACCCGCCGATGATCTTGGGCATGGTGACATCCTCGCACGATCTGTCAGGTCCCGTGCAGGCTGGACGCGCGCGGTTGTGTGGGCGCGGCTCGCTAGCCTGCGGTCATGACCGAGGACGCCCGCGACGCCGTCGAGCCGGACACTGCCGTCGAGCGCGACACCGTCGTCGAGCCAGACGCCGCCGTCGAGCCGGACACGAAGGACTGGACGTGGGTGCTCGAGCGGCCGTGCCCCGAGTGCGGCTTCTCCGCGGCCGATGCCGACCCCGCCACGATCCCTGCCGCGGTCCGAGCCCTCACCCCCGGTGGCAGGCGGCGCTCGCCCGCCCGGACGCGCGCACGCGGCCGTCGCCCGGCGTGTGGTCGGTGCTGGAGTACGGCGCGCACGTGCGCGACGTCCACCGGCTGTTCGGTGAGCGCGTGCGCCTCGTGCTGACCGCGAACGACCCGGTGTTCGCGAACTGGGACCAGGACGAGACGGCCGTGGTCGAGCGGTACGCGGAGCAGGACCCCGCCGTCGTCGCGGCCGAGCTCGCGCGGGCCGCCGCCGATCTCGCCGACCTCCTCGACGCGGTGCCGGACGCCGCCCGCGAGCGTCCGGCGCGCCGGTCCAATGGGTCGACCTTCACCCTGCGCACCCTCGTCCAGTACTACCTGCACGACGTCGTCCACCACACGCACGACGTCGCTGCGTGACCCGTGGGGCGTGCGGGGCACCGAGCGGACGGCGGTTCTCCACAGATTTCGTCCACACCTGTGTGCACCGCGCGCCCTCCGGTGTGCACAGCTTGTGGACAAACGTGTGCATGGTGTGGACGGGGAAACCCGGACCGATGCGGGGGTTGTGCGTACGCGGGGAGTCGTGCAGGTGCACGGCGGGCGTGACGCCCGCGCGGCCCGACCGTGCGGCGCCGCCCTTGTGGCGCCGATCGGCGCAGTCCTAGCCTCGAGCCGGAGTGCCCGGCACGCGATGGACCGCCAGGAGGCCACGATGCCCCATCCCGACATCGGACCACCGCACGCCGGACCGCCACCGGACCTCCAGCTCCCGCGTCCTCAGCCACCCCGGCCGGACGACGCCGTCGTCGTCCAGGGGCTGCGGATGCGGTACGGGACCACCGACGTGCTCGACGGCGTCGACCTCACCGTGCACCGCGGCGAGGTGATGTGCCTGCTCGGGCCCAACGGCGCCGGGAAGACCACGACGATCGAGATCCTCGAGGGTTTCCGGCTGCCGTCGGACGGGACCGTGCGGGTGCTCGGTGCGGACCCGGCGCACGGCAGCGAGGACTGGCGGGCGCGCACCGGCGTCGTCCTGCAGTCGTGGCGGGACCACCCGCGGTGGACCCCGCGCCGCCTCCTCTCCCACCTCGGTGAGTACTACGCGCCCTACTCCACCCCCGAGCGCACGCGGCCGTACGGGGTGGAGGCGCTGCTCGAGCGCGTCGGTCTGACCGAGCTGGCCGACCACAAGATCGCCACGCTGTCCGGTGGGCAGCGCCGCCGTCTCGACGTCGCGATCGGCATCGTCGGGCGCCCCGAGCTGCTGTTCCTCGACGAGCCGACCGCCGGCTTCGACCCGCAGGCGCGCCGCGACTTCCACACGCTCGTGCTGGACCTGGCGCGCAGCGAGGACACGACGATCCTGCTCACCACGCACGACCTCACCGAGGCCGAGAAGCTCGCCGACCGCATCCTCATCCTGGCCGGCGGGCGCATCGTCGCGGACGGCACCCCGGACGAGCTCGCCCGCGCGGTCGCGACCGAGGCGCAGGTCGGCTGGACGCGCGACGGGACGGCGTTCCACGAGTCGACCACCGACGCGACGGCGTTCGTCCGCCGGCTGCTCGACCGGTACGGCGACGCCGTGCGCGACCTCGAGGTGCGGCGCGCGAGCCTCGAGGACACCTATCTCGCGATCGTCCGCCGGCACGAGACCCACGGACCCCACGGACCTCACGGCGCTGCGCCGCCCGCCGCGTCGCCGCCCTCGACCGGCGCGCCCGCGCACCAGGAGGTGCCCCGATGAACAGCCACGCGATCCGGGTCGGGCTGCGCCGCGGCTGGACCGAGTTCGTCCAGAGCCTGCGCAGCACGCAGGACCAGGGGTTCTACCTGTTCACCGCGGTCGGTGTGCTGGCCTACCTGTTCGTCAACCGCGACAACGACGTCGCGGGGACGTCCCTGAGCTACCCGTCGGTGGCGATGCCGAGCATCCTCGGTGCGCTGCTCACGTTCGGCGTCGTCATCGGCCCCGCGTACGCGCTCGCGATGGAGCGGGAGGACGGGACCCTGCTGCGGGCGAAGGCGGTGCCGCACGGTCTCACCGGGTACGTCACCGGGCAGGTGCTGTTCCAGTCGCTCAGCCTGCTGCCGTCGCTCGGCGTCATCCTGCTGCCCGGCTTCCTGCTGTTCGACGGGCTGATGAGCGGCGGTCCGGGGGCTGGCTGACGGTGGTGTGGGTGATCGTCCTGGGGCTGCTGGCCGCGATGCCGATCGGCATCGTGATCGGCTCGCTCGTGCCGAACACCCAGAAGGTCAGCACGTGGGGGATGCTGCCGATCCTCGTGCTCGCCGGCATCTCCGGGATCTTCTTCCCGCTCTCGCAGCTGTGGGGCTGGCTGCAGGTGGTCGCGCAGGTCTTCCCGATGTACTGGATCAGCCTGGGGATGCGGTCCGCCTTCCTGCCCGACGACGCCGCGGTCCTGGAGGTGGGGGAGTCGTGGCGGACCCTGGAGACGGTCGGCGTGCTGGGCGCATGGGCGGTGGTCGGCTTCCTGGTGACCCCGGTCGTGCTGCGCCGGATGGCGCGGCGCACGTCCGGGTCGCAGGTCGAGGCGGCACGCGACGCGGCACTGCAGTGGGTGCGCTGACACCCCTCCGTAGCGACCCGGCTCAGCCGATCTCCACCAGGCCTGCCGCCGACAGCGCGCTGTACACGCCGAGCAGGAGGATCGCGACGCCGCTGACGCCCAGCGCGACCGTCGAGAAGCGACCGCCGCGCAGCTCCGGGTCGACCTCCGTGTACCGCAGGTACCAGGCTGCGACCGCGACGGCCGCGAGGAAGATCCCCCCGGCGATGCCGCCGATGAGGATCATGACGAACGGCGACGAGATCCACAGGAACGTCAGCAGCCACATCAGCGGCAGCGCGACGATGAAGAACCGCATCCACCCGTTGCGGCGCCGGGCGTCGGACCAGTCGTAGACGCCGAGGATGCTCAGCGCGTTCGCCCACGACCGCGACCAGGACGGGATCGCCGCCCAGATCGTCGAGCCGAGCGCGGCCACGGCCCCGACGAGGAACAGGGCACGACCCCAGTCGCCGAGCACGCCCGAGTAGGTCTGCGACAGCACGAGGATCATGTCGTTGCCCTGCGGCACGAGCCCCTGCGGGTGCAGCACCGCCGCACCCATGACGTAGAACGACATCGTGGAGACGGTGTAGATGAGCCACGCGGCGACCGCGTCCTTCTGCATGACCGCGATCCACCCGCGCACCCGGCGGCGCCGGTCGTCCGAGCCGTCGTCGGGCCCCGACCAGCGGCCGTACCCCTTCTCCAGGCACCAGTACGTGTACGCGGTGATCTCCTCGGACCCCACACCCGTGAGGCCGAACATCGCGATCGCGATGCCCAGGGCACCGGCCGGGAGGCTGAAGGACAGCCCGGACGCGAGCTCCCCGCCGGTGTAGGCGAACTCGGTCATCGGCAGCCCGAGGGCGATGACGATCGTCACCACGACGAAGGTCATCGTGAGGAAGACGGCGACCTTCTCGATGAGGCCGTAGCGGTTGGAGTAGAGGGTGGCGATCGCGACCAGCGTGACCAGGACCGCCCAGATCGTCAGCGACGTCGTCTCGAGCGGTCCGGACCCGATCGGCAGCAGGATGCTCAGCGCCGCCGCCATCCCGCCGATGAGCCCGCCGGTCTGGATGAGCTTGGAGATCGCCATGAGCGCCCACATGACGAAGACCCAGCTCACGCGCCCGAACCGCGGTGGGACCTTCGCGTAGCCCTCCATGCCCCCTGGCCGGTCACGATGGAGTACCGGGCCATCTCGACCTGCACCGCGATCTTCACCAGCGTCGAGAAGACGACGAGCCAGAGCAGCACGAAGCCGGCCTCGGCGCCCAGGGCGGTCGCGGTGATGAGCTCGCCGGCGCCGACGACGGACGCCGAGACGATCAGCCCCGGGCCGAAGAACCGGACGGACCCGCGCCACGTCGTCGGGGGCTCGCGGACCGCCGCCGGGTCGAGCCGGTAGGGGTCCTCCTCGACGACGACGCCCTCGGGCGGCGGCGCCGCGCTGTGCGCAGCGGTGCGTCCTGCGGTGGGCGTCGGACCGTCGGTCGCCATGGCTCTCCCCCGGGACGAGCAGCGGGTCGCGGGCGGCGCGCGGCGGGCACCTCGGCATGCAGGGCGTGCGTGGTGCTCGTGGTGGTCGTCGTCGACCCCGGTGCTCCCAGCGTAGGACCGTCGACCCGTGTCCACCGGGAGCGCGCGCCCTGCATCCGAGGCCCGGCCGGGGACGGACCGACCCCGGTTGCCGGCACCGGGCCACGGCGGGAGGCTCGAGGAGGCGCCGTGCCTGGCGCGGGGCCGCCGGTGGTCCGGCGCCGTGCCGGACGCACCTCACCCGACCGAATCGACCGAACCGACCGAACCGACCGACCCACCCAACCGAGCGACCCGGCTCAGGAGGCGACCGATGGCCACGACACCGATCGACGACGCACTGTGGCAGGACTTCCACGACGCGGTGAACATGACGTCCCGCGAGCTGCGCGAGTGGCTCGCCACCGCGGACGCGGGCGAGGGGACCGAAGCGCTCCCGGACCAGGCGGGTGACGACCGCTCCCGCGCGGTGCTCGACGTCCTGGGCAAGCGTCGCACCGACCTCACCGACGACGACGTCGCCGTCATGCGATCCGTGGTCGACGAGGTGCGTGCGGCCCGTGGCGAGGACCGTGAGCCGGTCGCCGGGGACACCCGGTGGCGTCACAGCCTCATGTCCATCGGTCACGACCCGCTCAAGCCCGCCCCGTAGCCGGCCGCCTCGCCCCGTCGCCCACCGCGCGGCGGCTCGTGCAGCCGTGCGCGAGCCGCCGACGCCGCGACGCCGCGGCCCGCGGCCGCCCCTCGCGTCAGTCGACGGGCGGCGCGGGCTCGGCCTCGGCGATCGCCGGCGTGGTGTGGGACCGGCGCCCGGTCCCTACTCCACGCCGGCGGCGAGCAGCGGCGTCAGCGTCAGCTCGGGGACCGCGCGCTGCAGCGAGCTGAGCCGCCACTTGTCGGTCAGCAGCGCGAGCAGCGTCCCGTCCGCCCGGCGAGCCAGCTCGACGCCGGTGCGCCCGGCCAGGCGGGCGGCGTCGTCATCGGTGGCGTTCATCGCCAGGGAGAAGCTCAGGTGGTCGGTGCGCATGGGCGCGTTGAACTCGTGCGCCATCCGGAACTCGGCGACCTCGAACTGCAGCGGCCCTACGGCGGCCAGGATCGGCGAGGCGTCACCGCGCGCCTCGGAGACCAGCACCTGGACGACGCCCTCCTGCTCGAGCTGGGCGATCCCGCGGCGGAACTGCTTGGAGCGCGCCGGGTCCGCGACGTGCGCGGTGATGAAGTGCTCGGGCGCGAAGGTCGGCATCGGGGGGTACCGGACGCCGGGTCCGTCCGCGGCGTGCAGCGTGTCGCCGACGGCCAGGGCGGTCGCGTTGACCAGGCCGACGATGTCCCCCGGGTAGGCGGTGTCGACGACGTCGCGGCTGCGCCCGAACACCGAGAGCGCGTACTTCGTCGCGAACGGCCGGCCGGTTCCCCGTGCGTGGCCACCATGCCCCGCTGGAACTCCCCGAGCACACCCGCAGGAACGCGAGGTGGTCGCGGTGGTTGGGGTCCATGCCCGCCTGCATCTTGAACACGAAGCCGCTGAACGGGGCGTCGACCGGCCGCGGCGTGCCGTCGACCCCGGGACGGGCCGACGGTGCCGGCGCGAGCTCGGCGATGGCGTCGAGCAGCTGCCGGACGCCGATGTTGGTCAGCGCCGCGCCGAAGAGCAGCGGGGACGTCCGGCCGGCCCGGAAGGACTCGAGGTCGAGCGGGCCGAGCAGCGCGGAGGCCTCGAGGGCGTCGTCGACCTCGCCCGGGAAGCGGTCGCGCGCGGCGTCGAGCGTGAGGTGCTCCTCCTCGGCCAGCGTGGCACCGCCGGGGAGCGCCCGTACAGGGTGACGCCGCGCTCACGGACGTCGAGCAGCCCGTGGAAGGTCCCGGCCTCCCCGACCGGCCAGGTGATCGGGGTGGGGTGCAGGTCGATGCGCTGCTCGAGCTCGTCGCACAGCTCGAGGGCCTCACGGCCGGGCCGGTCCCACTTGTTGATGAAGGTGATCACCGGCACGCCGCGGCGGCGGCACACCTCGAACAGCTTGAGGGTCTGCGGCTCGAGCCCGCGCGAGGAGTCGAGCAGCATGACGGCGCAGTCGACGGCGGTCAGGACGCGGTAGGTGTCCTCGGAGAAGTCCGCGTGCCCGGGGGTGTCGAGCAGGTTGATGACCACGCCCTCGAACTCGAACTGCAGGGCGGCGGACGTGATCGAGATGCCGCGCTTCTGCTCCATCTCGAGCCAGTCCGACACGACGCCGGACCGGCCCTGCTTGCCGTGGACGGCGCCGGCCTCACCGATCGCCCGGGCGTGCAGCGCGAGCGCCTCGGTGAGCGTGGACTTGCCGGCGTCGGGGTGGGAGATGACCGCGATGCTGCGGCGGCGGGCGGCCTGGGCGGTGACGACCGCCGGGGGTGCGGCGAGGTCCGTCACCGACGACGCCCCGGCGTGCGGCGGCATCGCGCGTGGTCGAGCGCCGCGTCCGGCTGGGCCCTGTGCATGGGCCCGAATCTACCGTCCGCGGCACGTCGCCTGCGCTCACGCGATCGTGATGAGCAGCTCCCGGCACGCCTCCTCGCACGCGCGGCACGCCTCGGCGCAGACCCGGCAGTGCTCGTGCATGCCGGCGTGGCTCTCGCACTCGTCACCGCAGGCCCGGCAGGCGGCGATGCACGCCTGCAGGTGGGCGCGGGTGATGTTCGCGTCGTAGCCGGTGTGCCGGGACAGGATCCGGGCCGTGGTCCCGCAGCTGTCGGCGCAGTCGAGGTTGAGGCGGATGCACGTGCGCAGGTCGGCCACCATGTCCTCGCTCAAGCACGCGTCCGCGCACGCGGTGCACGCCTGCGAGCAGGTGACCAGGGCGTCGATGACGCGGGCCAGCAGCTCGCGGTCGAGGTCGATCCGGGCGGGGGTGGTCTGCATCATCGCGGCGATCTTCATCGGGTCCTCCAGCTGTGGGCGGAGCACGGGTGCGGTGGACCGGCTCGGGCCGGGGCGCACGCTGACCCCTCGACGGTAAAGAGATCCTCATGTGTGCGCATCCCACGGGCACCGACCTACGCTCGGCGACATGGCGCCCGTGATCACCCCGGACGGCCGGTACCTCGTCGTCCGCGGGCGCCTGTGGCGGTGCGCGGACCCGGGCTTGGACCCGGCCGAGCGGGACCGGCTCACCCGCAAGCTCATGGCGGCGCGCCGGGCGAAGGGTGCGGCGATGCGGGCGGGTGACGCCGTCGCCCAGGAGGAGGCACGAGCGCGGGTCGACGCCGCCAAGGTCGCGCTGGGGGAGCGCGGCCCCGTGTGGTGGACGGACGGCGCCCCGGACCTGACCCGGCACCTGGCGCGCACCGGGCCGTACGCGGAGTGGTTCGCGTCGTTGCCGCCCGAGGCGGACTGACCCGCGTGAGACCCGCCTGCGGATCTGCCGGTCGGGCGGCCTCGCTCGCCGTGCGGCCCCGGGGACGGCGGGTGACGATCGACGCATGAGCGACCAGGACCAGACCGCCCCGGACCCCACGACCGCCCACCCCCAGCCGCCGCAGCCCGAGCAGGTGCAGCCGGCCCCGGGCCTCGCCCGCGAGATGACGCCGCGACCCGACCACGGCGAGGAGAGCTACGTCGGCCACGGCCGGCTCGAGGGACGCGTCGCCGTCGTGACCGGTGCCGACTCCGGCATCGGCCGCGCCGTGGCCATCGCGTTCGCCCGCGAGGGCGCCGACGTCGTCCTGTCCTACCTCCCGCAGGAGGAGCCGGATGCGCAGGAGGTCGTGCGGCTCGTCGAGGAGGCCGGCCGCCGGGCGATCGCCGTCCCGGACGACCTGTCCACCGAGGAGGCGAACGTCCGCCTCGTGCGCAGCGCGGTGGAGCAGCTCGGCCGCATCGACGTGCTCGTCGCCGTGGCAGGCAAGCAGGTCGCGGTGGAGGACATCGCCGACCTGACGTCCGAGCAGTTCGACCTGACCTTCCGGACGAACGTGCACGCGCTGTTCTGGCTGAGCAAGGCCGCCCTGCCGCACATGCCGCCGGGCAGCTCGATCATCACGACGTCGTCGGTCCAGGCGTACAACCCGTCGCCGACGCTGCTGGACTACGCGTCGACCAAGGCGGCGATCAACACGTTCAGCAAGGCGCTCGCGCAGCAGGTCGCGCCCAAGGGCGTACGCGTGAACGTGGTCGCCCCGGGGCCGTTCTGGACGCCGCTGCAGGTCAGCGGCGGTCAGCCGACCGAGGCGCTCCCCGACTTCGGGTCGCAGGCGCCGCTCGGCCGCGCCGGCCAGCCCGCGGAGCTCGCGAGCACGTACGTCTACCTCGCCTCCCCGGAGTCGAGCTACACGACCGGGGCGACGGTCTCGGTGACCGGGGGCACGCCGACGCCCTGACGACAGGCGGGTGAAGCGCCTCGGCGGACGGGTGACGCCCGCCGCCGAGGCGTCCGTGCGACCGGCGTGCCGGACTACTTTCGGCGCGCTGGTCGGCGCCTGCCCTCCGGCTCCTGCCGCGAGAGGCTCCGCCCGTGTCCCGCTCCACCCGTCGTCCCGTCGCCACTGCCGGTGCGCTCGTCGCCACCGCACTGCTGCTCACCGGCTGCTCCGCGCTCCAGGGCGCCATGGGGGGTGTCGAGCCGGAGCGTGACGAGGCCACCGGGGAGATCACCGAGGCGGCGCAGGCCGACGCGTTCGCGCTCCGTGTCGGTGACTGCCTGACCCTCGAGGCGGAGGTCACCGAGGAGCTGCAGGAGTTCGCCTCCGTCCCCACCGTGCCGTGCGAGGAGGCCCACGACAGCGAGATCTACGCCGCCCACGACCTCGAGGGCGACGAGTACCCGGGGGACGACGCGGTCGTCGCGAGCGCGGACGAGCTGTGCCTCGCCGACTTCACGACGTTCGTCGGCACCCCGTACGAGGAGTCCGTGCTCGAGCTCACGACCTTCTTCCCGTCGTCGGACAGCTGGAGCATGCAGGACGACCGTGAGGTCCTGTGCGTCGTCGTCGACGTCGAGGGTGGCGTCACCGGGACGCTGCAGGGCGCGCAGTACTGACGCGCGCGACCCGCGGAGACGCACCGGTCCCGGCCGTGGCCGCTTTGGAGCCGCAGCGGGCGGCGTGATGGCATGGGCGCATGCCTCTGCCCTCGCCCCGTCCCGCCCTCGTCCGCCGCGCGTTCACCGTGGTCGCGGTGCTCGAGGCGTTCACCTGGGTCGGCCTGCTGGTCGGGATGTACCTCAAGCACGTCGCGGGGACGACCGAGGCGGGCGTGTGGCTGTTCGGGCGGCTGCACGGCGCCGCGTTCGTCGCCTACGTGCTGACGACCCTGGTCACCGCGCGGGTGCTGCGCTGGGGGCCGGTCGTCACGCTGGTCGCGCTCGCGGCGAGCGTGCCCCGCTGGCGACCCTGGTGTTCGAGGTGTGGGCACGCCGGCGGGGGCTCCTCGGCAGCCAGACGGCCGACGACGCCGCTCGGCTCGCGCGTCGGGGTCCGCGCGTCGCCCCCGCGCAGCCGTGAGACCTCCCCGCGCCGGTCGCGGGGAGGTGTCCTAGGGTCGGCACCACGACGGTTGAGAAACCAGCCGCCGCTCGGATGAACGAGCCCGACCATGCGCGCACCACGTCAGCATCCGCCCCGCTCCGACCAGCGACCACACTCCCCGCACCCCCTGCCCCCGGTGGGCCGCACCTTCGTCGCGGGCTTCGAGAGCACGTACCACCCGGCGGCCGGCGTAGACAACACGCTCGCGGTGGACAACACGCTCGCGGCGCGTGTCACGGCACCGGTGGGAGGGTGACGGCGCCGTGCACGTGCTCGTGGACTTCGCGCCGGCGCAGCTCGCGCACGAGCTCGAGGAGCTCGTCGGCCGCGCGAGCGCGCTCCTCGGCGCCCTCCGCGTCGAGTCGACGGCCGATGACGGCGGACAGTCGGGCGTCGAGCTCAGCGGTGCTGCACGCAGCGATGTCGCACATGGTGGGTCCACATCACGGAGCAGGTGGCGATGGCTTCACCGGACGACGACCTCAAGATGTCACACGCACCCGTCGGCGTACACCCCGGTCCGCCCCGTGGTCCGGCGGCCCGCGACCGGGGTGGGCGTAGGGTGACGGGACGACGCTCCGGAGAGGAGCTGAACGTGATCGAACGCGACGAGCCGAACGAGATCCGACGTGACGTGGTGGTCGTCGGTGCCTCGGCCGGCGGCGTCGAGGCGCTCCGGACGCTCGTGGCCGGGCTGCCGGCGGACTTCCCGGCGACCGTCCTGGTCGTCCTGCACACCCCGGCCACGTCGCACAGCGCGCTCGCCGCGATCCTCGACCGCTCCGGCCCGTTGACCGCCGTGCAGGCGCGCGAGGACGACCGGCTCGAGCCCGGGCGCGTCGTCGTGGCGCCGCCGGACCGCCACCTCATCGTGCACGGCGACGGGGTGACCCTCTCCCGCGGACCCCGCGAGAACGGGCACCGGCCCGCGGTCGACGTGCTGTTCCGGTCCGCGGCGCGGGCGTTCGGCCCGCGGGTGGTGGGCGTCGTGCTCTCCGGCACGCTCGATGACGGCGCTGCCGGTCTGGTTGCCGTGGACCGCTGGGGCGGTGTGGGTGTCGTCCAGGACCCCGCCGACGCGATGTACCCGAGCATGCCGCGGGCGGCCATGGCGGAGGACCACCCCTGCCATGTGCTGCCGGTGGCCCAGATCCCCGGCCTTCTCGACCGGCTCGTCCGCGAGCCCGTCGAGGCGCCCCGGAACGGCGGACGCCACGTCCACCACGTCCGCACAGAGCGGGACGACGACGAGGTCTCGGCGTCGACCACGGACACGGAGATCGCCATGGCAGGCAGTGACGGCGGCGCGCTGAACAACCCGGACCGGCCGGGGTCCCCATCCCCTTCGCGTGCCCGGACTGCCACGGGGTGCTGTTCGAGATCGCGGACGGTCACGTCCACCGCTACCGGTGCCGGGTCGGCCACGCGTGGTCGCCGCGCAGCCTCGCCGCGCAGCAGACGTTCGCCGTCGAGGGCGCGCTGTGGATGGCGCTGCGCGCCCTGGAGGAGAAGGCGGCGCTCGCCGACCGCATGAGCACCGGTGCGCGCAGCCGGGGCACACGATCACCGCGCAGTCGTTCGCCGCCCAGGCCGCCGAGTCGCGCTCGTCCGCGCTCGTCCTGCGTGACCTCATCGAGCAGACGACCGCGCTCGACGCCGACGCGGACGGTGACGCGGACCTGTCGGTGGCGGCGTCCACGACGGCGCGGCGCAGCGGCTAGCGTGGACCGCCGCCCCACCGCGGGCGCCGGACCGTGGGAGGCCGCCGTGGACGAGGAGCTCGACCCGCACTTCGAGGCCTTGCTGCTGCATCTCAAGGAGCAGCGTGGGTTCGACTTCACCGGGTACAAGCGGCCGAGTCTCGTCCGGCGGGTGCAGCGACGCATGGACGTCCTCGGCATGGCCGGGTTCGAGCAGTACGTGGACCACCTGCAGGTGCACCCGGACGAGTTCGCCGCACTCTTCGACACCGTGCTCATCAACGTCACGAGCTTCTTCCGCGACCCGGACGCCTGGGACTACCTGCGCGACGTCGTCGTCCCGGAGATCCTCGACCGCAACCGCGGGCCGATCCGCGTGTGGACCGCGGGCTGCGCGACCGGGGAGGAGGCGTTCTCGGTCGCGATGACGTTCGCCGACGTCATGGGTGTCGCGGACTTCCGCGAGCGCGTGAAGATCTACGCGACCGACGTCGACGAGGAGGCGCTCGCGCAGGCGCGCGCGGCCACGTACGACGAGCGCCGGGTGCAGGGCGTGCCGCCGGCGCACCTCGAGCGGTACTTCGAGCGCACCGGCGCCGGCTACGTCGTCGTCAAGGAGCTCCGCCGGGCGGTGATCTTCGGTCGCAACGACCTCGTCCAGGACGCACCGATCTCCCGCGTCGACCTGCTGACGTGCCGCAACACGCTCATGTACTTCAACGCCGAGACGCAGGCGCAGATGGTGCGCCGCCTGCACTTCGCCCTGCGGACGGACGGGGTCCTGTTCCTCGGCAAGGCCGAGATGCTGCTCGCCCACAGCGAGCTGTTCACCCCCGTGGAGCTCAAGCGGCGGTTCTTCCGGCGCATCGGCCCCCGCTGGTCCGGGCCGGTGGGCTCGCCCTCGGGCGCCACCCGGCGGGCGCCGCCACCGAGCACGGCCCGGCCGACCGCCTCAAGGAGGAGGCGCTGCTGGCGAGCCCAGCCGCGCAGGTCGTCGTCGCGGCGTCGGGTGAGCTCATCGCCGTCAACCGACGCGCGGAGCTGGTCTTCGGGATCGGCTCCCGGGACGTGGGCCGCCCCTTCCAGGACCTGGAGATGTCCTACCGGCCGGCGGAGCTGCGCTCCACGATCGAGCAGGCGCTCGCCTCACGGGAGTCGGTATGGGTGCGTGACGTCGCGTGGACCCGGGCCGGCGGTGACGCGGCCACGTACGACATCCAGGTCATGCCCCTGTTCGACGCGGACGGCGGGACGCTCGGTGCCTCGGCGGTGTTCAACGACGTCACCCGCTACCGGAGCCTGCAGGACGAGCTCGAGGACGCGAACCGGCGACTCGAGCTCGCCTACGAGGAGCTCCAGTCCGCGAACGAGGAGCTCGAGACCACGAACGAGGAGCTCCAGTCGACGATCGAGGAGCTGGAGACCACGAACGAGGAGCTCCAATCCACGAACGAGGAGCTCGAGACCATGAACGAGGAGCTCCAGTCGATGAACGACGAGCTCACCGTGACGAACGAGGAGCTGCGCCTGCGGACCCTCGAGGTGTCCCAGCTGAACGACTTCACCGAGACGGTGCTCGCCGGGCTGCGCGCGGGGGTCGCCGTGGTCGACCGTGACCTGCGTGTCATCGCCTGGAACAACGAGGCCGCCGAGCTCTGGGGCATCCGCGAGGACGAGGTGATCGGGACCGGGCTCGCCGACCTCGACATCGGCCTGCCGCTGGAGCCGCTCGGCCCCCTCGTGCGCACCCAGCTCACCGGCCACGCCGCCCCGGCCGAGCGGACCCGGCTCGCGGCGGTCAACCGCCGTGGGCGCTCGGTGCAGGTCGACGTCACGGTGAGCCCGCTGCGCCGCGACGGTCAGGGCGTGTCGGGTGCGATCGTCGTCATGAACGTCGTCGACTGACCCCCGCCGCCGTCTCGGTCTGGACGACGAGCGCGCGGGCGAGGTCCCGCACCTTGACGTTGCGCTGCTGGCTCAGCGCCGCGAGGTGGGCGAACGCCTCCTCGGCCGTGCCGCCGCGTCGCGCCATGATGATGCCCTTGGCCTGGTCGATGACGGCTCGCGACGTCATCGCCTGGTCGAGCTGAGCGGCCACCTCCCGCAGCCGCGTCGTCTCGGCGACCGCCTCCAGCGCCGCGCCACCGGCGAGCGCGAGGACCTCCGCGGCCTGCGCCTGCGCCTCGGTGAAGGTCCCCGCCGCCGCGCTGTAGATGTTGAGGCAGCCGACCTTCTCGCCGCCGGCGACGACCGGTACCGCGAGGACCGCGGTGGCGGGCGACCTCTCCACACCGCGCGCAGTCGCGGCCACCGGGACTGCGCGGCGACGTCGTCCACGAGGACCGTCTCCTGCTCCTCGAACGCGTCGACGCACGGCCCCTCGCCGGTGCGCACCTGCAGGCCGTCGACGACGGCGGCCGCCTCGTCGCTGGACGCGAGCTGGGTCGGCTCCGCGGGGTGCCCGAGGTTGGCGCTCGCCCACACACCGTCGCCCAGCACACCCGCCGACGTGCGGGCGATGCCGGCCAGGAGCCGCCGGGGGTCGTGGTCCCCGACGGCGAGGCGCGAGATCTCGGTGACCGCAGCGGCCAGCCGCACGGGATCGACCGCACGGGCCGACGCGTCGGCCTGGACGAGGAGGGTGCACTCGACCTGCTTCCGGGCGTCGGCGTCGACACCGGGGGTGAGCACGAGGTCGACGGGGACGGGGACGACCGGCGCGGGCTCAGGCGGAGACCGACCCGCAGCGGATCCATCGCCGCCTCGGACAGCGAGCTGCGCACCAGGCCGCGGTCGGCGTCCAGGACGAAAGAGACGAGCGGCTTGCCGACCAGACGCACGAGCGGGACGTTGACGAGCGCGGCCGCTGCCGCGTTCGCCTCGGTGATCCGACCGGCGCCGTCGAGCGTCACCATGGGCACCGGCAGCAGCGACGCTACCCGGCGCCGCTGCGCCGTCCGCGCCCGGCTCAGCTGGAGCAGCTCGTCGAGCTGGTCGCGCTGGACGCGCATCTCCTCGTCCGCGACCCGGAGCTCCTCACGAGCCGTCTCCAGCTCGAGCTCGAGCTCGAGCGCGAGATCGGTCGGGTCGCGGCGCACCCGGTCCACGAGCGCGTCGAGAGCGGCGAGGTCGTGCGAGGTCCAGACGTAGGCGCCTCGGCCGACGCTCGCGGTCGGCCGCTCGTCCTCGACGCTCATGGTGTCTCCCTCGTGTGCGTGCGGCTCCGTGCCGGGCGGGCCGCGTCCCATGGTCCCAGTCGCCGACGGCGTACGCAGCGGGATGGCCGGCAGAAGGCCGGGGCGCCACCGAACCGCCTCCACCGGCGTACCGGGCGGTGATCCACCCCGTGGTCGGTGCGTGCACCGTGAGCGGTCCCATGCCACGCTGACCCCCGGAGGTGGAGCCACGTGCCCCGGGGCCATCCGAGGACCCTCATGTCCGAGCTCGCCGCGCCGGCGGACGACCGTGGCCGGGTCGCACGTGGACCCCAGGACCGTGCGGTGCTGCGTGCCGTCGCGCGGCTGGCGACGCTGGCCGCCGCGCCGGGGAAGCCGGACGACGTGCTGCGCGAGCTGTGCGGTGTCGCCGCCCAGGTCCTCGAGGTGGACGGCATCGGGGTCATGAAGCTCGAACCCGGTGGCCCGGCGGGACGGGTGGAACTGGTGCACGCCGAGACGCCGGTCCACGACCTGGAGCGGCTGCAGGGGTCGCTGCAGGCCGGGGCGTGCCGCGACGCGATCGACTCGCTCGGTGTCGTCGCGATCGGCGACATCCGGGAACGGGCCGACCGGTACGGGGACTTCGCCACGGCGATGCTCGCCGCCGGCATGCACGCGGTCCTCGCCGCGCCGCTGACCGGTCGTGGGCGGACCTGGGGGTCGCTGGACCTCTACCGGCGCCGTCCCGGCGCCTGGTGCGCGCAGGACGTCGAGGCCGCACGGCTGCTGGCCGACCTCGCGGTGTCGCACCTCGCCCTGGCGAGCGACCGGGACGAGGCCCGCGCGGCGCGCCGGGAGGTCGAGCACCGGTCGCTGCACGACGCGCTCACCGGGCTGCCGACCCGCGCGCTGCTGTACGACCGGATCGACCATGCGCTCGTGGCCGCGCGGCGCCACTCCGCGGTGGTCGGCGTGGCCTTCGTCGACCTCGACCGCTTCAAGGCCGTCAACGACACGCTGGGTCACGCCGCCGGTGACGACGTGCTCGTCGAGGTCGCCCGACGCCTCGCGTCGGTCGTCCGGGCGGAGGACACCCTCGCCCGCCTGGCGGGGGACGAGTTCGTGGTCGTGCTCGCGGACCTGCCCGCGGACGCGGTGGAGCGCGGACGCGTCCTCGTCGACCTCGTCGCCCGGCTGCGTCGGGTGCTGGAGGCACCGGTGCACGCGGGCGGTCACCCGGTCGCGGTGACGGCGAGCATCGGCGTCGTGGTCCCCGAGGCAGGGCGTACCCCGTCCGCGGCGCAGCTGATCCACGAGGCGGACGGCGTGATGTACGCGGCGAAGGTGGACCGCGACGCCGTCGTCGTCCACGACGGTGTGCGCGACGGCGACCACACCCGCGCGGTGGGCGTGGTGCCGGGGCGGGTGCCGAGCGCGGGTGCGGCGGTGCCGGACGTCGGCGTCTGAGCCGTCATCGTCCTCCGGTGTCGACATTCGCCTGCCCCCGCCTGGTCCAGTGCGCGAGCAGGAGGGTCGCGTCGTCGCCGAGCTCGCCGCCGGACCGGTCGGCCACGGCGCGGGCCGTACGCCGGGCGACCTCGGGCAGCGGCGTCGTCGCGGTCATCTCCCGGGACAGCAGCTCGGTGAGCCCGTCCAGGCCGAGCGGGTGCCCTCCGGGGTCCCGCGCGTCGGTCATGCCGTCGGTGTAGAGGACCAGCAGGTCCTCCGGCTCCAGACGCTCGTGAGCGACCACGACGCTCAGCGGCGCGTCGAGCCCGAGGAGCGTGCGCCGACCCCCGCAGAGGGTGCGGACGGGTCGACCACTGCGGAGCACGACGGGGTACGGGTGCCCGGCACTGACGTACCGCAGATCACCCGTGGCCAGGTCGAGGCGGGCGACGACCCCGGTGGCGAGCGCCCCGACGCCGAACTCCTCGACCAGCGTGTCGTGCACCACCTGGGCCTGCCCGATGAGACCGTGCCCGTCGCGCCGGGCGCTGCGGTACGCCGCGAGCGCGACGGTGGCGATGACCCCCGCGTGCAGGTCGTGCCCGGTGCCGTCGAAGATCGCGAGGTCGAGCGCGCCGGGGGACAGGGCGTAGTCGAAGACGTCGCCGCCCAGGCGCTCGCACGGCTCCACCACGCCGCTGACGAGCACCCGGTCGGTGCCGGCGTCCAGAGGAGGAGCATCCGCGACACCAGCTCGGCGGTCAGGCCGGCCGGGCGCCGTCCGCGGACGGCGCGCAGCCCGTCGCCGTAGCGGTCGACGGCCGTCACCAGGTGACCGAGCCAGTGCGCGAACGTCCCGCAGTCGTCCCGCCACGACGGGTCGTGCACGCGGTCGCCGTCGTCCGGCATGACTTCGAGGACCCCGACGCGGTCGAGCCCGTCCAGGACGGGCACCCACAGGTGAGGGTGCCGTTGCTGCCCACGACGGTCCGGAGGAGGCGGAACGCGCGGCCCGCCGTGCTGATCTCGACGTCGAGCGGCGGGCCCCCGTCGTGGCCCGCCACCGGTACCAGGACGTCTGCGGCACGGTCGACGAGGTAGAGCGTCGCCCGGGCACCCAGTGACCGCGCCGCCCGGTCGACCGCGTCCGGGAGCGACGCGGGCGCGTGCAGGCGGGTCGCCCGCAGCAGCTCGTCGAGGGCTGCGGACGGGACCGCGTCGGACCGGGGCGGGGTGGGCGTCGTCGCGGATTCGTGCCGCTGCGACGGGGAACCTGCGGCGCCGGCCACGTCCCCGAGGTGCTCGTCGACGGCGACGGCGAGGAGGTCGGCCTGGCCCGGGGCGAGCGGCGGGCCACCGGCGAGGTACAGGTCGACGTCGAGCGGCGCAGCCGTGCCGCCGAGCGAGAAGTAGCGCAGCCACAGCTCCTCACCGGTCAGGTGCCCGCCGTCCAGTGTGGCGCGGAGCGCAGCGCGCCGGCGCGCGTCAGCCGCGGCCTCCCTCGCGGGGGTGGCGTGCGGGGGCGTCGGCGTCGGGGTGGGGGTGGGGGTGGGGGTGGGGGTGGGGCGGACGGCAGGGCGTCCATCGAGCTGGGACATCGGTGCGCCTGTGCAGCGAGCCGTCGGGCGTGGTCTCCACCCGCGCGGAGCCTGCATCGTCCCACGTCGCGTCCACCCTGCGCGAGGCGCCGCCGGTCCGGCGCGGGCCAGGCGGCGTCCGCGCGCGCCGGTGGCCGCAGTCCGGATGAGCGTCGTCGTCCACCATGTCTGGAGCGCGAGGGCACACGGGTGTGACGAGGGCGTCACCGCCAGGCCGTGCACGGAGTGCGACGTTGCACTTAGTGTCATCACGTGACCGCGGCGCCTGATCTCACCGACCGCCGGGCCGCGCTCAAGGCGCGCCACCGGCGGGCGATCGTCGCCGCCGCCGAGTCCCTCATCGCCGAGACCGGTGGGCTCGGGTTCACGATCGACGACCTCGCGCGGCGCGCCGACATCTCCCGGCGCACGGTGTTCAACCACTTCGCGTCGATCGACGACATCGTGACCGAGGTCTTCAGCGATACGCTCGGCGCGATCGTCGACTCCCTCGAGCGGATCGACCCCGCCGGGGACGACCCCGCCTCGCTGCTCGACGAGCTCGCGCAGGCGCTGCGCGCCACGGACCTCGTCACGCCGATGGCGTACCTCACGCGCTCGCTGCGGTCGCAGGACGACCGCTCACCGCAGTTCGCGGTCGCCCTCGTGCGCGTGCTCGGCCAGGTCGGCGACCGGCTCGCCACCGCGATGGTGGCGCGGCACCCCCGCGCCGACCTGCTCGACGTCCACCTCCTCGTGAACGCGGTGATCAGCGGCCTCGTGGTGCTGCACCAGCACTGGGACGCCGCGACCGGTGCCTGTGACGACGACGACGCCAGGCAGGTCTGGGCGCGGCTCGTGGACCGCCTCGTGGAGAACACCCGTCACGGCTACGGCCGGATGCCCTGATCCCCACGTCCCCCGACGACGCCGTCGTCGGGCACCCGCCCTGCACGTCGGCACCCCCGCACGACCCACCCTGCACCTCGAAACCCCCGCACGACCCACCCCGCACGACCCGCCCCGCACGTCCCGAACACTGAAGGCAGACATGGCTGAGCTCCTCTTCCGCATCGGTCGCTGGGCCGCGCGGCGCGCCCGCACGGTGATCATCGCCTGGGTCGCGGTCCTCGCGGCCGTCGGCGTCGCGTACGCCGTCGTCGGCGGCACCCTCGCGACCACCCTGTCCATCCCCGGGACGCCGACCGCCGAGGTCACCGACCGGCTCGCGGACGAGTTCCCCGAGGCGTCCGGCGGCACCGGCAGCGTCGTGCTCAGGACGCAGGACGGCGAGCCGTTCACCGACGCGCAGCGCGAAGCGGTGAGCGACCTCGCCGCCGGGGCCGCCGAGGTCGACGGTGTGGAGTCCGTCGTCGACCCGTTCGCGACCGAGGCCGAGCGGGCCGAGGCCCTGGCCCAGATCGAGGGGGTCGCGCCCAGCTCGAGCAGGGCAGGACGCAGCTCGAGCAGGGTCAGGCCCAGCTCGACGCCGCCCGGGCGCAGGCCGAGGCGGCCGGCGCGATCGCGGTGGTCGGGCCGGAGCTCGACGCGCAGCAGGCCACGATCGACGCCGGCCTCGCCGAGCTCGAGGCGCAGGAGGAGCAGCTCGAGCTCGGTGCGTCCCTCGCGGACCTGGCGGCCGAGATCCGCACGGTGTCGCAGGACGGCAGCGCGGCGATCCTGACCGTCCTGTTCACCGACACCCAGTTCGACGTCACGCCGGAGACCAAGGAGGCCGTCGTCGAGGTCTTCGAGTCCGGCCCGGTCGAGGGCGTCGTCACGGACTACTCCGCGGACCTGACCCAGGGCGTCCCGGAGATCCTCGGCGTCGGCGAGGCGGTGGGCCTCGTGGTCGCCGCGATCGTCCTGGTCGTCATGCTCGGCACGCTCGTCGGTGCCGGCCTCCCGATCGTCGCGGCCCTCGTCGGGGTCGGCATCGGCGCGCTCGGTGCGCTGTCCCTGTCCGGCGTCGTGGAGATGGTGTCGGTGACGCCGATCCTCGGCGTCATGCTCGGCCTCGCGGTCGGCATCGACTACTCGCTGTTCATCATCAACCGCCACCGCCGCCAGCTGAAGCAGGGCTACGACACCGAGGAGTCGATCGCCCTGGCGAACGGAACGTCCGGCAACGCGGTCGTGTTCGCCGGCGCCACGGTGCTCATCGCGCTCGTCGCGCTCAACATCACCGGCATCCCGTTCCTCGGCCTCATGGGCACCGTCGGCGCGATGTGCATCGCGATCGCCGTGCTCGTCGCCGTGACCTTCACGCCCGCGCTCCTGTCCCTGGTCGGAGCCCGGGTCCTCAGCAAGCGGGAGCGCGCGCGGCTCGCCGCCGCGGGCGTGGGCGCTGCCGCCCCGGGTGCCACGGCCCCCGCCCCCACGTCCCGGCGCGCGGTCGCCGCTGCCACCCCGCCCGCACCGGCCACGCCGATGTCGACCCGGAGCGCCGTCGCTCGCGTCGTCGTCGCCGTCGGTGCGCTGGTCGTCGTCGCGCTCCCCGCGTTCGACCTGCGGGTCGGGCTGCCGGACGGGTCGTCCGAGCCGCACGACTCCACGCAGTACCGCGCCTACACGACGACCGCCGAGGAGTTCGGCGCCGGCCAGAGCGGGCCCCTGCTCGTGGTCGCCGACCTGCCGGGCGGGACCACGGAGGAGGACCTCCTCGCGCGTCAGGTCGAGGTCGGCGAGCAGCTCTTCGCCCAGGACGACGTCGTCGCCGTCGCCCCGGTCGGGACGTCGCCGGACGGCACCGTCGCCACGTTCCAGGTGGTGCCGACCGAGGGCCCGACCAGCGAGTCGACCGAGGAGCTCGTCCACGCGCTGCGTGAGCTCTCGCCCCTCGACGGCGGCGTGGAGATCGCCGTCGCCGGCCAGGCGAGCGGCAACATCGACATCTCGGAGAAGCTGTCGGACGCCCTGCCGGTCTACCTCGCGGTGGTCGTCGGACTGTCCCTGGTCATCCTCGTGCTGGTGTTCCGGTCGATCTACGTCCCGGTCATCGCGACCGCCGGGTTCATCGGGTCGTTCTTCGCCGCCCTCGGTGGCGTCGTGGCGATCTACCAGTGGGGCTGGTTCAGCGGCGTGTTCGGCGTGGAGTCGCCGGGCCCGGTGCTGAGCTTCCTGCCGACCATCCTCGTCGGCATCCTGTTCGGCCTGGCGATGGACTACATGCTGTTCCTCGGGACGGGCATGCGGGAGGCCTACGCGCACGGTGCGCCGGCCCGGGTCGCGGTCGCCGAGGGTGTCCGCGCCGGCCGCGCGGTCGTGACCGCGGCGGCGATCATCATGGTCTCGGTCTTCGGCGGGTTCGTGTTCTCCCACAGCGCGATGATCCGGCCGATCGGCTTCGCGCTCGCCTTCGGCGTGCTCGTCGACGCGTTCGTGGTGCGGATGTTCCTCATCCCGGCGCTCATGCACCTCGCGGGGGACAAGGCCTGGTGGCTGCCGCGCTGGCTGGACCGGCTCCTGCCCGACGTCGACGTCGAGGGCTCGTCCCTCGAGCGTCGCCACCCGCACGCCGTCGTCGAGGCGCCCGGTGCGCTGACGGCGCAGGACGCGGCCGTCCGGTAGCGATCGCCCCTTCGCACCCCCAGGTGCCCGCGTCGGACCCTGTCCGGCGCGGGCTCCGGTCTGCCTGCGGGTGTGCGGGCATCGGCCGTTGTGTACAGATGTACACCATCGTGGATACGCTCGACCGCATGTCGACGCCTCCCGAGGACACCCGGACCATGCGCGAGCGGATGCTCGCCGGTGACCTGTACATCGCCGACGACCCGGAGATCGCCGAGGCGGCGCACGCGTCGCTGGACCTCATGGCGGCCTACAACGCCACCTCGTCGCGCCAAGAGCCGCTGCGCCGCCGCCTCCTCGACGAGCTCCTGGGCTCGCTCGGCGAGGACTCCGTGATCCGGCCGCCGTTCTACGTCGACCTCGGCAGCAACATCCGCATCGGTGCGCGCTGCTTCGCCAACTTCGGCCTCACCGCCCTCGACGTCGCCCCCATCACGATCGGCGACGACGTCCAGATCGGGCCGCACGTCCAGCTGCTCACCCCGACCCACCCCGTCGAGCCCGAGCCGCGGCGCGCGAAGTGGGAGGCGGCCCGGCCGATCACCATCGGCGACAACGTGTGGCTGGGGGGCGGCGTCGTCGTCTGCCCTGGCGTGACGATCGGGCAGAACACCGTCGTGGGCGCGGGCGCCGTCGTCACCCGCGACCTGCCGGCCGACGTGGTCGCGGTGGGCAACCCGGCGCGGGTCGTCCGAACCATCGAGGCGTGAGCGCGCCGGCCGCGCGGGTGCGCCGCGTCGACCCGCACCGCCGCGAGCGGATCCTCGACGCCGCGATCGACGTCATGGCGGCGCGCGGCGTGGCCGGCACGACGCACCGCGTCATCGCCGCGGCGGCCGACGTCCCGCTCGGTTCGCTCACCTACTACTTCACCGGCCTGGACGACCTGCGCGCCCAGGCGTTCGCGCGGCTGGCGGAACGGGCCACCCGGGCCTACGCCGCGCACTTCGACGGCGTCCGCTCGGCCGAGGACCTCGTCGATGCCGTGACGGACCTCGTGCACGACGCCGCAGGCTCCCGCCCCGACGAGTGGGTCGTCGCCTACGAGCTGTACCTCGCCGCGCTGCGCGACCCCGCGCTGCGGTCCGTCACCGAGGCGTGGATGCGCGCGAGCCGCGGCGTGCTCGAGCGCTTCGTGGCCCCCGACGTCGCCCGCGGCCTGGACGCGCTGGTGGAGGGACTGATCATGCACCGCACACTGTCCACGGCCCCGGCGAGTCGCGACGAGACGCGCGCAGCCGTCCGGCGCGCCCTCGCGCCGCTGCCCGGCTGATCCGGGCGTCCCTGTCACGCCTGCTCGCCCGTCCTCCCTCCTGCCCGAGAGCCGCCGCCATGCCCTCCGTGTCACCCCTCGCCCGCACCGTCGAGCCCCGCCTGCGGCGCGCCCGGGCCGCCGTGGCGGCGGTCTTCTTCCTCAACGCGGTGGTCTACGCGAACCTCGTGCCGCGGCTGCCCGACCTCAAGGACCGCCTCGACCTGACCAACGCCGAGCTCGGCGCCGCGGTCGCGGCCATGCCCGCGGGTGCGCTGCTCGCCGGGCTGCTCGCGCCGGCGCTGCTCCAGCGGCTCGGGTCGGCGAAGGTCGGCGCGTTCGGGCTCATCGGGCTCGCGGTCGCGGTGGCCGGCGTCCCGCTGACCGGGTCCTGGGCGGCGTTCGCGGCGCTGCTGCTCGTCGCCGGTGCGCTCGACGCCGTGATCGACGTGGCCCAGAACGCGCACGCCTTCCGGGTGCAGCGCGCGTACGGGCGGTTCATCGTCAACTCGCTGCATGCCACCTGGAGCATCGGCGCCGTCGTCGGCGGCCTGCTCGGGTCGGCCGCGGCGGGCCTCGCGATCCCGCTGGGCGTCCACCTGTGGGTGTCCGCGGCGGTGTTCAGCGTGGTCGCCCTGCTCGCGTACCGGTCGATGCTGCCCGGACCCGACGACACCGAGCGCACCCCGCCGGCCGTGGGCGCGGGTGCGGGCGCGGAGGTGCCGTCCGGTGCCGGACGCCGGCTGCTGGGCCACGTCACCGGCCGCACCGTCGTGCTCCTCGTCGTGCTGGGCCTGCTCGCGTCGGCGGAGGGGTTCGCCCAGGACGCCGGCTCGACGTGGGGTGCGCTGTACATGCGCGGCGAGGTGGGGACGAGCGCCGCCGTCGCGGGGCTCGCGTTCGTCGCGCTGCAGGTCGCCATGGTCGCCGGACGCCTCGTCGGCGACCGGGTCATCGACCGCGTGGGGCAGCGTCGTGCGGTGCGCGTTGGCGGAGCGGTCACCGCCGTCGGGATGGGGCTGGCGATCGCGGTGCCGGCGGTCCCGACCACTCTCGTCGGCTTCGCGCTCACCGGGCTCGGCGTCGCGACGCTGGTGCCGGCGGTCATGCACGCCGCGGACGAGCTGCCCGGGCTGCCGCACGGCGTCGGCCTGTCGGTCGCGAGCTGGCTGCTGCGGGTCGGCTTCCTGCTGTCCCCGGCGATCATCGGGGTGGTCGCGGACGCGAGCAGCCTGCGCGTCGGGCTCGTGGTCGTGGTGCTGGCCGGGGTCACCGTGGTGGTGCTGGGCCGGGTGCTCAGCGCCCGGGACCCCGACTGAGCCAGTCGAGCGCGCCCTGCGCGGCGACGACCCCGCTGCTGAACGACGCCTGCAGCAGGTAGCCCCCGGTGGGTGCCTCCCAGTCGAGCATCTCCCCGGCGACGAACGTGCCGGGCAGTTGGTGCAGCATGAGCGACGCGTCGACCTCCGACCACGCGATCCCCCCGGCCGACGAGATCGCCTTCTCGATCGGCATCGGGCCGGTGACGAGCACCGGGACGGCCTTGACCAGGTGGGCCATCGCCGCGGCGTCGTCGGGCAGGGTGCCGCCGGTCGCCTCCCGCAGCAGCCCGACGGCGACCGGGTCGAGGCCGGTCGTGCGGCGCAGCCAGGAGGTCGCGGAGTCCTTCGGGCGGCGCTGCCGCAACCGGTCGGTGAGCCGGTCGGCGGTGTGGTCGGGGCGCAGGTCGAGCTCGAGGACGCAGCGCGCGTCGGCGTCGAGCGCGGCGCGGATCGCCGCGCCGAGCGCATAGACCGGTCCGCCCTCGAGCCCGCTGCGCGTCACCATCGCGTCGCCGCGCACCGGTCCGGCAGCCGGCCCGCTCGCTCCGCGCACCAACAGCGCGAGGTGCTTGACCGGCGTCCCCTCGAAGCGGTCCGCGAAGACGTCGGTCCAGCCCACGCGCACCCCGACGTTCGCCGGGCGCATCGGTGCCACAGCCACGCCGCGCGCGCGGAAGGGCTCGACCCAGGCGCCGTCGGACCCGAGCCGGGGCCACGACGCCCCGCCGAGCGCGAAGACGGTCACGTCCCCCGTCACCTCGGTGGTGCGCCCGTCGCGGTCGGTGACGCGCAGCGCGCCGTCGTCGGCCCAGCCGGTCCACCGCTGCCGGGTGCGGACCTGCACGCCGAGCCCGGCGAGCCGCGCCAGCCAGGCGCGCAGCAGCGGGGTCGCGCGGAACCGCTGCGGGAAGACCCGTCCGCTCGAGCCGACAACGGTGGGCTCACCCAGCTCCGCGCACCAGCGACGCAGGTCGTCTGGACCGAAGGCGGCGAGCAGGGGCATGACCCGGTCGGCCGCCTCGCCGTAGCGCGGCCCGAAGCGGGCGACGTCCTCGGAGTGGGTGAGGTTGAGCCCGCCGTGACCGGCCATGAGGAGCTTGCGGCCCACCGACGGCATCGCGTCGAGAACCGTGACCGCGACCCCGGCCCCGGCGAGGCGCTCCGCGGCGATCAGGCCGGCGGGCCCGCCCCCGACGACGACCGCGGTGGGTCGGTCATCCACGCAGGTGCGGGGCGATCCGGTCGAGGGAGCTGACGAGCCACGGGCTCATCGCCCACGGAGCCGCCTCGACCGCCCGGACGAGGTCGGCCGGCGCGACCCAGGCGAGGTCCATGACCTCGTCCGGGTTCGCCGCGGGCGCCTGGGTGGTGCGCGCGAAGTAGATGGGGCAGATCTCGTTCTCGACGATCCCGGAGGCGTCCGTCGCCCGGTAGCGGAAGTCGGGATCGACCAGCTCGACGTCCGTCAGGGTGAGCCCGAGCTCCTGCAGCCCGCGCCGGGCCACCGCGTCCTCCATCGGCTCGTCGACCCCGGGGTGCCCGCAGAAGCTGTTCGTCCACACGCCGGGCCACGTCCGCTTGCTCAGCGCGCGCCGGGTCACCAGGACCCGCCCCTCCTCGTCGAGGACGTGGCAGGAGAACGCCAGGTGCAGCGGCGTGCTCGGGGTGTGCACCTCCGCCTTGTCCGCGACACCGATGTGCCCGCCGGACTCGTCGAGCAGGACGACCATCTCTGCAGGGCTCACGACGGCTCTCTTCCTCGGCGACGGACGTGCATGGGGTGGGTGATCGGGCATGGGGTCGGTGGTCGGGGGCCCGGGTGACGGGCGACACCGTGCCACCGTCGGAACGGCCGGCCGCCGGGGGTTGTTCCGCGTGCCGGTGGACGGGCTCAGGTCGGCACCGCCCGGAGCAGCCGCCGCGTCGCGATCATCGCGCCGCCCAGCACGGCCGGGATCCCGCCGCCCGGGTGCACGGACGCCCCCACCCGCCACAGCCACGGCCGCCACGGGTCGCGGTACGACGGGCGGTGGAACGGTCCGCTCTGCCACACCGGGCGAGCCGCTCCGTACAGCGCGCCGTGCGGCTCGCCGAAGCCGCCGTAGTACTGCGGGTCGAGCACGACGTGCTCGTCGAGCAGGTCGGTGAGCGGGGAGTCGAGGCCCAGAGCGGTCGAGACCCGCTCGACCTCCCGCCGCACGAAGGGGTGCTCGAGGGTGTAGCGCCCGCCGTCGGCCGGAGCGGTGAGCAGGATGCCGACGGTGCTCCGCCGGTTCGGGTACACCTCGCCCGCCCGGTACTGGTTGACGAACACCATCGTGTCGGCCGGCTCGTCGCCCGCCTCGAGGCTGCGGTACAACGCGGCGGGCCTGGTAGGGAGGACGACGCTGTGCGCCGCGAGGCTGGCGGGCAGCTCCTCGCGCAGCACCCCGTACACCGCGATGCCCGAGCACGACAGCGTGCGGGGACGGGCGCGTGGGCGGGTCCGCTGAGGGCTGAGCGGCTGACGGTCGCCGGGCTGGCGGCTGAGCGGCTCACGGCTGAGCGGCTGGACCGGGCCGACCAGTGACGCGAGGCGGTCGCCGTCGAGCGCGCTGACGACGACGTCGGCGCGGTGCTCGGCCGCGGTGGTGGTGACCCGGCCCCGCTCGAGGTGCGTCACGGCCTCGCCGAGCCGCACCTCGACGCCGGCCGCCTCGGCCAGCCGGGCCAGGGCGAGCACGATCTCGTACACCCCGCCCCGCGGCACCCAGGCGCCGTCGGCGGCCATGATGGCCGGCATGCTCGCGTAGAGCGCGGGTGTGCGCGACGGCGAGACACCGGCGTTGAGCGTGTGGATGGCGAGGATGTCCCGCAGGCCGTCGGGCAGCCAGGTCAGGCCGTCGAGGTAGGCGCGGGTGGTCAGCCGTGACCCGTAGACGTCGAGCAGCCGGCGCAGCGCCGGGAGCGCCGCGCGGTCGAGCGGTTCGGCGAGCAGCAGCGCCGACACGTCGTCGGCGAGGGGCGCGTGCAGGTCGCTGAAGCGGCGCCAGGCGGGGTACCAGGGGTGGTCTGGCGCGACCGGCAGCGACGTCTCGTCGTCCCGGTAGAGGTACCGGCCGACCTCGGGCATCCGCACGAGGTCGAGGCGGCCGTCGTCGGAGGCGGGCCGCCGGCCGTCGTCGAGCCGGCGCAGCAGCTCGTCCCAGACCGCCGGGAACGTCACCAGCGACGGTCCGGTGTCGATCCGCTCGCCGCCCAGCAGCACGCGGTGGCTCTTGCCGCCCAGCGTGCCGGACGCCTCGAGGAGCGTGACCCGGTGCCCGGCCCGGGCGAGGAGGGCGGACGCCGCGAGCCCGCCGATCCCGCCGCCGACGACGACGACGCGGCTCACGCCCGGCCCCCGCCCACGGCGCACGCCCGCGCCGTCACGGGTACCGCCCGACGAAGATCCCGACGGTGAGCAGCACCCCGGCGACGGAGCCCGCCAGGTACGGGAAGGCGACGGACAGCGGGTAGAGCCGGTGCCCCGTCGCGGGCGTCGGGTCCCGGAGCAGGCCAACCACGAGGACGCCGGCGATCGCGAGGCTGACCGCCGCCACCGGCACGCTCACCAGGGCGAACAGCACCGACGACAGCACCCACCAGAACCCGCTCCACAGTGCGACCCCCTCGGCCCGAGGCGGACCGCCGTCGTCATGATGCCCGCCTCACGGTCCTCGACGATGTCCTGCACCGCGTCGAACGGGTGCTTCGCGACGCTCCACGCCATCAGCCCGACGGCCGCGGGCCACACCGGCGCGACGCCGAGGGCGGCGGGCACGATCACCAGCGGCAGCGCGTACGCGGCGTTGCTCACCGAGTCCAGGAACGGGCGCGCCTTGAACCGCAGCGGCGGCGCCGAGTAGAAGACGAACACGGCCGCGTAGAGCGCGATCGCCGCGTTCGCCGCCGCCGGCAGGGCTACGAGGAAGTAGACGAGGAACGGGATGTTGGTGGCGGCCACGCCCCACGCGATGAGCCGGACCTCCGACGGCCGGATCCGCGCGCCCTCCATCGAGCCCTTGCGGGGGTTCGCCGCGTCCGTCTCCTGGTCGTAGATGTCGTTCACGCCGTAGATCAGCAGGTTGAACGGCAGGGTCAGCCACAGCAGGACCGGCAGCGCCCGCACGTCCCAGAGCGTGCCGGTGAGCCAGACGCCGACGACCCCGCCGCCGATGGTGTTGATCCACAGGACGGGCCGAGCGATGTGCACGAGCCGGCCGATGACGGACCCGATCCCGGCGATCCCACCGGTCCGGGCCGGCGAGGCCGGCGCCGTCCCGTCGGCCGGGTCGGCAGCGGGGAGCCTTCGGCGCGACGAGCGCCGGGCATGCTGCGTTCGCGCATGCAGTCACTCCTCGAGGTCGTCGCGGCCGCCCTGCGGGCCCGGCGGGTCGGGCACCGCCCCGCCCTCGAGCGTCGTCGGCGCGCGTGACGGTAACCCGGCGCGACGACCCCCGCCAGCCGGTCCGTGGCGATGCGGTCGCCCCTCAGGGCCCGGCCCGACCGTGCGCGGCGCCGGGGCAGACTGGGCGGGTGCGGATGATGCTGCTGACAGCCGGGACGCGCGGCGACATCGAGCCGTTCCTGGCCCTGGCCCGGTACGCCGCCGCCCGCGGGCACGACGTCCGGCTGGGGATGACCGAGGGCGCCGGTATGCCGTCGGACGTGGATGCCGTCGGGCTGGGCCTGGACTTCCGGCGGGTTCTCGCACCCCCGGCCGCACGCCGTGGGCGCTCGCCCGGCACCTCAGCCGCGAGGTGCGTCCCGGGATGCGGCGGATGCTCGCCGCCGCGGTGCGGGAGACCGTGGCGTTCGCTCCCGACGTCGTGGTGCACCACCCGCTGATCCTGTCGGCGCCGATGGCGGCGGACGCGCTCGGCGTCCCCCGGGTGCTCGCCGAGTTCTCCCCGGTCGCGACGGCGTCGGAGGGCTTCCCGGCGGCGGGCGGGCCCACCGCCACGTACGACCTCGGCCGCTGGAACCGGTCCACCTACGCCGTGCCGCGGGCTGCTGCGCGGGTCTTCGCCGCCGACGTCGTCCGCGCCGCGGCACAGCTGCCCCGCGGACGGCGTCCGGCGTCCCGGACGCCGTCGCGCGCGACGCTCATGGCCGTCAGCCCCCAGCTCCTGCCCCGGCCGCACGACTGGTCCCCGCGCGTGCACCTCACCGGCTCGTGGCACGACGACGGGCTCGCGGACGCCGTCGACCCGGCCGTCGCGGACTTCGTGCACGACGGCGGCCACCTCGTCGCCTCGTTCGGCTCCATGGCGGTCGGCGGTGCCGAGGCGCGAGCCCGGGCGGTGGTCGGCGCCGCCCGGGCCCACGGGCTCCGCGTGCTCCTGCTCACCGGGTGGGGCGGTCTCGCGCTGCCCGACGACCTCCGGGGGTCCGACGTGCTCGCGGTGCGGGCGGCACCGTTCCCCGCGGTCCTGCCGGGGGCGGCCGTCGTCATCCACCACGGCGGTGCCGGCACCTCGCACGCGGTCGCCCGGGCCGGCGTCCCCGCCGTGGTCGTGCCGGTCACCGCCGACCAGCCGTTCTGGGGCACCCAGCTGCACCGGCGGGGGATCGCCGCGGCGCCCATCCCGGTCCGCCGCCTGACCACCGCTGCGCTCGTCACCGCGGTCGCCGACGCACTGACCCGCGGTGGGCGGGCCGCCGAGGTCGGCCGGGCCATGCGGCGGGAGGACGGGCTCGCGGCGGCGCTCGACGTGCTCGGGTTGCTGTAACGCGCTGCGCGCTGTGCCCTGCGTCCTGTGGCCAGGCCCCGACGCGGGCCCGGGCGCCGGGCGGCGTCGTCGGCCCTACGCCGTGTCGACCACCGCGAGGTCCGCCCGCCGGAAGACGAGGTAGCCGGCGAGCGCGGTGAGGGCCGCCACGCCGAAGAAGACGGCTGCCGGCCGACCGATGGAGTCGGCGGGGAAGTACATCCCGGCCGCCCCGGTGCCGACGAGGAACTCCCCGCCGGCGGTGAACGGCAGCAGCGACACCAGCCACGACCACGTCCGGGGGACGAACACCAACGAGGCCAGGAGCGCGGGCTCGACCATGAACGCCGCGACCACCGGGATCGCGATCGCCCCCAGCAGGTGCCGGCGCACGATGCTCGCGACCCCGACGCCGATGAGGGCGAAGCCGACCGCGTACAGGGTCGCGCGACCCGTGGTCGCGAGGGCCGACCCGGTCGACACCGCGCCCGCCGTGAGACCGATCGCGACCAGGCCGACCGCTGCGCTCAGCAGGCTGAGGAGGACGGCCGCCCCGACGGCGACGACGAGCTTGGCCCACCACACCCGCTGCCGGCTGCCCGCCCGCAGGATCGCCCCGAGGACCAGGCCGCGGCGTGCGTCGGCGAGGGTCGCCGCGACGGCGAGCGTCACCGCCCCGACGGGCAGGGCCATGTTGAGGCGCATGACGCTGACGAAGAGCCCGTCGGGCGTGAGCCCGAACTCGGGGAACAGCGAGAACATCGCCGCGGCGGCGAACGAGCCCACGACGATGACGACGGTCAGCACGACCGCCAGCACGCGCACGTGCCGCAGGGTGCGCAGCGCGTACCACTCGTAGCCGATCACTTCGCTCCTCCGTCGCCCCGACGGTGACGGGGTCGGTCGAACCGTGGGCGGCGCCGGTGGGGGTGGTCGACCGCAGGAACGCCTCCTCGAGGGTGGCGTGGCGCTCACGCAGACCGAGGACGAGCACGCCGGTGTCGCGGACCAGGCGTGCCACGGCGTCCACGTCCTGACCGCTGACCAGGAGCCCGGTGCGCTCCGCACGGACGTCCCACCCGAGCGCACGAGCCGCCTCGGCGAAGCGGGCGGGCGCGTCGACGTGGAGCTCCACCTGGACGAGGTCGTGCCCGCGCAGGTAGGCGTCGAGGGGCTCGTCGGCGACGATCCGGCCCTCGGCCAGCACCAGCACCCGGTCGGCCACCCGCTCGAGCTCGGCGAGGATGTGCGACGCGACCAGGACGGTGCCTCCTCGGTCCGCGTGCGAGCGCAGCAGGTCCTTCACCCGCTGCACGGCGGCCACCTCGAGCCCGTTGATGGGCTCGTCGAGGATGAGCACCGCCGGGTCGGGCAGGAGCGTGGCGGCCAGCGCGACGGAGCGTCGCATGCCCGTGGAGAAGCGCCGGGGGACCTTGTCGACGAGGCCCTCGATGCCGAGCAGCCCGACCACCTCGTCGACGCGCTCGCGGCCGTGTGGCACGTGGCGCGCGAGGAGCCGCAGGTGGTCGCGCACGGTGCGTCCGGGGTGGGCCTGCAGGGTCCCCAGGTCGACGCCGAGCACGCGGTGCGGCGCCTCGTGGTCGAGCAGTGGGCGGCCACCGAAGGTCACCGTGCCGCCGCCGTCGACGAGCCCGGCGATGCGCCGCACGGTGGTGGTCTTGCCGGCGCCGTTGCGGCCGAGGAACGCGGTGACCGTGCCCGGCTCGACGCTGACCGTGATGTCGTCGAGCACGACCGTGGACCCGTACGCCTTGGACAAGGACCGGGCGTCGAGCCGGGTCGGCGGGAGAGCGGTGGTGGGCACGATGCTCCTGGTGGTCGGGGTCAGCGGACGGGGCTGGTGGCGGCCGGCTCGACGACGCGACCGGCGGCGAGCGTGATCCGGCGGTCCACCAGCCCGTGCAGGGGGGCCTCGTCGTGGCTGGTCACGAGCACGGCGCGCCCGTCGCTGCGCCACGTGCGCAGCAGCGTCCGGACGGTCTCCACGGTGTCCGCGTCGAGCCCGCTGAACGGCTCGTCGACCAGCACCACGGGCGGGTCGTGCAGGGTCGTCACTGCCAGGCCGAGCTTCTTGCGCATGCCGAGGGAGAGCTCGCTGACGAGCGAGTCGAGCGCGTCGGCGAGGCCGATCCGCTCCACCGCCGCGACGGCGCGGGCGACGGGCACTCCCCACAGGCGCGCGGCGAGGGTCGCCGTCTCGCGCGTGGACAGGTAGTCGTAGAGCGGTGGGGTGTCGGGCACGTAGGCGCGCGACGCCCGCGCCGTGGCGGACGTCGCGTCGTGACCGCAGATCCGCACCGCGCCGTCGTCCGGTACCTCCAGCCCTGCGGCCAGGCGCAGCAGGGTGCTCTTGCCGGACCCGTTGTGCCCGCGGAGCAGCACCGTCTCCCCGGGCTGCACCGTGAGGGTGACGCCGGCGAGTGCCTGCGTCGTCCGGTAGACGACGCGCACGTCCGCGACCTCGATCATCTCCACCTCCGGGTGAGGGTGTCGCTGCGGGCCACGCCGGCACCGACGCCGACGAGCAGCCCGAGCAGGACGGCCGCGGTGACCGCGGGTGCGACGTCGTCGCCGGCCAGGGTGTACGCCAGGACGACCGGCAGGACGGCGACCAGCAGGGCGACGCCGTGGATGATCGTCGCGACCGGGTCGCGCTCGACGAGGCTCTGCGTGCTGCCCTCGGTGCGCCGGGCCAGGACCGACCCGAGCGTCGCCCCCGCGCCGGACGCGGCGAGGAGCAGCACCACGAGCAGCACCAGGGCGACCCGCTCGGCCGGCGACCGACCCAGGACGAGGCACCAGGCGACCAGCGGCGCGCCCACCATCCCGGCGACCTGGCGGGACACCGAGACCGACTTGGCGACCAGCAGCACCCCCGTCGGCACCGGCGTGCTCCGCAGCAGCGCCCATGCCCGCCGCTCGGCCTCGATGCCGGCCACCGGCACCACGGTGTCCTGCACGCCGGCGACGACGCCGATCACCGCGACCGCGAGGCCGGCGGCCATCCAGGTCACGGCGTGCAGGTGCGTGGCCCCGCCGGCGACGGCGAAGCCCAGCGCGGCACCGGTCGCGCCGGCACCGAGCGCGCGCGCCCGCCGCACGGGGGCGGCGGCGACGGCGGGCAGCCGCCGCAGCGCGAGCCCGTCCTTGACCACGACGAGGGCGACGACGCGGAGCGCGGTCGGGGCGACGTCGCCGCGGCCGGCGACGGCCGTCCACACGCGCCCGGCGACGGTGGTGGGGGCCGCGCGCCGGGCGGCGGGTCCCACGGGGGCGAGCGCGTGCCGTCGGGCCACCCGACGCAGCAGGACGACGGCGAGCGGTGCGGCCAGGAGCGTCACGGCGAGGGCGGCCCCGAGCACCGCGGGCGCCCCGGCGTCCACGAGCCGCTCCCAGCCCGGGGGCCTCGTCACCAGCACGCGGTCCAGCACGGACCGCTGCAGGGCCGCGCCGATCTCCGCCGCCGTCCACCCGCGCCACCGGCCGACCAGCACCGGGGCGACGACGCCCAGCGCGACGCCGACGACGAGGCCGGTGGCGGCCGCCAGGACCAGGGTCCGCGCGCGTCCGGCGCGAGCCGGCACGAGGGCCAGGGCCGCCAGGGCGGCGAGCCCGAGCACGCTGCCGACGACGGCGCCGCCGGCGACCGCGGCGACCGCGAGGGCGGCCGTCGACGAGAGCCCCCACAACGGCAGCGCGACCGCGGCCGCGGCGAGGGTCAGGGTCAGGGTCTCGACCACCGCGGGCATGACCGCGGTGACCGCGACGTGCTGCCCGCTCGTGAGCGGGCTCAGGGTGAGGAGGATCTGGCGGTCGGGCACCTGGCGCAGGGCCAGGGCCGTCCCGGGGGACGCGCCCCCGAGCGTGACGACGACGGCGAGGAGCGCGAGCACCCAGACGAGGGTGGCCGCGCCCTGCGGTGCGAGCTCCTCGCCGAAGCCGAACCGGCGCAGCACCGCCCCGACGGCGACGAGCGCCAGCAGCAGTCCGACCCGTCCGGCGACGGTGAGCGCCGTGGCGACCCGCCACTGCCAGGGCAGCATGACCCGCCCGTTGAGCTGGTTCAGCGACCGCCGTCGGTACCCGACCGTCAGCCCCCACACCGCCCGTGGCGTCAGCGGCACCCGCGGGCGCGCACCAGCCGTGACCGGCGGTGCTGCGGCCCGGGGCGGGTGCTGCTGGTCACCGTCATCGCGAGGCGGCCAGGGCGCGCACGAACTGGACGACGACGAGTGCGGCCGCGATGCCCTGAGCCGCGGCGACGACGGCGAGCACCGGATCGAGCGGGAAGTACGCGCCGAACAGCGGCAGCACGGGCGTGCTCGCCACCCCGAGGACGAGCACGGCCACGTGCCCGACACCCACGAGCGCGACCGTCAGCACGCTGGCCAGGAGGAGCACCGGCAGGACGACCCACGCGATGATCGACCAGTCGAGGACGTCGGCGATGAGGGCGACCTCGCCCGGGTCCACCTGACGACGGCCGAAGAGCTCGCGCTGCGGCAGCTGCTCGAGCACGCCGGTCCGGCGCAGTCCGTAGACCGCCGCGTACAGCCAGCTCAGGGCGAGCGACACCGCCGCGGTGCGGACGGTGGCGCGCATCGTCGGCGTCATGGTCCGAGCCTGCCCGGCGGGGCGCCCGGCAGCCAGGTCGGCGCGGGTCATACCAGCGACCGCCAGTTCACGAAGACCGCGACGACGGCGGCGACGACGAGTGCGGCGACGACCGAGCGCTGCCAGGACGCGGCGGCGACCCGACGCGCGACCACGGCAGCGAGGACGACGGCCACCGCGAGCCCGAGGTCGACGTCGAGCGCGGCGAACGCGACCATCTCGTCCGGTCCGGGCTCGGGGTGCGTGAGGCCGACCACCGCCAGCCGGACGGCGAAGTACGCGCCGACCAGCGTGCTGAGCGCGGTCCCCAGGGGCGTGCCTCGTCCCGCGTCAGCCGTCCGACGACGCGGTGGACCAGCGCGGCGGCCGCCCCGGCGAGCACGGCGGCCAGGACGGTCCCCATGACCAGGACGACGGCCGTGGTCAACCACGCGGTCGCGACCGTCACGCCGATGAAGTCGGTGCTGTCGGGTGACTCGGCGAGCGCGGTGCGCTCGAACAGCGGGAGGTCGCGACGGGTCACCACGAACGCCAGGACGACGAGCACGACGAGCACGAGGTCGCGCAGTCGTCGGGAGGCGAGGACGGTCGACGGCGACCGGGACGACCCGGTGCGGGCCGGGTCGGAGGCGGGGCCGTGCTCGACTGAATCGTGCGCGGTCTCGTGGACGGTCATGGAGGCTGTCTCCTCGTCTGTGCTCATGCGCTGACCCACGTCTCGATCGTGGCCCCGATCGCCAGGGCGACCAGTGCGAGGAGCTGCAGGACGAGGGCGTCCCGCAGCACCTGCCCGACGGCGAGGCGGGTGGACCATCCGCCGATCCGCCGGGCCACGGCCACCACGGACGTCAGTCCGGCCGCCGTGGCCAGCACGAAGCCGGCCATCTCGGGCACGAGGTGCGGACCGACACCGAGCGCGAACTGCGCGGGGCCCACGAGGCCGATCGCCTGAGCCGTGAGGACCCCGAGGATCGTCGCGGACGTCGCGGTGAGCAGGACCGTGGTGATGCCGAGGCAGACCAGGCCGGAGAAGAGCCCGAGGGTGATGTGCGCGTTGTTGGAGAAGATCTCCCACCACAGGGCCCCGGACACGGTGACCGCCTCGCGCTCGACGACGTCCGTCCCGCGCAGGCCCTCGCCGTACCCCACGGCGACCATCGCCGACCACAGGAGCGCCGCGAGCACGAGGGCCGGCCACTGCCGCCTGAGGCACGCCGACACGGTGCGACCCGCCCCCATGCGGCGCCGCACCGGGGCGTCCCCGGTGCGCGTCAGCGACCCCGCTCGAGGTGCTGCCACGTCGCTGCTCATCCCGTTCCCCCTGGCTCGGTCGATGTGCGCGGGGTCGACCCGCGCCGCCGGTGGTGGGGGTGCACCGCCGCCGGACCGGCGCGGCGGTGCACCCACCGGTCCTACCTGACGATCGCGGGGATCGCCGCCCGCTTCGCCGCGTTGGTCGTGGCCAGCCGCAGGATCGTCCGGATGCCGGCAGCGGCGAACGCCGCTGCCCCGGTCCAGATCCCGAAGATCGCCACCAGGGTGAGTGCGATGTCCGCCCCGTTGATGATGCGGTTGACGACGAGCGTGACCGAGCCCGTCGTCGCGGCGATGCCGAGCCCCTGAGGAGCTCGGGTGAGGCGATCGCGATGGCCATGACGGCGAACATCGCGACCGTCACGCTGCCGCCGGCTACGAGGGCCTTGCTGTAGGCCCGCGTCGTTCCATTCATGGGACAACCCCTTGTTGTTGACTGCGGATTCGCAGGTGCGCGCGGGGATGCCATCCGCTGCAGTCGAACACCGCCCCCCGGCCCAGCGAGGTGAGCCTCTCGGAACCACTGCCCCGCGGATACGGTTTTCGCACCTCGTCCCACGCAGTGAGACAAAGCCGTGACTTGAGTCACGGCCCCTTATCACTCGAGAGACCGGGTCGGTGCCGTTTCGGGTCAGCAATCAGGGGAGGGCTCCGGGCCCCGGTCGCCGTCATGTGGGGAGGCGCCGGGAGGGATGAGGGGGCGGGCGGCGACCCGAGCCAGGTCGCCACCGGCTCGCCGACGGGTAACACGGGTCGAGGTTGGGGTGGGCCGCCGGAGGAAGCCCTCGCCTTGCCTGGTCCGGCCGTTGCGGCTAGCGTGCCGATCGCACCCGATGTGTAACGTTATCTACTGCACGGAACCCGACATCGAGTGAGAGTGCTGCAACGACGCGGCGCACGGCCCCTGCGCTGACGGCGACGACGCCGCGAAGGACGAGAGGTGTGGGGCGGTACCCGAACAGGACGTCGGCCCGGGCGTGGGCTCACCCCCGCCACGCCGGCTCCCGAGCGCAAGAACGAGAGGATCGATGATGATTCGACGCACCACACGACGACGTGGGGGCACTGCGGTGACGACGCCGCGGCCCCACCGACCAGGCGTCCGGCAGTGGGCCGGCGCAGGTCTCGCCGTCACCGTGGCGGCGGTCGGCCTGGCCACACCGGCCCAGGCTGCCGTCACCGACCCCAGCGCGCCGATCGCCTCCCTCAAGGAGGTCTACAGCGACTACTTCGACGTCGGGAACATCTACTCCTCCCCGGCGACGTACGCGGCCGGGTCGCCGAACTCGGCGGTGGTCGAGCGGCACTTCAACATCATGACCGCCGAGAACAACATGAAGCCGGACCAGCTCCTGCCGAACGCCAACATCAACCCGGAGACGGGTGAGTGGACGTACAACTTCGGGCCCGCGGACGCCTTCGTCGACGAGACCCTCGCGCGGGGCATGAAGGTCCACGGGCACGTCCTGGTCTGGCACGGCCAGTCGCCGCCCAACCTCAACCGGGGCCTCACGCGCGATGAGGCACGCGCCAACATGGAGCGCTACATCGAGGACGTCCTGACGCACTTCCGCGGGCGGACCGTCTCCTGGGACGTCGTCAACGAGGCGTTCGTCGACGGGCTCGCGGAGTTCGACCCTGAGACCCAGGACTGGCGGGACTTCCTGCGCGGCGGCCCGAACGGTGGGTTCTCCGACTGGTACAACGCCTACGCCAACGGCGCCGACCTGGCGGCGGGCGAGTCGCCGGCGGACTTCCTCTACGACGCGTTCGTGTTCGCCCGGACGTACGGCCCCGAGACGCGGCTCGAGTACAACGACTTCAACGTCTTCCAGTCCGAGGGCAAGGGCCAGGCGATCATCGCGATGGCCACCGACCTCAACGAGCGGTACGCCGCCGAGCACCCCGAGGACCCGCGGCAGCTCGTCGAGGTCATCGGCCTGCAGTCGCACAACTACATCAACCAGACGCCGGCCTTCGCCTGCTCCGACCTCACGCGCCTGCCCGAGCTCGTGGACGACGACGCCGCCGAGTGGCGGCCGGGTGCCTGCTCGAACGAGGCGTCCGTCGAGCGGTCGCTCCAGCTCATCACCGAGGCCGGTTTCGAGGCCAACATCAGCGAGCTCGACCTGCAGGTGTGGGAGGCCTGGAACGGCCAGCCGGAGGGTGACGACCGGTCGCTCTACCGCGACCTCAACGACCCGTCGGTCGCCGACCGGATCTCGCGCGGCGAGTTCGACTACTGGGTCGGGAAGATCAACAGCCGCACCGAGCTCGAGGCCATCCAGGCCCAGCGGTTCGCCGAGTACTTCGCCGTCTACAAGAAGTACTCCCAGGACATCCACCGGGTGACCTTCTGGGGCCTGAACGACCAGCTCAGCTGGCGGTCCACCCACAACCCGCTGCTGTTCAACAGCGACTGGACCCAGAAGCTCGGCGCGGTCGCGGTCGCCGACCCCGAGGAGTGGCTCGGCCTGCGCAAGCCGGTGACCGACACGTCGAGGCTCCAGGCGGTCGTCGCCGAGGCCAACGAGCTGAAGCCCACCGGCCGGGACTACACCGGCAAGAGCGTCGCCGCAGTCCGGGTGGCCGCGGGCAAGGCGCGCGTGGTCATGGCCACGCGCAGCACCCAGGCGGAGGTGGACGCCGCGACCGCTGCGGTCGTCGCTGCCATCAACGGGCTCGAGCGGAGGTAGTCCGCACCGGACGGTTGAGGCCCTCGACGGGCCGGGAGGTGGTCACCGCCTCCCGGCCCGCGAGGGCCTCGGCCGTGTCCGCCTGTGCGGCGCGCAGGGGCTCTACGAGGCGGTAGCACAAGTGCTACCGTTGAAGCATGACGACCGTGGGCCTTCGCGAGCTCCGCCAGCAGGCATCCGAGCTGGTCCGGCGCGTCGAGGCCGGCGAAGAGGTCACCATCACCGTGGCCGGTCGCGCCAGCGCGCGTCTGGTGCCCGCGGACACACGCACGTGGCGTACCTGGTCAGACGTCGAAGAGCTGTTCTCCGGACGTGACGACCCGGACTGGGACCGAGACCGAGGACTCATCGACAGCGAGATCACCGATCCATGGGAACCGCGGTGAGGGCTGTCCTGGACACCAGCGTCGTCATCGCCACCGACGTCGGTCCCCTGCCCGGCGAGCTGGCCATCAGCGCTGTCACTCTCGCCGAGCTGCACTTCGGCGTGCTCGTCACCGCCGACACCGCGGTCCGTGCCGAGAGATTGCGGCGCCTGTCGGTCCTGCAGCGACGCTTCGACGCGCTCCCTGTCGATGAGGCCGTGGCCGCCAGCTACGGCCGGCTGGCTGCTGCGGTCGTCGCAGCCGGTCGCCAACCGCGCGCCAGGACCATGGATCTTCTGATCGCCGCGACGGCTCATGCTCACGGCGCGCGGCTGTACACCCGCAATGCAGTCGACCTGACGGGCGCGGACGACCTCGTCGAGGTCGTCACGGTCTGAAGCCGACCCGACGGATCAGACGCCTCTCCGACCTGCGGTGATGCTGGGAGCGGGTGACGGGAATCGAACCCGCGCTATCAGCTTGGGAAGCTGAAGTTCTGCCACTGAACTACACCCGCGCTGCGCTCGGGGCGTGAGCGCGCGGACCGAGCATACCCAACGCGGCGCCGTCGTCGGACACCGGCGCACGGCGGGGCCCCCACCACGACTACCGTGTCCGCGTGCTGCTCTCCGACCGTGACATCCGCGCCGAGCTCGACGCCGGCCGCGTCGTGCTCGACCCGTACGACCCCGCGATGATCCAGCCGTCGAGCATCGACGTCCGGCTGGACCGGTACTTCCGGCTGTTCGACAACCACAAGTACTCGGTCATCGACCCGGCGCAGGACCAGCCCGACCTCACCCGGCTCGTCGACGTCGACCCCGCGGAGCCGTTCATCCTGCACCCGGGCGAGTTCGTCCTGGGCTCGACGTACGAGGCCGTCACCCTGCCCGACGACGTCGCGGCGCGCCTCGAGGAAAGTCGTCCCTCGGCCGCCTCGGCCTGCTGACCCACTCGACGGCGGGCTTCATCGACCCGGGCTTCACCGGGCACGTGACCCTCGAGCTGTCCAACGTCGCGACCCTGCCGATCACGCTGTGGCCCGGCATGAAGATCGGCCAGCTGTGCTTCTTCCGGCTGTCGTCGCCGTCGGAGTTCCCGTACGGGTCGGCGCAGTACGGCTCGCGCTACCAGGGCCAGCGCGGCCCGACGCCGTCGCGCTCCTCGCAGAGCTTCCACCGCACCCCGGTCTAGCCGCCGTGCTCCCGCCCCGGCTCGCCGCGGACGACCCCCGGCTCGCGACCCGCCACCTGCTCGCGCTGCCGGACGACGTCGCGGCCGATGAGGTGGAGGCGCTCGCCGTCAGCCGGTTCCTCGGCGCCCGCTGGGACACCCCGGTCCCCGCGACCGCGCCGCGCGGCCGGGCGGCGCGCGACCCGCTGGCCGGCGTCGGCGTCCTGCGCCTGTCGCGGCACTCGTCCGCGGCCGGACCGTTCGCCCTCGCCCCCGACGACGCCGCCCGCCTCGGCCTCCCGCCCGGCGCTGCGACGGCGTACCTCATCTCGGCACCGCGCGAGCGCGGCGAGCCGCCCTATCCCGGCGGCGACCGGGACGGGCTCAAGCGCGCGTTTCCCGACGGCATGCCGGTCCGCGACGAGGAGCGCGTGCTGCGCTGGCTCGTCGACGCCGCCCGCCGGCTGGGTGGCGCGGTCCGGGTCGCCGACGGCGCCGCGGTGCTCGCCCCGGACCCGGCGGGCGCGACGGACCTGACCGTCTACTCGGCCGTCCGGCTCGAGCCGGGTGCGGCGCTCGCCGTCGTGCAGCGCGTCGTGCCCGGGGCGCGGCTCGCGATGGACGCGGTCCCCTGGACCGGCCCACGGCCGGACGCGCTGCCGGTCGACGCCCCCGTGCCGGCCATCGGCGAGCGGGTGCGGCGGCGGGTCCAGGAGCGCGCGGCAGCGTGGGACGCCGAGGCCCTCGCCGCCCCGGACCCGCTCGACGGATACGGCATCGAGGTCGTGCAGGACGCCGACGGCGTCGTCGTGGTCGAGGCGGGCAGTGACGCGGGCGGCGTGGCCGTGCTGCCGGTAGCGCTGCGCGGGCTCACCTGGCCCGCCGACGGCGTCGCGACGTACCGGGTCCGGTGGGAGCCGGCCGACGACGAGGAGGCCGAGCAGGAGAACCCGCCCGCGGCGCACCGCGCCGCTCGTGACCGGGCGCAGCCAGTGGTCGCCGCGGTCGCCCGCGCGCTGTACGCCGCTGTCGGCGGCGAGGTCATGGACGCCGCGGAGTTCCTCGTGGAGCCCGTCGACCTCTGACGGGGCGATCGGACGCGACGCGAGGCATCGACCGTCGCTTGATATCGTGACGCCACATCCGTGACGCACCGTGCCGGGGTCCTCCCCTGGCCGCGTGCCCGCACCTGTGCCTCTCGACAACGCCAGGCCTGTCGCTCGGGACCCCTCCCGGTCGGCAGGCCGATCTGTCCATCGCCCACCCGCCCCCGACCGGACGGAGCGGACGTGCTCTACCTCCTCGCGGCCCATGTGGTCATGGCGCTCGCCGCGCCTGTCCTCGTCGCGTGGTGGGGCCGCCGGGCGTTCCTCGTGCTGGCCCTCGCGCCGGCGTCGGCCGCGGTCTGGGCGCTCGCGCAGACCCGTGCGGTGCTCGACGGCGCCGGACCGGTCGAGGTGGTCGAGTGGGTCCCCGGGCTGTCGCTCGAGCTCGCGTTCCGGATGGACACCCTCACGTGGCTCATGGTGCTGCTGGTCGGCGGCGTGGGTGCCCTCGTGCTCGTGTACTGCTCGGCGTACTTCTCGAAGTCGGCCGGCGGCCTGGGTCGCTTCGGCGGTGTGCTCGTCGCGTTCGCCGGCGCGATGCTGGGCCTCGTCGCGAGCGACGACCTGCTCATGCTCTATGTGTTCTGGGAGCTGACGACCGTCTTCTCCTACCTGCTGATCGGCCACTACGCCGACCGCAAGGCGAGCCGGCGCGCGGCCATGCAGGCCATCATCATCACGACCGCGGGTGGCCTGGCGATGCTCGTCGGGCTCGTCCTGCTCGGCCACGCGGCGGGCACCTACCGGTTGTCCGAGGTCATCGCCGACCCGCCGGGCGGCACCGTCGCCACCGTCGCGGTGGTGTGTCTCCTCGCCGGTGCGGTGACGAAGTCCGCACTCCTGCCGTTCCACTTCTGGCTGCCCGCGGCCATGGCGGCGCCGACGCCGGTCAGCGCCTACCTGCACGCGGCCGCGATGGTGAAGGCCGGCGTCTACCTCGTCGCGCGCTTCGCGCCCGCCTACGCCGACCTCACCGCCTGGCGCGTCATCGTGCTGACGCTGGGCTGCGGCACGCTTCTGCTCGGCGGCTACCGCGCGATGCGGCAGTACGACCTCAAGCTCGTGCTCGCGTTCGGGACGGTCAGCCAGCTCGGCCTCATCGTGCTGCTCGTCGGCTACGGCACCCAGGCCACCGCGCTCGCGGGCGTCGCGCTGGTCGGGGCGCACGCCATGTTCAAGGCCGCCCTGTTCCTCGTGGTCGGGGTGGTCGACGCCGCCGCCGGCACCCGCGACCTGCGCCGGCTCTCCGGGGTGGGTCGCGCGCTGCCGGTGACCGCGACCGTCGGCGTGCTCGCCGCCGCCTCGATGGTCGGCCTGCCGCCGTTCGCCGGGTACGTCGCCAAGGAGGCGGCCCTCGAGGCCGTCCTGCACGACGACGACGGCGGCTGGGTCGCGATCGTCGTCCTCGCGGCGGTCGCGGTCGGCTCCGCGCTGACCGTCGCGTACGGGCTGCGCTTCGTGTGGGGTGCCTTCGCCTCCAAGCCGCAGCCGCCCGTGGCCCCCGCCGGCACCGACGCGGCCGCCGAGCAGCCGACCGGCTTCGCCTCCATCTCCCAACCGTCGTTCGTGATGACGGTGCCCGCGCTCGTGCTCGCCGTCCTCGGTCTGGTCCTGGCGCTCGTGCCCACCGTGGGGGAGGAGGTGCTCTCGCCCTACGCGTCGACCCTCCCGCGCGGCGAGGCGGGCCACCTCGTGCTGTGGGCCGGGTTGACCCCGGTCCTGCTCATCACGATCGGCGTGCTCGTGGTCGGGACGGCCCTGTTCGTGGCCCGGACGCGGGTCGAGCGCGTGCAGGTCGCGCTGCACGTCGACGTCGACGCCGACCGCGCCTACCGCCGCACGATGCGCAAGCTCGACGACTTCGCCGCCGACGTCACCGCGCAGACCCAGCGCGGATCGCTGCCCTTCTACCTCGGCGCGATCCTCATCGTGCTGGTCGCGCTGACCGGGACGGCTCTGGTGACCGGGACGCGGCTGCCGGACGCCGTCCTGTGGGGCGACTCCGTGCTGCAGGTGATCATCGCGGTCCTCATCCTGGGCGCGGCCGTCCTGGCGGCCCGCTCGCGCCGCCGGCTCAAGGCCGTGGTGCTGCTGGGCGCCTGCGGCTACGGGATCGCGGTCCTGTTCCTCCTGCACGGCGCCCCGGACCTCGCGCTCACGCAGGTGCTCGTCGAGACCATCACGCTGGTGGTGTTCGTGCTCGTCCTGCGCCGCCTGCCCCCGTACTTCTCCGACCGTCCGCTGGCCCGGAGCCGGTGGCTACGGCTCGCGATCGCGCTCGCCGTGGGCTCGGCCGTCGGGGCGCTCGCGCTCATCGCCCCCGGTGCGCGCCAGCACCTGCCGCAGTCGGTGCCCTTCCCCGAGGAGGCCTACTCGTTCGGGGGCGGCAAGAACATCGTCAACGTCGTCCTCGTCGACATCCGCGCCTGGGACACCATGGGCGAGATCGCGGTGCTGCTGGTCGCCGCGACCGGCGTCGCGTCGCTCATCTTCCTCCAGCGCCGCAGCGGCGAGCTGCACCGGCTCGGCGACGTCGACGAGCGGACCGCTGCCCGCGTGTGGGGTGGCGGGCTCGACGCCGGTGCCCGGCTGCGGCGCCCTGCGGTCGCCCTGACGACGGACGCGCCGCTGCCGTCGTCGCCCATCGACGCCGGCTCGGTCGGGATGGCGAGCCGCCGGGCGCGCTCCTGGCTGCGGGCCGAGCAGACCCTGGCGCCGCAGCGCCGCTCGGTGATCTTCGAGGTCGTCACGCGGCTGCTCTTCCACACGATGGTCGTCGTCGCGCTCTTCCTGCTGTTCTCCGGCCACAACTCACCCGGTGGCGGGTTCGCGGCCGGCCTGATCGTGGGGGTCGCGCTCATCGTGCGGTACCTCGCCGGCGGGCGCTACGAGCTCGGCGAGGCGGCGCCGGTCCACCCCGGTCTGCTGCTGGGGTCCGGGCTGTTCCTCTCCGCCGGTGTCGGGCTCGTCGCGCTCCTCGCCGGTGGTGAGGTGCTGCAGAGCGTGATCATCGACCTCGAGGTCCCGGTTCTCGGGACCATCCACCTGGTGACGTCGCTGTTCTTCGACATCGGGGTCTTCCTCGTGGTGGTCGGTCTGGTGCTCGACGTCCTGCGGTCCCTCGGTGCGGAGATCGACCGGCACGGCGAGGAGGACGGCGCGGACGCCGCCGGGTCCGAGCACGGCGTCGAGGCGCACCTGCCGTCGGAGCCGGGCGAGTCCGACGCCCCCAGCGGGACGCGCGCCGGGAGCGCCGTCGACGACAAGCGCGGCTCCGGCGGCGCCCGCGACACCCCCGGCCCCCGGGGCACCCGTCACACCGAGGAGGTGACCCGATGATCGACCCGGACATGACGCCGAACATCCTGCTCGTCATCGTGGTGGCCGGCCTCGTCTCCACCGGCGTCTACCTCATGCTCGAGCGCAGCCTGACCCGGATCATGATCGGCATCGTCCTGGTGAGCAACGGCATCAACGTGCTGTTCCTCGTCGCCGGCGGTGCCTCCGGTGGGGCGCCGATCGTCGGCTCGACACCGACCGAGGAGATGAGCGACCCGCTGCCGCAGGCGATGGTGCTCACCGCGATCGTCATCACCCTCGGCATGACGGCGTTCGTGCTCGCGATGGCGTACCGGTCGTGGCAGCTCCACCGTCACGACGAGGTGCAGGACGACCTCGAGGACCGCCGCATCGCGAGCATCGCGGCCGCCAACCAGGCGATCTTCTCCGACAGCGACACCCCGGACGTCACCAGCGACCTGGACCTCGACGCCGTCGAGGCGCGCGACGAGACCGGGGAGGGCAGGCGCCGGTGAACGACCTCACCTGGCTCGTGCCGCTGCCCGTCGTCCTGCCCCTCACCGGGGCCGGTCTCGCCCTCGCGATGTGGCGGCACGCCCGCGCGCAGCGGATCATCAGCCTCGTCGCGCTCACCCTGACGCTCCTCGCGTCGCTGACCCTGCTCTGGCAGGTCGACAGCGGGCCGCTCGTCGTCGACGCCGGCGGCTGGTCGGCGCCGGTCGGCATCAACCTCGTCGCCGACCGCCTCGCCTCGCTCATGCTCGCGATCTCGTCGGCGGTGACGCTCGCCGTCCTCGTCTACTCCCTCGCCCAGGGTCTGGCCGACGGGGACGAGGAGACGCCGGTCGCGATCTTCCACCCCACGTACCTCGTGCTCGCCGCGGGGGTCGCGATCGCGTTCCTGTCCGGCGACCTGTTCAACCTGTACGTCGGCTTCGAGGTCCTGCTGGCCGCGAGCTACGTGCTCATCACCCTGAGCGGGTCGGCCGAACGGATCCGGGCCGGGACGATCTACGTCGTCGTGGCGCTGCTGTCCTCGCTCATCTTCCTCATGGCCATCGCGCTCACCTACGCCGCGACCGGCACGGTCAACATGGCTCAGCTCGCGCAGCGGCTCCCGGAGATCGACCCCGGTGTGTCGCTCGTCCTGCAGCTGCTCCTGCTGCTGGCTTTCGGCATCAAGGCGGCGATCTTCCCGCTCTCGGCGTGGCTGCCGGACTCCTACCCGACGGCGCCCGCCCCGGTCACCGCGGTCTTCGCCGGCCTGCTGACCAAGGTCGGCGTCTACGCGATCCTGCGCATCCAGACCCTGCTGTTCCCCGGGGGCGCGCCGACGACCTGCTCATGTGGGCCGCGCTCGCCACGATGGTCGTCGGCATCCTCGGCGCCGTCGCGCAGACCGACATCAAGCGTCTGCTCTCGTTCACGCTGGTCAGCCACATCGGCTTCATGATCTTCGGCATCGCGCTCTCCAGCGAGGCCGGCGTCTCCGCCGCGGTCTTCTACGTCGTCCACCACATCACCGTCCAGACGACGCTGTTCCTCGTCGTGGGGCTCGTCGAACGCCGCGGCGGCACGACGTCGCTCGACCAGCTCGGCGGGCTGGCGAAGATCGCGCCCTTCCTCGCCGTGCTCTTCTTCGTCCCCGCGATGAACCTGGCCGGGATCCCGCCCTTCTCGGGGTTCCTCGGCAAGGTCGGTCTCATCCAGGCCGGCGTCGCCCTGGGGACGCCCCTCGCGTACGCGCTCGTCGCGGGCAGCGTGGTGACGTCCCTGCTGACGCTGTACGCGCTGGTCAAGGCGTGGAACAAGGCGTTCTGGCAGACCGCGCCGGAGAAGGTGGAGGCCATCCGCCTGCCGCGCGCCATGGTGGGCTCCGCGGCGTCGCTCGTGGTCCTCGGGGTCGGCCTGACCGTCGTCGCCGGGCCGCTGTACGGGTACACCGAGCGGGCCGCGACCGACCTGCGGGCGCGCCTGCCGTACATCGAGTCGGTCCTCCCGGGCGGCGGTCGGGGCGACGGCGTCTCGGACGAGGCCGCCCGCGACGCGGAGCCCGGCCGCGCGGACGACGACGCCGACGACGACGTCACCGAGTCCGAGGCCGAGTCCGGCACCGAGTCGGAGTTGGAGTCCGAGTCCGGCACCGAGGACGGTGGGACGCCATGAGCCTGCACACGCGTCGGCGGCGCATCGCCGTGCAGTGGCCGACCCTGGCGTGGCTGACCGTCGTCTGGGTCCTGCTGTGGGGTGACCTCACGGTGGCGAACGTGCTCGCGGGGCTCGCGATCGCACTCGTCGTGAGCATCGCGTTGCCGCTGCCCCCCGTCGCCGCGGAGGGGCGCCTGCGTCCCCTCGGGATCCTCCGGCTGTTCGCCGTGTTCGCCAAGGACGTCGTCGTGGCCAGCGTGGTCGTCAGCATCCAGGCGTTCCGTCGCCGGCCGCCGCGCAGCGCCGTCATCCGGGTCCGGCTGCGCAGCTCCTCCGACCTGTACCTGACGCTCACCGCCGAGTTCTGCTCCCTCGTCCCCGGCTCGCTCGTCGTCGAGGCGCACCGCCTGACCAGCACGCTCTACATGCACGTGCTCGACGCGGGCGGTGCGGACGGCATCGAGGACGCGCGCCGGCGCGTCCTGGACCAGGAGGAGCGGGTGATGCGCGCCTTCGCGTCCGACCGTGAGATCGAGGCAGCCGGCCTCGACCGGTCCCGGCAGCCCGTCGAGTCCTCCCACGAGGTGCCCGCATGACCGTCGTCGCCTGGATCTGCGCCACCCTGCTCGCCGCGGGAGGCATCCTCGCGGTCGTGCGCATGGAGCGCGGCCCCAGCATGCTCGACCGCACCATCGCGCTGGACGTGCTCACCACCACCCTGGTGGGCATCGTCGGGCTCGAGGCGGCGGTCTCCCGCCGCACCGACACCATCCCGCTGCTCGTGGCGCTGTCCCTGGTGGGGTTCGTCGGGTCGGTGACCATCGCCCGCTTCGCGTCCAAGGAGCCGCCCGGCCAGGGCCGGGTCCGGACCCGCGAGGAGATCGCACGCGACGAGGCCGAGCGGCTCGGCCTCGACGAGTCCGACGCCGTCGCGACCCCGACGCGGAACGACCCGGAGGCATGATGGACGGCATCGACTGGACCGTCGTGGCCGACGCCCTCGCGGCGCTGTGCCTGCTCGGCGGTGCGCTGCTGGCGTTCGCCGCCGGGATGGGCGTCCTGCGCTTCCCCGACCTGCTGTCCCGCATGCACGCCGCGACGAAGCCGCAGGTGCTCGGGCTCGTGCTGGTGCTCCTCGGGCTCGCGCTGCGGCTGCGGTCCGGCCCGGTGCTGTCGATCCTCGCGCTGGTGGTCGTGTTCCAGCTGCTCACGTCACCGGTCGCCGCGCACATGGTCGGTCGGGCCGGCTACCGCACCGGGAAGGTCCGCCACGACCTGCTCCTCGTCGACGAGCTGACGGCGGATCAGGACGCCGCCGACGAGCAGGCCGCGGAGCAGGACGCGCGCGAGGCCCAGCGGCAGCTCACCCCGGCCGAGATCGCCCGGGACACCGAGGGCGGCCGCCCGCCGGTGCCCGGGAATCCGGTGACGGGCCGCGCGTCAGCTGAGGAAGCGCGCGGTCCCACGCGTGGCGAGCACGCGGGCCAGGGACGCGACGACGGCCGTCAGCGCCGCGGCGATGGCGACCTCCGTCAGGCCGGCGTCACCCTCGTCCTCGGGCTTGGGCGGCGTGTGGCCGGTGACGGCGTTCCAGGCGGCGGCGACCGCCTTCTGCGCGAGCCAGACGGTGCCCCCCGCGACGGCCAGGCCGACGACCTTGGAGACGGTGGACTGCGTGGACTCGTCGACCACGGGAACCTCCTGAGCAGTGGGTGGAGCGCCCACGCTATCGGCGCCGAGAGGTCGGCGCCGGGCCGGCGGGGGCCGTCCCCGCGGGGGTGGCCGGCGATCGGTACCCCCGACGGCCCCGGTGTAGGGTCCGGGGTGAACGACAGGGGAGCGCCGCCGGGTGACCGGACAGCGCTGAGAGTGCGGTGATCCGCAGACCCTCGAACCTGATCCGGCTCACACCGGCGTAGGGAGTCGGGCTTCTCTTTCCCCGTGACGCTGTGGATGCGCCCGCGTGCGGGCTGCTCCCCGGTGCCACGGGGTACCCCTCCTGCACCGATGAGGAGGACGCACATGGCGAGGACCGCTCGCACCCACCGCACCACCACCGCGCTCACCGGCCTCGCCGGGGCCGTCACGCTGGCCCTGGCCGGCTGCTCCGTCGCCGGCTCAGGCGCCGGCACCGGCTCCGAGCCCGACGCGTCCGGCTCGGGCGGTGGCTCCGTCACGCTCGTCACCCATGACTCCTTCGGTCTGGGCGAGGACTTCGTCGCCGCGTTCGAGGCGGAGACCGGGCTCGAGCTGACGGTCTCCCAGCCGGGGGACGGGGGCACGCTCGTCAACCAGCTCGTGCTCACCCGGGAGTCGCCGCTCGGTGACGCCGTCTACGGCATCGACAGCTCGTTCGCGTCCCGGGCGATCACCGAGGGCGTGCTCGAGCCCTACACGTCGCCCGCGCTGCCGGCCGGCGCGGAGGGCTACGCCGCCGACGACGAGGGTCACCTCACCCCGGTCGACGTCGGCGACGTGTGCGTCAACGTCGACCACGACTGGTTCGCCGAGCAGGGGATCCCGGAGCCGGTGACCCTCGAGGACCTCACCGATCCCGCGTACCGCGACCTGCTCGTGGTGACGAACCCGGCGACGTCGTCCCCGGGGCTGTCGTTCCTGCTGGCGACCGTCGGTGCGTTCGGTGAGGACGGCTGGACCGAGTACTGGGCCGCGCTGCGCGACAACGGGGTCAAGGTCGTCGACGGCTGGTCCGACGCGTACAGCGTCGACTTCTCCGGGTCGTCCGGCGAGGGGCTCGCCCGCTCGTCGTCTCCTACGCGTCGTCGCCGCCGGCCGAGGTGCCCGAGGGCGCGGACGAGGCCCCGACCGGTGCGCTGCTCGAGACGTGCTTCCGCCAGGTCGAGTACGCCGGCGTGCTCGCCGGCGCCGAGAACCCCGAGGGCGCCCGGCAGCTCGTGGACTTCCTGCTCTCCGCCGACGTCCAGGCGGACATCCCGGACGCGATGTACATGTACCCGGTCGACGGGTCGGTTGCGCTGCCTGAGGCCTGGGAGCGGTTCGCACCGCTGTCGCCCGAGCCGTTCACGGTCGACCCCGAGGCCATCGACGCGAACCGCGACGAGTGGATCCGGACGTGGACCGACACGGTCATCGGCTGACGACCGCGCTCGCGGCACACGCCGGCCCGACGACGACGCGTCCGTCGCCGTCGGGCTTGTCGTCGCGCCGGACGACGTCCGCCCGGGCGGTCGCCGGGTGGACGGTGGCCGCGGGGCTGCCGCTGGCGTTCCTCGGGTTCTTCTTCGGCTGGCCGGCCGCGACGCTCGTCGCGCGCGGCTTCACCACCGAGGGCGCGCCGGACCTGTCCGGGTTCGTCGAGGTGTTCAGCCGCCCGCGCACGTGGCGCATCGTCGGCCAGACGCTGCAGCAGGCGGCGCTGGGGACGACGATCTCGCTCGCGCTCGGGATCCCGGGGGCGTACGTGCTGTACCGGCGCCGGTTCCGTGGGCGTGGGCTGGTGCGGGCGTTCGTGACCGTGCCGTTCGTGCTGCCCACCGTCGTCGTCGGCGTCGCGTTCCGCTCGCTGCTGACCGAGGGCGGTCCGCTCGCGGGCCTGCGCCTGGACGGCACCATGACGGCGGTCGTCGCGGCGCTCGTGTTCTTCAACTACGCGGTGGTCGTCCGGACGGTCGGCAGCCTGTGGGAGCGGCTCGACCCGCGTGCGGAGCAGGCAGCCCGGGCGCTCGGCGCCCCGCCGTGGCGGGCGTTCGTCGGCGTGACCCTGCCGGCGCTGGCGCCGGCGATCGCGTCGGCCGGATCGCTCGTGTTCCTGTTCTGCGCGACGGCGTTCGGCACCGTCCTCGTCCTCGGCGGCCCGCGGCTGGGCACGGTCGAGACCGAGATCTGGGTGCAGACCACGCAGTTCCTCGACCTGCGCACCGCGTCGGTGCTGTCCGTCGTGCAGCTCGTGATCGTCGCCGGTGCGCTGTGGGTGGCCGGTCGCGCCCGGACGCGGGGAGCGGGCGCTGCACCTGGCCGGCTCGGGCCGGGCCGCCCCGCTGCGGTGGCGGACGTCGGGCTGGGGCGACCGCGGCGCGGTGGCGGTGACCGGCGTGGTCCTCGTCGGGCTGGCGCTGCCGCTCGCCACGATGGTCGCGCGCTCGCTGCGCACGCCGGACGGGTGGGGGCTCACCAACTACGTGAACCTCGGCACCGTCGGGGACGGGCTGTCGGTGACGGTGTGGCAGGCCGCGGCCAACTCGCTGCGCGCCGCCGTCGACGCGACGGTGCTCGCGCTCGTCGTCGGCGGCCTGGTCGCGCTCGTGGTGTCCCGGCGCCCGCGCGCCCGCGCCGGACGACGCGCGGTGCGCCTGCTCGACGCCGCCTTCATGCTGCCGCTCGGCGTCTCCGCCGTGACAGTCGGCTTCGGCATCCTCATCACGCTGGACCGGCCGCTCGGCCTGCCGGTCGACCTGCGCACGAGCGGGCTGCTGGTGCCGGTCGCCCAGGCGGTCGTCGCGGTCCCGCTCGTGGTCCGCACGGTGCTGCCGGTGCTGCGGGCGATCGACCCGCGGCTGCGTCAGGCGGCGTCGGCCCTCGGCGCGGCGCCCGGTCGCGTGCTGGCGGCCGTCGACCTGCCGATCGCGGCGCGCGCCGTCGGCCTCGCGGTCGGGTTCGCGTTCGCGGTGTCGCTCGGGGAGTTCGGGGCGACGTCGTTCCTCGCCCGGCCGGACGCCCCCACGCTGCCGGTCGTCATCTTCCGGCTGATCGGGCGGCCCGGGGCGGACAGCGCCGGCATGGCGCTCGCGGCCTCGGTCATGCTGGCCACCATGACCGCCGGCGTGATCGCGCTCGCCGAGCGGCTGCGCGGCCCCACGAACGGAGGGTTGCTGTGAGCCGGGGAGGCGCTGGGAGCGCAGCGAGCAGGGCACCGTCGGCGAACCGAGGGTGCTGTGAGCCGGGGAGGCGCTGGGAGCGCAGCGAGCAGGGCACCGCAGGCGAACCGAGGGTGCTGTCAGCCAGTCAGAGGGAGGCACCGTGAGCGTCACCGATCGGGCGCAGGACCGGACCGCAGTCCCGGAGGTCCCCCGCCTCGGCGGCCGCGCGGGCTGGAGGTGCGCGACGTCGTCGTGCGCTACGACGACGGCGACGCCGGCCCCACGACGGCGGTCGACGGCGTCTCGCTCGACGTCGCGCCCGGTGAGGTCGTCGCGCTGCTCGGGCCGTCCGGGTGCGGCAAGTCGAGCCTGCTGCGCGCGGTCGCGGGCCTGGAGCCACCCGTCGCGGGGTCGGTGCGCTGGGACGGCGCCGACCTCGCCGACGTGCCGGTGCACCGCCGCGGGTTCGGGTTGATGTTCCAGGAGGGACAGCTGTTCCCGCACCGCGACGTCGCGCGGAACGTCGCGTTCGGCCTGGAGATGGCCGGGATGGGGCGGTCCGGGCGACGCCGGCGCGTCGAGGAGCTGCTGTCCGTCGTCGGCCTCGAGGGGTACGGCGGGCGGGCGGTCAGCACGCTGTCCGGCGGCGAGCAGCAGCGGGTCGCCCTCGCCCGCGCGCTCGCGCCCACGCCGCAGCTGCTGCTCCTCGACGAGCCGCTCTCCGCGCTGGACCGCTCGCTGCGCGAGCGCCTCGCGGCGGACGTGCGCGCGACGCTCGTCGACACCGGCACGACGGCGCTGTTCGTCACGCACGACCACGACGAGGCCTTCACCGTCGCCGACCGCGTCGCCGTGATGAGCGACGGGCGCGTGCTGCGCGTGGACACCCCGGCGCGCCTGTGGCGCGAGCCGGGATCACGTGAGGTCGCGCAGTTCCTCGGCTACGAGGCCTTCGTGCCGCTGGACGCGCCCCCGGCCGGTGCGGGCGCGGCGAACGCGGGGGCGCTGGCTGCGGCCGACGCCGCTGACGACGGCGCGGTCACCGGGACCGCGCGGGCCGCCGCGGCGGTGCGGGATGCCCTCGGCGAGCGCCCCGGGACGGCGGGCGGCGCCGTCGCGGCGCTCGCACGCGGCGCACTCGTCGTCGACCGCGCAGGGGGCCGGTCGACGACGGGTGCGGATGCGAGCGCCCGGACGGGCGGAGGGCGCCCGGACGGTCCGGGCGCCCTCACCGGGGTGGCCGGGGCGGTGACGTTCCGCCACGGCCGGTCGGAGGTCGCCGTCGACGTCCCCGGGCTCGGGACGGTCACCGCGGTGGCGCCGGGCGTCGCGGCGGTCGAGGCCGGCGCGACGGTGACGCTGCGGGTCGACCCGGGGTTCGTCGCCGTCGTCCCGGGGTGAGCCCGGCCGTGCGGACCAGGCGGACCGTGCGGACCGTGCGGACCAGCTGGCTCAGTCGACCGCCGTCGTCCACGAGCCGCACACCCCGACCGGCCGGAAGCCCAGCGCGACGTTGATGCGCAGCATGTAGCTGTTCTCCTCGGCGTTCCACGTGTGGACCCGGCGTGCGCCGGGCCGGACCTCCGCGAGCCGTTGCAGGTTCACCGCCTTGACGAGCTGCCCGAGGCGGTGACCGCGGTGCTCGCGCAGCACGAGCGTGTCCTCCTGGAACACGACCTCCGGCTGCTCGATCGGGTACTCCAGCTCGGTGAAGCCGGCGAGCGTGCCGGTCGCGACGTGGACGGCCGCCGTGCCGAGCGATGCCAGGCCGCTCGCGGCCGACGTCGCCTCGGCCTCGCGCACGCGGTCGGCGTCCCACGGGTCCTCCTCGATCTCCAGCGCGCCCATCGGGGAATCCGTGGTCATCCGGGTCTCGAGGACGGCGAACTGGTCCACCCACTCGTCGGGGCAGCGGTCCTGCCAGGTGATCAGCCGGTAGTCGGGTCCCGCGACCACCTCCGCCTCGGCGCGGAGCCGTTCGAGGTGACCGGTGTCCACCGGCAGCGGCAGGACGCTGTAGCGGTCGGACTGGTCGAGGCGCAGGCCGTGCCGCTCCGCGAACCGGGCGAAGGGGTCACGCCGGGAGATGCGTCCGCTGCCGCTCGGCGGGGTGATGGCGTCCGGGTCGTCCGCCGCCGGCTCGGTGCCGTGGTCGGAGCCGATGATGAGCAGGCGACGGCCCACGGCCCGGGTGTGCCGTTCGGCCGCCTCGAGCAGTGCGGTGCCGATGCCCTGGCGGCGGTGGTCGGGGTGCACGAGCAGCTCGCCCTCGACGAGGTGGGTGTTGCCCCGCTGCGGGGCCACCAGGTGGGCGGCGCCGACGACGTCGCGGGGCCGGTCCGGGTGCGTCACCACGAGGTGCGTGCGCTCGACCGAGTCGCGGGCGCGAAGATGGGCGAGGACGGCCGGGGCCGGGAACGCAAGATCCGCGTGACCCCAGGTAGCGCGGTGGACGGTGGCTTCGAGGGCCGCCTCGCCGTGGAGCGCCCAGGCGTCGTCGTCGTCGAGCGACGACGGCACGGGGACCGGCTGGACGGTCCAGCGGGTGATGCCGGTGGTGGTCATGCCTCCAGCGTCCGCCGGTGCGCCGGCGGGGTCCAGGCTTTTCCGCGGGACCGGTGGTGGCACGGCTACGCTCCGCGGATGGTGTGGCTCGAGGCCGTCGGCTGGCTCGGCTCGGCGCTCGTCGTGCTCTCGCTCACCCTCGCGGGCGTCTGGCGGTTCCGGGTCCTCAACTTCGCCGGCGCGCTCATCGCGACCGGGTACAACACCTGGCTGGAGATCTGGCCGTTCGCGGCCATGAACGGCGCGATCACGGTCATCGACGCGTACTGGCTCGTGCGGCTGCACCGCGAGCGGCACGACGAGGCCACCTACGACGTCGTCGAGGTCGGGCCCGACGACGCCTACCTCGCCCACACCCTGCGCACCCATGCCGCCGACATCGCGCGCTTCTACCCCGGGTTCACGACCGACTCGTCCGGGGTCGGCACGCGTTCCTCGTGCTGCGCGGGGACGAGACGGTGGGCGCCGTCGTCGTCCGGGACGCCGGGGACGGCGTGGCGCGGATCGAGCTCGACTACGTGACCCCGCGCTTCCGTGACTTCACCCCGGGGGAGTTCGTGTACCGCCGCAGCGGCGTGTTCGCCCGGCACGGGTTCCGGCGCCTGCTGGTGCCGCGGGACGTCGTCGGGTCGCAGGACTACTACGCGCGGGTGGGCTTCTCCGCGACCGACGACGGCTGGGTGCGCGACGTCGACGGCGTCGCGGGCGCGTCGTCCCGGTGAACTCGCACCTCCTGCTCGTGGTCGCACCGTGCACGGTGCGACCCCGAGCGCGGGGTGCGATCTCTCGGGCCGGGGCCGGGGCCGGTGCCGGGGCTCGGGCCGAGGCCGGGGCCGGGGCCGGTGCCGCGACCTCCGCGCTGTGGACGGTGGGGGCGTGCACCGTCGGAGTGGTGGAGGGGCCTGTCCTCGGGCGTCGGGGGAGCACTGTCGAGTGGTGCCTCTGCGTCCCGGGTCCTCGCCGGTCCCCCTCCGCCTCCCTCGCTCCCGACGATCCACCGCGCCTGTGACCACGCGCCGCCGGTCGTCGCTGCCCACGTCCGCGCGGGACGGTGGACGAGGGTCCGGAGGGGCGTCTACGTCGACACGGCGCGCCCGTCGGCCGGCCGGTACGCCGCGGCCCGGGCGGCGAGCCTTGCTCGCATCGCGGCCGTCCGTGCACAGCTGCGCGGCAGCCACGTCCTCAGCCACATGTCCGCTGCCCTGCTGTGGGGCCTCCCGGTCCTCGAGGAGCCGTCGGCCGTGCACGTCATCCAGCCGACGAACCCCAACGCCTCCCTGCCGGGGGACGTCGTCCGTCACGTGCTGACCCTGACGGCGGACGAGGTCGCCACCCGTGCCGGGCATGCGGTCACCACGCTCGAGCGCACCGCCGTCGACTGCGCGATGACCCTCGGGCCTGCCGGTGGCCTGGTCGTCATGGACGCAGCACTCCATCACGGCGCGGACCGGGAGCTCATGGCGGAGCTGCTGCGGCGACGGTCCCGCGCTCGGGGAGTGCGGGTGGCCCGCGCGGTGCTCGCGGTGGCCGACGGCGGCGCGGAGTCGCCGGGGAGTCCATCGCCCGGCTCACGGTCGTCCGCCTGGGTGTCGTGCCGCCGACCACACAGGTCGCCGTCGACACGGACCTCGGGGTCTTCTGGGCCGACTTCGGATGGCCGGAGTGGCGCGTCGTCGCGGAGTACGACGGCGCGGCGAAGTACACGGCGCGCGGGACCGCTGTTGAGACCGTCCTCCGGGAGAAGCGACGTCAGGAGGCCATCGAGGAGGCGGGCACGGCGGTGTTGCGCCTCGTGTCCGAAGACTGCCGCGCTCCGGCGCGACTGCTCGGGCGGCTCCGACGGGTGCTCCCGTCGGACGCGTTCGGCGTCCCCGTCGACCCCTACCTCCGCTGACGGGGCGCCCGGCGGCGCCGGTCTCGCATCGTGCGCGGCGGATCGCACGGTGGACGATGCGATCGGGTGGGCCGGGTGCGAGCTCGGTGCGGGAGCAGGGCGACGCCCCTACAGTCCCTCGAGCAGCGCCTCCATCTCGCTGACCTCACGCGTCTGGTCGGCGACGATCCGCGCGGCCAGGTCGCGGGCCTCGATGTTCTGACCGTCGGTGCGCTGCGCCTCGGCCATCTCGATCGCGCCCCCGTGGTGCGCCGTCATGAGGTCCAGGAAGCTGCGGTCGAAGTCGCGTCCCTCGAGCCCGGACAGCACCTCCATGGCCTCGTCCTGGCTCAGGCCCTCGACCTGCGTCCCGCCGTGGTCCATGGCCCCGTGCTCCGCATCGGCCGCCCTGTCCTCGCCCCACGCCTCGAGCCACCCGGTCATGAGCACGATCTCCGGATCCTGGGCGTCCGCGATGCGCTCCGCGAGCGCACGCACCTCCTCGGTGGCTGCCTGCCGGACGGCGAGCTCGGACATCTCGAGCGCACCCTCGTGGTGGACGATCATGAGCCGGGCGAACTGCGTGTCCGCGTCGTTGTGCACGTCCGACTCACCGACCTCGCCTGCGTCCGTCGTCTGCTCGGCTGCGGTCGGCGCGGTGATCGTCCCCGGCGTCGCGGAGCACGCGCTGAGGGACAGGCACAGGGCGGCGGCGATCAGGCCGCTCGTCGCGGCGCTCGGGCGGTGCCGTGTCGCGGTGGTCATGGGTGTCCTCCCGGGGGTAGGCCGCAAGTGCCCGCAGCGTGCGGGAGGGGCGAGGGGTGTCACCTGCGGCATGGACGCGGGCCACGTCGTGAGCGGCACGTCGACACCGAGTCGAACACGGCCGTCGCGCCTGCGCCCGCGCAGCAGCAGGTCACGCCGCTGTGAGCGGATGGGCGCGGACGGTCGACGCTCTCCTTCCACCCTCCTGAGTGTGCTCTCGAGCACGCGACGAGGTCCGGATGGCTGGGGTCGTCGTCAGTAGGTCATGCCCATCGCCTCGTGGACGGTGCGCAGGGTGCGGTCGGCGACGTCTTTGGCTGCGGCGTCGCCGGCCGCGAGGACGTCCCGCAGGTGGTCGTCGGCGTCGGACAGCTCGCGACGTCGAGCCCGCAGCGGCCGCAGGTGCTCGTTGACGGCCTCGACGACGAGCCGTTTGAGCGCCCCTGCCCCGCCGTCGCCGATGGCCTCCGCGATCGCCTCGGGCGTTCCGTGCGTGCACAGGGCGGCGGTGAGCAGGAGGTTGGAGACCTCGGGGCGACGGGTGGGCTCGTAGGTGATGCGCCGCTCCGCGTCGGTCTTCGCCGACCGGATCAGGCGAGCGGTCCCGTCCTCGCTCGCGCGCAGCGGGATGGCGTTGCCGGCGCTCTTGCTCATCTTCGCTCCGTCGGTGCCCAGCAGGAGGGCGGCGGACAGCAGCGCCTCGGGCTCGCTCAGGACGGCATGGCCGGAGCCGTAGCGCTCGTTGAACCGGCGAGCGATCAGCCGCGTCGCCTCGAGGTGCGGCAGCTGGTCCTGACCCACAGGAACGAGGTCGGCCCCGCAGAAGAGGATGTCCGCGGCCTGGTGCACCGGGTAGGTCAGCAGCAGCCCGCTGAGCGCGCGCCCGCCCGCCGCGGCCGCCTCCGCCTTGACGGTGGGATTGCGCTGCAGCTCGGCGACGCTGATGAGGCTGAGGAAAGGCAGCACGAGCTGGTTGAGGGCAGGCACCGCGCTGTGGGTGAAGATCGTCGCACCGGTGGAGCCCGAGCCGGGACCTGAGCCGGATCCGGTGCCGCCGCGAGGGACGATGCCCGCGGCGAGGTAGTCCAGCAGCAGCTCGCGGACGTTGCCCCGGACGTCCCCGACGGTGTCGCGGTCCGTGATGACCTGATAGTCGGCGATGACGAGGAACACCTCGACCCCGGCGCGCTGCAGGCGCACGCGGTTGGCGAGCGTCCCGAAGTAGTGGCCCAGGTGCAGCGGGCCGGTCGGGCGATCACCGGTCAGCACACGGAACCGTCCAGGATCCTCCATGACCTGCTGCTCCAGCTCGGCACTGCGCCGCTGAGCGGCCAGGACGGGCGCGGTGGTGACCGACGCGCGGGGCGGGGTCGTCGCCGTCGGTGAGGGAGCAGTCGGTGAGGTGGCGGTCAGGGACGTGGCAGGCGGGTGGATCACGAGCTCTCCTCCAGGGGGAGCCGCCCACGTCGTGCCAGTCGAGTGCCGTCCTCCGGCACAGGTCCGAGCCGCCGTGGGCAGCTCGGACAGGGTCCGGTCGCAGCCGCCTCTACAGCGACTGCCACCAGGTGCAGGGAATCGTCAGCACCCGTGGACCCTAACGCGGTGGCCTCGACGGCGGCCAGGTGATGCGGGTGTAGGAACTCGCTGGAGATGTCCGATCGCCAGCGCGGTGACCTGGGCACTGACACGAGCGTGAGACGGCTCGTGTCTCACGTTCGTGTCCGAATCCTCAGCGAGAGGTGTGAGTGACCACCCGGTTACCGCTCATGGTCGATGAGCGCGAACGTCGCGAACTCCCCAAGGCCGGTCTCGTGATACCTGGTGGCGCACTGCACGCACCTCTACTGTCAGCGCTTGCATCTAAGGTCGTGGCTATGTCGCTCAAGAGCCCGCACCATCCGATGCTGCGGCGGCGCGCCGGTCACGGTCAGACCGGGCGCGAAGTGACGGCGTGAGCGTTCCCTATCCCGGCGCCGACTCGGGACGGAGGAGCCAGAACGACGACCACCTAGCGGGCCTCGCCAGCCGCTACATCGAACAGAACCTCGACCAGACAGTCGTATGGGACGAGGTCGAGGAGCATCTCCGAGCACAGCACAGCACGGCAAGACGAAAGCCGAGGCCGCTCGAGGTGTCCTCTTGGCGGTACTCGATCTCGAATGGACGGGGGTGATGCAGTACGACCACGAGTTCTTCCGGCGACCGGGGCTGCCGGCTGATGCCAAGTTCGCCCCCTGCCCGAGGTGGCAAACGCAGTCCTCGCCCTCGGCTGGCCGCGCCCGTCGGATGGCAGGCGAAGCCGGACGATCCATGAGTGCTACCTCGAGCTCGACGGCCGGTACCGACACTGCGATGTCTATTGGGCTATGCACGAAAAGCTCAAGAACGCGCGCCTCGCCTGCCACCGCAGATACTGGTCGCTGCTCGACGAGAAGGCGATCCTCGCCGACCCGACGTTGTCACTAGCGGAGCGGGCAGAACTTGAACTCACCGTCGAAGCGGATCTGTGCGACAGGTACGCTGCGTCCCTTTCGCACGCTGTGGAGCGCGAGTATCCCCTCGACAATCGGCGAGCTGACATCTTCGACCACAAACGGCAGCTCATCATCGAGGCAAAGGCGTACGTCGACGACGTAGTTGTGCTCGGCGCCATCACACAGGCGATGCTCTACCGGACCATCGCAAACCGAGACACCAAAGTTGTCGATCGCGTCGCCGTCCTGATCCCCGGCGAGCCGTCGCAACTCGCTAGACAGGTCGCACGTACCCACGAGCTCGACGTCGATGTCATCTGGTGCGATGGCACGACCTTTCGACATGAGCCCTTCGAGTGAGCGCTGGCATCCGGCTAACGGAGGGCACCGACTGGCATTGATGCTCATGCCGCGCACCGGTACGCCCGGAGTTCGCCTTGCAGCCATTCCGAGACGGGCGCCTCCGCGAGCCCGGTCACACGTGCGTGCCCGGCGGGTCCTCCGGAGTGGGCGGGTCGAACCCGGTCGGGTGGATGTCGGCCAAGGCCGGCGGCAGCGGCAGCCCGTACCGTTCACTGAGCCACCGTGTCTGGCAGTACGCGCGCGTGTGCTCGGCGACCCGCCCGAGAGTGCGCGCGTTCGTGCCCGCCCCGATAGCGATGCCAACTCCCCACAGCGCCTTGCCAACGTGCTGCACCGGCACATGCCCGCCCCGATACCACCGGGCCATAAACTTTTCGAGCCCATCGACCAGGCGGTGGTCCTCGCGCAGTTTCTTGGACCACCTCAACCGCCCGCGCACAGCGCCGTGGGCCTTGTGGGCAGGGACCAGCGGGCCAGTTTTCGCGAGGTTCCACGCCACCGCGGTTTCGATTACCGTGTCGATGAACTCCCGCTCCGCTGGATCTCGGGCATCAAAGCCGTACGAGTGTGCCACGCGTGTCGCAATCGACAGCGACAGGACATCAATCACGACGACGTCGGCGCCCATCGACACGGGAAGCCCGGCGACCGGGATCATGGCCAGTGCGCCCATGGCACCGCCTTCGAGGGCTCCCACGGTGCGCCACTTCAGCGTCTGGCGGGTCAGGAGCCGGTCGCAGTCCTTGAGCCCGACCTTGCGCAGCTCGGAGATGTCGGTCACTTCCAGTCCCCGCTTGCGGGCAATTGCAACAACTGTGTTCGGGTCGTGCAGCGCGACTGCCCAATCATTCACGAGCCTAATAGGTGAAGGGCGCCGTCGACGGTGGGATGCAGCGCCCGGTCCAAGATCGCCGAACCGGTGGACTGGGCAGCGTCCTTCACCTGGTGGGGGATGACGTTGCCGACCGCTCTACCTGCCTCTCCGACAGCTCTACCCGCCTTGCCGGTAACCTCGCCGACGGCCCGTGCGCCGTCGGTCAGCCAGGCGGGTGCGCCTCGCTCGTTCGCGCGCGCAGCCCAGTACTCGTGCAGGCGGGCCCACTGTTCACGCTCGTACGGCGTCATCTCCGCTGAGGCGGGGCCGAGGTGCTCGGTCATCGAACGCACTCCATTTCATTGAGTTCGCCCATGATCTCCGACATCGACGCCGAGGCGCGGTATAGGGCCGGGTGAACCATCAGCGCCGAACCAAGAGCGGATAAATGAGTTGGCCTTCCGATCCGCGGGATGGACCTGGCGGTCCACCACCGAGGCAACAGTTCAACGTAGCTGCCTCGATGACACTGGTCGGGTGGCCCAGTGGCAGCCGACGTTCCTTCGGAGCGGCACCGTCCGGCGCGAGCAATGGAGTCGACGCGTTCACGCTCAGCCGCTGTCCGGTGGCCTTCGGGGCGCGCGCCTTGAGAGGCGGTCGTGCGCATGCACCTGGTCGGCCGGCACCCAAGCGATGGGCCTAGCGGCGGTTGCGGCCCTGGGCGATCTCGCGTGGGTGGGCGTACGGGAGGTACCGCGAGGTGACGCCGAGCCCTCGCAGGAGCGGCTCCACGAGCCGGCTCACGACGTCAGGCGTCTGGCTCACGAGCTCGCCCGAGGTCGCGGTGACGACGCGGAGGAATTCCGGCCGCGGGTACCCGGCGAAGCGACGCCCCGAGAAGCTGTCCAGGACCTCGGTCGCCGGCACGCCTTCGAGACGATCGACCCGGACGCCGAGCCGCCACGGTCCGCCGTAGGAGAACCGCTTGCTCGAGAGCTGACCGGTGATCTCGGCGAAGCTGTGCGCGAGCTCGACGATGTGGCCCGCGTTGACGAGCTGCTGCGAGGGCCGGTCGCGACTGAACTCCGACGGGTCCGTCGTTCCCTCGCTTGAGGTCAGGGCGATCCTGCCGTCGTCGGCGACGAGCGCCCGCAGCGCGTACAGGTCCTTCTCGAGGGGCTCCGCGGGCGGGAACGACGTCGCGGCTATGCCGTCGGGATCCGCGCGCCGGTAGGTGAGCCAATCGATGGTGGGTGCGAACTGTGGGCGGAACCGGATGCTCGAAGTTTAAGAGCTCGAGCAGGTGCTCATCGTGCCCGTTGGATGGTTGTGCATGGACGGGGGCGAGAGGCTCGGCGAGCAGGTAGACGTGTCCCTTGCGTCGCTCGCGCGCGGGTAGTTCGAACGTCTCGGCCATATCCCGCAGCCGGGTCTCGAACCCGGCCGTCTGCGCCTGGCGGGTCATCAGCAGCCGCCTGACCTCCGGGTCGGACAGGCGCCGCTTACCGGTCGCTCCACGGCCCCAGTACGCGCCGTCGACCATGTGCGGCGCGTCCGGCGACGCCGGCGCCCCTACCAGCAGGACGCCGCGCTCGGCGTCATCGGGGTGGTCCACCCGGGTGATCGTGACGCTCAGAGGCGGGGTGATCTGCCCGTTGGCGACCTGATCGATCCGAGTTTCCAGACCCTGCAGGCGCGCACCGACGACGTCGCCCGCCTTCCGGTCCGCGTCGGCGACGCCAATCACGAGCAGGCCGCCGTCAACGGACAGCGACGCGAGGTCCTTGGCGAGCTCGAGGTTGGCCGACTTGCTCGAGGCCGGCACGTCCTGCTTCAGCTCGACCCACTGGGTCTCGTCAAGCACACCTGCCTGCGCGGCGGATATGACCTCCCCCACGACTTGAGCGGCACCGGTCGCCGCGTGGGGCCCAGATAAAACGACTCCGTGATCACAGCTCCATGGTGCCGTAGAGCGTCGTCCCGCGGACTCGGACGCGGTGAGGGCGAGTGTGCGCGAGTCGGGCTACGAGCGGGTGCTCCCGGGCGTCTGGTCACAGCCGCCCTCCGGTGGCCGGGCACGTTCTGGCTCCGCGACGGCGTCCGTAGCGGAGCCATCCAGGTGCCGGAAATCGTTGCCGCAGACCGTCCTGTCGCCACCGCGGCGCGCGATCACCACCACCACGACCTACGCCGTCGCGCTCGAGCTCGACGTCGTCGCGACGTCCCCCGGATACGTCTGCGTCGAATAGCCGCGCCCCGGCCGCGACCCGTGGAACGACTGGCTGCCTTCGGTGCAGGCTCGCTCGACCCCTGTAGCGGCCGCTCAGGGCGCCAGCTCGTCGCCGCCGAACCGCTGACGCGCCGCCTGCCGGGAGACGCCGAGGTCGGCCGCGACGTCCGTCCACGTCGCGCCGCGCACGCGGAGCTCCTGCACCAGCAGCGCCACCCGGGCGTCCGCGCGGCGCCGCTCGAGGACCGCCGCGCGCAGGTCGCGCCCAACCCGCGCGCGCTCAGCCGCCGCGGCCGCCGGCTCTGCCGTCTCCACCGCGCCAGGGTGCCCCGCTGGCAACGAATCTTGTCGCGCGACGCGCGGCGCCAGGCCGGCCCCACCGGGCCGGCCGCCACGCCGCGCGCCATTCACAGCACCCCGGCGTCACGGAGCGCGTCGTACACACCGGCGTCACGGAGCGCCTCGTGCAGCTCAGTGGCGCTGCGGCTGGCGCGAAGCACCGCGTCAGCCGCTCGCGCTGTCGCGGCGATCTCACGAGCTCGCGCGAGCACCGCCTCACGTCGGCTCGGCCGATCGATCTGGGTGGAGGTGGTCTGGCTCATGGTGGTCCCGTTCTCGAGGGGGCGATGCACCGCGGCGGGACGCCGCGATCACACCGACCTCATGTGCGGCACGTGACCGCTCGTGCACCACCCCCGGTCGACGGGAGCCGTCGACCGTTCGCCGCGGTGGCTCCCCGGGGTCGGACAGGTGACCTCCCCATCTCGTCGGGTCAGTAGCCCGGCCAGTGGTGCAGCCGGGGGATGCGGCCCGGTGGCCGACGCGCTGGCTCTGACGTTGACCGTCGCTGACGCTGGTCGCCGTCTGTGGACGCGGCGGGGGCGCGGCTAGGCTCCGACGGCCGCGGGTCGCCAAGGGAGCGTGTGTGAAGTACGAGCTGTTCGACTACCAAGAGGTCGCCGTCGCGGCGATTTCCAAGCACCTCGTCCGTGCGACCCGGGACCATGACGATGACCCGGACGAACGCTCCGCTGTCGTCCTGGCTGCGCCGACAGGTGCGGGCAAGACCGTCATCGCCACCGGCGTCATCGAAGCGTCCCTCGACGGAGACGAAGCTACGGCCGGCGTTGAGGACGCGACGTTCCTGTGGGTCACCGACGACCCGTCGCTGAACCGACAGACTCTGCAGAAGATGCTCGACTCGTCGTCGGACATCAAGCTCAACCGGTTGACGATCATCGAGAGCGACTTCGACGAGGAGGTCTTCGCTCCCGGGCGCGTCTACTTCCTCAACATCCAGAAGCTGAGCGCCAACGCGACGCTGTCCAAGTCCAGGATCGACGGACGCATCTACTCGCTGTGGGAGACGATCGCGAACACGATCGTGCAGCGTCCGCACGGCTTCGTCGTCGTTGTCGACGAGGCCCACCGGGGCACCACGACGGCTGCCGCGTCTGGCAGGACCCGGGAGACGATCGTCAGCCAGATCATCGGCGGCGGCGCGACCGGCCGGCCTGCCGCGCCCGTCGTGTGGGGTATCTCGGCGACGCCGCGGCGGTTCCTCGGAGCCATGGCGGAGGCCGGTCGGACGACGAAGCAGCACACCATCCGCACCGAGGACGTGCGCGCCTCGGGGCTCCTCAAGGAGCAGATCGTCCTGGGTCACACCCAGGGAGTCGACGCGGCCGAGTCCGCGCTCGTGCGGTTCGCGGTGCAGCGCGTGCGGCTGTACGACCAGAAGTGGGCCGCGTACACCGCGGCGACCGGAGAGCCGGCAGTCCATCCCGCGCTGGTCATCCAGGTGGCGGACAAGCCAACGCCGGCCGAGCTGGCAACCCTGATCAGCACGGTGCTCGAGGAGTGGCCGGGCATCGGCCCCGAGGCCATCGTGCACACGTTCGCCGATCACACCCCCGTGACCGCAGGCGGATACGAGATCCCCTGGTGCCCCCCGAGGACATCCAGGACCGCACCGGAGTCCGCGTCGTGCTGTGCAAGACGGCCATCACGACCGGCTGGGACTGCCCGCGCGCAGAGGTCCTGCTCTCGTTCCGGGTAGCGCGTGACCTTGACCTGATCACCCAGGTGATGGGACGGATGGTGCGCACGCCCCTCGCACGGCGCATCGACACCGACCAGGACCTCAACGCGGTCCACTGCATCCTGCCGAAGTTCGACAAGGTGGCGGTCGAGGCGATCGCCGAACGGTTCCGGGTCGGCGACGACGAGACCCTCGCGAACGGCACCACAGTCATCGTCGACGCCGTCGAACTCGCTCGGAACCCCACCCTTGCCCCGGCACCGGCAGCCGCCCTCGACGTCACGCTCCGGACCCCATCGTCCTCTCCCGTAAGCCCGCCGTCGGATGACCTCGACCTGGCGTCGGTCGATGAGGCGACGGCGACTCTCGCCTCACCGACCGGGCCCGTGCAGCCGACGACGTCGAGCGCGACGACCGCGGCCAGCCACCGGACGCCCGACGCTGGCGGGCTGTTCGCCGCCGACGCGACACCGGTGCACGACCTGAGCGCCACGGCATCGACATCGGTGTTCGACGTGATCGGTGCCGTGCCGTCGTACACGATCCCGCGACGTACGCTGCGCTCACCTGTGGACCGGCTCACCCAGATGGCAATCCTGCTCGCCGGTGAGCACGACGGGGTGACGATCGACGCCAAGGCGCCGATCAAGGCCCGGACCGCACTGGTGTCGGTGATCGACGAGCATCGGGCGGTCCTCGAGGAGTCCGGCGAGCTCGACCAGCTGGTGCGCGGCGCCGGCGTCACACGCCTCTTCGAACACACCGTGGGCTTCGCCAACCCGACGGCGGCCAGCACCGACACCAGCTCCGAGCTCGTGCTCGACGCCCGCGGCGTGCACATCCTGATGAAGCGCGCGGAGGCGCTGCTCCCGCAGGGTCTGGCCAACGCCTACGTCAAGCGGCTGGCCGAACATGACGACCAGATCCGCCAGGCGCAGCTGACCACCATCGCTCTGGCCGGCGACCCCAGCCTGCCGGCCGCGCTGAAGAGCCGTGCCTCGCACATCGTCGAGCAGTGGTTCAAGGACTATGGCGGTGCCATCACCCGGCTACCCGCCCCTGAGCAGGAGCGGTTCGACCGCATTAAGCGTGAGTCGGACCGGCCTCTGCTGACCACGATCACGCTGCCGAGCAACAAGACCGAGAGCTCGGCCGGCACGGCGTGGGAGCGGCACATCCTGTCCGACAGCGAAGGGCTGTACCGCGCGGAGCTGCAGGGCTGGGAGGAGCACGTGCTGCGGACCGAGCTCAACGCGGGCGCCGTGGCTTGGTATCGCAACCCCTCCACCGGTAGGCACTCGCTGCAGATCCCATACACGACCGCTGGCGGTATCAAGGGGCTGGCTCCCGACTTCGTCTTCGTTGACCAGGTCGCCGGCCAGCTGGTCGCCTCCCTCGTCGACCCGCACGGCACCCACCTCGCCGACGCCGTCGACAAGCTCAAAGGGCTGGCCCACTACGCCGCGACCCACGCGGACGCCTACCACCGGATCCAGTCTGTCGCGCTCGTCGACGAGCACTACCTCCTGCTCAACCACAAGGACCCGCAGATCCGCGACGCCATTGCGACCTTCGAGGGCACCGACTCGCGCGAGCTCTTCCGCGCGCACGGGACGAGGTACTGACCCGTGGCCCACATCGACAACCTCATCGACTCCATCAAGGACCCCCAGCTGCGCACAGCGCTGCGCGCCGAGTACGACAAGGTCACCAAGAACCGGCGCCTGGGCCTGGTCTTCGACCGGCACCTGCCCGAGTCGGTCGTCCTCCCCGGGTTCGCGATTCGGGAAGGGGAGAAGGTCCAGGTCCTCGCGGATGGCTCGGACGACCCCGCAGACCTCGACGGTTCCGGCGTCTGGACCGTGACCGACGTCGGCGCGACGCACACGTCACTGCGTGACGGCAATGGCGAGACCCGGCAGGTCGGCAGCGCGCGCCTGGTCGCCACGCGCGAATTCGGGGACCCCATCTACCCGGGCCTGGTGTCCACCGGGCGCGTCGTGCGCGGCGGCGCCGCAGATGGTAATGACGGCGGCAAGCCGTTCCACACCGTGATCAACGCCGAGAATTACCACGCGCTAGAGGCGCTCCTCTTCGCACATGAGGGTCAGGTCGACGCGATCTACATCGACCCGCCCTACAACACCGGCGCCCGCGACTGGAAGTACAACAACGACTACGTCGACGACGCCGACCCCTACCGCCACTCCAAGTGGCTCAGTTTCATCGAGCGCCGCCTGCTTGTGGCCAAGCGACTGCTCAACCCCGCGGACTCCGTCCTGATCGTCACCATCGACGAGAAGGAGTACCTGCGCCTCGGCCTGCTGCTCGAGCAAATGTTCTCCGACGCACGGATCACGATGGTCACCGCGTCGATCAACGCGGGCGGCTCAACACGGACCGGCACCTTCGCGCGCTCCGCCGAGTACATCTTCTTCGTCCAGCTTGGTGCCTCCCATCCTGCCCCGCTCCACCTGGGCGACGAGTGGAATCCGGTCAAGACGGCCAACAAGAACAACCTGCGATGGAACATGCTCATGCGGTCCGGCACGCAGCCGTTCCGCACGACGCACCCGAACCTCTTCTACCCCGTCTTCATCCGCAGCACTGCGGACGGTCCCGTCTTCGACTCGGTCGGAGAGCCGTTCTACGGCGACGGTTGGCAAGACGTCGCGCCGCCTGCCGGGTGCGAAGCCGTCTGACCCATCCGCCAGGACGACAAGGAAGGTCGCTGGCAGACCTCACCTGAGGCTCTCCGCGAGCTCATCTCCCTCGGCTACGCCCGGATCGGCACCTGGCGGGGGGCCAGCAGCACGCTGACCTACCTCAAGCAGGGCGAGCGCAAGAAGGTCGACGACGGGCTCTTCCCTATCACCGGCCGCCGCTCCGACGGGTCCGTCATCACCGACGGCTCTCAGTACCAGGCGCGCTACGTTCCCAACGACGTCTGGCGCCTGACCAGCCACGACGCCGGGAACAGCGGAAGCCGCCTGCTCTCGCGGTTCCTACCCGACCGCACGTTCCCGTTCGCCAAGGCCCTCTACGCGGTAGAGGACGCACTGCGGTTCTTCGTCGCCAACAAGCCCGACGCGCTTGTCCTCGACTTCTTCGCCGGCTCAGGGACGACCACCCAGGCCGTGATGCGGCTCAACCACCAGGACGGCGGTCACCGCCGCAGCATCTGTGTCACCAACAACGAGGTCGGCGTTGCCGAACAGGCCGAACTTCGCGCGCGAGGGCTCAAGCCCGGCGACAAGGACTGGGAGGCGATGGGCATCTGCGACTACATCACCAAGCCGCGCATCCGTGCCGCCATCACCGGCACCACGACGACCGGAACCGCGGTCACCGGCGACTACCGGTTCGTTGACGAGTTTCCGATGGCCGACGGGTTCCGGGAGAACGTGGAGTTCTTCACCCTCACCTACGAGGACCCCACGCTCGTCTCGCTCGGGCGCCGGTTCGAGGCGATCGCGCCGCTGCTCTGGCTCCGCGCGGGGGCGCGGGGCGAGCGTATCGCCGAGGTGGCCGAGGAAGGCTGGTCGATCCCTGCATCGGCCTGCTACGGGGTCATGTTCGACACCAGCGCCTGGGGCGCGTTCGTGTCGGCGGCTGCACGACGTGACGACCTCACGCACGCGTTCATCGTCACCGACTCCCTCGTCGAGTACCAGCAGATCGTCGCGCGGATCGACCCGGCCCTCCTAACGACCCGGCTCTACGCCGACTACTTACGCAGCTTCGAGATCAACACTCGAGCGCAGTAGCGGCGCACCAGCCGGGCCGGTGTGCGGTCACGGCTGACCCACCGAGCCGGTGGTGCATCGGAGGTCGTGGGCGCGCCAGCCGAGGGATCTTCGGAGGGCGAGTCGATCGTCGTCTCACTGCGTTCAGCTTCGGCCACACTTGCTCCCGCACGCCGGCCGGCACTGGAAGGCTCGCCTCACTCTCCTAGCGGTTTGAACTCGGTGTCCGCGCCATACCGGACGACGCCGCTGCCGTCGACCCAGATGAAGTGCTCGTAACTGCCCCGACCGAACTTCACGTCGGTAAGGCGCCGGCCACGCAAGCCGCAGGCATCCAGGTCGTCATCCGTGGGGGTGATCTCCCGCACCGGTTCGTCGCAGAGGACGTCCCTGTTGATCGACAACGCTCCTGGGACATATCGATGCGCGGGGGGACCGGCTGCGCCGAGCAGAACGAAGGGGCGGCTGCTCGGGTCGGTGACCCACGCCGGCAGGACTCGTTCGAGTAGCCACGACCTGACCAGGTTGTCGACGATGACGTCGTCCTGCTGCTGCGAGAACGGGTCCAGGCGCGGGCGGCCATCCGCAAGATCGGGCCCGAAGCTGTTTCGCACTACCAGCGCTCCTCCGGTAATCCGTCCGAGCTCCCCGAGGGTCAGGGGTGGCTGCAGTGGGCGATCGGCCAACTCTCCGGGCACGCCCAATGGTCGGAACTTCGGGCCTGCGCCGGCAGCTTCATTGACCAGCGCCGCCTGGGTGCCACTACGGCTAAGGGCTGAGATCAGCGCCGCCTCAACGAGAGCCGCCTCAGCCGGGGACGGATAAGGCCCCGCCACCTCGAGGACGTACTCCCCGGTCTCGATTAACGCGCGTAGGCCCGGGTTGTGGGAGCCGCCGGTGTGCTGCAGTGCCCTTTCTGGGCTTGCCCCTTTGCCGACGTAGCGAATCTGAGCACTGCCCTGCCCTCGGTACAGATACACGCACGCCTGCGAATCGACTGCACCCACATCGGCTCCTTGAGTTGCCGCGATCAACGATCATGACCGAAGAGACATTATCTGTTAGGTCTGGCCGAACGCCCACCACGATGCGTACTGCGGTGGTTCGTCGGGCGATGCCGTGCGCGTCGGTGGTGCAACAGGATGGGCATGACGAGACCGACGTCGTGCGGGCGGTCTGCGGGGAGACGCTCAAGGCTGATCGCTCGTGGTCGCGCGCCAGGGCGACGTGCTCGGCACGGGCTGCGCGTACGGCGTCAAGCAGGAACGTCTGGGAGAAGCCGAGCGCGTCTCGGGCGTCCGGTGGAGCGAGTTCCGCCCGGTCGCCCTCGATCCGGACGACGACGATGTCGTCCGCCCCGGCAACGGTTCTGTCACGACACCGTCGACGGCCTGGCGCACGCTCGCGCTCAGGGACGCCTGGGGGTGCCCGACCGTCATGACGCCGGAGGCGGCTGGAGGGCTGCCCAGCGGCCTCCGCGCGTCGGGCTAGAGCCTCGACATGATCGCGCGGGTGCTGAGCTTCGGGGCCGTTCCTCCGTGACCCGGGCGCTCGCCCAGCTCGAGAACTGAGCCGGGCCGTAGGCAAGGCGGTTGCGGCGGTCGACTCTTGCCCCAGAGACTGGGTGCGGCCCCGTCGCTGCAACGACGGAGCCGCACCCAGAACTAGGGCACGTCTCCTATATGCGAGACCAGGTGAGGCAGGCGGCGAGGATGACGGCGGCGCGGTAGGTGATGGCGAGCTTGTCGTAGCGGGTGGCCAGTCCTCGCCACTGCTTGGCGAGGGCGAAGTGGCGTTCGACGACGTTGCGGCGCCGGTAGGCGTCGGTGTCCAGGCCGGGCGGTCTGCCAACCGCGTGAGCCCCGGCGTCTGCGGGCGGCGATCTCGTCGGACTTCTGCGGGATGACGACGGCGATCCCTCGGGCGCGCAGCGCGCGCCGGTAGGTGCCGGCTGAGTACGCCTTGTCCGCGATCACGGCGTCGGGGCGGGTGCGGGGACGGCCCGGTCCGATCCTGGGCACCCAGATGTCAGCCAGGACCGCGGCGAGCACGGCGCCGTCGTTGCGGTGCCCGCCGGTGACGACCGCGGCCAGCGGACGCCCGCGCCCGTCGACCGCGGCGTGGATCTTGGTGGTGAGTCCTCCACGTGAGCGCCCGACGCCGTGACCTGCGGGTTCAGGCTCAGCGGTCGGCTGATTCCTGTGATTCGACCGGGCCCCCTGTGTCCTGATCGGGGCGGGTTGTGTTCGTCGCGTGCTGGTGCGCCCGGGCGATCGTGGCATCGACCGATACCGCCCAGTCGACCTTTCCTGCGGCGTCGGCCTCGGCCAGCAGCCGCGCCAGCACCCGGTCCCACGTCCCGTCGGCGGCGTACCGGCGGTGCCGCTTCCACGCCGTCTGCCACGGCCCGAACTCCTCACGCGGCAGGTCCCGCCACGCGATCCCGGTGCGGTACCGGTAGGCGATCGCCTCGACCACCCGACGATTGTCACCGAACGGGTGCCCACGCCGGCCCGCGTTCGAGGGCAGCAACGGCTCCACCCTCGCCCACTGCTCATCGGAGAACACCCGGTACCGAGAAGACGTCACCCCGTCACAGTGCCGCGAGCCTCACCACATCTATGGGAGACACGCCCTAGTAGGGCTCGAGCGTGATGGAGACCGAGCCACGGGACCATGTGACGGTCAGTCGAAATCCGCGCTTCACGAGCATCACCTCCTTCTCCTGGGGTTCTCTCACCTGTCAGGGCCGGGCCGGGCGGCCCGGCCCTGACGTCTTCCATGATCCTGGCGAAGCCGGGGAGCACCAAGGCAGAAGTTTGGCCATCCGAGCGGCGTGCGCTGTCGACGCAGCGGGTTAGGTAGCCACCGGAGCGCGGATTTTGACCGCCCCGGCGACGCTCTCGTACCATCTGAGCGGTCCACTTTCGTGGGTTCACGTGCAGGCATGTCTCTACGCCATGACCCCATGACCCCATTGACCCCGCTACGGCAGCGGGGGGCTCAGATGGTCAGTCAGTATTCGGAGGTGTCCGTGGGAACTTTCACCGTGACGGCCAAGGGGCTGCTCACCGACGCGGTCAAGGGGTCCGGCCGCAAGGCGACGGTGCAGCTGGCGGAGGAGTACGCGCGGAGGAAGGCCCCCGGCCAGTCGTCGACCGACCTCTCGAAGCTGTTCGCGCTCGGCGAGGTGCCGATGAAGCTTTACCTCACCCTCGTCATGCTGACTCGCAAGCCGCCGCACGTGCTCTACCGGGCCCGGCCGGACCACTACTGGGCCGAGATGCTGGGCTACGAGGAGCTCGATGCTCGTCGCCCCGAACCAGGCGCCGGCACGCGACGCATCAAGCGCGCGTTCGTGGTGTTGGGCAAGGCAGGACCTCGCGGCACGAGCATTGTGACGCGCACGCCGGAGCCGGGCCACGGCGCCCGCATCGCGGTCCCCATCCATCCCCCCAGCCGCCGAAGACGCACCGAGGGCCGTACATCACGATCCCGATACAACTGTGGTCTCGCGGCTGGATCAACGTGCTGTCAGCTCGAGCGCTCTTCGTCTACCTCTGTCTACGGCTCGTGCTCGCAGGTCGACCCGAGACCGAGGGCGCCCCCGTCTCCAGCTGGGACAGGGAGAACTTCTGCATGAAGGAGGACACCTGGCAGCGCGGATTCAATGAACTTAAGGCGCTTGGCCTGGCCCGGGGCCAGGTGGAGGACGAGGTGCCGCGCGATCGCTGGTCCACGGACCTGCACAAGCGCAAGGTGTACTACCTCAACAAGACGTTCCTCGAGACGACCGACGCCCCCGACAGCAAGGGCGACCCCGCGGACGGCAGCGCGCCGGCCGAGACGGACGACTTGGCCGCCCGGTAGACCGGCCGGTCTCGCCCAGGCCTGGGTCGGCGCCGCTGAGCGACGGACCGCAGACGTCGTCGTCGGCCGCCTACCTCGAGAGGATCGGGAGAGCTTCCTTCGCGAGTGCGGCAAGGGCCAATGCGAGTACGACGCGTCCACCAACCCGGTGTCCTCGTGCGGCGCGCCGCCCCCACCTGCCCGGCTTCTTCTACGACACCCTGCTCCTGCAGGCAGGCGCGACGACGGCCGCCGCACCCGCCTCGCCCTACCGTCCCGAGCCTGCGTCGTTCGTCCTTCCCGTCAGGCACACCTTCACCACCAGCGACGGCGAGTACCGGCTGACCGTCCTGTCGACCCCGCCCACCGGCGCGCAGGTGCGGTTCATCACCCGCCACGACCCCACCCGTTCCACGACCAGGTGCGGTGGCTCGTCACCGCGGGCATCACCACCGGCCACCGCGACGGCACCTTCCGCGGCGCCAGCCTCCGCCTCCCGCGAGGCGACCGCCGCCTTCCTGCACCGCGCCGCCGGATCACCAGCCCCGGCCGAGCTCGTCCGCGAGTTCGTCGACGTCCCGACCTCCCACCGGTTCCACGACGAGATCCGGTGGCTCGCCTCCACCGGCATCACCACCGGGTACCGCGACGGCACCTTCCAAGGCTCCGGCAGCGTCTCCCGGGAGGCGATGGCCGCGTTCCTGCACCGCGCCGCCGGATCACCAGCCCCGGTCGGGCCCGTGCGCGAGTTCGTCGACGTCCCCGCCGACCACCCCTTCCACGACGCCGTCGCCTGGCTCGCCTCGACCCGCATCACCACCGGCTACCGCGACGGCACCTTCCAAGGGTCCGGCGCCGTCTCCCGCGAGGCGATGGCCGCGTTCCTCTACCGGTACGACCACGCCGGGCTGAGACCCGCGAGGTCTCCGCCGCGGGCCCGACAGCCGCCGCGGCCGCCCGGTTTGTCGTCTCCACCGCGCCAGGGTGCCCCGCCGGCAACGGAGCTTGCTGCGCGACGCGCGGCGCCAGGCCGGCCCCACAGGGCCGGCCGGCCGCCGCACCGAGCGCCGTTCACAGCACCCCCGCGTCGCGGAGCGCGTCGTACAGCTGAGTGGCGCTGCGGCTGGCGCGGAACACCGCGTCAGCCGCTCGGGCGATCGCGGTGACCTCGCGAGCTCGCGCCAGCACCGCCTTACGCCGGCTCAACCGAGAGGTCTGGGTGGAGGTGGTCTGGGTCATGGTTGTCCCGTTCTCGAAGGTGCGATGCGCCGCGGCGGACGCCGCGATCCCTCCGGTGATGTGCGGCACCAGCCGCCGCGTGCACACCCACCGGTCGAGGGGGCCATCGACCGTTCGCCGCGGTGGCTCGTCCGGGTCGCTTGCGCGACCTGACTGCGTCCAGTCGGGGCGGTAGCCCGGCCAGTGCTCTCAGCCGGGGACCGAAGGGCTGGGGCCCGCGAGTAGGTGCGTCCTGCCGGACCCGTGCCCGTGCCCGTGCCCGGAAACGGTGGCGGGCTCAAGGGGTCAACGCACCACCACGATGATCACGACCCGTGGAGGTGCCCGTGCCCCGACCCAGCTATCCCTCGAGCAGCAAGACCGCGCCTGGGAGCAGTGGCGCACCGGGCAATCGGTGCGCTCTGTCGCTCACGACCGCTTCTTGGCCGCACGAAAGGCGGTGCGCCGAGGGGGCACCGAGGTAATCGGACGACGACCGGCTGGCGCCGGCTCCTTCCCGCTACCCTCACTCAGTGGCAGTAGAGGCCGAGTCCTGGAGTGACCGAGCGATGATGGAGCGCGCGGTTGCTCTCGCTCGTCAGTCCGTCAGCGAGCCTGACCGTGTGTCTCCAAGGGTCGGAGCAGTCGTCGGGCGTGATGGCGTCTTCCTTGGTGGGGCGTTCCGAGGAGAGCTCGGTCAAGGCGAGCACGCCGAGTTCACCCTGCTCGAGCGAAAGCTCGCCGACGACACCCTCGCTGGTACGACGTTGTTCACGACGTTGGAGCCGTGCACGGCTCGGAACAGCCCGAAGATTCCCTGTGTCGAACGCATCATCGAGCGCCGCATCAGGCGCGTCGTCATCGGCGTGCTCGACCCGAACGAAGACATCCGCGGACGCGGTGAGCTTCGGCTGCGCGACGCAGGGATCGAGGTCGCGCGGTTTGATCACGACCTGATGACCCAGATCGAGGAGTTAAACCGCAACTTCGCTCGGCTCCATATAGGACCCGGACTGGAACGCTCGAAGGCGGAGACGACCGATCCGGTCGAGCCGGACGCGGTTGGGCCCAACGGGCACCCGATCGGCTACACGCCCGAGGGAGACAAGGTCGAGTGGATCCCTAGCGATGAGGTCCCTGGCGAGACCTGGCCGCTCCTGCTCCGTCGAAACGATGAAGACATCTTGAGGCTCTACAACGAGTTCTGGGACAAGGTCTGGTGGAACCGACACCAGGTCTGGCACGAGAAGCTCGAGCGCGGCGAGAAGCTCAAGGCTGGTCAAGAGCAGATCCTCGAGCAAGCGTGCAAAGCCGCAGCACGCATCGAGGAGAAGTACGGACGCGAGAACCTCGGCTGGGACGACTTCGAGTGGGGTCTCCTCAGCGGGCGGATGTCAGCTCTGTCCTGGGTGCTCGGCGCCGAGTGGGGCGAGTCGCTCGATTCCTAAAGAGGAATGCCCCGGTGACCCCTTCGACACCGTCCACTGCACGTTCCAACTCGAGCCCGCCCGGGCACGCCGCCCACGAGCTCGCGCGACACGACTGACCGCGCGGACACACCCATGCAGCCCACGCCGAGGCTCACCGCGGGGCTCCATGGCGAACCCGATCTTCGGTGGAACACCACAACGCCGGCGCCTGGACCGCATTCGGTCGTTTTCGAGACGGGGCAGCGCCGGGCTGGCGAGTGGACCGTCTTCGTCCGGTTCCGGCGGAGCCGGCCACGGTTCAGGCGCGCCGGAGGGTGTGGCGGTTACCTTGGATGGACTTCCGATGGAGGGCGGCACCGTGACGGCTACCAGGACAGACACCGAGCGCTTGACCCGTCGCGGGCGCCCGAGGTGGAAGGTTGTGGCGGCCGGGGTCGTGGTTGCGCTGCTCCTCGTGGTGCTGATGAACGAGCTCGAGAGGAACTGGGTGTCGTTCTCGGTGGGCGAGCCGTACAACGAGGGGTACTTGGTCTGGACCGCCGTGATGGCCGCGGTGGCGGCGTTCGTGGGCGCCCGATTCCCTGCCCTCGGGATGTGGGCTGGCGGGACGCTCGCGTGCCTTGTGGCGGCTGGGTTGCTGCTCGGCGAACCGAATGACGCCTTAGCTGCGGCGTCGTCGGTCTTGAGCGATCCAGTGGGGGTCGTCAGGTGGGCGGCGCACCACTTCCCGATCGTGGTAGCCGCTGGCAGTGCACTCGCAGCGGCCGGCGCCTCGCGAGGGCGTCCGAGGAGTCGGTAGGCATCGACGGCATCTCCGCCCGCGAGTGGTTCGCGGACGTTCAGCGGACCCATTCACAGACGCTGGGCATGCTGTGGGCTGGTGTGCTTGGGCGCCTTGCCATGCAGTCGGCCATACGGTGGTTTATGCGGCTCTGGAGCAGGGGCTCCGTTGTAGACGTTCCTGCTCGACGAAATGGCGCCGCCGCGCGACTGGACGTATCGCTAGGCCGAACGACCCGGTATGGCAGGGAACTTCAGGCGTGCCCGGTGCGAGTCCGCCCAGCGCCCTTACCTAGGCGAAGGCGCGGTGGCTCCGCAAGTTACGGGGTAAGCAACCACAAGTACAGCTAATCCCGCCGCAAATAGCACGGTCAGGACGGAAACGCGAACGCATTGGTGCTTGCGCCAATTGCCCTTGCTCATGGCGACTAGTTGTCTGCCAAGCATGGCTGACTCCTGCTGGGCAGTCAGCTGGCGGAGTCGCGAAGTGACGTCATGCGGGTTAAGGTGTCGCAGGTGGCCAAAGTATATGAAGTTTTCGCTGGCGTGCTGCCTGTGCTCCCTAACGGATCCCAAGATCGGAAAAACAGCCGCGGCCGCCGATATGATGGCTATGATCAGTAAGCCTACGCTGGCGTACAAGGCATTCTGGCGCCACCCGTTCACATCAGCGAATGTGCCGCCCTCGGCGAAGCCGGCAAAGACGGCTACGAGGAGCCCTCCCTCGAGGGCGAGGAGGATGGACGCCTTCGTGTCGACCTTAGCAGTCCATGCTTCTTGGGAGTTGTGCACGCGCCAACCAAAGTCGACGCCTGAGTGCGAGGCGTCACCCGTCAGGGGTGTGCTGGCGGGCTTCCTCGAGGAGCGATTCCAAAGCATCTCGTCCTTCTGCAATCTCATAGAGTTCAAGCCATATCGTCACACCTGCATGCCGGGCGGCTTCCTGTAGCGCTCGAAACCAAGTGGCGTGACAGCGACCGAAGTTCCGGCCGCCACCGCATGGGCACGCCGCTCGTGCCAGCGGAGGCTTGCTGAGAGCAGCGCTGAAGCGCCCAACTTGGAGCGGAGTTAGCCCTTCGACGTGCTCGCGCAGCCATTCCCGGTAACCGTCGTTCCCGTGTCCCCACTGCTCGCCCGGCCAACACGGCGCAATTTGGCGGGCGATCCGGCCCTCACAGATGATCTGCAAGGTGATGAACTCGCGAATGCGGTTCAAGTGGCGTGCAAGCCCGTCCGGCTTCGCGAAGTCATCATAATCGGTGTGCGGTAGCCACATGCAGAACCGGCCGTCGGTTTCGATGTGCCGGTCCGGGTCGCGTGCGAAACGTGCACCCGGGTCGTAAGTCTCGGGCGTCTGGAATGGGTTGAGACCCTTGTCGGTTACCGAGTACCGGATCTCTATATAGAAGTGGTCGCGTCGTCCCGCGCCGAGGGGCACGACGATGTTGCCAGTGATCTTCGCTGTGTCGGCGTCCTCGTCTAGCACAAGCTTAAGGCCCGGCTCCTGCTCGATAAGGTACTGCTCGTGCTGCCGGAAGCGTCGGCGTGCGTCGGCCTTCAAGCGTCACCGCGCCCACGGGCGGAGCGGGGCGTCTGGTGCCGGTCGCGTCGACCCGACGTAGGCGGGGCTTGTCCGAGCGGCCTTGGCCTCCTCGGACTTCTCGGCGGCCTTCTCCTCGCGCTCAATGACGTCGAGCGTGAGGTCGTGCGCCACGTAGGCGCCTCCGCTGTACACGTAGTACTGCTGGAGCCAGGCGGGAAGCGAGTCATAGACGGCCTTATTGATGCCGGTGACGGTGCCGTCGAGCCGTTGCTGAATGCGAGCGGCTTCGGCGACGGCAGGCCCGAGCGCCACGACGTCCCGGTCTCCGTGTTCGCCGAGCTTTGACAGCAATATTGAGCCGGCCGCGACGCCGATGGCGAGTGGCTTCGCTGCGCTGGCGTCAACCACTTGCGGCATAACGTTCGTAGCCACGGACTGTAGCGCGGCAGCGACCTTAACGGCGGTCAGGGCGGCTTTTGCCTCGTCGTCGAACGGCAAGTAGGCAATTGCCTGCATGCGGTCGCCCTGGTACTGAATGCGGAGGGAGTCGTAGTCGATGACAGCGGTGCTCCGCATCTCCTTGCGAAGCGTGTGAAACGCCCGGACTGCCTCGATGAGGTCTTCGTCTTGCTCGGTCGCTTCGTCGATGTACTTAGTGAACCCGTCAACGTCTGCGAAGATCGACACTGCATGGAGTCGCTTGCTGTTCGACAGACCCAGTGCCGACTTATCAATCGTGACGGTCGGCTTCTTTACCGTCGCGCAGCCAGGCGGGTACTTTTCGGCCGCTTCGTCAGGGCGTTTGCGAGTCTGGTCCGCGCTCCAAGTCCAACCGTAGTGTTCGCACAATGCTTCGACTTGATCCGCAGTCATTGATACCTTGCAGACGACATCGTCGTTTGTTTCCGAAACGTACGCTCTGACGTCGTCGGGTAATAGGTCTGCGGCGTCGGCTGAGATGCGGACTCCGGCGCTGATCATCTTGGCCGCGTAGTTTGCGGGGGCTCCGAGGAACAGAAGCTCCCGGTCTCCGCCGGTGCCATTCCTTGTGGCGATGACGTCGCCAAAAGCAATGCCTGCCGCGGTCTTCCACGCGAGGTCGCCGCTGAGCCGAAACACTTCGTTGAAAATTGTTGCGGTGTGTTGAATCGCCGCGGCGGCGACGACCGCCTTCGCGACCATCTCAGCGTCGTCGCTGATTGGTCGGTACGCGACGGCGTGCAGGCGCGGTCCCTGGAAGTGGACCTTGACAGCGTCGAGGTCGGCCTCCACCACTCGCGTCACCTCCCGCGCATAGAGGTGCACCAGCCGAAGCATGTCCTCGTCGGTGCCCTCCTCCGGCTGCCCAAGCAGGTCGGTAAAGTTGGTGACGTCTAGGTAGAGATGCGCTCCTCGTACCCGCCGCGGGTTGGTAAGGCTGATCGACTCGAAGTCCGTCTTGCGGGCCACTGTGCTCACGCTTACGTCGACTGTGGCCTCGTACGTATCGCGCGCCCGCTCCAGCGATGCCTGCTCCGTCCAACCCATTTTGGCCCTCCAGCCGTGTGCTTACACGAGTGTCGTTCGCTTCACCTGTCCATTGGAGCACGGGCCACCGACAGTGGCGGAGGCCGAGTGAAGGGAGCCGGGCCCCCGGGCCGTGGGTGCGCAGCGCGGGGCGGCCTACGTGGTGCTCCTCGGCAGCCGCGGAGAGCTCGTGGTGGGTGGGCGGTTGAGCGCCCGGTAGATGGTCGTGCGGCTGACGCCGAGGACGTTGCCGATCTGGGTGACGGTCATGTCGTTCTGCTCATACATCCGCCGGGCTGCTCGGACCTGGTCGGCCGACGGCAGTGCGGGTCGTCCACCGGTACGTCCGCGTGCCTGGGCGGCGGCCAGGCCGGCGAAGACGTGAAAGACGAGCCGGCCGCCGGGGAGGTGGTGTCGATGGTTTCCTGCAGAGACCGGAACCCGACGCCGCGGTCGGCGAGGACCTGAAGCTGGTCGATGAGATGGCGGATGAAGCGGCCCAGGCGGTCCAGGCGCCGCACGACGAGGGTGTCGCCGGTTCCACGTACTGGACGAGAGCGGCGGCGTTTCGTCTCGTCGCCGCGCAAGCCGATCTCGTACCCGACGATCAGGTGGCTGAGATTGCCGAGCAGGCGATCGCGGTCCTGGATGCCGCGGCGGAACGGACCCTGGTGGACACGCCGCTGATTGGGCCCTCGGTGTACGTGGCCGCCGTCGAAGCGCTCGCCGGGCTCGGCGACCGCCTCGCGTCAGACCAAGCCGAACGGCTCCTCGTCCAGCTGGCGCCCTACGCCCACGCCGAGCCCGGGCGCGGCTGGCAAACCGACGACGCCCACGCCGAGGTATGCGGACGCATAGGTCGGGCGCACCCAGCGCTGCTCGACCGGGCGCTGGACCAACTCCTGGAACTGCTAGCGCGCGCGAGCCACTCACTCCGCTCTGAAGCGCGCGAGCTGCTCACCGACAACATCGACCGGGTAGATGAGCGGCTGCGCGCCATCGCCCCGACCACCGCCGATGCGGCCGAGCTGCTCGCTTACGCGCGGCCCGAACAAGTCGACCCCGCAGACATGGAAGCCGCCGCCGCCAGTCTCTCGGCGCCGCTAACCAACGGACCGGGGGCCTACAGCGTGGGTACCAACGCTGTTAGCAAGTCGGTCATCGCCGCGGGCTTGCCCGCCGCTCGGCGCGCCGAACTCATCGAGCACCAAATCGAACGGGCACGGTCCCCGTACGAAGCCGCCAGCGACCGCAACGACTACCTGATCGCGGCCGCCAACCTCGTCGCTGACTTGGACGACGACGACATCGCCCGGCTCCTGCCCCAGGCGCTCGCTCTCGCCCACGACCCGCCACCTTCGGAGGCTGACTCCGTGATGGGGCAGTTCAGCCACCCCCTCGGAGCGTTCCGCTACTCCGGCGGCAGCGACAGCCGCCCCGCCGCCGTTTACCTGGTGAGTGTCGTCAAGTGAAGTGGCCCCTGCTGTCGTCACGGTGCTGGCCCCACTTTGGGGGTGTGCGAGACGTGATGCAGGAGTCGGTGGTGGCGCTGGTGGGTCCTCAGGCGCAGCAGCTGGTCGGGGTGTTGGTGCGGAAGAGTCCGGCGGCGAGGCGCAGCGCTTCGCTCATCGTGAGGTAGGGCGCCCAGGTGTCGGCGATGTCGTCGATGGTGAGGCCGAACTTGATGGCGTAGGTGGCGGCGAGCATGAGTTCCCCGGCACCGTCGAGCGCGGCGTGGACGCCGAGGATCTGGCGGCTGTGGACGTCGATGACGAGCTTCAGGACGCCTCGGGGGTCCTGGTTGACCAGGGCGCGTGGGAGGTCGTGGGCGGTGAGGACTCGGCAGTCGCAGGTGTGCCCGAGTTCGAGGGCGCGCTGTTCGGTGAGTCCGGCCGAGGCGAGCTGCGGGGTGGTGAACACGACGCCGGGAAGGCCCCGGTAGTCGACCGGGGTGGGGTCGCCGAGGGCTCCGGCGGCGGCCGCGTGTCCGGTCCGTGCGGCGACGTAGACGTACTGAGGTGCTCCGGTGACGTCGCCGGCGGCGTAGATGCGCGGGTTGGTGGTGCGTTGGTGGGGGTCGACGACGATGAAGCCGCGGGCATCCGTCGCGACTCCGGCGTCGTCCAGGCCGAGGCCGGTGGTGTCGGCCGTCCGTCCGGTCGCGACCAGCAGCCGTTCGCCGGCCGCCGTGTGGCCGCTGGCGGTGTGCACGAGGACTGTGTCGTCGGCCCCGCGCTCGACGGCGACGGCGTGCTCCTCGACGATTTGGATGCCGTCGGTGAGGAACGCCGCGCGCAGCACGTCGGCGACCTCGGGTTCGGTGTGCGGGGCGACTCGGCCGACCAGGGTCACGTGCACTCCGAGGTGGGACCACAGCTGCGCCTGCTCGAGCCCGACGTAGCCGCCGCCGATGACGACCATCGATTCAGGGAGCTGCTGCTGCTCCATCGCGGTTGTCGAGGTGAGGTGGGCGACGTCGTGCAGGCCGGGTAGGTCCGGCAGGTGCGGCGCGGCGCCGGTGGCGATGACGTAGGCCGCCGCGCGGACGGGCTCGTCCTCGACGTGCAGTGTCGTGTCGTCGACGAACCGCGCGTGCCCGTGCCGGATCGGGAAGCCGTGCGCGGCGGCGACGTCCTGGTACTTGGCCTGCCGCAGCGCCTCGATGAGGTTCTGCTTGCCTGCCATGAGTGCCGGGAGGTCGACGCCGCCGGCGGTGGTGGGGACCATCGGGAAGGGGTTGGTCAGGGCGCGGTGGCGCTGCGCGGCGGCGGCGAGCAGGTTCTTGCTCGGGATGCACCCGATGTTCAGGCACGTCCCGCCGAGGGGGCCGTGCTCGACGAGCAGGACGCGTCTGCCGCGTGAGCGGGCTTCGATGCCGGCGGCCATCGCTGCGGCGCCGGTGCCGACCACGACCAGGTCCCAGGTGTTCTCGTTCATGGCCGGAGACGGTAGAGGTTCCAGTGCGGGGGAAGGTCAAGGCGTAGTGTCGGTGAGGTGAGGATCGGGGAGGTGGCCGAGCGCGCTGGCCTGACCACGAAGGCGCTGCGGTTCTACGAGCAGGCCGGGGTCCTACCGGTGCCCGCCCGGACGGCCTCGGGATACCGGGACTACGACGACAGCGTGCTCACGCGGCTCGGGTTCGTCCGCGCCGCTCAGGCTGCCGGGCTCACCCTTGCTGAGATCCGCACGGTCATCGAGGTCCGGGAGGACCAGGGCCCACCGTGCGAGCACGTCACCGCCCTCCTCGACCGGCATGCCGCCGCGCTCGACAAGCGCATCGCCGAGCTCGAGGCGACCCGCACCGAGGTCCGGCGGCTGCGGGCCCGCGCCGCCACCCTGGACCCGGCAGCCTGCGGCGAGGACGGCGTCTGCCAGGTCCTGCCGACCGGTGCACCCGTCAGCGGCGCGACGCCCGCCGCCACGCCCACACCGCGCACGGCCGGCAGATGAAGACCCCCGGTGTCGACCCCAGCTCCGCCAACCGGCGCCGCTGACGCCCACAACAACCACACGCCGGAGCCGGCTGCGACACGCCTCCGACCTCGCTGCTTGTTTCCTGCACAGCCTCACACAAGCAGGCTCCGCCCCAGGGTCTAGCCCGTGCGCTGGGCTCGGGCGTGGGTGAGGCGGTAGGACGTCGAGCCGGTCTCGATGATGTTGCCGGCGAAGGTGAGGCGGTCGATGATCGCGGCGCACAGGCGTGGGTCGGTGAAGGTCTTGGTCCAGGCGGAGAAGGACTGGTTGGAGGCGATGGCGACGGAGTTGGTCTCTTCGCGTTCGGTGAGGACCTGGAAGAGGAGGTCGGCGCCGCGGCGGTCGAGTTCCATGTAGCCGAGCTCGTCGATGCAGAGCAGGTCGACCCGGCCGTAGCGGGCGATGGTCTTGGCGAGGATCTTCTCGTCGGCGGCCTCGACGAGCTCGTTCACGAGCTTGGTCGCCAGGGTGTACTTGACCCGGTAGCCGGCCTCGGCGGCGGCGGTGCCCAGGGCGATGAGCAGGTGGGACTTGCCGGTGCCGGAGTCCCCGATCAGGCACAGCGGTTGGCCGTCCTTGACCCAGGTGCTGGTCGCGAGCTGGTGGATGGTGGCCGGGTTGAGGTTCGGGTTGGCGTCGAAGTCGAAGTCTCCGAGCCACTTCTCCCGGGGGAACCCGGCAGCCTTGACCCGGCGGATGGAGCGGCGCCGGGACCGGTCGTCGCACTCGGTGAGCAGGAGCTCGGCGAGGAAGGCACGGTAGGACAGCTGCTCGCGTTCGGCGGCGGCGATCATGTCCTCGGTCTTCGCGCGGATGCTGGGCAGTCGCAGCGCCCGGCACGCCTGGTCGACCGCGGCGAGGGCGGCTTCCTCGCTCATCCCGCGCCGGCGTCGCAGCGCCGGTATGGGCGCGGTGGTGGGTGTGGTCATGACACCTGTCCCTCGGTGGTCGCGGACGCCGGCGTGGGACCGGTCGGGTCGGGGTGGGCTCGTCGCAGCCGTAGGAGCTCGTCGTAGTGCGCGACGGACGGCAACGGTCGGGTGTCGGCGGGTAGTCCGGCGATGACCGCGGCCGGATCGCTCAGGCGCCGTTCGGTCAGGCGGACCACGACCCGCTCGGACAGGTCCACCACGGCCGGCTGCCCGAGCCCCGCGTCCAGCGCGGCGGCCAGGTCAGCCGCGGTCGTGTTCTGGGCGATGCGGCGGGCCTCGACGGCGACGACGTCGGCGCGCACCGCTCCGACCGACGTCGCTGCGAGCAGCCCGGCGACCACGTGCTCGGCCCGCAGGTGACGGTGCAGCAGCAGCACCTCGACCAGCTCACGGGTGCCGTCGGCGTCACCGAGCGCGGCGCGGGCGGCCGCCCAGAACGCCTCGTGGGCGCTGGTGAACGCTCCCGAGCGGCGCGCCTGTGCCAGCGCGGTGGCGCCGGGCAGGGCGCCGGGCTTGCGGGCGAGCACCTCGAGGTAGTGATCCAGCACCAGGGTCATGCCGTGCTTGCGCGGGGACCGTTCGTGGTGGGCGACTTCCACCCGCGCTGAGGACCCAGCCGCGCCGGGCGCGGCGGCATAGACGAGAACCTCGTGGGCGCGCAGCAGAACCCGCACCTGCCGGCCGACCAGTCGGGCGGGCACCGAGTACTGGTGGCAACGGACCGTGATCCGGGCATGGCGGTCCACCCGCGGGAACAACGTGATCCCCGCCTCGAACGCGGCCGGTGGCAGCGCCTGCAGCGCGGGCTGTTCCTCGGCGAACTCCGCCCCGATGGGGTGGGCACGACCGGGCAGGTGCCGGGCGTCGTCGAGGTGACCGGCGCGGGCGAGCAGCGCGTTGAGCTCGGTGACGGACTCGACTTCAGGGACGGGGACCAGGTGCCGGCGGCGGAACCGGCCGATCTCTCCTTCCACCCCGCCCTTCTCGTGCGCGCCCTCCAGGCCAGGGCGGCAGAAGAAGGAGTCGAACCCGTAGTGGGACCGCAGCTCGAGGAACCGGTCGGCCTCCTGCCGGCCGCGGCCCTGCAGCACCCGGACCACCGCAGACTTCAGGTTGTCGTACTTGATGCGCTCGGGCACCCCACCCAGAGCTTCGAAGGCCCGGACGTGGCCCTCCAGGAACGCCTCCTGCCCAGCGCTGGTGAACGCGACATGCACCGCCTTCCCGGACCCGGACAAGCGCAGCACGAACAGCTGGCACTTGGTCATCGTCCCGGCCACGACCGCGAAGAACTCCCCGAAGTCGACCTCCGCGTCCACCCCGGGCGCGTGCTCCTGGACGACGGCGACCTCCACCCCACCCAAGCCCAGCTCGGCCTTGCAGCGGCGCACATACCGGTAGACCGTCGCCTCCGAGACCTGCGCCCCGTGCTCGGTGACCAGTCGCTGCCAGATCCGCCGAGCGGTGTGACGTTGCTTGCGCGGCGCCTGAAGATCCGCAGCAAGGATCGCGTCGATCACCGGCTTGAACTCCTCCAACGCCAGCCCCGCCCGGACCGGCGGTGCCTTGCGCGGTGGCGGGGTCGGGGCCTTCAGCGCCTGACGGACCGTGCGCCGGTGGACCTGATGACGACGCGCCAGCTCCCGGATCGACAGACCCTCACGCCGAGCATCCCGACGGATCGCCTCGAACAGCTCCATCCGACCCCGCATCCCACAGCCACCCTCCCGCCGCCAGCCCCCGCAGCGACAGGACCCACCTCACCGACCCCGGGGCCAACCCCAGTGACGACACACCGAACAACCCCACATCCACCCCGCGAAGTGGGGCCACAACGGTGACGACAACAGCCGCTACCGGAGCCAGATCAGGTGACCACACTCACCTGGCGGCGCGACTTGCCCGCACGCCAGAACAGCGCGACCTTGCTAGGACCAGTGCCCTGGCGATTATCAGCGCCGGCGGGCAAGAGAGCTACCATGCGACCCGCGCGCTGCAGGCCCTACAAGACGACCTCGAGCAAGACGTGCCGCTACTCGCCGGCCTCGGCTGGCCGTTGCGGTCGCTCGCGGGGATCGCTTGGGTGGCGTCGGATGCGCTAGACCCCGTGATCGGCGACCGGCTAGCCGTGGACGCCGACCCGCGGGTCCGCCGCGCGCTTGCCGGAGCCCTCTCCGGCCGCGCGGCCGACGGACGGACTGCCCGCGCCCGCGAGATTCTCGCCTCCGACCCCCGCTACAGCGTCCGCCGGGCGCTGGAGGGCATGGACACCGACAGTTGACGAACCTGTCGCAGGGCGCACAACGGGGGTCTGCGATCGTGGGCATGCAACCGCCCATGGTTCCTGGTGGCCTCGGTCTGACAGGTTCGTGAGAAATCTGACACGCGTCTGACAAGAAGGCGAGAAGTGGCCAACTCGTCCGAGAACCTACAAGGGGCGGGTGTAGGAACTCGCGGAACCTGTCCGCTTGCCAGCTCCGTGACCTGCGCATTGACATCAGCGTGAGACAGCTCGTGTCTCGAGTACTTGTCCGAATCTTCAGCGGTGGGGGTGAGAGCCCGTCGAGTCCATACCGCGGACGTAGGACGGAAGTTGCTGAACCCGCCAGTCCTGTGCTCGGGCGGCCGCCGCCCTGAGCGGTCACGCTCCCGCGGGAGGGGACACGGAGCGGCGTTCCATGTCGGGCGACGCAGGCAAAACATGAGTATCGCCATTTCAATCCCATCGGCCCGCCGCCGGCAACGGGGCGGCGGGCCGACGACGATCCGGTGACGCGCGAATCGGTCTAACCACCGACAACTTCAGGTGAGGTCACGCTCGGGGCGTGAGGTTGGGCCCGTTGGGCGGACGCTTACTTCTTGGAGCGGCCTCTCGTAAAAACGATGACCAGTCCAACAATCACGATTGCGAAGAAGAGCGGAACGCCATAGGGGACATTCAGTGCTCCGTTTGCCATCCTCGATCACCCGTCCTCTGCAAGTCCTGCACCGATGCCTAGGCCACTGTACCCCGCACTTACGGCAACTGACGTTCGGTAGCCGACTCCCAGCGCATTCGATGCAACGCTGAAGCCAGTCCCGACAGCCCCGAATGCACCCGCAACGACGGCGCCGCGTGTGTCACCAGCCGCCAGCTCAGACCCCACCGATAGGGCGGTGGATCCGGCAGCAAGACCAACTGCCAGGCCGCCTGTGGCGAAGACCGCGGCTGCGCCCACAACAAGACCGGCAGCGCCTAGGACGGTCGATGCGCTGACGCGCCCCGTGGGGTCGGTGTAGTTGACGGGATTGTTGGCGGCATAGGCGTAGCGGTTGGCGTTGGCGGGGTCGAGGGGTGCGTCGAGGGTGTCGTACTGGGTCCAGCGCCCTTCGGTGGGGTCGTAGTAGCGGGCGCCTTGCTTGATCCAGCCGGTGGTGCGGTCGTGCAGGCCGCCGGTGTACAGGAAGGGGGTCTGCTTGATGGCGTTGCCACCGGAGGTCTGGTCGAGCTCGGCGACGCCGTAAGGGTCGAAGGAGTATTGGAACGCGGTGGTGTCGAAGGAGGTCACCAGTGCGACGGGGGAGCCTTGGGCGTCGTAGATGTACAGCAGCGGCTGCCCGGTAGAGGTGCGCAGCATGATGGGTTGCCCGGTGGGGTCGTTGTCCAGGTGGGCGGTCTTGCCGTCGACGGTGACCTGCTCGATGACAGGGCGTCCGGGGACGGCGCTGTCGGCGCCGTAGGTGTAGGTGTACAGGTCGTTGGGGGTCTCGTTGCGGAGAAGCTCGTTGTTCCCGATGCCGGCGTAGGTGTAGTCGTAGGTGACGCCGCCCGTGGTGACCGAGGCCATCTGGTCTCCGGCGGTGTAGGCGATGGTGCCGGCGTCGGGGTCGCTGGTGAGGTTCCCGGCGCCGTCGTAGGTGAACCCGCTGGTGGTGATCTGGTTGCCGGGGTTGTGGGTGCGGGCCTGGTCGGCCGTGGCGGTGGTGGTGGCCGTGGTGCGGTTGCCGCGGGCGTCGTAGGTGTAGGTGTACGACGTGGCGGCGATGGGCCCGCGGCGTCATTGCCGGCCGTCGTGGCAGCGCCGGTCAGGCGGCGGGCGTTGTCGTAGGTGTAGGTGGTCAGCTGGCCGGTGACGTTGTCGCGGACCCACTGGGTCAGTGACCGGTCGTCGGTCGTGGTGGTCGAGCAGTTGGGGTAGGTGGAGTTCGTGGCGTAGCAGTACTGCAGGTCGACCACGGTGTCGGGTGAGCCGCCGTTGATGGAGGGGGCGTTGCGCTTACCGAGGATCCGGGACGGTCGTCCGGAGGCGTCGTAGTCGGTGTGGGAGTGCGCGGCCCACACGGTGTTGGCGGCGTTGGTCTGCATCCAGGTGTCGGTGCGCCGGCCCTTGTCGTCCACG